>NZ_VFMG01000001.1:2942500-5276843 GCF_006714945.1 Allobosea sp. AK1
AGTCAGGTCCCGCAGAACGTCGCCAGCACACGCTCATGGGCGGCGGGCGGCAGCGCGTAGTGCTCGCGGCCGGGCTGCCTGTCATAGGGCCTGGACAGTACGGCATGGAGCTCTTCGAACGGCGCGAAATCCTGCCGCTCGACAGCGGCCTCGATCACGGCTTCGACCCGATGATTGCGGGGGATGAAGAGCGGATTGACGCGGCGCATCGCATGCTGCCGAACCTCGTCCGGCCTGTCTTCCTTCGACAGGCGCTCGCGCCAGCGGCCTTCCCAGCCGTCGAAGGCGGCCGGGTTGCCGAACAGGTCGCGGCAGGCGCGCCCGTCCTCCAGCGGGGAGGCATCCTCGCTCAGCCGGCGAAACACCAGGGTGAAATCCGCCTGCCCAAGCTGCATCGTCTCGAGCAGCGACCGGATGAGCGCGATATCCTCGGGGTCTTCGCTGGCGAGACCGAGCTTCCGGCGGAAGCCGGCGACCATGTCCGCTTGAATCTGCCGATCGAAATCGTCGAGCGCATCCTGTGCGAGCGCCACGGCCTTGTCCTGCTCATCGGCGAGGAGCGGAAGCAGCGCCTCGGCGAGACGCGTCAGGTTCCAGCGTGCGATCGGAGGTTGGTTGGCATAGGCATAGCGCCCCTGCTCGTCGATCGAGCTGAAGACGGTCGCCGGATCGTAGGCATCCATGAAGGCGCAGGGGCCGTAATCGATGGTTTCGCCGGCCACCGACATGTTGTCCGTATTCATCACGCCATGGATGAAGCCGATCAGCATCCAGCGGGCGACAAGTCCGGCCTGGGCGGCGATGATGGCCTTCAGCAGCGCGAGATATGGGTCCTCGCGGCCCGACAGATCGGGATAGTGTCGCGCGATGACGTGGTCCGCGAGCAGGCGCAACGCCTCGATGTCGCCGCGCGCCGCGAAATATTGAAAGGTGCCGATCCTGATATGGCTGGAGGCGACGCGGGTCAGGATGGCGCCCGGCAGAAGTGTCTCCCGCCGCACGGTTTCGCCGGTCATGACCGCCGCGAGCGCCCGGGTCGTGGGCACGTCCAGGGCGGCCATGGCTTCGCTGAGGATATACTCGCGCAACACCGGCCCCAGCGCGGCACGGCCGTCTCCCCGGCGCGAGAACGGGGTCTGTCCTGCGCCCTTGAGCTGGATGTCGCGGCGCCGGCCGTGGCGATCCACGATCTCCCCGAGCAGGATGGCGCGCCCGTCGCCGAGTTGGGGGCTGAAACCGCCGAACTGGTGCCCTGCATAGGCTGTCGCGATCGGATGCGCCCCGTCGATCAGGCTGTTGCCTGCCAGCATCGCGAGGCCCGCAGGGCTTTTCAGCCAGTCCGGATCGAGGCCGAGTTCGGACGCCAGCGGCGCGTTCAGGCGAATGAGCCGGGGCTTTGCCACGGCGGTCGGATTCACCGCCGCGTAGAAGCGCTCGGGCAGGCGGGCATAGGAGTTGTCGAACTGAACCGTCATCCATCGTAGATATGGGCGATCAGCCAGCGCGCAACAACACCGCGATCGTTGCGGCGGGTGCGGTTTGAATGAGGCTCCCGACAAGGTCTGCGTCATGGCGCCGGCCTGTGTGTCCGTTGCCACCGTGGCATGCGCGATTGACAACGGAAACCAGGATATTTCAAACTTAAAATATCGAGATCGCTGAGGGGCGACGTCATGCGGGTCATCATTGTCGGCGGCGGTATCGGCGGATTGACGCTGGCCTTGATGCTTCATGCCCGCGGCGTTGGCGCGACCGTCTACGAGCAGTCCAGCGAGATCCGCGAGGTCGGCGTCGGGATCAACACCTTACCGCATGCCATTCGCGAGCTCGCCGATCTCGGCTTGCTGCCCGCGCTCGACGAGGCCGGCATCCGCACGCGTGAACTGCACTACATGAACCGCTTCGGGCAGACGGTCTGGAGCGAGCCGCGGGGCCTGCATGCGGGCGCGCCGGTGCCGCAATTCTCGATCCATCGCGGCCGGCTCCAGTGCGTCATTCGCGATGCGGTGGTCGAGCGGCTGGGCGAGGATGCGATCCGGACCGGCCGCCGGCTGCAAGGCTTCATCCAGGATGAAGGCGGCGTTACCGCGCATTTCAGCGATACGCGCTTCGGCGAGGCCGGCGAGACCGCGCGCGGCGACATCCTGGTCGGGGCCGACGGCATCCATTCCGCCGTTCGCGGGCACTACTTCCCGAACCAGGGGCCGCCGCGCTGGCAGGGCGTGCAGATGTGGCGCGGCGCCTGCGACTGGCCCGTCTTCCTCGATGGCGAGAGCATGATCATCGCCGGCGGCATGGCCGGAAAGCTGGTGCTCTATCCGATCGGCAAGGGCGCGACGCCGCAGACGCGCCTGACCAACTGGGTCGTCAATATCCGCACAGGCGATCCTGAAAAGCCGCCGCCGAAGGAGGCCTGGTCGAAGCCCGGCCGCCTTGAAGACGTGCTGCCCTTCGCGCGGCGCTTCAGCGTGCCCGAGGTCGATATCCTCGCGATGGTCCGGGCGACCTCGACCTTCTGGGAGTACCCGATGTGCGACCGCGACCCGCTGCCGCGCTGGACCCATGGCCGCGTCACGCTGCTCGGGGATGCGGCACATCCGATGTACCCGGTCGGCTCCAACGGCGCCTCGCAAGCGGTGCTCGACGCGCGCTGCCTCGCCGACTGGCTGGCGAAGGCCGAGCATCCGCGCCAGGCGCTGGCGGCCTATGAAGCCGAGCGCCTGCCGGCGACGGCGGAGGTCGTGGCGATGAACCGGGTCGGCGGGCCGGAGCGGGTGATCGACGCGGTGGAGGCTCTGGCGCCGCAAGGCTTCGAGCATATCGATCAGGTCCTCGACCACACTGCACGCGAACAGATCGTCAAGGGCTATGCCGGCAAGGCCGGTTTCTCGGCCGAGCAGCTGGCGCGGAAGAAGGGTTAGGCGTCATGGTCGGGCTTGACCCGACCATCTCTGAAACCAGAGCCTTCTCGTCTTGAGATTCTCGGGTCGGAGCTTTGCTTCGCCCGAGAATGACGCGCGCCGTGCGCGTCCGTCCTCACCCCGCGTCGGGCGGAGGTGGCAGGAAGTCGACCTCGTGCTTGGCCGCGAGTGCGACGACATCGGCCGGCTTCTGCTCGGCCATCGAATGCAGGCCCCAGAACAGATCGTAGAGCCGTGCCGTCGGCGAAACCCAGAACAGGCACTTCACCGTTGCGTCGCTCTTGTTGAACAGGCCGTGCGGGATGTTGCGGGGCAGGCGGATCAGGTCGCCGGCGGTGGCGAAGCTCTCCTTGCCGTCGAGCAGGAGGTCGAGCCGTCCCTCCAGCATGTAGATGAACTCCTCCTGCGTCGTGTGGATATGCGGCGGCACGAAGGTTCCGGGCGGCAAGGTCGCGTGCCAGGAGAAGCTCTCCTCGGTCAGGGTCTTCGGCACATAGGTCTGGCCGAGGATGCTCCAGGAGATGCCCTCGAGGCCTTCATTGGCGCGCGTCACGCCGGCTGTCAGCGGGTTCATGGGTCTTGGCTCTCCTCATCTGCCGGCATGCAGGCCGGAGGGTTGTTGGCAGGATCTGCTAGAAGTGCAGGAAGCGGTCCTTCACGGCGCTGTCGCTGCGCAGTTCGGCGCTGGAGCCGCGCCAGACGACGCGGCCCTTCTCCAGCACGATATGGCGATCGGCGATCCGAACGAGAGCATCGACATTCTTGTCGATGACGAGGATCGACTCGCCCTCCGCCTTCAGGGCCGTCAGACAGTTCCAGATTTCCTCGCGGATCAGGGGGGCAAGCCCCTCGGTCGCCTCGTCGAGGATGATCAGCTTCGGATTGGTCATCAGCGCCCGGCCGATCGCCAGCATCTGCTGCTCGCCACCGGAAAGCTGGTTGCCGCGGTTCTCACGCCGCTCCCTGAGACGCGGGAAGAAGGCGTAGATCCGTTCGAGGTCCCAGCGCTTCTTGCCGGAGCGATCGGCCGCGGTCGCGATCAGGTTCTCCTCGACCGAGAGTGTCGGGAAGATCTGGCGGCCTTCCGGTACCAGCCCGATCCCGGCCTGCGCGATGCGGAAGGGCGCGGCGCCGGTCAGGTCGCGACCGCCGAAGGCGATGCGCCCGGCCTTTGCCGGCAGCAGACCCATGATCGCGCGCACCGTCGTGGTCTTGCCCATGCCGTTGCGGCCGAGCAGCGTCACGACCTCGCCTTCGCCGACGGCAAGATCGACCCCGAACAGGATCTGCGCCTCGCCATAGCCGGCATCGAGCCCTTCGACGCTGAGCATCGCTAGCCCTCCTCGCCGAGATAGGCCTGCCGCACGGCCGGGTCGGCCCGGACCGCTGCCGGCGCGCCTGAGGCGATGACGCCACCATAGACCAGCACGGTGACGCGGTCGGCCAGCGCGAAGACGGCGCTCATATCGTGCTCGACCAGCAGCATGGCGAAGCGGCCCTTGAGGCTGTTCAGGAGCCCGATCAGGCGCTCGCCCTCCTCATGGCCGACGCCGGCGAGAGGTTCGTCGAGCAGGATGAGCTTGGGCTGAAGCGTCAGCGCCATTGCGATCTCCAGCGCGCGCTTTTCGCCATGCGAGAGGCTGCCGGCCGGGGCATGCGCTCGCTCCGCCAGCCCGACCGCTTCGAGCGCTTCCCAGGCGGGGGTGTTGAGCGCCTCGTCGCTGGCAGCGTCGCGGAAGAGCGAGAGCGGATGGGCGCTGTGCGCCTGCACACCGAGGGCGACATTCTCAAGCGCCGAGAGCGAGGGGATGGTCGAGGTGATCTGGAAAGTGCGAGCAAGGCCCGCTCGTGCCCGCGCCTGCGGCGACAGGCGGGTGATGTCCTGCCCGCCGAACAGGATCGCGCCGGCATCCGGCTTCAGCGTCCCGGAGATCTGATGGACCAGCGTGGTCTTGCCGGCGCCGTTGGGGCCGATCAGCGCGTGCAACTCGCCCGGCGCGATGGTGAGGTCGACCCCGTTGGTGACCTTGAGCGCGCCGAACGATTTGGCGAGTCCTTTCAGGGCCAGTGCCGGCTCAGCCATCGCGGCGCCCCCTGAGCTTCGCGACGAGGCCGGCGATGCCGCCATGGGTGAACAGCACGAAGAGCACGATCAACGGCCCGAAGATGGCCTTCCAGTTATGCGTCAGCGACGAGAGCACGTCCTCGGTGACGAGGAAGGCAAGCGCGCCGAGGATCGCACCATAGAGCGAGCCGACGCCGCCGAGCACGACCATGAAGATCAGCTCCCCCGAGCGCGGCCAGGACATATAGGCGGGGCTGACGAAATCGGTCTGGTTGGCGAGCAGGAAGCCGGCGAGCCCCGCCATCATGCCGCTGATCACATAGGCGCCGAGCCGGACATGGTTGACGTCGTAGCCGGTGATGGTGACGCGCACGGCATTTTCACGAGCCGCCCGCAGCACCCGGCCGAAGCGCGAGGCGACGAGCCGCCGCGACAGTCCGTAGCAGAAGGCCAGCGTGCCGAGCGCGATGTAATAGAAGCCGGTGCGGTTGCCGAAGATCTCGTGCCCGAGCAGCGTGCTCTTCTCGTAGAGGGTCAGGCCGTCATCGCCGCCATAGGCCGAGAGCGCCTGGGCGAAATAGAAGGCCATCTGCCCGAAGGCGAGCGTGATCATGATGAAGGCGACGCCGCGCGTGCGCAGCGAGACATAGCCGGTGACAGTCGCGAAGACGGCGCAGGCGAGCAGGATGACCGGCAGCGCCACGAGAAGCTCGGTCTGGCCTTCGGTGATCAGGATGCCCGCGCCATAGGCGCCGATGCCGACGAAGGCGGCGTGGCCGAAGGAGATCAGCCCGCCGATCCCGAGGACGAGGTCGAGCGACAGCGCCGCGATCGCGAAGATCATCGCCCGTGTCACCAGCGTCAGCCAGTGTCCGGGCAGACCGAGGGCCGAGCCGAGCGGCAAGAGGGCGAGCAGGGCGAAGATGACGAGCGGCGCGAGCCGGCGCACCATCGGCGTCGGCGGTCGCGCTGCCGCAACGTCGGAATTCGCGGGGGTGCTCGCCATGCTCACGAACGCCCCTTGGCCGGGAGCAGGCCTTCGGGCCGGACGAACAGCACCGCCGCCATGACGAGGTAGATCAGCATCGAGGAGAGCGCGGCCCCGGTCGCGCGGGCCGAAGCAGGCGCCATGAACAGCCGGAGCAGGTCGTTCATCGAGGAGCGGCCGAGCGTGTCGACGAGGCCGACGATCAGCGCGCCCACGAAGGCGCCGCGGATCGAGCCGATGCCGCCGACGACGATGACGACGAAGGCGAGGATCAGGACGGTATCGCCCATGCCGGGCTCGACCGAGAGGATCGGCGCGGCCATCGCCCCGGCGAAGCCGGCGAGCATGGTGCCGAAGGCGAAGACGATCATGAACAGCTTGCGGATGTCGACGCCGAGCGCCGAGACCATCGGCGCGTTCGACGCGCCGGCCCTGAGCAGCATGCCGGTGCGGGTCTTCTCGACCACGAACCAGAGCAGCGCGCCGACACCGAGGCCGGCCCCGATCAGCGCGAAGCGGTAGACGGGGTAGAGAATGCCGTCCATCAATCGGACATTGCCGGAGAGGAATTCCGGCACCGGCACCGAAAGCGGCGCGGCGCCCCAGATCATCTTCACCGCCTGGTTGAGCAGCAGGATCAGTCCGAAGGTGGCGAGCACCTGGTCGAGATGGTCGCGCTCATAGAGATGCCGGAAGACCAGGAATTCGAGGGCGAGCCCCAGCAGGAGCGCGGCCGCAAGCGCGAGTATGAGGCCCAGCAGGAAGGAGCCGGTCAGGCTGACGAAGGTGACGGCGAGATAGGCGCCCAGCATGTACTGGACGCCATGGGCCAGGTTGATGAAGTCCATGACACCGAAGACCAGCGTCAGCCCGGCCGCGACCAGGAACAGCAGGACGCCGAACTGGAGTCCATTCAGGAGCTGGACGATCAGGAGGCTGAGGGTCATTGCGCGGTCCTAGGTCAGGGCCGGTCACAGAACGTCATGCTCGGGTTTGACCCGAGCATCTCGTGACGAAGAAATCCCCGGGTCGAAGCTTCGCTTCGCCCGAGGATGACGCTTCGCGTCACTTCAGCGCGCAATCCTTGGCGTGCGGATCGGCGTAGTCCGAAAACACCTTCTGCGCGATCTCGGTCTGGAACTTGCCGTCGGCGCGCTTGGCCACCTTGACGAGGTAGAAGTCCTGGATCGGGTAGCCGTTGGTGTTGAACTTGAACTTGCCGCGCAGCGAGGTGAAGTCGGCCTTCTTGATGGCGTCGCGCAGCTTGTCGGGGTTGCCGGTGCCGCCCGCCGCCTTCACGGCGGAGTCGATCAGCATGGCCGCGTCGTAGGACTGCTGGGCGTAGGAGCCGGGCACGATCTTGTAGGCCGCCTCATAGGCTTTGACGAAATCCTTCGTCTGCGGGTTGTCCATGTTGGGCGCCCAGGTCATGCCGCCATAGAGGCCGACCGCGGCGTCCTGCTGGGCCGGCAGGGTCGATTCATCGACCGTGAAGGCGGAGAGGAACGGAATCTTGCCCTGCAGGCCGGCCTGCGACCACTGCTTGACGAAATTGACGCCGAGGCCGCCGGGCAGGAAGGCGAAGACGACATCCGGCTTGGACGAGGCGATCTTGGCGAGGTCGGCCGAGAAATCCATCGCGTTCAGCGGCGCATAGACCTCGTCGACGATCTCGCCCTTGAAGTAGCGCTTGAAGCCGGCGAGCGAGTCCTTACCGGCCTGGTAGTTCGGCGCGATGATATAGGCCTTCTTGTAGTTCTGGTCCTGCGCGTATTTGCCGAGGACCTCGTGCACCTGGTCGTTCTGATAGGAGGTGACGAAGAAGTTCTTGTTGCAGGCCTTGCCGGCCATGGTCGAGGGGCCGGCATTCGGGCTGATCAGGAAGGCGCCGGAATCGAGCACGGGCTTGGCGATCGCGCCGAGGATGTTGGAGAAGACCGGGCCGACGACGAAGGCCGGCTTTTCGCTCTCGACGAACGAGCGCACCCGCTCGACCGCGACATCGGGCTTCAGCTCGTCATCGATCACGGTGATCTTGACCGGCACGCCGCCGAGCTTGCCGCCATTCTTGTCGACCGCGAGCTGGAAGCCGTCGCGGACCTGCTGGCCGAGCGAGGCGGCCGGACCGGTCAGGACGCTGACCACGCCGATCTTGATCGGCTCCTGCGCCTGGGCCGAAGCGATGGATAGCGCCAGCGCGCCGCAACCAAGTGCCAGACCGAACCTGAGTGTCGTCATCGATGTCCTCCCGGACGAAGTTGAGCGCGGCCCCGTTCCCTTGGATTTCTGTGGCGCGCGCAGGCCATAATGTTTCAAGCTTAAAATATCTGCAAGTCGCAGTTTACGGAAATTTCGCGAGGTCTCCAAGGCGGATGGTGCGGCTTTGCACGCCAGCCGCCCGCAGCGCCGGCGCGGCTTCCCGGAATTCGCGGTGTGCTGTTCAATGACGGCGCCATGACGGATATCGAAAGTCGGTTGCCATGATCCTGGTCTGTGGGGAAGCGCTGGTCGACCTGTTCGCCGGAGCGGGCGAGGGCAGCGAGATGCCGGCGCGGATCGTGGCCGGCGGCTCGCCCTTCAATGTCGCGATCGGCCTGGCCCGGCTCGGTATCGAGGCTTCCTTTCTCGGCGGCGTCTCGCGCGACGGCTTCGGCACCCTGCTTGCCGATCTTCTCGCGCGGGAAGGCGTCGATAGCCGCCATCTGGTCCGGACCGAGCGGCTCACCACCATTTCGGTCGTGGCGACCGGCAAGGACGGCCATCCCAGCTATTCCTTCCATGGCGAAGGGGCGGCCGACCGCTCGCTCACCCCTGCCGACCTGCCGCAGGCGCTGCCGGACGCGGTCCAGGCGCTGACCTTCGGCTCCTACACGATGGCGGTCGAGCCTGTCGGATCGGCCTTCGCGGCGTTGGCCGAGCGGGAACGCGGCCGGCGCGTCATCAGCGTCGACCCCAATCTGCGCCCCACCGTGATCGGCGACATGTCCGGCTGGCATCGGGCGGCAGAGCGCTTCTATCGGACGGCGACGGTGATCAAGGCGAGCGACGAGGATATCCGCATCGCCTGGGACGGGCAGCTCGGCATGGCCGAGGCTGCTGCCTATTGGCTCGGTCTCGGCGCACGGCTCGTTGTCGTCACGCAGGGCGGGCAGGGCGCCACGGCCTACTCCGCGGCCGGGCAGGTTTCCGTGCCGGGCCACGAGGTTGCCGTGCAGGACACCGTCGGTGCGGGCGATACCTTCCACGCCGCGCTGCTCGCGCGGCTTTCGCAGACCGGTCGGCTCAGCCCCGAGGCGATCGCGGTGCTCGACCGCGAGGCCCTGGCCGGTCTCCTCGCCTATGCCGCCGCGGCTGCGGCGATCACGGTCACGCGTCGCGGCGCTGACCTCCCGACTGCCGCGGAAGTCGAGGCCATCGGGATTCGGTCGCGCTAGGAAAGGCCGGCTTCGCCGCGCTCTCAAGGGCGGCGCAGTTTTATCAGATTCAGGCTTCGCGGCGTGCCGGCTCGCGCCGTAGCGCCAGGGCGACGCCGCCGATGGTCAGCACGATCGCGATCAGTTCCCGCGCGCCGAGCGTTTCGCCGAGCAGGGGGACGGCGGTCAGCGTTCCCACCACCGGCACGATCAGCATGCTGGTCGCGGCGACCGCGGTTGGCAGCCGCTTGAGCGCGCCGAACCAGGTGAGGTAGCAGAGCGCCATCGGGCCGACGGCCATGTAGACCAGCCCCAGTGCTCCCTGCGTGGAAAGCGACGTGATCTGCGGCTGCTCCAGCGCAAGCCCCAGGATCACCATCGGCAGGCAGCCGAGGGCGACCTGCCAGGCGGCAACAGCCGGGCCAGGCATGGCGAGGGGTTTCCGCGCCTTGACCGTGCCGAGTGCGAACAGCACCGCCGCCGCAAAGGCGAACAGCACGCCGGGAAGCTTGGCCGCCGAGAAGTCGGGCCCGCCCATCAGAACGACCATGCCGGTGATGCTCAGGCCCAGCGCCACCAGGCTGCGCCGCGTCGGACGCGCTCCGAGCAAGGGCCAGGCGAGCATCATCGCCCAGATCGGCATGGAATAGGCGATCAAGGCGCCCTCGGAGACCTTGAGCCAGTTCAGCGCCAGCGCGGTGAAGCCCATCCAGGCGAAGACGTTGATCGACGCCGCGACCAGGAGAGGCGCACGGGCGCCCTTTGGTACGGCAAGGCTATCGCCGCGAGCCATTGCCAGCAGCGCGAGGCAGAGTGCCCCCAGCAGGCCGGCTGTGCCTCGCGCGAACAGCGGCGGCCAGTCATGCAGGACGAATTTCAGCACGGTCCAGTTGAGGCCCCAGCCGAAGGCCGTCACGAGCAGCAGGGCTTTGCCGACCGTCTGGCTGGCCGGCACGGAGGCGGAGCCTGTCACGGTCATGGCACGGCGCCTTACGAGCGGTGCCCAGCCTTCAGCGCCTGGTCGAGATCGGCATAGAGGTCATCGACATCCTCGATGCCGGTCGAGAGGCGCAGGAGGTCGGTGGGGCAGGGCGAGCCCGCGCCCTCGATCGAGGCGCGGTGCTCGATCAGGCTCTCGACGCCGCCGAGCGAGGTCGCCCGCTTGTACAGTTCGACATGGGCCGCTGTGCCGATCGCCGCCGCCTCGCCGCCGGTGACCTGCACCGAGAGCATGAAGCCGAAGCCGTTCTCCATCTGCCGCGCCGCGATGTCATGGCCGGGATGCTGTGGCAGGCCGGGATAGAGTACGCGCGCGACTAGCGGATGGGCCGAGAGACGCTGCGCCAGCGCCATCGCGGACGCGGCCTGGCGCTCCTGCCGGACGTGCAGGGTGCGCATGCCGCGCATCAGGAGATAGGCCTCGAACGGGCCGAGAATGCCGCCCTGACCCTTGCGGACCGTCTTGACCCGATTCCAGAATTCGTCGTCCTCGCGGGCGCAGAGCGCGCCGGCGACGACGTCGGAATGGCCGTTCAGCACCTTGGTCGCCGCATGCATGACGATATCGGCGCCGAGCGTCAGCGGGCGGGTGTGGACCGGCGAGGCGCAGGTCGAGTCGACGGCGAGCTTGGCACCGGCCGCATGGGCGATCTCAGCCGCGCCGGCGATGTCCGTGATGGTCCAGAGCGGGTTCGAAGGCGTCTCGATCCAGACGAGCTTGGTCGCGCCCGGCTTCACCGCGGCCTTCAGCGCGGCGAGGTCGTCGGTCTCGACGAAATCGACCTTGATGCCCCAGCGTGTCGCCTCGTTGAGCAGCCAGGCGCGCAGCGCCCAGTACATCACCTTGGAGGCGACGACATGGTCGCCGGGCGAGAGCACCTGGAATACGGCGGTCGCCGCAGCCATGCCCGAGCCGAACAGCAGCGCGCCGGCCTTGGCCTCCTCCAGCATGGCGAGCACGGCCTGCGCCTCATGCACTGTCTCGTTATCGGGCCGGCCATAGATGAAGCCGGTCGAGTAGCCGTTATCCTCGTCGCGGATATAGGTCGTCGAGACATGGATCGGCGGCACGACGCCCTTGGTGGTCGGGTCGATCTTGCCCATGGCCTGCGCGGCAAGGCTTCTCTTGGTCCACTTCGTCGCAGTCATGATCCGTTTTCCGGTTTCGTCGCCGCCGATAGGGTCGGCATATGGATCAGATCATGCAGTCAGGCGCTTGGCGATAATCGCCTATTTTTGCTATCCGATAGCAAATTTCGCCGATCATGAAGGTTTCGATGGCCAAAACAGTCGATCTCGACTCGTTCGATTACGCCCTCCTGAAAGAGATGCAGGCCGATAACCAGACGCCGGCGCGCGTGCTGGCCGAGCGTGTGGGCTTGTCCCAGAGCGCGGTCCTGCGGCGCTTGAGGCGCCTGCGGGCGGAAAAGGTCATCACCGCGGATGTCTCGATCGTCAGCCCGGAGATCATGGGCGTGCCGGTGACGGTGCATGTCACCGTCTCGATCATCCAGGGTTCGCGCACCTATGGCGATTTCGCCCGCAAGCTCCAGGCACGGCCCGAGGTGAAGCACGCCTCCTATGTGACGGGCGATGCCGATTTCGTGCTGCATCTGCAGGTCGAGAGCATGGCCGCCTACGCCGCCTTCACGCGGGAGGTCTTCCATGACGATCCCAATGTCGCGGAATACCACAGCTATATCGCGATGCGCGAAGTCGTCGGGCGGGGCGCGCTATAGCGCCCTGCACTGGGCGATGTGGACGCAGCACCCGGCTGTGGCTATCGGCTAGGCCATAGCGCACGGTGAGCGGCAGGAAGAGCTGCTCTCGTCCTTCTCCTCCCCGAGGGTATCGTCCGATGAAGCGTGAAGAAGCCCTGGAAACCGCCGCCGACTTGCCGTCGAAAGCGTGGCTCAGGGAGACCCTCATCCCGGCCTGGATCGCTCGCGCCGTCCGGCCCGGCCGCGCCGGCTTTGTCGAGATGTTCGATCCGGCCGAACCCGCGCGCGATCCCGGATCGCTCAGGACGACGCTGGTCACGGCCCGCCTGACCTATGTCTTCAGCCATGCCCATCTGCTCGATCCGCAAGGCGAGGCGCTCGCCGCTGCGCGCCATGGCTTCGCCTTCCTGCGCGACGCCTGCCGGGAAGGTGGGCGAGGGCGCTTCCTGCACTCCGTCCGCGAGGACGGCACGCCGGTCGATGCCCGCACCGATCTCTACGACCTCGCCTTCGTCCTGTTCGCCATGGCCTGGTACTACCGCGCGACACAGGACGATCAGGCGCTCGCGATCGCCGACGAAGTGATCGGCTTCATCGAAAGCGAGATGGTGCATCCGCAAGGCGGCTTCGCCGAGGATACGGCGGGTACGCTGCCGCGCAGGCAGAACCCGCATATGCATCTGCTCGAGGCCTTCCACGCGCTGACGGAGGCGACCGGCGAACAACGCTGGCTCGACCATGCCAGCGCGATCGTCCGGCTGGCGCGGGAGCATCTGGTCGATGCCGAAACCGGGACGCTCGGCGAGTATTTCACCGATGATTGGAAGTCAGCTCCCGGCGCGGCCCGACTCATCTGCGAACCCGGCCATCATTTCGAATGGACCTGGCTGCTGCTGCATCACTGGCGCCTGACGGGAGACACGCAAGCTCGGGATCTGGCGGAGAGGCTCTATGGCTTCGCGATCCGGCATGGCCTCGACGATGGTTCGGCAGGTCCGCTCGCTGCCTTCGACGTTTTCGATCGCACCGGCAAGGTCACCGCCTCGACCAAGCTGCTCTGGCCGCAGACTGAAGCGATCAAGGCCTTCCTCGCCCGGATCGAGTTCCTGGACGATGCTGATGCGGCCGAGCGCCTCGACAAGCATCTCGCCAGCCTGTTCCGCTGCTTCGTCGCGCCCGAAACGGGGCTCTGGTTCAACCAGCTCGCGAAGGATGGAGCGCCGACCCAGACTGTGATCCCAGTACGGGTGCTCTACCACCTTCTGCTCGCTCTCGCGGAATGGGAGCGCGTCCGCGGCTAGCCGGTCCTCTGCCGCCCGACATGGACGCAGGCCGCCTCCGTGCCCGTATCACCAGCGGCGAGCGGAAAACGCTCATCGGCGCAAACCGCGATCCGCTCCGGGCAGCGCGTCACGAAGGGACAGCCGACCGGCGGCGAGAGCGGACTCGGCAGGTCGCCGCTCAGGATGATCTTCTCGCGGGTGCGTTGCGCCCGTGGGTCGGGCAGCGGGATCGCCGAGAGCAACGCCTTCGTATAGGGGTGCTGCGGCTTGTCGAAGATCGCATCGACCGGGCCTTGCTCGGCCACAGTGCCGAGATAGAGCACCATCGCCTCGTCGGCGATGTGCCGAACGACCGAGAGGTCATGCGAGATGAAAAGATAGGACAGGCCGAGATCGCGCTGCAATTCGAGCAGCAGGTTGAGCACCTGCGAGCGGATCGAGACGTCGAGCGCCGAGACCGGCTCGTCGAGCACGAGCAGGCGCGGTGACAGGGCGAGCGCCCGGGCGATGACGACGCGCTGGCGCTGCCCGCCCGAAAGTGCGCTCGGCAGGCGTTCGGCCAGAGCGGCGGGCAGGCCGACGCGATCCAGCAATTCGGCGACGCGGGCCTTGCGGTCGGCACGGCTGCGCCCGGCGATGGCGAGCGGCTCGCTGATGCTGTCCGCGATCGTCATCTTGGGGTCGAGCGCCGAGGACGGGTCCTGGAAGACGATCTGGATGTCCTGCGCCAGCGCCGCCCGCTCGCGCCCCTTGAGCGCGGTGATGTCGCGCCCGTCGAAGCGGATCGTGCCCGCCGTCGCTCGCTCCAGCCCAACCACGGCATAGGCCGTCGTCGACTTGCCGCAGCCGGATTCGCCGACCAGCGCCAGCGTCCGGCCGGCCTGGAGGTCGAGCGAGATGCCGTCGACCGCCTTGACCACGCCGCCCGGCGTGCCGATGCCGCCGCGCAGCGGGAAATGCACCTTGAGGTCGCGGACCTCCAGCAGGGGCTTGCTCATGCCATCGCCTCCAGCCGGTCGACATGCCAGCAGGCGGCACGATGCGAGGCGCCGACGGTGACGGCGGGCGGAACTTGCTCGCAGGCCTCGTCGGCGAGCGGGCAGCGCGTCCGGAAGCGGCAGCCTTCGGGCCAGGCGCCGGCCGGCGGCACCATGCCCTCGATCGTGCGCAACACTGTCTTGCGTGCGCCGTCGAGCTTCGGGATCGTGCCCAGCAGCAGGCGAGTATAGGGATGGCTCGGTTCGGCGAAGATGGCATCGACCGGGCCGCTCTCGACGATCCGCCCGCCATACATCACGCAGACATCGTCGGCGAGATCGGCGACCACGCCCATGTCATGGGTGATCAGGACGACCGCACTGCCGACCTCGTCGCGCAGGCGCCGCATCAGGTCGAGGATCTGCGCCTGGATGGTGACGTCGAGCGCCGTGGTCGGCTCGTCGGCGATCAGGAGCGAAGGCCGGCAGATCAGGGCTGACGCGATCATGATGCGCTGGCACATGCCGCCGGAGAGTTCGAACGGGTATTGCCGGGCGCGCCGTGCCGGATCGGGAATGCCGACGCGCGCCATGATCGCGATGGCCTCCTCGCGCGCCGCTGCGCGCGACAAGCCGCGATGCAGGAGCAGCGCCTCCTCGACCTGCTCGCCGACCCGCATCAGCGGGTTCAGCGAGGCGACCGGCTCCTGGAAGATGATCGCGGCATCGTTGCCGCGCACCTGCGACAGCTCGGCTTCGGAAAGCCCCGTCAGCTCTCGCCCGCCGAGCCGGATCGAGCTGGCGGAAACCCGCGCCGCGTTCGGCAAAAGGCCGAGCACGGACAGCGCCGTCAGGCTCTTGCCGCAGCCGGATTCGCCGACGATCGCCAGGATGCGGCCGGTCTCGACGCCGAGCGAGACGCCGTCGACGATGCGGTTGCCGTCGATCTCGATCGTGAGGCCCTCGATCGCCAGCATCGGGTTGGCGCGCTCGCTCATGCCGAGGCTGCTGCGACCGCGGCCCAAGGGCTGGTCGGATGGGCCATGCCCAGGAAGCCGCCATCCTCCGCCCGCATCACGGCCGAGGGCACCGAGAAATTCACGGGATAGAGCGTGTCCTCGACGATCTCGACGGGGAAGGCCCCGGCGATCCGCGCCGCCACGTCCTGCTCCGCCCGGGCATCGACCTTGATCCGCGGCGTAGAGGCGTCAATGCGCGGTCGGTGAAACACGTCTTCGAGCGAGAGCCCGAAATCGGCTATGCCGGAGATCATTTGTAGCAATGTCGGGAAGATCGTGCGGCCGCCGGCGGCGCCGATCGCGAGCCAGGGCTTTCCGTCGCGGCTCAGCACCAGCGGGCACATGTTCGCCAGCGGCTTCACGCCGGGAGCCATGCTGTTGGGCTGGCCGGGGCGCGGATCGAACCACATCATGCCGTTATTCATGATGATGCCGGCCCGCGGCAGCGCCACCCGCGAGCCGAAGCGCGAGAGCAGCGTGTTGGTCAGCGAGACCATGTTGCCGTCACGGTCGACGACGCTGACATGCGAGGTACAGCCCGCTTGCGGCGTCGCGGCATGGCCCATGCTGTTGAGCCTCACCGCATAGGCCTCGCGGATCGCCGTAGCATAGGTCAGCGCCGCATCGGCCTGCGAGCTGGCCTGTCCGAGGCCGCGCGCTTCCACGCGCTGTGCGGCGTCGAAGAAGGTCGGGCCGCCGCTGAGGCCGGGAATGGCGGCGATATCAAGATCGCGGTAGCGCCCGGTCAGAGCCGGCGACCAGACGGCTTGATAGCCAGCGAGATCGTCCGCACGGATCGCCGAGCCGCCGGCTTCGAGATCGCCAGCGATCAGGCGCGCGGCTTCGCCCTCGTAGAAGTCGCGGGCGCCGGCCTTCGCCAGCCGTTTCAACAGCTCAGCCTTGGCCGTCATCGGCTTGAAGCGGCGGGTGTCGGCGCCAGCCTTGGGCGGCTGGCCGTTGTCGAGCAGCAGGCTTGAGATCGCCGGGTCACGCGACAGGCCGGCGACCTCGACCGCGATGCAGAGCGCCGCATACCAGTCGATCTCCAGCCCGCGCTCGGCATGCTCGATCGCCGGTTGCAGCGCTTCGTTCCAGGAGATCGTGCCGTAGCGCTCCAGCGCGGCGGAAAAACCTGCGATGGCGCCGGGCACGCAGATCGCGCTGTAGCCGGCGACATTGCGCTCGCCCGCCACGGCAGGCCAGGCGAACCAGTTGCCCGAACCGGCCTCGGTCAGAGGATAATCCGCCGGATCGAGCCCGCGCGGCGAGCGCACGTTGAAATCGAGCGTATCGAGCGCGCCGGTCCGGCCGTCCGCATGGATCAGGAAGCCGCCGCCGCCCACGCCCGAAAGCCAGGGTTCGACGATACTCAGCACCAGCGCGGTGACGATGGCCGCATCCATCGCATTGCCGCCCCGCGCGAGCACGGCAGCGCCGGCCTCGGCGGCGTGGCGGTTCTGGGCGGCGACGAGCCCGTGCGGGGAGCGGACGGCCGGGCGGCGGATGCTGAAGGTCTGCATCAGGCTTTGGTCCGGAAGCGCAAGGGCGCGCTCGGCTGCGGTAGGCGCATAGGCACGCTGAAGTGCTGCGCGTTGGCGCTCGCGGCGTGATGCGCGGCAAGCTCGCCGACGGTCGCGATCCATGTGCCGGGCGAGGCCGTCACCACGTCGAGCAGCTTCTCCAGCATGCGGACGCGCCCGGCCCGGCCGGAAATCCAGTCATGGACGGTGAGCATCATCATCCGCCCCTCGCGATGCAGCACCTCCCATTCGTCGAGCCAGGCATCGAGGATGCCGTTCTGCGCCGAGGGCGGGGCGCGGTCCTGCGCGCTGCCGGTGAAGCGGAAATAGACGGCGTCGTCGACCGCCCAGAGCACCGGAACCTGCGTTACCCCATCGATCGTGTAGGGATGGTCGAAGCCCATCAGCGAGGAATCGTAGAGCCCGCGCCGCTTCACCTCCTCCAGCATGAACGGCGTCATCTCCCAGGCCGGCGAGCGGAAGCCCTTGGGCACGATGCCCGCCTGACTCTTGAAGAGGGCAAGCGACTCGTCCATCGCCCGCGCGAACTCCTCCGGCCCGGCCTCGGTCGCCAGTTCATGGAAATAGCCGTGCAGCCCGATCTCGTGGCCGCGTTCGACGAAGGCCGGCAGCAGCTCCGGGTGGTTCTTCGCGATCAATCCCGGCACGAAGAGCGTCGCCTTGATGCCGTAGCGATCGAGCAGATCCAGCAGGCGCCAGATGCCGACGCGCGGACCGAAGAGTCGCTGCTCGATCTGGCCGAGGGCGACTGGAGCGCCTTCCGGCAGGTTCCACTGATAGGGGCTCTCCGCATCGACATCGATGGTGAAACAGAAGGCGCTCGACTTGCCTTCCGGCCATTCATAGGCGGGGCGGGTGGCGTTCGGGGCGGTCATGTCCTTGCCTCCCTCAGAGCGCCTGCTTCTTGTCTTGATGGACGGCGAGCGAGCCGATCGAGTTGCCGCCATCGACCGTCAAGGTCGCGCCGGTGACATAGGCGGAGGCGTCGCTGGCGAGGTAGAGCAGGGCGTTGCCGACATCGGCGCGCGAGGAGGCCCGGCCGAGCGGAATCTGCGCTACGGTGTTCTGGATATGGGCATCGGTGAGCGCGCTGACCGTGCTGCCGGCGGCGAAGCCCGGCTCCAGCGCGTTGGAGCGGATGCCGTATTCGGCGAGCTCGACGCCGAAGCCTTTGGTCAACCGGTCGAGCGCGGTCTTCGACATCGAGTAGATGCAGGCGGTCCGGCGCATCTTGCGCGAGGCACCCGACGAGATGTTGATGATCGAGCCCTTCACGCCCTTGCGCACCATCTGCGTCGCAAGCTCGCGGGTCAGGATGAACGGCGCCCGCAGGTTGATCCCGAGGATGCGGTCGAACTCGGCGGTCGTCGTGTCCAGCAGGAAGGCGCTCGGATAGATGCCGGCATTGTTGACGAGGATATCGGCAGCGCCCCAGCGCTTCCCGATCTCGCTGGCGAGCGCCACGATCGAGGCCTCATCGGTCAGGTCGGCCGGCATGACGAAGCTCTCGCCGGAGAGGCCCATCGCCTTGGCTTGCGCTTCCAGATCGCCAGCGCGCGCATCGGTCAGGCAGAGCGTGGCGCCGGCCTCGTGCAGCACCTCGGCGATCCAGCGGCCGATGACCCCGCAGGCGCCGGTGACGACGGCGCGCTTCCCCTTGATGTCGTCGAACATGGCTTTTCCTTCAGCGATGGCGGGGATCGAGGCGGTCGCGCACGGCGTCGCCGGTGAGATTGACGGCGAGCACCAGCACGAACAGGCAGGCGCCCGGCAGCGTGGCGACCCACCAGGCGGTCGCGACATAGTTCCGGCCGGTCGAGAGCATCGCGCCCCAGCTCGCGGTCGGCGGCTGGACGCCGAGCCCGAGGAAGGAGAGGCCCGCTTCGAACAGGATCATCAGCCCGAATTCGAGTGTCGCGACGACGCTGACGGCACCGACGATATTGGGCAGGACATGGCGGAAAAGCACGCGCGGTGCGCCGGCCCCCATCAGGGCCGAGAGCCGGACATAGGGCATGTTCGCGACGGAGAGCGTCTGGCTGTAGGCGATGCGGGCGTAGCGCGGCCAGCGGGTCAGCGCGAGCACCATGATGACGTTGACGATGCCGGGGCCGAGCACCGCGACGGTGATGATCGCAAGCAGGATCGCCGGGATCGACAGGAAGACATCGACGACGCGCATCACCGCGATCTCGACCCAGCCGCGCCGGTAGCCGGCGATCATGCCGAGCGTCGTCCCGACCACGCCGGACAGCACCACCGAGGCGAAGGCCACGATCAGCGAGATGCGTGCGCCATGGATGACGCGGCTGAGCAGGTCGCGGCCGAGCTCGTCGCTGCCCAGCCAGTAATGGAAGTTGCGCGAGACCGTGCCGGGCGGTTTCAACCGGCCAAGCAGGTTCTGCTGGTTGGGGTCATAGGGCGCGAGCCAGGGCGCGAAGATCGCGACCAGCACCACGAGCACGATGATGCCGACCGGCCACCAGCGCCACAGGCCGCTCCGCTTGCGGCGCGGCACCGAGGTTGCGGCTGCGAGACTCACCGCGCCCCCTCCAGCACGATGCGCGGATCGACCAGGCTGTAGAGCAGGTCCGAGAGCAGATTGAGCAGCACGGTGACGAAGGCGCCGAGCAGCACCACGCCCTGCACGATCATGAAGTCGCGCGCCAGGATCGCCTGCACGGTGACCTGTCCGAGGCCGGGCCAGGCGAAGACCGTCTCGACGATGACGGCGCCGGCCAGCAGGTTCGAGATTTCGAGTGCGGCCACGGTGATGACGGGGATCGAGGCGTTGCGCGCGAGATGGCGGACGAGCAATCGCCCGCTGCGGACGCCGCGCGAGCGGGCAGTGCGGACATAGTCCTTCGAGAGCTCGTCGAGCAGGGCCGAGCGGGTGATCCGCGCGAAGGTCGCCATGCTCAGCAGGCCGAGCGCAAAGGACGGCATGACGAGATGCCAGAGATCGCCGGTGGAGGAGGGCGGCAGCCAGCCGAGCAGCACCGAGAACACCAGGATCATCAGGATGCCGCTCCAGAAGGTCGGCATGCTCTGGGCGGCGAGGACGAAGCCGGCGGCCGCCTTCGCCGCGGGCGAGTTGCGGAAGATCGCGAGCAGGATGCCGATCGGCACGCCGATGCCGCAGGCAACGAGGAGCGCGCCCGCCGCCAGCATCAGCGTATAGGGCAGGCGCGAGGCGATGATCGTCGTCACCGGCACGCGCTGCACCACGGATTGCCCGAGGTCGAAACGGACGAGCTCGCCGAGGAAATCGAGATACTGCACGACGAGCGGCCGGTCGAAGCCGAGCTGGTGGCGCAAGGCCGCGATATCGGCCTGTGTCGCCGTTTCCGGCACGAGCAGGTATGTCGGGTCTCCCGTCAGGCGCTGGACGAAGAAGATCAGCGTCACCACCCCGAGGATGGTGACGAGCGCCTGGCCCAGCCGGCGGAGCAGAAAACCCGGCACCTCGGCTCAGTCCTTCCAGCTCATCCGGTTGATGAACATGCTTTCGTTGGGCGTCGGCTGAAAGGCGAGGCTCTTCGCCGCGCCATAGATCACCACGGCCTGGTAGAGCGGCACGACCGGGACATCGGTGGCGACGATCTCATGGACCTGCTTGTAGGCGGCGAGCCGCTTGTTGGTGTCGAGCGTCGCGCGGGCCTCTTCCAGCAGCGCGTCCATCTTCGGGTTGCGATAGGCCGACCAGCCGCTGCTCTTGTGCAGCAGCGGGAAGAGCACGCCATCGGCATCCTGGCAGGCGCAGGACCAGCGGCCGAAGCTGAGCATCGAGGTCGCCTCCGGTCCGGCCTGGGCGCGCTTCAGATAGGTCGCCATGTCGGACATCGCGATCTTCACGTTGAAGCCGGCATCGACCAGCATCTGCTGGATTGCCTGGACGATGCGCTGGTCGAAGACGGGCGCGGTCGCGAGGTCGATCTCGGCCTTCGCGGCGGGGCCTGCCTCGGCGATCAGCGCCTTCGCCTTGGCGAGGTCGTGTTCCGGCGCCTTGATGCCGTCGACCCAGCCGAAGATCGCCGGGGTCAGCAGTTCCGGCACCGGCTTGTCATGGCCGCCCAGCAGGCCGTCGATCATCGCCTGCTTGTCGAGCGCATAGGCTGCCGCCAGCCTGAGCTTGGGATTGTCGAAGGGCGGCTTGGTCGTGTTGAGCCGGACATAGGCGACGCGCTCGGTCAGGCCGATCAGGGCCTGGGCCTTGGCGGAGGATTTGAGCTGGGCGGCCTGATCGGCATCGAGCGTGACGACGAGGTCGCTCGCACCGGCCTGCAGGTTGGCAAGCCGCGTCGCCGCATCCGGAACCGCGCGGAAGGTCACGGTCGGGAACGGCGCCTTGGTGCCCCAATAGGCGTCGTTGCGCGTGAGCTGGACATTCACGCCGCGTTGCCAGGATTCGAACTTGTAGGGGCCGCTGCCGACCGGCTTCAGGTTGAAGGCATCCTTGCCGACGGCCTCGACCACCGCCTTGGGCACGATCGAGAGCTTGACGAGCTGGGCCAGCAGCGCCGGGTAGGGGCCGGCGGTGACGAGCTTCACCTTGGTCGGCGAAAGGGCGACGGCGTCGGTGATCTTGTCGAACTGGCCGAGCTGGGGGCTGGCGAATTTCGGATCGGTAATGCGCTTGACGCTGTAGACGACGTCGTCGGCGGTCAGCTTCGAGCCGTCATGGAAGGCGATGTCGCTGCGCAGGTCGAACTCGATCTCGGTGTCCGAGAGCTGCTTCCAGGCAGTCGCGACCTGCGGGATGATCGCGCCCTTGTCGTCGCGGGTGACGAGATTGTCGAAGATGTTGCGGTAGACATAGTAGCTGTCCGGGTTCCACTGCACCTGCGGGTCGAGCGAGGACGGCTCGTTGACGAGGTCGACGACGAAACGGTCCTTGGCGGCCAGCGCCGGCCCGGCCGCGAGGCCGAGCGCGGTGGCGACGAGGAAGGCGGCTGCGGCTTTCGAAACACGGCTCATCGCGATTTCTCCTCGGACAGGGTGGGGGATGGCTTGCGGTCGTTGCTGCTCCGGCGCGGCAGGCGGCTGCGCACGGAAACGGGGTGATCCTGCGGGAGCAGGCGCGCGGTGGCGAGAAAGCCGTGCGCGACCGCATCGGTGAACCGCTTCTGCTCCTCCTGAAGCGCGAGCAGCGCGGCCTCCCGGTCGCCGCGCAGGAGCGCGTCGAGCAGCGGGCGCGGATCGATCGCCGGCGGCGTCGTGCCGGCGAGTTCGAGGGAGCGGATCAGCCGTTCGGTGTGATCCCAGAGATCGCGCAGCCAGCTTTCGATGAAGCCGCCGGCCCGCTGTGAGAGCAGGTCGAGCGCCTGCCGGCACAATTGCTGCGCCATGGCGCGGGCTGAAGGATCGTCCCTCCCCAGAACGGCGTCGATCGCGCCTCTCAGGCTGCCGAGCAGGGCAACGCTGCGTTCATCGAGCGGCTTTTCGACCAGCGCAGGCTCGATCCGCAGCCTTGCCTCGACGATGGCGCTTGCAAGCGCCCCGTCGACCGCAGCGACGCGCCAGCCCTGCCGCGCATGCCTGGCGACGAAGCCGGCTCCAGCAAGTTCCGTCAGTGCGACGCGAACAGCCGCGCGTCCGAGGCCGAAACGCTGCGCGAGGTCGCCTTCATGGGCATAGGTACCGGGAATGAGCTCGCAGCGGACAAGCGCCTGCCGCAGGCGCCGGCTTGCGAAGGTGATGTCGCTTTCCGCCGCAGGCGGCTTCGGAAGCGAGAAGGGCGATTGATCGAGCATGAGCCATGCTGGCTCAGTTTCTGAGATCTGACAATCACTTTGTGAGATGTCAGAAACGCATGATCAAGCATGCTTGAGCCCCGCCGTGCATGGCGGGGCTATGGCCTCGACTCAATTTGAATGAGCAGCCGGCAGCTTGCGCCGCCATAAGCCTATGGCTCGGCTGGGACGGTGTTCGCCGTCGGCGCGGCCTGCGCCAGGAAGAAGAACGCCAGCGCGGCGCACCAGACGATCAGGCCGAAGACGGTCGCGCCCGCCAGCACCAGCCCGAACCCGCCTTGCGCATGCAGGACGGCCAGCATCGGCACCACGAAGCCGCTGACCGTGAAGCCGAGGAAATAGCGCACGCTGAACGCCTTGGCGCGGTGCTGCGCCGGCACGTAGCGGGCGACCATCGCGTCGTTGACGACGACCTGCCCGTAGATCGCGGCCATGGTCATGACGAGGCCGATCAGCAGCGGCACGCCGGATGTCGTCGCCGCGAGTGCGAGGCCCAGCGGCTGGAACAGCGCGAGCCCGACGAACAGGGCCGGAAGCGTGTAGCGGTCGACCAGCCGCCCCATCAGCCATTGCGTGGCGGCGCCGAAAACGAAGACCAGCGTCGCCAGCGAGCCGATCAGCGCCAGCGGCAGGTCGAGGCCGAGCCGTTCGTCGATGACCTTCGGCAGCGCGATCGTGGTGATGTTGAAGGTCATGCCGCCCGCGATGATCGCGACGGCGAAGATGGCGAGAAGAACCTTCGGCCGATTGACCGGGATCAGCTCGGCCTTGCCGGAGCGGTTGGCGGATGGGTTTCCGTCGCCGGGCACGAGCGCGATGAACGCCGCGCCGAGGACGAGGCAGACCAGCCCCGGCAGGACGAAGGCGAAGCGCCAGCCGAAATTCGCGGCGATGAGCGCGGTGACGCCGGCGGCCGAAGCCGCGCCGAGATTGCCCCAGACGGCGTTGACGCCGAGATCCCGGCCGAGCTGGCGGGCATGGCTGACCAGCATCGTCGAACCGACCGGGTGATAGATCGCCGAGGCCACGCCCAGCACGAGCAGCCAGCCGGCGAAGGCGGCGGGGCGGTCGGCACTCGCGACGCCGAGGCAGGACAGCCCGTAACCGATGAAGAACACGGCGAGCATGTTGCGCCGGCCGAACCGATCCGAGAGCCAGCCCATCGGCAGCGAGCACAGGCCGAAGGCGACGAAGGCACCGGTGGCGAGGCCGATGAGCTCGGCATAGCTGAGGTTCGTCTGCGCCGCGATGGCGATCACCGCCGTCGGGTAGATCAGCAGCACGAAATGATCGAGCGCATGAGCGGCATTGACGAAGAGAAGGGTGCGCTTCGACAGCGTTTCGGGGGTCATGGCGGTCTCTCGATAATAACGCGTCAATTTAGCTTGACCCGTTAAGCCTGTCGGGCCGTTATTCGGCAGGATCAGGCCAAACAGGAGATGTGATGCGCAATGAGAGCGAGGCCTATCAGACGGTGCCGCGCGCCGTTGCCGTCATGCCGAAGAGCTATTCAGCCGGCGCCAGCACGGGCTGGCACAGCCATCCGCGCGCGCAACTGCTCTATGCCACCGCTGGCCTGACGCTGGTCCGGGCCGAGGACGGCACCTGGGTTCTGCCGGCCCGGCATGCGCTCTGGATTCCGCCTGGTCTCTCGCATGAGGTCAGGATGCATGGCGCGGTCTCGATGTGCTCGGCCTATATCGCGCCAGACGCGGTCGGTGTCCTGCCGGTGGGGTGCCGCGTGCTGGAGGTCTCCAGCCTGCTCGCTTCGGCGCTGGAGGCGCTTGCGGTAGAGCCGCTGCTCTATGACGAGGCCGGGCGCGGCGGGCATCTCGCCGCGCTGATTCTCGACGAGATCGCGCGGGCGCCGGAGACGGCGCTGACCCTGCCCTTGCCGCGGGATGTGCGTCTGCGGCGCATCTGCGATGCCTTGCTGAAGGACCCCGGTTCTGGCCTCGACATCGATGGCTGGGCGCAGCGCGCGGGAGCGAGCCGGCGGACATTGACGCGCGGCTTTCGGGCGGAGACCGGCCTGAGCTTCGGTGACTGGCGCTCGCGCCTGCGCGTGCTCCGGGCCATGACGATGGCGAGCGATGGCGCGCCGCCCCACCAGATTGCCAGGGCGGTTGGCTATGCCGACCAGCGTGCGCTGCGGACAGCGGCCAAGCGTGTCCTCGGCCGGACCGATCTGTCATGATGAAGGCCGGTCAGCGCGATTGCAAGGTCGGGTCGAGCCGGTCCCGAATCCAGTCGCCGACGATCGAGATCGACATCGTCGTCAGAAAGATCGCCATGCCGGGCAGCACTGCGATCCACCACGCACTGGTGAGATAGGCGCGTCCGGCGCCGAGCATCTGGCCGAGGCTGGTCAGGGGCGGACGGATGCCGAGGCCGAGGAAGGAGAGCGAGGTCTCCAGCAGGATCACCTGCGGGAAGTTCAGCGTGAACTGGACGATCAGCACGCTCAGGATATTCGGCAGGACATGCCGGAGATAGACATGGCGGGCCGGCGCGCCGAGCGCCGTCACGGCCGTCGCATAGCCCTGCGTATTGGCGGCGATGACGACGCCGCGCGTCAGCCGCGCGAACACCTCCCAGCCATAGAAGCCCATGATCGCGACGAACAGGAAGAAGCCGCCGCCGAAGAGCGCGATCAACGCCAGCGCGATCATCATGAAGGGCAGCGATGCCTGCACGTCCGCCAGCATCATGATGGCCTCCTCGACCAGCCCGCGGAAATGGGCGGCGATGAAGCCGAGCATGGTGCCGATGAAGGCGCCGATCAGCGTGCCGCCGAGCGCGACGAGCACGCTGAAGCGGATCGCGTAGATCAGGCGGCTCAGGACGTCGCGCCCGAGTTCGTCGGTACCAAGCAGGTGTTCGGGCAGCCCGCCGAGGAAGCTCGGCGGCTTCAGGCGCTTCAGCAGCGATTGCGTGCGGTAGTCGTAAGGAGCCAGCCAGTCGGCGAAGAGGAAGATCACGAGGATCAGCCCGAGCAGGGCAAGCGCGATGATGACGAGTGTCGGATAGCGTGCTTCGGCACGGACCGGCGCATCGTCCTTCCGGCGGAACAGGGTCGTCAGCGCCATCTCAGCTCTCCGACCGGGCGGCGCGCATGCGCGGGTCGATCAGCGCATAGATCGCGTCGACGGCGAGATTGGCGAGAACCATCGTGATCGAGGTCATGATCAGGATCGCCTGCACCAGAGCGAAATCGCGGGATGTCACGGCATTGACCAGCAACCGGCCGACGCCGGGCACCGCGAAGACGGTCTCGACGATGATTGAGCCAGCGACGAGATCGCCGAGCTTGAGGCCGATGATCGTGATGATCGGGATCGCGGCGTTGGGCAGGGCGTGCCAGAGCACCCGGCGCGGCCGCGGCACGCCCTTGGCCCGGGCGGCGACGACATATTGCTTGCTGAGAACCTCGAGCATCGCCGAGCGCGTGAAACGGGCGAAGGTGCCGGCGAAATGCGTGCCGAGCGTGATTGCCGGCAGGATCAGGTGCCAGATCGTCTGGTCGCCCGAACTCGGCAGCAGGCGCCAGTGCAGCGAGAACAGCAGGATCAGCAGGATGCCCAAGAAGAAGTTCGGCAGGCTGAAGCCGAGCACGGCGAAGCTCATGACGAAGCGGTCGATTGGCCGGTTGCGGTTGAGCGCCGCGATGATGCCGAGCCCGACGCCGAGCAGGAGGCCGAGCACAAAGGCGGTCAGCCCGAGCCGGAGTGTGCGCGGCAGCGCCGCGGCAATGAGCTCGATGGCAGGCTGCTGATCCGAGAGCGACAGCCCGAAATCGCCCTGCGCGATCCCTGAGACATAGGAGACGTATTGCTGCCAGAGCGGCCGGTCGAGGCCGAATTTCTCGCGGTAATGCGCGATCACTTCGGCGGGGGCCTGGTCGCCGACCAGCGCCTCGATCGGATCGCCCGAGAGATTGAGCGCGACGAAGGTCAGCGTCACGATCAGCCAGACGGTCAGGAGGCCGCGCGCGAGCTTGGTCAGCAAGATTCGGCTCGACATCACGAGGCCTTGCGGCTTTGCAGGCCGATCAGCAGGTCGGGATCGTTGAGCAGCACGGCCTGCGGCGCGTGCGCGAGGATGCGCAAGAGAGCGTCGCCGTCGACATCGCCGACGATGCGGCCGGTGCCGTTGCCGCCGGCGGTGATCCAGACCGGCAGGTGCCCCAGCAATCGCGCCGCGACCGGGCCGCCGAGAGAGCCTTCCCAGATGCGGAAAGCGCTCGCGCCTGCAGCGGCGTAGTGATCCGGATTGGACTTGTCGGGCAGGAAGGCGAGTACCCGGATGCCCGGCACTTTGAGGGTGGCATGCGCGACCTGAAGCACCTCGCGCGCGCCGACCCAGACCCGATCGAGCACGCCAAGTTCCCGGATCACCGCGAGCACCGCATCGATGATCGCGAGGTCTTTCGTCTTGATGTCGATCAGTGCCTGGCGATGCGGGCAGATCGCGGCGAGCGCCTCGGCGAGCGTCGCAAGCTGGACGCCGCCGGAGCGGGCGATGGCCTTGAGGTTTTCATGCGAAGTTTCCGCGATCGCAGCATCGCTGCCGGCGATGCGGGCGAGATCGGGATCATGCGAGGCGATGACGACGCCGTCGGCGCTGAGCCGCGCATCGGTCTCGACGAGATCGGCGCCCGCAGCGATCGCTGCGCGATAGGCCTCCAGCGTGTTCTCGGGATAGCGGGCGGAATGGCCGCGATGGGCAATGACGAGCGGCCGGGTCATGACGCAACTCCCAGTTCACCAGCAAAATGGCAGCGGACGCTGCGGCCCTCGCCGAGCGGGCGCAGAGCCGGCATCTCGGCCGAGCAGCGCGGGCGGGCGTAGGGGCAGCGCGTGTGGAAATGGCAGCCCGACGGCGGATTGGCCGGTGAAGGCGGATCGCCCGCGAGCCTAACGGGCCGGACAGCGTGCGCGGTTGAAAGATCGGGAATCGCGGCGAGCAGCGCCATCGTGTAGGGATGCATCGGGGCGCGGTAGACCGAGTCGGTTAGGCCTTCCTCGACGATCTGGCCGAGATACATCACCGCGATGCGGTGCGAGAGCTTCTTCACCACGCGCAGGTCGTGCGAGATGAAGAGATAGGCGATGTCGAAGCGCTCCTGCAGCTCCTGCAGCAGCTCGGTCACCGTTGCCTGGACGGAGACGTCGAGCGCCGAGACCGGCTCGTCGCAGACGATCAGGCTCGGCTTCATCGCCAGCGCCCGCGCGATCACGACGCGCTGTGCCTGCCCGCCGCTGATCTGGTGCGGGAAGCGATCGGCCATCTCCGGCGCCAGCGCCACCGCCTGCATCAGGCGCAGGACTTCGGAGTCGCGCCCGCTGCGCTCGCCGATCTCGTGCAGGTCGAGCGGCTCACGGATCTGCCGGCCGATGCTCAATCGCGGATCGAGCGCCGATTGCGGGTTCTGGAAGATCATCTGGATGTCGCGGCGCTGCCGCTGCCAGTCCGTCGGTGTCAGGCTTGTGAGGTCGCGGCCCTTGAACAGGATCTCGCCGCCACTCGGCCGTTCGAGCCCGACGATCATCCGCCCGGTCGTCGATTTGCCGCAGCCGGATTCCCCGACGAGCCCGAGCGTCTCGCCGATCCGCAAGGTCAGCGACACGTCCTCGACGGCGCGGATCGTCCGCTGCGTCCGCAGGAAGGAGCGCCCGCCGCCGAAATGCCGCCGCAGGCCTGAGACGCGCAGCAGGGGCTCGGTCGCGGCGCTCATGACGCGACCCGTTCGCGATAGATCGGCGCGGCAACATCGAGACGCGGCATCGCGGCGAGGAGTTCGCGCGTATAGGGCGCTTCGGGAGCGTTCAGCACGCGTGCGGCCGGGCCGGCCTCGACCACGCGGCCATGGCGCATCACCACGACATCGTCAGCCATTTCGGCGACGACGCCGAGATCATGGGTGACGAACAGGATCGCCATGCCGAACTCGGCCTTGAGCCGGTTGAGCAGGTCGAGGATCTGCGCCTGGATCGTCACGTCGAGCGCGGTCGTCGGCTCGTCCGCGATCAGCAGCTTCGGCTCGCAGGCCAGCGCCATCGCGATCATCACGCGCTGCGCCATGCCGCCGGAGAACTGGTGGACATAGGACGCGAGACGCTGCTCCGGTTCGGGAATGCCGACGAGACGCAGCAATTCCAGCGCCCGCGCCTGCCGCTGCGGCTCGGAGAGCGCGGTGTGCAGGCGCAAGGTCTCGCGCAATTGCGTGCCAACCGTATGGAGCGGGTTGAGCGAACCGAGCGGGTCCTGGAACACCATGCCGATGCCGCGGCCGCGGATGGTTTCCAGCTCGGCCTCGCTGGCGGCGGCGAGGTCGCGCCCTTCGAACAGGATGCGGCCCGCGGTCCGGCGCCCGTTCGCGGGCAGGAGGCCGAGCACCGTTTGGCAGGAGACGCTCTTGCCGCTGCCGCTCTCGCCGACGACGCAGGTCGTCGTGCCCGGTCGCACGGCGAAGGAGACGCTGTGCAGGATGTCGGCATAGCCCGCGGCGGTGCGGAAGCCGACGGTCAGGCCCTCGACGGAGAGCAGCGCAGCGCTGCCCCCGTCAGTTCCTGCCCTGCGGTCGTGCTCCGTCACTTCGCGGCCAGCGAGAAGTTCGAAGGGCGGAAGTCCATGTAGTACTGGCTATAGGGCGTCCAGTTGATGCCCTTCTTCACGCCATAGCCGGTGACGGGGTTGTAGAGCATCGTCATCGGCATATCGTCCTCGAAGGCCGTGAGCAGCCTGGCGAAGGTCGCCCGGCGCTTGGCCTCGTCGGTCTCGGCGGTCAGCTCCTTGGCGGCATCGTTGAAGGCCGGGCTCGCGCCATAGAGCTTCCAGGTCTTCTGGTTCTCGCTGTCGGGGCCCCAGAGCGTCAGGACGGCGCCGGACGGATCGGGCACGCGATAGGTGTTCGACCAGGCGAAGGCCTGCGCGCCCGGCTTGCGCACCTCCTTGAAGCTGTCGACGAAATCGATGCGGGCATTGATGCCGACGGCGCGCCACATCTCCTGGATCACCTGCGCCGCCTCGACATTGTAGAGGTAGTAGTTCGGGATCAGCCGGTAGGAGATTTCCTGGCCCTTGTAGCTGCTTTCCGCCAGCAGCTTCTTGGCCAGCGCCGGATCATAGCCGTAGCCCTTGTTGTCCTTCACATACATCGGCCCGAAGCTCGGGAGCTGGTGGCCGTTCGGCGTATAGGTCTGGCCCTTCCAGAGCGCGTCGATCAGCGCCTTGCGATCGATCGACAGGCTCATCGCATGGCGCAGCTTCTTGTCGGAGAGTACTGGATCGCTGGTGTTGAACTGGAGCACATGGCTGTTCTCCAGCGGCTCGGTCTTCACCGAGACGTCCTTGTAGCGCTTGAGCCCGTCCCACTGGTCCGGCGGGAGTTCGACGGCGATGTCGAAATCGCCGGCGACGAGGCCGGCGACGCGCGCCGCAACTTCCGGGACTGATCGGAAGGTGATGGTCTTGGCGGCGGGCTTGCCGCCGAAATAGCGGTCGAAGGCGGCGAGCGTCACCTTGTCGTTCTTCTGGTAGTCGACGAAGCTGTAGGGGCCGGTGCCGACCGGCTTCCAGCGCAGCGCCTTGGCGGCCTGGTCCATCCAGACCTTGGAGTCGACGCCCTCCTTGCGGAAGGCGTTCCACGGCTCGTCGCAGATCGCGAAGGACATGTAGCTCGACAGGCGATGCTCAATGATCGGATCATGCTGCGCCACCGTGATCCGGACGGTGAAGTCGTCGAGCTTCTCGACTTGGGTGAAGTTGCCGAAATAGACGCGGCCTTCCGGGTAATAGGCCTTCGGCCCCCAGAGTCGGTCGGGCGAGAAGGTCGCCAGCACGTCATTGGCGTCGAACGGGCTGCCGTCATGGCAGACGACGCCGCGGCGCAGCTTCAGGTCGAAGGTGGTCGGCGTCGTCCAGGACCAGCTTTCGGCGAGGCCGGGCACGAGGTTGGCGCCGCCATCGGCCTTCGGCTTGGCGAAGTCGCGCCGGATCAGCGTGTCGAAGATCGAATAGTAGATCCGGATATCGACATTGCCGGTGTGCTCGCCGGGGTCGAGCGAGCGTGCGAGCTCGTTCACCGCCACCGTCAGGGCGGGTCGCTCCTGCGCGATGGCGCCGGAGCAAGCGGCAAGGGCCAGGCCGGTGCCGAGCACGACTCCGAGCGGCGCTTTGCGTGTGGTCGATCTGGTCATTGTATCCTCCCATCGGACAGGAATCGTTTGCGTGTTCCGTCGTTCGTCGATGCGACAGCCCTATCCGGGCTTGCCGCGAAACAGGCGTTGCAGCGTTTCGACTTTCGCGAGCGTCTTCAGCGAGCGGCCCTGATCGGTACGTGACAATTCCAGGATCAGCGTGTTGCAGATCGCCATCGGCACGGTCAGCGAGTGAAACTCGCCCTGTTCGCCGCGGGCGGCGACGAGTTGCCTGTCGCAGACGGGGACGCCGGTGCGCCGATCGGTGATCAGCAGCGTGGCGGCGCCGATCTCGCGGGCGCAGGACACCAGCCGTGCCGCCCCCGGACTTTCGTGGCGGAAGATCATGGCGACGACGACGTCGCCGGCGGCGAGGCCGAGCAACTGGTCGGCTGCCTGCCAGTCGGCATGGGCGACGACCGCGGCGCGGTATCCGGACCTGACGAGACGCCGCACGAACATGTCGGCGAGACTGCTGGCATGACCCTCGCCCACGACGAGGATGCGCCCGGCCTGCCGGATCATCGCGGCGGCGGCGACTATTTCCGCGTCCGTGATCTGGTTGACCAGGTTACCGAGGGCGCGGATTTCGCCTTCGACGACCGAGCCGAGCAGGGAATCGCCGCGAACCCGGTCGAGCCGGCGCTGCACGCGCACCGAAGCGTCGAGATCGGCCACGACGGTGTCCTGCAGCGCTCCGCGCATCTCGCGATAGGAGGCGAAGCCGAGCTTGCGGGCGAGGCGGCCGGCTGTCGAGGCGTGCACGCCGGCCTGTTCAGCGACCTTGTGCGACGGCAGGAAGCTACCTGCGGTGCGATTGGCCAGGAGGACCTCGACCAGTCGCCGGTCCGACTCGGTCAGCTCGTCCCGGCGCGCCGCGATGATCTCCGTCAGGTTCATCGTGTCTCCCATGAAGGCAGCGTAACGGAGCCTTGCAGCGATATGCAAGTTAAATTGCAGATTCGCTCATCGGCAATTTATGTTGCATAAGCAGACATCTCTCCGGACAGTGACAGGGATATGACGGACATCGCCTCCCATCGCGGCGGAGCCAAAATCTGGCCCGAGAACAGCCGCCTCGCTTTCCGCAATTCCGCGGTTCTCGCGGTGGATTTCATCGAGTTCGACATCCATCGCAGCCGCGACGGCGTTCTGCTCGTCCATCACGATCCCCTGCTCGGCCGGACGGCGTCTGGCTCCGGGGCAGTCGGCGAGATGGACTGGGCGGAGCTTCAGGCCGTGGAGCTGATCGGCACCGACGGCGAAACCGTCCCGAACTTCGATGAGATCCTCGATATCCTCGAACCGAGCGGCATCAGGCTGCGCATCGAATTGAAGACGCGGCAGGGCGGCGGGCGCTATCCCGGGATCGAGGCGCAGGTCGTGGCGCGACTGCGGGAAAGGCGCCTGCTCGACAGGACGACCTTCACCTCCTTCGATCTGCCCACGCTCACAGAACTCCTGCGCCTCGCGCCGGCCTCGCCGACGATCTGGCTCGTCGCCGACAAGCTGCTGGCATCCCCCACGCGGGACCTGAGCAAGCTATCCCGCGAGGCGCGCGCGGCCGGTGTGCGAGAGATCGCCATCCGTATCGCCCAGGCACAGGATGGCGATGGCGAGGCCTGCCGCGGCGAGGCGGTGACGCTGGGCTATTACGGCGCGCATGACGAGCCGGCGATCCGCAAGGCCTTTTCGGACGGCGTGAGCGCCTTCACGACCGACCGGCCGGACATCGCCATCGCCGTCCGGCGCGAGATCCGCGGCTAGCGATCCGACGTTGGGCGGGCCGCTCGAAACCTCCGCCCTCGATCACGCCGCCTTGGCGAGGAAATCCTCGGCATAATGGCAGGCGACCTGCCGGCCATCGACTTCGCGCTTCTCCGGGCGTTCGACCCGGCAGCGTTCGGTGACGTGGGGGCAGCGGGTCGAGAATACGCAGCCCTTCGGCGGATTGAGCGGGGAGGGCAATTCGCCGCGCAGGATGATGCGCTCGCGCTTGCCGGCATCGACGCGCGGCGTCGAGGCGAGCAGCGCCTGCGTATAGGGATGCAAGGGGCGGGCGTAGATGCGCTCCTTCGGCCCGTGCTCGATGGCATTGCCGAGATACATCACCATCACGTCATGGGCGATGTGGCGGACGACGCTGAGATCGTGCGAGATGAAGAGATAGGCGAGCTTCAGCTCGTCCTGCAGGTCGGCGAGCAGGTTCAGCACCTGCGCCTGGATCGAGATGTCCAGTGCCGAGACCGGCTCGTCCGCCACCACGACTTTCGGCGACAGGATCAGCGCACGGGCGATCGCGATGCGCTGGCGCTGGCCGCCCGAGAACATGTGCGGATAGCGGGCATAATGCTCGGGACGAAGGCCGACCTTGGCCATCATCGCGCGCGCCTTCTCGGTGCGCTCAGCGGCGGAGAGGTCGGTGTTGATCTTGAGCGGTTCCTCCAGGATCGTCCCGATCTTCTTGCGCGGATTGAGCGAGCCATAGGGGTTCTGGAAGACGAACTGCACGGTGCGGCGCAGACGCCGGCGCTCGCTGGCCGGCGGCGAGACGGCATCGACCCCGTCCAGCGTCAGCGCGCCGGAGGTCGGTGCCTCGATCAGCGTCGCCATGCGTGCCAGCGTCGACTTTCCGCAGCCGGATTCGCCGACGACGGCGAGCGTGCGCCCGGCCTCGACCGCGAAGGAGACCTTGTTCACCGCCTGCAACTGCGCCGGGGCGCGGAAGAGCCCCTGCTTGACCGGATAGATCTGCGTCAGCTCGCGCGCTTCGATCACGGGGTTTCTCATCGCGCGGCCTCCTTCGCCTGGCCGGCTTCGTCGCGGGCACGCGCGGCGTCGCGCTGGGGATCGCCGAGCGGATAGTGGCAACGCACCCGTCCGTCTGCCCAATCCCGCAGCTCCGGCTGGATATTGCGCGAATGATCGGTCGCGTAGGCGCAGCGCGGCGAGAACAGGCAGCCCTTCGGCCGATCGTTCAGGCCCGGCACCATGCCGGGGATGGTTGCAAGGCGGGTCGCATGCTCGCTGCGCTCCGGCAGGGCGGCGAGCAGGGCGGCGGAATAGGGATGCTGCGGGTTGGCGAAGAGCGCGTCGACCTTGCGCTCCTCCATGATCTGCCCGGCATACATCACCATGATGCGCTGCGCCGTCTCGGCGACGACGCCCATATTGTGGGTGATGAGCACGAGCGCCATGTTGCGTTCGCGCTGCAGCGACATCAGCAGGTCGAGGATCTGCGCCTGGATGGTGACGTCGAGCGCGGTCGTCGGCTCGTCGGCAATCAGCAGGCGCGGATTGCAGGCGATCGCCATCGCGATCATCACGCGCTGGTTCATGCCGCCGGACATCTGGTGGGGATAAGCCTTGAGGCGGCTCTCGGGCGCGGGGATGCCGACCTGCTCGAGCAATTCGATCGAGCGGCGCTTGGCCGCCTTGTTATCCATGCCCTCGTGCTTCCTGAGAGTCTCGGCAAGCTGGAAGCCGATGGTGAAGCAGGGGTTCAGGCTGGTGCTCGGCTCCTGGAAGATCATCGCCACGTCCTTGCCGGTGAGCTGGCGGCGCTCGCGGGCGGACATGGTCAGGAGGTCGCGGCCATCGAAGCGCAGCTTGTCGGCGCGGACGCGGCCGGGATAGCCGACGAGGCCCATCAGCGCGAGCATGGTCACGCTCTTGCCGGAGCCGGATTCGCCGACGACGCCGAGCACCTCGCCCTCTTCGAGGGTGAGGTCGATGCGGTCGACGGCGCGCAGCGTTCCCTGGGAGGTCGGGAATTCGACGCTGAGGTTTTCGATTTCGAGCAGGGGCATGGGATCAGCGCTTCAGCTTGGGGTCGAGCGCATCGCGCAGGCCGTCACCGAGAAGGTTGAAGGCGAGCACGGTGATGAGGATGGCGAGGCCCGGGAAGGTGACGACCCACCAGGCGCGCAGCACGAATTCGCGGGCGTCCGCCAGCATCGTACCCCATTCCGGTGTCGGCGGCTGGGCGCCGAGGCCGAGGAAGCCGAGTGCGGCGGCGTCGAGGATCGCGGTGGAGACGCCGAGCGTCGCCTGCACGATCAGCGGCGCGGCGCAGTTCGGCAGGATCTCGGAGAACATCAGGCGGATCGTCTGCGCGCCCGAGACCTGGGCCGCGACGACATAGTCCTTGCTCGCCTCGGCGATGACGGCGGCGCGGGTGATGCGGACGTAATGCGGCAGCACGACGATGGCCACCGCAAGCATCGCGTTCATCAGGCCGGGGCCGAGAATGGCGACGATGACGATGGCGAGCAGCAGGCTCGGCATCGTCATCAGGATGTCCATCAGCCGCATGATCGCGATATCGGCGATGCCCTTGAAATAGCCGGCGATCAGGCCGAGCACGATGCCGACGACGATGGCGAGCGCCACGACCGCGATGCCGATCACCAGCGAAAGCCGCGCGCCGAAGAGCAGGCGCGAGAGGATGTCGCGTCCGATCGCATCGGTGCCGAGCGGATAGGAGAGCGAGCCGCCCTCCTGCCAGAACGGCGGCTTCAGGAAGACCGCGTTGTTGGTCAGGTTCGGCTCATGCGGCGCGATCAGGGGCGCGAACAGCGCGCAGAGCAGCACCAGCACGATGACGACGAGGCCGGCGACGGCGCCGCGATTGGCACTGAAATAGGTCCAGAACTCGCGGACGGGATGCGGCGGCGCAGCGCTGGGCGCAGCAGTCGGGGCGTTGAGGGTTTGGGTGCTCATGCGGCGAGGCTCCGACGGGAGCGAAGGGAGAAATGACGGTTCATCTTGCGTGCCTGATGCGCGGGTTGATCAGGCCGTAGAGCAGGTCGACGAAGAGGTTGACGCTCATCACCACGACGCCGAGCATCAGCGTACCGCCCTGCAGGACCGGGTAGTCGCGCCGGCTGATCGCCTCGATCAGCCACTTGCCGACGCCGGGCCAGGAGAAGATCGTCTCGGTCAGGATCGCGCCGGTGAAGAGCGCGCCGACCTGCAGGCCGATGACGGTGACGATCGGAATCAGGGCGTTGCGCAGCGCGTGCATGGCCACGACCCGGATCGGTGCCATGCCCTTGGCGCGGGCGGTGCGGATATAGTCCTCGCCCAGAACTTCCAGCATCGCCGAGCGGGTCATGCGGGCGATGACGGCCAGCGGCACTGTGCCGAGCACGATCGCCGGCAGGACGAGATGCGACAACGCCGACCAGAAGGCGTCGATATCCCCCGCCAGCAGGCTGTCGACGGTCAGGAAGCCGGTCACTGGCTCGATGAAATACTGCACCGCGATGCGGCCCGAGACCGGCGTGATGCCGAGCTGCACCGAGAACAGCAGGATCAGCAGCAGGCCCCACCAGAAGATCGGCATCGAATAGCCGGTCAGCGATATCCCCATCACGCCATGGTCGAAGATCGAGTTTCGCTTCACCGCCGCGATGATGCCGGCCGGTAGCCCGACGATCAGCGCGATCAGGATGGCGCAGATCGCGAGCTCGATCGTCGCCGGGAAGAGCTGGCCGAATTCGGTCAGCACGTTTTCGCGGGTGACGATCGACTTGCCGAGATCGCCCTGCACCACACGCTCGATATATTTGCCGTACTGGACGAGCAGCGGCCGGTCGAGGCCGTATTCGGTCAGGAGCTGGGCGTGGCGGGCGGCGTCGATGCCGCGTTCGCCGGCCATGGTCTCGATCGGGTCGCCGGGGACGAGGCGGACGAGGAAGAAGGCCAGCAGCGTGATGCCGATGAAGGTCGGGATGACCAGGCTCAGCCGGGTGAAGATGAAGCGCAGCATGGTTGTGCCGATGTTCTTGGCCGGCGTGAAAAGGATCGTTGCACGCCGGCAGGTCGTTTGGATTTATTGCAATGTCGAGCTGTAGCCCAGCGCAAACACCAAAAAGCGCTGGAGATCAAGGATGTCGTCCGCGACATAGCGGATCGTGAAGGCGTCGAGCCGCTCCACGGCCTTCAACATGGCGAGATACTCGACCGGCTGCCGGAACAGGAAGTTGATATCGAGCGTGACCGGCCCGGCGATGCGATAAGGCTTGATCGCAGCCCGTCGCGCGATGGCGCGCTTTACGCCCTCCGCGATCAGCTCGTAGGAGGCTTCCGGCATCAGCGTGCGGGCGGACTGGCGGCTATGCGCCCATTTCACCGTCACGCCCTCGATATCGGGCAGGAACCCCTTGGTCTCGGCGATGGTGGCGTCGTCGCCGCTGACGAGCAGGACCGGCACGTCGAAATGCCCGGCGATGGCGGCATTGATGCCGGCCTCCGGAACGGCGACGCCATTGACCCTGACCTCGCGCAGGCAGGCGCTGCGGAAGGTATGGGCCAGCACGCCCTCGGGATTGGTCGCTCCCGTATGGTAGCCGATGAAGAGCGCGCCGTCATAGCTGCCGGCCTCGATGCCCTGCATCATCGACAGCGGCCGCGGATGGGCCCGCACGAGCTGAACCTCGCGCGGCAGCCGCTCGAGCAGCAGGTTCTGCCCTCTGCCATGGCTGTCGGCGATGACGACCTCGCTGGCGCCGCTGGCATAGGCGGCCCGCGCCGCGGCGGTGACGCTGTCGGTCATCCAGATCCGGGCGGCCTGGTATTCGAAGCCCTCCACGAGGGTCTGATCGCGGGTGACGACGCCGGCGATGCCTTCGATGTCGGCGGAGATGTAGATGCGCATGGCGATGAGCTCCGGGGAGGCCCTGCGCCGCTCGCATGAGCGCGCAGGCAGTCGACCGCGGCAGCGTGGGCTGCCGCGGCGAGAGGGGCGCAGGATTACTTGGCGATGGAGACGCCGTAGAAGGGCTGTCCGCCGAAGAAGTGGATCTTGTAGTCCTTCACTTCCTTGCGCACCGGCGTGAACGCCTGCGCATTGGCGAAGAGCAGGCCCGCGACATCCTCGTGGAACAGCTCCTGGAAGCGCTTGTAGAGCTTTGTGCGCTCGCCCTGGTCGGTGATGGTGCTGGCCTTGGCCAGCGCGTCCGAGGCCTCCTGGTTGCACCAGCGCGAGCGGTTGGCGCCGCTCTTCACGCCTTCGCAGGTCCAGCCCGAAAGCAGGATCTGGCTCGGATCGGGATAGTCCCAGGTATAGCCGAACATGCCGACCTCATGGTCGCCGGCGCGGCCGCGCTTGAGATACTCGCCCCATTCGTAGGTCTGGATCGTCGCCTTGACGCCGATCTTGGCCCAGTCGGCCTGGATCAGCTCGGCCGCACGCCGGCCGTTCGGCATATAGGCGCGCACGACCGGAATGGCCCAGAGCGTCGTCTCGAAGCCGTCGGCGAGACCCGCCTCCTTCAGCAGCGCCTTGGCCTTCTCGGGATCGTAGGGGCGCGGCTTCAGATCCGCATCATGCGACCAGAGCGAGGGCGGCACGGCCGCCGCAGCGATCTTGCCGGTGCCCTGATAGACCGCGTCGATGATCGCCGGGATGTTGGTCGCATAGGCCAGGGCCTCGCGCACGCGCTTGTCGCCGAAGGGCTTCTTCTGCTGGTTGAAGGCGAGGAAGCTCTGGTCGGCGATGCTGCCCTGCAGAAGGTTGATCGAGGCTTCTGCCTTCATCGCCGGCAGATCACCTGGATTGGGATAGCGCGCGATCTGGCACTCGCCCGAGCGCACCTTGGCGAAGCGCACCGAGGCATCCGGCGTGATCACGAAGATCAGGTCGTTGACCAGCGCCATGCGATCGCGGTTGCCGACCGCCTTGGTCCAGTGGTCCGGCACCGCCTTGAAGCGGATGACGGCATCCTTCTGATAGGAGGTGAGCGAGAACGGCCCGGTGCCGATCGGCACGAAATCGATCTGCTCGGGCGTGCCGGCCTTCAGCATCGCCGCGGCATACTCGGCCGACAGGATCGACATCGGTTCGACCGAGAGCGCCGAGAGCAGCGGCGAGTTCGGCTTGGTCAAGGTCAGCTTGACCGTGAGGTCGTCGACCTTCTCGATCGATTTCAGGCTCGGCTTCACGATCTCGGCGAAGAAGCCGAAATTGCCGCTGCCGACCTTGTGGAAAGGATTCTTCTCGTCGAACATGCGGCCGAACGAGAAGATCACGTCGTCGGCGTTGAAGTCCCGCGTCGGCGTGAAGCTCTTGTTGGCGTGCCATTTCACGCCCTTGCGCAGCTTGAACGTGTAGGTCAGCCCGTCATCGGAAATCGTCCAGGACTCGGCGAGGCTCGGGATGATCTGCGATCCTCCGCGCTCCGTCGCGGTCAGCCGCTCATAGATCTGTGCCGCCACGTCATAGGCGGTGTTCTGTCCGCTGAATTGCGGGTTCAGGTAATCGGGGCTGGCCTCGGAGCAGACGACGAGCGCCTGGGCGCTGGCGACGGCGGGCAGCAGAAGGGCGCTCAGCCCCAGCGTCAGGGCAAGAGAACGGGCACGAACGGGCATGGGCATCTCTCTCGGGACAGGCAGGAGAGGCGGATCGGGCGCGGGGCGTCGTGCCCCATCGTCTCCACCTCCCGGAACGCGGTCCGGCGGGGCCGCGTCACTTGGCAAGCATCAACTGGCAAGCATCAACCGCGCCACGATGTGGCGCGGTTGGCGCGGAAGGTCACTTGCCGATGTCGACGCCGTAGAAGGTGTGGCGGCCGAACGGCGAGAGCTTGAAGTCCTTCACTTCCTTGCGGACGGGCTTCAACTGCACGGCGTGGGCAATGGTGAACCAGGGCGACTGCTCCTTGAAGATCACCTGCGCCTGCCGGTAGAGCTTCTCGCGCTCGGCCTGGTCGGTGACCGTCTTCGCCTTCACGACCAGATCGTCAAAGGGCTTGTAGCAGAACTTCGCGACGTTGCCGCCGTTGTTCTTGGCCGCGTCGCAGCCCAGCAGCGTGTGCAGGAAGTTGTCCGGGTCGCCGTTGTCGCCGGTCCAGCCGAACATGCCGGTCTGGTGCTCGCCCGCCTGCAGGCGCTTGCGGTACTCGCCCCATTCGAAGCTCTTGATTTCGGCCTTGACGCCGACCTTGGCGAGATCGGCCTGCATCAGTTCGGCGATGCGCTTGGCGTTGGGGTTGTAGGGGCGCTGCACCGGCATGGCCCAGAGGTCGATCTCCAGCCCGTTCGGATAGCCGGCCTCGGCCAGCTCCTTCTTGGCCGCCTCCGGATCATAGGGGTCGTCCTTGATCGTCTCGTTATACGACCACATGGTCGGCGGGATCGGGTTGATCGCCGCGACGCCGCTGGAGAGATAGACCGCGTCGATGATCGCCTGCTTGTTGATCGCCTTGTTGACGGCGTGGCGCACCTTGACGTCGTCGAACGGCTTCTTGGTGGTGTTGTAGGCGAGATAGCCGATGTTCAGGCCGGGCTGCTCGAGGATCTCGACATTGGCGTCCTTCCTGATCGCGTCGAGATCGGCCGGGTTCGGATAGGGCATGACATGGCATTCGCCCTTCTGCAGCTTGGCCCAGCGCACCGAGGCGTCCGGCGTGATCGCGAAGATCAGGTCGTCGATCTTGGCCTTGCCGGCCCAATAGTCGGGATTGGCCTTGTAGCGGATGATCGCGTCCTTCTGGTATTGCACGAGATAGAACGGGCCGGTGCCGATCGGGTCCTGGTCGAGCTTCTCGGGCGTGCCCGCCTTCAGCATCGCATCGGCATATTCCTTCGACTGCACGCTGGCATATTGCATGGCGAGGTCGGCGAGGAACGGCGCTTCCGGCTGGTTCAGCGTGAACCTGACGGTGTAGTCATCGACCTTCTCGACCGATTTCAGCAGCTTGGGCATGCCCATGTCGTTGAAATAGGAGTGGTTCGAGCTCGTCACCTTGAAGAACGGATGGTTCTCCTTCCACTGCCGCTCGATCATGAAGATGATGTCGTCGGCATTGAAGTCGCGCGTCGGCTTGAAGCTCTTGTTGGACTGCCACTTGACGTTCTTGCGCAGGTGGAAGGTGTAGGTCAGGCCATCCGGCGAGATGTCCCATTTCTCGGCAAGGGCCGGCTGGACCTTGGTGCCGCCACGCTCGAACTGGACGATCGTGTCGTAGATCTGGGTGTTCGCATCGAAGGACGTGCCGGTGGTGTTGACGCTCGGCGCGAAATTCTCGGGACTGCCCTCGGAGCAATAGACCAGCGTCTTGGCCATCAGCGGTTGCGCGGCCATCAGCGCGGCGGCCGACAGCGTCGCCAACAGAATCGTCTTCATGGGTGTCTCCTTGAACGCCTTTCCGCCCTCGCGAGGGCGGCAAACGGCCCCGTTGTATCGGAAGCTCCTGGGGCGGAAGTCCCCGGGCCGCCTTGTCTACAGCTTATTCAAAGAAGGGGAGCGCGGATAGCCGTCTCGGAGGGCTCGAAGGCCGGCTCCAAGGTGAGGGTAAACGATTGTGTCAGAACGGATTCCGGCCGGCGCGAGAAAGCTTGTCTTGCCGTCGGAAGCTTATTCGAAAGTCTATGGGTTCCAGACAGGCCCGATGTTCGGGCAGGCCCTCAGAGGACTTCGCGCACCCGCACCAGCGTCGTGTCCATATGGCGGCCGATCGCCTCGGCCAGGGCGTCGCCGTCGCGCCTGAGCAGCGCCGCCATCATGTCCTCGTGCTCGGCGACCGCTCCGGCCCATTTTTCCGGGCCTTCGTTGCCGACGAAGCGCAGCCGCTTGATCCGCGATTGCAGCGTGGTGTGCATCTCGGCCAGCACGGCATTGCCGGAGGCCGCGACGATGGCGCTGTGGATCGCCTGATTGAGCTTGAAATAGTCGAGCCGGTCGCGCGTCGCGTAGAGTGCCAGCATGTCCCGGTGCAGCGTGTGGATCGCTTCGACCGTGGCGTCGCTGGCCTGCGCACAGGCGATCCGACCGCCGAGCTGCTCCAGGCTCTTGATGACTTCGAGGATGTCGGCGAGGTCCCGCGCCGAGAATTTACGGACGATCGCGCCCTTGGCCGGCAGGATCTCGACAAGCCCCTCGCTGGCGAGAGTCTTGATCGCCTCGCGCAGCGGCGTCCGCGAGACCCCGAGCTGGGCGCCGACCTGGCCTTCGTTGATGCGCTGGCCGGGGGCGAGGCGCCCTTCGATGATCATGTCGCGCACGCGCTCCAGCACCTCATCATGGAGGGTCCGCCGCGTGATCGGGATATAGTCGGCCGCCGTCTCGCTCATCGTTGCTCCCGTGTTTCCGGCCTCTCCGTTACGGCATGCGGCTTCCGCGCTGTCAAACCGGCACGTCGTTTCCGGCGGCAAACAGCGCGTCCTGCCGCCGGCGCATCGCCAGCAACCCGGAATCTTCGGGGATCGCGACATCGCCGAGGCGGATCGCTGCGCCGGCCTTGACCGGGCGAACGAGCGTCCGGTCGGCGATCAGGTAGAACGGGGCGGCGCGCTCGGCTGCCAGCGCCATCGCCGGCCTCACTTCGGCGCCGACATTGTCGATGCTGTGATGATGCCCGCCCATCGCGAGCACCGTCCCGGCGGCGAGATCGCGCTGCGCCACCGCGACGAGATCCTGCCGCGGGCGGTAATCGTCGCCATAGCCGGAGCGGCCGAGCCCGGCGGCATCGAGGATGGAGGTCGCGACCTCGACGCCGAGCAGGTGGCGCGGCAGGTAGAGCGCGGCCGTCCTGCCGCTGCGGCTGACGACATGGCCCTTGCCGGCCAGCATTTCCCAGGTCTCGTCATTGTCGCAGCGCACGACGATGAAGACGCCGCCGGCAAAGCTCGCTTCTTCCTTGAGCCGCAGATGATGGAACACGTCGATGCGACGCGTGCCCCCCATCAGCCCGCCCTCGGCGCGCTCCGCGAAGAGATCGGCGAGCTCGGGGACGCGGGCCGGCGGCGCGTGGAAGCCGGCGGCATCGGCCGAGAAGTCCAGCGCATTGGCGACCAGCGTCATCTCGCAGAGATCGGGCACGGCCCGCAGCGGGAAAGCCTCGCCGAGGATGCGCGCGCGCTCGGCTGCATTGGTCACGATCGAGCGCGAGCCCGGCAGCCAGTGCTCGCGCAGCGCCGGCAGCGAACGGGTCACGCCATTGCAGGTGACGTCGCCGGTGGCGGCATCGAGCACGAAATCGTATTCGCTCGACTTGCCGACTGCGATGATCTCGAGGCCGATGATCTCGGCCCAGCTCGCGAGCGCGATCAGCAGGCTCGGCTGGTCGCCATCGACCGGCGTCACCACGACGCCCTTGTCGCGGGCGAGCCGTGCCAGCCCGGGACCCACGACGCTGTCGGCCTCCTTCGAGACCAGCGCGACATGGCGGCCGGCATCGATCGCGGTGAGGCTGTGCCGCGTGGCTGCCTCGGGACTCCCTGTGGCCTCGACGAGGAGCGAGAAGGGCAATTCCATGACGACGTCGAGGCTCGCCGCGGCGATGCACTTGCCGGCGTTCCATGCGGTCCTGGCCTCGGCGCCGGCCGCGCACAGCGCGATCTCTCCCGGCTCGAAACCGGCCGCTGCGAAGGCGCGTGCGGCCGCCTCGGCGGTGACGTCGACCGCGATGCGCGCATTGACCAGCCGCGTCCGGCGTGACTGCGCAAGATAGCTGCGCCCGAAGCTGCCGCTGCCGACCAGGCAGGTTTCGACCGGCTCCGCGATCCCGGCGTAATGCGCATGAAAATTCATCGGCCCTCCTTCGGCGCGGCCGCAATCCGCGCCTGTGTCTTCCCGCTTGGTACAGCAATCTGGATATGCTGCATACAGCATACTTGAGTGGCCGAGCTGCCTGTGTTAGCCAACGGGCCAGACGAACGGACAGGCAGCGGAGTGGCGGCCATGAGTGAGCGGACGAATGACGCCTTGCCGGTGATCGCCGTTGCGATGGGCGACCCTTCCGGCATCAGCCCCGAACTGACGGCTCGCATCCTGTCGGAGGCCGATCTGCGTGCTGCCGCGCGCTATGTGGTCTTCGGCGACAAGCGGCTGCTCGATCTCGGCATCAAGGACGGCGGCGTCGATCCGCAGGTCCAGGTCGTCAAGGACGGTGACGCCGTGCCGCTTGGCGACAAGCCCGCCTTTATCGATCTCGGCAATCACGACCCCGCCGATCTCAAGCGCGGCACCGCGACGCTCGCCGGCGGCAAGGCTGCGACCGAGAATTTCCGCCGCGCGCTGCAATTCGCCGCCTCCGGCCAGGCCGATGCGGTGTTCTTCACGCCCTTCAACAAGGCGGCGATGCGCTTCGCCTATCCCGGCTATGACGACGAAATCCGCTTCGTGCGCGACGCGATCGGCTTCGAAGGCGCCGCGAGCGAGTTCAATATCCTCGACAAGCTCTGGAACGCCCGCGTCACCTCGCATATCCCGCTCTCGGAAGTGGCTCAGAACATCACGCAGGAGCGCATCCTGCGCGCCCTGACGCTGGCCGATGCCAATCTGCGCGCGGCCGGCTTCAACCCACCGCGTATCGCGGTTGCCGGTATCAATCCTCATGCCGGTGACGGTGGCAATTTCGGCCGCGACGAGATCGAGACGATCGAGCCGGCGGTGAAGGCGGCCAAGGCCAAGGGGTTCACGGTCGAGGGGCCGTTCCCCTCCGATACGGTCTTCCTGCGCGCGAAGAACGGCGATTTCGACGCCGTGCTGACGATGTATCACGACCAGGGCCAGATCGCGATGAAGCTGATCGGCTTCGACCGCGGCGTCACCCTGATCGGCGGCTTCCCCTTCCCGATCTGCACGCCGGCCCATGGCACGGCCTATGAGATTGCCGGCAAGGGCATCGCCAATCTCGGCGCGACGCGCGCCGCGCTCTCGCTCGCCATCAAGATGGCCCAGGATGGCAAGGAAAAGACCCGCGCCGCTGCCTGATCCCGCCTGTCCACGTCAAGGCCGCCGCCAAGAGCGGCCCGTCAATTCCAGCTCACAGGGAGAGAAACCATGAAGACCATTGCTATTTCGGCTGCGCTTGCCGGCGCGGTTGCCTTCGGCGGCATCGGTGCCGCCCAGGCCTGGGAACCGACCAAGCCGATCGAGTTCGTCGTGACCTCGGGCGCCGGCGGCGGCACCGACAATTTCGCCCGGATCATCCAGTCGATCATCACCAAGCACAAGTTCACCGAGCAGCCCATCGTCGTGGTGAACAAGGGCGGCGGCTCCGGCGCCGAAGGCTATGTCTACGGCAAGAGCGCCAAGGGTGATCCGAACCGCGTCATCTTCGGCACCAACAACGCCTATCTGCTGCCCTATGTCGCCAAGCTCGGCTACAAGTTCACGGACCTGACGCCGGTCGCGGCGCTGGCGCTCGACGAGTTCCTGCTCTGGGTCAAGGGCGATGCTCCCTATGCCGACGCCAAGAGCTATCTCGATGCGGTCAAGGCCAAGCCGATGGGCTTCAAGATGGGCGGCAGCCAATCGAAGGACACCGACCAGACCCTGACCTCGATGATCCAGGACGCCGCCGGCGTGAAGTGGATCTATATCCCGTTCCAGGGCGGCAGCGCCGCGGCCGTGCAGCTCGCCGGCGGCCATATCGATTCCAACACCAACAACCCCAACGAGAATATCGGCCAGTGGAAGGCCGGGCAGGTCAAGCCGCTCTGCGTCTTCTCGCCGGTGCGCCTCGCCAAGGGCGAACCCGTTCATGACGGCAAGGGCTGGGGCGATATCCCGACCTGCAAGGAGGCGGGCCTGCCGCTGGAGACCTTCCAGATGCCGCGCACCGTCTGGCTGCCGGCCGACGTCCCGGCCGATGCCGTGACCTATTATGCCGGCCTGCTGGAGAAGGTCTCCAAGACCCCCGAATGGCAGGAATTCGTGACGCGCACCGCCCAGACCGGCAAGTTCATGAAGGGCAAGGAACTCGCCGATTTCGTCGCCAAGGACGAGGCTGCCAACAAGAAGGTCTTCGAGAACGAAGGCTGGGTCGCGAAGTAAGGTGGGATCGTCATTCCCGGGCGGCGCGGCGCGCCGTCCCGGGAATCTCATGACGAGACGGCTGGTTTCCGAGATGGCCGGGTCAAGCCCGGCCATGACGTGCAAGCCCTGAAAGGGAGAACCCACCGCATGATCACCCGCTTCTGGGCCGAGATCGGGACCGCGATCCTGACGCTCGTCTTCGGGCTCGTCATCGTGAAGGGCTCGCTCGAATTCGGCATCGGCTGGGACAGCTCCGGCCCGCAGCCCGGCGCCTTTCCCTTCTATGCGGGGGCGCTGATCGCACTGGCGAGCCTTGGCACGATCGCGGTCACGCTCAGCCAGCGCGTCGTAGGCAGGGCCGCGCTCGCCGAGGCCTTCCTCGATGCCGAGCGCGGCAAGCGGGTGCTGTCCTTCCTGCTGCCGCTCGTCGCCTTCGTCGTGCTGAGCGTAACGCTCGGCATGTATGTCGCGACGATCCTCTATCTCGTCTTCGCGATGCGCTTCCAGGGCGGCTACGGCTGGTTCCAGAGTCTCGCGACCGCTTTCGTGACGGCGGCCTTCTTCTATTTCGCCCTCGAGAAATTCTTCCAGATCGGCCTGCTCAAGGGCCCGATCGAGCCGCTCATCGGCCTCTGAGACGGCGGGGATATCAGCATGGATAATGTCGCCAACCTGATGCACGGCTTCTCGGTCGCGCTCACCACGCACCATGTCCTGCTGATGATGGCGGGCGTCCTGCTCGGCGTGCTCGTCGGCGTCCTGCCGGGCCTCGGCGCGCCCAACGGCGTCTCGCTGCTGCTGCCGCTGACCTTCTCGATGGATCCGGTCTCGGCGATCATCCTTTTGACCTCGCTCTACTGGGGTGCGCTCTTCGGCGGCTCGACCACCTCGATCCTGTTCAATATCCCCGGCGAACCCTCATCGGTCGCGACGACCTTCGACGGCCACCCGATGGCCAAGCAGGGCAAGGCGACGGAGGCGCTTTCCTTCGCCTTCCTCTCGGCCGGCTTCGGCGCCATGGCCGGCGTCATCCTGATCACGTTGCTTTCCGGATGGGTCGCGAATTTTGCGCTGCGCTTCTCCTCGCCCGAATATTTCGCCGTCTATTTCATGACCTTCGCCAGCTTCATCGGGCTCGGCGGCGCCTCGCCCTTCAAGACGGTCGTCTCGATGGCGATGGGCTTCGCACTGGCGACCATCGGCATGGACTCGGTCTCGGGCAATGTCCGCCTCACCTTCGAATTCGATGTGCTGCTCGCCGGCGTCAGCTTCCTGATCGCCGTCATCGGCCTGTTCGGCATCGGCGAATTGCTGCTGACGATGGAGGAGGGGCTGAAATTCGAGGGTGTCGCCGCCAAGGTGCGCGTCGGTGACGTGCTGCGCACCGCCGCCAAGCTGCCGCGCTACTGGCTCGCTTTGCTGCGCTCCTCGCTGATCGGTATCTGGATGGGCATCACGCCGGGCGGGCCGACCGCCGCCTCCTTCATGAGCTACGCGATGGCCAAGCGCTCCTCGCGCAACCCCGCCAAATTCGGCAAGGGCGAGCCCGAGGGCGTGATCGCACCGGAGACGGCCGACCATGCCGCCGGCTCTGCCGCCATGCTGCCGATGCTGGCGCTCGGCATTCCCGGCTCCGCGACGGCTGCGGTGATGATGGGCGGGCTGATGATCTGGGGCCTCAATCCCGGTCCGACGCTGTTTACCGACCGGCCCGATTTCGTCTGGGGCCTGATCGCCTCGATGTATCTCGGCAATGTCGTGGCGGTGGTGATCGTGCTGGCGACGGTGCCGCTCTTCGCCTCGATCCTGCGCATCCCCTTCTCGATCATCGGGCCGGTCATCGTGGTGATCTGCTTCATCGGCGCCTTCACCGCCGCGAGCAAGGAATTCGACATCTGGCTCGCGCTGGTCTTCGGCCTCGTCGGCTATCTCTTCAAGAAGCTCGACTATCCGATCGCGCCGCTGGTGCTGGCCATGGTCATCGGCGACAAGGCCGAGGACGCCTTCCGCCAGTCGATGATCTTCAGCCAGGGCTCCCTTTCGATCTTCTGGTCGAACCCGCTGGTCTCGACATTGATGGCGATCGGCCTCGCACTGCTGGTCATGCCGCTCGTCGGTTCGCTCGCGCGCCGCTTGGTCGGCACCAAGGCTGCCAGCACCGCCTGACATCCGTATCGCCCGTTCGATTCCCGCCCTGTCCGCCACCTGAGATGACGCCATGACCGAACCCTACAAGGGCATCCTGCCGATCGCGCCGACCATCTTCCACGAGAACGGCGACCTCGATATCGAGGGCAACAGGCGCGTCATGGACCTGATGGTCGACCAGGGCGTCGACGGCATCTGCATCCTCGCCAATTTCTCGGAGCAGTTCCTGCTGACCGACGAGGAGCGCGATCAGGTCATGCGGCTCTCGCTGGAGCAGGTCGCCGGCCGCGTGCCGGTCATCGTCACGACCTCGCATTTCTCGACGCGCATCGCCGCCGCCCGCGCCAAGTCCGCGGCGGACGCCGGCGCCAAGATGCTGATGATGATGCCGCCCTATCACGGCGCGCTGCTCAAGGCCGACGAGCAGGGCATGATCGAGCATTTCAAGGCGGTGGCGGATGCCTGCGGCATCCCGATCATCCTGCAGGACGCGCCGCTCTCGGGCGTGACCATGACGGTACCCTTCATGATCCGGCTGGCGAGGGAGGTCCCGCTCGTCCGCTATTTCAAGATCGAGGTGCCGGGCACGGCGGGTAAGCTGCGCGCGCTGATCGAGGCCGGCGGCGACGCCGTGGTCGGCCCCTTCGACGGCGAGGAGGCGATCACCCTGATGGCCGATCTCGATGCCGGCGCCACCGGCACCATGACCTCGGCGATGATCCCGGACCTGATCAAGCCGATCCTCGCGGCCCACGCGGCCGGAGACCGCAAGCAGGCGGCGGCGCTCTATGCCCGCGTCCTGCCGATCATCAATTACGAGAACCGGCAGTGCGGCCTGCGCTCGGCCAAGGCGGTGATGAAGGAAGGCGGCGTCATCAAGTCGGAAGCCGTGCGCCATCCGCTGATGCCGCTGCATCCGAAGACGCGCGAGGGCCTGATCGAGCTGGCCCGCGAGCTCGATCCGCTGGCGCTGCGCTGGGGCAAGTAAGCGATATCCCCGAGGGCAGGAGCGGGGTTGCGTTTTTCGCGCCCTGCTCTGCCTTTACAAAGCGGGTCGGATCGCGGGAACCTCCTTGCCACCTGCCACCCGGCGGGAGCCATGGACGGAGAAGGTGATCGCATGCCCAGTCTCAAGCCGGAAACCCGCGAGAAGCTGCGCACGGTCTCCGTCGCCACGCTCTGCACGGCGCTGTTCAAGCGCGGATTGCGCAACCAGTTCATCCAGGATGTCCGCCCGCTCAATCCCGGCGCCGGCACCATGGTCGGTGAGGCCTTCACGCTCCGCTACATCCCGGCGCGCGAGGACCTGAACCCGCTCTCGGTCTTCCAGGATCGTGCCCATCCGCAGCGCAAGGCGGTCGAGGATTGCCCGCCCGGCGCCGTGATGGTGATCGACAGCCGCAAGGATCCGCGCGCGGCCTCGGCCGGCGGCATCCTCGTCTCGCGCCTGATGAAGCGCGGCGCCGCCGGCGTCGTCACCGATGGCGGCTTCCGCGATTCCTACGAGATCGCCGGATTGCCGTTCCCGACCTATCACAACCGCCCGTCCTCCCCGACCAACCTGACCCTGCATCAGGCGATCGATATCAACGTGCCGATCGGCTGCGGCGACGTCGCGGTCTTCCCGGGCGATGTCGTGGTCGGCGACGCCGAGGGCGTCATCGTCATCCCCGCCCATCTCGCCGACGAGGTCGCGGCCGAGGCGGTCGAGATGACCGCCTTCGAGGATTTCGTCACCGAGGAGGTGCTGAAGGGCCGCTCGATCCTCGGCCTCTACCCGGCGACTGAGGAGCAGACCAAGACCGATTTCGCGGCGTGGCGGAAGGTCAACGGCCGCTGATCCCGGCGACTGCCCAACTTGAGGCAGGTCAATTGCAGGCCGTCGGCGCCAGTCGCGCCCGGCCGAGCACCATCATCCGGTCGACTTGGAAGCCCGAGCGCTGGAAAGCGTCATGGTCCTGCGCCCAGGCCGCCGAGCGCTCCAGCGAGATCGCGATTCGGGGCAGGTCGAGCTCGATCGCGAGCTGGTTGGCGAAGCGCAGCAACGCATCGACCAGGCAGGTGCCCGGCAGCCTCATCATTGCCAGTTCCGAGATCTCCAGCGCCGTGCCGCCCGCGATCGTCTGCGCGACGCGGAAGGTGAAGACGGCATGCGGCATGGCCCGCGCGTCGCGCAACGCGAAGACGCCGCGCGGCCGCGCGCCATCCTGCGAATTGTCGCGCACGAAGGCGGCCCAGCCCTCCGGGGTCACCTCCGGATGCAGCATGGCGACGAGGCTGAAGACCGTGTCGGCGCCCGCCGGCGCGATGCGCGCGACCTCGAAGATATCATCGCCAGTCACGAACGCTCTCCGGGGTTTCGAGGGCGTACCGTGATTGCCGGGCCGGCAAGGGCGCATTGATCTGGATCAAATCGGCGGCTTGCGACCAGAAGCGCGCTTTGTGGGCTCAAGCCCATGCGGTATGGTCTGCCGATGATCAGGAAGGTGCGATCGTGAACTGTCACCCCACGGCCTGCGGCGATGGCGGCTGCCGCAGCTGCATGGTGCGGCTGGTCAGCGTCTGTGCGTCCCTGACGGATGACGAGCTGGCGCTGCTCGAATCCCTGGCGCATCCCACGCATTTCGCCTCCGGCGCGACGCTGTTCACGCAAGGCCGCGAGGCGCATTCCGTCTACAACGTCACGGCCGGCGTCGTGCGCCTCTACAAGCTGCTCTCCGACGGTCGCCGGCAGGTGGTCGGTTTCGCGCTGCCGGGCGATTTTCTCGGCCTTGCGATGCGCGATGCCTACGGCTTCTCGGCCGATGCCATCGGCGATGTCGCGGTCTGCGCCTTCGCGCGCGGCGCCTATACCGCGCTGGTCGATGCCAAGCCGCATCTGCTCAAGCGATTGCACGAGTTCGCGACGCATGAGCTGACGCTTGCCCATGAACAGATGATGCTCCTCGGCCGGCGCACGGCCGAGGAGAAGCTGATCTGCTTCCTGCTCGGCATGCAGCAGCGCTGGGCGCGCCTCGGCAAGCCGTCGGTCACGGTGCCGCTGCCGATGACGCGGCAGGACATCGCCGATTTCCTCGGCCTGACCATCGAAACGGTGAGCCGCACCTTCACCCGCCTCGCCCGCGAAAAGACCATCCTGATCGTCCCTGGCGGCGTGCGCGTGATGAACGCTGCGCGGATGAGCGCCGTCGCGGCCTGAGGGCTGCCGCGCGCGATACGAGATGGCGCGGTTCTCAGGGCCAGGGCGCTGATGATCGCCGTCGCCGTGTTGATCCTGCCTGCCCCTGCGCGCTCGATCTGAACGGTCTCTTAACCCTGCCGGGCTAGCACTGGGGCTCAGGTTAACGAAGCGTAGTGTTCGCCTAAGCCCATGCATAAACTGGATCGTCACCGCCGCGCGAACGCCGTCGTTCCCGAGGATAATCGCTTCGTTCAGCCACAGGAGGGCGCGTCGTCCGCGACGCCGGAAGCCCCTGCGGCCGAGTCGATTCGGCAGGGGGGATCATCCTCCAGCCTCTGGCCGACCTATGTCAGGCCCTCGCGCTCCACGGACGCCCAGCGCAAGCTTGCGCAGGCCGAGCAGGAGCTGGCCGCTTCCCCGGTTCTGGGCCAGGCCCTCGACATCGCCATGTCCCCGAACGCTCCCGCTCCGGGCGAGAGCCGCGTCCGCTTCTGGCGCACGCCGGATCATCTGATCCGGCAGGTCTGGGGAGCGCCCGGTACCGAGACGGCGCCCGAACCGGCAACGGATGAAACGGTCTCCGTCGAGCTGACGTTCAACGAGGGCGAGAACGCCTTCACCGACGAGATGGCGTTCGAGGCTCCTGCGGAGATTGTTGTCGTCCCGGAGCAGGACGTTGCGACGCCGCTCGATTTCATCTCGGATCATGCCTTCTGGGAATGCGTGCCCGAGGCCGAGCGCGACGACGCCGAGTTCTCCTTCGAGCCCGTCTCTCTGCCGATGCCGGCGGAAGCGCTGGCCCATGCCCCGGTCATCGCCTTCGAGGAAGAGCCGCGGGTCGCGAAGCGTGAAGCGACGCCGATCGCGGTGACTGCTCCGGTGGTCGCGCCCGCCTGGTCCGGCTTCGGCTGGGGGCAGAGCTATCAGGTGAGCTTCCAGATCGCGACGCCCTCCTGGCAGGCCCCGGCCGCGGAAACGGTTGCGGTCGAGGACGAGGCTCCGGCCCCGGAAGAAACTGTGCCTGTAGCGAAGCCCGGCGTGCCGCTGGCGCGCAGCACGCGACCTGCGGTCGAGCCCAAGCCTGTTCCATCCAAACCGGTTCAGCCCCAGCCCGCCCAACCGGAACCTGCGCGCCCTGAACCTGAATCTGTGGCCCAGCCCGCCAAGGTCACGCCCTTCAGGGCCAAGCTCCGCCTTGTCGAGTTGCCGGTGGTGCAGGATGCCGGCTTCCAGTTGCCGCCGATCGAGTTCCTCGCCGAGCCGCCGCCGACGCAGGATGAGAGACTGCCGGTCGAGACGCTCCAGCAGAATGCCGGCCTGCTCGAAGGCGTGCTGGAGGACTTCAATATCCGTGGCGAGATCGTCCAGGCCTGTCCCGGCCCGGTCGTGACCCTCTATGAACTGGAGCCGGCCCCCGGCATCAAGAGCTCCCGGGTGATCTCCCTCGCCGACGACATCGCGCGTTCGATGAGCGCGGTCTCGGCGCGCGTTGCGGTGGTTCAGGGCAAGAACGCGATCGGCATCGAACTGCCCAACACCCGCCGCGAGACCGTTTTCCTGCGCGAACTCCTCGCCAGCCAGGATTTCGAGGCGACCAAGCACAAGCTCGCGCTCTGCCTCGGCAAGACCATCGGCGGCGAACCGGTCATCGCCGATCTCGCCCGCATGCCCCATCTGCTCGTCGCCGGCACCACCGGCTCGGGCAAGTCGGTCGCCATCAACACCATGATCCTGTCGATCCTCTACCGGCTGAAGCCGGAGGAGTGCCGCCTGATCATGGTCGATCCCAAGATGCTCGAACTCTCCGTCTATGACGGCATCCCGCATCTGCTCACCCCGGTCGTCACCGATCCCAAGAAGGCGGTCGTCGCCCTGAAATGGGCGGTGCGCGAGATGGAGGAGCGCTACAAGAAGATGTCGAAGCTCTCGGTGCGCAACATCGACGGCTTCAACGCCCGGGTCGGCGAGGCCAAGGCGGCGGGAGAGGTGATCACCCGGACGGTCCAGACCGGCTTCGACAAGCATTCCGGCGAGGCGATCTACGAGGAGGAGGTCATGGACCTCGAGCCTCTGCCCTATATCGTCGTCATCGTCGACGAGATGGCCGACCTGATGATGGTCGCCGGCAAGGAGATCGAGGGCACGATCCAGCGCCTCGCCCAGATGGCGCGTGCGGCCGGCATCCATGTCGTGCTCGCGACCCAGCGCCCCTCGGTCGACGTCATCACCGGCACGATCAAGGCGAACTTCCCGACCCGCATCTCCTTCCAGGTCACGAGCAAGATCGACTCGCGCACGATCCTGGGCGAGATGGGCGCCGAGCAGCTGCTCGGCCAGGGCGACATGCTCTACATGGCCGGTGGCGGGCGCATCACCCGCGTCCACGGCCCCTTCGTCTCGGACAGCGAGGTCGAGAAGGTCGTGGCCCATCTCAAGACCCAAGGCCGGCCGCAATATCTCGATGCCGTCACCTCCGAGGAGGACGAGGGCGCTGAGGACGAGGACGGCGCCGTCTTCGACAAGACCGGCATGGGTTCAGTCGAGAGCGACGACCCCTACGAGCAGGCGGTCGCGGTCGTGCTGCGGGACAAGAAGGCCTCGACCTCCTACATCCAGCGCCGCCTCCAGATCGGCTACAACCGCGCCGCCTCCATCATGGAGCGCATGGAGAACGAGGGCATCGTCGGACCCGCTAACCACGCCGGAAAACGCGAAATCCTCGGGGAAAGCGCTCGCCCGCGCGACGAAGACGACGACTGAGCGGCGGCGGCTGCCGCTCAGTCCAATAGGGTCGATCGAATTTCCTGCCAGCTCGCCTCATCAGGCGCGCAGAGCAGCCCGGCCGAGCGCTCGGTCGGTGTATAGAGCCGGCCGTCGAGCAGGCGCGCATGGCCGCCGGCTTCGCTGTAGAGCAGCACGCCCGGCGCATGGTCCCAGGGATTGAGGACGCCATAGAGCAGGAATTGCAGGCGCCCCGCCGCAGCCAAACGATATTCCTGCCCGCAGCAGCGCAGCGAGCCGACTTCGAGGAAGGCGGGGAAGCGGCCGGGAAGCGTGCTGCGCAGCGGCTCGGGGAAATATTGCCAGCTCGCCATCCCGTTCATATGCCGTATCGCGACGGGCGCTGCGACACGCAGGTCGCGGCTCGCGCCATCCGCGCGGCTGAGCCATGCGCCGCCGCCGCGCAGTGCCATGGCGCTGTCCTCGGCGGCGGGGTCATGGATCACGGCGGCGGCGATCTCGCCCTTGATGATGACGGCTGCCATCACCGCGAAGAGAGACAAATCGCTGGCGTAGTTCAGCGTGCCGTCGATCGGGTCGATGACGAAGGCGAGATCGGCTTGTGCCAGCTTTTCGAGCAGCGAGGGATCTTTCGTGACCCCTTCCTCGCCGATCAGCGCGGCGCCGGGAAAGGCCTTGGCCAGCTCGGCGCAGATGAAGCGCTCGGCCGCTTCGTCGGCTTCCGTGACGAGGTCGACCGGGTTCTGCTTGGCGCGGATATCGCCATCCGCCAACCGGCGGAAACGCGGCATTACCTCGCGCCGCGCCGCCTCGCGCAGGATCGCGTCGAGCTGCTCGTGATCCTGCCGGGTGAAGATCATCCGAGGTCGAACTCGACCAGGATCGGCTGGTGATCCGAGGCTCGCGTCTCGATGTCGTAGGTGATCGAACGCGCCCGCTGGGCGAGGTCCGGCGTCGCCAGCACGAAGTCGAGACAGCCCGGCGGGCCGTAGGTCTGGTCGCAGATGAAGGCGGAGGGCGGATGCGGTTCCGAGCCCTTCAGCACCGGCCAGAGATCGATCAGCGGCGGCACATCGCCCTCGAACGGAGCGAGCAACTGCGTCAGCCCGGCATCGTCCGGGCGCATGTTGAAGTCGCCAGTCAGGATCGCGCTCGCGGCATTTGGGGTCGGCGCATAGGTGTGTGGGCCGGCTGCACGCGGCGTTACCTGCCGCGCGGCGGCCATGCGGTGGATCTGCCGGATGCCTTCGACCTGGGCGGCCCGCAATATGGGCGAAGAGTATTCCAGATGGGTCGTCATCACCCGGATCGGGCCGAAGGGCGTCTCGACCATCGCCTCGACCAGCACGCGTGGCATGTTGCGCGTCGCTGCCGCTTCCCAGGGCAGGACATGGCGCAGCGCCTGCGCCACGGGTAGCCGCGACAGGACGAGATTGCCGAAGCGCTTGCGGCCGCCTGCGCCGTCCGGGATATCGACGCCGATCGCCTCGATCGGGGTGAAGCCCGGCAGCAACTCGCTGAACAGGGCGAACTGGTCGGTGCGGTCATTGCCGTCGAGATCGGGGAAATTGGCCGCGACCTCCTGCAGGCAGAGCACGTCGAAATCCGCCATCTGCCGGGCGTGGTCGATGATGCGATGCGGGTCGACCTTGTGGTCGACGCCGCGGGCCCATTGGATGTTCCAGGTGATCAGTTTCATCGGCGTATCGGTCGTTACTTGATACCCGCGCGCATGAAGCTCTGCACGAACTGGCGCTGGAACAGCAGGAAGCCGACGAGCAGCGGCGCCGAGGTCATCAATGTCGCCGCGCAGATCACAGCCCAGTCGATGCCCTGGTCGGCCGAGGAGAAGACCTGCAGGCCGACGGTCAGCGGCCGCGATTCCACGGAGTTTGTGACGAGCAGCGGCCAGAGGAAGTTGTTCCAGTGATAGCTGACCGAAACGAGGCCGTAGGCGATGTAGGTCGGCTTCGCCAGCGGGACATAGACCCGCATCAGCACCTGCAGCGGGCTCGCGCCCTCGACGCGCGCGGCGTCGTCGAGTTCCTTCGGCACGGTCTTGAAGGTCTGGCGCAGCAGGAAGATGCCGAAGGCCGAGGCGATATAGGGCAGGGCGATCGCCGGAATCGTGTCGATCAGGTTGAGCTTGGCGAGCGTGCGGTAGTTCTCGACGATCAGCGCGTCCGGCATGATCATCAGCTGCGCCAGGATCAGCACGAAGGCGATGTCGCGGCCCCAGAAATCCTGCCGTGCCAGCGCATAGGCGGCGAGCGTGCCCAGCACGATCTGGAAAACGAGGATCAGGGTGACCAGGATGAAGGTGTTGAGGAAATAGCGGGCGAAGGGCGCGGCTGCCCAGGCGCGGGTGAAATTGTCCAGCGTCAGCGGCGCGGTCAGCACGAAGCGGGTGGTGTATTCGGCCGGGTGGAACGCCGCCCAGACGGCATAGGCGAGCGGCAGCACCCAGAGCAGGGCGAGCAGGATCGCCCCGGTCGATTCCAGCGTGAGCGCGAGGCCCTTGGGCGCATAGGGGTCAGTCCGCGTCGCGGCCGGGGCGGGTTGCGTCGCAGCGCTCATTGGTAGTGCGTCCTGCGTTCGAGCCAGCCGTACTGGACGAAGGCGACGAGCGCGAGCAGAGCCAGCAGCACGCAGGTCAGCGTCGCCGCATAGGCCGTGTCCCAGAAGCCGAAGCCAACCTGGTAGATGTAGAACAGCAGCAGTGTCGTCGCGTTGTCCGGGCCGCCGCGCGTCATCACGAAGATATGGTCGACCATGCGGAAGGCGTTGATCACGGCATTGATCAGCACGAACAGCGTCGTCGGCATCAGGAGCGGGAACTGGATGCGCCGGAAGAAGGTCCAGCGCGAGGCGCCCTCGATCGCCGCCGCCTCGCCGAGGCTGGGCGGAATCGCCTGCAGCGCCGCGAGATAGAAGATCATGAAGAAGCCGGCTTCCTTCCAGATCGCGACGATGGTGATGGCGTAGAGCGCGGTGTCCTGCGAGCCCAGCCAGTTGGTCGAACGCGCGCCGAACAGGCCGGTGATCTGCTCCAGCAGCCCGTATTGCGGCGTGTAGAAGAACAGCCAGATATTGGCGACCGCGATCATCGGCAGGATCGTCGGTGTGAAGAAGGCCATGCGGACGAGCGTGCGCCCCGCGATCCTGTCGTTGACCCAGACCGCCATCAAGAGCGCCAGCGCGATCGATGTCGGGATCGTGCCGAGCGCGAACCAGAGATTGTTGCTCATCGCCTTCCAGAAGATCGGGTCGGCGAGCATCTGCTGGTAGTTATCGAGCCCGATGAAGCGCGCCGGGCGGCGCGCCTTCGGTGTCGAATGGAAGCTCTCGATGAAGCTCGCGACCGCGGGCCAATGCGTGAACAGGGCCAGGCACGCCATGGCCGGCAGCAGGAGCAGCCAGCCATGGAGCGTCGCGGTCGCGCGGTTCGTCATCTGGGCGGGATCAGCGATAGGCTTTGAGAATGCGCTCGGCCTCGGCCTGCGCCTCCTCCATTGCCTTCTGCGGCGCCTTGGTGCCGGTCAGTGCCGCCTGCAACCCGTCGTTCAGCGCCTTGGTGACGCGCTGGTTCTCATGGGTTGAGAGTTCGGCCACCGCGCTCGACAGCTGATCGCGTGCGACCAGCGCCGGCGGGAAATCGGCGACGTATTTCTTCATCGCCTCGGTCTCGTAGGCGGCCGGCGTGACGCCGACATAGCCGGTATTGATGCTCCACTGCGCCGCGCGTTCGGGCGTGGTGATCCAGCGCACGAACTTGAAGGCGGCTTCTTGCTCGGCCTTGGTCGCCTTCTTCGAGAGATAGAAATTGCCGCCGCCGGTGGGGCTGCCCGGCTTCTTGCCGGCCGGGAGAACCGCGACGCCGAAGGGGAACTTGGCGTTGGCGCGGACATTGGTGAGGTTGCCGGTGGTGGTCCACATCATCGCGACCTTCTTCTCGAAGAAGTCGCGCGGCGTGGTGCCCCATTCGACGATGCCGGGCGGATGGACCTTGTGCTTCTGCGCGAGGTCGACCCAGTACTGCAGGGCCTCGACCACACCCGGATTGGCGTAATCGGTCTTGTCGCCCGCGCTGTTGGCGAGGATCGCGCCGGCCTGGGTCGTGAGGCCCTGGAACAGCCAGTAGGGGAAGCCGGAGGAGGGGATCTGGATGCCCCATTGCGTGGTGTTGCCGGAGGCGTCGCGCTTGGTCAGTTTCTGCGCGAATTCGAGCTGTTCGGCCCAGGTCTTCGGCGGCTTCTCGGGATCGAGGCCCGCTTCCTTGAACAGTTCCTTGTTCCAGTACAGCACCACCGTGGAGCGCTGGAACGGGATGCCCCAGGTCTTGCCGCCGGTCTGGCTGTTCTCCATGAAGCCGGGGTAGAAGCCGGCAAGCCACTTCTTGTCCTCGTCGGTCTTGATGAAATCGTCGAAGGGCACGATCGCCTCTTCGTCGATCAGCGTGAACATGTCGGTCGAGAGCAGGACCGAGAGCACCGGCGGCGTGCCGCTCTTATGCGCGGTCAGCGCCTTGACGATGGTTTCCTGATAGGTGCCGGCATAGATCGGCTTCAGCTTGATGGACGGGTTGTCCTTCTCGAAGTCGGCGGCGTAGGTGTCGATCAGCTTGGTGATCGGGCCGCCGACGGCGACCGGATAGAAGAACGAGAGCTCGGTGCTCTGCGCCCGGGCGATGCCGGGTAGCGCAGTCGCGCCCGTAAGTGCGGCGGTGCCGCCAAGAAATTCACGCCTGTCCATGATGTCCTCTCTCCCTTGTTGGGATGGTCCGCTCGTCCGACGCTCCGGCCGGTTCAGTTGCGAACCACCTTCCGTTCCGACGCCAGGTCGAACCAGTGCAGCGCCGATTGTGACAACGTGATGTAGATCTGTTCGCCGGCTGTGATCCGGACCTTGCCGGGCCGCTTAACGATGAAGGAATGGCCGTCGATGCGGGTTTCCAGCAGCGTATCGGAGCCGAGATATTCGACCGCGACGACATCGGCGGCGACGCCGCTTGCGGTGATCTCCACCATCTCGGGGCGGATGCCGACGGCGAGGCTGGCGGGATCGAGACCATCGGGAGCGGTGATCGCGCCGCCGCGCGCCTGCACCGTCGCAAGCGGCAGCACGTTCATCGGCGGCGTGCCGACGAAGCGGGCCGCGAAGATCGTCGCCGGGTTCTCGTAGAGCACGTCCGGCGGGGCATCCTGCTCGATCCGGCCGTTGCGCATCAGCACGACCTGGTCGGCCATGGTCATCGCCTCGACCTGATCGTGAGTGACATAGACCATGGTCATGCCGAGCCGCTGCTGCAATTCGCGGATCTCGCGGCGCATCTCGACGCGCAACTGGGCGTCGAGATTGGAGAGCGGCTCGTCCATCAGACAGACCGGCGCCTCGGCGACGATGGCGCGGCCGAGCGCGACGCGCTGCTGCTGGCCGCCGGAGAGCTGCGAGGGCTTGCGCTCCAGCAGGGCGGAGAGCCCTAGGATCGAGGCGGCGCGGGCGAGGCGTTCATCGCGCTCGGCGCGCCCGACCTTGCGGACCTTGAGGCCGAACATGATGTTCTCCGCGACGCTCAGATGCGGGAACAGCGCGTAGTTCTGGAAGACCATGGCGATGCCGCGCTGCGAGGGCGAGGCATGGGTGACGTCGCGCCCGCCGATCGCGATCGTGCCGCTGCTGGTCTCCTCGAGCCCGGCGATCAGCCTGAGCGTGGTCGACTTTCCGCAGCCGGACGGGCCGAGCAATGCGACGAGATTGCCGCCCTCGACGGTGAAGCTGATGGCATCGACGGCGGCAGCACCACCCCAGCTCTTCGAAACCGTCTTCAGCGCTACAGAAACCATTCGTGATCCGGTGAGCCGAGGTCATGTTGAGCCGGCACAGCAGCGCTGCGCCGGCATGGCGTCAGCGGAGATGACGTGAAAATGCTTCCCCGCACAAGAGGTCGTGGCCCGCCGATGGGGTGGTGCACAGGTTCGCTCGTGCCGTGCGGGGACTGTCAGCCGGCTTGCCCGCCATGGCGCCTGAGGAAGGCAAGCGCTGCCTCCCAGGCACCGGCATTAGCCGCGGCATTCGCCGCCGGCGTGCCGCCCATCGTGGTCGCGATGCCGCTGACCGGGTGACGATGGGCGATGCGCGTCGCGGGCACATGAGGAAACAGGATGGAATGGCCGGCCGCCGGCCAATTCTTCCAGAGAACCTCATGCGGATGCCCGGCCGCGAGCAGGCTCGACTGCACGATCAGCGAATAGAGATCGGAAGGCCACGCCCCGTCATCGCCGCCCGATATGAGCAGCACCGGCCCGGCGATCCGCTCCACCGGGATGCGGGCGCGGGCCATTGCGGCGGGATCACTGAGCGCGGTCCGCATCGCATCGGCATTGCGGCGCATTTCGGTCGCCTCGTCATAGGGCTTCCAGCTCGCGCTGGCGTTGTCCTGCCATTGATGGACGAGCGGCTTGCCGTCCAATGTCCAGCAGGGACCATCACGGCCGAGGCCCGGAGCCGGATCGGCGGCGGCCTGTCCGCCATGAACGAAGGCGCTCGGCACATAGCCCAGCACGGCCGAGACCTTGTCGGGGAAGGTTGCGCCGAGCAGGAGCGCCAGTTCGCCGCCGCGCGATTGCCCGGCGACGGCGACGAAATCGTTCTTCGGGCGAACGCGGGCACGCAGCCAGTCGAGGCCACGGGCGAAATATTCAAGCGGCGTGTTCGAGATGTATTTCGACAGGCCGGGCGCGCCGAAATAGCCGAGCGCCAGCGCAGCCACACCGCGCGAGGCCCAGAGCGCTGCGCGTGGCTCGTTGATGCCGCCGCCCGAGCCGTTCAGGATCATGATCGCCGGGTGCGGGCCTTCGCCGGCCGGCAGGAACAGCGTTCCGACGAGCCCATCCTCGGCGAGGGGATGCCGCGTCACACCCTCTGCCATCAGGATCTGGCTGAAGCCTCCGGAAGCGATGGGCTCACCGCCGACATGGGCGGTGAGCGTGGTTTCGAGCGGGCGGGACAGGTCGGCCGGGAACAGCTCGCCTTGGCCGGTCTGCGCCCAGACCAGCCCCATCGCCGCGACGCCCGCGTAGTCGCCGCGCAGGGGCGCATCGCGTTCGAGGTCGATGCTGCCGTCGGCCCCGACCTTGAACACCGCCTGAGCCCGCCAGAGATGACCGTCGCGTGGGGTTTCCGCGGCAATGGTCACCTCTGCGCCCGCCGGCAGCCCTGTCAGGGCAATCCGGCGGGGTACATCGATCAGGTCGACGGTCGGGCTGATCGAGAAGGCGGCAGCCATGGCGGCGTCCTTAAATCTGGCTCTACTTGGCCTTGCTGACCTGCATCGCGACGGTGCGGTCGCTGTGCCAGGGCACGACCTTCAGGTCCGGCCGGCTCGCCCAGATGTTCTTGTAGTGATAGAGCGGCATGATCCCGACATCGTCCATCACGACCTTGACCGCGTCCTTGATGATCGCCTCGCGCTTGGCGTCGTCGAATTCCGCGCTGGCCTTGGCGAGGGCCTCGTCCAGCTTCGGGTTGCTGTAACGACCCCAGTTCGAGGCACCGAGGCCCTTCGAGGCGTTGGCGGTCGCGAGGATCGCGGTCATCGCATAGGTGCCTTCGCCGGTGCCGTTGCCCCAGCCGATCATGCTCATCGCATATTCGTTCTTGTTGGCTGCGCCGGAATAGACCGAGAAGGGCACGACCTCGACCTGCGTCTCGACGCCGATGCGGGTCCAGAACTGCGCGATCGCCTGCGCGGTCTCGGGCGCCAGCGGATAGCGCTCGCCCGGCACATGCATGGTCAGCTTGAAGCCATCGGGATAGCCGGCCTCGGTGAGCAGGGCCTTGGCCTTGTTGGGGTCGAGATCGATCTTGGCGCGGTCCGGATCGTAGCCGAAGCTCCCGGCCGGCATCCACTGCGATGCCACGGTCACGCCGCCGCGGGCGACGCGATCCGCGATCGCGTCGCGGTTGATCGCGATGGTGAGCGCCTTGCGGACACGGACATCGAGCAGCGGGTTCTTGTCGAGCGGCTTGCCGGCCTTGTCGGTGATGAATTTCGACGGGTTCGGGTTGAAGCTCGGCTGCATGATCAGGGCGCGCAGGCCCGGATAGGACCAGACCTTGACCTTGGGGTTCTTCTCGAGCTTCTCGATGTCGGAGAACGAGACCTTGTCGATGACGTCGACATCGCCCGAGAGCAGGGCGGCCGTGCGCGCTGCCGGATTGGCGATATAGCGGTAGTTGACCTTCTCCCACTCGGGCTTGGGCCCCCAGAAGCTGTCATTGCGCTTCATCTCGATGCGGTCGCCCGGCGTGTAGCTGACGAAGGCATAGGGGCCGTCGGTCACCATCGCCTTGCCGCTGTTGTAGTCGTCCGTCGTCGCGGTCTGGCCGACATGCTTGCTGACGACATAGATGCTGGAGATGTTGATCGGCAGCAGCGGATCGGGCGCGCGGCTGGTGATCACCAGCGTGTGCGGGTCCTTGATCTCGACCTTGGCGACATTGCGCAGGAAGCCCTTGTAGCTCGCCACGCTGCCCGGCACGGCCTGGGCGCGCTCATAGGAGAAGGCGACGTCCTCGGCCGTGACCGGCTTGCCGTCGGTCCAGACCGCGTTCTCGCGCAGCTTGAACTCCCAGGTATTGGGCGCGAGGTTCTTCCAGGAGGCCGCGAGGTCGGGGACCACGCCGCCCTCGGTCTTCTGCGCGACGAGGCGCGACCAGAAATGCTGCGAGACCGAATGGTCGCCGGCATGGTTGTTGAGCTGCGGGTCGATCGCCGAGACCGGGTCGCCGAAGGCGATGCGCAGGTCTTCCGCGTTGGCGGCGCTCGCGGCGGCGATCAGTGCCGCCGAAAGCGCGAAGGTGCTCAGTCTGGTCGTCATGCGATCTCTCCTGTTTGCGCGCGGGCCGGGGCCGCTGCGACGTCGTTGAGGTGGCAGGCAGAACGGTGGCCCGGCACGATCTCGCGCAGGGCGGGTCTTTCGACGCGGCAGCGGTCGAAGGCGGCCGGGCAGCGCGGGTGGAAATGGCAGCCGGGCGGCGGGGCGGCCGGGCTCGGGATCTCGCCCTTCACCGGTGCATAGACGCGCCGCCGCTGCTTCAGGTCGGGAATCTCCGCCAGCAGGCCCTGCGTATAGGGGTGGTTCGGATGGGCGAAGAACCGGGCGGCCGGCGCATCCTCGACGATGCGGCCGAGATACATGATCACGACGCGGTCGGCGATGTGCTGCACGACGCGCAGGTCGTGGCTGATGAACAGATAGGTCAGGTCGAGATCGCGGCGCAGCTCCATGAAGAGGTTGAGGATCTGCGCCTGGATCGAGACGTCGAGCGAGGCGACGGACTCGTCGCAGACTAGGAAGCGCGGCTGGAGCGCCAGTGCCCGCGCGATCGAGATGCGCTGGCGCTGGCCGCCGGAGAACTGGTGCGGGAAGCGTTGGCGATAGGCCGGGTCGAGCCCGGCCCGACGCATCTGCGCGCAGACATACTCGTCGATCTCGGACCGCGAGGCGATGCCATGGACCAGTGGCGCCTCGCCGATCGCTTCCGCGACGCGCATGCGCGGGTTGAGGCTCGCTTGCGGGTCCTGGAAGATCAGCTGCACGTCGCGATGGACCGAACGGTCGCCCTGCGGGTCGCGCCCGAAGACCTCGACCGTGCCGCTGCTCGGCGGCAGCAGGCCTGCGGCAATGCGCCCGAGTGTCGACTTGCCGGAGCCGGATTCGCCGACGAGCCCGACGAATTCGCCGGTCGGGATGGTCAGGTCTATGCCGTCGAGCGCGTGGATAACGGGCTGCCGCCTGGCGAGATGCAGCTTGACCGCGAGCCCGTCCGCACGGCCGAAGCGGCGGCTCAGATCGTGCGTCTCCAACGCCGGAACGGAGGCGGGTTTCGTCGTCATGCCGCCACCTCGGCCGATGAAGCGGGGCCGGACAGAGGATGGAAGCAGCGCAGGCGATGCGCGCCTTCGGTGAAGGTTGGCTGACGCTCGCAGGCGTCGTCGCGGCGCGAGCAGCGCGGACCGAAGGCGCAGCCCTGGGGCGGGTCGACCATGTCCGGTGTCGTGCCGGGAATCTGCACCAGCATCGAGCCCGGCGCGCTTGCCCCCGGCAGGCTGCCGATCAGCCCGGCCGTATAGGGATGGCTCGGCCGGTCTAGCACGGCATCGATTCCGCCATGCTCGACGATGCGCCCGGCATACATCACCGCGATCTCGTCGGCGATGCCGGCGATCACCGAGAGGTCATGGGTGATCCAGAGCAGGGCTGTGCCGCTTTCGCGGGTGAGCTGCTGCACCTCGGCCAGGATCTGCGCCTGGATGGAGACGTCGAGCGCGGTGGTCGGTTCGTCCGCGATGATCAGGTCGGGCTTGTTGATCAGCGCGATGGCGATGGCGACGCGCTGCCGCATGCCGCCGGAGAGCTGGTGCGGATAGGCGTCGAGCCGTGCCTCCGGGCTCGGGATGCCCATGGTGCCGAGCAGGTCGCGGGCACGGATGCGCGCCGAAGCGTCGTCGATCGTCTCATGTGCCCGGATCGTCTCGATCATCTGCGTGCTGATCCGGAGCACCGGGTTCAGCGTCATCATCGGGTCCTGGAAGACCATGGCGATGCGGTTGCCGCGCAGGCAACGCATAGCCTCCTCGTCGAGCCTGGTCAGATCCTGTCCGCGGAACAGGATCTCGCCGCCGACGACCTGGCCGGGCGGGTCGATCAGCCCCATGATCGAGAAGCCGGTGACCGATTTGCCCGAGCCGCTCTCGCCGACGAGGCCGAGCGTCTCGCCGGCCCGTAGGGTGAAGGAGACGTCGCGCACCGCGTCGAGATCGCCGCGATCGGTGCGGAAGCGGGTGCGCAGGTTGCGGAGTTCGAGCAGCGGCGCGGTCATTTCAGCGCCCTCGGATCGAGCACTTCGCGCAGGCGGTCGCCGACGAGGTTGATCGCGACGATGGCCGTCAGCAGCGTCAGGCCGGGGAAGAAGCTGATCCAGTATTCGCCGGAGAGCATGAACTGGAAGCCGTTGGCGATCAGCAGGCCGAGCGAGGGCTGCGTCACCGGCGCGCCGAGCCCGAGGAAGGACAGCGTCGCCTCCAGCGTGATGGCGCGCGCGACCTGAAGCGCTCCGATGACGAGCAGTGGCGGCAGACAATTCGGCAGGACATGGCGCAAGAGGATGCGCGAGGTCGGCAGGCCGAGGCCGCGGGCGGCCTCGAAATAATCGCGCTTGCGCTCGACCAGCGCCTGGGCGCGGGCGGTGCGGGCATAATAGGCCCATTCCAGCAGCACCAGGGTCAGCACGACATTGCCGATGCCCTTGCCGAGCAGCGCCAGCATCAGGAGCGCGATCAGGATCGAGGGCAGCGACATCAGGAGGTCGACGAGCCGCATGATCAGCGCATCGATGAAGCCGCCGCTCCAGGCCGCGATCAATCCGAGCAGGATGCCGATGATGCCGGCGAGCACGGCCGAGCCGACGCCGACGGTCAGGCTCGTCCGGAGCCCGTAGAGGATCGCCGAGAACAGGTCGCGGCCCTGGCCGTCGGTGCCGAGCAGATAGGTGATGTCGCCGGTCGACGAGACGGAGCCTGGCGTCATCCGGGCGTCGAGCACGTCGATGGCCGCGAGGTCGAACGGGTTTTGCGGCGCGATCTGCGGCGCGAACACCGCACCGATGACGAGCAGCGTCATCAGGCCGAGCCCGATCCAGGCGGAGGGCGCGCGCAGGAAGCGGCGGAGCGCGCTGCTCGACGGGCGACGGGCGGAAGCGGCGGCTGGAACCGTGGTCATGCCGAGGCCTCCTCGCGGACGCGCGGATCGAGGAAGCGGTAGAGGATGTCGACGACGAGGTTGATGATGACGAAGAGCGTCACCACGACCAGCAGATAGGCCATCACCACCGGCCGATCGAGCGCGTTGATGCTGTCGAGGATGAGCTTGCCCGAGCCCGGCCAGGCGAAGATGCTCTCGGTCACCACCGCAAAAGCGATGGTCGAGCCGAGCTCCAGCCCGAGCACCGTCACCAGCGGGATCATGATGTTGCGCAGGATATGCATCATCACGATCCGGCCGCGGCGCAGGCCCTTGGCCCGTGCGAAGCGGACATAGTCGAGCGGCAGCACCTCGCGCACGCCGGCCCGCGTCAGGCGGATCACCAGCGAGACCTTGAACAGCGACAGGTTGATTGCCGGCAGCAGCAGGTGGCGCCAGCCATTCAGAGTCAGGAACGACCATTCGACGCCGAAGACGCGCACGGTCTCGCCGCGCCCGCTCGCCGGCAGCCAGCCGAGCGAGACGCTGAAGGTCATGATCAGCAGGAGCCCGACCCAGAAGGTCGGCAGCGAGAAGCCGAGGATGCTGCCGGTCTGGATCAGCTTCGACAGCAGGCGCTCGGGGTAGAGCCCGGCATAGAGCCCGAGCGGCACGCCGATGATGACCGCGAAGACCATCGCCGCGAAGGCGAGTTCCAGCGTCGCCGGCAGGCGCTGCAGGATCAGCGTCACCGCCGGCACGTTGTAGACGAAGCTGCGGCCGAGATCGCCCTGCAGGGCGCTGCCCGCAAAGTTGAGGTACTGCTGCCAGAGTGGCCGGTCGAGGCCGAGCCGCGCCACGAGTTCCGCCCGGTCGATCTGCGTGGCGTCCGGTGCCAGCAGGAGGTCGGCGGGGTTGCCGACGGCATGCAGCCCGAGGAAGACCACGAGCGACATCGCGAAGATCACGAGAAGCGCCTGCGCGACGCGCTGGAGCAGCCACCCGAGCATCAGGCCGATACCTTCGCCGGTTCGGGCAGGATCGGTACCCATTCGTCGCCGAAGATCTCCGGCTCAGAATACGCCTGGCCGCGCTGGAAATGCACCTCGATATCCTCGCGGAACAGGCTCGACGCGATCGCCTGCGACAATCGCTCGGCACCGTCGCTGATCGCCGGGATGTCGCCGGAGACCGTGCCGTGAGACATCATCGCCGGGTAGCAGAAGCAGTGGATGCGCTCGAGTCCGGGGCAGGTGCCGGGTACTTTCGGCTGGAATTCGAAGGCAGGGCCGAGGTCGGGCATGGCGCCGAGGCTTGGCTCGGCATCATCCGGCATGCCGCGGTCGATCCAGTTGCGGGCGTTGGCCGCGATCTCCCTGAGGAAGGGCCGGCTGCCCCAGTCGACCTTGAAGCCTGTCGAGAAGATCATGAAGTCGAAGCGCATCGTGCCGGCGCTGGTCTCGACGACGATCTCGTCGCCCTCCATCCGGGCGGAGATCAATGCCGTGCCCTGCCGGAAGAACGCGTTGGGATGGCGCGAGACGCGTAGCACGCTGGCGCGCGGCGGCGGCACCTGCTCGCGGGCGACATAGCTGTTGATCCGCCATTTCCAGGCATCGGGCAGGTGGCGATAGCCGGCGGTCGAGCCGGGATGGCCCATGCCCTTGCCGCGGTTGATGCGCGGGATGTCGCGGCGGCGGATCAGGAGGTCGACGCTGGCCGCGCCGGCTTCGAGCGCCGTGCCGGCGCTGTCCATCGCCGAGGCGCCGGCGCCGATGACCGCGACCCGCTTGCCGCGGAGCTGCGCATAGTCGTTCTCATCCGAGGAATGCGCCCAGCGTGCGCGCGGCAGGCTCTCGGCAATCTCCGGCACGGCCGGGCCGCCGAGCCCGTCGCGACCGGTCGCGAGCACGACATGGCGGGCGAGCACGCGCAGGCGGGTGCCAGCGGCGTCGATCTCCAGCGTCGCATGCTCGGGGCCGGGATGGATCATCGCGATCTCATGGCCGTTGCGGACATCGAGAGCGAGAACCTCGCGGAACCAGCGCAGATAGTCCATCCACATCAGGCGCGGGATCTTGTCGAGTGCCTCCCAGTCGGAGGCATCGAACTGCGCCTCGAACCAGGCGCGGAAGGTCAGCGAGGGGATGCCCAGCGCCGGTCCCGTCAGGGTTTTCGGCGAGCGCAATGTCTCCATCCGCGCCGTCGTCGCCCAAGGGCCCTCGAAGCCCTGCGGCCGGCGGTCGAAATTGACGGCACGCAGGCCGATATTCCGGAACGCCGCGGCCGCGGCGAGCCCGGCCATGCCGGCGCCGATGATCGCGACATCGAGCACAGGCTCGCCATCGACGCTGCGTTCCGGCACCCAAGGGGCAGCCGGCAGGGTCAGCAGTTCGAGCTCGCGGGCGACGCGGCGGTTCAGCGCTTCCAGCCCTTCAGGTGCAGCGGCCTGGTTTGTCGTCACAGCCGCGTCTCCTGTTTGGTCAGCGAGGCGAGCAGCGCCTGATGCTCTTCGGGGGGATCAGGGCGAAATCGGCAATCCGCTTCTGCGCGCTCGTCTTGAGCGCGGCGATCAGGTCGCGGGCCTTGTCGGAGAGGGTGACGCCGCGCGCGGTGACGACGCCGAAGCAATAGGGGATCGAAGTCGCCAGCGGCAGGACGCGGATGCCGGGCGTCGGATTGCCGGTCAGCGTCAGCGGCTCGACGATGGCGATGCCGGCACCGGCCCGGATGAAGGACAGCACGTTCATGGTCGAGGTCGTGCGGATTCTCACCCGGACATCAACGCCAGCCGCGTGGAGCGCCGCGCGGATGCGCGCCGGAAAGCCGCGGCGCAGCGACATCCCGACAAGGTCGCGTCCGGCGAGGGCATGAAGATCGATCGGCCCTTCGATCTGGGCGAGCGGGTCGGTCTCCGGCACGGCGAGCACGCAAGGCGCCGTGCCCAGCCATTCCAGCGAGAGGTCGCGATGCAGCAGCGGCGCGCTGGTGGCGCCGAGCTGCGCATTGCCGGAGATCACGGCGTTCTGCACACGGTCGGGGTTCTCGACCTCGATGGCAAGCCTTGGCGCATCCGCCCCGTTCCAGGCATCGGTGAGCAGGCCGAAGGCGAGCGATGAGACCGCCGATATCCGGATCGGTGGCTCGGCCTCGCCGATCACCTCGCGGGCACGCTCCCACAGGTTGACGAAGCCGGCCAGCGCCCGCTCGACATCGTCGCGCAGCACCATGCCCTTCTGCGTCAGCACCAGCCGCTGGCCGACACGCTCGAACAGCGGCTGGCCGAGATCGCGCTCCAGTTCCTGGATCATGCGGCTGACCGAAGGCTGGGACACGCCCAGATGCTTCGCGGCAGCCGTGACGCTGCCGAGCGAGGCGACCTGCAGATAGGCCTCGAGGATCTTGAGGCGGCTCATCTCACCCGTCTTTGCGGACGGGGTCGCCGAGGATGTGCATCAGCCGGTTGGCCCAGCCGAACAGCGCCGTCGACAGGATGAGATCGACGATCTCGGCCTCGTCCAGCCCCGCTTTGCGCAGGCGGGCGGTGTCGGCCTCGGTCACGGCCGGCGGCGATTGCGAGAGCTTCACCGAATAGTCGAAGATCGCCTGGTCGCGCGGGCCGAGCTTGGCCTTCTCGCCATTGGCGAAGAGTTCATCGGTGACGGCGGTGTCCTTGCTGAGCTGCGCATGGCGCGCGGCATGCACGGCGGCGCAGTAGATGCAGCGGTTGACCACCGAGGCGCCGATTGCACCAAGCTCGCGCTCGGCCCGGCTCAGGCCGCCCGGATCATACATGATGCCGTTGAACAGCGGCGAGCGCACGTTGAGCGTCTCCGGATCATGCGCCAGCACCAGCACGTAATCCGAGACCTTGGTGTTGGACGGCGTGACCTTCAGCGCGTCGAGCTGTTCGGGGCTCGCCTTGGCGAGGTCGACAGGTGTCACCCGCGGCTGCCAGTCCGGCACATTGCGGGTGAAGCGATGCACGACCCGGCTCATGCGGAGGCTCCCTTGAGAACGGCGAGCCCGGCGAGGACGCGACACTGATAGCTCATGAAGGCGTTGAGTTCGCAGAGCCGCACGATATCGGCCTCGGCCACGCCGGCCGCCTTGAGCTCCTCGATCTCTTCGGCCTGCACGGCGCGCGGCTGGGTCGCGACCCGGTCCATGAAGCTGATGACGCAGCGCTCACGGGGCTCGCGCCCGGTCTCAGCGGGGTCGGCGAGACCACGCAAGGCCGGATCGGTCACGCTGCCGAGATAATGCGCGGCCAGCTCCGGCAGCGCGTTCAGGGTCGCGATCCGGGCGGCGACGGCGCGGCGCCAGCCGGAGGGAAAGCCGCCGGCATCACGCGGATCGATGACGGCGCTTTCGGCGTGCCGGCTCATCTCGAAAATGGCGCTGCGCGATTGCGCGGCGGCCGATGCGGCGGCGCCGATCCAGGGAGAGGCCTCAGGGTTGACGGGTTGAACCATGGCAATCCCTTTCATGCATCAACTTCACTGCTTGATGCTTTCTGCGAATGAAGCAGCGAATTTGCGCCCCGTCAATGAGCTTTGCCGGCGCCATGCTAAACTGGCCCGGTTTGCGGCGAGCCGTTCATCCGAGCACCTGCACGAGCAGAAGCAGTCCGGCGCCGCTCATGATGACGCCGATGGCGTCCGCGATCCGTGTTTTCACCGGCAAGAGACGCTCGGCCGTGACGGCGATCGTCACGCCGGCCATCAGGCGCAGATCCATGAGGCCGCCCGCAGTCAGCGCCGCCATCGGGCCGAGACAGGACAGGCAGCAGCGCAGGCCGAGAATGGCGCCGGCCTCTACGGCCGCCATCGGGTTGGGATGGGTCCGCGATGCGCGGGTGGCCCCATGGCAATCAGCCAGAAACCGGGCCTTCCAGCGCGAGGCTTGCGCAAGCCCGGCGATCAGGATCACCATGGCACCCGCTGGCGGGCCGAGGCGCCCGAGCGAGGGAAATTGGAGCGCTGCCTGGGCCAGGCTCGCGCCGAGCAGGAAGGAGAGCAGGCCGAAGCCGATCCAGACAGCGAAATAGCTGGCGCCGATCAGCGCGGCGAGCCCGCCGGGCCGGGTAGCTCCAGCCGCGAGCATCGCCTTCCGATAGCGCCACAGCACTGGTGTCAGCGACGGCAGCATCATCGCGATCGTCATCACGAGCCACATGCCGAGGAAGCAGGCGGCGGTCTCAAACCAGGACTGGCCGCAGAGCGGCAGCCAGATTCCCGAGAGCAGCCAGCCGCCGGCCATCGGCACCGCGCCCATTGTCTCCATCGCTGCGCAGGACAGAGCTGTGGCGACGAGCGCAGCGGCGAAGAGCAGAGCTGCGCTTCCAACGAAGACGAGCGGAGCCCCGCGCCCGGCCTCTCGACCGGACGCGGGGCTCGTCTCGCAATCTGTCCGGGTCGCGCTCACGACACGGCTTGGCGGGCCGCGTAGCGGTCGCGATGGAGCCACCACGGGCCTTCCGCCTCGTTGCGGCCCTTCGGCGCCCGATCGAGCCAGGCATACATGCCCCAGACTCCGTCCACGCCGCGCGAATAGCTGGAATAGGTGTGGTAGATCGCGCCGTCCTCGCGGATGAAGGCGCTCAGGCCCGGCCGGTCGCGGTGATAGGTGGGGACGTCGACCCCGGACATCCCGGCAAGCGAGCGCTCGATCGCGTTGCCGTCGGTCCGCCACTCGAATTTCGGCTGGTGGCGGAAATTGTAGTCGACCCCTTGCGTCCGCTCCTGCATCTCGGTGAAGGAGACGTTGTAGTCGAAATTGAAGTCGCTCTCGCCGGACGAGGCCCAGGGGAAGCTCCAGCCCATGCGCTCGCGGAAGGCGAGGAGCTTGTCGATCGGTGCCCGCGAGATCGCCCAGAGCATCACGTCGTGATGGGCGAGATGCGTCGCCGAGCCGTTGAACCCGTCGGCGATCGCCGAGCAGGACGGGCAGCCGGCCTTGTAGTCCGGTCCGAACATGAAATGGTAGACGAGGAGCTGCGAGCGCCCCTGGAAGAGCTCGGCCAGCGAGGCGTCGCCCTGCTCGGTCTGGAAGACGTAGTCTTTCTCGACCTTGACCCAGGGCAGCGCCTGCCGCCGCTCGGCGAGCGCATCGCCCTGCCGCGTATACGCCTTCTCGGCCTCGAGCAGTTCGAGCCTTGCGGCAAGCCATTCTTCGCGCGTTCCGATCGCATGACTGGTCATGATGTCTCACTCCTGTCGCCAGATGTTCGCGCCGTCTCGACACTCGATGCGGCGTCACGATCGGTGGTAAGGCGGGGGCGACAGACGGTGGGAGTGACAAGTTTGGCGGGATTCCGATGGACTCGCTGATCACGGCGGCGGCGCAGGCCCTGGCGAAGGGCGACCCGCTGGGGGCGCTGAACCGCGTCGCCTTGCGGGATGACGCGCCTGCGCTGGCGCTGCGCGGCATCGCGATGGCGCAGCTTGGCGATTTCGCCCGCGCCAAGCTTTTGCTGCGCCGTGCCGGCCGCGCCTTCGGGGCGAAGGAAGCGGTCGCTCGCGCTCGTTGCACGGTCGCCGAGGCGGAGGTCGCCCTCGCGGCGCGCGATCTCGGCTGGGCTCCGGGCAGGCTCGATGAAGCCGGTGCGGTGCTCGAAGCCCATGGCGATCGCGCGAACGCCGCCCATGCACGCCTGCTCGACATCCGCCGGCTCCTGCTGATCGGCCGGCTTGACCATGCGGGCGAACGGCTCGCCGGTATCGATCCCGCGCAGTTGCCGGCACCGTTGCGGGCTGTCCACGGATTGGCAAGCGCCGGCATCGCTTTGCGCCGGATGGAAGCGCGAAACGCACGGGCCGCGCTGGTGGAAGCGCGCGAGGCCGCCGGTCGCGCCGGAATCCCGGCGCTGATCGCCGAAGTCGAAACTGCAAGCCGCCTGCTCGAAGAGCCGGCCGCGCGCCTGATCGCGGATGGTGTCGAGCGCTCCTTGCTGCTCGACGAGGTCGAGGATTTGCAGGCGTCGCAGGCGCTGATCGTCGATGCCTGCCGCCATGGCGCGCGCGACCGGGCCAGCTTCGTGTCGCTGGCGACGCGCCCCGTGCTCTTCGCCCTGTTGCGGACGCTGGCCGGGGCCTGGCCAAAGGATGCGCCGCGCGACGTGCTGATTGCCGGCGCCTTCGGCTCGCGCTTCACCGATGAATCGCACCGGGCAAGGCTGCGCGTCGAGATTGGCCGCCTGCGCGCGGCGTTGCGGCCGCTGGCGCGGATCAGCGCGACGGAAGCCGGCTTCGTCATAGCGCCGCGTCGCGCGGTCGGGATCGTGGTGCTGGCGCGCCCGGTCGAGGAGAAGCATGCCACGGTGCTCGCCCTCATGACTGACGGCGAGGCATGGTCGAGCTCTGCCCTGGCGCTGGCGCTTGGATCGAGCCAGCGCAGCGTCCAGCGCGCGCTCGATGCCCTCGCCGAGGCCGGCAAGGTCCAATCTTTCGGGCAGGCACGGGCGCGCCGCTGGGCGATGCCGCCGATGCCGGGTTTCGCGACGAGTTTGTTACTCACAGCGTCCTGGCCGGCTGGCTAGGGTCCAGCATCGCAACAGACGCAGGAGCCAGGCTATGACGATCACAAACGCCGATATCACCCGTACGTACGGCCCGTTTCCGGGAGTCGAGAAGGTTCATGGCGTCAGTTTCGACGGCGCCAATGTCTGGTTCGCCTCCGGCGACCGGCTGAATGCGCTCGATACCGTCAAGGGTGAGATCATTCGCACCATCGACGTGCCCGCCCATGCCGGCACGGCCTTCGACGGCACGCATCTCTTTCAGATCGCCGAGGACCGTATCCAGAAGATCGATCCGCAGACGGGCTCCGTGCTGGGCACGATCCCAGCGCCGGGCAAGGGCGGGGATTCCGGGCTCGCCTGGGCCGAAGGCTCGCTCTGGGTCGGCCATTACCGCGAGCGGAAGATCCACCAGATCGACCCGGCCACGGGCAAGGTGCTGCGCAGCATCGAGACCAACCGCTTCGTCACTGGCGTGACCTGGGTCGACGGGGAGTTGTGGCACGGCACCTGGGAAGAGGGTGAAAGCGAATTGCGCCGGATCGACCCCGCGACCGGCAAGGTCCTTGACGCGCTCGCCATGCCGCCCGGGGGCGGCCTCTCCGGGCTGGAATCGGATGGCGCCGGGCTGTTCTATTGCGGCGACGGCGACAAGAGCACGCTGCGGGCCGTACGGCGGCCGAAGCGCACCTGAGTATTGGGACATGAGCCTGTTTGACACAGGCTCATGTCTACGCCGGCGGGGATAGGGTTTGGCTCCATAGATCAGGGGATGTTTGCAAGGCTCTTCCCCGGGAGTGCGGCCGCGGAAAAGATTTCTCCTTGTGCAGCCGAAGCTCAGCCCTCAGGCAGCCTGTGCCTGATGATCCCGGCATGGAACCGCGCGCCGTGGATCAGGCCGCGATCGTCGAAATCATAGGACGGGTTGTGCAGCGGCGCCGAAGCCTCGCCATTGCCGACATAGGCGAAACAGCCGGGCACATGGTCGAGGAAGCGGGCGAAATCCTCCGAGCCCGTCATCGGTTCCGACGCCGTCGCGACATTGGTTTCGCCGAGCACGGTCCGGGCGGCGGCCAGCGCTTCCTGCGAGAGCGCTTCGTCATTCACCAGCGGCACGAATTCGCGCGTATAGGTCAGCTCGCAGGTCAGGTTATAGCTCTCGGCGGTGCCGCGCGCGATGATGCCCATCTGGCGCTCGATCGCGGCGCTGACCTCGGGGCGGAAGCTGCGGGCGTCGCCGAGGATACGTGCGGTCCCCGGCAGCACATTGCGGGTGCCGTCGCTCAGCAATTCGGTCACCGAGACCACCGCGATATCGGCCGGGCTCAGCCGGCGCGAGACGATGGTCTGGAGCTGCATTACGAGCGCGCAGGCGGCGACCAGCACCTCGCTGCCGGCATGGGGCTTTGCCGCATGGCCGCCGACGCCCTTCAGCACGATCTCGAAATTATCCTCGGCCGACATGAAGGAGCCAGCGCGCGTCTGGAACTGCCCGACGGCGAGGCCGGGCATGTTGTGCAGGCCGTAGATTTCCTCGAAGGGGAAACGCTCCATCAGCCCGTCGTCGAGCATGGCGAGCGCTCCGCGGCCCCATTCCTCGGCCGGCTGGAACAGGAAGCGCACGGTGCCGTCGAAGCCGCCTTCCTCCGCCAGCAGCCTGGCCGCGCCGAGCAGCATCGCTGTATGGCCGTCATGGCCGCAGGCATGCATCACGCCGGGTGTCTGCGAGCGATAGGGCCGTCCGCCCTGTTCGGTGATCCGCAATGCATCCATGTCGGCGCGCAAGGCGATGGCGCGGTTGCCGCTGCCACGCTTCAGCGTCCCGACGACGCCGGTGCCGCCGACGCCCTCGACGACCTCGTCCAGGCCGAATTCACGCAGCTTCGCGGCGACGAAGGCGGCTGTCCGCTTCTCCTCGAAGCCAAATTCGGGATGGGTATGCAGGTGGCGGCGCCACGCTGTCATCTGCGACTGGAGATCGTCGAGATCAAGCTTGGGCATCGGAGCAGCCTCGCTTCACAGGGATGCGAAGGGATAATGCAGATGGGCCGAAAGAAGCGCTGCAATCCTGTCGGCCGGATGCAAATTTCTTTCACCGAGTGGCAGGAGACGCGTTCGTCACGACCTGGCCGGAATGCTAGGAACGTCGCAGGATTTCGAGTCGGTCGATGCAGGAGGATGGAATGGCAGTGGACAAAGTAGCCCTGATCACGGCGGGCGGCAGCGGCATGGGCGCTGCGGCGGCAAGGCGCCTGGCGGAGGACGGTTTCGCCGTCGCCATCCTCTCCTCCTCCGGCAAGGGCGAGGCATTGGCGGCAGAGCTCGGCGGCATCGGCGTCACCGGCTCCAACCAGTCGAACGACGACCTGAAGCGCCTCGTCGACCTCGCCATGGAGCGCTGGGGGCGCGTCGACGTCCTCGTCAACAGCGCCGGCCACGGGCCGCGTGCGCCGATCCTCGACATCACCGACGAGGACTGGCACCGCGGCATGGATACCTATCTGCTCAACGTCATCCGGCCGGTCCGGCTGGTGACGCCGATCATGCAGCGCCAGAAGGCCGGCTCGATCGTCAATATCTCGACAGCCTGGGCCTTCGAGCCGAGCGCGATGTTCCCGACCTCGGCGGTGTTCCGGGCGGGGTTGGCCTCCTTCACCAAGATCTTCGTCGATGCCTATGCGGCCGACAATATCCGCATGAACAACGTGCTGCCTGGCTGGATCGACAGCCTGCCGGCGACCGAGGAGCGGCGGCAGGGCGTGCCGATGCAGCGTTACGGCACCAGCGCCGAGATCGCCGGCACCATTGCCTTCTTGGCCTCGAAGGACGCCGCCTACATCACCGGCCAGAACCTGCGCGTCGACGGCGGCGTCACCCGCTCGATCTAAACCTTATTTCCGGGCGCCGTTCAGGCGCCCGGCTTTCCGGCCTCGACCACCGGCACCGCCGGGTGAAGCTTCGGCTTGCGGATCAATGGCAGGCCGATCGCAACGATCGCCAGCAGCCAGAGAATGATGCTGGTCGGTGTCGAGAACAGAATCTCGTAGCCGCCATCTGACAGGGACAGCGCCCGGCGGAAATTGTCCTCCAGCAATCGCGCCAGCACGAAGGCCAGCATCAGCGGGATCAGCGGAATGCCGACCTTGCGCAAGGCATAGGCGAGGATGCCGATCCCGGTGGTGATGAGCAGCTCGAAAGCGGAATTCGAGACGGCATAGACCCCGGCATAGGACAGGGCGAGGATGCCGGGATAGAGGATCCAGGCCGGCACCAGCAGCAATCGCGCGAACAGCCCGACCAGCGGCAGGTTGAGCACCAGCAGCATCAGATTGCCGATATACATCGAGGCGATCAGGCCCCAGGCGACCTCAGGCCGCTGGGTGAAGAGCAGCGGGCCGGGCGTGATCGAATACATCATGAAGGCGCCGAGCATCACCGCAGTCGTGCCCGAGCCTGGAATGCCGAGCGCCAGCATCGGCACCATCGAGGCGGTCTGCGCCGCGTTATCCGCGGTTTCGGGCGCTGCCAGGCCGCGCATGTCGCCCTTGCCGAAGCTGCCCTTGTCGGAGACGCGCTTCTCCGCGGTATAGGCCATGGCGGAGGCGACCGAGGCGCCGGTGCCGGGCAGCACGCCGAGGAAGAAGCCGATGCCGGTCGCGCGCAGCATCGCCGGCGTGCAGAACAGGATTTCACGGAAAGTCAGGCGCGCGCCGTCTCCGGTGCGCGAGACGGTGCCGCTGATCATCCCCTCCGCCAGCATCAGGATTTCGGCGACCGCGAAGAGGCCGATGGTCAGGCTGGTGAAGTCGATGCCGCCCAGGAGCTCGAGCGAGCCGAAGGTGAAACGTTCGACGCCGGTGCCGCCATCGATGCCGACCATGGCGAGCAGGAGCCCGAGCGCGACGGCGATCCAGGTCTTCACCGCCTTGCCCTCGCTCATCGTGCCGAGCAGCGCGAAGGACAGGACCATCAGCGCGACATAGTCGGCCGGGCCGAAGGACAACGCGAGCCGCGCCAGCGGCACGGCCAGGAAGGTCATCAGGACGACGGCGCTGGTGCCGCCGACGAAGCTGCCGATGCCGCTGATTGCGAGCGCCGCCGCACCGCGCCCGGATTTGGCCAGCGGATAGCCGTCGAGCGTCGTCATCACCAGGCCGGGATCGCCGGGTATGTTGAGCAGGATCGAGGAGATGCGGCCGCCATAACCGCTGCCGTAATAGAGCCCGGCGAGCAGGATCAATGCCGTCTCCGGCGGCAACTTCAGCGCGAAGCAGAGCGGCAGCAGCAGGGCGACGGCATTGATCGGACCGATGCCGGGCAGTGCGCCGATTGCGGTGCCGAGCGCCACGCCGGCAAAGGCGACGGCAAGGTTGAGCGGGGTGAGCGCGACCTCGAAGCCGGTGATGAGGGCGGCGAATGCGTCCATCTCAGATTCCCAGCGGCCCGCGCGGCAATGGCAGGTCGAGCACCTTGTCGAGCAGCACGAAGAAGACGATCGCGGTGGCGACGGCCGAGGCCGCCGCCGGCAATGGCCGCGCGTGGAAGGCCAGCGCGGCCACGAAGCAGAGCAGAGCCGTGGCCGCGATGAAGCCGATCGGCAGCAGGAGCAGCGGGTAGATCAGGCTGGCCACGAGCACGGCGAGCGCGCGCGGCCATGTCCCGAACTCCAGCGCGACCGTTCCGGGACGCAGCAACAGGATGGCTCCGCCCAGGATCAGGACGGCGCCGGTGATCGTCGGGAACATGCGCGGCCCGACCGGGTCGGCCGCGAAGGGCACATGCAGGGTCTGCGCGTGCCAGATCGCGCCCGCGCCGAGCAACGCACAGATCAACCCGACCAGGCGATCGATCATGATCTCCTCCCGTCCTGTTACCTTGGCGAAAGGCCTCTGCCGCTACTTGGCGAGGCCGACCTCGGCCGCCAGCGTCCGGAAATCGGCGGTCCGCTTCTTGGCGAAGGTGTCGAAATCAGCGCCGACCATGCTGAACTCGAACAGCCCCTGCTCGCCGCGCGCCTTCTGCCAGCGCGGATCGGCGTTGAGCTTGGTCAGAATGCCGGTCCAGTAGGCATAGGACGCTTCCGGTGCCTTCGGCGGCGCATAGAAGCCGCGCACGATCGGCCATTGCACGTCGTAGCCCTGCTCCTTGGCCGTCGGCACCTGCGCGAAGGCGCCGGGCAGTCGCTTCTCCGAGAAGGTCGCGAGCAGCCGAATCTCGCCGGCCTCGAGCTGGCCGCGCACCTCGGAGGCGTCGCCGGGGAAGAGGTCGATATGGCCGCCGATCAGGGCACCGATCGCCTCGCCGCCACCTTCATAGGCGAGATAGCGCATCTTGCGCGGATCGACGCCGGCCGCCTTCAGGACGAGCGCCGGCTTCATCCAGTCCTGGCTGCCGACGGTGCCGCCAGCACCGACCTTGACCGAGGTCGGGTCCTTCTTCAGGGCCTCGACCACGTCGGCCAGCGTCTTGAAGCGGCTGTCCTTGCGCACGGCGAGCACGCCATAGTCGGCGCCGATCGCGCCGAGCCAGCGCACATCGGATTCGCTGAAGCGGCCGAACTTGCCCTGGGCGAGGTTGACCCATGAGCCGGTCGAGACCGCGACGATGACATTGGGATCGGCGGCGCGCTGCGCCTGGATGTTGTTGTAGGCCACGGCGCCGATGCCGCCCGGCATGTTGGTGGTGCGGATCGACGGGCCGACCAGCCCGGTCTCGTTGAGCACGCGGCTGGTCAAACGGCAGGTCAGGTCGAAGCCGCCGCCGGGCGCGGCAGGGGCGATGCATTCCGGGTTCTGCGGCTGGAAGTCCTGCGCGTGGACGGTTGCCGAGAGCAGCAGCGCGCAGCAGGTGGCGATCGTTGTTCTCATGGCGTTCCTCCCAAATTCTTGTCGTTTCCGCCTGCGGTGGCGGGTTGGCGTCGCTATCCGGGCTCTTGCCGGCCCTGTTCGATTGTCGACAATTTTTAGATTAGCGAACCGGAACCGCTTGTCAAACGGGCGGGTCGATGTAATTTGTGTCGACAATAAACGCTGGCCAGAACGAAAAGGCGGGCGATCGATGCGAGGAACGGCCGAAAATGGCGACATTCAACAACAATGAGCGTCCGGCTCCGGACGGCGTGCTGGTCGATATCGCCGACTATGTGCTGAACTATCGCGTCGAGAGCAGCCTCGCCTACGAGACCGCCCGCAACTGCCTGATCGACACGATGGGCTGCGGCATGGAGGCGCTCGAGTACCCCGCCTGCACCAAGCTGCTCGGCCCCGTCGTGCCGGGCACGGTCGTGCCGAACGGTGCCCGCGTGCCCGGCACGCCCTACCAGCTCGATCCGATCCAGGCGGCGTTCAATTTCGGCACGATGATCCGCTGGCTCGACTTCAACGATTGCTGGCTCGCGGCCGAATGGGGCCATCCATCCGACAATCTCGGCGGCATCCTCGCCGTCGCCGACTGGCTGTCGCGGACCGCGGTCGCGGCCGGCAAGGCGCCGCTGACCATGCGCGACGTTCTCACCGCGATGATCAAGGCGCACGAGATCCAGGGCTGTCTGGCGCTGGAGAACGCCTTCAACAAGGTCGGCATCGACCATGTCATCCTGGTCAAGGTGGCCTCGACCGCGGTGGTCGCCGGCATGCTCGGGCTCGACCGTGACGAGATCGTCAATGCGCTCTCGCTCGCTTTCGTCGATGGCCAGGCGCTGCGCACCTATCGCCATGCCCCCAATGCCGGCTCGCGCAAGAGCTGGGCGGCGGGCGACGCCACCAGCCGCGCCGTCAGGCTCGCCCTGATCGCCCGTACCGGCGAGATGGGGTATCCGTCAGCGCTCACCGCGAAGACCTGGGGCTTCTACGATGCTTCGTTCCGCGGCCAGAGCTTCAAGTTCCAGCGTCCGTACGGCTCCTATGTGATGGAGCATGTGCTGTTCAAGATTTCCTACCCGGCCGAGTTCCACTCGCAGACCGCGGTCGAGGCCGCGATGACGCTGCACGATCAGCTCAAGGCGATGGGTCGCAGCAGCGACGACATCGCCTCGATCCGTATCCGGACGCACGAAGCCTGCATCCGCATCATCGACAAGCGTGGGCCCCTGCATAACCCGGCCGATCGCGACCACACCATCCAGTACATGGTCGCCGTGCCCTTCATCTTCGGGCGCCTCACCGCCGCCGATTACGAGGACGATATCGCCGCCGATCCGCGCATCGATGCGCTGCGCGACAAGATCGAATGCGTCGAGGACGCCGCCTTCACCAGGGACTATCACGACCCCGAGAAGCGCTCGATCGCCAACGGCATGACGGTGACGCTGAAGGACGGCACGGTGCTGCCTGAGCTCGTCGTGGAATACCCGATCGGCCACAAGCGCCGCCGCGCCGACGGCATCCCGCTGCTGGAAGCCAAGTTCCGCACCAATCTCGCTCGTCGTTTCGTCGAGAAGCGCCAGCGCCAGATCCTCGACGTCTCCCTGGATCAGGCCAGGCTCGAAGCGATCTCGGTCAACGATTACGTCGATCTCTACTGCAGCTGAGTGCCCATGCCCTATCTCGTCGCCTCCGATCTTCCGTCCGAGCCGGCCGGCCAGCGCTTCCGGGCACTGGTCGAGCGCGGCGGCATCGCGCGCCTCCCCGGCGCCCATAACGGCATGGCCGCGATTCAGGCCAGGAACGCCGGCTTCGAGGGCTTGTATCTGTCGGGTGCGGCGATGACTGCCTCGATGGGCATCCCCGATCTCGGCATGATCACCGTCGACGAGGTCGCCTTCTTCATCCGCCAGATCGCGCGGGCCTCCGGCCTGCCGCTGCTGGTCGATGGTGATACCGGCTATGGCGAGGCGCTCAACGTGATGCACATGGTCCGCGTCTTCGAGGATGCGGGCGCCGGCGCGGTCCATATCGAGGACCAGCTCCTGCCGAAGAAATGCGGCCATCTCAACGACAAGAAGCTCGCCGACGCCCATGACATGGCGGCAAAGGTCGCTGCCGCCGTGAAGGCGCGCCGCCATCTCTACGTCATCGCGCGCACCGATGCCGCGGCGAGCGAGGGCATCGACGGCGCGGTCGCCCGTGCGAAGCTCTATCTCGAGGCCGGTGCTGACGCGATCTTCCCGGAGGCGCTGACAACGGCCGAGATGTTCCGCGAGTTCGCCAGCCGCGTGCCCGGTGTGCCGCTGCTCGCCAACATGACCGAGTTCGGCCGCACGCCCTTCTTCACCGCTTCGGAGTTCGAGGCGATGGGCTATCGCATGGTGATCTGGCCGGTTTCCTCGCTGCGCGTCGCCAACAAGGCGCAGGAGAAACTCTACGCCGCGCTTGCCCGCGACGGCAGCACTCATGCCATGGTCGAGCAGATGCAGACGCGGGTCGAGCTCTACAAGACGATTGGCCTCGCCGATTACGAAGCGCTCGACGCTTCGATCGTCGCGACGATCGCGCCGGAAGGCATGCCGCAGCGCGAGCGCAGCGCATGAGGATACCAGGGCGCCGGACCAATCCGGCGTCCGAACCGCGGATGACGCGGCAAAAGAACGACCAGCCGAAACAGGCGGCGTAACGACCACGGGAGGAAATGGAAATGCTGAAGCGTTTGACGATGGCCGGCGTTCTGGCTTTGGGACTCGGCGCTGGTACGGCCCTGGCCGAACCGGCGAAGGTGATGATCCCCGCCAATCCCGGCGGCGGCTGGGACGGGGCCGGGCGCCACACCATGGCGGCCTTTGCCCAGTCCAAGGTCTTCACGGACGGCGCATCCTTCACCAACAAAGGCGGTGCTGCCGGCACGATCGGCCTCGCCGAATTCGTCCGCACCGCGAAGGGCGATGACAACGCCCTGCTGGTCACCGGCGTCATCATGGTCGGCGGCGTCATCACCAACCAGACGCCGGTCTCGCTCAAGGACACGACGCCGCTCTTGCGCCTGACCAACGAGTACAACGCCATCGCCGTGCCCGCGAACTCGCCGATCAAGACCCCGGCGGACTTCATCGCCGCGCTCAAGGCCGATCCCGGCGCGCTCTCCGTCGGCGGCGGCTCGGCCGGCGGTGCCGATCACGTCATGCTGGCGCTGCTCGCCAAACATGCCGGCGCGCCTGTCGGCAAGATCAACTTCGTCGCCTTCTCCGGCGGCGAGATCCTGGCTGCGCTCGGCGGCGGCAAGATCAAGGCCGCGATCTCGGGCGCCTCGGAGTTCCGCGCCTTCGCCGAATCCGGCCGCATCCGCATCATCGCGACCTCCGGCCCGACGCGGGTCGAAGGCCTCAACGCCCCGACGCTGAAGGAAGCCGGTATCCCGGTCGAGGTCGGCAACTGGCGCGGCTTCGTCGGCGCGCCCGGCATGAGCGACGCCGCCAAGAAGACCTGGCTCGACCGTTTCGCCAAGCTCCACGCCACCAAGGAGTGGAAGGAGACGCTCAAGACCCAGGGCTGGGAGGACGCCTATCTGCCGGGCGACGCTTTCGACGCCTTCCTCAAGAGCGAGGACGCCAACTGGACGAGCGCGCTCAAGGAAGTCGGTATCCTGAAATAGCCTTCGACGAAGCCAGGCGGCGTGCATGAGCGCGCCGCCCGCGGTCCATCGCGAAAGGGCAGGGCAAGGCAAATGTCGTCGATGAAGAACGGTTCGGCTACGGCCGGCGGCGGGCGGCCCTGGTGGCTGGGGCTCGCCATCCTCGTGATGGGCGCGGTTTGGCTCAACGGTGCGCGCAGCATCGCCTCGACGACCAACTATGTCGGCCTCGGCCCGTCCGCGATCGTGCTCGCGGTCGGGCTCGGCCTCGTCCTGCTCGGCTTCCTGCTGATCGTGCAGGCGCTGAAAGGACCGTTGGCGCCGCCCAGCGAGGACGAGGAGGAGGCGCCGTTCTCGCGCCCCGCCTTCCTGATGGCGCTGGCCGGCGTCGGCGTGCCGCTGCTGACGATCCGCTGGCTCGGCTTCCCGTTCAGCGCGATGCTGGCCTTCACGCTGGTGACCCATGCCTTCGGCTCGCGCCGCACCTTGCTCGATCTCGGCATCGGCGCGCTGATCGCCAGTCTGGCCTGGCTCGGCTTCTCCCGCCTCGGCATCAGCCTTGGCCCGTTCTTTCCGCTCTTGGGCTGAGCCATGGATATCCTGAACCAGTTGCTCGGCGGGTTCGCGGTTGCCTTGCAGCCGATGAACCTGTTCTGGGCCTTCGTCGGCTGCGGGCTCGGCACGGCGGTCGGCGTCCTGCCGGGCATCGGCCCGGCGCTGACCATCGCGCTGCTCCTGCCGGTTACCGCGCAGGTCAATCCGGCCTCCGCCTTCATCATGTTCGCCGGCATTCTCTACGGCGCGCTCTATGGCGGCTCGACCACCTCGATCCTGCTGAACACGCCGGGCGAGAGCGGCTCGGTGATGACGGCGCTCGAAGGCAACCGCATGGCAAGGCGCGGCCGTGGCGCGGCGGCACTGGCGACGGCGGCGATCGGCTCCTTCGTCGCGGGGACGATCGGCACGCTGGCGCTCACCTTCCTCGCGCCGGCCATCGCCGAGCTCGCCTTCGTCTTCGGGCCGGAGGATTACTTCGCCCTGATGATACTGTCCTTCACCTCGGTCGCCGTGGTGATGGGGCGTTCGATGGTGCGGGGTTTCGCCGCGCTGTTCTTCGGGCTCGCGCTCGGGACGATCGGCATCGACACCCAGACCGGCCAGACCCGCATGGTCTTCGGCACGCTCGAGCTGCTCGACGGCATCCCCTTCACCGTCGTGCTGGTCTCGCTCTTCGCGATCGGCGAGACGCTCTATGTCGCGAGCCGCAGCGGCGCTGCACCGGCCGCGATCAACCCGCTCTCCGGCGGCAGCTGGATGACGAAGCAGGACTGGAAGCGCTCCTGGAAGCCCTGGCTGCGCGGCAGCGTCATCGGCTTTCCGATCGGTGCGCTGCCGGCGGGCGGGACGGAAATCCCGACCTTCCTCTCCTATGCGCTGGAGCGCCGCCTGACCCCGCATCCGGAGGAGTTCGGTCAGGGCGCGATCGAAGGCGTCGCCGGGCCGGAGGCCGCCAATAATGCGGCCGCGGCCGGCATCCTCGTGCCGCTCCTGACGCTCGGCCTGCCCTCCACCGCGACGGCGGCCGTGCTGCTCGCTGCCTTCCAGAACTACGGGCTTCAGCCCGGCCCGCTGCTGTTCGCCACCAACCCGGACCTGCTCTGGGGCCTGATCGCCTCGCTCTATATCGGCAACGTCATCCTGCTGATCCTGAACCTGCCGCTGGTCGGCATCTGGGTCCGGCTGCTGCTGATCCCGCGGCAATACATTTATGGCGGCATCGTCGTCTTCGCGATGGTCGGCGTCTGGGGCCTGTCGACCTCCTGGATGGACCTGGCGTTGATGTGCGGGCTTGGCCTCGTCGGCTATGTCGCGCGCGTCCATGATTTCCCGATCGCGCCGGCCCTGATCGGGCTGATCCTCGGCCCGCAGGCGGAAATCCAGCTCCGGCGTGCGCTCGCCGTCAGCCAGAACGACTGGAGCGTCCTGGTCGGCACGCCGATCGCGGCGACACTGCTTGCGGTCGCGGCGCTGGTGCTGATCGTACCGCCCGTGCTCGCGCGCCTGCGCCGACGCGCCAGTGCCGAAGAAGAGCCGGCGACCTCTGCGGGCCGAGCAGGTTAGCGCTTCGCTCCGGTCCGGCGCTTGCCTGGCTTGGTACCGACATTCGCGGCCAGCGCGGCTTGCAGCGCCATGCGGGCGGCACGGATATGGCGCCGCATCAGGATTTCCGCGAGCTCGCCGTCGCGATGGCTGATCGCCTCGGTGATCCGCATATGCTCGCGCCAGGCCTCGCGGCCGCGGCCCGGCACGGTCGAATGCAGGCGCCGGCACAGGCGCAGGCGCGGGTAGAACTGCTCGCAGAGCAGTTCGGCCAGGATCGGGTTGCCGCTGCCCTTCGCGATCCGGCGGTGGAAATCGGCCTCCGGCTCGTCCTGAAGATAGGCGCCCATCGGGTTGCGCTCGATACCGTCGCGATGCCCCCGGACCAGGGCATCGAGCGCCGCGATCTCGGTTTCGCTCATGCTCTCGGCCGCGAGGCGGGCGGCCATGCCCTCTGTCGCCTCGCGCACGTCGAGCAGGGCGAGGAACTCGGCGGCGCTCGGCTCGGCGACGCGCGCGCCCTGGTTGGCGACATAGGTGACGAGCCCGCGTTCCTGCAGCCGCCGGATGGCTTCGCGGACCGGTGCGCGGCTGACACCGAAGCGGCGGGCGATGGCCGGTTCGCTCAGTTTCTCGCCGGGCGCGATCTCCCCGGAAATGATGGCCGAGGAGAGATCGTCGTAGAGTTTTACGGTGACGCCCACGCTCGCGGGGGGCGGTGTCTCGGCCAGCATCGAGCGGGTGCCTATCTGCTTCTGATCCCGGCAGCATAGAGCATTTCCGTTTCCGATGGGTACCGGAGGTGCCGGCGAATTCGGTGTTTCTGAGTGGCCTTCATCGAAGGTTGCCATATTCGATCAACCCTGAATTCGGTTGATTGCATGACCTGTCTGCGCAGAATGCTCATGCGCCGCGGCTCCGATGTCCGGACCTTCGCGCGCCGCCTCGCTCGCGCCGAGGGTGGCTGGCGCGTTGTGGCGACGGAGGCCGGAAACCGATGGGCAAGGGCGACGACGATCTGAATGATTATGCCTCGCCGGCCTGCCTGCTGCATGAGGTCGATCCGGCCTATTCCGGGTTGACGCCGCCGTCGCGAAATGTCGGGGAGAACCTGCCCGAGCCGAGCCTGATGGAATGGCGGCGGTCCGAGCGAGCGCGCTTGATCGCAGCCCGCCTGGCGATGTCGGCGCGCACGCGAAACGCGCTTGCGCGTCGGATCGCCGGTCATCTCGACGCCCTGATCGGCGATCCCGCCGGCGTCCTCGTCAGCGGCTACTGGCCGTTCCGCGGCGAGCCGGACCTGCGCGACTGGTTCCGCGATCTGCGCGAGCGCCGCGGTCTGGCTGCCTTGCCGGTCGTAGTCGAGCGCGGCAAGCCCCTGCTGTTCCGGCTCTGGCGCAAGGGCGAGCGTCTGGAGCGCGGCGTCTGGAACATCCCCGGGCCGGCCGCGGGCGAACCGGTCTTCCCGCGGATCGTCATCGCGCCCCTGGTCGGCTTCGACGCGCAGGGCTACCGGCTGGGCTATGGCGGCGGCTTCTTCGACCGCACGCTTGCCGCCCTGCCGTCCGCCACGATCGCGGTCGGGGTCGGCTACGAGATGGCGGAGATGCCGACGATCCACCCGCATGGCTTCGACATCCCGATGCGCCATATCGTGACGGAAAACGGCATCAGGTCCCACGGCGGAAAGCGGGATCGAGAGCCTCCGTTTGACGCCGGCCCGATCTCCCCATAAGCCTGAGCGCGACGGTTCCCTCACGGGATCAAAAGGGAACGCGGTGCGGGTGGCGAGCCACCCCATGCCGCGGCTGCCCCCGCAACTGTAAGCGGCGAGCCTTTCGCCATACGCCACTGGGGCCTCGGACCTGGGAAGGCGGCGAAAGGCAACGACCCGCGAGCCAGGAGACCTGCCGTCAGCCGTGGTCACACGCGGACACGTTCGGCCGGGGTGCGCCGATCGCTGATTCGACCGTTCGCCGTCTATCGTACGGCTGATGGGAGATCGCGTTCGCGGTGACGTGCCACTGACGTCAACGCCCGAGGTCTCCATCGTGAACGTCTTCCTTCCGGCCGCCGGACGCGGCCGCCTGCTGCTCTCCGTGTCCTGTCTGACCATTGCCGGCGCTGCAGCCCCGGCTTTCGCCCAGAACGCTCCCGCCACGATGGCGCTCGACGAGATCGTCGTCAGCGCCACGGGAACGCCGACGCCTGCCCGCGAAGTCGCGAGCGCCGTCACCGTCATCACCGCCAGGAATATCGAACAGCAGCAGCGCCGCACCTTGCCGCAGGCACTCGCCGCCGTGCCCGGTCTCAACATCGTGCAGACCGGTGGGCCGGGCGGCCTGACCTCGGTTTTCATGCGCGGCACCAACTCGAACCACGTCAAGGTGCTGATCGACGGCATCGAGGCCAACGATCCTTCAGCCCCGAACCGCTCCTTCGATTTCGGCTCGATGCTGACCGAGGATATCGAGCGCATCGAGGTTTTGCGCGGTCCCCAGAGCGGCCTCTATGGCGCGAATGCGCTGGGCGGCGTGATCTCCGTGACCACGAAGCGCGGCGAGGGACCACCGAAGATGACGGCGCGCGTCGAAGGCGGGTCGCACGGCAGCTTCAACCAGTCCCTCGGCTTCAGCGGCGGCGATGCGCGCTTCAACTACGCCTTCAACGCCAGCCATTTCCGCGCCGACGGAACCGAGGTGACGCCGCCGAACCTCGTGCCACCCGGCCGCCGGATCAACCCGAACATCTTCGACAATTACAGTTATTCAGGACGCCTCGGCTTTGCGCTCACCGACACGCTGACGCTGAACTGGGTCGGTCGCTATCAGGACGGCCAGTTGCGCTATACCGGCGACACTGGCTTCCCGAGCAAGCCCTCGCCCTATCGCTCCCTGCAGAACTATGCGCAGGCCTTCACCCGTGGCGAGGTAGTCTGGGACCCGCTCGCCGGGCGCTTCGTCAACACCTTCGGCGTCTCCTATTCGCGCCAGGACAGGGGAACGCGGACGGCGTCCGCCACGACCGGCCTGCTCGGCCTGCCCAATCAGAGCCTCGGCGAGCGCACCAAGCTCGACTGGCGCGGCAATCTCGAGATCACCAAGGGCCACAACCTGATCATGGGCCTGCAATATGAGCGCGAGCGTCTGGACACGACGAACCTCATCGCCTCGAACGGCAACAAGGCCGCCTGGCTCGAATACCAGGGCAATATCGAGGATCGCTATTTCCTGGCGGCCAATATCCGCCGCGACCATGACGACAGCTATGGTGGCCATACGACGTACCGCATCGCGCCGGCCGTCATCATTCCCGGCACGGAAACCAAGCTGAAGGCGAGCTACGGCACCGGCTTCAAGGCGCCGACGCTGAGCGAGCTCTTCATCGATTACCGCCCCGGCTACAACTTCTTCGGCAATCCGAACCTGAAGCCGGAGGAAAGCCGCGGCTGGGATATCGGCTTCGAGCAGCCGCTCTTCGACAAGCGCCTGCAATTCGGCGCGACCTGGTTCCAGAATGACATCGACAACCTGATCGTCACCAATGTCACGCGCGATTCCTACGCCAATATCGGCAAGGCCAGAACGAAGGGCGTCGAGGCCTTCGCCGCGCTGGAAATCTCGCCCCAGTTCCGCATCCGCGCCGACTATACCTTCACCCTCGCCAGGGACGAGATCGCCCGGCAGGAACTGCTGCGTCGGCCGCGCCACAAGGCGAGCGCGACCGCGACCTGGACGCCAACCGACAGGCTCAGCCTCTCGGCGACGCTGATCCATATCGGCTCCTGGGTCGACGGCAATCGCGACTTCTCGGTCCCGCGCATGCGCGGGAAGGGGGCGACGCTGGTCAACCTCGCCGCTGAGTACAAGGCGACCGACAAGGTGACGGTGTTCGGGCGGGTCGATAACCTCTTCGACAAGCGCTGGGAGAATCCGGTCGGCTTCCTCGTGCCGGGCCTCAGCGTCTTCGGCGGTATCAAGGTGGCCATCGGCGGATGAACCGGCCTCTCGTCCTGCGTCGTCTATGCGGCGTGTGCCTCTCCATCGCGCTCTCGGGCGCGGTGGCATCGGCCGCATCTGCGGTCGAGCGCCCGGCCCGCATCGTCTCGCTCAACATGTGCACGGACGAGCTCGTCCTGCGCCTGGCCGATCCCGAGCGGATTGCTTCGGTGACATGGCTGTCGCAGGACCCGCGCAACGCCAACATGGCGGGCGCCGCCCGCCTGATACCGGCCAATCACGGGCTTGCCGAGGAAGTCTTGGGCTTTCACCCCGATCTCGTCGTCGCCGGCGCCTATACGACGCGCGCCACGGTTTCGCTGCTCGGGCGGGTCGGCGTCGGCGTCAGGGAATTCGGCGTTCCCCGCAATCTCGCGGAGATGAAGGCGCAGATCACCGAGATGGCCGATGTTCTCGGTGAGCCCGCCCGCGGGCAGGCCTTGCTCGCGGGGATCGAGCGGCGCTTGCAGGCCCTGGCCGCTCGGCGTGTCGAGCGGCCGTTGCGGGCGATCGTGCTGCGTCCCAGCGGCTTCACGGTCGGCCGCGGCTCGCTCGTCGACGAGATCCTGACCCGCGCGGGCCTCGTCAATATCGCGGCCGAGCTGGGCGTCGAGAGCTATGGCCAGATCGCGCTCGAAACCGTGGCGCTCGGCGGTGCCGAAATCCTGATCCTGAACGAGACGCCGGACGGCCCGCCGTCTCTGGCGCACGAGATCCTGCACCATCCGGTGATCGATCGGCTTGGCGACCGGCTGAAGCTCGTCGCTCTGCCGTCGCGGCTCTGGACCTGCGCCGGCCCGAGCGTGCTCGACGCGATCGAATTGCTGGTGCGTGCCGTGGAGGAGAAGCCATGACGCCGGACGCTTCGCCTGGCATCAGGCCGGCGCCGCTGCTGGGATTGCTTGCCCTCGCCACTCTGGCGATGACCGCGATCTCCATGGCCGTCGGCTATGCACCATTGGCGCTCGGCCCGGCGGTGACGGACCTCCTCGCGGGGCAAAAGAGCCTGCCGGCGCTCGTGCTTTATGAATTGCGTCTGCCGCGCGCCCTGCTCGGCGCCCTCGTCGGTTTCAGCCTCGGCATGGCCGGCGCGGCGATGCAGGGGCTGCTGCGCAACCCGCTGGCCGAGCCCGGCGTGATCGGCATCTCCAGCGCGGCGGCCTTCGGTGCCGTCCTCACCTTCTATAGCGGGCTCTCCGCCAGCCTTGCGCTCGCCCTGCCGCTCGGCGGCATCGCGGGAGCACTCGTAGCGACCGTGACCCTCTTCATCCTGCTTGGCCGTGGCGCCAGCACGACCACGCTGATCCTCGCAGGTGTGGCGCTGAACAGCTTCGCGGGCGCCGCGACCGCGCTCGCCCTGAACCTGGCGCCCAATCCTTATGCGGCGCTGGAAATCGTCTTCTGGCTGATGGGCTCGCTGGCGGACCGCAGCATGAACCATGTCGCGCTCGCGCTGCCATTGATGCTGATCGGCTGGGTTTTGCTGGCCTCGACGGCGCCGGCGCTCGATGCGCTGAGCCTCGGCGAGGACACGGCGGCCAGCCTCGGCTTCGATCTCGGCTGGTTGCGGGCGCGGTTGATTGGTGGGGCGGCTCTCGCGGTCGGCAGCGCGGTTGCCGTGACCGGCGCGATCGGCTTCGTCGGGCTCGTCGTGCCGCATCTCTTGCGCCCGCTGGTCGGTCATCGGCCGGGCCGGTTGCTTGTTGCGAGCGGCTTCGGCGGCGCCATCCTCGTGCTGGCGGCCGATATCGGCGTCCGGCTCATGCCGGTCCGACCGGAACTCAAGCTCGGCGTGGTCACCGCGCTGATCGGCGCGCCCTTCCTCTTCGCGCTGGTGCAGCGCCTGCGCCGGGAGGCCTTGTGATGGCGATCACGGCGTCCGGCATCACGGTTTCGCTCGGCGGCAAGCCGATCCTGCACGAGGTCGATGCCCAGGTCCGGCCGGGCGAGGTGCTCGGTCTGATCGGTCCCAACGGCGCCGGCAAGACGACCTTGCTGCGGGTGCTGGCCGCACTGCTCACGCCAGACTGTGGCGGCGTCGATTACGACGGCGCCTCGGCGCGCGCGCTGGGGCGAGCGGCACTGGCGCGGCGCATCGCTTTTCTGGCCCAAGGCGGTGAGGCGCCGGGGGCGCTTTCCGTCGAGGCTTTGGTCGGGCTCGGCCGCTTGCCGCATCGCCGCCCCTTCGCCGAGTCGGGGGATGCGGATCGACAGGCGATCGCGCGGGCATTGGCGCTTTGCGACGTCACCGGCTTTGCCGGTCGCGCTGTCGGCACGCTCTCGGGCGGGGAGCGTCGTCGCGTCCTGCTGGCGCGGGCGCTCGCGGTGGAGGCGCCTTATCTCCTCGCGGACGAGCCTCTGGCAGGGCTCGACCCTCAGCACCAGCTCGACACCTTGCAACTGCTACGCAGGATCAGCCGTGAGGGCAGCGGAGTGGTCGTCGTGCTGCACGATCTGACGCTCGCGGGCCGCTTCTGCGACCGGCTCCTGCTGCTCGATCACGGTCGCCGGGTCGCCGACGGAGCGCCGGCGGACGTCCTCGACGATGATCGGCTCGCACAGGTCTTCGGCATTCACGCCTTGCGCAGCTCCCAGGCCGGCGAGTCCTTCCTGCTGCCCTGGCGGACGCTCAACAATGAAAATGCGCCTTGAAGGGTGCCGATATCGACAGGACTCCAAACAGGCGCTACCTCCACTGCACGGCTAACGGGGGCGGGACCGGGGAATGCGTGGGGCAGGGGCAGGGGCAGGACTGGCTGGCGCGCTCATTCTCTTCTTCGCCCGCTTCATCACGGCCGTGCGCGGCCGTTGGGCGGGCGTCGAACCCACCGACGAGCAGCGGATCTACTTCGCCAACCATGCCAGCCATGGCGATTTCGTCCTGATCTGGACCGTGCTGCCGCGGCGCATGCGCTTCACGACCCGGCCGGTCGCCGGGAGCGACTACTGGCTGAAAGGCAGGTTGCGACGCTTCATCGGGTGCGACGTCTTCAATGCCGTGCTGATCGATCGCGATCGCGGCAGCCGAACGAGCGACCCAGTCGCGCAGATGACCGAGGCGCTCGACGCCGGCTCCTCGCTGATCGTCTTCCCGGAAGGCACGCGCAACACCACCGATGCCCGCCTGTTGCCGTTCAAGAGCGGCCTGTTCCATCTGGCGCAGGCGCGGCCGGACGTAGCGCTCGTGCCGGCCTGGATCGACAATCTCAACCGCGTCATGCCCAAGGGCGAATTCGTGCCGATCCCGCTGATCTGCACCGTCACCTTCGGCGCGCCGCTGCGCCTCACTGAGGGCGAGACCAAGCAGGATTTCCTGGCGCGGGCGGAAGCCGCTTTGCTCGCCCTGTCCCCGAAGGCGAACGCGTCATGACCATGCCGCATCCCGATCTGGTGGCCGTGCTCGCCGGCATCCTCGGCGTCCTCGTCCTCGCCTCCACCATCGGCTTCGTGCTGCAGCGCAAGCTCTCGCCCGATGGCTCCAATGCCGTGGTCGAGAATCTGAACGACCGCATCCGGGCCTGGTGGATCATGGTCGTGCTGATGGGGCTCGCGCTGATCGGCGGCAAGACCGGCGTAACCCTGCTCTTCGGCTTCTGTTCCTTCGCGGCCTTGCGCGAATTCATCACATTGACCGATACGCGCCGGGCCGATCATTGGGCGCTGGCCGCGGCTTTCTTCGTCGTGCTGCCGGTGCAGTACTACCTGATCTGGATCGAGTGGTACGGGCTCTATTCGATCTTCATCCCTGTCTACGCCTTCCTGCTGATGCCGATCATCGCCGCGGCGCGTGGCGATACCGATCATTTCCTCGTGCGCATTGCCGAGGTGCAATGGGCGCTGATGATCTGCGTCTTCGCCACCTCGCATGTGCCGGCGCTGCTCAGCCTCGACATCGCTGGATACGAGGGGCGCAACGTCTTGCTGATCGCCTTCCTCGTCATCGTCGTGCAGATCAGCGACGTCCTGCAATATGTCTGGGGCAAGCTTCTAGGCCGCACCAAGATCGCGCCGAAGCTCTCGCCATCGAAGACGGTCGAAGGCTTCGTCGGCGGGGCGCTCAGCGCGACCGCGGTCGGCGCCGGCCTGTCCTGGATGACGCCGTTCACAGCCCTGCAGGCCGCCTTCCTCTCGCTCGTCATCGTTCTGCTGGGCTTCTTTGGCGGGCTCGTCATGTCGGCGATCAAGCGCGACCGCGGCGTCAAGGACTGGGGCCATCTGATCGCCGGCCATGGCGGCTTCATCGACCGGCTCGACTCGGTCGTGTTTTCCGCGCCGATCTTCTTCCATCTCGTCCGCTACGGCTGGTCGGCTGTATGAGCGGACCGCTCGCGCGCCTGATGCGGAGCAGCATCGTCCATGTCGGCTTCGCCTTCCTCGCCATGGGCGGCTGGGCCGCCTTCGCCAACCGCGCCCATCCGATGCCGGCGCCGCTCCAGGCCGGGCTGCTGCAGGGCGCGATCTCGGCGACGATCACGCTGGTCCTGAAACGCGCGATCGAATATCTCGCCAGCCGCTTCTCGGGCCTCGCCGCCTTGCTGGCGCCACCTGTGATCGCCGGCCTCGTCTCCGCCAGCCTGCTGACGATCCTGCACATGGTCAGTGGCACGCCCGAGATCGCGAAGACGATCGCCGTGCCGCTGACCGTCGCGACGAGCTACGCCGCGCTCTACAATTATTCGCTCTGGCGCATCCGGAAGGCCTGAACCATGGCGCAGGACGAGAACCGCCGCCCGCTCGCCAGCCGCGATTCCGGCTGGGCCCGCACGATCGCCCGCAAGCTGAGCACGGCTTCGGTGACGCCGAACCAGATCTCGATGGCGAGCATGGTCATGGCGGCCGGCGCAGGCATCGCCTTCTGGCAGGCGGGCGCAGCTAGCGGCGGTTCCCGCGTCGCTCTGTTGCTGGCAGCCGCGCTGTTCTGCCAGTTCCGATTGCTCTGCAACCTCTTCGACGGGATGGTGGCGATCGAGGGCGGCAAGCAGGAGCCTGACGGGCCATTCTGGAACGAGTTCCCGGATCGCGTCGCCGATATCCTGATCTTCGTCGGCGTCGGTTACGGCGCAGGCGCTCCGACGCTGGGCTGGGCGGCGGCAGCCTTTGCAGTGCTGACCGCCTATACCCGCGAGCTCGGCCGCAATTGCGGCCTGCCGGCCGATTTCTCTGGGCCGATGGCCAAGCAGCATCGCATGGCGGTGATCACGGCGGCGGCCGCGCTGTCGCTGGCCGAGCCGCTCTGGAGCGACCACAACCAGATCCTCGGCGGAGCGCTCTGGCTGATCGCGATCGGTGCTGCCATCACCGCGATCCGGCGCGCCGCGAACAGCGTCCGCAAATTGCGCGCCGGCTGACGTATCCCGCCGATCTCAGATCGACTCGATCAGCAGCTTGCGCGCCGCATCGACCGTGAGCTCCACCGGGTTGCCGCCGGTCGAGGGGTCCGCCACGGCCGCCTCGGCCAGTTCGTCGATCCGGTCGGTGCCGACGCCGAGCGCGCCGAGCTTGTCGGGGATGCCGAGATCGGCCCGCAGCTTCAGCACGAAATCATAGAAGCCGTCGAAGCCGCCGGGAATGTCGAGATAGGCGGCGGCGGCCGCGATCTTCTCCTCGATCGCCGGGCGGTTGAAGCGCAGCACCGGCGGCATCACAACCGCGTTCGTGGTGCCGTGATGGGTATGATAGACAGCGCCGACCGGGTGGGAGAGCGAGTGGATCGCGCCCAGCCCCTTCTGGAAGGCGACGGCACCCATCGCGGCGGCAGCCATCATCTGTGTGCGCGCCTCGATATCCCCGCCATCGGCATAGGCACGCGGCAGGTAGGTCTTCACCAGGCGCATGCCTTCGAGCGCGATGCCCTGGCTCATCGGGTGGAAGAACGGCGAGGAATAGGCCTCCAGGCAATGCGCGAAGGCGTCCATGCCGGTGCCTGCGGTGATCGCCTTGGGCATGCCGACGGTGAGTTCGGGGTCGCAGATCGTCACGCCCGGCAGGAATTTCGGATGGAAGATGATCTTCTTGGTATGGGTCTGCGAATTGGTGATGACCGAGGCGCGCCCGACCTCGGAGCCGGTCCCGGCCGTGGTCGGCACGGCGACGATCGGCGCAATGCCCTCGACCGAGGCGCGCGTCCACCAGTCGCCGACATCCTCGAAATCCCAGACCGGACGCGTCTGGCCGGCCATGAAGGCCACGCATTTGCCGAGGTCGAGGCCGGAGCCGCCGCCGAAGGCGACGACGCCATCATGCCCGCCGGCCTTGAAGGCGCGGACGCCGTCGTCGAGATTGCGCTCGTTCGGGTTGGGGTCGACATCGGCGAAGATCGCCCGGCCGAGGCCGCCGGCTTCGAGAATGTCGAGCGCGTTGGCGGTGATCGCCATGCTCGCGAGCCCACGGTCGGTCACCAGCAGCGGCCGCTTCATGCCGAGCGCCTTGCAGTGATCGGCCAGTTCCCTGATCCGCCCGGCGCCCAGCTTGACGGCGGTCGGATAGCTCCAGTTCGCGGTGATCGGCATCAGCCAGCTCTCTTCAGATGGTAGGATTTCGGACGGGTGAGGTTGTGGAAGCCGATGACCGAGAGCGAGCCGCCCCGCCCGGTCTCCTTGACGCCCGTCCAGCACAGGGCCGGGTCGAGATAATCGGCGCGGTTCATGAAGACGGTGCCGGTTTCCAGCTCCTGCCCGAGCCGGGCGGCGCGCTCGGCATCGCCGGTCCAGAGCGAGACGGTGAGGCCGTATTTGGAATCGTTCATCAGAGCGACCGCCTCGGCATCGTCGCGCACTTTCATGATGCCGACCGCCGGGCCGAAGGTCTCCTCGCGCATGATCGTCATGGAATGGTCGACATCGACCAGGATCTGCGGCGCGAGATAGGCGCCGCCATCGTCCTGCGGGAAGAGTTTTGGATCGACCAGCGCCCGCGCGCCCTTCGCGGTCGCCTCCGCGATCTGCTCGCGGACGACCTGCGCGAAGCGCTTATGCGCCATCGGACCGAGCGAAGTCTCGGGATCGAGCGGGTTGCCGAGGCGGTAATTCGAGACCCAGGCGACCGATTTCTCGACGAAGGCATCGTAGAGGCTCTCATGGACGTAGATGCGCTCGATGCCGCAGCAGCATTGCCCTGAATTGAAGGTCGCGCCGTCCATCAGCGTGTCGACCGCCTTGTCGAGATCGGCGTCCTCCATGACATAGCCGGGGTCCTTGCCGCCGAGCTCCAGCCCGATCCCGGTGAAGGTGCCGGCGGCGGCGCGCTCGATCGCCTGCCCGCCCGCGACCGAGCCGGTGAAGTTGATGAAGTCGAACTGCCTGTCGGCGATCAGGCGCGACGAGGTCTCATGGTCGAGGAAGACATTGGCGAAGACATCCTCCGGCACGCCCGCCTCGTGGAAGGCGCGCGCCAATCGCTCGCCGGTGAGCAGCGTCTGGCTCGCATGCTTGAGGATGATCGCATTGCCGGCGATCAGCGCCGGCGCGACCGAATTGATCGCGGTCATGTAGGGATAGTTCCATGGCGCGATCACGAAGACGACGCCATGCGGCTCGCGCGCGATGGAACGCTTGAACGCCGCGCTGTCCTCGATGACGAGCGGCGCCAGCGCCTCGTTCGCGATCGAGGCCATGTAGTTCGAACGCTCGTTGAAGCCCTTGAACTCGCCACCATACTTGATCGGCCGGCCCATCTGCCAGGCGAGTTCGCTCACCACCTCCTGGCCCATCTCGTTGAGCCGCGCGACACCCTTGAGCACCAGCGCGATGCGCTCGTCGAGCGGGCGCTTCGCCCAGGTCTTCTGCGCCTTGCGGGCGCGGGCGACCACCGCCTTGGCCTCGTCGAGGCTCAGGGCAGGCCGCTCGGCATAGACCGAGCCGTCCACCGGCGACACGCATCGGATCATCGTCATTGTCACTGTCCGTCTGGCTGAAACAAGTTGATGGGAGGGAGCCGGGTCAGGCGCGTTCAAAACCGCGCTTCACTTCCCAATCGGTGATCCGGCGATCGTACTCCTCCTGCTCCCATTCGGCGGCGCGGACGTAGTGGTCGATGACGTCGTCGCCGAAGGCCTTGCGCAGCATGGCCGAGCCCTTCAGCGCCACGGTCGCGTCGCGCAGGGTCTTCGGGATCTCGCGGATATCCCGGCCGCCATAGGCATCGCCGACGAAGGCCTCTTCCAGCTCCATCTTCTTCTCGATGCCGTCGATCCCGGCGGCGAGCAGCGCCGCCATGGCGAGATAGGGGTTGAGGTCCGAGCCCCCGACTCGGCATTCGATGCGGATGCCCTTGGTCCCGGCGCCGCAGAGCCGGTAGCCGGCGGTGCGGTTGTCGGCGCTCCAGATCGCCTTGGTCGGTGCGAAGGTGCCGGCGACGAAGCGCTTGTAGGAGTTGATATAGGGCGCGAGGAAACCGGTGATGTCGGCGGCATGGGCGAGCAGCCCCGCCACATAGTTCCGCATCAGTGGCGACATGCCGTGTTTCGCCTGCGCGTCGAGGAAATGCGGCGTCTTGCCGTCGGCGCTCCAGAGCGACTGGTGGATATGCGAGGAGGAGCCGGCATGCGCGTTGCTCCACTTGGCGAGGAAGGTGATCGACCTGCCCTGCGCCCAGGCGATCTCCTTGCAGGCGTTCTTGATGATCGCGTGCCGGTCCGCCATGGTCAGCGCGTCGGCATAGCGGACATTGATCTCTTCCTGCCCGGCCGAAGCCTCGCCCTTGGAGTTCTCGACCGGGATGCCGGCGCCCTGCAATCCGTTGCGGATCGCGCGCATCACCGCCTCTTCCTTGGTCGTCTGGAAGATGTGGTAGTCCTCGTTGTAGCTGCTCGCGGTCTTGAGGTCGCGATAGCCGCTGGCGCAGGCGTTTTCATAGCTCTGGTCGAACAGGAAGAATTCCAGTTCGGTCGCCATATAGGCCTTGAGCCCCATCGCCTCGAGCCGTTTGACCTGCTTCTTCAGCACCGCCCGGGGTGAATGCGGAATGTCATGGCCGTGATGGTCCTGCACGTCGCAGAGGACGAGCGCCGTCCCTTCGAGCCATGGCACCCGGCACAAAGTCGAGAGGTCAGGCTTCATCGTGTAGTCGCCATAGCCGGCCGCCCAGCTCGTCGCCGCATAGCCGGCTACGGTTTCCATCTCCATGTCGGTGGCCAACAGGTAGTTGCAGCTATGTGTCTCGTGATGCCCGCTTTCGAGGAAGAAGGCGGCATGGAAGCGCTTGCCCATCAGGCGCCCCTGCATGTCGACGAGGCAGGCGAGCACCGTATCGATGCGGCCGGCGGCGACATCCTCTTTCAGAGCGTCGAGCGTGTAGGCTTGAGTCATGCCGGTCATCCATCCCCGATGCGCGATCTTCACACGGGAATGCGGCCGGCGGAATAGCCGGCTCGCATCCTGCCGCCTGAATATTCAAAGAGATTTGGCTTCACCCGGCGGCCATCAATTCCGCGGCGCGCTCTCCGACCATCATGGCCGGGGCGTTGATGTTGCCGGAGGGTATCGTCGGGAAGATCGAGGCATCGACGACGCGCAAGCGCTCGATCCCGTGCACCCGCAATGTGGCGTCGACGACGGCGTCGCTGGCGTCAGGCCCCATCCGGCAGGTCCCGCAGGGGTGGAAGACGGAATAGGCATTTGCCCGGATGGCGGCGACATTGGCCGCATCGTTGACGGCTTCCGGCCCCGGCCGGATTGCGGCATCGATCACGGCGGAGAGCGTCGGCGTTGCGGCCAAGCGGTGCAGGAAGCGCGCGCCCTCCAGCAGGATGCGGAGGTCCTCGGGCTCTGAGAGGTAGTTCGGCGCGATCTCCGGCGCGACAAGCGGATCGGGCGAGCGGATCGCGACATGGCCGCGGCTCAAGGGTCGGCAGGGCGAGACGCTCAGGCTGAAGCCGGGGAACGGATCGGGCTTCATCAGGGCGCGCACGCCGGGCACGGCGCGTTCATAGCTCAAGGGCGAGAAATAGAGCTGCATATCCGGCCGCGTCAGTTCGGGCCTTGTGCGGTAGAAACCGCCGCCCTGGTTGACGCTGAGCGCAAGCGGCCCGCGGCGGCGCATCAGATAATTCGCGGCCATGCCGATACGGGCCGGCCAGGACAGCAGCGCGTCGTTCAGGCTCGGCCGCTTCGAACGATAGACATGATCGTAGCAGAGATGGTCCTGCAGGTTCTGCCCGACGGCGGGGAGGTCGAGCAGCGGCGCGATGCCGTGCTTCGACAGGAGCTCCGCCGGGCCGATGCCGGAGAGCTGGAGCAATTGCGGTGTGTTGAAGGCCCCGCCGGACAGGACGACCTCCCTCCGGGCGCGAAAACGCAAGGTCTCGCCGCCGCGCTTCGCCTCGACGCCGATCGCGCGCCGCCCGTCGAACAGGATGCGCGTGACCTGCATGTCGGTTTCGAGCTTCACGCGCCCGCGCCGCCGCGCCGGATGCAGGAAGGCCCGCGCCGCCGATTCTCGCCGCCCGCCGCGCGTGGTGATCTGGTAGAATCCGGCGCCCTCGCTGGTCGCGCCGTTCAGGTCCGGGTTGAAGCGCAGGCCCGCTTCGCCGGCCGCCCTGACGAAAAGCGGGGTCAGCGGGTGGACTTCAGCGGCGACGTTCTCGACATGGAGAGGCCCCCCAGCGCCATGCCAGAGGGACGCGCCCAGCGCGTGGTCCTCCATGCGCCTGTAGGCGGCGAGCACCTCGGCCCAGCCCCAACCGGGATTGCCGAGCCGCTGCCACTCGTCGAAATCCTCGGCCTGGCCGCGGGCATAGACCATTGCGTTGATCGCGCTGGAGCCGCCGACGACCTTGCCGCGCGGCTGGTAGATCTCCCGCCCGTCCAGCTCGGCTTGCGGCGTGGTCCGGTACATCCAGTTCATGCGGCGATGGTAGAAGGTCTTGCCGTAGCCGATCGGCAGATGGACCCAGGGGCTGATATCGCGCGGCCCGGCTTCGATCACCAGGATCGAGCCTTGGCCGGCTTCGGCAAGCCGCCCGGCCAGCACGCAGCCGGCCGAACCCGCGCCGACGATGATCACGTCCCATTCGCTCAAGATGCTCTAGCCCAGCATGCCCATCACGAGTTCTAGGAAGAATTGGGCTTCCCGCTAAGGGCCATTCCCGCCGAAGCGCCAGTCCATTCGCCGCCCGCCATCAGGTCGTCGATGGCGCGGCGCAGATCGAGCACGCCGGTCTTGATCTCAGCCGGCGTGAAGCCGCTGAAGCCAAGCACGAGCCCGTCCCGCGCGATCGGTTCGAGGCAGAAGCGGCTGATCGGCGCGACTGTGACGCCGCGCCGGGCCGCGGCCTGCGTCAGCGTAACCGCATCGAGCCCGTCGCGGAGATAGGCGATGGTGTGCATGCCGGTCTGGGTCGGAACCACTTCCAGATCGGGCGCCAGATGCTCCCGTGCCGCGTCCTCCAGTGCCTGATAGCGCTCCTGATAGAGCTTGCGCATGCGGCGGACATGCGTCGCGAAATGCCCCTCGACGATGAAATCGGCGACGATGCCCTGTAGGGCCGTCGGCACGCCCGGCGAGAAGGCTTCGAGGCAGATGCCGATCTGCTCGACGAGATGCGGCGGCGCGACGAGGAAGCCGAGCCGCAGCGACGGGAACAGCGTCTTCGAGAAGGTCCCGACATAGATGACCCGACCGCTGCGATCGATGCTGGTCAAGGTCGCCATCGGCGCGCCCTGGAAGCAGAACTCGCCGTCCCAGTCGTCCTCGATGATCCAGGCACCGCTGGCTTCGGCCGCCTCCAGCAGGGCGAGACGCCGCTCCAGGCTCATCTTGGCGCCGAGCGGTTGCTGATGCGCTGGCGTCACGAAGGCGAGCCGGAACTCGGGCGCCCGGCGCAGGCCCTCCTCGACCACGAGCCCGACCTCGTCGACCGGGACCGGCACGATGTCGACGCCGGACTGGATCATGCTGTTGCGCGCGCCGATCGCGCCGGGGTCCTCGAACCAGACCTTGTCGCCGGGGTCGAGCAGCGTCGCTGCGATGAGCTGGAAGGCCTGCTGCGCGCCGGCCACGACGAAGACCTGCTGCCATTCGCAGGCGATGCCGCGATTGAGCCTGAGATGCGCGGCGATGGCCTGGCGCAGGCCCCGTTCGCCATGCGGATCGGGATAGCCGAGCACCTGATGGCGCGGCTTGCGCCAGTGCTTGCCGGAAAGTCTGGCCCACTGTGCCATCGGGAAGGCGTCGAAGGCCGGCATCGCCGTGGTGAAGGCGCGGGGCTGATGCGGGAGGCGCGTGCCGAACAGTTTTGACGCCGTGTTCATCGCCTGCGCGAGCTTGACCCGCGCCGTCGGTGCGGCGGTCGCCGCAGCGGCTGGCGCCGGCCGTTCGTTCGCCAGTGCCTGGCTGACATAGGTGCCGGAGCCGACCCGTGTCTCGATCAGCCCTTCCGCCGCAAGCCGCTCGAAGCTTTCGACGATGGTCGTGCGGGCGACCCGGAATTCCTGCGCCAGCGTCCGCGTCGCCGGCAGGCGCTCGCCGACCTTGAGCGTGCCGCCGAGGATCAATTCGCGCAGGCCCGCGCAGATCTGGACGCTGAGCCCATGCTCGCCCTCACGGTCCAGCACGATCGACTGGAGCAGGGCGCCTTCCTCGCGTTTGACCATGATGCCTTGAGTAGGAGTGGACTGTCGATTTGGCGAGAATGGACCTTGGGATCAGGCCAATTCAAGCCCCTTCTTGCGCCGAAGCTGCCCGCGGTCCCGCCGGGTGGCGCTCCCGGAACGGATAGCGGCAGCGATGAAGATCACCCGGCTCGAAAGCTTCTCGACGCAGGACGTCGGCTTCGTCCGCGCCACATGCGAGGATGGCAGCCAGGGGTGGGGCCAGTTCTCGCCCTATAATGCCGACATCACCGCGACCGTCTTCCACCGGCAGGTCGCGCGCTGGGCGCTCAGTGAGAATGCCTTCGACATCGACGAATTGATCGCGACCATCGGCGAGCGCGAGCACAAGTTTCCCGGCTCCTATCTCTACCGCGCCATGACCGGGCTCGATACCGCGCTTTGGGACCTGCGCGGCCGGATCGAGCGAAAGAGCGTCTGCGAACTGCTCGGCGGCACGCCGCGTCCCTTTCCGGTCTACGCCTCCAGCATGAAGCGCGGCGAGATCACGCCGGAGGCGGAGGCCGAGCGTTTCCTGCGCCTGCGCGATGCCCATGGCTACCGCGCTTTCAAGTTCCGGGTCGGGCGCGAATGCGGCCGCGACATCGACGAATGGCCGGGCCGGACGGACGCGATCGTGCCGCAGATCAGGCGGGCGCTCGGGCCCGAGGCGACGCTGCTCGTCGATGGCAACAGCGCCTATTCTCCGGCCAAGGCGATCGCGGTCGGCAAGATGTTGCAGGATCACGGCATCGTCCATTTCGAGGAGCCCTGTCCCTATTGGGAACATGCCTGGACCCGCGAGGTCCGCGACGCCCTCGATCTCGACGTGACCGGCGGTGAACAGGACTGCGACCTCGCCGTCTGGCGCGCCATGATCGATGGCCGCGTGGTTGACGTCGTGCAGCCGGATGTCTGCTATATCGGTGGCGTCGGGCGCATGCTGAAAGTCGCCCGCTGGGCCGAGGCCGCCGGCCTGCCGGTGACGCCGCACTCGGCCAACCAGTCGCTGGTGACAGTGTTCACGCTGCACATCATGGGGGCGCTCGCCAATGCCGGCCCCTATGTCGAATTCTCGATCGAGGGGCCGGATTACTACCCCTGGGAACAGGGCCTACTGCGCAACCCGCCGCAGGCGCGCGACGGCATGGTCGCGATCCCTGACGGGCCGGGCTGGGGCGTCGAGATCGAGTCGTCCTGGCTCGACAAGGCCGCCTATCAGGTCACGGAGATCGGCGCGTGATCCTGGACCGCGCCGAACTCGTCGCCGAAGCCATCAGGACCGGAACGCTCGCCGGCCTACCGGGCGGACATTTCATCGACGGACGCTTCGTCGAGTCTGCATCCGGGCGGCGGATGGTGAGCTTCGATCCCGGTCGGGGCAAGGCTTTCGCGACCGTCGCAGCCGGTGATGGCCAGGACATCGACCGCGCTGTCGCGGCGGCCCGTGCGGCCCTGACCGGCCCATGGTCACGTCTGAGCCCTGCTGCCCGCGGCGACATCCTGATGCGCACGAGCCGCTTGATCGCCGAGCGCGCGGCCCGCTTCGCCGTGGTCGAGACCCTCGATTCCGGCAAGCGACTCGCGGAAGCCGAAGGCGATGTCGGCGGCGTCGTGAAGGCCTTCGCCTATTATGCCGGCGCGGCCGACAAGCTGCATGGCGACAGCATGCCGCTCGGCCCGGATCATATCGGGCTGACGATCGAGGAGCCGGTCGGCGTCGCCGCCCAGATCGTGCCGTGGAACTACCCGCTCTCGACGGCGGCGCGCGGCATCGCCCCCGCGCTCGCGGCTGGCTGCGCGCTCGTCGTGAAGCCGGCCGAACAGACGCCCTTCACGACGCTGATGCTGGCGGAACTGTTGCACGAAGCCGGCCTGCCCGCAGGCGTGCTCAACGTCGTCGCCGGCACCGGCTCTGATGCGGGGGCGGCGCTGGTCGCCCATCCCGGCATCGACCACATCACCTTCACCGGCTCGGTCGCGACCGGGCAGCGCGTGATGCGGGCCGCGGCCGAGCATGTCACCCGGCTCGTGCTTGAGCTCGGCGGCAAGTCTCCCCTCGTCATGCTGGCCGATTGCGATCTCGACGCGGCCATCGCCGGCATTATGGAAGCGATCTTCGAGAATGCCGGGCAGATCTGCTCGGCCGGCTCGCGCCTGATCGTCGAGGAGGCGATCGCCGAGCCCTTGCTCGAACGCCTCGTCGCGAGCGCGAAAGCCTTGCGGCCGGGCCATGGCCTCGGCGATGCCGGGATCGGGCCGATCAACTCGCCGTCGCAACTCGCTCGCGTCGCCGGCCATGTCGAGCGCGCCCGCGCCGCCGGCAATCGCATCCTGACCGGTGGTGCCGTCGTGCCGCCAGAGGAGTGCAACGGCGGCTGGTTCTACCAGCCGACCGTCGTGCTGGCTGATGGCCCGGACGACCCGCTGGTGCAGGAGGAAATCTTCGGGCCGGTGCTGACGGTGCAGGTCGTCCCCGATTTCGAGGCGGCCATCGCAGCGGCGAACGCCACCTCCTATGCGCTGGTCGCCGGCATCTACACCCGCGATCACGCCAAGGCCTGGCGCTTCGCTCGGGCGGTCGATGCGGGGCAGGTCTATATCAACGAGTTCTTTGCCGGCGGCATCGCGATGCCCTTCGGCGGCAACCGCAAATCCGGCTTCGGCCGCGCCAAGGGCATGGCGGGCTTGCGCTCCTACTGCAAGCTCAAGAGTGTGGTGGCGCGGATCTGATCCGGGGGGATGACGAGACGATGCCGATCGATCTGTTCGCCAGTGATTTCAAGGCCGCGCCCTATTGGTGGGACGAGGTGCCCCGGCCGGACCTGCCGCGCAACGATCCGCCTGGTCAGGCCGAGGTCGTCATCGTCGGTTCCGGCTACACCGGCCTGCAGGCGGCGCTCCAGACAGCGCGGGGCGGGCGCCACACCGTCGTCCTCGATGCCGAGGCGGCGGGGTTTGGCTGCAGCACCCGCAATGGCGGCCAGATCTCGACCAGCGTGAAGCCGGGCTTCGACGAGCTCAGCCGCCGCCACGGCCGGGAGCGCGCCTTCGCGATCATGCAGGAGGGCCGGAACTCCCTTCGCTATATCGGCGATTTCGTCCGCGACGAGGGAATCGATTGCGATTTCGGCGCCGTCGGCCGCTTCCATGCGGCCCACGCACCCGGCAGATACGAGGAGCTGGCCCGCAGCGTCGGAACCCAGCCGAAGGGGCTGGAAGTCGCCTGCCATGTCGTGCCGCGTTCCGAACAGCGCAGCGAGATCGGCTCCGATCTCTACCATGGCGGCGTCGTCTACGAGAGCCATGCCTCGATCAACCCGGCCCGCTACCATCAGGGCCTGTTGCAGCGCGTTGTCGCGGCCGGCGCCGAACTCGTGCCGCATTGTCCGGCGACGGGGATCGAGCGCATCGGGCAGGATTTCCTCGTCCAGACGCCGCGCGGCACGATCCGCACCCGCGAGGCCGTCATCGCCACCAACGGCTATACCGGCCCGCTGACCGGCTGGCTGCGCCGTCGCGTCATCCCGATCGGCAGCTATGTGATCGCGACCGAGGAATTGGAGCCGGCGCTGCTCGAGAGGCTGATCCCGAAGAACCGCATCGTCAGCGACACCCGCAAGGTGGTCTACTACTACCGCGCCTCGCCGGACCGGCGACGTATCCTGTTCGGCGGCCGCGTCTCGCTGAGCGAGACCGATCCGCGCCGCAGCGGGCCGCTGCTGCATGGCGCGATGAGCCGGATTTTCCCGGAGCTCGCCAATCGCAAGATCAGCCATTCCTGGTGCGGCTTCGTGGCCTACAGCTTCGACGAGCTGATGCATATCGGCCGGCACGAGGGGATGCATTACGCCATGGGCTATTGCGGCTCGGGCGTCGGCATGGCGAGCTATCTCGGCATGCGGCTCGGCCAGCAGGTGCTCGGCCTCGCCGAGGGCAGGACCGCCTTCGACGGCCTGCCCTTCCAGACGCGGCCCTTCTACAGCGGCAATCCCTGGTTCCTCGCGCCGTCGGTTCTCTACTACAGCTGGCGCGATCGTCTTGCCCGCTGAGTGGTCGCCCCGAATTCTCAGAGTGGACCTTATGGCCAGACCAATTTCGCCGGACCCTGCATGAGACGAGACGTGCGGACGCCGTTGATCGGCCAACCGCGCGCTCATCTTTGGGGAACGCATCGTTCAAACGGGAGAACAGACACATGCCGCGCCAGCCGATGATGCCGACGAGAACGGCCCTTGCCCTCGTCATGGGCCTTGGCCTGTTGAGCGCTGCGCCCGCCCTGGCGCAGGAACTGACCGTCGTCTCATTCGGCGGCTCCTATCAGGAGGGACAGAGCAAGGCGCTCTTCCAGCCTGCCGCCAAGGCGCTGGGCATCAAGATCAAGGAGGAGACCTATACCAGCATCGCGGACCTGCGCCTCAAAGTGAAGGCCGGCGCCGTGACCTGGGACGTGGTCGCCAGCGGCTCAGGCAGCGCTGCCCGCGCCGGTGCCGAGGGCATCCTCGAGAAGCTCGACTACAAGGTCATCGACACCTCGAACTTCCTGCCCGGCACCGCGCAGGACTACTGTGTCGGCGGCGACGTGTTCTCGACCGTGCTCGCCTGGAACACCAAGACCTATGGCCAGAACGGTCCGCAGAGCTGGGCCGATTTCTGGGACGTGAAGAAATTCCCCGGCAAGCGCTCCTATCGCAAGGGCGTGGCCGGCGCGCTGGAGCCGGCGCTGATGGCGGATGGCGTTCCCGCCGACAAGGTCTACGAGGTTCTCTCCCAGCCCGGCGGTATCGAGCGCGCGATCAAGAAAATCCGCGAATTGAAGCCGCATATCGCGGTCTGGTGGAGCTCGGGCGCGCAGCATGCCCAGCTGATGAAGGACGGCGAGGTCGACATGATTACCGGCTGGAACGGCCGCTTCGATGTCGCCGCCAAGGACGGCGCCAAGGTCGCCTATACCTTCAACCAGGGCCTGCTCGACTATGATTGCTTCGCGATCGCCAAGGGCGCGCCCAACAAGGATCTGGCGATGAAGTTCCTCGCCGAGGTCAGCAAGCCGCAATACCAGGCCGAATTCACGAAATACATCACCTACGGCCCGACCAACAAGAAGGCCTATGAGGGCGGTGCGATCGATGCAGCCTTCGCCAAGACCCTGCCGTCGCATCCCGACAATGCCGCCAAGCAGCTCACGATCGACCTGGACTGGTACATCAAGTTCGAGGCCCAGGCCTCTTCCGCCTACCAGAACATGCTGACCGAATGAGACTGGCCGGCGATCACGGGCGGCCGCGCGATGCGGCCGCTTTCGCCTCGGGCTCTGCGACGGCCCTGCCCATCGCGGTCCGGCGGCTGAGCAAGGTCTATGGCGCGGTGCCTGTGCTGGACGAGATCGATCTCGATGTCCGGCCGGGCGAGTTCCTGACCCTGCTCGGCCCCTCCGGCTCGGGCAAGACCACGCTGCTGATGGCGATCGCCGGCTTCCTGCGGCCCGACAAGGGCTCGATCCGCTTCGGCGAGCGCGAGGTCGTCCGCCTCGCGCCGCATAAGCGCGAGATCGGTATGGTCTTCCAGAACTATGCGCTGTTCCCGCATATGGATGTCGCACGCAATGTCGGCTTTCCCTTGCGGTTGCGGCGCGTGTCGGCGGCCGAGACCGCCCGGCGCGTCGAGGCTGCGCTGGAGATGTTCCAGCTCGGCGGCTTCGGCAGTCGCCGCATCGACCAGCTCTCCGGCGGTCAGCGCCAGCGCGTCGCGCTCGCCCGCGCCATCGTCTTCGAGCCGCGCATCATCCTGATGGACGAGCCGCTCTCGGCGCTAGACAAGCAACTGCGCGAGCGCATGCAGATCGAGTTGCGCCAGCTCCATGAGCGTCTGGGCACCACCACCGTCTATGTCACGCATGACCAGCGCGAGGCGCTGACCATGTCGGATCGCGTCGCCATCCTCGATCGCGGCCGTATCGCCCGCATCGATACGCCGCGCGCGATCTATGACGATCCCGGCAGCCGCTTCGTCGCCGAATTCATCGGAGAATCCTCCTTCCTCGACGTGACGGTCGCGAATGGCATCGCTCGTGCCGCTGGCGCGACCATCCACGCCAGCAATCTGCCGACACAGCAGGGCCGCTGCACGATGGTGCTGCGGCCGGAGCGGTTGCATCTGCTCGGGCCGGGCGAGGGCGAGGGCATGAACTGTTTCGAAGGTCGCGTGACGGGCGCGGTCTACCAAGGCGACACGCTGCTGCTGCAGACGGTCCTGAACGGCGGCAGCCCGGTCGCATTGCGCCTGACGACGCGTGGCGGCGAAGGCCCGCCGCCTGCGCCCGGAACACCGGTCCGCATCGGCATCGTGGTCTCCGATACCGTGCTGCTGCCCGACGAGGCGCGAGGCGCGCCGTGACGGCCGCGAGCGCCTTCGATGCAGCCGGTCCGGCCGGGGATGACCACGCCGCCGGCCTGCGGCGCGACCAGTGGCGCGAGCGCATGGGGCTGGCCAGCCTCGCGGCGCCGGCGCTCCTGCTCGTCACCGTCACCATGCTGGTTCCGGTCGGCTGGCTCTTCGGCCTGTCCTTCCTCGACGACAACGGTGCGCTGAGTCTCGAGCATTACCGGCGCATGCTGGCAGAACCTTCCTATGGCCGGACCTTCCGCACCACTTTCGAGATCAGCTTCGTCACCACGCTGATCTGCATCCTGCTCGGCTATCCCCTGGCCTATTTCCTGTCGCAACTGCCGCGCCGGGCCGCCAATCTCTGCATGATCGCGGTGCTCTTGCCGTTCTGGACCTCTTTGCTGGTGCGCACCTATGCCTGGCTCGTGCTGCTCCAGCGCAGCGGCCTCATCAACACATGGGGCATGAAGCTCGGCCTGTGGAGCGAGCCCTTGCAGCTCGTGCACAACATGGGCGGCACGCTGATCGGCATGGTCCATATCATGCTGCCCTTCATGGTGCTGCCGCTCTACGGCACGATGCGCGCGATCGACCGCAACCTGCTGCGCGCCGCCGCCAGCCTCGGCTCGACGCCGGTCCACGGCTTCTGGACCGTGTTCTTCCCGCTCTCGCTGCCCGGCCTCGCGGCCGGCGCCGCGCTCGTTTTCGTGCTTTGCCTTGGCTTCTATGTGACGCCCGCCATGCTCGGCGGCGGCAAGGTGACGATGGTCTCGAACCGCATCGCCAACGATATCGAATTGTTCTTCAACTGGGGCGCGGCGAGCGCGCTCGGCGTCGTGCTGCTGGTGATCACGCTCGTCGTGCTCGTGCTGGCGGCGCGGTTGTCGCGCGGCGCCGGCCTGTTCGGGGCGGGGCATTGAGATGAGCTGGCTCGACCGTCCCGCGAGCGACACGCAGATCAGCCACGGCGCCCGGCTCTGGCTCTATGCGGTCGGCGCGCTGGTGCTGGCCTTTCTGGCCATACCCACGCTCATCGTCATTCCGATGTCCTTCTCCCAGTCGCAATATCTGGAATTTCCGCCGCGGGAATGGTCGCTGCGCTGGTACGAGGCCTATTTCTCCTCGTCGAGCTGGATGGCGGCGACCGCGACCTCGTTCAAGGCCGGCTTCTGCACGGCGCTGCTGGCGACGCCGATGGGCACGCTCGCGGCCTATGGCCTGCATGCCGCCCGCCTGCGTTTCGCGGGGCTTGCGATCCTCGCTTTGCTGACGCCGACGATCGTGCCGGTCATCCTCGTCGGCATCGCGCTGTTCTACGCCTATGTGCAGCTCAAGATGGTCAATTCCTTCCTCGGCATCGTGCTGGCGCATACGATGCTGGCCGTGCCGATCGTGATGATGATCGTCGGCTCGGCCCTGAAGAGCTTCGACCTCGATCAGGAGCGGGTGGCGCGCAGCCTCGGCGCGACGCGAACGCAGGCCTTCCTGCAGGTGACGGCGCCACAGATCGGCTTCGCGCTCGTCACCTCGGCGGTGCTGTCCTTTCTGACCTCCTTCGACGAGGTCGTGATCGCGCTTTTCGTCTCCGGCGGCGATAATGCGACCCTGACGCGGATGATGTTCCTGGCGCTGCGCGACCAGATCGATCCCACCATCGCCGCGATCTCGACGATCATGATCGTGATGACGTCGCTGCTGCTGGCGGTGTCGCAGCTCTTCGGCAAAAGCGAGACCTGAGGGGTCACAGGCCATCAACAAGACGCCGGCCGTGGGAGCGGCCGGCGTCGTGGATGGTCTGCGGGAAGCCTGGGCTTACGTCTTCGGCTCGGCCGCAGGCGCCGGCTGCGCGGGCGCCTTGCTCGCCCCGCCCACGGACGCGGCCAATAGCGCCTGCGTCGGATCGGCGCCCTCGAATCCGGCCTGCTTCAGGATCTCGTCGAGGATCGGCTTCTGCGCGGTGAAGCTGAGCAACTGGCTCGACAGATCGCGGACCGCGCCCGCCTGCTCGCCGCTCGCACCGCCATTCATCGCGCCGACGAGATTGCCGGCACTGAAGATGCGGATGTCGGAGATCTTCTCGATCGGCTTCATCGCCTGTGCCAAGGCCGCCGGCACGATGTCGACGCGGGCCTTGTTGAGCTCGAATTCGATGATCGCCGGCGAGAGCGCGTTGCGGGCCTCGTTCTTGGCCCGCTCGGCACGCGCCTGCGCCTCGCCGAGCTCGATCACGCCGGCGGCGCGGATCTTGGCCGCGGCGGCTTCCGCCTCCGCTTCGATCTTGGTCGCAGCAGCGAGGTTCTCCGCAGCCTGACGCTCGGCCTCGGCCTTGACGGTGACCGCTGTGGCCTCCTGCTCGGCGATGCGGCGCGCATCGAGCACGGCGATGCGCTTGGCACGTTCGGCGATCTCGACCTCGCGGGCCGTCGTCACCTGCTCTTCGGCGGTGATGGCGGAAGCCTTGGCCTCGTCGGCGCGGGCGCGGGCGGCCTGCTCCTCCTCGGTCTTCTGGGCAACGGCGATCGCCGCCTCGATACGCGCGGTCTCGGTGATCTTGCGGGCTTCCGCCTCACGCTCGGCAATGCCGCGCTCGGCGGCGATGCGGGCGGATTCACGGGCCTGGCGCGTCTCGGAATCGCGTTCGGCGATGCCGCGCTCGGCTTCGAGCCGCGCCGTCTCCTCGTTGAGACGGGCGAGCTGCTCGGCCTTGGCCGCCTCTGCGCGGGTTTCGGCCGTCTTGTTGGCGATGTCGCGTTCCTGGCTGAGCTCGGCGTCGCGCTGCTCGCGCTCGATCGTCAGGCGGCGCAGCGAGGCCTCGCGGTCCTTGGTCGCGATCTCGACCTCGTTGTCGCGGACGATCTGGTTGCGCTCGCGCTTGCGCTCCTCGGTGATCTTGGTGAGCGCCGTCAGGCCTTCGGCGTCGAAGGTGTTGTTCGGGTTGAAATGCTTGATGTCGGTCTGGTCGAGCCGCGTCAGCGAGACCGATTCCAGCTCGAGGCCGTTCGATTGCAGGTCATGCGCGACCGCCGCCTGCACCGATTTCACGAATTCGGCGCGTTGCTCCTGCAGATCGCGCAGCGACATGGTGGCGGCGACCGAGCGCAGGCCGTCGACGAACTTCGCCTCGACGAGTGCCTTGAGCGCGTCGGCATCGTTGGTGCGGTCGCCCAGCGTCTGCGCGGCGAGCGCGATGTTCTCGGCATCCGGCTTCACCCGGACATAGAACTCGGCCGTGATATCCGCCCGCATCCGGTCCTTGGTGATCAGGGACTCGTTCTCGGCGCGCTTCACTTCGAGGCGCAGCGTGCTGAGCGAGACCCAGGAATAGGAGTGGAAGATCGGCAGGATGACCGAGCCGCCGTCGAGCACGACCTTCTTGCCGCCGAGGCCGGTGCGGACATAGGCCTTGTCGCGCGTCGCCCGCGTGTAGAGCGACGTCATGATGATGCCGATCACCACGATGGCGACGAGAATGCTGGCGGCGATGATGCCGAGCGAGAAGAAATCCATGTCTCAGACCCCCGTTGAGGCGCTGTTTGCGACGCTGTCCGGAGCGGGAATGGCCTCGAACAGGCCATCCGCTCCATCGACGATCAGCACCAGCGTGCCCGTTGCCATCAGATGTCCCGGCGCCGCCCTGGCGCGCAGGATGTGAACATTGTCGTACCGGTCCTTCACGCGAACCGAGCCGGGATGGCCCTGGTCGAGCGGGCCGATCGTGACGGTGCCGATCAGGCCGATGAACTCGGCCTGGCTCAGCGCATTGGTCTCGTCGCGCGGGATGATGCGGGCGATGCCACGGCTCGCCCAGCGCGTCGCCGGCACGGCCGCCAGCGCGGCGGCTGGCACGGCGATCAGGAGCGGCAGCGGCCGCAGGATCTGCGCGGCCAGGCTTTGCAGCGCGACGCCGAAAACCGCGAAGGCGGTGAGCAGGATCACCGCCAGCACGAGGATCGGCACGCCGCCGGCATTGAGCCAGGACATCCAGCCCCCGAGCAGGCCGGCCTCGTGGTCGCCCGGCCCGTGATGGCCGAGCCCGTCATCGAGCAGGCCAGAGGCCGAGGCGCCGATCAGGACCGAGACCAGTTCGATCAGGCCGAGCCCGGCCACGACCATCAGCGCCACCCAGAAGGGCGCGGTGCCCGGCTGGATGATGTCGCTCATCAGCGCTGGCCTTCCCGGAACGCCCTGAGCCTGGCTTCGATCGCGTCCTCGCGCTGGATGCGGCCGAGCTCATCCACTTCCGCCGCGCCCGTCATCGGCTTGGCCGGAACTCCGGTGACACGCTCGACGGCGGAAAGGGCCGCGGCGAGGCGCTGATCGTTGCGCTGCGAGGGGGTGGAGGGATCGCTCGCAGCGACGGCACGTTCGGCGCGCCTGGCATCGTCGAGCCGCTTCATCGCATCGGCGCGGGCCGAGGCGATGCTGCGCAATGTGGCCTCGGCTTCCGCGATCTCGCCGGCATTCTCGGTGACGGCCTTGGCGAGCGCGGTGCGCTGCGCTTCGAGGTCGATCTGGACGCCGGTCGCGGCGCGGGCGAGATCCTCGCGGCCCTTCTCCAGCCCCGTCTTGATCTTCTGGTCGAGGTCGCGGATCTCCTCATCGAGATCGGCAGCCTTGGCCTTGAGACGATGGCCGGCGGCAACCGCGACGCCGAGCGCGGCCCGGGCCTCCTCGGCGATCTTCTCGATCTCGCGCACGGCCTGCTGTGCGACGGCGGTGGTGTTGGCGCCTTCGGCGGCGTCGACCGCATTGTTGACGACGCCGGCGATCACGCGACCGAGGCGGGCAAGGATTCCTTCGTTGGACATCGTGCTCTCCCTGTGTGTGTGAATTCCGGCCTGGACAGCAACGAGGACACTGATCGTCGATCCCTGGAAGGACAGACGCGCCTCGGCAAAGTCGTTCCAGCCGCTGCGATAGCCATCCACCGAATAGGGGACGACAATCCGCCCGTTGATGGTGGCGATGCTGATGCTGTCCGGGCCCTTGATGGCGAAGAGTTTGGAGTCGAGCGGGATTTCGACGGTGGGTACGTTCGGTTGTTGCCGGCTGTGGTCGCGCAGCGCCAAGGTCGCCATGCGCGAGGGCAGGCCGGTTTGCGCCCGGATCTCCTCATAGGCTTCCTCGTGCAGCGCCACGAGATTGGCGCCCGTCGTACCGTCGAGGATCGCCATGGCCTGGCGATAGGCGGCGAGGGTGGCGTTCAGCGCCTCGCGATCTTCGTCGCTGGGCGTCAGCAGAAGCGCCATCGTGGTTTGAGGCTTCTTGACCATGCTCTTTATATAAAGCACTTCATTGGTGCTTTCAAGATGGGTGCTGCACCGGGCTCCGTGAAAGTTAATGCAGGTTAACGGCCTTGGCCTCAATTCGCGGCAGATAGGCCACGGCAGGCCAACCGCACCAGCCCCTCGATCTGGCGGTCGAGTTCGGGGCGGGGAACGGCGATCAGCTTCTCCTCCAATCCGATCGCGACGACGCCATGGACGGCCGAGAACAGCGTCCGGCCCAGGAGGTTGCGGTCCTCCGCGCTGCGATCCGGCACCAGCGTGCCCAGCGGCTGGAGAATGTGCCGGAACATCGTCATCTGCTCCGAGACGGCCCAGTCGGGCACCACGGCGCCCTCAGCCATGCGGTGTTCGAACAGCACGCGCCAGAGCTGCAGGTTGTCGCGGGCGAAGGCCGAGTAGGCGAGGGCGACGGCAACGAGGGCTTCCGTGGCCTGTTCCTGTGACGAAACGGGTGGGGATGCGGCGTTGAGCGCCGCGTCAAGCCGGGCGAGGGTGCGCGAGCCGACCCGCAGCACGAGCTCGTCCATATCCGCGACGAGATTGTAGATCGCGCCGAGCGAGCAGCCGATCTCCTGCGCGAGCTCGCGCGCCTTCAGGCCCGCAAGGCCTTTCCCGGCGATGGCCCGCTCCGCCGCATCGATCAGGAGGTCGCGCTGCCGGTCACGCCGCGCTGCCGTGGTGGTCATCTCTGCGTTCTCGCCTCGGTCGTCTGTCGCCTGACTGTGAACGTCGTTCAAAATAATTCTTGAACGACGTTCATGAACGCGCTATCGATTCATTCGTGAACAACGTTCATAGCAGGGGAAAGCCAATGCTCAAGATGTTTCTCACCTTCGTTCGTGGCGGCGCCGCCGTCGCCGAGGAGCGCTTCGCCGATCGCAACGCCCTTCTGATCCTCGACCAGCAATTGCGGGACGCAGCCGGCGCCTTCGAGCGCGCCAAGAAAGCGCTGGCGATCGCAATCGCGCAGGACCGGCAGGAGACCGAACGCCTCGCCTCAAGCAGCACGCGCATCGCCGATCTGGAAAACCGCGTCGCGGCTGCATTGGGCGCTGGCGACGAAAGCCTCGCCCGGGAGGGCGCCGAGGCGATTGCGGCGCTGGAGGCTGATCGCGAGGCGGCTTCAAGCGCGCAGGCGCTCTTCGCTGCGGAAATCCTCCGCCTGCGCCGCCATGTCGCTCAGGCTCAGGCACGGATCGCCGAGCTCGATCGTGGCCGGCGGATCGCCCGTGCTTCGGAAGCCGTGCGCCAGATGCGGCAGGGGCGGATCGAGCCCGGCCCCACGCATGAAGCGACGCTGGCCGAGGCCGAGCAGACGCTGAAGCGGCTGCGCGAGCGCCAGGTCGAGGCGGAAGCCGCGGAGACCGCGCTCGACGAACTCGATGGCGCCGCCGCAATTTCCGTCGCGGAAAAGCTGGCGGCCAAGGGCTTCGGCCCCCGGGTGCGGACGACCGCCGAGGATGTGCTGGAGCGCCTGCGCCAGCGTGCGCCCGCCCCTGCGAACTGATCGAGCGGCAATCGCATTTCAAACAGGGAGATCGTCATCATGAACCAGAACGTTCAGCCGCATAGCGGCGCCTGGGTCAGCTTCACCTACGCCTCCTTCTTCGCGGCCGGCGCGATGGTCGCGGCTGGTATCCTGTTCCTGCCGCTCGACTGGTGGGCCAGGGGTTATCTCGCCATGGGTTGCGTCATGCTGGTCCAGTCCTGCATCACCATGACCAAGACAGTGCGCGACATGCACGAGGCGTCCAGGCTGGTGAACCGCATCGAGGACGCCCGCACCGAACGCCTGCTGATGGATGCCGGCAAGCCGGCGCCGTGAACCTCGCCGGTAAGCTCCGCTTAACCGCAAGATCGCATCGCCCGCCGCCGGCAAGGATTGCTTTGCGGGGGCGATGCGAACCTTCCTCGAACCGCGCGAGTGCATGATGTTCGACACCCTGATGCTGAAAAGGCGCTTCGCGCCGCTGTTCTGGGCGCAGTTCTTTTCCGCCTTCAACGACAATTTTCTCAAGAACGCGCTGGTCTTCATCATCCTCTACCGGCTCGCCGGTTCGCATGGCGAAGCGCTGGTGACGCTGGCGGGCGGGCTCTTCATCCTGCCTTTCTTCCTGCTCTCCGGCATCGGCGGTCAGATGGCCGACCGCTTCGACAAGGCGATGATGGCGCAGCGCCTGAAGCTCGCCGAGATCGGTGCGGCCGGCGTCGCGGCACTCGGCTTCACGCTGCATTCCGTGCCGATGCTCTTCGTCGCGCTCTTCCTGTTCGGCGTCATCGCGGCTTTGTTCGGGCCGATCAAATACGGCATCCTGCCGGATCACCTGAAGCGTGAGGAACTGCCGGCCGGCAACGCGCTGATCGAAGGCGCGACCTTCATCGCCATCCTGCTCGGCACCATCGCCGGCGGCCTGACGGCACGCGAGGGTGGCGATGCGGCGCAACTCAGTTTGCTGATCATGGTCTTCGCGTTCGCCTGCTGGGTCGCGACTTTGTTTATCCCGAAGACCGGCCCCGCCGCGCCCGATCTCGTGATCGACCGCAACATCCTGCGCTCGACCCGCGACCTCCTCAGGGATCTCTGGGCCGATGCCCGGCTCTGGCGCACCGGCGTCATGGTCTCGCTCTTCTGGCTGATCGGCGCCGTCGTGATGGCGTTGCTGCCGGCACTGGTGAAGAACGGCATGGGCGGCACGGAAATGGTCGTCTCGGCCTATCTCGCCACCTTCGCCATCGCCATCGCCATTGGTTCGGGCATCGGCTCCTTCCTGGCGAGCGGGCGCATCGTGCTCCTGCCCGTGCCGGTGGCCGGCATCGTCATGGGCCTGTTCGCGCTCGATCTCGGCTGGGCCGTGTCCGGGGTCATTGCGCATCAGCCGGCGCAGGATATCGGCGTCTTCTTCGGCAGCTCTCCCGCCTGGCGCGTCGGCATCGACCTGGCCGGCCTCGCCATCGCCGGCGGCATCTTCATCGTGCCGTCCTTCGCAGCGACGCAGGCCTGGGCGCCGACCGAGAAGCGGGCCCGCATTGTCGCTGCCGTCAACGTGCTCTCGGCTGCCTTCATGGTCGCCGGCGCGGCGGTCGTCGCCCTGCTGCAGGCGGCTGGTCTGACGCTGAGCCATCTCTTCATGCTGATCGGCGCGCTGACCATCGCAGCCTCCGTCTGGATTTTCCGGACGCTCCCGACCAATCCGCTCAGCGATTTCCTCTCGATCCTGTTCCGCGCCTTCTACCGCGTCGAGGTCTCCGGTCGCGAGAACATCGCCAAGGCCGGCGACAACGCCATCATCGCGCTGAACCACGTCTCCTTCCTCGACGCCGCGCTGGCGCTCTCGATCCTCGACAAGGAGCCGGTCTTCGCCATCGACCATGGCATCGCCCAGCGCTGGTGGGTGAAGCCCTTCCTGAAGCTGACGCGGGCCATGCCGCTCGATCCCTCGCGTCCGCTGGCGACGCGCTCGCTGATCAACGCGGTCAAGAACGGCGAGAGCCTGGTGATTTTCCCGGAAGGGCGCCTCACCGTCACCGGCAGCCTGATGAAGGTCTATGACGGCGTCGGCATGATCGCCGAGAAATCCGGCGTTCCGATCGTGCCGGTCCGCATCGAGGGGCTGGAAGCGACGATCTTCTCGCGCCTGACCCGCGAGCAGGTCCGCCGCCGCTGGTTCCCGAAGGTGCGCGTCACCGTGCTCGACCCCGTCGCGCTGACCGTGCCCGACGAATTGAAGGGCAAGCCGCGCCGCCAGGCGGCGGGTGCCGCGCTCTACCAGATCATGTCGGACCTGATCTTCCGCACCACCGATATCGACCGCAGCGTCTTCGAGGCTGTCGCTGAGGCCGCGAAGCTCAACGGCAAGGGCCGCGTCGCGGTCGAGGACCCGATCACGGGCACGCTGACCTACAAGCGCCTGTTGATCGGCGCCGAGGTGCTCGGTCGCAAGCTGATGCCGCTCGCGGCGAAGGGTGAGGCGGTCGGCGTGATGCTGCCCAATGCCAACGGCGCGGCGGTGACGCTGCTCGGGCTGATGTCGGCGGCGCGCGTGCCGGCGATGATCAACTTCACGGCCGGTGCCGGCAATATCGCCGCCGCCTGCAAGGCGGCTGAGGTCAGGACCATCGTCACCTCCCGCGCCTTTGTCGAGAAGGGCCGGATGGGGCCGCTGATCGAGGCGCTCTCGGCGCAGGTGAAGATCGTCTATCTCGAAGACGTCCGCGCCACCGTCTCGACGGGTGATAAGCTCTCGGCGCTCTGGCGTCATGGCGAGGCGATCGAGAAGGCGAAGGGCTCGGACCGCGCCGCGATCCTGTTCACCTCGGGCTCGGAGGGCGCGCCCAAGGGCGTCGTGCTCAGCCATGCCAACATGCTGGCCAATGCGGCGCAGGCGGCGGCGCGGATCGATTTCGGCCGGCGCGACAAGGTCTTCAACGTGCTGCCGGTCTTCCACTCCTTCGGCCTGACGGCAGGTCTGATCCTGCCGCTGGTCTCGGGCGTGCCGGTCTATCTCTATCCCTCGCCGCTGCATTACCGGATGGTACCGGAACTGGTCTACGGCTCGAACGCGACGATCCTGTTCGGCACCGACACTTTCCTGACCGGCTATGCCCGCGCCGCCCACCCCTACGACCTGCGCTCGCTGCGCTACATCGTGGCCGGCGCCGAGCCGGTGAAGGACACGACGCGGCGGACCTATGCCGAGAAGTTCGGCCTGCGCATTCTCGAAGGCTATGGCGTCACCGAGACCGCGCCGGTGCTGGCGCTGAACACGCCGATGTTCAACCGCTTCGGCACGGTCGGCCGAATCATGCCGGGCATGGAAGCCAGGCTCGAACCGATGCCGGGCGTCGAGGAGGGCGGGCGGCTCCATGTCCGCGGCCCCAACATCATGCTGGGTTACCTCAAGTCGGAGAATCCCGGCGTGCTCGAACCGCCGCCCGAGGGCTGGCACGATACCGGCGACATCGTCGCGATCGACAAGGACGGTTTCGTCACCATCAAGGGCCGGGCCAAGCGCTTCGCCAAGATCGCGGGTGAGATGGTCTCGCTTGCCGCGGTCGAGGCGCTCGCCGCCGAATGCTGGCCGGGCGTGCTCTCCGGCGTCGCCAGCCTCCCCGATGCCCGCAAGGGCGAGCGGCTGGTGCTGGTGACGCAGCAAAAGGACGCGACGCGCGCGGCCTTCCAGGCCTTCGCCAAGGCCAGGGGCGCGGCGGACCTGATGATCCCGGCCGAGGTCGTGGTCGTGCCGGCCGTGCCGGTGCTCGGCTCCGGCAAGCTCGACTTCGCCGGCATCGCCAGGCTGGTCAAGGAGCGGGCAGCCGCGCCCGCCCCGGTGGTGGCCTGATGCTCGGCTTCTGGCTGAAGGCGCTGACCCGGCCGACACTGGACCTGACGCTGGCGACGGCGCCGGGCCAGCAGACCCGCATCATCGAGCGGCCGGGCCTGGTGCTGGATGATGCGGAGCTCGCCGCGCTGGTCGAGCAGTTGCGGATGGTGGCGGGCCGGACGCTGGCGCAGGGGGCGCTGACCTATGGCGTCTTCTCCGGCGAGCGCGAGCGCCTGAGCCAGAGCATCGTCACTCTGATCAGCGAGACGGCGACCGGCCGGCCGATCGCCTTCAATGCGCTGGCGCAGATGCCGCTCACGCTCGCGGGCGAGCCCGAGCAGGTCACGCATCTCGGTCTCGTCATGGTCGATCCCGAAGTGCGCGGCCGCGGCCTCTCCTGGGTGCTCTATGGCCTGACCGTGCTGGTGCTCTTCGTGCGCGGCGGCTTGAGGCCGCGCTGGATCTCCAACGTCACACAGGTGCCGGGCGTCGTCGGCATGGTCTGCGAGACCTTTTCCGAAGTCTATCCCTCGCCCGATCCCGGCAGCCGCCAGAGCTTCGCGCATCTCTCGCTCGCACGACAGATCATGCGTGATCACCGCCATGTCTTCGGCGTCGGCCCCGAGGCCGGGTTCGACGAGGGCCATTCGATCATCACCGATGCCTATACGGGCGGCTCGGACGACCTGAAGAAGAGCTTCGAACAGGCGACGCATCACCGCGAGGAGCGCTACAACGCATTCTGCCGCGAGAAGCTCGATTACGGCCGCGGCGACGACGTGCTCCAGCTCGGCCGCATGGATTTAGCCGCGGCGCGGAGCTACCTGCTCGGCCAGGTGCCACGTTCATCGCTGCCGGGACTGCTCGGCGCTTCGGCCTTCCTGCTGGTGCAGCGCCTCCTGCTGCCGCTGGTGCATTGGCTCGACGATAGCCGCCGTTTCGGTACGCTGCGTCCGCGCACGGCAAGGACGAAACCATGATCCCCGGCTTCAGCTACGAGCTCTTCGCCACCCGCAATATCGGTTTCGTCTCGGAGGCCGAGCAAGCGCGGCTGCGGCAGGCGACGATCTTCGTCTGCGGGGTCGGCGGCATGGGCGGGGCGGCCTTCATGGCTCTGGTCCGAGCTGGGGTCGGCCGCTTCGTCATCGCCGATATCGACGTCTTCGAGATATCGAACCTAAACCGGCAGGTCTTCGCCAATGCCGGCACGATCGGCCGGCCGAAGGCGGAAGCTGCGGCCGAGGCTGCGCGCGCGATCAACCCGGAAATCGAGATCGAGGTGCTTGGCGCCGAATGGGTCGAGCGCCTGCCGGAGATCGCCCGTCGCTGTCCGGTGATCGTCAACGGCATGGACGACATCGCCGCGGGCCTGCATCTCTATCGCACGGCCAAGACAGCTGGCGCGACCGTGATCGATGCCTATATGGCGCCGTTGCCTTCGGTGATCGTGGTGCGCCCAGATGATCCCCGTCCCGAGGAGCGACTGGGCTTCCCGACGGTCGGAAAGGACTGGCGGGCGCTGTCGGAGGACGACAAGCGTGCTGCCATGCTCTGCGAGGTCACGCATGTCATGCTGCATTCGTGCTCGCGCCATCATGTCGATCTGGCGATTGCCGGCGAGGTCGCAGCCGGCCGGCGCAGCCGCATGTCCTTCGCGCCGATGGTGATCACGACGGGCATGATGATGGCCTATGAGGCGATCGCGCTGACGTTGGGTCGGAAAACTGGAACCGATTGCCGCGGCTGGTTCTTCAATCCCTATCGGCCGGCGGTCGAGCGGCCCTGGCCGGCGCCGATTGCGGCGCTGCTGAAGCCCTTCGTGGCGCGGGCTTTGACGAAAATGGTGGCCGGGCCATGACCGGCGGCTTCGCCAATCCCGGCCTTGTCGCGGATTCGATCGTCGATCTCTGTGGCGCGCTCGGGCTTGCCGTCGCGATGATGAGCTTGCGCCGCCGTGATCCGCGCGGCGCGCTGGCGCGGCGCTTCCTCGTCGCGATGGGGCTGGTCGCCGCGCTCTTCCTCCTGCGCGCGCTCGGCTGGTGGAGCGGCAGCGTGTTGCTCAGCCGGCTGGCGCTGGCCTGTGCCGCGCTGTTCCCGCTCGGAGCCTTGATCGTCACCGAGGGCATGCTGCGCCGGCATGCCCCGCGTCCCGGTAAGATCGCGGTGCTTGCCGGATCGCTCCTGCTGGTTCTCGCCGGTCTCCTCGGCTTCGACGAGCCGGGCCGGGCCTATGATCTGGCGCTGGCGGGCTTCCAGCTCCTGACGATTGCCTTCTGCGGGCTCCTGCTGTTCCGGCGGGATCAGGCCTCGCTGACCGTGTCCGAGAACACCAGCGTCTGGCGACTTGGGCTTTGCGCCTTCCTGATCCTGCCCTTCGCGCTCAGCGATTTTCGCGAGTTGCTGCCGGGTCTGCCGGTGAGGCTCGGCGGCGTCGGCGCCTTGCTGCTGGTCTCGATCCTGCTGGTGACCGGCGGGGCCGCTCCGGCCCGGCGGCAGCGCTTCGCGATGCTCAGCCTGCGCGTCGCGGCTGCGCTGCTCCTGGGTTTCGCGACGGCGCTCGTCACGCCCGATGCCGGCTTCGCCCATGCCGCGCGGCTCTGTGCCGTCGCACTCGCCGGGGTGCTCGCCATCGCGCTAGCCGTCGATGCGCTGTCGAGCGCTTTCGATGCGGAAGCGCCCGGAATCCTCGATTCCCTTGCTCGGTCGCGGGCGCAGACACGAGAGGCCTTGATCGCCCAGCTCGCCACGCACCCCTTGTTCGGCAGCGCGCGCCGGCTCGATGAAGCGGCGCTCGCCGATTACGACCCCGCCATCCTGCGGCCGGCCCTGCACGGCATTGGCGTGCTGCACGCCTCCGGGCGCGGCTGGCCCTGGCCGGCGACCGATCCGGCTGCCGAGCGGCTTGCTGCACTGATGGCCTCCCATGCCGCGAGCCATCTGCTCGTGCTCGGCGAAGCGCCGCTCGACCTCTTGCTGGTGACCGTGCCGGTGGTCTCCGCTGATCCGGCGACCGAGACGGCGCTGGCGCTGGTGCGCCGCCTGCTGGCAACGGCGCCGAGCGAGACAACCGCATGATCGAGATCTGCAGCAACGACCGCAAGGCGGCCTTCGCCGTCACCGCCGATGTCTATCCGCCCGACAGCGGCTACGTTCCGCCGATGTGGTCCGATTTCGACCGCATGCTCGACCCTGCCAGGAATCCGCTGGTGACGCAGGGCCATGGCCGCTTCGAGCTGTTCACCGCGTTGCGCGACGGCCGGCCGCTCGGCCGCATCGTCGCGACGATCCACGACGCCTCCAATGCCCGGCACGGCACGAGGCGTGCGCAGTTCGGCTATTTCGACTGCGCCGACGATTCCGAGATCGCTGCGGCTTTGCTCGGCGCAGCGGAAGGTTGGGCGCGCGAGCGCGGCATGGGCGAACTCGTCGGCAACTTCAATCTGACGGCGATGCAGCAAGCCGGTGTCGTCACCGGCGGCTTCGACAACGCGCCCTTCACCGACATGCTCTGGAGCCCGCCGTATATCGCGCGCCTGCTCGAAGCGAATGGCTACGCGCCGACCTTTCCGATGACGACCTTCCGGATCGATCTCGCCGATATCGATCCGCGCGGGCTGCTCGGGCCGAAGCAGCAGGCGATCCTCGCCGATCCCGATTATCGCTGGATGCCGATTGACCGCCGCCATTTCGCCGAGAGGCTTGAGGATTCCCGGCTCATCCTCAATGACGGCTTCGACGCCAATCCGATGTTCGTGCCGCCCACGGCCGAGGAATATCGCTTCCAGGCCGGCGACATGATGTGGGTGATCGACAAGCGCATCTCGACCGTCGTCCACCACAAGGGCGAGCCGGTCGGTGCGATCATCGCTATCCCCGATCTCAACCCGCTGGTGAAGGCCACGGGCGGGCGGATGGGTCTGAGCTTTCCCTTCCGCTTCCTGCAGCATCGCTGGACCAACCGGCGCGCGGTCATCGTCTACCAATCGGTCAATCGCGCCTTCCATAATCGCGGTCTCAACGGCGCGATGCTGTTCAAGGTCGCGAGCGCGCTCAAGGCCGCCGGCTATACCGAGCTCGGCGGCACCTGGATCGCCGACGTCAACGGACCGAGCTTGCGCCAGGCCGAGAAGGCCGGTGCCAAACCGCTGCATCGGCTGCATCTCTTCGCCAAGCCTCTGCGAGATTGAGCGATGCTCGATAGCGATCTCTTCCGGACGTTGATCGCCGAGGCGAGCCTGGCGCCGAGCGTCCACAACATCCAGCCGACGCGCTGGCGCCTGCTCGCGGCCGACACGGTGCTCGTGCTGGAGGATGGCGAGAGGCGCCTGCCGGCTGCGGACCCGACCGGCCATGATGTCCGGCTTTCGCATGGCGCGGCGATCGAAGGATTGTCGCTGGCCTGTGGCGGATACGGCCTTCGGATCGCGCGTATGGAGCTGGGCGATGACTCGGATGAGGTCTCGGGGCTGCGCGTGATCGCCCGTCTGACGCTTGGCCCCGGCGGGGCGGTGGACTCGCTCGCCTCGGCTGTCGCAGGCCGATGCTCCTGGCGCGGTCGCTTTCTGCCGGCTGCAGGCGAACTCCAGGAAGCCCTTCAAAGGCTTGCCGCCGCGCCCGATCTCCTCGTCGTCCCGGCAGGCTCTGCCGTGGTGGAGATCGCGGAGCTGGCGGACCGCGCCGGCTTCCATTTCCTGTGTGAAGATGCGCATCGGCGTGAGTTGATCGCCTGGATGCGGTTGTCACGCCACGATCCGCGCTATGGCCGCGACGGCCTCAATGCGGAGGCGATGGCGCTGGGCAGCGTCGAGGCGATGGGAGCATCCCTCGTGCTCGGGCCCTTGTTCCCGCTGCTGAAACGCCTCGGTCTTGCCGAACCGCTGACGCGGGAGCGTTCCAAGAAGGCATCGGGCGCGATCGCGCTGTTTCACCGGCCGCTGGGCGAGGACCCGCTGGAGACGGGCCGTGCCTTCTACCGGGCCTGGCTCTCGATGGAAGCGCAGGGGCTCGGTGCCTGCCCGATCTCGGTGCTTGCCGACTGGCCGGTCAGCAATGCCGCCCTCGTCGCGCGCCATCCGTTGCCGGCCGGGCGCAGGCTCGTCAACGTCTTCCGGCTGGGTCGGGTGCCGCCGGACGCCGCTTCGCAGCGTGCGCGATTGCCCATCACCGAGCTGATTGTCTGACCGCGGCGGGCTCAATCCCGCTTGCGCCAGGCCCGGAAGCGGTTGAGCGCACGGACGCACCAGAGCGCGAAGCGCGCCATCGGCCGCTGCAGGAACGGCACGTCGGCTGCGAGCAGGAGCAGGCCGAGCGGCAGCATCCACAGCCCCAGCAACGGCAGGAACGAGAATACGCCTCCGGCGATGAGGGCGATGCCGGCAGGGATGCGGACCAGCCGCGAGCGGGGATGGCGCAACCATCTCAGGGCCGCCGCCATCCGGGTCGGCAATTCCTGCTCGATATGCCGGAAGGCACGACGCAGTTCCTGTTTGGCCGATAAAGCTTGCATGACCTCGTATTCATCGCGCCGCGGAGCTGAGGCGCGGCTTTGCAGGAAGCAGCTACCGGACGACTTGGCCGTGCCTGCGTCCATTCCGGGGCGTGCGGCATGAGCAATCGTCGCCCAGAGCGGCTGGTCGTCGGAGCGTGCATTGGCGCGATGCCGTTCGGCAATGACGCCCGAGCCCGCTCGTCCGGTCGGCCCTGCGATAGAGCCTGGTAGGGGACGGTTCGTACGGACGCAAAGTATTGGCACCGGAGCCGATGGCCGGCCCCGCACCCGGAATCCCGCCCTGGCTCGAATGCAATCGGATATCCGGAACATGGTCGGTGATCGACGGTGGCCCCAGGCCTTGCCGCGGCCCGCCCGGATACAAGGGGCCATTGCCGGGCGTCGCGTCGAACTGGGCATGGGCGGGCAGCGAGAGCAGCATGGCCAGCAGAGCCGCCATCGCAGCGATAAGATTGCGCATCGTGCCGTGCCGGTTCTCCCGCATCGATCCACTCTACCAGCGTTCCGGCCGATCTTCCACCGCCTCCGACCGGACGACGGTCAGGATCGAAGGGCGCTGCGGCGCTAGCCTGGCCCTTTGATGGCGTTGAGAGCATGAACCTCTAATAGACATCAGCCTGATAGCGGCCGGCCTTCCGCAGCGCGGCGACATAGGCGATCGCGTCCTCGGCGGAGCGCCCGCCATGCGTCACGACGACGTCGACCAAGGCCCGCTCGACATCCCGGGCCATCCGCTTGGCATCGCCACAGACGTAGAAATGCGCGCCTTGCTCGAGCCATGACCAGAGTTCGCTGCCGCGCTCGCGCATGCGATCCTGAACATAGATTTTCTCGCCATCGCGCGACCAGGCGAGCGTCAGGTTGGAGAGGAATCCCGCATCCTTCATCGCCTGCAGCTCATCTTCATAGAAGAAATCGCAGGCCCGGCGCTGGTGGCCGAAGAACAGCCAGTTGCGGCCGGGCGCCCTGGTCGCCTGCCGCTCGTGCAGGAAGGCGCGGAACGGCGCGACGCCCGTGCCCGGGCCGCACATGATCACCGGCGTCGCCGGATCGGCCGGCAGGCCGAAGCCGTGGGCGCGCTGGACATAGATCGGCACCTTGTCACCGGCGCGCACGCGCTCGGCGAGGAAGGTCGAGGCGACGCCCCAGCGCGGACGCGAGCCGACCTTGTAACGCACCGCATCGACCGTCAGCGAGATCCGGCCGGGGGTCGCGTTGTAGGAGGAGGAGATCGAATAGAGCCGCGGCTGGAGCGGATCGAGCGCCTCGACGAAGGCCTCGGCCGAAAGCCGTGCCTGGGAGAACTTGTGCAGCGCCCCGAGCACGTCGAGCCGGTCGAGATCGCCATCGGGATCCTCACCGGCAGCGAGGCGCCTGGCCTTGGCCCGGGCCTCCCCGCCGGTGACATAGGAGATGAGCTGGAACAGGGCATCGGGCGCGGGACCGAGCGCGCAATCCTCCATGAGCTTCTGGCGCAGGGGCTTGTCGCCGATCTCTGCATCCGGCCGCGCGCCTAGGAGGGCGATCACGGCATCGGCCAGACGGGCATCGTTCTGCGCGAGGATGCCGAAGGCATCGCCGACGACGTAATCGAGGCCGCATTCCGAGAGGTCGAACTCGACATGCCAGGTCTCCTTCTCGGAGCCTTCGCCGTTGAGTTTGCGGCGCGAGAGGAAGGTCGCGAGTGCCGGGTTCTCGCGGCAGCGCCCTTTCGGCCCGGGCTCTGCCGCCGGCGCAGGATCGATGGGAGCGCTCGCGGCGGCAGCGGCGGGCACCTCCATCAGCGCCTTGACCTGGCGAAGTGTCTCCTTGCCGCCCGGTGCGCAGAGATTGAGCCGGCTTTCGGCGCCGGACGCGATGGCGGCGGAGTAGCTTTCGCAGACATAGCCGCATTGCCCGCAATCCTGCTGGGCCATGACGGCGTAGAGCTTGCGCGGCAGCGGCCTGCCTTCGGCCAGCTTGATGCGCTCGGTCATCTCCAGCGACGGGTCGTGCCAGGGCGCGCCATCCTCGGCCTCGGCCAGGACGGCAGCATTCTCGGTTGGTGACAGCGCGGTCACGCCGGCATTGTCGAGCGACAGCAGCCCGGCGAAGAAGCCGTTCAGCCAGGAGCGCTGCTCCTCGCTGAAGGGCGCGGTTTCCGGCAGGACCTGGACGATCGGGCTCGGGCTCTGGACGGTCATGCCGCATCCCCGATCTGCTCGACCATGGCTTGCAGTGCCGCGATCTCGTGGCGGCGGGCGAAGGCGACGAAGCTTTCGTCGGGTGCGGCGCGATGTGCCTGCCAGCTCCGCAGGATCGCCTCGACCAGGGCTGGCGCATCCTGTGCCTTCACATTGGTCCGGAACTCCCGGCCCATCCCACCCTCGACGCCGAAGCCGCCGCCGACGAAGACATGGTAGCCGGGCACGGTGTCGCCCTCGTCATTGACCGGAACCTTGACGCCGATCAGCCCGAGATCGCCGATATAGTGCTGGGCGCAGGAGTTGTGGCAGCCGGTCAGGTGGATATTGACGGCCGTGTCGAGCGTGATGCGCGGGTCGCAATGAGCGGCGATGGCGAGCGCATCCTCCTTGGTATGGGCGCCGGCGAACTTGCAGCCGGTCGCGCCGGTGCAGGCGATCAGCCCGGCGCGCAGAACCAAGGTCTCGGCGGAGAGGCCGATGGCCTGCAGATGGGCGAGCACGTCCTCGATCTTCGCATCGGGCACGCCGGAGATCAGCAGGTTCTGCCAGACGGTGAGGCGGATATCGCCATCACCACATCCTTGCGCGATCGACGCGATGACGCGCATCTGCTGGACCGTGAGCTTGCCGACCGGCAGCGCCACGCCGATCCAGTTCAGGCCGGCCTGGGTCTGCGCGTGGACGCCGATATGGGCGAGGCGGTCATAAGAAGGGCGTGGCTTGACGAAGGCGCCATCGAGCCGGATCAGCCGGCGGCCGAGCTTCTCCTCGACGGCGGCGAGAAATGTGTCGAAGCCCCAGGCATCGAGCACGTATTTGAGGCGGGACTTGTTGCGGTCCGTGCGGTTTCCGTTGGCGATGAAGACGCGAATGATCGCATCGGCGATCGCGATCGCGTCGGATGGGGCGACGATGACGCCCGTGTCGCGCGCAAGGTCCTTGTGGCCGGTGATGCCGCCGAGCGCGAGGCGATACCAGATGCCGGGCGCGACCGGCCGCTCCTCGAACGCGGCCCCGTCCATGACCTCGATGGCCTGGAAGCCGATATCGTTGGTGTCCTCCAGTGTCGCGACCGAGCCGGCACCGTCGAAGGCGACGTTGAACTTGCGCGGCAGCCCGTAGAGCGAGCGGTCGTTCAGGATGTGATGGTGCCAGGCGCGGGCATGCGGACGGGTGTCGAGCAGTTCGAGCGGGTCGATACCGGCGGTCGCCGATCCCGTGACGTTGCGGATGTTGTCGGCGCCCGAGCCCTTGGCGGTGAGGCCGAGATCGGCGAGCCCTTCCAGCAGAAGCGGTGCATTCTCGGCGGCGATCTCGCGGATCTGGAGATTGGCGCGGGTGGTGACATGGCTGTAGCAGCCGCCGAAGTGCTCCGCGAGATCGGCGACGCCGGCGAACTGCCAGGCCTTGAGGATGCCGTTGGGGATGCGCAGCCGGCACATATAGCTGTTCTGTGCCGGTGCCACGTAGAACAGGCCGTGATAGCGCCAGCGGAAATTGTCTTCGGGCTTGGGATAGGTGCCGGCCCCTGCCTGCTCCTTGAACCGGGCATAAGCGTCGAAAGGGTGCTCGGCGGCCTTCCATTTCTCCTGATCGACGAGCTTGCCGCCAGCGGCAATCGTTCTCGCCTGTGCTTCGGCATGCTCCCTGTCGGGACCGCCTGGCGTGGCTGAAGCGCTGCCTGAGGCACCGCCGAGCGGGCTCAGGCCCCGCGCTGTGCGGGCCGATTGCATGCCGCTGACGAAGCCTTCGAGATAGCGCTTCTGGTCGGGTGTGAAATCGTCGCTCATGGCCGTCGCCGTCACGCTGCCTCGACGAAGCGATGGCGCTCGTAGAGGAATTTCAGCACCGCCTCGCGCGCGGCGATGTAGTGCCGGTCCGAGACCAGCTCGAGCCGCTGGCGCGGGCGGGCGAGGCGCACCTCCAGCACCTCGCCGATGCGGGCGGAGGGGCCGTTGGTCAGCATCACGATCCGGTCCGAGAGCAGCACCGCCTCGTCGACGTCATGCGTGATCATGATCATGGTGTTGCCGAGCGCCGCATGGATCTGCATCACCGAGTCCTGCAGATGCGCGCGGGTCAGTGCGTCGAGCGCCCCGAAAGGCTCGTCGAGCAGCAGGATCTTCGGCTCCATGGCGAGACCACGCGCGATGCCGACGCGCTGCTTCATGCCGCCGGAGATCTCGGCAGGCCGCTTGTCCCTGGCATGCCCCATCTGGACGAGGTCAAGATTGTGCATGATCCAGTCATGCCGCTCGGCCCTGCTCCTGGTCCGGCCGAACACCTTGTTCACGGCGAGCGCGACATTGTCGTAGACGGTGAGCCAGGGCAGCAACGAGTGGTTCTGGAAGACCACGGCGCGGTCCGGCCCCGGCGCGTTGACCTCCTTGCCCTCGAGCAGGATGCCGCCGGTCGTCGCGGGGGTGAGCCCGGCGACAATGTTGAGCAGGGTCGACTTGCCGCAGCCGGAATGACCGATGATCGAGACGAACTCGCCCTTGTCGATGACGAGGCTGATGTCCTTGAGCACTTCCGTGGTCGCGGCGCCGCGCTGGAAGCGTTTGTCGACATGGTCGATCTTCAGATAGCTCATCGCGTCGTCCCCTCAGTTGGTCGCGGTGCCGCGGGTGACGACATGGCCGACGAGGGCGACGAGGCGGTCGAGCAGGAAGCCGACCACGCCGATATAGACCAGCGCCACGATGATGTCGGAGAGGCGGGACGAGTTCCACGCATCCCAGATGAAGAAGCCGATGCCGACACCGCCGGTCAGCATCTCCGCCGCGACGATGGCAAGCCATGACAGGCCGACGCCGATCCTCAAGCCCGTGAAGATGTAGGGCGCGGCCGATGGCACCATGATCTTGAAGAAGAACTCGATCTGGTTCAGCCGCAGTACCTGCGCGACGTTGCGGTAATCCTGCGGGATGTTGCGGATGCCAACCGCCGTGTTGATGATCACCGGCCAGATCGCGGTGATGAAGATCACGAAGATCGCCGAGGGCTGGCTGTCGCGGAAGGCGGCGAGCGAGAGCGGCAGCCAGGCGAGCGGCGGCACGGTGCGCAGCACCTGAAAGATCGGGTCGAGTCCGCGCGTCGCCCAGACCGACTGGCCGACGAGCGCTCCGAGCAGCACGCCGACGACGGCGGCCAGGCTGAAGCCGATGGCGACGCGCTGTAGCGAGACGAGGATGCGCCAGCCCAGCCCGATATCCTGCGAGCCCGCCCAGTAGAACGGCTCGACGATCAGGTCCTTCGCCTCCTCCCAGATTTTGCTCGGCGTCGGAAGCGAGGATTGCGGGCCGGAGGCGGCGAGCTGCCAGAACAGCAGGATCAGCGCGATCGTGATCAATGGCGGCAGCAGGTTGGCAAGCGCGCCTTTCGCAAGGGGAGCCAGCCGGGCCGCGAAGGACTTCGCGGGTCCGGCCGGTAGGGGCAGAATCGCGGGCGGTTTTCCCGGGAGCGTGACGACCGTCGAGCCGGCAGCCGCGCCTTTCAAGACAGGCAGACCCATGTTCCAGTCTCTCCTCTGATCGCGCTCTTGCCTCTGATCGAGCTTTTCCGTCGCATGCGTCATGCGGCCTCGCTTGCGCCGGCCTGCGAGCGGATGCGACGGATTTCGGGAAGGCAGGAGCCGCAATTGGTCCCCGCCTTGAGCTGAAGGCCGATTTCTTCGGCCGTCGCGGCGCCGGCCTCGAAGGCAGCGCGGATCGCGTTCAGGCCGACGCCGAAGCAGGCACAGACGGTCGGGCCGGGATCGGTGCCGCCGGGATCGCGCCCGGCAAGCAGCGCAAGCCGGCTCTCCACGGCTGCCGTTGGGTCGGCGAAGATGGCCTTGACCGTGTCCCAGAGCGGGGCGCGGCCGGCAGGAGCGAGAAAGAAAGCGGCCAGGAGCCGGCCATCCCGGAGCACGGCACAGCGATAGCTGCCGCCGTCGCGGTCGATCAGCTCGGTCAGTTCGTCCGTGCCGAAACGCTCGCGCATCAGGGTCGCGATTGCATCGATGGACAGGTTGGTGGCGAAAAGCCTGCCCTCGCCGCTCTGCACGGCAAGCCGTGCCCACCAGCTCTCCGCCGGCAGGGCAAAGGGCTCGCGCGCCAGAACGAAGCCTTCGAAGCGATAGGCGACCGCCGCGACCGAAACCGGTGTCGCCTTCATTTCGGGCTGGCCCGAGAAGGGGTCGCAAAGCGGCTGCGTCAGGGCGCCGATGCGCGCGTCGGACGCCGTCTCCCCCGACCAGTGGATCGGCGCGAACGCCGCTCCCTCGGCCACGCCGCCATCGGCCACGACCCTCAGGATCGCGGTGCCGTGGATGCTGGCGAGGCGGGCGAAGCCGCCTTCCGCCAACCCCAAACGCGCGATGTCGGCGGGATTCACGGAGACCGAAGGTTCGGCGATATGGGCGCTGAGCCGTGGACTGAAGCCGGTCCGCGTCATGCTGTGCCAGTGGTCACGGACACGGCCGGTGTTGAGCAGCAGCGGGAAATCGCCGCTCGCCTGCGCGGCGAGTTTAGGTGCGGCGAGCGGGCGCATCTGCGCACGTCGTTCGGGGCCGAAAAAGCCACCGTCTCCGAAGAGGCGGTCGGTGCCGCCGGGCTGCCGTGACGGCGCAGGCCACTGCACGGGCCGAAGCCCGTCATAGCCGGCCCGGTCGAGGCCGGCATGGGCGCCGATGTCGAAATCGCGCGTGCCGTCGTTCTCGAAGGCGGAGAGCGCCGCGTGTTCGGCATAGATCTCGTGCGGGCCGGCATAGGCGAAGGCCTCGCCGAAACCGAGACGCTTCGCGACCTCGCCGATGATCCACCAGTCCGGCTTCGCTTCGCCCGGCAGCGGCAGGAAGGCGCGCTGGCGTGAGATCCGCCGCTCGGAATTGGTGACGGTGCCGTCCTTCTCGCCCCAGGCCGCCGCCGGCAGGATGTAATGGGGTCTGGCCGCCAGGGTGTCGTTCGAGAGTACGTTCTCTGAGACGATGAAGAGGTCCAGCCCGGCGAGCGCGGCGCTGACCTTGTCGGCATTTGGGAGAGAGACGGCCGGGTTGGTCGCCATCACCCATAGGGCGCGAATGCGACCATCCGCGACCGCGTCCAGCATCTGGACGGCTTTCAGCCCCTCGCGGCGGGCGATGTTGGGCGCCTGCCAGAAGCGGCGGACGCGGTCGATCTCGTCCGGCGCGTAGCCCATATGGGCGGCGAGCATGTTGGCGAGCCCGCCGACCTCGCGCCCGCCCATGGCATTGGGCTGGCCGGTGAGGGAGAAGGGCCCGCAGCCGGGTCGTCCGATCCGGCCGGTGGCAAGGTGGCAGTTCAGGATCGCGGCGACCTTGTCCGTGCCCTGCGCCGACTGGTTGACGCCCTGGCTCCAGGCCGTGACCACATGTGGCGTGCTGGCCCAGAGTTCGTAGAAGGCCGCGATCCGCTCCTTCGGCAGGCCGGCCGAGGCGGAAACCGAGGCGATGTCCGGCGCAATCTCCCGCGCATTGGCGAGCGCTTCGTCGAAACCCGCGACATGGCGCGCGACATAGCCGCGATCGACGAGGCCGCGATCGGTGAGATGGACGAGCAGCCCGGCGAAGAGCGCGGCATCGGAGCCGGGCTTCAAGGCCATCACCATATCGGCATCTTCCGCCGTCGCGGTGACACGCGGATCCAGCACGACGAGGCGCGCGCCGCGCTCGCGCCGGTTGTCCTGCATCCGCCGGAACAGGATCGGATGGCACCAGGCCGTGTTCGAACCGACGAGGACGATCAGATCGGCGCTGTCGAAATCCTCATAGGCGCCGGGAACGGTGTCCGAGCCGAAGACCCGGCGCTGCGCCGCAACCGTCGAGGACATGCAAAGCCGCGAATTGGTGTCGACATGGGGCGAGCCGATGAAGCCCTTCATCAGCTTGTTGGCGATGTAGTAATCCTCGGTCAGGAGCTGGCCCGAGAGATAGAAGGCGGCTGCCTCCGGCCCGTCGCGGTCGATGATCGCGCGAAAGCCGTTCGCCACCGCATCGAGTGCGGCATCCCAGCTCACGCGGTCATAGCCGCCCGCCGCGTTGCGCTTCAGCGGGTGCAGCACGCGGTGGCCGAGCCCCAGCGTCTCGCCGAGCGCGGAGCCCTTGGAACAGAGCCGTCCCCGATTGGTCGGATGCTCTCCATCGCCTGCGATGGTCGCCCCGCCCCGCCCGTCCGGGGTCGCCAGAACCCCGCAGCCGACCCCGCAATAAGGGCAGGTGGTGCGCGTCGCGGCCGGGGCGAGGGGAGCGTCATGGCGCATCAGGCGGCTTCCCTGACGCAATAGCTTTCGCCGAAAGGCAGGTCGGTGCGGATCGCGCAGATATCCTGTCCCGATCGGATCAGCCCGAGATAGAACAGCGCGCCCTGCGTATCGCCGACCAGAACGCAGCCGGCGAGCCGGCCGTCGCGCAGCACGAACTTGCGGTAGATGCCGGCGGCGGGATCGCGCAGCACGACCGTCTCGGTGCCCTCGCCGGCATCGAATTCGCCGGCCGAGAAGACACCGACGCCGGAGACCTTGAGATTGGTGGAGAGCAGCGAGCCGGTATAGCGCTCCCTCCGATCGGCGAGCCGCGCCGCCAGCACGCGCGCCTGCTCATAGGCCGGCTCGACCAGGCCGTAGGTCTGGCCACGATGCTCGGCGCATTCGCCGATGGCGAAGATCGCAGGATCGCTGCTGGCAAGCCCGTCATCGACGTCGATGCCGCGATTGACGTCGAGCCCCGCCGCCACTGCGAGCTCGACGCGCGGGCGCACGCCGATGGCGACGACGACGAGATCGGCCGGGATCGCGCTGCCGTCGGGCAACTCCACCGCCTCGATCCGACCCTCGCCGACGAAGCGCTCGGCGGTGCAATTCAGCCGGATGTCGATGCCGCGCGCGGCGATCGCAGCGGCGAGCAGGCTCGCGCCCTCGCGGTCGAGCTGGCGCTCCATCAGCCGGTCGGCCAGATGCAGGAGCGTGACCTTGCCGCCGATCCTGGCGAGCCCGTAAGCCGCCTCCAGACCGAGCAGCCCGCCACCGATCACCACGACATGTGCGCCCGCCGCCACCGCGCGAAACCGCGCGGCATCGGCGACGTCGCGGAACGTGGCGACGCCGGGCAATTCGAAGCCCGGCACCGGTGGCATCAGCGGCCGCGAGCCGGTGGCGAGGACGAGCTTGCCATAGGGCAGGCTGAGCCCGTCGCTCAGCGTCACCGTCCTAGCGGCGCGGTCGATCGCGGTGACGGCGCGGCCGTAGAATGTCGAGACGCCCCGCGCTTGCCACCACTCCGCCGGCTTGAGCTCGATCTCGCTGCCGCCGATCTCGCCCGCCAGCAGGGGCGAGAGCAGGACGCGGTTATAGGCGAGGCGCGGCTCGTCCCCGATCACGGCGATGGAATAGCGCCCGAGCGCGCGCTGGCTGAGCTCATCGGCCAGCCGTGTCGCGGCCATGCCATTGCCGACGATGATCAGCGGCTCGGCCATGGCGTCAGGCCACCCGCTTGATCTTCAGCGCCTTGAGATAGTCCAGCGGCGCCGCGGGATCGAACTTCATGCCGTCGAAGAAGGTCTCGACGCCGCGGGAATCGGCGGTCGGGGCACCGGCGACGCCGAGCGTCTTCGCGGCCTCGCGCCAGAGATCGGCGCGGTTGGTCTTGTCGACCAGCGCCTTGATGTCGATCGTCGGGTCGAACTTGCCCCAGCGGATGTTCTCGGTGACGAACCAGGTGTCGAGGCTCTTCCAGGGATAGGAGGTCGCGCCGCCTTCGCCCCAGAACTTCATGTAGAGATTGGTGCCCTTCGCCTCGCGGCCATTGCCGTAGTTGATATCGCCGAGCAGCCGCTTGTTGATGTCCCCGGTGGGGACGTTGAACCATTGCCGCTTGCCGACGATCTCGGCGAGTTCCTGGCGGTTCTCCATCTTGTCGGCCCATTGCTGGGCTTCCATCACTGCCATCAGGATGGCCTGCGTCGCCTTCGGGTTGGCGTCGACGAAATCGGCGCGCATGCCGAGGATCTTCTCGGGATGTTTGAACCAGAGCTCGCCGGTGGTCAGCGCGGTGTAGCCGATGTTCTGGTTGACGAGCTGTTCGTTCCACGGCTCGCCGACGCAGAAGCAGTCCATGGTGCCGACCTTCATGTTCGCCACCATCTGCGGCGGCGGCACGACGATGACCTTGATCTCGGTATCGGGGTCGATGCCCCCGGCCGCGAGCCAGTAACGGATCCAGAGATCGTGGGTGCCGCCCGGGAAGGTCATCGCGGCGGTCAGTTCCTTGCCGGCAGCCTTCTTCCGCTCGAAGGCCTGCTTCAGCGGCGAGGCGTCCTTCTGGACGTTCAGGTCCTTGTATTCGTTGGAGACCGAGATCGCCTGCCCGTCCTCGTTGAGGTTGAGCAGCGTGTACATCGGCAGCGGCTGGCCGTTCTGCATGACCTTGCCGGTCGCATAGAGATGCGTCTTCGGGCGCAGGATGTGGCCGCCATCGATGCCGTTCGCCTTGAAGCCGAGCGCCATGTTGTCGCGCGTCGCGCCCCAGGAGGCCTGCTTGGCGATCTCCATGTCGGGCAGGCCGTGCTTGGCGAAGAGGCCTTTCTCCTTCGCGATGATCAGCGGCGCGGCGTCGGTCAGGGCGATGTAGCCGAGCCGCGTGCCCTTGACCTCGGGGCCTGTCGCCTGCGCGAAGGCGCCGGAGGGCAGGGCCGCCTTCGCCGCGGCAATCAGCGCGGCAGTGCCGGACAGGTGCAGGAAGTCGCGGCGGCTTGCGCTCGTCTGCCGGGCAGCGACCGTCCGGATGTCGGTCGTGGAGCTATGCGTCATGGATCGCCTCCCGATTGCTGAATGGCTGCCCGCCTGAAGCCACCCCGAACGCGAAAACGCCGCGCGAAAACGCCTGGCAGGCGCATTCGACAGCGACGTTGCTGTGTCTTCCGGATCGGGATGGCGCGGGCAGCTTTGGCCGCGTCGCAACATATTCTACAAGGATCATGCCAACCGCTTCGCCAGCGGAGCCGGGCTTGAGTTGCGGGAGATTGCGCGTTCGGGACGCCCACGGGCCGGGGCAGGCGAGCATTGTTGCGGTGCACAATTCCGGCGCGACTGCCTAATTCATGGGCAATAATTCTCCAGAGACGAAAATGCCTTCAAATCGAGCGGGAGGAGGGAGCTTCGCGGCGTTGATCGGCGGCGTGGAGCCGACCCGCAGGTGCAGGACCGTCATTTCAACATCTCCGCGGCGGTGATCAGGGAGCGGGCGATGTCGACGAGCTTGCGCTTCTCGTTCATCGCGGTGCGGCGCATCAAGGCATAGGCGTCGTCCTCGGAGAGGCTCTTCAGCCGCATGACGATGCTCTTGGCCCGGTCGACCGTCTTGCGATCCTCGAGCTGCGAGCGGGCTTCGTCGAGCGCCTCGCGCAGCTTTCGGACGGCGTTGAAGCGGCTGATGCAGATCTGCAGGATCGGTTGCATCCGCTCCTTCTTCAGCCCGTCGACGATATAGGCGGAAACACCGGCTTCGACCGCCGCTTCGATCGAGGCCGCGTCGGATTGGTCCACGAACAGGGTGATCGGGCGGCGGACATGGCGGCTGACCAGGAGCATGTCGGCCAAGGCGTCGCGGCTGGGGTTCTCGAGGTCGACCACCACGACGTCGGGATCGTGGGCCTCGATGGCAGCAACGAGCCCCGTGGTTGCGGTGAGGTGGACAAGTTGCTGGTAGCCAGCTCCACGCAGGCCTTCCGTCATGATCGCAGCCCTGACCTGGCTCGCGCCGACGATAAGGATACGCAGATTGGGCACCATGCCTTGCCGATGTTCCCGGTTGAATGATCAGGGATCACTCAATCAGGAATCGTGCCATCCCAGTTTGCCTGTCCGCATGACGAAACGGCCGTCGCGTGGACGGTCGCGTTGAAGGGGCGAATGCGCTCCTGGCCGGGCGACGCCGGCCAGGTTGCGTCTGCAGGGGGCGGGCTGCGTTGTGCCCGCTACGGTGCCGGACAGGCCGCGCCGCTATCGGCCCAGGCCTGCATCAGAGCACCGAATTCGGCCGCCGTGCCGGGAGCGGGTGTGCGACCCTTGCCGGGATTCCAGCCCCAGAGCACGAGGGTGTCGGTGGTGACGTGCTTGATCAGCGCCGCGGCGTCGCGGCTGCCGTTGCGGTTCTGGTCCTTCAACTGCTCGCAGATCTGGCCGATCGTCTTGCCTTCCCAGGCCATCGAGGCCGGAGCGAGCGCCCAGTGCCCATCGCCCGGAACGCCTGCCGGATCGAAGTTCTGTTTGCCGTGACAGGTTGCACATGGCAGGCCGGTCGCGCCGTGGCCGTCCTTGCCACGCACGACGACGGGTTCGTGAAGCTTGCGCAGATCGCCCTGGCGCGGCCGCTCCGTCGCGGGGTGGCAGTTCATGCAGCGCGGATGGGTGAGCACCTTGCCCATCTCGTTGAACAGTGCGACCGAGCGGTCGTGCTGATTGGCGATCGAGGCGAAGCTCGACGCCGGGCGCAAGACCGCGCTGCCGGATTGGGCCTGCCCGGCATTCTGCGCCAAGGTCAGGGCGCTGCCACCGAGGCAAACCGCGAGCGCCGCGCCTGCGGCGAGGATCAGGTTGCGGCTCATCAGACCGAGCCTCCCTGCATCGGCAGCTGTCGCGGCCGGCCATGGCCGAGCGCGGCGAGCGCATTGGCGACGGCGGGGCCGATCGGCGGCACGCCGGGTTCGCCGATGCCGCTCGGCTTTTCGGTCGAGGCGATGATCGCCACCTCGACCTCCGGCATCTCGTGGATGCGCAACGAGCGGTATTCGTGGAAATTGGTCTGGACCGGCCGGCCGCCGTCGAGCGTGATCTGGCCGTAGAGGGCGTGGCCGAGGCCGAAGCCGATGCCGCCCTCGACCTGCGCCCGGATGATGTCGGGATTGACGGCGACGCCGCAATCGACCGCGCACCAGACCTTGTGCACCTTCGGCTCGCCCTCCGGCCCCATCGAGACCTCCGCGATCTGGGCGACGAAGGAACCGAAGCTCTCGACCACGGCGACACCGCGGGCACGGCCGTCGACCGGTCCCGGCCCCTTCCAGCCCGCGAGTTCGGCGACGGCCTTGAGCACGCCGGCTGCGCGCGGATGCCTGTCGCCCATCAAGGCAAGCCGGCCCTGGACCGCATCCTGCCCGGCCGCCTGGAGCAATTCGTCGACGAAGCACTCGACGGCATAGCCGGTATGGGTGTGGCCGACCGAACGCCACCACAGGGTCGGCACGCCGACCTTGGGATTATGCACCTCGCAGCGGAAATCCGGGACTTCGTAGAAGATCTCGTTGGCGCCCTCGACCGAGGTCGCATCGATGCCGTTCTTCACGACCATCGGCTCCATCGGCGTGCCGAGGAAGAAGGATTGGCCGACGAGCGTGCTCGACCATGCCGCGATCCTGCCGTCCTTCACCGCGCCGCGGAAACGATGGACGAAGAGCGGGCGGTAATAGCCGCCGGTGAGATCATCCTCGCGGGTCCAGACCACCTTGACCGGGCGGTTCGGGCCGATCGTCTTGGCGACCGTGGCGAGTTCGGCCGCCAGATGCTGGCTGACCTGCGCGCGCCGGCCGAAGCTGCCGCCGGCGAGCATCGTCTCCAGCGTCACCTTCTCCGGCGGCAGCCCGAGGACGCCGGCGATGGTCTGGTGCTCGGTGGTCTGAAACTGGCTGCCGAAGCGGGCATGGGCCCTCTCGCCGTCCCATTCGATATAACCGTCGAGCGGCTCCATCGGGGCATGCGCGAGATAGGGGAAGACGAACTCCGCCTCGATCACACGCTCCGCCTTGGCCAGCGCGGCCTCGGCATCGCCATGGCTGCCGGCGACGGTGCCCGGCTGACGGGTGAGCTTGCGGTACTCGGCGATGAGTTCCGGGCTGCCGCGTTTCTCGGCGGCGCTGTCGTCCCAGGTCACCTTCAGCGCCTCGCGCCCCTTCAGCGCCGGCCACATGCCGTTGGCATAGACCGCAACGCCGTAGCCGATCGACTTCACATCGACGACGCCCTTGACCTTAAGCGCTTCCGCCGCATCGAAGCTCGCGACCTTGCCGCCGAAGCGCGGCGAGCGGGCGACGACGACCGTCAGCATGCCGGGCGCGTGGATGTCGATGGTGAACTGCGCCTTGCCGCGCGACTTGTCGGCGCTGTCGAGGCGCTTCACCGCGCCTTCCTTGCCGATGAACTTATAGGCCGAGGCCGGCTTCAGGGGCGGGTTCTCGGGGACCGACAGCTTGGCGGCGGCTTCAGCGAATTCGCCGAACGATCCCTTGCGGCCGGAGGCGTGGCTGATCACGCCCTCCTCGACCTTGATCTCGCCGGTCGGAACCTTCCAGCTATCGGCCGCGGCCTGCACCAGCATCATGCGCGCCGCGGCGCCCGCCTTGCGCATCTGCTCCCAGCTATTGGCGATGGCGGTCGAGCCGCCGGTGCCCTGCACGCCGAAGGCGAGATTGGCATAGAGCTTGACGTCGGCAGGCGCATGCTCGGCGCGCATCTGGCTCCAGGCCGCGTCCATCTCTTCGGCCGCGAGCGTGGCGAGGCCGGTGAACGGGCCTTGCCCCATTTCGATATGCTTGATCAGCACGGTCACGGTGGAATCGGGCGCGACGCGGATGAAGGCGTTCGGCGCGAAGGTGGCGTTGCCGCCCGGCCGATAGGCTGCGCCGGCGCCGGACTGGGCCTTGGCGCCGCGCGGCAGATGGAAACCGATGACGAGGGCTCCGGCGCCGGCCAGCAGCGAGCGGCGGGAAAGCTTGGGGTCATGCGCGGTCATGGCTCAGATCTCCAGCGCGCGGGCCGCGTCATGGATCGCGGCGCGGATACGGACATAAGTGGCGCAGCGGCAGATATTGCCGTTCATCGCGAGGTCGATATCGCGGTCGCTCGGCTTCCTGTTTTCCTTGAGCAGGGCGATGGCGCTCATCACCTGGCCGGATTGGCAATAGCCGCATTGCGGCACGTCGCGCGCGGTCCAGGCGGCCTGGACGGCATCCGCCTCCTTGCCAGCGAGGCCCTCGATCGTGGTGATCTCGCTGGTGCCGACAGCAGAGGCCGGTGTCACGCAGGAGCGCAGGGGCTGGCCGTCGATGAAGACGGTGCAGGCGCCGCATTGGGCGACGCCGCAGCCGAACTTGGTGCCGGTCAGGCCGAGATTGTCGCGGATGACCCAGAGCAGGGGCGTGTCGTCGTCGACATCGACGGTATGCGCCGTCCCGTTGACCTTGAGAGAGACCATGGTTGCCTCCGATGCTGGCAAGACGCAGCGCGGCACCATGGTGCGGATCGAGGGCTCGCCCTCGATGGCCCGATCTGACATACCAGATGGCGGGCGATGGATCCGTAGCCCTGGGTCGCGCGACTGGACTATTTAGACGATTTGAGTCTAATGAGGATGGTCGCGCGCAGTTTGGATTTTGTCAAGACTACTGACGCCGCAATGCCGAACAAAAGCGAAAGTTCCAGCCCGCTCCCCGTCGACGATGCCCATGCCCGCGTCGACCAGATCGCCGATGCGGCGCTGCGGCTGTTTGCCCGCTATGGCTACAAGCGCAGCTCGATGGACGACATCGCCAGGGAGGCCGGGCTCGCCAAGGCGACGCTCTACCTGCATTTCAAGGGCAAGGACGACGTCTTCCGGGCCATGCTGGACCTGCTCGGGCGCCGCGTCGAAGCACGTTGCCGTGAGGTGGTCGCAGCGCAGGGGCCGTTTCCGGAGCGGCTCGCTGCACTGCTCCAGGCCCATCACGGGCAGGCCTATGCCAGTTTCGGCACCGGCGAGCATCTCGTCGAGCTGAAGGCGGTGATGAACACCATCGCGACGCGCCAATTGCAGGCTTTCGAACGGATCTTCACGACGTTTGCCCGTGACCTGCTCTTGCAGGCCGAACAACGCGGAGAGATTGCCTTGTCGCGTCTCTCGGCCAGCGCCGAGGATTGGGTTGCCAGCCTGCTCTTTGCCGCCGCAGGAGCGAAGCTCGGCACCGCACCGGGCGCCGAGGACTATGCACGCAGGCTCGAGGCGATCGCGTCGGTCTTCGCTGCAGCTCTTGCACCATAGGTGCGAATGGTTGCGGAGCCTGGTCCACAGGTCCCGCCGTCTTTCACCAGGAACGGCAAGGAAATCTGGGCCGCGCCGTGCGGCGAGAACAGGGCGGCCGTCATCGACGTCCAGCGCGCTAGCCGAATCCGCCGGCGCGGGGTCGACGATGACGGGCCGGAAGGGGTGGACCTCCAGCCAAATGGCGCGCCATTCAGGATAAAACCGCTTTGTAATCGGCAGAAAGGCAAGCCTCGCTGTCTAACGCGTTTCCTTCAGTAAGTTCCAGTTTTCAAATGCGCGCGAGATCAACTCGTGTCCGGGGCGCGCCAACTCCATCGTTAAGGTATATGAAGTTCCCCCCTGAGGCCTCACGGGCACATCAATCCATTGGCTCCGGAGCAGAGCGGATACAATATTCTTCACAGCCTGCGTATCCGCGGAAGGAACAAACAGGAGCTCGCCGTCGGTTGGGTTGCGCCCGACCATGTCAAGCGGCTCTCCCGAGCGTTCACCGGTCCGGCGCGTGCGTGGAATTCCAAACTCTGCACCGCTTTCGCCGGCAAGTTTGACTGTCATCGCCAAGCCCTTACCGGCCTCCGTGGGCGCTAGGGAAAGGCTCAGAGAGACCGCGCTCTCATTGATTGTAAGTATCCCGATCACGCCAGAAGCCCGGTCGTCAATGCCAGGTGTGGAGGGAGTGGCCGACCAGGCTACCTTGCCGCCCTTGACGGTGGGCTGACCGAGGTCGTCGGTGTTGTCTTCAATCAACCCGCCGCGAACGGTTCCGCCTAGAACCGGTTGCTTGGTCCTTGCAAAGGCGCGATCTACATTCTTGTCCTGCGTGAGATAAGGTTCGTCTACGTTCAGTGAAAATTTAGTCCCAAAGCGCCCTTGTCCGAAGAGAGTTAAAAGTCCGTCGGACCGTGTGCCAGCTGTGAAGAGATTGCCCATTTGTCGGGAATGAAACAATTCTGATTTGAATAAACTCGCGGCATCGCCGCATTTCTTCAAGGCCTCCGAGAGATCCCATTCTATCATATTAAGAACGTGACAGGCGGGAGGAGAGGCAGTCGTGCTTTTACCTACGTCAGCTCGACCTTGGGCGAAGGCTGACCCTGCCTGACCAAATGCTATCCACAATACCGCGAATAACGCAGCACGCCGCCAGCGGCCGGACCAAGCTGACCCAGGTTTGGCCTTGGCGAGTCGTGACATCACATCACCGTCCACATCCCTGCATCTGGCGGCACGCAATCCGCAGCATGGCACAGTTTGAGGTGAGCGATCAGACGCCACCAGCCTTCTCGTTGAGTAATCGCAAAATCTTCTCCACAGGACCATCCGCAACCACGCGTCCACCGTCAACGACAATCACGCGTGAGACCAAGGCGAGAACCGCGTTGCGATGCGTCGTCACGATCAGTGTTTGGTCGGGACGCAATCCTTCTTTGAAACGCGTCACGAACTGTCGCTCTGTAGCGGTATCCATGGAGCTTGTCGGATCATCGAGAAAGATGATCCGACCCGGCGAGAGCAGCGCCCGAGCCAGTCCGAGAATTTGCCTTTGCCCGCTGGAGAGCTGCTGTCCGCGCTCGCCGACTTGCCGTTCGAAACCTGCTGGATGCGCTTGAACGAAATCCGCCAGGCCAGACAGTCTCGCGACCTCCAAAAGCTCTGCGTCGGAGGCATTAGGATTGGACAGGCGTAAATTCTGCCGGACACTGCCGTTGAAAACGTGCGTATCATGCGTCACGACGCTGATCGCAGATCGAATTTCCTGCGGGTGGTACTGACGAATGTCGACACCATCGATCAGCAGCTCTCCAGAATCGACTTCGTAGAGACGTCCTAGGAGCCGGCCTACTGTGGTCTTACCCGCGCCAATGCGCCCAAGAATGGCAACCCGTTCGCCAGGGTGAATCTTAATATTGATTCCGTTCAAAACCGGACGAACTTGCCCGGCATACGTAAAATTGGCAGCTCGAAATTCGATATCACCACGCTCGATGACGCGCGACACCAGCATACGTTTGTCGCTACGTTCATCAGGCAGCTTCATAATGGCATCGAGGCTGTGATAGGCACTGACTGCCTGGCGCACGCGCGACAGCATCAGCGCGATCTGAGCGAGGGGCGCAATAGCGCGGCTGCCAAGCATGGCAGAGGCGATGATGCCGCCAGTCGTAATCATCCCAAGATCAAAAAGGTAGGCGCCCACCACGATGGTGACGACCGTCACGATGTTCTGAAGAAGGTAGGACAGGTTCGCGGCGAATGCCGCATAGTTCTTGATTCGGTGCGTCGTGTTCGTTGCAACGGTGGTGATATCGCGCCAGCGCCGCAGGAAAATGCCTTCTGCCCGAACAGCCTTGATAGTCTCCAAGCCGGCGACGATTTCGACCATTAAAGATTGCCGATGCGAGCTTGATTGATCAGCCTTTCCGATTTCCGCCGCGATCAGGCGCTGCACCACGAAGCCGAGCAGGACGAGAGAGGCGATCGCGAAGACGGGAAACAGCGCCAGATATGGGCTAATTGCTAAGATGACGCCTAAAAAAATGAAGGCAAAAACGAAATCGACGAAATAGATGACGGTATTGGACCCAATGAACTCGCGCAGGAATTCATATTCCGAGATTCGTTGGACCGTGATGCCGGTGGTCGGCGTGTTGGCCTGGAGGGTCGTGTTCATGATCCTCTCGATCAGCAGGCTCGAAATGCGGATGTCGAGCTGCCGTGCCATGTGATCGACGAGGAACGCTCGCGCAGAGCGCAGGAGCACGTCGAAGATCAGTGCCGTCGCTGCTCCAATGGCCAGAACCCACAAGGTCGAGATCGCCTTGTTGGGCAAGACGCGATCATAAACGTTCATGGTGAAGAGCGGGCCGACGAGAGCCAGCAAATTCACGAAAGCAGATGCGAAGAAAGCCTCGAAATAGCTGCGCCAATGGGGGCGAATGGCGGCCCAAAGCCAATTCTTGTCGACATCGAGAGTTTCTTCACCGGCGGGGTCGGTCGCCGTCAGGTTCGGCGAAAATCGTAGAATGTCGCCTCCATCGATACCTTTCAGCGCCTCGACGGGGACCGTTGAGGTGATGTGCTGTCTCGGCGCGTAGATCTCGGCATGCCTACGATCCGGGGTTAAAGAGCGCAGGAGAACTGGTGCTCCTTCCTGCACCCAGGCCACAGCCGGAAAATCGGTTTCCACCGGCGCGCCAGCGTCAAACCGCACCCAATCAGCGCGTAGCCCAACTCTCTCGGCTGCGCGGATAAAATGCTCTAGAGAAAGCCCATCCTCGCTGACGGGCAGCCCAGCGGTCAAAATCGAGACTGCAGTTGGGCGCTCGAAAAGCGTCGCCAACTGCACAAGGCATAGCAGCAGAGGGTCGCTATTTTCACTGAGATCTGAAATCGACAAGGGAGGCGCTTGCGCACCTCCCTCGAGTGGCACTGATGTGCCGTGCATGGCAATCTGCCTCTCGGCCAAGACTTAAAGCGCCGGAGGAGGAACGGTCAGCCGTCCCTTGTTCGGCGAATAGCGTGGCAATGTCTCTGCATCGGCGGTCGGCGGGACACCAGCCTCGGTGCGAGCATAGGTCTCAGCCTGTTTCGGTGCGCGTAACCCGAAAGCCGATACTAACTGGCCAGTCGAAGCCAGGATACGATACTCGGAGAAACGCGCAGCCATCTGGGCGGTCTCGTGCAGGACTTTTGCATTGTAGCGCGTGTTCTGTGCGTCCAGCAGATCGAGAAGCGAACGGCGCCCGACCTGGAACTGTTCAGAATAGGCTGTCACAAGCCGATCGCCAACGCCGGCCTGCTGACCGAGGACGCCTGACAGCTCACTCTGCCGCTGTCGCCGTTCAAACGAGAGTTTCACGGCTTCGCGCACTTCGCGCAGAATCTGGTCCCGATTGTGCTGAGCTTCCGCAACACGTCGCGTCTGCTCCTGGATTGCGGCTTGGTCAATGCCGCCATTGTAGAGATTCATGCGCATGACGGCGCGTGCCTGCAGGTCGTTCGTGCGCCCCTGTACGCCGTCGATATCCCGACCGGCGCGCGCTCTGCCCTCGAGGAAGATCTCCGGCAGCATCTTGCCGCGTGCCTTCTTCACAAGAGCGTGGGCCGCATCGATATCGGCGGTAGCGATGTGAATGCGAGGGTTGTTCCGCACTGCGAGAACAAGCCCGCTTTCGACCGATTTGGGCAGTCTGGCGGCCATCGAAGGCGGTAGCGCACCCCTGACAAACGGCTTGCCCACAAGCCGTTGTAGGCGCACCTTGGCTTCGTTAAGAGCTTGTTTGGCTTCGATTACCCGCGCGCGAGCTGCGATCACTCGCTCTTCGCCTTGTCTCAAATCCGCATCGGTGAGAGAGCCGTTGCTGACATTGCCGCGGATACGTTGTGCCGTATCCTGCAGGTAGCCCACGTTCTGTGAAGCAAGTCCGACGAGACGCTCTTGTAGCAGGATATCGAAATACTCGCGCGCAACCTCAAGCGCCAAAAACTCTGAACGCTCCAGTACCCGATGCGAGGCACCATCTACGCGCGACGCCTGCCGTTCGACCTCAGCATCGGTGGTGAAGCCGTCAAAAAGTCGCCATGTTCCAACGATGCCGATCTCGACCGGAGAATAGCCCGTCTTGGCGCGCGCGCCCGTCAGGTTATCGATGGCGCTGCCTCGGCGATCGAGATCGCGGGCTCCAATCGAGGTTTCGGCATCGACGCGCGGCATATAAAGCCCGCGAGCCTGACGCAGCTCGAACTCGATTGCCTCGCGATTCTCGATCGCGGCCCCGATCTGCGGATTTGAATCAATCGTGGTTGCGATGGCTTCGCGCAATGTGAGCGCAGAAGCACGCGTCGCAGCTGAAATCGGAAACGCGCCGATAACTACGCTCAGCAGCATCGCTCGCGATGCAGGGCCTCGCCTGTTCAAACTCACTTCAACGCCCCCCGGTGATCTATTCGAGATCTATAACCCACGGCCCTTGACTATGGGTGAGAGAGAATACGAGAATCGTTCATGCAATGTCTAACGTCATACATGAAACGGATATTTAGCGCGCTATCCTGAACGGATGATGACTTTGCGCTACCGACTCATGGTTGCGCGCATCCGCGCATGGTAACATTCACAATTCCAAAGCCGATCGGGATCTAGCTCGCGATACGACAGCATCCCTGATGCAATGCCGCAGGCCGTGCGGGAGGCGTAAGCCCAGGTGATCCGCTCTGAACGGCTGGCCTCGGTCGATATCGCTACGGAAACCGCTCGCGCTTCAGCATAGCGTGCGTCAATCTCTCTCTGAATCACAGAGAAATCCTGCTCTCGCGCCAATGCAGAATGGCCTTGGGCCTGGCAGATGGCTGGCAGGCCTCGGGTTGGAGGAGCTTTGATCAGGTCAGCTGCGTGGGCCCCAAGGGGCGGAAGGAGTAGCATGGGCAGCGCGCAGACTAAAAAGGGAAGGCGCATTGGCATACTCCGCGCGCTCATTGTTTTGTTCCGTTCTAAATAACATCGACCGACGGAGGATGAGAAGACGTTGCCGTAACGTTTTGCGGGGTAGCTGCAGCTTAAGGGTAGGTGTTGTAAAATGGCAACCGGTGAAAAAAGAGGAATACCGGCAGAGGCGAATCGGCTGTCGCCTCTGCGTCGACAAGAATTTGAGAGTAAATTCGAGCCGCGTGCCATGCGGCTCGAGTTCGACGATAAGATTAGGTGACGGTTGTTGTCAGCTTGGCATGAGTGTTTGAGTCATCATAGAGAATTTGAACAGAGCCAGAAGCGGGCGTTGTCGAGAAGTGAGCAACCTCGACGAAGGTTCCGCCTGCGGAAGTTCCGTGATCATTAACCTGAAGAGAGGCGCCGCCGCCAGCGACTGCGACGACATTGACCACCGCATCGACTTGCGCTGCAGTCGTGGGGGCATTGGCGCCCAGCGACGCCAGCAATGTGCTTAAATCGATCACGTCGCTTTGGCCGCCCTTCCCACTATAGTCGGTGATCAGGTCCGAGGCAGAAACAGTCAGATGCGACGGATCGATCACGAACGTATCCGCTCCAGCCCCGCCAGTCAGCGTATTGGTGCCGACCCCGCCAATCAACACGTCGTTACCGTCATTGCCGATCAGCGTGTCGTTGCCGAGTCCGCCGAAGAGGACGTTTGCTGCTGCGTCGCCGTTCAGGGTGTCGTTGTAATCGGAGCCGACGATACTCTCGCCCAGCGCGGCGCTAGCTGTATAGATGTGAGAAGCGCCAGAGCCGTCTAGAGAATGGTCCTGTATCCCGCTAGAGGTCAGGGTTATTCCAAGGGCGGCGCTGGCGGCGTCACCGTCTCCGTCAACGACTTGGATGGGGACGTTGAAGCTGACTGGGGCCGATGACGGAACGGCGGATCCGAACTCGCCAATCTTAAATGTGCCTCCGCTCAGATATTGGTACTCAACACTGTTGAATCCACTCGCAGTTGAGATGGCGACATTTGTTCCTACGGCTTGGTTGCCGCTCGTGCCGTAAATGCCGTCGACTGAAACGCTTCCGTTTCCATCCGCATTAAATGTAACGGTGTAAGAATGCCCTCCAATAACATGACTTCCGCTTGATGTGAAAATCCAAGAATCGTTGCCATATGCGACGATGACCTGCGAAATTGTATCTATCGATCTGTCGGCGGGGTTTGTTTCGCCAACAAGGTTAGTGTTTGTGTCGTGATCATCATATGCGGAGATCAGAATCTTTGATCCATTTGTCGCGGTAAACGTCGCCGTCGTGTTATTCGTCGTATAGTGCTGATCGAAGAGGTACCCTCCGCCCACTCCGTTGCGCAAATCTTGAACGAAATCAACGCGGAAGGTTTCTCCTGATCCAACGGAAGCTCCATCGCCAATGCCGCCGCTATTTGCGCTGGTGTTGACGGTGCCGCCTATTCCCGTCAGCAGAAGATCGGAGCTGTTGTTGTCTTTGGGACCGGAGACCGAGTCTCCCGTCGGGACGAAGCCCGTCCAAGCCTTATTGCCGCCGACGAATGCGTAACCATTGCCGCTGAAATTGACCGAAGTGAGACTGTCGACCGTTCCGTTCATGGCCACTGAATAGTGCGCCGTTGCTGGATCAAGCGTAATGGTGAAGACGGCTGTATCGCCTGCGGAGTAGGAGAGCGTCCCGTCACTGTTCGTGTAACCGATCAGCGTATGGCCACCATTCGACAGATGGTAGTAGATCGCTGCTCCACTTGATTTCAGCCCGCTGTCGGCGCCTTCTGCCACGGCAAATGTCACTGTGCCGCCATCGGTGCCGTAATTGTTGGCCAAGGTGTGATCCTGGTCGAGGTCGAATGTGCCCGAATGATTGATACCATTTTGTAGGAGCGCATACGTAGGCGTCGGCGCAGACGGGCCGTCGTCGAGGAAGCTGAGATTGCCGCCGATATCGAGCGTGGCGGCGTTGCTGTCGCCGTCCTTGTCGGTGATGGTCGCGGTCAGCGTCACCAGGCTGGCGGCCGACAGGGTCGCCGGCTCGTTCGGGTTCGCGGTCGGATGGACCACGGCGCGCTGCTGGTCGAGCGTCACGTCGCCATTGGCGGCGACCGTCACGGTGAACACCACCGGACCGCCGGCCCCGGCGCGGCCCTCGACCGTCGTGCCGTTCATCACCAGCACCACGGCCTGGCCGGTCGCGGTGTCGACGAGGCCGCTCGCGCCGGCATTGACGCCCAGCGCATAGGTCACCGTGCCCTGGCCGTCGGCGCCGAAGCTTGGCGTGAAGGCGCCGGCGAAGCTCGCCGTCGCATCGCTCCCCAGCGTCGTCTCGTCGACCGTCAGCGCCGGCGCGTTGCCGGCCACCGCCGCGATCGACGGGCCGTCGTCGAGGAAGCTGAGATTGCCGCCGATATCGAGCGTGGCGGCGTTGCTGTCGCCGTCCTTGTCGGTGATGGTCGCGGTCAGCGTCACCAGGCTGGCGACCGACAGGGTCGCCGGCTCGTTCGGGTTCGCGGTCGGATGGACCACGGCGCGCTGCTGGTCGAGCGTCACGTCGCCATTGGCGGCGACCGTCACGGTGAACACCACCGGACCGCCGGCCCCGGCGCGGCCCTCGACCGTCGTGCCGTTCATCACCAGCACCACGGCCTGGCCGGTCGCGGTGTCGACGAGGCCGCTCGCACCGGCATTGACGCCCAGCGCATAGGTCACCGTGCCCTGGCCGTCGGCGCCGAAGCTTGGCGTGAAGGCGCCGGCGAAGCTCGCCGTCGCATCGCTCCCGAGCGTCGTCTCGTCGACCGTCAGCGCCGGCGCATTGCCGGCCACCGCCGCGATCGACGGGCCGTCGTCGAGGAAGCTGAGATTGCCGCCGATGTCGAGCGTGGCGGCGTTGCTGTCGCCGTCCTTGTCGGTGATGGTCGCGGTCAGCGTCACCAGGCTGGCGGCCGACAGGGTCGCCGGCTCGTTCGGGTTCGCGGTCGGATGGACCACGGCGCGCTGCTGGTCGAGCGTCACGTCGCCATTGGCGGCGACCGTCACGGTGAACACCACCGGACCGCCGGCCCCGGCGCGGCCCTCGACCGTCGTGCCGTTCATCACCAGCACCACGGCCTGGCCGGTCGCGGTGTCGACGAGGCCGCTCGCACCGGCATTGACGCCCAGCGCATAGGTCACCGTGCCCTGGCCGTCGGCGCCGAAGCTCGGCGTGAAGGCGCCGGCGAAGCTCGCCGTCGCATCGCTCCCCAGCGTGGTCTCGTCGACCGTCAGCGCCGGCGCATTGCCGGCCACCGCCGCGATCGACGGGCCGTCGTCGAGGAAGCTGAGATTGCCGCCGATGTCGAGCGTGGCGGCGTTGCTGTCGCCGTCCTTGTCGGTGATGGTCGCGGTCAGCGTCACCAGGCTGGCGGCCGACAGGGTCGCCGGCTCGTTCGGGTTCGCGGTCGGATGGACCACGGCGCGCTGCTGGTCGAGCGTCACGTCGCCATTGGCGGCGACCGTCACGGTGAACACCACCGGACCGCCGGCCCCGGCGCGGCCCTCGACCGTCGTGCCGTTCATCACCAGCACCACGGCCTGGCCGGTCGCGGTGTCGACGAGGCCGCTCGCACCGGCATTGACGCCCAGCGCATAGGTCACCGTGCCCTGGCCGTCGGCGCCGAAGCTCGGCGTGAAGGCGCCGGCGAAGCTCGCCGTCGCATCGCTCCCCAGCGTGGTCTCGTCGACCGTCAGCGCCGGCGCATTGCCGGCCACCGCCGCGATCGACGGGCCGTCGTCGAGGAAGCTGAGATTGCCGCCGATGTCGAGCGTGGCGGCGTTGCTGTCGCCGTCCTTGTCGGTGATGGTCGCGGTCAGCGTCACCAGGCTGGCGGCCGACAGGGTCGCCGGCTCGTTCGGGTTCGCGGTCGGATGGACCACGGCGCGCTGCTGGTCGAGCGTCACGTCGCCATTGGCGGCGACCGTCACGGTGAACACCACCGGACCGCCGGCCCCGGCGCGGCCCTCGACCGTCGTGCCGTTCATCACCAGCACCACGGCCTGGCCGGTCGCGGTGTCGACGAGGCCGCTCGCACCGGCATTGACGCCCAGCGCATAGGTCACCGTGCCCTGGCCGTCGGCGCCGAAGCCCGGCGTGAAGGCGCCGGCGAAGCTCGCCGTCGCATCGCTCCCCAGCGTCGTCTCGTCGACCGTCAGCGCCGGCGCGTTGCCGGCCACCGCCGCGATCGACGGGCCGTCGTCGAGGAAGCTGAGATTGCCGCCGATATCGAGCGTGGCGGCGTTGCTGTCGCCGTCCTTGTCGGTGATGGTCGCGGTCAGCGTCACCAGGCTGGCGGCCGACAGGGTCGCCGGCTCGTTCGGGTTCGCGGTCGGATGGACCACGGCGCGCTGCTGGTCGAGCGTCACGTCGCCATTGGCGGCGACCGTCACGGTGAACACCACCGGACCGCCGGCCCCGGCGCGGCCCTCGACCGTCGTGCCGTTCATCACCAGCACCACGGCCTGGCCGGTCGCGGTGTCGACGAGGCCGCTCGCGCCGGCATTGACGCCCAGCGCATAGGTCACCGTGCCCTGGCCGTCGGCGCCGAAGCTCGGCGTGAAGGCGCCGGCGAAGCTCGCCGTCGCATCGCTCCCGAGCGTCGTCTCGTCGACCGTCAGCGCCGGCGCATTGCCGGCCACCGCCGCGATCGACGGGCCGTCGTCGAGGAAGCTGAGATTGCCGCCGATATCGAGCGTGGCGGCGTTGCTGTCGCCGTCCTTGTCGGTGATGGTCGCGGTCAGCGTCACCAGGCTGGCGGCCGACAGGGTCGCCGGCTCGTTCGGGTTCGCGGTCGGATGGACCACGGCGCGCTGCTGGTCGAGCGTCACGTCGCCATTGGCGGCGACCGTCACGGTGAACACCACCGGACCGCCGGCCCCGGCGCGGCCCTCGACCGTCGTGCCGTTCATCACCAGCACCACGGCCTGGCCGGTCGCGGTGTCGACGAGGCCGCTCGCGCCGGCATTGACGCCCAGCGCATAGGTCACCGTGCCCTGGCCGTCGGCGCCGAAGCTCGGCGTGAAGGCGCCGGCGAAGCTCGCCGTCGCATCGCTCCCCAGCGTCGTCTCGTCGACCGTCAGCGCCGGCGCATTGCCGGCCACCGCCGCGATCGACGGGCCGTCGTCGAGGAAGCTGAGATTGCCGCCGATGTCGAGCGTGGCGGCGTTGCTGTCGCCGTCCTTGTCGGTGATGGTCGCGGTCAGCGTCACCAGGCTGGCGGCCGACAGGGTCGCCGGCTCGTTCGGGTTCGCGGTCGGATGGACCACGGCGCGCTGCTGGTCGAGCGTCACGTCGCCATTGGCGGCGACCGTCACGGTGAACACCACCGGACCGCCGGCCCCGGCGCGGCCCTCGACCGTCGTGCCGTTCATCACCAGCACCACGGCCTGGCCGGTCGCGGTGTCGACGAGGCCGCTCGCGCCGGCATTGACGCCCAGCGCATAGGTCACCGTGCCCTGGCCGTCGGCGCCGAAGCCCGGCGTGAAGGCGCCGGCGAAGCTCGCCGTCGCATCGCTCCCCAGCGTGGTCTCGTCGACCGTCAGCGCCGGCGCGTTGCCGGCCACCGCCGCGATCGACGGGCCGTCGTCGAGGAAGCTGAGATTGCCGCCGATATCGAGCGTGGCGGCGTTGCTGTCGCCGTCCTTGTCGGTGATGGTCGCGGTCAGCGTCACCAGGCTGGCGGCCGACAGGGTCGCCGGCTCGTTCGGGTTCGCGGTCGGATGGACCACGGCGCGCTGCTGGTCGAGCGTCACGTCGCCATTGGCGGCGACCGTCACGGTGAACACCACCGGACCGCCGGCCCCGGCGCGGCCCTCGACCGTCGTGCCGTTCATCACCAGCACCACGGCCTGGCCGGTCGCGGTGTCGACGAGGCCGCTCGCACCGGCATTGACGCCCAGCGCATAGGTCACCGTGCCCTGGCCGTCGGCGCCGAAGCCCGGCGTGAAGGCGCCGGCGAAGCTCGCCGTCGCATCGCTCCCCAGCGTGGTCTCGTCGACCGTCAGCGCCGGCGCGTTGCCGGCCACCGCCGCGATCGACGGGCCGTCGTCGAGGAAGCTGAGATTGCCGCCGATATCGAGCGTGGCGGCGTTGCTGTCGCCGTCCTTGTCGGTGATGGTCGCGGTCAGCGTCACCAGGCTGGCGGCCGACAGGGTCGCCGGCTCGTTCGGGTTCGCGGTCGGATGGACCACGGCGCGCTGCTGGTCGAGCGTCACGTCGCCATTGGCGGCGACCGTCACGGTGAACACCACCGGACCGCCGGCCCCGGCGCGGCCCTCGACCGTCGTGCCGTTCATCACCAGCACCACGGCCTGGCCGGTCGCGGTGTCGACGAGGCCGCTCGCACCGGCATTGACGCCCAGCGCATAGGTCACCGTGCCCTGGCCGTCGGCGCCGAAGCCCGGCGTGAAGGCGCCGGCGAAGCTCGCCGTCGCATCGCTCCCCAGCGTGGTCTCGTCGACCGTCAGCGCCGGCGCGTTGCCGGCCACCGCCGCGATCGACGGGCCGTCGTCGAGGAAGCTGAGATTGCCGCCGATATCGAGCGTGGCGGCGTTGCTGTCGCCGTCCTTGTCGGTGATGGTCGCGGTCAGCGTCACCAGGCTGGCGGCCGACAGGGTCGCCGGCTCGTTCGGGTTCGCGGTCGGATGGACCACGGCGCGCTGCTGGTCGAGCGTCACGTCGCCATTGGCGGCGACCGTCACGGTGAACACCACCGGACCGCCGGCCCCGGCGCGGCCCTCGACCGTCGTGCCGTTCATCACCAGCACCACGGCCTGGCCGGTCGCGGTGTCGACGAGGCCGCTCGCGCCGGCATTGACGCCCAGCGCATAGGTCACCGTGCCCTGGCCGTCGGCGCCGAAGCCCGGCGTGAAGGCGCCGGCGAAGCTCGCCGTCGCATCGCTCCCCAGCGTCGTCTCGTCGACCGTCAGCGCCGGCGCGTTGCCGGCCACCGCCGCGATCGACGGGCCGTCGTCGAGGAAGCTGAGATTGCCGCCGATATCGAGCGTGGCGGCGTTGCTGTCGCCGTCCTTGTCGGTGATGGTCGCGGTCAGCGTCACCAGGCTGGCGGCCGACAGGGTCGCCGGCTCGTTCGGGTTCGCGGTCGGATGGACCACGGCGCGCTGCTGGTCGAGCGTCACGTCGCCATTGGCGGCGACCGTCACGGTGAACACCACCGGACCGCCGGCCCCGGCGCGGCCCTCGACCGTCGTGCCGTTCATCACCAGCACCACGGCCTGGCCGGTCGCGGTGTCGACGAGGCCGCTCGCACCGGCATTGACGCCCAGCGCATAGGTCACCGTGCCCTGGCCGTCGGCGCCGAAGCTTGGCGTGAAGGCGCCGGCGAAGCTCGCCGTCGCATCGCTCCCGAGCGTCGTCTCGTCGACCGTCAGCGCCGGCGCATTGCCGGCCACCGCCGCGATCGACGGGCCGTCGTCGAGGAAGCTGAGATTGCCGCCGATGTCGAGCGTGGCGGCGTTGCTGTCGCCGTCCTTGTCGGTGATGGTCGCGGTCAGCGTCACCAGGCTGGCGGCCGACAGGGTCGCCGGCTCGTTCGGGTTCGCGGTCGGATGGACCACGGCGCGCTGCTGGTCGAGCGTCACGTCGCCATTGGCGGCGACCGTCACGGTGAACACCACCGGACCGCCGGCCCCGGCGCGGCCCTCGACCGTCGTGCCGTTCATCACCAGCACCACGGCCTGGCCGGTCGCGGTGTCGACGAGGCCGCTCGCACCGGCATTGACGCCCAGCGCATAGGTCACCGTGCCCTGGCCGTCGGCGCCGAAGCTTGGCGTGAAGGCGCCGGCGAAGCTCGCCGTCGCATCGCTCCCGAGCGTGGTCTCGTCGACCGTCAGCGCCGGCGCGTTGCCGGCCACCGCCGCGATCGACGGGCCGTCGTCGAGGAAGCTGAGATTGCCGCCGATATCGAGCGTGGCGGCGTTGCTGTCGCCGTCCTTGTCGGTGATGGTCGCGGTCAGCGTCACCAGGCTGGCGACCGACAGGGTCGCCGGCTCGTTCGGGTTCGCGGTCGGATGGACCACGGCGCGCTGCTGGTCGAGCGTCACGTCGCCATTGGCGGCGACCGTCACGGTGAACACCACCGGACCGCCGGCCCCGGCGCGGCCCTCGACCGTCGTGCCGTTCATCACCAGCACCACGGCCTGGCCGGTCGCGGTGTCGACGAGGCCGCTCGCACCGGCATTGACGCCCAGCGCATAGGTCACCGTGCCCTGGCCGTCGGCGCCGAAGCCCGGCGTGAAGGCGCCGGCGAAGCTCGCCGTCGCATCGCTCCCGAGCGTGGTCTCGTCGACCGTCAGCGCCGGCGCATTGCCGGCCACCGCCGCGATCGACGGGCCGTCGTCGAGGAAGCTGAGATTGCCGCCGATATCGAGCGTGGCGGCGTTGCTGTCGCCGTCCTTGTCGGTGATGGTCGCGGTCAGCGTCACCAGGCTGGCGGCCGACAGGGTCGCCGGCTCGTTCGGGTTCGCGGTCGGATGGACCACGGCGCGCTGCTGGTCGAGCGTCACGTCGCCATTGGCGGCGACCGTCACGGTGAACACCACCGGACCGCCGGCCCCGGCGCGGCCCTCGACCGTCGTGCCGTTCATCACCAGCACCACGGCCTGGCCGGTCGCGGTGTCGACGAGGCCGCTCGCGCCGGCATTGACGCCCAGCGCATAGGTCACCGTGCCCTGGCCGTCGGCGCCGAAGCTTGGCGTGAAGGCGCCGGCGAAGCTCGCCGTCGCATCGCTCCCCAGCGTCGTCTCGTCGACCGTCAGCGCCGGCGCGTTGCCGGCCACCGCCGCGATCGACGGGCCGTCGTCGAGGAAGCTGAGATTGCCGCCGATATCGAGCGTGGCGGCGTTGCTGTCGCCGTCCTTGTCGGTGATGGTCGCGGTCAGCGTCACCAGGCTGGCGACCGACAGGGTCGCCGGCTCGTTCGGGTTCGCGGTCGGATGGACCACGGCGCGCTGCTGGTCGAGCGTCACGTCGCCATTGGCGGCGACCGTCACGGTGAACACCACCGGACCGCCGGCCCCGGCGCGGCCCTCGACCGTCGTGCCGTTCATCACCAGCACCACGGCCTGGCCGGTCGCGGTGTCGACGAGGCCGCTCGCACCGGCATTGACGCCCAGCGCATAGGTCACCGTGCCCTGGCCGTCGGCGCCGAAGCTTGGCGTGAAGGCGCCGGCGAAGCTCGCCGTCGCATCGCTCCCGAGCGTCGTCTCGTCGACCGTCAGCGCCGGCGCATTGCCGGCCACCGCCGCGATCGACGGGCCGTCGTCGAGGAAGCTGAGATTGCCGCCGATGTCGAGCGTGGCGGCGTTGCTGTCGCCGTCCTTGTCGGTGATGGTCGCGGTCAGCGTCACCAGGCTGGCGGCCGACAGGGTCGCCGGCTCGTTCGGGTTCGCGGTCGGATGGACCACGGCGCGCTGCTGGTCGAGCGTCACGTCGCCATTGGCGGCGACCGTCACGGTGAACACCACCGGACCGCCGGCCCCGGCGCGGCCCTCGACCGTCGTGCCGTTCATCACCAGCACCACGGCCTGGCCGGTCGCGGTGTCGACGAGGCCGCTCGCACCGGCATTGACGCCCAGCGCATAGGTCACCGTGCCCTGGCCGTCGGCGCCGAAGCTCGGCGTGAAGGCGCCGGCGAAGCTCGCCGTCGCATCGCTCCCCAGCGTGGTCTCGTCGACCGTCAGCGCCGGCGCATTGCCGGCCACCGCCGCGATCGACGGGCCGTCGTCCGTCACAGCGATCTGCACGCTGCCCTGGGCAGTCCCAGCCCCCGTCTGGACGACGACGTTAATCGAGCCAAGATCAACCGTCTGAAGCCCACCGCCCGGTGCATGCGGCAGCGGTCCCAGCAAAGTGGCTGTAATAACGATCTCCGCCGTTCCAGTTGCCTGCCCGGAAACAGGCTCGATCTGGAGCAGGACGGTATCGACGCCTCCGACCCGGCCGACGATGGCGGTATCCGACAGTCGAACCCAAACGATATCCGCGCCCGGAAGGCCGTTTATCTCCGTCTGCAACGAACCAAGATCGGGAGCAAAATGGACACCGGATACCGGCAGCGAGCCGGTGTTGAAGGAGAGAGCGGCACGCCCGATTTCGTCCGGACGGGCGCTGTCGGATCCACTTGAGAGCGCCGCTTCCGAAAGCGTTACGCTAGCGGTCGACGATAGTGCGCTCGGACCAACGCTAAGCCTGCGCACGCTGCCGATTTCGCGTTGCTCAAGGGTGGGAAACTGCAGGTCCGTCGGGGGGAGCAGGTCCGTAAGACCGAAGAAGCTACCAACATTGCCATTTGGGACCGAAAAGTTGCCGCCGGAGCTGCCAACATTGGAGGCCTGTGCGCCCGAGGGGCCTGCGGCGGCGACGATCCCTTGACTGCTGAAAACAGCTGCCAGCGTCTCAACGGGCACTTCAACATCGCCTACCATCAAGGTCGGGACGTTCGAAACGCCATTGTCGATCACAATCGAACGACCATCGGCCTGCTTCAGGACGATGTCCTTGCCGGCGATCTCGATGTTCTCGAGCGATGTTCCCTGGGGAAGGCGGACGACCTTTGAAGTTGCAGCATCGAAATGCACCGCGGGAGGCGGTGCGACGGGGGGCGGGGAGACTTGAGTGGGAGGCGATACCGGCTGGTCAGCCGGCCTTGGCTCCGCTTGCGTCGTAGCCTGCGCCAGCTGGACGCGGCCACCAAGATCGGAAACGCCAACGGCTGCCCCTTGCGCAGCCTCGACAAGCCCTTCAAAGCCGCTATCGCCAAGACCTTCGGTCATGATGCCACCCACTCGCCCTTACGCTTGGTCATACGCTTTGCCGGTTTTCTATCGCGAGGCAATAGTTTCCGTATAATATGATATAACAGTGGGGCGGAAAATTTACGGATGCTTAACAACTAAGGCAGGCACGCTTGGGTGAGCATGGCTTCTAAAAGCATCGGCCGATGTTATGGCTTTGCGTCGGCCGTCGAGCGCGGTGCGGAAACGCCAGCTCGCCGCAGCCGTATGCCGGGCGGACAGATGGAGCTGCGAAATCGACGCAAGGAAGGCAGATCGGATTCTCGCCAGGTGAGCGATGATGCGATCGATAGATCAGGAGGAGGACGCTTTTCGGCTCATGCCGTGAATGTAAGTCTCCCCCGCGATGAAAGAGAGTAGCGGCTTGTACTCTTTCACGTCGGTGTCGTTCCGCGCTCCCGGAGCGATGTTGTCGAGCACGATCTGCCCTGCTGCGGTGTTTACCACCAAGATGGCATGATCCTGGCCTGTAGCCGGAATTTTGACGAGCTGCAGCCGAAGCTGTGAACGGTCGAAACCGGCGGCGCGCAGCATCCACATCTTGAGAATGGCGTATCCTTTGCAGTCGCCCGCACCGCGCTGAAGCAGTTCCCCAGCCGTGGCCCAATAGTCTGGTACGCCATAGTTGTCCAAGTCACTGCGGTATTTCAGTCGAGCGTTGACGGCTGCGTTGATCGATCGGATCGCGGCCTGATCGTCTTGTTGCCGGGCCACGGCGACGGTCTCGATCAACTGCTGCCGCAACCTGGATCCGCAAGTGGCCCATTCGGCTTGGCACTCGCCTTCAAAATAGGAATCCGCCCGTTCCTGCAGGACCGCGCGCCAACGCTGCGTCAATGGCGCGTTGGCGATCAGAAGCGTGACCGATCCCAAAACGTCGCGGGGTACCGCGAGCTTACTGCGATCGCGTTTGCCCGAAGGGAACGAGGTTGTACCGAGGCGCTTCCAATAAGTTGCGGCCGAGGACGATGCCTCGGTTGCGGTCTCGGCGAGAGGAAGGGAGACGGACAGAAGACTGGAAACGCCAAATCCAGCGCTCAGACCGGCCGCGCCTGCATCCCCCGACGGTGGCACAGGCAACCCGGGCGGCATGCCATCGACAGGGAACGCCGCAGCGAAAAATGGCAGCGAGAGCTTTGGCGATGTCAGGTCGACACGCTGCTCGGCGGCGGTGCTCGCCAAGGCCGCGTTCGAGGCCATGATCGCGGCGATCGACAGAGCCGCGAAGCCGCCCTTGATCAAGTTTTTCAGGTGCCGTTCTACCCAGGCCATCATCGCAACTCCCGAACAGGGAGGGATGATGCGGGCTATTCAGCTGAATCAGCTGAAATAATCAGATAAAAATTTATGCAGGTGCCGGAATTTATACTCGTATTATATTCTATAAATTCAATGGCAAGAAATGAAGTGCAATCTGCAGAAACTTTTATATCAAAAATTCATCATAAATGGAGTTATTCAGAAGGGGTCAGTAATTGCTTCAGCACGCGATGCGGTTTCCCGAGTGCCGTCCAGGTTTTTGGAGCCACCGATTCCTCGTTCCTTCGGGGGCCGTTTGGAATCTTGGCGGTGCGGGGCTGCGTTCAAGGCCGTGCATGAAGTGGAAAGCGGCAGATCCGCAAAACTGGATGGCGGGGCAAATACGCCAGGCTTCCTGCCTTCAAGCTTTAGCCGGCGGCAGGACCGAGCAAAGAACTAAGCCGATCCGGATAGCCGCATCGCCTGAACCTGTGATGGTCTCAACCAGGATCATGTATGGCGACAGCTCGAGCGTTGGATCTGCTCGTTGAACATATCCCTTTCGAGAAACGCGTTCTCGTCCGTAGCCCACGGTGGAGCACCGATTTCCGTATGCGCATCCGCTGGTTTTCGAGCTCGTTGACAGGCCCGTAAAATATAGCTGCGCATCTTGGGGCCGGGCGGAACGGCGTGTCGAGTCTAACTCTTCTGGCGAACCGGGGACTCAAAGGCGCGGGCCCGATCCAGCAATTCGTCGAAATTTGTTTCACTGGGCAATCGTTCGACGGCGGCGACCGCAATTTCGGGCATGGCCTGGCCAAGCAGCAACGGCGGCTGAGCGGCAACGGCATTCTTCAGCCGATGTGCGATGCTGATCGCGGTGGGCGTGGTGGCACCGAGCAGCAGAACGCAGAACTCCGAGGCCGAAACCCGCGCTACGATATCATAGGGCCGAACGAAGCTCTTCAGGGTGTCGGCGACATGGAGCTCGATAGTTTCAACGGCGCTTCCGACCCCTTGCGCTTTGAGCATGTCGTAGCCGTCGATCTTCAACAGGATAAGAGAAAGTGCATTGTCCTCGCGCTGGGCGCGGCTGAATTCCTGCATGGCCCGGATCTGCAGCCATCTCCGGTTGCCAAGCCCGGTGACGGGATCGATATCCTGCAGGCGCTCGACCTCCAGGCGATATTTGCCGATTTCGTCATTTGCCTTCTGCGCTTCCGCTACCAGATCATCGGCGATGCCTGCACGACTGGTCGCGGCGGAGCCGTCGCCTGCAAGGACCCGGCTCGCAGCCTTCATCTGCCGAAGCAGCCGGGCCAGGGAGCGCATGGTTCCGGCCAGCGCGATCGCGGAGGCCGATCCGAGGCCGAGGGGCAGCCATGGCGGCAGGGGTGTTCCAAGAGCCAGAGCCGAACCGGATGCGACGACGCTAGCCGCGATGCTGGTCGCCAGGATGCCACCCCAGATCTTGAGGCCGGGCATTCCATTGTGTTCGTCGCGCGCAGCGTGCTCGGAAGGGGAGGATGTCATAGGTCGCTCTTGGGTGGTTCTCGTAACGTCTATAGGCCACAAGATCCGTAGCTAATGTCCTGCAAATTTCGGTAAATTTCAGTAACGAGAAGTCGTTTACGTTAAATCTTGATGTCCGCAGTGAGTTTTCTCGTCTTGTTGCCGCCTTTGTGGTAGCTGAATTGGGGCCGGCGTAGCTGGGCCTGTCATCATGCGCGGGAGCGCTATCCACGTGACGTCGATCCTTGGCCGCGAAAGGCTGCGCTCCGTTCCCTGGCTTCGCATCGGAAAGGAGAAGCGGAGTTTTCGTATGCGCGATCGGCCGCCGCGGTTGGCCTCACAGGCGATCCGGCTGATCGGCGCGTTCCTCGTGGCGGGGCTCGTGTGGGCGAATTTCTCCCATGTCGAAGAAATCACCCGCGGGTCCGGAAAGGTCATTCCGTCGGCACGCACGCAGGTCATTCAAAGTTCAGAGGCAGGAGTGGTTCGCGATATCTTCGTGCGTCAGGGGCAACGGGTTGCCCAAGGCGAGCTCCTGATCCGGCTCGATGATACGCCAAATGCGGCGAAGGCAGGTGAGGCGGAGGCGCAAGGACGAGCGCTGCGGGCACAGATTGCGCGTCTTGAGACAGAGACTGCTGGTCCGGAATCGCCATTTGAATGCCCGAAGGATATCGAAGAGGCAGTGCCTGCCATCTGTCAGAACGAGCGTAAGCTGCTAACCGCTCGGCAGGAGAATACCCGCGCACGTATTGAGAGCTTCAAGGAACGACTGGAGCAACGCAAGCGAGAAGTGGGAGAAGTCACGGCGCAGATTCAGCGTTTCACAGAATCGCTCGTGCTTGCCGAAAAGGAACTCGCCATCATCGCGCCAATGGCGAGCAGGAACATGGTCTCCCAACTCGAGCTCATCCGCACGCAGCGGCAGGTGGTTGAGCTGAAGGGGCAGTTGAGTGGAGCCAAGGAAACATCGGCAAAGCTGGAGGCGGCGTTACGAGAGGCCGGCTTGCAGGTCGCCGAGCAAACCTCGCAATTCCAGCGTGAAGCCCTGGCCGAGTTGACGGCTCGTAAAGCGGAATGGTCTGTGGTGCAGGAAACCCTTCGGGGTGCGGAAGAGCGCGTCCGCCGTACGGATATCCGCTCATCCGTCGATGGCGTCGTGAACTCTCTGGCAGTGAATACCGTGGGTGCCTATGTCAATCCAGGCGAGCGATTGCTCGACATCGTGCCATCCGATGGGAAGCTGCTGATCGAGGCACGGGTCAAACCGTCCGATATCGCCTTCATTGTAGCCGGACAAAAGGCTTTGATCAAAATCTCGGCCTACGATTTCTACCAATATGGTGGCTTGAACGGCATCGTTGAGCAGGTCTCTGCCGACAGTATCTATGATGCGAATTCAAAGGAAACTTTCTACGTCGTTCTTGTTCGAAGTGACGAGACTAAATTAAAATTCGGGCGATCTAATCATTCTGTCATCCCAGGCATGACTGCGGATGTCGATATCATCACAGGCGAAAAGACTGTTCTCACCTACTTGCTCAAGCCTATCAATCGGGCCAGGCATGAGGCATTGACCGAACGCTGATGGATAATGCCGAGGAGAAGACGGGTCCGAACAGTGTTCTCGAACAACGTTTTCGCCTGCTGACAATCGCCGGCCGTCGCCGTGCCTTCAAGCTAGAACCTGCATTCTGGCGGGCGCTCGAGCAAATGGCGCGCCAGCGAGAGGAGCGGCTTCCGACATTGGTCGCTCAACTCGTTGGCGACGGGGCAGGCAATGCGACCGCGCGACTGCGCGTTGCCGCTGTCGAGTGGTATGCTCAACAATCTCAAGCGAGCCGGGTGCAGAAGCAGAAGGGACTGTGGCAACGCGTCATCGATTTGATGAGTGAGCCAGCCTTCATCATTGATCAGAGCAAGCGAATCTTGCTCTTCAACGGCGCAATGCGGGCGCTCGTCATCGATTCAGGGGCACATTCTCAAATCCGCCTTGAGCTTTCCGCTGAAGTTGGACGTATTTTGGCTGTTTTCAGGGAGAACGAGCAGAAGGTCTTGTCCATACCGGGGGTGCTAACCACAGGGCAACGTCCCCTCCAGGCTAAGATTCGCATAACACTGCTGGAGCAGGTCGACGGGCGGGCGCTTCTTCTCTGTGCCCTTCGCACTCTACCATCAGAGAGCAATAGATGAGCGGGCTTGATGGCATAAACGGGAACGCTCCCTGGACGGGAACGAGATCGGGGACATTTTGCCGACGCCGGAACTTCGGGACGCCCGTTTCATGCGCAGCCTGCTGGCGGCGTCGGACGATTGCATCAAGGTCATAGACCTCGACGGCAAGCTCTCCTTCATGAGCGAAGGCGGCCAGCGCATCATGGAAGTCAGCGACTTCAATGCTATCAAGGGCTGCCCCTGGCCAGATTTCTGGGCTGACCAGGGCAACGCCGAAGCCAAGTTCGCGATCGAGGAAGCGCGTGCTGGTCGCAGCTATCGCTTTCAGGGCGCTGCCAATACGGCCGCCGGCAATCCACGGTTCTGGGACGTCCAAGTTGGCCCGATCCTAGGCCCGGATGGAAAACCCGAGGCGATCCTGTCCGTGTCGCGAGATATCACGGCCATCAAGGAGGGCGAGCAACGCCAGCGTCTGCTCGCGCTTGAACTTAAGCATCGGATGAAGAACACCGTCGCCATGATTCAGGCGATCGCCAATCAGACGATCCGTGGTGGTCCCGAGGTGGATGCGCTCAAGGAGGCCTTCATCGCAAGGCTGAACACGATGGCCTCGGCACAGGACATCCTGACCCAGACCGTCTGGGCGAGGGCGAGCCTGGCATATCTCGTCGAAGAGTCTCTGAAAGGGCAAAGCGACCTGTCGCGCTTCCGCATCGACGGGCCGCCGGTGGAACTCTCGTCCAAGACTGCCCTGGCGATGGCGCTCGCGCTCCATGAGCTGGCGACCAATGCCGCGAAATACGGCGCTCTCAGGCAGGATGGCGGACGGATCGACATAACCTGGTCGGTTGAAGACGGTCAGTTCGCATTCGAGTGGCGTGAGAGCGGCGGACCACTGGTCGAGCCGCCAACCCGCCGCGGCTTCGGATCGCGCATGATCGAGCGCGCTTTGGCGGGATATTTCAGCGGGGCAGCCGCCATGGACTATCAGCCGGCCGGAGTGGTCTTCTCGCTTCGCGGCCCCATCGACGCGCTCATTGCCGACTGATCAGGCCGTCGACCGGAAGGCTGCGATGACTTCGGCTGCCCGGTATGGCTTCCTGATATACTGAACGTTCTCGGGCAGCTCGCCTTCGTGCGGCATGACGCGACCGCTTGCGACGACGATGAGGATGGGCGGCCAGCCCAGTCGCACGACATGCGCCAGCTTCATGCCATCCATGGACCCCGGCATCTCGATGTCGGTGAATACGATGGCTATGTCGTGGCGGGCTTTGAGGGTCGCGATTGCTTCCTCGGCATGGACAGCCTCGACCACCTCGAAACCAGCCTCCTCGATGAAGTCGACGGCGTCCATCCGGAGGAGAGGCTCGTCTTCAACGATCAGGACGACTAGTTTCGACATCATGTGCTTTCGAGAGTGACTCTCAGCCAACTGCCGACGTGAGCTCTTGTTGCCTCGCATTGCAAAGAATTGCGCCGTTTGTCCCGCCCGCAGCGGCGGGGTGGGCACCGGGATTCCGGGAATAACGGGTTTCAGGCGGGCTTCTGCTCGTGGCGCAGACTGCGGATGTCATTTGGCAGGCGGAAGTCTAGCGGGCGGAACTCCTGATTTCGATCGTTTCAGTGTCCGCGGCGATGAGGCGATCATCCGGTTGGTGATGGCGCCTTCGAGCGCCCCGGAACTCAAACAAGCGGGGAGCGTTCAAAACTTGCTCGCCCGATACCATGTCGGCTGCGGCTTTTTGGGTTGGGGGAAGTTTGTCCGCACCGTCTCGCCGCGCGATGATCGCTTTGCTCTCCGGTGCCTGCATGCTGGCGAACCGTTGCGTACAGGCCCAGGCGACAGCGGGCTCCGCGAAAGGCTTTGGCTATGACGATGTCGTCCAGCAGGCGATGGCGTTGGCAAAGCAGCCTTTCGATGCCGAGAGCGCGAAGATCCCGGCCGAGCTCTCGAACCTGACCTATGACAGCTATCGTGAAATCCGCTTTCGCCGCGACAAGGCCTTCTGGCGCGAGGGCGGCTCGGATTTCCGCCTGCTGCCGTTCCATCTCGGCTTCCTGCACAACAAGCCAGTCCAGGTTCACGTCATCAACCACGGCAACGCGATTCCTATCCCGTTCACGACCAGTCTGTTCGAATACGGCAAGGTCCCCGTGCCTAAGAGCCTTTCCCCCGCGCTGGGTTTCGCGGGGTTTGCCGTGACGACCAACCTGAACGACCCGAAAGTGCAGGACGAGGTCGTCTCATTCCTGGGCGCGAGCTATTTCCGGCTGATCGGCCGCGGTCACCGCTACGGACTCTCGGCGCGCTCGCTTGCCTTGAATGTCGGCGGTGAGGGTCCCGAGGAGTTCCCGTTCATGCGGGCGCTCTGGGTGGAGGAGCCGTCGCGTGACACGACCGAGCTCGTCATCTATGCCTTGCTCGATTCGCCATCGGTCGCCGGCGCCTTTCGCTATGTCGTCCGCCCGGGCCGCGTCACCGATATGGATGTGACGGCTACGATCATCCCACGCCGGGCGATTGAGCGGATCGGCATCGCACCGCTGACCTCAATGTTCCAGGCCGGCGAGGGTGATCTCGCGCAGAGAACCGATTTCCGCCCCGAGATCCACGATTCGGACGGGCTGACGCTGCAATCCGGCAGCGGGGAATGGATCTGGCGGCCCATTCGCAATCCCAAGGCGCTACGCATATCGAGTTTCGGAGACAAGAACCCGCGCGGCTTCGGCCTGATGCAGCGCGACCGCGACTTTGGCAGCTACCAGGATCTGGAAGCGCGTTATGATGCCCGGCCGGGCTACTGGGTCCAGCCACAGGGCGACTGGGGCGAAGGGAGGATCGACCTCATCGAAATCCCGACGGTGAACGAGGCTTTCGACAATATCGTCGCCTGTTGGACGCCGAACGCTCCGCTGCCCAGCGGGCAGGCGGCGGAGTTCCGCTACCGCATCTCGGCATTGTCGACGACCTGGCACCTGCACCCCTACGCGCAGGTGCAGCAGACCTTCAACGGCTCGGATATCGAGGACGGCGTTGCCGAGGGCAAGGGCACGAAGCGCTTCATCGTCGACTTCGCCGGCGGCGATCTCGCCTACTATCAGAGCGAACCCGATCGCCTCGAACTCGTTGCGACGACGACGGCCGGCGCGATCACCACGAAGATCCTGACGTTCAACGCCCCGTTGAAAGGTGTGCGCGCCATCGTCGACGCGACGCTGCCGGACGGCCAGTCGGCAGAGCTTCGCATGTTCTTGAGAGCGCGAAATCGCACCTTGAGCGAGACGTGGACGGCGACATGGTCGGTGCCTCCCGGCGACGCCGCAGGGCCGCAATCGCCAAAGAACTAGCTTCTCCCGGCGGTCGCCATTCCGTCGACCGCTTCATGCTGGCGTCCAGATTGAAGGAAACCGATCGATGCCCGCGATTGAGGTCACCCATACCGTCGCAGCTCCATCGACAAGGTCGCCTGCTGACGTCGTCTCGAATGTAGCCATCGGAGTCTTCATCGTCGCCGCGCTTTATTTCGGGCGCGAGGTTTTCGTCCCTGTGGCGCTCGCGATCCTGTTCAGCTTCGTCCTGGCGCCGCTGGTCAAAGGTCTGCAGAAGCTGCGTGCCCCACGGGCGTTGGCGGTTTTTGTCGTCGTCTTGATTGCGTTCGCGACCTTGGCGGCCTTGACGATGGCGATGGTTGGCCAGGCAACTCAATTGGCGAGCGAGCTACCAACCTATCAGAGCACCATCCGCGCCAAGATTGCCGCTTTGAAAGGCTCGGGGGCCGGAAGCGGGGTTTTGAGCCGCGCCGCGGATGTCCTGCAAGATCTGAGCAAGGAACTCGACCGTCCCAAGGCGGAATCTCCAGTCCCAAGCGAAACGCCTGGCCCTGCACGGGACGGACGCCCAATCCCCGTCGAGGTGCATCAACCGGAACCCGGCGCTATCGAAACGCTGCAGGCCTTTCTGGCTCCGCTGATCCACCCTCTGACCACAACCGGAATCGTGCTGATCTTCGTGGTCTTCATCCTCTTGAAGCGCGAGGACCTTCGAAACCGGTTCATCCGATTGACCGGGACTTACGATCTGCAGAAGACTACGGCCGCGTTCGATGACGCTGGCAAGCGCCTCAGCCGGCTGTTTCTGACGCAGCTCATCGTCAACGCCGGCTTCGGTGTTGTGATTGGTTGCGGCCTTGCCGCCATCGGCGTTCCCAGCGCCTTGCTTTGGGGAATTCTGGCGGCGATCCTGCGGTTCATTCCCTATCTTGGCGCCGTCCTCTCGGCCGTTTTTCCGATGGTGATCGCCGCATCGGTCGATCCCGGTTGGATGATGCTCGTGTGGACGGCGGCCTTGTTCGTGATCGCCGAGCCACTCGTCGGGCATGTGATCGAACCTTTGGCCTATGGCCGCTCCACCGGGCTCTCGCCGATCGCCATCGTAGTCGCGGCAACATTCTGGACTTGGTTATGGGGTCCTATCGGGCTGGTCCTGGCAACCCCTTTGACCGTGTGTCTCGTGGTCCTTGGCCGGCATGTCGAAAGACTGGAATTTCTGGACGTGATGCTGGGGGACAGACCCGCACTGTCGGCGCCGGAGATCTTCTATCAGCGGATCCTCGCGGGAGACCCCGCGGAAGCAGCCGACAAGGCTGAGGAGGTTCTGAAAGAGCGCTCGCTATCCGCTTATTATGACGAGGTCGCGCTCGAAGGCTTGCGGCTCGCCGCAGCAGACGAGGCGCGCGGCGTTCTCGATGCTCCCAGGCGAAACCAGATCCTTGCGACAATTCGCGAGGTCCTCGAGGACTTGTCCGACCATGACGACGGTCGCCCTTCGCGCGGCGCCGGCGCCGCAGACGCCGAGACCGAGGCGGCGGTTGAACAGACCAACGAACAGGAAGGTGCGTCCGATCTGCCCGTACTCACCGCGGCTGAGCTGAAGGACACGTTTCGAGACGGAGGTGGAGTGATCTGCATCGGCGCGCGATCGCAACTCGATGAGGCAGCCGCGCTCATGCTGGGCCAGATCCTGGAGAAGCATGGATTGGCGGCGGAGGCGTTGCCTCCCACCGCGCTGCTGGCTCCCGGTATGGAGCGCCTTGCCGCGCGCGGACCGGCTTTGATCTGCCTTTGCTATATCGGCCCCCACAATGCCGCTCACGTGAAGTATGCGCTTCGGCGCCTTCGCCGCCGTCTGCCGATGGCGATCCTCGTCCTCGGCGAACTGTCGCAAGTTTCCAGTCCGTTGGCAGATATCAAGGGCCCCTTGCTCGCCGACGACGTGGAAACGTCTCTTCGAGGCATCTGCCGGCTGTGCCTTCAGTTCGCGGAGACAACGGACGCGGCAGGCGGTCAAGCGCGTCATCTCGAGTGAGCAAGGCTTGGGAACCGTATGATCCGACTTCCTTGCAACTGAACTGAAATTTCAGGCATCGGGAAGGTACGTAAATCGTGGAGAAGAAATAATATTCGATCTCGCCTTCGTGAGATAAATAAACAGGATTATTTTCTAATTCTATGATACATTCTTTCACGGAAGATTTTCATTCCGCAAATCGGAAGGATTTTCCATGAAAATCCCCTCTCAAACCAAACCTGCCATCTGGGGTGCCGTTGGCGGTGCTGTTGCCCTTGCCGTTCTCGGCTTTACCTGGGGTGGGTGGTCGACGGCTTCGTCGAGCGAACGCGTGGCGAAGCTGAGAGCCGAGAATGCCGTTGTCGCGGCCTTGTCTCCGATCTGCGTGAGCAATTTTCAGAAGCAACCCAATGTCGATGCAGCCCTCGCCGAACTGAAGAAGATCAGTTCATGGAGCCAGGGCGATTTCATCGCCAAGGGAGGCTGGGCCACGATGATCGGTAGCACGTCACCGGACTCGGCCGTCGCCAAGGCCTGCGCCGAAACGCTCGGCATGTCCAAGACCTGAGACGATCGCAACGGCGACAACCGTACGCAGCGACATCGTCCGTCGATCATGAACCATTCCGCGTGAGCAGCGCGGAAATGGTGGCGTTTATGACGCCTCCCTGCTCAGCAAGAGGAGATTTGTATGGCCAAGGGACAGACGCGCGGCAATCGAGAAGCCAAGAAGCCCAAGAAGAAGAAAGAAGCGGCGGCCGTGCCCGTATCGGCAAAGGGCCTTCCGATGACGCTCGAACTTGCAGGAAAGCCGAAGAAGAAGAGCTGACGTGAACATTCGCAGCCGGCAAACCACGGTCACGTTCAGGAAGCCGTTCAGGCTGAGCGCGATAGACCATATGCAGCCTGCCGGCACCTACCGCGTGGTGGTCGACGAGGAGGAGATTCCAGCCACCTCGTTTCTGGCCTATCGCCAGATCGCCACCATGCTGCACACACCGTCGCTCTCTTCGTTTGGCAACTCCCAGGTGTTCGCGGTGAGCCCGGGCGAACTGGCCAGCGCGTTGGAGGCTGACCTCAGCGCTTATTAAGACGACACCGGCGAGGGATCCGCGCGCTGGCCACCGCTGATCCGGCATGCTGTATCCCGCCGCGGGCGCATTTGACGCCTCATCTTGGCCATCGCGCGCTTCGATGCCGCGTCGAACGGCTCGATCGTTCGGAAGATTGCTTCAAAACCGGGAGCACGGCTGGCGTCCTCCTGATGCGCGCCAGCCAACCGATGCCGCTCGCGATACGCGGTTGCTTGCGCCGACGCCCCGTGAACCGCCGCTACCCAAGGCCCGCGCGCGACAACCCGTCGTCATGTCCGGCCGCATGAACCAGGAGCCCGCAATGGCGCTCGAACAAGCCTGCATCGAGCTGATCCCCAAGCCCTGGGGGTCGACCGACCTCCTCCCCTGGAGCGGGACGGGGCATCCCAGCGTTCCGATCGGCGAACTCTGGTTCCAGCGCTGCGATAAACACGCGCCGGAGCCCGCCTTACTGCTCAAACTCCTGTTCACGCAGGAGCCCCTGTCGATCCAGGTGCATCCGGACGATGCCGCCGCCCATGGGATGGGGCTGCCGCGCGGCAAGACGGAAGCCTGGTACATCCTGTCCGCGGCCCCTGACGCTATGGTGGGAGTCGGGCTCACGGCGGCCGTCACCCCCGAGCAACTGCGGGTCGCCATTGCCGATGGCGCGATCGCCCGGCTTGTCGCTTGGCACAAGCCGGCTGCGGGCGAGGTCATCGCCGTTCCCGCCGGGACGATCCACGCGATCGGTCCAGGCCTCGTGCTGGCCGAGATCCAGCAGCGCAGCGACACGACATTCCGTTTGTTCGACTATGGCCGCGCTCGTGAACTTCATATCGAGCAGGGCGTCGCGGCAGCTCATCGCGGACCCGCGCAACGCGCCGCGCCGGCCGGGCGCCTGAGCGATGGTCGGACCGTGCTCGTCGTCAATCCGTATTTCGTCTTCGAGCGGATCGACCTGCCTGCCGGATCGATCTGGGACCTCGATGTCCGATGCGAGACCTGGCTGGTCACCATCGCCGGCGACGCCACGATCGGCGCTCTGCAAATCGGCATTGGCCAAGGCTGCTTCATCGAGGGTCAGAGCGTGCGCATCGTGCCGGGCAAAGCCGGCCTGTCCTGTCTCGTCGCCTATGACGCGGCAACACCTAGCCGCGACCTTCTGCATCGTGTCGACGGCGACGGCATGCCCAGGTTCCGCGAGACGGTTTCACCGCCGACCGGGCCGCCTCCAGCATTCGCAGTATTCCCGATTCCGTCCACGGAGGCACGATCATGAGCCCGACCAAACGCATCGCCTTCATTGGCAACTCGCTGCCCCGCCGCTGCGGGATCGCGACCTTCACCACCGATCTGCAGCAGGCGATCGCATCCTCCGATATCGACACATCCATCGTGGCCATGAACGACCATGGCGACGGCTACGACTATCCGTTCCCCGTGCACTGCCAGATTTCCGACCAGCGGCTCGAAGACTATGCGCGTGCAGCCGATTTCCTGAACGAAGGCCGCTTCGACGTCGTCTCCCTTCAGCACGAATTCGGCATCTTCGGTGGCGAGGCCGGGAGTCATATCATGGCGCTGCTCTCGCGCTTGACCATGCCCGTCGTCACCACACTCCACACTGTCCTGGCCGAACCGAATGCCGCGCAGCGCGACGTGATGGAACGGATCGTCGATGCCTCGGCTCGCGTAGTCGTCATGGCGGAGAAGGGGCGCGACCTGTTGCGGACCGTCTATCGATTGCCGGCGGACAAGATCGAGGTGATCGCGCACGGCATTCCCGAATTTGCCTTTGTCGAGCCCGATGAAGCCAAGGAAAGGTTGGGCTTCGGCGGCCACTCCGTCATCCTGACGTTCGGCCTGCTGTCGCCCAACAAGGGCATCGAGGTGATGATCGACGCGATGCCCTCGATCCTGAGGCGCCGCCCCGATGCAATGTATGTGGTTCTGGGCGCGACGCATCCCCATCTCGTCCGCGAGCATGGCGAGGCCTATCGCGAAAGCCTGACGACGCGTGTGTGCGAGCTCGGAGTCGAGGATCACGTCGTCTTCCTCGACCGGTTCGTCGATCAGGCGACGCTGCTCGGCTTCATCTCTATGTGCGACGTCTATGTCACGCCTTATCTCAACGAAGCGCAGATGACGTCAGGCACGCTGTCTTACAGTTTCGGGCTGGGCAAGGCCGTGGTTTCGACGCCCTATTGGCATGCCAAGGAATTGCTGGGCGACGGGCGCGGCGTCCTCGTGCCCTTCGGCGATGTCGTCGCGATCGGTAACGAGATCGCAGGCTTGCTGACAGATGCGCCCCGGCGCCAGGCCATGAGGCTGCGCGCCTATGCGAGCAGCCGTTCGATGACCTGGGAGCGAACCGCGAAACGCTATCTCGCCGCTTTCGAGACGGCCCGCCGAGGCCGTGTGCTGAGCGCTGTTACGGGGTCCAGCCGGCCGAAAGCCCTGCCGGCAACGGCACCGCCGCCGGAGACGCAGACCGGCCACCTCCTGTCCATGTGCGACGATACCGGGCTGTTCCAGCACGCGGTTCATTCCGTGCCGGACCGCTCGCATGGCTATTGCGTCGATGACAATGCCCGCGCTCTGCTCCTCGCCAGTGCCCTGAACGGCACTGGCGAGGAGCGCCTGGCGGACGCGCTAACGACACGCTTTGCCTCCTTCATCCAACACGCCTGGAATCCCGATCGACGGCGCTTCCGCAACTTCATGAGCTTCGATCGACGTTGGCTCGAGGAAGCCGGGTCGGAGGACAGCCATGGGCGTACGCTGTGGGCGCTCGGTGTCTGCGCGCGCGACGATGCGAGCGTTTCGCGGCGGCAATGGGCTACCGCTCTGTTCGCCGAGGCCTTGCCCGCCATCGAGCGTTTCAGTTCCCCGCGTGCCTGGGCTTTTGCCTTGCTGGGTCTTGATGCTCATTGCACCACGACGGCCGCCATCTCGCTCCGTACGCGTCTCGCCGACCGCCTGCTCGGCCTGATCGCGACGGTCGAGACGCCGGACTGGATCTGGTTCGAGGATGGGCTCTCCTACGACAACGCGCGCCTGCCCCAAGCCCTGATCGCGACGGGACTGACGATGAAGATGCCGGCCTATGTCGAGGCTGGCCTGCGCTCGCTGCGTTGGCTAACGCATCTCCAGACAACGCGGGCAGGCCTGTTCAGGCCTGTCGGCTCGGAGAGTTTCGGCGACAAGCGTAGCCCACCGAAGGCCTTTGATCAGCAGCCACTGGAAGCGACGGCAGCTATTTCAGCCTGCCTCGCGGCCTGGCGCGCCGACGGCGATCCGCAATGGCGCAACGAAGCCGCGCGCGCTTTCGCCTGGTTCCTGGGCGACAATGACCTCTCCACGCCCCTCGTCGACCTGGACACCGGTGCCTGCCGTGACGGCCTCCATCGCGATCGGCCAAATGAGAACCGCGGCGGTGAATCCGTCGTATCGTACCTGCTCAGCCTCGCCGAGATTCGTCAGCTTGCCCGCGTCAGCGGGGATCGCCCGAGACTGGCGCCGCTTCGGGCCTTGCACGCCTGAGCTTTCGACGACCTTGCTCAAAACAGATCGGCGGACGTCTTGTCCCAGCCCAGTTTCCTGAACAGGCAGACCCTGTACCTGCATCCCGACCCCTCCCGGGTCGTCGTGCGTCGGTTCGGCCCTGCGGGCGAGCCACGGGATTTCAATCCTGCCGAGAAGGCCAAGGCGAACCATATTGTCAACCGGGTTCTGTCGCTCGCTCCGGAGGTGGCGGCGAACCTGCTTGCCGAGGTGCTGGAGAATTTCAACGGCCGGCATCGCAACCTGCTGGAGCGGTTCGAGGCGCGTGCCGATGAGATGGAGGACGCGTTCGCTGCTCACGGCGCCTTCACCAAGGTCCAACGCCAGCTGGTCGGGGCCTATTTCCTGCACGAGTATTCGTTCGAGGCGGCGGCACTCTTCAACCCGAGCATCATCGCGCATCCCGACCAGTCCGATGCTCCAGCTGGCGGGCTTCGCTTCATCCTCAGCGTTCGTGCGGTTGGAGAGGGGCACATCTCGTCCCTGACGTTCCGCTCCGGGTCGATCGCGGCCGGTGGCGAGGTTAGCGTCGACCCCACCTCGCGCCTCGCAACGATCGCCACCCTGCACAACCGAATGGCGCGGCTCGATGGCGAGGATGTCGAGGTCGTCTTCGCGGCTGATAGCGACATCAGCGAGCGGGTGATCTTTCCCGTGACCGCATCCCAGTCGAACGGCATCGAGGACGCACGCTTCGTTGCGTTCGAGGAGGATGAAGGCACGTTCTATCGGGCCACCTACACAGCCTATGACGGCAGGTCGATCCGCTCGGAGCTGATCGAGACCCGCGACTTCCTGTCGTTCCGGCTGTCGCCGCTGCGAGGCTCCGCCGCCGTGAACAAAGGCATGGCGCTGTTTCCGCGCAAGCTCGGCGGCCGCTATGCGATGATCTCCCGGCAGGACAATGAGAACCTTCATCTGATCTATTCGGATGACCTCCTGACCTGGAACGGTGGGGTCGCGATCCTGAAGCCGCAATACCCGTGGGAGTTCGTGCAGATCGGCACCTGCGGCTCGCCGATCGAGCTCGACGAAGGCTGGCTGCTCCTGATCCACGGCGTCGGGGCGGTGCGGAAATATACGATCGGTGCGGTCCTGCTCGACAAGGCCGATCCTTCGAAAGTGCTGGGGCGCCTGCGCCAGCCTTTCGTCCAGCCCGAGCCTTCGGAACGGGAAGGCTACGTGCCGAACGTCGTCTATACCTGTGGTGCGCTGCGGCACGGCGACATGATCGTCCTGCCCTATGCGGTCTCGGACACTTTCTGCCATTTCGCCACGGTGAAGGTCGCAGCACTACTGGAGGCGATGCAGCCGGACGGCGCGTTCACAAATGCGCCCGGCAAAGACAAGCGGCTTCCCGCCGGACAACCCACTCTCGAAAGCGAAAAGCCATGACCGAACGTCCCATCAAGGTCGGCGACACCGTGCGCCTGTCGTTCGGCTTCGCCGATCGCTCTGGAGAGGGCGACTATGAGATCATTCGCCTGATGCCGGCGCGGGAGAGCGGTGAGCGTCATTATCGGGTTCGGGGCATCGATGGCCGCGAACGGGCGATCGGTCACGACCAGATCATCGTTTCAAAAGCAAAGGCTAAATCGCCGGTATCCGGCTCTCAAGGATGATCCGGAGCTACGACCGGGCGGAGCGGCGGCTGTAGCCGCCCAACAGGAGGAAGCAAAATGACCGAGCACTCGAAATCCCGGACCCACGCGGAGGCTGCGTTCCTGAAGACGCAGACCCAATCGCTGTCGCGGAATCGCCTTCTGTCGGAGACTGAAAGCTCCAACCAGGAGCGCGACGCGAAGACAGCCCGGCTGAAGGAACAGCGGCTGCGCAAGGAGGCTGATCAGCACTCAGATAGCGCGACAATCCCGTCGAAGAATCTACCGTGAAGCTGCTGGGCCTTCTACGCGGCATCACGATCGTTGATCGTCAGCCCTGTTAAGCGGCTTGGCCTCGCTCGCGACGATTCAGATTCATGGTTCTTCCCCCTCAACCCAGGATCTCAGCGACGATTTCACGCAATTCAGCGCGCGAGAGACCACCTGAAACAGGTTTGCAGATCGGTGCAGGACGCGGAGACAAAGGTGTCAACGCTGCATTGCCGATACGGTGTTCTTTTTTGTTTTTGTCGATGATCTTGTTCATATGAATCCCATGGCGCGCGGCTCGGCCACGCGACGTGTCAAACGGCCGGCATTATGCCGGCAGCGGATGCCGCAAAGCGGCGAGCGATGTCGAAAGAGAAAAGAAGTCGGGCAAACCGCGATTTCGCGATGCCAGCTAAGCGACTCCATCGATCATTTATTATTGGTCGATCATTGTGGCCGTTTGAGGTCCCGGCGAGGCCAAATTAACTGGAAGCGCGCCGCGCGTTTCTTTCAAGCGACTTGATTGAACTCCGGCAACGGGCGCCCCACGACTGCCATGTAGCGATCCGTCCAGTTGGTAACGGCAAGCTCGATCGCTATCCCGCCTTCGCATTGAAGAAGGATCTTGTAGGAGAACTCGCTCGGATCGGCAGTTTCCGTGTCGCAGATCAGATATCCGACCCAATGATGCTCCTGATGCGTGCCAAACTGATATTTGGCGTGCAGCCTCCGGCCACTGCGTAAAGTGACCAACCCGGTTCCGTTGAGCATGGCTTGTGTCTCCGCTTGGCGACGTGACAGGCGCCGCGACGGTCATTTCCAGAAGCGTTATGGAGACAACTGTAGCCGAATTGAGCGCCCTTTCGCCGGACATCGCAAGTCACGTTTCGGGTACGAGGAAAAGCCGCAGATGCTGATCTCGGTAAAGGCGACGGTACAGCAGCCGAACCCGAATGGCGGCCGGAGCCGGTATCACGACGTCACGCCCGATTCGCGTAGGGAGGCACATCGACAAGCGTCCCGATGAGGCGGAGCAAGGCCTGTTGCTCGGGACGGTCCGACTTTCCGGAGACGAGGAAGGCTCCCAACTCGACATGCGACAGCTGGCCCCCTCCTGGACCGTTCGGTTGATAGATCACGAATGCTGCACCGCTCGTCGGCTCCCGCCCCAGAAACCAGCAGTCGCCGGTGGGGCTGCGATATAGCTCTCGCCGTTCGCTCATGATGTCGCGCTCCTGCGATTGACGATGACTGGACAAACGCTAAGTCGCCACGTGAGACAGGCCGAGCCAACCCGCTGTCCTCGCCAGTCCTTTAGGTGCGGCCGAAAGCTCCGGCCCATGCTAGCGGAAGGCGTCGGCCGAGAGCCGATGATAGCCCCCGCGCTTCTTCAGATAGGCGGAGCGAGCGGCCTGCAATATGGCTGAGCGATTGAGGTCGAATGCGACCAGGAACGAACCCTCGCTTCCGTCGATGACAGCGGGACTTAAGGTCCGCAGAACATCGAGCTCGATCTGGAACATGACTTCCAGCGATGCTTCAGAACCCCAGAAGCTCACGCAGCCGCGGCCGGGTTCGTAACGCCGGATCGAGTTGGGAAAGTCGAGGCTCATGACCTGCACCCTGCGCCAAGACACACCAGCTCGGCCTGATAGGCATCAACATGGCGCCGCTTCCGCTTCTTTCGCAGCCAGATGCCAACGGGAAATGCGATCAGCGAGCCAACGACAATCAACGACAAATGGGGGATCAGAGGCACGTCATAAAACCTGCCCGCTCCCCACATGCCGACACTGAAGAGCGCCATGCCGATCATTCCATAGATCAGGGCCGAAGCCTCCGGCGCAGGAGCATAGCCAGCGGCTGCAAGCCGAGCCTTTTCCCGGTGCGGTTGCATGGGAGACATCATTTCAGCACGAGTGCAAAGGCCAGTGCGAACGCGGCGATGAGGCCACCAGGCGCGAACCAAACCAGATAGCGGTCTGCGGCCCAAACGCGATAAATGAACCAGTGCCCGGAAATATTTGTCATGGCTGGGCTCCGTTTTGCCCAGATCGGGGCGCTTCGCGCAAATGCTATGAAGTATAATCCCGATGCGTTTCAAGATTGAATTAAAATGGTGTGCGTAGGGTTCTCTTGCAAGCCTAGGAGCGATTATTTCCACTCTTGCGATTATGGCCGCATCCCGCTCCTAGCTGTCCTGAGCCAACAACGCTGGAACCGATGCTGTTACACCCCATCGGAACGACTGATTTTGCGGTCCGCTGAGGACTCGTTGCGTTGCAGAGTTGCGTTTTTGCGCTCCCAGTTGTCCGGGCCGGGCTGGTGTCGCTTCCGTAGAAGCACCCCGCAGCCGTGACAGGTCGCCGATGAAGAAGGGCCTCAACACCGGCCAACGCCGCCGCGTTTAGTCTCAAAGCGCCCTAATCTGCTCTTCGAATTCCTCAGGAATCGTGCCGTGACGTGCCAGCACAGAAAGCTCGCTCACCTCACCGGTCTCGTCGTCCGCAACGACGTGGATGACAGCCAAACCCTCGGCCGTTTTGCTCAGGCGCTCACCTTCATTGAGCGCGTGATGCCGGCTCTTGGCTGGAACGCATTGGCTGGGCACCAAGCGCTTTCGATGTGTCTTGAACGGCTGGAGGAAGAACGTGTCGGCGTTGGCCATGGCTTGGTTCTCCCGATGTGCCCTGTTCTCATGCGCGAGACCAAGCCATGTCACCCTACCGGCCATGAAGAGTGAGGTCGAGCAATCTTCCTTCGGTTAGGAGCTTGGGGACGCGCCTCCATTTTGTCGCCTGCAACGTTCTGGCCGGCGGTGCGGCAGCCTGCCAAATATCGGAGTGACGACATCTCGTTGTGATCGTTTGCCAGCTCCCGGAGGTCCTGAAAATCCTCGCGCTCGTGCGACGGCAATGCGACCGTGTATGCCTAGACTGTCGATTTCTCTGGTTTGGCCGATGTCCGCGTGCGACGCGGGAACCGAGAATGCTAGCCGCCCGAACGGAGTAGTCGGCTCGCACCCCATTCATACGTCGCTGACCGGAAATCGATAACTCAGCTGGAGGGCTGGTCGTGGGGCGAAGCGACCGCACGGCTACCGATAGCGGTGAGCCATTCCAATGGAGTTCCGGTATATCCGAGCTTCGTCGGTTAGCGTGACCGTGGTGCTCGTTCGCTTGGCCATGCGATCCGCCGTCTCGCATACGTCGGCCATGGTGGGGCTAAGCCCATAAACGGCTCCGGCTGCGTCTCGAACGGCCGAGTCTGAACCGACTCGGCTGATGGTAAACTTGTGTGCCATATGGTCTCCGCCGAGCCGAGATTAACGGTGGCGGCAGCCAATGGTTCCTTGGCCGTCAGTCTTTTCAAAAATGTTCTTACGCGGCGAGCGGCGAGATGCGCTCGGTCACAGCGAGATAGCGGTCGCTAAATGTACGACGACCAACTGGATATCCGTGCCATTGTCGCAAACCCAACCTGAGCCCAGCGACGAACGCGTACCGGCGTCAGTTCGTTTCGTGAAATTTGCAGTTTGGGATCGCCTGCCGCTCTGACATTCTAGGTAGGTCCGCTTCCCGGCAATCGCGCAATGTCAGCTGTTGGCGCTCTGCGGCTGAGCTATGGGGAGTGGCTCCCGGCCTAGTTGCCCACGGCGGCATCATCCTCGAACACCGGAAGGTTCAGGGTCCAGCGAGGAATAGTCCGGATGTCATTCAGCCTGGCGAAAACGTTGGCGAAGCTGCCATCCGGCACGGTCTGCCGCAATGCGGCATCGAGTTCCTCGCCAAAGCCGCGAAATCCTTCCGCGACCACCTCGCTGAGGTGGATCTGGTTCCAGGCCGAGCCAAGCGAGGGATCCTGGAACAAGACGGCGGCCGCCTCCATCGATCTGAACGTCTCCAGCTTGTTCAAGGCGACGAGCTTCGCCGCTGCAGGTCCGATGTAGCGACGCATGATCTCCCGGTAATCCGCCAGTCGGGATGGGTGCACATCGAGGTACTCAATCGAGGGTTTGTGGCCAGGACGATGCGACGAGCCCGACCAGTTCGTGGGAAGAACGAAAGACGCGGGCGTCGTGAGCAGGATTTCGGCGCGCAAAAGCACTACGCTTGGGACCGGAGGCGACCGGACGAGCCGATCGATCACATCGCCTGAGATGATTTCCCGGAAATAGGTGAACTCGGCATGGCTCCAGACGGCGGCATCGGATTGCCCTCTGAAAATCGAGTCGTGGCGGTAGAGACCTTGGCCGAGGCAAGTGCCGCCAAGCTGGCGCCGCTCGCTCGCTTCCCGTTCGAGCGCGCGCTTCGCGTGCTCCGACGACGCATCTAGGATCCGAGCCAGCACAACCAGGCGATCGCCGGGCTCAATCGCGATAATCCGCGGATCCTTGTCCCCCGTCATAGATTACATGCTCCCGTCTATCGTCATGATCTTTATTTTTCGCGTGAGGACGCTTGCTTCTTAAATAAATCGATCATGATCTGGATGAATTCCTTGCAAAGCTTTGATTGCTGATGATGAATCGGCTGTACGGCAACAATATCAAAGCAAAAATTCGATTTGAACGGCCGCGTCACAACGTTTCGGCCGCTCAAATAAGTCGCAGTGAAGGGATCGACGATTGAGACACCAAGTCCCGATTCAACCAAGCCGATTGCGCTCGCTGCAAGAGATGTCTCAAGGAGCATTTGACGCCGAACGTTCAGGTCGTCGAAAAGCTGATCGATCTTTAGGCGTTGAGGGTTGTTTCGGCCGAGCGAGATGAAGGGAAGCCCTTCCAGATCACGTGGTTCAATAAAATCCCTGCTCGCAATCGGGTATGTTGAAGGCATGACGCATACCGTCTCGACCGATGGCATCTGCGTCAGTCGAACGCCGGGAAACTCTGCTACAGCCTGCGCAAACCCGATATCGAAGTGACGCCCTGCTACCAGGTCGAGAGTTTGAGGCGTGTTGAGACTTTCTAGCGAAATGTCGACGGCGGGGTGAGCGGTATGAAGAATGCTGATCGCATGCGTGATGCAGCTCAGCGAGAGCGCGCCGATCGACGCAATCCTCAAGGCTCCGACATTTGCATGCCTCAGCTCGTTGGCTGTTTTGGCGACCCTGTCCAACCCAACGTAAAATCTATCCACATCGGCGAACAGGATGGTGGCCTCGTGGTTCGGCACCAGCCGATTACCTTCCCTGCGGAACAGCCTTAGATCCAGCTCAGCCTCCAGGTCTCGGATCAGGCGGCTGACTGCGGGCTGCGTGACTTTCAGTCTTTCGGCGGCGGCGGTCATGCTGCCGGTCAGCATCACCGTGCGGAATGCCTCGATCTGGCGCGGGTTGAGCTGCATTCAGACTTCCGGGTTCTGCTCACCCGGTTATCGCAACACCAGGCGATTGAGCATCACATTTCCTTATAGAGCCAGTAGGGCGCATGCAGTTGAATTTTGCAAGGCGGTGCTGCTGAATCTGAGGGTTCGCCGGCTCGCGAGCAGAGATTGGCATGGACGCTTTCGTCCAGAGGCCATCAGCGCCGCGCGTTGCCGGGTACCATTACAGAGGCATTAGCCCATGGGGACATATATAATTCGACGGTTACTGACGTTGCCGCTCATGCTTCTGGGCGTGTCGGTCGCCGTGTTCATTATTCTCCACCTGATCCCTGGCGACCCTGCCCGGATGGCGGCTGGACCAGATGCGACAGAGCAAGACGTTGCTCAGATCAGGGCCAATTACGGGCTCGATCAGCCATTGCCGGTGCAATACGGGATCTACCTGAAGAAAATCGCCCAAGGAGATCTCGGTGATTCTTTCCAGACACTTGCACCGGTAACGGAAGGTATTGCCAGAACATTCCCGGCGACGCTCGAACTGACCGTCGCGGGGATGCTGGTCGCGCTCGTCCTGGGCGTTCCGCTCGGCATCTATTCGGCGTTGAATCCGCGCGGCGCCGCCGACCGTTTCGTGACCAGCCTCGCGGTGCTCGGCATCTCGATACCGGGGTTCTTCCTCGGCCTGGTCTTGATGCTGGTTTTCGCCTCCATGCTGGGATGGGTACCGCCGACGGGGCGAGGAACCTGGCGCCACCTTGTGCTGCCGGCCCTGACCCTCGGACTGCCCTATGTCGCGGCTTTCGCGCGGCTAACGCGCTCCAACATGCTCGACATCCTGTCCGAGGATTTCATTCGCACTGCGCGGGCCAAGGGCCTGTCCTGGACGAAGGTGACCTATCGCCACGCGATGCGTAACGCGTCGATCCCGATTGTCACGATGCTGGGGCTGGATTTCGGCCGCCTGCTCGGAGGCGCCGCGATCGTTGAAACCGTCTTCGCTTGGCCAGGCATGGGCCGTTACATGGTCGAAGCCATCATGATCAGGGACATATACGTCATTCAAGGAACGATCCTTGTCTTTGCTCTCTCCGTCGTCGCCATCAACCTTTTCGTAGATGTGATCTATGGCATCATCGATCCTCGCATCACCTATTCGTAGGCGCGCCAAGACAATGGGTTTCTTGGGATATCTTGTTCGCAAGAAAAACTACGTCACGCTCCTCGCCACCTTCGTTATGGCCATTTTCCTGATGGCCGCGCTTCTCGCTCCTTTCCTGTTCGACTGGGAGACGGCCACGCGGGTGACGCTCGATACTTCGCTTCTATCGCCCTCTTTGGCTCATCCGTTGGGCACGGACGAATTGGGCAGGGATCTGCTGGCGCGGGTCGTCTGGGGTGCCCGCATCACGCTGATCGTCGCGCTCGTCAGCGTGGCCATCGCAATGATACTCGGCGTCCTGATCGGCAGCCTGTGCGGCTATTACGAGAATTGGTTCACCGATGCGGTGATGCGTTTCATGGACTTCATGATCGCATTCCCTCGGACATTGCTCGCCATAATCGTAGTGACCGTCCTCGGATCCGGCGTGCTCAGCCTGACGCTCGCGATCGGGATCTCGACGATCCCCGCCAATGTGCGCCTGTTTCGCGGACCGATCCTCGCGCTGAAACGACGCCAGTTCACGGTCGCCGCGAAAGCGCTCGGCGCCCGGGATTCCAGCATCCTGTTCTCGCATATCCTGCCGAACACGACATCCCTGATCATCATCCAGGGCACGCTGTCGCTCGCCGAGGCGATCCTCATCGGGTCCGGACTGAGCTTCCTCGGGCTCGGACCCCAGCCGCCGATCCCCGAATGGGGCGCGATGATCGCGGCGTCGCGCGCGCACATCACCAGCCACCCCCATGTGATCCTGGCACCCGGCATCACGCTGTTCGCAGTCATCCTCGCCTTCAACCTCGTGGGCGATGCCTTGCGGGACTATGCCGATCCGCGCTCGCGCAAAGCGATCTAGCCGACAAAAACTCAAAAAAGAGAGGGAAACCATGCAGCCGTCATTCCTGAAAATCACGCGTCGCGAAGGTCTCGGTCTCGGCCTCGCGCTGCTGAGCAGCATCATGTACCTGTCCGCACCGACGTCCGCGCGGGCCGAATTCAATCTGCGTATCGTGCAGGGAACGGATGTCGACACGCTCGATCCCGCGGTGTCACGCAGCACGCCATCGCAGATCGTCTTCAACAACATCTTCAATACGCTCGTACGCTGGAAGGACACGAAGCTCGACGAAATCGTCCCGGACCTGGCCGAGAGCTGGACCAAGTCGGAGGACGGGCTGCGCTGGACGTTCAAGCTGCGTCGCGGCGTCAAGTTTCACGATGGCACGCCGTTCGATGCCGAGGCGGTGAAGTTCAGCCTGGAGCGTATTCTCGATCCGGCGTTGGGTTCTCCGAACCGCTCCTTGTTCACCAGCATCAGCGAGGTGAACGCAAAGAATCCCGAGACGGTCGAGATCGTCACCAAAGAGCCATCGCCGATGCTGCTCGAGGTCCTCGCGGAAGAATATGCCGGGATCAACAGCCCGACAGCCGTGAAGAAGAGCGGCCGAGCCTATGCCCGCAATCCCGTCGGCACGGGCCCCTACATGCTGTCCGAATGGGTGCCCGCGCAGCAATTGGTGATCAAGCGTAATCCCGATTATGCTGGCACGCCCGGAAAGCCTGACAAGATGACGTTCCGGCCGGTGCCCGAGGCGGAAGCGCGCGTGATCGAGCTGACCACTGGCAATGCCGATATCGCTCTCAACATTCCGCCCGAGGCGACCGAAAAAGTCAGGAGGAACGCTGCGACCGCGATCGTGACCGAACCGAGCTCGTTCCAGATATTCTTCGAGCTCAACACTACCAAGCCGCCATTCGCTGACCCTCGCGTGCGCCTCGCGATCAACCACGCAATCGATCGCAAGGCCATCATCGAGAAAATCCTGAACGGCTACGGGCGCGTGCCGGACGGCATCTTCCCACGCGGCGTGCAGGGTCGCGCGCCCGGCCAGCCGCCTTACGCCTACGATCCGGACAAAGCCAGCAAGATGATCGCGGAGGTGTTTCCCGGCGGATATAACGAGCCGATCGTCATCTGGACCCCGGCCGGCCGCTACGCCAAGGACAAGGCCGTCGCCGAGACGGTCCAGGGCTATCTGAACGCCATCGGACTGAAGACCGAATTCAAGGTCTGGGAATGGGCGACCTATCAGAAGACGCTTTATCGTCCCGAGACCGGCAAGGGCACCGGCAGGGGCAGCAACGACGCCAATATGTGGCTGCTCGGCACCGGCGTGACCAATGCGGACTGGCGGCTGCGGCGCAAATTCTCCAGCACCGACGATTCGAATCTCACCGGGTACAAGCAGCCTAGGATCGATGAGCTGCTGGCCAAGGCCTCCGTCGATATGAACTACACCAGCCGGATGCAGGCCTATGCCGATGTCCAGAAGATCGTCTGGAACGAAGCGCCGAACTCGCTGGTCCTGTTCGATCAGGTTCAGTTGATCGGCATCGCCAAGGGGCTGAAGGGCCTCGAAGTCTATGGCGACGAGATCATCAAGCTCGACCAGGTCACAAAATAGGGGCGGCTGCCGCCTTCCGGCCGCTGACGAACGAATGTCCGTTGAACCTAGCCGATGGGAAACGCCATTGCGGCGGCGGGATCAACCGCCGTCCAGACGACCTTGCCAAGGCGCGAAGCCGGATGGCCTCGCCGCGCACGACAAACCTCGTGACGAACTGGATATTACCATGAACAAGCCGGTCACCGAGCATCAATTCCTGCTCTCTGAAGCCCGCCTGAGCAGCCCGCCGGCAGAGGCTCTGATCAAATACCACGACATTCCCGGGCTTGCCCGCGAGATGCGTCATGCGCGTGAATTCAATCAGGTTGATCTCGCCCATACCGTCATGCTCGCGGAGCAGGGAATCCTGCCGCGTGACGTCGCGAGCGCCATTCTCAATGGGCTCTTGGAAATGCGCGGCATGGATCCGGCAACCATCCCCATGGATCCGCTGAATGGAAGCTTTCTGTTGCAGGTCGAAGCCTTCCTGTTCTCGCGGATGGGCGAGGATATCGGCGGGCAGATGCATACCGGCCGCAGCCGCATCGACCAGGGCACGACCGTGCGCCGCCTCTATGAACGCAACCGGCTTCTCGATGTGGTCGAGCGGTTGAACCAGTTTCGGGCCGCGCTGATCGACAAGGCCGAGAAGCATGCCCGCACCATCATGCCCGGCTACACACATATGCAGCAGGCCCAGCCCTGGGTCTTCGGTCATTATCTTCTCAGCATTGCGACGAGGCTCTGCGAGGATTTCGAACGGCTGATCCAGGCCTTCGATCGCGTCAACCTGAATCCGCTCGGGGCTGTCGGCCTTGCAGGGACGTCATGGCCGCTCGATCGCAACCGGACGACCGAGCTCCTCGGCTTCGGTGGCGTGCTTGAGAATTCGAAGCTTGGGCGCGAGGCCTTCTACGCGGCCGATGCGATCTCGGCCCTGTCCTTCGTGATGGCGACGATCAACGATCTCGCGACGGATCTCCATGTCTGGTCGAGCACGGAGTTCGGCTTCGTCGAGTCGGATGACGCCTATTGCGGCACCAGCAGCATCTTTCCGCAGAAGAAAAACCCGGCCGGGCTCGAGACCGTCAAGAAGGCGGCCGGAGGATCCGTTACCTGGCTTGCCTCGGCGCTGGCGACCTTTCGCGCGGCGGGAACGGGCGACCAGGCCATGCGGGACCTGCCGCTGATCGACGAGGCGCTGGCCACAACGGAGGGCATGCTAGACCTGTTCACCGGGCTGATCTCGACCCTTATCGTGCATGAGAGGCGCATGCGCGAAGGGCTCGAAGGCAGTTGGTGCACGGCGAGCAATCTGGCCGATGTGATTGTCCGCGAGACCGGCCTGTCTTTCCGGCAGGTTCATCACGTTGTCGCGCGTCTGGTTCGGATCTGCTTGAGCGAGAATATTCGCCCTGCTGCCGTCACGGCTGGACTGCTCAACCGGGCGGCCCGAGAGACGATCGGAGGCGGAATAGCGATGCCGGAAGACGTGCTTCGAAGCGCTCTGGACCCCGAGATTTTCGTGGAGACGCGCGTAACGACCGGCAGTGTAGCGCCCTCCGAAGTCATCCGCATGCTCGCCGTTGCCAAAGACGGGCTCGCGCGTGACGAGGCCTGGCTCGTGCGCAAACGCGGTCACCTCGCGTCGGCCGCTGAGCGGCTGGAGAGCGCCGTCAAGAACGTCCTGTCTGCGTGACACAACGGAAAGATCGACTGGACCCGCCATGTCAGTTTCGAACTCACCGACCTGCCCGAGCGGTCATGAAGGCCTCCTGGAGGTTCGAGACCTTCGGCTCGAATTCCTGACGTCGGAGGGGGCTGTGCCGGCCGTGCGTGGCGTCTCGTTCAGCTTGAACAAGGGAGAAACATTGGCGCTCGTCGGAGAGTCCGGCTCGGGCAAGTCCATGACGGCGCTCTCGATCCTCCGGCTTCTGCCGCATGCGGTCGCGCATCGGTTGAGCGGCAGTATCCGTCTGGAGGGACGCGAACTCCTGCAAGCACGCGAGCGGGAGCTGGAGGCGATCCGCGGCAACAAGGTCGCGATGGTATTCCAGGAGCCGATGACCTCGCTCAATCCCTTGCACACAGTTGAGCGGCAGCTCGGCGAGGTGCTGGCGCTACATAAAGGCATCCGCGGCAACAAGGCGCGCTCCCGCATTATCGAGCTGCTGACTCTCGTCGGGCTCCCAATGCCCGACAAGCGCCTGAGCGCCTATCCACATGAGCTTTCCGGCGGCCAGCGCCAGCGTGTGATGATCGCAATGGCGCTCGCCAACGAGCCAGAGCTCCTGATCGCCGACGAGCCGACGACAGCCCTTGATGTCACCGTCCAGGCCCAGATCTTGAAGCTACTTAAAGAGCTTCAGAGGCGCTTCGGGATGGCGATGCTGCTCATTACTCACGACCTCGGTGTCGTTCGGAAGATGGCCGACCGTGTTGCTGTGATGAACAAGGGGGAGATCGTCGAGACGGGTGATGCTGCCGAAATATTCGGCAACCCGCGCCATTCCTACACGAAGCACCTGCTCAACTCGGATCCGAAAGGCGATCCTGTGCCGCCTCCAACATCGGCGCCCATTCTTGTCGAAGCGAACGATATGAAGGTTTGGTTCGGCATCAAGGGCGGCCTCCTGCGTCGTACCAAGGCCCATGTCAAAGCGGTTGACGGGATCGATCTCACGATCCGCCAAGGGCAGTCGCTGGGCGTGGTGGGCGAAAGCGGGTCGGGGAAATCCACGTTAGGAACCGCGATGCTTCAGTTGATCCCAAGCGAAGGATCCGTGCGGTATCAGGGCGTGGCGCTGGACCAAGTCGGCCCCGAGCGCATGCGCAATCTGAGACGTGACATGCAGGTCGTGTTTCAGGACCCCTATGGCTCGCTCAGTCCGCGGAAATCAGTCGCGGAGATCGTCGGCGAAGGGTTGCTTATACACGGTATCGGCTCGTCGCGTGGCGAACGGGACTTGATGATCGCAGCGATTCTGGAGGAAGTCGGCCTGGACCCTGCGGTTCGCACCCGTTACCCGCACGAGTTTTCCGGAGGGCAGCGCCAGCGGATCGCGATCGCGCGCGCCATGATCCTCAATCCGAAATTCGTGGTTCTCGATGAACCAACCTCGGCGCTCGATCTTTCGATACAGGCCCAGATCATCGATCTACTGCGGGATCTGCAAAGGAAGCATGATCTCGCCTACATGTTCATCAGCCACGATCTGAAAGTCGTAAGAGCTCTTTGCGATGAGCTGATCGTGATGAAGTCAGGAAAGGTTGTTGAGCGCGGACGGACTAAGGATATCTTCGACAATCCGAAGCATCCCTATACCCAATCGCTCTTGAAGGCAGCGCTTCAGGTTGTAGCAGATTGAAGGGTTGGGCTACTGCCCGAGTACAGCAGCTCATCTGGATAAGGGTTTACAGCGAGACTGGAATTGATCATCCAATGTCTGCTTTCCGGTGATGTCTTAATGTCTGCACTTGGCGCTAAACGACCTCGCGGTCGGAGAGAGCCTCGCTACCAACCAAATGCGTTTAGCTCTTCGGCGCAGCCGGCAAGATCATCTTTGCCGGCCGCACCGTTCTGCGGCTCGCTATTTCCTCAGCTGCCGTGCGCTTCCTTGCTGCCGGAGAGCAATGCGATTGCCCTCGAGATCCAAGGCGGTAACCGCTGTTCGCCCTCGAGGCCCGCATAGCGCTGCGGCCTCCGACGCTCCCACTTTCTCCGAAATCCAGCGGACAGGGAACCGGCGTGACGCTCCGCGCGTGGCGGGCTCACCCTCACACCACGATTACCTGACCCCGGCAGCTCCGGCTGGCGGGGCTTTTTTCGTTTTCCCACGCTTCTGTCTTTTGACAGGGCTCGTCGCACCACGAGGGCCTAGGGTCCGGCATCGAATGATGCACCGACGATAACGAGGGCGGCTTGAGCGAGATCAATCCGGCCACGAACGAAAGCCAGTTGGTGCAGCCCCCAACCTATGACTTGAAATTATGGGCATCGCTCCGCCAGTGGGAGCACCTGAACTCGCTGGCACGCAAAGAGCGCCGCAAGCAAGCACGGGCATTGGGCTACCGCCCGTCAAGGTGCATTTGATGCCGATGAGCGGCGGGGATTCGGTGCCGGTTCGCTTCTTCCGCCTTCGATCGGAGCTCGTGGCGGATGTACCGGCGGCTTCCGATCGAGGCGTTCGCCAGCCGATCTCTTCCTCTTTGCTGAATGCGATGTTCGCCCGACCCGCGGCGGAACAATGGCCAGTTCCGGGCGGTTGCTCTTCCATCGTCAGGTTGGAGGCTACAATGGGCTTGCTAGAGATCGGCGTCGTTCTGACCTGCGCTTCAGCATTCGGCTTCTACATCGCCGAGCCGCAGGAGTGAACCGATGGATGACGCGCTGATTGTTGCCGTGAGCATGATGGCCGTGGCAGCCATCGCCTAGTGGGCGAGTAAGCTTTGGCGCCTTTGACTTCAGCGCAACCGCCTCAGTTTCTCGCGGGTCGCCAACCGGCGCTTTCCGCTTCCGCCGCCGTGCAGAACCAGCGCTCGCCATGTTGCGGACTGATATTCGTCTCCAGATAACGGCGCTGGCCGGGGACGTGGTAAATGCTTTCCCCCGTATTGATGCTGATGTTTCCCTTGACCTGGCAGGACGGGGACAGCCTGGCCCAGACAGCGTCTGACCTAGTCAAGCCGCTCAGGCCGGCGAATCCCATTGCCGCCGCGATCCCGGCCATCGGAAGCATCTTCATCGGATAGCACCCCGGTTCCCACAGCATCGATCCGGACGCATGCGTTTGCGCGTATGATGCAGCCACCGCGTAATTATCCAGTTTTCGGGGTACGCTGCATTTGAGCTTCCTTGGTCCGGGCAGTGTTTGATTTTGGCTTGGCTCGATCGCTGACGCGGTGATGGGCACTTCGCCGTCGCTGGGCCGATCCAATGGCTACGCTGCCTTCCGCGCATCTACTTATGATGGCAGAGCTTTATCAGGCCGCGGCCGCCAGAACCCGCCCTGTGACCGCCAGATGTCGATCACTGGAGTGCATCACCGCAACGACGATAGCAGTTCCGTCATCGCAAACGACATGCAGCCGATCCTGCAGCAATGCCGGGTCGAGTGCGGATGTATCGCAGAGAAGATGGCCTGCGCGGGTCTCGTCGTAGTTTCTGCCAAACTGGAAGGTGAGAGGGAGCCTGCGCCCATTGCGCAGGACCAAAGAGCCTTTTCCGGTATGCATGACAGGTCTCCGCCTAGGCGGCGTCAATGCGCGCCGCCAGCGGTCATTTCCAAAAAGCGGATGGAGACAACTGCAGCGCCGATCCTGCTCCTTCCACATGGCTTGTCTATGTCTTTTGAGTGGTTGCCGCCTTTATCGCTTCGGACCCTCCTGACCGGTGAATACATCGGCCGCCCAGCAGATCTAGGGCTATTTGAAGCCCGGACGCCTCCGCGATTTCGTCTTGATCTGCGCTGCGAGCCCCGCCTGCTTAACACTGGTCTCGTTCGCCAGACGGAGCCCGCGCAGTTTGAGCATGTTGTCTTCGCGCTGCTGGGTCAGCTTTTCCGTTTCGGACATAATCCTCGCGCGAGAGAGAGCCCGCGTCTGAATCTTCAAGAACTGATTGTCGGCGGTTAAGCGCTGTTTTGAAAGTTCGAACACTACCATTTCCATTCGCAGTTAAATTGAAAACAAAAAGGCCGAGCAAGTGCCCGGCCTTTCGAGTGGCTAAAGTCGCTGGTGCCAGTACATCCGTGGTCAACGGCGACGATTGCCAGATCACGCAGTCTGGAGCTGTTCTGCAGCCATCTTGCCAGATTTGTTGTCGCGAGCGACTTCGTATCCCAGCTTTTGGCCTTCCTGCAGGTCCCGCATCCCAGCGCGTTCGACAGCGGAGATGTGTACGAACACATCCTGGCTGCCGTCATCGGGCTGGATGAAGCCGAAACCCTTGGTGGAATTGAACCATTTAACTGTGCCGGTGGTCATGAGAAACCCTCCTTTGGCTACACCTGTCGCTCGCCGACAAGACGTACGGCGAGTTCAGAACGATTTCGAAAGGGGGAGTTTATCAGAGCCGCGACAAAGCGCGAAAATAACAACGACCGTCCAAGCAATCTCGATAAAGTAGCTTACATTTCATAAATTGAAATGTCAACCAAAGCGCGCTTCAGACGATTTTTGTGCGCACAGATTGTGGTTTTCACTAGCGAGGATTTCATTTTATTTTGAGAAATCATCCCGATTTCATGCGCGGTATCTCACTGGCGAAGGCGTGCCTCAGCAATCTCGGCCGCCTTCTGCCCCCCGCCTGGGGCCAGGCTAGGTCATTTCACCTCTGGCATCGATGTCCTATAGCCGCCGCATGGCTGAATTCCCCCGAACATCAAAACGCAATCGGATGGTTGAGATGGCGAGGCTCGTCACGGATGAAGGCGCGGTCTACAGCTGCATCATCCGCGATCTATCAGCAGGTGGGGCAATGCTCCGTGTACCAGCGGGTGTCGAGATCGAGGGACGCGTGCGCGTCGTCGCCAATATCTTACGTCGGGAGCGCTCTGCTCTGGTGAAATGGCGGGATGAAACCTCGATAGGCATCGCTTTCGAGGATTAGCGGTTAATCCTCGCACCGGGTCAGCATCTTCCTCGTCGGCGTCGCGAAGTAGCACTCGTCCTCGTAATGGACCGGTGTGCCGTCTGCGAGGGAGTAGGAGACGGTCGATAGGCCGGGCTTGTTCTGCCAGACGATGACGGTGAAGCGATTGCCATCCTCGTCCTGGCATTTCTCGCGATAGAGCTCGCGGCGATTGCGCGGTGGCTGGGGGGCGACGGGATCCTGCAACGCAACCATGGCGAAATCTCACCCCAAAGATTGATGGTGGTTCAACTGTCGGCGGGCCACGGCGTTCCCGGTTATTTGCAACCAATTTTCATCTCTTGAAGGATGAATAGCTGCTCCTAAATCATCTTCTGCGAAACGGCTTTGGAGGAAGGAGCAATGCCATTTTCGTCTCTCAACGATCCTGCGGATCTCGCTCGGGCATATGCCGCGTTGGAAGCAGTATGGAACGTTATCAAGGACTCAGTGCCAGAGCACGACCGAGACAAAGAGCGCGAGCGCATTGCTTATATGGTGGCTGGGTTCGCACCTCTGGCGCTCGATGAAGAAGATCTCGCGAAGAATGTCATGTTTCACCTAGATCGCGACGTCGCAGCCTAACCGGAACGACTCGTACGAGCGCTGTTGGCTACTGGTAGATCGGAGGAGGTTCGACGCGTGGCGCGGAACCAAGCTCTGACGCGCCCGTTCGGCAGCCAGGAGGCCATTCGGCCTTACGGCTACGGAGTGCGACATGCCGAAATATCGTTTCACGACCGATGACGGGAAAAAGGTCGACCGGGGAGACAATCCTCTAGATTTCGCCGACGACAAGGCCGCAACGGACGCGGCACAGGAGGCGCTGGCCGATATGGTGCATGAGGTCTTACCTAACGGCAACTCCGTCGATCTGACGGCCGATGTTGAAGACATTGCCGGCAAGAAAATTTATCACGCCTCGCTCAAATTCCGCGGCGAAACCGCTGACGAAGGGCGCGCTAGGGCTGCCCAATTGGATGCTGAAGCTGACGCCGCGGTTGATGCGGTGGCAAAGGCTCTCGATCCCGATCGCAATAAAACGCCGAACTAGGTTTGTGCCGCCGGAACCTATCCGCGATTTCATTGTTATGCTGCCGCGCGGCTCCCATGCCAGTGAAGCCGCGCCACTCTCTACCGCCGATCTGGACGCGAGCCGCGGATGTACCGGCAGCGACCGATCGGCCGGTAGGCTAGGAAATTCAGTAGCGCTCGCCTTCTCGGCTGAGCAAGGGCCGGAGGCCCACAAACCCCGTCGGTGATCCCGGCGGGGTTTTGTTCAGAACCAAGTCCGATCCTAGCGAGCAATCGATCTCCATATAGCCTTGGAACGATTCCCTCTCGATCCCGTTTTGCTCCTGGCCACCGCAAAGAGATGGTCGACCGAAAAGGTATGGTGGACGCGAGTGGACCAGCATGAGCAGGACACCGAGCGATCTGCCGACGGCGCCGGGCGTGTGGCGAGCGATGACGGCGCCCACGCTTCTTCTTTAGCTCCTTCGCGTTTTTTGCCTATTCGCGGGGTGCTGCGATTGTTGGTGCAGGCGAGTACCTCGCGCTCGATACCAAGTCGCCTCGGGGCGTGGCTTATCCTGATCGCGGTGCTTTCGGCATTCGCATACCTCGGGTATTTCTTACCCTCGCTTATTTCGCCCGGTGCTCGATCGTAATCACGGAGCGATTTCATCGGCCGCCGATTCGCGTTGCGTTGCGGAGTAGCATTCGATGTGTGCGGGTCGGGTTTTTAGGGCTGGGCCTGCCGGCGGAAGTGGTCAAGGGCCCGGCGCGGCGACGCAGTGCCGAGCGCGATCTTCAATTTCCGTCCGGAGTTGAGCCACACAGGCATCGCCCGGAACGCCTTCATACCCTTCAGCCCATCCTTCACGCCGTCCAGCGCGTCGTTCCGTTCGCGGAGCGGCAGGCCGTCAAGGAGCCGCATCTCGCATTCGTGCCTCCACTCTTCCGACCAGGTCGAGACCTCCCGGCTGGAGAGGATCGAGAAGACGTGCGGCGGATTGTCGGGTGGGAAAGGCCTCTGCGAATCTCTGAGGCGGGCTCGCTACCAATATCCTTTTCGAGCGCGACTGGCATCTCGCCGCTTACCTCGGCCGCGGTGCCATATCGCGCCGACGCGATCGCGGGGATCGAAATCCTCGCCCTTGATTGCCTCGCGAAATTGCTCCGCCTGATCCCGATCGCCGAAGCAGTAGGCCTCATAGCTTCGCGCCCCATCGCCAACTTTAAAGCGACGCGGGCAGAGGCTCGACAGAGGTCCCGACGAATTGAAGTAGCCGAGGCCGCGCCCTTCAAAGAGTGGGACCGCTACCTGATGCGGAAAGTCGCGGTTGATCTGCGTGTCGCTCGGTTGACCCCTTGCTCTCATGCTTCACAACGCCCTGATCTGCTCCTCGAACTCCTCGGGGATCGCGCCATGGCGCGCCAGGACGTCGAGCGCGCTGACTTCGCCAGTTTCGTCATCTGCGGTCACGTGGATAACCGCCACGCCTTCGGCGGTTCGGCCGAGGCGCTCGCCTTCATTCAGAGCATGATGCTTCGTCTTCGCGAGCACCCGCAGGCCAGGCACCAGACGCTTCCGGTGCGTCTTGAAGGGCTGGAGGAAGAACGTGTCGACGCTGGCCATGGCTTGACTCCTCGGGTTGGTTTGTTCTCATAATGTTCTCGTGCCCGAGGACGCAAGCCATGTCAGCCGAACCAATAGAAGATTCCGACGAGGCGAACGAAATCGAATGGGAGATCAATGATCTCGTAGCTGAGCATGGAAGCGAGCGCGCCGCGCTACGTGCCGTTTTGCACGATTTCAATGTCCTGTTGGCAGATGCTGATCGCTCGGTCTCCCGCGGGTTCCTTCGAGGGGTGTTCTCGCAGGGAGCGCGGCCGGTACGGGAGCCGAAGGCATGAATGCCGTCTCCCCAATCGGCTATCTCGACGCTCTCAATTCGGCACAGCGGCGCGCGGTGACCCATGGTGTCGGCGCCGTGACGGCATCCCCCCTGCTTGTGATTGCCGGGGCAGGCTCCGGCAAAACCAACACGTTAGCGCATCGTGTCGCTCATCTCATGGTCAGCGGCGCCGATCCGCGGCGGATCCTGCTAATGACTTTCTCTCGCCGGGCAGCCGGCGAAATGGCGAAGCGCGTTGAGCGGATCACCCGCAAAGTCCTCGGGGAGGGCGCTGGCGTCCTGACCGACGCCCTCAGTTGGGCCGGCACATTTCATGGTATCGGAGCGCGGCTCCTGCGCGATTGTGCCGATCAGCTTGGTCTTGATCCCGCGTTCACGATCCATGATCGGGAAGACTCCGCCGACCAGATGAACCTGGTCCGCCACGAACTCGGCTTCTCCAAGACGGAGACACGGTTTCCGACGAAAGGCACCTGTCTGGCGATTTATTCGCGCTGCGTGAATGCCGAGCGGCCGATCGAGGAGGTTCTTGGGCAGTCCTACCCGTGGTGTGTTGCCTGGGCGGCCGAGCTGAAGGACCTGTTCGCCGCCTATGTCGACGCGAAGCAGCAACAGAACGTCCTCGATTATGATGATTTACTGCTCTACTGGGCGCAGGCGATGACTGATCCCGACATCGCGGCTGATACCGGCGCGCGCTTCGATCATGTCATGGTCGACGAGTACCAGGATACCAACCGTCTCCAATCCTCAATCCTGCTCGCGCTCAAACCCGATGGCCGCGGTCTGACGGTCGTGGGCGACGATGCTCAGTCGATCTATTCGTTCCGCGCGGCGACCGTCCGCAACATCCTCGACTTTCCGTCCGCTTTCGTGCCGCCGGCCGAAATCATCACGCTCGACCAGAACTACCGCTCGACCAGCGCGATCCTCTCGGCAGCGAATGCGGTGATCGATCTGGCAGCGGAGCGCTTCACCAAGAACCTCTGGACCGATCGTGCAGCCGGATCACAGCCGCAGCTCGTTCATGTTCGAGATGAGGCTGATCAGGCGCGTTTCATCGCGGAGAAGGTACTGGAGAACCGCGAGGGCGGCTCGACGCTGAAACAGCAGGCGGTGCTGTTTCGAGCCTCCCATCACAGCGGCCCGCTCGAAATCGAGCTCACGCGCCGGAATATCCCGTTCGTCAAATTCGGCGGTCTGAAGTTCCTCGACAGCGCTCATATCAAGGATCTGCTGGCGCTCCTGCGCTTCGTCGAGAACCCGCGTGACAAAGTGGCTGGCTTTCGGGTGCTGCAGCTCCTGCCCGGTGTTGGGCCGACATCGGCGCAGCGCGTCCTTGAGCATATGGCGCAGGCGTCGGCGCCGATCGAATCCCTCGATAGCGCCCCGGCTCCACCTCGATCCGGCGAAGACTGGGGCGCGTTCGTAACCGCGATCGGGGAGTTGCGCGCCGGCTCTGCCGGTTGGCCAGCCGAGATCGAGCGTGCCCGCCGATGGTATGAACCTCACCTGGAGCGCATCCACGAGGATGCCAGCACGAGGCAAGCCGATCTCGTGCAACTGGAGCAGATCGCCAGCGGCTACCCATCGCGAGAGCGCTTCCTGACCGAACTGACGCTGGATCCGCCCGACACAACCAGTGACCAAGCCGGCGTGCCGCATCTCGATGAGGACTATCTGATCTTGTCGACGATCCATTCAGCCAAGGGGCAGGAATGGAAGTCAGTCTTCGTCATGAACACGGTCGACGGCTGCATTCCGATCGACCTTGGCGCCGGCGCCAGGGACGAGATCGAGGAGGAGCGGCGCCTGCTGTATGTCGCGATGACACGGGCCAAGGACGACCTGCATCTCGTCGTGCCGCAGCGCTTCTTTACGCATGGGCAGTCCGCGACCGGCGACCGGCATGTGTATGCCAATCGCACCCGCTTCATCCCGAACGCGCTTCTCGGACAGTTCGAGCGGTCGGCCTGGCCGATCTGTGCTTCCGAAGACACGCGAGCGCCCTCTGGAGGTCCAAAGGTCGACGTTAGGGCGAAGATGCGCGGGATGTGGCGATGAACCTTTCCGTTATGCAGGCTCATCCAATCGCCTTCGGGATGCCGCTCATGCTCCCGGTGTTCCGAAAGGCCGTTCGAGCGGGCTTGCCCGTCATCCTAACGACGCCGGAGGAATGCGAGACCTGGATGACGGCGCCGTGGGAAGAGGCGAGGGCGCTGCAACGGCCGCTTGCTGATGGCGCGCTCGATATCGTGGCTCGGTGTGTCAAAAAAGATGGCGACGACTCGGAACCAGAGCTACCGAAGCAAGTATCTTTGCTCTGAAAACTTGGGGAATCTCCGTTGCCGCTGAACGAGGCACTGAAGCAGTTACGCTCGCGCGAAGACGAGCTCGCGCGCGTGCAGCGCATCGGACAAATCGGGGGCCTTGAAGTCGATCTCAGAGAAGGCGCATTTCGCAACCAGCGATCCCCGGAATACCTGGCGGTTCATGGATTGCCGGCAGATGCTGCGAACGAAAGTCACGAGGCGTGGGTTGCGCGGATCCATCCCGAGGATCGCGATCGAGTCGTAAGCCATTTCCAACAAAGCGTTGATAGCTTCGACACCGACTATGAGGTCGAATATCGGATAATCCGACCGTCCGACGGAGAGACCCGATGGATCTTGGCCAAGGCTGAAATTCAACGTGATGATCTCGGGAAACCGATCAAGCTCATTGGAGCCCACATCGACATTACCGCACGCCGTACGGCAGAAGAGCAGCGCGAGTTGATCGCCCGCGAACTGCAGCACCGCATTGGCAACATTTTTAGCGTGGTCAGCAGCCTCATTTCGATGGGCGCTCGCGCGGAGCCTGCAGCTGCAAAATTTGCAGATGAAATCATCGGCCGGTTGACCGCGCTGCACAGGGCCCACGGCATCGTCCTGGATAAGAACGGCGATGAGTCTTCGGACAATCTGCCCGATCTGATTGGCCGCCTGATTGCGCCCTACAATGCCGAAGGTAGCATTCGGATCAGTGTTGGCGGCGATAAGGTTCGCATCGGACGCTCCAGTTCGACATCCATTGCCCTTATCATTCACGAGCTTGCGACGAATGCCGTCAAGCACGGCGCACTTTCAATCCCGACGGGGAACGTGCGGATAGAAGTTAAGGGTTCCGGCGAGCACGTCGTCTTGGTGTGGGAGGAGCGCGGTGGACCAGCCGTCGTCGGGTCACCCCATAGGCAAGGCTTCGGTAGCCTGCTCGTGGATCGTGCGGCCAAAGCGCAACTCGGCGCTCTTATGCGGTTTGACTGGAATCCCGCGGGGCTGGTTGTCCAGATCGAAATGTCTGCAGACAAGATCGGTGTCTAGCCGAACACAGCCGCCCAAAGCCTCCGCGCCTAACCGAAGAAAACCGCCCACCAAATGACGGCTCCCGCCGCCATCGGGATCAGCAGCTACCAGCGGGCGAAGAACGACGGGTAGGGAGCTTTCATCGCGCGCCTGACGCCCCTTTAATCCGTCCGTAATCCGCTGGAGGGCCGCAATCCCATAATGCCTGACCTCTCGCTTCGGAATGGGCCAGCGTGACATGGAACTCGATGCGAGGGGAGAGGGCGCGCATCGTTGGGAGGCGATGAAGCGCCCTCTCCCGCGATACGTTTCAGCAATCCCAAGGCCTTGCCGTTCATGCTCGGCGCTGACGCAGGTTTCGCTGCTCTGAGCCTATTCGCCTGGGCCCGCAGCCGGCTTCTCGCTGGGCGGTACCAAAGGCTTGTCGGCCTCACCGGTATCCTTGCCCGCATTGGGATCTATGGAAATGCCGCTGACCGAGTTCTTGTCGGGAGCACCTTGGATCGAGCGCACCTTTTGCTGCTCTTCCGGGGATAGCTTGTTGCCTTGACCGTCGCGCATGAGAGCCTCCATTTGCCCCCTTCGATGAACGGTCTGCCGAACTGACTGTTCCCTCGGCTTATCGCGAAGTCCCCGTCATCCACCCATACGCACCGAACGCCACCAGAGCGGCCAACACCATGACGACGGCGAAGCCGCTAGGCCGGTTCATTGCTTACCCAGCAAGCGGTGGCTGACGGCAGAACTGGATGATGTTCGACTGGCTGGCGGCGATCTGTGCCTTGAACAATTCGACCAACACGCGTTCGATCTCTTCCCTCAGATGGGCATCATCAGCAGTGCGCTCAGTCAGACAAAAGAACGCACTCAATAGGTGAACGCCGCACTCGTCATAGTTCGAGACGGCACGCCCGCGATCTAGATCCAACGGCATAGTGGCCCCACGCGATACTAGTGTTTCAATTTGGGCCGACATAGGCGTAGTGCTGGATTAGAGAGCAATGTCGGGGCCAAGGCGTCATTCGGTCAGAGGATCACCTCCACCCCCGGCATCACGGCAGGGGCGTCTTTCTCAGAGGTTATGGGCGGCCCTAACACCGATCCGAGGCCAGCTCGCACTGGAAGCGCTGGCTCGGCGTCGAGAGCCGATGCCCTTGGCGGTCATCCCATGCATGGCATAGGAAAATGTCGCGTAGATCTAGAGTAGCCTGCTTCTCTACGTTCTCGCGGATCGGCGTGAGCGTTTGAACTTGGGCGGGCGTATAGAAAATCGTTGATCCCGCCTTTGACCATCGCGGTTTGACAGTTCGTCCAGAGCCGCCGCCGCTGCTCCGTCCCCCTCCGCTGCTGCTTGATGAATACGAGTATGATGGCGGCGAATAGGAGCCATAACTTCTATATCCACCAGAGCCGCCGCATGCCGGACATGCTGCTCTCCCGCTCGCTGTACGATGACCAAATCTTGGCGCTGTGCATCTAGCCATTTTCTATTCCCCCACCCCCGCAGCGTCACCTGCCATAGCGGGAGCGGTCAAGGGGTGTCGTCTCGCTCGATACGGCGTCGCTCCTTAGACGCCTCAATCGCGCACTGGCCCTTCTTGCGCCTCACCCTAACGTACGGGCCTTCAGGCATGATTCTTCGCACCGGTTCGTCGAGCTTGGGTATTTCCTCGCCCGCCAGCTTCTTTTCTAGGGTCGGCCAGTGCCAGCGATAGATTTGACCATGTTGCACGTGGGCGCGGGGCACAAAGCCTTGCCGCACCCATAAGTCGAAAGTCTCCATGCTGATCATGAGCTTGGCCGCCGCTGTCTTTCGATCAACGAAGACGGGTTGGATGGGCGCGTCGGTCATGGTTTCTGCAGCTGTCGCCGAGCCTTCGCGCTAATTGCGTGGGCCTTTAGGTTTGCGAGAAATCTGTCCAGATTCTCGGGAGAACGTGAGCGGGCCGCGGTGATATCTGAGACGAGCCGGCACCGACGGCGCATTTCCTCAATGTATGCGAGCGTTGTGTAATCCTTGCCTGCTACGCGCTCGATCGTGAGGTTGCCGCGGGCGTGCTCGCGCCTCAGTCCTTTCTCGGTCATACCTCCATCCGGGAACGCTAGGGCGGCGGCCTTGGCGAGCCGTAGCGGCGTGTTGGGGCCGATCTGATAGGTCACTTCGTTAGCTTAGCCTTCGCAGCGTCAGACACTTCCTTCGCGCGCGCCCTCTCGGCCTTCCTAGCTTTCCGGGCCTGGCTCTCGCGATACCATTTCTCGTGGCTTGTTTCCCCCGAAGCCGTGAGCGCAGCTTGGTACGGCGTCATGCTCGCGGCAGCCTTCACTGCTTCTTCGCGTTCCCACCTATCAAAAGCGCTTTCAGACCTTGCTTCCCGCTCCGCTTTCTCGCGCCGCCATTTGTCGAGCGCGTCCTCCTTGGGTGGCGCCCCTTGTGAGATGCCGGCCGCTTGGTCGAGGACAAGGTCAATCGCCCGCCGGTCGTACATGCGCGTCGACTTGAACGGCCCCGGCATATCGCCAGCCAAAACCCACTTAGTGAAGGTAGGGGCGCTGACACCACAGTAGGCCGCGGCCTGCTGCTTCGTCATCAGACGGGGGCGATCGTCGGGCTCGCTCATGGCTGGCTTTCAGCCAACTCGGTTCGTCTTCCGCCGCTTCGCTACCACCTCCGGCATGGGCCCCCCCTGCTTGGCCGCCTCAAGGTAATCGGTCACGGCTAGAGCATTGGTGGCAACCTGCGTGAATTGCGAGCAAGCCTCGGCGACTTTGACGACGAGCGTCCAGTAGATGCTGCGGGTCGCAGCCTCGGTCGTAAAATAGCGCCTTTGCACCGTTACTGTGTCGTAGTCATCAGGGCTGCGGATCAGAAGGAACTGGTCGCCGACGTTCGGCAGGATGCCGCCGAAGTGGTCCATGTTAAAGGCATCAGCGCCGGCGACTTCTCCATCAACCTGAACCGTCGCGACTCGGACCTGCATCGGCGAGACTTTCACCAACTCAGCGCTTTCCATTGTTTCCTCCCCTAGCTGCGGCCCGCTGCCGAACCTTCTCGTCTCGTTTTGCCTGCGCCATCTTTTTGAGGCTCTGGTACGCCGCCCGGACCGCGACCGGATTGGCCTCTTCTCCGCGGATCTTCATGGCCTCGAGGATGGCCTTAAGGTCGTCATCTGTGAACCGATGATGGCGACCGAACATCGAGCCGATGCCGTATCGCCTCGCAGCCCGGGCTAGAGCTTGCTTGGAAATACGCAGATGGTCTGCGGCTTCCTGCAGGCTGTAGATCGTGCCAAGCGGGCCGGTCATGGCTTCGGCCTTCTCCCGCGGGGTGGCCGCACGTAAGGTCCCTCTGGCATCACCCAGGCCGGCTTTTCCATTTCCAGGGGCGGCGCCAATTTCTGCTCAACGCTGGGCCAGTGCCATCGCATGATCTGGCCGCGGTTGATGTGCGCCCGCGGCACGAAGCCCTGTTGGAGCCACAGGTCAAACGTATCTGCACTGATTTCCATCAGCTTGGCGGCCGTCTTCCGCGTTACGAAGACAGGTCTGAGTGCTTCGTTTGGTGACATGCGCTCGCCTCAAGTGGAGGCAGAGTCGTTACGCGAATCAGACAGAGAGTCCATAGGAATCGTCTGTCATTCTTTCGTATGAGAACGAGCGCGGTGAGTAATGGTTGTCAGCCGACGCGGCAGCGAATCCTAATTATAAATCGCTATACTGACTTTTGACGTTAAACATTATTTTCTCAGCTTCTCGACGCCTTCGCCGCGCACGTCGCTCACTCCTTGGCCCTCGGCGCTCTCGGCTGGCCCTTACCCCGCGCGCGCCAAACCACGGCGGGCTCGTCCGTCAGCTCTCCCCGACGCTCCGCCTTTTGCTGCGCGGTCGCATCCGAGCCGCTCAAGGCCTCGTCTACGGCACTCGCGGCTTGTGATCTGACATCGTCGGCGCTGGCCTGCATCTCCGCCTCAGTGGCCGTTTGGCGGGCCGGTAAGCGCAACTTCACCACGCCCTCGCCACGCTCATCGTCGATGAACTCGACGCCGGCGGCTTCAAAGGCAGCGCGAATGGCAGCGAGATTGTTTGGGCCGGGAATGCGCCGATTCTTCTCGAAATCGCGAATGGTGCTCTCGCTCAGGTTTGAGTGAGACGCTAGCTCCGCCTGAGACCAATCCATGAGGCCGCGTGCGGCGCGGCATTGGGCAATCGAAATCTGTTTCATGGAATTCGTGTACCACAAACGAATTCCGTTGACGTGTCATGTTTTCCGTGTTTTACGTTTATCATTAACGGAAACCACGAAACAGGAGCAGCGCTATGGCCAACATCGCATCCAACTACAATCCCGACGCCGAGCCGTCAGCGGGCTTTACGCCCCTCCCTGCCGGGGAATACACGCTGGAGATTGTCGAGAGCGAGTATAAGGCGACGTCCAAGGGAACCGGCATGCTGCTGGCCTGCAAAGCTCAGATTGTCGGCGGCGATTACGATCAGCGCCCGTTCTACATCAACTACAACCTCGAAAACGATAACCCGCAGGCGCAGGAGATCGGCCAGCGCGACTTTGCGGGCCTGCGTCGGGCGATTGGCGTGCTCGCGCCCGACGATTCTGAGCAGCTCCACTTTATCAAGTTCGGCGTGAAGATCGGCATCAAGGCCCGCAACGACACCGGCGAGCTGGAAAACGTCATCAAGCAGTACCTGTTTGATGACGAGGCACCTGCGCCGCAGCCGCGGACCAAGGTCGAATGCACCGACTGGCGCAAGGCTGCATGAGGTAGGCGGTGCGCCACGTGTCACCGCACGATGCCTAACGTTTCCGTCCACCGTGGCGACTCGGTGGCGACTCCCCGAATGATCTGGCGGGTGTAGCCAATGCTAACTATTTGATTTTAATGGCGCGCCCGACACGATTCGAACGTGTGACCTTTGCCTTCGGAGGGCAGAAGATCTGGTTTAATGGCGTCGCGGGCGTCAGATCTATCATTGATTTATAAGGGTTTTCCTGTCACCCATGATGTAGGTGTCGATGGCGTCACTGTGGGAAGATTTGTGGGAAGTTCTTGATGGGCGCCAAAGCAGAGACCCCGAAGATCGATACGCCGGCCCGGCGGCGCCGCCTGCCGCTCGCCAAGGCTCCGGTCTGGGCGGCGATAGGGCAGGCGCGTGGCGGGCTGAAACTCGGCTATCGCAAGGCCCCGCGCGGCGGGGTCTGGATTGCCAAGGTCATCGGCCCGGAGCTGCGGCAGGAAGCCGTACTGGGTCCCGCCGATGACGAGGGTGCACCTGCGCAGGCCATGAGCTTTACGGCAGCGGCGCAAGCCGCCATCGCGTGGGCCGAGCGCATCCGGGCGGCAGCAGCAGCCGGCGCACGAGGCCCCAAGGCCACGGTGATAGATGCGGTGAAGGATTATGTCGCCGCGCGCGTCGCACGGAACGCACGGGCCGGGGCCAATGCGCAATCCCGTCTTGCCAAGCATGTCCTGTCCGACAAGCTGGCCGGCATGGCGCTAGGAGCGGTGACCACGAGGGCGCTCATGGAGTGGCGTGACAGGCTTGACCCCAAGCTCGCGCCCGGCACCGTCAATCGCATGTTCAATGACCTGCGCGCGGCCCTGCACAGGGCTGGGGACCTGCACTGGCGCACCCTTCCGCCGACCTTCAAGCGGGAGATCGAGCACGGGCTGAAAGCCAAGCCCGGTGCGTCCCGCGCCCGCGTCGCGATCCTGCCCGATGCCGATATCCGGGCCATCGTGGCGGCTGCGCTCGGTACGGACGATGACCTTGGCACGCTGGTGCTCGTGCTCGCATCCACCGGCATGCGCTTCTCGCAGGTGGCGGCGATGACGGTGGCGGACGTACAGCCCGCAGCGCAGCGCCTGATGGTCCCGCCGAGCCGGAAGGGGACCGGGACGAAGGCCCGCGCACGCATCGCGGTTCCCGTCGGCGTGGATGTGATCGAGCGCCTGCGCCCGCTGATTGCCGGACGCAGAGGCCATGAGCCGCTGCTGCTGCGCTGGGCGCACAAGCAGAAAGGGCCGGGCCTATGGGAGCGCACGCATCGCGCGGCGTGGGGGCTGGCCTCCGAAATGCTGAAAGGCTGGAACAGGGCGCTAACATCGGCTGGCGTCGCCTATGTCGAGCCATATGCCCTGCGCCATAGCTCAATCGTGCGCGGGCTCACGGCGGGCCTGCCACTGCGCCTTGTGGCCGCTCAGCACGATACCTCGGCCGAAATGATCGAGCGCCACTATGCTGCGTACATCGTCGATGCCGCGGAGGAGCTGACGCGCCGGGCGATCACGCCCCTGACTCCGCCAGCGGTATCGTCTTTACATGCTGTCGGTTAAATTCGTCGACGCGGGCGATTGCCTCGCCGTGCTCGGCATGTTTTGATGCGCTGGCATGGTGGACAGCAAGAGCCGCGATGCTGGCGCGGTATCTGAAAGCGCCATGGGAGGCCAAGCCGAGGCCCCAGACGCCATAGCATCGGTTCGCCGATGGCAGCGCGGACGCCGAGAGCCGCAGCGGGATTTTCGGGTTTCTGCAAGCAGTCGGGGTCTCCCCCGCGCTGCCTAGAAGAGACCGTGTTATGGCTCATACCCAACGCTCTTGGCGTGAAGCGGAATTCGTCAACGTACGCGAAGCCGCCGAAATCCTGCGCCGCTCGCGCGGCAGCATCTATGACATGATGCGTCGCCGCGAACTCAACGGCGTCATTGCGGGCGGCCGAACGCTCGTTGCGGTGGCCAGCATCGTTCAGTTGCTGGAGGAGGCTCCGGCCTACGTGCCATCGTCAGAGCGGCGTCGCGGCATTCCCGCCGAAGCCAGCTTCGATCTCGTCTGAACAGGCAACGCCGCCGGCTCCGGGGCACGGAACCAGCGGCGCGATAGGCATAGGCGTATGAATTACCCGGGACTTTAGACCGGGCACCCATGCCTGTCACGCCCTGTCCATGATCCATGGCGGCCAGCGGCTTTCCCCCGCAACAGGGAGAAAGCTCCATGTCCATGAAACTCACGCGCCAAGCCGGAGCGCAGGCCGTCCGCATGATTGAGCTGGCGCGCCTTGCGCCCAGAGAAATTGCGGTTTTGGGCTGCATCTCGGGTGCCAGCCCAATCGTGCTCTGCAAGCGCTCGGCACGCGCTCTGCGCACCCATGTGAAGCGTGCAGACCGTATCGGCATTCCGCAGATGGTGCTCGCATTCGAGCACGAACTACGGCGCGCACTGAGGGGAGCTACGAGCGAAGCCGAAGAATTTGCTCTCGCCCTGCTAGCAGCCCACTGTGTCATCCACGGCTGGCGCATCGCCGACGCTCGCCCCGATGAGCGGACCGGAATTGTCATTTGTCTGGCGGAGCATGCCGGTCATGGCGTGCAGCAGATCCTGCTCGCACGGGGCATCGGCGGAGAGCTCCCGCGCCTGGTTTCTCTGCCCCTTAACAGGGGAGACCAGCCGTGACAAAGCCCGCGATCCCGCCGGCCAAGCCCGGCAGTTACATGGCGCATGCCGTGGCGCTGGGCTACGGCGACTTCATCACGCCGGTTCAGAAGCCGAAGCCCGATCCCGTGAACCCCGGCGCTTATCTCAATGGCTCCGGCAAGGCGCCGGCTCTCAGAGGTTGGCCTGACACGGTCCTTTCTCCAGAACAGGCGGTTGCGCACGACCGCAAGCGCGATAGCGTCGGGCTGGTCGCGCGCAATGCCAACGATGGCTCATTTGCGCTTGGCTACGTCGATGCAGACGAGGACGATCAGAGGGCCAGCGACGCGCTGCTGGGCGAGATCGTGCGCTGGTGCCGGGAGCAAGGCTTCACGAGCATATACATCCGCCGGGCGGGCAAGCTCCCCCGCTTTGCGCTGCCTTTGCGCACCCCAAAGGAGTCCTCGGCCAAGCCGCCCGATCGCGGCCGATGCCAGTTCGGCTTCGCCCGCTCGCAACTGGCAGTGCTCGGCCAGCACCCCAACGGCGAATGGCGGACCTGGTATCGCATCGATACCGCGACCGGGGCATGCGAGACCATGCTGAGCATGCCCGCCTGCGCCCACCTCCCATTGCTTACCGTGGCCCAGTACGACGCGCTGATGGCCCTGTGTGGTCCGCTCAAGGAAGCGGAAAAGCGTGCCGACGCGCCTCCGCGCCCCGCTGCGAACGGCGCGAGAATCGTAGCGCCAGCCGGGCAGAAGCACGCCGGGAGGCCCGAGGCGGTGCGCCTGATCTTGCAACATCTGCCGAACGATGAGACCGACTACAACAAGGCGTTCGGCTATATGGCCACCATTATTGGGACCGTGCGCGACTGGCCAGAAGACGAGGCCTGCGACGTTGCAATGGGGTTCTACGCGAAGTATCCGCGCCACGACCCGGTCAAGGACAGGAAGGTGTTTGAGCAGCTTTGGGCGAAGCGCGACACCTTGGTGCAGAGCTATCCTGACCTTCTCAATTGGGCGCGCGCCGGGCTGGGCGGGGATGACGGTCTGCGTGCTATCGGGCTGACGGTAGATGATCGGCTGATACCGGGCGCCTTCGGCCATGAGACTGTTGCGGAGGACGACGACCATCTGAACTGGAAGGCCCGGTTCGCCGAAGCGATGCGGGCGCTCGGTGATGCCCGTACCGAACCGGGCCAGATCTCAGCTAAGGCCCGGCAACGCAGGCTCGTAGACCTTGCCATGCCGACAGGGCTTCCGCAGGTGCCACCCGAGATTACGGACTGGCACGTGCGCGGCGTCACCGGCATGCTCGTATCCGACCCAGGTGTCGGCAAGACCACGCGCGTCATCGCAACAGCATTGGCGATTGCCCACGAGAGGCCGGAATTAATCGGCTCGCAGATTATGGACTGGGCCGGCGCGGTCGTGCTGGTGCTGAACGAGACAAGCCCTGACACCGCGCTGGCGATGCTCGATGCCGCGGAGGCCCACTTCGGGCTGATGCCTTCTGACCGGAAGCATCCTGTCATCGTCTACCCAGAGCCGGTCAAGCTGCTGGCGAAAGCGGATAATCGCGCGGGGCCTGCTACGACGCAGGCAGCAACGCTGCTGGTCGAAAGGCTGGCCGAATTGCGGCGCGGTCATCCGCTGGCGCTAGTCGTCTTCGACACGCTGGCTGCGGTGCTGAGCGGGCTTGAGGAGAACTCCGCAACAGATATGCAGGCGGCTATGGACTTCATGAGCACGCTTGCAAAGGCAGGCCATTGCGCAGTGGAGGTGGTGCACCACACACGCAAGGCCCCTCCCGGCCGGCAGCCATCGGCAGCGGATGCGCGCGGCAGCAGCGCCTTGCGCGGGGCAGCCCGCTGCATCACCGCGCTTACACTGGCTTCGGCGGAGGATCAGCGGCGCTATACCGAGGAAACCATCCTGAAGCTGAGTTGCGAGAAGCGGAATGACGCGCCGCAGCCTTCGTCCATCTATCTGGCCCGTCTGCCGGTGCCCGTGGCAGTGCGTGATCCGCGGGATGCCCCCGGCACCCAAAGGACGCGCGACTATCCCGTCCTATGCCCCGGCACATTGGTTTCGCCGTTCGCCAGCCAGCGCGATGCGCAGGCGGCATATACCGCGCTGCAGGCAGTGCAGGCCACCGGCATGAAACTGCGAGAAGCAGGTAAGCCGGACGGAGATGGCTGGGTTCGGGCTTCAACGGCCATTGCCGGAAGCCTGAACATTTCCGAGAGAGAAGCCCGGTTGCTGCTCACGGAGCTGTCGGATCGCGAGTGGATCGTGTCTGAGACCGTGATCGTTCAGCGCTGGGACGAGCGCGGCCGGAAGAATGGGTCACACAGGCATGATGAATACCGCCTCGTGCGGCCGGAGGTGGCATAAGTAAGGAATGCCCGTATCGATGCACTCCGCACCCCCCATTTTTGAGGGCGTCACCGCTATCACCGCGATAGCGCGCAGCACGCTCCGCACGTAGGTTTAGCCATCACCCCATCACCGTCACCGAAACACCATCCCCTAAAGGGGATGGTGGTGACAACGGTGGTGGTGATGTGCTGCGAGGTCGAGCACATCACCGAGTCACCGCCATCACCACGTTGTTTTGGAGGACGCGCGCGGGCCTCCAAAGCCGTTGCCGGAGCGTGGATTGAACGCCGCACCCTTCAGGATGAAAGGGCACCAGCGGCTTCCCCTCTCAAGGGGATGGGGGATGCACCGAGCCGCGCCTACGAGGCTCAGCGACCGCCTGCCAGGCGACAGCCACCCGAATCCACAACGCTTAGGTCGCCTGGGCCGCATGCAGAAGCAGAACGAAACAAAAAAGGGGGCCGGTTGCCTTGTGCGGCGCGGCGCCTGAGACGCCGTGAGCTATATTGATCCAGTCTTGCGCATAAGGGGGAGATAGCCTGTTTCTGACGTCGGAATGTCCGCTTGCGCGCTGGTTCGTGCCCGAAAACCCGCGAAATGCCCTTTGCGCCCAATAGAGCCTTAGCCATACTCGCAGAGATGAAGGCGGAAAAGCCAACTGACCCGAGGCGCAGCGAATGGATGGGGCGCGTCCGCACGTCGGGTACGTCCGCCGAACAGGATGTTGCGTTATGTTTGCGCTCTATGGGGTTGTCATATCGCCGGAACGTGCGCTCGTTGCCAGGCTCGCCGGATTTTGCGAACAAGAGCGGTAAGTGGGCTGTATTTGTGAATGGATGCTTTTGGCACCACCATACGAACTGCCGCCGCGCTGCCATTCCGAAGGCGAACTTTGTCTTCTGGGCCGCCAAGTTTGCGTCCAATCGACGGCGCGACGCCCGCGTAATCCGGGATCTTCGCAAGCGCGGGTTCCGGGTCACTGTCGTTTGGCAATGCAGAACCCGAGATCCAGAGGTACTCCGGCTGTCGCTCGCAAAAGCGCTCCGTCGGCTCCCCGTCAGGGCGAGCGAGATGGACTTCCGCGAATGCGCGCATGGACGTGAGTCGCCACCCTGAACCTTCGTCCAGTTGCGTAATGCGTTCGTTGCAACCTACAACGGGGCTGTGAACGGAATGGCCTACCCGCGTAGACGAATGGATGCGCAGTCTGACAAAGTTTGTCGCGGTGGGCGTGACATGCGGCCGGGGGGCTTCAAATGCGATCGCGAGCAGACAGGCGATGCTTGGCAGTACATGCCGCGTCCGTGGTTGGGCAAACACCACCGCAGAGCCAAGTCAGAGGTCGCCCAACGCCTCAATCAGGCGGTGGGCAAGTCAACTGTTTCTTGCCGAATCAAAACTGACAATGCGCGACATCAGCAGCCGAATGCCCTGATTTGGGCAAATGACGTGAGTGTCGTGACTTGAACTGCATCGATTTGTTTGCGGGAGCGGGCGGTTTTTCGCTGGCGGCGCGCCGGGCGGGCCTCAAAGTCCGACTGGCGGTCGAACGTGATCGCCATGCCGCGTCAACCTACCGAGACAACCTTTGTCGGGACGACAGCGGGACGATCCTCCTAGAAGACGACATCACCACGCTTTCCCCGGCCGACGTGATGTTAAAGGCGCTGCCGGATGGCGAGCGTTGCGACCTCCTGCTCGGGGGACCGCCGTGCCAAGGCTTCTCCACGCACAGGTTGAACAATTCCGGCGTCGGCGACGAGCGCAACGGGTTGGTGAACGTCTACTTCTCTTTCGTTCATCGCCTGCGACCGAGGGCGTTCCTAATGGAGAACGTTCCCGGCATGCTCTGGCCGCGCCACGCCGAACACGTCACAGCTATCCGCGCGCATGCTCGTGAGGCCGGATACTACCTCTACGACCCGATCATCATCGACGCGCGCGACTTCGGCATCCCGCAGCGCAGAAAGCGCGTCTTCATTCTGGGGCTCGATGCCGAAATCGACCGGACTGGCTTTGCTTGGCCGCCGGCGCGAACGCATCGCTCTCCCGACGACGCGGACGCCGACACAACCCTGCCGCTTTGGGTCGCCTGCAAGGATGTATTCGGCCCGGCGCTGGAAAACGATCAAAACGACGTCCACATGAACCACAGTGCCGATCTGGTGGCCGCCTTCGAAAGGACGCCTAAGAATGGCGGAAGCAGAGCCGACTCGGGAAGGCTGCTGGACTGCCATCGCGAGCATGACGGGCATAGCGACGTGTACGGTCGCATCGATCCGGCCCATCCCGCGCCGACGATGACGACGGCATGTATTAACCCCTCGAAGGGTCGGTTTGTGCATCCCACACTCTCGCATGGCATCACCGCGCGACAGGCAGCGCGTATCCAAACCTTTCCTGACGATTACGTCTTCAAAGGCGGTCTCATGGCGGCGGGTGCGCAGATCGGCAACGCGGTGCCGGTAAAGCTCGGCGAGACGTTGATCCGGCACTTGACCAAGTTGCTCGAAAAGGGGGCTGATCGGCACCCCGCGCGCGACCAAGAAGCCTTGATATCGGCATGATCGAAACTGCAAGCTTCCAGGCGCGGGCACGGACCGTCGATCATCTTGGCCGCGAGCAAATCGCGGACACGCCCACCGCGATCTCCGAGCTATGGAAGAACTCGTTCGACGCCTACGCGCGCTCGGTCTCGCTGGAGATCTATGACGGCGCCTCTCCGGTTGCCGCGCTGCTCGATGACGGCCACGGCATGAGCAAGACCGAGTTCATCGAGAAGTGGCTGGTTATTGGCACCGAGTCCAAGATATCTGGGACGCCCGTTCCGGTCGAGGATCGGGACGGCCTTCCAGTTCGACCTAAGCTGGGCCAGAAAGGCATCGGTAGGTTGTCCTGCGCGAATCTCGGCCCCTTGCTGCTGCTGGTTACGAAACGCCGCAGCTCTCCGTTCCTCGCGGCTATTCTCGATTGGCGGCTGTTCGAAAACCCTTTCCTGAATTTCTCGGACATCGCGGTACCTCATCTCGAACTCGGGGATCTGAGCGAGCTCTGGCCGATCCTGCCGGGCATGATTGAGGCGTTGCGTTCGAACGTCACCGGGGAAGGCAAGGACGCCGCGCGCGGGCAGCGCGTGAAAGCTGCCTGGTCGGCGATGGATGAGCTGCATGAGGCGCAGGCCCGCGAACGAGGTGAGACGCCCGGACAGCGTCCGTCCTTGGCCATCCTCGACGCCCTGAAAACCCCGGCGTTTTCCAGTCGCCATCTGTCGACGTGGACCGTGGCCGAAGGCGCCTCGGTTCATGGCACCGCGATGCTGGTCGGCGATATCAATTACGACCTGATCGTCCAGATTCATAAGCCTGATGGCGACGCAACCGCGAAAGCGGCGCGGGATAAGTTCTTCGAGACGCTGTCGAGCTTTGTCGATCCGTTCGTCGACCCGGCCAACGCCTCGACAATCGCGAAGCGCCCCGATTTCACGTACCAAGTCAGGTCCTGGATCGGTGACAAACCTAGCCAGGTAGTCGGGTTAGACAAGCAATTCGATCGTCGGATGCTCGACGGCATGGAGCACATCATCGATGGGGCTGTCGATGCGAACGGCGTGTTCAGAGGGAGGATCAAGGCATTCGGTGTTTGGCAGGACGGCATCGTCACGATTGAGCCGCCGCTGGATGTGCGCCTCTCTCGCCGGCCGGATTCGGAACTGGGTGTTTTTCACGTCTACATCGCGGCGATGGAATTTGCGCGTTTGAACACCACTCTCCCCCCGGCCGAGTTCACGCGATACGAGGAACTGGCGGAACGCTATTCCGGCTTCATGATCTTCAGGGACGGTCTACGGGTCCTACCGTATGGTCGAACCGATAACGACTTCTTCGAGATCGAGTACCGCCGCAGCAAGCATGCCGGCCGCGAGTTCTGGAACCACCGTCAGATGTTCGGGCGCATTGCGATCACTCGCGACGGAAACCCAAACCTGAAGGACAAGGCAGGGCGAGAGGGGCTGCTCGACAATCGCGCGGCCAAGTCTCTCAAGCAGGTCGTATCCCATATTCTCCAGGCCACCGCCCGCCGCTATTTCGGGTCGGACTCGTCCATTAGGCAAGAAAACCTGCCGGAAATTAGAGCGGGCAATAAGGGGAAGAAGGCGGCCGAAGAGCGAAAGAAGCTCCAAGTCCGGCACGGGCGCAAGTTCCGAACGATGCTTAAAGAGCAGGGCGTAGCAGTACCTGCCCTTCGGAGGGAACTCGACAATTTCGTCGTGCGAATGGCGATTTCCGACGAGGACGACGTCCTCGAAGCCCAGAAGGCGCTGGAAAGCTTTCGCGACCGCGCCGCCGACTTGAAGCTTCCCGCGAAACCGCGAGACCTCTCGGGCAACTTGGCGGAGCGATACATCGCCTATCGCGACGACATGCAAGCCGTTCAGGCGGCATTGACCGATGTGGCGACATCGCTCGAACGAGAGGTCGAACGGCTCAATCCAAAAGATCCGCGCGCGCTGCTGCTGCAACAGGCGGAGCGCCACGGCGCGCAGATCAGAGGACGCATCCAAGGCTGGAAGCGGAAGATTGACGCTCTGCAGAAATCCGAATTCGACCGACTTTCCAAGCTCTACTCGGAGCGCAATAAGGAGTACGCAGCCGCGAGTACCCCGGTAATCGCTCGCTTTGATCGAGGGGAGATCGACTATCCGACCGCTCGGCGCGAACTCGACGAGTTGAAGGAAAGGCACGTCGACGAGAATTCCCAGGTTTTCGAGCCTTACGTCGCCGCGCTAGAGAATCTGAGTGAGAGCATCGATCTGGAGCATCTCGCGTCGTTTGGGTCGGACGAGAACCGCGAGCTCCGGACCGAACTCGACCGTCTGAACTCGCTCGCGCAACTCGGGATCGCCGTCGAGATCGCCGGCCACGAGATGCAGGATTACGAGGAGATGATCGGCGGGGGCATCCGCGCCCTTCCACCGGAGGTCGCCGAGACCCGGGCGGTTCGGGATATCGCCTTCGGCTACGAGGGGCTGACCGACCAGCTCCGTTTCCTGACGCCCCTCCGCTTGGCGGGCATGAGGCTGCAGCGGTGGATCGCAGGAGCTGAGATACACGAGTACCTCGCGAAGTTCTTCAAGCTCCAATTGGCTCGCGGCGGCGTAAACCTGGAGGCCACCACCGCCTTCTCCGAGATGCGGACCTTCGACCAGCCGTCTCGGCTCATGCCGGTGTTCATCAACCTCGTGAATAACTCGATCTACTGGCTCGGGAGCCGTCCTGCGGAGGATCGGCGGATCATACTCGACATAGTTGGGGGTGACGTCGTCGTTTCCGACAACGGTCCGGGCGTGCCGCCAGAGGATCAGGAGAGTCTGTTCACGCTCTTCTTCACTCGCAAGTCGGTCGGAGGGCGAGGCGTCGGCCTCTACCTCTGCAAGGCGAACCTCGCCGCTGGCGGCCATCGTATCCGGTATGTCGCTTCGCCGGAGGGAATGCCGCTGTCGGGGGCCAACTTCGCCATTACGTTCAAAGGGGCGCTGCAGAATGGCGAATGAGAGCTACGAGTCGTTCATCAACGAGGCGTTCATCAAGCCGATCAGGTCGGTGCTGATCATCGACGACGACTATCCAACTTTCGAGGACATGCTTTCCGAGGAAGAAGTGCCGGGGAAGGACTGGCGCAAGCACAAGGATCGGGTCCGAAAGGTCATCGCGAGCCTACGGGGTAAGGATCGTAACCTTCTCGTCGACATCCATGACGGGAAGAACGTCGACGTTACCGACGAGATCGACAGCGCGACGCACCTGCACCAATCGGATCTTCTCGTCCTCGACTTCCAGTTGGACAAGGCCAAGGAACGTGACGGCACGATCGCCGTCAAGATCATCCGCAAGCTCATGACCAATCCGCATTTCAACCTAGTGGTCGTCCACACGAGCGAGGATCTGAGATACGTCTTCGAGCAAGTGTTACTCGGCATGCTGGCGCCCGACGATATCGCTCTCACGGAGGATGAGACCGACAAGGCGGAAGAGCTCATCGCGCAGCAAACCGACGCAGATCCGGAATTCGCGGCGCGGTTCTTCGAGAGTTTCTCGACCGCCCAGTATCTGGAGGTCCGGCGGCTGAAACTGGAGAAGGCGTGCCGAAGTGCCGTGAAGGGGAACGAGCCCTTCAAGTCGTTCCAGCAACTCTGCGCTTCGATCGGGTGGCAGCGCGAGGACCTTAGGCTCATCTTCAAGTACGCGGTAAGCGCAGCCGCCAAGAGGCTGATGAAATACCCGCCCGAGGCGAACCTTCCCGAGATCGACTGGTCGGACGGCGACGTGAAATGGGTCCGAAGCAGATCGGTCTTCATCGCGTTCGCGAGCAAGGTCGAGCATGATCCGCCGATCAACGAATTGACCGAAGCACTTGCCAACTGGCGGCCTGATCCGTCGCGGCTATGTCTAGCGCGACTGCGATACGAGATTGACGAGCGAGGCACCGCCGAGCAGGCGGGCGTTCTCGGCAATAAGCACGCGCTGGCGGGATGGTATCAGCGCATGCTCAGCGCCGATAAGGTCGATACCCGACGCCAGATAGAGCAGACGATTGGACGCTTGACCGAAAGCTTCATGGGACCGATCACCGAGGATGTCGTTGAATTTGCCAAGCGACTGATCGCATTCGAGAAAAAGCAAGGCGATACGAACGCGGTCTGCAAAACGCACTTCAATGTTGATCTCTCCAGAGAGGAAGAACGCATCGAGGCTACGGGGCAGCACAATTCGGTGGTCAGCACGAAGAAGATGGAAGGCTGGCATCTGACGACCGGCCACATATTCTTGAGTGGTGGTGTCCACTGGGTCTGCGCCTCGTCAGCGTGCGATATGGTGCCTTCGCAGCTCTCATCGTTCCGAAAGTCCAGCTATCCAGGCTGTATGCCCTTTGCGGCCATTCGTCTCCAACCACTCAGCCTGAAGTCGGCGGTGCAGACGGCGAACAGCACGCGTGTGCTTTTCGTTGAGATGGATGCGAAGCTCGAAGCCTTCTCCTTCAATGACCCCAACGACGATTCCTCTGCCCCTCAGTGGACCCTGTTGTTCGCCGAGGGCAACGGAGTGTTCAAAGAGGACACGTTCGAATTCAACCTCGTCACGATGGGTGCAAAGGATGCCGCTCTCGTTGCCATACCTCAGTCGGCAAAGGTGATTAGCCAACTTCGATACGAGTACGCACTCAATCTCGTGCAGCGACTTGGGGTTTCGATGACCCGCATCGGACTGGACTTCCAGTCGATACCAAAGCCGAAGGACGCAACACCCAAGCCGAAGAAAGAGGCTCCGGTCGCCGACAAGGTCGCCGACAAGCCCGTGGAGGCGAATGCATAGCGGGGTGCGTTCGGGGGGATCTCTAGATGCCGCAGGCGAGGCCTAACTGGGAAGTCTACGAGCGTATGGTCGCTCGGCTGATGTCGGATACGCTCCGGACCGACCTCTGCGTCACCCCGAACGCCAAGGTTCTCGGGGTGAAAAGCGGCGTGAAGCGTCAGATCGACGTGCTGATCGATGCCCGCCACGAGACCGACAATACGCGCCGCATCATCGTGGACGCGAAGCGGCGGACGCGGAAGATCGATGTTACCGACGTCGAGGCGTTCCTAGGATTAATGGAGGACGTCGGAGCGACCCACGGTTACTTGGTTTGCCCGACCGGCCACACGCCGACGGCGGAGCGTAGGGCTCAGGACGCCGTCACGATCGCGCTCGTACCGCTCGATCATCTCGGGGACTTCGATCCCGCGACGTGGCCTAAGTGCATGAACTCGCGCTGCCACCATGGCCGAATATTCTGGACTGGCTATCCCGAAATCTACATGACGGGATTGCCACTCGACGCGAGGATATCAGGTGGGCCGCGGAGGCTGTCGTTCGTCCACCACGTCGGCAAATGCGATCGATGCGGCCGCTTCCACGTCCAATGCACGACTTGCGAGGAAATCCTGTCGCTGCCAGAGGATGACGATAACGATATCGGTCACCAATGTAGTTGCCGGCCACCTTGGTTTTGGATCGCCTCGATAGAGACGGACAACGAAGGGAACAGGTCGGCCGAGCTGCACGGCGTTTGGGGCATCGACCAGTATCTGACCGTGGATCGGAGACCGTGCTAGCTTGGCATAAGATCGTTCTGCAGCCAGTTTTCATGACACAGCCAGGCTTCCCGGCAGCTTTCCAAAGTCAGCAGTTGGCGCCAAGCTGACCTATAGCGCCTAGAAATTGCAGCCCCGCCAGCCCAAGACTGGTGCCAGCATCGCCCTAGCCCGCTCGCGCTCCACGGCATTGGCTCCTAGCGCGGCAACAAATTCCTGCACCAGCATGACACGCTCGATATCGCTGCGCGTTTCAATCCATCCCAGCGCCAGCCGTGCTGATGCTAAGAGGCAATCGACCGGACAATAGGGGCGCGCCACTACCGCCGTCGCATGGACCGCGCGGGCCAGCGCCGTCGCGCCCTTCTGTGATACTTCCCCCATAAGCCGTTCGGCCTCTGCCGCATAGGCCCGCTCATGGCCGGCGTTGTAGGCCCTTGGCCGGTTACGATCCGTCTTGGCCAGGCGTTGAACAAGCCATTCGAGCCGCCCGGCTCTCACCTTGCCCCGGCGCTTATGCGTGCAAATGGCATGCAGTTCCTCGCGATAGCGCTTGACGGCGGCCGCGCCCCCGCCATGCATTCGGCAGCAGCTATGGCCGCGCACCCGGATGGCCTTGCAGCGCTGGCCTGTAGCGCGGGCTGTCGCGACGCAACGTAGCTTCGGCGCGACGTTCACGAAGGGGCTTCCCTGAAGCGCTCCGCCATGGGGCTGATAGGTCAGTCTCGCCATGGCATCTTCTACTACGGCAGAGGCGCCAGCGCACCGCTGTCCGAAATCTGGAAAAATGACCCGTTTGGTGTGAGCGTCTGCGCCTGCGCGCCGGCTGGCAATCGACCGTCCGCAGGGGGGCGGGCGCGAGTCTAGGCATGCGGTCGGATACGACCCCGCATGCGCTCAGTGTGGGAAGAATTTGTGGGAAAGAGCTCAGCCTTGTGAACAGTTTCGTTAAAAGGCCTATACAATCAACATCTTAAGTGGCGCGCCCGACACGATTCGAACGTGTGACCTTTGCCTTCGGAGGGCAACGCTCTATCCAGCTGAGCTACGGGCGCTAACCGTGCAGGCTGGATAGCCGATCCCCACCGCTTCGGCAACGAGGGATTTTGGATGGCGCGTGGTTCTCCGAGCGTAGGATTGCTCATTCCTATCAAGTTGGGCGCGCCGCGTTTGTGGCGAGGCTCTCCCATGCCGCCAGTGGCAACGCGTTCAATTCCGCCCGGATCGATTTCCATCTCGGCATATGCTCATCCAGGACGGCCAGAAAGCGATCGTCGTGTCGTTCCGAGATCAGGTGCGCGAGCTCGTGCAAAATCACATAATCAACCGATCTCACAGGCTTCTTGGAAAGCTCGCTGTTGAGCCAGACTATCGATTTCCGCGAGTTGCAGCTGCCCCACTTGGTGCGCATTTCTCGGATGCCCCATTTCCGTGGGGTGACGCCAAGAATCTCTGACCATTTCGCAACCTTCGGAGCCGCGACCTTGCGCAGCTGGCTGCGACGCCAATTCCCCATCCACGCCGCACGCTGCCCGCTGCTGCTCTCGCATGGGACTTGAAAACAGAGCCTCTCGCTGCGCTGCACCGAAATCCTATAGATGGCCTTATCCCATTCGACGACATCCAGCCGCAATGGACGCCCCCAGAGGAAATGGGTTTCGCCGGATTGATAGTGCCTCACAGACTGACGTTCCTGAGCCGCGAACTTCGCCTGTTGCCGCCGGACCCAAGCCATCCGGGTCAAGACGGCGAGCTTAATTGCACCCAAGCTAACGGCCATAGGAGCAGCGACACGCACGCGGCCATCGGGTGGATAGACGCCTACATGCAGGTTTTTGATTCCCTTCCAGTGGACCTCAACATCCAAGCGGCCGATGGTGTGGTGTTCAATATTCACTGTGGTTCCTCAAAATCTGCATGATGCTCTCAACCCTCGCATCGTCCGAGAGCTCCCGTTTCAAGCAGAGCCTGACCTTCTTTTCTTTCATCCCGTGGCCCCGCCATCCATCGGGCGCGACATTGCGAACGGTCTGATCTACCCGCAACGTCAGCTCTTCGTTTCCGCCTAGGTTGTCGAAAAGAGCTTTTTGACCCGCAGATTTGATAGTCTCCGGATAGCTGGTTCCATGGCCTGCTTTTGCACGCCTCACCAGCTCAGAAATTCTCTCGAGATATTCAGCGTATTCGATCGCGTCATTACGGCGCTGCGTGACCAAATCGCTTAGCAGCTGAGACATCATCTCGTAGAATTTTGGATTGACTGGCGTCTCTTCGATGATGAGCTTGCGAACGTTGTTTTCAATGGCCTCAGCAACGTTGCTGCGCTTGCCTTTTGATGCAGTGGGGAGGTCGTTCACCGCGTCCGCACCTTTGCTCTGAACAAGATCGATCAGGCTGATGTCGTCCAGATGGGAAATGACCTTCGAGTCATCCGCGCGGATGTAGGTATCGATGAGATGGCGCATTGCTGGCTCGTAGAGCTTTAGATCGACGGCGTCGCCACTGTGGAGCCTGACAGCATCACGAATGCCGATTGCCTGTTCCACTTCCTTGCGAATTTCGCCAAGCTCCAGTTCGTTGAAGCCCGAGGCCTCCGGTTCGGAGGCAACGTTGGCATAGGCCCGCGCGTAGTGACCGACCAGCTTGTATAGGGCCTGACGCCGGCGGCCTTTCTCCTCGGCATCCGGGTCATTCTCCAAGCCTTGGGGGCTGGAGAAATAGGCGAAGATCTCGTCATCGCCCTTCGGCTGCTCGACCGCATCGAGAAGACCAAGCCAAACGTCCCGGGCGGTGCGCAGATCATCATCCGCCTGTTCCGCGCGATTTGTTATGAGGCCCTCGACATCCTCCTTATCGAAGGAATCGAACGCTTCCAACGTGTAGTCGTCAACCGCCCTTTCGATGTTCCGAAACAGATCCTTGTAGTCGACGATGTAGCCGAAATCCTTGTCGTCGCCATCCAGCCGATTGACCCGGCAAATAGCCTGGAACAAGCCGTGGTCGCGCATCTGCTTGTCGATAAACAAATAGGTGGCCGTTGGCGCGTCGAATCCCGTGAGCAGGCGACTGACAACGATCAGAAGCTTCATGCGGCCAGGTTCGTTCTTGAACAGCCGCAGCGCTTCTTCCTCGTAGTCCTCCTCTGAAGCGTCGCCCAGAAGGTCGGTATAGACCCTATGGACATACTGCTTCTCGGTCTCGCCCATACCGGATTCTTCTCCGGTCAGTTCCGGGGCCGCTCGTTTATATGAGGTCACGATGGCGCATTTGCTGGCTAGGACCGAGCCGGATTTCCTGAAAATCTCGAAGAATTTGCACGCTTCGGGGATGGAGCCCGCGACCAGCATCGCGTTACCCATGCCTGCCTTGAGGCGTGGCTTCATCTCCATGTCCATGACGATGTCGCTGGCAATCTGTTCAAGGCGGTCTTTGCTTGACAGGATCCGCTGCAAGGTGCCCCAGCGTTGTTTCAGTGTGGCCTTGGCGATCGGCGTCAGCCCCTTTGTTCTTGCCTCGAACCAAGCATCTATCTTGCCCGGTGCGCTAATCCGCTGATCGATATCGCGCGCCTCATAACGCAGATCCAGCACGACCCCGTCTTCGACGGCCTCGTCAAAGCGGTAAGGCGTGCCGATGTAGGGACCAAAAGTTTCCAGCGACGTGCCCTTGTCCGAACGCAGCAGCGGCGTGCCGGTAAACCCGACGAACATCGCCTCGGGAAGGATTTTCCGCATGGCTTTGGCCAATTTTCCGGACTGGGTCCGATGGGCCTCGTCGATGAAGACAAAGAAGTCACCGACGGGGGCGCCGATGTTGGCGCTCTGGATGTCGGCGATCAGCCCCTCCATCTCGCCCTCCGCGCGCTTGCCGAACTTGTGAACCAGCGAGCAGATGATGCGGTCCTTGGGATCGGCCAGCGCGGCCATCAGATCGTTCCCGTTACGGGCACGGCGCACCTTGTCGCCGGTGTTTCCGAACACGTCCTCGATCTGGCGGTCCAGCTCTTTGCGGTCCGTAACGATCAACACACGCCCATCGGGGAAATTCTCCCGGATCCAGCGCGCCAGCATCACCATGATCAGGCTTTTGCCCGAGCCCTGCGTCTGCCAGATGATCCCGCCTTCTTGCGCTCGCACCCGCTCTTGCGCGGCTTTCACGGCGAAATACTGGTTTGGACGAGCGAGCTTTTTGATACCGCCATCGAACAGCGTGAAATCATGGACAAATTCCAGAAACCGCGCGGGCGTCATCATCTGCGTCACGTCACGGTCAAGCCGGGCCGAGATCTCGCTCTCTTCCTTCCAAGTGAGCCAATAAGGCTGCGGCGTCTGGATCGGGGCATAGCGCAGCCCCTCGCTGTCATTCCCCGCAAAGGTGATCTGCACCGTCGTGAAGAAGTGCCGGATGAATTCGGGGCGCTGATTGTCCAGCGTCTGTCGGATGCCTTCGCCCACCCCTACCGTGGACTTCTTCAGTTCGACCACGCCAAGTGCGATGCCATTGACGTAAAGCACCAGATCGGGGCGCTTGTTATAGGTCTTAGCGTCCTTACCCTTGACCGCTACCTCTTCCGCAACGCCAAAGTCATTGGCTAATGGGTTCGCCCAGTCGACGAACCGGACGGTGATGGGCGCTTGGCCCGGGCCAGGGGCAACGGCCACACCATAGCGGAGCATGTCGTAGAAGCTGCGGTTGGCGTCGAAAAGTTTCGTGCCCTCCATCTGCGCCTCGCGTTTCAAAAAGGTGATGGCTTGAGCCACGACCTCGGGGGAGTAGCCCCGCGAGAGGAGCCACGGGCGAAGATATTCTTCCTCCACATTGGTGTTTCCCTCGCGCTTCTTCCAATCCCCGAGGTAACGCCATCCGAGGCCACCGGGCGCGACGGTCTCGTGCGCGCTGAGCAGGGCAATGATCCTGTCTTGCGCTTTGCGTTCCGCCTCGCCGATCGTGCTCATGCCCCTGCCCCCGTCCTAAAATTCACCAGTGCAAATATTGTCAGACGAGCCTGATCCGCCCGGTCAAAAGGTTCTGCATCATGCCCTCCTTCACCTGACGCGCCTTTTCGAGACGGGCTTCGAGGGCTTGGATTTCGGCATCCATGTCATTCAAGATTGATGCGATCGCGACCTGTTCCTCCAACACCGGGAAATTCACAGTTGCCTCACGAACTTGCTCGAGGCTGATCTGGGGATATGCTTGCCCGGTCACGATGGAATTGAAACGCCTCAAATACTCAGGCCGTGAAAGTTGGTGGAACACGAAATCCCTGTCGGAATTGGCCGCAGAAATTCGGATACGTGCAATGTGCTGGTTAATATTGGCGACGCCAAAGTTCTCAGGAAGACGAACGACGCGCCCAACATTTCCGGTAATGGTGATCAGGATGTCGCCGGAAGATACTTCACTGCGCTTTGTTGCGCGGTGCGCCTCTTCCGAAATGAACATGGACTGAGAAAGGTCCAATCCTTTTGCGGACACACATTCACTTCTTAGAAACAGGACCCCATGGTTTTGCCAACTGAACCCGTAAGTGGTTGGAGTCGCACCCTTTGTGATGAAAGCTGAAATGTTTCCGAGCTTTCGGGGTTCCCACTCACCCCAGAACCCCGGAAGGCGGCGCTTGGCGGTCAGGAGGTCCTGCATCGCACCCTGCTTGATGAGCCGCTTCTTGGCGATCAGACGCTCCAGCCCCTCTCTCAGCGCATCCGCATCCGACAGCGCCTCGGCGATGGCTTTCTGTTCGCGCAACGGTGGGAGGCATAGGTCCAACTCGCCAAAGGCCGTCTTGTTAATGATCGGGACGGCCTGCTCACTGGCTTGAGCCTTTACCTCTCGGGAGGCGAGACTAAGCCTGTAATAGAGAAAATCAGGCACAACTTTCTCAAGTGGGACCACGCCGTTGATTTGTTGATTTGCACTAACTGGTCGCGCGGCAACGCCAATCTTGCCAATGGTCGAGCCAATGCAAACAAATAGGATCGTTCCTGTCGGAAATTTCTTGCATCCTCGCCAACCGAGATCCGAAAGCATTTTCTCGGATTTCGAGATGAATTTTGAGAATCCAATGTCTCCGGGTGAAATGAATGGGTGCTCTCGTCCATACAACTTTTCGTTTTGAGTGGGAGGGGTGCCGCCGGTCGCGATTACCGCAATGTCTGCGAGCTTCGTTGCTTGCCACTCATCGGGATACGAAACGTGATCATTCATTGGCGAAACCCATCGCTGCAAGATGGGCAGTAATCTTTGAGGAAATATCCTCGAAGGCGCCAGCCAGCTCTGGCAGCGTATACCCATACCGCTCCGTCAACACACGCACCCGAGCGGTAAGTAGCTCCGTCCGAGCCTCGACCTCGGCCTCGATCAGTTCCGCGACGTCGCTTAGCCATTTGTCATCTACGACCAGCGAACGGATCTCTTCCTCGGTCAGATCGGGGTATTTCTTTAGCGTGGCCTCGGTTAGCGCGTCCTCGGCCTCTTTCACGGCGCTTTTAGCCGCCGTTTCCTCGGTCATCAGCTTGGCGACCTGCTTTAGAAGCTTTGCTTCTTCCGGATCGGCCTCGCGGGATTTGACCCGCGCCTTGAGTGACGCAGCGGTCAGCTTGCCCGCCTCCGTCAGGGCATCGGCCAGCAGGCCGCCCTCGGCGCCGTGCTCCTCAACCATTTCCTCGATCTTCAGGCCCAGCTCTTCGGCCCTGGCCTGAGTATCATCCAGCGCCTTTTGCATCTCTGGGAAGAAGCGGGCGACGATCAGCGCGGGCGGAATGACATCGGCTATCAGGCGCACCCTGCTCACGGTCAGGTCGGCCTCTTCCAGCCATTTCACTTTGCCGTCCTTGTCAGTCTCTTTTCGTGCTTCACGCAGTTCCTTAGCGGCGTTCCATCCGGCGTCGGCGATGATGAACACATCATCCTGCATCACCGCAGCCCAATAGGACATGAGGCGCTGGTAGGCCTCATATTGATCTATGAGCGGCGCATCGACAAAGCGTTCCAGGATATCCTCGGCAATGCTGTGGATGATCGCCTTGGGTTTGTCGCCCGGCTGGATCCCATTCAGCAGCGGGGCATTCGCCTCAGCCCAGCCGTCAAGTATGGCGTGAACGCGGTCGCGGAACGCGCCGAACTCGGGATGATTGCGGATGGTGGGCCGGACCTCGTCCGGCTCAACCAGCGGATCGGAATAGCCCGGGCGCGGGTTCGGCCCGAACAGCGCGCTGCGCACGCCCGGCAAGACCTGCCAAAACTCGGCCAGCAGGTCGATGTCGCGGTCCGGCACGCCGCCTTTCAGGTGGGCCTCGATGTCCTGCAGATCCTCGGGGTCCGAGCTGTCTATATAGCGGGGGATGTTCAGGTTGAAATCGTTGCGCGTGATCTCGGCATAGGGGACGAGGCGCGAATAGCCGGAGATTTCCAACTGGCGGGTGTAGGCATCCGTGATCTTGTGGATATCGCGCTCGCGTAGGCGGTTCTTGTTGCCGTCCTTCAGATAACCGCGTGACGCATCGATCATAAAGACCGGGCGATCAGCACAAGCCCCGGATTTGTCGAGCACGATAATCGAGGCGGCAATGCCAGTTCCGTAAAACAGGTTTGCTGGCAGGCCGATGACCGCCTTGATGTAGCCGCGCTTGAGAATCTTTTCGCGCAGCTCGGCTTCTTTGTTGCCGCGGAAAAGGACGCCATGTGGAAGGATGACCGCGCCCGAACCGGTGGCTTTCATCGAAGAAAGGATATGGAGCAGGAAGGCAAAGTCACCGTTCTTTTCAGGCGGCATGCCAAGGTCGAAGCGACCGAACCGGGTATCGCTGGTCAGACCCGATCCCCAGGCCTTGCTCGAAAACGGAGGGTTGGCGACCACGAAATCGAAGGTCTGGATCTCGGTCGCTGAGGGTTTGAATTGCGGTTCGGCGATAACATCGCCCTGAGCGATTTCCGCATCCTCTCGCCCATGCATGATCATGTTCATCTTGGCGAGGCCGCGGGTGGTGATGTCGAATTCCTGGCCGTAGATCGTCAGCTCAACATCCGCTGCATCTGCTGCCTTCAAAAGCAGGGAGCCAGATCCACAGGTCGGATCGTAAACGGTTTGTTTCGGGCTGTTCGCCCGGTTGATGCCTGCTACAGCCGCCACGACACGCGAGACCTCGGCCGGGGTGTAGAACTGGCCCTTGCTCTTGCCGGATTCGGTCGCAAAGTTCCGCATCAGATATTCGTAGGCGTCGCCCAGAATATCATCACCACCCGCCCGGTTACGGCTGAAGTTCAGCTCTTCGCGGCTGAAGATGTTGATGAGCGACGTGAGGGTCGTCACCATCTTCGGACCACGCCCGAATTTTTCGGTGTCGTTGAAAAATGCGCGGTCGATGACGTTCTTCAGATCGTTCGCTTCGGCAATACCGGCGATGGCGGTATCGATGCCTTCGCCGATATCCTTGGTGCCGCGCAATTTCCGGATATCTTCGAAAGAGCAGCCTTCGGGGACATCAATCAGCGCGTCCGGCTGCCCGGACCGGTCGGACACGTATTTCACGAAGAGCAGCGTGAGGATGTAGTCCTTGTAGAGCGAGGCATCCATCCCTCCACGCAGCTGGTCGCAGCTGTCCCAGAGGGATCGGTAAATGTCGCTTTTTTTAATAGCCATATAGCCCTCGCGCTTGGGGCTATCTAACCGACATTCCCCTCCAGGGGCTCATGAATCAAAAAGCCACTCTGCATTCAAGAAATTTGGGAACCGATCGACGAGTTTGGCGGGCTGAAGACGGATCACTGTGGCGATCAGCGATAATTCAAAGCCGTGATGGATCAATCCCCGGTTCGACAGGTGGTTCCCGCGTTTCCGGATTTGGCAGCCCCCATGAACTCCGCCAAGATGTTGGGAAACGGGGGAGCGGATGGATCTGACTCGTGACGAACTATTTTTCCTAACGCGGCAAGGCCTGACCGATCAACATGTCCTCGATGGGCGCCGGATGAGCAAGGAACAGATCCGACTCGTCGCAAAAGACCAAGGCAAGTCAGTCGTGCTTGGCTCTGCATGCGCCAAAGCCGGCCACCGCCTGAGGACGAGATCTGGACACTGCGTCCAATGTGATCCCGCGAAGCTCGGCTATCAAAAGCGGCACCGAGCTCAGAGCGAGGTCTACATCGCAATCTCGCGTAGCTCTGGCTTGGTGAAGGTTGGCAATTCGACCAACTGCGATGTTCGGATCTCGAAGATCAATTTCGACGGTGTCGGCGGCACCAAGGATTGGCAGCTGATCTTCCGCTTGCCCGTTGAAGAAGGCGGGAGGCTCGAGATCGAGACGCAGGTGCTGTTGAGCGAATACATGGTGGTGACGAGCTACATGAAGGATGGCCGCCCACAGGACTCACGAGAGTGCTTCAGGTGCAGCCCCGGTCGCGCACTTGAAGCGATCCTCCGTGCCGCGCAGAGCGGTGGACACGTCATCGGTGAGCCATGGAGGTCGACCGACTTTCCGCGCTGATACGCTATGAATGCAATTGGCCACCACGCCTCGCTGACTGCGGCACCTCGCAGTGGCCTTAATGCGGATGCCGCGAAGGAATCTCCCAGGCGCTTACTGGCTCGATCCGTCGTTAGCGACGAGGCTGACTAGCTCAGCGGTGCCGTGCCAGCCGGTGAGCGCCTGGCGCGCTTAAGCCTGTTGTCTCGGATCATCTGACGCACGAGGTGAACGATGCCACAAAAGCGGAAGAAACCAGGAGGTTTTCGCCTGCCCGATTTCATCGCGGGTAGCTGGCACGGCGAGCTGGTCGGGACGCCAAGCCTGCACTTCGGTCAAACGGTTCAGCCAGGACCGCCTCGGCGGGCGGTGGAGTTCTCTTACTTGCTTGGCGCGGCGCTCCTCCTGCCTCCGGACAAGAAATTTCGTTGGCCAGGAATTGTGACGTGCTGGGCGCCCACACCAATGAAAACCGAGTTTCCGGATGCCGGTCTTATGTTCAGGTCGGAGCCAAGCCCTTCACTCTGCCTCTCTCTTGAAGTCACGCGCTCGCAGTTTTCGGACTTAGTGCGAGTTCTCGAGACCGGACGGTTCAAGGAGTTCTACTTCACCGCAGAAGACGGGGCTGGCGGGCACTGGCCGATTCATAGCTGGGGCATGACGGCTGAGATCCGTAGCTGAATCTACGGAGCTAGCCGCACTGATGTTCAGCACTGGGATTTGACCGCCGTCGACGCTGCTCGGGCTAAACCGAATGCTGCATAGGAAGCGCACAGGCGCTCACTGGCGATCCAACATGACGTATTAAATGTCCGCGCCATGTAGACAAGAAACAAGCCGAGGAGTTCCAGAAGCGACGCCGGAAGGCTAGAGGCAGTCGGTCGAGTAGCGGCTAAGTGCGACCTCGCCGATCAGAACCAGGGGTGGTGTCGCAAAAGTCTGCCCCGGCAGCGACATCGACGCGACATGGAATGGCACCGCGCCGGTGTAGCCGCCGAAGCTGTTCTTCGCGTTGACCATGCCGCAGGTGAAAATGTGAACGCCTGACTTGTAGGTCCTGACGTTCGACAGGACGGCCGAGTAAGGATCTTTCAGCTCCGTCTTCAGCGCGGCGACAAGGATGGCTTGTTCCGCTGACGATGCGCGTGTGCGCTTCGGTGCTGCATAGGCCAGGCCGGCAGTCGCGGTAACGGTAACAATGCAGAGCGTTGCAAGCGATGTTCTGATCATGCCGGCTGCCATCGAAACATCCGCACGAAAGGGAACCCCTCCGTCATAGCGCGATGCTCGCGATCCGAGTGCGGCTAAGCCATTGGAAGACCAGGGCTCGGCGTAGTCGGTCAACAGAAATCCCCGACCGCACGAAAGGGTTCCTTTCTGTCAAGGCGGGCGCGGGTATTATCACGTTGATTTTGAACCGGAATTCTCTGTGACGGCGAGCGATGAGACGGATCGGATACGCGCGAGTCTCGACCTACGAGCAAAACCTTGATCTCCAGCTCGCCGCCTTGCAGGCGGCTGGCTGCAGCGAGGTGTTCACCGACCATGGCGTTTCCGGTGCATCATTCGACAGACCGGGTCTCGCTGATCTGCTCACCGCCTTGGAGCCGTCCGACATGCTGGTCGTCTGGCGCCTCGATCGCCTGGGACGCTCGCTCGTGGAACTTGTCCGGCTCATCAGCGAGCTTGGAGCGCGTCAGGTCGAATTCCACTCGCTGAGCGAGGCCATCGACACGTCGTCGCCTGGAGGACGGCTGCTGTTCCACCTGCTGGCTGCCATGGCCGAGTTCGAGCGCTCTCTGATCAGCGAGCGAACTCGCGCCGGGATGGCTGCTGCCCAGGCACGCGGGAAGCATGTTGGCCGTCAGCCGGCGCTGAACGCGGAGCAGCGACACGAAGCCCGCCTTGAGGTCAAGAAGCCTGGAGCGGATCTCGCTGAGATCGCCGGTCGGTATGGCGTCCATCCTCGAACGCTGCTGCGCGTCGTGAAGCAAAGCGCCCCTTCAGAGCCGCCCGACGACGTCACTCTGAAAGGAGCAGACATACTAGCTCTGCCTATATCTGCTTGGCCCGCTGCATCGCCGCAGTGATCCTGATCCGGGGCTTCGGTAGCACGCCACCCTCGGCCTTAAACTTCGCCAGCCATTCACGAGGAGTCATGCTCTTCGGTCGAGGGTAGATCGGCGAGATCGAGAAAAGCTCGTCGAGGTCGCTGATGTCTTCGGTCACATGGCGCCGGATAACCATCGCGAGATCAAGCAGATCGATGGTGTCTTTAGCTTCGTGCGCGTCTTTGATCATGGAGGCGATTTCCATGTCGAGCTTCTGATTGCGGGAGGGATACTCGAATTCGGGGAAGACGATAGGCATTTCGATCATACTCGCTTCTGGTCAGCGACAGTGCTGATGCTTCACTTATAACGAGGGGCCAACTGGACTGCGTTCGATCGTGAGCGCGGCTGGCAAGCGGAAGCTGGACGGCGTTGTTCTGTAGCGATAGCCACGCGAACGCACCTGGAAAACAGCCGCGATGCCGAAGCCTCAGAAGCGCGACAACACCTACTATCTCGAACGGCTGAAGCGCGATCACCCTAAGATCTACGCGGATTATCAGGCAGGCACGTTCTCGTCCGCGCTGCAGGCGTTCGAGGCGGCGGGGCTGAAGAAGCGTCGATCTCGGCTGCAGGAGCTCAAGAACGCGTGGCAGGCTGCGTCTTCATCTGAGAAAGTAGAATTTCTACGCTGGTTGAAAATCGCGGCCGCGACGCCAACCGTCTCCCCACCGGCTCTTCCAATAGCTAGCAGCGGCCTGTTACAGCCTTGGGCGAAGGCGCGCATTCAGGTGATCGTCAAAGCGAAAAGCCTGACGTCTGCCGATCTGATGGAGGAGCTTGGCTTCGATCGGTCGGATACGTCACTTTATCGCGCGTTAGCCAGGGACACCCGAGTTAAGCGTCAGCTGATCGACGCGCTCGACAAGTGGTTCATCTCCAACGCCAGTTTATAAGCTCGCGGCTCCAGCCACTCGAACCCGCTGGAGCGTCTGGAGAGCCTCTTGGCGCCTGCGTTGCTCAGCAGACGCCTCCCGCTTTAGGCGCTTCTCGTTGCGGAGCTGGTCCACGCTGATGCCACGACCGTCAGCCTGCTCGGCTTCTTTCACCAGGAAACGGGCGTGCCGCTGGTTCGTTTTGTCCCTCTTGATGGCCGTCCCAACATAGAAGCGCGCAAGGCCAAGCATTTTGCGACGGCTCTCGAACTTCTGATGCTGATCCAGCGACGCATCCGGAGCAGGTCGATCGAGTTCGGGAAACTTCTGCTTGTTCTCGCGCTCCCACTGAGCAAGGCCCCAGACGGCGTGCCGGAGGCCCAGCTTTAGCAACTCGTCAAGGAACTCTTCCAGCTCCGGCGACATCCCGATAGGCGGCTTCTCCTTCCTGGCACGCTCACGCTGTTTCCGGACTGTCGCCTGCTGGCGCTTACGATCGGCCTTCTCTTCAGGCGAGAGGTGTTTCAAGGACTGGCGCTTGGCCATCAATTTCTCCGGTTCTCTGACATCCTACTCCGTTTATAGCGGCCGGAGATCTTGCCCGCAGAAAAAACCCGGAGAAGGGAGCAAGAATTTAAGCGTGACCGGAATAGCGTCTCGGCTTCTTAAACAAACTATCTTCTTCACATACTATTATAATAGACGGAACGCTGTTTCGGTCACGCTTATTGGGATGCTCCGGCACCTCGGGCGCTTCGCGCCCTCACCTGCGCGGCCTTCGGCCTTGCCGCGCCTCCGGCGCGACGTTGAGACTTCTCCGACCCGGAGAGCGGGAAGGGCTCCCGGCTGGGCGTGAATCCTCTCGTTCAACAACACCGGGCGGACATGGGAGGATTGGACAGGAAAGTCGTCTCCGACACGGAAGGCACTCCCATCAGTTCACTTGAATTTCTCTAGGACTTCGACTTCGTTCCGGTGCGTCCGCGCTGGCGCGTTATCGTCGTAAGAGGAGGACGGGCGGCATCGGTGCTCGCCCCAAAGAACGATGCCGGCGCTTCCAGACCTATCATCTCCGATGCCCTCGGCTCGCATCGATCAGTCAGTGTGAGCTGAAACTTAATCGCGGTGCTGGCTCGAACCGGCGGTCCGAGAGTGTAAGGCGACGCGACTGCGCCGAGCGACGGCTGTCGGGGCTGCTGTTCAACTGACAGCTCGGATATATTTCCGCACTCGACCTGATCAGGGTTCTTGCTGTGCGCCGACAAGGAGCTCGGTGAGCAGAGTTCGCAATCCGGGCGCTACGGTGAGCGCGATCTCTGCGTTTGCCCTGCATGAGCTCGTGAAGCTGCTCGCTTTCGATCGCTCGACCGGTCACGAACCTACGGGTTTCGGAAAAAAGCTGATTCTGGCCCGGATCTGTCAACTCGATGTAAACGTCCGGACAACGTTCAAGGCGTTATGCGGTATCTCAATACCGTTTCAGGTTGCGCCATGACAACGTTCTGGGCGTCGGAAATACCTATTTTCGGCGTTTTTCGGGGCTGAAGTTGACGGATGCAACCTGGATGTAAACGTTAGGCAACCTAGACAGCGCCCTTTCTGCCAGCGGGCAGGCGCTGCTCCGGGAATTCAGGATGCCCGTAAGCTGGACTTCAGGCGGCGCCCGCTCGAAGACAAGACCTGTCAAATGGTTGTCACGGGCGCACTGGACCTAGACCCTGGCTAGGCATCGCCGGGCTCTCATGAGCACTACCCCAGTCGACTCACGAGATCCGTCGCCCGAAGATGCGCGTAGCGACTGAGCATCCGCAGCTCCTTGTGGCCGGAGATCGTAGAGACTTCTACGACATTCAGCCCTTTCTCGAACAGTCGCGAGACGGCCTCGTGGCGCAGGTCGTGGAAGTGCAGGCCGGAGATGCCCGCACGGCCACACAAATGGCCCCAGGCTTGGACGACCGCACTTTCGCTGGTTGGCAGCGCTCGACCTGCTGACGGTCTTCCTTGGCCCTGCCAGAGTCGCTGGAGCACGCCGCGCGCTCGCGAGGACAGAGGAACGTCACGGGACTCGCCGTTTTTGGTCATCGGTAGGTGCGCGATCTGCGTCTCCAAGGCTACGTGCTGCCAGTCGAGTGATAGCAGCTCACCGCGCCGCATGCCGGTTTCGACCGCGAGCACGATCAGGTCGCGCATGTAGAGATTTCTACCGCTGTCTGCGGCATCAAGCAGCCGCTGCTCCTCATCATCGCGCAGGCGGCGATTGCGTCCTCGAGGTGGGCTCGGACGGCGCACGAGCTTGCAAGGGTTCCGGTGCAGATAGATGTCCCAGTCACGCATCGCGGTATCAATCGCATGGCTAATCGTGTTGAGCTCGCGGATCACGGTCGATGGCGAGACCGACCGAAGCCTTTCATCGCGGTAGGTCGCGAGATCCGAGGTCGAGAGCAGCGTCAACGTCCGGTGACAGAGCGGGCGACGCAGCAGCGCCTTGATCCGCGAGATCTCGGTATGGGCGCTGCGCTTCCTGGGTGAGATCTCAGTCATGTAGCGCTCTAGGATCGACCTGAGCGTCGTAGATTCAGCTACGCGCGTGTCCGGCAGCATTCCGCACCGGTCGAGCTCGCTCTCAAGAGACCGCGCCCACTTCTCAGCGTCGGCCTTCTGGTCGAAGCTCTTGGCACGAGGCGCCATGCCGCGCCGTCGCACCTGTGCCTGCCATCTGCCCCGGAGTTTCCGGATCGTCGCCATTGCGGATCAGTCCTGTTCGTCCAATGACTACAGGACGCCCAGGCAGCCCCGCCAAGGAGGTTTCCGGACGCGGCGATGGGATATTCCGAGCTGTATGTGGCCCTGTTGTGCCGATCGCCGCTCAGGCAGGTTCTCTCGGCCAATGGAACCCTGCTCGGTCAAGGAGTTCCGAAGATCCCGCTCTCCGCCTGGATCCACCTTCGGTAGGCAATGCTCTCTCGATCACCATAAAACACACCCTTGAACCATCGGCTGATGGAAAAGCGTGGGCGCTGTTAAGGCTTGCAGCAACGGGTCGCACAGTGGTGAGCCAGCGGGATTGTAAAATAGTGTCGAGCCTTGTCGATCACAGCCCTATGTTTGCCTCGGCGGCTGAACGTCAACGCCGCGCAGTTGAACGCTAAGATATCCAGTATATTCGACTGGATTGCTACCGGCATAGCCGCCTAGAACGCTCCTCCATCAGTTTCGCCGCAACGAATTCGGCGCCCTACAGATTAGGGCGCCGAAAGCTGCAGAGATCGGTCGGCCGCAAACCAGCTGGATCCGGATCGCTGGCATGCGCCTCAATGGCGCGCTTCGGCCGGGGAGGAGGCGAAGGTTGCGATCGGGGGCTTCTCCGCCGGCGGCACGACGACATCGATCAGTAACGGGCGGCTCAGGTTCCGGGATTTTTGGAGGGCAGCTTCCAGTTCCGCTGGCGTCGACACCCGGATACCGTCGCAGTTGAGCGTGCGTGCCAGATCGGCGTAGTTCACCGGCGTGAACGTCGTCTCCATCGTCTTGCCGAAGCGGTGCTTCTCATAATGCTGCTGGAAGCCGAGAATGCCGTTGTTAAGCACGATGACGCAAATCGGCACATTATAGCGCGCTGCCGTCTCCATCTCCATCGCCACATAGCCGAAGCCGCCATCACCGGTGACGCAATAGACAGCTGAATCCGGCTTGGCGAACTTGGCTCCGATAGCTGCCGGCACGCCCCAGCCGAGGCCGGCGAAACCGCGTGGCGCCAGGAATTTTCGGCCCGCCGTCTTGTAGCGGAGCAAATCCATGCCCCAGGCCGACGAATAACTGGCATCCGTGGCGACGATGTCGTCCGCGCCGAGCAGGCTGTTCAGCGTCCGATAAATCTGGCGCGGATCGATTTCGGTCTCGCCGATATCGAAGGCATCGAAATCGGCCTGCCACGCGGCGATTTTTGCTTGCAGTTCGGCAGTCCAGGCGGAAACCTCCGCGCACGGGGCCAAGGCCTCGCAGAGCTGGTTGATCGCCAGTTTCGCATCGGCGGCGATCTCCAGTGCCGCATAGGTCCGGCCGAGCTCGATCGGATCGATATCGATATGGATGATCTTCTGGTCCCGCGACGGGATAGTCCAGTCATTGGTCGCGATGGAGTCGGTCTTCGTGCCGATCAGGACCACCAGGTCCGCTTCCATTACCGCCTGGTTCGCGATCCAGCCGCGTGCTCCATGTCCGGCCGTGTAGGCCCCGACGACGCCTGCCGCCAACGGGTGGATTTCCGCTATGGCGCCCTTGCCGAGCGGCGTCGTCGCGACCGGGATTTGCCGCTTTTCCGCGAGCGTCTGCAACTCCGCATAACCCTGCGACAGATGCAGACCGCCACCGGCGATGACGATCGGCCTTTCGGCCGCCTCGATCTGCCGCGCCGCTGCGGCGATGCTCGCGGGATCGGCAGCCATGCGCACGCGCGGATACGTGCTCCGCTCGAGAATCTCGACTGGATTGACCGGGCCGTTGACGAGAGCGGAGTCCGGGAAGGAGAGCACGACGGGGCCGGGGCGACCGGTCGTGGCGACACGCATGGCGTGAACTACGTATTCGGCGGTCCGCTCCGGCGCATCCACGCGGCGGCCCCACTTCGTCATCTGCTCGAACAGGCGAATATGGTCGATGCCCTGGATCGGGTTGCGGTCGAGATTAGGGGTCGCGACATCGTTGACCAGTGCGAGCACCGGAGTTGAGGTGCTGTAGGCTTCGGCCAGGCCTGAAACCAGATTTGTCGCGCCCGGTCCGCGGATCGCACCACAGACGCCGACACGCCCGGAGACCCGCGCGAAGGCATCGGCCATGACCGCGCCGGCGCGCTCGTCATGGATCGTGATCGGCTGGATGCTCGGGTCGAGATCGACGTAGAGCGGCTCCGGCGTATCCATGCCGAAGATATGCGTCACGCCAAGCTTGACCAGAGCGTCGCTGACCGCCTCCGCGCCCGTCTTCATGTTCTTCGTAGTCATGTCTTTCCTTGCAAAATTGATTTGGCAACGAGGGGTAATTGCCCTTGCCGCCCCGCATCACAGCGGTTCGTCTGAGGCAAGTCGGTGGTCTCAACGCAGCGCGCGAGGGCGCTTTTCAGGTGATGACGAAGCCTCCATTGGGGCTCAGAACCTGCCCGGTGACGAAGGACGCGGCATCGCTGGCGAGAAAGGCGATGGCCTCTCCCATTTCTTCCGGCCTGGCATAACGGCCAAGCGGTATCGTCTTCGCCTTGGCCGCGCGAAGCTCCGCGGAGTCGTTGCGCACCGTCATCTCGGTTTCGGTGTGGCCCGGCGCGACGACATTGACCCGGATGTTCCAGGGCGCGAATTCCTTGGCCCAGCCTTTGGAGAGTGCGATCAGTGCGCCTTTGGCGGCGTTGTAGGTCGCGCCTTCGCTCCAGCCGACGAGGGCCTGGATTGACGACAGATTGACGATGCTGCCGGCATTGCGCTGCTTCATGCCGATGATCGCCGCTTGCGTGGTCCAGAGCGTCCCTGCGACATGCACGCCGATCGAGCGCTGAAACATCGCCTCGGTCACCTGTTCGAGCGGGCAGCGATCCGAGGCGATACCCGCATTGTTGACGAGCGCGTCGATGGCACCGAACCGGGCTTCGACGGCCGACACCACGGCCCCCATTGCGTCGCGATTGGAGACATCGGCGGCGAAGCTCTCAGCATCGACGCCGCTCTGGCGGATCAGCGAAGCCGTTTCTGCGGCGGTCGTCCCATCGATGTCGTGGACCGCGATGTCGAACCCCTTGCTCGCGAGGACCAATGCCGTCGCTTTGCCGATGCCGCGGCCGGCTCCTGTGATCAAAGCGACCTTCCTGCGATTCTCAGACATGCCTGGCTCCCTGGATGGACAGGCCGGAGCGCGTCGCGCCGGGCGCCATTACGATTACAGACTTCGGAGATTTCGCCAATAGATAAATTAGTTGCATTATTTGCAATTTAAAGGCAGAAGATTCGGGCGCCTATCGAGCCTAGGTAAGCCGCCTTTGTGCTAGGGAACGCGCCCGCGCGACGCGTGACGACAGGTTTGGACTGAGGAGAGTTCGGTGAAGACGGTCAGGACAGCAGCGCAGCTTTTGACGATGTTCGACGGCGATACCCAGACGATTACCGTCAGCGGCGCCGCCAACCGGTTTGGCCTGACGGCGAGCGCCTCCTCGCGGCTTCTGGCGGCGCTTGCGACATCGGGCATCATCCAGCGTGAGCCGGATCGATCCTACCGGCCCGGGCCATTGGCTTATCGGCTCGGCCTGCTCTACCACGCACATAATCGGCTTTCTGACCGCATCAATGATGGCGCGCGCAAGGTCGTCGATCAGACCGGACGGACGTGCTGGGTTTCCGTGCTGACCGAAACCAACAACATGCTGATCAGCCGGTTTCCGGGCCCGCGCGACCAGGGTTTCTACGTCAATCCGGGTAATCTGCTGCCCGCCAACGCCAGTGCCGCCGGGAAGGCGCTGCTGGCCCGCATGTCCGACACCGAGCTGCGCAGGCTGCTCACTGGAAAGAAGCTCGATGCTTGGACGGAGAAGTCCAAGACTGACATCGAAGCGGTTCTCGCGGACATGGCATTCATCCGGGAGCATGGCTGGAGCATCATCATTGACGAGCTTTTCGTCGACACCGTTTCGATCGGCGTCGCCTTCGCTTCTCCGAAGGAGGCGACGCCGATGGCTCTCAGTGTCTCGCTGCATTCGGCAAGCCCCGACGACATCGCGTCCGGAGTGCAGATACTGACTGAGGTCGGCTGCGAGATCGGTTCCATGATTGGCGATCCGTTCTGGAGTTCGCGCAATTCGAGCGCCGATCAGGCATCGATCCTGGCTGCAGTCGAGACCTATATGGCGATTTCCGCCGCGCCTTGAGGGCTTTACTGCAGGCGGATTGCGGCCGGGCTACGCACACCGGCCGCGACGGGCCAGACCTTGGGTTAAGCTTCACCTCCATCGACCAGTAACAAGTGAGACAAGCGCGGTTGACAAGCCAGTCACCGCGTGTTGGAATTTTCTTATAATGAAATAAGTTGCATTATTTGCAATTTATTGGCCGTGATACGGGCACGGTTCCTAACTGGCCATTGTGCAGCGCGAGGAGGATTTCCATGGATTACGACAAGGGAAGCTTCGAACTTGGACGCCGCAAGGTGCTCAAGGGTTTGGTCGCCGGCAGCATCGTTCCGCTCGCTACCCCCTTTATCGGCCGCGCCTTTGCGGCGGAGCGGCTGGTGGTGCGTGATCCTGGCGGCGTCGTGAACGACGCAGCGATCAAGGCGTTCTACAAACCGTTCTCGCAAGAGAAGGGTGTCGAGGTCGTGGGCGTGACCTCACAGCTCGAGCCACTGAGCCAGATACGAACCATCGTCGACAGCAAATCCTATCTCTGGGACGTGGCCCTGCTCTCGTTACAGGCCCAGGAAATCCTGGGTAAGGCTGGCTATCTCGACGAGATCGACACATCGGCTCCGGGCATCGTCGACATCCTGCCGGATGCAAAGTCGAAATGGGGCGTCTGCATGCAGATCTATGCCACCATCTTTGCCTACAACACCAAGACGTATGGCGAGAAAGGCCCGCAATCCTGGGCCGATGTCTTCGACCTCAAAAACTTCCCCGGCCGCCGCGCCTTGCGCAAATATCCGATCGATACCCTCGAATCCGCCGCCATGGCTGACGGCATCGACATCAAGAGCGTGTATCCGCTCGATCTCGACCGCGCCTTCAAGAAGCTCGACGAGATCAAGCCGGGGGTGAATCTGTGGTGGAGCAATGGGGCTCAGTCCTCGCAGGCCGCCGCCTCCCAGGAGGTTGACATCGTGTCCACCTATAACGGGCGCGTCCAGGCAGCGATCGACGACGGGGCTCCCTACAAGATTGTCTGGAACCAGGGCATCTGGGCGCCGGACGGTTACGCCATCCCCAAGGGCAACCCGAAGGCCAAGCTGTGTCACGAATTCCTGGCGTTTTGCGCCAGACCGGACCGGCAGGCAGAATACTCGAAGTGGGTTCCCTACAGCCCGCCCAATCCGAAGGCCTTCGAGTTCATCGACAAGGCGCGCGTGGAGTTGATGCCGACCGCACCCGGACGCGTCGAAAACATGGTGATGGAGAACGGTGCTTATTGGGCCGCCAATCTCGAAAAAGTCGCAGCCCGCTTCAACGAATGGGTGGTCAAGTGATGACGAGCCGGCGAGAGGCAGGTCTGCCGAGATGACGATCACGCCTGTAAAGGCCGAGGCGAGCGGCGCCCGCGCCGCCGCCATCAAACTTTCCGTATCCGGCGTCGAGAAGCGCTATGGGAGCGTGGTTGCCTTGGCGCCGACCGATCTCGAGGTTCGCGCGGGCGAGTTCTTGACCTTGCTCGGACCCTCGGGTTCCGGCAAGACGACGCTGCTGATGACGATCGCGGGGCTCGCGCTGCCCGATAGCGGCAGGATCGTTATCGACGGTCGCGACACCACCTACACGCCGGTCTACGACCGCGACATCGGCATGGTCTTCCAGAACTATGCGCTGTTTCCCCATCTCGACATATTCGAGAACGTCGCCTTTTCGCTGCGGGTGCGCGGGCTGTCCGAGGCCGAAGTCACGAAGCGCACGCGCGATGCGCTCGCACTGGTCCAGCTCGATCACCTGGCGCAGCGCTTCCCGAAGGAACTCTCGGGCGGACAGCAGCAGCGCATCGCGATCGCGCGTTCGGTCGTCTACCAGCCTTCGATCATTCTGATGGACGAGCCGCTGGGCGCGCTCGACAAGCGCCTGCGCGAGCAGATGCAGATCGAGATCAGGCGGCTACACCGCCAACTCGGCGTAACCATCATCTATGTTACCCATGATCAGGAAGAGGCGCTGTCCATGTCGGACCGCATCTGCCTGATGAATAATGGCGGTATCGTGCAGCTGGGCCGCCCTGCTGACCTCTATTTCGCCCCGCGCGACCTGTTCGCCGCCAATTTCCTCGGCGAGGCAAACATCCTCACCGCGCAGCCGGGCACCGAGCCCGGGGCCGCCAGAGCCGCCGGCGCGACGATCCGTTACGACGGTCCCGCCCCAGCGCCCCTCGGAGCACTCTCACTTCTCATCCGACCCGAATGCTTTTCGCTCGGCGAAGGCGAGGCGGCGGACAATCGGCTGAGCGGCAGACTCACGGATGTCACCATGCTGGGGCCGATGACACGCCTCGATGTCGCCTGCGTTGACGGGACCGCGCTCATCGCGAAGATCCCGACCGGCCGCGCCGTCACACAGCTCGTCATCGGGCAGGATATCACGCTGTGTTGCGCCAGCCAGGATGTCATCCGTGTGGGAGATCCGGCATGAGCGGGCCGGTGGGCAGCCGTAGCTGCCGCATCCTGGGAGAGGCCACCCCACTGGCGCCAGCCCTGATCCTGCTTCTCCTCGTCTATGCGGGGCCGGTCGTCTATTTCCTTGCATCAAGCTTTGTCGCCAGCGACGGCAGTATTGGCGTGCAGAACTATATCCGCCTGTTCGGCAGCGCGACCTACGTCACCACCATCGGCACGACGTTGAAGCTCGCCGGCATGACGACGCTGTTGTGCATCCTTGCCGGTTATCCGGTTGCCTATCTCATGGCGACGACACGCGCGGGCTCCAGCCTGATCCTGCTCGTCGTGCTGCCCTTCTGGACGAGCTATCTCGTGCGAACCTTCGCCTGGATCATCCTGCTCGGCCGCAACGGCACGATCAACAGCACGCTGATCAGCCTCGGGCTGATCGAACGGCCGCTCGAGCTCTCCTATAGTTTCTTCGCTGTCATCACGGCGATGACCCATGCGATGCTGCCTCTGGCGATCCTGACCATGCTCTCGACCATGCAGAACATCGGCATGCATTACGGCCGGGCCGCGTCGACGCTCGGTGCCCGGGGGGCGCAATCCTTCCTGCGCGTCTATCTGCCCCTGTCTATGCCCGGCGTTGCCGCGGCAGCGCTGATGGTCTTCATCATCTGCCTGGGCTTCTTCGTGAATCCCGCGCTGCTGGGCAGCCGGCGCGAGACCGTGATCACGCAGATCATCATCGACCAGCTAAGCACGTCGCTCGATTGGGGCTTTGCCGGCGCGGCCTGCGTGCTGATGCTGACGGTCTCGCTCGCAATCGTGGCGATCTACCAGAGCCTGTTCGGCATGACCGCGGTGACGGGGATGGAATCGGGCCGCAGCCGGGGCTCGCTGCGTCGCTCGGTCTCCCACCTCGCGATCCGGGTGGTCGGCGGCATCGGGCAGGTTCTTTCCGGGGCCGGTCGGATCATCGAGGCTGCCATGGCGGGGGTCGGGTTCAGGCCGAGACCCGGCGGACTGCGTGTTCCACTGGCGATCATCGTCGGCCTGATCGTGGCATTCCTCTTGGTGCCCGTGCTGTTCCTGATCCCGGTCTCGTTCACGACATCCTCGTTCATGCGCTGGCCGCCGGAATTCTTCACGCTACGCTGGTATCAGACCTATCTGCTGCATCCGATCTGGGTATCGGCCATCGTGCGCTCCCTGCTTGTCGGGCTCGGCGCGGCGATTATCGCCACGGCCGTCGGCACCCCGGCAGCGTTCGCGCTGGTCAGAGGCCGGTTGCCGGGCAAGCCCGCGCTGATGAGTTTCATCATCGTGCCGATGATCCTGCCGCATATGGTGCTGGCGATCGCCCTGTTCTCGCTTTATGCGCAGATCGGCCTGCTCGGGTCGGCGTTCGGGCTCATTATCGCCCATGCGGTTCTGGCCATTCCGCTCGTTGTGATCACCGTCTCCTCGGTATTGCGCAATTACGACCAGAGGCTCGACCAGGCGGCTGCCGTCCTCGGAGCGCGCCCCTTGCGCGTCTTCCGAACCGTGACGCTGCCGCTGATCGGGACAGGCATGGTCTCGGCCTTCATCTTCTCCTTCATCAGCTCGTTCGACGAGCTCACCGTATCGCTGTTCGTAACGGGCGGGCTGACCGCGACCCTGCCCAAGCAGATGTGGGAGGACGCGATCAACCAGGTCTCCCCAGGGCTGGCCGCCGTCTCGACGGTCATCCTGCTGGGACTGACCCTGATCCTGCTGGTGGTGGCTCTCTATCAGCGCCGGGCGGGCTCAACCGCCATCGAACTGCGCGGATAACGATTTTCCCGACTGAAAGGTGCTGCTATGTCCAATTTCGACCGCCCATTTACGGTTCCTGACCGCACGCCGTTGTTTAAGGCCCTGCCGCGCCACTACGTCGGCTACCGCAAGCTATCGGTCTTCTGCGAGGCCTCCCCAGAGGGTATTCGCAAGGCCCTGCCCGCCGATTTCGAATACGTTTCGAATCAGATCGAAGTCTTTGTCATGGACTGCCCAGAGGTCCATGACATGGACAATCGCGCCATGGGGCCGCGCGCTTACCTGGAGGGCGGCGTTGTCGTGCAGGCCGCCTATGGCGGCGTAACTGGCGGCCACGTCCTCTATGAATTCGTCACCACCGACGATTCCATGGCCGGTGGCCGCGAGGTCTGGGGTTATCCGAAGAAGCTTGGTGCCGTGACCTATGAGGAAGCCGCCGATGGCAGCATCACCGCCAGCGTTTCACGGCTAGGGCATTCTCTGATCAAATTGAGCTACCGCCCGGACGAAGTTACCTTCGAGAAACCGCTTCTCCATCCGCGCCTGCAGGTCAAACGCATCCCGCGTGCCGACGGCGAGGGTTTCGATGTCGACCAGATCATTCTCAACGAGCTGACAGGCGCAAAGGTATTCAGCCAGCGCCGCGGCTCGGGAGCGGTTCTGCTCGGCGGACGCAGCGAGATGGACCCGCTGATGGAGCTTGGCGTGTCCCGCGTGATTGGCGCCGAGCATGTCGTAGCCGAGTTCAAGCTCGGATACGGACGGGTCTTTCACGACAAGCTCAAGGGCTGACAAGCCGCACCATCACGACATGGTGGCCGAGAGGCTGTCGGGGCGCATCCGGCCGCCTCTGAACGAGCGCAACCTCGTGTTCCGAAGCTTGGACGGGCTGTTCTGCCACGGCAAGGCGGCGACACCTGCCTTCGCGGGCTGAGCTGCCATGTATGCAGGCTGTGACTCTGTCATGCCTTCGGCTACCATCATGCGCTCCTACTAAGTAAAGCGCTAGGCAACTCATTGATTTTCGAGGGATAAACTTAAAGTCGCGGGCGACGAAACCCAGCTTCGGAGGGACCTGCTCCCTCGGCTAGCTGCCTTTGACAGGCAATGCTCCATATCGACACGCCTTGTTCAGTGGCGATCGGTTGACACCTCGGACACATCTTCGAACTTCAGTCCAAAACGACCGAGATATTTGCGCAGCCTGTCGGCATCGTTGCCGCTCGTCTTGGTAGTGCGCGAGACCGAGAACAGTTTGCGCCCCGCCGCGCTGAGCGTGCGACTCTCGTGACAGACGGCGATGACCGCCGCCAGCTGAGCTCGGTCGAACAGGTCGATCTCTTCCACCCGCTCGCTCCCTAGGATATCCGCCAGCCGCCCCTCAAGATCGGGGGCGTTCGTCTGACCGGCGCGCCAATGCTCCGAGAGCCGGGCGATCTCATCGCGCACCGTCGCCTCATTGATGCGCCCTTGCGGCGCCAGTGTCGCCATTCTCGTAACGGACGCCGAGAGGTCGCGGAAATTGGCGTGCCATGCGGCATCAGGCGCGACAGCGAACTTGAGGTAGAGCTCGCGCGCCTCCTTGTTGAAGGTCACGTTCTGCCGCTCGCGTTCGGTAAAGCGGCGCAGCTCAAAGTCGAGATTGGGCTCGATGTCCTCCTTGCGGTCGCGCAGCGCCGGCAAGCGGAAGGTCCAGAGATTGAGCCGCGCGAACAGGTCCTCGCGAAAGGTGCCGTCTCGGACGCAAAGCGAAAGATCGCGGTTGGTGCCGGCGATGAGCTGGAAATCCGAGATCCGGTCGCGGTCGGAGCCCATCGGCAGGAAGCGCTTCTCCTCGATCGCGCGTAGGCACATCGCCTGCTCGTCGAGCCCGAGCTCGCCGATCTCGTCGAGAAACAGAACACCCTTGTCGGCAGCCTTCATCAGCCCCGGCCGGTCGCTTTGGGCACCGGTGAAGGCGCCCTTCACATGGCCGAATAGGGTCGACATCGCCTGATCGCCGCGCAGCGTCGCGCAGTTGACCTCGACGAAGTCGCCGGGGACCTGGTGCTGGGCCTTCTTCAGCTCATAGATGCGCCTGGCGAGCTGCGACTTGCCGGCACCGGTCGGGCCGGTGAGCAAGACCGGCGCACGTGAGCGGATCGCGACCTTTTCGATCTGGTCGATCATCGCGTTGAAGGCGGCGCTGCGCGTGGCGATGCCGGATTTCAGGAAGGAGGTCGCTTCCTCATGCTCGGCCGCGAACCGCGTCGCGATGGCGTCATAGCGCGAGAGATCGAGATCAATGATCGAATGATTGCCGGCAAAGTCGCTGGTCTCCGGACGGCCACGCGGCGGCGAGAGCTGGATTAGCCGACCGGGGATGTAGTGGGCCTCGGCCAGGAGAAACCAGCAGATCTGGGCGACATGCGTGCCGGTGGTGATGTTGACCAGGTAGTCCTCGCGATCGGGATCGAACGCATAGGCGCGAGCGAAGTCCCGGAGGCTTGTATAGACCTCGCTGAAATCCCAGGGGTCGGCCATCTCGATAACATGCAGCCTGACCTCGGTCGCCGGCGACACTTTCTCGATATCGGCGATGATCTCGCGTGCCAGGCCGCTGGAGTTGGCGCCGTGGATCAGCTCGAGGCGGTCGATGAAGAGGCCCTGCTGCTGGCAGAGCCCGATGGTGGGGCGCCAGCGTTTCCAGCGCTCACCGCGGCCGGCGTCGAGGGTTGTTCCGAGAATGCTGATGGCGACACGGCGGCGCATGATTTCAGGTTTATCTCATGTTCTATAGTTCGATCTTATGGGATAAATTATCTTGGTGCCAACAGCCTTGCTGACTGTGGGAAATGTGCAGTCAGAAAAATTTTATCATCAGTATTTTCAATAGTTTGATTCGCCATTTGTCGCCAATTCGTCACCCCTGTTCCGGAGTTGGCACGAAGCCTGAAATGACCGGCTCGTGAAAACGAAGGACGAAGATGATGGCAAACAAATCCGTGTTTGCGACGATGGCAGGAAAGCTGCTCCCGCGCACTGACACCAGGAACCATGAAGGGGCACAGGCCTACAGCCTGTCGCCTCGGCAGGCCCTGGCGCAGCTGGCGGCGACGGGAACGTTCAACGCGACCTTCTATGCCGGGGCGCGGGAGCAGCTGACCGAAGTTCTGGAACTGGCCTGGCAGGTCGAGCCGGAGTTCCTGGCGAAGACCGCGGTGTTCGCGTTCGAGAGGGGCTACATGAAGGACATGCCGGCGCTGCTGCTCGCGGTGCTGTCCTGCCTGCATGGCGACGAGTTCGGCCGCGCGTTTCCGCGCATCGTCCGGAACGGCAGGATGCTGCGCAATTTCGTGCAGGTCATGCGCTCCGGCGCGACCGGTCGCAAGTCGCTCGGGACGCGGCCCAAGCGCTTCGTCCAGGCCTGGCTCGAACAGGCGAGCGATGTCGAGATCATGCGTGCCGCGGTCGGCAACGAGCCGTCTTTGGCCGATGTGATCAAGATGGTGCACCCGAAGCCAACATCGGCGGCGCGGGCGGCGCTCTATGGCTACCTGATCGGCAAGCCGCATGATGTGCTGGCGCTGCCCGAGCTGGTCAAGGCCTTCGAAGCGTTCAAGCGCGACCCGTCGCTGCCGGTGCCGGCCGTGCCGTTCCAGATGCTGACCGCGCTGCCCCTCACCAGGGAGCATTGGGTCGCGATCGCCGAGACGGCCGGCTGGCAGATGCTGCGGCAGAACCTCAACAGCTTCGCGCGCAACGGCGTGTTCGAGGTCGAGGGCTTCGCCGAGCGACTGGCGCGGCGGCTGCGCAATCCGGACGAGATCCGGCGCGCCAGGGTGTTCCCGTATCAGCTGATGGTGGCCTTCACCACGGCTGACGCAGCGGTGCCCAAGGTCGTGAAGGAGGCGTTGCAGGACGCGATGGACGTCGCGCTCGCCAACGTGCCTGCGATCGACGGACGCATCGTGGTCTGCCCGGACGTGTCGGGCTCGATGAGCTCGCCCGTGACGGGTCACCGTCAGAGCGCAACGAGCAAGGTGCGCTGCATCGATGTCGCGGCCCTGGTGGCGGCGGCGTTCCTGCGGGCGAACCGGACGGCGAGGGTGCTGCCCTTCGAACAGGCTGTGGTCGAGATCGACCTCAATCCGCGCGATGCGGTGATGACCAATGCGGCCAGGCTCGCTGCGATCGGCGGCGGCGGGACCAACTGCTCCGCTCCGCTGGAGCGGCTGGCGCAGGAGCAGGCGAAGGTCGATCTCGTCGTCTTCGTCTCGGACAACCAGTCCTGGGTGGATGCCACCGCGCATGCGCATCAGGGCACCGCGACGATGCAGGCGTGGAACAAGGTGAAGCTGTCGAACCCGCAGGCGAAGCTCGTCTGCATCGACATCCAGCCCACCACCACGACGCAGGCGAAGGGCCAGGCCGACATCCTGAATGTCGGCGGCTTCTCCGACCAGGTCTTCGAGGTGATCGCCACGATGGCCAGGGCCGAGACCGGGGCCGACCATTGGGTGGAGCAGATCGAGGCCATCACGGTTTAGGCCCCCGGCGGCAATCCGGCCGCCGGGGTTTCGGGGAGAGATTTCGAACCGGCATGACGAATGCCGATGGAACTACAGGCTGTAACCCTCCAGGTCGCGGGTTCGATCCCCGCCGGGTCCACCATCTGAGGGCCCGTAGCTCAGCGGAAGAGCAGGTGTCCGCCGCAAGACGGGCGATGTTTCATCACCACTTGTCGTCATGACCTCGAAGAAATGGAGACCAAGACCAGACAACACTTGGCGAATGCAGGCAGGACTACAGGTAGAGCAGCCGCGGCAAGGGCCGCGGCGGGTCGGACGTTCAAATCGTCCCCGACCTTCACCGGAAGGTTCGGTAGCTCAGTAAAGGGGTCTTGCCGCCCCTCGTCGCCGGGACCGAACGACATGGCGAATGCCTGCGGGATTACAGCGGTCGTAGTGGTTCGAATCCACATCCGATTCGTCGGACGAAAGTATCTCGCGAACCCTCGTCGCCATGACCGCTTTGGGAACGGCTGAATGCAAACGGGACTCCAGGCAGACGCGGCCTGCTCCGGTAGGCGCCGAAAGGCGTGAAGGTTCCAATCCTTCCCTCGCTCCGGCGAGGTGGCGGAAACGATCTCGTTACCCTTGTCAGCCGATCCGATTGAAAAACGAGATGAACTTTGCAGCGGATGCGGTGGCAGACCGGACGCATGCGGAAAGAGAGACGAGATGACTGAAGTTCTGAGCGGGCAGGATTTGATCGATGCCGGCGTCAAGCAGGGCAAGTGGTTCGGCCGCGCGCTCGCAGCCGGAAACGCGCTGCTGGAAAAGGGCGGCTCCTTCGAGGAGGCGATCGCGGTCGCGCGCAGCTTCGCGCCTCCGCCGGCGACGCCGCTCTACGAGGCCGGAACCGTGCCGTTCCACCTCAACATCGAGGCCGAGACCCCGGAAGAGGCGGCGAACATCGAATCCGTCGTGCTCAGCATGACCGAGCTGATGCGCACCCCGGTGATCCGAGCCGGCGCGGTGATGCCCGATGCCTGCCCGGCCGGACCGATCGGCACGATTCCGGTCGGCGGCGTCGCTGTCTCCGAAGGCATCCACCCCGGCATGCATTCGGCCGACATCTGCTGCTCGATGGCGATCTCGGTGTTTCCCGGCGTTGCGCCCGCGACGCTGCTGGATACCGTCCAGGCCGTCACACATTTCGGCCCGGGCGGGCGTCCGCGCGGTCAGCAGATCCGGCCGCCGGCGGAGGTGATGCAGCGCTTTTCGGCGAACCCGCTGCTGAGCGACATCACCAGCGCCGCGATCGAGCATTTCGGCACGCAGGGCGACGGCAACCACTTCGCCTATGTTGGCACGTTGAAGTCGAGCGGCGAGACGGCGCTAGTGACCCATCATGGCTCGCGCGGTCCCGGCGCCCGGCTCTACAGCAAGGGCATGCGGGTGGCCGAAAACTTCCGCCGGCTGCTCTCGCCGGAGACCGCGCCGCAGAATGCCTGGATCCCGGCCGACACCCGCGAGGGCGACGACTACTGGGCGGCGCTGCAGGCCATCCGCGAATGGACGAAGCAGAACCACCTCGTCATCCACGACATGGCGGCGGAGCGGCTGTCAGCGCACGTCGCCGATCGGTTCTGGAACGAACACAACTTCGTATTCCGGCGCTCCGACGGGCTGTTCTACCATGGCAAGGGGGCGACGCCGGCTTTCGACAACTGGGCCGAGGACGCGACCGATCTCACCCTGATACCGCTCAACATGGCGGAGCCGGTGCTGATCGTGCGCGGCAACAACGCGGCGAATGGTCTCGGCTTCTCGCCACATGGCGCGGGGCGGAACTTCTCCCGCACCCAGCACAGGCGGATGCAGGCAGGCCGCACCGACGCGGAGATCTTCGCCGAGGAGACGAAGGCGATCGACGCACGCTTCTTCTCGGGCGTGACCGACATCTCCGAGCTGCCGAGCGCCTACAAGAGCGCAGCCTCTGTGCGTCGGCAGATCGAGCATTACGGTCTGGCGGAAGTCGTCGACGAGGTGCTGCCCCATGGCTGCATCATGGCCGGCGATTGGGAGAAAGACGCACCCTGGCGCAAGAAGAAGCAGCGGCGTCAGGAGCAGGGCGCCGGCCGAGTTGACACACTCAGCGAGGCCGGTGGCTGAGATGGCGCAGCGGCGGTGCCAACACCGCCGCTGCCTTGTTCGCATGCGGCTGTGGCCCTGTCGTGCCTACGGCTGCCAGCACGCGCTCAAACCAGGTCTGGCGCTACGTTACTCATTGATTTTCAAAGGAGAAATTGGCGCCGTTAGGCGGCGATTCCCAGCTTCGGAGGGCAACGCTCTATCCAGCTGAGCTACGGGCGCTAACCGTGCAGGCTGGATAGCCGATCCCCGTCGCTTCGGCAATGCGGGATTTTGGATGGCGCGCAGTTCTCCGAAGGCAAAGGTCACACGTTCGCATCGTGCCGGGCGCGCCGCGAGTGCGGCTGGGGCCTCGATGGACACGTCAGCTGCCCGCGACAGCGCTCTGATGTGTGGTTCAGCGGGGTCTCTCGCGCGGGCATGACCGCCGATCCTGTAATTGCTAATAACTCGCACTTGCAAAATGCACGGGCTTCAAGTTAGAAGGGATTTGTTGCAATTCATTATCAATAAGGATGCCTCGATGGCCGTTGGCTCGCGCAGATCAGCTCTCATCGGTTTGATGGGCGCCGCGTTTTTCGTCGCATGCAGTGTCGTGCCCGCCGCGGCGCAGGAGAAGTTCAAGGCCGTCACGACCTTCACGGTGATCGCCGATATCGCGCGCAACGTCGCCGGCGACGTGGCCGTGGTCGAGTCGATCACCAAGCCTGGCGCCGAGATCCATAACTACCAGCCGACGCCAGGCGACATCCAGCGTGCACAGGGCGCGCAGCTTATCCTCTGGAACGGCCTCAATCTCGAACTGTGGTTCGAGAAGTTCTTCCGCAACCTCAGGAACGTTCCCAGCGTGGTCGTCTCGCAGGGCGTCGAGCCGATGGGGATCAGCGAAGGCCCCTACAAGGGCAAGCCGAACCCGCATGCCTGGATGTCGCCGGCGGCGGCGCTGATCTATGTCGACAATATCCGCGACGCCTTCGCCAGGCACGATCCGAAGAATGCCGAGGCCTACAAGGCCAATGCCGAGGCCTACAAGGTCCGGATCAAGGCCGCCGTCGACCCGATCAAGGCCGAGCTTGCCGCCGTTCCCGCAGAGAAGCGCTGGCTCGTCTCCAGCGAAGGGGCGTTCTCCTATCTGGCGCGCGATTTCGGATTGAAGGAACTCTATCTCTGGCCCATCAATGCCGACCAGCAGGGCACGCCGCAGCAGGTCCGGAAGGTCATCGACGCCGTGCGGAAGAACAAGATCACTGTGGTCTTCTCCGAGAGCACGATCTCCGAGAAGCCGGCCCAGCAGGTCGCGCGTGAGACCGGCGCAAGCTATGGTGGCGTGCTCTACGTGGATTCTCTGAGCGAGGCGGACGGCCCGGTTCCGACCTATATCGACCTGCTCAAGGTTACCGCGGACACGATCGCGAAGGGGCTGACGCGGTGAACGCTCCCGTCGCCGGTCGCTCGCTTCCGCCCGCTGCCGAGGAGGGCTCAGGGATTGCGGTGACCGATGCGACAGTCACCTATCGCAACGGCCATACGGCGCTTCGGGATGCGAGCTTCCGCATCCCCACCGGCACGATCGCGGCACTGGTCGGCGTCAACGGCTCCGGCAAGTCGACGCTGTTCAAGGCGATCATGGGTTTCGTGCACCTTGCGAAGGGCGACATCCGCATCCTCGGCATGGCGGTGCGCGAGGCGCTGCGCCGCAACCTCATCGCCTATGTGCCGCAGGCAGAGGAGGTCGACTGGACCTTCCCGGTCCTGGTCGAGGACGTCGTGATGATGGGCCGTTACGGCCATATGGGCATGATGCGCATCGCCAAGGCGGCCGATCACGAGGCTGTCGCCGCCGCGCTTGAGCGCGTCGACATGAGCGCCTTTCGCAAGCGTCAGATCGGGGAGCTCTCGGGCGGACAGAAGAAGCGCGTCTTCCTGGCACGTGCCCTGGCCCAGGACAGCCGGGTCATCCTGCTCGACGAGCCCTTCACCGGGGTCGACGTCAAGACCGAGGACCAGATCATCGCCCTGCTGCGGGAGCTCAGGGCCGAGGGCCGGGTCATGCTCGTCTCGACGCATAACCTCGGCTCCGTTCCGGAATTCTGCGACCGCACCATCCTGATCAAGGGGACGGTGCTGGCCCATGGCCCGACGGCGGAGACCTTCACGCAGGAAAACCTGCAGCGCGCCTTCGGCGGCGTCCTGCGTCATTTTGTGCTGAACGAGCCCGGCCGCAGCGGGCAGGCGCCGGTCGGCGTCTTCACCGATGACGAGCGGCCGCTGATCCTGCGTGAGGGCAAGGCATCCAGCCGGGAGGCCGAAACGCCGCAGGGTGAGCGGCAATGATCGCCGTTCTGCTCGAACCCTTCGCCTATGGCTACATGCGCAATGCGATGTGGGTCTCGGCCCTCGTCGGTGGCGTCTGCGCCTTCCTGTCCTGCTATCTGATGCTGAAGGGCTGGTCGCTGATCGGCGATGCGCTCTCGCATGCGATCGTGCCGGGCGTTGCCGGCGCCTACATGCTGGGGCTGCCCTTTTCGGTCGGCGCCTTCTTCTCCGGCGGGCTCGCGGCCGGCGCGATGCTTTTCCTGAACCAGCGGACAAGGCTGAAGGAAGATGCCATCATCGGCCTGATCTTCTCCAGTTTCTTCGGGCTCGGCCTGTTCATGGTCTCGCTGTCGCCGACCTCGGTGAACATCCAGACCATCGTGCTCGGCAACGTGCTCGCCATCACGCCGGCCGACACGATCCAGCTCGCGGCCATCGGCTTCGTCTCGCTCGCCATCCTGCTTGTCAAATGGAAGGACCTGATGGTGACCTTCTTCGACGAGAGCCATGCACGCTCGATCGGCCTCAATCCGACGGCGCTGAAGCTGATGTTCTTCACCCTGCTCTCGGCCTCGACGGTGGCGGCCCTGCAGACGGTGGGCGCCTTCCTCGTCATCTGCATGGTGGTCACGCCCGGCGCCACCGCCTATCTGCTGACAGACCGCTTCCCGCGGCTCCTGGTGATCGCAGTGGCGATCGGCGCGCTGACGAGCTTCACCGGCGCCTATATCAGCTATTTTCTCGACGGCGCGACCGGCGGCGTCATCGTCGTGCTGCAGACCACGATCTTTCTTGTCGCCTTCTTCCTTGCGCCCAAGCATGGCCTGCTGGCGGCCCGCCGCCGCGCCGCCTGCGAGCTGGAGGCCGGGTGATGGCTCTCATCGATATGCTGTTGTCGCCCTTCCGGTTCGACTTCATGGTCAACGCGCTGGTGATATCCGCGATCGTCGCGGTGCCGATGGCGCTCCTGTCCTGCTTCCTCGTGCTGAAGGGCTGGTCGTTGATGGGCGACGCGATCAGCCATGCCGTGTTTCCGGGCGTGGTCCTCGCCTATATCCTCGGCTTTCCCTATGCGATCGGCGCCTTCGTCGCCGGTATGATTTGCGCCACCGCGACCGGCTTCCTCAAGGAGAACAGCCGGATCAAGCAGGACACGGTGATGGGCGTGGTCTTCTCGGGCATGTTCGGGCTCGGCCTCGTGCTCTACGTCAAGATCCAGTCCGACGTGCATCTCGACCACATCCTCTTCGGGGACATGCTCGGCGTCTCCGGGGCGGACATTGCCGGGGCTGCGGCGATCGCCACGTTCACCGCGGCGGTGATCGCCGTCAAATGGAAGGATTTCCTGCTGCACGCCTTCGACCCGGCCCAGGCCCAGGCGATCGGGCTACGGGTGAAGCTGTTGCATTACGGCCTGCTCGGGCTGATCTCGCTGGCGATCGTCGGCGCGCTGCAGGCGGTGGGCATCATCCTCGCCATTGCCATGCTGATCGCGCCCGGTGCCATCGCGTTCCTGCTGACCCGCCGCTTCAGCACGATGCTGCTGATATCGGTCATCATCGCGGTGACCGGTTCCGTGTTGGGTGTCTATCTCTCGTTTTTCCTCGACAGCGCGCCGGCACCGACGATCGTGCTGCTGTTGTCGCTCGTCTTCGTTCTCGCGCTTTTCCATACGAGCAGGAGAGCCACCGAGGCACCGGTATAGGTGCATAGCCTGCAAAAGGAGCGCGAGGGCCGTGCTGCGCTGGAAGGCCGCGCCTAGGCTGCCCTGCCAATCGCGGCCCAAAACGAGACATGGGATCCTATTCGGCGAAAGCCTTCTCGCGCTGGCTTTGAACCGCCGGCAGCGCAACGACGACGAGCATCACGAGAGCAATAGCCAACAAGGTGCAGGATATCGGCTCCTCGACGAAGATCGTCCAGCTGCCACGCGAGAGAACCATGGCCCGCCGCAGGTATTCCTCCAGCAATGGGCCCAGCACGATGCCCAGCAGGAGCGGTGCTGCTTCGCAGTCGAGCTTGCGCCAGAGATAGCCTAGCGCCGCAAGCGGAATCGAGATCCAGATATTGAACGTGCTGTTGTCCATCGAATAGGCGCCGATGGCACAGAACATCAGAATCGCGGGCGACAAGATGCGCGTCGGGATGGCGAGCATCCGGACCCACAGCCCGATGAGCGGAAGATTGAGCACGACGAGCATCAGATTGCCGATCCACATCGACGCGATCAGCCCCCAGAACAGCGTCGGGTTGCTTGTCATGACCTGCGGGCCAGGCTGAATGCCATGGATCATCAATGCGGCGATCATCAGCGCCATGATCGGATTTGACGGCAGGCCGAGCGTCAGCATGGGAATGAAGGATGTCTGTGCACCAGCATTGTTGGCAGCTTCCGGCGCCGCGACACCCGCGACGGCTCCCCGGCCGAATTGCTCCGGTGTCTTCGACAGCTTCTTCTCGACCGCATAAGACACGAAGGACGACAGCGTCGCGCCGCCCCCGGGAAGAACGCCGAGCAAGGATCCGAATATCGTGCCGCGCATCGCCGCTGGCGCAGCCTGCCGCAACTCCCTGCGGTCCGGCAGGATCCGGCCGATCGGCGCATCGGTCGTGCTCTGGGTTCCGGCTTCGCTGATCAGTGAAATCAATTCGGCGAAGCCGAACACCGCGATCGCGATGACCGCGATATCCAGCCCGTCGTAAAGCTGTGGGATGCCGAAGGAAAAGCGGGTCGCACCCGAATTCACATCGGTCCCGATCATGCCGATCAACAGGCCCAGCACGACCATCGCCAGTGCTTTGAGGATCGACCCCTGAGCCAGAACCACCGCAGCGATCAGCCCCAGAACCATCAGCGAGAAATACTCCGCCGGCCCGAAAGCGAAGGCGAGCTCGGCCAAAGGGGCGGCCGCAACGGCTATGACGGCGGTCGCGACGGTGCCTGCGAAGAAGGAACTCAGCGCGGCTATGCCGAGGGCCGTGCCCGCGCGGCCTTTGCGCGCCATCTGATAGCCATCGAGGGCGGTAACGATCGAGGATGGCTCGCCCGGCAGGTTGACGAGGATCGCCGTGGTCGAGCCGCCATACTGGGCCCCGTAGTAGAGGCCTGCCAGCATGATGAGCGCAGCGTCGGGGCTCGCCACCTTGAAGGTCAGCGGAAGCAGCATCGCGATGGTTGCGAGCGGCCCGAGGCCTGGAAGGACGCCTATCGCCGTGCCGAGAACCACGCCTACGAAACAGAACAGCAGATTCTGCGGCTGGATCGCCGTGGTCAGGCCGAGAATGATGTTCGACGCGAAATTCATCGCTTCAGCCGCTGAAAGGCAATGATGGCCAGGCCGCGATCGGCAGGCCCAGGCCACGGATGAAGACGAAGTCGCAAATCGCCGCAAGGGTGAGAGCGACGAGGCCGGTCTCGATCAGCTTTCCGGAGCGCCCGGCCCAGGCGCAGACCGCGACCAGGGCAACCACCGCAATGACCGCACCTGCGGTCGGAAGCAGCAGCGCGAACAGGGCCACTGCGAGCAGGATCAGGCTCATTTCGCGCCAGGCGATCGCCGCGATCTCCGTGCGTGTCGCGCTGACGCGGCAGGCCGCGAACGCGATCAGGATGCCGAGCCCGGTGAGAAGGGCCCCAAGCGCCAGGGGGAACCAGCCGGGGCCCATCTGTGCCGGCAAGCCGATCTCGTATCGGGCGGCGGTGGCCGCGAATGCAACGCCGAACGCAGCGAACATCAGCCCCGAGTAGAAATCCCGCCGGTTTCTGATCTGTAATCTCATTCTCGATCCTGCCTCCCATCGAGAAGCGCTGCGCCGCAGCGGATATCGTGCGCATGGTTCGGCGCCTGAGCGGAGCCTGTCAGCTCCGCAATGCGGCGAATGTCTGTTGCGCGCCCATTCTGATGAGGCGGGTGTCGGCCATCACCGTAATGAACCGAAACCCCTGCTCGGCCCGACGTTTGGCGTCCTCGATGCTGAAGGCGTGAATGCCGGCGACTTTGCCGAGCGCCGCTGCCTGCGCGAGGATCGCGGCGATGCCCTCCTCGGTGGCTGCGGCGAGGGGCGCATCGGGTGAATGGCCGAGCGATATGTTGAGATCTGCCGGGCCGACGAAGCAACCATGGATGCCGTCCACCGCCAGGATCGCCGCAGCATTGGCCAGGCCGTCGGCCGACTCGATCATCGGCAGGACGAGAAGCTCGTCACCGGCCTTCGCGAAATAATCCGGTCCGCCATAGATCGTGCCGCGGATCGGCCCGAAACTGCGCGAGCCCAGCGGCGGGTAAGCCGTGTTCTCGACAATGCTCCGGGCCTCGCCGGCATTGTTGACGAAAGGAACGATCACGCCATAGGCGCCGAGATCGAGCACGCGCTGGATATGGATGGGGTCATTGGCAGGCACCCGGACGATCGGCGTCGACGCGCTGGCGCTGAGCGTCTGCATCAGCACCTGGACGGTCGCCAGATTGTTCTCCCCGTGCTGGAGATCGATCACCACGAAGTCGTAGCCGCACTGCCCCAATGTTTCGGCCCCGATAGGACTGGCGAGGTTGCACATGATGCCGATAGCGGTTTGATCCGCGAGTGCCCGCTGCTTGGCGGTATTGGTTCGCATGGTCGTGCTCCAAGGGCGCGTGATGATCGAGCGTCAGACTGTTGCAGGCTATTTCGCGGCGAGGCCGGCCTGCTTGGCGATCAGGCGCCAGCTTTCCATTTCATCCTTGAGCATCGCGCTGAACTCGGCCGGCTGGTTGACGACCGGATCCATTCCGAGAGCCTCGAGCTTTTTCAGGACCTCGGGCGAGGCCATCGTCTCTTTGAGGGCGGCGTTGAGGCGCTCGACGATCGCGGGCGGCGTCTTTGGCGGTGCGAGAACCCCGAACCAGTTGTTCAGCTCGTAACCGGGCAGCCCGCTCTCGGAGAAGGTCGGGACATCCGGGGTTGCAGGAGAGCGTTCCTTGCTGGTGATGCCGATGATCTTCAGCTTGCCGCTGCTGATGAAAGCCTGCACCGGCGGCAACGATGTCCACAACAGCTGGACCCGGTTGGCGACCAGATCGGTAATGGCGGGCCCGTTACCCTTATAGGGCACATGCGTCAGCTTGATGCCGGCAACGCTCTGGAAGCGTTCGGCCGCCATGTGATTGCTGCCCCCGATGCCGCCCGAGGCAAAATTGATCGTTCCCGGTTTCGCCTTCGCCAGGGTGATGAGATCGCCTACGGTTTTCGCCGGGAAAGCCGCGTTGGCAACCAGATAATGCGAATAGCGCAGCACGAGGCCGATCGGAGCGAAATCCTTGATCGGATCGAAGGGGGCATTCGCCTGAATGATCGGGGTGATCGTGATGTCCGACGAGGTCAGCAGGATCGTGTAGCCGTCGGGAGCCGCCTGGCTGACGCCTACGGTTCCGATGGTGCCCGCCGCACCCGGCCGGTTCTCGACGATGACGGGCTGGCCGAGCTGTTTGCCGAGCGTTTCGCTGACGACACGACCGACGAAATCCGAGGTGCCGCCGGGCGGGAACGGAACGACGAGCTTGATCGGCTCGCTCGGATAGGTTTGGGCCAGCGCCGCTGTCGACAGGCCCGTAGCCACGAGCCCGGCCGCCAGAGCCATGCGAATGAATGGCATATCGTCCTCCCTCTCATTGCTCCCGGCATTGACGCCGGGTTCGATCGCTGCGTAATTGATATTTGATCAAATATCAAGGCAACGCGGATTGCAAGGGGACGAAGATGAAGCCGGAGGTCCTGCAGATCGGCCCGCTGCTGCCGGAGACGAGCGATGCGCTGTCGCGAACATATGTCGTGCGCCGCTATGACCTCGCGCCCGATCGCGATGCGTTGATCGCGGCAGTCGCGCCGCGTCTGACTGCGATTGCGACGCGCGGGGATTATCAGTTAAGCGGCCAATTGATGTCGCGCCTACCGAAGCTCAGGCTGATCGCATCCTCGGGCGCAGGCTATGACGGCATCGATGTGTCGGCCGCACGGGCCATGGGTGTCGCGGTCACCAACACGCCGGGCGTCGTCTCGGAATGTGTTGCCGACATGGCCTGGGCCCTGACGCTGACCACCGTCAGGCGCGTCCTCTTCAACGACCGTTTCGTCCGCCGCGGGGCCTGGGCAACCGAAAAACCGGCCTTGACCGACAAGGTCTGGGGTGAGCCTCTTGGCATCGTCGGCCTTGGTGGCATAGGCAAGGCGATCGCACGACGGGCCGAAGCCTTCAGAATGAAGATCGCCTATACTGGCAGGCGCGAACAGCCGGATACCGGCTACCGCTATTTCGCGGACATCCGCGATCTCGCGCGCTTCGCTCGTATCCTCGTGATCTCCGTTCAGGGCGGGCCCGGCACCGTGGGCCTCGTCGGGAGCGAGGTCATCGATGCGCTCGGCCCGGATAGCTATCTGATCAACGTGGCGCGAGGCTCCGTCGTCGATGAGCCTTACCTTGTCGAGGCGCTGCAGAATGGGCGCCTGGCAGGCGCCGGCCTCGATGTCTTTGCGCATGAGCCGAACGTTCCCGAAGCGCTGGCCGCACTGGACACCGTCGTTCTGCAGCCGCATCTGGGATCGGGATCCAACTATACGCGAATTGCGATGGGGCAGATGCTGCTCGACAACCTCACCGCCTTCTTTGAGGGCGAGCCTCTCCTCTCACCCCTACCGTGAAGCAGGGCTCGACGAACGATCGCCGCCTGCAATCAAGCGCACCAAGCCAGGATCGGAACTCCGTGGTTTACGGCAAGACATACTATCCGGATCATGCAAGCGAGGCTCCGGAGCACCTGGCGCCTGCGCTCAAGGTCGGCGCCACGACCTCCATGCAGGTTGCGGCGGATTTGCGCCGCCGCATCCTGCACGGCGAACTGGTTCCGGGGCAGCGCCTCAAGATCAACGAGATCGCCACGCTTTGCGGGGTCAGCCATATGCCGGTCCGCACCGCCCTGCAGGAGCTCGAAGCCGAGGGCATCGTCGAGCTGCACCCCAACCGTGGCGCCGAAATCCGCAGCATCAATGCCGAATACATCCGCAATGTGCTGGATGTGCGAGCCGGGATCGAAGTGATGCTGACCGGGCAAACCGCTGCGCTCATTGATGACGCGGGCGTGGCCGAGCTCACTGCCTTGGTGGACAATTTCGAGGAGAAGGCGACGACGCGCGAGGCAGCCACGATGCTGCATGCCAATTTCCGCCTCCACAATTTCATCAATCGGCTGCCGGGCAATTCGGAAGCGCTGCGGGTGCTTGATCGCGGGCGGCTACTCATCGAGGCCATTCGCGTGAAATATGCCTATGGCGGGGCGCGCATCGAGACGATCATTGCGGAGCACCGGCTGTTGTTGAAAGCCATCGCCAATCATGACGTCAAACGGGCTCGCGACATCGCGCAGACACATTGTGAAGGAGCCAGGAATCAATTGCTCAGATTCCTGAAGAACGGCGACTGGTAACGGTGGCAAGCGCCTGCCACGGCACCGCGACGCTGCCTGCCTCAGCAAGCATCAGCATAACCATTGCTTATAAGCGGCTCGCCAAACGTCATTTGACGGCATGCGGCGCGATCGGCCTCATGCGTCAAAGCATGGGGAGCACCGCGATGAACAAGACAACGATGGCCGTTCTGGCGGGCCTGCTGGCTGCGCCGGCTCTCGCCGCATCTCCGGCTCGGGCGGAAACGCTGCAGGTCGCTGTCGGCACCTCCGACATCACCAATATCGATCCGCATCGCGCCAACGGCTTCGACTCGATGCTGCTCAGCAACGTCTTCGATGGTTTGGTGCGGTTTCCGCCGGGCAGCGCTGACCCGGCCAAGCTCGAGCCCGACCTCGCCGAGCGCTGGGAGACTGCTGCCGACGGCAAGTCCTGGACCTTCCATCTGCGCAAGGGCGTCAAGTTCCAGGGCGGCTTCGGCGAAGTTTCCGCCGATGACGTTGTGTTCTCGCTGAAGCGCGCCTCCGATCCGAAGACCTCGTCCTTCGCCGGCAATTTCTCGTCGATCGCGGATGTGGTGAAGGTCGACGACATGACCGTTCGCGTCGAGCTGAAATATCCGAATGCTAGCCTGCTCGGGCTGCTCTCGAACTTCAATGGTGGGCGCATCGTCAGCAAGAAGGCGGCCGAGCAGATGGGCGCGGGCTTCTCGGCGAAGCCGGTCGGCACAGGCCCCTTCGCGATCGCCGAGCACGTGCCACAGCAATATGTCCGCCTGACCGCCAACAAGGACAGCTTCCGAGGCGTGCCGAAGATCGATGAAGTGTTCTGGCGCTTTGTGCTTTCCGACAGCAGCCGCGACCTTGCCTTCCAGTCGGGCCAGATTGACATGATCTATGGCCGGCGCGAGCAGCGTTGGGTGACGCAGGTCAAGGCACGCCCTGATGCCGTGGTCGACATCTTCGGGCTTGGCGAGTTCCGCACGCTGCATATCAACCGCAGCATCAAGCCGCTCGACGACATTCGGGTTCGGCAGGCGATCGCAGCGGCCATCGACGTCGATCAGATCGTTCGCTTCGTCGGCCCTGACGTCGCCAAGAAGGGCTGCTCGGTCGTGCCGCCGGGTTATCGCGGCGAGGACTGCTCCTGGACAGTGAAGGCTGACGTCAATCGCGCCAAGGCGCTGCTCAAGGAGGCCGGCCATCCCGACGGCATCACGCTGGCGGTTGTGGTCTCGAACATCTCCTCGCAGCTGCCGATCATGGAAGTCATTCAGAACCAGCTCGGCAAGGCCGGTATCAAGCTGGACATGAAGGTGGTCGATCATCCGACCTACCAGCAACAGATCCGCCAGAACGCCAGCGCGCTGGTGTTCTACGGCGCAGCACGCTTCCCGGTCGCCGACACCTATCTGACCGAATTCTACCACTCGGCTGCGACGGTCGGTAAGCCGACCGCGATCACCAATTTCTCGCATTGCGCCGTGGCCGACGCCGAGATCGAGCAGGCCCGCAAGGAGACCGACGCTGCCCGGCAGATGGCGGCCTGGAAGACCGCGCAGGAGAAGATCAACGCCGATGTCTGCGCCGTGCCGCTGTTCGAGCTGCAGCAGGTCTGGGCGCGCAGCAAGAAGGTCGATTACGGCTATGAGCTGAAGGGCGCGATCAACATCGCCCCGCAGATCACCGAGAAGACCACCGTCACGCGCTGAGCGCCTCCCGCATCAGCTCTCCGCCGCAGCGGCGGGCATGCCCGATGAAGAGATCGAGAAGGCCCGCATTGCGGGCCTTCTGTGCTTTGACCAGCAGGAAATGGTTGTCGATCGCCGGCTCGAAGCGCCGGATCGCGACACGGCCCTGCACCGGCCCCGCCATCAGCGGATGGACCAGCGAGAGGCCGAGGCCGTGGGCGACGAACTCGCAGAGCGTCGGCGCCGTCGTCACCTCCAGCACCAGACGTGGCTGCGAGCCGTAATTCGCCATGACCTCGTCGACGACGCGGCGGATCTCGACGCCCTCGTCGAAGCCCACGAAGGGCTCGTCATGAAGGTCCTCCGGCCGGACCACGGATTTCCGCGCCAGCGGATGGCTCGGCGGCATGATGCAGACCAGCGGATGCGACAGGAAGGGTTCGGTCTCGAGATAGGCATGCTCGACCCTGGCGTTCAGGATGCCGACATCGACCTGTCGGGTGGCGAGCCAGTCGGTGAGGCCCGGCGAGCCGCGCACGATCAGCGAGACGAAGACATGCGGTTCGCTCTCGAGGAAGCGCATCGTCACCTGCTGGATGAAATGGCCAGAGAGGGCCGGCAGCACGCCCACGACGAGCCGCCCCTTCTCCTCGCGGCGCACGGTCTCGACCGCGCGCTCGAGCTGGTGCAGCCCGGAGAAGACGCGATCCACCTCCTCATAGAGCCGCATGCCCTGGATCGTCGGCGCGAGCTTGCCCTTGACGCGGTCGAACAGCCGCAAGCCGGTGTCGTATTCGAGATTGGAGACGAGCTTGCTGACGGCCGGCTGGGTGACGTTGAGCGCGAGCGCGGCGGCGCTGACGGTGCCGTTCTCGATCACCGCGCGAAAGGCCTCGACCTGCCGTAGATTGATGCTTCTGGGCATAACTCTCTGGAATACACCGAGCCAAAAACGTTGTTGGACGTTTTAGCATTGCCTGTCGATATTCACCAGAAGGAGGTCGCGCAACCGCGACTGCTAAAAACGTCATGCAATACGCATTCAAACGAATATTGCTCGGACTACCGACGCTGCTCGCCATGTTCACGGCGATCTTCGTGATCATCCGCGTCGTGCCGGGCGATGCAGCTGCCGTGATCCTCGGCGACCAGGCCAGCACCGCGGCCCTCGACGCGCTGCGCCTCGAGCTCGGGCTGGACCGGCCGCTGCCCCAGCAATATCTCGGTTTCCTCGGCGGGTTGCTGCAAGGCGATCTCGGCACCTCGCTTGTGACGAAGCGGCCGGTGCTGGAAGAGGCGTTGCGCGTCCTGCCGAACACGCTGGAGCTCGCCGCCGCCTCGATCTTCGTCGGCCTTGCGCTCGGCCTGCCCTTCGGCATCTATGCCGCCGTCCACCGCAATGCCTGGCCGGACTATGTCGGTCGGCTGTTCTCACTGGTAGGCTTGTCCCTGCCGGCCTTCGTCTCCGGCATCTTGCTGCTCCTGGCCTTCGCCATCCAACTGCGCTGGTTCCCCGTGATCGGGACGAGCCAGAACGCTGGCCCCTGGGATCGCTTCCTCGGCGTCGCCCTGCCGGCGCTCAATCTCGGCATCATCATGAGCGCCTATGTGGCGCGGGTGACGCGCTCCTCGATGCTGGCGACCTTGGGCGAGGACTATGTCCGCACCGCCCGCGCCAAGGGCATCGGGCCGACGACGCTGGCGCTGCGCCATGTCCTGAGGAACTCGCTCCTGCCGATCATCACGGTGGTCGGGCTCTATTTCGGCACGCTGATCGGCAATGCGGTGCTGACCGAGATCGTCTTCAACCGCCCCGGGCTGGGGCGGTTGATCCTCAGCGCGCTGAACACCCGCGACTACACCTTGCTGCAGGGGTTGATGATCATCTTCGCCTCCTTCGTGGTGCTCGCGAACGTGTTGACCGACCTGGCCTATGCCGCGGTCGATCCGCGGATCAGGAACGCCTGAGCCATGAGCGCAACCTTCTCCACCCTGCGCGACACGGCGCGGTTCATCTCCCGCGGCGGTGTCTTTGCCTGGTTCGGCCTCGCCCTGCTGACGGCGATCGTGCTGATGGCGGTGTTCGCGCCGCTGATCGCGCCCTACGACCCTCTGGCGCAGGACATCGTCAACCGGCTGATGCCGCCCTCGAGCGAGTTCTGGCTCGGCACCGATTCCTATGGCCGGGACGTGCTGTCGCGGATCATCTATGGCGCGCGGGTCTCACTCTTCGTCGGGCTGGTCTCGATCCTGATCGCGATGACGCTGGGCACGGCGCTCGGCGTGATCTCGGGTTATATCGGCGGGCGCTTCGATGCCTTCGTGATGGCGTTGGTCGACCTGATGCTGTCCTTCCCGAGTCTGCTGCTCGGCATGCTGGTCGCCGCCGTGCTGGGAGCGAGCCTCGAAAACCTGATCATCGCGATCGCGATCACCGAGATCGCGCCCTTCGTGCGGCTGGCGCGGGCGCCGACGCTGGTGCTGAAGGAGCAGGAATTCGTCCAGGCGGCGCGCTCGATGGGCTGCACCCACCAGCGCATCATGCGCATCCACATTCTGCCCAACCTGATCGCCGACATCCTGGTGATGGGCTCGCTGTGGATGGCGACGGCGATCCGCACCGAAGCCTCGCTGAGCTTCATCGGGCTGGGCGTCAAGCCGCCGACGGCGACCTGGGGCGGCATGATTCGCGAGGGCTTCGAGAACATCCTCGAGGCCTGGTGGCTGGCGGTGTTCCCGAGCGTCTTCGTCTTCCTGACCGTGCTGGCGCTCAATCTTCTCGGCGACGGCCTGCGCGACGCCACCGACCCGAAACTGCGGCAGCGCGACTGACCCTGCAAGCAGCGCATGAACGACCACCCCGGAGCCTTGTCATGAGTGAAGCCAATTTCATCTATCTCAGCCAGGAGGACGCGGTGCGCTGCGGCGCCGGCGATGTCGCCGCCACGGTCGCCGACACCGAGCGGACCACGCTGCTGGCCTATCGGGGCAAGGCGATCGAGGCGCCGACCGCGACGCTGTTCTGGGGTGTTCCGGCCGAGAAACTGAAGAACTTCGTCGGCTATCCCAGCAAGAAGCGCGCGAATATCCACGCCGGCTATCTCGACGACGACGGCGTGATGAAGGTCGCGCTGAAGAACATCCCGAGCAACCCGGACAACCCGATCAATGGCAAAGGGCCGCGTGCCTCGGGCCTGGTCACGATCCTCGACCCGGAGACCGGCTATCCCCTCGCGCTGATGGACGCGATGGTGATCAGCTGCATGCGCACAGGCGCGCTCGGCGCCATCGGCGTCAAGCATCTGCGCCGGCCGGGCGCGCGCAGCGTCGGCCTGATCGGCGTCGGCCCGATCAACCAAGCCGCGATTCAGTGCACAGCCGAGGTGATGCCGGAGCTCGAGGTCGCCCATGTCTACGACCTCAACACCGAGCGCGCCAAGGCCTTCGCCGCCGAGTTCTCGCGCAAGCTGAACATCGATGTCCGCGTGGCCGATTCGGCGCGCGATGCGGTCGCCGACGCCGATGTCGTCATTCCCGCGACCAACGTCCAGACGATCGACGACGCCTACATCACGCCGGACTGGATGAAGAAGGGCAGCCTGCTGGTCGACCTCTCGATCTGGGACGCGACCTTCGAGACGCTCGCTCGCGCCGACGGCTATGTCATGAACTCGGCGATCAGCATGGAGCGCAAGACGATGACCCCGAGCGTCATGGTCGATCGCGGCCTGGCGAAGGAGGAAGAGATCATCGATCTCGGGAAGGTCATCGCCGGCGAGACCGGCGGGCGCCGCGACGACGACGATGTGATCGTCTACTTCGCCCGCGGCATGGCGATTTACGACGTGATGTGCGGCTACCGCGTCTATGAGAACGCGCTCAAGAACGGCGTCGGCGAGAAGCTGAGCCTGTGGCAGGATGCATTCTGGAGCTGAGAGCGAAGCCTAAAAAGGTGGTCGAGACAGGAACATTGCCGGTCTTGTCTCGACCGCACTTTCTACCCAAGCCTTTTGCATTCAAAGCGCAACGAACGGTCGTGATGCGGTCGTGTCGCTTCCAGCTGCGATCGGATCTCGGAACCGATCTCGCCGCTGTCGCTCCCAAGATCGGACGCGTCCCGTGCGCGCGATAGCCGCTCGCGCGCGGCAAAAAGATCAGCGGTAGACAAAATCCCGCAAGGCGAGCGAGATCCAGGGCATGTAGGTGATCAGCATCAGGCAGGCGAAGACGACGCCGATGAAGGGCAGGAGTGATTTCGTCATCCTGTCCAGCGAGATCCGGGCAACCGCGCAGGCCGCGAACAGATTGACGCCGAAGGGCGGCGTGATCATCCCAAGCGCCAGATTGACCACCATGACCATCCCGAAATGCACAGGGTCGATGCCGAAGCGCAGCGCGACCGGCGCCAGGATCGGTGCCAGCACGATGATCGCCGCCGAAGTCTCGATGAACATGCCGATCACGAACAGGAAGAGATTGACCGCGAGCAGGAAGGACCAGCCGCTGTCGAAGGTCGCGATGATATAGGCGCCGATCTGGGCAGGCACGCCGGCGCGCGTCAGCAGGAAGCTGAACAGGCCCGCCATCGCGATGATCAGCATGATCACCGATGAAGAGACCACCGATTTGCGCAGGATCGCGATCACCGTCGCGAAATCGAGCTCGCGATAGATGAAGCAGCTCACGATCAGCGCATAGAACACCGCGACGATCGAGGCTTCGGTCGGGGTGAAGACGCCGCCATAGATGCCGCCAAGGATGATCACCGGCATCATCAGGGCAAGGCCGGCAGCCCGCGTTGCCGCCAGCACCTGCATGCGCCCTTCGTGATCGTTGCGGCCATAGCCGCGGATGCGGCACCAGAGCCAGACCGAGAGCATCAGCGCGCAGGCGATCAGGATGCCGGGGCCGAAGCCGGCCACGAAGAGTTCGCCGATCGAGACCTCGGCTGCAACGCCGTAGAGGATCATCGGAATCGAAGGCGGGATGATGACCCCGAGCTCGGCCGCACTGGCCTGGAGCGAAGCCGCAAAGGAGATCGGATAGCCGTGCTTGACCATCGCCGGGATCAGGATCGCACCGATGGCGAAGGTCGTGGCTACGCTCGATCCGGACACCGCGGCGAAGATCATGCAGGTCAGGATGCAGGTGCAGGCGAGGCCGCCCTGCACGCCGCCGACCAGGCTCTTGGCGAAATCGACCAACCGCCGCGAAATGCCGCCCTCGCCCATGAGATTGCCGGCGAGGATGAAGAACGGCACCGCCGCCAGCGGAAACTTGTCGAGCGAGGCGAACGCCTGTTGCGCCACCAGCACCAGCGGCAGCGGGGTGTAGAGGCCGAGTCCCGCGACCGCCGCGAGGCCGACGGCCACAGCCACCGGCACCGAGAGCAGGAACAGCACGCACATCGTGACGAGCATCGTTGCAGTCATGGCAAATCGTCTTTCAGACCGCGGTTTCGAGCTCTTCGCGGCGTGGATCGAAGAAATGCGCGATCACGGCGAGCATCGAGACCAGCGCTCCGGTCGGGATCGCGGCATAGGCGTAGCTGATCGGAATCTCGAGCCCGGCCAGGTTCTGGAAGCGGACCCGCCAGACCAGATCGGCGCCGAACCAGAACAGGATCGCCAGCAGTGCGAAGGTCGCGATCGCGATCGCGGCTTCGAGAAGCCGGCGATTTCGCCCTTTGACGAGGCGGTAAAGCAGATCCACCGAAACGAGCGATCCGGCCCGCACCGCCGATGCCAGGCCGAGATAGGCCATCCAGATCAGCAAGGCGCGGATCAGCGGCTCGGACCAGGTTGCGGGTTCCTGGAGGATGAAGCGGGTCAGGACCTGGAAGAGCCCGACGCAGGCCGCCAGCGCCATCGCCAGGCAGCCGGCCGCGAGGCCGGCGCCGGTGACGATGCGCTCCGCGCCCAACAGCAGCGCGACCGCCCTGGACTGCCGCGCGCTCACTTCTGGTCCTTGATGCGCGCGATCGTCGCCTCGCCGAAGCGCTTGCCCAGCTCGGCGAAGGCAGGCTTGAGCAGGTCCTGGAACTTGGCGGTATCGACCTTCTCGACCACCTCGAGGCCGAGCTTGCGCAACTCGTCGATGCCGGTCTTCTCGACCTTGCCGACCTCGTCCTTGCAGATCGCCATGGCGCGCCGACCGGCCTCGACGAAGAGCTTCTGATCCTCCGGCGACAGCGCCTCGAAGGCACGGGGCGCCATGACGAAGCCGACCGGCGTGAAGGCGTGGTTGGTGATCGTCAGGTATTTCTGCACCTGCCCGAACTTGTTGTTGAGGATCGCGCCGATCGGGTTTTCCTGGCCGTCGACCACGCCCTGCTGCAGGGCCGTGAAGACTTCCGGCAGTGCCATCGGCGTCGGCAGCGCCCCCAACGCGCGCCAGATCTGGAGATGGATCTGGTTCTCCTGGGTGCGGATCTTCAGCCCCTTGACGTCGTCGGGGCCGTTGACCGGCCGGCGGCTATTGGTGAGCTGACGGAAGCCGATGCCTCCGAAAGCCAGGCCCTGAAGGCCTTTGGCCTTGAACTTGGCCAGGATCTCCTGGCCGATCGGGCCGTCGAGAACCGCCTGGGCATGGTCGAAATCTCGGAACAGGAAGGGGATGTCGAAAACCTGGACCTCGGGCACGAAATTCGCGATCACCGAGGTCGAGGGCACGGTGAGATCGACGGTGCCGAGCTGAAGTCCTTCCAGCACCTCGCGGTCGCCGCCGAGCGCGCCGCCGGGATGCAGGCGAATTTCGATGCGGCCGTTGGTCTTGGCTTTGATCTCTTCGGCAAAGGCCGTCATGGCGACGCCTTCGGGCGCCGTGACCCGGCCGACGAAGGCTAGATTGAGCACCTTCGGCTGCTGAGCCGACGCGGATGTCAGCCCGGCAAGGCAGGCCGCGCCGACGAGCGCGGAACGCAGGATGGATCTCAGTCGCATGGTCGTCTCCCTCTGGGTTCGCTCTCGGTTGAATCCGACGAGCCGATTATTCAATCGTCCAATGGTTCGTGATGAACGGCGCGAGCCGCTCGGGCGTCAGGTCAAGACCCAGGCCCGGGGCGTCCGGAACCGCAACCGCCCCGTCGGCGTCGAGCGGATGGCTGGCGAAGGCGGTGCGCAGCGGGTTTTCGGAAGGGTCATATTCGAACAGCGGCCAGCGCAGGCGGCCGCGCCGCTCGGGCAGGCAGGCCGCAAAATGCAGCGAGGCCTGGAAATTCACGACGGAGCCCCAGACATGGGGCACCAGGGCGACGTCGAACGCCTCGCACAGCGCCGAGATCCGCATCCCCTCGGAGAGCCCGCCGCACAGCCCGAGATCGGGCTGGATGAAGTCGAACACGCCGGCGGTGAGATAATCCCGGAAGGCGCGCAGGCCGAAGAGCGCCTCGCCGCCCGCCAGAGGCATCGGCGCCTTGGCGGCGAAGCGGCGATAACCCGGCAGGTCGTCATGCGCGATCGGCTCCTCGAGCCAGACCGGATCGACCTCCGCGAGCCGCCGGGCGATCGCGAGCGCGCCCTCGACGGTGAAGCCCTCGTTGAGATCGACCATCAGCGGCATGGCGTCGCCGATCTGGGCGCGGACCTTGTGGGCGGTTGCGCCGTCACGGGCCGGATCGCTGCCCATCCTGAGCTTGATCGCCCGGAAGCCGGCGTCGAGATAGCCGGCGATATCGGCCTCGAAGTCGCGATAGGGATCGCGGCCCGGCTTCATGAAGGGGCCGCTGACATAGGCCGGGATCCGGTCCCGCAGCTTGCCGCCGAGCAGGGCATGGACCGGCAGCCCGGCGATCTGCCCGGCGAGGTCCCACAAGGCGACGTCGAGCCCGCCGAGCGCCATCGTCGAGATGCCACGTCGGTCATAGCCGAGCCCGGCAGCCATCGCCTGCCAACCGGCGCGCGGCGTCGTCGCGTCGCGGCCGAGCAGGGCAGGGGCGAAATGCTCGCGGACAAGCGCGGCAGCCGCGCCGGGATAGGCCCAGGTCTCGCCCCAGCCGACCGCGCCCGTATCGCTGGTGACCCGCAGGAGCAGGGCGCCGCGGCGATCGAACATCTGCCGCGAATTGCCGACGGTCTCGCTCAGCTTCGCAGTGAGCTCGAATCCGTCGATGCGACGTATCTTGGGAGGCGCGGACAGCATGAACGGCAGGCAGGTTGCGGCAGGGACTCAACCGTTAATCAGCTTTGCCATCGCCAATCCAATTGGTTTATCTGCAGGGGTATCAATCAGGAATCTCAATATGAGAATGCGCCAGGCATGAGATTCACCATTGCGCAACTCGAGGCCTTCTTCTGGACCGTTCGCCTCGGCTCGCTGAGCAAGGCTGCGGGCCATCTCCACATGTCGCAGCCCACCATCTCGCTGCGCCTGCGCGATCTCGAGCAGGCGCTCGATGTCCGGCTGTTCCAGCGCAAGGGCCGGGGACTTGCGCCGACAGCGGACGGCCTCGCCCTGCTCCCGCGCGCTGCCGCCCTGTTGGAGGAAGCCGACCGGATCATGCTGCAGACCGACCCTGCGGTCGTGACCGGCAGTATCCGCGTCGGCTTTGCCGAAGGCTTCGCGATGACCTGCCTGCCGACCCTGCTGGAAACGGTGCGGGCGGATTATCCATTGCTGAAGGCGGAATACGTCGTCTCGATCAGCTACGAGCTGGAACGCGAACTCAATGACCGCAGGCTGGACCTCGCAGTTCTGGTCAACCCGATCGGGCGTCCCGGCATGAGGCTGGTTCCGCTTGGCGTGCAGGACACGGCCTGGGTCGCCTCGGTGAAATGGGGGCTCGGTCCGGAAGTCCGCCCCGCTGACCTCTGTCCCTTGCCGATCGTCAGCAATCAGCCGAGATCGGCCATGTTCCGACAGATCAAGGACTGGTTCGCGACCGCCGGCCTCGAACCGCTGCGCCACGATCTTTGCAACAGCGTCGCCGTGATCGGCCATCTCGTCTCGTCGGGCGTGGCCCTCGGCGTATTGCCCGTCCGGATGATGGAGGCCGACGTCAAGGCCGGTCTCGTCACGGTGCTGCGCCCGATTCCGGACCTCAATCACGGCAGGGTCTATGCAAGCTATCCGGAAGGGGGCCTGACTGCTCCGGTCAGCGCCATGCTGAAATCGATCCAGAAGGCCCTCGACGCGATCGACTATCTCAAGGTGGACGGCCCGTGCTGACGGGCTGGGCCGATATCAGCCCTCGCTCTCATGTCCCCTCCGCGCTGGCGGCAGCAGGAACGGCATCGTCCCCAGAACCCGTCGCGCCGCCGCGATCACCGCCTCGATCTCGGCGGTCGCTCCTCCGATGCGATGGCCGGCGCAAAGCGCGGCATGCGCGAAGTCCGGCACGGCCCGCAGCTTCACGATTTGCCCGTCGGCAAGAGCGGGCTCCATCAGCTTTACCGGCAGGAAGGCGGCGGCCACGCCCTCCTGAACCAGATGGGCGATGACCATCTGGCCCGTGCAAAAGTCCAGCCGGCGCGGTTTGACGTCTGCCGCGCTGAACCACTCGGTGATCTGGCGATGCATGGCGGATGGCGGGGGGTTGGTCAGGATCTGACAGTCCTGCAGATCGGCGGGCCGCACGATCGGGCCGAGGCCGAGGCTCTTGGCGGCGACCCATGCCGCCTCCTGGCGCCCGAGCTCGACCAGCCTGATCGCAACGCCGTCGCTGGGGTGGACCAGAAAGGCGACGTCGAGCCTGTGCTCGCGGAGTTCGTCCTCGAGCTGGGAGCTCGTGGCCACCGAGAGCTCCAGCCGCAGCCGCGGATAGAGCGCTCCAAGGTCCTTGAGGATCAGTGTCAGGCAGGCGACCGCGAAGGTTTCCGGCATGCCGACCTTCACCGTGCCGTGAAGCGCCCCGGTCGATCCTGCACGCTCGCGCATGCGGCCGAGTTCCTCGATGATCGAGATGGCGTGCCCGAAAAGCAACTCGCCGTCCGGACTCAGGCGCAGCGTCGAGCCGGCGCGATCGAAAACCTTGACGCCCAGCTCGTCCTGCAGGGATTTCAGCCGAAGCGACACGGTTGGCTGCGCGAGGAAAAGATGCTTCGCGGCCGCCTGCACGGAGCCGAGACGTGCCGTCCAGACAAAGGCCTCTAATTCCGCGATCGTCGGGCGCATTGAAAATTCCAATGTTGTCGCACGAGGTAATCCAATTGGATTTGCGATTGCAATGCGGCTTACGCTGCCTGCCAGAAGTCGAATAATCGACCTTTCCAGGGAGAGAGTGATGCAGCGACCGGTTCGTGTATTGGCGTTTCTGGCAGCCTTTGGAATGTCGGCGCTCGGCGCCCAGGCTCAGGATTTCCCGAAGATCAATCTCAAGGTCTCCGGTGGAAACCAGACGCAGAACCTGTTCCAGAAGGTCTACAAGCCGTTCTTCACCGAGATGCTCGCGGCAAAGACGAACGGCGCGATCACCACGACGTTCGGATCGCTCGAGGAGCTCGGCCTGCGCGGCCCCGAGGTACTGCGCCTGTTGCGGCAGGGCGTCTTCGATATCTCTGAGGCGACGATGTCCTACATGGCGGGCGAGGATTCCCGCTTCGACGGCCTCGATCTGCCCGGCGTGACCGTCGACATCGTCACGCAGCGCAAGGCTGCCGACGCCTTCCGCCCCGCGCTCGCCAAGGCGCTCGAGACGAAATACCACACCAAGCTGCTCAGCATGAGCCCGGTGGCGGCTCAGATGTTCTACTGCAAGGGCGAGATCACGGGGCTGGATTCGCTGCGCGGCAAGGCGGTGCGGACCTTCAACCGGGCAATGTCGCAGATGGTCGAGGGCGCCGGCGGCTCTTCGGTGAACGTTCCCTTCGCCGAAGTCATCCCGGCGATGCAGCGCGGCGTCGCGCAATGCGCGGTGACAGGCACGTCAGCCGGCAATACCGCACGCTGGTGGGAGGTGAGTGACCATCTCTATGCGCTGCCCATGGGCTGGTCGATGACGTTTTTCGGCGCCAATTTGAGCAGCTGGGCGAAGCTCGACCCGAAGACCCGCACCTTTCTCGAACAGCAGTTCGCCGAATTGGAGGATCGCATGTGGGTGCAGGCCGGCAACGACATCCAGGACGGCGTGAACTGCAACACCGGTCTCGGCCCCTGCAAGGACGGCATCGAAGCCAGTCCCAAGATGAAGTTCGTCACCGTCTCCGAGCCGGACAAGGCGGCCGCGCAGAAGATCCTGCGCGAGCGGATCCTGCCCGATTGGGCCAAGCGCTGCGGCACCGAATGCGTCACCGAGTGGAACGCGACGGTCGGCAAGGTCGCGGGCATCGAGGCCAAGGCGCAGTAACCCGCGGGCTTTTCGGGGCAGATTGCCATGAACGCATTTCACGCGATCGTCGCGGCCATCTCGCTCTGGATGGCCCGCATCGGCGGCCTGATGCTCGTCGGATCCTCCGTGGTGATCACCATGGAGATCCTGGCGCGCAAGGTGATCCATATCCCGTTCAGCGTTGGCACGGAGCTGTCGAGCTATGCGCTCGCCATCTCCGCGAGCTGGGCCTTCAGTTACGCCTTGTTGAACCGCGCCCATGTCCGGATCGACGTCATCAGGAACTGGACGCCGCCGCTCAGCAGGTTCGCCCTGGATGTCCTCGCGTTCGGTGCGCTCGGCGCCGTCGCACTCATCATGGCCTGGTTCGCCTGGGACACGGTCGATACCTCGTGGACCCTCGGTGCACGCGAGAACACCTCGCTGGGGACATTGCTGGTCATCCCGCAAGGGCTCTGGTTCGTCGGGCTGGTCTGGTTCGCCTTCGTCTGCGTGGAGCAGCTCGCTCTCGTCGCGCTCGCCCTCATGCGAGGTGACCGCGCAGCCGCTGCCGCAATGGTCACGACACCCGATGTCGCCGATGAAATCGAAGAGGCGCTCGACGCCGTCGACGCCCAACCCGTGATCCAGAGATAAGCGGCCATGGTCCAGACCTCGCTCGGCCTCCTCATCCTCCTGCTCGGCCTCAGCATCCCCGTCGGCGCGGCGCTTCTGCTTCTGGCGTTGTCGCTGGGGGCGGCGTTCTCGCCGATGCCGATCTATCTCGCCATGGGCGAGGTCATCTGGTCGGCCTCGACCAATGCCATCCTCGTCAGCGTGCCGCTCTTCGTGCTGCTCGGGGAGATCCTGCTGCGCTCGGGCATGGCGGATCGACTCTATCGCTCGATGAGCCATTGGCTCGCCTGGCTCCCGGGCGGGCTGATGCACGCCAATATCGGTGCCTCGATGGTGTTTGCGGCGACTTCGGGCTCGAGCGTGGCAACGGCCGCGACCATCGGAACCGTCGCGACGCCGGTGATCAAGACCTACGGCTATGGCGAGAGGCTCTTCCTCGGCACCATTGCCGCCGGCGGCACGCTCGGCATCCTGATACCGCCATCGATCAACCTGATCATCTATGGCTGGCTGACGCAGACCTCCGTGCCGCAGCTCTATCTCGCCGGCTTCGTGCCCGGGATCGTGCTCGGGCTGATCTTCATGGCGACGATCCTGATCTGCTGTCTCGTCCGGCCGGAATGGCGCGGCCGCGCGATCGAGACCTCCTGGAAGGAGCGCCTCGAGAGCCTGAGCGGGCTTGTTCCTCCCGGGTTCATCTTCGTGATCGTGATCGGCAGCATCTATGCGGGCTTCGCGACCCCGACGGAATCGGCTGCACTGGGCGTCGTCGTGGCGATCGCGCTGGCGGCGATCAACCGCAAGCTGTCCGTCAGGATGATCCTCGAAGCCCTGGACGGCACGATGCGGACATCCGCCATGATCATGCTGATCGTGGCATCGGCGTTCTTTTTGAACTTCGTGCTGTCGGCGATCGGCCTCGTTGCAGCGCTGAACGGCTTCATCACCGGCCTCGGGCTGGGGCCGATGGGCACGCTGGTCGCGATCATCATCTTCTATCTCGTTCTCGGCTGTTTCATGGAGCCGCTGCCGATGATGATCGTGACGATCCCGATCATCGTCCCCGTCGTGGTGCAAGCCGGCTTCGACCCGGTCTGGTTCGGCATCATGGTCGTCCTGCTCTGCGAGACCGCGATGATCACGCCGCCGGTCGGGGTCAATCTCTACGTCGTGCAGGGGGTGCGAGGGCGCGGCGTCATCAGCGACGTCATTCTCGGCGTTCTGCCCTTCATCGGAAGCCTGCTCCTGATGATCGTCCTGATCATCGTCGCCCCCGACATCGTCATGTGGCTGCCACGCCTGATCGGCGCGCAGTGACCCCCGTCCAACGCCTGATCTTCAATTCGGAGCATGCTGTGAACTACCCGCGAACCGTGACAATGCGTGGCAAGTCGATCGAGATCACCGACGCCAAACGTGCCGCCCGCGTCGCCGAGATGCCGGAGATCGAATGGATCAAGGATCGCGACCTGCGCGACAAAGTCATCGATGCCTGGGTCGCAGCGCTCGAAGCCCATGGTTTCACGCAGATCGGCGACATGAAGCCATCGGGCAATTACGACTCGAACCCGCTCCTGACCGGCACGCAATGTGATCATATGCGCTCGGTTTGCCGCCTTGCGGTCAAGACGGCCGAGGAGATGGCGGGCCTGTTCCCCAATTTCCGCTACGATCGCGATATCCTGATCGCGGGCGCGCTCTGCCACGACATCGGCAAGGTCTGGGAATTCCAGCCCGACAACGTCAAGCGCTGGAAGGCCGACTCATATGCCGTCGGCTTTCCGTCGGTGCGCCATCCCGGTTACGGGGTGTTCATCTGCTTCGCCATGGACCTGCCCGAGGCCGTCGCGCATATCGCCGCGGCGCACTCTGCCGAGGGGGAGCTCCTCGAGCGCAGCCTCGAGAATACGATCGTTCATTGGGCCGATGTGACATTCTGGAAGACCGTGGAGGCCGGGCGCCAGTTCGCGGCCACGGACACCTGGCTCGACGGCATGACCGGAGGCGTCAGCGGGCAGCCAAGGTCTGCCAAGGCTTGATCGCACAAGGACCCCGCCGCTTCGGCAAGGCGGGGTTTCCGCGAATTCACGCGAGCCTGTCGAAGCTGTCGGCGCGGGCGGCGTCCCAGTTGCGGCGATAGAAGGCGTGCTCGCACTCTCCGGAGGTGAGCTCGCCGGGTTCCAGAAAGACATGGAGATCGGAGAACAGGCGAATTTCGGTCGCGCTGACGCGGCGGACGAGGTGATGGGGGCCCAGATCGGACGGGTGGGTAAGACCGGCTGCGGCCAGCATGTCCGCCAGAGCCTTGAGGGTGTTGGCGTGGAACAGGTGGACGCGCTGTGCCTTGTCGGGAACGACAAGCGCCCGCTGACGAACCGCATCCTGGGTCGCGACGCCTGTCGGGCAGCGATTGGTATTGCAGGACAGCGCCTGGACGCAGCCCAAGGCAAACATGAAACCGCGCGCCGCATTCGTCCAGTCCGCGCCGATCGCCAGCGCGCTGGCGATGTCGAAGGCGCTGACGATGCGTCCTGCGACGCCAATCTTCACCCTGTCGCGCAGCCCCGCGCCGACGAGGACGTTATGAACGAACAGCAGGCCTTCGCGCATCGGCAGGCCGATATGGTCGCTGAACTCCACCGGTGCGGCGCCGGTGCCACCTTCGGCGCCGTCGACGACGATGAAGTCCGGCACGACGCCGCTTGCCAGCATCGCCTTGACGATGCCCATGAACTCCCATGGATGGCCGAGGCAAAGCTTGAAGCCGACTGGCTTTCCGCCTGAAAGCGCGCGCAACTGCGCTATGAAGCCCATCATTTCGAGCGGTGTCGAGAATGCGCTGTGGTTCGACGGCGAGATGCAGTCGAGCCCAACCGGAACGCCTCGTGTCTCGGCAATCTCGGGGGAAACCTTCGGCGCCGGCAGAATGCCGCCATGGCCGGGCTTGGCTCCCTGGCTCAGCTTGATCTCGATCATCTTCACCTGGGGGTCGGCCGCCTGGCGGGCGAAGCGGTCGGGATCGAAATTCCCCTGCTCGTCGCGGCAGCCGAAATAGCCGCTGGCAACCTCCCAGACGATGTCGCCGCCCCCGGCGCGGTGATAGGGGCTGATGCTGCCTTCGCCGGTGTCGTGGCTGAAATTCCCCAGACGCGCCCCGGTGTTCAGCGCGCGGATCGCGTTGGCGGAGAGCGAGCCGAAGCTCATGGCAGAGATGTTGAAGACCGAGGCCGAATAGGGCTGTCGGCATTGGTCGTTGCCGATGGTGATGCGGAAGCTGTCGGGGTCCGCCACCGGCGCTGGGCGCGTCGAGTGCCCGATGAATTCGTAACCCTCTCGATAGACGTCGAGCATGGTTCCGAAGGGGTGGTCGCCGGCGATGCCCTTGGCCCGGCGATAGACCAGCGAGCGTTGCGATCGGGAGAACGGGGCGGCTTCCTCGTCAGCCTCGAAAAGATATTGGCGCAACTCGGGACGGACCAGTTCCGCGAACCAGCGGATATGGCCGATCACCGGATAGTTGCGGCGGATCGCGTGGCCGGTCTGGACAAGGTCCCATAACCCGACGAGCGCCAGAAGGGCCGCGAGCATCCCCGGGACCCATAGCCAGTGATACCGGAAGGCCAGCGGAAGCGTCGAGAGCGCAACCAGAAGGCATAATGTGAGCGTCGTGAACCGACTCAATCGCAATGTCATATCCGAACCCGTCCGAACAGCAGCGGACCGTTGTAGCCTCGGCGGATCGCCATGACGAGTTTGCTGAACCGAACGGCGGGACCTGAAGGGCTTGGGGGCCACAACCCATGCCGATCCCCATCGCAGGAGGGCAAACTTGCACCCCCCAAAACAGCTTCGGAGGGATCGGCTCCCTCGGCCCACTGCTGTTCGGGGGCGATGCCCGCGATGAGCATCGCAAATCGTCAGATCGGCGGCCTTTTCGGATAAACCGCCAGGCCGCACATGCCGCTTGACTCCTCTCCAAAAAAATAAATTATAATTTATAATATTGGAGGAGCCGGTGTTGAAGATTTCTCGACTCAGAGCCATTCAGCTCGAAGCGCGGTTCGCGGATGTGTTCGGCGGGATCGACAAGGTGCCGGCGGAATTGCTGGCCCCAGCCGCCCATTTTCGACGGATTCCGCGCACCGGCCAGGTCGCGACGCTCGTCGTCGTGGAAAGCGATGACGGGGCGATCGGCTATGGCGAGGCTTTCGGTCTGCCCCATGCCGGTGCTGCCACTGCGATCATCAACGGTGTCATCGCTCCAGCGCTGATCGGGGCGACGATCGCCGATCCCAGGGAGATGCTTGGCGATCTGGAGCGCTATTTCACGGCGATGGGCAGCACGCGCGGCCCGGCCATCGAGGCCCTGAGCGGCGTCGACATCGCCTTGTGGGATCTGAAGGCGCGGGCCGCCGGACTGCCTCTGGCGACGTTGCTCGGTGGTTCTCCGGGACCGGTCGCGACCTATGTCAGCCCGGTCGGATTCCAGGACCACCCCGACAAATCGGCGCGCGCGGCGCGTGCCTATCTCGATCAGGGCTATACCGCCATCAAGCTCAAGGTCGGCCGCGGTCTTGCGACCGACATCGAGCACATCGCCGCCGTGCGGGGCGAGATCGGGCCGGGCGCGGCGCTCTATCTCGATGCCAATTGTGCCTATGACGTCGCGACGGCGATCACGGTCGCGAAGGCGCTGGCCCCTTATGACATCGGCTGGTTCGAGGAACCCGTGCCGCCCGATGATCCGCAGGCGCTGGCGCAGGTTCGCAAGGCCTCGCCCGTGCCGATCGCGGCCGGTGAGAATGATTTCACGCTGGACGCTCATGCAAGGCTCGTCGCCGCCGATGCGGTCGATTTCCTGCAGCCCAACATCTCGCGCGCCGGCGGTGTGTCCGGGCTGATGGCGATCGGCGCGCTCTGCGCGCGCTCCGGCATCCGCATGGCGCCCCATGGCGTCGGCACCTGCGTCGCCGTTTCGGCAGCCGTGCATACCTGCCGGGCCGCGCCCGCCGTCCATGCCTATGAGGCGAACCGCCTGCTGAATCCGCTGCGTGACAACATGGCGGTGCGCCCGCTCATCACCGAAGGCGGCCAGCTCGTTGCCCAGGATGCCCCCGGTCACGGCGGCGAGCCGGATCTCGGGCGCTTGTCCCGCTATGCCGTGAATGGCCTGGGGGAGACAGAGGAGCGGGCCCATGTCCATCTTGGTGCGTAGCCCCGGCGACCTCGGCGACCTCGTCGGCAAGCCCGGCGAGACGCTCGCCGAGACCTTGCGGCGCACGCTGCTCGACATGATCGTGTTCGGCTATTTCGAGCGGGGTGCGCGACTCTATCCCGAGAAGCTCGCCGAACATTTCAACGTCAGTCTGACGCCCGTGCGCGAGGCCCTGATGCGGCTCGCGGCGGAAGGCTTCATCGAGGTCATCCAGCGGCGCGGCTATCACATCCGCGATCCCGACGCCAAGCAGGTCCTGGACCTCTGGCAGGTGCGGCTGGCGATCGAGCTGATGGCTGGCGAGCTGATGATCGAGCGGCTCAAGGACGGCACGCTCGACGGCACGGCGATCGACCGGATCGAGGAGGTCCAGCGGCGTCTCGAAGTCGATCCGCAAGCGATTTCGCACAAGGATCGGCACGAGCAGAACGCGAGCTTCCACCATCAGATCGTGGAGCTGAGCGGCAATGTGCTGCTGCTCTCGACCTATCGCGGCATCCAGATGCAGGTGCTCAACGCCTGGATCCAGCGCGGCATCGAATCCTGGCGCGGGCGGCACGCCTCGGAGGCCGTCGAGCACCGGGCGATCCTCGCGGCGCTGCGCGACCGCAACCCGAATGACTACGCCAAGGCGGTGCGCGCCCATCTCGGCCGCTCGCTCAAGGATGCGCTGGCCGATCTCAAGGCCCGCAATCTGATCGAAGAACTCGCACAGAGCCGAACCTAATCGGCCATATTTTCGGGGAGGAACCCATGATGAAGAGACGTCAGCTTTTGAACACGCTCGCGGCTTTCGGCTGCGTGCTGGCGAGCGCATTGATTCCGCAGGCCCCGGCCTCGGCGCAGACGAAGACGATCCGCATGTGGACGTTCCTGAGCGCGACCGGGACATCGCCGCGCGAGGTCGCTCTGGCGCAGATCATCAAGAACTACGAGGCTGCGAACCCCGGCACCAAGATCGTCGTCGAGACGCAGGTCTGGGATCAGATGACGCCGAAGTTCCTGGCCGCCCATCGCGCCGGCAATGCGCCCGACATCAGCTGGGTCGTCACCGATTTCCTCGGCGACGCGATCGGCTCGGGTTCGCTGGCGGACCTCAACGAGCTGTTCATCGGGAAATGGCCGGCCGAGCAGGTCAAGGACCATGCCAGCGCCTATTGGGACCTGACCAAGAAGGGCGACAAGCAATACGCGATGTTCGCCTCGCCGAACTACATCTCGATCGTCTACCGGGCGGACCTGCTGAAGGCCGCCGGCATCGACCCGGCCTCGATCAAGACCTGGGACGATCTCCGCATCGCCGCGGAGAAGCTGACGGTGAAGAATGCCGCCGGCCAGGTGACGCGCTATGGCTTCGCCCAGGGCTTCAGCGAGCAGCAGGCCGACCCGCACATGATGATTCCCTATCTCCTTGGCGAGGGGGAGCAGCTGTTCAAGGCCGACGGCAAGGCCAATTTCGCGAGTCCAGCAGGCGTCGCGGCCATGACCTTCGCGACCGATCTGATCAAGAAATACAACGTCTCGCCGGCTCAATCGGCGACCTGGACGGTCGATGATCTGTTCGAGCAGTTCTCCTCCGACCGCGTCGCGATGATCCAAGGCCCAAGCGTGCGCGTCTCGACGCTCCAGGCCAAGCTCGGCAAGGAGAATGTCGGCCTGATGCTCTGGCCCGGGAATGGCAAGACCGCTCATTCTCCCGCCGTCATGGCCGGCTGGGCCGTCGGCGTCTGGTCCAAGGGCACGCAGAAGGCGGAGGCCGGCAAGTTCGTCGACTACATGCTCGGGGCGGAAGCCGAGAAGATCTGGGTCACTGTCGGCGGGCAATCGCCCCTGATGGCATCGACGGCCAAGGCTGTAGCCTCCTTCGTCGACCAGCCTGGCAACGGCTATATCCGCGTCGCGGCCGAGGGCGCGAGCAAATATGGCTGGCTGACCCCGATCGAGTTCAATGTCGGCGGCTACCGTCAGGCGCTGAACAAGGCGACGCAGCGCATCATCGTGGAAGGCGTTCCCGTCAAGGCGGCCCTCGAAGAGGCGGAAACCCGCTTCAATCGCCAGAACAATCGCTGACGTCACCCGGCGGAGCCCAAAAGGCTCCGCCTTCGACCGGGGATCGCTCTTGATGACGATGTATTCGCGCCTCACCGGCGTCAACTACGTGCTGCCTGCGATGGCGCTGCTGATGCTGGTGCTGTTCTCGCCGGTCCTCTACGGCTTCTGGTTCAGCCTGTTTCGCATCCAGTACGGCGCGCCGACGGACTTCGCCGGGTTGGAGAACTACGCGCGACTGCTCGACGACCCCGTCCTTGCGGCCACGCTCGAGCGCAGCGCGGTGTTCACCTGCGCTGCCGTCGCGCTGACGCTGGTCATTGCGCTCGCTCTGGCGGTCTGGATCAACCGGCTCGGCCAGCGGCTCGGCTTCGTCGTCCAGATGATCGTCATCCTGCCCTGGATCATCTCGACGGTGGTCGCCACCCTGCTGTTTCGCTGGGTGTTCGTCAGCGATATCGGGCTCGCGGGGTCGCTGGTCCGGATGGCGGGCATCGCCGACATGCAGCTCCTCAACAGTCCCGGCAGCGCCATGGCCCTGCTGATCGGCGTCTCCGTCTGGAAGCGGCTCGGCTATGCCGTCATCATCCTGCTCGCGGGGCTCAAGGGCATTCCCGAGGACTATGAGGAAGCCGCCAAGATCGACGGCGCCAACCGCTGGCAGATCTTCTGGCTGATCGTCCTGCCCTTGCTGAAGACGCCGCTGCTGCTGGTGACGATCGTGTTGACCCTGTCCAATCTCAACACCGTCGAGACGCCGCTCGTCCTGACCGGCGGCGGGCCGGGCGACGCGACGCGCATCCTGCCGATCGAGGTGTTCGAGCGCGCCTTCGTCAATTTCGACCTCGGCTCAGCCACTGCGCTCGCGTTGGCGATGTTTGCCGGCAACATTATTCTCGTCCTCGCCTATGTCCGCCTCGCGAAGTGGAAGGCGTGATGAGCACCGCGTCTTCCGCCACCCATCCCAGGCCGGTCGCCGTGCAGCAGGCAGCCGTGCCGGGCCGGTCCCGCATCGTCCTGCCCGGCACGCTGGGCCTGGTGATCGCCGGCCTGTTCGCGGTGCTGGCCGGCCTCAACCTGCTGCCCCTGTTCTGGGGCGTGCTGACCTCGCTGAAGTCGCAACCGGATCTGTTCAGGACGCCTCCGGTCCTGCTCGACTTCATCCCGACGGCCGAAAACTACCAGCGCGTCGTCGACAGCGGCTTTCTCGGCAACATGCGGGTCAGCGTGTTCTACAGCGTGCTGACCGTGGCGAGCGTGCTGGCGCTGGCCCTGCCGGCCGCCTATGCCTTCGACCGTTTCGACTTCCCGTTGCGCCGGGCGCTGTTCATGCTCGTGGTTGCGAGCATTCCGCTGTCGCTGGGCGCAGCCGCGCTGCTGATTCCGAACTATCTCTATTTCACGCGCCTCGGCCTGACCAATTCCTGGTTCACGCTGCCGCTGATCTACACCGCCTATCAACTCCCGATGGCGATCTGGATCGTCAAGGGCTCGCTCGAGAGCATCCCGCGCGAGCTCGACGAGGCCGCGATCATCGACGGCGCCACGCATTTCCAGATTCTGACGCGCGTGATGCTGCCCCTGACGCGCCCGGCACTGGGGGCGGCCGGTGTGCTGACCTTCGTTGCCTGCTGGAACGAGTTCGTCGCAGGCTCGGTGATGGTCGACACCCCGGCGCTGCGGCCGATTCAGCCCGCGATCTACAATTTCATCGGCTATTTCGGGCGCGAATGGGGGCCGCTGACGGCGTCCGCGACGCTGGCCATTCTACCCATCCTCATCGCATTCGCCCTGCTCAGCCGCCTGATCGTGTCCGGCCTGACCAAGGGCTCGGTCAAGGGCTAGACATGCACAGCGTTCTGAACATCGGCTGCGACGAAGCCGATATCGTCATGGCCGCCGCGGCGGGAGAAGCGGCGCGGATGGGCGTGCCGCAGAACATTGCGATCGTGGATGCCGCCGGCCACCTCGTCGCGTTCCGGCGCATGGACGGCGCCAAGTTTACCTCGATCGAGATCGCGCTGGCGAAGGCCTTCAGCGCGTCGGGCGCGCAGGTCGAGACCAGGGCGATCGCCGCCCGCACCCTGCCGGGCGAGCCCGGCTTCGGCCTCCAGAACCTGCATGGCGGGCGCTTCACCACGCTGGCGGGCGGTATACCGCTGCGCGTCCGGACACAGGTGGTCGGCGCGATCGGCGTGAGCTCCGGGTCGACGGTCCAGGACCAGCAGGTGGCCGAAGCCGGAGCCGCTGCCTTCGAGGCGCTCGGGCTCTCCGCCTGATCCGCGCATGTCTTCTGTCTACGCAAGCATCGTGAGCCAAATCATGTGGGATGTCATCATCGTGGGCGGCGGTTCGGCCGGCTGCGTCCTGGCCAATCGCCTGTCAGCCGATCCCACGCGAAAGGTCCTGCTGATCGAGGCCGGGCGCGACCTCAAGCCCGGTGAGGAAGGCTCTGCGATCCTGGACACCTATCCCGGCAAGGCGGCGTTCGACCCGCAGAACCATTGGCCGGACCTGATGGTCCAGACGCAGCCGCATCTGCACAATGCCGCGAACCGGCCGCCGCCCAAGCGCTACGAGCAGCCGATGCTGATCGGCGGCGGCTCCAGCATCAACGGCCAGATCGCCAATCGCGGCACCCCGGACGACTATGACGAATGGGGAGAGGCCGGCGCCTCGGGCTGGGACTGGAACGCCGTGCTGCCCTATTTCATCAAGGCCGAAACGGATCTCGACTATGCGGGGCCGCTTCACGGCAAGAGCGGGCCTATCCCTGTGCACCGTATCCCGCGCGAGCGCTGGCCGGCCTTTTCCATCGCGGCCGAGGCTGCCATGGAAGCGCAGGGCTATCCCGACATCAAGGACCAGAACGGCGCCTTCGGCGACGGCCATTTCGCGATCACGCTGTCCAATAACGGCCAGCATCGCGTCTCGACCGCGATGGCCTATCTCGATGCGGCGACCCGGCGCCGGCCCAATCTGACGATCATGGCCGATACCCAGGTCCTCTCGCTGGCGATGGAGGGCAGGCAGGTCGTCGGCGTCGACATCGCCCGGGGGCGCGGGCAGGAGCGTCTTGCGGCGCGGGAGGTCGTGGTCTCGTCGGGCGCCATGCATTCGCCGGCTCTCCTGATGCGCTCCGGCATCGGCCCGGCGGCACATCTGCGCTCGCTCGGCGTCGAGGTCCATGCGGATCTGCGCGGCGTCGGCGCCAATCTGCAGGAACATCCCGGCATCTCGCTCTCGGGCTATATCAAGCCGGCAGCGCGGCTGGGCAATTCGACGCGCCGGCACATCCATGTCGGCATGCGCTACAGCTCCGGCGTCGAGGAATGCGGGCCGTCGGACATGTTCCTGATGGTTGCGGCGAAGTCGGCCTGGCATCCGCTGGGCCCCCGGATCGGCACGATCATCTCCTGGATCAACAAGGCGCATTCGCGCGGCGCGGTGCGGCTGGTCTCATCGGATCCGCGCCGGGAAGCGACTGCCGACTTCAACTATCTCTCCGACTATCGCGACCTCCAGCGCATGGGCGCAGCCGTGCACCTGATGGCCAGGCTCTTCGCCACCCGCCCGCTGGCGGACATCGTCGAAATGCCGGGTGCTTCGAGCTATAGCGGCTTCGCCAAGTCGCTGGGCCGGCAGACGCTGCGCAACTACCTGATCACAGCGCCGATCGCGCTCGCCATCGATGCCCTGCCGCCGCTGCGGAAGCTGTTCTTCCAGCGCGCCGTCTCCAGCGGCATCAGCCTGCAATCGCTGCTCAACGAGCCGGATATCCTCGAGGCCTACGTGAAGGCCCATGCCTTCGGCCAATGGCATTGCTGCGGCACCTGCCGGATGGGCGCGGCCGATGATCCCGATGCGGTCGTCGATGGGGCGACCGGACGCGTCCATGGCGTGGGCGGCCTCAGTGTCGTCGACGCATCGATCATGCCGACCGCGCCGCGCGCGAACCTCAACCTCCCGGTGATCATGATCGCGGAGCGGATGGCGGATCTGATAAGGGCGCGGTCGAGCTAGGCCACGAGAACACGCCGGAGAACGCACCACGCATTCTGATGCGGCGTCAGGCTCGCGACAATTCGGTTGCGACCAGTGCCCCGATCGCCGGCAGGAAGCTCTCGTCCTCGGCGATGGCCTCGCCCTGGGTGAAGACGGTGAGCCGGAATTCCTGCCCGGCAGGCAGGATCGCGCGCAGCGTGTCATGCCGGCGGAACGAGGCGCGGTCGTCGCCAAGCCAGCGCGTGCGGCCGGCCTTGGACCAGATCTGTGTGCCGCGCGGCAGCGCATCGCCGAGATAGCCGAGGAGCTGGTAGATGCCGCGGCCGCGCTCGGGATGATCGGCATCGCGCGCGAGATGGTCGCGGATGACGGCAAGGCGCGCCGGCGGCAGCAGGGCGGAGTCGTTGAAGATCTCGTGCATCAATCGCGCCATCGCGATCGGCGTCAGGCAGTTGTGCCCGGCGGCCGAGCGGTCGAGCGCGACCTTCTCCCGGCCGTAGCGCAGGTCGTCCATCAGCTTCTGGTTGAGATTGATGCCGGCGAGTTCCGGCCAGCCCAGCCCGGCGAAGATCCGGTTGATCTCCTCGCGGCGCTCGCACCAGGCATCCATCTCGGCGTCATTCAGCAGTGTATCGCCGGTCGTGCCCGTCAGCAGGTCGATGATGTAGTTCGTCGCGGAGTTCGACGACCACAGGATCATGTCGCGCATGGCGCGGTCGAGCTCGCCATGGGGAGAGAGCCGCCCGTCCTCCAGCCGCAACTGCGCGGCGAAGAGATGGAACACCTTCACCAGCGAGCAGGGATAGGCGCGCCAGTCCGGCCGGAGAGCGGCGCCCTCGGGCTTCCCGCCGGGTTCCGGCGCGGGCCGGGTCAGGACATAGGCGAACTGCGCGAAGGGGACGTTGCGCGCCGCGTAGACCGGGGCGGCATGGGCCTCGATCAGGGCGCCGATCCGCTTGAGGGCGGAACTCTCGGTGAAGAAGCTCATGGTCGTCTCGCAAGGCAGGTCGGTCGGTAGGATGGGTCAGCCCTTGGGGCGCAAGGCCGTGTCGAGTCCCTCGCCGATCAGGGCGAAGGTCACGCCGGTGTAGATGATGGCGAGGCCGGGAGCGGTCGCGATCCACCAGGCGTCGAACATGAACTGGCGTCCGTCGGCGATCATCAGCCCCCATTCAGGGGTCGGCGGCTGGATGCCGAGGCCGAGGAAGGAGAGCGAGGTCACGGCCAGGATCGTCAGCACGACATCGGCCATGGCGTAGACGATCGACGGCGTCACGGCGTTGGGCAGGATATGCGCGGCGATGATGCGGGTATCGGTCGAGCCGAAGCTGCGCGCCGCCTGCACATATTCGAGCTCGCGCAGCACCAGCACCTCACCGCGTGTGATGCGGGCGAACGAGATCCAGTTCACCAGCAGGAAGGCGAGATAGAGATTGGCCTCGCCCGGCCCGAGCACGCCGACGATGGCGATCACCAGCACATGGAAGGGGAAGGCCCAGAAGATGTCGGTGATGCGCATGATCACGGTGTCGACCCGCCCGCCGACAAAGCCCGCGAGCGCGCCGATCGCGATGCCCAGCAGCGCCGGGGCCATGACGCAGATGAGCGCGACCCGCAGATCGACCAGCCCGCCAGCCATCACCCGCGAGGCAACGTCGCGGCCGAGATCGTCGGTGCCGAGCCAGTGCTTGGTCGAGGGCGGCTGCAGCGTGTTGCCGTAATCGACCAGGAAGGGATCGTGCGGCGTCCAGACTTGGCCCAGCCCGACGAGCAGGGCGAGCAGCAGGAGCATGACGAGGCCGACGAGGAGCGTCGGATCGAGGCGGCGCTTGCTCATCGCTTCAATCCAGCCTGATGCGCGGGTCGGCCAGCGCATAGGCGATGTCCGTCGCGAGATTGATCAGGACGACGAGCACGGCGAAGACGATCGTCAGCCCCTGGATCATCGGGTAGTCGCGGGCGAAGATCGACTCGACGAAGAGCGAGCCGAGGCCGGGCAGCGCGAAGACGGTCTCGATCACCACCGTCCCGCCGATCACCCAGCTGGTATGGGCGCCGAGCACCGAGATCGAGCTGATCAGCGCGTTCGGCAGCACATGAACGCGCATGGTGCGCCCGGTTGCGTTGCCCTTGGCGCGAGCGGTGGTGACATAGTCCGAGCCGAGCACGTTGAGGATACCGCTGCGCAGGCTGCGGATCGTCAGGGAAGCCGTCGCCAGCGCGATCACGAAGGCCGGCAGCGTCAGGTGATGCAGGCGCGAGAACAAGCCGGTGCCATAGCCCGAGGTCGGGAACAGCGGCACCCAGATGGCGAGGATGACGACCAGCACGAGCCCGAGCCAGAAGGAGGGGATCGCGAGCAGCACGGTGAAGACGAGCTTGACCAGCACGTCCGGCGCCCGGTCGCGCTTCACGGCCGACCACAGCGCCAAGGGGATCGTCAGCACGACCGCGATCACGGTCGAGTAGGCGACGAGCCAGAGCGTCGCCGGCAGGCGCTCCAGCACCAGCGAGATCACCGGCTGGCCGTAGACGACCGAGCGGCCGAGGCTGCCGGAGAGGATGTCGTGGAGGAAGAGCAGATATTGCCGCCACAGCGGCAGGTCGAGCCCGAGCCGCTGCTTCATCGCAGCGATCTCATCCGCCCCGCCGCGGGCGCCGAGCAGCAGCGTCGCCGGATCGCCCGGCAACGCCCTGAGCAGGAAGAAGCAGGCCAGCGTGATGCCGAACAGCACCGGGATGAGCTGGACGAGCCGCTTGAGGATATAGGTCAGCATGGCAGCGGGCCTGGGGGCAGGGCGGCCGGAGGCCGCCCCGTCCTCACTTTATGCCCCGTCCTCACTTCATCTTGACGTCTTCGAGGCGGAAATTGCCGGTCGGCAATACCTCGAACCCGCTGACATTGCTGCGATAGGCGTAAGGCGTGCCGGGATAGAAGAGGAAGATCGACGGCGCCCCGTCATGCGAGAGCTTGACCATCTCCCTGAACATCGCACCGCGCTCCGGCCCGTCCCTGGTGGCGCGCTCCTTCGCGTAGAGCTCGTTAACGCGCTCGTTCTTCCACTCGGTGTGGTAGGCGTTGGCGCGCTCCGGATTGACGATCAGGAAGCCGGCCATCTGGTCGGGGTCGATCGTGTCGCTGGAGGCGTAGGAGACGGCCATCTCGTAGTCGCCGGCCTTGGTGGTCGACCAATGCGTGCCGCCTTCGACGAGGCGGATCTCGGCGGTGACGCCGATCTGCGCGAGCGCGCTCTGCAGCGCCTGGCCGAGCTGGCGATGCAGCGGCCGGCCGGAATGCACCAGCAGCGAGGTCTTGAAGCCGTCGGCATAGCCGGCTTCCTTGAGCAGCGCCTTGGCCTTGGCGACGTCATGCGCATAGGGCTTCAGGTCGGGATCGGCATAGGCCATCAGCGGCATCGGCGAGTTCGCGACCTTGCCGGCGCCGTAGAGCAGCGCCTTGACCAGCCCTTCCTTATCGATGGCGTAGTTCAGCGCCTGGCGGACGCGGACATCGTCGAAGGGCTTCTTCTTGGTGTTCAGCAGCACGAAATCGGTGCGCAGCACGTTGGCGACGGCGGTCTTGATCGTGCCGGCGCGGCCGAGGCTCTGCATCTGGTTGAGCGGGATCTCGAGGGCGGCGTCGATCTCGCCGGCCTGCAGCTTCAGCACGCGGCTGTTGCCCTCGGGCAGGACCATGATCTCGGCGCCGTCCAGGCTCGGCTTGCCGGCCTGCCAGTAATGCGCGTTCTTCTTGAGCGAGAGCGCCTGGCCCTTGTTCCAGGCCGCGACGGTGAAGGGGCCGGAGCCGATCGGCTTCTCGAAGAACTTGTCGGGAGCGGCCTCGAACGCCTTCTGCGGCAGGATCGCCGAGGAGAACAGGGCGAGGTTGTTGAGCAGCGGGGTGAACACGGTCTTCAGCTTGAGCACGACCGTGCGCTCGTCCGGCGTCTCGATGGCGTCGATGCCGGAGAAGAAGCGCTTCCAGCTCGACGCGTCGCTGCCGGCGCGCTTGAGCGAGAAGGCGACGTCGGCGGCGGTGACGGGGGTGCCGTCCGAGAACTTCGCCTGCCTGAGCTTGAAGCTATAGGTCAGGCCGTCATCGCTGACCGTCCAGCTTTCGGCGAGACCGGGCTCCAGCTTGCTGGCATCCGTGCTCGGGCGCAGCAAGGTGTCGTAGATCAGGAGCTGCGCATAGATCGACGGGTTGTCGCTGGTCGCGATCGGGTCGAGCGAGACGAGGTCCTGCGTCTGCGCCAGCTTGAGAACGCCCTGCGCGAAGGCGCTGGAGGGCGCGATGGTCAGAGCCGGGCCGAGGATGGAAAGCGCGAGCGCGGCAGCCGATGCCATGGAGCGAAACGTGGTCATGGAGATCCCCTGATCTTGGCCGCTCTGCCGGCGGCAGCTTGCAACCTCCCACGGGCGCGCCTAGTCTCGCAAATGAAACATTCGGCAAGTTTATCAACCAAACGGAATAGCCTGGATGAGGCTCGGCGCGCTGCAGGTGATCGATGCCTTCGTCCGGCTTGGCGGCACCGGTGAAGCGGCCCAGGCCCTCGGTGTCAGCCAGTCCGCCGTGATCAAGGCATTGCGTCTTGCCGAAAGGGAGCTCGATCTCAGCCTCGTCGCGATCGTCCAGGGCCGGCTGACGCCGACGCCCGAGGCGCTGGAGCTGCATCGGCTCGCGCGCCCGGCCTTCGGGGCCTTGCGCCGGGCGCACCACGAAGCCGACATGATCCGCGTCGGCATGGCCGACCGCCTGCGGATCGCGACGGTGCCGGGATTGGCGCACAGCATCCTGCCGCCGGCCATCGCCGGCGCACGCCGTGATCTGGCCGATCGAGCCGCCGTCGAAGTGATGTTCGACCATGTCCGCGACCACCTCAGCGCCAATGAGGTCGATCTCGCGATTTCCTACGGCCCGATGGCGACCGAAGGATTGCGCGACATCGTGCTGCGCTGCAGCCCGCTGGTCTGCGTGCTCGACGAGGCTCACCCGCTCGCCGGCCACGACAGGCTGGCGCGCGACAATCTCGAAGGCCAGCGCCTGATCAGCTACGGGCCCGACGGCATCAGTCTGGCCGACAGCTTTCAGGACGCGCTGGGGCGAATTGGCCTGTCCGACCGGATCGCGATCACCGTGCGCCATACCGACAGTGCCTGCCATCTGGCGCGCGAGGGCGTCGGCATCGCCGTCGTCGACGGCTTCGTCATCAGCAGCGGCCTGACGCAGGGGCTGGCGGTGCGTCCGCTCGACGAGAGCCCTCTCGTCACGGCCTTTGCGCATCACCGCGACGGCGCACCGCTGGACCCTGCGGCGCACGTCCTGCTCGAACATCTCGTGGGAGATGGCGCATGAAGGCCTTGACGCCATCGCACGCGACGGTGCTGCGCGCCGTCGATCGTTGCGGCACCACCGTCGAGGCCGCGCGCCAGCTCCATCTGACGCAATCGGCCGTCAGCAAGATCATCGCCCGCAGCGAGGCGACCCTCGGCATCCCGGTCTTCGATCGCAGCGACGGTCGGCTCGTCCTGCGCCCTCAGGCCCGCGGCCTGATGTCGGCGTTGGGCCATGTCGAGGACGAATGGCACATCTTGCGCGAAGCCGTCGGCGATCTGCGGTCCGGGCGCGCTTTGCCGCTGCGGATCGCTTCGACGCCCAGCATCGGCCAGGGGCTCATCGCGCAGGCGATCAGGCGACTGGTGACGGAATATCCCCACGCCCGCATCGAGCTGATCATGGGCGATGCACCGACGGAGCTGTCGAAGGGCGCGGCCGATCTCGGCGTGATGTTCTCGCCCCGCGTCACCGACGACATCGCCCTGACGCCTTTCGCCCAGGCCTCGATCATCGCCCTCGTTCGCGCGGACGATCCGCTGGCGCGTCGCGGCCGGGTCAGCTTGCCCGAGCTTCGGGAGCACCGGCTGATCTGCTTCGATCGTGAGAAATCGCCGCTGGGCTGGCTGATCGCGCGCGCTCATGAAAAGGCGGGTCTCGACTATGCACCCTTCATGACCGTGCCCTACAGCATTTCCGCCGCGCATCTGCTGGCACGCCAGGGCGATGTCATCCTGATCGACAGCCTGCTGACGCAGGCCCAGCGCTTCGAGGGGCTGGTCAGGTTGGATGTGACGCCGGAACTGCCGATCACCATATGCCTGATGACGGTGCGGAGCCGGCCCCTGGCCCGTCTGGCGGCGCGTTTCGTCGAGATCCTCGTCGAGGGGCACGGCAGCGGGCTGCTCCCGGGGACCGGCGCGCCAAGCAGCGAACCCTGACGGTCGGCTTACGTTGCGGTTGCGCAAAGGCTTCTGCCGGTGACAGTCAGTCGGAATGCCGATTCTCAGCGACATCCCAGCCGATATCCGGCGCGCGGCCTGCGCCTTTCACGAAGCCGGCCATATTATCGTCGGCTGGCATCACCGGCGCTACATCACGCATGCCTGGCTGCGGCCGCCTTATGGCTCCTCCGGCGAGACCTGTTTCGAGCCCTACAGCCGAGGATTCCAGAGCGGCAATCCGATCGATCTCCGGCGCGCGGAGATCGAGATTACGATCCTTTCCGCCGGGTATTGCGGCGAGATGATCTACTGGAACGAGGAAGGCTTGAAATGGTATCCGGGTGAGATCGCCTCCCATGAGGACGATCTCCAGCAGATGACGCCCTATATCGCGCTGCTGCAACCGCCGGATGAGGCTGTGCTGCGGGCCCGCTGCGCCAACGCGGCGACGGCCATTCTCTATCGCCCGGCGATGCTGGCGGCCCAGGCAGCGATCGCTCGGCGATTGTCCGATCGACGCCGCATCGATCGCGACGAGGTCGACGCGATCATCGGGCGCGCAAACGGCTGAGAGCCGTCGCACGCCCGAGGTAATGTCCGGCCGTCAGGCCGCCTTCTTGCCGGCGTCGAAGGGGACCTCAATATCGACGGCGAGCGTCGAGACCTGGGCGCCGCGCTCCATCCGGACGCTGACCTTGTCGTCGTCGATCTGCATGTGCTTGGAGATCGCGCGCAGGATTTCGTCGCGCAGCTTGCCGAGCAGATCGGAATTGCCGGCATTGCTGGCGCGCTCATGGGCCAGCAGGACCTGCAGCCTTTCCCGGGCGGCAGGAGCCGAGCGGGCGCGGGAGAAGAGACGAAGCAGTTTCATGCCGCCTTCCTTCCGAAGAACTTGCCGAAGAAGCCGCGCTTCTCGCCGGGGACCGAGACGGGGAGAGCCTCGCCCTTGAGCCGGCGCACGGCGTCGAAATAGGCCACGGCAGGCGCGCTGCCCTGGTCCGCCAACGTGACGGGCGAGCCGATATTGGAGGCGCGCAGCACGTCCATGCTCTCGGGGATGATGCCGAGCAGCGGGATCGACAGGATTTCGAGGACGTCGTCGACCTTCAGCATGTCGCCACGCTCGGCCCGGGCCGGGTCGTAGCGGGTCAGCAGCAGGTGCTTCTCCATGTGCTCGCCATTCTCGGCCTTGACCGTCTTGGAATCGAGCAGGCCGATGATCCGGTCTGAATCGCGCACCGAGGACACTTCCGGATTGGTCACGACGATCGCGATATCGGCATGACGCATCGCCAGCGTCGCGCCGCTCTCGATGCCGGCCGGGCTGTCGCAGATGACCCAGTCGAAATTCACCTTGAGCGCACCGATCACCGCCTCGACGCCCTTGGCCGTGAGGTTCTCCTTGTCGCGGGTCTGCGAGGCCGGCAGCAGGTAGAGCGTCTCGACCCGCTTGTCGCGGATCAGCGCCTGGGTGAGCTTGGCCTCGCCCTGGATGACGTTGACGAGGTCGTAGACCACGCGCCGCTCGGCACCCATGACCAGGTCGAGATTGCGCAGGCCGACATCGAAATCGACGACCACGACCTTGTCCCCGCCCTGGGCGAGCGCGGCGCCGAGCGCGGCCGACGATGTCGTCTTGCCGACGCCGCCCTTGCCCGATGTGACGACGATGACCTTGCCCATTGACCGCTCCTTGATGATTGTTGATGCCTTCGCCTCAGGCGAGCGCTTCGACCTTGAACGCTTCGCCGTCGAGCCAGATCTGCACGGGCTTGCCGCGGAATTCAGGGCCCATGTCCTCGGCCGTCTTGTAGTAGCCGTCGATCGCGATCAGCTCGGCCTCGAGCTTGCGGCAGAAGATGCGCGCCGCCGCATTGCCCATCGTGCCGGCCATCGCCCGCCCGCGCAGGGTGCCGTAGACATGGATCGAGCCGCCGGCGACGATTTCGGCGCCAGAGGCGACCGAGCCGATGACGGTGACGTCGCCTTCGAGGAAGACCAGCGACTGGCCCGAGCGCACCGGCTGCGTCACGATGATCGAGGGCACGGCCTTGGGCAGATCCGGCATGACCGGCTCGGCGACCGCCAGCTCAGCCTTGGCCGCCTCGGCCGCGGCGGCCGGAGGCTCGAAATCGGAGGTCGGGCGCCCGTCGGCCATGGCCGGCGGCAGATCGGAGCCGAGCAGGGCAGGCGAGGCGCCCTCGATGCCCATGATCCGTACCTGGCGTGAGCCGAGCTGGCTGACGAAGGTCCGCAGCTGCGCCCGGTCGATCTCGAGCCCGGTGATGTCGAGCACGACGGGGCGCCGCAGGAAGAAGCCGGCGGAGCGCGAGGCGAGGTCGTCGAGCCGCGCCAGCCAGTCCTCGAAGGGCAGCTCCGGGGTCAGCGTCAGCGCAAGATAGGACCGCCCCTTGAGGCGGATGGGCCGGGGTTGAGTTAACACGTCGGTTATCTTGGTAAATTTTCGGTTGCTTCGGTGTATCGAGGAAATGGTTAACAGAGGGTAAACTGCGCCTCCGAAGAGGCTCTCTCGACACGCTCCGAGGGACGCTGTCCACACGTCATTGGCGGGGCACGGAGCCGGCCAAAACGGCGCAAAATTGGGTGCCGTCATGCTCGCCCTTGTGGCGAGCATCCACGTCTTGAATGCTGCATTTTTGATGAGGGAAGGCGTGGATGGTCGGGACAAGCCCGACCATGACGGGAGCGATGCGACGGAGTGATTCCGTCGGTCGATTCTACCCCTGAAACACTTCCGGATAGGCGTAGAGTCCTGGCGCGCCGCCCGTATGCCAGAAGACGACGGTCTCGTCGGGGCCGATGGTACCGCCCCTGACCAGCGCGATCAGTCCGGCCATCGCCTTGCCGGTATAGACGGGGTCGAGCAGGATGCCCTCCGTCCGCGCGACTAGCTCGACCGCTTCGATCATCGCTGGCGTCGGCTGGCCATAGCCGGGGCCGACCTGCGAATCATCGATCTCAAGCGCGACCTGCTGGCCCCGCTGCCGGCCTTCCAGCGCATAGATGTCATTCACCAACCCGGAGACGATGGCACCTGCCTGCTCGGACGAGCGCGAGACGCTGACGCCCTGCACGCGGCAGGCAAGCCCGGCATCCTCGACGCCGGCGAGAATGCCGGCATGGGTGCCGCCGCTGCCCGTCGGCACGACGATATGGTCGATGCCGCAATCCACGGCCTTGGCTTGCCCGGCCAGCTCCAGAAGGGCGTCGCGATAGGCGAGGCTGCCCAGCGCATTGGAGCCGCCGACCGGGATGAAATAGGGGCGTTTCCCCTGCGCCGTCAGCCCGGCCATCGCCTCGTTCGCGATGGCGGTCGCATCCCCGCCGGCCGGAAGCAGGCGGATCTCGGCTCCAAAAATCTGGTCGAGCAGCCAGTTGCCGTTGGTCCGGTAGGATTCGCTGCGATTCGCCACCGAATCGGTCAGCAGCAGCACGCAGGCCAGACCGTTGCGGGCGGCTGCTGCGGCGGTCTGGCGGGCATGGTTGGATTGGATCGCGCCCATGGTGACCAGCGTGTCGGCGCCCTGATTCAAGGCCTCCGCGACGAGGTATTCGAGTTTGCGCACCTTGTTGCCGCCGCCGGCGAAGCCGGTGCAGTCGTCGCGCTTCATCCAGATCGAGGGGCCCTTGTCCTCGCGGGCGAGGGCCTGCGACAGGCGCGGGAGTTGCTCGAAGGGCGTCGGCAGCAGCGCCAGTCGGATCGTCTCGGGTCGGGTCATTCCGGCAGGCTCCCAGCTTCGTTGCCGTCGTTAGCGGGAACAGCATAGCGCGGCGCTGGAGATTCGCCGGGCGTGCGAACGCATGCCCGGCGTGCAATCCCGGCTTGAGGCTACAGCCGCCGCGACAGGCGCGGATCGAGCCGGTCCCGCAGGCCGTCGCCGAGCAGGTTCACCGCCAGCACGACGAGCGCGAGCGCGATCGCCGGGCAGAAGATCGTCCAGGGCGCGCGGGCGAGATAGAGCCGGCTCGAGGCGATCATGTTGCCCCAGCTCGGCACCTCCGGCGGCACGCCTGCGCCGAGGAAGGAGAGCGAGGCCTCCACCAGGATCGCCGAGGCGCAGATATAGGTCGCCTGCACGATCAATGGCGCGATCGTGCTCGGCATGATGTGCCGGAACAGGATGCGCGGTGTCTTCGCGCCGCAGGCTCGCGCCGCCTCGACGAAGGGCAGTTCCTTGACGCTGAGCACGATCGAGCGGACGAGCCGGACGACGCGCGGCAGCTCCGGAATCGAGATCGCCGCGATGACGATGCCGATGCTGCCCTGGTTCAGGGAGACCATGGCGATGGCGAGCAGGATCGCGGGAATCGCCATCAAGCCGTCCATCAGGCGCATGACGATCGCGTCGAACCGGCGATAATAACCGGCGAAGAGCCCGATCGTCAGGCCGATCAGGATCGAGATCGTCGCGACGCTCAGGCCCACGATCAGCGAGACACGGGCGCCGTAGACGGTGCGTGCGAAGACATCCTGGCCAAGCTGGTCGGTTCCGAAGCGCAATTCGGGGGAGGGCGGTTGCAGGCGCCGCGTCGGCAGCTTCAGCATCGGATCGCCCGCGATCAGGGGCGCGATGATCGCGATGCCGACGAAGAAGATCAGGATGGCGGCGCCGATCAGCATCGTCGGGTTGCGGCGCGCGAACCGGCCGAAGCGAGCCAGACGGTTGCCCGGGGCGGGCGCAGGGACGGTCGAGGTATCGATTGCGGTCATCGGTCTCGCCTCCTCAATGCCGGATGCGGGGATCGATGAGGGAATAGGAGAGGTCGACCGCGAGGTTGATCAGCACATAGACGCCTGAAAAGACGAGGATCACGCCCTGGATGATCGGATAGTCGCGCTTCGAGATCGCGTCGACGACGAGGCGGCCGATGCCGGGGATGTTGAACACGGTTTCGGTGATCACGACGCCACCGATCAGCAGGGCGACGCCAATGCCGATCACAGTGATGATCGGCACGCCGGCGTTCTTCAGCGCGTGCTTCATCAGCATGGTTCGCGCCGGAACACCCTTGGCATTGGCGGTGCGGATATAGTCCTCTTCCAGCACCTCCTGCACCGAAGCGCGGGTCATCCGCGCGATCAGCGCGACATAGGCGAGGCCGAGCGTGATCGTCGGCAGCACGAGGTGCAGGAACCACGGGCCGATGCCGTCCATGATCGGCCGATAGCCCTGCACCGGCAACCAGCGCAATTCGATCGCGAAGACATAGATCAGGCAGTAGCCGACCACGAAGGTCGGCATCGAGAAGCCGAGCACGGAAAAGCCCATCAGCAGGCGGTCGACCGGCCGGCCTGCCTTCCAGGCGGCGAGCACGCCGAGCGTGACCGCGATCGAGACCGCGAAGATCATGGTCAGCACCGCGACCGACAAGGTCGGCTCCAGGCGCTGCAGGATCAGGGCTGAGACCGGGGTGCTCGTGAAGATCGAGACGCCGAGATCGCCCTGCACGACGCGCAGCGCCCAGCGTCCGAACTGGACGAGCAGCGGATCGTCGAGACCGAGCCGCTGGCGGATCGTGGCGATCTGCTGCGGCGTGGCGTAGTCGCCGGCGATGATGGCGGCGGGGTCGCCCGCCGAGAGATGCAGCAGCAGGAAGACGAAGATGCCGACCAGCGTCATCACAAGAAGGGTCGATGCCAGGCGTTGTACGAGATAACTCAGCATTGCGTCGGTCGTCCTCCGTCGGCTTGCTTGTCTGGTGCGGGACGGTCGGCAGGCCCCGCTCGGGCACGGTATCGCGTGCTCGCCCTCGCGCTGCCGGCACGATCAGCTGAAGACGGCTGGGCAAGCGGAGCCCGCCGAGGGGCGGACTCCGTGGGTGGGTTCGCGGCCGGGCTGAAATCAGCCCTTCTTGACGTTCCAGAACGGGATCAGTTCAGGCATCCCGATCAGGCCCGTGAGGTTGCGCAGGGCCGCCGGCTGGAACCATTGGCCGAAATACGCATGCGGCACGAAATCCCAGGCGTTCTGCTGGATGTCGCGAGCGATCTGCTTGCGCTCGGCATCCGATTGGGCGCTGGCCCATTTGTCGCGCAGCTGCTCGTGCTTCTCATTGCTCGGCCAGCCGAACCAGCCCTTCTCGCCATTGGCGGCGTGGCCGCTGAGCGAGACGGGATTGCCGAAGGCGTTGACCGAGCCGGAGGTGAAGAACACGTTCCAGCCGCCCTGGTCCGGCGCGGCCTTGACGGCGCGGCGGGTGACGACGGCGCCCCAGTCGGAGGCCTGCAGCGAGACGTTGAAGCCGGCCTGGCGCATCCATTGCGCGACCAGGTTGGCGGCGTTGTTCATATAGGCGATGTTGGTTGCCTGCAGCACCACGACCGGGCGGCCGTCATAGCCGGATTCCTTGACGAGCTGCTTCGCCTTCTCGATGTCCGGCGCGGTCTTGAACCAGTCGATATTGGCGTCGTTCTCCATCGGCGTGCCCATGCCGAACAGCGAGGAGCAGCCGCGGAAATATTTCTCGTCGCCGAAGGTCGCCTTCATCACCTCGGTCGGGTGGATGAGATGCAGCATGGCCTGGCGGGCCTTGACGTTGTTGAATGGCGGATGGAGCCAGTTGACGCGGCACCAGCCGAGCTGGCCCTGCTTGTTCAGCACCTCAAGCTTGATGTCCTTCTCGCCGGCGAGCGAGTCGAGCAGGTCGACATTGGGGTATTCGATCATGTCGATCTCGCCGGCCCGGATCGCGGCGATCGCGGTCGCCTCGTCGGCGATGTTCTCGAACACCACGCGGTCGACATTCACGACCTTGCCGCCCGAGGTGAAGACCGCAGGCTCCGAGCGCGGCACGTAGTTCGGGTTCTTGTCGTAGACGTAGCGCTGGCCCTGGACGACCGCGCCCTCGTTGAACAGGAACGGCCCGGAGCCGAGGATCGTGCTGATCTGCTGGTTCGGATCGGTTCCGGCCTCCTTCTCGCGCATGATGTAGCAGACATTGGTCGCGGCCTTGGCGAGCCATTCCACCACGAGCCCGTAAGGCTCCTTCATCACGATCTGGAAGGTCTTGTCGTCCTTCACCGGCGTATCGGCGAGGCGCGCCATCATGTGCTGGCCGCCACCATCGCGCGCGCCCCAGCGCCGGATCGAGGCGACGCAGTCCTTGGCGGTGACAGGCGTGCCGTCGGTGAAGCGCAAGCCGTCGCGAAGCTCGAACGTATAGGTCTTTCGGTCGTCCGAGAGCGACCATTTCGAGACCATCTGCGGCTGCGGCTCGAACTTGTCGTTCACGCCGAACAGCGTGTCGTAGACCATGCCTGCGTGATAGGAGGTCATGTTCGCCGTCGTCCAGATCGGATCGAAGACGCGAAGATCGCCGTGCAGGACGGCGCGGATGGTGCGGGCTGCTGAAGGCGTGGTCTGGGCGCGGATCGTGGCCGGTGCGGCGACGAGCGCGCCGGTTGCCAATCCGCCTTGAACGAAACGTCGGCGTGTCGTGGTCATGTCGTTCTCCTCCTCGTTGCATTAGAGGACCGCGGGCATTCGCCTCGTCTGGCCCTCATCGGGTCATGCTTCGTCTCTCCTGTTCCTTTCGGGTCGCGAGGCGTCAGACGACGAGCCGGCCCGGCGGGAGCGGATCATGCGGCCAGAGCGGCCGGTTGATCTTGCGATAGGGATATTTGCGCACGTCGAGATGCGAAGGGCCACCGCCATCAGTGTAGATCACCTCGCTGGCGATCGGACCGTAGGCCGCATGGAAATGGTTGGTCGACTTGACCGAGACGATCCGCTTCTGCGTCGGGTCGATGCCGACGCTGGTGAAGATCTCCAGCCCCAGCGCCTGCGTGCGGTGCGAGAGCAGCGCGACGTCGATGCCGTCGATGCGGATGCCGACCGCATCGCCGATCGGCACCTTGGCGGTGCCGAAGCTCTGCGTGCCCCCGCGGATGGCGCCCAGTACCGTCACCTCGCCATCGACCGGCGTGCCGGAGGTCGCGGCCGCTTTGCCGCCGAAGCGCAGCGGAATGGTCGCGCCGACGCCGGCCGTCAGGCAGAACGCGACCGCGACCGGATCCCAGACCGGGCCGACTGCGGCGTCAGAGATGCCGCGCTCGCGCAGCCGGTGGATGATGTTGGTGTTGTCGGAGGCCGCGCCGCCGCCGGCATTGTCGGTGGAATCCGCGATGACGCGTGGGCCGTTCGCTGCGCCGCCGAGTGCGCGGTCGAGCGCTTCGTCGAGCGGGGTCACCGGCGGGGCGAACTGCCCCTTGAGCGAACGGAACTCCTCGCCGAGCTTTGCTGCCAGCGCATCGCCCTTCGCCTTGTCGTTGTCGGTGATGACGAGCACGCGGGTGCCGATCTCCGGCACGTCGCCCTGCTGGAAGCCATGCGCCAGCGAGACCGAGAGAATGCCGTCCTTGCCTTCCAGCGCGCTCATCCGGTCGACGAAGGAGCGGCCGGGCTCGCGCGTCGTCGGCACCAGCTCGATCATCCGGCAATCATAGAGCGACATCACCGGCTTGATCTGCCCGCGGATCGTGCCGAGGATGATCTCGACCAGTTCCTCGGCCCGCTCGACGAAGTCGATATGCGGATATTCCTTGTAGAGGATGACCGCATCGGCGAGGCGCACGCGCTTCTCGGTGAGGTGGCAATGCGGATCGAGCTCGACGCCGATCGGCACGGACGGCCCGACAATGGCGCGGACATGCTCGATGATATCGCCCTCGCAGTCATCGTAGCCATGCGCGACCATGGCGCCGTGCAGGCCGAGCAGCACGCCGTCGACCGGCAGCGCCGCCTTGAGCTGGACGAGGATCTCATCCCGCATCTCCTCGTAATCGGCCTTGGCGCAGGTGCCCGACGGCTCGGCCCAGAAGCAGGACCCTTCAATCAGCTCGAAGCCGTCGCGCTTGGCCCGCTGCCGCGCGACATAGAGCGGGGCGGTGGTGTGGGTCGCCCGGTCGGGATGCTGGCCCGCCGGGAAATAGGCGGAAGCCTCGAAATTGGCCCGGGATGTCGGGATCGGAGAGAACGTATTGGTCTCGGTTGCGAGCGACGCAGCAAACAGACGCATAAGCTACCTTTCCGACAATGTGACCGTCATGTTCGGTTGGCCGTGAAGGCCATGTCAAGCTGCAGCGCGAGCAGAGGGATTGCAGATGCAGCATTGATGCAATGCACCTCATTATTGCTAATGAGGTGCATTCGCATTCGATCATTGCGGCTTTGACGCCGGGCCGGTTGAGGGGCAACGGCTCACTGCGCCAGCGTCACTTCCCACATCCGCAGCTTGGACTGCCAGGGCTGGAAGCCGGAGATGGCCTTGCTCATCGCCACCGCATCGAGGCCGTTATAGAGGAAGATCAGCGGCACCTCGTCGATGACGCGGCGGTGCAGCTCGTCGAAGATCTTCTGCCGCTCGGCCTTGTCCGAGATCAGCATCGACTTGTCGATCAGCGCCTGCACGTCCGGATTGTCCCAGACCTTGCGCGGTTGCTTGTCCTTCGGGCCGGAGAACTGCTCGAAGGCGATGGCCGGGTCGAAGCGGGCCGAGAACGAGAAGGACTGCATCTGGTAGTTGCCCTTGTTGAACCGGTCGAGCTGTGTCGCCCAGTCCAGGACCTCGATCTCGGCATTGATCCCGACCGCCTGCAGCATCTGCTGCCAGACCACCGCCGCCGGGAAGCTCGGGACCGTCGGACGCTTGTTGGCGAGGATGGTGATCTTCTCGCCCTTGTAGCCGGCCTCCTGCAGCAACTGCTTGGCCCGGGCCGGGTCGTATTTATGGCCCTGCTTCTCGACCTCGCCGAAATAGCCGGAGGTCGAGTAAATCGGCGAGTTGTTCGGCGTGCCCAGGTTGTTGGAGGCGGCTGCGACCAGCTCGGGATAGTCCAGCGCCGCCGCGATCGCCTGGCGCAACTTCTTGTTGCCCATCACGGCGTCTTTGGTCTGGATCAGGAAGATGTGGCGGACCGCGTTGGGCGCGACCGCGACCTTGAGGCTCGGCACCTTCTTGAGTTCCTCGACATCGCTCGGCAGCGTCTCGCTCATCTGCAGCGCGCCGGAGATGAGGCCGGCCTTCACGGTCGCCGCATCCTTGACGACGAGGAACTTGACCTCCTTGAGCAGCGGGCGCTTCGAGCCGACATAGCCGTCGATCTTGCCTTGCCCCGGCGACTGGTAGCCGTCGAAGGCGGTCATGGTGAAATACTCGCCGCGCTTCCACTCGCCGAACTTGTAGGGGCCTGTGCCGATCGGCTTGTCCCAGCTTCCGTCGGCCTTGACCGAATCCTTGTGTAGGATCGCGGTCATCGCGCAGTCGGTTCGGGCCATCGTGTCGAGGAACAGCGCGTTCGGCTTGTCGATGGTCATGACGAAGGTCCTGGCATCGGGCGCCGAGACGGATTCGACCTTGAGACCACTGCGCCCGTCGAATTCCGAGGTGCAGCGCCACTGGGTCTTCGGGTCCATGTAACGGTTCCAGCTCCACAGCACGTCGGCCGAGGTCAGCGTCGCGCCATTGTGGAATTTCACGCCCTCGCGCAGCGTGAAGGTATAGGTCTTGCCGTCGGCCGAGAGATCGACCTTCTGTGCCAGCAGCGGCGTGGCATTGCCGCCCTCGTTGTAGCCGACGAGCCCCTCGACGAGCTGCAGCGCGAAATCGTCGGTGCTGTCGTCGCGGTTCACGCCGGGATTGTTGCTGCGGATGTCGGCGGCGACCGCGACGGTGATCGATTGCGCTGCGGCCGGGCTCGCGCAGGCCGCGAGCAGGATGGCAAGGGCGAGTGGGCGTCTCATGGCATCGGCTCCCTCAAGATGCCGCGACGAGCGGCGCGATCGATTTCGGTCAGGCGGCCTTTTCGGTCGCGAAGGGCTCGCCGGTCAGGCCGTAGCAGGTGAAATGCCGGTTAAGCGCCGGCAGCGGCGCCACCTCCATCACGCCCTTGCCCGGTTCGAGCAGGATCATCGCCACGCTGGCGGTGATATCGCCGCGCTGGCCGGGGCGTGGCGGGCGGCAGACCGAGAAGGGCGAGAGGAAATCGTCGAACAGCGCGGCCTTCAGGTCCTCGCGGCCGAGCGGCCGGCGCGGTTCGTTCAGGAGCTTGCGGACGCGCCAGTCGCGATAGGGGCTGTCGGGCGCGCTGGCGATGCCGGTCTCGCGCAGCTTCGCCAGCGCCGTCGGGCTGGCCCAGTGATTGGCATGCACGATCAGCCCGTCCTCGGGCAGGATCGGGAAGGCCTCGTCCGGCGCGCATTCCAGATCGATGCCGAAACCCTTGTCCTGGCTGAGCATCATATTGGTCGAGCAGGCCTTCGGCGTGGTCGCGACCACCTTGATCGCCAGCGCCAGATGCTCCTGCTCCAGCGCCTTGCGGCGGACCAGCGCCAGCGGCACGCCTTCCTGGCAATAGTCGCGGTCACTGCGCAGGTAATTGCCGGTGACGCAGATGCCGGCCTCGTTCATGCCGTGCCGGCCCAGCCCGCCAGCCTCGACGAAGGTCAGCAGGTCCGGCCCGTTCTTTCGCTGCACCCTGAGCACGATCGCGGTCTTCGCGCATTCCGGCTGCCAGTCCCAGTTCTGGCCCTGGATGATGCCGCCGGTGGCGCTGCGCTCGGGCAGGATTATCGCGCCGGTGCAGCCGTCATTATCGGCCTCGTCTTCCTCTTCCTCCTCGTCGGCACGGTTGGCGAGAAGCCTTGCCTTGGCGACGATCTCGGTGCGGGCGTTGATCATGATGATCGCATCGAACGGCACGCCGGAGCCGTCGGCGATGCCGCGCATCTCCTCCAGATAGGCCTCGTCGAAAGCTGCGATTCCCTGCCTTGCCTCGTCGATCAGCTTGCGGCGCAGCGTCGTGCTGGAGCCGAGCCCGTCCAGTTGGCCGGCATAGAACCGGGCGCTGCCGGCGATGCGATCCGGCACCGCGGCGCCATAGCTGCGGCCGCGCTCATAGGGCGAGCCTGACACGGAGACGAAGGGAAACGGTTCGATCATGAGACACTATCGTGTTTTTTGATTGACCAAGATGCACAGTGGCGCATCATTTCGCGGATTGTCAAATCGCTCCGGAAGAGGCGAAACCAGGGAATGGCCAGCAGCCTGCACGGCGAGATCATCGGCGATATCCTGCGGCTGGCCCGTGACGAGGGCTGGCCGGCGGGCGCGCCTGTCGGCGTGAAGCCTCTGGCGGCGCGGTTCGGCGTCTCGCGTACGCCGGTGCGGAGCGCGCTCCTGAAGCTGGTCGAGATGGGGCTGCTGGCGCGCGAGCAGAGCCAGGGCTTCAGCCTGCTGCGGCCGGTCGACGACGTGGCGATCGCCGCGCATATGCCGGCCCCGGCCGGTGGCGGCGAACTCTACCAGAGGATCCTGACCGGGCGGGCACGCGGCGAGCTCCCGACCGAGGTCACCGAGAACGCGATGCTGGCGCATTTCGGCGCGGCCAAGGGCGATCTGCGCAAGGCCCTGATGCGGCTTTCGTCGGAAGGACTGGTCCAGCGTCAGCGCGGTCATGGCTGGCGCTTCACCGAAAGCCTGGACACGCCGGAGGCTATTCTCGAATCCTACGCCTTCCGTATCGCCATCGAGACGGCGGCGCTGAGCCAGCCCGGCTACCGCGTCGATGCTGCCGAGCTCGCCCGGCTCCGCACGGCGCATGAGGCGCTGATGCGCCGCCCGGTCGGGGAGGTCACGCCGCAGCTCTGGTTCGAGGTCAACTCGACCTTCCACGAAACGCTCGCCTCATGGTCGCGCAATCGCTTCTTCCTGCAGGCTGTGAGGCGCCAGAACGCGCTGCGGCGCATGCATCAATTCGCCGATTTCTGGGAACTGGAGCCGGAACAGATCCTGCAATCCTGCCGGGACCACCTCGCCATTCTCGCCGCGCTCGACAAGGGTGACCGGCCGGGCGCTGTAGAGCTTCTCGTCGGGCATCTCGCCGGAGCGGCCCAGGATTGGGAAGGGCCATCGTCGGAAGGTTCAGGGCACCCCTGACGCTTCAGCCGGCGCCTCCGCTAAAGCGACAGCTGCGAGCCGGCCTCGGCACAACTCGCCTTGAGCGCTTTCAGGATCGCCTCCTCGTCGGTCGCGATGCCGTGGCGCTGCAGGCAGGGCACCAGGATCGCCGCCTCGGCATGGCCGCCGGGGCCGATGACCGGGCAGGCGATGTCGGTCACCGCCATGATGTCACGGCTGGCGGCGACGCGGTGCCCGAGGGCGCGGATATCCGCGAATATGCGCTCGGTCTCGGCAGCTTCGAGGCGCCGCTTGTCGGCCTCCGATGCTTCCCGCATCAACGCGTCGCGGCGGCTTTTGCTCTGGAAGGCGAGGATCAGCAGCCCGGAATTCGCATCGAGCGCCGGGCGGCCATAGCCTGGCCTGACGATGACGCTGGCATCGAGATGTCCCGAGGTCGTCGCCAGCACCACGGTCTGGGCCCGGCTCAGCACGACGAGATGCGCGACCTGCCCGCTCGCCTCGCTGAAGCGCTCCATCACCGGCAGCACGATCGAGGTGAGCTGGCGCCCGGCCGGTGTGCGGATGCCGAGGTCGAACAGCCGCCGCGACAGCTCGAGCCGGTCGGTCCCCGCCTCGCGGGCGAGATAGCCGCGCTGCTGCAGCACGAAGACCATGCGGAAGATCTCGCTCTTCGAGCGGGCGAGTCGCTCGGCGATCTCGCGCGTCGAGAGCGGCTCGCCGACCTCGGCAAGGAGTTCGAGGATGTCGAGCCCCTTTTCCAGCGCCGGCGCCGCGTAGCTGCTTTTGTCTCCGTTCTCGGTATCCGGCAGGTCGCTCATGTCTCTCTGTTTCATATATGAAGCTTGACATCAAATAAGAAACGAACCTAGCCTCGCCGTCAAAGGGGAGGCGGATGGTACGATCGTCGCATCATATCGCAGGTTCTGGGGGCGTCGCGCCGCTGCCGCGAGGCGGCCGGCCATGAAATACGGCCTGCAGTTCCGCGATGTCTTCGCCGCCTGGGAATCGATCCTCGACGGCGTCTGGATCACGCTGCTGCTCTCCGCGCTGGCGATGGTCGGCGGCCTCGTCATCGGCATCGCCTGCGCTGCCGCCCGCGTCTATGGCCCCGTCTGGCTGCGTCGCATCGTCGGCACCTATGTCGAGGTCATCCGCAACACCCCGCTGCTGGTGCAGCTCTTCCTGATCTTCTTCGGCCTGCCGAGTTTCGGCGTCAGGCTCGACGGGCTCACCGCCGCGATCATCGCGCTGGTCATCAATCTCGGCGCCTACACCACCGAGATCGTCCGCGCCGGGCTGGAGGCCGTGCCAAAGGCGCAGGTCGAGGCCGGCCATTCGCTCGGGCTCTCCGGCCTGCAGGTCTTCCGCTATGTCGTGATGTTCCCCGCGCTGAAGGCGATGTTCCCGGCGCTGGCCAGCCAGTTCGTATTGCTGATGCTGGCGACCAGCGTCGTCTCGCAGATCTCGGTCGAGGACCTGTTCCACGCAGCCTCGATCGTACAGTCGCGCACCTTCCGCGATTTCGAGGTCTACACCGTCATCGGCGTGCTCTATCTCGGGCTCGCCTTCGCCTTCCGCGGCCTGTTCGCGGGCCTCTATTACTGGGCGTTCGTCAGACGATGATCCGCGAATTCGGCCTCATCGATGTGATGTACCTGATCGCGGCAGCGCGCTGGACGCTGGCGCTGACCGCGACCGCCTTCATCGGGGCGTCGCTGATCGGCATCGTCATCGCCATCGCCCGCATCCTGCCCTTCGCGCCGCTGCGCTGGCTCGCCGCCGCCTATATCCACATCGTCCAGGGCACGCCGCTGCTGGTCTGGCTGTTCGTGATCTTCTTCGGCCTGCCGCTCACCGGCATCTCCGTCAATCCGTGGCTCGCGGCGGCGACAGCCTTCTCGGTCTATGGCAGCGCCTTTTTGGGCGAGATCTGGCGCGGCGCGCTGGTTTCCATCGCGAAGACCCAGTGGGAGGCCGGCGCCTCGCTCGGCCTCTCGCTTGGGGAGCAACTGCGTTACGTCATCGTGCCGCAGTCGATCCGGGTCGCGATCCCGCCGACCGTTGGCTTCCTCGTCCAGCTCATCAAGAACACCTCGCTCGCCGCGGTGATCGGCTTTGTCGAACTGACGCGCGAGGGTCAGCTCACGGCCGCCGGCACCTACAAGCCCTTCGCCGTCTACATCACCGTCGCCGCGATCTATTTCGCGATGTGCTTCCCCCTCTCGCAATGGAGCCGCTCGATCGAGCGGAAGCTCGATGTCGCTCGTTGAAATCCATGGGATCAACAAGAGCTACGGCTCGGTCCAGGTGCTGAAGGACGTCACGCTCGACGTCGCCAAGGGCGAGATCATCGCCGTGATCGGCCGCTCCGGCTCGGGCAAGAGCACGATGCTCCGTTGCATCAACGGGCTGGAGCCGATCCAGGCCGGCGTGATCCGCGTCGACGGCACGCAGGTCAACGATCCCGCGACCAACCTGCGCAAATTGCGGCAGGAGGTCGGCATCGTCTTCCAGAGCTTCAACCTGTTTCCGCATCTCTCGGTCTGCGACAACATCACGCTCGCCCCGCGCGTCGTGAAGAAGCAGGCGCCGCAGGCTGCCCGCGAGGTCGCGCGCGAGGTGCTCGCCCGCGTCGGGCTGGAGGACAAGCTCGACGCCTATCCCTCGCAGCTCTCGGGCGGCCAGCAGCAGCGCGTCGCGATCGCCCGTTCGCTCGCCATGCGGCCGAAGCTGATGCTGTTCGACGAGGTCACCTCGGCACTCGATCCCGAACTCACCGGCGAGGTCCTCAAGGTGCTCGAATCCGTCGCGAACGAGGGCATGACCATGATCCTCGTGACCCATGAGATGGGCTTTGCCCGCCGCTTCGGCTCGCGCGTCGTCTTCATGCATGAAGGGCGCATCCACGAGCAGGGGCCGGCGGCCGCCGTGCTGGCCGAGCCGAAGACGCCGGAACTCCAGACCTTCCTCAGCGCAGTGCTGCACTGAGGCGGAACGCCAACAACATCAACGAGGGGAGAGAAGACGATGCGTTCACTGTTCGCAGGTTTAGCCGCCCTGGCCATCGCCGCCTTCGGCGCCGCCGAGGCCAAGGCCGACAAGCTCCAGGACATCCTGTCCAAGGGCGTCGTCCGCATCGGCGTGCCGCTCGATGCGCCGCCCTTCGGCTCGCAGGATGCCAACCGCAAGGCCATCGGTTTCGACATCGAGATGGCCGAGATGGTCGCCAAGGGCCTCGGCGTGAAGCTGGAGATGCAGCAGATCACCGGCGCCAACCGCATCCCCTTCCTGATGACAGACAAGGTCGACATCGTCATTTCGGTGATGGGCCTGACGCCCGAGCGCGCCAAGCAGATCCAGTTCACGGCGCCCTATGCCAACACCTTCCTCGCGGTCTACGGCGCGAAAAGCTCGACGGTGTCGAGCCCGGAGACGATCGGCTCGGCCCGCGTCGCCGCCGCCAAGGGCACGACGCAGGAGCTCGCCATCTCGGCCGCGGCGCCGAAGGCCAGCCTGATGCGCACCGAGGACGACGCGACGGCCGCCGCCGCCTACATCACCGGCCAGGCCGATCTCCTCGCCACCAACTCGATCGTGGCGCAGGCGCTCGCCAAGCAGAACCCCAACAAGGAGTTCGAGCGCAAGTTCGTCATCCGCCGCAGCCCGGCCCATATGGGCGTGCAGATGGACCAGCATAATCTCGTGCGCTGGCTCGACGGCTTCATCTTCTTCAATTCCATGAATGGCGAGCTCGATCGGCTGCACCGCAAATACCTGGACATGCCGATGGATCCGCTGCCGACGCTGTGACGTCGTAGCGGTTCCCGCCGGGCGCGCCGCCGCGCCCGGCTTTTCCATGCTTCCCGACGGCCCGCCTCCGGCGCCGATCCCTGTCCTGCACCCTGCGTGATCCCATGAGCACAGCCAGCGCCGCGCGCCCCAAGCCGACCCCACGCCCATCCAGCGCCTTCCTCACCGTCGATCTCGATCGCGAGGGCAAGCAGACCGGCTTCCTGATGATCCCGCATTCGCCGCATGACGACGCCTGGGGCGCGACCCGCGTGCCGATCGCGGTGATCAAGAACGGCACCGGCCCGACCGTGATCATGGAAGGCGGCAACCATGGCGACGAATACGAGGGGCCGATCACGATCTGCGACCTGATCCGCGATCTCGATCCCGGCCGCGTCCAGGGTCGCCTCATCCTGATGCCGGCGAACAATGTCCACGCCGTCATGGCCGGCCAGCGCACCTCGCCGGTCGACGGGCTGAACTTCAACCGCACCTTTCCGGGCGATCCGCGCGGCACCATCACCCAGCAGATCTCGGCCTTCGTCACCGACCATATCCTGCCGATCGGTGACGCCTTCCTCGACCTGCACTCGGGCGGCTCCTCGCTCGACATCATTCCGAGCGCCATCGTCGAGCCGACCGACGACCCCGCCCTGCACAAGCGCAATGTCGCGGCCGTGCAGGCCTTCGACGCGCCGATGACCGTGGTGATCAGCAATCTCGGCGAGCCGCGCACGGCGACCGCTGCCGCCTGCCGCGCCGGGCTGGTCACGGTCGGCACCGAGATGGCCGGCGCCGGCACCGTCTCGCTGGAGGCGCTTGCGGTCTGCCGGCGCGGCGTCGCCAATGTGCTCGACCATCTCGGCGTCGTCGTTCGCGAAAAACCCGAGCCCAGGCGCAGCGAGGGGCAGATCCTCGAGCTGCCCGGCATCTCCGCTTACGTCTATGCGACGGCGGACGGCATCTTCGAGCCCTTCCATGCCAATGGCACCAAGGTCAGCGCCGGCGAGCCGGCCGGACGTATCCACTGCACCTGGGACCCGACGCGCCAACCCGAGACGCTGCATTACGCCGCTGACGGCATCCTCTACGGCCGCCGGCAGCCGGGCCGCGTGAAGCCGGGCAATTGCTGCCTGATCGTCGCGGCGCCCTATCGCGGAACCCTGTGATGATCGCGCTCGACGATATCCGCGCCGCCCGTGAGCGCATCGCGCCCTACATCCGCAAAACCCCGACGCTGTCCTATGCCAGGACGCGCGGCGGCGATTTCGGCGGCGATGTCACGCTGAAGCTCGAACTGTTGCAGGCCGCCGGTTCCTTCAAGGCGCGCGGGGCGATGAACCGGCTCCTGACTCTGTCGAAGGACGAACTGGCGCGCGGCGTCGTCACGGCGTCGGGCGGCAATCACGGCCTCGCCATTGCCCGCTCGGCCCATGTGCTCGGCGTGAACGCGACGATCTTCCTGCCGTCCAATGCCGCTCCGGACAAGATCGCCAAGCTGCGCGACTGGGGCGCCGACGTCCATATCGTCGGCGCGATCTGGGACGATGCCAATGCCGCCGCGCTGGCTCGCTCCCGCGAAACCGGCGCGACCTATGCCCATCCCTTCAGTGATCCGGTCGTCGTGGCCGGGCAGGGCACGCTCGGCCTCGATATCCTCGACGACATGCCCGATGTCGACGTGATCCTCGTCGCCATCGGCGGCGGTGGATTGATCACCGGCCTCTCGACGGCGGTGAAGGCCTTGCGCCCGCAGACCCGGATCATCGGCATCGAGCCGGTGGGCTCGCCGACGCTCCACGCCTGCCTCGCCGCCGGGCGCCTCGTCGCGCTCGACAAGCTGGAGACGCGCGTCGCCACCATGTCCTGCCGCCAGACCGATCAGGCGATCTATGAGGCGGCGGCCCGGAATGTCGACGAGATCGTTCTGATCACCGACGCCGAGATGGAGACGGCAGCGAAATCGCTCTGGTTCGAATTCGGCATCGCCGCCGACTTGTCGGGCGCCGCGGCGCTGGCGGCGCTCCAGTCGGGCCGGGTTGCATTGTCCGGTGGCGAGAAGGTCTGTGCGCTGGTCTGCGGCGCCGGCACGGATGGCTGCCTGCCGGGTTAGGCGCGTGCCTCGTTATTGAAGAAGCCGGGCGGACCCATCTGCCCGCCCTTCAGCACGATCTCGAGCCCGTCGAGACGCGGATCGTCGGAATGGGCGCGGCAGAGCGGCGCACCGGGCACGCAAGGCCCACGATAGGACAGCCCCCAGAGCGGCAGCGACCGGATCGCCATGGTCGAGGTATCGCCACCCGCGACGATGAGCCGGCCGAGGCGAGCCTCGGCGATGATTGCGGCGAGCAATGCCCCGGTCGCTTCGGCAACCGCGCTGGCCGCAGTTGGGGCGCCCTCAGGCCGTTCGGTCACCAGCATGACGTCGCCCTGAGCCAGCTTGGACAGAGCTGCGGAGCGCAGCTCCGCCCCATAGCTTTTATCCGCCAACAACCGTTCGGCATCGACGGAGAGGATCGTATAGCCCTTGGCTGCCTCGACCTGCGCGCGTGTGACCGGCGACAGGCTGCCGACGAGGGCGAGGACCGGTCCTGCCCCGCAATATTTCGCATCTGAAGTTGATGCGGAAATGACCGCCTTGCCATGCCCGGCCGCGAAGGCGCGGGCGACCGAACTTGCCCCCACCGCGAGCATCGGCCCATTCACCAGCGACGTCGCGAGCAATTCGCCGATCGCCATGAGGTCGGCCTCGGTTGCCACATCGAACAGGACCGCCGGGCTTCCGTCTGGCGGCGTCGCCGGTGCTGACGAGCCATCGGCATAGGCGCGATAATCGACGAGTCCGATACCTTCGAGCCCCTGCGCGGCAAGGTGCCGGCGCAGATCGGCTTCCGCCATCGGCGTCACTGGATGGCGACTCATCGTCGGGTGGCGGTCGATACGATGGATCGCGCCGTCGCCGCCGGCCGCGAACAGGTTTCCGAACAGGCAGAAGCGCCCGAGATTGGGCTGGCCGCCGAGGATCGGCACGAGCGGGTTCGGGAAGAACGGCTTCAGCGCCGCGACCGCCGCGCCGATGCTGCCGATACGAGGTGCGCTGTCGAAGGTCGAGCAGCACTTATAATGCATCAGCTCGACGCCCTGCTCGGCAAAGAAGCGCCCGATTTCCGTCAGTTCCTGCGCAATAGCTTCCGGCGCCATGGCTCGGCTCGCCCCGGCGATGCCGATCGCATCGAGCGGGCCGGCTGCCGCCAACTGGGCTTCACTCGGTTGGCGCAGGAAGAGCAAAGCGCGAAAGCCTCGCTCGGCCAGCGTCGCCAGTGTATCGGTCGAGCCGGTAAAATCGTCGCCGTACCAGCCGTAGAGAGGGATGCGCTTCGTCGTCACGGCGCACTAGCCCGCCTTGCCGCCGAAGGTATCGAGCGCCTGCTGCAATTCGGGATGCGTCCGCGCCGCCTCCGTGATCGGGGTGCCTTCGGCTACGGCTGCCCAGGCCTGCCGGATGCTGGCGACGCCCGCCTTCGGCCCACCGGGATGGGCCAGAATGCCGCCGCCGGCCATGAACAGCAGGTCGTCATGGCCGATCGCATCCCAGGTCGCCTGCGCCGTGCCGGCCCACTGCCCGGAGGAGAAGGCGGGCATCACCCGGTCGTCGGCGCCATCGGTCAGCGGCGTGACGCAATCCCTGGCGGAGGTCACGACCTCCTCGTCTTCCTGCGCGAATTTCCCCTGCAGGCCATGGACATGCATGTGGTCGACACCGGCCAGCCGCCACAGCACCTGATAGGCCTGGAAGCCGATGCCGAGGAGCGGATGGCGCGAGAAGGCGCCATAGCCGTTGCGATGGCCGTGCAGGGCGAGATCAGTCGAGCGGCGCAAGCTCTCGATCGCGGAGAAACCGCACCAGTTCAGGCTCGCCATCACGCAGGAACCGCCCTCGTGCGTGACGAGATCGGCATGGCGGCGCATCGCATCGGTCTCGTCGGTGATGTTGAAGGCGACCATGACGTGCTTGCCGGTCTTGTCCTGATGCCGGCGAACCGCCGCCATCGCCGCCGGGATGCGCTCGGCCAGCGGCGCATGCACCGGATCGGCTGAGATCTCGTCATCCTTGATGAAGTCGAGCCCGGCTTCGCAGAGGCTCGCGACGAGCTCGGCCGTCTGCGCGGAGCTGAGGCCCACATTCGGCTTGATGATCGAGCCGACGAGCGGTCCTTTCGCCGCCCTGGTCAGGCGCCGCGTGCCGGCGATGCCTTGCGTCGGCATCGGGAAGCGCTGGCGATAGGACCAGGGCAGGGCGATGCTTTCGAGCCTGAGGCCGGTGACCTCGCCGAGATCGTAGAGATTGCCCGCAACCACGGCGGCGAGCGTCGCGAGATTGGCTCCGACATTGTCGACCGGGAAGGAGATCGTGATGCGCGCGCGCCGCCATGGCCCGCCGACGCCCTTCCGCGCAAGCCACGCATTAGGCAGGCTGGGCTCCGTGGCGGGCTCCAGCTCCTCGATCCGCGTGACGACGGCCCGCGCCCGCTCGCGCAACTCGTCGGTCTCGCCGGCGACGCGGGCGAAGGTGCCGCAGGATTGCTCACCCGCCATCACCTCCGCGACCTTGGCCGGGTCGAGCGGGGTTTCGATGAGATAGGTCGCTTCGAAGCGTTCGCTGGTCATGGGGTCGGTATGCGAAGGGATATCAGGCTGCCGCAGCAGCGAGCTTGCTCAGGTCCGGGAAGGGCCTGACCGGATCCTTGCCGTCCCAGGTCTCGGACGCCTCGCGGATCAGGCGGAACATCTCGCCCTTGGGGCCGGCGACCTCCGAGAGTTCGATCACCGTGCCCGGATGGTAATGCGTGTCGAAATAGACGAAGCGGCCGCGCTCGCCGACCTCGCCCGACATCACCGGCTTGAAGCCCTCGGCGACGAGCCGCTCCAGGTCGGCATCGTAGTCCGAGGTCCAGTAGGCGACATGCTGCAGGCCGGTCAGCCCCGCATCGGTGAAGTCCTTGTACATGGACGGGACAGTGTTGCGGCACTGGATCAGCTCGATCTGGAGCGGGCCGGAATTGGCCAGCGCCACCGAGTTGTGCGGCTCGTAGGTCTCGCCCTTGTAGCGGTAGTTCCTGATCGGGACCTTCGGATTGTAGAAGAACGGTCCGACGCCCAGCACGCGGCTCCAGTAGTCCATCGCCGCCTCGATATCCGGGACGACGTAGCCAGCCTGACGGATCTGGCCAAAGAAGCGGCTCATGGGCGTTGCTTTCTGATTATCAGGATCGGAGGAAGCCGATGGAGATCCACGGCACGGCAGCGACGACGAGCAGGCCGAGGATCAGGGCGAGGATGTAGCCCCAGATGTATTTCAGGCCTTCGTCGGGATTGATCTTGCTGATCGCGCAGGCGCCGTAATAGCCGACGCCGAAGGGCGGGGCGAAGAGCCCGATGCCCATCGCGAAGATCACGACCATCGAATAGTGGACCTCGTGTATCCCGACCTGCTTGGCGATCGGGAACACCAGCGGCCCGAACAGCACGATCGCCGGGATGCCCTCGAGCACGCTGCCGAGGATGGTGAAGGCGACGATTGAGATGCCGAGGAAGCCCCAGCTCCCGCCCGGAACCGCTGCCATCGCCTGGGCGAGGTCGCGCGAGAAGCCGGATTGCGTCAGCCCCCAGGCCATGGCGGTGGCGCAGCCGATGATGAAGATGATCGCACCGGTCAGCGATGCGGTCTCGATCAGCATCTTGGGCAGGCGGCGCCAGTCGAACTGGCGGTAGAGCAGGATGCCGGCGAGGATCGCGTAAGCGATGCCGATGGTGGAGACCTCGGTCGCGGTCGCGACACCTTCCACCACCGCGGCGCGGATGACGAAGGGCAGGGCGATGGCGGGCGCTGCGATCAAAGCGAGCTTGGCGATTTCGCGCTTGGGATAGCGCTTGACGTTGCTGAGGTCTTCGCCCCGGCAGCGCCACCAGACCACGAAGCAGAGCGCCGCGCCCAGCACCACGGCCGGCAGCATGCCGCCGGTGAACAAAGCCGCGATCGAGACGCCGGTCACCGAGCCGATGGTGATCAGCACGATCGAGGGCGGGATCGTCTCGGTCTGCGCGCCGGTCGCCGAGAGCAGGGCGACGAGGTCGCCGGGCTTGGCACCACGCTTCTGCATCTCCGGGAACAGCACCGGCGCGATCGCGGCCATGTCGGCGATCTTCGAGCCGGAAATGCCGGAGACCAGGTACATCGCGCCGACCAGCACATAGGACAGGCCGCCGCGGACATGGCCGAGCAGGCTCGCCAGGAACTGGATCATGGCGCGCGCCATCCCGGTCATCTCGATCAGCGCGCCCAGGAAGATGAAGAGCGGCACGGCGAGCAGGATGAGATGGCTCATGCCCTCGTCGAGTCGGCCGACCATGACCAGCATCGGCGTCGAGGTGGTGCAGGCGAGATAGCCGAAGGTAGCGAGCGCGAAGGAGAAGGCGATCGGCACGCCCGAGAAGACGTTGAGCGCGACGACGCCGACGAAGAAGACGATCAGGTTGAGCTTGCCGAGCGGCTTCAGCGTGGGGCCGGCGAGCCAGAACAGCAGCACGAACAGAGCGGTGATTCCGATCGCGATCAGCGCGGGCTTCAGCGAGGCGAAGCGCAGCAGCCGGCAGCCGGCCGCGATCAGCATCAAACCGACGCCGATCGGGATCGCCGCCGCGCGCCAGGCATTGCTGATCTCCAGCGCGGGCGTGACGATGAAGTTCTCTTCCTCGGCATATTCGACCGCATGCGGCATGATCAGCAGCAGGAAGGCGATCGAGGCGGTGATCGCGACCGCCTCCAGCAGCGCCCGCGTCTGCGGCGAGACGCGGGAGACCAGCCCGGTCATCCGCATATGCTCGCCGCGCCGGAGCGCGACGACCGCGCCGAGCATCGAGAGCCAGAGGAACAGGATCGAGGCGAGCTCGTCCGACCAGACCAGCGGGGCATGGAAGACATAGCGCGCCATGACGCCGGCGCCGAGAATGATGATCTCGACGACCACGAGCACGGCCGCCACCGTCTCGACCAGGCCGCCGAGGCCGCGGTCGAGATGGCCGGCGAAGCGGCCGAGCCCGTTTGCGGGCATGGCGGCAGCGGGAAGGGTCGCGCTATGGGCATCCATCGGGGCGTTTCCTGTCTTGTGCTTTGGGGGCCTTATAGGCCCGCCCGCACCCCTCAGGCCAGCTTGCCGACGGCGTCTTCGAGCAGGCTCCAGGCGTCCTTGCCGAAGCGCTCCTGCCACTCCTTGTAGAAGCCGGCCTCGCGCAGCTTGGCGCGGAAGGAATCCGGGTCCGTCTTGTTGAAGGCAAGGCCCTTCGACTGCAGATCCGCCTGCACGGTCTCGTTGAGCTTCTTGATGTCGCCGCGCTGGGCGACGCCGGCATCGTTGATGGCGCCGGCGACGATCTTCTGGATATCGGCCGGCAGGCCGCGCCAGGCACGCCCGTTGGCGATGAACCAGAAACCGTCCCAGATATGGTTCGAGATCGCGCAGCTCTTCTGCACCTCGAAGAGCTTGGCGACCTGGATGATCGGCAGCGGGTTCTCCTGCGCGTCGACCACCTTGGTCTGGAGCGCCGTGTAGACCTCCGAGAACTGCAGGCTCGCCGGCGCGGCATCGAGCGCCTTGAACATCGAGATCGAGAGCGGGCTCACCGGCACGCGGATCTTGAGGCCGGACATCTCCTTGGCGGTCTCGATCGCCTTGCCCGAGGTGGTCATCTGGCGGAAGCCGTTGTCCCACATCTTCTCGAAGGCATAGAGGTTCACTTTCGAGATGGCCTCGCGGACATGGGCGCCGAGCTTGCCGTCCATCGCCTTCCAGACCTGGTCGTAATCGGCGAAGGCGAAGCCGACCGCATTGATCGCCGCGACCGGCACCAGGGTCGCGATGACGAGCGCCGACGGCGTGAAGAAGGTGATGCCGCCGTTGCGGACCTGGCTCAGCATGTCGGTATCGCCGCCGAGCTGATTGTTCGGGAAGATCTTGATCTCGACCCGGCCGTTCGTCTCCTTGGCGACACGCTCGGCCGCTTCCTGGGCGCGGATGTTGAGCGGATGGCTGAGCGGCAGGTTGTTGCCGTATTTCAGCTCGATCTCGGCCGCCCGCGCGATGTGCGGCATGGCGATGAGCGAGGCTGCGGGGGCGGCGGCGAGCGTACGCAGCACCGTGCGGCGCGTGAAGTTCGTCATGATGGTCCTCCCGGTATCGCTGATGCGATTTGATTGATTGCGGTCTTCTTGCCCTCAGATTAGGAAGCTGGAATGATGGTGGTCAAACTCAAATACTGATGGTTTTTGATGTGATTCTATGACGGGCACGGCAGAGAAAAACGGTAGTGGCGAAAGCCTGCAGCGCCGCCGGATGGCCCGCATCGCCGATGTCGCGGCGCTGTCCGGCGCCTCGACCGCAACCGTCGACCGGGTGCTGAACCAGCGCCCCGGCGTGCGCGCGGCCACCGTCCAGCGCGTGCTGAAGGCCGCGAGCGAACTGGGCTATGTGCTCGATCCGGCCCTCCCGGCGCAGGCCTTCACGCCAATGCGGCTGGCCTTCCTGCTGCCGGCCGGCAGCAACCGTTTCCTCGCCATGCTCGGGCGCCATATCGCCGAGGCACAGGAGCAGCTCGCTTCCTTCAACATGCGCGCCCGCGTCGAGTTCATCGAGAGCTTCAAGCCGGAATTGCTGGCCCAGCAGCTCCGCCAGGTCGGGCGCGATGTCGACGGCATCGCCTTCATGGCGCTGGAACATCCGGCGGTGCGCGAGGCGGTCAACAGCCTGGCCGAGCGCGGCGTGCCGGCCGTGACCTTGATTTCCGACATCGCGAATGCCCGCCGCGCCGCCTATGTCGGGCTCGACAATCGCTCGGCCGGGCGCACGGCCGGCTATCTCGCGGCTCGCTTCATCGGCCGGCGGCCGGCCAAGGTTGCGGTCATCGCCGGCAGCCTGAGCTATCGCGCCCATGAGGAGCGCGAGATGGGCTTCCTGCATCTCTTCGAGGAGCTGTTTCCACAGATCGAGGTCGTCGGCCTGCGCGAGGGGCTCGACGACGACGGCCGCAATTATCGTCAGGCCAAGGCGCTGTTGGCCCAGCACCCGGATCTCGCCGGCATCTACAATATCGGCGGTGGACCTGAGGGGATCGCGCGCGCTCTGAAGGAGGCGGGCCGGCAGCAGGATGTCGTCTTCGTCGGCCATGGCCTGACCCCCGAGACGCGCGCACTCCTGCTCGACGGCACGATGGATGCGGTCATCACCCAGCATCCCCATGCCGCGCTGATGAGCTGCATCGCGATCTTCGCCAATCTGCGCGCTGGCCGCCCGGCCTCGGAGGGAACGGCGCCGCCCAGCATCGAGATCATCCTGCGTGAGAACCTGCCTTAGGCTGCTGGCCGAAGCTTGCATTTCCGGAAACAAAGAGGGAACATGTGCGCATGTCCCTTCCGGATTCCGTCCTGAACCCGCCACCGGCGCGACCCGATATCACGCGCATGGTCTGCCGCGGCGCCGGCCGCCACTTGCGCGAGCGCGGCTATGCCATCGTCAAGGAGATGACCTTCGCCAATGGCCGGCGCGGCGATATCGTCGCGCTGTCGCCCTCGGGCGAGCTCTGGGTCGTCGAGGTCAAGTCGGGCATCGCCGACTACCGCGTCGACGGCAAATGGCCGGATTACCGCGACTATTGCGACGGCTTCCTCTTCGCCGTCGCGCCGGAATTCCCGCGCGAGATCCTGCCTGACGATGTCGGCCTGATCGTCGCCGATGCCTATGGCGGCGAATTGCTGCGCGAGCCGCCGCGCCATCCCTTGAGCGCAGCGCGGCGCAAGATGCTGACCATCGCGCTGGCGCGACTGGCTTCGAGCCGGCTGGCCTTGATCGAGGACCCCGAAGGCTCAGCCTGATAAAATCATCTAGCGGGCTGCGGCGATTGCTGCTTTCGGCATCGTAGCGAACCGACGCAGGTCGATCTCCGCGACCAGGAAATCGATGAAGGCACGTACCCGCGCCGGCAACTTGCCACCATGGCCGACATAGACGGCATGGATGTCCTCGACATCGCCCGGATTAAAAGCCTCCAGCACGGGGACGAGTCGGCCGGCTGCGATGTCATCGGCGATATGGAAGAGCGAGAGCCGGGTCAGGCCCTGTCCCGCCAGTGCCAGGCGCCGCGCGCTTTCGCCGTCGCCGACCGTGACGCGGCCATGGGCCGGCAGGAAGAGGCGCTGGCCATCGATGACGAAAGGCCAGGTATCGCGATGCCGGGCGAAATTGAAGGTGATGAGGTCGCAGCCGGCAAGCTTGTCGGGATGATCCGGCGCTTCATGCGCCGACAGATAATCCGGCGAGGCGACGATCGCCGAGACGCTCTCGCCGAGCTTGCGCGCGACGAGCTGGGAGGATTTGAGCGGGCCGACCCGGATCGCGACATCGGCGCGTTCGTCGACGAGATCGATCACCGCGTCGGTGATCGAGATGTCCAGCTGGATGCCGGGATGCACCGCCATGAAGCGCGGCGCGACCGGCAGCAGATAATGCCAGCCGAAGGCGACATTGGCATTCACCCGCAGGCGCCCGCGTGGAATCTGGCAGGCCGCGACCGCCCGCTCGGCCTCGTCGAGATCGGCGAGCACGCGCAAGGTCCGCTCATGGAAGGTCGTGCCCTCTTCGGTTAGCATGAACTTGCGGGTCGAGCGGACGATCAGCCTGACGCCAAGCCGCGCCTCCAGCCGGGCGACGAGCTTGCTCACTGCCGAAGGCGTCATCCGAAGCGCGCGTGCCGCCGGCGAGAAGCCGCCGAGCTCGACGACGCGGGCGAAGACCTCCATCTCGCCGGAGCGGTTGACCTCGCTGCGTGGCATCGTGAATTCAACTCACAATTGCTGATCTTTCATGCAGTCTAATTCACAAGCCCTCGCCGCGCTATCTCCGGGCCCGAACAAGCTCCCCGGAGGCATTCCATGCCTATTGCCCTTTATGCTCTCACCGTCGGTGCCTTCGGCATCGGCGTCACCGAATTCGTCATCATGGGCCTGCTCCTGCAGGTCTCCGCCGATCTCGGCATCAGCGTCCCGCTCGCCGGCCTGCTGATGACCGGCTATGCGCTCGGCGTCTTCGTCGGCGCGCCTGTGTTGACGATCGCGACCCGCTCCTTGCCGCGCAAGACGACGCTGCTCGTGCTCATGGCGATCTTCACCCTCGGCAATCTCGCCGCGGCGCTGAGCCCGAGCTTCGGCTGGCTGATGGCGGCGCGGATCGTGACCGCGCTGGCGCACGGCACTTTCTTCGGCGTGGGCTCGCTCGTCGCGACCAGCCTCGTCGCCCCGGAGCGCAAGGCCTCGGCCATCGCGCTCATGTTCACTGGCCTGACGCTGGCGACCCTGCTCGGCGTCCCCTTTGGCTCCTGGCTCGGCCTCGCTTTCGGCTGGCGCTCGACCTTCTGGGCGGTGACCGCAATCGGCCTCGTCGCTCTGGCTGTCCTCGCGGTCTTCGTCCCGGCGGATCGGGAGCGCGTCGTGCCCGGCTCGCTCGCCGAGGAGTTCAAGGTGCTGGCGCGGCCGCAGGTTCAGCTCGGCCTCGTCATGACCGTGCTCGGCTTCGGCGGCATCTTCGCGGTCTTCACCTTCATCCAGCCGATCCTCGTCCAGCTTGCCGGTTTCAGCGAGGCCGCCGTGTCGCCGATCCTGCTGGTCTTCGGCGGCGGGCTCGTCGTCGGCAACCTGCTCGGCGGGCGCTGGGCCGATCGCAGGCTTGCCCCGGCGCTGATCGGTTCGATCGCGCTCTTGACCATCGCGATGTTCGCCTCGGGCTTCGCGTTCCACAGCCAGATTGGTGCCGTCATCGCGGCCTTCGCGCTCGGCGCCGCCGCCTTCGCGACCGTCGCACCGCTCCAGATGTGGGTGTTGCAGCAGGCCGGCGGCGCCGGGCAGGGGCTGGCCTCCAGCCTCAACATCGCCGCGTTCAACCTCGGCAACGCCTTCGGCGCCTGGCTCGGCGGCGCGGTGATCACGCAGGGACTGGGCTATGGCGCGATCGCGCCGGTCGCCGCCGTCGTGCCGCTGCTGGCGCTGGGTCTCGCTGTGTTCGCGGTGTCGCTCGAGCGCCGCGCGACCCGCATCGTGCCCGCCTGCGCGACCTGAGCCCCACAAGCGAACGATCAAGCAAAAGCCCGCCGGACGGTTTGTCCGGCGGGCTTTTACGTTTTTGCGGGATCAGCGCGGAGCGCGCTTGGCCAGGATGCGCTGCAGGGTGCGCCGGTGCATGCCGAGGCGGCGTGCCGTCTCCGAGACATTGCGGCTGCAGAGTTCGTAGACGCGCTGGATATGCTCCCAGCGCACCCGGTCAGCCGACATCGGGTTTTCCGGCGGTTGCGGGCGGGCATCGCGCTGGGCCGCGAGCGCTGCATGGATCTCGTCGGCATCGGCTGGCTTGGCGAGGAAGTCGAAGGCGCCGAGTTTCACGGCGCTGACGGCGGTCGCGATGTTGCCGTAGCCGGTCAGCACCACGCCGCGCGCATCGGGCCGGCGCTCCTTCAGGCGGGCGATCACGTCGAGGCCGTTGCCGTCGCCGAGGCGCAGGTCGATCACCGCGAAGGCCGGTGCCGCTTCTTCCACGGCAGCCATGCCCGCCGCGACGCTGTCGGCGATGCGGACCGCATAGCCGCGGCCTTCCATGGCGCGGGCGAGGCGGGTCAGGAACGGCCTGTCGTCGTCGACCAGCAGAAGGGACATGTCGTCGGCCGGCCCGGCCCTGTCGGTTTCGCTCGCTGCATCCTGCATCGTCTTCTCCTTGCCGCTTCTCGGCGCGCTGCGGCGGCGCGCATTAGGGTTTCGGTTTTCCGGCTCTCCCCCAGGAGGCCGGCTCAGTCAGCTTCATTTAAGGCCGATGCGCCCGCCTGGGTACCCCCATCGCTGGGCAAGTCGGCCTCGAAATCGTCGCGGGACCAGGTAATTCGGATCGAAGCACCGCTCGCAGGAGCCGGCCGGTTCGAGAATTCCAGCGTGGCACCACCTCGCTCCAGCAGCGTCTTGGCGATGAAGAGGCCGAGCCCGAGGCCCCCGCCGGCCCGGCCTTCACCCGCTCCGCGCGAGAGATAAGGGTCGCCGGCCCGCATCAGCACATCCGGTGGGAAACCGGGGCCGTCATCGGCGATCACCAGCACCACCTGGCTCTGGTTCCATTCCGCTGTGATCGCCACGGTCGAACGCGCGAAATCGACGGCGTTGTCGACGATATTGCCGAGGCCGTAGATCATGCCGGGATTACGCCGGCAGACCGGCTCAGGCTTGTCGCCGGTCATGGTGATCTCAAAGGGCACGCCGAAGGGCCGCTGCGGCCCGGCGGTCTCCTCGATGAGCAGGCGCAGGGTGAGCTGGCCGAGCGGGCCGGCATCCTCGTCCTGCAGGCTGGAGAGCTTGCCCAGGATGCCGCGGCAGCGCTCGACCTGTTCGCGCAGCAAGGCGATGTCTTCGGCCATCTCGCCCTCGGGAGGGGCGAGGCGCGTCAATTCGCGGGCGACGAGCGCGATCGTGCCGAGCGGCGTGCCAAGCTCATGCGCCGCGGCGGCGGCAAGCCCGTCGAGCTGTGACAGGTGCTGCTCGCGTGCCAGCACGAGTTCGGTCGCGGCGAGTGCGTCGGAGAGGTCGCGCGCCTCCTTGGCGACGCGCCAGGCATAGATGCCGGTGAAGCCGAGGCCGAGCACGAGCGCAGCCCAGTTGCCGAGTTGGTAAAAGGCCGGCAGCACCGGCCGGTCGTTCCCGGCCCAGGGCAATGGCAGGTGATAGCGGCTGAGCAAGGTCGCGAGCCCCATCGCCAGCAGGCCCAGGACGAGCGTGCGTTGCGGCGGCAGGGCCGTCGCCGAGATCATCACCGGCGCCAGGAACAGGATCGCGAACGGGTTCTGCAGGCCGCCGGTCATGAAGAGCAGCGCCGCGAGCTGGGCGATGTCGAAGCCGAGCAGGGCGGTCGCGGCCCTGTCGTTGAGGCGATGGCTCAGCGGAAAGCGGATGCGCAGCGCGATATTGAGCCAGGCCGAAACCGCGATGACGCTGAAGCACCAGCCGAAGGGCAAGGGAAAGCCGAGGCCGAAATGCACGCCGGTGACGGCGAGGCTCTGCCCGGCGATGGCGAGCCAGCGCAGCCTGACCAGCGTATCGAGGCGCAGATGGCGGCTGGAGCGCGCCAGGGCCGGGGCAGAGAAGTCCGGGAAGCTCAAGGTCTGCTGGTCTCCTGCGCGGCGCCTGCCGTGGGCTTTTTCCCGGCTTCATCCACATCGCAGGAAAATCTTAGCCTTTAGCCGGGTTGAATGAGAACAAAATCAACGTAAGGTGCGATGCTGCGTCGCATCATTGCATGTTGCGCCGCCGGAAGGACATTCATCGTATGTACGGGGCCGCCATGTCGTTTGCCTACCATGCCTACGAAGCGGTTCACATGATGGTGAGCCCGGTGCGCGGGGTTTCGGATGCGATGCATCTGGCCTTCAAGAACCCGGCCAATCCGCTCACCTACACGCCCTTCGGCCGGACGGTCGCCGCATCCTGCGAATTGTTCGAGCGTATGACGCGCCGCTACGGCAAGCCGGCCTTCGGCCTCGACGAGACCACGATGAACGGCGTCAAGGTCGCCGTCGAGGAGCGGGTCGTCTGGGAGCGCCCCTTCTGCAAGCTGGTCTATTTCGACCGCAAGATCCCAAGCAGCCGCCGCAAGCCGCAGCCGAAAGTGTTGTTGGTCGCGCCGATGTCGGGCCATTACGCCACGCTGCTGCGTGGCACGGTCGAGGCCTTCCTGCCGGGCCACGAGGTCTACATCACCGATTGGGTCGATGCCCGCCTCGTGCCGCTTTCCGAGGGGCGCTTCGACCTCGACGATTACATCGATTACGTCATCGGCATGCTTCAGATGTTGGGACCGGACACCCATGTCATGGCGATCTGCCAGCCGTCCGTGCCGGTCATTGCCGCGGTCGCCCGCATGGAGGCCGAATCGGACCCCTGCGCGCCCCGTTCGATGACGCTGATGGGCGGCCCGATCGACACCCGCCGCTCGCCGACCGCCGTCAACCAGCTCGCGATGGAGCGCGGCACGGACTGGTTCCGCCGCAACTGCATCACCGTCGTGCCCTTCCCGAGCCTCGGCGCGTTCCGGCAGGTCTATCCCGGCTTCATGCAGCTCTCGGGCTTCATGGCGATGAATATCGACCGCCACGTCACCGCCCATTACGACATGTTCAAGCATCTCGTCAGCGGCGACGGCGATTCCGCCGAGAAGCATCGCGACTTCTACGACGAGTATCTCGCGGTGATGGACCTGACCGCCGAGTTCTATCTCCAGACCGTCGACACCGTCTTCGTCCAGCATGCCCTGCCGAAGGGCGAGATGATGCACCGTGACAAGCCGGTCGACCTCGCCGCCATCCGCCGCGTCGCGCTGATGACGGTCGAGGGCGAGAATGACGACATTTCGGGCGTCGGCCAGACCAAGGCGGCGCACGACCTCTGCGTCAACATTCCCGCCGACAAGCGCGTCCATTATCTCCAGCCGAAGGTCGGCCATTACGGCGTCTTCAACGGCTCGCGCTTCCGCGCCGAGATCCAGCCGCGCATCTCCGATTTCATGGTCAGCCTCGACATGGAAGCGGCCAAGGATCGTCGCGACGACAGCGCCAAGGAACAGCGCAAGGCGCTCAAGGTCGTCGGCTGAAACCTGCACGGCGTAGGGCTGCTCAGGCGGCCCCGTCGCCCTCCTGCCAGACGATATCATAGGGACGCCCCGTCCGGATGGCGGGGTTGAGCCGCTCGATCCGGCGATAGCGCAGCTTCAGATAAGCGAGCACGCCCTCTTCGAAGGCCGTGCCGACAACGCGCTCGACCCCGTTCGGCGCGCGCGCCGGGCCGTGCAGGACCACCGTCTCGATCGTGTCGAGATAGCTCCTTGCCCGCGCCGTCAGGCCGTCTCCTACGAAGAGATAGTCGAGATAGTTGTAGCTCTCCCCGTGATTGCCCTGGTCATCGGCGGGAATCACGTCGACGGAATGAATGATCTCGACGGGTGCGATCGGCGGGGGCGCATGGGTTGCCATGTCGGGAAGCTTCGCGCGTGGCCTTCCCCGGTGCAAGCCGCTGCTGCCGCTCTTCCGTAACCGCTCCGAATCCCGCACAATCGCAGATAATGCGCATCTCCCTGTTCAGGCGCCAGCCGGACCCCGACCGGATCGAGGTCGTGCATGCCGGCACGCGCTATGCCGTTCTGGTCAAGCGCCGCGCCGCCGCGCGGCGGATGACGTTGCGCGTCTCGCAGGCGACCGGCGAGATCACCCTGACTTTGCCCGAGCGGGCCGATTTCGCGGCGGGCCGGACCTTTGCCGAGAACCATGGCGGCTGGATCGCCGCGCGCATGGCAAAGCGCCCGCGCCCCGTGCCGTTCGAGCCCGGCCAGAGCATTCCCTTCCGCGGCGTGCCGCATCGCATCGTCCACTGGTCGAAGGCGCGCGGGTTGACGCAGGCGGCCCGGGATGCTGACGGCGCACCTGTCATCGCCGTGGCGGGCGACGCCGCCCATGTCGCGCGCCGGGTCAAGGATTTCCTGAGAAAACACGCGCTCGAGGATCTCGAGAAGGCGGTGCGCCGCCACACCGCGACGCTCGGCATCCCCGCCCGCAAGATCACCATCCGCGACACCACGAGCCGCTGGGGCTCCTGCTCTTCGCAAGGCCATCTTAGCTTCTCCTGGCGATTGATCCTGGCACCGGCCCCGGTGCTCGACTATCTCGCGGCCCATGAGGTCGCGCATCTCAAGGAGATGAACCACTCGCATCGCTTCTGGGCGCTGACCCACAAGCTCTGCCCCGGTACCGAGGCGGCGGAGGCCTGGCTGAAGCGCCATGGCGCGAGCCTGCATGGCTATGGTTAAGCCGGCTGTGCCGCCGCAATTCCGCCGTTAACCACTTTCTGAAACCTGCCCCGGCACACTGAAGGCCGATTCGCTTTCAGCGTGAGTATGCCTATGGGTCAGGTCATTGCGTTCCGCCTTCCGCAACAACCGGCCGCCGCCGCCGAGCCGGTGCTCGGCCTGATGTCGGCCGTCGATTTCGCCTTGCGCGATCTCGCCGAGATTCTCCCTCATATCGCGCTGGATTCGGCGCGCCAGCAGGCCGAAGCCTGCCGGGCGATGCTGGCGCAGGCCTTCGACGCCGAGATCGAGGCCGAACTCGGTAACTGATCTCGCGCTCGCGCATGCCGCCCCCGGCGATGACGCGGGTTGCCGAAGCGGCTGAACTGTCGAACCTTTCCGGGCAAGAGCCGGTGATCCGCCGGCCGGCACTGCGCCTGGGAGGCTTCATCCGTGTTCTTGACCAACAGCGATATGGTCGATCTCGTCGATCTCCGGCATCGGCTGCATCGCCGCCCTGAAATCTCGGGCGAGGAGCGCGAGACCGCCGCGACCATCGTCGATTTCCTGAAGCCGACCGGCCCCGATCGTATCGTCACCGAGCTTGGCGGGCATGGTGTCGCGGCGATCTACGAGGGAACTGAGCCCGGCCCGACCGTTCTGATCCGTGCCGAACTCGACGCACTGCCGATCGAGGAATTGTCCGACAGCGACCATCGCTCCGAAATTCCCGGCAAAGGCCATCTTTGCGGGCATGATGGCCATATGACCATCCTCGCTGGCCTGGCGCGTGGCCTGCAGCGCAACCCGCCGAAGAAGGGCCGCGCGATCCTGCTGTTCCAGCCGGCGGAAGAGACCGGCGCGGGTGCCGCCGCCGTCATGGCCGATCCGAAATTCGAGGAGATCGTGCCGGACTATGCCTTCTCCCTGCATAATCGTCCTGGTGTGCCCGTGGGCCATGCCCGCATCTCGGAAGGCGCCGCCAACTGCGCCTCGCGCGGCATCAAGATCATCCTGACCGGCGAGACTTCGCATGCCTCGACACCGGAACATGGCCGCTCGCCGGCCCCGGCGATCGCGACGCTGATCCCGGCGCTGACCGCGCTCGGACCCGGCGGGCCGCTCGATGCCAATTTCCGGCTGGTCACCGTGACCCATGTCGAGATCGGGGAGCAGGCCTTCGGCATCGCGCCGGGCCATGGCGAGATCTGGGCGACCTTGCGCACCGTCAACGACGCGCAGATGGGCGCGCTCTGCGAAGCGGCCGAAAAGCTGGCGCGCGAGGCGGCCGAGGCCGGCCGGCTCACCGTCGAGATCAGCTATCACGACGTCTTCCACCATTGCGAGAACGAGCCGGAGGCCGTCGCGATGCTGCGCCGGGCGATGGACGAGGAGAAGGTGCCGCACGGCCCGACGCCGCCCTCGCGCGGCTCGGAGGATTTCGGCCTGTTCGGGCGCCGCTCCAAATCGGCGATGTTCCTGCTCGGCTCCGGCGAGACCGCGCATCTGCACAATCCGGATTTCGATTTCCCGGATGATGCGATCGGTCCCGGCGCGCGCGTCTTCATGCGGGCCTTGCGCAATCTGCTCGGCGAAACCCGGCCGCAGGGCTGAGGGAGCGAAATATGTCAGTGAATTGGACCCGCGCTGCGACCCGCGCGCAGGAGATCGTCGCGAACTGGCAGCGCATGGCGGGGCCGGGCGGCGCTGTCGTGCTGTTCGATCGCGACGGGGTGCGCGAAGCCTTTGCCGGCGGTCTCGCCAGCATCGAATACGGCGTGCCCTTCACGCCGCAGACGCCCAACCGCTTCGCCTCGATCAGCAAGCATGTCCTGGCAGTCGCATTGCTGCGCGCCGGCATCCCGCTCGATGCGCCGCTCGGCCGCTGGCTGAGCGAACTGCCGGCGCCGCTCGCCGAGGTCGAATTCAGTCGGGCCCTCGACATGACCGGCGCCCTGCCGGACATGATGGAGTGCTTCTGGCAGCAAGGCGTACCCTTCACCGCGACGTTGAATGCGGAGGAGGTCTTCGCGCTCGCCTGCCGCTTGCCTTCGCTGAGTGCCGAGCCCGGTACCGAGATGGCCTATTCCAACACTGGCTGGCGGCTTGGCCAGCGCATCCTCGAACAGGTCACGGGCAAGCCCTACAAGGACACCGTCGCGGAACTCTCCGGCGAACTCGGCCTCGCCTTCCGCCTGCCTTATGACGGGTCGGAAATCGTGCCCGGCCTCGCCACCGGCTGTTGGAACGACGGGGTAGACTGGCGGCGCGGCCATAACGGCCCGCATTTTTCCGCATCGGGTGGACTCGTGGGGTCCGCCGCCGATCTCGCCGGCTGGGCCTCGGCCCTGCTCGCGGGGCGCGGCCCGCTCGCCGGCATGCTGGAACGCCTGACTGCGCCGCGCCATTTCGCTGATGGCAGCGAGAGCGTCTACCGGCTCGGCCTTGTCGCCAGCCGGCTCGGCGAGACCGCGATCGTCGGCCATGGCGGCTCGCTCGCCGGCTATCGCAACCATTTCTGGATGTCGCCGGCCCACGGTGTCGGCGTCGTCGTGTTGTCGAATCGCGAGGAGGAGGCGCTCTGGCCTGCCCTGACGGTGCTGGCGGCGCTGCTCGAACAGGAGCTGCCGACGATCGCGAAAGCGCCAGTCGGCCTGTTCGCCAGCGACGAGGGGCCGTTCTGGGCCGAGCTTGCCGCCGATTCGATCAGCTACATGGGTGGTTTCGAGCGTCTGATCACCGATGGCAACGGCGGCCTGCGCAGCCTGCCGGCCTATCTCGACATCCGCCTGAAACAGGACGGGGAGGATCGCCTCACCGGCCTGATCGGCGGCGTGCAGCGTTCGCTCCGGCGCGTGCCGGCCGACACGCCGCTCGATGCGCGATTGGTCGGGCGCTGGCACGATCCGAATTTCGGCACCGAAATCGAGATCAGGGCGGATGGCACGGCCCTGATGCCGTGGCCTTCCGGCGGGACGGTGTCGCCTCTGACGCCGCTGCCGAACGGCCGTGCGCTCGCCGATCTTCTGCACGGACCCTGGCGGTCGCGGCCGTGTCTCTGGCTCGATGCGGAGGGTGACTTGCGGGTCGCCAGCCATCGGGCAAGGATCTTGCAGATGAAACGAGTCTGAAACGCGCCGGCTGAGGCGGCTCCGCTGAGGGGCGGGGCCGTTGGGCCGATGACGAAGGAGGAGAACGCTGATGCAACTGTCCCGTTTCACTGCTGCGCTGCTGCTGTCGGCGGCCGCGCTCCTGCCGCTTCCGGCGGCGGCACAGTCGCAGCCGGCCTCGAACCGCGTTCTGCGTGTCGCGCCACATGCGGATCTCAAGACGCTCGATCCGGTTGCGGCCTCGATCGTCATCACCCGCATGCATGGGTTGATGATCTACGAGACGCTTTTCGCCTGGGACTCGAACCTTCAGCCGAAGCCTCAGATGGTCGAGAGCTTCGAGACCTCGCCGGACAAGCTGACCTGGACCTTCAAGCTCCGCCCCGGCCTGAAATTCCACGACGGCCAGCCAGTCACGACCAAGGACGTCATCGCCTCGCTCGCCCGCTGGATGAAGCGCGATACCATCGGCGGCAAGCTTGCCGAGTATACTGATGGCATGGAGGCGGTGGACGATGCCACCTTCCGCCTCAAGCTGAAGCGCCCGCTGGCGCTGGTGCCCTTCGCGCTCGGCTCGGCGGTCGGCCAGATCCCGGTGATCATGCGCGAGTCCGACGCCAAGTCCGACCCGATGAAACCGGTTACCGAGACGATCGGCTCCGGCCCGTTCAAGTTCAACCGCGAGGAATGGCGCAGCGGCTCGAAGGTCGTCTATGACCGCAATCCCGATTACGTGCCGCGCTCCGAGCCGGCCGATGGCCTCGCCGGCGGACGCGTCGTCAAGGTCGACCGCGTCGAATGGCAGATCATGCCGGATGCGGCGACAGCCGCTGCCGCACTCCAGACCGGCGAGATCGATATCTGGGAACAGCCGAGCCAGGACCTGATCCCGGTCATCGCGACCAGCAGTCAGGTCAAGGTCGACCGCTATGCCAACCTCTCCAACCAGGCGATGCTGCGGCCGAACCATCTCCACCCGCCCTTCGACAATCCCAAGGCGCGGCTGGCGCTCGCCTATGCCACGGACCAGGCCGATTTCCTCTCGGCCGGCTTCGGCGACGAGGAATGGTGGAAGCGCTGCGCCTCCTATTTCATCTGCGGCGGCCCCAACGGCACGGAAGCGGGCACGGAAGGCTATGCCAAGCCCGATCTCGACAAGGCGCGGGCGCTGCTGAAGGAGAGCGGCTACAAGGGCGAGAAGCTCGTGCTTTCGACCAGCAACGACATCGCTCCGATCGGCCGCATGGCGGAGGTCGCGGCCTCCTCGCTCAGGAAGGTCGGCTTCAATATCGATCTGCAAGTCGCCGATTGGGGCACCGTCACCACACGCCAGCAGAACAAGGGCACGTCCGAGCAGGGCGGCTGGAACCTCTTCGTCACGACGGCGTCAGGCGCGACCATGCAGTCGCCGCTGACCAATATCGGCACCAACATGGCCTGCGAGCGCGCCTGGTCAGGCTGGCCCTGCGATGCCGAGGCCGAGAAGCTGCGCGGAGCCTTCATCGATGCGCCCGACGAAGCCGGCCGCAAGCTTGCGTTGGAGGCTCTGCACAAGCGCCTGGCCGAGATGCAGCCCTATCGCGTGCTCGGTCAGTACGACCAGCCCTATGCAAGGCGCACCAATGTCTCCGGCGTGCTGGCGGCGCCGGTCATGCTGTTCTGGAACATCGAGAAGAAGTGACGCGCTAAAGCGTCGCGCGCCAGACGAAATCGCGGCTTTCGCCCGGCGCCAGCCTGAGGATGCCGGGCTTCTCCGCGATTTCGCCCTGCCAGCCGATCGGGCTCGCCATGCTGAACCAGGGCTCGATGCAGAGGAACGGCGCGCCTGTTGGCTTCGACCAGATGCCGAGATCCTTATAGCCCTCCCAGCTCACGGTCAGGGCGCGGCTCTCGCGCCCTGACCCGTCCAATGCCGCGAAGCGCACCGAGCGGTTCACCGTATCGGGGATCACGATCGCATCGTTGACGAAGAGGTTTTCGTCGAGCGGCAGGTCAGTGCCGGAGAAGGGAAGGGGGATCGCAGGGCCGAGCAGGCCGGCCTCGACGCCGAGGCCCTGGCCCGGCTCCGCCTGCGGGAAGGTCAGGCGATGCGCTTCCTTCGCGATGTCCTCGGTCAGCGGCCAGAGAAAGGCCGGATGCGCGCCGACGCCGCAGATCAGCGGCACATCGGCTGGGTTGCTCACCCGCGAGGTGACGGTCAGCGTATCATCAGCGACCGCGTAGATCATCTGCAAGACGAACCGGAACGGGTAGATCGCCAGCGTCTCCGGGCTCTCCCGCAGCTCCAGCACGGCCCTGTCGGTGCTGCGCTCGACCCAGGAGAACAGGCTGTCGCGCGCGAAGCCGTGCTGGGTCAGGCGGTAGGAGCGCCCTTCATGGATGAGCGTATCATCGGTCAGCCGCCCGACGATCGGGAACAGCACCGGCGCATGGCGCGGCCAGTCCGGCCCGCCGTTCCAGAGCGCCGGCCCGTTCGCGTCGGCAAGCGCGATCAGTTCGCCGCCTTGGGCCCGCACCGTCGCGCGCAAACGATCGGAGGCAATTTCATGGGTCTCGGTCATCATCGTCTCCGTCGGCGGCTCACTTCCCGATAGCCGATCGGCATCGGCAAAATCCACTGGGGCTTGCGGCGGGGCGCGTTTCGCGCGATCCCGCTGCAAGCGCCGAAGGAGGCACGCCTTGCCGATCACCCGCCGTCAATTCGCCGCCGGTTCGCTCGCTGCGCCCGCCATCCTCAGGGGCGGCCGGGCTTTCGCCGCCGGCCGGCCCATGACCGTGGCGTCGCTGCTCGGCGAGGACAAGCCGGAAACCAGGATCTGGCGGCGCATCGCGGAGATATTGGCGCGCACGGCGCCGGGGCGCTTCGACCTGCGGATCGTGCCGAATGCTGCGCTGGGCGGCGAGAAGGAGGTCGCGGAGGGCCTCCGCCTCGGCTCGATCCAGGCGGCGCTCTCGACCGTGTCCTCGCTCTCCGGTTGGGTAGCCGCCGGGCAGATCCTGGACCTGCCTTTCCTGTTCCGCGACCGTGCCCATCTCGCGCGCGTGCTGGCCGGGCCGCTCGGAGCCCAGCTCAAGACACTCTACGAGGCGCAGGGCTTTGTCGTGCCGGGCTTCATCAATTACGGCGCCCGCCATCTCCTGGCGAAGGAGCCGCTGACCACGCCTGCTTCGGTCAAGGGCAAGCGCATCCGCGTCATCCAGAGCCCGCTGCATACCGCGCTCTGGTCGGGTTTCGGCGCCTTTCCCACGCCGATCCCGATCCCGGAGACCTATAACGCGCTGAAGACCGGCGTGGTCGATTGCATGGACCTGACCAAATCGGCCTATGTCGGCTTCCGCCTGCACGAGGTCGTGCCGGTGCTGATCGAGACCGGCCATATCTGGGCGAGCGGCGTCGTGATGTTCGCCGCGCCGTTCTGGAAGGGCCTGGCGCCGCAGGATCGCGAGGCGCTGACTGCCGCGGTGACCGAAGGCATTGACTATTTCGACGAATTGATGCGGGCCGACGAGGAAGCCTCGATGGCGCGGGCCAGGGCCGAAGGCGGCAAGGTCGTGCCGGCCGAGGGTCGCCAGGGCTGGCAGGACGGCGCGCGCAAGGTCTGGGAGAACTTCGCGCCGCAGCTCGGTGGTATGTCTGCTATCGAAGCCATCGCGCAGAGCCCCTGACACCAGCATTGGGAACGAGAACCATGCCGCTTTCGATCGACCATATCGTCATCGCTGTTACCGATCTCGACGCGGCGATCGGCGACTATACGGCGCTCGGCTTCACGGTGCTGCCCGGCGGCGAGCATCCGCGCGGCTCGCGCAACGCGCTGGTCGTGTTCGAGGACGGCGCCTATCTCGAGATCATCGCCTTCCCGCACCCGCTGCCGGAGTATCGCTGGTGGCAGGTGCTGGACCGTGCCGGCCCCGGCCTCGTCGATTATGCCGTGCTGCCGGATGATCTCGATGCCGATCTCGCCCGCGCCCGTGCCGCCGGCATCGTCATGGACGGCCCGCTTGACGGCGGCCGGCTCCAGCCCGACGGCACGCGCATCGCCTGGCGCTCGGCTCGCCCGCCCGAGCCCGATATCCCCTTCCTCTGCACCGATGTCACGGCCCGCAGCCTGCGCGTCCCCGAAGGCGCGGCCCGCCGCCATGCCAATGGCATCACCGGGGTCGCCGGCGTCACCGTGGCGGTGCAGGACCTTGCGACCTCGGTCGCGCGCTATCGCGCCCTGCTCGGGCAGGAGCCGGTTGCGCTGGGCGGCGTCCCCGGACTGGGATTCGGGCTCGCGCAGTTCCGCATCGCCCGGCAGACGCTGTCCCTGACAGAGCCATGCGGCCCGGCCGCTGCCAGCCTCGGTGAGCACCTCGTCCGCCGCGGGCAGGGCGCCTATGCCGTCTCCTTCTACGGTCCCGACGATGCCCGTCTCGACGACGGCCTTGCCCATGGCGCCCGCCTGGAAATCATCCGCGACCTCTAGCCGCTGACGGTGTCACGATGCGGTCACGCTCGCGGGCGAGAGTGGCTCGTTACCTTAAAATAGTTCTATTTATGTAGTAATAACAAGGCCTTGCATCGAATCATCGGCGCGCCTATCTCTCCCTCGCGATCAGTGAATCAACCGACGGAGGGACCGGAATGGGTGGAGTCACCGAGGTCGATGTCGCGGCCGCGATCGGCCGCATCGACGAGATCATCATCCGCGAGATCGTCCGCACCGGTGCGAGCCGGCCGGAGCTGCGCCGGGCGCTCGCGCTCGCCAAGGGGCCGGGCGATCTCGACGCCGACGCGGCGCTGCCGCCGCGCATGCAGCGGCTTGTCGACCTGCTCGCGGTCGCCTTGCCTGAGCAGGGGCCCAAGCTCCCGCAGGGGCCCAAGCCCCTGCAAGGGCCACAGCGCCGCCGCCATGCCGCCATCAAGGGCATCGAACGTGCAGCCTGATCAGGGCAGGGCCGAATCGCTAGAGACCGCCCGGGCCGAGATCCGGGAGGCGCTCATGACGGCTTTTTGCGCGGCACTGCGCGATACTCGTCTGCCGCCGCTCACCCTGCTCGAGCTCGCGGCGACAGCGGTCGGTTCTGTCTACAGAGAGGTGGCGGATGCTCATTGCGGTGACCAGCCATGCCCTTGCGGCTGGCATCCGCGCCTCCAGGCGGATCTGGAGGCGCTTCAGGCGGCGCTGGCGCTGAACGCCATGCCTGCCGTGCAGCCCGATCTCGCCCGCATGGTCGTGCTCGGTCGGGCCTGATCTCGCATTCCGCTCACAGGGCATGCTAAGCCGCCGCGAACGGCGGAGCGGCATGCGCAACATCCTCATCATCGGCATCGGGGCCGGCAATCCCGACCACATGACGATCGAGGCGATCGAGGCGCTGAACCGCGCCGATATCCTGTTCATTCCAGACAAGGGCGAGGAGAAGGCCGCCTTGCGCGCCCTGCGCGAGGCGATCTGCGCCCGTTTCATCCGTAAGTCGGACTACCGCACGGTTCCTGTCGAAATCCCGCGCCGCGCCGAAGCGGGCAACGACTATCAAGGCGTTGTCGACGATTGGCATGAGCGCATCGCCGCACGCTACCGCGCCCTGTTCGAAGCCAAGCTGCAGGACGGGCAGACCGGCGCACTTCTGGTCTGGGGCGACCCCGCTCTCTACGATTCCACCCTGCGCATCATGGAGCGCGTCGCCGCTTCGGGCCTGAGCCTCGACTGGCAGGTCTATCCCGGCATCAGCAGCGTCCAGGTTCTGGCGGCGCGCCACCGCGTTCCGCTCAACACGATCGGCGCGCCGATCCTGATCACCACCGGCCGCCGGCTCTCGGAAGGCTTCCCGGCCGATCAGGACAGCGTCGTCGTCATGCTCGACGGCGAGCAGACCTTCGGCAAGATCGATCCCGAAGGGCTCGACATCTGGTGGGGCGCCTATCTCGGCACGCCCGACGAGATCCTGCGCGCCGGTCCGCTCACAGAGCTCTCGGCCGAGATCACGGAGGTCAGGGCGCAGGCCCGCGCGCGGCACGGCTGGATCATGGATACCTACCTGCTGCGCCGTCGTTCGGCTTGACGCAGGCGCCTGCATCCGCCATCGCTCGCGCCGATCTTTCTGGAAGCGCCGGAGCCACCTGATGTCCCTCGCCGATCTCAACCAGACCATCGACGCCGCCTGGGAAAACCGGGCCGAGATCGGCGTCCAGACCAAAGGCGCCGTTCGCGAGGCGGTCGAGCAGGCGATCGAGATGCTGGATGCCGGCCAGGCCCGCGTCGCCGAGAAGCAGGGCGCTGATTGGATCGTCCATCAGTGGCTGAAGAAGGCGGTGCTGCTCTCCTTCCGCCTGACCGACAACGTCATCATGGCCAATGGCCCGGGCGAGGGCGTGTTCTGGGACAAGGTGCCGTCGAAGTTCGAGGGCTGGGGCGAGAACCGCTTCCGTGCCGCCGGCTTCCGCGTCGTGCCGCCGGCCGCCGCGCGCAAGGGCTCCTTCATCGCGTCGGGCGTCGTGCTGATGCCGTCCTTCGTCAATATCGGCGCCTATGTCGATTCCGGCACCATGGTCGACACCTGGGCGACGGTCGGCTCCTGCGCCCAGATCGGCAAGAACGTGCATCTCTCGGGCGGCGTCGGCATCGGCGGCGTGCTCGAGCCGCTGCAGGCCAACCCGACCATCATCGAGGATAACTGCTTCATCGGCGCCCGCTCCGAGGTGGTCGAGGGCGTGATCGTCGGCGAGGGCTCGGTGCTCTCGATGGGCGTCTTCATCTCGGCCTCGACCAAGATCGTCGACCGCGCCACCGGCCAGGTCCATGTCGGCAAGGTGCCGCCCTATTCGGTGGTGGTGCCGGGCTCGCTGCCGGGCAAGCCGTTTCCGGACGGTACGCCGGGCCCGTCACTGTCCTGCGCCGTGATCGTCAAGACGGTCGACGCGCAGACGCGCTCCAAGACCGGCATCAACGAGCTTCTCCGCGACTGAGGCCTCGGTCGCTGGCTGTCATGCCCGGGCTTCCTCCGGGCCTGACGGTGCGCGAGCGCTTCTTCTATTCGCCGCCGATCGCCTTGGCGGCCTCGACCGCGCGGCCGCGCAGCGGCAGTTCCTGCATCCGGGCCAGCGACAGCCAGGCGAAGGCGAAGCCTAGGCTCGCCGCGCCGAAGACATAGCGGAACAGCACGACCATGGTGTCGCGGTCGACAGTGCCGAGCTTCAGCGCCTCGGGAGAGAGCTGCGCGCCGACCCCGCCGACGCCGCCGAGCACGATCGCGCCGAACACCGCGACGATCAGCGCCCCGCCGATCTGGCGGAAGAAATTGGCCACCGCCGTCACTGTGCCGAGCTGATGCGCCTGCACGGCATTCTGGATCGACACGGTCGCGACCGGAAGCAGCGTGCCGAAGCCGATGCTGACCACGGCCAGGATGATGCTGAAGGGCAGGATCGGGATCTGGCCGGAGAAGGCTGCGAGAACCGCCGTACCTGTCATCGCGACGAAAAGCCCGGCCAGCGGCGCGCGCTTGTAATGGGTGAGATGCGACATCGCCCGGCCGGAGCTGGTCGCGCCGATGACGGTGCCGCAGGTCAGCGGCAGCAGGCCGAGGCCGGAATGGGTGGCGCTCATCCCCATCACCGTCTCGAAATACAGCGGCAGGTAGATGGTGAGGCCGATGAAGGTGCCCATGCCGAAGCCGGCTGCCACCGTGCCACGCCTGACGACGCCATTGCCGAAGATGTCGAGCGGGATCAGCGGCTCCGCGGCCCGGCGCAGGCGCCAGGCGAACAAGGCCCAGAGCACGAAGGAGGCGCTGACGAGGGCTGCGATCGGGAGCGAACCCCAGGGATAGGCGGTGCCGCCCCAGGACAGGGCGAGCAGCAGCGAGACCGTCGCCAGCGTCATCAGCATGGCGCCGAGCACGTCGAGCTTGTGGGGGCGCTCGTGGCGCGGCAGCCGTTTCAGCGCCGCGTTCGACATCCAGTAGGCGCCGAGCCCGAGTGGCAGGTTGATCCAGAAGATCACCGACCAGTGCAGCTTTTCCGCGAGGAAACCGCCGAGGACGGGGCCGAGCAGCGAGGACGACATGAAGACGCTGGCGAAATAGACCTGATAGCGTCCGCGCTCCTTGGGAGGCACCATGTCGCCGACGATCGTCTGGGCCAGCGCGATCAGGCCGCCGCCGCCGAGCCCCTGCACGAAGCGCGCGATGACCAGCAGCCAGAGCGAGGGCGCCAGCGCGCAGGCGATCGAGCCGATCACGAAGACGACGATGCCGGCGAGCAGCGTCACCCGCCGCCCGTGGATATCCGCGAGCTTGCCGTAGAGCGGCGTGACCGCGGTCGAGGCGAGCAGGTAGATCGTGACGATCCAGGACAGATGCGTCACGTCGTTGAGGTCGCGGCCGATCGTCGGGAGGGCCGTCGCGACGATGGTCTGGTCGAGCGCGGCCAGGAACATCGCCAGCATGACCCCGATCAGGATCGAACGGATATCCGCAGGCGTCAGGGCTGCGGCCGGGGCGGGAGTGTCGAGCCGCTTGTCCATGGCTGTGATCTTGCTTGCGTCTAGGGAATGGCGGGAGGGTAATCGCGGTGGGCGCCATGCGCCAGAGACACGTTGGCGGGGCCGCCCTGCGGCGGAGGCGGGGCAAGCTGCCGTGGTTCAGCCCAGGCTGCGCAAGGTATTGCGCAGGCTCTCCGGCGCGGTATCGGGCATGGCGGCCTCGATGGCCTCGTGCATCTGCCGCCAGATCGGCACGGCCGCGGCGAGGAGCGTCATGCCGTCAGGTGTCAGGGTCAGCAATCGGCCGCGGCGATCCGCGGGGTCGACCGCGATGCTGACGAGCCCGCGCCGTTCCAGCGGTTTCAGCGCGGCGGTGAGGGTTGTGCGGTCCATCGCCAGAAGCTCCGCGACCGGGCCGAACGAGGCCGGCACCGGCCGGTTCAGGGCCATCAGCAGGGAGAACTGGCCGTTCGTCAGCCCGACCGGCCGCAATGCCTCGTCGAAACGGCGCGCCAGCGTCCTTGCTGCGCGCTGCACATGCAGGCACAGGCAATGATCACGCACATGCAGCGTCGTCGCGAAGGAAACGATCGGTTTGCCGTCCATTTCATCTGCATGTTGACTGCCGTTAGGCAAGTCAAGCGAAGCTCGGTCGTAGCGATTTCACGTTTGTTGACGAAGGCGGCACCTTGCCGCGCTATGAAGCCTCCCCGACGGCACGAAGAGGAAAGGCCGGGCCATGCCGCTGCTCACCGCGAAGAATGCCACGCTGGTGGTCATCGACTTCCAGGCGAAGCTGATGCCGGCGATCCATGACGGTGAAAAAGTGCTGTTGAATGCCGGCCGCCTCGCCGAGGCGGCACGGTTGCTGGGCGTTCCGGCGGTCCTGACCGAGCAGTATCCGCGCGGCCTCGGCGCGACGGTTCCGGCTCTGGCGGAGGTCGGTCCGGCCGTGACCAAGATGAGCTTCGATGCTTGCGGCGAGCCGGCCTTCCTCGAGGCCGTGGCCGGGGACCGCGAACTGGTGGTCTGCGGCTGCGAGGCGCATGTCTGCGTCGGCCAGACGGTATTGACCCTGCTCGAGCATCGCCGCCGCGTCGTCGTGGTGGCCGATGCGATCGGCTCGCGGGTGCCGCAATCGCGGGAGATCGCGATTGCCCGCATGGCGAGCCACGGCGCCGAGATCGTCACCACCGAGATGGTGTTGTTCGAATGGCTGCGAAGCGCAGAGCATCCGCAGTTCCGGCCGGTCTCCAAGCTGATCCGCTGAAGAGACCTCTCAGAGCGGCTTCCTGATCGCCTTCGAGATCACCCCGACGATGCCCTCGCGGAAGAGCAGGACGCAGAGCACGAAGATCACGCCCTGGACGACGGTGACCCAGGCACCGAGCGTGGCGAGGTAGTTCTGCATGGCGACGATGACGATGGCGCCGACGATCGGCCCGAAGACGGTGCCGAGCCCGCCGACCAGCGTCATCAGCACGACCTCGCCGGACATCGTCCAGTAGACGTCGGTGAGCGACGCCAGCTGGAAGACGATCGCCTTGGTCGCGCCGGCGAGGCCTGCGAGCGTCGCCGAGAGCACGAAGACCATCAGCTTGTACTGGCTGGCGCGGTAGCCGAGCGAGATGGCGCGGGGCTCGTTGTCGCGGATCGCCTTGCAGACCTGGCCGAAGGGCGAGTGGATGACCCGGTAGATCAGCAGGAGCCCGCCCATGAAGATCGCCGCGACGAGCCAGTAGAGCACACGGTCGTCGGCGAGGTCGATCAGGCCGAGGAGCTTGCCGCGCGGCACGGCCTGGATGCCGTCCTCGCCGCCGGTGAAGCCCGGTGTCTGCAGCGAGAAGAAGAACACCATCTGGGCCAGCGCCAGCGTGATCATGGCGAAGTAGATGCCCTGGCGCCGGATCGCGAGCGCGCCGAAGACGAGGCCGAGAGCCGCGCCGACCGCGGTGCCGAGCAGGATCGCGAGCTCGGGCGTCAGGCCCCAGTTCTTGGCGGTGTAGGCGCTGACATAGCTCGCCATGCCGAAATAGGCGGCGTGGCCGAAGGAGAGCAGCCCGCCATAGCCAAGCAGAAGGTTGAAGGCGAGCGCGAACAGCGCGAAGCACAAAACCTTCATCACGAAGACGGGATAGGCGACGAAGGGCGCGACGACGAGCGCGACGGCGATGGCGATGAACAGGTTGCGGTGCAGGCGCGCCGCGCCGTCATCGGTCTCGGTGACGATGGCGGCGGGGGCGTCGGTCGAGGCAAGGTCGGTCATGTCTTGAGTCCTTGCTTGCGTCAGGCCGGGCGGCCGAACAGGCCGGCGGGCTTCACCAGGAGCACCAGCACCATGATGACGAAGATCACGGTCGCGGCCCCTTCCGGGTAGAACACCTTGGTCAGGCCCTCGACCAGGCCGAGCGAGAAGCCGGTAACGATGGCGCCCATGATCGAACCCATGCCGCCGATCACGACGACCGCGAAGACGACGATGATCAGGTCGCCGCCCATATTGGGATTGACCGAGTAGATCGGCGCGGCGAGCACGCCGGCGAAGGCGGCGAGCGCGACGCCGAAGCCATAGGTCAGCGTCACCAAGAGCGGCACGTTGATGCCGAAGGCCTGGGTCAGGGTCGGGTTCTCGGTCGCGGCGCGCAGGTACGCGCCGAGCCTGGTCTTCTCGATCAGGAACCAGGTCGAAAGGCAGACCACGAGCGAGGCGACGATCACCCAGGCGCGGTAGTTCGGCAGGAACATGAAGCCGAGATTCTTGCCGCCGGCGAGCTGCGGCGGGATGGCGTAGGGCAGGCCGGACGAGCCGTACTGGTTGCGGAACAGACCCTGGATGATCAGCGCCAGGCCGAAGGTCAGGAGCAGGCCGTAGAGATGGTCGAGATGGGCGATGCGCTTGAGCAGCAGCCGCTCGACCGCGATGCCGGTCGCGCCGACGATGATCGGCGCCAGTAGCAGCGCCACCCAGTAGTTGAGGCCGAGATAGTTCAGGCACATCCAGGCGACGAAGGCGCCCATCATGTACTGCGCGCCATGCGTGAAGTTGATGATGTTGAGCAGCCCGAAGATCACCGCCAGCCCGAGGCTGAGGATGGCGTAGAATGAGCCGTTGATCAGCCCGAGAAGGACCTGACCGAACAGCGCCTGCGGCGGAACGCCTAGAAGCTCGAACATGCGGAACTCAGATCAATGTGTGGGGCGGGCTCTCGAACCTCTTCGTCATCCCGGCCAAGCGAAGCGCAGAGCCGGGATCCATCGTAGAGTTCCGGAGCTCTCCGATGGATCCCGGGTCGACCTGCGGTCGCCCGGGATGACGGCGGAGGGCTTCTGAGTGGCGTTCAGCCGCTCACTTCTTGACGAGCGGGCACTCGCTTTCCGAGAGCGGCCGGAACGCCTGGTCGGCCGGCAGCACCGCGACCTGCTTGTAGTAGTCCCACGGGCCCTTCGACTCGGAGGGCTTCTTCACCTCGAAGAGATACATGTCATGCATCTTGCGGCCATCGGCCCGCACCGAGCCCTTGCCGAACAGCGGGTCGTCGGTCGGCAGTTCCTTCATCTTGGCGACGACGGCGGCGGCATCCTTGCTCTTCGCCGCCTCGACCGCCTTGAGATAGTGCAGCATGCCGGAATAGACGCCGGCCTGGACCATGGTGGGACGCTTGCCGCCATTCAGCTTGGAGAAGCGATCGGACCAGGCGCGCGTGCCGTCGTTCGTGTCCCAATAGAACGATTCGGTCAGGACGAGGCCCTGCGCCGCCTGGAGCCCGAGGGAATGCACGTCGGTCAGGAACACGAGCAGGCCCGCGAGCTTCTGCCCGCCCGCGACGATGCCGAACTCGCCCGCCTGCTTGATCGAGTTGATCGTGTCGCCGCCGGCATTCGCCAGGCCGATGACCTTGGCCTTCGAAGCCTGCGCCTGCAGCAGGAAGGAGGAGAAGTCGGTGCCGGGGAACGGGGTGCGCACCGCGCCGAGCACCTTGCCGCCCGCCTTGGTGACGACGGCGGCGGTGTCGCGTTCCAGCGCATGGCCGAAGGCGTAATCGGCGGTAAGGAAGAACCAGGTGTCGCCGCCGGCCTTGACCATGGCGCCGCCGGTGCCCTGGGCCAGCGCGTAGGTGTCGTAGGTCCAGTGGATGGTGTTGGCGTTGCAGGCCTTTCCGGTGAGGTCGGAGGTGGCCGCGCCGGAGTTGATGTGGACCTTGTTCTTCTCCTTGGTGATCTGGCTCACCGCCAGCGCGACCGAGGAGGTCGGCACGTCGAGGATCAGGTCGACACCGTCCTGGTCGTACCACTGCCGGGCGATGGTCGAGCCGACATCCGGCTTGTTCTGGTGGTCGGCCGAGACGATCTCGACCTTGATGCCCTTGTCGGCAGCCTTGAAGTCCTCCACCGCCATGCGCGCGGCGATGACCGAGCCTTCGCCGGAAAGGTCGGCATAGAGGCCGGAACGGTCGTTCAGCACGCCGGCCTTGACCGAGATCTGCTGGGCGAGGGCGGGGCTCGCCATCACCGCCGCGAGCGCGCTCGCGGCCAGAAACATCTTCAGCTTCATTGTCGTTCTCCCTCGTTTGGTTGCCGGCGTTTCGCCGATTTTTTTGACCTCCGGTCCGGGCCTGTCGCCCGGGCCGTCAGACCCCGAGATATCTGTGCAGCTTGTCGATATTGGCGTCGAGTTCGGCATTAGGGATCATGTCGATGACCTTGCCCTGCTCGACGATGTAGTGCCGGTCCGCGACGGTCTGGGCGAAGCGGAAATTCTGCTCGACCAGGATGATGGTGAAGCCGTCCTGCTTCAGTTTCGCGATGGTGCGGCCGATCTGCTCGATGATGACGGGGGCGAGGCCCTCGGTCGGCTCGTCCAACAGGAGCAGATGCGCGCCGGTTCGCAGGATGCGCCCGATCGCCAGCATCTGCTGCTCGCCGCCGGAGAGCTTGGTGCCCTGGCTCTTCAGTCGTTCCTTGATGTTGGGAAACAGCGTGAAGATCGCCTCGAGCGAGAGCCCGCCCGGCCGGACCTGCGGCGGCAGCATCAGGTTCTCCTCGACCGAGAGCGAGGAATAGATGCCGCGTTCCTCCGGCACGAAGCCGATGCCGAGCCTTGCGATCGCGCGCGAGGGTAGCGCGATCGTCTCGGTGCCCTCCAGCACGACCGAGCCCTTGCGCTTGCCGATCACGCCCATGATCGACTTCAGCGTCGTGGTCTTGCCGGCGCCGTTGCGGCCGAGCAGGGTCACCACCTCGCCGGGCGCCACGTCGAAATCGATGCCGTGCAGGACATGGCTCTCGCCATACCAGGCCTCGAGCCCGCTCACCCTCAGCAGCGGGGCGGTGCCGGTCGCGGGCGTCTTCAGTGCCTCAGTGGTGGCCATGGCCGCCTCCCGAGCCGATATAGGCCTCGATCACGCGCGGATCCTTCGAGACGGTGGCGTAGTCGCCCTCCGCCAGCACCTGTCCGCGCGCCAGCACGGTGATCCGGTCCGAGAGCGAGGCGACGACCGAGAGGTTGTGCTCGACCATCAGGATGGTGCGATTCTTCGAGATCTTGCGGATCAGCGCCGCGATGCGCTCGACATCCTCGCGGCCCATCCCGGCCATCGGCTCGTCGAGCAGCAGCATCTCCGGCTCGAGCGCCAGCGTCGTCGCGATCTCCAGCGCGCGCTTGCGGCCATAGGAGAGCTCGCCCGCCGTGAGGCCGAGGAAGGGCGTGAGGCCGACAGCCTCGATCAGGCTCCTCGCCTCGGCGTCGAGTTCGCTCAGCACCCGCTCCGAGCGCCAGAAATCGAATGAGTCGCCGCGCTTGCGCCGCTGGAGGGCGATGCGGACATTGGTCAGCACCGAAAGCTGCGGGAACACCGCCGAGATCTGGAACGAGCGGACGAGGCCGAGCCGGGCGATCTCCGCCGGCTTCTCGCGCGAGATGTCGCGGCCGTTATAGACGATCGAGCCCCGTGTCGGCGCGAGGAACTTCGTCAGCAGGTTGAAGCAAGTCGTCTTGCCGGCGCCATTCGGGCCGATCAGAGCGTGGATAGACCCCCGGCGCACGCTGAGGTCGACGCTGTTCACAGCTGTAAAGCCGGCAAATTCTTTGGTAAGACCTGAAGTCGAAAGAATAGTGTCTTCAGCCATGCCGGTTGTCAGCCCTCATCAGCTTTATCTTTCTTGTTTATGCGGTTCCCCTTGCATGTCATGCTGCACCGCGCTCCGGGCATAAGTCAACGCTCGCTGACGTCAAAGCGGTCTGGGCAGATGCGCTCTCATCCCTTCGTCTTATGCCACGCGTCTCATGCAATCGGAGGATGTCGCGGTCTTCGGGGCGGCGCGATGCTGGCGGTCGGGCGCACGCTGCGAAACAGATTTGAACCCGCAGCGCGGTTCGCGCGACGAAGAGAGGTTCCGGTTTACCATCGGAGCGTGTTGCGGTAAAAACGGCGGCTGGCTTTCGTCCATATTACTGCGTTTTTTATTCGTGCGCTGCGCCGACCGTTGCGGGCGGGCAGCCGATTGCCGAATTGGGGAGGTTGTCGTGAGCTTCGCGTCTCTGGTTCCGGGGTTCCGTGCCCGAATGGCTGTCGCCTTTGCGCTGGTGCTCTCAGCGGTGGCGCTGGCCTCGCCTGCTTCCGCGGCCGTGCCCGAGCGGCGGGTCGCGCTCGTCATCGGCAACAGCGCCTATACGGCGGTGCCGCCGCTCGCCAATCCGCAGCGCGATGCCAAGGGCATCTCGGCTGCGCTGAAGCGTCTCGGCTTCGACGTGGTCGAAGGCTACGATCTCAAGATGGACGCGATGACGGGCATCGTGCGCGAATTCGCGCAGAAGCTCGACGGCGCCAAGGCCGGCCTCGTCTATTATGCCGGTCACGGCATCGCCGTCGGCGACGACAACTATCTCATCCCGGTCGACGCCTCGCTGCGTTCGGAAGCCGATCTCGATTTCCGCGCGGTCAATGTCCAGCTCATCCTGCGCCAGATGCAGCGCGACGAGCGCGTCAACATCGTCATCCTCGACGCCTGCCGCGACAATCCCTTCGCGGCCCAGCTCGCCGCGAAGTCGCGCGCCGTCACCCGCGGCCTGACCGCGATCGAAACGCAGTCGGCTTCGGGCATCCTGATCGCCTTCGCGACCGATCCGCGCGCCACGGCGATGGACGGCGAGCGGGATGGCAACAGCCCCTTCACCAGCGCGCTGCTCAAGCACATCGAGACGCCCGAGGTGTCGATCACCACGGTGATGGACCGCGTGCGGGCCGATGTCTGGGAAACCACCAACAAGAAGCAGAAGCCCTGGACCAATTCCTCGATCATCGGCGAGTTCAAGATGAACCCGACGCTGAAGCTCGCCGCGGTCGATCCGGGCGTGGCCGCGACCAAGACCATCGACGCCGCCGTGCCCATGCCGGCGATGCCGGCCGCTCCGTCGCTCGATCGCGCCCAGATCGACATCAAGACCTGGGAAGTCGCCGAGCGCGGCAATTCCGCTGCCGACTATCGCGCCTATCTCGACGCCTTCCCGTCGGGGCAGTTCGCGACCTTCGCCCGCAACCGCCTCGCCAGCCTGGAGACGGCTAAGCCGGCGGCCGGTTTCCTGGCGACGCCGCCCGGCGTCACCGAGGAGGCGCTGAAGCAGGAGATCGGCACGGCGCAGACCGAAACCGCGATGAAGCTCGGGGCCAAGGATCGGCGCGAGGTGCAAACCCGCCTGCGCGTCAGCGGCTTCCAGCCGGGCAAGGCGGCGGCCAATTTCGGCCCGGCGCACCGCAAGGCGATCCAGGCCTGGCAGAAGTCGCGCAGCATTCCGGAGACCGGCTTCCTGACCGCGATGCAGGTGAGTGCGCTCCGCGCCCAGAGCGAGACGGCCTATCAGGCGGTTCTTGCCGAGGAGAAGGCTGCGGCCGAGAAGAAGCGCAAGACGGCGAGCGAGGGCCAGCCGAACGGCAAGTCGACGCGCAGCGTCACCTATGACGGCGACGAGATGTACCGGCGTGATATCGCCCGCGAGCGTGGCGAAACCTATCAGGGCTCGACCACTCCGCGCCGCGGGACGACCAGCACCGGTTATCAGGGCCGTGTCCGGACGCGTGACGGCGATACGGGCGACAGTGCCGGGGCGGCGGCCTTCGGCTCCATCCTCGGTGGCGCGCTTGGCGGGGTGATCGGCGGCGGCTTCCGCCGCTGAACCACCGGCTCCCGTTCCCAGCATCCGGAAGGCCGGCCCCTCGGGCCGGCCTTTTCGTTTTGGGGCGTCATGTGACGACGCTCAGCTGCGTTCCCAGCCGGACCTGACCAGTTCGGGCTCGTCGCATTCCTCTTCCGGCCAGCCGACGCAGAGATAGGCGACGAGCTTCCACTCCGGCGCGGTATCGAGCGCTTTGCCGATCTCGCCGGGGTCGAGGATCGAGACCCAGCCGACGCCGAGCCCGTGGATACGCGCCGACAGCCAGAATTGCGTGATCGCCGCGACCACCGAATAATCGAGCATCTCCGGCATGGTGGTCCGGCCGAGGCCATGGCCGCGCTCGGTGCCGTGATCGCAGAACACGGCGAACTGGACGGGTGCTTCCCGCAATCCCTCCAGCTTCAGGCGAGCATAGAGCGCTGCGCGTTCGCCCTCATAGGAGGCAAGCGCATCCGCATTGCAGCGGCTGAAGCTCTCCTGCACGGCCGCGCGTTGTGCTGGCTCCGCGACGGAAAGCCAGCGCCAGGGTTGTGCATGTCCGACGGAAGGAGAAAGCCGTGTCTGGGCAAGCAGCATGTCGATCAGTTCGAGCGGAACCGGATCGCGCGTGAACCGCCGGACATCGCGCCGCCAGCGCAGCAGGTCCTCGAACTGCCGGGCAAAGGCCGCATCGAAGACCGGTGCCTGGCTCACGCCGATTCAGCCGTGGCGATGGCGTGGAAGAACGAGCCGGTCACCAGCCCGCGCCGGCTTCCGGCCGGGGCCGGCGCCGAACCATGCGGGTCGGTCACCACCGCAAAAGGCAGATCCTCGCCTTGCGCGGCGATGCTCGCATAATGGAATTCATGGCCGGTCAGCGCCGCGCCCGCCGGTCCGAGCGGGCCGTCTGCTTCCAGGACCGCCCGGCGATAGCCGAGGTTCATCTTTCGCTTCGCGAAGGAGGTCTCGACCGAAAGCAGGCCGGCCATCTGATGCGCGACACCGTCGGCATCGGTCAGGCTGCGGCCGAGAACCATGTAGCCGCCGCACTCGCCATGCACGGGCCGGGTCTCCGCGAAACCGCGCAAACCAGAGAGGAAACGGTTCGCCGCCGCGATCGTGCCGGCATGCAGTTCGGGATAGCCTCCCGGCAACCAGCAGGCGTCGCAATCCTCTGGCGGCGCCTCGTCCCTGAGCGGCGAGAACGGCACGAGTTCCGCGCCCGCTGCGCGCCAGCCCGCTTCGACATGCGGATAGACGAAGGAAAAGGCGGCATCGCGGGCAATCGCGATCCGCCGTCCGGGCACGGGCAGGGGCGGGGCCCCGCCGTCGCGCGTTGCCGGAAGCATGGTGACACCAGAAGCTGCCATGACCGCATCGAGATCGACCGCGTTCGAGACAGCCTCCGCCAGCGCATCGAGCCTTGCGTGCAGGTCGGCAGTCTCGCCGGCCTGGACCAGCCCGAGATGGCGCTCCGGCAGGATCAGGCTCGCCTCTCGTGGCAAGGCGCCCAGCACGGGCAGGCCGATGCGCTCCATGCCCTGTCGCACCAGGCGTTCATGCCGGGCGCTCGCGACCTTGTTGAGGATGACGCCGGCGACACGGATGCGCGGATCGTAGAGCTTGCAGCCGAGCGCGACCGCCGCGACCGATTGCGCCGCACCGGAGACGTCGATGACGAGCACGACCGGCCAGCCCGTCAGCGCGGCGATATCGGCGCTAGCGCCGGTATGGCCCTCAGGGCCCGGCACGGCGTCGAAGAGCCCCATCGAGCCCTCGGCAATGACGATATCGGCGGCATGAGCCGCTTCGCCCGCGATCCGCCCGAGCAGGCCGTCGGTCATCGCGTAGCTGTCGAGATTGGCACTCGGCGCGCCGGTCGCGGCGGCATGGAAGGCCGGGTCGATGTAATCCGGCCCGCATTTCAGTCCGCGTACGGTAAGGCCCCGCCGCGCCAGCGCGCGCTGCAACCCGAGCGTGATCGTGGTCTTGCCGGAGCCGGAGCGCGGCGCGGCGATGAGCAGGCCGCGCGCGCTCATTGTCCGCCCCGTGGCCGGAAGCGGCGGTCGTAGTCGATCGAATAGAGCGCGCTCTCGCCGAAATCATCGGCTGCCAGAGCAGGCCCGACCAGGATCAGCGCAGTGCGTTCGAGCGCGCTGGCGCGAACCTTTTCGGCGATATCGGCGAGCCTGCCTTGCAGCACGGTCTCATCCGGCCATGTCGCGCGGAACACGACCGCCACAGGGCAATCGGCACCGTAGAACGGCGTCAATTCCGCCACGACCTGTTCAACGACATGGATCGAGAGATGGATCGCGAGCGTCGCGCCCGACGCAGCGAAGGTCGCGAGCTTTTCCTTCTCCGGCATGGCCGAGGCGCGGCCGGAGGTGCGCGTCAGCACCAGCGATTGCGCGACGCCCGGCAAGGTGAGCTCGCGCTTCAGCACAGCAGCGGCGGCGGCGAAGGCCGGGACGCCCGGCGTCACCGTATAGGGAATGCCTGATCGGTCGAGCCGGCGCATCTGCTCTCCGCAGGCGCTCCAGATCGAGAGGTCGCCGGAATGCAGCCGCGCCACGTCCTGCCCGGCGCGATGCGCGGCTTCCATCTCGGCGATGATCGCATCGAGTGCGAGCGGGGCGGTGTCGACGATGCGCGCGCCCGCCGGGCACCAGTTGAGCATCGCCTTCGGGATCAGCGAGCCCGCGTAGAGGCAGACAGACGAGGCCGCGATCAGGTCGCGTCCGCGCAGCGTGATGAGATCGGGCGCGCCGGGGCCGGCGCCGATGAAATGGATGGTCATGCGGGGCTTCTGGCGAGAGCGCAGGTGACGCGCGCGGTTGCGATGCGCGGCTGCACCAGTTCGCCGCCGGGTCCCGCCGCGGCCAGCGCCGCAGCCTCGGCCACCGAGCCGACGCCGTAGAGCGAGGCGATCCGGGTCGAGCGCGTCGCACAGGCGGCCTCGAATCCCTTCAGCGCCTCGTCGGGAATGGCGACGAGCTCGGCCGCGCGCTCATGGGCGGCGGCGACCATGCCGGCCTCCGCGACGCGGCTCGCGAGCGTGGCGAAGCGCGGGGTCTGCGTGCCGGATAGCCCTGCGATCGCCAGAGCCTGGTCGAGACAGGCGAGGATATCCGCGGCCTGCGTGCCGGGCCGGATGCCGATGCCGGCAATGAGGCGGCCGGCGCTCAAGGCTTCTCGACCCGCCACTGCGTCACTGGCATGGCCGGGCGCCAGCCATGCTTGCCGCCGACAGGCGCGAGCCGGTCGATCGAGATGCGCCTGAGCGAGCCACCATGCTCGGCATGGAGGGCCGCAAGCTTGGCCTCGCCTTCGATCGTCACGACGTTGGCGACGAGCCGTCCGCCCGGCTTCAGCGCCGCCCAGGCGGCGTCGAACAGGCCTTCCTCGGTCAGGCCGCCGCCGATGAACACGGCGTCCGGCGCCTCGCGCCCGACGAAGCCGGCCGGCGCCTCGCCGGTGACCTCGACGGAAAGCCCGCCCAGCTCCAGCTTGTTTCGCCTGATCCGTTCGGCCCGTTCCGGCTTCGCCTCGAAGGCGATCGCCCGGTTGCGCAGATGGCGCTGGCACCATTCGACCGCGACCGAGCCCGAGCCTGCCCCGACATCCCAGAGCAACTCGCCGCCGCGCGGGGCGAGTGCCGAGATCGTGATCGCGCGGATTTCCGACTTGGTGATCTGCCCGTCATGAGCGAACCACTCCTCGTCGAGGCCCGGCGCCAGCGGCAGGATGCGGGAATCGTGGGTGGCCATAACCTCGACCGCGATCAGGTTGAGCGGCACGATATCGTCGAGCGCGAAGGCGTCGGCGCGGCACTCACGGATCCGCTCCTGCGGCCCGCCGAGCGATTCCATCACCGTGATGCGGCTCGCGCCCATGCCGCGCGCGGTCAGGAGTTCGGCGACGGCGCGCGGCGTCGTCTCGTCCCAGGACAGGGCGAGGATGCGCGCCTCCGGCTGCAGATGCGGCACGATCCGGTAGAGCGTGCGGCCATGCAGCGAGACCAGCGCGCATTCCTCCTGCGGCCAGCGCATCCGCGTGCAGGCCATCGAGAAGGAGGAGAGCTGCGGGATGATCCGCATCTCCTCAGGCGGAATCGCCCGGCTGATGCTGTTGCCGATGCCATAGTGGAACGGATCGCTGGTCGCGAGAACGCAGACCTTGCGGCCGCGCTCTTTCAAAATTTGCGGCAGGGCGTTGCGGAAAGGCTGCGGCCAGGGGCGCAACTCGCCCGGAACGGAGCCGACCAGCGCGATATGCCGCTCGCCGCCGAAGACGATCTCGGCCTCGTTCAGCGCGGCAAGCGCCTCGCGGCAAAGGCCGACGGCCCCGTCCTCGCCGAGACCGATCAGCGCGAGCCAGGGCGCGGGCGTCTCATGGCTCGACAGAGCCTCCGATTCACGCAAAACTGGCGACATGACCGTCCTCATCCTTGGCGGAACGAGCGAAGCTGCTGCGCTTGACCAGCACCTGGCTGATCAGGCTCCCGATATCCGTGCCATTATCTCGCTGGCGGGCCACACCGTCGACCCCCGCCCGACCAATCTGCCGGTTCGCACCGGCGGTTTCGGCGGCGTCGAGGGCCTGAGGCGCTATCTCGTCGACGAGGGTATCGTCGCCGTCGTTGACGCGACCCATCCCTTCGCCGCGATCATGCCTTTCCATGCCGAGCATGCCTGCAAGGCGGAAGGCGTGCCGCTGCTCGCCATCCGGCGCGAATCCTGGAAGCCGCGCGCCGGGGACCGCTGGAAATCCGTGCCCGACATCGAGGCCGCGGCGCAGGCGTTGGGAGACGAACCGCGACGCGTCTTCCTCACGGTTGGTCGGCTCGAGCTTCCCGCCTTCGCGGATGCTCCGCAGCATCGCTATCTTGTGCGGGCGATCGAGCCGATCGGCGACCGCTTGCCGGTCCCGCATGTCGACGTCATCCAGCAGCGCGGCCCCTTCGACGCCGATGACGAGGAGGATCTGATGCGCCGCGAGGGCGTCGAGATCCTGGTCAGCAAGAATTCGGGCGGGCCGGCGACGGTCGGCAAGCTCGTGGCAGCGCGCCGGCTCTCCCTGCCGGTAGTGATGGTGGAGCGCCCGCCCAAGCCCGATGTCGAGGCCGTCGACCATATCGATCAGGTCCTGCCCTGGCTGGTGGCGCAAGGGCTCTTCGCCACCGAACGCGGCGTGTAGACGTAAGGCGCGGCGCCCTCGCGGGCGATCAGCCGCGTGCTCGACGCGCCGATCATCACCAGCGTCGCCATGTCGGCCGTGCTCGCGGCTGCAACCGCTTCCGCCAGCGTCAGGATGCGCAGGTTTTCGTCCGGTCGCCCGACTGCCCGGGCGAACAGCACGGGTGTCGCCGCGTCGCGCTGTTGCGCTGCCAGTTCCAAAGCCTTGCCGAGCTGCCAGGGCCGCGCCTTCGAAATCGGGTTGTAGAGGCAGATCACCAGATCGGCGGCGAGCACCGCTTCGAGGCGTGCCGTCACCACCTCCCAGGGCTTGAGATTGTCGGAAAGCGAGATCGCGCAGAAATCCCCGCCGAGGGGCGCGCCGGCTCGCGCTGCCGCCGCTAGCATCGCGGTGATGCCGGGCTCGACTGTGATCGGCAGCGCACGCCATTCCGCCGGTCCGGCCTCCAGTGCTTCGAACACCGCCGCCGCCATCGCGAAAACCCCGGGATCGCCGCCCGAGACCACCGCGACGATCCGACCTTCTGCCGCCAGTTGCAGCGCATGCGAGGCGCGCTCAACCTCGACGCGGTTGTCGGAGGCGTGCTTGGTCAATCCAGCCCGCTGGGGCACTCGGTCGACATAGGGTCCGTAGCCGACGATATCGGTCGCGGCATCGAGCGCCGCCTGCGCAGCCGGCGTGATCCAGTCCGGTGTGCCCGGCCCGAGCCCGACGATGGTGAGCGAGCCCGTCACAGGCGCCGCCCTTCTCCGGGCACCAGCACCATCGCGAAATAGGGCGCCTCGTCGTCGGCCTTGTCGGCGAGCCGCGCCACGACCTGCCGCGCCATCGTCGCGCGCTCGACATAGATCGCGCGGCCTTCCAGCCCGGCGGCGACAAGCGCGCGGCGCACCTTCGGCAGGTTGCGGCCGAGCTTCATGATCACGGCGGCGTCGGTATCGGCGAGGCGCCGCGTCAGCTCGGCTTCCGGTAGTGTGCCGGGCAGCACGGTCATGACGTCGTCGCCCCAGGTGATCGGCGCGCCGGCCTCGCCCCAGGCGCCGGTCATGCCGGTGACGCCGGGCACCACCTCGGTCGGAAAGCGCTGCGAAAGTCGCCGCCACAGATGCATGAAGGAGCCGTAGAAGAACGGGTCGCCGTCGCAGAGTACGGCGAGCGTCCGGCCGGCCTGCATCTCCGCCGCGAGCCGTTCGGCCGCCTCTTCGTAGAAAGCGGCGATCGGCCCGTCGTAATCCGGCTCGCCGACGCTGGCTTCGATCGTTACGGGGAAGGCGAGTTCGATCTCGCGGGCCGGATCGGGCGCTATGATTGCATCCGCCGTGCTGCGGGCGTTGCCACGTCGGCCGCGCTTGCAGAAATGCACGAGACGGTCGGCGGTGGTGATGATCTCGTGTGCCCTGACCGTCATCAGGTCCGGCGCGCCCGGCCCGAGCCCGACGCCGTAGAGCAGGGTCCTGTTCGTCCCGCTCATCGCCTATTCCTTGTCCTGCGCCAGCGCATTGACGGCGGCTGCCGCCATGGCCGAGCCGCCGCGTCGTTCATGCACCACGACGAAGGGCACGCGCCCGTCCTTGGCCAGTGCCGCCTTGGATTCCGCCGCCCCGACGAAGCCGACGGGGATGCCGATCACGGCGGCCGGCTTGGGTGCTCCGGCGTCGAGCATTTCCAACAGGCGGAACAGCGAGGTCGGGGCATTACCGATCACCACGACTGCGCCGGCGAGCCGGGGCTTCCAGAGCTCCATTGCAGCGGCCGAGCGGGTCGTGCCCAACTGCGCCGCCAGCGCCGGAACCTGCGGATCATCCAGTGTGCAGAGAACCTCGTTGTTCGCTGGCAGGCGGGTGCGAGTCACGCCATTGGCGACCATTTTTGCGTCGCAGAGGATGGGCGCGCCGCTCCTGAGCGCGGCTTGCGCGGCCTCCGCGAACCCGGCGGACATTTCGACATCCCTGGGTAGGTCGGTCATGCCACAGGCATGGATCATGCGGACGACGACGCGCTCGGCCGCGCCGCTGAAGCGGGCGAGATCGGCCTCGGCGCGGATGATGGCGAAGGAGCGCTGATAGATCGCCGCGCCGTCCTGAATGTAGTCGTATGCCTTGTTCAACCCTGCGATCCCGTCGTGCGCAGGGCCTTGGCCAGCCGCGCGTGAATGTCTTGTCCGGGCTGCAATCGCGTGAGCAGCGCCGAAAGGTCAAGCGTCGCGACCGGCTTGTCCCGCGTCGTCCCGCTCAGCACGACGTCGTAGTGCCCGTCTCGCCCGACCAGGGTGAGGTCGGCAGCCGCCGGATGGGCGCAAGCCTTGATGCAGCCGGAGACGTGGAGCGTCGCGCCTACCGCCAGCAGGTCGGCCGCAGCTTCGGCGAGCGTTGCTGCATCCGCCATGGCCGGCGCTTCGGCACGCGAGCAGGCGGGGCTGCCGGCACAGGCCTGCACCGAGAGACGGGGGTCGTCGTCCTGCGTGATGAGTTCGAGACCGTCGGCCCGCGCCAGCAGGCTCTCGGCTTCGGTGCGATCGAGATCGCGGAAGGCGAGCCCGCGCCAGGGTGAAAGCCGGATATCGGAAACCAAGCCGGCCCCGGCACCGAGCCGGTCCAGTACGGCGGCATCGCAACGGCCGAAGGGCAGGCCGATAAGCGCTGCGAACCGATCTCCTTCGAGCGCGAACAATCCCGCGCGCCGTGGCGGCGGGCGCGATGCGGGGGCGGTGGCTTCAGGCAGCGTGGTCAGGCTCGCCAGAACTTCGGGTGACAGGTCCCGCAGGCGGCGGATGTGATCCGGGGCTGCGGCTCGCCGCGCCGCGAAGTCGCGCAGGATCGCCGCCACGGTTGGTGCGGCTTCGGTGACCGGGATAGGGCCAAGCCAGAGACGATCGGCGAGGCACAAGGCTGCGCTCGCGGTGCCCACTCCAACCAGCCGGATATCGCCGGAGAAGCCACTGAGGGCCTGTGCGCCGCCATCGTCTACGACGATGCCAAGCTTGGCCGGCAGGCCGGGTACGGTACGAGCGCGCTGCTCGATCTGTGCAGCCAGAGCGGCGGCGTCGATCAGGCCGTCCGGGTCCCGTCCCGCCAGCGGCGAGACCAGCGTCACGCGGTGGGGGCCGTCGCCTTCGTGCTCGTCGACGAGCTGCTCTGCCAGCAACCGCTCGACCAGCCTTGGATGGCTCTCGGCCGTCACGCCGCGGATCTGCAGGTTGGCGCGAGCCGAAATCTCGATCAGCCCGTTGCCATGCTCACCCGCCAGCGCCGCGATACGCCGCAATTGCGCGGGCGTCAGCTTTGCGCCGGGAGGATGCAGCCGCACCAGCCAGCCGTCGCCGGTCTCCATCGGCCTGAGCGTGCTCGGGCACCAGCCGCGCCGCAGGGCTTCCTTGGGAAGGGCATTCATTCTGCCGCCTCCCGCGCCAGAAAGGCACCGACAGAATTCCGCCGGCTGCTCCAGAGCCCGCGCCGCGCCGCTTCCGCCAATCGCGAACGGATCGAGGCCGCAGCCGGCGCATTGGCCGCTTCCAGTGCTGCCCAGACCTGCGGATCGGCGCAATAGGCCTGGAACACCGCATCGAACAGCCCGTCGGTGACCGCATCCGTGCTCGCCGCGAAGACGAAGAGCGTATCGACCGCCTCGGCGAGCTCCGCAGCGCCGCGCCAGCCATGGGCGAGCTGGCCGGCGATCCAGCGCGGATGCGTCAGGCGGCCATGGACGATGCGGGCGATGTCCTGCGCCAGCGTGCGTGCCTTCGGCGCTTCCGGGTTCGAGCTGTCGAGGCTGTAGAGCGCGGGATCGGCGCCGAGCGCCTTTGCCGCCGCCGCAAGTCCGCCGATGACGTCCGCGGCGCTGCTGGCTTCGAGGATGTCGCGCCCGGCGGTGTCGCTGACATGGATGAAGGCGTCGGAGGTTTTGATGCGCGCGGCAAAGCTGGGATCGGCCGTGCCGACCCCTTCCGGCCCGCCATAGGTATGGTCGGAAGCTGCGAGATAAGCGGCACCCAATTCCGCGCGTTCGGTCCAGTCGCCGTCCAGCACGCGATCGGCCATCGCCGCGCCATAGCGGCCGGGCGCGGCGCCGAAGATGCGGGCGCCGTGCTCGCCGCGACGGCGGGCGGCGGCCGGCTCGTTCCAGTCATCCGGCTCGTCCAGCGCAGCCACGGCGCGTGCGGCCTGGTCGAGCAAGGCGATTTGCCCCGGAAACGTATCGCGGAAGGTGCCGGAGATGCGCACGGTCACGTCGAGGCGCGGATAGGCGAGCTTCGGCTGCGGGATGATGCTGAAGCCAGTGACGCGGGTCGACGCGTTGTCCCAGAGCGGCTCGACGCCCATCAGGGCGAGCGCGTGGGCGATATCCTCGCCGCCCGAGCGGAGCGTCGGCGAGGCCCAGAGGTCCATGACGATCCGGCGCGGGTAATCGCCATGATCCTGCAGATGGCGCGAGACCACCGCCTGTGCCGCGAGCAGGCCGAGCCGGGTGGCAGCACGCGTCGGGATCGCCCTGGGGTCGAGCGTCGAGAGATTGCGCCCGGTGGGCAGCACGTCCGGCCGGCCTCGATGCGGCGAACCTGCGGGGCCGGGTACGACGAAGCGGCCGTCGAGGGCGCGCAGCAGATTTTCACGTTCGTTGCGGGCTGAACCCGGGTCGCTCTCGGATTGCCCGAAAATGTGCAGACCGTTGCGGAAGGGCAGTTCGGCGATGTCGCAGAGATGCGCGTCGAGCCGCGTCAGCGCCTCGTTCATCTCGGTATCATCAGCAACACCGCAGGAGGCCGCGAGCCCGGCCGCTTCGGCGCGGGAGCGGATTTCGGCTGCGACGATATCCGCGCGGCGTGGATCGAGCACCTGCGCCTGCGAGAATTCCTCGACGAGGTCACGTAGCAGGCCTGTCTCGCCCGCGGTTTCCGTTTCAGCCAAAGGCGGCGGCAGATGGCCGAGCGTGATGGCCGAGAGCCGGCGCTTGGCCGGCGCGGCCTCGCCGGGGTCATCGACGACATAAGGGTAGATCACCGGGAGCCCGCCGACCGCGAGCCGTGGCCAGCATGTGGCGGAAAGCGCGACCGCCTTGCCCGGCAGCCATTCCATGGTTCCGTGCGTGCCCAGATGGATCAGGGCATCGATGGCTTCGGATTGGCGGAGCGCGAGATAGAAGGCGAGATAGCCGTGGCCAGGCGGGGCGTCGGGGTCGTGATAGCGCGCCTTGCGGTCGGGCGTGGCGTCGCGTGGCGGCTGCAAGGCGACGGTGAGGTGGCCATAGCGCGCGGCGCGGAAATGGAAGGCGCCATTGCGGCAAGCCGGGTCGGTCTCGGGCTCGTCGTGGCTGGCGGCGAGGGCGTCGCGCGCTAGGGCGGGGATGGTCGCGAGCCAGTCGCGATAGGTCGCAAGCGGGAGGCTCAGGCTTGCAGGGCCCGCGGTGAGCGAGGCCATCAGCAAGGCCCCCTCTGTCAGTCCCTCATCGTCATCCCGGACAAGCCGCGTCAGCGGCGCCGATCCGGGATCCACGCCGGAACGCCGCTCGGAAAGGCTCAGGCATGGATCCCGGGTCTCCCCTTGGTCGCCCGGGATGACCGGCGAGGGGGTGTTGGTGGACGAGCCAACCTCATACCCCGCGTCCGCCAGCAAGCCCCTGATCGCGATCACGCTTGCGGGCGTGTCGAGACCGACGGCGAAGCCGGCCCGGCCGCCGCGTGCGGGATAATCCGACATCACCAGCGCGAGCCGGCGTTCGGCGGCGGGTTTCCGAGCCAGCGCGATCCAGCCATTAGCCAGATCGGCCAGTGCCGCGATGCCGTCGGCATCCGGTACGAGCCGGCGGATGGACAGGCCGGTCGCCGGGTCGGTCTCCTCGGCCTTGAAGGCGACCGGCACGGCGCCGATGCGTCCGTCGAATTCGGGGAGTGCCACCTGCATGGCGAGATCGGCGGCGGAAAGCCCGCGCGGCGAGGCGTCCCAGGCTTCGCGCGGGCTGCCGACCGGCACGGCTTGCAGGATCGGGCAATCGGCGCCGTCGAGCACGAAATCGGCACCTCCACGCGCGGAAAAGGCGGTGGTGGTGACGATCAGAGCCGGCTTGCGTATTGCGATCAGCGCCGCGAGTTCGGCCGTGGCCGACGGGTCTTTCAGGCTGGTCAGCGCGAGCGGGAGGGGGGCGAGATCGCGGGCGGCGAGGGCGGCGGCGACCGCCTCGCCCATGGCGGTATCGCCGGCCGCGACGCCGGAGCGATATTGCAGGACCGGGACGAGCGGCTTGTCGGCGGAAAGGGCGGCGAGCGCTTCGCGCCAGGGCAGGGGCGTGCCGTTGCGGCTGAGCGCGAAGAAGGAGGGCAGCGTGAGCGGAGCGAGGTCCTGCGCGTCGTGCGACGCGGCCAGGTATCGCTCGATCAGCCCGAGCAGCCGCCGCATGTTCGCGGCGCCGCCGCCAGCCTGGAAATAGGCCAGCAGTTCGGCTGCGAAATCCGCCGGCACCGTCGCATGCTCGCCGAGGCGCGGGTCGTCGCGCTCGTCGCCGGGCAGGATCGCAAGCGGAATGCCGCGCTCGCGGCAAGCCGCGCCGAGCTGCTCGATGCCGTAGCGCCAGTAATCGAGCCCGCCGAGGCAGCGCAGCAGCACGAAGCGGCATTGCGCAACCGTCTTCTCGATCAGGAAATCGACCGAGAGGGGATGCTTCAGGCGTCGGAGCGGCGCGAGCCGCACCGACAGGTTGCTGTCACCTGCCGCCACCGCCAGCGCCGAGAGGTCGCTGTCGGTGAAGGACAGAACGAGCACATCTCCCGGTGGCAGGGCGAGATCGACGGCGTCCGCGCCGTCGTCGAGCCTGATCTCGCTGGTCGGGAGGAGGTGCATCGGCCGATGTTACGCCCCCGCGAGAGCCGCTTCCACGGCCTTGAGATCGAAGCCCTTGAGCCCGATAACGGTGAGGCGGCCGTCGCGCGGCTCGCTCGCACCCCAGGCCCGGTCGAAATGATGACCGACGCGGCGGCCGACGCCCTGCACGACGAGGCGCATCGGCTTGCCCGGTACGGCTGTGAAGCCCTTGAGCCGCAGCACGCCCTCGGCCTCGGCGGCCTTGGCAACGCGCGCTGTGAGGTCTTCCGGGGTGAGCCCGGCCGGCAGCGGCAGGGCGACTGAGTCGAAATCGTCATGGTCGTGGTCGTGCTCGCCCTCGCCGTGATGCGAGGGGCGGGCGGCGAGATCGCTCTCGGCAGCCGCGCCGAGGCCGACGATCAGCGTCGGCTCGACCTTGCCATGGGCGGTCTCGACGATCTTGATCGCCTTGGGCAGGTGTTCGGCGATCTCGGCCTTGACCCGCGCCCGGCGGGCCTCGTCGACGAGGTCGCTCTTGTTGAGCAGGATGAGGTCGGCGCAGAGGATCTGGTCCTCGAACACCTCCTCCAGCGGGTTGTCGTGCTCGACCGAGGCGTCGGCAGCCTTCTGCGCCGCGAGTGCCTCCGGATCATCGGCGAACTGGCCCTCGGCCACGGCCGGGCCATCGACCACGGCGATGACGCCGTCGACCGTGACGCGCGAGCGGATCGCCGGCCAGTTGAAGGCCTGCACCAGCGGCTTCGGCAAAGCGAGGCCCGAGGTCTCGATCAGGATATGCTCGGGCGGGTTGGGCCGGTTCAGCAGCTTCTCAAGCGCCGGCACGAAATCGTCGGCGACGGTGCAGCAGATGCAGCCGTTCGGCAATTCGACCACGTCCTCGTCGCTGCAGCCGGCGATGCCGCAGCCCTTGAGGAATTCGCCGTCGAAGCCGAGATCGCCGAATTCGTTGACGAGCACGGCGAGCTTCTTGCCCTGCGCATTCTCGAGGAGATGGCGCACCAGCGTCGTCTTACCGGCGCCGAGGAAGCCGGTGATGATGGTGCAAGGCGTCTTGCCGAGATTGGCGGTCTGCGGAGCGTTCATGATGTCATCCTTGCTGGCGCGCCGGCAGAGGCGGCACGCGTGCGACCACGCCCTTGCGGAAGGACTGCGGCCGCTCTTTCCAGGGAACGATGCCGTTGGCGCTGGCGGCATAGGCCTCCGCCGCGCCGACGATCTCGTCGAGATGGGTGTCGGTGTCGAGATCGCCGATCAGATAGGTCCATTTGCCGTCGGCGCTGAGCGCGATGGTGCAGGGCCGCTTGCAGACGCAGAGGCACTCGACGGGCAGCACGGGGATCGTGCTGCCCTTGGCTTTGAGCTGTGCGGCGAGGCGCTCGGCCAGTGCCAGACCCGGCTGGTCGTAACCCTCCGGGAGATCGGCGCGGGCACGGCGGCAGGCCGTGCAGACATGAATGGTGAGGTCGCCCTCGGACATGGCTTGCTTTCAGGCTTCGGCGGCCCGGCGGGTCGCCCGTGGCCAGAGCACGCCGACCATGAAGGCGGTGACGAGCCAGAGCGCGGCCTGGATGCCGAGCGAGAGCGCCGCGAAATGGGCGGCGACCTCGGCCGGAACCTTGCTCTCCGGCGCGGCCGGATGCGGCGCACCGACGACATGCGGGAGCAGGATCAGGACGATCGCCACGAGCTTCAGCCAGGGCTGATCGAAGCGCAGGAACAGGAACAGCCCGACCCCGGTGGCGATGGCGGTCCAGAGCCACCAGAGCTGGCGTTGCTCCAGCGCGGCCGAGGCTGCCCCCGGCAACTCCGGCGCGAGCCCCATCGCCGGCGCGAGCCCCAACGCCAGGAAGCCACAGGCCCCCCAGACGAGGGCGCTGCGCTGGTCGATCCTGTCGCCCGCCGCGATCATGCCCGCGAGCAACAGCGCCGCGAAGCCGATCGCGGTCGCGATCGTCACCGCGCCGGTGAAGAGGGTGCGCTGGAAGCCGTCTTGCGGCTTCCATTCGGCATGGTCGTGGCCGGGGGCGTCGCCGGCCGGGCCATGCGCGAGGATGAGTTTCGCCTCGCCGTCGAACGCGGCGAGCGTCGGCGCTTTCAGCGCCAGCGCCGCCTCATAGGTCTCGGCCTTGAGGATCAGCGGGGTGGTGGTGACATGCTGCAAGGCGGCGACGATCAAGCCAGCCAGAAGCCCGGCCAGAATGCTGACCGTGAGAACACGCGTGATCATGGATGCTTTCCCTCAGTGGCAGGGAAAGGCGAGGCCGTGACGGGTGTCGTGCGCGGCGTTGTGGACATTGGTCGAGGCCGCGAAGCCGGTCGTGTAGATCAGCGCGACGCCGATCACGAGCGCGGCTGCGACCGCCTTGACGCGTTCCGAAACGCTGAGTGTGGGGGTGGAAACCGAAACGGTGTTCATATGCGTTCTCCGTGGCCGCCCCGCCGGCAGCCGGTTGGATCTCTGCGGGTTGACGGCAGGTCTCCTGGCTCACGGACTTCGCGTCCCTTGCCGCCTTCCCGGAGCGAGCGCTCCAGTGGCCGATGGCGAAGGACATCCGCTTACAGTTGCGGGGGCAGCCGCGGTCTCGCACCGCGTTCCCTTTTCACCTCCTCGCGGAGGCACCGTCAGCGACGATCATTAGCCTTCGCCGTGCCGCTGTGCAATGCAGGATGGTCTTTTGAACCCTGCTTCCACGATGCCGAACGAAATTTCCCACCTCACCCTCGTCCTCGGCGGTGCCCGCTCCGGCAAGAGCCGCCATGCCGAGGCGCTGATCGAGGCTTGTCCAGCGCCCTGGAGCTATATCGCCACCGCCCAGGCTTATGACGACGAGATGCGCGCGCGCATCGCCGAGCATCGCGCCCGCCGCTCGGCCGGCTGGCAGACGGTCGATGCGCCGCTCGACCTAGCCGAGGCGATCGCCGCCCAGCCGGCGGGCCGGCCGGTTCTGGTCGATTGCCTGACACTCTGGCTGACCAACCTCATCCTTGCGGAGCGCGACACGGCCGCTGCGCGCGAAGTTCTGATCGCCGCTTGCGAGCACGTTTCCGCCCCGCTCGTCCTGGTCGGCAACGAGGTCGGGCTCGGCATCGTGCCGGAGAACGCGCTCGCCCGCCGCTTTCGCGACGAGGCCGGGCGCCTGCATCAGGCGCTTGCGGCGCGTGCGGCCAGCGTGGTCTTCATGGTGGCCGGATTGCCGATGCGCGTGAAATGATGCGGATTAGATAATGACCAACACCGAAGACGCCGCCCGCCACAAGGCGAAGATGGAGAAGCGCAAGGCGGTACAGGACGCCGAGGTCGCCTCCAAGACGCTCGAGAAGGGGCTGCTGATCGTCAATACCGGCCCCGGCAAGGGCAAGTCGACGGCGGCTTTCGGACTGATCCTGCGGGCGCTCGGCCATGGCTGGCGGATCGGCGTGGTGCAGTTCATCAAGGGCGCCTGGTCGACCGGCGAGCGCAAGGCGCTCGAAGCCTTCGGCGATCAGGTGAGCTGGCACAGCATGGGCGAGGGCTTCACCTGGGAGACGCAGGACAAGGCTCGTGACATCGCCGCCGCCGAACGCGCCTTCGCCAAGGCGAAGGGGTTGATGGCCGATCCCGGGATCAGGCTGCTGGTGCTGGACGAGCTGAACATCGCCCTGCGCTACGACTATCTGCCGCTGGCCGAGGTCGTGACGACGCTGGCGGCGCGCCGGCCGGACCTGCACATCGTCGTCACCGGCCGCAACGCCAAGCCGGAGCTGATCGAGGTAGCCGATCTCGTCACCGAGATGACGCTTGTGAAGCATCATTTTGCTGCCGGCGTGAAGGCGCAGGAAGGCATCGAGTTCTAAAAGCGATATCTCACTGGCTGCCGGCTCTCCGCAACGGAACGAACGCGAGCGGTTCTCATGCGTTCTTGCCCTCGATCATCGTTTTCGGGGGTGGGCCATGAGTGGTTTTCTGTGGGGAGAGCTGGATCTCCTGCTCAGGCTGCTGGCAGGGATGGCTGCCGGCATCGTCGTCGGCTGGGAGCGGACCAACAAGCAGCGGGCGGCAGGAATCCGCACCTTCGGTCTGGTCGGATTGGGCACGGCCGCTGCCGTGACGATCTTCAGCGAACCGCATGAGGCGGATGCCGCCAGCCGCGTCGTCCAAGGGCTGCTCACCGGAATCGGTTTCCTGGGTGCGGGCGTCATCGTCCTGCGCCGGGGCCATTCGACGCCGACGGGCCTGACTACGGCCGCAGCGATATGGGTCACCGCCGCGCTCGGTTGCGCCGCCGGGCTCGGCGATCATGCCATCGTGGCGTCGGCAACGCTGCTCGCGCTCGTCCTGCTCGCCATCGATCATTCGGTCGAGCGCTTGGCCGGTCGTGGCGGGGCGGGCGAACACCGCAGCGCGCCGCCCTCCTGACCGCTTGGGCCGGCTCGATTCCGGTATCGAGGTCCGCAGAGCAACCCGGACGTCGGGTTGCTCTGCGCTGCGTTGATCTCCCAATGGCCGCCCCTTGACGACGGCAAGCCATAGTTTCAAATTGAATCCGAATTCAAATTCAATTTTGAGGCCGCGGATGGTTGGCACCCAATCGAAGCAACCGCGCAAGGCTGGTAAGCGCGAGGCGATCCTCGCCGCTGCGCGCGGAATCGTTTCGGAGGTCGGCTTCCAGGAAACCTCGATCGCCGCGGTGGCCTCCGCCAGCGGCGTCTCGACCGGCAGCGTCTATTCCTATTTCGCCTCCAAGGCCGAGTTGATGGCCGAGATCGTTGCGGCCGTATCCTCGCGCGAGCTTGCCGTGCTGCGTGAGATCGCCGCGAGCGACGCCCCCGTGGCCGAGCGACTGACTGCTGCGGTGGAAGCCTTCGCCCGCCGCGCTTTCGCCAACCGCCGCCTCGCCTGGTCGATGATCGCCGAGCCCGCCGATCCGGCCGTCGATGCGACGCGGCTGGACTATCGCCGCGAGATCGCCGGCATTTTTCGTGCGCTCGTCGTCGAGGGCGAAGGGCAGGGCGCCTTCCGCCCCGTCGATCCCGATGCCGCTGCGGCGATGATCGTCGGCGGCTTCATGGAGGCGCTGATCGGTCCGCTTTCGCCGGACCGTCCGATCACGCCCGAGCGCGGACGCGAGATCGCGGCGGCGCTCGCCGATCTCTCCCTTGCCGCGCTGATTTCCCGAGAAGGACAGGCCGCATGACCACGCTCGATGCCTACGGCTACGACACGCACGAAGTCCTGAACCAGGCGCCGGCGCTGGCAGATTACGACGCTTTCGCCGCGGACCCTGCGCTCGGCAGCATTCTCGACGCTTTCGGCGCCGGCTGGTTCCGCGGACAGGCGAGCGTGGTCGGCGGTCATGTCGGCTCGCAAGCGGTGCAGGATCTGGCGCGGCAGGCCAATCGCAGCCTGCCGGAATTGCGCACGCATGACCGCTGGGGTCGGCGCGTCGACCAGATCGAGTTCCATCCGGCCTGGCACGAATTGATGGAGCTCGCGATGCGCGACGAGTTCCATTCGCTGTGCTGGACCAAGCCACGAGCCGGCGCACAGGCGGCGCGGGCGGCGGTCTCCTATCTCTGGAACCAGGGCGAGAACGGCATCTGTTGTCCGCTCGGCATGACCTATTCGGCGATCCCCGTTCTGCAGCGCGACCCGGCGCGCTGGGCCGAGTTCGGTCGTTTGATCACCTCCTCCGATTACGACGGTCGCCCCTTGCCGGCTGCGCAGAAGCGCGGCGGCACGGTCGGCATGGCGATGACCGAGAAGCAGGGCGGCTCGGACCTGCGCCAGACCCAGACGGTCGCGACCCGCAATGCCGACGGCACCTATTCTCTCACCGGCCATAAATGGTTCTTCTCCGTCCCGCATTCCGACGTCTTCCTGACGCTGGCGCGCACGGAAGAGGGCGTCTCCTGCTTCGTTGTGCCGGGCTGGCTGCCGGACGGGTCGCGCAATCGCCTGCAGATCCAGCGGCTCAAGGACAAGTGCGGCAACAAGTCGAACGCTTCCTCCGAGGTCGAATTCCGCGGCGTGATCGCCCATCTCATCGGCGAGCCCGGCCATGGCATCCGCGCCGGGCTGGAGATGAATCACTATACGCGGCTCGATTTCGCCGTCGGCTCGGCCGGTTTGATGCGTCATGCGGTGGCGCAGGCCGCGCATCACACGGCGCACCGCCGCGCCTTCCAGAAGGCGCTGATCGACCAGCCGATCATGGCGAATGTCATCGCCGACCTCGCGCTCGAAGCGGAGGCTTCTGCCTGGCTCGCCTTCCGCTTCGTCCATGCGCTCGACCGCGAGGGCGACAGTGAGGCGGAGAAGCTCATCGGCCGCATCGGCGCGCCGATCGCCAAATACTGGAACTGCAAGCGCGCCACGCCGGTCGTGGTCGAGGCGCTCGAATGCCATGGCGGCAACGGCTTCATCGAGGACCACCTGATGGCGCGGCTCTATCGCGAGGCGCCGCTCAACGGCATCTGGGAGGGCACGGGCAATGTCGTCTGCCTCGACGTTCTCCGCTCGATCCGCCGCTATCCGGATTGCGTGCCGGCCCTGCTCGACGAGTTGCGCGCCGCCCGCGGCAGCGATCCCCGCTACGACGCGTTTATCGCCGAACTGGAAACCGACCTCGTCGATGTGCTCCGCCACGAGCATCTGGCCCGGCGCTTCGTCGAGCGCATGGCGCTCGGGCTCTCGGCCTCGCTGCTGATCCGTCACGCGCCGCATGCGGTTGCCGACGCCTATGTCGCATCGCGATTGGCCGGCGGCTGGTCCGGTCATTTCGGCTCGCTCCCGCAGGGCGCCGATCTGCAGGCGATCGCGCGGCGGGCCGTGCCGGTGCCGAACTGAGCTTCAGAGCAGCGTCAAGGCCGCGAACAGCGCCGCCAGCGCCCAGAGCAGGCCGCAGGAGCGCTTGTAGAGCGTGAGTGCCCGGCGGATATCGGCCGCGTTGGCCTCGGCCCGGCCATCGCCCATCCAGTGGTCCTCGACGCGGGTCTCGCCATAGGTGCGCGGCCCGGCGAGGCGCAGGCCCAGTGCGCCCGCCATCGCGGCTTCAGGCCAGCCGGCATTGGGCGAGCCGTGCTTGCCGGCATCGCGCCGCACCGCGCGCCAGGCGCCGCCCGCATCCGCCGCCGGATCGAGCGCTGCCGAGACCACCAGCAGCAGCGCCGTCAGTCGCGATGCCGGCAGGTTGACGAGATCGTCGAGCCGCGCCGCCGCCCAGCCGAAGGCGAGATGGCGCGGCGCGCGGTGGCCAATCATCGAATCGGCCGTGTTGATTGCCTTGTAGGTGGCGATGCCCGGCAAACCGCCAACACCCAGCCAAAAGGCTGGCGCGGTGATGCCGTCCGAGAAATTTTCGGCGAGGCTTTCGATCGCCGCACGCGACACGCCGGCCTCGTCCAGCGTCTGCGGATTGCGCCCGACGATCATCGAGACGGCACGACGCCCGCCTTCCAGCCCCTCCCGCTCCAACCCCTCGGCGACGCGGGCGACATGCTCGTAGAGGCTGCGCTGGGCGATCAGCGTCGAGGCGATCAGTGCGAGCGGGATCAGGCCGAGCGGCCCGAAGGAGAGGCACAGGCGCTGGACCAGCGCCGACAGCGCGATGACAACGGCGAGCAGCAGCAGGAGTGCCAGCACCCCCATCGCCTTGCGCAGGGCGAAGGAAGCGGTTTCCCGATTGAGCAATCGGTCCAGCCAGCCGATCAGCTTCCCGATCCAGGTGACGGGATGGCCGATTGCGGCATAGAAGCGCTCGGGATAGCCGAAGGCCGCCTCGACGGTCAGCGCGAGCACGAGCAGCGGCAGGCTGGCGGAGAGGTTCATGCAGGACGCGGACGGGGTCGTGGCTGAGGATGATATCTGGCATGGCGGCGATCTCGCCACGGCCCGCGCGCTCTTTCCGGAAGCGCCTGAGCCTTGGGTCGATCTCTCCACCGGGATCAATCCGATCCCCTATCCGCTTCCGGCGCTGCCGTTAAGCCTCTGGACGCGCCTGCCGGGCGCCGATGACGAGGCGGCGTTGATTGCGGCTGCCCGCGAGGCCTATCGCGTTCCGGCTCACGCAGACATCGTGGCGGCGCCCGGCACGCAGATCCTGATCGAATTGCTGCCGCGCCTCGCGCCGGCCGGCCCCGTCACGATTCTGGGCCCCACCTATGCCGAGCACGGCCATGCCTGGCGCAAGGCGGGCTATGCCGTCAGCGAAACCGCTACGCCTGCCGAGGCGGCCGCGACCATTGTCGTGGTCAACCCGAACAATCCCGATGGGCGCGTGCTGTCGCTGGCCGAGATCACGAGCCTTGCCGCGCATTGCGCCGCCCGCGCCGGCCTCCTCGTCATCGATGAGGCCTTCGCCGATTTCACGCCCGAAGCCAGCATCGTGCCGGGTTTGCCTGATGGCACGATCGTGCTGCGCTCCTTCGGCAAGACCTATGGCCTTGCCGGGCTGCGACTCGGTTTCGCCATCGGCGCGCCCGAGCCGATGGCGCGGCTCAAGGCGGCGCTCGGTCCCTGGTCGGTTGCCGGCCCGGCGCTCCATGTCGGCGCACAGGCGCTGTCCGATGCCGATTGGCTCGCCGGGACCGGCCGGGAACGGGCGCAGGATGCCGCGCGTCTCGATGCCCTGCTGGCGCCGCATGGGCGCGTCATCGGAGGAACCACCCTGTTCCGCCTCCTCGAAACGCCGAAAGCGGCGGCGCTCTTCGCCCGCCTCGGCCGCCACGGCATCTATGTTCGCCGCTTCCAGAATGCGCCGGATCGCCTGCGTTTCGGCCTGCCGGGCGACGAGCTTTCCTGGTCGCGCCTGCACGCGGCGCTCAGCGTCGCTGTCCCCTGAGCATCGCCATCAGCGTGAAGCTTGCATGCGGCCAGTGCGGGGACAGGAGCGGGCGCGCCCGCTAACGTCCATCGAAAAGGAATCGGGGAGAGACAACGCATGGCATTCCTGCCGCCGGAAGGCGAACTGACGATCGGCTTCGCCCATGCCGCCTATCAGCTTCGGGACGAGTTCCTGACGCGCGGCCGCGCCGCGAAAAGCTTCGAGGTCAACAGCCTCGACGACCTGCGCGAGCGGGCCCCGGAAGCCGATGTGCTCGTCGTCTCCGGGCTCTGGCGCAACGACCTGCTGCCGCGATTGCCGAAGCTGCGTTTCATCCAGTCGATCAGCGCCGGCACCGACCAGTTCGACAAACCCGCGATCGGCGCCGCCGGCATTCGCCTCGCCAGCGCCCAGGGCAGCAATGAGCGGGCCGTCGCCGAGCATGCGATGTCGCTGATCCTGGCGCTGACCCGCCAGATCCATTTTGCCCGGGACAACCAGGCGAAGCAGTTCTGGCGCCCGATGATCGGCGACAGGGCGCTGCGCGAGGACGAGCTCGGCGGCAAGACGCTGGTCGTCGTCGGGCTCGGCCGCATCGGCCTGCGGCTGGCGAAATTGGCGGCCGCCTTCGACATGCGCGTCATCGGCGTGCGCCGAAGCGCAGAGGCGCAACCGCATGTCGAGGCCGTCATCCATCCGAGCAAGCTCGCGGAAGCGGTGGCACAGGCCGATTTCGTCGCGCTGACCTGCCCGCTGACGCCAGAGACGGAGGGGCTGATCGATGCCCGCATCCTCGGCGCGATGAAGCCGAGCGCTTTCCTGATCAATGTCGCGCGCGGCCGCGTCGTCGACGAGATGGCCTTGCTCGATGCGCTCGGCAACAGCGGCATCGCGGGGGCCGGGCTCGACTGTTTCCATGAGGAGCCGCTGCCGCCGGTCTCGCCGTTCTGGCGCATGCCGCAGGTCATCGTCACCCCGCACAGCGCCGGCGAGACCCGCGCCTATGAAGGCAATGTGGTGGATATCCTCCTGGACAATCTGGGTCGCCTCGAACGCGGCGAAGCGAACCTGCGCAACCAGATCGTCTGAGCGACAGCAGGTGGCGGCGATGGCTTCGCCCAGATTCCTCCGGCCGGGCGGCCCTTCGCTGATCCCCGCGCTCGGCGTGACGCAGGTCTTCGGCTACGGTACGCTGTTCTATGCCTTCACCGTGCTGGCGCCGCGCATGACCGCCGATTTCGGCTGGGCGCCGGAATGGACCTTCGGCGGCTTCGCGATCGGCCTTTTGCTGGGCGGCGCCGTCGCCCCCGTCACTGGCGGCCTGATCGACCGCTACGGTACGCGGCTGGTGATGACGATCGGCTCCGCGCTGGCTGGCCTCTCGCTCTTCGCCTTGGCCGAGGCGCGCGGCATCGTCAGCTATACGCTTGCGATGGTTGCCCTGCAGGCGGTGACCACCGCTGTGTTCTACGACGCTGCCTTCGCTGCGCTGACGCAGGCGCGCGGCAGCCAGGCGCGCCGCGCCATCAGCCAGCTCACCCTGATCGGCGGCTTCGCCTCGACCCTGTTCTGGCCGCTGACCTCGAGCCTGCTCGGGATGTTCGACTGGCGCGGCGTCTACCGGCTCTACGGCCTCTCGCAGTTCCTGGTTTGCCTGCCCCTGCACCTGTTTTTCCTGCCCGGGCGGGTGAAGCGGCCGGTCGTCGCGCAGGCCATGGATGCGGCTACGCCGGCCCCGCAGGAGCCGGAGCTGGCTTATCTCCATGGCGATGCGCGCCGCCGCGCCTTCCTGCTGCTGGCGCTGGCCTTCTCGCTCCAGGGCTTCGTCGTCTCGGCTATGGCGGTGCATATGCTCGCGCTGCTCCAGGGCTTCGGGCTCAGCGCGGCCGTCGCGGTCGGCATCGGCGCGATGCTCGGGCCGTCGCAGGTCGCAGGTCGCCTTGTCGAGATGCTGTTCGGCCGCGCCGTCTCGCCAGTCACGACGGCCTGGGTCTCAGGCTGTCTGATGCCGCTCGGTCTCGCTCTGCTCCTTGTCGGCGGTTCGCTTCCGGTCGTCGCCGGGCTCTTCGCCATCGCCTTCGGCATCAGCATGGGGCTGAGCTCGATCGTGCGCGGCACCGTCCCGCTCCAGCTCTTCGGCCCGGTTGGCTTTGGCGCAACCATGGGCAAGCTCTCGGCGCCGGGCCTCGTCATCAAGGCGGCGGCGCCGCTCGTCTTCGCCGTCTCGCTGGAGCGCGGCGGCGTCATGCTCTCGACACTGCTGCTGATCGCCTTCTCGGCGCTTGCCGCCGGCGCGCTTTTCCTGCTGGCGCGCAGCCGCTAGAGCATTTTCGAGCGAAGTGGACACCGGTTCGCGTGAAGAAAATGCGGCAAAAAAGACTTAGGCCAGCATCGTGCGCCACCAGTGGCGCACGGCATCGCGTGTCCGCATCGCCAGGCCATAGGCAGCCGTAGCCCTGACCCGGGCAAGCACGCTGTCGCGCACGCGCACCACCTGTCCCATGATCCAGGCGAACCAGCGATAGCGCAGCAGTTTCTCGCGGCCGGCGTGATAGATGCGCTCGACGAAGACGAAGCTCATCAGATGCGCGAAGGCGGTGACCACCAGCCCGGGCCAGAACTGCCCGCGCGCAAACAGCACGAGGCCGAAGAGCTTCAGCGGCTCGGCAATAGCGAAGGGGACCGCCAGCGCCAGCAGGACGAGCGGCGGCGGCAGGGCGGCGACGCTCTCCTCGAGCCGGCGCATGACGCGCAATTCCGCGAGCCGGCGCAGCAGCGGCCGGTAGAGCGGCCGCAGGAGCTCGTCGAGGACGACGAAGACGGTGATGACGGCGCGCAGGACCGCGAGCAAGCCACGTGTAAGCGGGCCACGCTCCGGTGCTGATGGGGGCGGAAGATCTTCGGTCATCGCAACCGATTCATAGGCCGGGATTTGCGGCAATTCCATGCCGCCCGGCGCGACAACCCCTACCGGCGTGCGTCTTCCTTGAGCATCGCTACGCCCTTCTCGGCGATCATCATCGTCGGATTGGCGGTGTTACCGGATGTGATCGCCGGCATCACCGAGGCGTCGATGACGCGCAGGCCCGAAACACCGCGCACGCGCAGCCGCTCGTCGAGAACTGCGCCCGGATCATCGTTGCTGCCCATCCGCGCCGTGCCGACCGGATGGAAGATCGTTGTCCCCAGCTTGGCGGCGGCGTCGAGCAAGGCGTCGTCCGACTGGACCGCTTCGCCCGGCATGTATTCCTCGGGCCGGAAGCGGGCGAGCGGCGTCTGCGCCACGATGCGGCGCGTCAGCTTCATCGCGTCGACCGCGACCTGTCGATCCTCCTCGGTGTCGAAATAGTTCGGCGAGATCACCGGAGCATCGCGTGGATCGGCCGAGCGCAGATGCACGCTGCCGCGGCTGGTCGGCCTGAGATTGCAGACGCTGGCCGTGAAGGCGTCGAACGGGTGGAGTCCCGAACCCCAGCTGTCGAGCGAGAGCGGCTGGAAATGATATTGCAGGTTCGCCGTCGCGTATTGCTGCGAAGATTTCGCGAAGGCGCCGACCTGCGACGGGGCCATGGTGAGCGGGCCAGTGCGCAAAGCCGCCCATTCCAGTGCCATCAGCGGCCGGCGCCAGAGCCTGGCATAGTCGCTGTTCAGCGTCTTGACGCCCTGGACCTTGTAGACCGGCCGGATCTGGAGATGGTCCTGCAGGTTCTCGCCGACGCTGGGTGCATCGACCAGCGTCTCGATGCCGAGGTTCTGCAATCGCGCGCCGCCGCCGATGCCGGAGCGTTCGAGCAGGAGCGGGGAGGCGACGGCGCCGGCTGAGAGCACGACCTCGCCATTGACCTCGACCCGGAGTTTTTCCTCGCTCGGCGTGCCCAGCCCATGGGTGAATTCGACCGCCTTGGCCCTGCCATCCTCGAAGACGATGCGCTCGACATGGACGCGGGTCTCGAGTCGGAGGTTATGGCGCTCCTTCTGCTCGAGCAGCGGCTTCAGGAAGGCGCGATAGGCGCTGAGCCGCCGTCCGCGCCGCTGGTTCACCTGGAAGTAGGAGGAGCCTTCATTGTCGCCGGTGTTGAAATCCGGGATCTTGGCGATGCCGGCGGCTTCCGCCGCATCGCGGATCGCATCGAGGATCGCCCAGCGCACGCGCGGATGCTCGACGCGCCATTCCCCGCCGGCCTTGTGCAGCCCGCCGGGCGGCGGCGCGATATGGTCCTCATGCGCAAGGAAATAGGGCAGCACGTCGTCCCAGCCCCAGCCGGAAAGGCCGCGCTGGCGCCAGCCGTCGTAATCGGCGGCCTGGCCACGCATATAGACCATGGCGTTGATCGCGGAGGAGCCGCCGACCACCTTGCCGCGCGGATAGGCCAGCGCCCGCCCGCCGAGACCGGCCTGCGGCTCGGTCTGGAACAGCCAGTCGGCGCGGGGATTGCCGATCGCGAAGAGATAGCCGACCGGGATGTGGAACCAGATCCAGTCGTCCAGGCCGCCGGCTTCGAGCACCAGGGTCTTGGTCTCCGGATCGGCCGCCAGCCGGTTGGCGACGACGCAGCCGGCAGAACCCGCCCCGATCACGACATAGTCGAAGCTGCCGATCAGGCGGCGGTCGGAGGAGGCGGGGTCGGGCATGGCGGTTCCCGTCAAATGGCGGATAGCGATCCGTCCGAACTGGTACTGTGGCATAGGCGCGGGATCGATTGGCCGCAATGCGACGAAGTTCCAAACCGGCTCGTGCCTTTTTAGGCGCGGCGGTCGTCCGAGCGTACATTGTCGCGCTCTCGACCGATGGAATTCTGATCACTATAAGCCACGCGGGGCGCTCCGGCCGTACGTTTGGCGGGGCCGATCCGCTTTGATGAGGCTACGGGATGTGCGGCATTTTTGGGTCGATCGGCTTCGAGCCCGACCCGCAACGGATCGATATTGTCGCGCATCGCGGTCCCGATGGTCGCGGCTGGGAGGTCTATGCCAGTCCGAAAGGCCCGGTGGCGCTCGGCCACCGCAGGCTCGCCATCATCGATGTTTCGGATGCCGGCCTGCAGCCGATGGGTGATGCCTCGGGCCGATATCAGCTCGTCTTCAACGGCGAGATTTACAACTATATCGAGCTGCGCGAGGAGATGCGGGCCAAGGGTGAGGTCTTCGTCTCGGAATCGGATTCCGAGGTGCTGCTTCGCGCCTATATGCTCTGGGGCGAAGATATGTTGCCGCGGCTGCGCGGCATGTTCGCCTTCCTGATCTGGGACGATCGCGACAAGAAGCTCTTTGCCGCCCGGGACCGCTACGGCATCAAGCCGCTCTATATCGTGACGAATCCGCGCGGCGTGGCTTTCGGCTCTGAGATCAAGCAGTTGCTCGGTCTTCCCGGAGTGTCGGGCCGCATGAACGTCGCGCGCGTGCACGACTTCCTTGCCTCGGGCATTTCCGACCACACCTCTGAAACCATGTTCGAGGGCGTCTTCCAGCTGCGCGGCGGCGAATGCGTCATGATCGATGCAAGCCGCGACGTTGCCCTGCAGGCGCTGCCACGTCGCTGGTATCCGGCCACTGCCGGCGATATCTCCTTGACCGAGGACGAGGCCGCGGGCCGCTTCCGCGAGCTTCTGACCGAATCGGTCCGCCTGCATCTGCGCTCGGATGTTCCTGTTGGTTCGTGCCTCTCGGGAGGCCTCGATTCATCCTCCATCGTCGGCTTGATGGCGCAGATGATGGGCTCTGGAAGCGGCGGAGCGAAGGTCAACACCGTCTCCGCCTGCTACGCCGAGAAAAGCGTCGACGAGAAGCCGTTCATGGATGCGGTCGTCGCGCACGCGCACACCGAACCGCATTATATTTTCCCGAAGGCGGAGGACGTCTTCCAGCGCGCCTCGGACATCACCTGGCACCAGGACGAGCCCTTCGGCTCGACCTCGATCTTCGCACAATGGTGCGTCTTCGAGGAGGCGAGGCGGGTCGGCGTCAAGGTGATGCTCGACGGACAGGGGGCCGACGAGCAGCTCGCCGGCTACCATGGCGGCTTTTCCTACTACATGGCCGATCTGACCCGGCGCCGACGCTTCGGTCAGCTGCTGACCACGATCCTCGAACGCAACCGCTATCACGGCACCTCGATCGCTGATCAGATCAAGCATCATCTCGTGCCGTTGCTGCCCCGCGGTCTCGGTGGCTTGTTGCGGCGCCAGCACCGCGCCCTCACCCAGCATGACTGGCTGGGGACGGACATCCTGCGTGAAAAGGGAAATCCCCGCACGGCCCTCGAACTGGCCAGCGACGAACTCGGCCTTCCACCGGTGGCTGACCTTCGCACGCTGTGCATGACGATGACCTATGGCTCCAATCTCGCCATGCTGCTGCATTGGGAGGACCGCAACTCGATGGCCCATTCCATCGAGGCGCGCGTGCCCTTCCTCGACCATCCGCTCGTCGAGTTCGACCTCGCGCTCGGGAATGACCACAAGATCGTCGGCGGCGACACTAAGCGCGTCCTGCGGCGTGGCATGGCCCATGTCCTGCCGGAAAGCGTGCGCGAACGGCGCGACAAGCTCGGCTTCGCGACGCCGGAGCAGATCTGGTTCCGCGGGCCGCTGCGGGGGCAGGTGGAGGACGGTATCGAGAAGACGCTGGCGCGCTATCCGGGGCTGATGAATGCCGATGGAGTGCGTTCCCTGGCCAAGGAGATGCTCGACGGCAGGCGCCCCCTTGATTTCACGCTGTGGCGGATCGTCAATCTCGGGATGTGGGGCGAGCGTGTCGGCGTGACGCTCTAGGCATCGAGCCCCGGTTTCCGCCCCGCATGACAAGGTCATGCCGGGCTGTTAAACACCGCTCCTGCTTCAAGGATCCGGGCGGTCCGTTCAAATGGTCTCGGGCGTTTGCCGGAGGCTGGACGTTGGAAAGTTTGCCATGTGTGGAATTGCAGGCGCGGTCTCCCTGACACGCCAGCCGATCGCGAAGGTCGCAAGCGCGCTCGCGGCGATGAACCAGCTGATCGCGCATCGCGGCCCGGACGGGCAGGGCGTCTGGGTTGCGCCGCGCGATGTCTGCGGTCTCGCGCACCGGCGCCTCGCCATTATCGACCTGTCGGCCGCGGGCCATCAGCCGATGGTTGGAGACAATGGCGCCGTCATCACCTTCAACGGTGAGATCTACAACTACGTCGAGCTGATGGCCGAGCTGAAGGGCGGCTGGGATTTCCGCTCGTCCTCCGACACCGAGACCGTGCTGGCTGCCTATGCCAAATGGGGCATCGACTGCCTCAGTCATCTGCGCGGGATGTTCGCCTTCGGCCTGTGGGACGGAGAGCGCTTCTTCGCCGCGCGCGACCGCTTCGGCATCAAGCCGTTCTACTATGCCGTCGTCGACGGCGTGCTCTATTTCGCCTCGGAGATGAAGGCCCTGCTGCCGGTCCTGCCGGAGATCGCGACCGACCCGGACGCGCTGGCCGAGTACATGACCTTCCAGTACACGATCGGCGAGAACACGCTGTTCAAGAACATCCATACGCTGCTGCCCGGGCACGCGCTGACGGTGGAGAACGGTGAGGTCAAGGTCTTCCGCTACTGGGATGTCCATTACGACATCGACTGGGACCATACGCCGCGCTGGTTCGGCGAGGAGATGCGGACCCGCCTAGCCGATTCGATCAAGGTCCACCTGCGTTCGGACGTGCCCGTCGGCGCCTATATCTCGGGCGGCATCGATTCCAGCCTGATCGGCATCCTCGCCGGGCGCGAGGAGGCCTCGGGCCGCATCGGCTTCCACGGCAAGTTCACCGAGTTCGAGGGCTACGACGAAAGCGCCTATGCCGAGGCGGCCTGCCGGGACGGCGGCATCGACCTGCACCAGATCGACATCACGGCGAGCGACTTCCGCAACAATATCGAGAAGGTGCTCTACCATCTCGACACGCCGGTCGGCGGACCCGGCTCGTTTCCGCAATACATGGTCTCGGAGCTGGCGGCCCGCCACGTCAAGGTGGTTCTCGGCGGCCAGGGCGGCGACGAGATCTTCGGCGGCTATGCGCGCTATCTGATCGCCTATCTCGAGCAGGCCCTCAAGGCGTCGATCGACGGCACGCAGCGCAACGGCAATTTCGTCGTGACCCCGGAATCGATCATTCCACACCTGACGGTGCTGCAGGAATACAAGCCGCTGATCCGCCAGCTTTTCTCCAAGGGGCTGTTCGGTCCGCTGGACGAGCGCTATTTCCGCCTCATCGATCGCTCCGTCGACATGGAGAACGAGGTCGACTGGTCGGCGCTCGATCGTGCCGGCGTCTTCGCGCGGTTCCAGGCCATCTTCAATTCCGAGCGGAACGTGAAGAAGGAAGCCTATTTCGACTCGATGACGCATTTCGATTTCAAATGCCTGCTGCCCGCCCTGCTGCAGGTCGAGGATCGGATGTCGATGGCGCACGGGCTGGAATCACGCGTGCCGCTGCTCGACCATTCCGTCGTCGAGTTCGCCGCGACGATTCCCGCCGACATCAAGTTCAAGGGCGGCCAGATGAAGCATTTCATCAAGTCGACCTTCTCCGGCGATCTGCCTTCGGAGCTGGCGCAGCGGCGCGACAAGATGGGCTTCCCGGTGCCGCTGAAGGAATGGTTCTCGGGCGAGCTCAAGGACATGGTCGCCGATATCTTCGCAACGCAGAAGAACCGCCATCGCGAGTTCTTCAATTCCGACGCGATCCTGGCCAATTTCGACAAGGCCGAACGCTTCTCGCGCAAGACCTGGGGGCTGCTCAGCCTCGAGCTCTGGCAACAGGTATTCCACGACCGTGCCGCGTCGTACCGGCGCATGCTCGACGAGGTCGAGCCTGCCCAGGTCGCGGCCCAGTAACTCCAGCATTCACAGGAAACAGACGATGAAGGTCTTCATTACGGGCGGCTCCGGCCAGGTCGGCTCGACGGCAGCGGACATGTTCCTGGCGCGGGGCGATACCGTGATGTCGCTCGAGAATTTCTCGACCGGCCGGCGCGACAACCTGCTCGACCAGGACAGCCTGACCCAGGTCGAAGGCTCGATCACCGACTGGAAGCTGGTCGACCAGCTCTTTTCCGACTTCAAGCCCGACGTCGTCGTGCACACCGCCGCCTCCTACAAGGACCCGGAGGACTGGGAGACCGACGCGCTGGTCAACGCGGTCGGCGGCGCCAACATCGCCAAGGCCTGCAAGCTGCACAAGGTCGGGCGCCTGATCTATTTCCAGACCGCTTTGTGCTACGGCACCAAGCCGCTGCAGCAGCCGATCACGCTCGACCATCCGATCGATCCGGTGAATTCGAGCTATGCGATCTCGAAGACGGCCGGCGAGCACTATGTGCAGTTCTCCGGCATCGACTGGGTGACCTTCCGCCTCGCCAACGTCATCGGCCCGCGGAACGTCTCCGGCCCGCTGCCGATCTTCTACGGCCGCCTGGCCGAAGGGAAGAAGTGCTTCGTCACGCCGGCCCGCCGCGACTTCTGCTATGCCGGCGATCTCGCCAAGGTCGTCGTCCAGGCCGCCAACGGCAAGGGCAACGGCACCTATCACTTCTCGTCCGGCAAGGATGTCGCGATCAAGGAGCTCTATGACGCCGTGGTCAAGGCGATGAAGCTCAACGACTATCCGGAGCCCGAGATGAAGCCGCTCGGCCCGGACGACGCGGCCTCGATCCTGCTCGACCCCTCCCGCACCTTCGCCGATTTCGGCGATATCGAGTTCACGCCGCTCGACGAGATCGCGCGGCTCTCGGTCGAGCGCTGGGAGAAGGAAGGCGTGGTCGGCGGCTACACCCACCTGAAGGAAGCCCGCGCCGACATCAAGACCCCGGCCAAGGGCTGAGGCTGATGATGCGCATCCTGCTCACCGGCGGCGCCGGCTGCCTCGGCTCGAACCTGACCGAACGCTATCTCGAGGCCGGGCACCAGGTGCTGGTGCTCGACAATTTCGCCACGGGCCAGCGCGGCTCGCTGCCGGAGGCGCACCCGGGGCTGACCGTCGTCGAGGGCAAGGTCCAGGACCGCGCCCTGGTCGACAACCTGTTCGCCGAATTCAGGCCGAGCCACGTCATCCATTCGGCCGCGGCCTACAAGGACCCGGACGACTGGCTTGAGGATACGCGCACCAATGTCGAGGGCACGATCCATGTCGTCGAGGCGGCGAAGGCAGTGGGCGTCAAGCGCTTCGTGAACTTCCACACGGCGCTCGGCTATGGCCGGCCCGAGGCACTGCCGATCCCGGCCGATGCGCCGGCCCGTCCATTCACCAGCTACGGCATCTCGAAACAGGCTGGCGAGAACTACCTCGCCGTCTCCGGCCTGCCTTTCGTCTCGCTCAGGCTCGCCAATGTGACCGGCCCGCGCCTGGCGATCGGCCCGATCCCGACCTTCTACACCCGGCTGAAGGCCGGCAAGGGCTGCTTCTGCTCCAGGACCGTGCGCGACTTCATCGACATGGACGATTTCTTCTCGGTGATGGACGCGGTCATGGCCGAGGGCGCGCCGAGCGGCGTGTTCAACGTCTCGACCGGGACCGGCCACACGATCAAGGAGATCTTCGACATCGTCGTCGACCATCTCGGAATCACGCTCGGTGAGCCGGTGCCGGAGGTGGAGCCCGGGGCGGACGACGTGCCCGCGGTCGTGCTCGATCCCTCGAAGACGATCGAAACCTTCGGCTGGCGGCCGCGCTACTCCTTCGAGCAGACCATCCGGCGCATGCTGGCCTGGTACGACGTCCATGGCGTGACCGCGATCTACAGCCATCTCAAGGCACCGCCGGCCAAGGCCTGATCGGCGATCGGCAGCCTCGCGCTTTCCCCTCTTCCGCACGGATAATCCCATGACCGAAAGCTTTGCTGGCAAGAACGTGCTGGTGGTCGGCGGCGCCGGCTTCGTCGGCTCCAACCTCGTCAGGCAGATCCTGCGCGAAAAGCCGCGCAAGCTGACGATCGTCGACAATTTCCTCTCGGCCGATCCGGTCAATGTTCCCGACGATCCGGCGGTGAAGCTGGTTTCCGGCCCGATCACCAGCGATCGCATCCTGGCCGAGCTCGACGACGATCTCGACTACGCCTATCACCTCGCCTGCTTCCACGGGAACCAGTCCTCGATCCACGATCCGCTGATGGATCACGAGAACAATACGCTGACCACGCTGAAGCTGTTCGAGCGGCTGAAGGACATCAAGTCGCTGAAGAAGGTGGTCTATTCGGCGGCCGGCTGCGCGGTTGCCGCCAAGACCTTCGATGGCGCGACCGCGACCACCGAGGACGCTCAGGTCTCGCTCTTCCACGACAGCCCGTACTCGATCTCGAAGCTGATCGGCGAGATGTACGGGAACTATTATTTCACCCGGCACGGCCTGCCTTTCGTCAAGGCACGGTTCCAGAACGTCTACGGCCCCGGCGAGATCCTGGGTGCCGGCCGCTGGCGCGGCACGCCGGCGACGGTCTGGCGCAACGTGACGCCGACCTTCATCTGGAAGTCGCTGCACGGCGAGGCCCTGCCCGTCGAGAACGGCGGCATTGCCACCCGCGACTTCATCTTCGTCGAGGACATGGCGCGCGGCCTGATGGCCTGCGGCCTGAAGGGCGAGCCCGGCGAGATCTACAACCTTGGTTCGGGCGCCGAGATATCGATCCGCGAGCTCGCCGAGCGGATCAATGCCGCGACCGGCAATGCGACCCCGATCGCCCTGACGCCGGCGCGCGACTGGGACCGCTCGGGCCAGCGCTTCGCCTCGACCGACAAGGCCCGCGAAAAGCTCGGCTTCGTCGCTGAGGTGCCGCATGAGGAGGGCGTCCGTCGCACGGTCGAATGGACGAAAGCGAACAAGCCGACGATCATGCGCTGCATGATGAGCCATGCGCATTTCGTGCCCGACGTGCGCAAGTACGCGGTGTGAAGCCGCGGTGCTCCTGAAACCAGGCTCGCCTTAACCTGGTGACGTGGAAAGGAACATCGGCCAGGCCAAGGTCGGTGTTCCGTGCTTGTAGACGATTTCCGACTGAATCTGGATCTGCCCGCCGAGCTGCGCGAGGAGCGCCCCGTCCGCGGAGATGCCCAGCCCGATCATATAGAAACCCGATGCGAGGAAGAATTCCGGTGCATCGATTTCGATCGTGATCTCCCCGGGCTCGTGGGGGCCGGGCAGGGTCGTTCGGTTGCGCGCGATCAGGAGGCCGTCGAGCCGCTCCACCCGCAACTCGACATCGAGCGATGCGACTGATGCGGCCAGTGTGAGATCGCAGGAAAGCGTCAGCATCGGGCTCGGCATCGGCATGGCGTCGGTCGCCGGTGCCTGCTTCATGTCGATGGCCAGGTCGCTCATGGCGACGATGCGTGGGTCGAGCGTCGCATTGCGGCTTTGCGAAGAGCTGATCATGGCGCGTTCGAATTTGAGGCGCATGGCCTGCTCATAGGCTTCCCCGACCTCCTTGGCCGGGCCGTCCATGACCAGCCGGCCATTGTCCAGCCAGATGCAGCGGTCGCACATGGCCGTGATGGTCTCGACCGAATGCGAGACGATCATCACGATCCGCCCGGCTTCGCAGAGTTTGCGGACGGCCGCCGTCGCCTTGTCGGCAAAGGTCCGGTCCCCGACCGAGAGGGCCTCGTCGATGAGCAGGATTTCGGGGTCGATGAAAATGGCGCCGGCGAAGCTGAGCCGCGCCTTCATGCCGGAGGAGTAGGTTCGCACTGGCCAGTCGATGAAGTGATCGAGACCGGCGAAGTCGATCATGTCTTCGGTGACCGCCGGCAGCCGCTCCTCCGGATGGCCGGCGAGCCGGGCCGCGAGCAACAGGTTCTCGCGGCCGGTCATGTCCTCGCGCAGGCTTGCACCGATGGTCAGGATGGCTTGCAGCTTGCCCTCGACCTCGACCCGGCCGGTCGAAGGCATGGCGAGCCCGGTCAGGATTCGCATCAGCGTCGTCTTGCCTGCGCCGTTGGCGCCGATCAGGCCGATCCGCTCTCCGTCCGCAACTTCGAACGAGATGTCCCGTAGCGCGAAGGACACGCCGGCGGCCTGCCGGGCCGTGTCGTCGGCGAGATAGTGGCGGATCACCTCGTCGGCCTCGGTGATCGATTCCGGATACGCCTTGCTGAGGCCCTGGATGCGGATATGAGGCTTCATGGCGAGCGCCTTCTGATACGCCCCACCAGATTCAGGCTCGCAACCCCGGGCGTCTCGTCCCCTTCGATGACGAGGGAGAGGGAATTGCCATGGTACCAGGTGCGTGCGTCCAGTGTGACCACCTCTCCCGTCCCGGGAGTGCGGCGGAGCACGCCGATATGGAGCATGTAGCTGCCCGGGACCAACGGCAGATGAGGAATCCGCACGCTCACCGTATTGTTCCCCTTTTCGAGGACCGCCTCCTGGGGGTCGAGCAGCATGACGTTCTCCCAGCCGACGGTGCGATCGGTCAGTTCGAGGCTGACGAGGATGCTGACGATGGTCTTGTCATCGGCGTGCAGGGGAAAGCTGAGCTGCAGCTCCTCGAACGGCCGGCCGCGATAGCTGGTCGGCAACGCGTCCGTCAGCCAGACGTCGGCGCGCTCGAAATCCTGTTTCAGGCCGAGATATTGCCGTACGACCGGGTAACTGTCGCCACTCAGCGCGACCTTGCCGTGATCGAGAACGTAACACCGTTCGCACAATTTGAGCACGCTCGACCAATCATGGGTCGCAAGGATGCCCGAAACGCCGCGGCGCTTGAAATCCCGCATACGCTGCCAGCATCGGGCCCGGAAATAGGAATCGCCAACCGACAGGACTTCGTCGATGAGGAAGATGCTTTTCCGAAAGCTCGTGGCGACGGCGAAGAACAATCGGGCCTTCATGCCGGCGGAATAGGTTTTCACGGGCTTGTCGAAGTGCTCGCCAAGTTCGGCGAACTCCTCCACCTCGGCCAGATAGACCTGCCGGTCGTCTGCCGGTCCGGACATCTGTTCGAAGGTCCGCAGGGCGTATTCCCGCCCGGACAGGAATTCGTTGCTCGCCACGCCGAGCTCGAAGATCGCCGAGACGTCGCCGTGCAATGTCACCAGGCCGGCCGAGGGCGCGTAGATTCCGCCGAGCGTGCGCAGCAGCGTGCTCTTGCCGGCGCCGTTATTGCCCAGAACGCCCACGATCTCACCGTGAGGCACCGAAAGCGTGACGTCGTGAAGGGCACGATGCGCCGGCAGCTCATGGCGGCCCGACAGCAGATCCCAGACGCTCGCGTTCTCCAGCAGGAAGAAATCTTTCGAGACGCGCTGCGCCTCGATGGCGGGCCGTTGTCCGGAGGCGCTGTTGGACATGCTGTCGTTCCCGCGCGGCTTCACAGCCGCGAATCGAAATAGGGGCGGAGCCGCAGGAAGAACATCATGCCGATGAGGAAGACGCCGATCGCGCACGCGAACGAATAGCCGATGGTCCATAGCGAAGGGAACTCGGCGTTGAGGATCGGTGCCCGATAGGATTCCAGGATCACATAGATCGGGTTGTAGGCCGTGATGCGCTGCACGGACTGCGGAAAGGCCGTGATCGGATAGAAGATCGGTGAAGCGAACAGGACGACCAGCAGGATGTTCGGCAGCGCGAACATGACGTCGCGAGCGAACACGTTGATCGAGCCGAGAATGAGGCCGAGACCGCAGACGAGGATGTATTGTGCCAGCAGGATGAGCGGGATGATGCTCCATGACAGGCTCGGCGTGCGGCCGTCGGCCACCAGCAGGACAGCCAGGAACGACACGGCGACGAGCAACGGAACGATGCCGGTCAGCGCTTCCGCGAACACCAGGAGTTCCTGGCGGAAGCTGATATTGCGGATCAGGGCCGAGTGCTTCACGAAGGCGCCCGTGGACGAGCTCAACCCCTCGGCGGTGAAAAGCCAGGGTCCGTATCCGGCGATCAGCCAGATGACGTAGCTGAGGCTTGTGTCGGATCCCGGCAATTTCGACTTGAACACGAAGCCGAACACGAAGGTGAAGATTGAGAGCATCAGCAGCGGGCTGACGATCGCCCAGGCCAGACCAAGCCGGGAGCCGAGATACCTGTCTTTCATGCTCAACGCGACGAAGTTCAGGAAATTCCGCAGATCGACCGCGCTATAGGTCGTCAGTGCGTGCCGCACCTTGCTCAGAGCATGTTTCATGTCATCAACGCCTTGCCCGCGGGGCACACGCCTGGATATCAGGAGCCTTGAGCACCATCTTTGATACGCGTCCCCTGGCGGTACGGGCAGCGTCGGCGGCTGCGAGACGAGCTGCTCATGTGAGGAAGCCTGTCTGCGCAACGTGACGGTGAAGCCGGATTGTTCACCGCGACACTCGGTTGCGATTGCCGATGGACCTCGGCTGCGTGCTCTTATCGCGGTGCGCTCGGCGCGGCAACCGTCGCGGCTGTTCCTGGCGAGGTTGTTGGATATCGGATGGGGTGCTATCGCGGCGGTTGCCAGCCTCGGATGTTTGATGTGCTGGCGCGGCGGTATCCCGCAATGGTGATGTGAGCGTGCGATGATCTTCTCTCCGCTTGGTTTTTCGGCAGCCGGCCTGGCCGATGCATGCCGAATCGAGCTGGAGAGGCTGGAGGATGACCGCGGCTTCTTCGCCCGGGCATTCTGCATGGAGGAATTCGCCGCGCAGGGGCTGCCGACGCACTGGGTCCAGGCCAACATCTCCTACAACAGGCAGGCGGGCACCCTGCGTGGCCTGCATTATCAGAGCGCGCCCTCGATCGAAGCCAAGATCGTCCGCTGCATCCGCGGTGCGATCTTCGACGTCATCGTGGATATTCGGGCAGACTCGACTCATTTCGGGCGGTGGATCGGGCTGGAATTGACGGCCGCCAACAGGAGCATGGTCTACGTTCCCGCAGGCTTTGCCCACGGGTTTCAAGCGCTTGAACCCGATACCGAGCTTCTATATCTGCATGATACGATGTTCGACCCGCTCCGACAGGCTGGCCTCAACGCCCTCGATCCCGCGCTGGGCATTTCCTGGCCGCTGGGTGTGACCGGGCTTTCGGCGCGTGATGCCTCGCTTCCCAACCTGTCGGCTTTGAAGCCTTTACGCCCATGAACTGTCGTCACTGCCAGACACCTTTGTCGCGCGTCTTTCTCGACCTGGGGCATGCGCCTCTGTCGAATGCCTATCTGAGCGAAGGCGATCTCGACCGCGCGGAAATGACCTATCCGTTGCGCCTCTTCGTCTGTGACGACTGCCGTCTGGTGCAGACCCAGGACCATGCCGCTGCCGACGAGATGTTCAAGGCTGACTACGCCTATTTCTCGTCGACCTCGAGGAGTTGGCTCGATCATGCGGCGCGCTATTGTGCGATGATCACGGAGCGCCTCGCTCTGACGCCGGCGAGCTTCGTCGTCGAGGTCGCCAGCAATGACGGTTACCTCCTGCGCAATTTCGTCGAGAGCGGGATTCCCTGCCTCGGCATCGAGCCTACAGCCGGCACGGCCAACGCGGCCGAGGAACTCGGTATCCCCGTCCTGCGCGAGTTCTTCGGCGAAGCCATGGGAAAACGCCTCGCGGCCGAAGGGCGCGGCGCCGATCTCGTCATCGGCAACAATGTTTACGCGCACGTACCGGACATCAACGATTTTACCCGCGGACTTGCTGCTCTGGTGAAGCCGGAGGGCGTAATCACCCTGGAGTTTCCGCACCTGATGCGGTTGATCGAACACTGCCAGTTCGACACGACCTATCATGAGCACTTTTCCTATCTCTCGTTGTCGGTGGCGAAGCGCATCTTCGAAAGCGCGGGGTTGCGTGTGTTCGATGTCGAGGAGTTGCCGACCCATGGCGGCAGCCTCAGAATCTACGGCTGCCGTGCTCGAGCCGGCCATGCGGAACGGCCGGCGGTGGCAGCGGTGCTGGCCGAAGAAGAGAAGCGCGGCCTGCGTGAGACCGGGCCATATGACGGTTTCCAGCGGCGCGCCGAGCAGGTGAAGGACGACTTGCTGGCGTTCCTGCTCGCGGCCAGGCGTGAAGGAATGTCCGTCGCAGGCTATGGAGCCGCCGCCAAGGGCAATACCCTCCTGAATTTCGCGGGCGTGAAGCGCGATCTTCTGCCTTTCATATGTGATGCTGCGCCCGCCAAGCAGGGGCGCTTCATGCCAGGTAGCCACATTCCCGTTTTGCCGCCGCAGGCGCTGGCCGATCGCCGGCCGGATTATGTGCTCATCCTGCCTTGGAACATCGCCGACGAGGTTCGCGCGCAGCTCGCCCCCTTGGCTGCGCACGGGACAAGGTTCGTCACGGCCGTGCCGGGACTGAGTGTCATATGAGCGCGCGCATCGCCTATACGAAGCCTTCGATTACGTCGCGCGAGGTGGACTATGCCACCGACGCCGCCCGGAACGGCTGGGGCGAGCATTGCTATGATTACATCTACCGGTTCGAAGCCGCCTTTGCCGCGCATCTCGGCGTCAAGCATGCCATTGCCACATCGAGCTGCACCGGTGCGCTGCATATGGGCATGGCGGCGCTCGGCATCGGGCCGGGGGATGAGGTTATCCTCGCTGATACGAACTGGGTCGCCAGCGCGGCTCCGATCGTGCATCTCGGCGCGACGCCGGTGTTCGTCGACATCGACCGGGAAAGCTGGTGCCTGTCACCGGAAAAGGTCGCTGCCGCCATCACCCCGCGCACCAAGGCGATTCTCGCCGTGCACATCTACGGCAACCTGTGTGATATGAAGCCGCTGCAGGAACTAGCGGACAAACATCGTCTCCACCTGATCGAGGATGCGGCAGAGGCGCTTGGCTCGGTCTATCACGGGCAGTCCGCCGGAAGCATCGGGGCGTTCGGCGCGTTTTCCTTCCATGGCACCAAGACGATGACGACTGGCGAGGGTGGTGCCTTCGTTACGAATGACAGCGCGCTATACGAGCAGGTGCTGACCTTGTCGAACCACGGCCGTGCGCGTGGCCAGCCAAAGCAATTCTGGCCCGATATGGTCGGCTTCAAATACAAGATATCGAACATTCAGGCTGCCATCGGATTGGCTCAGATCGAGCGGATCGACGAACTCATCGCCCGCAAGCGTGCGATTCTGGCGAGTTACAAGGCCGCGCTTGCCGATTTGCAGTCCCTATCCATGAACCCGGAGCCGCCCGGCACGCAGAACGGCGCCTGGATGCCGACCGTCGTGTTCGATCGCGAAAGCGGTGTTACCCGTGAGGCGATGCAGGCGGCTTTCAAGGAGGCGGATATCGACGCCCGGGTGTTCTTTCACCCGCTTTCCTCGCTCCCCATGTTTTCGCCGGTGGCGGCGAACAAACTCGCTTACGATATTCCCGAGCGGGCCATCAACTTGCCAAGCTATCACGACATGACCGAGGAGGATCTTGGGCGTGTCAGCGCCGTGCTGCGCCGGCTTGCGCGCCCGGCGGCACGATGACCGTGCCATGACGCGCGTGTTGATCCTGGCGGATGGTGCCGTTGGAGCGGAGTGCACTGATTGGCTGATCGCGCATCATCGCGCCGATATCGGGCTGATCGTAACGACCGGCGAGAATACCATCAGCGCTGCTGCGCGCGCCGCAAACCTGCCCAGTGTTCCGTTTGAAGGCAGCGCTCAGCTCGCTGCTCTCGTGGAGCAGCGCGGGCTTTCCTTCGATCTCGGTCTGCTGTTGTGGTGGCCGCATATCATCAAGGCGCCCTTGATCGCTCTGCCGAGACTGGGCTTCGTCAATACCCATCCCAGCCTGCTGCCGCATAACCGCGGCAAGCATTACAATTTTTGGGCTATCGTCGAGCAGGCTCCTTTCGGCGTCACGCTCCATAAGGTCGAAGAAGGGGTTGATGCCGGCCCGGTCATTGCTCAGTCGGAGCTCGCCTATGATTGGGAAGATACGGGCGAGACACTGTATCTGCGCGCCGGCGTGGCGATGAGCCGCTTGGTGAAGGATACCTACCCTCGCCTCCGGGCTGGCCAGATAACCCCGGTGCCGCAGGACCTGACGAAGGGGTCATTTCACCGTGCCAGCGAGCTCGATCCGGCCTCCTGGATCGCGCTGGACACCCCCACAACACCCCGAGACCTGCTCAATCGCCTGCGCGCTCGGACATTCCCAGGCAAGCCAGGCTGCCGTTTCGCGGATGGCGGCCGGACCTATGAGATCATGGTCTCGATAAAGGAAGTAAGATGACCGACCCGCATCAGCGCTTTCTTGAAGAATGTGAGCGTGAAGTCGCCGCGCAGGGTGAAGATGCCCGGCTCAAGGCTTTAACGCGTGATTGGTTCACGGCTGCGAACGCCGCGAAGTACTCATATCATTTCTCCTGGCTTGGTCGCCCGATCATCCAGTACCCACAGGATATCGTCGCCTTCCAGGAGCTGATCTGGACGGTGAAGCCCGACGTCATCGTGGAAACCGGTATTGCGCATGGAGGGTCGCTCATCCTTTCCGCCTCGCTGCTCGCGATGCTCGATCTGTTTGAGGCCGCGCAGGCTGGCGAAAAGCTGGATCCAGCGGCGCCGAAGCGCAAAGTCATCGGCGTGGACATCGATATCCGCCAGCACAACCGGGAGGCGATCGAAGCGCACCCGTTGGCGCAGCGCATCACGATGTTGCAGGGCTCATCCGTGGATTCCGGCATCGTCGAGCAGGTGCGGGCGCTGGTCGGCGATGCGCGAACCGTTCTCGTCAGCCTCGACAGCAATCACACCCACGAGCATGTCCTCGCGGAGCTGGAAGCCTACGCGCCGATGGTCAGCGTCGGCAGCTATTGCGTTGTTTTCGACACGGTCATCGAGGACCTGCCTGAGGATATGTTCGCCGACAGGCCATGGAGCCGGGGGAACAACGCCAAGACTGCCGTGCGCGAATTCCTCGCAAGCAACAACCGGTTCGCCATCGATAAGGCGGTCGAGAACAAGCTGCTGATCACGGTTGCGCCGGATGGCTTCCTCAAGCGGATCGGCTGACGGCTGTCAGAAGCCGCCAGCGGGCGCCGGTTGCGGAATGGGGTAGCGATAGAATTCGCTCTCGGCATAACGCAGGGCGGCGAGGGTCGATCCGAAAGCAGGATATCCATTGATCACCGGACCTGGAGCTACTTCAGGCTCTCCGGTCCCGGCAGCCGGCGTTGTTGACGCCGCAAGCGTGGCCTGGTCGTGCGCGGCGCTTTGCGGAAGTCCCCTGGCCGCGTCCCGGATATGCCTCAGTTGCCGGTAGAGCCACACGGCCGGCGCGAACCATGTCGCGGTGTGCTGAAGAGCGGCTTCACGCGAGCTGACGGCTTCCTCGCGAACAAGCATGGCATTCTCGCGGGAGGCGACATTGTCTTCGCGATTCCTGATCCAGTCTTCATAGGCCTTGGCCGCCGCTTCGCGATCTGCGACGGCTTCTTCGCGCCTGCCGTTCGCTTCGTCCGCGAGCTGCGTGCGGAAAGCGAAAATCCGCTCACGCAACTCCATCGGGGCATTTTGCAGGAATGCCTGCATATGGCCGGTGATCAGCTGCCTTTCCTCTTCCGAAGCCCAATCTCGGATAGCCGCGAGGTCCATCTGCGTCTGGACGTACAGGGCGGCGAGATCCAGGCTTTCGGATTTGTAATCATGGCCGGGAATGGCCTGGTCGATCATCCGCCAGTCATAGGCGCAGATGTTGTGTACCGAGCAGAATACATGGGGAATGGGTAGATCGGCGAAATCTGCGGCCGAGAAGCCGCCTTCTGCCAGGAAACGTCGAGCACGGGTCGTGTTTTGCGAGAACAGCATGCCGTTGGAGATGTTCGTGTTCAGGCTTACAGTGCAGGAGTTGTTGAGGTCTACCAGCCTGTCAGTCGACAGCAGCGCCACGGTCTTTGAGGTGTAGTCGGGCGATATCAGCGGGCAGACCCTGCCGAAGCGCTGCTTGATGCGCGCGATCAGCGCTTGCGAATAGGCCCCGAAACAGATCTTGCCATAGGCATAGGCCGGTCCTTCGGTGCCCAGCCGCTGGCGGAACGAGACACGCGCGGCCATTTCCTGCTTGCAGTCGACATAGAACGGCTCGCCTGCCCCGCGCACGGGGACCAGATAGCCCCGTCCGACATCGCCTTCCTGCTCGTGCGTCAGGTAATAGGCGTCCGAGGTCCAGGAATAGACCTCTGCCGGGTGGCTCTGCGTAGCAGCCTGCAGGCGCTCCAGTGCGTTCAGCCGCAGGAGCGTCTTGTCGATCAGGACCAGCACGAAATCGCCGCGGGCCTGATCGATGGCGAATTCCCAGTTCTCGTGCATGGCCAGGGGCGAGGGCGGTGTGACGTAGCGGATGCGCCCGTCGGCGAAGGCCTCGACCTCCGCCTTGCAGGAGGCGTTCTTGTAATTGTCGCAGACGACGACCTCGAAATCGCCGAAGCTCTGGTTCAGGACGCTTTCCAGGGCATTCCTGACATAAGCTGGCCGATCCCGGGTCGGAATCAGCACGGAAAACCGCGGCCGAACGGCCGAAGAGGGCTGTTGCTCATGTCTCGACAAAGCGATGTACTTTCAAAATGCCGCAGGGCTAGCCTGTTCGATGCGTGACAAATGCCGTTCGACGCCCGCGCGGCACAAGTTGGTGGCGTCGGCCTGCTGCGTCAGGAAGGCGCGATACCAGGCTGCGGTCTCGCGAATGGCTTCCGCCTGGCCGAGGGATGGCCGCCAGCCGAGCTGGTCCACGGCCTTGCCCGGATCGAGGCGCAGCAGAGGAGCCTCGGCGGGTTGGGAGCCCGCCGCCTGTCGCCAGCCACCGCGGCCGCCCCATTCCTGGGCAAACAGCGAGACGACGTCACGCACGCGCATCTCCTCGCCGGCGAGCGGCCCGAAATTCCAGGCTTCGGCGAATGCGCGGGTGCCGCCATGGAGCCGCTCGGCCAGCATGAGGTAGCCGGTCAATGTATCCAGCACGTAGAGCCAGGGCCTGACGCTGTCCGGATAGCGCAACTCAACCTCGCGCCCCGCCGACAAGGACGCAACAAGATCTGTGACGATCCGATCCTGCGACCAGTCGCCGCCGCCGATGACGTTGCCGGATCGGACGGTGGCGATATTGGCGGGACTTGCATCCGCTTGTCCGACGAAGAAGCTCTGGCGCCAGGATTGGGTCAGGATTTCGGCGGCTGCCTTGCTGGCGCTGTAGGGATCATGTCCCCCGAGAGGGTCAGTCTCCTTGCGCGGGCTTGTGTCGCCGGAAAGGTCATAGACCTTGTCGGTGGTGACGATGATACCGGCTCGTGCCTCGGGCGTCGCACGGATCGCTTCGAGGACGTGAGCGGTCCCCATCACGTTGACGTCGAAGGTCTCCGTAGGATTGCGGTAGGAGCGGCGAACCAGCGACTGCGCCGCCATATGGATGACGACCTCCGGCTTCGCCTGCCGCATGGCGCTGGTCAGTGTGGCCTGGTCGCGGATATCGGCGACGATATGGGCCGCGACGATGTTTGCTCCGCCTGACAGTTCGAACAGGCTCGGCGAGGTTTCCGGAGACAGGCTGTAGCCCGTCACATGCGCTCCCAACCTGGCGAGCAGCAAGCTCGTCCATGTGCCTTTGAAGCCGGTATGTCCGGTAAGAAAGACGCGCTTGTCGCGCCAGAATTCAGGACGGATCATGTGGTTTCCCGCGGGCCAGGCGCATCCTATGGTCTCGCCTGCCGCTCATGCCCGGCGTGATACCAGATGTCGCCTTCGATGCGAAAGCCCTCGCCTTGCGGCCTTGTGCTGGAAAAGGTAGAGCGACTTGCCTCGGAGGAGCGTGGAGTGCGCGAACAGCCATGAAAGCTGTGATACTGGCCGGCGGGTTTGGCACGCGCATCAGCGAAGAATCCTATCTGCGGCCCAAGCCCATGATCGAGATCGGCGGAAAGCCGATCATCTGGCACATCATGAAGCTGTATGGCGCGCACGGGATCACGGAATTCGTGATCTGCTGTGGCTACAAGGGCTATGTCATCAAGGAGTATTTCGCGAACTACTTCCTGCACATGTCCGACGTCACCTTCGACATGAAGGCCAACACCATGGAGGTGCATCAGCGCAATGCCGAGCCATGGCGCGCCACCTTGATCGATACCGGCGAGGCGACGCAGACAGGCGGCCGCATCGCGCGTGTGCGTGAGCATCTCGACGGCACTTTCTGCCTGACATATGGCGACGGCGTGAGTGATGTCGATCTCGGGAAGCTTGTCGCCTTCCATCGGGAGCAGGGCACCGATTGCACCGTGACCGCGATCCAGCCCGCCGGCCGTTTCGGCCAGCTGGATCTCGAAGGCGACCGCGTCAAGGCCTTCATCGAAAAGCCGCGCGGCGACGGGCGCTGGATCAGCGGCGGCTTCTTCGTTTGCGAGCCCAGCGTGTTCGATCTCATCTCCGGGGACGAGACGGTATGGGAGCGCGGCCCGCTGGAAGCCCTGGCTGCACGCGGTCGTCTGGCGGTCTATCGCCATTATGGGTTCTGGGCGGCGATGGACACGTTGCGCGACAAGAATTTCCTCGAGGGGCTTTGGAGTTCCGGCGAAGCGCCATGGAAAGTCTGGGCCTGACACTCGGCCGCCATAGCAGGTCGCAACTGCGGCCCTGACCGGCTCGGCATGACCATCGAGCAGCATCGGATGGACCGCCGTCTTCGGCCCGACGCTGCAGGTCTTTTGTTTCCTGAGCGGCGTTCGATCGCGCTCCGCTTTCGAGGGGCGGCCTACGCTTCGAGCGCAGCCCGGATCAGGCTTGCGATCAATTCGGACGCCTTGCCGTCTCCGTAATCCGGGATATCCCGGCGTGGCGCATAATCGGGCGCCGTCCAGAGGCGATTCCAGCCGGCCTCCACCGTTTCGACCCATTCGGTTTCGTCCCGCAATGTGACGCACGGGACGCCGTGGAAATAGGCTTCCTTCTGCAGGCCGCCGGAATCGGTGAACACGGCGGCGGACTGATTGATCAGCGAGGCCATGTCGAGATATCCGATCGGGTCGATCAGGGTCAGGCCGGCTGGCACGACACCGCTCTGGCTGAGCAGCTTGCGGGTGCGCGGATGGACCGGCATGACGATGGGTGTGGAGCGCGCCGCGTCCTCGAGCCAGGCGACGACGCGGGCGAAGCGCGCCGGATCATCCGTATTCTCGGCCCGGTGGATGGTGGCGACGGAATACTGCTTCGGGGTCAGTTTCAAATCGTCGAGGATCGTTGAGCGCCCTTTCGCGCGCGCTACGGCGGCGATCGTCGTGTCGAACATGACGTCGCCGGTGGCGTGGACTCCGTTGACGATCCCCTCGTTCTTCAGGTTCCGCACGGCGGTTTGCGTCGGACAAAACAGCAATGCGCTGACATGGTCGGTGATGACCCGGTTGATCTCCTCCGGCATCCGCCGGTTGAACGAGCGCAGGCCCGCCTCGACATGAGCGACCGGGATATGCAGCTTCGATGCGGCGAGCGCCCCGGCTACGGTCGAGTTGGTGTCGCCATAGACCAGAACCATGGCGGGTTTTTCGGCCAGCATCGCCGCCTCCAGCTTCTCGAGCATCCGGCCCGTCATGGCGCCGTGTCCGAGGCTGTTGATCTCGAGATTGTAGGCCGGCTTCGGGATCGCCAGCTCTTCGAAGAACACGTCTGACATCAAGGCGTCGAAGTGCTGGCCGGTATGAGCGATGACTTCCGTCATGCCTGCTTCCGCAATCGCGCGGCTGACAGGGGCGGCTTTGATGAACTGTGGCCTGGCGCCGAGGACGGTGAAAATCTGAGGCATGATCGTTCCGATGCTGGGCAGCCACCAGTGCGCCCAAATGCTGTGTTGCGAATAGAAGATGGCCGCACGCAACGCAATTCCGCGGTGGCGCGGCCGGCAGATCCTCCCCCGGCGGGATCCGGCGATGCCATAATGCAGCACCGTTCCAGGGAATGGTGTTCGGTGCTTGACCACCGATCTCGGTTCCACCTATCTCACGCCAACGCGAAAAAAGAGGATCTGCATTTGTCGAGCGTGAAACGCGCGCTGGTCGCTTACTCGATGTCGAGCACGCATGTTCAGACGACGTTCGACTATCTGGTCGCGTTCAAGAGGTTCTGCGGCTTCGATACCGATTTCGTTCACGTCACGCATCATGCGCCGGTCGATTTCGATTTCGATAGCTATGATGTGGTTTTCCATAGCTACTGCGCCCGGCTTTGCTTTGATGGCTATGTCTCGGACAGCTATCGCGAAAGGTTGGCGGCTTTTCGCGGCGTCAAGGTCCTGGCTGTCCAGGATGAATATGACCGCACTGATACCCTCAAGGCGGCAATCAAGGATCTGGGCTTTGACATTGTCCTGACATGCGTCCCGCAGGACAGCCTCGACTATGTATATCCTCGGTCCGAATTTCCTGGCGTGACGTTCATCACGGTTTTTACGGGCTATGTCCCCGAAACCCTGATGGCCGAACTGCCTTCTCCCAAGCCGTTGGCGGCGCGGCCGATCTTCATCGGCTATCGTGGGCGGGACATCGGTGGCCGTTACGGGCGCCTCGGCTTCGACAAGTTCGAGATCGGGCGGCGCATGAAGGAACTGTGCGATGCTCGCGGCATCGCGACCGATATCGCGATGGACGAGGCCAGCCGCATCTACGGCACGGCGTGGTTCGATTTCATCGGCGATTGCCGGGCGATGCTCGGCTCGGAATCGGGTTCCAACGTGTTCGATTTCGACGGCAGCATCGAAGCTCGTTTCAAGGAGATGGCCGCCGCCAATGGCGGCGTGTCGCCGAGCTACGCCGATTTCTTGCCGATCGTGGTCGATCGCGACGGCGAGATCGAGATGGGGCAGATTTCTCCACGGGTTTTCGAATGTGCGATGATGCGCACGCCGATGGTTCTCTTCAAGGGACGCTACTCGGACGCCATCGTTCCGGATCAGCACTACATCTCGTTGGAGAAGGATTTCTCCAACATCGATGCGGTGCTTGAGCGCCTGAACGATCTGCCGGCGCTGGAAGCGATGACGCAGCGCGCGTTCGACCACCTGGTCGGATCCGGCCTCTTTACCTATCAGGCATTTTACGCAGGTGTCGCCGATGCGATCGGCGAACGGCTGGCACGGAAGTCGCGTGGCCGCTGCGGACAGGCGGCGGTGTCGATGCCGCCGACGGCGCCGGTTTATCGGTCGGGCGTGATCGAGGAGCCGGCAACGCCTGTTCCATTGGGCAGCAAAGGTTTCCGGCTGCGGGTCGATGCCACGGAGGCGGCAGTCTACAGACGCGAGCTCGACCGGCTGATGGGAGAGTTCGACCATCTTCGCTCGATCTTCGCCTCCGAGCTCGACCGCTCGCTCGGCAGTTGCGCCGGGGTGTTCGAGCGTGTGGCCCAGGCTGCCCAGATGACGATCCCGCCGTTCTTCACGCAGGCGGACTGCGAAACCACACGCCTGCTGGCCGATTATGACGCCGAGACGGTGCTGGCCTCACAGCAACGCGAGACGGCACGCGCGGCATTCGAAGCGGTGCTGCCGACAGGCCAGGAAGACGCGAGCGCGGAAGCATTGCGGCATATGCTGCAGCAGGAAAAAGACGGCTATTTTCATCTCATCGAGTGGATCAGGCGGCTGAACGAAGTCTATGATGCGGATCGGCTGAACCTGGAGCGCGCCTTTTACAAGAGGATCGCCGAACTGGGCACCACCGTGCTGCCGGGGTTGTCCCCGAAGCAGCGGTTTTCCGTGCGGCTGTTGCTGCTCAAGCTGAGATTCTGGGCGGCCAGGCGCCGTGCATTGCGTGCGGCAACCCGTTCTCCGGCGATACGTCGTCTCCTCGATATATCGCCTGGCATCGTGCCGCTTGCACGTCGGCTCGCACGCCGGCTGAAGCTGTCGGGCTTGACGTAACAGGTATTGCCGCATCGAGCTTCTCTCCGAGGTCTGCTGTGATGCGCGGATGGTCCGCTGCGCCCAGATGGCTTCGGTCTGTCCCGGCTGCGGCTTGATGTTCTTGGAGGGTGCCTCGATCATGCCATTCTCGGCGGCGCGACGACCGCGCATCGGGCTGATTTGCTTTTCGGCTATTCCGGACGATCCGCGCGTCCGTCGCCAGGGCGATCTTTTCCATTCGCGTGGTTGGGATGTCGTGGCGGTCGGCTTGCCTGGCGCCCGGTCACAGCAACCGCCATGGCAGTGCCTGGCGATCGATGCCGCTGTCGGCCGGGCAGGGCCTGCCGGGGGCGGAGACGCGTCTGCGGCTCCGGAAGGAATGATTGCAGGGGTGCTCGGCGATCATGTCGAAGCTGCCGCGCCGCTGCGCGCACCGGATGCATTCGATCAGGTGCTGCGTCTGCTTCCGACCCGTTGGCGTCCGGCAGTGCGGGCGCTGGCCGGACGGGCTCTGCGTCGCACGATCTTTCCCGTCCTGAGGAGAGCGGTGCGCGCCAAGGACGTTGCACGGGTCTATGTCGATGCCAGGCATGCCGACGCCACCTACTGGACCCTCAATGATCGCTTCGCGAGGCTCTACGAGCTTGCCAGCCGGCAGCAGGCCGATATCTGGCTCGCCAACGATTGGACGGCGCTGCCGATCGTGCGGCGTCTCGCGTCGGAGCAGGGTGTTCCCTACGCCTATGACACGCATGAGCTCGCCGTCGACGAATATGCCCACCGCCTGCTCTGGCGCCTGACCCAGCGCCCCGTGATCGCGGCGATCGAGCGGGAGGGTATTGCAGGCTCTGCCGTGACGAGCTGCGTATCCCAGGGGATCGCCGATCGGCTTCATGAGCTCTATCGGTTGCCGGAGAAGCCGCTCCTGATCCGCAACATGCCGCACTATGAAACTCATCCGTACAGGCCCTGCGGCGAGGCGATCCGGGTGCTCTATCACGGCGTCGTCAATATCGGGCGCGGGCTTGAGGCCTGCATCGACAGCGTCGCGCTCTGGCGCCCGGAGTTCCGGCTGACCATCCGTGGGCCCGGCCCGGCCGAATATCTCGAAGCGTTGGCCGCTCGGATAAGGGCCGCCGGTCTCGGGGATCGCATCGTGTTGGCGCCGCCGGTGCCGATGATTGATCTGGTCAAGGAGGCGGCTCACTTCGATGTCGGCCTGTTCGCCCTTCCGGGCCATTCGGAGCAGAATGTCCATGTCCTGCCGAACAAGTTCTTCGAGTACACGATGGCGGGCTTGGCGCTCTGCGTCTCGGATCTGCCGGAGATGACGGCGTTACTGCGTCAGCACGACCTTGGCCGCTCGATCCCCGAAGTGACATCGCAAGCGATCGCCGCGGCGGTCAACGGTTTCGATCGTGCCTCGATCGACGTTTACAAGCGGCATGCGCTCGAGGCCGCGAAGGTGTTGAATTGGGAAGCAGAAGCGGATCGACTCTTTGCGGCGATCGGGCAGGCGGTGGCTGGCGCTGCTGAGGCTCGGCGGTTCGCCGCGCAATGAACCATCCCGCAAACTCGAAGAGCTAGGGCTTCGGCGCAAGGCGGGCGACCAGTGCGAGCAGCTTGCCGCCTTCCGCCTCGAAATTGATGTCCTGGGCCCGTGCAAGGGCCGCGCGCTTGCAGGTGTCGATCCGAGCGGTGTCAAGGCTGGCAAGGCAGGCTGCGATGCCCTCTGGGGAATCGTTCGAGAGCAGCATGCCGCAGGCTGCGGCCTCGATCATTCTGCGAATCTCCGGCAAGTCGCTGCTGATCACCATCAGCCCCGCCTGCATGTACTCGAAGATCTTGTTGGGCATGGCGAAACGCGCATGCGTCGTGCTGTTCGACAGAAGGAAGATGCCGATATCGGCCTGCGCGGCGGTCGAGATGAGCTGATCGGGGGGGACCGGCGGCTCGATGGCGATACGCTCCCCGAGCGGACCGGCGAGATTATGCAGATGCTGGTCGAAGCCCCCCTGGGCCGGTCCCCGGATCACCAGGCGGAATTCCTTTGGCCAGGAGGCGACGCTTTCGATCAGCGTCTCAAGGCCGCGACGCGGCACGACGGCGCCATGATAAAGCACCGTGACAGGGCGGGTCGTGGGGCGGAATGCCGTCGCCTGCCACGCCGGCGTATTCGAGACGACGGTCGGCCGCGCCAGGCCGTAGCGCTGCGCGAGCGCATCGGCGATGCCGTCACTGACCGTGGCGACCGCATCGGCCTCGCGGATATAGCGGTCTTCGATTCGGACGACATGCTGCCGGGCGAGAACCCGCCAGCGCCAGCTATCCGTGAACTCCTCCGAGGCGAATTCGTGGCTGTCATAGATGATGCGGGCGCGGCACGCCTGCTTGGCCGCGTAGGCGATTGGCAATGCGCGCCAGTCGTTGGCGATGACGAGGTCGGGCTTGAAGCGGAGCAGGTCGCTGCGCGTCGTCAGCCTGCTCGGAGAAAGCCAGTAGAGGAGATCCGCGCTCGCCGGCAGGAGCGTGGCCGGCGCCTGCCGAAGCACCATGCCGAGACGCACCCGTGTATCGCTGCCTGGGCCGGGGATGACACTGACAGGGGCAGGGGGAGTGGCGGGCAGGGGAGCTTGCGCGAAGATACGGACGTCGTAGCCGGCGCCGACGAGCAGCGCCGCATGGCGCAGCACGCGCGAATCGTGCTGCAGGGGCGAAACGCAGACAAGCGCGATCCGTGTCATGGCGCTGCGCGCTCCTGGTCAGGAGCGGGTGCCGACGTGGGAGCGAGGACAGTCATGGTGGGGCGGCCGTTCTCTCGGTCCACTGTTTCGCCGTTCTTTGGCAATGTCGGTTGGCGCTATCAGTTCCGGAGCGCAATGCAAATCCTGATCTGCAAGGTATCCGTGCAAGTCTGACGATATCCGGAAAATCCAAATCGATCAGGCAGTCGATGTCGCGTCCGTGATTTACTTCGAACGGGTCTGCGAGGTGACCGAGCGCAGGATGCGATCGATCTCCTGCGCACGTTGATTCCAGCTGGCTTCGCGCGTGACGTAATTCACGCCGTTCTGCCCTAACGTTCGGGCTCGTTCCGGCGCCTCGGCAAGGGTTTTTACAGCTGATGAGATCGCGGGGGCAGCCGCAGGCGGCACGATCAGCCCGGCATCGGCGCTTTTGACGAGGTCGGCCTGGAAAGGCAGGTCGCTGGCAATGACGGGAACGCCGCAAGCCATGGCCTCGAACAGTTTCAGGGGAGCCACGCCCGAAGCGGAGCGGCCATCCTGGTTCTCGATGACGCAAAGCGATGCCAGGGCTCCGCGCAGGATGGCCGGAACGGCGTCGTAAGGCTGCCGGCCCAGCCAAAGCAGCCGCCGGTCGGAGAGCGCCTGTTCGACCTTGTCGCGCTCGATGCCGTCGCCGACGATGACCAGCCGCAGATCGGCCGGCCAGTCCGGTTCTTTCAGGGCGGCGAGCATGGTGTCGATCCCGTGCCAGGCGACGAGGCCGCCGACAAAGACCACGTAGCGGCCTTCGACCGGGCTGGGGGCGCCCTCCGGCTTGAACAGATCGGTATTGGCGCCGTTGGAAACCAGGCTGACACGGCTGTGGCCGGCAAAGCTCCTGGCCCAATCGACGAGCCCGGGCGTTACGGCAAGCAGATGCGCAGCGCGTCGATATTGCGCGCGGTAAAGCCAGGAGAAGAGCGGGGATAAAGGCTTCAGTGAGGGATAGGTCACGCCGATATCCGCGGCCGTGCCGTTGATCTCGTGAACCACGGGAATATTGCGCCAGCCTGCCCAGAGCGTCTGCGGCAGCGCCATGAAGTGCGAGCGGATGAAGACGGCGTCGAATTCCGGCAGGCGTTTGCCGAGCGCGGCCTGCGTGCGCCCATAACCGAAGAGGCGGCTCAGAAACGAAGAGCGCGTGCTCGCGCCGCCGCTGCTCGTCGCAAACAGCTCCACCTGCCAGCCGCAGCCCTCAAGCCCGGCTATGATCTCGTCGATATGGGTTTGCGAAGCCTGACCCGGCCGCGGCGTCTCGAGCGAGAGATAAGCCAGCCGCAGGGGCCGGCTCATGCCACCGCAGCCGCCGGTGCAGCCAAGGCCTCGAGAACCTGCGCGATGATGTAATCCTGCGTCGCCTCGTCGAGATAGGGGTGCATCGGCAGCGCGACGACCTCCTGCGCGGCGCGCTCCGAGATCGGCAGGCCGTTTCCGGCGACGGGATAGTGCTTGTAGGCGGTCTGCTGGTGCAGCGGCTTCGGGTAGTAGACCGTGGTCGGCACGCCCTTGGCCTTCAGCGCCGCCTGGAAGGCGTCGCGGCGGTCGGCGGCGACGCGGATCGTGTACTGGGCCCAGGTCGAGACGCAATCAGCCATGACATGAGGCGTCACCACGACGTCCTTGAGCGCAGCGGTGTAGCGTGCGGCCACGGCCTGCCGCTTCTCGAGCTCCTCGGCATAGACCTTGAGCTTCTCGATCAGCACGGCCGCCTGGATGGTGTCGAGCCGCGAGTTCACGCCGACGCGGATGTTGTCGTATTTGTACGAACCCTTGCCGTGGAAGCGCAGCGACATCAGCAGCGCGGCATGCTCGTCATTGTCGGTCAGGATCGCGCCGCCGTCGCCATAGCAGCCGAGCGGCTTGGCCGGGAAGAAGCTCGTCGTGGCGAAATCGCCGATCGCGCCAGCCACGCGGCCCTTGTAGCGCGCGCCGTACCCTTGAGCCGAATCCGAGATCAGCACGAGGCCGTTCTGCTTGCAGAAGGCCTCGATCGGCTCGTAGTCGCAAGCCTGGCCGAAAAGATCGACGCTGATCAGGGCGCGCGGATTGAGCTTGTGCTGCTTCGCGGTTTCAAGCGCGGCACTGAGGCTCTTCGGGTCGATATTGTAGGTGGCTTCGTCGATCTCGGCGAAGACCGGCGTCGCGCCCATCCAGGCTACGACCTCGGCGGTCGCGGCGAAGGTGAAGCTCGGGCAGATCACCGCGTCGCCGGGGCCGATGCCGAGCGCTTCGAGCACCAGGATCAGCGCATCCGTGCCGTTGGCGACGCCGATCGCGTGCTTGGCCCCGCAGAAGGCGGCAAGCTCGGTCTCGAACTGCTGGACCTGCTGGCCGAGAATGTAGTTGCCGTCATGGACGACCTTGAGGATCGCCTCGTCCATGGCCTTGCCGATGTGCTGGCGCTGGGCCTTGAGATCGATGAACTCGATCGTGGGACGTTCGCTCATCAGGCCATCTCCTCCAGATGCTCCGGGCCGGCTTCCCGGTAGCGAACTCCGGTCAGCGGGCAGGTCAGGTCCGGGCCGAGTTTCTCGCCCGCCTTGCTCATCCAGCCGATCCGGCGCGCCGGCACCCCGGCCATCAGAGCATAGTCCGGCACGTCCTTCGTCACCACTGCGCCGGCAGCGATGAAGCAATACGCGCCGAGCGTATGTCCGCAGACGATCGTCGCGTTCGCCCCGATGCTCGCGCCGCGCTTCACCAGCGTGCGGCGGAACTCGGCCTTGCGGTTCATGAAGGCGCGCGGGTTGTTGACATTGGTGAAGACGCAGGAGGGGCCGCAGAACACGTCCGCTTCCAGCTCGACGCCGTCATAGAGCGCGACATTGTTCTGGATCTTGCAGCCGTCGCCGATCGTGACCCGCGGCCCGGCCATCACGTTCTGGCCGAGCACGCAATCCTTGCCGATCGTGGTCTGGCCGAGGACATGCACGAAATGCCAGATCCGGGTGCCGCTGCCCAGCGTCGCGCCTTCGTCGACATAGGCGCTTTCATGGATGAGCGCGCCGGGGAAGCGCGGGTCTTCCCGCATCTGCGACGCGCCGGCCATGGCTCAGCCCTTGATGTATTTCGCGGCGAAGGGGTGTTTCTCGCCGCCGGTCACCACCGGGAGCTGGCGAAACTGCGAGACGACCTCGATCGAAAAGCGCACATCCTCGAGCCCGTAACCCTTGCCCGCGAGAATCTCTTCGTAGCTGCGGGTGTGCAGGTCGGTGAAGCCGTCCGAGAATTCGACCTCTTCGCCGTCGACGGTGATCGAACGGAAGGTCGTCTTCTGGCCCTTCACGCCATCGGGAAGATCATCGGAGTCGACCGAGAGGAACCAGCGCACATCGGCCTTCTCATAGGAGAGCAGGCCGCCGGCACGCTCGCCTTCGCGCAGGTTTGCGGTCTGCGACTGCAACGGGCCGAAGACGAAGGCCAGCATGTCGAAGAAATGCACGCCGATATTGGTCGCGACACCGCCCGACTTCGAGTCGTCGCCCTTCCAGGAGGCGTGGTACCAGCGCCCACGTGAAGTGATGTAGGTCAGGTCGACCGAATGGCGCTGGTTGGAGGCGGCGACGCGGTCGCGCAGCGCGATGATCGCCGGGTGCAGGCGCAGCTGCAGGATGGTGTTGACCTTGCGGCCGGAGTCGCGCTCGATCTCGATCAGCCCGTCGATGTTCCAGGGGTTGAGGACGAGGGGCTTCTCGCAGATCACGTCGCTGCCGGCGCGCAGGCCGAAGCGGATATGGGCGTCGTGCAGGTAGTTCGGCGAGCAGATGCTGACGAAATCGATGTGCTCGCCACGGCGGTGCAGCTTGTCGACATGCCGGTCGAAGCGCTCGAACTCGGTGAAGAAATGCGCCTGCGGGAAATGGCTGTCGATGATCCCGACGGAATCATTGGGGTCGAAGGCGACCTTGAGGTCGCCGCCGACGGCCTTGATGGCCTTCATATGGCGCGGCGCGATGTAGCCGGCGGCACCGATCAGTGCGAATGACGTCATGGCGTTGATCTCTGACTTTTCCCGGGGCGTCCTGGCTCAGGCCTTGACGATATTGTCGCCGGTCAATCCGGCCTTGGCGCAGGCATTGCGCGTATCGACCACGAGGCGGGCGGCAGCGACGAGCGCCTTGTAGTCGACCGCGTCATGGTCCGTGGCGATCAGCACCGCGTCATAGCCCTTGAGCGTCTCGGGCGACAGTGCGGCCGAGGCGCGGCCGGTCAGGTTGGCATGCTCGCGGGTCGGCGGGATCACCGGCACGTGGGGGTCGTGATAGTCGGCGACGGCGCCGCGCTCTTCCAGAAGCTCGATCAGGCGCAGCGAGGGGCTCTCGCGCATGTCGTCGATGTTCTTCTTGTAGGCGATGCCCATGACGAGGATCTTCGCCTTGCTGAGACCACGGCCCTGCTGGCGGTCGAGCGCCTCGGCGACGCGGTCGACCACCCAATGCGGCATGGCGGTGTTGATCTGCCCGGCGAGCTCGATGAAGCGGGTGGTGACGTCGAATTCCCGCGCCTTCCAGGTCAGGTAGAACGGATCGATCGGGATGCAGTGCCCGCCCAGGCCGGGGCCCGGATAGAACGGCATGAAGCCGAAGGGCTTGGTCTTGGCGGCGTCGATCACCTCCCAGACATCGATGCCCATCTTGCCGTAGATCACCTTGAGCTCGTTCACGAGCGCGATGTTGACGGCGCGGAAGATGTTCTCGGTCAGCTTGACGGCTTCGGCCGTGGCCGAGGAGGAGACCGGCACGGTCTTAACCACGAGCGCGCCATAGACCGCATTGGCCAGTTCCAGCGCCTCCGCACCATCGCCGCCGACGACCTTCGGGATGGTCGAGGTGCCGAAATCGGGATTGCCGGGGTCCTCGCGCTCGGGCGAGAAGGCGAGGTAGAAGTCGACGCCGCTCTTCAGGCCGGTCTTCTCGAAGATCGGGCGCATGATCTCGTCGGTGGTGCCGGGCCAGGTCGTCGATTCCAGCACGACGAGATGGCCCTTGCGCAGGCGCGGGGCGATCGCCCGGGCCGTCGCCTCAACATAGCTCAGGTCCGGCTCGCGATGCTTGGTCAGTGGCGTCGGCACGGCGATGATGATGGCGTCGACATCGCGCAGCTCGTCGAAGTCGGTCGTGGCGCGGAAGCGCTCTTCCTTGATCGCGGCGGCGATCGCCGAGGTCGGGATATGCTTGATGAAGCTCTCGCCGCGGTTGATCTGCGCGACGCGCTTCGCGTCGATGTCGAAGCCGACCACCGGGAAACCGGCGTTGCAGGCGGTCAGCGCCAGCGGAATGCCGACATAGCCGAGGCCGATGATGCCGATCCGATAGTTCTTCGCGGCGATGCGCGCGAGCTGCTCGGTCAGGGGCTGGGGCCTGTCTGAAACGAGCGGCGCTGTCGGTGATGAAGACATGACCGGCTTTCTGCGTGGGAAGGCGCTCTGGGCGCGGCAAGCGGGATTTGCGGCTGGCTTTGCCGCTGCATTGGAAAGATGTCAACCTGCGAAGGCAGCTAACAAGGCGAAGCAACGCGACGTCGCCGAAAAATGGACGTGCTTCCAGGAATATTCGGCCGTCGGATCATCGGGCCGCATATCGTATTCGGTCCGATGATCCAGGTCTCTGATCTTGCACCGGCTTTTCCCGAAAACCGCATGCCGCCTTTCGGGCCGCTGCTTCAGGTCGATATCCCGAGTTCAGCCCTTGAGCTTGTCGATTCGGGCCGAGCCGTCGATGTCCTGACAGCAATGGCGGGCATGTCTGCGGCTACCACCGCGATCCGCGGGCGGGCCGGAGGGGCCGGCAGCCACGGCGGTTGCAGGTGCTTTCCCATACCCGGCCATTGCCGTCGATGCAGCGGCTCGGGTTGCAGTCGAAACCGCCACCGCCGCCGCCGTAATCGCCCCGGCCATATTGCCGTCCGTAATAGGAGGGAGGAGGCTCAAGGGGAGGTCCGTTACGATATCCGCCGCCAGAGCCCAGACGTCCCACCGGCCCGCTGCTCGGCCGGCAGCCATAGCGATCACAGGTCGACTGCGTATAGACGCCGGTTCGCGGGTCGATGCAGCTCGCGGTCGTGCACTGCAGCTGGATCTGCGTGACGCCGGAAGCCCCCTGTATCGGCGTCATCGGCAGGGCATTCGCATGTGAAGCCCAGAGCGCAAACGCGGCAAGGGCGATGTTTCGCAGGAAAGATCGCATGGCAGGACTCCTTTGGCATCTAAGCTACGCGCACGATTCTGAACGGTTCCCTGCTGCCCCACGGGCGGATCAGGGCCAAAAGGAATTTCAAACGGCTCTATGCGTTCGATGACTGCCGCGGCAGAAATCCGTGCCGGGTGCAGGGCGCCCCCGGGCTTTGTCAGGCCGGGCCGGGCAGGTTATTATCTTCCAGCCTCTTGCTGCTGTCCCCGATGAGTTGCGATGACAACAGTCGCAATATCTCTGTCTGGTGCCCCATTGAACCACAGCCTATCGTTGAACCGTGTCGTCGTGACGGGAGCCGCGGGCTTTATCGGCCTCCACGTCGCGGAGGCGCTGCTGCAGCGCGGCATCGAGGTCATGGGTGTCGATGCGCTCGTGCCCTATTATGATCCGGCGCTGAAGCAGGCGCGCCTCGCCCGGCTCACCGGCCGCAACGGCTTCGCGTTCGAGCAGATCGATGTCGCGGATCATGATGCCTTCGATGCCGCGATCGGCGCGTTCCGTCCGGACGCGATCATCCATCTGGCGGCGCAGGCGGGGGTTCGCTATTCGCTTGAGAACCCGCGCGCCTATGCCAGCGCCAATCTCGACGGCTTCCTATCGGTTCTCGAAGCCAGTCGTCGGCATGCCGTGGGGCATCTCGTCTATGCCTCCTCGAGCTCCGTCTACGGGGCCAACGCGAAGGTGCCGTTCAGCGAGCATGACGGCGCCGATCACCCGATTTCCCTTTACGCCGCGACCAAGCGGGCCAACGAGCTGATGGCGCATTCCTACGCCCATCTCTACGGGATACCGATGACGGGCCTGCGGTTCTTCACGGTCTATGGGCCCTGGGGCAGGCCGGACATGGCTTATTTCAAGTTCACCAAGGCGATCCTCGCAGGCGATCCGATCGACGTTTATGCGCAAGCGCAGATGAGTCGCGATTTCACCTATGTCGACGACATCTGCGAGGCGATCATACGTCTCGCGGCGCGCCCTGCGGCAGCGGATCCGGCCTTCGACCGCGAGCATCCCGATCCCGCGACATCCGCGGCGCCCTGGCGCATCTACAATATCGGCAATCACACCCCGGTGGCGCTTTCGCATTTCATCGACGTCGTCGAGGCCGCCTGCGGGCGCAAGGCGGTCCGGCGCCATCTGCCGGCGCAGCCGGGCGACGTGCCGGCGACCTATGCCGACGTCGCGGATCTGGCGGCTGCGGTCGATTTCCGGCCCGATACGCCGATCGAGACCGGGATTGCGCGCTTCGTCGCCTGGTACCGCGCGTTCTATCGCGTCTGAACCGCAACCGCATGCCGTCCCGGCAGCCCAGGCAAGCCTTGCCCGGGGGCCTGCGTCTGCGCGATAAGCGATGCGCCGCAACGGCGGCATCCGGCTGAACGGAGTCTCGATGAGTTTCCGCAATATCCACGCCCACGGTCTCGTCCGCATCGCCTGCGCCGCGCCACGGCTCAAGGTGGCCGATCCGGCTTTCAACGTGGCCGAAACCATCGCCATGTTGCGGCGTGCGGAGGAGGGCGGTGCCTCGCTCTGCCTGTTCCCGGAGCTCGGCATCAGCGCCTATGCGATCGATGACCTGCTGCAGCAGAACGCGCTGCTCGATGCGGTCAAGGAAGCGCTGGCGCGGCTGGTTGCGGAAAGCCGCAGTCTGCGCTGCGTCGCGGTGGTCGGCGCGCCCTTGCGTGTCGAAGGGCGGCTGTTCAACTGCGCCGTGGCGATCCATCGCGGCCGCATCCTCGCTGCGGTGCCGAAGACCTATCTGCCGAACTACCGCGAATTCTACGAGCGCCGCCAGTTCGCCTCGGGCGAGCGGGCGAGCGCGCTCTATGTCGATCTCTGCGGTCAGGAAGTGCCCTTCGGCACCGATATCCTCCTGACGGCCACCGATATCCCCGATCTCACCGTCCATATGGAAATCTGCGAGGATGTCTGGACGCCGATCCCGCCCTCGTCCTACGCGGCGCTCGCCGGCGCGACGCTGCTGCTCAATCTCTCCGCCTCGAACGTCACCATCGGCAAGTCGGACTGGCGCCATGCGCTCTGCAAGGCCCATTCCGGCCGCTGCATCGCCGCCTATGCCTATTCCGCCGCCGGCACCGGTGAATCGACCACCGATCTCGCCTGGGACGGGCAGGCGATGATCTACGAGAACGGCGCGCTTCTGGCCGAGGCGGAGCGCTTCGCCGCCGAGCCCCAGCTCATCCTCGCCGACATCGATCTTGAGCGGCTGGCGATGGACCGCATTCGCCAGAACACCTTCGGCGACAGTGCCGACCTGCACCGCGACCGGCTCGGTTTCCGCCGCGTCGATTTCGCGCTGGAGCCGGATCGCGACAGCGATCTCGGGCTCGCCCGCGAGGTCGAGCGCTTTCCCTTCGTGCCGAGCGACGATGCCCGGCTGAACGAGCTCTGCTTCGAGGCCTACAACATCCAGTCGCACGGCCTGCGCAAGCGGTTGGAGAGCACGCGGCTCGACAAGGTGGTGATCGGCATTTCCGGGGGCCTCGATTCCACCCAGGCGTTGCTCGTCGCGGCCCATACCTTCGACGCGCTCGGGCTGCCCCGCGAGAACATCCTCGCCTATACGCTGCCGGCCTTCGCCACCAGCAAGGACACCAAGGACAATGCCTGGCGCCTGATGCGGGCGCTCGGCGTCAGCGCCGAGGAAATCGATATGACGCCGGCCTGCCGGCAGATGCTGGTCGATATCGGCCATCCCTTCGCCAAGGGCGAGCCGGTCTACGATATCACGTTTGAAAACGTGCAGGCCGGCGGGCGCACCTCCGTACTCTTCCGCCTCGCCAACCGGCACAATGGCCTGGTGATGGGCACTGGCGATCTCTCGGAGCTGGCGCTCGGCTGGTGCACCTATGGCGTCGGCGATCACATGTCGCATTACAACGTCAACGGCTCGGTGCCGAAGACGCTGATCCAGCACCTGATCCGTTGGGTCGCGCAATCCGGCCGCTTTGGATCGGAGGCATCGGATGTCATGCTCGACATCCTCGCGACCGAGATCTCGCCGGAGCTGGTGCCTGGCGACGGCGACAAGCCCGCGCAGAAGACCGAGGACTTCGTCGGGCCCTATGCCTTGCAGGATTTCAACCTGTTCTACACGACGCGCTACGGCTTCCGTCCGAGCAAGATCGCTTTCCTCTCGGAACAGGCCTGGCGCGATGCCGAGGCCGGGGACTGGCCGCCGAACATGGAGGCGGCCAAGCGCGTCGCCTATGACCTGCCGGTGATCAAGCGCTGGCTCGGCGTCTTCATCCGCCGCTTCTTCGAGACCAGCCAGTTCAAGCGCTCGGCCGTGCCGAACGGGCCGAAGGTGTCCTCCGGCGGGTCGCTCTCGCCGCGCGGCGACTGGCGTGCGCCCAGCGATGCCTCGGCTGCGCCCTGGCTGAAGGACTGGGAGCGGATTCCGGATTGAACGCCGGGGGCTCTTGTCGCCTTCTCCGCGAACGTATTACCGTGACCGCGTTCTCAGGGCGGGGCGGAAATCCCCACCGGCGGTATGCGGCCTCGGCCGCGAGCCCGCGAGCGCCCTCCTTGCGGAGGGGTCAGCAGATCAGGTGCGAGGCCTGAGCCGACGGTCACAGTCCGGATGAAAGAGAACGTGTCTGCCGTCCGTGCATCCCTGCGCGGCGCTGGCCCGTGATCGCCTTGGGTGACGTGTCTGTCGCGAAAGGAGATCACCATGACACTCGCCCGCTATGCCTTCGTCAAAGCCGCCTGGCATGCCGATATCGTCGATCAGGCGCTCAAGGGCTTTTGCGAGGTTATTCCCGCCGACCAGGTCGATGTGTTCGACGTGCCCGGCGCGTTCGAGATGCCGCTGCTGGCCCGCGATCTCGCTGCCAACGGCCGCTACGCCGCGGTTGCTGCGGCGGCGCTGGTCGCCGACGGGGGCATCTACCGTCACGAATTCGTGGCGCAGGCCGTGGTCGACGGCCTGATGCGTGCGGGCCTGGACACAGGCGTGCCGGTGCTGTCGGTCTCGCTGACCCCGCATCATTACCGCGAGGGCGCGCATCACGGTGAGATCTATCGGGCGCATTTCGTCACGAAGGGGCGGGAAGCCGCGGAGGCGGCGCTGATGATCGGGCGGACGCGCGCCCGCCTTGCCGCCTGATCTCGATCGGATGCCTGCCTGGTCCCGCCTCGTCGAGGGCAGTCTGTTGCTGGCCTGATCATGCCGGCCCGACGAAAAAGCCCGCGGCTTGCGCCGCGGGCCGATTATTTCGAGCTTCGGAAGGCTCAGGCCGCGATCGCGGCCGGATCCTTCTTCTCCCACTCCTCGCCCCAGATCATCACGGCATGGCCGGGCGAGACCTCGCGATACTGGCGCACCGGCGGGACATAGTCGGGCGCGCGGACCGGGCTCTTGATCTCGTCGTTCGAGACCGGGCGCTTCTGCAGGCGCCGGGCCGGATCGGCGATCGGCACCGCCGCCAGCAGCCGCTTGGTATAGGGGTGCTGCGGGTTCTGGAAGATCGCCTCGCGCGGGCCGATCTCGACGATCTCGCCGAGATACATCACCGCGACGCGATGGCTGACGCGCTCCACCACCGCCATGTCGTGCGAGATGAAGAGATAGCCCAGCCCCATGCGCGCCTGCAGGTCGAGCATCAGGTTGACCACCTGGGCCTTGACCGAGACGTCGAGCGCCGAGACCGCCTCGTCCGCCACGATCAGGCGCGGCTCGACGGCGAGTGCGCGCGCGATGCAGATGCGCTGGCGCTGGCCGCCCGAGAACTCGTGCGGGAAGCGGTTGGCCATGTCCGGCAGCAGGCCGACGCGCTTGAGCAGGTCGGCGACCTTGTCGCGCGCTTCCGAGCGGCTGGCGAGGTTGTTGATCAGCAGTGGCTCGGCGATCGCGGTGCCCACGTTCATGCGCGGGTTCAGCGAGGCGAAGGGGTCCTGGAAGATCATCTGCATGCGCTTGCGCTGCTCGCGCAGGTCATGCTGGTTGAGCTTGAGGACGTCGACGCCGTCGAGCAGGACCGAGCCTTCGAGCGGCTCGATCAGCCGCATCACGGAACGGCCGGTGGTCGACTTGCCACAGCCGGATTCGCCGACCAGCGCCAGCGTCTCGCCGGCCTTGAGGCTGAAGGAGACGTTCTCGACCGCGTGCACGCGCCCCTTGACCGAGGAGAGCAGCCCGCCGCGGATCTCGAAGCGGGTCGTCAGCCCGGCGACCTCGAGCACGGGGCGTTCGGCCGCCTTGACGGTATCGGGCGTCTCGGTCGGCACGTCCGACTCGCCGGTATTGCGGTCGACGACCGGGAAGCGCATCGGGCGGCCCTTACCGATCATCGAGCCGAGCTTCGGCACGGCCGAGATCAGCGCCTTGGTATAGGGCTTCTTCGGGCTGGCGAAGATGTCCTCGGTCGCGCCGGTTTCGACCTCGTCGCCGTTGTACATCACGACCGTGCGGTCGGCGATCTCGGCGACGACGCCCATGTCGTGGGTGATGAAGAGGACGGACATGCCCTCCTCGTCCTGCAGCGTCTTGATCAGCTCCAGGGTCTGCGCCTGGATGGTCACGTCGAGCGCGGTGGTCGGCTCGTCGGCGATCAGGAGCTTGGGCTTGCAGGCGAGCGCCATCGCGATCATCACGCGCTGGCGCATGCCGCCCGAGAAGCGGTGCGGATACTCGTGGAAGCGCGACTTCGCCGCGGGAATGCGGACCTTCTCCAGCAGGCGGACCGTCTCGGCCTCAGCCTCCGAACGCGACAGGCCGCGATGCAGGATCAGCGCTTCCGCGATCTGGAAGCCGATGGTCAGCACCGGGTTGAGCGAGGTCATCGGCTCCTGGAAGATCATCGCGATCTCGTTGCCGCGGATATGGCGCATCTCCGCATCCGGCAGCGTCAGCAGTTCCTTGCCGTTGAGCTTGACCGAGCCTTCGATCCTGCTCGACTGCGGCGGGGTCAGGCGCATGATCGACAGCGCGGTCACGCTCTTGCCGGAGCCGGATTCGCCGACGACGGCCAGCGTCTCCTTCGGCTTGATGTCGAAGGAGAGGTTGCGGACGACCGACTTCCATTGGCCTTCGACCCGGAAGGAGGTCGTGAGGTTCGAGACGGTCAGGATCGGTGAGGTCATGTCTAGCCCTTCGCTGGATTAGATGACGCGGCGCGGGTCGAGCGCATCGCGCAGGCCGTCGCCGATGAAGTTGATCGAGAGCACGGTAAGGAAGATCGCGGCGCCTGGGAACAGGGCCCAGTGCGGCGCGGTGTCGAGCTGGTCCTTGGCGTCGAACAGAAGCCGGCCCCAGGTCGGGATGTCCGGCGGGAAGCCGAGACCGAGGAAGGACAGCGTCGATTCGGCGATGATGGCCGAGGACACCTCGATCGTCGAGGCGACGATGACCGGGCCGACCGCGTTCGGCAGGATATGCCGGAACATCTGGCGCATCTTGGTCGCGCCCTGGGCGCGGGCGGCCTCCACGAATTCCTTTTCGCGCAGCGACAGGAACTGCGCGCGCACCAGGCGCGCCACCGGCATCCAGCGCAGGCCGCCGATGACGACGACGATCAGCACGAAGACGCCGCCTTCGACGCCGAACACGGCTTTGAGCTGCTCGCGGAACAGATAGATGATCAGCAGCAGCAGCGGCAGCTGCGGCAGCGACAGGAACAGGTCGGTCACCCACATCAGGATCGGGTCGGCGTATTTGCGCGACATACCCGCCAGCGCGCCGATCAGCACGCCGACGATCGTCGCCACGATCATCGCCGCGAGGCCGACGGCGAGCGAGATGCGTCCGCCATACATCATCCGCGCCAGGATATCCTGGCCGAGATCGTCGGTCCCGAGCGGGTGCGCCCAGGACGGGCCCTGGAGCTGCGCCGAGAAGTCGATGTCGTTGATCGCCACCGGCCACAGCCAGGGGCCGACGATGACGCCCAGCACGAGAAGGCCGAGCACGAAGGTGCTCGCCATGGCCAGGCGGTGGCGGCGAAAGCGGCGCCAGGTCTCGCGCCCGGGCGAGACCGAGACCTGGCTCACGGCAGCGCCCGCAGCCGGATCAGCTGAAGGAGATGCGAGGGTCGAGCCAGCCATAAAGAATATCCGCGATGAGGTTGAAAAGAACGACCAGGCAGGAGAACACGAAGGTCACCGCCATGATGACCGGTGTGTCGTTGGCCAGGATAGCGTCGATCAGCAGCGATCCGATGCCGGGCACGCGAAAGATCTGCTCGGTGACCAGCGCGCCGCCGAACACGGCGGGCATCTGCAGCGCGACCAGCGTCACGACCGGGATCAGCGCGTTGCGCGTGATGTGCCGGATCGTGACCCGGCGCTCGCTCAGGCCCTTGGCGCGCGCCGTGGTGACGTAGTCGAGCCGGATGACGTCGAGCACGGCCGAGCGGACATAGCGCGTATAGGAAGCCGCCTGGAACAGGCCGAGCACGGTGATCGGCATGATCGCCTGGCGGAACATCTCCCAGTACCAGCGCCAGCCGGTTGCGGCGATGTCGGAGCGATAGACGAAGGGGAACCAGTCGAGCGTGACCGAGAAGATCAGGATGAAGAGCAGGCCGGTGAAGAAGGTCGGCAGGGAGAAGCCGACGAAGGCCAGCGTATTGGCGATCTGGTCGAAAACCGAATAGGGCCGCGTCGCCGCGTAGATGCCGACAGGCAGCGCGACGCACAGCGCCAGGATCTGGGACGACCCGACGACGAACAGAGTGGTCGGCAAACGCTGCAGGATCAGATCGTCGACATTGATGCGGCTGGCGAAGGAGAAGCCCCAGTCGCCCTGGGCCATGTTCGAGAGCCAGCGCAGGTAGCGCACCATGATCGGGTCGTTGAGGCCGAAGCTGGCGCGCAGCGCCTCGCGCACCTCAGGCGGAACGTTTGGATTCGTCGCCATTTCCGAAAACGGATCGCCTGGCGCCAGCGCCAGGATGGTGAACAGAATCACGCTGATGCCAAGCAAACTTGGAATGGCGATCAAGAGCCGCCTGATAAGATATGTCGCCATGAAATAGTCTCTGTGCGCGCGGCACGTCCGCGGACTGGTGTTGATGACGGCCGGCCCGCCCCTGTGGCTGGTGGAGCCGCAGGAGCGGGCCGGCGCGCCTGTCGCCCCTCACGACGGCCGAAGCTGCCGTGAGGGGGAATCGGGGACTTAGCTACGATACCAGGCCGCGATGTTCCAGCTGTCGACGTCCCAGCCGCTATGATCGTGCGACAGGTTGTTGAGCGACGCCGCGATGCGGGTGCGCGACAGGATCGGCAGGATGACGTTGGCCTCGCAGAAGATCTCGTTGACCTTGATCAGGTAGGCCGCCCGCTTGGCCGGGTCGAGTTCCTTCTGGGCGGCCTTGTAGGCCTCGTCGGCAGCCGGGTCCGAGTAGCGCGAGACGTTGCGGCCCAGCCACTTGTTCTCCTTGGTCGCGATCTCCCAGGAGGTGAACTGGTTGAGGAAGCGCTCGGGATCGGGCTGCGGCTGCGTCGTCGTATACATCTCCATGTCGGTATAGAGCTTGGTGTAGGTGTCGGGATTGGCGACGTCCGACGAGAAGAACACCGAGGCCGTGACCGACTTCAGCTCCAGATCGATGCCGGCGCGCTGGCAGGCCTGCTTGATGATGGCCTGGGTCTTCTGGCGCGGGGCGTTGATCGAGGTCTGGTAGACGTATTTGAGCTTCTTGCCGTCCTTTTCGCGGATGCCGTCGGAACCCTTCTTCCAGCCGGCGTCGTCAAGGATCTTGTTGGCCTTCTCGATGTTGAACTCGTATTTGAGCTTGGTCGACTTGAACTGCTTGGGCTCGTTGACGAAGCTCGCCGTGGCGGTGCCGCCGCGGCCATAGATGAACTTCTGGATCGAATCGCGGTCGATCAGCAGGTTGATCGCCTGGCGCACGGCCGGGTCGGTCAGGGTCGGGTGCTTGGTCTTGACGCTCGAGCGCTCGCCGTCGACCTCGGTCCACGGATCGGTCGTGTTCAGGATGATGAACTCGATATCGCCCGAGGGGACGGCGCTGATCTTGCCGCGCCCGCCGGTCTCCATGCGCTTGAGGACCTCGTCCTCGACCTGCAGGTTCCAGGCATAGTCGTATTCGCCGGTCTGGAGGACGGCACGGGCCGCCGAGACTGCGTCACCGCCGCCCTTGACCTCGATCGTGTCGAAATGCGGCTGGTTCTTGACGTGATAGTCGGCGTTGCGCTCGCCGGTCAGGATGTCGCCCGGCTTGAACTCGGCGAACTTGTAGGGGCCGGTGCCGACGGGCTTCAGGTTGGCCGGGGCCTCGCGCGACTTGGCGCCCTTGTACTCGCCGAAGAGATGCTTCGGGATGATCATGCCGGCGACGCCGACGAAGGGATCGGCCCAGAACGGGGTCGCTTCCTTGAAGATCACCTTGAAGGTGTGGGTGTCGACCTTCTCGACCGTGATGTCCTTGTAGGAGCCGGTGGTGTAGGCGGCGGTCGCCGGGTCGGCGGCGTATTCCCAGGTGAAGACGGCGTCGTCGGCGGTCAGCGGCTTGCCGTCATGCCATTTCACGCCCTGCTTCAGCTTCCAGGTCACGGTCTTGCCGTCGGCGGACAGACCGCCATTGGCCTTGCTCGGAATCTCGGCGGCGAGCTGCGGGAAGAGGTTGCCTTCCTTGTCCCAGCCGGCGAGCGGCTCGTAGAAGATGCGCGACGCGATCTGGTCCTTGGTGCCCGAGGCGAAATGCGGGTTGAGCAGGGTCGGGGCCTGCCACAGCAGCATCTTCAGCGGGCCACCGCCGCCGGCCTTGGTCGGCTTGTATTGCAGCGTGGCATTCGCCATCGCGACGTCGTTCCAGATCAGGATCTGGGTTGCGAGCGGCGCGGCAATGCCGACGGCCGCCATTTTCTGCATGAAGGACCGGCGCGACAGCGTGCCTTCCTTCACATCCGCGACCAGGCCGCGGATTTCCTGCTCTTTCATCGAATAGCCTCCACCTTCAAACAAAATTCATCCCCGGCGCCTTCGCACCGTGTTCTCGTTGATCGGCGCAGCAAGGCATGTGCCAACGAAAGCGTCAACTGTGCGGCGCAGGGCAGATGCGCGTTTGCCGCGAGGGTAAGAGTTTCCCGACGGCGATCATTGCATGAATATGTCGAATTTTATTCACAGAACACAATATTATGCCGATCGCCCTCTGAAGACGACAGTTTTCTTTCCGTTGAGAAGGAGCCGTCTTCCGCGCTTCGTGAAGCCGGCCGGCCTCGTTCCCGTCGATGTCGTTATCCTGTGCAGCGGCGCTGCGCGTGTTTTTGACAAGGCGGGGCCTCGCGTCGTCTTGACTCGCTTATGCCAAGAATGGAATGTTTATTCCAACTAGCGGGATGTTTAAAAAATTCCTGCCGTTTCGCTTCGGGAGGCGGGTCGTTGTCGCAAGCTGGTTCGTTCAGCCGTGATCTCCACGGCAAGGTCGCTGTCGTCACTGGCGGCAGCCAGGGCCTGGGCGAGGCGATCGCCCGCGAATTCGCGGAACGCGGTGCGCGGGGGCTGTTGCTGACCGGGCGCAATGTGGCGCGCGGCGAGGCCGTGGCGGAAAGCCTGCGGGCGGCGGGCTGCGAGGCCCGTTTCCATCAGGTCGACCTCGCCGATCTCGATGCTATCAGGCAGGTCGTGCCGGCGGCGGAGCAGGCCTTCGGCCATCTCGACATTCTCGTGAACGCCGCTGGCGACACCGATCGCGGCACGATCTTCGACACCTCGCCCGCGCTCTACGAGCGCATCATGGCGGTGAACCTGCGTGCGCCCTTCTTCCTCATTCAGGATGCCGCCGACCTGATGCGCCGGCAGGATATCCCGGGCGCCATCGTCAATATCCAGTCGATGTCGGCCCATGGCGGCCAGCCTTTCCTCTCCGCCTACAGCGTCTCGAAGGCGGCCTTGGCCGCGCTGACGAAGAATGCGGCCTATGGGCTCTTGAAGCACCGCATTCGGGTCAACGGCCTCAATATCGGCTGGATGGCGACGCCGGGCGAGGACGCGATCATGAAGCTGCGCCATGACGCCAGGGGCGGCTGGCTGGAGGAGGCGAATGCCTCCCAGCCCTTCGGCCGCCTGATCGATCCGCGCGAGGTCGCCAAGGCGGTCGCCTATCTCGCCTCGGCGGAATCCGGTCTGATGACCGGCTCGAATATCGATTTCGACCAGACCATTCTGGGCGCGCACGACTAGCCGCCGGATTTCGCTGCGGCGCACCGGCCGCATGACTGCCTTTAAGAGACGCGACGACGGGAATGACGAAGACCATGAAGATCGGATTGCTGGGCGCCGGCCGTATCGGGCGCATCCATGGGCTGAACGTCGCCGCGCGCGGCGATGCCGAACTCGTCGCGGTCACCGACGCGATGCCGGAGGCCGCGGCCTCGCTCGCCGCCGCGACAGGTGCCAAGGCCACGAGCACCGAGGCGATCCTTGCGGATGCCGCGATCGACGCCGTGCTGATCTGCACGCCGACCGACACTCATGCCGACCTGATCGAGCAGGCGGTTTCCGCCGGCAAGGCCGTGTTCTGCGAGAAGCCGGTTGATCTTGATGCCGCACGCATCCGCCGCTGCCTCGCGACGGTGGAGAAGTCCGGCAAGCCGCTCATGATCGGTTTCAACCGCCGCTTCGACCCGAATTTCGCTGCGCTGGAGAAGCGCTTGCGCGCAGGCGAGGCCGGCGCGATCGAGATCGTCACCGTGATCTCGCGCGATCCCTCGCCGCCGCCGGTCGATTACGTCAAGCGCTCGGGCGGCCTCTTCCGCGATATGATGATCCATGATTTCGACATGGCGCGCTTCCTGCTGGCCGAGGAGCCGGTCGAGGTCTTCGCGCTCGGCTCCGCCCTCGTCGACAAGGCGATCGGCGAGGCCGGCGATGTCGACACCGCTGCCGTCGTCATGAAGACGGCTTCGGGCCGGATCGCCCAGATCTCGAACTCGCGCCGCGCCACCTATGGCTATGACCAGCGCATCGAGGTCCACGGCTCCAAGGGCATGCTGCGCGCCGGCAACATCCACGAGACGACGGTCGAGATCGCGACGGGGCAGGGCTTCCGCGCCGATCCCGTGCAGAACTTCTTCCTGGAGCGCTATGCCGCGGCCTATCGCGCCGAGCTCGACGCCTTCATTGCCGCCTGTAACGGCAAGGCGGCGGCGTCGCCGACCGGCCTCGACGGCCTGAAGGCGCAAATTCTGGCCGATGCCGCGACCGAATCCACGCAGACCGGCAAGCCGGTTCGCGTCGATCTGGGGGACAAGTGATGAGCCCGGCCGAACGCGATCTGCGCTATTACGCGGCTCTCGGTCTCGCCAGCGAGGCGAGCCATCTGGCGCTGGGCTATTTCAACAAGCGTGAATCCCTCGGCATTACCATGAAGGGTGCGCAGGACTGGCTGACCGTCGCCGACGGCAAGGTCGAGGATTTCCTGCGCCGCCGCCTCTCGGAACTCTTCCCGCAGGATACGGTCATCGGCGAGGAGGGCGGCGGCGAGGCCTCGGACGCCGTCTGGATTCTCGATCCGATCGACGGCACCGCGAATTTCGCCCATGGCGACCGCAACTGGTGCATCTCCATCGGTTTCCTGGCGAACCGCAAGCCGGAGATCGGCATCGTGGCGGCGCCTGCCCTGGGTGAGGTCTATGCCGCCCGCCGCGGTGCGGGTGCGACCCTGAACGGCGATCCGATCAAGGTCTCCGGCGCGGTGGATATCGCCCGAGCCTCGGTCGAGCTGGGCTGGTCGACCCGCGTGCCGGCCGCGAGCTATCTCAAGGTGATCGAGCGCGGCTATACAGCAGGTGCTGCGATGAAGCGCGGCGGCTCGGGCACGCTCGGCCTTTGCCATGTCGCCAATGGCTCGAGCGACGCCTATGCCGAGCTCCATATCAACGCCTGGGACGTCGCTGCCGGCATCGTCATCGCAAGCGAAGCGGGCGCCCGGATCAATGATTTCTTCGCCGGCGAGGGGATCGCCAAGGGCAATCCGATCCTGTGCTGCACCCCGGAACTCGCGCCGGTGCTGAAGGAGATCACCGGAATCGTTTAGCCAGCACGATATTCAATTGATCTTTCGGCGAAGTCATCACAGCTTCGTCGCAAGCGGCAAAAAACAAAAGATCCGATCAGGGAGGTTCATATGCAGTCGAAATCCTGGCTCAAGGCGGGGCTTTTCGCCGCGCTCGCAACGGCGGCCTTCGCCGCCACCCCGGCCCGCGCTCAGGGGTCGCTCGTCATGTATTGCGGCGTCCAGGAGGAGTGGTGCCGCGCCATGTCGAACGCCTTCGAGAAGGAGACCGGCATCAAGGTCGCGATGACCCGCAAGTCGGCCGGCGAGATCTATGCCCAGCTCAAGGCGGAATCCTCCAATCCGCGCGGTGATATCTGGTGGGGCGGCACCGGCGATCCGCATCTCCAGGCGGCGGAGGAGGGGCTGACCCAGGAGTATGAATCGCCGAAGAACAAGGAATTGCATCCCTGGGCGCTCGACCAGTGGAAGGCCGCCAAGCATCGTTCGGTCGGCATCTATGCCGGCGCGCTCGGCTTCGGCTTCAACACCGAGCAGATCAAGGCCAAGGGCATCCCCGAGCCGAAATGCTGGGCCGACCTGCTCAACGCCAAGCTGAAGGACGACGTCCAGGTCGCCGATCCCAATTCCTCGGGCACCGCCTACAACCTGCTCGCGACCGTCGTGCAGCTGATGGGCGAGGACAAGGGCTTCGAGTACCTCAAGGCCCTCCACAAGAACATCAGCCAGTACACCAAGTCGGGCGCGGCGCCGGCCAAGGCCGCGAGCCTCGGCGAGACCGCCGTCGGCATCGTCTTCATCCACGACGCGGTGGTCTTCGCCGTGCAGGGCGACCCGATTAAGCCGGTCGCGCCCTGCGAGGGCACGGGCTACGAGATCGGCTCGATGTCGATCGTCAAGGGCGCGCGCAATCTCGACAATGCCAAGAAGTTCTATGACTGGGCGCTGACCCCGGCCGCGCAGGCTCTGGCAGCTCCGGCGAAGTCCTATCAGGTGCCGTCGAACAAGGCCTCGCCGGTGCCCGCGCAGTCGCCGAAGATGGATCAGATGAAGCTGATCAACTACGACTTCGTGAAATACGGCTCCTCGGCCGAGCGCAATCGCCTGCTCGCCAAGTGGGACAAGGAAGTCAAGGCGCTGCCGAAGTAAGGCTGCGTCTCTCCGGCGTGTTTCCCCGGGGAACCTCGGAAACACGCCGTCATCCCGGGCTTGACCCGGGATCCATGCCTGAACCTCCGCCGGATACGCTCCGGCATGGATCCCGGATCTCCGCTTCGCTGCGTCCGGGATGACGCTGGTGGTTCGGGTGCAGGGTAAAGGCTGGGCCGTGAAAGCCGGGGCAACCGGTTCGGACCGACAAGGAATGTGAGGGCAGGGCAACCATGGCGCCAGCGACGAGACTCGTGCTGCTGATCGGCTGGCTCGGCTATGCGCTGATGCCCTGGTATCTCGTCGAGGGCATGAGCCTGACGAACTGGGCCTGGCTCGCCGAATATCCGTTCGGCAAGGCGGGCAGCGCGCTGGCGCTTTCCCTTTCCGGCCAGGCGCCCTGGCTCCTGCCGGTCGGCATTGCGCTCGCGGCTGCGACGATGTTCTGGGGCAGCGCCGACCGTCAGCGTACGGCGACCGTGCTGGTCTGGGCCGGCCTTCTCGGCATGGTCCTGTTCTTCGCCCAGGCCTTCTCGATCGTGCTGAAGGACCAGGGCATTTCCTGGCTTGCAGCCTTGCTCGGCGGAGCAGGTGCCTCGCAACGCGGCATCGGCGGCGGTGCCTTCCTGATGCTTCTGTCGCTGCTCTTCCTGCTCTGCCACGGGCTGGCCTATCGCGGCGTCTGCCGCGGCGACCTCTTCACGACCTCGACGATCGGCCTCGTCGTCCTGCTGATCGGCATCTTCATCTTCTTCCCGGTCGCGATCATCCTGAAGAGCGCGCTGGTCGACCAGAACGGCGCCTTCGCGCCCGCGGCCTTCTTCGAGCGCTTCCTCGATTCCTCGATCTGGGGGCTGGGCTGCCTCAGTGCCAACGTCAATTGCGGCGTCGCCTGGAACACGCTGGTCCTGGCCGTGCTCTGCGGCGTCATCACCACGCTTCTCGGCCTCGCCTGCGCCTTGCTGATCCTGCGCACCGGCATGCCCGGCAAGCGCGTGATGCGGGCGCTGACCGTGCTGCCGATCATCACGCCGCCCTTCGTCATCGGCCTCGCGCTGATCCTGCTCTTCGGCCGCGCCGGCGCGGTCTCGACCGTTCTCTACGAATGGTTCGACATCCCGCGCTCGCGCTGGCTTTACGGCCTGCCCGGCATCTTGCTGGCGCAGGTGCTGGCCTTCGCGCCGATCGCCTTCCTCGTCCTGATCGGCGTGGTGCAGGGCATCTCGCCCAGCCTGGAGGAGGCCTCGCAGACGCTCGGTGCCAAGCGCTGGCAGACCTTCCGCACCGTGACCTGGCCGCTGCTCAGGCCCGGCATCGCCAATGCCTTCCTGCTCGGCTTCGTCGAGAGCATGGCCGATTTCGGCAATCCGCTGGTGCTCGGCGGCAATTTCGAGGTGCTTTCGACCAAGATCTTCTTCGCGGTGGTCGGCGCTTCCTACAATCAGGGGCAGGCGGCGGTGCTCGCCATCGTGCTGCTCGCCTTCACGCTCGGCGCCTTCTGGGTGCAGCAGCGCTGGCTCGGCGATAAATCCTACACGACGGTCACCGGCAAGGGCGATGCCGGGCTGCCGACGCCGCTGCCGCGTCGCATCACCTGGCTCTCTGCGGCCGTGATCGTGCCCTGGGTCGCTCTGACCGTGGTGATCTATATCGTCATCCTGGTCGGCGGCTTCGTCCGCAACATGGGCCGCGACTACACCCCGACCCTGCAGCACTACATCACCGGCTTCGCCATCGATTTCAGCGACGGCATCTATTTCCAGGGCTCGGCCTGGTCGTCCTTCTTCACCACGGTGAAGGTGGCGGCGATCTCGGCACCGCTGACGGCGGTGATCGGCCTGCTCACCGCCTATCTGCTGACGCGCCAGCGTTTCCGCGGCCGGGCCGGGCTCGAATTCGCGACGATGCTCTCCTTCGCCATTCCCGGCACGGTGCTCGGCGTCGCCTATATCCTGGCCTTCAACGTGCCGCCGGTGGAAATCACCGGTACCGGCCTGATCCTCGTCATCGCCTTCGTCTTCCGCAACATGCCGGTCGGCGTGCGCTCCGGCATTGCCGGCCTCTCGCAGATCGACAAGAGCCTGGACGAGGCCTCGACCACGTTGCGCGCCCGCAGCTTCACCACGCTCTGGCGTGTGGTGCTGCCCCTGCTCAAGCCCGCTCTGGTCTCGGCGCTGGTCTACTCGTTCGTGCGCTCGATGACGGCGGTCAGCGCCGTGATCTTCCTGGTCTCGGCCGAATACAACCTCTCCACCGCCTATATCGTCGGGCGCGTCGAGGCCGGCGAGTTCGGCCTCGCCATCGCCTATTCCTCGGTGCTGATCGTCTTCATGGCGCTCGGCATCGTCCTCATCCAGTTCCTCGTCGGCGAGCGCAAGCTCGGCCGGCGTGGCCGCACCGCCACGATTGCCGCCCCGGCGCCCGCTCCCGCGATCGGATAAGGATAAAGACTCAAGATGGCCAAGGCCGGACCCGCTTCCGTCGAATTCCGCAACGTCTCGATGCGCTATGGCGCGGTGACGGCGGTCGACAACATCAACTTCACCATCGAGGCCGGCAAGCTCGTGACCCTGCTCGGCCCCTCCGGCTGCGGCAAGACCACGACCCTGCGCATGATCGCAGGCCTCGAGATCGCGAGCGACGGCCAGATCCTGATCGGCGGCAAGGACGTCACCAAGCTCTCGGCTGCCGATCGCGACGTCTCGATGGTGTTCCAGTCCTATGCGCTCTTCCCCCATATGAGCGTGCTCGACAACGCCGCCTACGGCCCGACCGTGAAGGGCCTCGGCAAGGAGCAGTCGAAGCAGATGGCGCTGGAGAAGCTGGCGCTGGTCGGCCTCAAGGGGTTCGAGAACCGTTACCCGTCGGAGCTCTCGGGCGGCCAGCAGCAGCGCGTCGCGGTGGCGCGTGCCCTCGTGCTGGAGCCGCAGGTGCTGCTCTTCGACGAGCCGCTCTCCAATCTCGATGCCAAGCTGCGCCGCCGCGTCCGCGAGGAAATCCGCGAATTGCAGCAGGACCTCAACCTGACCGTGGCCTATGTCACCCATGATCAGGAGGAGGCGCTCGCCGTCTCCGACCGCATCATCGTGATGTCGAATGCCCGGATCGCGCAGGAAGGCGCGCCGCGCGACCTCTACGAGCAACCCTCCAACGCCTTCGTCGCCGACTTCATCGGCGATGCGAATCTGATCGACGTCACGGTGAAGGCGGTGACTGACGACCGCGCCGATGTCGCGATCGGCTCCGCCACGGTCACCCTGCCGGCGCGCGGCATCGGGCCGGGATCCGCCAAGGTCGCGATCCGGCCGGAGGCTTTGCTGCTGGGCGAGCCGGGGCTGGGCGGTTCGCTGCCGGGCACGATCCGCAAATGCGCCTATCTCGGCAACCATCTCGACATCATGGTCGAGACCGAGGTCGGTGAGCTCTTCGTCGTGCAATATGGCGGGCGCGAGATGCTGGCGCCCGGTACCGCGGTCTCGGTTTCCTTCGCCAAATCCGGCGTAACGCTGATCCCGCCGGCCTGAGCGCTGGCGAAAACCGGGCATCTCCCTTCGCGGAGCCACCAGGGCTGAAAGTGCCGCCCAAATATCAGCACTTTCAGTGTGTATTTCTGTTGAGTTGGCTAATCAAAAATTGATAGATTTAGCCGAAGATCAACGCCTGAATCGGGGAAAGACCGCACGAAAATGGCCATGGGCGAGAGCGCTACCAACATCCTGATCCACCTTGCCGGCGGCGTCGCGCTGCTGATCTGGGCGGTCAGGCTGGTGCGAACCGGCGCGATGCGCGCCTTCGGCTCGCAGCTCAGGCAGGCGCTGCAGAGTTTCACGCGCAATCGCTTCGCCGCTTTCGGCAGCGGCGTCGCCGTGACCATGGTGCTGCAGAGCTCGACGGCGACGACGCTGCTGGTCTCCTCCTTCGCCGGCCAGGCCCTGATCGTGCCGGCCATGGCGCTCGCGGTGCTGCTCGGCGCCAATCTCGGCACGGCGCTCGCGGCCTTCGTCATCTCGATGGACCTGGGCTGGCTCTGGGGGCTCTGCGTCGCCATCGGCGTCGCCATGTATCTCTCCAGCGAGGCGATGGAGCGTCCGCGCAATATCGGCCGCGTGCTGGTCGGCATCGGCCTGATCCTGCTCTCGCTGATCGAGCTCAACACGGCCGCAGCCCCGCTGGCGCAGTCGCCGACCTTCCGCGTGGTGCTGGCCGCCATGGGTTCCGAGCCGCTGCTCGGCATCCTCGCCGCCATCGCCGCGACCTGGCTCGTCCATTCCAGCATCGCCATCATCCTGCTCGTCGCCACCTTCGCGGCGTCGGGCCTGTTCCCGCCGGCGACGGCGCTCACCCTGGTCATCGGCGCCAATCTCGGCAATGCCGTGATCCCGGTGCTCGACCAGCTCGGCGCGCCCGCCGCCCAGCGCCGTGCCGCCGTCGGCAACCTGCTGACGCGCCTGATCCTGGCTCTCGCGGTGCTGCCCTTCGTCGGCCCGCTTTCGACCTGGCTCATCGGCTTCTCCTCGTCCGAGGCCCGGCTCGCCATCGAGTTCCATGTCGTGCTCAACGTTGTCGGCGCGCTGGTCTTCCTGCCCTTCGTCGGGCCGATTTCAGGCCTGGTTGAGCGTTTCATGCCCGGCAAGCAGGACAAGGCCGAAGCGGTGACGCCGCGCTATCTCGATCCCAACGCGCTCGACAGCCCGACCGAGGCGCTTGCCGGCGCCATGCGCGAGGCGCTGCGCCTCGGCGATCGCGTCGAGGCCATGCTGCGCGATACCATGACGCTGCTGGAGAAGGACGAGCTCAAGCTCTCGCGCGCCATCGCCCAGGCCGATGACGGCGTCGACACCATTCACGAGTCGATCAAACTCTATCTGGTCAAGGTCTCGCGCAACGAGCTCTCCGAGGAGGAAAGCCGGCGCCTGTTCGAGATCATCACGCTGATCACCAATCTCGAGCATATCGGCGACGTCATCGACAAGAACCTGCGCGAGCTCGCCGAGAAGAAGATCCGCAAGCGCTACTCGTTCTCGCCGGAGGGCCTGGCGGAGATCCGCGATTTCCATCATCGCGTCGCCTCCGCACTGGCACTGGCGCTCAACGTCTTCGCGACGCGCGATCTCGATCTCGCCCGCCAGCTCTTCGCCGACAAGGCGGCGATGCGCGATGCCGAGCGGCGCGCCACCGACAGCCATTTCCAGCGCCTCCGCTCGGGGCGGTCGGAATCGATCGAGACCAGCGCGATCCATCTCGACATCATCCGCGATCTCAAGCGCATCCACGGCCATATCGTCTCGATCGCCTATCCGATCCTGGAGAGCGCCAACGAGTTGCGCGAGAGCCGTCTGCGCGAGACGAAGGCGGCGGCCGAGCAGCGCGAGATGCCGACCGTGCTCATTCCCGCCGCGCATTCTGGCGGTTGAGGGCTTCGCGGGTTTCCCGTCATGGTCGGGCTTGTCCCGACCATCCACGTCTGCGCTGGTTGAACGTCGTGTCCAAGACGTGGATGCTCGCCACAAGGGCGAGCATGACGGCGGTGGAACGATGACGGCTTTGCGTGCCGAGCCAGCCCGCGTCAGCGTGGCGCCGCCAGGATAATCGCGGCGCCAGCGAGGCAGATGATGCCGCCGGTCAGGTCCCAGCGATCCGGCCTGATGCCTTCCACCGCCCAGAGCCAGCCGAGCGAGGCGGCGATATAGACCCCGCCATAGGCGGCGAAGGCGCGTCCTGCGGCGGCGCTCTCGACCAGCGTGAGGAGCCAGGCGAAGAGCCCGAGCGAGACCAGCCCCGGCACCAGCCACCAGATCGGCTTGCCAAGCCTGAGCCAGCCCCAGAAGGCGAAGCAACCGGCGATCTCGAAGAGGGCAGCGCCGATATAGGCGGCGATGGTGGGCATGGCATCATCCGGTAGGGACGTAAACGAGGTTCCCTCGCGGGAAGCCTCAGTCTAAGCCGTCATTGCGAGCGAAGCGAAGCAATCCAGGAGCGGCAGGGCTCTATGTGTCCTGGGTTGCTTCGCTTCGCTCGCAATGACGAATGGTGCGCCACGCAAGCAAGTCGGGGTCATGTCAGCAAAGAACATCGCCATCATCGGCGCCGGCCCGGCCGGCCTCATGGCTGCCGAGCGGCTGGCGAGCGCCGGCCATCGCGTCACGGTCTACGAGCGCATGGCCTCGCCCGCCCGCAAGTTCCTGCTCGCCGGGCGCGGAGGCCTGAACCTCACCCATTCCGAGCCGCTGGACGCCTTTCTCGGGCGCTACCGCGAGGCGGGCGACTGGCTGGAACCGGCCCTGCGCGCCTTCCCGCCACAGGCATTGCGCGACTGGGCCGACGAGCTCGGTGCGGAGACCTTTATCGGTTCCAGCGGCCGTGTATTTCCGCTGATGATGAAGGCTTCGCCGCTGCTGCGCGCCTGGCTTGGCCGGCTTGACGGATTAGGCGTTCGGCTTGCCTCTGGTCGGCTCTGGACCGGCTGGGATGCCGATGGAGCCCTGATGTTCCGCCTCGCGAACGGTGAAGCCGAGGCGATCCGCCCCGATGCGACGCTATTGGCGCTCGGCGGCGCGAGCTGGCCGCGGCTCGGTTCCGACGGTGGCTGGGTGCCGCTGCTGGCGGCGCGCGATGTCGCGGTCTCGCCGCTGCGCCCCGCCAATGGCGGCTTCACGGTCGCCTGGTCGCCGCAGATGAAGGAGCGCTTCGTCGGCCAGCCGCTGAAGCGGATCGTCATCCGCTGCGCCGGCGAGCAAGCCGCGGGCGAGGCGATGATCGACGCCGATGGCATCGAGGGCGGCGCGATCTATGCGCTGTCGGCAACCATTCGCGAGACGATCCGGCGCGATGGCGCCGCCACGATCGATATCGACCTGCGCCCCGATCTCTCGGCCTTGGAGCTCGCCACTCGCCTCGCGAAGCGGCGCAAGGGCGAGACGCTCAGCAATCACCTGCGCAAGGCTGCGGGCCTCGCACCGGTCGCCATCGCCCTGCTGCGGGACGCGGCCGGCGCAACCCTTCCGACCGAGCCGGATGCGCTGGCGGCACTGATCAAGGCAGCGCCGCTGCGCCTTGGCGCTCCCATGCCGATCGCGCGTGCCATTTCGACGGCCGGCGGCATCATCAGTGACGAGTGCGATGGCGGCTTCATGCTGAAACGCCTGCCGGGTGTCTTCGCGGCCGGCGAGATGCTGGACTGGGAGGCGCCGACCGGCGGCTATCTGCTCCAGGCGAGCTTCGCGACGGGCGTCGCGGCTGCGGCGGGCATCGAAGCCTGGCTGGCGGGTCAGGGTTGAGCCAATAGCGGCGCGTCGATTGAAGCGGGCAGGGCGCCTTTGAAACCTCCGCTCATCCCGTGCCGGTCAGCCGGCGTGCGAAGCTGTGTCCGCCATCCACTGTCGAGATTTCGCCGACCCGCGCCAGCGAGATCAGGATGCCGCGGATGGCGTGCTCCACCTTGAGGCCCTGGCGGAAGCGCGCTGCGATCGCCCTCGCATCGATGGGCGCCGCGTTCCCCGCCAGTGCCGCGAGTACGGCGGCGACCCGCTCCACGGCCTCGGCCGGAAAGACGGGCTTGCCGGCGGCGGCCGATAGCGGTTCCGGCAGCAGCGTGTCGATCTGCTCGCCGACTTTGGCCGGGGCGCCGAAGCGCGGACGCTGATAGTCCGGCCGGAGCCAGCGCACCAACCCTTGAGCCTCCTCCTGCGCGCGTTGCCGATTGAGGGCGACGAGCCGGGCCAGCACCTCTTCCTCGCCGAGCTCGGCCGGCCAGCCATAGGCTGCGGCCACGGCGGTATCGATCGCCTTGTGGTGTTCGTCGAGGATCATGACGAGGCCGCGATCGCGGATATCCGCCTCCGCAGCCGTCAGCGCGTAGCCGGCATGGAGCGCCTCGCGAACATTGTATAGCTTGGTCAGCGTTAGTTCGGGATGTTCCGTCAGAACCTGTTTGCGCAGGGCATCGAGCGCTTCCGCCGGGCGGCGGATCGCTTCGCGTTGATGCTCGGTCGCATCGGGGAAGGGGAATGGGTCGAAGCAGCGGGATTTCACATAGACCGCATCGCGTTCGTAGACGCCGCGCTTGCCGGCGCTGGCCAGGTACCAGGTCTTGTGGATGCGGGATGACAGGACGCCGAGCGTGTGCGCATCGGAGAGGGCGACCGCCAGGATCTTGTTGTCCGGCAGGATCGAGGCATCAAGGAACTGAAAGATGCGGTGCTTGGCGGTTTCGACCGTGGCGATATAGCGCTGGAGAGGAGCGAGGGCTGGACGGATCTCGTCGCGCGTTCGGCCGAAGAGCCACCACCTTGCCTTGATATCGGCATCCCTGTTGCGATCCCGCTCCGCTTTCACCGTGCGAAGCAGGTGTTGATAGACCTCGGGATAATGCTCCCGAACCTCATCGGGCTGGAGTCCGTACAGATCGATGGCCATGGCGCCACGCGGGCGAGCCATCAGATCCCGGCCATTGCGGTAGGTTCGGATATGCTTCTCCAGCTCGGCTCTGCGGCCGAGACCCAGCATCTGTGCTTCCTCCTGCGACACGAGGAAGCCCTTCCCGAACAGCATCATGCCGCGCGAGCTGAGTCCGCTATTGGCCTGAAGCCCCGAGGCCTGAGCAGTGTCGGCACCGATCGTGAGGTCGGAATTGATCCGTCCCTCGCTCTCCCGCAGTTCGATCTGGGGCTGGTCGGTGTCGAGTTCGTCTTCGGACAGGACCGTACAGAGCTTGCCGTCATGATAACCCGCTTGCGCGACCGTCATCGCGATCCGGACGGCGGCGGTGTCCCGCCCGGCCTTCGTCCAGGGATGGTCGGGAATCGCCATGATGATCGACAGCGGCCGCTTGCCGCCGAGATGCCGCTCGACCGTGCGGCGCTGGAAAAGCTGGGTGATCGAGTTGGTGGTGACGAAGCCGAAGCGGCGCAGGCAGGTGCCGGGTCGGGTCAGCAATTCGGCGGCGTGGTCCCACCAGTACATCACGAGATCGGCGCTTTCGTTCATCTGCGGATGCGCTGCCCAGAGCGCCTCGGCGTAGCTGTCCCCGAGCCTTGCCCGTAGGTCCTTGCCACCGATGAAGGGCGGATTGCCGACGATGAAGGCGGCTTCCGGCCATTCCGGCCGGCGCGGGTTGGGCAGGGCCTCCCGCCCATCGCGCCATTGCGGGATCGGCCAGCCGTCCCAGCTCAGCACCGCGTCCCGCTTGTAGATATGGTCGAGCTTTTCGAGGATCGGCTCGCGCGGCGCATGAGGGCGCGTGCGGAAATGCCATTGCAGATGGCCGATCCACAGGACGAGATCGGCGATGGCCACCGCCCGGCGATTGGTCTCCATGCCCAGGAATTGATGCGGCCCGACCTGATGGGCGGCGAAGCCGGAGAGCTCCTCGTTGCGGCCGAGCTCGCCCGCGGCATCGAGCACTTCGCCTTCCAGTTTCTTCATAAGCTCCTGTGAAACGTGCAGAAAATTCCCCGTCCCGCAGGCCGGATCGAGAATCCGCGTGGTGCAGAGCGTCTCGTGGAAATCCTCGACCAGCGCCAGCGCCTTCCGGGCTTCGCCGCCGTCGCGCGCCTGCTGTGCTGCGCCGAGCACGGCCCGCCAGTCCTCGCGCAGCGGGCCGATCACGGTTTCGACGACCAGCCGCTCGACATAGGCACGCGGCGTGTAATGCGCGCCGAGCCGGGCGCGCTCCTGCGGATCGAGCGCCTGTTCGAGCAGCGTTCCGAAGATCGCGGGCTCGACCTCCTTCCAGTCATGCTCGGCCGCGGCCAGCAATTCGCCGATCTCCTCGCGCCCGAGCGGGAAGACCTGGGCATCCTCGTAGAGCTTGCCGTTGAAGCGCTTCATCCGCTCGCGCACGGAGGTCGAGTATTCCCCCTTGTCCATCGCCTGCCATAGCTCCGAGACCAGCGGCAGGAAGGAATCCGGCGCGTCGCGGCATTCGCGTAGCAGGGCCTTGAAGGCGTCCTTGCGGATCAGCCCGACATCCTCGGCGAACATCGTGAACAGGCAGCGCATCAGGAAGAGCGCGACCTCCTCCGGATCATGCGCGCGCTCCAGCACCCGGGAGACGGCGGCCAGCCGCTCGGCGATGGCGCGTGTGACGCGGGCCGCATGGCGGGCAGGATCGAGCGAGGAAGGCTCGGTCCAGATCGCCGCGAGGCGCTGGCGCAGCCCGGCATCGCGCAGATCGTCGAGATAGACGCGGTAGCTCTGCCGGTCGGGAAACTGGACGTAGTTCTTACCCTGCCCGGTGAAGTCGGCATAGAACTCGAAGCAATGTCCGACATCGCAGACGATCAGGAAGGGCGGCCAGCCATGGCTCACCGGCAGCGCCTTGGCATAGTCCTCCGCCTGGCGTCTGGCATTGAGCATCAGCACGTCCCAGGCGCGATCGGCCCCGCGCCTCCCGCGCGGCCCGGCCGGTTCCGCGAAGGGCAGGGCGCCTTGCGCCGGCAACACCTCCTTGGCCTGTCCCTTCAGGCGGCTCTGCTTGGCTTCGAGGACGAAAGCGCCTTTCCGATAGAGGTCGATCCGGCCGGTCGTATGTCCGCCCTGCCCATCCGGAAAGCGCACGGGATACTCGAAGCGATAGGTCACGGCATCGGAATCGCTGGTCGGCGGCTGCGGCGGCTCGACCCCGATCAGCCCGCAGAACTCGCTGAGGAATTGCGCATAGGCCGCCCGCTCCGCACCTTCCGAGAGGCGCCAGCGGGCGATGAAGGCTTCGACCGCCTCGGCCTCGGACCCGCCCCCCGACATGGTCCATCTCCATAGGTTGTTATTTATCGCTTAATACAATCTAAGATTGCATTAAGCGTTCCTGTCAACTCCTGTCACCAATCAGCCCTGCGATGCGCCGCACCCCCTCGCATCATCACGCATTCCGCCCCATATTGCGGCCATGCCGAAAAGCTCCGACACCACCGCGACCAAGCCGAAGGCGGCGAAGAAGCCCTCTTCGGCCCGCACACCGAATTCCAAGGCGACCAAGCCCGAGCTGAAGCCGCTCGAAGGCTATCTCGCCGATCTGCTCAACCCGGCGATCAACCGCGGCAATGCTGTGCCCGGCGGCGCGTCGGGGTTCGGCGACCGGCCGCAGGCGGGCTACGAGGCGAAGCCGAGCTATGCCACGGAACGGCCGGGCGGCGAGGAGAGGCCCAAGCGCAAGCTGACGAAGAAGGCGGATTCCGCCTTCATCGGCGCCGAGGGCGCGGCGGCCGCGACCGCGAGCTCGCTGCAGCATCTGCTCGAAACCGGCAGCCCCTTCATCCAGCCCGGCAAGCCCTGGACCCCGCATCGGCCCGAGCGCCCCGAGAAATCGGAGGGCGGCATCGCCTTCACGATGAAGAGCGACTTCTCCCCATCGGGCGACCAGCCGACCGCGATCGCCGATCTCGTCGACGGCATCCGCCGGCAGGAGCGCGACCAGGTGCTGCTCGGCGTCACCGGCTCGGGCAAGACCTTCACCATGGCCAAGGTGATCGAGGAGACGCAGCGCCCGGCCCTGATCCTCGCGCCGAACAAGACGCTGGCCGCGCAGCTCTATGGCGAGTTCAAGAGCTTCTTTCCGGACAACGCGGTCGAGTACTTCGTCTCCTACTACGACTATTACCAGCCGGAGGCCTACGTCCCGCGCTCGGACACCTATATCGAGAAGGAATCCTCGATCAACGAGCAGATCGACCGCATGCGCCATTCGGCGACGCGCTCCCTGCTCGAACGCGACGACGTGATCATCGTCGCCTCGGTCTCCTGCATCTACGGTATCGGCTCGGTCGAGACCTATACGGCGATGACCTTCTCGATAAAGCTCGGCGAGCGCATCGAGCAGCGCCAGCTCATCGCCGATCTCGTCGCGCTCCAGTACAAGCGCACGCAGCATGACTTCACCCGCGGCACCTTCCGCGTCCGTGGCGACGTGATCGAGCTCTATCCGGCGCACTATGAGGATCGGGCCTGGCGCATCGGCCTGTTCGGCGACGAGGTCGAGTCGATCGCCGAGTTCGATCCGCTGACCGGCCAGAAGACCGGCGAGCTCGAATTCATCAAGGTCTACGGCAATTCGCACTACACCACGCCGCGCCCGACGCTGACCCAGGCCGTGAAGTCGATCAAGGAGGAGCTGAAGGCCCGCCTCGACGAGCTCAACCGCATGGGCCGTTTCCTGGAGGCGCAAAGGCTCGACCAGCGCTGCACCTTCGACATCGAGATGATCGAGGCCACCGGCTCCTGCAACGGCATCGAGAACTACTCGCGCTATCTCACCGGCCGCAAGCCGGGCGAGCCGCCGCCGACGCTCTTCGAATACCTGCCCGACAACGCCCTCGTCTTCACCGACGAGAGCCATGTCAGCGTGCCGCAGATCGGCGGCATGTACCGGGGCGACTTCCGCCGCAAGGCGACGCTGGCCGAATACGGCTTCCGGCTGCCGTCCTGCATGGACAACCGGCCGCTGCGCTTCGAGGAATGGGACGCGATGCGGCCCCAGTCGGTGCATGTCTCGGCCACGCCCGGCGGCTGGGAGATGGAGCAGACCGGCGGCGTCTTCACCGAGCAGGTCATCCGCCCGACCGGGCTGATCGACCCGCCGGTCGAGATCCGCCCCGCCAAGCATCAGGTCGCGGACCTCCTCGACGAGGTCAAGGAGGTCACCGAGAAGGGCTATCGCACCCTCGTCACCGTGCTGACCAAGCGCATGGCCGAGGACCTGACCGAATACCTGCACGAGAACGGCGTGCGCGTGCGCTACATGCACTCGGACATCGACACGATCGAGCGCATCGAAATCCTGCGCGACCTGCGCCTCGGCGCCTTCGACGTGCTGGTCGGCATCAACCTGCTGCGCGAGGGCCTCGACATCCCCGAATGCGGCTTCGTTGCCATCTTGGACGCCGACAAGGAGGGCTTCCTGCGCTCCGAGACCTCGCTGATCCAGACCATCGGCCGCGCCGCCCGCAATGTCGACGGCAAGGTCATCCTCTATGCCGACCACATCACCGGCTCGATGGAGCGGGCGATGGCGGAGACCAATCGCCGCCGCGAGAAGCAGGTCGCCTATAACGAGGCGAACGGCATCACGCCGCAGACGATCAAGCGCGCCATCGGCGACATCCTCGGCTCGGTCTATGAGCGCGACCATGTCACGGTCGACAAGGGGCTGGTGGCGCCGGCCTCGGGCCACAACCTCAAGGCCGCGATCGCCGATCTCGAGAAGCGCATGCGCGAGGCCGCGGCCGATCTCGAATTCGAGACGGCGGCCCGCCTGCGCGACGAGATCAAGCGCCTTCAGGCGACGGAGCTGGCGATCGCGGACGACCCGCTCGCCCGCCAGGGCGATGTCGAGGCCTCCGCCGGCAAGTACAAGGGCGAGCGCTCTTACGGCTCCAGCGCCAACCTGCCGCCCACCCGTGCCCGCAAGCCGACCGATGCGGACATGGGCCCGCACAATTTTGGCGGCGGCGAGGGCAGGCCGAAAGCCGGCGAGAAGCCGAACCCGCTGCTGACCGGCACCTCACGGGTGCGGAAGCCGACACTGGACGAAATGGGCCCGGTGCCGGAATCGCGGCCGAAGGGGGCGGGGGAGAGAAGGCGGCGGAGATAGCTGCGGGGACGTACGTTACTTGTGGACGGCTCCATGGCGTCACTGTACGGCGGGCAGAGCAAGGTTTAAGAACAGACGTGGAACATTGTATGTCGTCGGGTTTCGATGGGCGAGCGGTGGCGAATTACGTTCTCGATTTTTGCGACAAGCAAAATCGCGCGCTAACGAATCTCGGACTCCAGAAGGTTGTCTACTTTTGTCATGTTTGGTCTCTGCTCGATCTCGGGCGACCGCTGATCAAGCATAGTTTCGAGGCGTGGGAGTATGGCCCGGTTCTTCCATACCTCTACCGCGAGTTTAAGGCATTTGATCGTAGCCCGATTTCCGGACGAGCTTTTCAGTTGGATCCTAGAAATGGAACGCGGCAAGTTGTAAGATACCAATTCGACTCAGAGACCGAGGCGTTTCTTGCTAGTATCGTTGGGTTTTACACGCGGTTGAGCGCAGGTGCGCTGGTTCAGTTGAGTCACGTCGAAGGTGGCCCGTGGTATGAGGCTTGGAACCATGGCGGGAGTGTCAATCCTGGCATGAAGATCGACGATGGTCAGATCAGAGAGTTCTACTCCAGAATAAGACGTCCATTTTCTGCTCAATAGGTGCAATTTATGGCTAGTCTCCGCGTTCCGTCGGTTCAGCATTTGGCCCGAAACTGGCGGGATGAGCCAATTACAATTGCAAAGGCGCTGGTTAGGCTCGCCGAAAACCCGCCGACTTTCAATTACAATCCTCTCTTCGGCGCGCTTCGCGATTACTTGATGCTGCATGTGCCTTACGAGGATGTCGTCGCAGGTATCGCTGCCATTAAGCGGGTTGCGGTGCGAGAAAATCTTCTGGGCGTAATGCCTTTAATCAGAGAGCATTTCGACGGGGTTTCTCCGGAATTTTTTCAAGGCGTCGATAGGCGGTACTATCCGGTGGGGCGAGGGCTCATGGTGCCGTTCGAGCCGCCGATGATCTACGGCATTGGTGGTCAGCTGTACTTTCCATGGTTCAGTTTTTGGCGAAGAAATCCCCTTTCAGACGAGAGGCTTTCGCTCTTTGTAACGCTAGTCGAGGAGATTTTGCTGCAAGATCCCGATCTGGAAAGCGCGAGGTTCGAGATTTTAGATTTCAGCTCGTCGGACGCTAAGAGCCCCCGCATGCTCAGAGTGATTGACGCAAGAGATGTTCCTCGGCTTAGCGAGGAGCGAAAGCGACAGATGTTGGAGTGCTTTGCTGAGGGGTATTTTCAAGCATTGGCAATGCTGGCCACAAAGGCAAAAGAGACGGCGCCGTCTGAGCGTCCTGATGCGCCGCGCCCTGACCCCTTGCAACCAGATTTGTTTTAGTAGCGCATTTGAGGGGGCAGCGCCTGTCAGAACTCGATCAGCAATGGCCCCGCAGCGCTTTCTTTCGAAGTTGCGCGCTCTCGCTCGGCGCTCTGTCTTCTCGTTACCTGTACTCTCCACATGACCGTGCCCTCCACATTCGTCCACGCATCGCGCGACCTCGAACGCTTCCTGCTCGATGCGCGTGATGAGCTCGGCCATGCCACCACGCATCAGACCTGGCAGTCGGTGCTGGCCGTGCTCGTCACCTTCCGGGCGCGCCTGACGCCAGCCGAGGGGCTGGCCTTCGCCGACGCGCTGCCGCCATTGCTCGCTGCGATGGTCCTGCAGGACTGGGACCTCGGCCGGCCGCCAAAACCCTTCGCCGACCGCGCGGCGCTGGCGCGGGAGGCGATGGCGTTTCGCGGCGACCACAGCATCCTGCCCGAAAGCGGCATCGCCGATGTTGCGCGGGCGCTGCGTCGGCATGTCGAGCCGCAAGCCTTCGAGCGCGCGCTGGCCAAGCTGCCGCCGGGCGCGCGGGAGTTCTGGGCGGTCTGGGCCTCAGACCCCGTCGAAAGCCGCGTGATAGCGCACCGTGCCGGCCGGCAGCTCCGCGCTGAAACCGAGGCGCATGAAGTATTCCGGCGGCACGCCTTCCAGCACCAGCGCCGGATCGGCAGCGAAGCCGAAGCGGCCGTAATAGGCGGGGTCGCCGAGCAGGACGCAGCCGCCGGCGCCCATCTCGCGCAGGCGCCGCAGGCCCTCGCGGATCAGGCCCGAGCCGATGCCGCCGCGCTGCCGGCCCGGCCGCACCGAGACCGGCCCGAGCCCGAACCAATCGCGCTCCGCCCCGTCGATCGTTACCGGCGAGAAGGCGACATGGCCGACGATCTCATCGTCCTCGACGGCGACGAGCGAGAGCGTCAACGCCCCGGCCGCGCGCAAGCCGTCGACGATCGCCGCTTCGGTGCCGCTGCTATGCGGCGCCGTCGCGAAGGCCTCCGTGGTCAGGGCGCGGATGGCGTCGGAATCGGCGGGCTGTTCAGTGCGAATATCCATGCGGGGCTTATGCCATGCCTGTGCCGCCGATGAAAACTAATCCCCGCCCGTGCGACCCATGCCTATCCTCTGTTCACCTCACCCCGAGGGGCAGCCATCCGGAGGCATGCTGCATGGCGGGGCGGGGGGCGGCGCCTGCGGCCGGGTTTGCACCCCGGACTCGGGAGGCTGCGGGGCACCGCCCTGGGGACATTACGATCCCTGTGCGAGGAGCTCGCTGCAAGGCTCGGGATATCCGGGGCCGGACGCGGAACGGGTGACGAGGCGATGAGCCGAACTGATCCGTGAAACGGCCGACTCATGGAATTCCGACCGTATAAGCGCGGCCCGTGGCTTTTAAATCGCCGGCAAGCGGAGCGTCACGGGGCGTGCGGATGGTGGCTCAATCCATCCGCGCCGCATCCTGGCTCAATGGAAGCGGCCGATACCCCGCGCCTCGCGGCGCTCCGCTGCCCCTCATTCTCCCCGCACGCGGCGACGCGGGCGGCCGCAGGCGCTTGCGCGTTTCCCGACGCCGCCAACGCAGATGTGATGGCCCGGCTGCAACCCGGCCGTGGCAGGCTGGTTGTCGAGAGGCGCGCGGCTCGCGCGCCCGAACAGGGAGACGTTGCATGACGATGCTGAACCGCCGCCGCCTTCCCGTCCTTCTCGCCGGCCTCGCCGCCACTGTGGCGCTGCCGGCGCTGGCGCATCACGGCTGGGCCTGGGCCGAGGGCGAGCAGATGACGCTCAAGGGCAAGATCAGCAAGATCTCGATGGCCCCGCCGCATCCGATGCTGATGGTCGAGTCCGAGGGCAAGCTCTGGCAGGTCGATCTCGGCAATCCCAACCAGACCGAGCGCTCCGGCTTCCGCGGCGACACGGCCAAGCCGGGCGATGCCATCACCGCGCTCGGCAACCGCCATCTCGACAAGACCAAGCTGCACATGAAAGCCGTGCGCATCACCCTCGCCGGCAAGGATTACGACATGTACCCGGAGCGCATCCGGACCAACTGAGCGTGGCCGCTTTTATCGAGGCGCTGGGGCACTGGCCGGGCGCGCTGTGGCTGCAGCGCTCCGGCACGGCCTATCTCGTCGTCAACGCCGCCCATATCCTCGGCATCGGCCTGCTCGTCGGCGCGATCCTGCCGCTCGATCTCCGGCTGATCGGCCTGCTGCGCGCCGCTCCGCTCGCCGTGCTCGCGCCCTTCCTGACCCGCGCCGCCGCCTTCGGCCTCGCGCTGGCGCTCCTGACCGGCGCCTGGCTCTTCACGGTGAAGCCGTCGGAATATGCGGGGAACCCGGCCTTCCTCGCGAAGCTCGCCTTGCTCGCGCTGGCGCTCGGTAATATCGCGCTCCAGCATCGGGGCAGGGCGCTGGCGGAAGCCTTGGCGACCGAGCGGGTGTCAGGACGTGTGCGTGCGAGCGCCTTCGCCTCCTTCACGCTCTGGCTTACGGTGCTGCTGGCGGGGCGCTGGATCGGCTTTGTCTAGGCCGCGACGGCGAGCTGGGTGTCGAGCTTGCGGATGGCGGTGCTGAGCTCGGGCTCGTCGACGATATCGGCGGCGTCGGCCAGCGTGAACCAGTGCAGGTCGCGCTGGTGCTGCTCGGCCCAGCTGTCGAGCTGCTGCTCGACCTCGAGCAGATAGAGCTTCACCTCGCAGAGCGCGAAATGGTCGTTCATCCGCTTCCAGTAGGTATAGCGCCCGGCCGGCTTCTCACTGACGCGGCCGATCACGCCGGCCTCCTCATAGGCCTCGCGCGCAGCGGCGTCGCGGTCCTTGAGGCCCTTCATCGGCCAGCCCTTGGGCACGATCCAGCGGCGCGTGGTGCGCGAGGTCACGAGCAGGATTTCGGTCGAGCCGTCGGCGGCATGACGGATCGGCATGGCGGCGATCTGCGACCGCTTCTCCCCCGGTTTCCGCTTGGCCTTCTTCATCGACGTCGAGAGCCCTTTCCCGGCTGCACATTCGTCCGGCTTCGAATCACAGATGTTCGCCGGAACGAATAAATATTGCATCGATCCGGAAAAATGGAAGAGGCGTTCCGTCGAATCGCATCAGCCCTTCGATTCGCGCATGTCCTCCGGCCGTGCCAGCCGCAGCAAGAGCCAGCCGCAGATGCCGGAGAGCAGCGAGCCGGCGATGACGCCGATCTTCGTCTGGCTCTGCAGGGCTTCCGAATCCGGGAAGGCGAGCAGCCCGATGAACAGGCTCATGGTGAAGCCGATGCCGCAGAGCAGGGCGATGCCGTAGAACTGCGCCCAGGAGGCGCGGGCCGGCAGATCGGCGAATCCCGTGCGGATCGCCAGCCAGCTGAAGCCGAAGACGCCGATCTGCTTGCCGAGGAACAGCCCGAGCATGATGCCGAACGGAACGGGGGCGGCGAGCGTGGAAAGCCCGAGCCCGGCGAAGGAGACGCCGGCATTGGCGAAGCCGAAGACCGGGATGACCAGGAAGGCGACCCAAGGGTGCAGCCCGTGCTCCAGCCGATGCAGCGGCGAGACGGTACTGTCGGGCTTGGCCGGCGAGGGCGTCAGCGGGATCGTCAGCGCCAGCGCGACTCCGGCGAGCGTCGCATGCACGCCGGATTTCAGAGTGAAGTACCAGAGCGCCAGGCCGAGCAAGAGATAGGGCGCCAGCCGCATCACGCCGAGCCGGTTCAGCGCGATGAGCGCCGCGAGCGTCGCGGCGGCGAGCCCGAGGTGAAGGCCCGAAAGACCGGCCGTGTAGAAGACCGCGATGATAATCACCGCGCCGAGATCGTCGAGGATGGCGAGCGCCGTCAGGAAGACCTTGAGCGAGGCCGGCACGCGCGAGCCCAGCAGCGAGAGCACGCCGAGCGCGAAGGCGATGTCGGTGGCTGTCGGGATGGCCCAGCCGCGCAGGCTTTCGGGCGCGCCGAGATTGAAGGCGACATAGATCAGCGCCGGCGCGACCATGCCGCCGAGCGCGGCGAAGCCGGGCAGGACGCGGCGGCTCCAGCTCGAGAGTTGCCCGTCCAGCATCTCGCGCTTGATCTCGAGCCCGACGAGCAGGAAGAACACCGCCATCAGCGCGTCGTTGATCCAGTGCAGGATCGACAGGCCCAGCACATAGCTCTTCAGCACGCCGAAATAGAGCGGCGCCGCCGGCGAATTGGCGACGACGAGGGCAAGGGCCGCGACGACCATCAGGACGATGCCGCCCGCTGCCTCGCCGTGCAGGAAGTCCCGCAAGGCGGAAAGGGGTTTCGTCCGGGTCGCTGGGGCGGCCATCAAGCTCTCCTTGGTCGATCAGACGCGGAGAGATACGACAGGCAGCCGCCGAAGACCAAGTTTGCCGATGCCGCAGGCGGCTTCAGGACTTCTTGCCGTCCTTGTCGAACTGCTTGAGGAAGGCGGTCAGGTCCTTGATCTCCTTCTCGCTCTTGATGCCGGCGAAGATCATCTTGGTGCCGGGGATCTTGGTCCTGGGATCCTTGATGTACTCGGCGAAGGTCGCCTCGTCCCAGGTCAGGCCGGAATTCTTGTTGGCGGCCGAGTAGCTGTAGCCCTCGACGGCGCCGGAATGCCGGCCGATCAGCCCGTTGAGCTCGGGGCCGACGAGATTGCGCGCGCCTTCGCCGATCTGGTGGCAGGCGCGGCATTTTGCGAAGGAGCGTTCGCCGGCCGAGGCATCCTGTGCCGCGGCCGGTTGGGAGAGGAAGGGGAGAAGGAGAACAAGGCTGGAGAGAATGGCTCGCATGATCACGTCTTTCGACTTGGAGGCATTCTCAGCTTAGCGCCGAGCCGCGTGCCGATGGCATGAGCCATTTCGACGCGCGGCGCGCTGTCCTTTCAGCCGGAAAATGAGAGCTCGGGGAATTCCCGAGCGATTCTCAGAGTTCGCCGATCCATTCCGCCACGGTCGCGGTGAAGGCGTCCGGCCGGGAGATCGGGAAAAGATGTCCGCCGGTTTCCATGATCGCCCGGCGGCAGCCGGGCAGGGCGGCGGCGAGCTCCTCCTGATGATAGACGGGCACGACCATGTCGTCGCGCGTGCCGAGGACGAGCACGGGCATCAGCAGCTGGTCGATATCGGCGGTGCCGTCGAAGGCGAGCAGCGCGTCGAGGCGCTCGCGGGCGATCGTCCGGGCGTGCTCGCTCACCGGCGCGGCTTCGATCGCGGCGTCATAGATATGCCAGTTGGCTTCGATCCAGCGCGGCTGGTAGCCGTTCAGCACCGAGGTGGCGGCATAGGCATGGGGATCGCAGCCCAGGATCGCCCGTCGGGTACCGAAGACCGCGTTGAGATAGCGGCCGGGCTTGAGCCAGCTCGCGCTCAGGATCAGGCCGTCGAGGCGGCCGGGGGCCTGCTTGGCGATGGCCTGCGCGATGCAGCCGCCGGTGGAATGGCCGAGCACCACGGCGCGCGAGACACCCGCTGCGTCGAGCACGGCGAGGCTGTCCTGCGCCAGCAGGTCGATGGAACAGGGCACTTCGCCACGGCTGCTGGCGCCGATGCCGCGCTGGTCGAACCGGATGACCTGGAAGGAGCGCGAGAGGGTCGCGGCGATCTCGCTCCAGAAGGCGGCACTGCCGCTCAGGCCGCTGACGAGCAGCAGCGGCTGGCCGTGGCCTTCCTTGAACGCGTGGAGCGTCGCGCCGTCCGGCGTCTCGATCTTGAAATCGATGATGTCCGTGGTGGCCGTCATGCATCACCTCGCGGATGGAGATGCCGAATGCTGCGCTGCCGGCGCTTGATGTCGTCCATGGCCCCATCCTCCCTGGAATAGTAGGTCGCCCGCCCTGATCGCTCGGTCTTGATTTGGCCGATGGGATCACTTCGTGGCAGGATGGCGCATCGGGCCCGCCCCCGCCATGGCTTGAGTGCAGGGGGAGCAATGTTCTTGACGCAGATCAAATAGACCAAAGACTAATTGGCCTGCGTGTGGCGCATATCTTTGTGCGCGGTGCCTCAGGGTCAGGAGGGGTTCAGCCCTTCGCTGAGAGCGTAGGGCGCGAGCACGTCGCGGATGTCGCGCTCGATGCGTGGCGTCAGCAGGGCACGGGTGACGACGGCCCGCAGATGGTGGTCCATCAGGTCGGCTGCGCGGGCAGCGTCGCCGGCGCGCAGCGCGTCGATCAGCTGGCGATGCTCGGAGACGGCGCATTCGGTCGAGTGCGGGCGCCCGTAGATCGCCAGGATCAGCGAGCAGCGCGACGAGGCCTCCTGGACATAGCGCAGCAGCAGCGCGTTGCCGGTCATCTTCGCGAGCTTGATGTGGAACTCGCCGGAGAGGCGGATCGATTCCGGGCCGTCCTGCTCATGCGCCTTCTCCTCCTGGCGGACATGGGCTTCCAGCTCCGCGACCTGGGAGGGGGTGATGCGCCCGGCCAGGCTTTCGGCGACGAGCCGCTCGAGGCCGCGCCGGACCTCGAAGACGTCGCGTGCTTCTTCCAGTGTCGGATAGGCGACCGAGGCGCCGCGATTGGGCTTGAGCTCGACCAAGCCCTCGACGGCGAGGCGCCCGAAGGCCTCCCGCACCAGGGTGCGGCTGACGCCGAGCTGCTCGCCGATCGAATCCTCGGGCAGCTTCATGCCGGGCTTCAGCGCCTGCTCGATGATCGCCCGGCGCAGCGCCCGGTAGACGGATTCGGCGCGCAGAACCGGGGTTCGCTTCTCGCCCATCGTGGCTGTCCCTCGTGCTGGAATGGTCTTGTCCGGGGGCGTCAATGTCACGATCGCGGGCTCCGCGCCAGTTTCCGCTTGTGCTCAATAATCGCATACAATACGCTTCTCATATCGTATGCAAGTATGCCTGATAATCGCACACGAAATTGGCGCGCAAAGCGCCAGGTGCATAACGGAACGGCAACAAGCGATCGAGGTTCGGCGGGCCCGCGGCACGCCGATGCAAAAGGGGAGAAGTCGATGAAGAAGGCCTGGTTGCTGGCGGCCGTCGCCGCCTTCGCGTTCACCGGCGCGGCGGAAGCCAAGACGCTGAAATGGGGCGCGTCACGCGAGATCGCCTCGCTCGACCCCTATTCCTACGGCGAGACCTTCACACTCGCGGTGCTCAATCACGTCTATGAGGGGTTGGTTCGCTATACCGGCGACCTCAAGATCGAGCCGGCTTTGGCCGAGTCATGGGAAACGGTGTCGCCGACCGTCTGGCGCTTCAAGCTGCGCCCGGGCGTCAAGTTCCATAACGGCAACCCCTTCACCGCCGATGACGTCATCGCCTCGCTGGCCCGCGTCACCCACGAGACTTCGCCGCTCAAGGGCAATCTGCCGGCCTACAAGAGCTCGAAGAAGATCGATGACTTGACCGTCGAGATCGAGGTCAACGGCCCCTACCCGCTGCTGCTGAACGACCTGACCAACATCTTCATCTTCGACAAGGAATGGATGGAGGCGAACAACTCGCTGCTGCCGACCGATTCCGGCAAGGGCGTGAAGGGCTACGCCACCGACAATGCCAACGGCACCGGCCCGTTCAAGGTCGAGAGCCGCCGCGCCGATTCCAAGACGGTCTTCGTCAGGAATGCCGGCTGGTGGGACAAGCCGAAGCACAATATCGACGTGATCGAGTTCTCGCCGATCACCTCGTCCTCGACCCGCGTGGCCGCGCTGCTCTCCGGCGAGATCGACTATACCAACGTCGCGCCGCTGCAGGACCTGCCGCGCCTCTCCGCCTCGCCGGACGTCAAGGTGCTGCAGACCAACGAGCTGCGCTCGGTCTTCTTCGCCTTGAACCTTGGCAACAAGCTCACTGAGAGCGACGTCAAGGACAAGAACCCCTTCAAGGACATCCGGGTCCGCGAGGCGCTCTACCGGGCCATCGACATCGACGCGGTGCAGAAGCGCGCCATGCGCGGCCTGTCGCGCAATACCGGCGCGCTCGTCGCCCCGGCGATCCCCGGCTACGATCCCTCGCAGGACGAGCGCCTGCCCTTCGATCTGAACGGCGCCAAGAAGCTGCTGGCCGATGCAGGCTACCCCAACGGCTTCTCCTTCCAGATCAACTGCCAGAGCGACTCTCTCGTCAACGAGGAGGAGTTCTGCCAGGCGATCGCGGCGATGTGGTCGCGCGCCGGCCTGAAGCCTAACCTCAGCATGGCCCCGCGCAGCCAGCAGACGCCGAAGCGCGTCAAGGGCGATTTCGACGTCATCTCCTTCGGCTGGGCCAACGAGCCGATGATCGACGCCTATTCCCTGCTGGTGCAGGTGCTGCATTCCAAGAACGGCACCAGCGGTGTCTTCAACTGGGGCAACTGGGGCGATCCGCGCATCGACGCGCTGATCGACAAGGCTGGCGTCGAGCTCGACACGCCCAAGCGCATCGAGATGATGAAGGAGGCGCTCAAGATCGCCAAGCAGGAGCAGCTCTTCATCCCGCTGCACCAGCAGCCGATGGCCTGGGCGATGCGCTCGACGATCGTCTCGACCGTGCAGGCCTCGGACAACAAGCCGCGGCTCTGGCTGACCATGATGAAGTGACGGGTTGTCATTCCGGGGCTTCGCGTAGCGAAGAACCCGGAACCCACGACTGGGCTGTCCGCGCAAAACCACTTGAGGCGCCGCTCACCTGGTCGTGGGTTCCGGGTTCGCGCCTCCGGCGCGCCCCGGAATGACAAAAGCATCCGCCTAGCGCAGGGAGTCGCAAGACCATGCCGGCCTTTCTCCTCAAGCGACTGCTCAACGCTGCCGGCGTCATGCTGGCGGTTGCCTTTCTCGCCTTCCTGATCTTCCGCTTCGTCGGCGACCCCGTGGAGCTGATGCTGAACGAACAGGCGAGCCAGCAGCAACGTGACGAGCTGCGCGTCCGCCTCGGCCTCGACAGGGGCTTCGTGCTGCAATACGCGACCTTCGTCGGCAATGCCGTGCGCGGCGATTTCGGCATTTCCTACCGCAACCAGCAGGACGTCTTCACGCTGATCTCGGAGCGCTTCCCGGCGACCTTCGAACTGGTGCTGGTCGCGACCTTCCTGTCGCTGGCCGTCGGCATTCCCCTCGGCGTCTACACCGCGATCCGGCGAGACAGCCTCCTCGCCAAGACCCTGCAATTCGTCTCTGTGCTCGGGGTCTCGCTGCCGAGCTTCGCGCTCGGCATCCTCTTCATCCTGATCTTCTCGGTGACGCTGCAATGGCTGCCGGCCTTCGGGCGCGGCGAGGTCGTGCAGATCGGGTGGTGGAGCACGGGCCTGCTCACCGCGTCGGGCCGCAAGGCGCTGATCCTGCCCGGCATCACGCTCTCGCTTTTCCAGATCACGTTGGTGATGCGGCTCGTCCGCGCCGAGATGCTGGAGACGATGCGCACCGACTTCATCCGCTTCGCCCGGGCGCGCGGCCTGCCGGCACGCGCCGTCCATTTCGGCCATGCTTTGCGCAACTGCCTGATGCCGGTCATCACCGTCACCGGCCTGCAGATCGGCAACCTGATCGCCTTCGCGCTGGTCACCGAGACGGTGTTCCAGTGGCCGGGCATGGGCATGCTCTTCGTCCAGGCCGTGACCTTCGTCGATATCCCGGTGATGGCGGCCTATCTGATCGTCGTCTCCTTCATCTTCGTCACGCTCAACACGCTGGTCGACCTGACCTATGCCTGGGTCGATCCGCGCCTGCGCGAGGACGCGCTGACGGGAGGCGCCAATGCTCGCTGAGAAGACTCGGCCCGCTGACACTGCCAGGCAACCCGGCCGCCTGCGTCGCTTTCTCGACAGCGACATCGGCTGGAGCTTCTGCCATACGCCCGTGGCCTGGCTCTCGGCGCTGATGCTGGCGCTGCTTGTCCTGAGCGCGTTCTTCGCCCCGCTGATCGCGCCGCAGGACCCTTACGACCTCGCGCAGATCTTCATCGACAAGGCCGAGATTCCGCCGATCTGGCAGGATGGCGGCGAATGGCCCTTCCTGCTCGGCACAGATCCGCAGGGCCGCGACGTGCTCTCGGCCATTCTCTATGGTTCGCGCATCTCGCTGATCATCGGCTTCGCGGCGGTGATGGTCTCGATGCTGATCGGGGTCTCGATCGGGCTGATCGCCGGCTTCCATGGCGGGCGCATCGACAACCTGCTGATGCGGCTCGGCGACACCGTGCTCTCGATCCCGACCCTGCTGATGGCGATCCTGGTCTCGGCGATCTTCCGCGAGATGCTGCCGCCGGCTTTGCGCGAGCCCTTCTCCGCCGTGGTGCTGGTGCTCTCGATCGCGCTGACGAGCTGGGTGCAATATGCCCGCACCGTGCGCGCGCTGACCATGGTCGAGCGCCGCAAGGAATATGTGCTCGCCGCCCGCATCATCCGCGTGCCGGCGACGCGGATCATGGGCCGCCACATCCTGCCGAACACGATGACGCCGGTGCTGGTTTCGGCGACGCTGAGCCTCGGCCTCGCCATCCTCTCGGAGGCGACGCTGTCCTTCCTCGGCGTCGGCATGCCGATCACCCAGCCGTCCCTGGGTACACTGATCCGCATCGGCAACCAGTACCTGTTCTCCGGCTCCTGGTGGCTCGTCGTCTTCCCCTCGCTGCAGCTCGGGCTGATCGTGCTCTCGGTCAACCTGCTTGGCGACTGGCTCCGCGACGCGCTGAACCCGAAACTGCGCTGACCATCACAAGAAACCACGAGGATACGCCCGCGATGACTGCCTCTCTCCTGATCCGCAACGTCCGCCCGAACGCGGGGCCTGCCCTCGACATCCTGATCGAGAACGGCCGCATTGGCCGGATGGCGAAGGACATTGCCGCGCCCGCCGGTGTGACGGTCGAGGATGGCCGCGGCGAGATCGCCATTCCCGGCCTGGTCGAGGCCCATGCCCATCTCGACAAGAGCCTCTGGGGCCAGCCCTGGTACGTCAACGAAGTCGGCCCGAAGCTGCTCGACAAGATCGACAACGAGCGCTTGAACAAGCGCCGCCTCGACATGGACCCCGCCCGCCAGTCGGCACGCCAGACCGTCCAGTCCTCGACGATGGGCTCGACCCATACCCGCAGCCATGTCGATGTCGACACCGATCACGGGCTCTGGGGCGTCGAGGGCATCCTGAAGACCCGCGAGGATTACGCGGACATCATGGACATCGAGCTCGTCGCCTTTCCGCAATCCGGGCTGCTGCGCCGGCCGGGCACGCTGGAATTGATGCACGAGGCGATGAAGGCCGGCTGCGAGATCGTCGGCGGCCTCGACCCCTGCGCCATCGACCGCGATCCGAAGGGCCATCTCGATGCGATCTTCGGGCTCTGCCAGACCTATGGCCGGCCGCTCGACATCCATCTGCACGAGCCCGGCGAGATGGGCCTGTTCTCGCTCGACCTGATCATCGAGCGCACCCGCGCGCTCGGCATGAAGGGCAAGGTGACGGTCAGCCACGCCTTCTGCCTCGGCACCGATCCGCAACTGGTTGATCCCGTCATCCCGCAGCTCGCCGCGCTCGACATCGCGATCATGACGACGGCGCCGGCCCGCAACACGGCGCCGGCGGTGAAGAAGCTGCTCGATGCCGGCATCCGCGTCTGCTCGGGTTCGGACGGCATCCGCGACACCTGGGGCCCCTATGGCAATGCCGACATGGTCGAGCGCGCCATGTTCATCGGCCTGCGCAACAATTTCCGCCGCGACGACGAGGTCGAACTCGGCCTCCACGTTTGCACGACCGGCGGTGCCCAGGTGATGGAGATCGCCGATTACGGCCTCACTGAGGGCAAGGCCGCCGATCTGGTGATCATGCCCGGCGAGAGCCTGACGGATATCGTCGTGACCCGTTCGCCCAGGCGCCGCGTGATCAAGCGCGGCAGGATCGTCGCCCGTGACGGCGTTTCGGTGAGGACTGCCCCGTGAACCTTGAGGCCAAGAAGCGGCCCGTGGGCCGCATCCTGATGACCGCGCGCTGGGTGGTCGGCCACAAGGACGGCCGCCATCGCCTCTACGAGAACGGCGAGCTCGTGTTCGAGAACGGCGAAATCGTCTTCGTCGGCCATGGCTTCCCCGGCGAGGTCAGCAGACGGATCGATTACGGCCATGCCCTGATCGGGCCGGGCTTCGTCGATTGCGACGCGCTTTCCGACCTCGACACCACCATCCTCGGCTATGACAACCAACCGGCCTGGAAGAAGGGCCGCGTCTGGCCGCGCAGCTATCTCGAGGCCGGTCCCTACGAGATGTACACCCGCGAGGAACTGGCCTTCCAGAAGCGCTACGCCTTCTCCCAGCTGATCCGCAACGGCATCACCACGGCGCTGCCGATCGCCTCGCTGTTCTACCGTGCCTGGGGCGAGACGGTGCAGGAGTTCGAGGACGCTGCGGTTGCCGCCGCCGATCTCGGCATGCGCGCCTATCTCGGCCCGGCCTATCGCACCGGCAACCAGGTCGTCGAAAGCGACGGGCGCGTCGTCACCTATTACGAGGAGGAGCGCGGCCTCGCCGAGCTCGACGCGGCGATCGACTTTGCCAAGCGTCATGAGGGCGAGGCCGGCGGCCTGATCCGCGCGATGTTAGCGCCGGACCGCATCGAGACCTCGACCGCCGAGCTTCTGCGCCGCACGGCGGCAGCCTCGCGCGAGCTCGATATCCCCGTCCGGCTCCACTGCTGCCAGTCGAAGATCGAATACGATCTCGTCCTCGCCCAGCACGGCATGAGTCCGCCGGAATGGCTGGAGAGCCTCGGCTTCCTCAACGAGCGCTGCCTGCTGCCGCATGGCACCGTCGTCTCCGGCAGCCGCCTGATCGATCGCCCCGGCCGCGATCTCGAGATCATCCGCGATTCCGGCGCCAGCATCGTGCATTGCCCGCTGGTCTCGGGCCGGCACGGCAACACGATCAACCATCTCGGCAGCTATCGCGCGATGGGCCTCAACATCGCTATGGGCACGGATACGAGCCCGCCGGACATGGTGATGAACATGCAGACCGGCATGATCCTCGCCCGTACCATGGCCGGGAATGTCGGCGCGGTGCGCTCCGAGGACTATTACGACGCGGCGACCATCGGCGGCGCCAACGCGCTGCAGCGCCCCGATCTCGGCCGCCTCCAGCCGGGTTCCCGCGCCGACATCACCGTCTTCGAATTCGACCGGCCGCATAGCGGGCAGGTCATCGATCCCATCCAGACGATGATGCTGACAGGACATGGCCGCGACTTCGCGACCGTGGTGATCGATGGCCGCTTCGTCATGGAAAACCGGGCGATCCCCGGCCAGGACGAGGCCGCCGACAACGCCCGCGCCCAGAAGCAGTTCGAGGGCGTGATGGCGCGCTATCCCGAGCGCACGCTCGGCCACCCGCCGATGAGCGAGATCTTCTCGTCGAGCTACGCGATCGAACGCAGCGAGGCCTCTGCATGACCGCATCCGCCGCAGCGCCTCTTCTCTCCGTGCGCGACCTGCGCATCGTCTTCGACGGCCGGCATGGCGCGTTGACGGCGCTCGATGGCGTCTCTTTCGACATCGCGCCCGGCGAGATCTTGGGCGTGGTCGGCGAATCCGGGGCGGGCAAGTCCCTGACCGGCACGGCGGTGATCGGCCTGCTCGATCCGCCGGGCCGCGTCGCCGGCGGCGAGATCCATCTCTCGGGCCAGCGCATCGACAACCTCCCGGCGGAGGCGATGCGCAAGCTGCGCGGCCGACGTATCGGTGCGATCTTCCAGGACCCGCTGACCTCGCTGCATCCCTTGCTCAAGGTCGGCGACCAGCTCGTCGAGACCATCCTGACCCACCTGCCGGTCAGTCGCACGGAAGCGCGCAAGCGCGCACTCGACCTGCTCAAGGAGGTCGGCATCCCCGCAGCCGAAACGCGGATCGACCATTTCCCGCACCAGTTCTCGGGCGGCATGCGCCAGCGCGTCGTCATCGCGCTCGCACTCTGCGCCGAGCCCTCGCTGATCATCGCCGATGAGCCGACGACGGCGCTCGACGTCTCGATCCAGGCGCAGATCACGACCTTGCTGAAGCGGCTCTGCCGCGAGCACGGCACGGCGATCATGCTGGTCACCCACGACATGGGCGTCATCGCCGAGACGGCCGATCGCGTTGCGGTGATGTATGCCGGCCGCATCGTCGAGATCGGCCCGGTCGAGGAGGTGACGCGCCGGCCGAGCCATCCCTACACCGCCGGGCTGATGGCCTCGATCCCGAGCGTCCATGTCCGCCACGAGCATCTCAACCAGATCGACGGCGCCATGCCGCGCCTCAATGCCATTCCGCCGGGATGCGCCTTCAATCCGCGTTGCGGCCGGGCGGAGGATTTCTGCCGCGAGCACAAGCCCGGCCTGCCTCTCTCGGGTCATGCCGCCGCCTGCCATTTCCCCCTGAAGGAGGCGGCCCATGCTTGAGCAGGTTTCGACGCTCGCCCCCGCCAAGGCAGCGGGTGACGACATCATTCTCGACGTCGCTGCCGCCTGCTGCCGCTTCGATGTGTCGGCGCCGGCTTTGTCCCGACTGTTCTCGCACGAGCCGCGGCGCATCCTGCGTGCGGTCGAGAACGTCTCCTTCACGGTCAGGCGTGGCACCACCTTCAGCATCGTCGGCGAATCCGGCTGCGGGAAATCGACGCTCGCCCGCATGGTCGTCGGCCTGCAGCGGCCGACCGAGGGCAGGCTCAGCTTCCGTGACATTCGCCGTGCCGACGGCACCATCGGCCCGCCGCGCGTGCAGATGATCTTCCAGGACCCCTATGCCTCGCTCAATCCGCGCTGGCGCGTCGGCGACATCATCGCCGAGCCGATCCGCGAACTGAGGCTCAGGTCCGACGAGGCGGCGGTCCAGCAGCGCGTCGGCGACCTGCTGGAAGTGGTTGGCCTCTCGCGCACCGATGCGAGCCGTTATCCGCATGCCTTCTCGGGTGGCCAGCGCCAGCGCATCTCGATTGCCCGCGCGCTCGCGACAGAGGCCGATTTCCTCGTTTGCGACGAGCCGACCTCGGCGCTCGACGTCTCCGTGCAGGCGCAGATCCTCAACCTGATGGTGCGGCTCCAGAAGGAATTCGGGCTGACCTATCTCTTCATCAGCCACAATCTCTCGGTCGTCCGGCACATGTCGGACGAGCTGGCGATCATGTATCTCGGCCGCTTCGTCGAGGCAGGCCCGGCCGAGCAGGTCTTCACCCGCCCGCAGCACCCCTATACGCGCCTGCTGCTCGACACGATCCCCGATGTCGAACGGCCGAACCGGGAGCGCCGGCCGATGTCCGGCGAGGTGCCGAGCCCGATCAATCCGCCGGCCGGTTGCACCTTCAATCCGCGCTGCGCCCAGGCCGCCGATCGCTGCCGCGTCGAGCGGCCGGAGCTGCGGCAACTGGGCGGGGTCAGCGTCTCCTGCCACCTCGCCTGAAGCGTTAGCTGACCAACGTCGCTTCCAACGTGATTGGCGCCTTGAACAGTTTCGAGACCGGGCAGCCGGCCTTGGCCTTGCCGGCCAGCGACTCGAAGGTCGCCTGGTCGGCGCCGGGCACCTTGCCTTTCAGCGTCAGGTGGATCGCGGTGATCGCGTAGCCGTCCTCAAGCTTGTCGAGCGTTACCCGCGCCGTGGTGTCGAGCGCATCGGCCTTGAGATTGGCCTCGCCGAGGATCAGCGAGAGCGCCATGGTGAAGCAGGCGGCATGCGCCGCGCCGATCAGTTCCTCGGGATTGCTGCCGGGCTTGCCTTCGAAGCGGCTGGCGAAGCCATAGGGATAGGCGTCGAGCGCCTTGGTCTCGGTCGAGATCGTGCCCTTGCCGTCCTTGATGCCGCCTTCCCAATGGGCCGAGCCGGTCTTGTTGATCGCCATGATGCTGTCTCCCGTTCTGGTTGGGTGAGTTATCCTGCGCCTGGAAAGCTACTCTCTGACAACGGCCCGGTGCTCGTTGGGTTCACCGGCACGTGATCGTGACGAGGAGAAGCACCTCGCTTACCGTAAGGTCATCTCTCCGAACGCTGGAGGCCGCCATGACCGCATTCAATGCCGTTCGTTTCAAGGTCAAGCCGGGGATGGAGACCGCCTTTCTCGACGCGCATCGCAATGTCGCCGCCGACTGGTCCGGTCTGCGGCACGCCAACATCATCGCCGCCGGGGAGGGGCGCTATTGCATCATCGCAGAATGGGAGAGCATGGACGCGATGGCGGCGGCGCGTCCGCAGATGATCGCCACGCTCAACAGCTTCCGCCATACGCTCGACGATCTCGGCGGCGGGCTCGGCGTCACCGATCCGATCGCCGGCACGGTTGCCTTGTCGCTGAAATAGCGCGCCCGTTTGAACGCTGTATCGCAACAGACGAAGGCCCGCCCCGATCGCTCGATGCGGGCCTTCGGGTAGGGCAGGGATGTCGTCGTTTAGCGGAACAGCGCCAGCGACTTCGACAAGGTGATCCAGACGCCCCAGGCGATCGGCAGGCCGACCACAGCCCAGGCGAGCATGGCCGTGCCGTCGAACCCGCCCTTGCCGATGCCGTAGGAGCCGTAGTGAGCTGCCCCGTCGACACTGGCCGACCGCTTCTGCAAGGCCGCGACCTCGGCATCCTTCATGAACCATTTGGCCGCGACGGGGCGGACCAGCAGGTTGCAGAGGAAGCCGAGCACCAGCATGCCGGCGAGGATGTACATGGTGCGGTCATAGACCTGCGCGCGCGGGACGCCGGCATTGATCTGCGCCTCGCGGATATAGTTCACCACGACCGGACCGATGATGCCGGCGGTCGACCACGCCGTCAGCAGGCGGCCATGGATGGCGCCGACGAACTGCGTGCCGAACATGTCGGCGAGATAGGCCGGTACCGTCGCGAAGCCGCCGCCATACATCGACAGGATGATGCAGAAGAAGGCGACGAAGAGCGCGAGCGACCCGGCATGCGCCGCCCAGGGCGAGAGCGCATAGAGCAGGATGCCGAGCCCGAAGAAGGTGGCATAGGTCAGCTTGCGGCCGAGCTTGTCAGAGAGCGAGGCCCAGAAGAAGCGCCCGGCGATGTTGAACAGCGAGAGCAGGCCGACGAAGGCCGCCGCGATCGTGGCGATCTGCGTCTTCTGCCCGGCGTCGAGCGCGGAAAAGCCGATCTCCGGCTTCCCGATCAGCGAGCCCGCGAAGATCTCCTGCAGCATCGGCGAGGCCATGCCGAGCACGCCGATGCCGGCCGAGACGTTCAGGGTCAGCACCGACCAGATCAGCCAGAACTGCGGTGTCTTATGCGCGTTCTGGAGATGCACGTGACCGGAGGTGATCATGGCGTTCTGCGTCGCCGGCGGGGTCCAGCCCTCGGGGCGCCAGTTGGCCGGCGGGATGCGGTAGCCGAAGGTGCCTGCCATCATGAAGACGAAATAGATCGCGGCCATTGCGACGAAGGTCTGCCAGACGCCGACCGAGGCGGGCGTCTTGAAATAGTTCATCAGCATGTCCGCCAGCGGCGAGCCGATCATCGCGCCGCCGCCGAAGCCCATGATCGCCATGCCGGTCGCCATGCCGCGCCGGTCCGGGAACCATTTCACCAGGGTTGAGACCGGTGAGATATAGCCGAGGCCGAGCCCGATGCCGCCGATGACGCCGGAGCCGAGCCATAGCATCCAGAGCTGGTGCCAGTAGACGCCGAGCGCCGAGATCATGAGGCCGCCGCACCAGCACAGCGTCGAGACGAAGGCCGCCTTGCGCGGGCCGACGCGCTCGAGCCAGCCGCCCCAGATCGCGGCCGAGGAGCCGAGCAGCACGAAGAACAGCGTGTACATCCAGCCGAGATCGGCGACCTTCCAGTCGCAGGCCGTGGTGAACAGCGAGCCGATCAGGCCGACATCCGCCGCGCAGGCGACGGGCTTGGTGATGCCGATCGCCTGGCTGAGCGGCAGCCAGAACACCGAGAAGCCATAGGCCATGCCGATGCACAGGTGGATGCAGAGCGCAGCCGGGGGCACGAGCCAGCGGTTGAAGCCCGGTTTGGCGATGGTCCTTTCGCGGTCGAGCAGGCCGATGCCGCCTCCCGCCTGTCCGATATCCTGTGCGACACTCATTCCCCGGTTCCTTTCCCCATGGCTTCGCTGTTCGGGCCAGGTAGGTTCCCGGCTCGTTGCACTCTCTCGATGCGCCGCCAGGGCGGCGGCTTACGCGCTATCCTCCGCGCCCCGGTCTGATCCGCGGCAGGGCTTGCCGCAGCAGGGGCGGGAGGTCCTCCGGCCGGTCCGCGAAGGCGGCGAGGAAATCCCCGCGCATGCGCCCGGTCCAGAACTGGTTGATGTGGTCGGCGATGGAGGCGATGGCCTCCGCTTCCGGATAGGCCTTGAAGAAATCGGCGATCTGCCCGGCCATGCGCAGGAGCTTCGCGACGTTCTCCGCGTGGTGGTCGGCCGCGGTGGGTTCTGTGGTCAGGCCGGCCTCCGTCATCGGGCAATGGTCTCGGATTCGGGCGCGAGCGCACCGGTGAAGACGATGCAGCCGTCGCGGCGCGCGACCGCGGCAAGAGTCAGGCCGAGATGCCGGGCACGCTCGATGGCGAGCGAGGTCGGCGCCGAGATCGCGACCAGCGTTCCCGCGCCGAAGATGGCGGCCTTCTCGACCATTTCGAAGGAGGCGCGGCTGGTGACGAGCAGGAAGCCCTCGCTGGCATCCGCCCCTGCGCGGAGCCGTGCGCCGATCAGCTTGTCGAGCGCGTTGTGGCGGCCGACATCCTCGCGCACCGCCAGGATCGCGCCGTTCGCATCGCACCAGGCGGCGGCATGGACGGCGCGGGTGAGCTGGCTCAGCGGCTGGTGCTTATCGAGTTCAGCAAGTGCTGTCTCGATTGCCGCGGCGGATACGGCGCGGGACGCTCGCGTCGCCGCATCGGCCATCGGGATCTCCTCGATGGTCTCGACACCGCAGAGCCCGCAGGAGGTCCGGCCCGAGAGGTTGCGCCGCCGCGCCAGATGCTCGCGGAAGCGGCCGGGCGCAAGCTCGACGGTGACGATGACGCCTTCGTCCTTCGGTTCGACGCTGATGCCGCGGATCTCGGAGGCGTCTCGAACGATACCCTCGGTCAGGCTGAAGCCGGTGACGAAATCCTCGAGGTCGGACGGGCTCGCCATCATCACCGCATAGGGCATGTTGCCGAAGACGATGTTGATCGGCGTCTCGACCGCGACCTCGATCTCGCGTGCGCCCTCCCGCGCCGCGCCGAAGCGCAGCGGCTCGGCCGTGACGGCGGCCGAGGCCGGCGGCTGGGCGGGCGGGTTATTCCGCGGCATCGGGCAGGCGTTCCGCGATCCGGCGCAAGGTCACGTCCTCCTCGAAATTCTTTTCCTGCCAGGCGGAATAGGCGTTGGTGCGCCGGACGTCGACAGCGGTGACCTTGTATTCCGGGCAGTTGGTCGCCCAGTCCGAATAATCGGTGGTGATGACGTTGGCACCGGTCTTGGCATGGTGGAAGGTGGTGTAAACTACGCCCGGCTGCATGCGCTCGGAGATCATGGCCCTGAGCGCGATATCGCCCGAGCGGCTGGCGAGCGCGACGAGATCGCCATCGCGGATGCCGCGGCTCTCGGCATCGAAGGGGTGGATCTCCAGCACGTCCTCATCATGCCAGGCGCCGTTCTCGGTGCGCCGCGTCTGCGCGCCGACATTGTATTGCGAGAGGATGCGGCCGGTAGTGAGCAGCAGCGGGAAGCGCGGCCCGGTCCGCTCGTCGGTCGGGACGTATTCCGTGATCATGAACTTGCCCTTGCCGCGCACGAAGCGGTCGACATGCATCAGCGGCGTGCCGGTCGGCGCCTTGTCGTTGCAGGGCCACTGCACCGAGCCGAGCTTGTCGAGCTTGTCGTAGGAGACGCCGGCGAAGCTCGGCGTCAGCCGCGCGATCTCGTCCATGATCTCGCCCGGATGGCCATAAGCCATCTCGTAGCCGAGTGCCCGCGCCAGCTCGATCGTGACCTGCCACTCGTCCTTGCCGGACAGCGGCGCCATCACCTGCCGGACGCGGTTGATGCGCCGCTCGGCATTGGTGAAGGTGCCGTCCTTCTCCAGGAAGGAGGCGCCCGGCAGGAAGACATGGGCGTATTTCGCCGTCTCGTTCAGGAAGATGTCCTGGATGACGACGCATTCCATCGAGGCCAGGCCCGCCGTGACATGCTTGGTGTTGGGGTCGGACTGGGCGATGTCCTCGCCCTGGACATAGAGGCCCTTGAACGTGCCCTCGACGGCCTCGTCGAGCATGTTGTTGATGCGCAGGCCCTGCTCGGGGTCGAGCGGCACGCCCCAGAGCATCTCGAAGACCTGCCGGGTCGAATCGTCGGAGACGTGGCGATAGCCCGAGAACTCGTGCGGGAAGGAGCCCATGTCGCAGGAGCCCTGGACATTGTTCTGGCCGCGCAGCGGATTGATGCCGACGCCGTCGCGCCCGATATTGCCGGTCGCCATGGCGAGGTTGGCCATCGCCATCACCGTGGTCGAGCCCTGGCTGTGCTCGGTGACGCCGAGCCCGTAATAGATCGCGCCATTGCCGCCGGTGGCGTAAAGCCGAGCCGCAGCACGCACATCCGCCGCCGGCACGCCGGTATATTGCTCGCTCATCTCCGGCGAATTCTCCTCGCGGGCGACGAAACGGGCCCAGTGCTCGAAATCGCCGAGATCACAGCGCTCGCGTACATAGGCCTCGTCGATCAGCCCTTCGGTGACGACGACATGGCTCAGCGCATTGAGCAGCGCGACATTGGTGCCGGGCTTGAGCGGCAGGTGGTAGTCCGCCTTGATATGCGGCGACTGCACCATGTCGATCCGGCGGGGGTCGGCGACGATCAGGCGGGCGCCCTCGCGGATGCGCTTCTTCATGCGCGAGGCGAAGACCGGGTGACCGTCGGTCGGATTGGCGCCGATGACGAGGATGACGTCGGATTTGGCGACGGACTTGAAGTCCTGCGTGCCGGCCGAGGTGCCGAGCGTCGTCCTGAGGCCATATCCGGTCGGCGAATGGCAGACGCGGGCGCAGGTATCGACATTGTTGTTGCGGAAGGCGGCGCGCACCAGCTTCTGGACGAGGAAGACCTCCTCGTTGGTGCAGCGCGACGAGGTGATGGCGCCGACCGATTCACGGCCGTACTTCGCTTGGATGCGCTTGAACTCGGAGGCCGCGTAGTTGATCGCCTCTTCCCAGGAGACTTCGCGCCACGGGTCCGTGATCTTCGCCCGGATCATCGGCTTGGTCATGCGGTCGGTATGGGTCGCATAGCCCCAGGCGAAGCGGCCCTTGACGCAGCTATGCCCCTCGTTCGCCTTGCCGTCCTTGTAGGGCACCATGCGGATGACGCGGTCGCCCTGCATCTCGGCCTTGAACGAGCAGCCGACGCCGCAATAGGCGCAGGTCGTGATCACCGAATGCTCGGGCTGGCCGTGCTCGATGACCTTATTCTCCATCAGCGTCGCGGTCGGGCAGGCCTGCACGCAGGCGCCGCAAGAGACGCATTCGGATCCCAGGAAATCGGTCGGCCCCGCCGCGACGCGCGACTCGAAGCCGCGCCCGGTGATCGTCAATGCGAAGGTGCCCTGCACCTCCTCGCAGGCCCGCACGCAGCGATTGCAGACGATGCATTTCGAGGGGTCGTAGGTGAAATAGGGGTTGGACGTATCCTGCGCCAGCCAGTTCTCGTTGACCGCGCCGTCCTTGCCCTCTGCGAAGACGTGGTTCTCGCCCTCGTAGCCATAGCGCACCTCGCGCAAGCCCACGGCGCCGGCCATGTCCTGCAATTCGCAGTCGCCATTGGCCGAGCAGGTCAGGCAGTCCAGCGGATGGTCGGAGATGTAGAGCTCCATCACGCCCTTGCGTAAGGACGAGAGATTCTCCGACTGCGTGCGCACGACCATGCCCTCTTCGGCCGGCGTGGTGCAGGAGGCTGGCGTGCCGCGCCGCCCCTCGATCTCGACGAGGCAGAGCCGGCAGGAGCCGAAGGGTTCGAGCGAGTCGGTGGCGCAGAGCTTGGGAATCTTGGTGCCCAGGCTCATCGCCGCCGCCATCACCGAGGTACCGGCCGGCACCGTGACGCTCTGCCCGTCGATGCTCAGCGTCACCGTCTTCTCGGAAAGCCGGATCGGCGTGCCGTAGTCGATTTCCTTGATCAGGCTCATCTCAGCCTCCTCACTCGGCCGCCAGAGCAATTTCTTGCCGTGGGCTGGGAGTACGGTCGAAATCCTCGGGGAAATTGTCGAGCGCGCTCAGCACCGGCATGGGGGTCAATCCGCCCATGGCGCAGAGCGAAGCGTCGATCATCAGCTTCGAGAGATCCCGCAGCACGGCGATGTTCTTCGGCACCTCGGTGCCGGCGATGATACGGTCCATCACCTCGACGCCGCGCGTCGCGCCGATGCGGCAGGGCGTGCACTTGCCGCAGGATTCCTTGGCGCAGAACTCCATCGCGAAGCGCGCCTGCCGGGCCATGTCGACGCTGTCGTCGAAAACGACGATGCCGCCATGGCCGAGCATGGCCTTCATCGCGGCCAGCGCCTCGTAGTCCATCTGCACGTCGAGCTGTTCGGCCGTGAGATAGGCGCCGAGCGGCCCGCCGACCTGCACGGCCCGGATCGGCCGGCCCGAGAGCGTGCCGCCGCCCATGTCCTCGATGATCTCGCGCAGCGAAATGCCGAAGGCGAGCTCGATCAGCCCGCCGCGCCTGACGTTGCCGCCGAGCTGGATCGGCAGCGTGCCGCGCGAGCGGCCCATGCCGTAATCCGCATAGGCCTGCGCGCCATAGTCCATGATCCAGGGCACGGCCGCGAAGGAGAGCACGTTGTTGACGACGGTGGGCTTGCCGAACAGGCCCTGCAACGCTGGCAGCGGCGGCTTGGCACGGACGACGGCGCGCTTCCCTTCGAGGCTTTCGAGCAGCGAGGTCTCTTCGCCGCAGATATAGGCGCCGGCCCCGAGCCGGACTTCGAGATGGAAGACATGCTGCGAGCCCAGCACCGAGGCGCCGATCAGCCCGGCGGCTTCCGCCTTCATGATCGCGCGCTGGAGGGTGCGATGGGCATGCGGATATTCCGAGCGCAGGTAGATGTAGCCGCGCGTCGCGCCGACGGCGATCGCGGCGATCGTCATGCCCTCGATCACCAGATAGGGGTCGCCTTCGAACAGCATGCGGTCGGCGAAGGTGCCGCTATCGCCCTCGTCGGCGTTGCAGACGATGTATTTCTGCTCCGCCCTGGCGTCGTGGACGGTCTTCCACTTGATCCCCGTTGGGAAGCCTGCGCCGCCGCGGCCGCGCAGGCCCGAAGCCTTCACGGCGTCGACGATCTCGCCGCCGGTCAGGCTGAGCGCCTTCTCCAGCCCCCTGAACCCGCCATGAGCGCGATAATCGGCGATCGAGAGCGGATCGATGACGCCGACGCGCTCGAAGGTGAGGCGCTGTTGGCGTTTCATCCAGTCGAGCTCCTCGGTCTTGCCGAGGCGCAAGGGATGGGCGCCGCCCGAGGCGAAGTCGGCATCGAAGAGCGAGGGCACGTCCTTGGCCGCGACCGGCCCATAGGCGATCCGCCCCTCGGCTGTCTCGACCTCGACCAGCGGCTCCAGCCAGAGCATCCCGCGCGAGCCGTTGCGAACGATCTCGACGGAGAGCCCGCGCTTCGTCGCTTCGCTGGCGATCGCCTGCGCAACGGCCTCCGCACCGACCGACAGGGCGGCGGCGTCGATGGGGACGAAGATGCGAACCGGGGCGGCGCTCATGAATGCGCCCTTCCGTGCTGGCAGAGCCCGGCGATGCGGGCGGCATCGACGCGCCCGATCAATTCGCCATCGACCAGGGCGGAAGGCCCGAGCGCGCAATTGCCGAGACAATACACCGTTTCGACGATGGCGTCGCCGGAATGGTGATCGTCGACCGCGATGCCGTGCGTGCGTGCGAGGTCATCGACGACGCTCTCGCAGCCCAAAGCCTGGCAGGCCTCGGCCCGGCAGAGCTTGACGATGCGGGCCGGCTGCGGGGCGGTCTTGAAATCGTGATAGAACGAGATCGCGCCATGGACCTCGGCGCGCGACAGGTTCAAGGCCTCGGCGATCAGCGGCACGGCCTGCGGGTCGACATAGCCGAACTCGTCCTGAAGGGCATGCAGCATCGGCAGCGTGGCGCCTTCCAGATGCGCCAGCCCCGCGACGATCATGCGTGCGCTGTCCTGATCCCAGGCCGGATAACCCGCCATCTTTCCTCCATAGGCCCGGTTCGCCGGGCGCTCGTTAAGGGGAGGGTGGTTGAAACTGGAATGATTTCAAATCGTTTCTTTCAACCGTATGATAGTTTATGGCTATCAATCGGTGCGATATGAAGCTGCCTTTCCTCAAGGGATGGCTTGCGGCGCCTCGAAAGTTGCACCGAGCGCCGGTTTTGCGCTGCACAATGCTGCGGTGCTTCTACGACGATAGGCGAAGTCTATCGTACGATGGGCCGCCGCGGCAGACCGGCATCGGTCACGGGCTTCGTCATCATCAGCAGGTTGCGGGCAAGCGGCGCCACCGGCTGGCGGTCCGCCACAATCAGCCCGATCGTGCGCTGTGCCTCCGGCTCGACCAGCGACAGCGCCCTCGTGCCGAGTGGCACGCCGAAGAATTCCAGCAATTGCAGCGAGACGATGCTGGCGACGCCCTGGATGCCGGCATGCGAACAGAGGTTGAAGATCGAGTTGGTCTCGATCATCGGCCGCGGCGCGGTGCCGACCGAGCGGAAGATGCCGTCGATGATGCGCCGGTTCTGCATGTCGCCGGTGAGCAGGCAGAGCTTCTGCTCGGCCGCTTCGGCCCAGGTGATGGTATCGCGCGCGCCAAAGGGTCCATCCTCGCGCGTCAGCAGGACATAGGATTCCTGGTAGATCGGCTTCGAGATCACCCGGTCGAGCGGCTCGTTGTCGAGATAGGTCAGCCCGACATCGAGCTCGAAATCGTCAATGCCCTGCTGGATCTCCTGCGAGGTCAGCGAGAGCACGGTGAGCGACACCGCCGGGTAGCGCTCCGAGAAGGGCGCGGTGATATGGGCGATCATCGGCAAGGCGGTCGGGATCGCGCCGAGCCGGATCCGGCCGGAGACGCCCTCGCGCAGTTCGGCGATCGAATCCTTCATCACCTCGGCCTCGGCCAGGATGCGGCGGGCATGGGCGAGCACGACTTCACCCTCCTTGGTGAAGCCCTGGAAGCGCCGCCCACGCTCGACGATCATCACGCCGAGCTCCTCCTCGAGCTGCACGATCGCGGCCGAGAGCGTCGGCTGCGAGACATGGCAGGCCTCGGCCGCGCGGCGGAAATGCTTCTCGCGGGCGAGCGCATCGAGATAGACCAGCTGGCGAATGATCATGGCGTCGGCTCGGAGGCGGCGGAGGTCGCCGCGCATCCGAGCATCGGCAGAGTTTGCTGCCGTTGCAAGCGAGGCGGTTGCATTCGTGCAAACAGCCTGTTGCTGCCGGGGCAACGCCTGGAGAATTGCGCTGCGGCAATCCCGACCCTAACTCCCGGAAGCCGGGATGGCCGGCAGGCAAAGGGCTGCGCCGCAGCCTCGGGATGATCATGGCACAGGAACTGGAATACGGGCTCGACACGTTCGGCGACGTCACCAACGGGGCGGACGGCAAGCCGCTGCCGCATGCGCAGGTGATCCGCAATCTGGTCGACGAAGCCGTCCTGGCCGACGAGATCGGTATCGACTTCATCGGCGTCGGCGAGCATCACCGCGCCGATTTCGCGGTCTCTTCGCCGGAAACGGTGCTGGCCGGCATGGCCACACGCACCAGCCGGATCAAGCTCGGCTCGGCCGTCACTGTGCTGAGCTCGGACGATCCGATCCGCGTCTTCCAGCGTTTCGCGACGGTCGATGCGCTCTCGAACGGCCGCGCCGAGGTCATCCTGGGTCGCGGCTCCTTCACCGAGTCCTTTCCGCTTTTCGGGCTGGACCTGCGTGATTATGAGAAGCTGTTCGAGGAGAAGCTCGATCTCTTCGCCGGCCTGCTGCCGCAGGAGCCGCTGACCTGGCAGGGCTCAATCCGCCCGCCGCTCAAGGACCAGCTGGTCTATCCGCCGGTCGAGAACGGCCCGCTCAAGACCTGGATCGGCGTCGGCGGCAGCCCGGAATCGGTGGTGCGCGCCGTGCGCTACGACCTGCCTTTGATGCTCGCCATCATCGGCGGCGATCCCTTGCGCTTCAAGCCGTTCGTCGACCTCTATCACCGCGCCTACGGCCAGATCGGTAAGCCGGCGAAGCCCGTCGGCGTGCATTCGCCGGGCTATGTCGCGGCGACTGACGAGCAGGCGAAGGAGGAGTTCTTCCCGGCCTACAAGCAGATGCGCGACCGCATCGGCGCAGAGCGCGGCTGGCCGCCCATGGGCCGCGACGAGTTCGAGCAGGAGGTCGCGCGTGGCTCGCTCTATCTCGGCTCGCCCGAGACGGTGGCCCGCAAGATCGCCGCGACGGCGAAGGGGCTGGGCATCGCCCGCTTCCAGCTCAAATACAGCGCCGGCCCGCTGGAGCACGAGAAGGCGATGGAGTGCATCCGGCTCTACGGCGAGAAGGTCGTGCCGGTGGTGCGGGAGATGCTGGCCTGAAGCATTCCCGAAGGCCGTCATTCTCGGGGCAAGCCCGAGTGTGACGGCCGCTCATCCCACGACCTTCAGCGGATCGACCGACAGCGTCCGCTTCAGTGCCCTGAGCCCGAACGTCGTCCGCGTCTGCCGAACGCCGGGAATGCGGTAGATCGTTCCGCGCAGGAAGCGCTCGTAATGGTCGGTGCCGCTGACCACGACCTTGGCGAGATAGTCGTACTCGCCCGTCACCAGATGAGCCTCGACCACCTCTGGCGCGCGGCTCAGCGCCTCGCCGCATTGGTCGAGCACCTTGTCGTCATGCTTGTCGAGTGTGATCTCGACGAAGACGATGTTGTTGTAGCCGAGCGCCTTGTGGTCGAGCAGGGCGACATATTTCTCGATCGCGCCGGACTCCTCCAAGCGCTTCACCCGCGTCCAGCAGGGCGAGGGCGAGAGCCCGACCTTTTCGGCCAGTGCCTGCGTCGTCAATCGCCCGTCATCCCGCAACGCAGCGAGAATCTTGCGATCGATCAGATCGAGAGCAGGACCATTCTGGCTCTTTTTGTTCATCGGGAGATCATTCCGGATATCTGGCATAAGGCAGGAATTTCTTCTGCCTGATTTCGCCCTTTCCGGCAAATTCGGAATGAACCTCCGAACCGTCCCCGTTAGCGTTGGTTGCAAGGGGAACGATCGCCGGCCGGCTGTGCGTCCTGCCGCATCTCTGAAGAGCGCCACAGGCGCTTGCGGGATGCGCGCGAAGGCGGAATGCTGGCGGCGTCAGGGATGGAGGCGCTCATGAGCAGCGACAAGTCAGGCCAGGCGCCGGCAGCAACCCAGCCACTGCAGTTCCATGTCCCCAAGCCGGCGAGTCGTCCGGGCGAAAAGCCTGACTTCTCCCATGTGGTGATCCCGAAGGCGGGCTCGGTCGCGCGCCCGCCGGTCGATGTCGATCCCAAGGACATCCGCGATCTCGCCTATTCCATCATCCGCGTGCTCAACCGCGAGGGCGAGGCGGTCGGCCCCTGGGTGCCCGATCTCTCGCATGAGGACCTGATCCGCGGCCTGCGCCACATGATGACGCTGCGCACCTTCGACGGGCGCATGCAGATGGCCCAGCGCCAGGGCAAGACCTCGTTCTACATGCAGCACACCGGCGAGGAGGCGGTGAGCTGCGCCTTCCGCATCGCGCTCCAGCCCGGCGACATGAATTTCCCGACCTATCGCCAGGCCGGGCTCCTGATCGCGCACGACTATCCGCTCGTCGACATGATGTGCCAGATCTACTCGAACGAGCGCGACCCGATGAAGGGCCGGCAATTGCCGGTGATGTACTCTTCCAAGGAGCACGGCTTCTTCTCGATCTCCGGCAATCTCGCCACGCAATATGTCCAGGCTGTCGGCTGGGCGATGGCCTCGGCGATCAAGAACGACACCCGCATCGCCGCCGCCTGGATCGGCGACGGCTCGACGGCGGAATCGGATTTCCACGCTGCACTGGTCTTCGCCTCGACCTACAAGGCGCCGGTCGTGCTCAACGTCGTCAACAACCAGTGGGCGATCTCGACCTTCCAGGGCATCGCCCGCGGCGGCTCCGGCACGTTTGCCGCAAGGGGGCTCGGCTTCGGCATCCCGGCGCTCCGCGTCGACGGCAACGACTACCTCGCGGTCTATGCGGTCGCGCAATGGGCGGTCGAGCGTGCCCGCCGCAATCTCGGGCCGACGCTGGTCGAATACGTCACCTACCGCGCCGGCGCCCATTCCACCTCGGACGACCCCTCCGCCTACCGCCCCAAGCACGAATCCGATGACTGGCCGCTGGGCGATCCGCTGATCCGCTTGAAACAGCATCTGATCGCGGTCGGCGCCTGGTCGGATGAGCGCCACAAGCAGGCGGAGGCCGAGATCCTCGCCACCGTCATCGCCGCGCAGAAGGAGGCCGAGAGCTTCGGCACGCTGCATTCCGGCGGCAAGCCCTCGGCCCGCGACATCTTCGAGGACGTCTATGCCGAGCTGCCGCCGCATCTGCGCCGCCAGCGCCAGCAGATCGGAGTCTGACGCGATGGCACGCATGACGATGATCGAGGCGATCCGCTCCGCCATGGACGTCTCAATGGGGCGCGACGACGATGTCGTGGTCTTTGGCGAGGATGTCGGCTTCTTCGGCGGCGTCTTCCGCTGTACCCATGGGCTGCAGCAGAAATACGGGATGTCGCGCTGCTTCGATGCGCCGATCAGCGAGGCCGGCATCGTCGGCACCGCGATCGGCATGGCCTCCTACGGCCTGAAACCCTGCATCGAGATCCAGTTCGCCGACTACATGTACCCGGCCTATGATCAGATCGTCTCGGAGGCCGCGCGCCTGCGCTACCGCTCGGCCGGCGACTTCACCTGCCCGCTGGTGATCCGCATGCCGACCGGCGGCGGCATCTTCGGCGGCCAGACCCATAGCCAGAGCCCGGAAGCGCTCTTCACCCATGTCTCCGGCCTGAAGACGATCGTCCCGTCCAACCCCTATGACGCCAAGGGCCTGCTGATCGCGGCGATCGAGGACCCGGACCCGGTGATCTTCCTGGAGCCGAAGCGGCTCTATAACGGCCCCTTCGACGGCCATCACGACAGGCCCGTCACACCCTGGTCGAAGCATGAGCTCGCCGAGGTGCCGGAGGGCCATTACACCGTGCCGCTCGGCAAGGCGGTGACGCGGCGCGAGGGCTCCGCCGTCACCATCCTCGCCTATGGCACCATGGTCCATGTCGCGCTCGCCGCCGCCGAGGATACCGGCATCGACGCCGAGGTCATCGACCTGCGCACATTGGTTCCGCTCGATCTGGAGGCGATCCTGGCTTCGGTCCAGAAGACCGGCCGCTGCATCGTGCTGCACGAGGCGACGCTGACCTCCGGCTTCGGCGGCGAGCTTGCGGCGCTGGTGCAGGAGCACTGCTTCTACCATCTGGAGGCGCCGGTGATGCGCGTCACCGGTTGGGACACGCCCTATCCGCATGCGCAGGAATGGGACTATTTCCCCGGGCCCGCCCGCCTCGGACAGGCGCTGCGTGACATCATGGAGGCACGCTGATGGCCGAGCGCATCATCAAGCTGCCGGATGTCGGCGAAGGCATTGCGGAAGCCGAGCTCGTCGAGTGGCACGTTAAGGTCGGTGACATCGTCCGCGAGGACGATCTGCTCGCCGCCGTCATGACCGACAAGGCGACGGTGGAGATTCCCTCGCCGGTCGAGGGGGAGGTCACCTGGGTCGGCGCCGAGGTCGGCGATACCGTCGCGATCGGCTCGGCCATCGTGAAGCTGAAGGTCGCGGGCGAGGGCGGGGCGGCTGAGGAGCCCGCTGAGGAAGCGCCTGCTGAAAAGCCGGCTCCTGTCGCCGCGCCGGCCAAGGCCGAAAAGCCTGCCGCGACGGCGGCCCCCGCCAAGCCGGCCGCACCGCCTCAGCCAGCCCCCAAGCCCGTGCGCGCCGGCGCTGCCCCCGCCCAGCGCCGCGCGCCGGGCGAGAAGCCGCTCGCTTCGCCGGCCGTGCGCCTGAAGGCGCGCGAGGCTGGGGTCGACCTGCGCCAAGTCCAGGGCACGGGCCCTGCCGGCCGCATCACCCATCAGGATATCGACGCCTTCCTGCTGCGCGGCCCTGAGCCGGCGCGGGGCGGTGGGCTCGTCGAGCAGAGCGCCGTCACCGAGGTCAAGGTTGTCGGCCTGCGCCGCCGCATCGCCGAGAAGATGGCGCTGTCGAAGTCGCGCATCCCGCACATCACCATCGTCGAGGAGATCAACGTCTCGCCGCTGGAGGATTTGCGCGCTACGCTGAACAAGAAGCCGACGCCGGAGCGGCCGAAGCTGACGCTGCTGCCCTTCCTGATGCGGGCCATGGTCAAGGCCCTCGCCGAGCAGCCGGCGCTGAACGCGCTCTATGACGACGATGCCGGTATCGTGCGCCAGCATGCCGCGATCAATATCGGCATCGCCACGCAGACGCCAACCGGACTGATCGTGCCGGTGGTGAAACATGCCGAGGCGCGCGATCTCTGGGGCTGCGGCATCGAGCTTGCTCGTCTCGCCGAGCGCGGCCGCGACGGCACGGCGACGCGCGACGAGCTGACCGGCTCGACCATCACCATCACCTCGCTCGGCGCGCTCGGCGGCATCGCGACGACGCCGGTGATCAACTACCCGGAAGTCGCCATCGTTGGCGTCAACAAGATGGTCGTGCGCCCGGTCTGGGACGGCACCACCTTCGTGCCGCGCAAGATGATGAACCTCTCCTCCAGCTTCGACCACCGCGTCATCGATGGCTGGGACGCTGCCGTCTTCGTGCAGCGGCTGAAGGAGCTGCTGGAGAACCCGGCCACGCTCTTCGTGGACATCTGAGGAGCGTGCCATGACCGAAATCACCTGCAAGCTCCTCGTCATCGGCGCCGGCCCCGGCGGCTATGTCTGCGCCATCCGTGCCGGCCAGCTCGGCATCGATACCGTCATCGTCGAGAGCACCAAGCTCGGCGGTTCCTGCCTCAATGTCGGCTGCATCCCGTCGAAGGCGATGATCCATGTTGCCGAGGAGTTCGAGAAGGCGGCCGAGGCCGCCGCCGGCAAGACGCCCTTCGGCCTGACCGCGGCCGAGCCGAAGCTCGACCTGAAACAGGCCGTGGCCTGGAAGGACGGCATCGTCCAGCGCCTCAACAACGGCGTCGCCGGCCTGCTGCGCAAGGCCAAGGTCAAGATCGTCCATGGCAAGGCCCGCTTCCGCGACGGCAAGACCGTGGTCGTCGAGACCGAGACCGGTCCGAAGACGATCCAGGCCGAGGCCATCGTCATCGCGACCGGCTCCGCCCCGGTCGAACTGCCCTTCCTGCCGTTCGGCGGCAACGTCATTTCCTCGACCGGCGCGCTGGCGCTGACCGAAGTACCAAAGCGCCTCGTCGTGGTCGGCGGCGGCTATATCGGGCTGGAGCTGGGCACCGCCTTCGCCAAGCTCGGAGCCAAGGTCACGGTCGTCGAGGCACAGGACAAGATCCTGCCGCTCTACGATGCCGAACTGACCGGCCCGATCTCCAAGCGCCTGACCGCGCTCGGCGTCGAGGTGCTCACCGGCGCCAAGGCGCTCGGCCCGACACCGAAGGGCGACGGCCTGCGCATCGAGACCTCGGACGGCAAGGAGCGCAGCCTGCCGGCCGACAAGATCCTGGTCACCGTCGGCCGCAAACCGGTCACGGACGGTCTCGGGCTCGAAAATCTCGTGCTCGACATGGACGGGCGCTTCATCCGCATCGGCGAGCGCTGCGAGACGGCGATGCGCGGCATCTACGCCATCGGCGACGTCACCGGCGAGCCGATGCTGGCGCATCGCGCCATGGCGCAGGGCGAGATGGTGGCGGAGATCGTCGCCGGCCTGCCGCGGGCCTGGGACAAGCGCGGCATAGCGGCGATCTGCTTCACCGATCCCGAGATCGTCTCGGTCGGCCTCTCGCCGGACGAGGCCAAGCGCGCCGGCCATGAGCTCAAGATCGGCCAGTTCCCCTTCGCCGCCAATGGCCGGGCGATGACCCGCCATGCCGAGGCCGGCTTCGTGCGCGTCGTCGCGCAGGCGGGCAGCGAACTCGTTCTTGGCATCCAGGCGGTCGGACAGGGCGTCTCGGAATTGTCGGCGGCCTTCGGTCTCGCGATCGAGATGGGTGCGACCCTGCAGGACATCGCCGGCACGATCCACGCCCATCCGACGCTGGGCGAGGCCTTCCCGGAGGCCGCGATGAAGGCGCTGGGCCACGCGCTGCATATCTGAGCGCTCCCCGCGACCGATCCGCGCAGGCAGCCAGCTAAGATGCATACAATCTTGACATTGTCTGTATCGAGAGCGATCTGAAGGACGACGCCAAATGAACGGCGCCGTCCCGAGGAGACATTCCATGTCCGGCGAGCACTGGCCGCCACTCTCTCCGCTCCAGACCGGCCTGCGCGGCCGCTGCCCGCGCTGCGGGCAGGGCAAGATGTTCGAAGGCTTCCTGAAGCTGAAGCCGAAATGCGAGAATTGCGGCCTGGATTATTCCTTTGCCGACCCCGCTGACGGCCCGGCCTTCTTCGTGATGATGTTCCTCTGCATCCCGGCCGTGGCGTTCCCGCTCTGGCTGGAATTGAGCTACAACCCGCCGACCTGGGTGCACCTGGTCACGACATTGCCGCTGATCCTGGCGACCTGCATCCCGCCCTTGCAGCCGCTCAAGGGCTGGCTGATCGCCTCGCAATATTTCCACAAGGCGGAGGAGGGCCGGCTCGCCCGCGCGGTGCCGCAGGACAAGCCGGTCGCCTCCAACTGAGCCAGCCGGGCGCTCAGCCTCCGTCGCGGATCAATGCGGCGAGCAGGCCGAGCGCTTCCGCCAGCCGCGCCCGTTCCGGAACCGCACCCAGCGCAATCCGGATCGCATCCGGTGCCACGCCACCCGTACTGAAGGCATCGGCCGCCATGACGCCGAGTCCGGCCTCGCGGGCGCGCTCGATCAACCGGTCGCGCGCCCAATGGGCGGGCAGGGGCTGCCAGACATGCAGCGCATGCGGATGAGCCTGCATCGTCTCGGGCAGGATCCCCCGCGCCAGCGTTTGCCGTTCAGCCGCCTCGCGCCGCACGCCATCCAGCAGGTCTTTCGCTGCGCCGATCCTGATCCAATGCGCCGCGAGCGCCGTCATCAGGGGGGCGGGCATCAGCGCTGTCGCCCGCAATGCGGCGAGGAACGGCGCGCTGTCCGCGTCCTCCGGCATGACGACGAAGGCTGTGCGCAGGCCGGGCGTCAGCACCTTCGACAGGGTCGCGACATGCCATGTTCGCTCGGGCGCCAGCGCTGCCAGCGGTACGGGCGCATCGCCCGCGAGCAGGCTGTAGGGGTCGTCCTCGATCAGGGTGAGATCACGCTTGCGGGCGGCGGCGATGAGGTCGATGCGGCGCCTTTCCGGGATCGTGATGCAGATCGGATTCTGCAGCGTCGGCGTCAGCGCGAACAACCTCGCGTAGTAGCGGCCGGCGGCCTCGTCGAGCGCATCCGGGAGCGGGCCGTTTTCATCGCTTGCGACCGGAGCCATCGCGAGCCTGCGTTGCCGCGCCGCGCCGATCAGGCCGGGATAGGCCAGCGGCTCCATCAGGATCGTCTCGCCGGGCCGGGCCAAGAACGAGAGCAGGGCGTTCAGCCCGGCCTGGGCGCCGGGAACGACGGCGATGCGCTGCGGGGAAACCGTGCCCATCAGAGGCGCGAGCCATGCCGCGCCGGCTGCGCGCTCCGCGAGAGAGCCGGCTCCGCCATGATAGTTCATCAACTGGTCGGCATCGCTGCGCGCCAGAATCTCGGCGATGCCGCGCTGCATCAACTCGCCCAGCCGCAGCCCCTTCGGCGCCGGGGGGATCGTCATGCTGAGGTCGAGCGGCGGACCTTCCTGTTCCTGTCGCGCCGAGATGAAGGAGCCGCGCCCCGTCACCGCGTCGATCAAGCCGCGCTCGCGGGCCTCGCCGAAGGCGCGGGTTACGGTCGTGAGATCGACGGCGAGGTGCTCGGCGAGCCGGCGCTGTGGCGGCAACCGGTCGCCGGGCCGCAATAGCCCGGTCGCGACGGCCCCTTCGAGCTGAGCGACGATCTGGAGATAGCGCGGCCCGGCCGCCGGATCGAGCTGGGCGGTCCAGGAAAGCCCGTCATTGTCGACCATCGCTGAACTGGCTTCCATACATTCGGTGGATTGTAGGTATCGCATAGCGCGGGCGGGCTCCCCACGCCAGTGCCATGCCGTCGCCGCTGTTCGTTTCCGCGGAGATGCCGGTGGTCGTGCTTGGCCTCTCCTGTCATAGAGCGATCTCAGCCGGGACCGGAGACAGGGCATGGCACGCCTGCGCCTCGATGCGCTCGACCGCAAGATCATCGCGGAATTGCAGATCAATTCGCGCCTCTCGGTGCAGGATCTGGCCGAGCGCGTGGGTCTGTCGGCCTCGCCCTGCGCGCGCCGCATCCGCATTCTGGAGGAGGCCGGGGTGATCACCGGCTATGCCGCGATCATCGATCAGACCAAGGTCGGCCTGCCGATCAGCGTCTTCGTCTCGATCAAGCTGGAGCGCCAGCGCGAGGACGAACTCGACCGTTTCTCGCAGGCCGTGGCGCGCTGGCCCGAGGTGGTCGACTGCTACCTGATGACCGGCCAGCGCGACTATCTCATGCGCATCGTCGTGCGCGACCTGCCGGCCTATGAGCGCTTCCTCAAGGACAAGCTCACCCGCCTCGACGGCGTCGCCTCGATCGAATCGAGCTTCGCGCTCGGCCAGGTGAAGCGCTCCAGCGCACTCCCGATCGCGGCGGTGCCGGAGGAGGATTGAGCGACGCGGCGCACGCTGCTAACACGCCGTCATTCTCGAGCGCCGCGCAGCGGCGACCCGAGAAACTCGTGACAAGAGGGCGCTGGTTTCCGAGATGCTCGGGTCAAGCCCGAGCATGACGGCGGAGGGAATGTTCAGCGCTCCGCCGAAGCCGCCCAGATATTGATCCCGCCATCGACGGCATGCTTGTCGATCGCCGCCAGCTCCTCCGCCGAGAATTCAGGGTTCTTCAGCGCCGCGACGCAATCCGTCACCTGCTCCAGCCGGCTCGCGCCGATCAGGGCGGAGGTGACGCGCCCGCCGCGCAGCACCCAGGCGATCGCCATCTGGGCGAGGCTCTGGCCGCGCGCGGCTGCGATCTCGTTCAGCGCCGCAATGCTCCTGAGATTGGCCTCGCTCAGGAAGCCGTCGCGGAAGGAGGGCGCCTTCTTGTCGGCGCGGCTGCCGGCCGGCACACCCTTGAGGTACTTGTCGGTCAGCATGCCCTGCGCCAGCGGCGAGAACACGATCGAGCCGATGCCTTCGGCATCGAGCGTATCGAGCAGGCCGTCCTGCTCGATCCAGCGATTGAGCATCGAATAGCTCGGCTGGTGGATCAGGCAGGGCGTGCCGAGCCGGCGCAGGATCGCGACCGCCTCCTGCGTGCGCTTCGCATTATAGGAGGACAGGCCGACATAGAGCGCCTTGCCCTGTCGGACGATGGCGTCGAGCGCGCCCATCGTCTCCTCCAGCGGCGTGTTCGGGTCGAAGCGGTGCGAATAGAAGATGTCGACATAGTCGAGCTTCATCCGCTTCAGGCTCTGGTCGAGGCTGGAGATCAGGTATTTGCGGCTGCCCCATTCGCCATAGGGGCCCGGCCACATCCGGTAGCCGGCCTTGGTCGAGATCACGAGCTCGTCGCGATAACCCGCGAAATCCTGGCCCAGAATCTCGCCGAAGGCGGTCTCGGCCGATCCGGGCGGGGGCCCGTAATTATTGGCGAGGTCGAAATGGGTGATGCCGAGGTCGAAGGCCGTGCGGCAGATCTCGCGCATATTGGCGTGGCTGCCGGTTTCGCCGAAATTCTGCCAGAGGCCGAGCGAGAGCGCCGGCAATTGCAGCCCGCTGCGGCCGCAGCGGTTGTAGCGCATCGCGTCGTAGCGGTTCGGATTGACCATGGCTCGGCCCTCTCAATCGATTGAAACGGAGAATAAAATGAAGGCCCGGCGGCTTTTGGTCCACCGGGCCTCGTTGTCGTCAGGTCGCGATACGATCAGGCCGCGGCGTAGCCGACCGTGCCCTTGATCTCCAGGAACTCCTCGAGGCCGAAATCGGCATATTCGCGGCCGTTGCCGGACTGCTTGTAGCCGCCGAAGGGCGCGCCCGCGTCCCAGGCCGGGTAGTTGATATAGACATTGCCCGCGCGCATCTGGCCCGCGATCTTGCGGGCGCGCTCCTGCGAGCCGGACTGGACATAGGCAGCCAGGCCGTAGGGCGTGTCGTTGGCGCGCGAGACCACCTCGTCGTCGCTCTTGTAGGGCAGGATCGACAGCACGGGGCCGAAGATTTCCTCGCGGGCGATCGCCATCTCGTCGGTCACGCCGCCGAACACGGTCGGACGGACATAGTAGCCGCGGTTGAGCCCTTCCGGACGGCCAGCGCCGCCGGTGACCAGCGTCGCGCCTTCCTTGATGCCGGCCTCGATCAGGCGCTGGATCTTGTCGTACTGGACCTCGCTGACGACGGGGCCGAGGAAGACGCCATCCGCCGAGGGAGCACCGACCTTGAGCGGCTCGGCCACCTGCTTGGCGATGGCGAGGGCTTCCTCATGCAGCTTCTCCGGTACGAACATCCGGGTCGGCGCATTGCAGGACTGGCCGGAATTGCGCATCACGCTCTCGACGCCGAGCTTCACCGACTTCTTCAGGTCGGCATCATCAAGGATGATGTTGGCCGACTTGCCGCCGAGCTCCTGGTGCACGCGCTTGACCGTATCCGCCGCCGCCTTGGCGACGAGGATGCCGGCGCGGGTCGAGCCGGTGAAGGAGACCATGTCGACGCCCGGATGGCGCGAGATGGCTTCGCCCACCGTCGGACCGTCGCCATTGACGAGGTTGAACACGCCCTTCGGCACGCCGGCCTCTTCCATCGCTTCCGCGAAGATGATGGCGTTGAGCGGGGCGATCTCGGAGGGCTTCAGCACCATGGTGCAGCCGGCGGCGAGCGCAGGCGCGACCTTGCACATGATCTGGTTCAGCGGCCAGTTCCACGGCGTGATCATGCCGACGACGCCGATCGGCTCCTTGGCGATCAGCGTGGTGCCGCGCAGCTCCTCGAACTCGAAGTTTTCGAGGGTCTCGATCATCTTAGCGAGATGGGCGGTGCCCATCGCGGCCTGCGCGCGATGCGCCAGCTCCTTCGGCGCGCCCATCTCGCGCGACAGGATATTGGCGATGTCGTCGTAGCGCTTCTTGTAGGCCTCGGCGAGACGGCGCATCAGGGCGAGGCGCTCGGCCTTCGAGGTCTTGGCGAAGGCGGGGAAGGCGGCACGGGCGGCGGCGACGGCCTTGTCGACATCGGCCTGCTCGCCGAGCGCGATCGTGGCGAAGACCTCTTCGTTCGACGGGTCGATCACGCCGAGCGTGCGATTGCCGGACGGCTTCACCCACTGGCCGTCGATATAGAATTCGAGCTCATGCGCCATGTCTGGTCTCCTGCCTTGGTCTTGGCCCAAGACGCGGACAGCCTGCCGGGAAACGGCCGATCATCCATGCCCCGAGCGGGAACTGTGGTTGTCCGACGCGAACGGGCGGCCCTGCGCGATCATGCATCGCCGGCCGCCACCAACGCTGTATCTGACGAGGCATAACGTTAGGGGGCGGATGCGCGCCTGTCACGGGGCGCCGCGCCGCGTTTGCGGATGGCGGCCATGCAGTGGCGCTTCTTGTCGAGACTAGAGCCGCGCCTTGACGCTGCGCGGCGTCGCCAGCAGCAGGCTGGTCTCGCTGTTGGTCACGCCGGGGATCATGCGGATATGCCGGAGCACCTGGTCGAAGGCGATCAGGTCGGAGGTGCCGAGCTCGACCACGAGGTCCCAGTTGCCGTTGGTGGTGTGGATGCTGGAGACCTCGGTGAAGCCGGAGAGCGCATCGATCACCGAATCCGCCGCCTGCCCGGCGATCTCGATCATCGTGATGCCGCGTACGGGTAAGTCGATGGCGTCCGAGCGCAGGATCACGGTGAAGCCGATGATCTCGCCGGATTGCTCCAGCTTCTCCAGCCGCGCGCGGACGGTCGCCCGCGTCAGGCCGAGATCGGCGGCGAGGTCCGAGATGCTGCGCCGTCCGTCATGGCGCAGCAGGGTGATGAGCTTGCGGTCGAGATCGTCCATTGCTCGAAATGGATAGATGACTTTGTCATATCGATCAATCTTGGCGCCGATCTGGTCGTTTTGGCTTCTATCGCCTGCCGCCGAAAACAGGGACAATCGCTCCTTCAACGAGAACAGCGCGGGGACCCATGATTCAGCAGCTCAACGTCGTGCCTTTCGTCAGCGTCGACCACATGATGAAGCTGGTCCATGCGATCGGTATCGAGCGGATGCTGTCCGACATCGCCGGCTATATCGAGGATGATTTCCGGCGCTGGGAGATCTTCGACAAGACGCCGCGGATCGCCTCGCACAGCCTCGAAGGCGTAATCGAATTGATGCCGACCAGCGACGGCAAGCTCTACGGCTTCAAATACGTCAACGGCCACCCCAAGAACATGAAGGCCGGCCTGCAGACGGTCACTGCCTTCGGTCTGCTGTCGGACGTGGCGACCGGCTACCCCGTGCTGCTCTCGGAGATGACCATTCTCACGGCCCTGCGCACGGCGGCGATGTCGGCGGTGGCGGCGAAGCATCTCGCGCCGAAGAACGCTTCGACCATGGCCATCATCGGCAACGGCGCGCAGTCCGAGTTCCAGGCTTTCGCCTTCCGCGCGATTCTCGGCATCGAGAACCTGCGGCTCTACGACGTTGATCCGGCGGCGACCGAGAAATGCGCCCGCAATCTCGCGCGGCACGGCTTCAGGATCACGCGCTGCGCCACGGCGATGGAAGCGGTCGAGGGCGCCGAGATCGTCACCACCGTCACCGCCGACAAGCAGTACGCGACGATCCTGACCGACAACATGGTCGGCGCCGGCATCCATATCAACGCGGTCGGCGGCGACTGCCCCGGCAAGACCGAGATCCACCGCGACGTCCTGCTGCGCTCCTCGATCTTCGTCGAGTACCCGCCGCAGACCCGCATCGAGGGCGATATCCAGCAGCTCGACGCCGATCACCCGGTCGAGGAGCTCTGGAAGGTCATCACGGGAGCGGCTCAGGGCCGAACGGATGCACGACAGATCACGATGTTCGACTCGGTCGGCTTCGCGATCGAGGACTTTTCGGCACTGCGTTATGTCTACGAGCGCATCCGCGAGGCCGGCACCTATGTCGATCTCGACCTGATCGCCGATCCCGACGATTCCCGCGATCTCTTCGGCATGCTGATGCGCGCCGCACCGGGCTCGGCTGCGGCGGCCTGAGGTTCAGCCAGCCTGACTAAGCGCGAGGAACGCCGCCGCTGCCTTGGCGAGGTAGCGTTCCTTGTGGCGCAAGGCGAGGAAGCGGCGCTTCGGCAGCGGCAGCGCCACGGTGACGAGGCGTCCGGCGGCGATGGCGTTGGCGGCGACAAGCCGCGAGATCGCGGTCGCGCCCGCGCCGGCCGCAACCGCGGCGCAGATCGCCTCGTTGGACGGCAGTTCCAGCGCCACGCTGAGGCCGTCTGCCGCGAGGCCGAGTCCCGGCAGCGCCGCCTCGAACATCGCCCGTGTTCCCGAGCCCGCTTCGCGAAGGACCCAGCCGCCTCGCGAGAGTTCCTCGGCTGATGGGGCGCTCTTCGCCCAGGGGTGGCCAGCCGGCACCACGATAACGAGTTCGTCTTCGTCGACCTCAGTCATGGAGAGGGCCGGGTCGTCGATCTCGCCTTCGATGAAGCCGAGATCGGCTACGCCGTCACGGATGGTGGCGCTCACGGTTTCGGTATTGCCGATCGCGAGCGAGACGGCGATGCCGGGATGCTCCCGGCGAAAGCGCTGGATCACCGGCGGCAGCCAGTAATTCGCGACGGTCTGGCTCGCCACCAGCGCAAGCGAGCCGCGCGCCAGCCCCGAGAGGTCGGAGAGTACGGCTTCGGCAGCTGTCGCTCGCGCCAGCACGGCGCGGGCCTCGATCAGGAAGAGCTTGCCGGCCTCGGTCAGGGCGATGCGCCGGCCGATCCGATCGAACAGCTTCGTCGCATAGCGCGCCTCCAGCGTCGTGATCGCGGAACTCACCGCCGATTGCGTGAGGTTGAGGGCCCGCGCGCCTTGCGTCAGGTGCTCGCGCTCGGCGACGGCGACGAAGATGCGCAGCTGTTCGAGCGTCATGCTTCCACCTTAAGCCGATTATTCACGGCGCCGGCATCTCCGCCAGGAACGACAGATAGGCCGGGTTGTCGCTCTCGCTCCAATAGGGATAGCCGAGCGCATCGAGCCGCTTCGCGAGCTGGCTGCGCTGGGCCGGCGGGATCTGGATGCCGGCGAGGATGCGGCCGTAATCGGCGCCGTGGTTGCGGTAATGGAAGAGCGAGATGTTCCAATCGGCCGAGAGGCTGTTCAGGAACTTCAGCAGCGCGCCCGGCCGTTCCGGGAACTGGAAGCGGAAGATCAATTCGTCGCCGAGCCCCGGCGCCTTGCCGCCGACCATGTAGCGGATATGCAGCTTGGCCAGCTCGTTGTCGCTCATGTCGAGCACGGGATATCCATGCTCGGTCAGCATCGCGATGATCTGGCGCTTCTCGGCATCGCCCTCGGAGAGCTGCACGCCGACGAAGATGCGCGCGGCCTTCGGATCGGAATAGCGGTAGTTGAACTCGGTGATGGCGCGCCGGCCGAGCAATTCGATGAAGGCGCGATAGGCGCCGGGCTTCTCGGGGATGGTCACCGCCAGCAGGGCTTCGCGGTGCTCGCCGATCTCGGCCCGCTCGGCGATATGGCGCAGGCGGTCGAAATTCATGTTCGCGCCGCTGTTGATCGCGATCAGCGCGCCGCTGCGCTTGGCCTCGCGCGCCGCATAGGCCTTGAGGCCGGCGAGGCTGACGGCGCCGGACGGTTCGGCAATGGCGCGGGTATCCTCGAAGATGTCCTTTACCGCCGCGCAGATCTCGTCGGTCGAGACGGTGACGACCTCGTCGAGCAATTCGCGGCAGAGCCTGAACGTCTCCTCGCCCGCCTGCCGCACCGCGACGCCATCGGCGAAGAGCCCGACCTGATCGAGTACGATGCGTTCCCCGGCAGCGATAGCACCGGCCATCGAAGCGGCATCCTCCGGTTCGACGCCGATCACCTTGATCTCGGGCCGCAGGAACTTGGCGTAGACTGCGACGCCGGCCGCGAGCCCGCCGCCGCCGATCGGCACGAAGATCGCCTCGATCGGCTCGGAATGCTGGCGCAGGATCTCCATGCCGACCGTGCCCTGGCCGGCGATGACGTCCGGATCGTCATAGGGGTGGACGAAGGTCAGCCCCTTCTCGGCTTCGAGCTTGCGGGCATGGCCATAGGCTTCGTCGAAATTCTCGCCATGCAGCACGACGCGCCCGCCGAGGCTGCGCACCGCCTGAACCTTGATGTCCGGCGTGGTGCGCGGCATCACGATGGTCGCCTTGATGCCGAGCTTCTTCGCCGCCAGCGCCACGCCCTGCGCATGGTTGCCGGCCGAGGCGCAGATCACGCCGCGCTCGGCCTCGACCGCCGAGAGCCCGGCAATCTTGTTGTAGGCGCCACGCAGCTTGAACGAGAAGACGGGCTGCAGGTCCTCGCGCTTCAGCAGGGCGCTGCCGCCGATGCGGGCGGACAATCGCGGCAGCGGGTCGAGCGGGCTTTCGATCGCAACGTCATAGACGCGCGCCCCGATGATCTTGCGGATGTAGTCTTGCATGGCCGGCCCGTCCTTCCCGGTCGCGATAGCCCTCCGCGCCGGGATGTCAATCGCCACAGTTGCGTGCGGCGAGGGGCAGGTGGCGTCGGCCATGCGCGAGGCGGGATTGCCAAGCCCCCGGCCGGCGCGCGAAAGCGTTGAGGGAAACAAGGCGCCGCGCAGCGACGGCGCCGCAGAGGTGGAGACGAGCATGAGCTGGGGCAATCGCGATTTCATGGTGCCGGGCCGCCCGGTTGCGGTCGGTGACCGCGGCATGGCCGCAACCTCGCATCCGGCCTCGACGCTGGCCGCTGTCGATATCCTGCGCGCCGGCGGCAACGCCATCGATGCCGCTATCGCGGCGGTGGCCGTCCAGGCAGTGGTCGACCCGCATATGACCGGCATCGGCGGCGACTGCTTCGCGATCTACGCGCCGGCCAATGGCAAGATGGTTGCGATCAACGGCTCGGGCCGTTCGGCCGCCAAGGCTGAGCTCGGCTGGTTTCTCGGTCAGGGCATGACCTCGATCGCGGCGGATTCGCCCCACGCCGTCACGGTGCCCGGCGCCATCGACGCCTGGTGCCGCCTCGTCGCCGACCATGGCAGCAAGAGCCTGGAGGAAATCTTCTCAGCCGCGATCCGCGCCGCCGAGGAGGGCTTCGTGGTGACGCCGCGCGTCGCGCTCGACTGGGCCAAGGCCCGTGGCCGCATCGAGAAGCACGGCCTCGGCAACGCCGTCTACCTGCCGGGCGGCAATCCCCCGACGGTCGGCGACAAGATGGTCCATCCGGCGCTCGGCAATATGCTGCGCCGCATCGCCCGCGAGGGCCGCTCGGCCTTCTACGAGGGCGAACTCGCCGAGGATATGGTCGGCGTACTCCGTGCCGCCGGCAGCCTGATCGGGCTTGATGACTTCGCCGCCTCGAAGCCGGATTATGTCGATCCGATCGGCGCCGATTATCGCGGCCACCGCCTCTGGGAATGCCCGCCGAACGGCCAGGGCATCGCCGCGCTCCTCATCGCGCGCATCCTTGAAGGCTTCGACATGAAGGACGAGAAGCTCAGCGAGGCCGACCGCATTCATCTCCTCGCCGAAGCCAGCAAGGCCGCCTATCGCCAGCGCGACGCGCTGGTCGCCGACCCGGCTGTCAGCCCCTTCGACACGGATGCCTTCCTGTCGGACCCGTTCGTCGGCCGCATCCGCAAGGAGATCAGCCTGGAGAAGGCGGCGAAGCCCGAAGCCTTCGACATGCCCCTGCACAAGGACACGATCTATCTCTGCGTCGTCGACGGTGACGGCAACATGGTCTCCTTCATCAACTCGCTGTTCTCCGCCTTCGGCAGCGGCATCTATGCGTCGAAGGCCGGCGTGATGCTGCAGAACCGCGGCTCGGGCTTCCGCCTGATCGAGGGCCATCCCAACGCCATCGCCCCGCGCAAGCGCCCGTTCCACACGATCATTCCGGGCATGCTGGCCAAGGACGGCAAGCCGATCATGCCGTTCGGTGTGATGGGCGGCCAGTACCAGTCGACCGGCCATGCCCATTTCCTCTCCGGCATCCTCGACCGCGGTTTCGACCCGCAGCAGGCCTCGGATGCCCCGCGCAGCTTCGCCTATGACGGCAAGCTCTCGCTGGAGACAACCATTCCCGCGAGCGTCGCCGCCGATCTCAAGGCGCGCGGCCATGACGTGGTCTGGTCCGAGGAGCCGCTCGGCGGCTGCCAGGCGATCTGGGTCGATCACAAGCGCGGCGTGATGTTCGGCGCCTCCGACCATCGCAAGGACGGCTTCGCGCTCGCCGTCTGAGGAACCTGCCCTTAACGCCCCTCCGCTATCGCTCGTCGACAGCAACGGAGGGGCGCTTGGCGCAGGACAAGCCATTCGGCTGGGGGATCATGGGCACCGGTGCCATCGCCGGGCTCTTCGCCGCCGATCTCGACCTGCTGCCGCAGGCGCGCATCGTTGCTGCTCATTCGCGCTCCCTTGAGAAGGCGCAGAGCTTTGTCGCGCGCTTCGACGGGGCGAAGGCTTATGACGACGAAGCCGCTTTTCTCGCCGATCCCGCGATCGAGGCGGTCTATATCGCGACACCGAACCATCTCCACGCCGCGCAGGCGCTGAAGGCCATCGCGGCCGGCAAGCCGGTGCTGATCGAGAAGCCGATCGCGCTCGCCAGCGCCGATGTCGAGGCGATCTCGCAGGCGGCGGGCAAGCGCGGCGTCTTCGCGATGGAAGCCCTGTGGAGCCGTTTCCTGCCGGCGGTGCACCGGGCGCGAGAGCAGATATCCGCAGGCCGTATCGGTGCAATCCGGCGCATCCGGGCCGATCTCTCCTATCTCCATCCCGAGGGACCGGGCAGCCGCTTCTACGATCCGGCTCTCGGGGGTGGAGCTGCCTTCGATCTCGGCGTCTATCCGGTGTCGCTGACCCTGCATCTGCTCGGCGAGCCGGAGGCCGTGAGGGGAAACTGGTTCGCCGCCGGCACCGGCGTCGACCGGCGCAGCAGCTTCCGGCTGGACTATCCAACGGCGGTCGCGGAACTCTCCTGCGGTTTCGACCGGAACGGAGCGAACCGGCTCCTGATCGAGGGCGAGGCCGGCGGGCTCATCCTCAAGGCGCCATTCCTGAAGGTGCAGCGGCTGTCGTGGTATGCCGATGCCGACAAGGCAGTCGCGGCTTACGATCGCGGACCTGGTAGCCTGGCGCGTCTGCTCGACCGCTTGCCTCAGTCAGGGCGGCTCAGCGAAAGCTTCGCCTTTCCCGGCAATGGCCTTCAGTTCCAGGCGCAAGCCGTGATGGCGGCAGTGCGTGCGGGGAAGAGCGCCTGCGCGCAGATGCCGCTCGGCGAAAGCGCGGCCGTGCTGCGGATCATCGAGGCGGTAAGGGCCGGGCCGGCGGGGGCGGCCTGACCGGCTTGTTCAGTGGCGCGTGCCGCAGGTAAAGGCGCCGCAGCGGACCTTGTCGGCCAGCGTCTCGGCGAAGGTGGCGGTCGCGTCCTCGCCATAGGTCTCGACCAGCGTGCGAAGCGCCGCGAACAGCGCGGCATGGGCCATGGCGTCGGGATCGAGCCCGTCCTGCTGCGCCTCGTTGAACGCGTCCTCGACATAGCCATAGGCAACGCGGCGGACGTCGCCATGGTCCTCAGCGAGATTCGGGTCGAGCATCGTGTCGTCTGGCTGGATCGGCATCGAAACGGGACTCTTCAGCCTTCTGTCTGGCGCGAATCGCGGCGGTTCTGCCCCGGATCGCGACGGTTGGGCGATGCCCAAGACATAAGCCGTGCCAGAGCGGCACGCTACCATGGCCTTTAAGAAAGGTTAACGCGACCGGAAGAATCCGGTGGAAGTGCGCATTCCGGCAACAGCTGTTGCCTATCCGCCATAGCGCCCGGCGAGCGCGCGCGACAGCACCTCGCCTTCGGCTGCAAGTCGGGAAGAAGCCTCCTGGCTTGCCTCGGTACAGGAGCGATGGGTCAGGGAATAGGCCTTGAAGCCGCGATTGAAGGCTGAGGTTAACCGGTCGCGGCGCTGCGGCGTCCGGCCCTCGGCCTCGATCAGCGCGCTCATCCGCGCGCGCCAGTCCTGCGCCTCCCGCCCGCCGCAGAGCGTCCGGAGATAAGCCAGGGAACCCATGATCTCGGAGAGCTGCAGGAGCTGCGGCTCATAAGGCGGAGCGGTCGGTTCCGGGGCAGGCTGCTCGGCAGGCTTGGCTGCGGGCGGCTTCGCGGCCGGCTGTGACCGCTGCTGCGCCGCGGCCGCCATCGGCAGCAGCAGGAGCGCAACCAGAAGCGCCGAATGGCGAAGTCCGATTCTCATGGCGCGGGGATACCCGCGATGAAGAGCTGGTGGGCGCGGCGCAGCACGTCGCCGAGCTCGCGCGTCGTCGCCAGCCCGCCGAGCTTGAGCGGATCGGCCCACATCACCGCGCCGGCCTCAGGCCCCGTCCGCGGCTCGCCAGAGAGCCACTCGCCGATGAAGGAGGCGACGACGAAATGATGCGTCACGGCGCCCTTTGCATCGCGGCCGAAGATCTCGACATGGCGGTTGAAGCCAAGGATGCGGGCGGCGACGCCGACCTCTTCCTCCAGCTCGCGCAGGGCCGCTTCTTCAAGCGTCTCGCCGGCCTCGACCTTGCCGCCCGGCAGCGACCAGAGACGGTCGGCTGGAGGTTTCGTCCGTGTCGCCAAGAGCACCTTTCCGTTGCGGAAAACCGCGACGGAGGCTGCCAGAACCGGCCGCGCCGCGGCCCGGCCGGGCGTCGGGAAGCGGATGACCTGGCCGCCATCTCCCATCATGGCGCGGGGTTTTTGTTGGGTCGCATTTTCTTCACGCGAACCGGTATCCACTTCGCTTGAAAATGCTCACGCATCAAACGTGCTGCCCGCCATTGATGTGAAGCTCCGAGCCGGTGACGTAGCTCGACTGGTCGGTGCAGAGGAAATAGATCGCCTTGGCGACCTCGTCGGTCTTGCCCAGGCGCTTCATCGGCAGGGTCGCGACGATCTTCTCGGTCCCCGGCGAGAGGATGGCGGTATCGATCTCGCCGGGCGAGATCGAGTTCACGCGGATACCGAACGGCCCGAAATCGGCCGCCATCTCGCGGGTGAGGCTGGCGAGAGCCGCCTTGGAGGTGGCATAGGCGGCGCCCGCGAAGGGGTGCACGCGCGAGCCGGCGATCGAGGTGACGTTGACGATCGCGCCCTTCGCCACGGTGAGCTCGTCGAGCAGGCCGCGCGCCAGCATGATCGGCGCGAAGAAATTGACCTGGAAGACCTTGTGCCAGTCGTTGAAGGAGGTCGTGGCGGCGCCCAGCCGCTCGCCCTTCGAGCCCTTCGGCGAGATGCCGGCATTATTGACCAGCGCGTTGAGCTTGCCGCCCTCGGCGGCCAGCCGCTTCTTGATCTCGGCGATGCCGCGCATCGTGTCCTCGGGGTCGCCGAGATCGATCTGGACATGGTCGTCGGCGCCCGACGGCCAGGGGCATTTGTCGGAGAAGGCCTGGCGCGAGCAGGACAGGATGCGCCAGCCCGCCATGGCGAACTGCATCACCGTGGCATGGCCGATGCCGCGGCTCGCCCCGGTCAAAAGCATGACCGGGCGCTTGCCGGCTTCGGTCTTCGGGAAATCGAACTTGGGCATCGCCATGGGGCAGGTGTCCTCAGGGGTAGAAGCGCGTCTTCGTCCAGGACGTGTCGGGCGCGTCGCGGCGGAAGATGATGCGGTCATGCAGGCGGAAGGCGCCGTCGCGCCAGAACTCGATATAAGTCGGGGTGATCCGGAACCCGCGCCAGTAGGGCGGGCGCGGAATCTCGCCGATGCCGAATTTCAGCGTATAGCTCGCGACAGCCTTCTCCAGCGCGAAGCGGCTCTCCAGCGGGCGCGATTGCTGCGAGGCCCAGGCGCCGATGCGGCTGTCGCGCGGGCGGGACTGGTAATAGGCATCCGATTCGGCATCGCTGACGAGCGTCACCGTGCCGCGGATGCGGATCTGCCGGCGCAGGCTCTTCCAGTGGAACAGGGCGGCGGCCTTGGGCTGGCCGAGCAGTTCCTGGCCCTTCTGGCTTTCGGTGTTGGTGTAGAACACGAAACCGTCCGGCCCGTGGCCCTTGAGCAGCACCATGCGGCTGTTGGGCATGCCCTCGGCATCGACGGTCGAGAGCGCCATGCCGGTCGGGTCGTTTGGCTCGGATTTCGTGGCCTCGTCCAACCACTTCTGGAACAAGGCGAAAGGCTCGTTTTCCTCGGTGAAGTCACCGCTCGTTAACGGTTGCACGTTCTAATCCTCGGTCAGTGGAAATGGGCGTCGGGCGAGCGCAGAAGTGATCCGGATTCGGGCGGCTGGTTTATATAGGGCAGGGGCGGGGGCGTTCCAAAGCCTCAACCGTTGCGCAGCCCCCATGCGCCCGCTGGCTGCCGCGGTGCTGCTGGGGCTGTTCGGCGCTGGCTGTTCGGTCTCCTTCCCCATCCTCGGCCTTTCGAGCAAGAGCGAGGACGAGGTCGCCGCGACCTCGGCGATGACGACCTCCTCGGTCCTGCCGGCGCGTGGCGGCGACCGCGCCAGTGCGCTTGCGGGCCTGTCCTCCGAGCTCGGGCCGGAAGACATGCGCCGCGCCGACGGGGCGATGAGCGTGGCGCTCGATCCCCAGGGCAACGGCGCTCCCGTTTCCTGGGACAATCCCCAAAGTGGCATCAAGGGCTCCTTCATCCCGGTCGGCGGCCCTTTCCTGCGCTCCGACGAAATCTGCCGCGCCTTCATCGCCAGCGTCGAGACGCAAAGCCGGCCGGTCAAGTTGCAGGGCACGGCCTGCCGCCCTTCGGGCGGCGAGTGGGCGGTCAAGGACATGGAGCCCTGGAAGGGCCTGGGCTGAAGCTTTTCACCTGGCTTGCCTTGCCGCGAGGCCGGGTGCAGAACGGCCCCCGCCAGGTGTTGCGCACACGCCACACCGCCCCCACATTGGGCGAGGCGGACGGCTGGCGGTTCTAGCGCCGGCCGTTCGACTTTGTCTGAAAGAGGTTTTGGATGCGCGATCCCTATCAGGTTCTGGGCGTTGCCCGCGGCGCGAGCGATGCGGAGCTGAAGAAGGCCTTCCGCAAGCGCGCCAAGGAGCTGCACCCGGACCGCAACCGGGACGACCCGAAGGCGCAGGACAAGTTCTCCGAGCTCAACGCCGCCTATGAGATCGTCGGCGACGAGACCAAGCGCAAGCAGTTCGACCGCGGCGAGATCGATGCCGAGGGCAAGCCGCGCTTCCAGGGCTTCGAGGGCATGGGCGCCGGCCGGGGCGGGCGCAGCGGCGGCTTCGAGTTCAATTTCGGCCAGGGCGGTGGCGGCCATCCCTTCGGCGGTCGCGGCGGCCCGGGCGGCGGCGCGGGCGATGCCGGCTTCGACGCCTCCGACATCTTCTCCTCGCTGTTCGGCGAGGCCGGCCGGCGCGCCCGCGGCAAGCCCGAGCCGCAGAAGCCGCCGGAGCAGAGTTTCACGCTGGAGGTCACGCTGGCGCAGGCCGCGACCGGCGGCACGCGCCGGGTCAAGCTGCCGGGCGGGCGCGAGGTCGAGATCACCATCCCCGTGGGGGTGAGCGACGGCAAGGTGATGCGCCTGCGCGGGCTCGGCCAGATCGATCCGTACTCCGGCGAGGCCGGCGACGTGATGATGACCATCAAGGTCAAGCCGGATTCCCGCTTCGCGGTCGATGGCAACGACCTGCGCACCCGCGTCGCGGTGCCGCTGGCCAAGGCGGTGCTCGGCGGGCCGCTGCATGTGCCGACGCTGACCGGCGCGGTCGAGATGAACATTCCGCCGCTGACCGGCACGGCCCGGCAGTTCCGCCTGCGCGGCAAGGGCCTGAAGGGCGAGAAGGGCGCGGTCGGCGATCTCTTCGTCGCCATCGATATCGAGATGCCGGCGAGTGACGCGGAGCTGACGGCGCTGATGAAGGGGCGGGACGAAGCGAACTGAGCCGGTTCGGGCGCCGTTGCAGCCGAAAACGAGCCGCGCGGGCCACGGATCGCGGCCTTATGCATGATTCAGCCGTGGAGGCGGGCATCAAAGCGGTTCCCGTTTCCCTGCGACTGTTCTAAGAGACCTGCTCATCGTTCATCTGCGGGTTTCCCATGCCTGATTCCAACGCCGTTTCGCCGACCGCCAATCTCCTGAAGGGCAAGCGCGGGCTCGTGATGGGCGTCGCGAACAACCGGTCCATCGCCTGGGGCATCGCCAAGGCGGCAGCCGATGCGGGCGCTGAACTCGCCTTCACCTATCAGGGCGACGCGCTGAAGAAGCGGGTCGAGCCGCTCGCCAAGGAACTCGGCGGCCATGTCGTCGGCCATTGCGATGTCACCGACGGCGCCACGATCGACGCCGTCTTCGCCGAGGTCGAAAGGCTCTGGGGCAAGCTCGACTTCGTCGTCCACTGCATCGCCTTCTCCGACAAGGACGAATTGACCGGCCGCTATGTCGAGACCACCGAGGCGAACTTCTCCAAGTCGCTGCTGATCTCCTGCTATTCCTTCACGGCGATCACCCAGCGCGCCGAGAAGCTGATGCCGGATGGCGGCTCGCTGCTGACGCTGACCTATTACGGCGCCGAGAAATGGATGCCGCATTACAACGTCATGGGCATCGCCAAGGCGGCGCTGGAATCGAGCGTGCAGTATCTCGCCGCCGATCTCGGCCCCTCGAAGATCCGCGTCAACGCGATCTCGGCCGGCCCGATCAAGACGCTGGCGGCCTCCGGCATCGGCGATTTCCGCTACATCCTGCGCTGGAACGAGTACAACTCGCCGCTGCGCCGCACGGTCACCATCGAGGAGGTCGGCGAGACCGCGGTCTTCCTCGTCTCCGACATGTCGCGCGGCATCACCGGCGAGATCATGCATGTCGATGCCGGCTATCATGTCGTCGGCATGAAGGTGCCGACCGCGCCGGACATCTCCCTCGACAAGGGCGAGTGATCCCGCTTCTCGGATCGGCAGGCGGCATCCGCCTGCTCGAGCCGATGTCGATGCGATGAGTTAGCCCGCCAGCAGGGCCTTCAACCGATCCGTTGCGGCCTCGTCGCGGCGGATCGTTTCGTCTGTGGCGGCCGCCAGCAGCTCGGTGACGCTGCGCCCGCCGATCAGGCGCTGCGGCAGAATCTCGGCTAGCGGCGTCAGCACGAAGGCGCGCTCGGGGATGCGCGGATGCGGGATCTGCAACCGCGCCTGGTCGATGATCGCGTCGCCATAGGTCAGGATGTCGATATCGAGCGTGCGCGGCCCCCAGCGCTCGCGGCGTTCCCGGCCGCCGGCGCGCTCCAGCTCCAGGCAGAAGGCGAGCAGGTCCTGCGGCGGCAAGGAGGTCTCGACCAGCGCCGCCATATTGAGGAATTCCGGCTGGTCGGTCTTGCCCCAGGGCGGCGTGCGATAGATCGAGGACAGCTGGCCGAGCGTGATGTCCGGATGCGCGCGCAGCCCCTTCAGCGCCGCGGCGAAGGCCGCGACGGGGTCGCCGATATTGCCGCCGAAGGCGAGTGCGGCCTCAACCTTCACGCTGGAACCTCAGCTGGATGCCGACCGAGCCGAGCGTCGCCGGGATCGGCGGCGCCGGCTTGCGCAGGGTGACCTCGACGGCCTCGATCGTCGGGAAGGCATCGAACAGCGCCAGTGCCACGGCGCGCGCCGCGCCTTCCAGCAGGTGGTAGCGGCGGGCCGTGAAGGCTTCGGCGACGATCGCGACGGCGCGGCCGTAATCGACGGTGTCAGTGAGGCGATCGCTGGCGGCGGCGGCGCGCAGGTCGACATCGAGCACGAGGTCGATGACGAAGCGCTGGCCGAGCCGCTCCTCCTCCGAGAAGAAGCCGTGATAGGCGTAGATGTCGAGTTTCTCGATCAGGATGCGGCCGGTTTCGCTCACAGGTCTGCTTTCATGCTGTCTTCGATGGCGGCCCAGGTCTTGAGCGCGTCGATATGCGGGGCAACGTCATGGGCGCGGATGATGGCGGCGCCGCGGCTCGCGCCATAGAGATGCGCGGCGATGCTGGCGGCGAGCCGCTCGGCCGGAACCTCACGGCCTGTGATGCGCCCGAGCGTCGATTTCCGGGACGCGCCGAGCAGGATCGGGCAGCCGAGCACGCCGAGCCGGTCGAGATGGCGGATCAGGTCGAGATTCTGACGTGCGGTCTTGCCGAAGCCGATGCCGGGATCGACGACGATCTGGCCGGGCGGCACACCGGCTTGCGTCGCGATCGCGACCGAGCGCTCGAGGAAGCGCAGCACCTCCTCGAAGATGTCGAGTGAGGCGTCGATCGTGTCGCGGTTATGCATCAGGATGATTGGCGCGCCGGCCCGCGCCGCGACCTCGGCGATGCGCGGATCGCGCTGGGCGCCCCAGACATCGTTGACGATCGAGGCGCCGGCCGCGAGCGCCGCTTCCGCCACTTCGGCCTTGTAGCTGTCGATCGAGATCGGCGTGTCGATCCGCGCCTTCAGCCCGGCGATGACCGGCAGCACGCGCGCCATCTCGGTCGCGGCATCGACGGTGGCATGACCGGGTCTCGTCGACTCGCCGCCGATATCGACAATGGCCGCGCCCTCCGCGGCGAGGCGCGCGCCATGGGCGATCGCCGCCTCGGCATTCTTCAGCAATCCGCCATCCGAGAAGGAATCGGGCGTGATGTTGACGATACCCATGACGAGCGGCGTCGCGGAAAGCGCGAGGCTGCGGCCGTCGGGCAAGGTGATGGCAGGGGACATGCGGTTCCGCTGGTGATTGGCAAGGGCGCTATACACAGGCCGTGTAAATTCGGCCACAGAAAGCGGCCAATTGTCGCCATCGGCTGAAAGCATGGCTGCGGGCGGCGCAAGGGCTTTGACCCTGTCCGCGGCAGCGTGCAGAAGCCCCGCATGGTCCCGCTCTCGCTGCCTCACCGTCTCATCCTCGTCCGCCATGGCGAAACCGACTGGAATCGGGAGGGCCGGCTGCAGGGCGGTCAGGACATCCCGCTGAACGATCTCGGTCGCCGCCAGGCCGCCGAGGCCGCCGGTCGGTTGAAGGCGCTGGAGCCGGCTTACGCCGATCTCGCCTATATCGGCTCGCCGATGCAGCGGGCGCGCGAGACCATGGACATCCTCCGCCGCGAACTCGCCCTGCCGGCCGGCGAATACCGCATCGACGACCGCCTGCGCGAATTGACCTTCGGCGAATGGGAAGGTTTCACCTGGCGCGACGTCCGCAAGGCCGAGCGCGAGCAGGCGCATCTGCGCGAGCGCGACAAATGGGGCTTCGTGCCGCCGGGTGGCGAGAGCTACCGCATGCTGGCCGAGCGCGTGCGGCCGGTTCTCGAAGGATTGCAGCGCGAGACGGTGATCGTCAGCCATGGCGGCGTGGCGCGGGCGGTGCTCGCCCTGGTCGGGGCGGTGGCGCCGCGCGAGGCCTCGATGGTCGAGATCTGGCAGGGCAAGCTGCTCGTCGTCAGCGGGAACAAGGCCGACTGGCTCTGAGTTAGCACGCAGCCGGGCCGTGGCATTCATGGCCCGTTCACCCGTGATTTTGCAGGGAGAATATGCTAGCGAGACAAGCGTGATGCGGCGGCCTGCCCGGTCGGGGGGCTCACGCGGATGTCGCGATGCACAGGCGACGATTCCGGTTTTCTTCACGAGGTGCGTGATAGGGCGCCAGAGGGCCGAGGGCAGGGCCTGCCGCGGCATCAGCGACGGGCCTTTCAGCGCAGCGGGGCGCGATGAACGATATGACGAAGCTGTCGGCGGCGTCTGACGCGGCTGCTGCCAACACACTCGCCATGCTGGCAGGCGAGAAGCGGCCCGATCTGATTCGGGACGAGGTGCTGGCCGAGATTTTCGCGGCGACCGCGGCGCTGCGCCCTGACCATCCCGCCCTCACGGATCTCGAGCGGCGCCTGAGCTATGCCGAGGTCTGGGCTGCCGCTGGCCGGCAGGCCCGCGGCCTCCAGCTCGCGGGCATCGGCCCGGGCGACATGGTCGGCCTGTGGATGCCGCGCGGCATCGACCTTCTCGTCGCGCAGATCGCGATCACGCGCGCCGGCGCGGCCTGGATTCCCTTCGACGCGGAGGCGCCGGTCGAGCGCATCGCGACCTGCCTCGACGATGCCCAGGCCAAGGGCATCGTTACCTGCACCGGCTGGGCCGGTCGGGCCGAGGCGACGGAGCGCGCCGTCTGGACCCCTGAAGGCCTTGCCGCCGGTGCTGACGGAATCGAGCCGCCGGCGCGACCGGCCGGCCTGACCGCCGATCATCCGGCCTATCTGATCTACACCTCGGGCTCGACGGGCACGCCCAAGGCGATCGTCATCAGCCACCACAACATCTGCCATTTCCTGCGTTCCGGAAACGCGCTCTACGGCTTCGGGCCGGACGATGTCGCTTTCCAGGGGGCGTCGGTCGCCTTCGACCTGTCGATGGAGGAGATCTGGACGCCCTATCTCGTCGGCGCGACCCTGTTCGTCGCCTCGCCAGAGATGATGGGCGATGCCGAGAAGCTGCCGGCGATCCTCAACGAGGCCGGCGTCACCATCATCGACACTGTGCCGACGCTGCTCGGCATCCTGCCGGCCGATGTGCCCTCGCTGAAGCTGATCCTGCTCGGCGGTGAGGCGCTGCCGCCCGCGATCGTGCAGAAATGGTCGAAGCCCGGCCGGCGCATCCTCAACACCTATGGCCCGACCGAAGCGACCGTCGTCGCGACGGCGGCCGAAGTCGTTCCCGGCGAGACCGTGACCATCGGCAAGCCGATCCCGAACTACACGGCTTACGTCGTCGGCGAGGACCTGCGCCTCGTCCAGCCGGGCGAGCAGGGCGAATTGCTGATCGGCGGCCCCGGCGTGGCCAAGGGCTACCATGGCCGGCCGGAGTTGACGGCCGAAAAGTTCATCGCCAACCCCTTTGCAGGGGTCGCAGGCGAAGGCGATCCGATCCTCTACCGCTCCGGCGATGCGGTCAGCCTCGACGAGAACGGCAATATCGTCTTCCACGGCCGCATCGACGACCAGATCAAGATCCGTGGCTTCCGCGTCGAGCTCGGCGAGATCGAATCGAAGCTCGCCGACGAACCCGGCGTCGGGCAGGCCGCGGTCGTGCTGCGCACGGATGACGGCATCGAGCGGCTCGTCGCCTTCGTCGTGCCGGAGCCCGGTGTCGCGGTCGACGGCCCGGCGCTGCGCGCGGCCCTGCGCGAGAAGCTGCCGCCCTATATGGTGCCGGCGCATTTCGAGGCGGCCGGTTCGCTGCCGCGCATGGTTTCCGGCAAGGTCGACCGCAAGATGCTCAAGGCGGCGCCATTGACGGCGCCGAGCGCCGAGGGCGAGCAGGAGCCGCCGCGCAATGCGACGGAAGCCGCGCTGCTGGAGGCGGCCAAGCGCGTGCTCGGCACGGCGAGCCTGCCGCTGGAAGCCGATTTCTTCATCGATCTCGGCGGCCATTCGCTGCTCGCCGCCCGCTTCATCTCGATCGTGCGCGAGACCCCGGCCTATGCCGGCATCACGTTGCAGGACGTTTATGGCGCGCGTACGCTCAGGGCGATGGCGGCGCTTCTCGACGAGCGCGGCATCGCCGTGGCCGAGGACCTGTCCTTCACGCCGCCGCCTTTCCTGCGGCGCTTCCTCTGTGGGCTTGCGCAGGCGGTGGCGCTGCCGGTCATCATCGGCCTGGCGACCGCGCAATGGCTCGGCGTCTTCGTCACCTACATGATCCTCTCGGGCGAGGACCTGCCGCTGCTCGGCCAGATTTTCGCGCTGCTCGGCGTCTATGTCGCGATCATCGTCGTGACAGGCCTGATTGCCATCGCCCTGAAATGGCTCGTGCTCGGCCGGACGAAGCCGGGCGTCTATCCGCTCTGGGGCGTCTATTATTTCCGCTGGTGGTTCGCCGCCCGCGTCGCCGGGCTGGTCCACATCAAGTGGCTGCAAGGCACGCCGGTGATGCGCTTCTACTGGCGTCTGCTCGGCGCCAAGGTCGGGCGCGACGTCATCATCTCCGATTACGAGGCCGGCGCCATCGACCTGATCGAGATCGGTGATTTCACGACCTTCGGCTCCAAGACCACCTTCGCCAATGGCGAGGCGATCGGCGACAAGCTGGTGATCGGCCGCATCACCATCGGCAAGGACGTCTCGGCCGGCGCCTCCGTGGTGCTCGGCCACGATTCGGTAATCGGCAACCACGCTGAAATCGGCGACCTGACAGCCATTCGGCCCGGAGCCCATGTCGGCGAAGCCGAGATCTGGGACGGTACGCCCGGCCGCAAGATCGGCACGGTCGATCTCGCGGCGCTGCCGCCGCAGGCCGAGGCCTCGGCCGGCCGGCGCGCGCTGATGACGGCCTTCTACATCCTGATGCTGGTGGTGCTGCCGCCGGTCAGCCTGCTGCCGATCTTCCCGGCCTTCTGGCTGTTCGACAAGATCGACTACTTCATCGCCGGCTGGACCGATATCAGCTATCTCTGGTTCCTGCCGATCCTGACCTGGCCGACCGCGATTGGCCTGATCGCCTTCACCGTGCTGCTGATGGCTGCCTTGCGCTGGGCGATCCTGCCGCGCGTGACCTCGGGCTCCTGGTCGATCCATTCCGGCTTCTACGCCCGCAAATGGACGGTGGCGCTGGCGACCGAGGTGACGCTGGAGACGCTCTCCTCGCTCTTCGCCACCATCTATATGCGCGCCTGGTACCGTCTGATGGGCGCCAGCATCGGCAAGGGCGCGGAGATCTCGACCAACCTCTCCGGCCGCTATGACCTGACCGGCATCGGCGCTGGCAACTTCATCGCCGACGAGGTCGTCTTCGGCGACGAGGATATGCGCCGCGGCTATATGCGCCTCGACGCGACGCGCACGGGCGATCAGGTCTTCGTCGGCAATGACGCGGTGGTGCCGCCGGGCGCCGTCATTCCCGATCGCGTGCTGATCGGCATCAAGTCCAAGCCGCCCGCCAATGATCGCATGCAGCCCGGCGACACCTGGTTCGGCTCTCCGCCGATCCGCCTGCCGACGCGGCAGAAGGTCGATCTCGGCGCCGACTGGACCTACAAACCCTCCTTCGCCAAGCAGTTCGGGCGCGGCGTCTTCGAGGCGCTGCATACCTCCTTCCCGGCGATGCTGTTCATCACCTTCGGCACGATCGCGGTCGACATGGTCTTGCAGCAGAAGATCAACGAGGGCGATTGGCTCGGCCTCGTGCTCTCCTTCATGGGCGTCGCCATGGCGATCGCCATCGTTCAGGCGCTGATCTGCGCCGCCGTGAAATGGCTGATGATGGGCGTCTACAAGCCCGTGATGAAGCCGATGTGGTCGTGGTGGGCCATGCGCACCGAGGCGGTCGCGGTGATGTACTGGGGCCTCGGCGGCAAGGTGTTGTTCGACTACCTGCGCGGCACGCCCTTCCTGCCCTGGTTCCTGATGCTGTTCGGCGCCAAATACGGCAAGGGCGTCTGGCTCGACTCGACCGATATCACCGAGTTCGACTGCATCAAGGTCGGCGATTTCTGCACGGTGAACGCCCATTCGGCGCTGCAGACCCATCTCTACGAGGATCGGGTGATGAAGGTCGGGCGCGTGCGGCTCGGCAAGGGCGTCTGCGTCGGCGCCGGCGCGACCGTGCTCTACGACACCCATGTCGGCGATTACGCCCAGATCGGGCTGCTCACCGTCATCATGAAGGGCGAGAACCTGCCGGCGCATACGCGCTGGGAGGGCGCCCCGGCAGCGCCGGCGAAGGGGCCGGCGCACTGACGGAGCCGGCTGCTCAAGCCACGTTGGTGCGAAGCTTGCCGACGGGATAGCCGGCAAGCGGCAGTGTGGTTTCCTCAGGGGCCAATTCGCGGACGGCGCCCTTGGCGAGATCGCCGAGCTCGAGTTCGCCGATCCTGACCCGGACGAGGCGCAGCACCTCGGCGCCGGCCGCTTCGACGATCCGCCTGATCTGCCGGTTGCGGCCCTCGTCGATCACCATCTCGACCCAGGCATTGCGCTCCCCGCAGCGCAGCAGGGCGGCCGAACGGATCGACAGCACCTCGTCTCCATCGACCGCTCCCTCTCTCAGCCTGGCCATGAAGGCGTCGTCCGGCACGCGGTCGATCTGGACATGGTAGGTCTTGTCGACCCCGGAGGCGGGATCGAGGATGCGCTGCGCCCAGCGCGTGTCGTTGGTCATCAGCAGCAGACCCTCGCTCGCCATGTCCAGGCGCCCGACCGGGGCGAGATGCGGCAGGTCTTTGCCCTCCAGGCAGGCATAGACGGTCTGGCGCCCTTCCGGGTCGCTTGCGGTCGTCACCATGCCGCGCGGCTTGTTGAGCATCAGATAGATCCGCCGCACCGCCGTCACCGGCTGGCCGTCGACCGTCAGTCGCGCCCGCTGCGGATCGATGCGCAATTCGACCTGCCGCACGCTGCGGCCGTCGACCGTGACGCGCCCCTCGCGCACCAGCTTCTCGGCCTGTGTCCGCGAGCAATAGCCGAGCTTGGACAATGCACGGGCAAGGCTGACGCTGGCCGTCGATGCCGGCGCTGGGCGCCTGCGGAGAAATCTCATGATGAGTCTGGCCGTTGATCGCAGTGCCGCGAACAGGACCGGCCGCGCTCGAGTGGTCGCGGCGGGCCAATGCTGGGGCAGCGGGGCGGCTTCGTCGCGGAAGCCCGTCTATGTCGGAAAACATGTGGCTCGCCGCCCGCAAGCAGGCTGGTCTAAAGCCGGATCGACCCCGAAGCGGCCCTGCCGGGCGGCTCGGGGCTAGGCTCCCGCGATGATGGGGCTCCCGGGGCGCCAGGAGCGCGAGGGGCAGGACGTCCGGCTCATGGCTGCGTTGAAGCGGCCAGGGCAGGCCTTGTCAATGACCATCGCGCCCCTTGCGGGGTTTCGCCGCGCGCCGATCCGGCTTAAGAGCCGGTAGGAAACGTATCGGGCTCCCATGTCGCATAACAGCTTCGGCCATCTCTTCCGCGTCACCACCTTCGGCGAGAGCCATGGCCCTGCCATCGGCTGCGTCGTCGACGGCTGCCCGCCGCTGCTTCCGTTGACGGAAGCCGACATCCAGGGCGATCTCGATCGCCGCCGGCCGGGCCAGTCGCGCTTCACCACGCAGCGCCAGGAGCCGGACCAGGTCCGCATCGTCTCCGGCGTCTTCGCCCGCGAGAGCGACGGCGTGCAGGTCACGACCGGCACTTCGATCGGGCTGATGATCGACAATGTCGACCAGCGCTCGAAGGATTATTCCGAGATCAAGGACAAGTACCGGCCGGGCCACGCCGACTACACCTATGACGTCAAATACGGCATCCGCGACTATCGCGGCGGCGGGCGCTCCTCGGCGCGCGAGACGGCGATGCGGGTCGCCGCCGGCGCCATCGCCCGCAAGGTCGTGCCGGGCATGATCGTGCGCGGCGCCCTCGTGCAGATGGGCCCGCACAAGATCGACCGCGCCAACTGGGATTGGGACGAGATCGGCCGCAACCCGTTCTTCTGTCCCGACGCCAAGGCTGCGGCCTTCTTCGAGAGCTATCTCGACGGTGTCAGGAAATCCGGTTCCTCGATCGGTGCCGTGCTGGAGATCGTCGCCGAGGGCGTGCCGGCGGGGCTGGGCGCGCCGATCTACAGCAAGCTCGATTCCGAGATCGCCGCGGCGCTGATGAGCATCAATGCGGTCAAGGGCGTCGAGATCGGCGAGGGCTTTGGCGCGGCCGAGCTTTCCGGCGAGGCCAACGCCGACGAGATGCGCGCCGGCAATGACGGGCGCCCGCTCTTCCTCTCCAACCATGCCGGCGGCATTTTGGGCGGCATCTCGACCGGCCAGCCGATTGTCGCGCGTTTCGCGGTGAAGCCGACCTCGTCGATCCTGGCGACGCGCGCGACCGTGACGCGCACCGGCGGCGAGGCCGAGATGTTCACCAAGGGCCGTCACGACCCCTGCGTCGGCATCCGTGCCGTGCCGGTCGGCGAGGCGATGGTCGCCTGCGTGCTGGCCGACCAGTATCTGCGCCATCGCGCGCAGGTCGGCGTCGTCGAGCCGCGCTGGCCGTTCCAGGAGTGAAGCGGAGCGGCTTTTGCCGCTGCGTTGCATCTTGCATTTCAGCAATACTGAAAATGCATCGATCGTTCATTGCAGGTGAAGCGCCGCCGTATTAGTTTCACGGCATGAAGCTCGACGTCTGGCTCCGGCAGAACAAGATCGCACGCAGCGCCTTCGCCAGGCAGGTTGGCCTGTCGCCGGCCAGCGTGACCGCGCTCTGCAATGATCCGGCCGCCTGGATCTCCCGCGAAAGCGCCGAGCGCATCACCGCCGCCACCGGCGGCGCCGTCACACCCAATGATTTCCTCGGCCTGTCCGGGCCGCGCGAGGCTGCCATGTCCAATAATGTCGCCGAGACCATCGAAGCCTTTGCCCGTGGCGAGATCGTCATCGTTACCGATGACGACGATCGCGAGAACGAAGGCGATCTTATCGTCGCCGCCTCGCTCTGCACGCCGGAGAAGATGGCCTTCATCATCCGCAACACCTGCGGCATCGTCTGCGCCCCTCTGACGGCGGGAGAGGCCCGGCGCCTGCGCCTCGATCCGATGGTGTCCTCGAACGATGCGCCGCTCGGCACCGCCTTCACCATCACCGTCGACGTCAAGCACGGGCTGACCACCGGCATCTCGGCCGAGCAGCGCACCAACACGGTGCGCGCGCTCGCCAACGGCAATATGGGCGCAGCCGATTTCGTCCGCCCCGGCCATGTCTTCCCGCTGATCGCCAAGGACGGCGGCGTGCTGATGCGCTCCGGCCATACCGAGGCCGCGGTCGACCTGTGCAAGCTCGCCGAGCTGCCGCAGGTCGGCGTCATCTGCGAGCTCGCCAATGACGACGGCACGGTGATGAAGGGCGCACAGATCACCGCCTTCGCCGAGAAGCACGGGCTGAAGCAGATCACCGTCGCGGACCTGATCGCCTATCGCCAGCTGCGCGAGAAGCTGGTCGAGCGCGTGCATTCCTTCCCGGTCAAGACCGAGTTCGGCGACGTGACCGGCCATGTCTATGTCACGCCCTTCGACAACACCCAGCATTTCGCCTTCGTCATGGGCAAGCTCGGCGACGGCGAGAAGGTGCCGGCCAGGCTGCACCGCGCCGACGTGGTGGCCGACGTGCTCGGTGGCGCCGGCTCGATCCAGTGCGCGCTGCGGCGCTTCCAGCAGGAAGGCAAGGGCGTGCTGATCTACCTGCGCGACGGCAGCGCCGGCGTGCCGATCAAGAGCGTCGACGAAGAAGGTTCGGACGAACTGCGGATTCAGCAATGGCGCGAGGTCGGTCTCGGTGCGCAGATCCTGCGCGATCTCGGTGTCCGCTCGATCGTGAATCTGGCCTCCTCGCCGCGTTCCTTCGTCGGCCTCTCCGGCTTCGGCATCGAGATCGCCGAGACGTCGCCGCTGGAATAGGCGGCGCTTCCCGGCGTTCAGCCCTCCATCAGCGCCGAGACATGGGCGGCCGTCGATTTCGCCAGCGCGTCGAGATCGTAGCCGCCCTCCAGTACCGAGACGATACGGCCTCCGGCATGGCGGTCGGCAGCCTCCATCAGCCTCGAGGTCGCCCAGGCGAAATCGGCCTCGCGCAGGTTGAGGTCGGCGAGCGGGTCGCGCCAATGCGCGTCGAACCCGGCCGAGATCACCACGAGATCGGGGCGGAACGCATCGATCCGCGGCAGGATCGCGGTCTCGAAGGCCTCGCGGAATTCGTCGGAGCCGTCCCCGGCCCGCAAGGGGGCGTTGACGATCGTGCCTTGCGCACCGCGCTCCGAGGCCGCGCCGGTGCCGGGATAGAGTGGCATCTCGTGCACGGAGGCGTAGAGCACGCTGGCATCGTCCCAAAAGATGTCCTGCGTGCCGTTGCCGTGATGCACGTCCCAGTCGACGATGGCGACGCGCTCTGCCCCATGCGACCTTTGCGCATGGCGCGCCGCGATAGCCGCGTGATTGAAGAAGCAGAAGCCCATCGCGTGTTCGCGCTCGGCATGGTGGCCGGGCGGGCGCATCGCGACGAAGGCGTTGCGCGCCTTGCCGGCCATCACCTCGTCGACGGCGGCGACCGCGCCGCCGACACCGCGCAACGCCGCCTCGATCGTACCGGGCGACATCAGCGTGTCCGCATCGACCTGCACGAACCCGGCCGCAGGCGCGGAGGCGATCAGCGCCTGCGCGTAGGATGCGGGGTGGCACAGCGCCACCTGGTCGAGCGTGCCGAGCGGCGCTTCCAGCCGAATCAGTGCCGCGAAGCGCTCGGCTTCCAACGCCTGTTCGACCGCCTTGATCCTGTCGGCGCATTCGGGGTGGCCCGCCGGCATTGCATGCGCACGGCTCGTCGGGTGGGTGAAGAGCAGGGTCGTCAAGGGCCGTTATCCGCGCGCTGGAGCCGGCCAAAGGGTCATGCGTGGCTGGTTTGCCACGCCAAGCCGCCTTCCGAACGTCCGAAAGGGAACCGGATTGCGCCATCGCCGTTTGAGGCCTAGTGCTTCGCCGGACGGCCGCTTTTGGATAAGCTCTGGGCCGATACGAAGCGTTAACGTTCGATTCATCATAAAGGCTGCCTTCGGGTCGGCTCGGTGGGGACTATGAAGAAGACCGTTTTCGTAGCACTGGCGCTGTCGGCCCTGCTCGGCGCCTGCCAGTACAAGAGCGTCAGCGCGCCGGAGCTGTCAGCCCGCGATGCCGAATATATCGCGCTCGTCCCCAAGTTCGACACCTACCTGCCCTATCTCCCTTACGAAATCGCCGATCCGACCGGGCAGGCGCCCGGTACGGTCTATGTCGATACGAAGGAGAAGTTCCTCTACCTCGTCCTCCCCAACAAGAAGGCGATCCGCTACGGCGTCGCCACCGGTGACGAGGCTTTTGGCTGGACCGGTGAGGCTGTGGTGCAGCGCAAGGCGGAATGGCCGCGCTGGACGCCGCCGGCCGAGATGGTCAAGCGCTGGCCGCATCTGAAGCCGGTTGCCGGCGGCATGAATGGCGGGCCGGAAAACCCGCTCGGCGCCCGCGCGCTCTATCTCTACCAGAACGGCCACGACACGCTCTACCGCATCCACGGCACCAACGAGCCGGAGACGATCGGCCGCTCGGCCTCGTCCGGCTGCATCCGGATGCGCAATATCGACGCGATCGACCTCTTCAACCGCGTGCCGGTCGGCGCGAAGGTCATCGTCGTCTGATCGCATCGGACATGTCGGAGATTTCAGCGGGCGGTCTTCGGGCCGCCCGTTTTCGTTGGGGCACCTCCCGCCCAAGAAAAAGGCCGGTGGGAGCAAGCTCCGCACCGGCCAAGTCATGGGTCTCGAAGGGGAGGTTTCAGTCGTAGAAACCGTGGCGGAGAACGCCGGGCAAATCGGCCTTGCGTGCTTCGCCGTGTTGTTTCAACGCAGGCGCGGCGTGTCGGGTTCCCGCGGCGACCGCCCGAATTGCGATCGGGCGGAAGCGGGAGGCATAGGTCGCCCGCGCCGTGGCGTCATGGAAACCCTTGCGGGCCGGTGTCGGGGCGTGCGTGTCGCGTTGAAACATGGCTCCTGACTCAGCTGATGACCTCATGCCGGCGGCTCGCGCCGGCCGGTCTTGCCTGTCTGACGGCGGATCGGGACCGCGCCGGGGCGCCTCTGTGATCTGTTCGTGGCGTTTTCGGGCTGAGCCGCCACATTGCTGAACATGAAAAAAGGCCGGGCGTCACCGCCCGGCCTTCCGTCGTTTCAGCGTTGAACGGCTGTCAGGCCAGCAGGCCTTCCGCCTTGGCCCAGTTCAGGGTCTTGTCGAGGGCGCGCTCGCAGCGATTGAACATTTCCTCGATCTCGGCCTCGTTGATCACGAGCGGCGGGCAGAAGGCGAGGCGATCACCCATGGCGCGGGTGATGAAGCCCTCTTCCAGCGCATAGGCGACGGCCTTGGCGCCGACGCCCTTCTTGCCTTCGAACGAGGCCTTGGTCTGCTTGTCCTTGACCAGCTCGGCGCCGCCGATCAGGCCGACGCCCTTGGCTTCGCCGACGAGCGGATGCTCGTTCAGCTTGTTCAGGCGGCGCAGGAAGGTCGGCGAGACCTTCTCGACATGCTCGACGATTCTGTCGCGCTGGTAGATCTCCAGCGTCTTGACCGCGACGGCACAGCCGACCGGATGGCCGGCATAGGTGTTGCCGTGGCCGAAGGTACCGATCTTGCGGCTCTGATCGACGAGCACGTCATAGATCTTGTCGTTCATCATCACGGCGCTGAGCGGGAAATAGGCCGAGGTGATCTGCTTGGCGAGCGAGATCGAGTCGGCGTTCATGCCGTAGGTTTCGGTGCCGAACATCTTGCCGGTGCGGCCGAAGCCGGTGATGACCTCGTCCGAGATGAACAGCACGTCGTACTTGGCGAGCACGGCGTTGATCTTCTCGAAATAGCCCTCCGGCGGGATGATCGCGCCGCCGGCGCCCATCACCGGCTCGGCGATGAAGGCGGCGACCGTGTCCGGCCCCTCGCGCAGGATCATCTCTTCCAGCTCGGCGGCGAGGCGCGACGAGAAGTCCTGCTCGCTCTCGCCGGGCTCGGCGAAGCGGTAGTGATGCGGGCAGGAAGTGTGCAGGATGCCGGGCAGCGGCAGGTCGAAATCGATATGGTTGTTCGGCAGGCCGGTCAGCGAGGCCGAGGCGACGGTGACGCCGTGATAGCCCTTCAGCCGCGAGATGATCTTCTTCTTCTGCGGCCGGCCGAGCGCGTTGTTCAGATACCAGACGATCTTGACCTGGGTGTCGTTGGCATCGGAGCCGGAGGCGCCGTAGAACACCTTGGAGATCGGAACCGGGGCGATCTCCTTGAGCTTTTCGGCGAGCTCGATCGCCGGGTCATGGCTGCGTCCACCGAAGATATGGGTGAAGGGCAGCTTCTTCATCTGCTCGTAGGCGGTCTCGACCAGTTCCTGGTTGGAATAGCCGAGCGAGGTGCACCAGAGCCCCGCCATGCCCTCGATATATTCCTTGCCGGTGGAGTCGTAGACATAGATGCCCTTGCCGCTCTCCAGGATCAGCGGGCCCGTCTGCCGATGCGTGGCGAGGTTGGTATAGGGATGGACGAGGGTCTCGATATCCCTGACGGCGACATTCGACAGCATGATGGGCTCCCGGTTCTGTTTAATATTCTTGCCAACATACGCTGATATGGTTGCAAATGTTGAGCGAATTTGACGCAGGGGACAGTAGACTCTGCCGCGGGGCGGGGGAAACGGAAAGGCCTCGCCTCAGGCGGGTGCAACCGCCCTCCGAGCGGTTCAGTTTGCGAGCGGCGGTGACGCGAAGCGGCCGCCCAGTTCTTCCAACATCGCCCCGACGGCAATGGCGGTGCGATCCTCGCCGAAGGGCGCGATGATCTGGACGCCGAGCGGCAGGCCCTCGCGCGACCGCATGACCGGGGCCGACAGGGCCGGCAGGTCCGCCCCGGTGGCAGGCGCGGCCCAGAGCAGGAAGTCGAGATAGGGCCGCGGCTCGCCGTTTACGGTCAGGCGGCGGGCATGGATGTCGGGGCCGTGATCATGCGGGATCGCGGCGACGGGGGCCGGCGGGCAGAGCACCACGTCGTAGCGCGAAAAGAAGCTGGCCCATTGCCGCTTCTGGGCGAGGCGGCGCTGGCTGACCTGCTGGTAGAGGCCGGGCGTCATCCGGGCGCCGCGTGCCTGCAGAGCCTGGTGCGACAGGTCGTTCGGGCTGAAGCGTGCGGCCTGCGCCTGGATGCGGGCGCGCACCTTCGGCGGCAGGCCATAGGCGACGACGGCATGGTTCAGCAGCGCATAGATCTCGAACGCGTCCGCGAAGCGGATCGAGGGCCGCGCCGTCTCGTCGACGATGGCGCCGGCCTCGGCCAGGCGGCGCGCCGCCTCGCGCACGGCATCCGCGACCTCCCGGTCCACCGGCGCGAAGGGATCGTCGGCCCAGAGCGCGACGCGCAGGCCCTTCGCGCCGGTCCGGCGCGGCTCAGGCAGTGCGGGCGCGGGCAGGGCCGTATCGCGCGGTCCGGCAATCACCGGCAGGATCAGGTCGAGATCCTCGGTGGCGCGGGTGATCGGGCCGGCGACCATCAGATCGACATTGCGCAGGGTGCGGCGCTCCGGCGGTGGCGGGATCGCGCCCCAGGTCGAGACCAGCCCCCAGCTCGTCTTCAGCCCGAAGACGCCGCAGGCATGGGCCGGCCAGCGGATCGAGCTGCCGAGATCGGAGCCGAGCTCGAAGGCGCTCATCCCGGTCGCGACCGCGACCGCCGCCCCGCCTGACGATCCGCCGGGCGAGCGCGTCTCGTCCCAGGGATTGTTGGTGACGCCATGGGCCGGGTTGTAGCTCTGGAAATCGCCGGAAAAGACCGGGACGTTCGTCTTGCCGATGATGACCGCGCCGGCGGCCCGCAGCCTTGCGACCGCGGCGGCATCCTCGGTCGGCACGCGCTCGCGATAGGCCGGCAACCCGCCCGAGGAGGGCAGGCCGGTGACGTCGAATGCATCCTTGATCGTGATCGGTAGCCCTTCGAGTGGGCGAGCCGTACCGCTGGCGATGCGCTCATCCGAGGCTTTCGCCATCGCGCGAGCGGCCACGCGATCCTGCGTCACGATCGCGTTGAGGCGCGGGTTCAGCGCATCGATGCGGGCGAATGTCGCTTCGAGAAGATCGGTGGCGCTGAAGCGGCGGGCGAGCAGGGCCTCACGCAAGCGCGTGGCGGATGCGGTCAGGTCGATGCCATCAGCCATGGCCGCTCACTCGGCATCGACGGCGCGGGCGAAATCACGCCAGAGCAGCACCAGTCGGTCGAGCTCGACGAGATCGTCCGTTTCCAGCTTGCCGAGCGTGTTCGCGACAAAATCGCGCTGGGCGGCGATGCCGGCTTCGGCGAGCCGGCGGCCTTCCGGCGTCAGGTGCATGGCATAGGAGCGCCGGTCGCCGGCGATGGCGCGCCGCTCGACCAGCCCGGCCTGCACCAGCCTGTCGACCAGCCCGGAGACATTGCCCTTGGTGACGTAGAGCCGCTCGGCCAGTTCGCTCTGGCTGATGCCCTCCTGCTCGGTCAGGGTCGAGAGAAGGTCGAATTGCGGGATCGAGAGGCCGAGCGCGCGGATACGGGCCGTCATCTGCATGAGCATGCGCTGATGCAGCCGCATGAAGCGGAACCAGACCCGGTCCGGTTCCGTCGCGGCCTGCTGCACGATCTTCGGTGCGGTCATGGCGTTTCCCCCCGCTCTTGAAGGATCAGGCCTAAACCATCTGGCGGGCGCAGGCGAGCCTCCGATGGGATGACTTCCCTTTCGCGGGAGCGCACCGCTATCCTCCGGGCAAACGGATTTGGGAGGATAAGCGCATGCTCGGCCTGATGCAGGACTGGCCCCTTCTGCTCCACCGCATCATCGACCACGCCGCCGTCCAGCACGGCACCCGCGAGGTGGTCAGCCGCGCCGTCGAGGATGGCTCCTTGAGACGGCGCAGCTATGCCGAGATCCGCAGCCGCGCGTTGAGCGTGGCGAAGCGCCTGCAGCGACAGGGCATCACGCTGGGCGACCGCGTCGCGACGCTGGCCTGGAACAGCGACCGCCATCTCGAGCTCTGGTACGGCATCAGCGGCATCGGCGCGATCACGCACACGGTCAATCCGCGGCTGTTCCCGGAGCAGATCGCCTGGATCGTCAACCACGCCGAAGACCGCCTGCTCTTCCTCGACCTGACCTTCGTGCCGATGGTCGAGGCGATCCAGGACAAGCTGCCGACGATCGAGCGCTATGTCGTGCTGACCGATGCCGCGCATATGCCGCAGACCAGCCTGAGGGGCGCTGTCGCCTATGAGGATTGGCTGGCCGAGGTCGATGACGATTTCGCCTGGGGCCGCTTCGACGAGAACACGGCGTCGGGGTTGTGCTACACCTCGGGCACGACCGGCGGGCCGAAGGGCGTGCTCTATTCGCATCGCTCGAACGTGCTGCATGCGATGACCTGGGCGACGCCGGATTATCTCAACCTGTCGTCGCGTGATTCGGTGATGCCTGTCGTGCCGCTGTTCCACGCCAACAGCTGGTCTCTGGCCTATTCCGCGCCGATGACCGGCGCCAAGCTGGTGATGCCCGGCGCGAAGCTCGACGGCCCTTCGCTCCATGCCCTGCTGGAGGGCGAGGGCGTGACCATGACGGCGGCGGTGCCGACCGTCTGGCTCGGCCTGCTGCAGCACCTGGAGGCGACGGAGGGCAAGCTCTCGACGCTGAAGCGCGTCGTCATCGGCGGCTCGGCCTGCCCGCGCGCGATGACCGAGACCTTCGAGCGGAAATACGGCGTTACCGTCGCCCATGCCTGGGGCATGACCGAGATGAGCCCGCTCGGCTCCTTCTGCTCGGTGAAACCCGTCTACGAGCATCTGGAGGGCGATGCGCTCTACGATCTCAAGGTCAAGCAGGGTCATCCCGGCTTCACGGTGGAATTCCGCCTGACCGACGATGCGGGGCGGGATCTCCCCTGGGACGGCAAGACGTTCGGCCGGCTCAAGATGCGCGGGCCCGCCGTGGCGAAAGCCTATTATCGGCGCGAGGACGAACCGACCCTCGACGAAGAGGGCTTCTTCGACACCGGCGATGTCGGCACGATCGACCCTGCCGGCTACATGCAGATCACCGACCGCTCGAAGGACGTAATCAAGTCCGGCGGCGAATGGATCTCCTCGATCGACCTCGAAAACCTCGCCATCGCTCATCCCGATGTGGTGGAAGCGGCGGTGATCGGCGTCGCCCATCCGAAATGGGACGAGCGGCCGCTGCTGGTGATCGTCCCGAAACCCGGCCGCACGCCAGGCAAGGACGAAATGCTCGCCTTCATGACCGGGAAGATCGCGAAATGGTGGCTGCCGGACGATGTCGTGCTGGTCGAGGCGATCCCCCACACGGCGACCGGCAAGATCCAGAAGACGGCGCTGCGCGAGATGTTCAGGGACTACCGGCTGCCGGGGTGATGTGCGGCCAGCGCCGCATTCCTGAAACGCCAACGGCGCCCTTTCGGGCGCCGCGCGTGTCGTGTTCGAGGATGTTCGGAGGCTTGGTGGCCTCAGAACTCCTCCCATCCGGAATCGTTGGCCCGGCCGCCATTGGCGACCTTGCGCGGGGCGGGGGCACGGGACTGGACGAAGGCGGCCTCGGCGAGCTGGCGCAGCCGCTCCGGCTCGCCGGAGGCGGCGGGGGCCGGCCTGGCGGCCCGCATCGGCGCCTTCGCGCGGGCCGGGGTGGCCGGTTGCGCATAAGCCGCCTGGCCGGCGGGCTCGCGCCCGGTGCGGAAGGTCGCGACCAGTCCGTTGAGCTGCTCGATCCGGCCGGAGAGAGCGTTGGCGGAGGCCGCGCTCTGTTCGGACAAAGCCGCGTTCTGCTGGGTCATCTCGTCGAGATGGGCGACCGCCTGACTCATCTCGTCGATGCCGTTGGCCTGCTCGCCGGACGCCGCCGAGATGTCGGCGATCGTCGCCGCGACCTTCTGCGAGGCCGCCAGGATGCGGGCAAGCTGGTCGCCGGCCTGACGCACCAGCTTGACGCCTTCGCCGACCTCGACATTGGACGAGGAGATCAGGCCGGAGATGTCCTTGGCCGCCTCGCTCGAACGCTGCGCCAGGGTGCGCACCTCCGAGGCGACGACGGCGAAGCCCTTGCCGGCATCGCCGGCGCGGGCCGCCTCGACCGCGGCGTTGAGCGCCAGCAGATTGGTCTGGAAGGCGATGTCGTCGATCACCCGGATGATGTCGGAGATCTTCTGCGAGGCGCTCTCGATCCTGGCCATGGCGTCGACCGCCTGGCCGGCAATAGTGCCGCCATTCTCGGCCGCCTGCATCGCCTCGTCGGCGATCCGGGCGGCATCCTTCGAGGCCTGGGCGGAAGCCTTGACCGAGGCCGCGAGCTCCTCGGTCGTGGCGGCGGTCTCCTCCAGCGAGGAGGCCTGTTCCTCAGTGCGCTTCGACAGATCGTCCGCGCCCATGTTGATCTCGCGTGCGGCGAGGCCGACATCGGCCGAGGTCGTCTGGATCGTCGCCACCGTGTCCGAGAGGCGATCCACCGTCTCGTTGATCGCGCCCTTCAGGTCGGCGAAGCGGCCGCGATAGGCCGTCTCGACCCGGTTGGTCAGGTCCCCGCCCGCGATCGCAGACAGCGCACCGGCGAACTCCGTCGTCGCCCCGTCGACAACCGCGTTGATCTCGTTGATGCCCTCGACGAGCTCCTTGAGCGGGCCTTCCATGCCCCCGACCTGCGCCTTGCCGGAGAAATTGCCGTCACGGGCATCGGCGACGATGTTGGCGACTTCGCCGAGCAGCTTTTGGACATGGGCAGCCTGCTCGGCATCGGCGAGCATCGCGAGTTCGCGGTCGCGCCGGTTCTGCTCGAGGGCAAGCGCGTTCTCGCGGTAGATTTCGAGGGCGCCGCTCAGCGAACCGATCTCGTCCGGCGAGGGGGCGGCCGGGATGGCCTGGGCGAAATTGCCCGTCTGCATCTCGTCCAGCGCGGATTTCAGCGAGACCAGCGGCCGCGCGACGCGGCGCTGCACGCCGCGCCAGCTCAGGACGCAGATCGCGAGCAGCACGGCCAGCAACGAACCGACGATGGCGAGCCTCGTCCAGGCAGCGTTGAGCTCCTTCTCCGTCCGCGCGACCATGTCGTCGAGCGACTGGGTAACGGCAGAGACGATCGCGGTGAACGGCGCGTTGCACTGCTTCGTCCATTCTTCCGCCGCGATGACGGGGCCTGAACCTTGCCCGAGCTTGCCGATCAGGTCGTCCATCCTGCGGTTCGAGGCTTCGACCTCGGCCGACATGATGCCGATCTTCCGGACGAGCTCGCTCCCGACGCCAGGCCGCGAGGCGAGCTGCTTCAGCGTCTCGCCGGCCGCGTTGGAGATGCCGCGCAATTCGCCGAGCTTGCGGATCTGCGCCGTCTCGAGCGCCTTGCCCGAGCCGAAGGCCGGACGCAGCACCGAGCATTGCGTGCCGTAGTTCGAGCGGACATCCCAGCCGGCCGATTTGAAGCTCTGCAGGTCTGCCAGGATCGGGTCGGCGAGGCGGGCGGCATTGGAGGTCTCGTCGGAAGCCTTGACGATCGCGCCTTCGATCGAGCCGACGCCGTTATACCAGGGCATGGTGGCGGCGAGGCTGCGCTGCGCCTTCGGCTTGGCCGCCTCGGCATAGAGGTCGGCCATCCTGGCGTCGGTGAGCTTCTGCTGCTGCTGGATGCCGGCGATCAGCTCCTTGCGGCTCGGCAGGTCGGTTTCGTCGAGCTGCGCGATCGCCTCGGCGATGCGGTTGCGATTGCTCTCCTCGATCTGCTTCAGCACCGGGGCGGGATCGTCGGCGACCTGAATGCTGGTCTGGGCCTGTCCGCGCGCGGTGCGGATCGCGTTGCCGGTGAGCAGCAGGGCCTTGTCGGCATCGACCAGCTCGGCCAGCCGCATGTTGCTGCGCACGTCGACGATGGATTGTTGCGCCATGTAGGCCAGCGCACCGATGCCCGGCACGCACAGGCAGGCCATGGTGGCGACGAGATAGTTCTGGATCGAAGAGGGGAAGAATTTCACGGCGGGACTCGAGCGAGACATGCGGCGGTAAGGCGGTGGCGGAGGCCGAGAGGCAGCAGCGAAACCTCTTCCTGCCCACTTATTGCCGATTTGATTAAGATTGCGCTTCACGCGCTCCCGGCTTGCGTTCCGGGTTCGCCACGGGCACGAAAGGGCCATGCACCGCCGTCTCGTCTTCGAGGAACCGGTTTCGCGCGCCGCTGTCTGGAGCAGGCGACTGGCCTGGTTTGCGTTCGCGGTGCTGCTTTTGTCGCTGCTGCTGGTCCGTTTGCGGGAGCCGAGCATCGAGGGGCTCGCCCCGGTCGCCGGCGCCTATGTTCTCGTGCTTGCGGCGCTCGGTCTTGCCATCCTCGCCTTCATCCGCATCTGGCATTCCGACCATCGCGGCGCCGGCATGGCCGCCGGCGCGCTGCTGCTCTCGCTCCTCCTGCTCGCACCGGCAGGCTTTATCGTGCTCAGGCTTGTGACCAGGCCGGCTCTTGCCGATGTCTCGACCGATATCGACGATCCCCCCGCCTTCAGCCGTTCGCAGGCCGCGTTGACGGCGCGTTCCGGCCGGGTCCCGCCCGACGTGCCGGCGCTGCAGCGGCGCTTGCAGCGTCAGGCCTATCCCAAGGCAGTGCCGATCCTGCTCGAACTGCCGGCGGAGGCCGCCTTCGATCTCGCCAGGCGAGCGGCATTGGGGCTGGGCTGGCAGGTGCTGGAGACCGCGCGGCCGGGCGGGCGCAGCGGCGCAGGGCGGGTCGAGGCGGTGGCCCGCGGCCGCATCCTGCATTTCTCCGAGGACATCGCCATCCGCATCAGGCCGCGTGTCGACGGCAGCCGGATCGACATCCGCTCGGCCTCGCGCCTCGGTCGCCATGATCTCGGCGCGAATGCGGCGCGTGTCGCGGCCTTCACCGACGAGATCGAATTGCTGATGGAGAGCCGCTAGAGCGGCCGGAAAAGTGGAACGCGGTTTCCGGAAAAAGCCGGCCCTCGCCAGCCGCTTCAGGCGAGCTTGTAGCGGCTGGCGAGGGCTGGAATCGCGTCGCTGGATTGGACGGCGCCGCGCAGCACGAGATCCTCGATCTGGGCCAGCACGGAAAGCGCCGCGGCGCCGTGCAGGGCTGGGGCCAGGCCCTGATAGATCACCGGTACCATCGCGGCGATGGTGTCGTCGCCAGCGCCGAGCCGGTTCAGGATCGCGGCCTCGCGCTGGCGGCGGTGTTGGACCAGTCCGCGCAGAAACCGCTGCGGCTCGGTGACCGGGCCGCCATGGCCCGGCCAGTAGCGGGCGTGCTCCAGCCCGCGCAGTTTTTCGATCGAGGCCATATAGGCGGCCATCGAGCCGTCGGGCGGGGCGACCACCGTGGTCGACCAGGCCATGACATGGTCGCCGGAGAACAGCGTCTCCTCTTCGGCGAGCGTGAAGGCGAGATGGTTGGCGGTGTGGCCGGGCGTCTCGATGGCGGCGAGGCTCCAGCCGGGCCCGGAGACGGCGTCGCCGTCGGCCATCGCCCAGTCCGGCAGGAAATCGGTATCGGCGGCGGCATCGAGCACGCGGCCTTCGCCCGGTCCGAGCTCCCGCGACGGCCGATGCGGCCCGCAGCCGACCACCGTCGCGCCGGTTGCCGCCTTCAGCGCGGGCACCGCGGGCGAGTGATCGCGATGGGTATGGGTGACGACGATATGACTGACCGTCTCGCCTTGGACCGCCGCCAGGAGGCGCTCGATATGGTCCGCATCGTCAGGGCCGGGATCGATGATAGCGACCGTGCCGCGGCCGACGATATAGGAGCAGGTGCCGGTGAAGGTCATCGGTCCGCCATTGCCGGCGATGATCCGGCGGACCAGCGGCGACAGGGTGGCGACCGTGCCGGCCGCCGTCGGCGCGCTTCTGTCGAACTCGATCTCGTCGGCCATCTGTCCCGCTGGCCCTAGCTCGTCGACTTGCCGCCGCAGCTCTTGGTGTCGGACGATCCGAACAGCGGGCCGAAATTGCCGCACTTGTCGCAGCCGGACAGAAACACGGCCAATCCGAGGATGCCGGCAAGGAGGGTGATGCGCTTCATGGACCCGACCGTTCGATTCGATGAGGCGGCAGTCTAGTGGCTGTGGGTGTTGGACGACAGGGGCAATTCGGTCGGAAAGCGCGCACTCAAAGGCTGAGATCGGCAAGCCAGCCCAGGATGCAGATCGCCGAGAGGGCGATCAGGGCAAGGGTGGCCTTGGCGTCGGGCGGGCAGTCGCGCAGCATGGTCGTCTCCGTTTCGGAGCCGACGCAATAGTCGTGCCGTTTGACAGATGGGTGACGGTTCCGGCGATGAATTCGACGCGCCGGAGATTTCCGAGGCACGCCTGACGGAATGGGCCGATCGCGCTTCATCCCGCGGCAGAAGAAGGAGCCGGCGGCTCCGAAGAACGAGGCCGAGACGGCACCCGGCAACAAGGGCGACGCGAAGAAGAAGGGCGAATGATATGCCCATCACCAAGGCCGCGCAGAAGCGCAGCTACGCCAATTTCGAGGGCTTCAAGGAGAAGTTCTCCGGTGTTTCGGCCGTGCCGGCAAATACCGTGCTGCCGGCCATCTCCGGCACCGCGACGCTCGGCGAAACGCTGACGGTGGCCAATGGCACAGGCACCGTCCCATCGCAGTATGTGCCTTTCGACATCGTCACGTCGAGCGGGCTAACTCTGGCAAATCGCGCTGATATGTAGATGCGGATTTCAGCGATCGGCGCAGTCTCAGGGGCCGCCGTAAACAATGCAAACTCGTGCATTTGGACGGCGGTGTATGGCTGCACGTCTGGGACGGTTCAGGGCAACTGGGCCAATTCGGGCGTGTATCGACCAACGGGGTGAGCGCGACCTAGTTTGGTTCTTCGGTCGCACCTGCTGCGGCAGCGCGATCCAAGTCTATCCGTCCTTGAACGGTGGCAACAAGCCGATATTTGATCTTTGACTGGAGCGCTGCTTTTGGGTCGATGCCCGCATTGCTCTCCGAATTGACGAAAGCGACGGCGAAGTGATCCAGAAGATCGGCGGCTACGCGATCTGCCCAAACCGCAAGATTTTCTTCTTTGGTCGGCATTGTTCTACTTTGTGGCGGTTGCATATAGATCAAGGCCCAGAAAGCGGGGCCATACACTGCCGATCATATCGGCTCTCTTACTCGTTTTAAACGGGCTCGCATCGTCCCAGTTCTCGACGCGGGAAGAGAACTTCGTAAAGCCGCAGCAGAGATGGGCTAGGGAGCGGCGGCTGATGAAATCGGTGTGAGGGGCGGCGTCCCCGGCGGAATTTTTATCGTAGGACGCGCGTTCCGCTGCGCGCATGCCGAACACCGGGCCGCGATAACCAAACGTCTCGGCCTTCAGATACCGCAGTGTTTCGGATCGCGCCTGCTGAAATCGGCGCAGGGAGTAGGCGTAGTAAACCATGAAGATCAGCTTCCCGCCTGGGCGCAGAACGCGGAGGCACTCGTTGATTGCGCCTTGGAGGTCGCCGGTGTGATGCAGGCAGCCAATCGCGACCACGTAATCGAAAGTAGCGTCACGGAAGGGGGCATGGAGAATGCTTCCCTGCCTTGCCCCAGGCTCTCGACCAATCTGGTTCGCGCGGTCATTGCACATCGCGACAGGGCCGGCAGCAATGTCCAGTCCCGAGTATTGCGCTCCTGACAACATGATCTTTTGTGAAACGGTGCCGTAGCCGAGCCCGACTTCGAGAACATCCTTTCCTGCCATCGATCCGAAGGGGATATGGTCGAGAAGATATGGATAGTAATCCATATACCAGTCATCGAATTTCTTCAGAGAACTGGGTGTGCTGTCCGTCACGCCCAACACGTTCGCCAAATGCGATCCACATAGATCGTCCCAGAACGACGAATTGGCCTGATCGACATCTGCCTGAGAGTTCGACATTTAATCTCTCTGTGGGGCTGACGCATCTGCGCTCGCCTTCTTCCAAAAATCAAGTCTATGCCCCCAAGGGCCAAAGCGCCTTTCGCTCGATGATAAATTGCTGCTTCGGTCGAGCCGGTTGGCGAACTGCGGGCCGACGCTTGGCGCCGCGAACAAAGCGATTTGAATTCGCGGCGTTCAGGAACTGGCGGTGCGCTCGACGGCCGGTCGCGGACGTGAGGCTCGTGAGCTGTCAAAACGGGTCGGCCAAAGCCTCCGTCAACGCCCCGAAAGCGGCGCTGTCAGGAACCTTGTTCGACCTTCCAAGTGATCGACTTCATTACAACGAAGGCGACGTCGTTTTCTGTCTTGATATAGAGCCTGTCGGGCGCGCGAGTTCGGAAGGAGACCAGTTTCACGTCTTTGTTGAACCTTCGGCACTGGGCATCGACGCATACCCACGCAGGCTTATCGCCGGTGATAGAAGCGCCGGACACCTCGATGGTCAGGTCGATCGGCTTTGTCTTTTCTTCCGGGTCGAGATCGTACTCCAGGCCGGTGAATGGGCGACCCGCAACGTTGTCTCCAACATAATTTGGGATGTTGTTGAAGTTCTCCGCCCCGCTATTGCCGGTCAGATCGATGCCGACCGTCCCAGCTTCGCCCCTGACGATGTCGGGTTTGTTGCTAAGATAATTGAAGCGATCAACGTTCAAAAACGTTTCATAAAGACTATACGGCATCAGCGCCGTATTAAATGACACGTTTTTGCGAATTTTCTCGTCATTTATTATGTCGTCAGTTGCCGCTAGGGCGAAGGGTGCCTTGCCGGTAGTGTCCTCGCTCCAATAAGCGCCGTATGTCGTATCGATCAGACGCCATTTTCCGTCGATCATCGCTTCAACGTTGATGTGGCTCAGCCTTACGCCTTTATATTCATAAAAATATTTTACTGTCCTCGCTTCTATAGTTGCCAGTTCGAGGAAGGCTAGTCCGACAGCCGCCTGGTTCCCGCATATGCCATGTCTAACCTGTATGCAGATTTCCGCATCGCTTCCTGGCTGCTTAAAGCCGGGAGCCCCGCGTAGGTAGAATACGTGCAGAGCCGTGCTCGACAGGATTGGTGTCGTGTTCGCGACCAAAACGGCGTAGACAGAGCGAAAGCACGAGGATTTTGGCGCATTGATCGCGTCCTCGGGCCTGATCTGTCGAGGCGTGCCGACTTCGGCGGCTGTAGGTTTGCACGACCTCGTAAAGCCGACGTTCCGCCAGACACCGAGTGCGCTTTGATATAGCAGGCAGGCTTCATACTTGAGACTGCCTACGCCGGGGCACGTCGGGTCACCGCCCTCGATCAGCTTTGCGACAAGCTCGGGCAAAGGTAGTTCGGGTGGTTCCGGTTGGCTCTGAACCTGCGGCGGGGGCTGTTCTGCAGGCTTATGCGTGAGGCGGTAGGCAGCACCAAACGCCACGGAAATAACGACCGGAACTACGGCCACAGCCGCCCAAATGCGCGTGATCATAATCGCCCCAGTCGTTGATCTGGGAGGAAATAGTCTAGTTCTAAATTTCAGCAAATAGCGCCGCGGCAACACCCGTCATCCAAATAGGGCTGCCAAGCCTCACCGCCCCTGACCCGCCCTGAACGGCGGGCGGCTTTTACATCTATATGAGCGCGATTATGAGTGCTCCGGCGAGATTGATCGCGCTCAGCAGCCATTGCGGCACCGTCTCGATCGCGGCGTCGAAGTCTGTGTCTTCGTCGCCCAGGCCACGCCTCACAGCGTAATCACTATCGGAAGCGCAAAGCTAATCGTCAGAGAGATGGTTACTGGAGGCGGCGACGCCGACGCGGAGACGGCGGTCTTTGCGGAACCGATCGCGCTTATGCAGCGTTACGGTGGTGTGACACCTCGGACCTTCACTCGGCCCCGTTAGCTCCCGCTGGCGGGGTTTTTTCGTTCCATCGACTGCGCTAGGGGCATTGCCTCCAGTTTGCGCAGAGAGGTTCCATAAAGAAGCTGCAGTGCTTTGCGCCATCCTGTACGATTTGGCCGTTCAGGCAGACGAATATCCAGCACCCGTTTCCAAGGTAGTTGGACCTGCAATGGGCGCCTTCCACCAGGCCGCCACATGCGAGGCGGCGGTCTACTGTCGACATCGGAATTGGCGCTTTACTGCGGTAGACGGCGTCTGCCGCTAGGCGTCAAGGTTCGCCCGCATGAGCGGTGCAGTTGAAGAACAAGAGTGCAAGAGCTAAAGCGCCTCGCATTTATTCGCCTCCCCGCATTGTTGCCTTCAAGGATTTTGCTTCTTAATTCCCTTAGGCCAATATTCGTCTAGGTGCCGGGCCTTTTTGTTTCAGGTGACCCACGTGTAGAGTTTGAACGCTGCCATGCAGAGCATGGCGACCCATACCGCCTGCATCGCGAGCGCAAACAGAATGAGCGAGACTCGCAGGGTCTTGCTGGCAGCTCGCGCGCCCAGCTTCGGTCTCAGTTTGGTTCTTAGGCGCTTCAATTCGGGGCATCCGACATGCTGTTTGGCATCTCGGGTCAAATTTTGAGCCGCCAGATCCTCAAAGGGGTCCTAGCGTCATGGCCTGATTAATGCTTTCCTAACGTCATTCGATGCGCCGGTGGGTATGATGATTCTCGCGATCTTCTGGCTTACCGGACTGTGCGTATTCCTGGACCTAGCCCAGCGCGCGCCGACGTTGGATTAGGGCGGCGCCGCATCTTGCCCGAGCTCTCGCTTCACGCAGGGTGGCTACAGATCACTGCCCGGCTCGCGCGGGGCCGGGCTTTTTCGTCTCAACGCGGCCAATGCGGCCTGTTGATGAACTCCGTCAATTGCAGCCGAAGGCGGCATCGAGAGCGAAGCGGTTCCAGATCACCCGCCCGTCGATCCGCTTCGGCTTTCCGCCATCTGCCACGAGCTGGTCGAACTTGGATGTGCCGACGCCGATGTCGCGGGCTGCTTCCTCCCGCGACATGCCTCGTGGAGGGTAGGCGAGGGGATCAGGTCGGATTGGCATGACTGGGATTTCTGTCGGGCAAAGAAAAAGGCCCCGAAGGGCCATCGTCTCAACTTCTTGAAATATCTCGGGAAATTTTGGTCGGAGTGGCAGGATTTGAACCTGCGACCCCCTCGTCCCGAACGAGGTGCTCTACCAGGCTGAGCCACACTCCGATCCGCTGGTGGCCGGCTTATAGCCAGCGCGCGGCTCCTGTGCAACAGGCTCTTTGCAGGTTGTGGAGGAATTCTTCCGGCAAGGCGCGGGGCGAGGTCGCTTGCCGGTTGCGCGCTGCGCCGCCGCGTTCTAGAAGGCGCCGCATATTGGGGCGTCGCCAAGTGGTAAGGCAGCGGTTTTTGGTACCGCCATTCGGAGGTTCGAATCCTCCCGCCCCAGCCAGCGGCCCGACGCGTCAGCCTCCCGCTGCAAAGCTCGGGTTGCCATAGGGATAGTAGTCCGCCAGCGTGAGATGCTTGTAGGCGAGTGCGTCGAGATGCACCGTGCCCATGAAGGGCTCGGGCGGCTCGACCAGGAGGATGGTGGGCGCAAAGCCGCTATCGTCGAAGCCCCGGCGGAAATGGACGCGCGACTTGATCGCGATCACATCGAAATCCCGGGGTTCGAGCCCGAGCTGCCAGAGTTCCGCAGGCTCGACGATCTGGACGAGATAGGGGCTGAGCACCAGTACATTGCCCTTGCCGAATTCGACGCAGATCCAGTCCTTGCCATGGCCGCGCGCAGTCGTTGCCGGGCCCACGGATCGCAGCGTGCCGGAGATGCGGACGGGCGCACCGGCCGATTCGTCGAAGAGGCCGCCGATCTCCGCATCGAAGGCGTCGCCCGGCTTCGCGCCGGACGCGATCACGGAGCGAACCACCTCGGGTGAGGCGATCGTGGCGATCAGGGTGCGCTCCAGCTTTTGCGCCACGATCTCCTGAAGGAGCCAGGTGGCGTAGCCTGAGCGATCGCTGTAGTCGGCGAGCACGACGGGGCCCTTGCCGCCGGCGACAGCCTCGCGGGCCAGAGCGACAGCCTCCTTCGCCTTGTAGATCTTGACGGTATCCAGCAGCGCCTGGCGCCGGCGCCAGATCCATCCCGCCATGTCGCGCATGACGCGCTCGGCGAGGTCGGGGTCGTTGTTTGTCAGCACCTGCAGCGACATGCCGGCATCGGGGACGTCGGACCAGGGAAAGCCGAAGAGCACGTTGACGAAGACATCGGGCTCGCGCGCCTCCCAGATCAGCGCACGCTGGATGAGATCGGACCAGGGCGAGGCGCCGGTCCACATCACCACCGTCGGCGCGATGATCGGGATGCGCAGGGTCCGATGCACCGGCTTGAAGCTGCCGCGGATCGACCGGACCAGCATGCGTGCCGCGCGCTCGCCCTGCAGATGCATGTCGTAATGCGGGAAGTATTTGACGCAGAAGGCCATGTCGGCCTGTTCGAGGAAGGCTTCGTCCTCGTTGCCGTGCGGGTCGAAGGTCGCGGTGATGAAGGCCTTGTCGCCGACCACCTCGCGGACGCGCCGGGCGATGTCGGCCTCCGGCTTCGGCACCCCGCGCACGGCGAGAGCGCCATGGAGCGCGAGATAGACGCCGTCGAATTGCGGCTGCGCCTTCAGCTCCGCAATCATGATGCCCATGAAATGCTCGTAGGCATCCTCGGTCACCCAGCCCGAGCCCGTTCCGGTCCGCGGCCAGAGCGGCGAGGTGATGCCGATCAGCTCGACATCCTCAAACTCGCGGGCAACCTGCACGAAGCCGCCCATGTAGCCTTTGGGATCGGTGGCAAGCAGGTCCTCGCCGGAGGCCGGAGATCCCGGATAGATGAAATCCTCCCGCGTCGTGTCGTTTGGAAGGAACGTCACCGTCTCATGAGCGAACTGAAGAACGGCGATCCGAAGCTTGGAATGTGTCACAGCGGCCTGACGTCGTAGAACTGGGCGAAACCGATACGCATGCCGGTGATCCCGCGATAGGCCGTCTTTTCGTAGTAGGCGCCGAGCGGGATATAGGGCACGTCGATGAAGAACTGCTTCTGGATCTCGGCACAGATCGCCTTCTGGGCCGCGACATCCTTGGCGGCGAACCAGTCGAGCCTGAGCTCTTCGAGGCGCGGCGATGTAGGCCAGCCGAACCAGGCCTTGTCGCCATTGCCGCGGATGCCGAGCTGGCTGGCGGGATCGAAATTATTCGTGCCGTTCAGGTAGGTGAGGAAGATGCTCCAGCCGCCCTTGTCGACCGGCTGCCGGCTGGCGCGGCGCTGGACGACCGTGCCCCAGTCGGTCGAGACCAGCTCGACGTTCATGCCGGATTTCTGCAGGGCATCGGCCGCCACGGCCGCGAGCGCATGGGTCGAGGGGTAGTCGGTCGGATCGAGCAGCACGACGCGCTCGCCCTTGTAGCCGGCCTCCGCCAGGGCGCGTTTGACGGCGGCGAAATCGCGCTTGCCGACCAGCCTCTCGGTCCCGGCCGTCGTCGCCATCGGCGTGTCCGGGCTGAAGACGCCGACATGATCCTTCCAGAGCGAGCGCTCGTCCCCGGCAACCGCCGTCATGCACTCGCTCTGGTCGATGGCGCCGAGCAGCGCCCGCCGGATCGCCGGATTGTCGAAGGGCGGGTGCAGTGCGTTGAAGCGCAGGCAGCCGATGCCGCCAGCCGGGTCAAGCCCCTCCAGCTTGAGGCCCGGTTTGCCTTTCAGCGCAGCCTGAAGATCGGGCGTCGGGTTCTGCCACCAGTCGATCTCGCCGTTGCTCAGCGCATTCGCGGCCGTTTGCGGATCGGGGATGATGTGCCATTCGATACGCTCGAAATGCGCGTGCTTCGGGCCCGCGGTGAAGGTGGCGGAGCCATCGGCGCGCGGAACATAATCCGCAAACCGCTCATAGACGGTCAGCGCACCCGGGACGCGCTCATCGGCCCTGAAGCGGAACGGCCCGCTGCCGACCATCTCGGTGACCTGCTTGTTGGGGTCGGTGACGGCGAAGCGCTCGGGCATGATGCAGGGCATCGAGGTCCCCGTCTTGCCGAGCGCTGCCGGCAGCAGCGGGAAAGGCCGCTTGAGCCGGAACTTCACGACGCGATCGGATTCGGCCGAGAGCTCGTCGGTCGCATCCATCAGGGCGCGGCCGAAGGCGTCGCGTGCCGAGAAACGGCGAATGCTCGGCACGACGTCCTGTGCGCGGACCGGTTCGCCATCATGGAAGCGCAAGCCCTCGCGCAGCGTCAGCCGCCAGAGCTTGCCGTCGTCCTCGACCGTATGACCGGCCACCATCTGCGGCTCGAAACCGTAGGCGGCGTTCTGGCCGTAAAGCGTATCGAAGACGAGGTAGCCGTGATTGCGCGTCACGGTCGCCGTCGTCCAGACCGGGTCGACGATCGCGACATCCGATTCCGGAATGAATTTCAGCAGTTTCGTCGGCTGCGCGAGAGCCGGCTTTGCAATCGCGGAGACCGCAGCACCCGCAGCGACACCCAGAAATGTCCGACGCTTCATGCCGTGAGCCCTCTGCCGAGGAGATGGAAAGGACGCTTAAGGTTACGTCGCTGCAATCCCAATGCACCGATCCTAGAATGGCCGAATTGGCGGGCGCAAGCGCTTTGCGGACCTGTGTATCGGCCGCGCCATGCACGTTGAGCGCATCGCCGCCCTTCCATTCCCAGGCATTGAAACCGTGTCGCACCCTTGCAAAACTCGGCCTTCGAATGGCGTTGCGGAAAGCCGGAGCCTGATAATAGGGCGGCAATCGGTGCGTGATGAACGTAAGCCAACAACGCGGTTCATGAACCGTTGAGGCGTTGGCGCGTTTAATGCGATCGGATCAAGGAGAAAACATATGCGCAAATTCCTCGTACTTGCTGCCCTGGGCCTTGGCGTTTCGCTGGCCGCCCCGGCGATGGCTTCGGAACAGCTGCCCGCGTCGATGGCGCAGCGATTGGACAAGCAGGACGCAGAATACACCTGGTCGGCCGCTGCCGAGCGGCGGCACATGATCATGCGCGAAACCCAGCGGCAACAGCGCTATGGTCGCGGCGGCTACGGCTATGGCCCCCGTCATGGCTATAGCCGGGGCTATGGCTACGGCCCGCGTCCCGGCTACGGCCCGCGCCCCCATTATCGTCGTCACCGCGGCTGGTAATCGGGACGCAGAGTACTCGCAACGGATCGGCGGCCCGGTGACGGGCCGCTTTTTTTCGACCTCGATCGGAGCTGTTCGTCAGATCGGGGACACCACGCATCCTTGCCGCAGGATGTCGTGTTCCTGACGGACGATCTCGCCGACCTGCATGAAATGCTCGGCCAGGGGATTCGTCTTGCGCCAGACCAGGCCGATGCTGCGCGCCGGCCGCGGCTCCGCCAGCCGGGCGATGCTGACCTCCACGGCGGATGTTTCTGCGGCTACCGCCATCTCCGGGATCAGCGTCACGCCCATGCCGGCGCCGACCATGCGCACCAGTGTCGCCAGCGAGCTGCCTTCCATCGGGTCCTGCGACAGGCCGGGCGTCATCTTGCAGAAGGCCAGCGCCTGATCGCGGAAGCAATGGCCCTCCTCCAGCAGGAGCAGGCGCATCGCGCGCAGGCTCTCGACGCCCGGCGGCGGCTTGCCGCGGTCGGCCAGCGCGCGCACCAGGACGAACTCCTCCTCGAACAGCGGATGATCCTGGAGCGACGGCTCGGAGACGGGCAGGGCCATCACCGCGACATCGAGGCCGCCGGTGATGAGGTCCTCGGTCAGCTTGCCGGTCACCGCCTCGCGCGGACGCAGATCGACGGCGGGAAATCGCTCCGTCAGGCGCCGGATCACCGCCGGCAGCAGATAGGGCGCGACCGTCGGGATCATGCCGATGCGCAATCGCCCGCCGAGCGACGGGCTCGAAGCCCGCGCCAGATCGGCCAGTTCGTCGACCGAGCGCAGGATCTGCTGCGCCCGCCCGGCAAAGGCCTCGCCGAGGCCGGTCAGCCGGATCTGCCGGCGATCGCGCTCGACCAGCTGCGCGCCGAGCAGCGCCTCCAGATCCTTGACTTGCAGCGACAGCGCCGGCTGGCTGATGGTGCAGGCATCCGCCGCGCGGCCGAAATGGCGGTGCTGCGCCAGGGCGGCGAAATAGCGCAGATGCTTGATCGATATCATTTGAAAAAATTATCGTAGTGATTTGAAAATTCAAGTTCTCATTATGATCGCTTTTCCCTAGAACCATTCGAATGGAACGGCGCGGCATCTGCGAGGGCGGATGCGGGACGTAGCCGTGTTCCGGCGTGAGGCGGCGATCGCCTTCCGGAAAGATCCAATTCAGCAAGCTCCGAAGGGGGATGTCATGGACGGTGGTGACGTGAAGACGGCCGGCAAGTGCCCGGTCATGCATGGCGGGATGACCCAGACCGGCGGCTCCGTCACCAGCTGGTGGCCGAACGCGCTGAACCTCGACATCCTCCACCAGCAGGACAGCAAGACCAACCCGCTGGGCAAGGACTTCAACTACCGCGAGGAGCTGAAGAAGCTCGACGTCGCGGCGCTGAAGAACGACCTGCGCGCGCTGATGACCGACAGCCAGGACTGGTGGCCGGCAGACTGGGGCAGCTATGTCGGCACCATGGCGCGCATGACCTGGCATGCCGCCGGCACCTATCGCATCTCCGACGGCCGCGGCGGCGCCGGCACCGGCAACCAGCGTTTCGCCCCGCTGAACTCCTGGCCGGACAATGCCAACACCGACAAGCCGCGCCGCCTGCTCTGGCCGATCAAGAAGAAATACGGCAACCGCGTCAGCTGGGCCGATCTGATCGCGCTCGCCGGCACGATCGCCTATGAGGTCGCCGGCCTGAAGACCTTCGGCTTCGCCTTCGGCCGCGAGGACATCTGGCACCCCGAGAAGGACATCTACTGGGGCGAGGAGAAGGAGTGGCTGGCGCCGAGCGACAACCGCTATGGCGATCTCGCCAATGCCAAGACGCTGGCGAACCCGCTCGCCGCCGTCCAGATGGGCCTGATCTACGTCAATCCGGAAGGCGTGAACGGCAAGCCCGACCCGCTCAAGACCGCCGCGATGATGCGCGAGACCTTCGCGCGCATGGCGATGAACGACGAGGAGACGGTGGCGCTGACCGCCGGCGGCCACACCATCGGCAAGAGCCATGGCAATGGCGATGCCGCCAATCTCAGCCCGGCGCCGGAAAGCGGTTCGCTCGAGGATCAGGGCCTCGGCTGGATGAACCGCAAGGGGCGCGGCATCGGTCGCGACCAGGTCGTCAGCGGCATCGAGGGCGCCTGGACCACCCATCCGACGCGCTGGGACAACGGCTTCTTCGAGATGCTGCTCGGCCATGACTGGGAGCTGCGCAAGTCGCCGGCCGGCGCCTGGCAGTACGAGCCGGTCTCGATCGCCGATGCGGACAAGCCGGTCGACGTCGAGGACGCCGCGATCCGCCACAACCCGATGATGACCGATGCCGACATGGCCCTGAAGGTCGACCCCGCCTACCGGGCGATCTCGGAGCGCTTCCTCAACGATTTCGAGGCGTTCTCGGATGCCTTCGCCCGCGCCTGGTTCAAGCTGACCCATCGCGATCTCGGCCCGGCCTCGCGCTATTTCGGCCCGGACGTTCCGTCCGAGGAGCTGGTCTGGCAGGACCCGGTCCCCGCCGGCCGCGTCGGCTACGATGTCGCCGCCGTCAAGGCGAAGATCGCTGAAAGCGGCCTCTCGACCGCCGATCTGGTCTCGACCGCCTGGGACAGCGCCCGCACCTTCCGCGGGTCGGACAAGCGCGGCGGCAGCAATGGCGCCCGCATCCGCCTCGCCCCGCAGAAGGACTGGGCCGGCAACGAGCCGGCGCGTCTCGCCAAGGTTCTGGCTGTCCTGGAGCCGATTGCGGCCGCTGCCGGCGCGAGCGTCGCCGACATCATCGTGCTCGCCGGCAATGTCGGGGTCGAGAAGGCGGCGAAGGCTGCCGGCTTCGACGTGACCGTGCCCTTCGCGCCGGGTCGTGGCGATGCCACCGACGCGCAGACCGATGCGGCGTCCTTCGCCCCGCTGGAGCCGCTCGCCGACGGTTTCCGCAACTGGCAGAAGGAAGCCTATGTCGTCACCGGCGAGGAGATGCTGCTCGACCGCGCCCAGCTGCTGGGCCTGACGGCGGCTGAGATGACGGTGCTGCTCGGCGGCATGCGGGTGCTCGGCACCAACCATGGCGGTACGAAGCATGGCGTGTTCACCGATCGGGTCGGTGCGCTGACCAGCGACTTCTTCGTCAACCTCACCGACATGGCCTACGCCTGGGTGCCGACGGCGAACGGGCTCTACGAGATCCGCGACCGCAAGACCGGCGCGGTGAAGTGGACCGCCAGCCGCGTCGACCTCGTCTTCGGCTCGAACTCGGTGCTGCGCGCCTATGCCGAGGTCTATGCTCAGGACGACAACGCCCGGAAATTCGTCGACGATTTCGTCGCGGCCTGGGCCAAGGTGATGAACGCCGACCGCGCCGATCTGGCCTGAGACGATCGAGCGCGAGCATTGCACGGACATCAGCCCCGCCGGCCCAGCCGGCGGGGCTTTCTGTTGGCATCGCTCCCATGGGGAGGCTTGGAGCCGCCTCACGGCCGGGTTAGACAGGCGAATCCGCTGCGGAGGGCTTCGTCCTTGCGTATCATCATCGAGCACGCGCTGCGCCAGAACTGGGAGCGCCTGTTCTCCTATGCGCTGCGCCTCAGCGGCAATCGCGACGGCGCGGCCGATCTCCTGCAATCCTGCGCGACCAAGGCACTCGCCGCTTCACCGCCGGAAGACGGGGAACGTATCCGCGCCTGGCTCTTCGCGATCCTGCGCAATATCTGGATCGACGAGCGTCGCCGCAGCGCGGTCAATGCCGCGGCAGCCGAGGAGGCGCTGGAAGACGAGCAATGGCGCCGCGACGACCGGATGATCGCGGTCATCACCGTCCGGCAGGCGCTCGAACGTCTCGACCAGCCTCATCGCGAGGTCATCGAACTGGTCGATCTCGCCGGCTTCCGCTATGGCGAGGCGGCGGATATCCTGGGCGTGCCCGTGGGAACCGTGATGAGCCGCCTCAGCCGGGCGCGGCTTTTGCTTCTGAATGCGATCGAGGGCGGCACTGTCCGCCCCTTCGCCGCGCGGCAGCGCAAACGAGCCAACGACACGTGACCGATAGCGAACGCCTCTCCTGGACCATGCTCAACGCCTATGTCGACGGCGAGCTGGAGCCCGATCAAGCCGCCAAGGTCGCGGCAGCCCTCGCGGACGATCGCGAGGCAGCCGCGCAGGTCGCGACGCTGACGCGGCTGCGGGCGGCGGTGAAAGCCGCATCGCCGATGCCCGCGCCACCGCCTTTCGCGCTGCCGCGAGCCCGTTCGCGGGCGATGCGCTGGGCGCCTTGGGCTGCCGCGGCCTGCCTTGCTCTGTTGATCGGTGCGGCTTCGCTCGGCATCGGCCAGCGGCAGTCGGGCGCCTCGTCCCTCTCCGCCGCGATCGCCGCCCATCAGCTCTGGCTGGCGCAGTCTCCGGCGGGCACGGCGCCGCGTCTCGGCGTCGAGCTCGCTGGTGTCGAAGCCGGGGCTCTGCCGGACCTGTCGCTCGCCTCGCTGCGTCTCGTGCATCTCTCGCTCGACCCTGCCGGGCGCGGCGGGGGCGGCATGCTCGCCGGCTATGTCGGCCCGAACGGCTGCCGCGTTGGTCTCTGGATTGCGCCGGTCGAGGCGGCGCTGCCACAGCAGCCGGCCGTGCAGGATCGCGATGGCCTCTTGGTTCGTGCATGGCGGGGGGAGCGCGCGAGCTATGCCTTGCTCGGGCGCGGCATCGACCCCGCCCGCCTCGACGGCATCGCCGCGCTGGTCGCAAGGATCACGCGCGACGAGCCCGGCGTCCCGCGCGAGCAGGTCGCGGCGCTGGCCGAGGCCCGCAGTGTGGGGCCGGCCTGCCTCGGCTGAAAAAAGATTCTCTCGGCTTGGAATAAATCGAAGAGCTGATGCGTCGTCTCCAGTGAGGAATATGTCCTCGGGAGAAACGCCATGCTCAACGAAGCAGACCTGCGCGATGGCGCAGCCGCTACCGATGCCGTGCCTGCTGCCGGCGCCCTTGATACCCCCCGTACATCGCGACGTCTTCTGCTCGGCGGCAGCATCGCCGCTCTGGGTCTGGCTGCCGGCGGCGTGCCCCGCCTGTCCATGATCTCGCCTGCTGCCGCGCAGGGCGCTGCCCCCGCCGCCGCGCCGCCCAAGGGGCCGCAGCCCTTCGACTATCCCGGCAAGGACAAGGGCCTGACCCTGCTCGGCGATCGCCCCCTCGTTGCCGAGACGCCCGCAAACCTGCTCGATGACGACACCACGCCGATCGCGAAATTCTTCGTCCGCAACAACGGCCAGATCCCGGAGCCGATCAAGGATGTCGACGGCTGGCAGCTCAAGATCGAGGGTGAGGTCGACAAGCCGCTGACGCTGACGGTCAAGGAGCTGAAATCCCGCTTCAAGGCGCATACCTTCCGCATGGTGCTGGAATGCGGCGGAAACGGCCGCTCCTTCTACACGCCGGCGGCGCGCGGCAACCAGTGGACCAATGGCGGCGCGGGCTGCGCCGAATGGACCGGCGTGCGCCTCGCCGACGTACTGAAGGCGGCCGGCCTCAAGGCCTCCGCCAAGTTCACCGGCCATTACGGCGCCGATCCGCATCTCTCCGGCGACACCACCAAGGACGCGGTCTCGCGCGGCATGCCGATCGAGAAGGCGCTGGAGCCGCACTCTCTCATCGTCTGGGCGATGAACGGCGAGCCGCTGCCGCATATCCATGGCGGCCCGCTGCGCCTGGTCGTGCCGGGCTGGCCGGCTTCGCTCTCGTCGAAATGGCTCAACCGCATCCTGGTCCGGGCGACGCCGCATGACGGGCAGGGCATGGGCGGCACCTCCTACCGCGTGCCCACCGTCCCGATCGTCCCCGGCTCGAATGTCGACGGCAAGACCAACTTCGCCGACCTGACCTCGATGCCGGTGCGCTCGATCATCAGCGCGCCCGCCAACGGCGCGCGCCTGCCGGCGGCGACGCGCGAGGTCGCCTTGCGCGGTGCAGCCTGGGCCGGCGACCACACCATCGCGAAGGTCGAGGTCTCCTTCGACGCAGGCCAGCGCTGGCACGCCATGACGCTCGCCAAGCCGAAGAACCGCTATGACTGGGTGCGCTGGACCGGGAAGATCAAGCTGCCGAGCGACGGCTATTTCGAGCTCTGGGCCCGCGCGACCGATTCCCGCGGCGTCGCCCAGCCGCATGTCGCGACCAACTGGAACCCGCAGGGCTACGGCTCCAACCCGCTCCACCGCATCGCGGTCCTGGTGGGCTGACGATGGTATTCGCGCAATCGCTCCGGATGGCCGCTCTCGCGGCCATCCTCCTCGCCCCCTCCTTGAGCTTCGCGCAGGAGGAGACCGCTGAGACGCTGCCCGATTTCCCCGGCCGCGAAGAGACCTTCGGCTACTGCATCGCCTGCCATTCGATGACGGTCGTCGGCCGGCAGGGCATGGATCGCGCCCGCTGGGACGAGACGCTCCACTGGATGGCGGAAAAGCATGGCATGCCGGAACCCGATCCGGAGATGCGCAAGACCCTGCTCGATTATCTCGCCCAGGCCTTCCCGCCGAAGGCGCCGGCCCAGAACGGTGGCTGGGTCAATCCCTTCGCTCCGAAGCCATAGGATATCTCGTGATGAAATTCGCAGTCCTCGCCGGCGCCGCCCTGCTGGCGGCCGCCGTCCAGCCCGCCCGTGCCCAGGACGCCGCTGCCGGCGAGAAGGTCTTTGCCCAGTGCCGCGCCTGCCATCAGGTCGGCGAAACCGCCAAGAACCTGGTCGGCCCCGCGCTCAACGGCGTCATCGGCCAGAAGGCCGGCGCGCATGAAGGCTACAACTACAGCGCGGCGATGAAGGCCTCGGGCCTGGTCTGGGACGAGGCGACTTTCGCCGAATACATCCAGAACCCGCGCGCCAAGGTCGCTGGCACGAAGATGATCTATGCCGGTCTCAAGGACGAGAAGCGCGTCGCCGACCTGCTGGCCTATCTCAAGCAGTTCGACGCTGCCGGCAAGAAGGCTGAGTGACGACGTTCCGGTGCCGGACCTCGTGAAATGGTCCGGCTGCTCTTGCTCAGAGACAGTCGGCAATGGCGTCGAACTGTGCCCGCAAAGCCCGACCGGAGGCAGGAAAACGGCCTTCCAGCGCGGCCGTGCCGATGGTGAAGCCGGCGGCTCGGCAGCGATGGATCGCTGCGATCTGCTCGGGACGCTCGATCGAGCCGGCGACGAGGACGGGCTTGTCCGTCGCAGCGCAGACCGCCGCGATCAGCGCTTCCGCATCCGTATTCGAGCGGTAGGCCAGCAGATCGAGCCCATCGACGCCGTCCCGATTGGCGATGGCACGGGCGCTGCCGGCGATCTCGGCGACGGAGCCTTCCAGAATGCTCGGGTGCCCTGAAACACGCCCGGCGAAAGGGTAGTAGCGGATGCCGGTGCCGCGCAGCAGCGGCAGCACGTCTTCGGCATGGGTCCCACCGAGCAGGTTGTCGACACCGAGATCGATGGCTGCTCTCACCGAGGCGATTTCGCTGACGCGATCGAGCGAGACGACTTCGAGATAGCTCGTTGCGCCGCCGGCCTTGATCAGGCGGTGGACGGTCCGGAGTTCGGCGAAGGGCAGACCGATATCCTTGAAGCCGATATGGCGGATGCCGGCCGCCAGCGCGGTCGCGACATGGTCGATGGCGTCCGGCACCGTCCGGTCATGGCGCGTGAGCATGAAGATGAAGTCGAGCCGGGTCATGGCTTCCTCACGGAGCTGAGCCTTCAGGCATGCCACAGGTTTCGAGCGGAGAGGAGGCCTGCTCCTCGCCCTCTGCTCAGGCCATCACCAGCCCGCCATCGACATGGAGCACCTGCCCGGTGACGAAGCGGCTCCAGTCGCTGGCAAGGAAAAGCACCGGGCCAGCGACATCCTCCGGCGTCGCGATGCGGCGCAAGGGCGTCTGCGCGATCAGCATCTCCCGCACCTCTTCCGGCGTCGTCGCGCTCGCCTGCGTCGGATAGACCAGCCCCGGCGCGACGCAGTTGACACGGATACCGAGCGGGCCGAGCTCGGCCGCGAGATTGCGGCTGAAGCCGACCAGTGCCGCCTTGGCGGTGGTGTAGTCGTGATAGGGAATGCTCGGCCGCGTCACCAGATCGCTGGCGAGATTGATGATGGCCCCGCCGCTGCGGCGCTGGAGCAGCGGCAGCATCGCGCGGCTCACCGTATAGGCTGCCTTCACCGCGCCCTCGAATTGCTGTTCGTAGGCCTCCCAGGGCGTCTGCCAGAAGCGGGTGCGGTTGTCCGGGTCGAAGCGATAGGGCGCGAAGGCGTTGTTGACGACGACGTCGAGCCGCCCGACCTCCTCCGCGATGCGCGTCGCCATGGCCGCGACCGGATCAGTGGACGTGACGTCTGCCGCGATCGCCAGCGCCTCGCCGCCGAGCGCGCGGCATTCCGCGACGACAGCCTCGGCCGCCGCCTCGTTCGTCCGGTAGTTGACGATGACGATCCCGCCCTCGGTGGCGAAGGCCTTCGCGATCGCAGCCCCGATGCCGCGGCTCGCGCCGGTGACGAGGATGGCCCGGTCGCGGAATTTCATGGCGCGCCATCCTTCGCGGGGATCAGGTCGCTCTTCACGATGGCCGTCATGTCGATCTGGCGGGCGGTGAGCCCAAGGCTGCGGAAGGTGTCGGCGCCCTTCTGCAAGGCATCGAGGTCGAAGCGGCCGAGCCCTTCGCGCGCCGTCGTCGAAGAGACGCTCGACGCATTGCGCAGCTTGATGATCTCGAGGTTCACGGCCTCGTCGCGGCCGTTGATGGCACGGGTGACGGCGATGCGCGCGGCCTCTTCGGGCTCGGCGATCATCCAGGCGGCGGAATCGCGATAGGCGGCCAGGAAGCGCTTCAGCAGCGGCTTGTTCTGCTCGTAATAGCTTTCCTTCACGACGAAGATGTCGCTCGGCAGGTTGAGCTGATCGCGGACCTCGATGACGTTGGCCTCGGCCAGACCCTTGGCGCGGGCGACGAGTAGGCCGGTATCGGTCGCGGCGGTGGCGTCGACCTGGCCTTGCATCAGCGGCGCGAAATTGAGCAGGCCGGTCGGCTGGATGGTGACGTCCTTCTCGCCGAGGCCGACCTGATGCAGCAGCACGAGCAGGTTCTGGTAGGTGCCGCTGGCGAGGCTATAGACGCCGATGCGCTTGCCCTTGAGATCGGCGGCGGAGCGGATGCCGCTGCTCTTCAGCGCGACGACGTTGAAGACGTTCTGCGGATAGATGTTGTAGATCGCGACGAGCTTCTCGCCTTTGTCGAGCGCGAGATAGAGCGCAGCCGGATCGGTGAAGGCGATGTCGGCCTGGCCCGCGAGCATGTTCTGCAAGGCCGCGCCGCCGCCATTGCCGGGGACATAGTCGAGCGCGATGCCCTTCGCCTTGAAGAAGCCCTTGTCCGGCTCGGCCAGCAGGTTGGTGATCTCGCTGATCGGCTGGCTCCAGCCGGCGACGGTGACCTTGTCGAGCGATTGAGCCGTCGCGGGCGCCGCGACGAGGCAGGAGAGGGCAAGCATGAGGAAGGCGCGCAGCGCAGACATGGGGATCAGCCTTTCGAGAAGCGGTGCAGGACGCGACGCTCGATCAGGCGCACGGCCTCGTAGAGCAGCATTCCAAGGGCGGTGATGACGATGAAGAGCGCGAAGATCAGGCTCGAATCCATTACGCTCTGTGCGGCGATGATCGAGGCGCCGAGCCCGATGCGCCCGCCGATGAACTCGCCGACGACCGCGCCGACCAAGGCCAGCACGACCGCGACGCGCAGGCCCGCCATGATCACGGGCAATGCCGACGGCAGCTTGAGCCGCAGCAGCGTCTGGAGGCGGCCGGCGCCGAGCATGCGGAAGAGCTCGCGCCTGGAAGCATCGACCTCGCTGATCCCCGTCAGCGTGTTCTCCATCAGCGGGAAGAAGCAGATCAGTGCGGTGATGACGACGGTCGGCGTCATGCCGAAGCCGAACCAGATGATGAAGAGCGGCCCGAGTGCGAGCTTGGGCACGAGCTGGCTTGCCAGCACATAGGGGCGCAGCAGGCGGCTGAGCGCCGGGAATTCCGCCAGCAGGATGCCGACACCAAGTCCGACGACGGCGCCGATGCCGAGACCGAGCGCCATCTCGGCGGCGGTCATCGCCAGATGCGGCCAGAGCCTGCCGGTCGCGATCTCGCTCCACAGCGTCGCGAGCACGCTGGACGGCGCAGGCAGGACGAGCGGCGACAAGCCACCGAGCCGGCACCAGGCCTCCCAGCCGGCGAGCAGGGCGACGAGCAGCAGGAGAGAGGGCAGGCGCGCGATCATGCCGCCGGCCTCCGATTGACGGCCGCCGCGCCGTCCATGGCGTCGCGCAAGCCGCGGCAGGCGGCGATGAAGCCGGGCGCATAGCGCATGTCGCGATGGCGCGGGCGGACGAGCTCGATCCGGCGCACATGCGTCACGCGGCCGGCCGCCATCACCGCGACTTTGTCGGCGAGATAGACGGCCTCGCCGATATCATGCGTGACGAAGAGTGCGGTCGTGCCGTTGAGCGCGCAGAGGCGCAGCAGGTCGTCCTGCAATTCCTCGCGCGTCAGGGCATCGAGCGCAGCGAAGGGCTCGTCGAGCAGCAGCAGATCGGGATTGCCGACCAGAGCGCGGGCGACCGCGACGCGGCTCTGCTGGCCGCCGGACAGTTCGGCCGGGCGGCGCGTGGCGAAATCCGCGAGGCCGACACGCTCCAGCAGGTCGAGCGCGGCATCCTTGTCGGCGATGGTGGGGCGGCGCTTCAGCGAGATCGGCAGCAGCACGTTGTCCAGCGCGCTCAGCCAGTCGAGCAGGGTCGGCGCCTGGAAGACGAAGCCGGCGTGTGGGCTCGGCCCGGCCAGTGCCTCGCCGCCGATGCGGATCGCGCCTTCGCTCGGCATCAGCAGGCCGGCTGCAAGCTTGAGCAAGGTGGTCTTGCCGCAGCCGCTGCGGCCGAGCAGGCAATGGATCTCGCCGCGCGGGATCGTCCAGTCGATCGCATCGACAACGGCTGGGCCGGTCGCGTCGTAGCGATAACTGGTACGTTCGATCGTGACGAAACCGGTTTTGGTGGGGTCAGTCGACATAGGGCGCAAACCCCTCTGCCGCGGCTTCCGCCGATTGCTCGATCTCGGTGAAGGTGACGAGGTCGAGCAGGCTGAAGCGCCCGTCATGGTGCCAGCCCGCCTCCGGCGCGGTCATGCGGCCGAGTGGGGCGATGCGGCTGACACCGATTGCGCCAAGCTGTTCGGAAAGCCGGAACAGCCGCTCGGGCGAGGCTGCGATGCCGGCGGTCTGCAGGAAGCTGCGACAGGGGGCGACGAGGGCAGGGACATTGTCGAGGCTGTCGATCGCGACCAGCTTGAGCGTGCGGTTCAGGCCGGTCGGGCTCAGGGCTTCCGGCGTCTCGACATGGGCGACGCTCCAACTATCGGACAGCTCGCCGAGAAGTTCGGCGGTGCCATCCATCGCGCGCGCCTCCTGCGCGCCGCGCCATGCCGCGATCGACGCCGCTTCGCCCTGCGACAAGGCACGGCGCGGATGGCGGGAGGAGAGGGTCGCCAGTTCCTGCGCGACATGGCGCGCGAACTCGGCCGGGCTGACCCGCCCGCCCCGCTCGACGAAGAGCATCTGCGGCGAGTAGCAGCCCTGCTGTTCGTAGCGGGCCACATCATGCGCCGCGAGCCTGGCCAGCGCAGGCGCCTTGCGGCTGTCGAGCGCTTCGCACGCCACAACACCGAAGCCGATCTTGTGGCCATGCGGCAGGAAGCGCGTGGTGATCGGCAGCTTCGCGCGCAGCGCCGTCAAGGTTTCGTTGCCGCCATAGGCCATGACGGTATCGGCCTCGCGCAGGAAGATCGGCTCGGCCGCCGCCTCGCCGCCCTTCCACCAGGTGATGGCGAGGCATTCGCCGATTTCGGGGTCGATCTCTGCGAGCAGGCTCGCGAACCAGCCCGCCGTCAGCGGCTCGGCCGAGGCGAGCTTGCCGATGCTGCCGGCCTTGACCAGCAAGCCGCAGATCAGGCTCCAGAGCGAGAGCGCCGGCACGTTGCCGGCCCAGACGTGCAGCAGCAGTTCAGGGCCGTGGGCGCGCAGATAACCGCCCTTGGGCGTCGGCTGGAAGCCGTCGAGCATGACGGGATTGGCGAAATCCTCGGCCAGGAAGCGCAGGAGCTGGGGCTTGCGGAAGGTCTTGAGATAGCCGGTCAGGCCGAGCCGGACGGTCTCGCGGTCATAGCCGGTGACGATCGGTAGGAGATGCTCGGCCTTGCGGCGCAGCGGGTGTTGGCGGTCGAGCAGGCGCGCGATGGCGGCGTCGATCGCGGCGACGATGCGGGCCGTCTCCATCCGCTTCAGCCGGGCGCGGGCGCTGTCGCGGACATGCGCGCAGAGCGTTGCCGCCTGCGCTTCGTCCAGCTCGGGCAGCGCGATGGTCGCGCTCTCGCCCCAGGCGCTTTGGCTGACCTCGCGCCAGCGCAGCGCCTCGCGGTTCAGGCCCGGCAGATGGCCCGCATGCTCGATCACCTGGGTCAGCCTCGTGCTGCCGCGAGGAATTCGGCGACGGCGACCGAGCAGCCCTTCGAGGCCTCGCCATCGACGCGGCCGAGCAGCTTGAATCCGCCGGGCACGATCTCGCCGGCATCCTCGGTCAGGATTGCCGCGACGCAATTGAAATGGGCGAGGTCGTTATGGACGATCACGCCGCGCTGGCCGTCCGGCAGGTCCGCCCTGGTGAGGGGATCGACGACGCGGCTGCGGATCCAATGCGGGCCGGATTTCACGGAGGGGCAGACGGCGTTGCCGTCGTCATAGAGCTGCGAGCTGAGCTCGGTCATCCCGTACATGTTGATGCAGGACGCGCGCGGCACGCCGAAAGCGGCGCTGAGCCCGTCATAGAATTCGTCGGGCCCGAGTTCGCGCGACTGGCCCTTGAAGCCGCCGGTATCGAGGATGCGGCTGCCCTCCGGCAGGGCGAAGCGTCGGCCGCTCGCCGCGAGCGCGTCCAGCACGGGCACGAAGGAATAGCTCGCGCCGAGCAGGGCATAGGGCTCACCGCTTGTCTCAGCCTGCTCCAGTGCCGACAGAAGACCGTCGAGATCGAGCCCGGCGGCATCGATGAAGGTCTCGGAATCCGCCGTGCCGCATTCGCGCTTGGCGAGCGAGAGATAGGTGGCGAGCGAGGAATTCGGCAGCTCCGCCTCGTCGGGGAAGAGGATGCCCATGCGGATGCGCTCGCGGCCCTGCATGAAGCGCGCGCGGAAATTGACCAGCATCGAGCGCTTCCAGACGTCGAGCGTCGGATGGTAGCTGCGACCGCGGATGCCTTGCGTGGTGCCGCTGGTCATGAAGACGCGTTCGGCGGCTTCCGGCGGGCTGCAGCTCAGCGTCAGGTCCTTGAAGGCGGTGATCGGCACGGCCGGGATGTCGCGCCAGCGCTTCACGGAAAGAGGCGTGCGGCCGCGCTGCAGGCAGAAGCGCTTATAGGGCTCGTTGTTGCGGAACTGATAGGCGAAGACCTTGAGCGCCATCGCCTCGAACTCGGCTTCCGACGCATCGGGAAGCGCGATGAATGCCAGGAGCGCCGCGATGATCTCGGCTTGCGTCACTTGAAGCCACTCCGTTCGGACGCGCACGGCGAAGCCGGGGCGTCGATCGCTGGAGGATCACGAGCGCAAGCTGGAATCAGGGCCTCAAGGCCGCATGTCCCGCATCCCTACGCCGGTATGATCCGGATCAGGTTCGGAGGGTCACCGCGTTGCTTAAGGCTCGAAAGCCCAGCCGGCGGAATCTCAGCCTCCTAGCGAGGCCCCCCTGGGAACGGGAGCAGATGACGAGCGGCGGGCCTTGCTGTCAAGCGATAACGGAGCGGGGCGGGTATCCGTAAGGGGCTTGCCGAGAGAGCCCGGCATCTCCCGCTCAGCCGGCGATATCCCGGGCCATCCGCATGAGATACTGGCCGTAATCGCCCTTGGCGAGCTTCTCGCCGAGCCGTGTCAGCTGTGCCGTCGAGATCCAGCCCTGTCGTGCCGCGATCTCTTCGGGGCAGGCGATGCGCAGGCCCTGGCGGCTTTCGAGGGTCCGGACGAACTCGCCGGCTTCCAGCAGGCTGTCGGGCGTGCCGGTATCGAGCCAGGCGAAGCCGCGGCCCATCGATTCCACCGAGAGCTGGCCGCGCTCCAGATAGATCCGGTTGACGTCGGTGATTTCGAGCTCGCCGCGCGCCGAGGGCTTCAGCGACCGGGCGATCTCGACCACCTCGGCATCGTAGAAGTAAAGGCCGGTGACGGCCCAGCTCGACTTGGGAACCTCAGGCTTTTCCTCGATCGAAACCGCCTTGCCGGTCTGGTCGAAGGCGACGACGCCGTAACGCTCGGGATCGCGGACATGGTAGGCGAAGACCGTGGCGCCCTGCTCGCGCGCCTTGGCCCGCGCCATCATCGCGGGCAGGGAATGGCCATAGAACAGGTTGTCGCCGAGAACGAGGGCGGAGGGCTCGCCGGCGACGAAATCGGCGCCGATCAGGTAGGCCTGCGCCAGCCCGCCGGGATGCGGCTGCTCGGCATAGGTCAGGCTCATGCCCCAGTCCGAGCCGTCGCCGAGCAGGCGCTTGAAATGCGGCAGGTCGTGCGGCGTCGAGATGATCAGGACGTCGCGGATGCCGGCGAGCATCAGCGTCGAGAGCGGGTAGTAGATCATCGGCTTGTCGTAGACGGGCAGGAGCTGCTTCGACATCGCCAGCGTCATCGGGTGCAGCCGGGTGCCGGAACCGCCGGCCAGGATGATGCCTTTCATCGTTACCTCTGGTCCTTGGCCTGATCTTCGAGAAGTCGTGCGACGCAAGGCCGGAGCGAGCTTTGCCATTCCGGCAGCCGCACCTCATGGGCGAGCGCGAGCTTGCTGCAATCGAGCCGGGAATTGGCGGGCCGGCGCGCCGGCGTCGGATAATCGGCCGTGGCGATGCGCCCGACCCTGACCGGTGCGCCGCCATGCCGTTCGCGCTCGGCGAAGATCGCCTCGGCGACATCGGCCCAGACGGCCTCGCCCGCCGCGCTCATGTGGAACACGCCGCGCAGGTCCGCATCATCCGCCCGCGCAGTCAGGTTGCGCGCCACGGTGAAGATCGCATCGGCGATGTCGAGCGCGCTGGTCGGGCATCCCGCCTGGTCGGCGACGACGCCGACCTCGTCGCGCGTTTCGGCGAGGCGCAGCATCGTCTTGACGAAGTTCTTGCCGAAGGGGCTGTAGATCCAGGCCGTGCGCAGGATGGCGTGGTTGCCGGTCGCCGCCGCGACCGCCCGCTCGCCCGCGAGCTTGCTCGCGCCATAGGCCGAGATCGGGCCGGTCGCATCGTCTTCGCGATAGGGCCGGTCGAGCGCACCGTCGAAGACATAGTCGGTCGAGAGCTGGATCATGGGGATGCCCAACGCCGCTGCAGCACGCGCCGCTTCGCCGGCAGCCTCGCCGTTGACGCGCATGGCGAGTTCGGGCTCGCTCTCGGCCTGATCCACGGCGGTATAGGCGGCCGTGTTGACGATCACGTCGGGCCTCGCCGAACGCAGGGCCGGCGCGACTGTCTTCGGGACGGCCAGATCAAGGTCCGGTCGGCGCAGCGCGATGACCTCGACGCCGACGGGCACGCGCTCCAGCATGGCGCAGACGACCTGGCCGGTCCAACCGGTGACGGCGATGCGAAGTGTCATCAGTCGAAATACCGCAGCATCTCGGCGAGGCGCGGATGCTTGCGGTCCTTGTCGGAGAGGGTGAGGCCCGAGAGCGGCAGGCGCCAGTCGATGCCGAGCGCCGGGTCGTCGAAGGCAAGGCCGTGATCGTTCGCGGGCGCGTAAGGAGCGGTGACCTTGTAGAGTACCTCGGTATCCGGCTCGAGCGTGACGAAGCCATGGGCGAAGCCGATGGGGACGAGGAGCTGCCTCCAGTTCTCGACGGAGAGCTCAACCGCGACATGCTTGCCGAAGCTGGGCGATGAGGCCCGGATATCGACGGCGACATCGAGGATGCGCCCGCGCGTGACCCGCACCAGCTTGTCTTGCGCGAAAGGCGCCGACTGGAAATGCAGGCCGCGCAGCGTTCCGACCGGGGCCGACAGAGACTGATTGTCCTGAACGAAATCGAGATCGAGCCCGGCCTCGGCAAAGGCGTTGCGGCTCCAGGTTTCCGAGAAGAAACCGCGATGGTCGCCGAACTTCTTCGGCGTGATGATCTTGACGGCGGGGATCGCCGTGTCTTCGACGTTCAGCATGTTTTCCCCCGCTCAGGCCGCGCCGAGGCGTTCGCCGCGATAGGTGCCGGAACGGATGTCGCCCCACCATGTCGGATTGGCGAGATACCATTCGACCGTGCGGCGCAGGCCCGTCTCAAAGGTCTCCTTCGGTGTCCAGTCAAGCTCGCGGCCGATCTTGCCGGCGTCGATCGCATAGCGTGCATCATGGCCCGGTCGGTCGGTGACATAGCTGATCAGACGTTCGCGCGGACCCTTCGAGTCGGGTCGGAGTTCGTCGAGGAGGGCGCAGATGGTCTTCACCACCTCGATATTGGTCTTCTCGTTATGGCCGCCGATATTGTAGCTCTCGCCCAGCTTACCGGTGGTCGCGACGGTGATTAGCGCATCGGCATGGTCGTCGACATAGAGCCAGTCGCGCACATTGAGCCCGTTACCGTAAACCGGCAGCTTCTTGCCCTCGAGCGCGTTGATGATCATCAGCGGGATCAGCTTCTCGGGGAAATGATAGGGCCCGTAATTGTTCGAGCAATTGGTCATCACCACCGGAAGGCCATAGGTGTGGTGCCAGGCCCGGACAAGATGGTCGGAAGCGGCCTTGGAGGCCGAATAGGGCGAGTTCGGCTGATAGGCGGTGTCCTCGCGGAAGAAGCCGTCAGCACCCAGCGAGCCGAAGACCTCGTCGGTCGAGATATGGTGGAAGCGGAAGCGCCCCTTGCGATCTTCCGGCAGCTCCCGGAAATGGCGCAGCGTCTCCTGCAGCAGCGTGAACGAGCCGACGATATTGGTCTCGATGAAGGCGGCCGGTCCGTCGATCGAGCGGTCGACATGGCTCTCGGCGGCGAGATGCATGACGATATCGGGCTGGAAATCGGCGAAGATCGTCTTCATCCGCTCCCCGTCGCCGATATCGGCCTGCTCGAAGCGGTAGCGGTTGCTGCCGGAGACCGGCTCCAGCGAGGCGAGGTTGCCGGCATAGGTCAGCTTGTCGACGACGCAGACCTCATGCTCCGTCTCGCCGATCAGCTTGCGCACCACCGCCGAGCCGATGAAGCCGGCGCCGCCGGTCACGAGAAATCTCAAAGGCATAAAAGGTAATCCTGGCGGCCGTGATCGCGAAGGTGCGGAGAATGAGCGGACGAGGCGCACGCGCCCGGATCGGCGGTTCTGGCCGTCGGTCTCAACTCATACCCCCCTTTCACCTTGCGGCCCTATCATGAACTGCCTTTGCGCGACAGCGAAACGCCCGAACCGCGGCGAAACAAAGGCCCCTTATGGTTAGGGGGCGGAGCCTGTAGTGCGGGAGAAAATAGCCGCGACGGCGCTTACGCCCGTTCCAGCGCCACTGCGATACCCTGGCCGACGCCGATGCACATGGTGGCGAGCGCGCGCTTCTTGCCGGTCAGGGACAGTTCGAGCGCGGCCGTGCCGGTGATGCGGGCACCGGACATGCCGAGCGGATGGCCGAGCGCGATCGCGCCGCCATTCGGGTTCACATGCGCCCCGTCCTCGGCGATGCCGAGTTCGCGCAGCACCGCGATGCCCTGCGAGGCGAAGGCCTCGTTCAGCTCGACGATGTCGAAATCGGTGGGCTTCAGGCCAAGCCGCTCGCAGAGCTTGCGCGTCGCCGGGATCGGGCCGAGGCCCATGACGCGCGGCGCGATGCCGCCGGTCGCTCCGCCGAGCACGCGTGCGATCGGCGTCAGCCCGTATCGTGCCGCGGCCTTCTCTGAGGCGATGATCAGCGCCGCCGCGCCGTCATTGACGCCGGACGCATTGCCGGCCGTGACGGTGCCGCCCTCCTTGCGGAAGGGCGTGCCGAGCTTGGCGAGCTTCTCCAGCGTGGTGTCGCCGCGTGGGTGCTCGTCGATCTCGACGCGGATCGGATCGCCCTTGCGCTGCGGGATCAGCACCGGGACGATCTCCTTGTCGAGACGGCCGTTCTGCTGCGCCGCGACGGCCTTCAGTTGCGAGCGCAGCGCGAAGGCGTCCTGGTCGGCGCGGCTGATATGGCAGTCGGCGGCGACGTTCTCGCCGGTCTCCGGCATGGAATCGATGCCGTACTGCGCCTTCATCAGCGGGTTGACGAAGCGCCAGCCGATGGTGGTGTCGTGGATCTCGGCATGGCGCGAGAAGGCGCTGTCGGCCTTGGGCATGACGAAGGGCGCGCGCGACATGCTCTCGACGCCGCCGGCGATCATCAGCTCGGCCTCGCCCGCCTTGATCGCGCGCGCGGCTGCGATGACCGCGTCCATCCCGGAGCCGCAGAGCCGGTTGATCGTCGTGCCCGGCACCTCCTTGGGCAGGCCGGCGAGCAGCAGAGACATGCGCGCGACATTGCGGTTGTCTTCGCCCGCCTGGTTGGCGCAGCCGAAGATCACATCGTCCACGGCGCCGAAATCGACTTGCGGATGACGCTCGACCAGGGCCTTCAGCGGCACCGCGCCGAGATCGTCCGCACGGACGGAGGAGAGCGAGCCGCCGAACCGGCCGATCGGCGTGCGGACATAGGCGCAGATGAAGGCTTCGGTCATGTCACGGATCCTGCTGTCTCGAAGGCGGTTTGGTCAGGCGCGGCTTCGAATGGCTTTGCCGGTCTGGCGGATGGGCTGCAAGTCGTCACTCAGCGCGTTTGCGCCGCTGCGAAAGCGAGATTCTCGGCGAGCAGGGCTTCGGCCGCTGCCGGCGCCGGGGCCTCGACATAGACGCGCAGTTCCGGAGCGTTGCCCGAGGCCCGGAAATGCACCGTCGCGCCATTGCCGAGCGTCAGGCGCAGCCCGTCCCGGCGATCGCGCGCCGCGACCCCGCCATGGGCCGCGAAAGCCGTGTCGCGGAAACCGGAATCCTCGGCGTCGAGCCGGGCGATCAGGGCGGTGGTCCTGTCCTGCGGGACCTCCTGAAGGCGGTTCGACAGGGCGATGGCGAAGCGGGCTTCCGCCGCAATGGCGCTCAACGGCTTTTGCGCGGTGCGCGCCAGCGCGAGCGTCGCCACGATCGGCAGCATGGCGTCGCGCGTCGGCAGGGCGGCAAGCCGCCGGCCGTCCCGCACGACCTCCGAACCGAGCAGGACGCCGCCATTCGCCTCGAAACCGATGACGGTCCTGGCACCTTCTGCCTGAGCCTGCGCCATGCCCGCGATCACATAGGGCGAGCCGACGCGGGTGCGCACGACCCTCGCGAACGATCCGGGACGGTCCAGCGCCGAGTTCGACGTGACCGGCGTCACGATCGCATCCGCGCCGAGGAAGCGCGCGGTGAGCGCGCCGACGAGGTCGCCGCGCAGGAAGCGGCCGGTTTCGTCGGCGACCAGCGGACGGTCGGCGTCGCCATCGGTCGAGACGATCGCGTCGAGCCTGCGCTCGCCGGCCCAGCGCCGGGCCAGTTCTTCATCCTCCGGACGGAGCGCCTCGGTATCGACGGGGATGAAGCTGTCGCTGCGCCCCAGCACGATCGGCGTGGCTCCAAGCGCCGACAACACGTCGCAGATGACGTCGCGGCCGACGGAGGAATGCTGGTAGACGCCGACGGTGAGGCCTTCCAGGGCGCGCCCGAAGAAATCGACATAGCGGGCGCGATAGCCGGAGACGACGTCGCGCCGCTGCGGTTCGGCCGAGACGTCCGGAGCAGCCGTCAGTGCCAGCGCTTCATGATGGGCGAGGATGCGCGCTTCGTCCGCCTTGTCGATTTCGCCCTGGGCGCGGTAGAATTTCAGGCCGTTCCGGTCATCGGGAATATGACTGCCGGTCACCATCACGGCCGGGCTTCCGGCGGCCATCGCCGCCTGTGCCAGGGCAGGCGTCGGCACGGCGCCGCAATCCACCGGCTCAAGCCCGGCATCGGCGATGGCTTGCGCGCATTGCGCCGCGATGAGCGGGCTCGACGATCGCAGGTCGCGGCCGATCAGGACTTCCCCGCGCGCTCCGGCCGCCCTGTCCTCCTGCAGCATGGCGCAGAAGGCGCGGACATGGGCATAGGTCGGCAGGCCGACCAGCTCCGTGACGAGGCCGCGCAGGCCGGAGGTGCCGAATTTCAGGCTGGTCATGCCGGGTGGTCCGTCGATATCAGGTTCGGGCGCATGCCTTGCCGGGTCCGCGGAGGCGCGCCCGCTTCGATGCGCTCCGAAGCGGGAACATGTCAAATTCCGGTGCCTTATCGTGGTGCAGGATGGGCTGCCTGCCGATACAGGGGCATCTGCGCAGTGGCGGTATGACCGGCCGAAAGGGCCGCCATCCCGCGGTTTCCCTGAATTGGCCGGCGAGAACCCGGTTTTGGTTTTGCAACGATTGCACTATGCCAAAGCGACAACGGCGCCTCCCGGGCTGCCGGGAGCGCTTGATACAAGGAGCAAACGATGAAGATCGTGATGGTGGGCTCGGGCTATGTCGGGCTCGTCTCCGGCGCCTGCTTTGCCGATTTCGGCCATGAGGTCGTCTGCGTTGACAAGCTGGAGAGCAAGGTTTCGGCGCTGAAGCGCGGCGAGATCCCGATCTTCGAGCCCGGCCTGTCGGATCTGGTGCGCAGCAACGCGGCGGCGGGGCGGCTGTCCTTCACGACGGATCTCGCCGGCCCGGTCGCGGGTGCGGATGCGGTCTTCATCGCGGTCGGCACGCCCTCGCGCCGCGGCGACGGCTTCGCCGACCTGTCCTATGTCTACGCCGCGACCCGCGAGATCGCCGGGGCGATCAGCGGCTACACGGTGATCGTGACCAAGTCGACGGTGCCGGTCGGCACTGGCGACGAGGTCGAGCGCATCATCCGCGAGCTCCGGCCCGATGCCGATTTCGCCGTCGTCTCCAACCCGGAATTCCTGCGCGAGGGCGCGGCGATCGAGGATTTCAAGCGGCCGGACCGTATCGTCGTCGGCACGGATGACGAGCGCGCTCGCGCCGTGATGGCCGATATCTACCGGCCGCTCTATCTCAACAACGCGCCGATCCTGAACACCGGCCGGCGCACGGCGGAACTGACGAAATACGCGGCCAACGCCTTCCTGGCGACGAAGATCACCTTCATCAACGAGATCGCCGATCTCTGCGAGCAGGTCGGCGCCAATGTCCAGGACGTTGCCCGCGGCATGGGGCTCGACAACCGTATCGGCGGCAAGTTCCTGCATGCCGGGCCGGGCTATGGTGGCTCCTGCTTCCCGAAGGACACGCTGGCGCTGATCAAGACGGCGCAGGATCACGGCACGCCTTCGCGCATCGTCGAGACGGTGGCGGCGGTGAACGAGCAGCGCAAGCGCGCGATGGGGCGCAAGGTGGTCGCGGCCTGCGGCGGTTCGGTGCGGGGCAAGACGATCGCGGTGCTCGGTCTCACCTTCAAGCCGAATACCGACGACATGCGCGATGCACCCTCGATCGCGGTGGTCACCGCCCTGATGGACGGCGGCGCCACGATCCGCGCCTACGACCCGGAGGGCATGGAGCAGGCGAAGGCTGTGCTGCCGGCGGGCGTCACCTATTGCCGCGACGCCTATGAATGCGTGGCGGGCGCCGACGCGGCGGTCATCGTGACCGAATGGAACATCTTCCGCGCACTCGACCTCGACCGAGTCAAGGCAGCGATGGCGGCGCCGGTTCTCGTCGACCTCCGCAACGTCTATCGCGCCGAGCAGGTGCGTGAGAAGGGCTTCACCTATGTCGATGTCGGCCGCGGCATCGCCGCGCCGGAGGGCAGGGAAGCCGAAAGCGCGGCTTGAGTCCGGCGGCAAGCTTGCCGAAAGCCATCAATTCGATCGCATGTCCTTGAAGACGAGCGCGGTATTGAGCCCGCCGAATGCGAAGGAATTCGACATGGCGACCGGGATCGGCATCGCACGGCCCTGATGAGGGATGCAGTCGATGTCGCATTCCGGGTCCGCTGCGTCAAAATTGGCGGTCGGCGGGGCGATGCCGTTCTCGATCGCCATGATCGTCGCAATCGCCTCGAAGGCTCCGGCGGCGCCTAGCGCGTGGCCGGTCACGCCCTTGATCGATGATGTCGGGGGCACGGGCCGGTCGCCGAACAGGCGCTTCAGCGCCTGCGTCTCGGCACGGTCATTCGCGCGGGTCCCGGTGCCGTGGGCATTGATATAGGCAACGTCGCCAGCCTGTAGCCCTGCATCGGCCAGCGCGAGGGACATGGCGCGCGTCATGCCGTCGAGATTGGGCGCGACAATGTCGCCTGCATCGGCGCTGAAGCCGAAGCCAGCGACCTCGATCTTGGGAATGAGCCCGCGGTCGCGCGCATGGGCTTCCGTCTCCAATACGATGATGCCGGCACCTTCACCGAGCATGAGGCCGTCGCGGCCGAGGGCAAACGGCCGGCAGGCGGTACGCGACATGATCTTCATGGCGTCCCAGGCGAGCAGGGTTCCGGCCGAGAGCGGGGCTTCCGTACCACCGGCAATGACAATATCGACAAGGCCGGCGCGCAGGAACTGCATGGCCGTGCCGATAGCGTGGCTGGACGACGCGCAGGCGCTTGACGTCACAAAGCAGGGCCCGGTTGCGCCCGATGTCATCGATACCCAGCTGGCGGAAGAACTCACCATCACCTTGGCCACAGTCATCGGGTGCGGTCGCTTGTTCTGGGTATAGAGCCGGGCATATTGTTCATCGGTGCTGCATTGCCCGCCGGCGGAATTCCCGAGGATGACGCCGACGCGCTCGGGGCGCGGCAAGCCTGCGTCCAGGCCGGCGGTTGTCAGGGCCTGGCGCGCCGCTGCGACGGCGAACAGCGCGTTGCGGTCACAAGCCGATGGAGAAAGGCCCAGCCCCTCCATGAAGCTTTGGCCTTGGACTTCCGCGACGCGAATGCCCTTGCCCGGCAAGGCCGAGGCTTCCTTGAAATTCCCGCTTCCGGTCAGCAGAGACTGCCAGAAGCTGCCCGTGTCGTTGCCGATTGGCGAAGCGATGCCGAGGCCTGAAACGACGATACGCGTCATGCCGCCTGCTTGTTTGCCAACAGCTTTAGGATTTCGTGGTAGAGCTCGCCGATCGTCTTCACGTCGTTGACGTTGTTATTGGCATTGTAGTCGATCTCGATGTCGAAATGATCTTCAAGTTTGAATATCATCTCGACGAAATCATAAGAGTTGAAGCCGGTGTCCTCCAGCAAGGTCTCCGGTCCCCAAGTCGCGCTCGTGATTTTTCCGGAATCGCGCGATGAATTTTGCTCGATAACCTGCTTCAGCATCCCGATCAAAAAATCGAGCGTGAGCCTGGGTGTCTCGCCTGTCATGACTGAACGGTCTCCTCATCGGACATGAGCTGCCACACCCTTGCTTAGCTTTGCTGAGACCGTAAACCACTCATAGCGATGCCGGCCGCTTGACGACAATATCGTCGTCTCTGCTCCATACAACACGATGCCAGGAGTGCAGGCAGCGACGCAGCGCGGGCCAAAGTGGCTGACGGCGGCTGATTTCGAGGTCGTTCAGCCAAGTCCCGAGATGCCTGCGCCACATTTGCTCTCCGATCCCTGATAAGGCGGACTACCTCGATCTTGAACTCACACCCAAACTGTCTTCGCTGCATAAGCCACCGCCAGTTTCATGAAACACCTGATCTCGGTGCCCACGGAAACCGGCAGCGGGCCGAAGTTTCAGAGTGTCGCCGGCAAGCGGGTGGACCGGCACGCAGGCGCTTATGGCTGGGCCGGCTCAGAGCCGAGATAGCTGAGTTCCGCCTGGGCGAGCGCGATCCGCCCTTCGATCGCGCCTTCCTCGGTGCGGACATGGAATTCCACGGGGTGTTCCGGTTTCGTGACGGAGAAGGTGAAATGGGCCGCAAAAATCCCTTCCTTGCGCGGCCGCAGCCGTGCCTCGCCCAGAACATCCGGCCCGTATGCCGTCATCTTGAGCGGCAACCCGACGGCCTCCTTGGTGAAGCCGAGGGTCAGTTTGGCTCGCCACCTTCCTTCGGCGAGGTGAAAATAGGGACCGTAATACAGGATGCGTGATCCGCCGGTGGCGTCGGTCACGAGCGGAGCCTCTTCGTTCGGCCGATCCCCCGCGAAGAAGACGCGGTGCGGCCAGATCGACTTCAGGGGAACGCTGGCGTCACGCAGATGCGCGATGCCATTCTCCAGGACGAGCGTGACGATGCCTTCCTCTGCTTCCGTCAAAGAGGAGGCCGGCGCGGAGCTGGTCGGTATCGGACCCGCGGATGCTAGAACACCGGCAAAATTGGCAGGCAGAGGCCAATCGATGTGGCTGGCGATGAGCTGCGTCGCCAGCTCGGCCGAAGGGAGCGCGGCAGCGTTGAGGAAGAGCGCCCGCTTCTGCGGTTGGCAGTCACCGATCATGGCGACGCTGGCGCCGACCGTCCGCACGGCGTCGAGCAGTTTCGGCTGCCGTTGCCGCTGAAAGCTGACGGCTTCCAGGCTGTCGGCGGTGAAGACGATGAGGCGCGTTTGCGGCCTCCGCGCCGCTTCGCGCAGCGAGCGTGAGGGGAATTGCGAACAGATGATTTCGTTGGCGTCCGGGTCGTCTTCGAACACATCGCCGCGATCGATCCAGCGCAACTCTGCTGCGGGCCGGGTTGCCTTCGCGAGCCTGCGCATGACGTCGAAGCCCCAGGCGGAGAATGCGCTCGGGACGCCGAGAACGATGACGGTCATATCGGGGAACTCACCGGGAGACGGAGCGCGCTGCTTGTCGGTTCACAAGGTCGCATAAATCGAACAGGCAAGGTCGAGATCGTAGAAGACGCGGCCGCGCCCCTGCTTCAGAACCAATGCGGAGCTGCAGAATTCCTTGGCGAATTCCATGGAATGGATCGCCATCAGCATGGCCCGGCTCTTTCGCTTGACGAGGAGCTCATCGTGGCAGCGTTGCTGGAAGCGTCGATCGCCGACCAGGATGACCTCGTCGATGAGATAGCATTCGAAGTCGATCGCCAGCGAGAGAGCGAAAGCCAGGCGCGCCCTCATCCCGTCCGAATAGAAGCGGACCTGGGTGAAGAGCTGGCTGCCGAGTTCCGTGAAATCGGCAACGTATTCGATGGTGTCCTTGAGGGGAGCGCCGTAAAGCGCGGAGATGAAGCGGCAGGCGTCGTAGCCGGTCATCTGCCCTTCGAAACCGCCCCCGATGGCCAGCGGCCACGACATGTTCAAGCCGCGATGGATCGTGCCATGCGTCGGCCGCTCGACACCCGCGAGGATCTTGATCAGCGTCGACTTGCCGGCGCCGTTGCGGCCCAGGATCGCCATCCGCTCGCCGACGCCGACGCTGAACGATATTCCGTCCAGCACGCGCCGGGGTCCGTGTTCGGTATGAAATTCCTTGACGATGTTGTCGGCGCGCACTGCGCGCTCGATGCGTGCCTGCGGGGCGGCATCGGGCCGAGACGAAGCGGCGGTGGGCGGCATCGCCTCAATCCTCGCGCTGGCGGAGGTAATTGCCCAGCGAGCGTCCAATCGAATAGACCGAAAAGCTGAGCAGGAAAATGATGCCGATCCAGAGCAGGCGTTTCGGCTGGCTCGGGTAGTCGGCGGCGTGCGGTTCCACGACGCGTTCGAGATAGAGTTGCTGGCGTTGCGATTCGATGCGGGCGTTTTCGAGGGAGACGAGAGCAGAGGCGAGCGCCCGGTCCGCGAATTCGCGCTCGAGAACCAGGCGCTCGTAATCCGCGATGATCGGGGCCAAGGCCTGAGCCGAGCCGCCGATCTGCCGCTTCTCCTCGATGATCTGTTGTTCGATCGCCTGGATGCGGTTGCGAAGATTCGCGATCTGCGGCCCCTGAGGCGAATTCCGTTGCGCTTCGGCGAGCTGGGCGTTGAGCTGCGCGACCTCGAAAGACAGCTTTCCGATCGTCTCCAGGAGGTTCTGGGAGGATTTCGCCGGATCGACCGTTCCGGCTTTCATCCGGAAGGCTGTAAGTTCCTCCCGCCTGTCGAACGCGCGGGCCTTGGCTGTTTCCACTTCGCGTTCGGCGGCGCTTATCGTGTCGGCTCGGGCGCGCTCGTTTAGCCGGTTGATCAGCGCCTCCGCCCCTTCGAGGAGGACCTGAGCCATCTTCACGGAATCGTCGGGCCTGAAACTCTGCACCATCAAGGTGCTGATGCCGGTGCTGCTGTCCGGTTTGATCGAAACGAAGTCCAGATAGCGGTCGAAGAGCTTTTCCCGCAGGTCCCTGGAGAGCCATCCCGGGAAGCGCCAGAACGGATCACCTTCCGGTCTTGACAGGATGGCGCGCAGATCCGCCTTCTGCACGAGCAGTTCGACGGCGTCGCGAGACTGTACGAACTGATGGACGGCACTGGCCTCGTCGGGCGCGCGCTCCGTTCCCGTCGCCGGCATCATACCCGCCAACTGACCGAGGCCCGACCGGCTGGGGCTTCGAACCACGAACTGCGCCTCGGAGGTGTAGCGGTCCGCTACGATCAATCCGAAATAGAGAACGGCCAGAAGGCATGGCAGAGCAAATGTGACGAGGATCAGCGCATGCCGGCGCAGCGCGACCAGCCAGCCCGGTAGAGGCTTCCGCAAAGGCAAGTCGACACCGGTTTCGTTGACTCGCAGGGGAACGAGTTCAACATAATCAGTGACATTTTCCTCTATTATACCTTGGGACATCGTCGTCTTCTGATCTCGACACTTGGATGCTAGATAGCAGGCTGGCCACTCGATAGGAATGGCGAACCGGGAGTTGCCGCTGCCATGGGTATATATCTGCGATGAGTTCATCTTCGAGAACCGGCCAGGATGATATGGTACCGGCATGAGGCAGCGCTTCGAGAAGATCTCTCGCCGGTTGCGCCCGGTCGTCCATGTGGCGCGGCCTCTCGCGGCCAAACACTTTCGCCTGCCGCTGCCCGGAACGGCCGACGACGTGGGGACGGTGCCGGATGCCGCGTCGCGGCCCCGCCGCACCATCCGTCTCAGCTGGAGCCACGCCGCGTTTCTGCTGCTTGTCGCGTTGCCGACGCTGGTCTCGGCGCTTTATTTCGGCCTGATCGCCACGGATCGGTTCGTTTCCGAATCCACATTCGTGGTTCGCTCGGCCAAGGCGCCGTTGTCCGGCGGGCTCGGTGGGCTCTTGCAGATCGTTGGCATCACCCGGTCACAGGACGACAGCTATTCCGTGCAGGAATATCTTCTGTCGCGTGATGCGGTGACTGCGCTCTCGCAGCGCTTGCCGTTGCGAGAGATGTTCAACCGCCCGGGCGCGGATTTTGTCGCGCGATATCCCAATCTGATTCGCGGGCCCAGCGAGGAAGAACTGTTCCAATACTACAAGTCGCGCGTGACCGTCGTCCACGGCGCGACGACCGGTCTGACGACCCTGAGCGTGGAGGCGTTCCGCCCTGAAGATTCTGTCGAGATCAACCGGACGTTGCTCGGCTTGGGCGAAGCGGTGGTCAATCGGATGAACGAACGGATTCGCGCCGATGCCATCCGCTTCGCGGAAACGGAGGTCAAGCGGGGCGAGGAACGACTGGTCGAGACTCAGATCGCGATTACGGAATTCCGAAATCGCGAGTTGATGTTCGACCCGTCGCAAAATTCGCTCTTCATTGCCGAGCTCATCGGCCGCCTGTCGAGCGAACTCGCCGCCGTGACGGCGCAACTCCGGGAAATCGAGGCTTCGTCCCCGAATTCTCCTCAGATTTCCGGCCTGCAACGCCGGATAGGAGCTCTCGAAGGGCAGATCACGCTGGAGCGCCGGCGCGTGTCGAATGCTTCGGACGGCTTGGCGGAGAAGGTCGCCGGCTATGAAAGGCTCAACCTTCAGCGTGAATTTGCGGTCAAGGCGCTCGCTTCCGCCATGAGCAGCCTCGAAGTCGCCCGAAACGAGGCGCGTCGCCAGCAGCTCTATCTCGAGCGCGTGGTGGAACCCCATGTCGCAGACTTCGCCGAGCGGCCGCATCGATTGCGAGGCGTGTTGTTGACCTTCGCCGGGAGCTTGCTCCTGTTCTTCGTGGGCTGGCTGCTCTTCGCCGGTGTTCGCGAGCACGCGATCAAGATGAAATAGGCTGCGGGTTTGCCGCACGGGGGCGGCTGGGCGCGACGTCTGGCTTTCTGCAGGTATCCGGCATTCGTCGGTATGGACACTGCGTCCGATGCGGGCGGCCGGCTCTCAGCCGGTTCCTTGGCATTTTAGTAATCATGTTTACCGAAGCCGCGGCCGTCGTAACCGGTCGGCGATGCGATGAGACCACACTCCTCGGCGAATGGCCCCCCGTCGCCCCAGCTTGGTTTTCAAATCGGGCGATCAATGGTAGTCGGCGGGGAGTGTAGGAGATGGGATCGGTGCGGGTTGGGATAGTCGCGATTTTGTCCGCCATGGTGCTGGCGGGCTGTTCTAATTTGCCCGCCAGTGGTCCGTCCACCGCCGATATCGTCTCCCGGCAGGGCGAGGACGTAAATCCCGGCTTCGAGCTGGTCGATCTGGCGCCGACTTCGCTGGTCGCGATCAATGGCCGCTCGGATCAAAGTTTTAGCGGAAGCTTTGGCGACCGGAGCGGAGCGACCGAGACCCGGATTGGAATCGGCGACTTTCTCGCGGTGACGATTTGGGAAGCCGGCGCCGGCGGCCTCTTCTCCGCGCCGCTGACGACAGATCGCTTCACGCCGGGATCGCGTACGGCGACGATTCCCGAACAGGCCGTCGCCCGTGACGGCACGATTTCCGTGCCCTATGCCGGGCGCGTCAGCGTGGCTGGCAAGACCAGCGCTCAGGTTGAGGCCGCGATCCAGGAACGGCTTGCCGGCAAGGCGATCCAGCCGCAGGTTCTGGTGACGCTGAGCCGGGCGATCAGCAGCTCGGTCGCCGTCACTGGCGAGGTGGCATCGGGCGGCCGCATTCCTCTGTCTAACAAGGGCGACCGTGTCCTCGAGGTGATCGCTGCCGCCGGTGGTATCCGCGCGCCCGTCAACGAGACGGAAGTCCGGTTGACGCGCGGCTCGCGCACACTCGCGGTGCCGATGATCACGATCGTCAACAACCCGCGGGAGAACATCTACCTGCGCGGCGGCGATACGTTGACGCTGGTGCGCAACCCGCAGACTTTCATCGCGGCCGGTGCAACCGGTCAGAATACCGAGATTCCTTTCAACGCCGACGCCATGAACCTGGCGCAGGCAATCGCGAAGGCAGGCGGTCTGCTCGACTTCCGGGCGGACCCGCAGGGCGTGTTCCTGTACCGGTTCGAAACCGCGGAGACGCTGCGGCGGATCAAGCCGGATAGTCCGCTTCTCGGCCAGGGGCGCCGCCTGATTCCGGTCGTCTATCGCGTGAATCTGCGGGATCCCAACGGGCTCTTCGTGGCGCAGGGGTTGCGGATGCAGCGGGGCGATATCCTCTACGTCTCGAACGCACCTCTGACCGATGTGCAGAAGGCCTTCTCCATCTTCCAGAGCCTGACTTCGCCCATCGTGCAGGGCACCAGCGTCGCCGCCAGGTTCTCATAGGCGAGACGAGGCGAAACATACGAGCGTCGCCATTGCACGACGCTCGTCGAAGACAGCGCGGTGTTTGGACGAAGAAGCGGAACGTGAACCAGCTCCAGAGGCTCGAGGAGGAGGCGGTCTTCCTGCTGCGGGAGACGGCCGCCCTGTTTCGGAACCCGGTCATGCTCTATTCGATCGGCAAGGATTCGACGGTCCTCGCCCATCTTGCTGCCAAGGCGTTCTGGCCCGCGAAGCCACCGTTTCCGCTGCTCCACATCGATACGACATGGAAGTTCCGCGAGATGATCGCGTTTCGCGATCGGTTCGCCGCGGCCTTGGGTTTCGACCTGAGGGTGCACATCAATCGGGACGGGATCGCGCACGACGTCACGCCGTTCTCCGTCGACGCGAACACCTATACGCGCATCATGAAGACCGATGCGCTCAAGCAGGCCATGGAGCAGGGCGGTTTCGACGCGGCGATCGGCGGAGCGCGACGTGACGAGGAGAAGAGCCGCGCGAAGGAGCGCATGTTCTCATTGCGCAGCCCGCAGCATGGCTGGGAGCCACGCAGCCAGCGCCCGGAATTCTGGCGGCTGGCGAATCCGCATCTGCGGCCCGGCGAGACCATGCGGGTCTTCCCGCTGTCGAACTGGAGCGAGCGCGACATCTGGCGTTACACGCTCGCCGAAGGCCTTCCGATCGTACCTCTTTATCTGGCGCGCCCACGCCCCGTGGTGCGGCGAGGCGGCTCGTTGATCGTGGTGGATGACCAGCGCCTGCCGCTGGAGCCGGGCGAGATCCCCGAGATGCGTTCCGTCCGCTTCCGCTCCCTCGGCTGCTATCCGCTCTGTGGAGCCGTCGAATCGCCGGCCGCGACTGTCGCCGAGGTGGTCGCGGCGCTGGATGCGGCCACGACTTCCGAGCGGCAGGGCCGGCTGATCGACGGCGCGGGCTCCGCCTCGATGGAAGCCAAGAAGCGGGAGGGCTATTTTTGAACCCCGTTTCCGCAGCCTACCACGCCGTCTTCGGTGAGACCGAACACGGTTTGCCCACCGCCCGCCCGCCGGCGCTGCGCATTCTGGCCTGCGGAGCGGTCGATGATGGCAAGTCGACCCTGATCGGGCGCCTGCTTTATGAATCGGGTGCCGTTCCCGACGACCAGCGCGTGGCTCTTGCGGCGGATTCCCGCCGCTACGGTACCGCCGATGGCGAGATCGACTTCGCCCTGCTCACGGATGGGCTGGAAGCCGAGCGCGAGCGTAACATCACGATCGATGTCGCCTATCGCTACATGTCGACCGCGAGGCGCGATTTCATCATCGCCGACACGCCCGGCCACGAGCAATATACCGCCAACATGGCCACCGGAGCCTCGCAATGCGAGGTTGGGATCATCTTGGTCGATGCCGTTCGCGGCCTCCGGCCGCAGACCTTCAGGCATGCCGCGATCTGCAGCATTCTCGGCATCCGGCACGTCGTCCTGGCCGTCAACAAGATGGACGGCGTCGGCTTCTCGCAAGAGCGCCTGGGCCAGATCGTCGAGGCGTTCGCTCCGGCAGCGAAGCATCTGCAGCTCGATATGGTCGCGATTCCGATATCCGCCCGCCGCGGCGACAATGTCGTGAGCATCAGTGCCGCGATGCCCTGGTACCAGGGCGTCACGCTCCTGCAGTATCTCGAACAGCTCGAGGTCCCCCGGAGCGACGGCGAAGCGAGCTTGCGCCTGCCGATCCAGGGCATGAGCCGTACGCCGGAGGGCGAGCGCCTCTACACCGGCACGATCGCGGCGGGGGGGCTCTCCCTGGGCGACCGCGTCAAGGTTGCCGTGGGTGGCGCCGAGGCTGTCATCCAGCGCCTGATCGGCAGCGAAGGCCCTGTCGAGCGCGCCGAAGCGGGAACGGCCGTGGCCGTGACCCTGTCTCCGGAGATCGATCTCGGCCGTGGCGACCTGCTCTGGTCCGGACCGGGCGCCCCCGCTTGCTCGAGTCATTTTTCGGCCCATGTGGTCTGGTTCGCCGAGCAATCCCTGTTCGCCGGGCGGGATTACGAGTTGCGCCTCGGAACCCTGACGAGTCCGGTGACGGTGACCGCGATCCGGGGCAAGCTCGACATTATCAGCGGAGCCCGCATCGCGGCCACCGAGATCACGCGCGACGAGATCGCGATCTGCCACCTGGCGACGCCCGGGATGATCGCCTTCGACAGCTATGCCCAATGCCCGGCCACCGGCGGGTTCCTGCTGATCAACCGGGCGACGGGCGAGACCGTCGCGGCCGGTATGGTGCGCAATGCCCTCGACCGCGGCAGCAACCTCTTTGCGCAGGCTCTGACGATCGATCGCAAGGCGCGCGAGGATCTGCTCGGGCAGAAGGGCGCGGTGCTCTGGTTCACCGGCCTGTCCGGGGCGGGGAAATCGACCATTGCGGACGGTCTGGAACGCAGGCTGCATGCGAAGCGCAAGCTGACAATCCTGCTCGACGGCGACAATGTCCGCCTCGGGCTCAACCGCGATCTCGGCTTCACCGAGGGCGACCGTGTCGAGAACTTGCGCCGGGTCGCCGAAGTCGCGCGTTTGATGGTGGATGCGGGGCTGATCGTGCTGTGCAGCTTCATCTCGCCCTTCGCAGCCGATCGCGCCATGGTGCGCGAGCGCCTGGCCGGCACGCCGTTCTTCGAGATATTCGTCGATGCGCCGCTCGACATCTGCGAGCAGCGCGATCCCAAGGGCCTCTACGCCAAGGCCCGGCGTGGCGAGATTCGGAACTTCACAGGCCTCGATTCAGCCTACGAGCAGCCGAGCGCGCCGGACCTTCACCTCGATACCGGCCGATATGGAGCGGACGAGCTGGCCGATCGTATCGTGCGCCTCCTGATGGAGCAGGGTATCGCCACCTAGAGCCTGACTCGAAAAAGTCGGAACCGGTTTTTCGCATCCGGCTCCAGAGGCTGTTACGAGCCATGGAAGCAATTTGACCTTATCGGCAGAGCTTGCGCCTTTGCGCGGCTGCCGTATCGCTCTTCGTCTCACTCCGGAAGGTTTGCGTCCTTTGGCACCTTGGATTAGCACCAGACGTCGGCGTCGGATCATCCGATGGTCCCTGGTGGATTCCGGGGCGCCGTCGAGCGAAGCGGGGTCCGCCCACATGAAGAAAATGATCTGATGGGGCCACCCGTCGAAGCCCTTCATGTGCCGGGATGTCTGGCCGGAGTAGGCAGGTTTATGAAGAACAAGCACATCCCGGCACCATTGCCGATCCAACCCGGAAGCCTCCTGTCGCTGGACGAGTTGCGCGGGCCGGATCGCTACCGCGCCGAGTGTATTTGCCGGGCGGCCAGCCAGACCGTCTATCTTGGCGAGCATGCGGTCCTCGCCCGCGTTCTGGGGCGCTACAAGATGTTCCTCGACACGCGGGACCGAGGCTTCGGTGCGCATGTCATGCTCGACGGCTATTGGGAGATGTGGCTGACGCAATTCATTGCCCGCCTCGTCGCGCCCGGCATGCATGTCGCCGATATCGGTGCCAACTTCGGTTATTATGCGTTGCTGCTGGCCGATCTCGTCGGCCCCGATGGCCGCTTGCTGGCTGTCGAGCCCAACCCCCCCGTTGCCGACACGCTGAAGCGGACCCTCGAGCTCAACGGCTTTGCCAGCCGCAGCACCATTGTGGCGGCCGCGGCGGGTTCGGGGGAGGGCGAGGGGCGTCTCATGGTCCCGGCGGGAGAGCCGAAGAATGCGACGCTGGTCAGCAAGGCCTTGCCGAACGACGATGCGGAAGCGGTCGCGGTCCCTATCCATAGCCTCGACTCGCTCCTCCGCGCCTTTCCCCGCGTCGATTTCCTCAAGATCGACGCCGAGGGGGCGGAAGAGGACATCATCATCGGATTGAGCCAGGTCATCGAGCGTTGGCGGCCGCGGATCGTGCTTGAGTTCAACCCCGGGCGGTGTCGTGATCCCCAGGCGCTGCTCGTCCGGCTGCGGGCTTCCTACCCCGTGCTGAGGAGCCTCGACTATTATGCGCAGGTTGCTCCGGTTTCGGACCAGGAGCTGCTCGATCCGACCAATCGCGAGGATCGCCTGCTTTACCTGGATGGTGTTGCATAGGCGCGGTCCTCGACCGGCGGCGCTGCAACGCGGGCAGGTTCGTCAAGTGTGGACGTAATGGTGCCTGCGGCTGGTGATCGGAATAGGGTTTGATGGTGGCGCTGCTGCTCGATTTTCTTCGCCTTCTCGGCCTCGTGGTCGGGGCAGTCGTTGCGGTCATGCTGCTGACTGGGCTGTTCTTCGAGATCATGAATGCCCGCCATCCCGAGCGCCGCATCCAGAAGGACCGGGTCAACCGGCGTAAATGGAAGGAATTGCGGCAGGCGCCGATCTCGATCCTCACGCTCTCGGTCTGCTTCGCCTTCGGGCTGTTCGCGCAGCAGCAGGGCTGGTCTCTGGTCCCGCTGGAACTCTCCTGGTGGTCCGGGCCGTTGATGCTGATGATCTCGGTCGTGCTCTACGATGCCTGGTTCTACTGGGTGCACCGCCTGCTTCACAGCCGCGTCTTCTATCGCTTCCACGCGCTTCACCATAAGAGCGTGGCACCGACGGTCTGGAGCAACCATCACGAGAGCTTCGTCGAGGCGCTTCTCAACCAGGCATATTACGCGATCATCGTCTTCGTCCTGCCGGTCCCGTGGCAGATGCTCGTGCTGCAGAAGCTCTACGATCAGATCAGCGGGATGCTCGGCCATGCCGGCTTCGAACATTTCGCCTCACCGGCCGGCCGTTCGCCCTGGCCACTCGCCAGCACGGTGTTCCACGACCAGCATCACGGCACGTTCAGGTTCAATTACGGCCATACCTTCTCGCTCTGGGATCGCTGGATGGGTACGTTGCATCCGCGCTACGACAACACGCTGAAAAGCTTCGAGCCGAGCGGGAATGAGACGGATGCGCCCGAGTCGCGTGCTCCGGAGCGTCCGTGAAGCATCACGGCTGAAGGCCTGCGTTCAGGCGCCGCCGTTCTTCTGATAGCGCTGGGCGAGATAGACGACACCCCCCTCGCTCAGCTCGCGATAAAGCACCGACCCTTTCGCGCCGGCGAATTCGCTGATGAAGCCGCGCATGAAGCGGATCCTGGAGATGCGCGCCCGCTTGCGCTGCTCGGCCGCGTCAAGCGCGGCGATGACGCCTTGCGACAGATCGGTCTCGGTGTGCAGCGCGAGGCCGGGCACCGCCAGCTGCTGGCGCAGCAGGGGAAGCGCGCTCTTGCCGCGCATGTCGGCGAAGGTGAACCAGCCGCCGGGAGCGAGCACGCGCGCGACCTCGCGTGCAAAGGCCGGCACATCGCCATAGCAATGCGAGGATTCGATATTGACGACGATATCGACCGAGCCATCGGCGAGCGGCAGCTTCTCCGCATCCCCGATCTCGAAGGTCAGGCTTGCCGTGTCCTGGTTGAGGCGGCGCGCCAGCCGCACCGTTGCCGGCGAATAATCCAGCCCGGTGACAGCCGCGGAGCCGTGATAGCGGGCGACATAGCGCGCTCCGCCGCCGCGGCCCGAACCGATCTCGAGCACCCGCGCGCCTTTCACCGGCAAGCCGGTCACCGCCTGCGCATAGAGCCCGATGAAGGGACGGTCGACCTCGTCGCAACCATCGAGCGGAAAGGCTTCCCCCGGCGGCAGGAAGCCATAGTTCATGAAGCGCCAATCGTCGTCGCGCCAGCGTCGCGATAGGATACTGTAGAGGCTGCGCCAGAGCCATTTCCGCGTTCGCGGAAAAGCGCCTCTGTCGATCGCTTCCAGCAGGCGTGAGAAGGCTTGGCTTGCCACCGTGCTGCGCCTCAAGCGCTGGGCTTGGCGGCAGCCGTGTCCGGCTGCGGCGGCAGGTTGGCGGCCAGCCAGTCCCGTCCCTTGCGCATCAGCTCCTGATCGTCGCTGTTGCGGGGATCGAAGCCAGGCAGGTAGTAGCGCAGGGTGTTGGGCAGGCAGCGCCGCCAATAGCCTGGATAGATCATGGTCACCCAGAAGAAGCGCAGCCAGAAGCGCAGGCCCGTCTTGACCCCGTCGGCTTTCGCATAGATCGGCACGTTTCGCAGGAAGAGCACGAGGAAGGGAAACAGCGTCGCGTTCATGCCGAGGACGCGGACCAGATAGCGCCGCCAGCTCGACATCTCCGGCGTTGCCGCCTTGAGCACGTCGAGCGCGACAGCCTTGTGCTCCAGCTCTTCGAGCGCATGCCACATCCACAGCCGCCGATAGGCCGGCGCGGCCTTGTCCATCAATTCCGGATGGCGCAGCGTCAGCGTCGACAGGGTCGCCGTCATATGCTCGATCGCGCAGGTGATAGAGAGCCGGTGCAGCGGGTTCTTGACGATCTCGAAGCCCTGCCGGATCGGCTTCTCCATCCTCTCGACATCGTAGCCGAGCGACATCATCGCGCGGTTGTATTCCTCGTGCTCGCGGGTGTGATAGGCCTCCTGCACGGAATAACCGCTGATCTCGGCCGCGAGCTCCTTGTCCTGCAGCTTGGGGCCGTAATGCTTCAGCGAGCGGATGAAGAAGCGCTCACCTTCGGGCAGGAAGATCGACAGCCCGTCGATCAGCACGGTCTTGATGATGTCGTCTTCCAGCCAGTGGCGCTGGGCGTTCTCCAGGATGCCGAAGCGGATATCGCGCGGGATGATGTCCTCGGCATTGCCCATGTGCTGGCTGCCTGCCGTGTTCGAAGCATGTGCCATCAGCGCTGGTCCATCCGGTGGAGCGTCCTGCCGCATCGGTCTGTCGGCCGGGCCTACCTACCGCCGATCATCGGTGCCGTCGAGGTCGGATCGCGCAGAAAAGGGCAGTTGATGCAGGATTGTCCTGCAAAAATTCGATTGAAACGCCCGTAGCTTAGAGTGGTTTCAAGGTGCCGAGATAGTCCACGAACTGGGCGACGGTCGGGTAGTCCTGCGTGACGCCGGGATAGAGCTCAACGCGGTATTCCTGCTCGACTTCCAGGACGAAATGGACGGCGGCAGCCGAGTCGAGGCCGAGGCCGGCGAACGTCGTTGCCGGCACGATCCCGACCTCGTCGATGTCGAGCATCGCGGCCAGACTGGATCGGCAGAAGCGTTCGATCTCGGAAGCGGGCGGCATGATGATCCGTCGGGTTGGGCGCGGGGCTTTCGCTTGCCGCGCTGGCGGACTTCCGTCAAGCGGAGGCCGCGCTGCGCTCCTCGGCATCTCCCGACAGATTCCAGGGCTCGAGCGTTCCCTCCAGCCACCGGAGTCTGGTCAGGCTGCGCTGGACCTTTCCGCTGGTCGTCTTCGGCAGGGAGCCCGTCCGGATCAGCATGACCTTATGCAGGGCGACATCGTGATTGTTGACCACCGCCGCCTGCACGGCCGCGACGACCTCGGCCTCGGCGATGTCACGGCGCTGCGTGCGCTCGACTTCCTGGACGACGATGATGCGCTCGATGTCATGCTCGTCGATGATCGTGAAGGCTGCGCCGTGGTCGCGTCGCAGCGAGGGATGGCTGGCTGCGACCGTCGCTTCGATATCCTGCGGGTAGTGATTGACGCCGCGGATGATCATCACGTCCTTGATGCGGCCGACGACATGGAGCTCACCGGCTTCGTCGAGATGCCCGAGGTCGCCGGTTCGCAGCCAGGAGCCGCCGGAGCCAGGGGCATCTGTCTCCAGCCTGGCCCGAAAGGTCTGTTCGCTCTCCTCGGGGCGTTGCCAGTAGCCGCCGGCGACGCTGGAGGCCTGTATCCAGATCTCGCCGATCGCCCCTTGCGGCAGCGGGCGCCGCGTCTGCGGATCGGCGATGGCGATCGTCAGCCCGGTCATGGGTGAGCCGCAACTGGCGCTGACATGCCGATCGGCGGCGTCCTCGGGCGGCGCGATGCGGGCGGCCTTGAGCGCCTTCGCGCTGACGTCGAGCGTGCGGGGCAGAGAGCCCCGCTTGGCGGCGGTCACGAGCAGCGTTGCCTCGGCCAGCCCATAGGCGGGGCGCATCGCTTCGGGTGCGAAGCCGTAGGGGGCGAAGGTCTCGGCGAAACGTTCCAGCGTTGCGGCCCGCACCGGTTCGGCGCCGTTGAGGGCGATCTTCCAGCTGCTGAGATCGATGCCTTCCATCTGTTCCGGTCGGAAGCGGTCGACGCAGAGATCGAAGGCGAAGTTCGGGGCGGCGCCAACCTCGGCGCGATGCTCGTGGATGGCGCGAAGCCAGTTCAGCGGGCGATGCATGAACCCTGACGGCGTCAGCAGGACGCAGGGCGCGCCAAGATAGATCGGCTGCAGCAGGTTCATGATCAGGCCGAGATCATGGTAGAGCGGAATCCAGCTCACATGCGCCGAATCCGCGTGGTTCCCCAGCCGCTCCCGCATCATCGCGAGATTGTCGATCAGGTTGCGGTGGCTCACCATCACGCCCTTGGGCGATGAGGTCGAGCCGGAGGTGTATTGCAGGAAAGCGAGGCCGTCGGCATTGGGTCGGAAGGCGTCGAGGGGCGCAGGCTCCGGCGCCAGCGCGACCGGGAGGTGGCGGATGCCATGCGCGGCCAGGCGCTCGCGCAGCAGGCCGCGCGGATCGGGATCGGAAGCCGGGCTCAGTGCCAGGCGCGGCGTGCAATCGGCGATGATCGCCGCGCTGGCGTCGTGATTTGCGTTGCGGCGCGGCTGCATCATCGGCACCGCGACCACGCCCGCCATCAGGCAGGCGAAATAGGCGACGACGAATTCGACGCTGGAGGGGAAGATCAGCAGCGCGCGATCGCCCGGTGCGGTTTCGGCCGCGAGCTGGCGCGCGAGATGCGCGGCCTGTGCGTGAAGCGCGGCGAAGGTCAGGCTCGGCCGTTCGCCGGGGCGATCGGAATAGACCGTCACGGCGGCGACATCCGGCCGAGACATGGCCTGGTGCTGCAGAACCTCGGCCAGTGACGAAAAATGGCTCATCGCAATCGATCTACGGAACAAGCATCGCCAGTGGCCGGGAGTATATTGCAACTGTCGCTTGCTCTTCCGTGCCGGGATGAGGTCGAGAAAGCGTGTTGCCTTCTATGGAGTGCACTTCCGGCGAGATCAACCTGCATCGGTGCGAAGGTGCCGGCTGCATGTTCGCGCGAGTGATGCTAGAGCATGCGCCGATCAGCTTCGTCATGGACGCATGAAAGCCGAAAGCGACTCGCTGGAACCGAGGATGGATACGCTAGCTCAAGCGGAGACGCCGCTGGAACCGATGCCGAAACCGGATGACGGCGCTTCCCGCTCGCTGCTGCCTGTCATGGAGGTGCGCGAGCCGGCAAGACGCTGGGCGGACGGTTCGGTCTCCGTCGTCCTGCTGGTCCCGGCCCAGGCCTTTCTCTACGGCCCCTTCCTGCGTTTGCCGGAGGGGCGCTATCGCCTGTCCTTCCATTGCCGGGTGCGCATGCCCCTTCAGGGTGACCACCCGGTCATGGGACTCGAAATCGTCGCGCAGAACCGCATCCTGCGCGCCTGGCGCGACTACAGCGCGGCGGAGCTGCGGGGTGGCGAGCAGAGCCTGGCCTTCGAGGTGCCGCGTGAGCTGGGTATCGAAGGCGGTGCCGATGTTCCCTTCGAGTTCCGCTTCACGCATTTCGGCAACGCCCTGCTGACCATGGTCGCGGTGACGTTGCATAGAGAACCGGCAGCGACGGTGCTCGACAACGTTCCGGCCGAGCTCGAACCCTGGCGCCTGCTCGGCCGGCTGCGGACCTTGCCGTTGCCCGGCGCGGTTCGTCTGTCGCCGCTTTCCATCACGCCCCTGAAACTGTGGCGCAGTTCGGCGATCCTGCGGCTCCCGGCCGGGCTCTATCGCGCCGAGATCGGTTGCGAACTGAAGCGAGCCCGGCGTCCGTCGGAGGCTGCTCTGGCGGTCGAGGTCGAAACCCGGGACGGCATTCGGCTCGGAAAGGGCCGCTTCCTGGCGAGCGAGCTGGAAACAGGCCGTGTTTCGTTCGAATTCACCGTGCCTCAGGATATCGGGCTCGATGCCGGCGTGCCGCGCACGATCGATATCCGCATGCGCCATTTCCGCAATGCGAGCCTGTTGTTGCGCTCACTCGATCTGCGTCGCGTCTCGGCCGATGCCCCGGCCGTGGCGTCGCCGGCGCCGTCCGGGGTGACCGCTTCCTCCGGGAGCCGAAAGAAGCAGATCGTCATCTTCGGCAATTGCCAGGGCAATCTCCTGGCCGAGGCGCTGCGCTATCATTCCGGTTTCACCCGGCATTTCTCGGTCAAGCACCACTACATGGAATTGCCGGTGAACCTGCACGAGCAGGGCCGGCGCGACCTGCAGGAATGCGACCTCCTCCTGATCCAGGACATCCGGGAATGGGAGCAATATCCATTGCGCGCCGATGTGCCGAGCGACCTGCCGACGCTGCGCTACCCTTGCGTGCGCTTCGCCTCGCCCTGGCCTTTCGACGCCTTCAACGGGCCGGACGACAGGCTCGCCCGCAACCGCGACCTCCCCAATTTCGAGTTCACCTATTTCGACGGGCTGCTCGGGCGGCTGCGGCGCCAGATTCCCGACCCCGAACTCCGCTTCCGGACCTATGAATCGCTGGCGATCGAGCGGCTGATCGATTTCAAGCGCCTGCATCAGTTCGAGCAGACAAGGCTCGAGGAGATGGATCGGAAATTCCCCGCGGGAATCGGCGCCTATATCCTCGATAATTTCAGGACGAAGCAGGCTTTTTACACGACGGCCCATCCCAATGGCCGGATCATGAAGATGCTGGTCAGGCAGGTCACGAAGGAACTGGGGCTGTCGCTGAATTTCTGGCTGCCGGGATCGCTCAATTCGCTGCGCCGGCTGCAGGTGCCGATCCATCCGAAGGTGGCGGCCGCCCTGGGGATCGGCTGGGCGGATGCCAGGCGCAAATATCTCGTGCGCGGCGAATGGCTGACCTGGGAAGATTATTTCCGGAAATACATCGCCTATTACGGATAAGGGGTGACGGAAACGGCCTCTCCCGGCCGTTTTCGGCCCTATTTGCGGCTGGCGGCTTCCTCGTGGGCAAGCTGGGCCGCATAGCTCGCGAGCAGGCAGACAAAGGTCGTGAACAGACCGGCTGCCATGAGCAGGATGGTGACGTCGCACCAGGTCATGGTCAGGCCGACGACTGTGAAGGGTGGTGCGCCGAAGAAGAAGATCGTCGTGTTCATCAGGATGATGAGCAGGCGCATCTCAGTGGGACCCCAGCCGACCAGCGAGATGTGGAGCTCGCCGGAGACGCAGGCCTTGACCAACGAATAGATCGACAAGGCATGATAGCCGGCGAGCGCCAGCAGGGCGACGTCCATGCGCACATAGGCGGACAGACCCATGCCCGCGCAGATCAGCAGGTTGCCGACGACATCGATGGTCTGGTCGAGGAAATAGCCGTATTTGGGCCGCTCGATCTTTCTGAAGCGTGCGAGGCTGCCGTCGAGCGAGTCGCCCAGCCAGTGGAAGACGAGGCCGAGCGAGGCCAGCCACAGGAAGCCTGGCGACCAGGCCGTCAGGACATAGCCCGCCAGCGTGAGTGCCGCGCCGAAGATGCCGAAGGCGGTCAGCTTGTCGGGGGTGACGCTCCGCGGCATCCGCCGGACGAGCCAGGCCAAGGCCCTACGCTCGATGGCGCCGACGAGGCTGTTGTTGATGCGTATCAATGAAGTCGACTGCTCGGTGCGGAAGAGGTTGGCTAGCTATTGCCGAGCTAGCAATGCGTTTCAAGTGTTGCGGTTGCGAGAAACGTATGCCATGCGACTGTTGGGCATTCCGGCTCGTTGTGCTGTGTAAAGATTGTGACGATCGGCAACCGATTTCAGCTGACTGTGCCAGGGTCTTGTTGTGCCGATCGCCTATGATGCAACACGGCTATTCTTGGGGCCACTGTCCCTGACGCCTCGCGGGATCGATCGGGTCGATCTCGCCTATGCACGCCATTTTTTCGAGCATTCGAACGATGACTGCTGGGCGATCCTGCCTACGGCTTGGGGCACGCGCGCGTTCCCTCGGGAGAGAGCTCTACGCGGACTGACGCGGCTCGAGGAGCTTTGGGCCGAGAACAGGCAGCCGGCGGCCGACGGCGCCTGGATGTCACTCGCGCCGACGATGCAGGCAGGTAAGTCGTCCTGGCATCTTCCGCGGAACGGCGGTCTTGCCGTGTCCACCCGCATGACCTCGCTGCTCAAGGCAACGGGCATCGGATTCGGTAAAGACGTCGTGAAAACCCTCAAACCCGGGACGGTCTACGTCAATGTCGGCCAGATCGGCCTGGCGGTCCCGTACTTGCTGCGCTGGCTGAACAAGCGCCCCGACGTGCGCCCGCTCTTCATGCTGCATGACGTCATCCCGCTGGAGATGCCGGAATATGTCTCGCCCGGTGCGGTCAAGGCTCACGCGGCGATGGTCGATCAGACGGCGCGTTATGCCGCCGGGTTGATCGTCACGACCCGCACGGCCCAGCTGGCGATCGAACTTGAACTCGAGCGCCGCGGTGCGAGAGCGCTGCCGACGCTGGCGCTGCCTCTTCCCGTTCCCTCGATCTTCCGAGAGCCACCCGACCCCGATCCGACGCTCGCCGCGATTCCCTATTTCGTCGTCTGCGGCGCGATCGAACTCAGGAAGAACCATCTCCTGCTGCTGGAGGTCTGGAAGCGGCTGCACCGCCGACTTGGCGCGGCCACGCCGCATCTCGTGATCGCCGGCGCCAAGGGCTGGCAGGGCGATCTGATTCTCGATCGCCTGCGGCGTTCCGGCGATGTGAGCACCTATATCCATGCGCTCCACGGCCTTTCCACGCCGGCAATGAAGCGGGTGATCAGCGGCGCGCGTGCCTTGCTGATGCCGTCCTTCATCGAGGGGTTCGGCTTGCCGGTCGTGGAGGCGGCGGCGCTTGGTACGCCGGTCGTCGCCTCCGACATTCCGGCGCATCGTGAAGTCGGCCATCCCGAGACGGTTTTTGTCGATCCCATCGACGGTCTCGGCTGGGAGGCGGCGATTGCCTCGTTCCTGCCGGCCGGGCCGCGTCGTTTGGCGCCTTCTGCGGACTATGCCAGCCTGACCTGGACCGAGTACTTCGCCGCGCTATCGTCGTTCATTCGAAGGATCGAAGACGGTGAAGCAGCTTTAGACTGAGTTTGGATTGTTTTTTTCCGCAATGCCCCGTATCAGCGAGCAAGGATGGGAGCGAGACTAGTTTGCCGTAACATATCGGCCATGATTGCGTGAGATCACTGGGATTGTCGAAGTCTATGCCGTTTCACAAGCAATCAATTGACGCAGAGGCAGCCATTATCGGCGCTGGCTGCATTCTACCCGGTGCGAATAGCCTCGAAGCGCTGTGGAAGCTGCTGCTGGAAGGTCGCAACGTTGTTTCCGAGCGGCCTCGCGGGCGCTGGAATGTCGAGCGCTTCCTGCGGCCGGGCGATCCCGCTCCCGGATTCTCCTATAGTTTCGCCGGCGGCTATCTCGACGATGCGTTCGGATTCGATCCGACGCCGTTCAACATCTCCCCGCGCGAAGCCCAGCAGATGGATCCGCAGCAGCGCCTGCTGCTGACGGCTGCCTGGCGCGCTTTCGAGGATGCCGGCCTGCCGCCCTCGACGCTGGCCGGCGGGAATGTCGGCGTCTATGTCGGCGCCTCGCTCGCCGACTACCAGAGTGCCGGCGCCTTCGATCCGGCCGTCATCGGCAGCCACTTCATGACCGGCAACGCCCTGTCGATTCTGGCGAACCGGCTATCCTACGTGTTCGACCTGAAGGGGCCGAGCTTCACGGTCGATGCGGCCTGTTCCTCTTCCTTCATCGCGCTCGCGCAGGCCGTGGCGGCGCTTCGTGCCGGCGAAGTCGATTTTGCCATCGTCGGTGGCGTGAACATGCTGCTCTCGCCCGTGCCTTTCATCGGTTTTTCGCAGGCGCGCATGCTGTCTGCGACGGGGCTGTGCCGGCCGTTCTCCGAGGCCGCCGACGGTTATGTGCGCTCCGAGGGGGCGGTCGTGCTGGTGCTGCAGCGGGAGACCGAGGCGATCGCAGCCGGCCGCCGGGTTCGCAGCGTCGTCGTCGCCGCCGGCACGAATGCAGATGGCCGGACCAACGGCATCTCGCTGCCGTCGCAGGAAACCCAGCAGCATCTGATCGAGACGATCTATCGGAATGCCGGGTTCGATCCCGAGGCCCTGGCCTTTGTGGAAGCGCACGGGACCGGAACGAAGATCGGCGATCCCATCGAGGCGGCTGCCATCGGCGAGGCGCTTGGCCGGCATCGCGCGGCGCCACTGCCGATCGGGTCGATCAAGTCTAATCTCGGTCACCTGGAGGCGGCCTCCGGGCTCGCGAGCTTGCTGAAGGCGAGTTTGTCACTGGAACAGCGTCTCGTTCCCCGATCGCTGTTTTCCGAAGCGCCCAACACGGCGATTCCTTTCGACGATCTCAATCTGCAGCCTCTCGTCCAGCCTCTCGCCTTGCCGTCCGATGGGCGCGATCTCTTCGCCGGTGTCTGCAATTACGGCTTCGGCGGCACCAATGGCCATGCGATCTTGCGCTCGGCGCGCGGCGAAGAGCAGGGCAGAGCGAATGGCGCGGCTTCCCGTCCGGCCGAGGTGCTGCTGGTCTCGGCAAGCACGGCCGATGCGCTGAAAGCGCGCGCGCTGCAGGTTGCAGAGGCGGTTTCGGGCGATCTGTCTGTGGCGCGCGTTGCAAGTGCGCTCGCCTATCAATGCGAGCTGCTGCCGCATCGGCTCGCCGTTCCCATCCAGGAGAAACCGCCCGCCGCAGCGGATCTGGCGGCAAGCCTGCGGGCCTTCGCGCAAGGTTCAGCTTCCCGCAAGGACAGTTCTGCCGCCGTGGTCCATGGCGCCGAGCGGCCTGCGGTCTTCGTATTCAGCGGCAATGGCGCGCAATTCGTGGGGATGGGGCGCGCAGCCTATCGCGCCAATGCCACCTTCCGGCGGGAGATCGACGATATCGACCGCATCTATGCGGAGATTGCCGGCTGGTCGATCGCCGATCGCTTGCGCGATGGGGTTTCGGACGATGAGCTCGAACAGACCTCGATCGCACAGCCTCTGATTTTCGCGGTTCAGTCCGCGCTCGCCGTCGCTCTGACCGAATACGGCATTCGTCCCGTCGGCAGCCTCGGCCATAGCGTCGGGGAAATCGCGGCGGTGGAATGTTCCGGCCTGATCTCCCGGCGCGATGCGCTGCGGATCATGCACAAGCGCAGTCATCATCAGGAAACGGTGCGTGGCAAGGGGCGCATGCTGGTCCTCGCCTGCCCCGCACTGAAAGTGGAGGAATTGCTCGCCGAAGCCGGCATGCAGGATGTCGATATCGCAGCCTATAACAGCGCGACCTCGACGACCGTCTCCGGCCCTGCCGGCCAGCTTGAGGCGCTGGCGCGCCTAGCGCGCAAGAGCCGCATCGCCGGCGTCCCGGTGCATGTCGACTATCCCTTCCATTCGCGGGCGCTCGACGAGATTCAGGAGGCGCTTGTCGCCGATCTCGGCACGATAGCTGTCCAGGCCCCGCGCGTGCCGTTCTATTCGACGGTGACGGGGCAACTGCTGGTCCCCGGTGAACTCGATGCGGATTACTGGTGGCATAATATCCGCCGGCCCGTCCGCTTCGCCGATGCGGTTGCGGCCGTACTGGCTGCTCAGCCGGATGCGGCCTTTGTCGAAATCGCGCCGCGCTCGCTCTTGGTCGGGCCGATCTCGGACATCCTGCGAGCAGGAGAGGCGCAGAATCCGGTGTTGCCGACATTGGCGGCCAATGATCTTGCCGACCGCGACCCGATCCGCGGCGTCGTCGTACGCCTGGTGGTCAACGGTGTCGCCCATGACCGGGAGGCGGTGTTCGGGTCTGCCCCGACGATGGTCGAATCTCTGCCGCCGTACCCTTTCCAGCCGGAGGAATATCGCTTCGACGAAACGGTCGAGGCGATCAGCGTCCATGGCCGCCTGATCGCGAGCCAGCCGCTGCATCCGCTGCTCGGGCCGCGCGTTTCGGACGGCTCGGCGGAATGGCGCAATCTGCTCGATCCCGTGCTGCTGCCCTATCTCGACGATCACCGCGTCGATGGTGGCGTGGTGATGCCGGCCGCAGCGCTGATCGAGTTTGCGCTGGCCGCCGGCCGCGAACTGTTTGGAGAGGTGCCGCTCGAGATCGCGGAATTCGACATTACCAAGGCGATGACCTTCGGCGATGACGAGACCCGCGAGGTTTCGACCCGCTATTTCGAGCATACCGGCACCGTTGAGATCTGGAGTCGGCGCCGCTTCGCGACCGGCGACTGGATCCTGCACGCGCGGGGCGCGCTCGCTCCCTTGCAGAATGCGGCGGCGTTGCCGTTGCTCCCGCTTCCCACCGTCGATGAGCCTATTCTGAGCGAGGCGGCGGAAATCTATGCCGCGGCCGAGCGGGCCGGGCTCGATTACGGCCCGCACTTCCGGGCGGTGATCTCGACGCTCCGGGACGAGACCGTCGGCGAGAGCCGTCTGCGGGTTCCCGAGGGCGGAACCGGCGCTTACGACGACCGGCATGTGCTGCACCCGGTCTCGCTGGATGCCAGCTTCCACGGGCTCTTCCTGGCCCGCCCCCAGCGTGACGGCGAGCGCAAGGCGCATCTTCCGATCCGCTTCCGGCATATCCGCGTCTGGAAGCCGGGCGTGGGTGTCGCCCATTCGGTGACGAAGCTCGAGACCGAGACCGACCGCTTCAAGACGCTTTCCGTCGCGTTGATGGACGAGGATGGCGGACGCGTCGCCTCGATCGAGGCCGCGGTCCTGCGCTCCGTGCATCTCGTCAAGCCGTTCATGATCGAGCGGACCTTCCGCGAGGACCGTCTCGCAATCGCTCCGGTCACCTTGCCGGCGCCCGCTTTCGAAGAAGCTGGCGGCCCGTCCGAGGAGGCGCAGCAGCTGTCGCTGCTGCTGAAGGCCTTCGCCATTTCCTTGGCGCGGAGCCTCAGCCGCGATCTGCTCTCATCGGCGCGTGGCGATAGTTTCGAAAGTGTCGTCATCGAGGGCAAGGTCGCAGCCGTTGCCGAGCCGCTGTTCGGCATGGCCAGGGACATTCTCGCGAGGGCCGGCGGTCTGGACAGCACGGAGAATGGCACGCGGCTCTCCGCGACATTCGCCATGCCGTCGCCTCAGGCCCTGCTCGGCACGCTCCAGCAGCGTTTCCCGGCGGCAAACCGTGAATTGCGCCTGGCCGCACAGGCGCTGGTCCAAGCCGGCCCCTTTCTGCGGCGGGGCGAGATCGACGCCCGCTCCGCCGGTTTCGCTTATGACCAGTGGGATCTGCGCGGCATCTGCGCGTCGATGCGCGACGTGGCGAAGCAGGTACTTGACGACTGGACCGCGGCGGCCTCACGGCCCTTGCGCGTGCTCGTCGCCGGCGGCTGGAATGGCGGGTTGACCGAGGCGCTGGCGGAGGCCGTCCAGGCCGGGCGCATCCAGGTGACCTTCGCGGTGGCGAATGTCGAGAGGGCCGATGAGCAGAGGCATGGGCCGGGAATGGGCAGTGTCTTCGACATGCTCGTGATTGACGGTATCGAGAAATCCACCCCGAGTCGTTTCGATGCGCTGATCGGCTTCGACATGCCGTTGTCTCCGTTCCATGAGACGAATGCGCTGGCGATCCGCGGTGCACTGGGGCTGCTGGCCGGTGATGCGCCGATCCTGCTCGCCCAGCCCGGCGACGACCTTCACCTTTCATTCCTGCTCGGCGCGGCAACGCCTGCCATCTGGCAGGGGCATGGCAGTTTGCCTCATGGTGGGCTGGCGGGCATGTGCCGCCAGCTCGAGGAGGCCGGCGCCACCGCAGTGGAGTCGGGGCAGAGTCAGGATGGGGCGCTGGCCTTGATCAGCGCGCGGGGCGCTGCGGCCGAAGCGCCGCATCATGCTCCGAACGTGGTCGCCGTCGTGACCGGGCAGGGGGCCGCCGATCCGCGCGGCCGCTACGGCCTGATGGCGGCTCCGCTCTTCAAGGACGACGGGGGCGGGCAGCTTGCCGCCTGGCTCGAAGCTTTGCCGGAAGGCGCGCGCGCGACGGTCGTCGTGGCGCCTGAAGCCGCGAATCCGACATCGCTCGACCGGTTGTCCGGGCGCATCGACACGCTCATCGTCGTCCTGAAGCTGCTGGCCGCCACCCAGCGCCCTTGCCGGATGCTGGTGTTGGCCGAGGCTGCCTCGGCCGGCGACGACATCCGTGCGGGAGAGGAGGCCGGTATCCACGCCTTTATGCGGGTGGCGATCAACGAGTTCCCCGAGATCGACTTGCGCTTCGTCGATATCGCCTCGTCTTCGCCGGCGGCAGGGCTCGCCGACATTCTCGAGGCAGAAAACGCCGAGCGGGAATTGCGGATCACCGCTTCCGGGATCGAGGTTAGCCGTGTCCGGCGCGGCATGGAGCGCGATGGGCCACTCGGCTCCGACGAGCGTGCCGTCCTGCACTTCGCCGACGGCGTCGGCCTCGACGGCTTCGAATGGCTGCGGCAAGCACGCCATGAGCCGGGCGAGGGTGAGATCGAGGTCGAGGTCGTTGCCGCCGGTCTGAACTATCGCGACCTCATGGTCGGCCTTGGTCTCCTTGACGACGACCTGCTCGGCGCTGGATTGACGCGCGCGGCGCTCGGCTTCGAATGCGCCGGACGGGTGAGCCGGGTCGGGCCCGGCGTGACGCGCCTGCAGCCGGGCGATCCCGTGATGGGCTTCGCCGCCGGCGCCTTCGCCTCCCACATCATCTGCCCCGATTGGCATTTTTTCCCGGTCCCCGAAGGTCTCGACCTCGAGGCTGCTGCGACGATCCCCGTCGCCTTCTCCACGGCCTGGTATGCTCTGGTCGAGCGCGGCCATGTCCGCGCCGGCGAGAAGGTGCTGGTGCATGGTGCGGCCGGAGGCGTCGGCCTTGCGGCGATCCAGATCGCCAAGCTGCACGGTGCTGAGGTCCTGGGCACGGCAAGCAACGATGCGCGGCGCGCCATCGCCATGGCTGCCGGAGCCGATGCCGTCTTCGATTCGCGGCGGGAGCGCTTCGCTGACGAGATTCGCAGGCAGATCGGCAATGTCGATGTCGTGCTCAACTCGCTGGCGGGGCCGGCGATGCTGGCGAGCTTCCGCCTGCTCAAGCCCTTCGGGCGCTTCCTCGAGCTCGGCAAGCGCGACTTCCTCGACAATACGCAGCTCGCCCTGCGGCCGTTCCTGCGCAACATCGCCTATAGCGGTGTCGATCTCGACGAATTGCTGGCTGCCGACCCTGCTCTGGTGCGCGAGATGATGGCGAAGCTGTCCGAGGCTTTCGGCAAGCAGGGCTTGCGGCCGCTGACCTATCGCAGCTTCGAGGCCTATGAGGTCGGGGCCGCTTTCCGGACCATGCAGGCCTCCGAACATGTCGGCAAGATCGTGATCCGCCCGCCCCGTGCCGCGCGGACCGACCTGGCCTCGCTGAACTATGCCGCCCGCCCCGGTCTCTATGTTGTCGTCGGCGGCACGACCGGCTTCGGCTTCGCGACGGCGCAATGGCTGGCGCGGAAGGGTGCTTCGCAGATCGCTCTTCTGTCCCGCCGCGGCGCCGTCGATGACGATCTCGCTCCCCAGCTCGCCGAGATGCGCGCGCGCGGCGTCGAAGTCGTTGTCGAGGCACTCGATGTCTGCGACAAGGCCGCCGTCGCGGAAACGATCGGCCGCCTGGCCGGGAAGCATGGCCCGCTCAGGGGGGTCGTCCATGCGGCGGTACATCTCGATGACGGGCTGATCGCCAATCTGTCGCCGGAGCGCCTGCGGGCCGTGCTGCGGACCAAGGTGGACGGCATCATCAACCTGGCTGATGCTACCGAAGAACACGCGCTCGACGTCTTCGTCGCCTATTCCTCGGCGACGACGCTGATCGGCAGCCCGGGACAGGGGGCCTATGTCGCCGCCAATGGTTTCCTCGAAGGTTTCATGCGCGGCCGCCGGAGCCGGGGCAAGCCCGGCCTCGCCATTGGCTGGGGCGCGATCTCCGATGTCGGCCTGATCGCGCGCGACAAGCAGCTCGGACAGCGGCTGCGCCGGGCGACGGGCGTGGTCCCGATGCGCGCCTTCGAGGGGCTGGCGCATCTCGGCCGGCTGCTCAGCCTCGGCAGCGCTGCCGATCCCGTGCAGTTCTATGCCGGTCTCTCGTCCGGCTCCGGAGCGGATAAGCTCGGCCTGCTCAAGAGTGCGGCCTTCCTCGAGCTGGCCCAGCCCGGAGGCGAGGCACGGACGATGCATGCCGAGGATCTCGGCTCCACCTTGCGCGGCAAGAGTCGCGAGGAGGCCGTCGGGATCGTCACCGGTGTGCTGCGCCGCGAGGTTGCCGAAATCCTGCGCATGGCGGAGGGCAAGGTCGATCTCTCGCGTCCGCTCGCCGATCTCGGCCTCGACTCGCTGATGGCGCTGGAGCTTCACATGGCGCTGGAGGCCGCCATCGGCGTCCAGATCGCCGTGGTCGGCACCGGCGATCGCAGCCTGCTCGACCTGGCCGGCACGATCGTCGACCAGCTCGATCAAACCGAGGGAGAGGAAGCGGCCGAGCCCGCCTCTTCGGAGAACATGCAGGCGACCATCATCCGGCTTGCCACTGCCCATTCGAAGATGGACATCTCCCCGGAACAGGCGAGTGAGATCGAGGAGATGGTTCGCCGGCCCAGCCGCGGCGCCGCAGAATGAGCGACGAGAACAAGCCCCTGTCCGACGGCGCCCTCGCCGATCTGCTGATGCAGATGAAGCAGGCGCCGCTCACCGCGTCGGCTTCGGCTGCGCGGACCGCCCGGCCGCGACCGCGCGTCAGCATGGCCTTCGAGGATCATCCGCTCTACCAGCAGATGAAGTTCCAGAGGGGCTTTGCCGATTTCGCCAAACTGCAGAATCCCTATTACCGCCTGCACGATGCCCAGGCCGGCGCGACCTCGGTGATCGCTGGCAAATCTGTCGTCAATTTCGCCTCCTACGACTATCTCGGCCTGAACGGCCACCGCGAGATCGCCGATGCCGTAGGCGAGGCCGTGGCGGCGTTCGGGACCTCGGTCTCGGCCAGCCGCATCACGGCCGGCGAGCGCCGCGTCCATCGCGATCTCGAACAGGCGCTGGCCCGCAATTACGAGGCGGAGGACTGTATCGCCTTCGTCTCCGGCCATGCAGGCGCGGTCTCCTCGATCGCGACGCTGCTCGGGCCGAAGGATCTGATCCTCCATGACGCCCTGATCCATAACTGCGTCGTGGTCGGCGCCCAGTTGTCCGGCGCGACGCGGCGGTTCTTCCCGCATAATGATCTCGATGCGCTCGAAGCCATGCTGGCGGCGGACCGGCATCGCTTCGAGCGCGTGCTGATCGTCAGCGAAGGCCTGTTCTCGATGGATGGCGACGGCCCCGATCTGGCGCGCCTCGTCGCGATCAAGCAGGATTTCTCCGCCTGGCTGATGATCGACGACGCTCATGGCCTGGGCGTGCTCGGCGCCGCTGGGCGCGGCATTTTCGAGCATCAGGGCGTCGCGCCGGATAGCGTCGACCTCTGGCTCGGGACGCTGTCGAAGTCACTCGTCAGTTGCGGCGGCTATGTCGCCGGCTGCGCCGCCGTGGTCGATCTGCTGAAGCATCAGGCGCCCGGCTTCGTCTACAGCGTCGGCATGCCCGCATCGAATGCGGTAGCGGCCACTGTCGCGCTCGATCTGATGGTGCGCGAGCCGGAGCGCGTCGCGCGGCTCCAGTGGCAATCGCAGCGTTTCCGCACGCGGGCGCAGAATGCCGGGCTCGATACCGGCGAAAGCTGGGGTTTCGGCGTCGTGCCGGTCGTCATCGGCGAGACCGTGCCGACCGTCATGTTGGCGCAGAGCCTGCTCGATCAGGGCATCAACGCCTTTCCGATCGTTCCGCCGGGCGTGCCCGAGAAGGCGGCGCGCCTGCGCTTCTTCATCAATGCGAGCCATACCGACAGCCAGATCGACGATGCCGTCGACAGTCTTGTCCGGGAAATCCGCAATCTCGGCGATGCGTCGCTGAAACAGATCCTGCAAGGCTGAGCCGGAAATCGATCGGCGCTCGATCGGTCTGTCCGGATCGGAGCTTGATGAAGCGTGCCTGGCCGCATCATTCTGCAGGCGACCGCCTGAAACGAGACCGTCAAAGAAGGGGCCTGAGCCGGTGCCGAAGAATATCCTCCTCGAAGCCCACGCGACCCTGCTCAAGCAGGGGACCGGCATCGCGACCTATGCCCGCAACCTCGCGAGCACGGCGACCGGCCTGGGTTACGATGTGGAACTGCTGATCGGTACCGAACAGCGCATCAACCGCCGGGACCCGCTTCTGTCGGAAGTCGTCCTCAACGATGCCGTCGATCCGAAGGCCATCGATCCGCTGAAGCAGGTCGCCCGCGCGATCGACTGGACGACCGGTGTCCCCGGCGGCGTCAAGGCCCAGCGCCTCCCGGCCCCGCGCATCGTTGTCGACCGAGGTTCCGGCGCCTCTACGGAGCGAAGCCATCCGACCTATGGCGCGGTGCGGCTCTGGGAGCGCGCCTCCATGCATTTCAACCGCTTCGGGCATCGCATGCCGGTGCGCTCCGAGGGGCGGCATGACCTGTTCCATGTGACGCGCCCGACGCCGGCCTTCGTCAAGGGCGCGGCGAATATCTACACGATCCACGATATCGTGCCGCTGCGTCTGCCCTACGCGACTTTGGACAGGAAGAAATACTTCTACTCCATGATCAAGCATCTCGCGGAGAAGGCCGATCACATCGTCACGGTCTCGGAGTTCACGCGCAAGGACGTCCAGGAATTCTTCAAGATACCGGACGATCGCATCACCAATACCTGGCAATCGGTCTCGATGAGCGAGGCGGCCCTGTCCGTTTCGGACGAGGAGGCGGCGCGCGACGTCGACAATCGCTACGGGTTGGCGTTCAAGGAGTATTTCCTGTTCCTGGGCGCCATTGAGCCCAAGAAGAACATCTCGCGATTGGTCGAGGCCTATGCCGCATCGGGGTCGACCCGGCCGCTCATCCTGGTCGGCGGCCTCGGCTGGCTCTACGAGCAGGATGTCGAGATGCTCAAGGACGAGCGCCTGCTGAGCTGGCGGTTCGACGGTTCGCATATCCGGCCGGAACGGCGCGTCCAGCGCTTGCCCTATGTCCCACTGGGCTCGCTCCTGTCCCTGATCCGCGGCGCGCGGGGTGTCCTCTTCCCCTCGCTCTATGAAGGCTTCGGGCTACCGATCCTGGAAGCCATGATGTTGGGGACCCCGGTGATCACCTCCAACACCAGCTCCCTGCCCGAGGTGGCCGGCGACGCGGCGATGCTGGTCAACCCCTACCATATCGAGGAGATCCGCGATGCGATCCGGACCCTGGATGCCGATGCCGACCTGCGCGCGGAGCTCGTCAAACGCGGGCGGAAGCGGGCCGAGTTCTTCTCCCCGGCACGACATGCCGAGCGGGTGAAGGCGGTCTATGATCGCGTTCTCGGCTGAGGCGATCCGGTTCGGCCAGCGCCCTTCAGAAGCCGAAGCGCCGCCGCAGCATGGTGATGAACTGCGCGACCTCTCCTGAGGCGCGCAGCGTGAGCGACGCCTGTTCCGCGGCGACGCGGCGGGCCTCATCGGTGTCGAAGGCGTAGGCGGCATAAAGCGCGGCATAACGCTCGCGAAACACGGCCTGGTCGGTGGCGCTCATCTCGGAATAACGCAGCGCCTTGCCCTTGCTGAATTGGCCGATGACGCCCTTGTCGCGGAACTTGCCGAGAACGGCCACAGCATCGATGGTCGCGCCGATCTGCTCGGCGATGGCCCGGATCACGGCCGGGCTGTCGTAGCAGATGGCGTTGTAGGTGAAGACCTTGAGCGCGCCGGTATCAGCCCAGTCCTGGAAGCAGCCGAGCTGGATATCGATCGAGTTCAGCGTATCCGCCACATCGACGAATTCCGAGAACGCATTGTTGCGCCAGCGTCGCGAGCGGGTGCCGTGATCGACCATCGACAAGGCGATTTCGCGCGGGTCCCGGATGGAGGCGCTTGCGAGGACTTCGCCCGCGGCCACCATCTGCGCCACGTTTCCGCGCGGCGGGCCATGCGTCTTGAGGATGATGTCCCTGTCGCCGATCTGGGCCTGGATCTGGCTCAGCAGCTCATGATCGATGAAGTTGAAATAGTTCTCGACGGAATCCGCCTTCCGGAACGGCTTGCCGAGCCGCACGACCGGCCGCCCGGCTGCCCTGAAGACCTCTTCGGTCATCTGGTAGAGGAAGGTGCTCGCCGATTTCGTGATGCCATAGCTGATATAAATCATGCGAGCGCTCGCGGAGCGCGTGTTCCGATCGCCCGGCGGTGGCGTGCTGTCGATACGCTCATGGTTTTTGGTCGGTCCCTCGGCTTCGCTTGAGGATGCGCCGTTGCTGCCATGCGAGGACCGGTCTGTACAGGCTGTGAAACCGCGCCAGCCAGGCCATCGTCCGCGAGGGCGACAGGAAGAACGCTCCCGTCTCGGCCTGGGTGATCATCCGTTCGGCGACCTGACCTGCGCTCATCGTGCCTCCCTGTTCAGAGATCAGACGGGTCACGGCAGGGCGCTTCGGTCTCTCGCCTTCCAGCTGCGGCGTCTCAGTATCGGGCGGTGCGACGAAACTGACGACGATGCCGTCCTCCGCGAGCTCGAGGCGCAGGATCTCCGCAAGGGCCCGCACGGCGAACTTGCCGGGCGCATAGCCGCTATAGCCGGCGATTCCGATGAAGGCCGCGCCGGAAGAGACCAGCGTGATCCGGCCGCCATGGCCGCGCATGACCGGAACGGCCGCCTGGATCAGGTGGAGTGTCCCGAAATAATTCGTCTCCATCTGCGCCCGGTGGGCAACGAGGTCGAGATCGCGAAACAGGCCGGGCTCGACGATGCCGGCCGAGGTGATCAGCCAGTCGATCCGTCCGTGCCGGGACGCGATTTCGGCGATGGCTGCCTGACAGGCTGCCGCATCGGCGACATCGGCAGGCAGGAGATCGACGCGCGCTGGGGCCCCGAGCGCAGCCGCGGCATCGTGCAGTCGGCCCGGGTCGCGGGCCAGCAGGGCGACGTGGTAGCCGCGCCCCAGAAGCACGCGCGCGCAGGCCAGGCCGATACCGCTGGAGCCGCCGGAGATGACGGCCACTTTCGGCGGGGAGGGCGCTGGCACGGGGCGTTCTCCGTGGGGGATTGCGGTGCGTCCGGTCTACGCGATCGGGCCGAGCGAGTCGTCCAGATAGTACCACTGGTCGAGATGGCGCAGGATCGCAGGCTCGATCCGGCTGTTGAGGAAGGCGACATCCGCGAGCGGATCGCTCGGACCGGCATCCATGTGGAACGGCCCCTCGAAATGCAGCCGGAAGCGCACGCCCTCCAGCCGTTCGCAATAGACCACCACGAGCTGCGCCCCGGTGCGCCGGGCGAGCTTCGCCGCCAGCGCGAGATTGCCTTTGGCGTGCGGCGGCCGCCCGAACAGGGGCGCCATCATCGTGCCGCCGCGCTTCTCGTCGGGGAACAGGGCCAGCACGCCGTTGCCCTTCAGGATGGACAAGGCCCGGAGCGCCCCGTTCCGGTCGGGCGGCAGGACCTTGACGTCGAAGCCGCTGCGCGTCGCATCGGCGATATCACGATGGGCGGCATTCTCCGGCACCTCCGAGATCGAGGCGACCGGGACGCCGATCATCTGCATGGCCGAAGCCAGCACCTCCCAGTTGCCGAGATGCAGGCAGAGCGCGATCGTCGGCACCTTGCCGACCTGGGCACGGGCCGCTTCGGCGCCGACGAATTCCAGTCGCCCCGACTCCGCAAAACGGTGGACGATGGAGAATTCGGCCATGAGACGCCCAACATTGTCGACGAAGCGCCAGACGAGCCTTTCGACTTCGGCCGCGGGCATGTCCGGGAAATGGCGCCGGATATTGTCGCGGGCCTTCCGGGCGACCTTGGGATCGATGAGCCGGATCTTGAGCCAGGCCAGCCGGGCGCCGATATCGGAAACGAGGGGGATCGGCAGGCGCCGTAGGGCGCGATGCAGCACTCTCTCCAGGGCCTGCATGGCTAATCGTCCCGTCGGATCGCTTGCTGCGGCGCACGCGCAACCACGCGGGCCGGCAGACCACCCTTGGGGCGCAGGGTCAAGCGGCAGACCGGCTCGACCTTGTAACCCTCGCGCGGCAGAACTTCGAAGCGCTGGGCGAGAATGGCCAGGCACAGCGTCGCTTCATCCAGGCCGAAATTCATGCCGGGGCAAATGCGTGGGCCGACCGCGAACGGGATATAGGCGAAGGGGTCGATCCGTGCGCCGGACAGAAAGCGCTCCGGCAGGAAATGGTTCGGCTTGTCCCAGAGATCGGGGGACCGATGCAAAAGCCAGGGCGCGATCATCACGAGGGCCGACTTCTCGACGTCGATATGGCCGATGCGGTCGGCCTCGCGTGCCTGCCGCGGCAGCAACGGAACCGGCGGATAGAGCCGCAGCGTTTCCTGGATCACGGCCCGGCACCAGCGCAACTGCGGCAGGTCGGCGAGCGTCGGCGGCCTGTCGCCGCAGGCCGCGGCGATCTCGTCATGGATGCTCTGCCTGACCCAGGGAGCGTTGGCCAGCAGGTACCAGGCCCAGCTCAGCGTCGTCGCCGTGGTTTCGTGCCCGGCCATGAAGATCGTCGCCGCCTCGTTGCGGAGCGCCGCGACGTCCAGCGGCTCTCCCCCGCTCTTCTGGTTGCGCCGGATCAGCAGGTCGACCATCGAGCCGGCATCGCCCTCGCCGGCGAGATGGGCGTTGATGACGTTCTCGACGACGCCGTGCACCATCGCGACCGCCCGGCGCCGGCGCTTGCTGCCAAAGGCCGGCCAGCCTTCGTCCGCGCCGAGGAAATAGCCGAGATTGAAGGAATCGGCATGGTGCTGATAGGCGCTGAAGCCGTCGATGACCTGTTGGGCGGCGTCGCGTGCGATGTTGTTGCCGAACACGGCGCGCGAAATGATCGTCGCGGTGAGGCGCCCCATTTCCTCGGTGAGCTCGATTTCCGCCCCGGCGGGCAGGCCGGCCCATTCGGCCGCGACGGCGAGCGCGGCATCTTCCATCGTTTGGCCGAATTCGGGCAGGCGGCGCTTATGGACGATGTCCGCGACCAGCGGCCGGCGCTTTTTCCAGGTTTCGCCCTCGCTGATGAAGAGGCCGTCTCCCAGCAGCGTTTCGAGCGCGCGCCGCATCTGCGGGCTCTTCCGCTCGAAATTGTCGTGCCGGGTGACGACGACGTAGCGGATGTGTTCGGGGCTGTTCACGAACACGATCTGCCGGCCCAGGATCCGGAAGCTGTCGATGCCGGAGCGATAGTGGCCCTCGGTCCAGCCCGCGATCAGATTGCGGCGAGCTCCGATGATGATCTGAAGCAGATTGGGATCATGCTGCAAGGGCTCGGGATGGGCTGGGATGAACGCGTCGCGGCCACGCTCTTCGATCGTCTGCGGGCTGCGATAAAGCAGGGATACTGCCGACATCATGGTGCAATCGACCGAAACTGACCACGACGGGAAGCCATTACGCTGCGCGATATCCGAGATTTCAGAAGACCTGTCCGAGCGGGCATCGTTACAGCGACCTCGCGGCGGGTTCAACGCTTCCGGGGATGGTGCGTTCCATCAGAGCAGGCTGGCTAAACGGGCCGTGATCGCCTCGAACCCTGCTTCCTGGTCCGGCCAATCCAGGGTCAGGACTGCTTCCGGCAGGTCGGGCATGGCGCGCCTTGGCTCGGCGGGAACGAAGAGGGCGTTCTCGTGCCCGACGATGCGGGGCGACAACATGTCGGCATCGGACAGAATCCAGGCGACGGAGCTTTGGCCGGGCCGTCCGGCGGGGGGCGGCGCGGCGCCGACATGCAGGCGTATATCGGCGGCCGCCGCGAGCGGCCCGTTCCAATCCGATGGCGGGATCCAGTCGGCGCGCCAGCCGGCGCGGGCGAGCGCGGCCATGAGCGGGCCGAGCGCGACGGGCGGGGCCTGATCCGCCGCCCGGGCACACGGCCCGTCTCCCGTCACCGCGATGAACGGCACATCCGCCGGCTCCGACAGAAAACGCATCGCATCCCGGGCGCGGTGCTCGAAGCCATGCTTCTCCATGACCAGGCGGCGAAGCGCGGCCACGCGCGCCTGGCGACCGGGCTCATCCGCCAGCCATCGGCGAATCTGCCCGGTCAGGCCATGGGCATCCTGATAAGTCGGCAACAGGTCGCCGAAGGCCTCATATGCGCCTGCGATGCCATTGGTGATCGGCAGGGCGCCGGCGGCGATCGCGTCGTAGACCCGGCTGTTCACCGAGCCGCTATTGACCGTGACATGGTTGGCGTCGTCGATCACCAGTTTGGCGCTCGCGTAGATCGCGGGCATCCGCTCATAGGGTGCCGGGCCTTGCGCGGCCGCAGCAAGCTCCGGCACCGCCTCCCAGCCGGCGCCGAAAATGCGTACGGTGGCATCGAGTATTTCAGGCACGAGGCTGATTGCGATCTCGCGATGAACGCCCCAGTAGGAGCCGGTGAAGCAGATGTCGCAGGCGAGCGCGGCGTTGGGCTGAGCGGCCCCGAACAGGTGCAGGTTGGTCGCGATCCTGAGGAGCCGGGCCGGCAGTCCGGTATGCTCGCGAAAGCGCGCGCATTCGCGCTCGGAGGACATCCAGACCTCGTCGGCGCGCCGCCAGTTCCCGCTGTCCAGGAAGGCGTCGAAGCAGTTGCGGATCCAGAACACCACGCGGCAGGATGGCGAGAGGTTGCGGAAGCGCCGCGGGTCGCAATCGTCGCGCAGGCAGATGACGGCATCGATACCGGCCAAGTCCGCGCCGCCATCGGGGCCCCGGGGGATCAGCCGGAACTCCGCATGGGGCAGAATTCGCGACAATGCCGACCCGAATTCACGCCCGACGATCGCATCGCCCTCGAGGGCGTCGGTCTGCGTCGTCGTGACCAGCAGCGCGATGACCGGCGGTCTTGCGGAGGCGGCTCCGGCGGAGAGCGGATATGTCCTCAGGCGGTGAACCAGCCGGCGTGCGGGCGCTTCCGGCAGCGGGATGGGCGTCGTCGGCTGCGGGCCACGCAGCCGGAGGGTAGCGTGTGCTGCCAGGAGCGTCTCAGCTTCCGCAAGGGCGGCGATCAGTTCCATCGGGGTCTGTGGCGAATCCGTTTCCGGCTGGCAGGATCGTGCGAGGCCTCCCCAGGCCTGCCAGCGCCGTCGATCGATCAGGCTCGCCAGGGGCCAGTCGGCGCTGGCCACCGCCATGAAGTCGCCGGCCTCCGCGGCCTGCGCGAGCCAGGGCGAGGGCGGCGACGGTTGCAGGACCCTGCCCGTATGCGACAGGTCGAGCGACCAGCCCCAGCGGTCCGGCGCGCCCGGAACCTCCAGGGGGCGCGGCGGCTGCAGGACCGGGACCGCGAGAACGGCCCGGGAGGCGGCAAGGGCCCGCTCCATCGGGGCGAGAGCCGCGTTGTCCCATATGGTGGCCTCGCCGAGCACGAGCACGAGGTCCTGCTCGATCTGCGCGAGCGCGGCATCGAAGCGCTCGGGGAACCTCGCATCGCCCTCGCTGATCCGATGGACCGGCAGCCCCAGTCCGGCCATCGCGCGGCCTGTCTCGGCGCACCAGGCAGCATCGTCACCGCATAGCAGCAGCGCCGCTATCGATCGCGGCGCCGATGTCGACACCGTCTCGGCCAAGACAGCCGAAACAGCTTCTGTTGCCGGGGCGAGCAGGATGCCTGCGGACTGGGCGGGAAGGCGGCCGGTTGCGAACGCCGTTGCGCTGCCGCGCGCATGGGCGCTCAGCGAGGCATTCTCCGGCAGGCCGCGGGGCAGGGCGATGCGGAAGCCGTGGGCGCCCGTGCCGCCGATCGTCTCGGCCAGGTCGGCCCGCGGCTGGTCGGCGCAGCCGCAACCGACCAGTACTGCGTCGGCGAAAATATCGACGATCACCGTGCGATCAAGCTGGCCGGGACGCAGCGCCCAGCCTTCGACATGGCCGTCATCGAAGCCGAGAATGCGCCCGGCCACCTCGTCCTCACCCTCGATCGGCGCGGCTGCGTCCGGATGCGCCTCGCTGGCGTCGCTCCCTACGAGCGCATGCGTGCTCCACATCGGGTAAAGCTGCAACGCACCGGCATGAGTGGTTGTAAAGGCGATCTCGAATCCCGCTCCCTCGCGCTTCCAGCCTGTAAGGGCAATCGGGACGAGCACGCCGTTCGAGTCCGTCGCTCGCAGAGCTGGTGTGATCGTCAGCTGCTGATCGTCGACGAAACGGGCGATTCCGGCGCGGTCCCCGTTATGTCCCAGTGGCCCTAGCGTGAACTCGCCTTCGAAGCGCGCAGCATAAGGCAATGACAGCGAGGCCCGTGCCGGCGTGATGCCGCCCGTGAGGGCTTCGATCCGCACGTCGCGGCAATCCGTCGGGCGATCAGGTTCGGGGAAAGAAAAGACGCCGTCGATCTGGCGAGAACGCGACCCCGGCCGTGTTTCGACTTCTCCGCTCCACAACACGCAGCCATCGAGCACGATCCGCAATTTCGGCACCGGTGCGTCGGTGGCGATGTCGGCGACGAAGCGAACGGCCCGGCGTCGCGGATGCAAACCGGGGGGAAGAGGCACGGCGACGCGGGCTGCCGGGCGTGGAGGCGCGATTGCGGCAGGGGGCGACGATGGCGCCTCGATCGTGCCGCGAGGCGCCCGATCGCCGAACAGCGCCTCGAGCCGCGACAGCTCTTCTGCCGAGACGGCAGAGGCATCGAGCTCGGCGAGCCGGCGGAAGGCCTGGAGCGCGGCCGGGTCGCCGATCCGTTTCAGCAGATGGGCCTGGTGAAGGATTGCGTCGGGATCGTCTGGAGCGCGCGCGATGGCGCGGGCATAGGCTGCAAGGGCGTCCCGATGCCGGCCGGCCTCCTTCAGCGCATGGGCGTGCTGGACATGGATCGCCGGATTTGCGCCATCGATCTGCAGGAATCGTGCATAGGATTCGGCAGCCTCTGCCCAGCGGGCGTCATCGCGAAGCGCATCGGCTTCGGCTAGAAGCGCAGGGTCGGCAGAATGTGCGTGAGCGCCGGCGCCCCGGGCAGAGGAGAGCCATCTGACGAAACGCAACATGGAGATTCGCATACGTAATCAATACCGGTTTTTGCTCTCGCATATAGCGCTTTGATTGGGTAAAGCTCCCCGCAGCAAATTCGGCATTGCACAATACTCGCCTGCGCCGGCGATGCGTTGTGGTTCGACGCGGAGAAGGTCGAAGATATGGATTTGATGCGCTTTGCTCGCAAGTTTAGACCTTCACCAAGGAAGCTTTTTGCGGCTGGCGAGAGATATTCCGCGGGCGGCAAGGGCGATCAGCTCATCGTCGATTTGACCGCAAAGGCGGACGGCTTTCGTGACGCGCGCGCCTGGGGTGAGGCCGCGGAGACCTACGCCCAGGTTCTGGCGATCGTGTCCGGCGAGGCGGGCCTGTGGGTGCAATACGCCCATGCGCTCAAGGAGAACGGACAGCTCGCGGAGGCCGTGACCGCCTATCGGCGCGCGGCCGAGCTCGCGCCGGAGGATGCAGACCCCTGGGTTCATCTGGCGCATCTGCTCAAACGGCTCGACGATCCCGGCGCGCGCGAGGCGTTCGAGGCCGTGAGGGGCTTGTCTAAGGATCCTCGCATCCTCGCCGAGACGGATGAGGAACTGCAAATTCTCGTCCTGAAGGCTGCCGCCAAGCGCGGCCAGGAGAGCGAGGAGCCGCGTACCCAGCCTGACCGCCAAGTGGCAGGGCAGCCGAGCGCCCTGGAGGGCTCGGGCGGGCGCAAGGAACGCCTTGCACCGCAGCAATTCGCCGGAAGCGTCGACGGCGTCCGTAACGGCCGCATCATCGTCGGGCAGGCGCGCAGTATCGTCGGGGAAGGCCCGGCCAAAGTCATCGTCTCGAGCGGGGGGCGACAGATCGAGGGGCTCGCCTGCCATTTTTCGGCAGGGTCAGGCCATTTCGATGGTTTCCAGATCGAGCTGCCCGGCGATATCGCGATCGGTACGCCGGTCGACGTGTTTTTCGAGGATGGCACATCGCTTCCCGTGCCGAGCAGCGATGTTTCCATTGGAAGCGACGCGCCGGATCCGAACGAGGTCTTCGTCGACGCGGGTCTCGCCGGAGGCGTCCGGGGCTGGTTCGCCGTACCGTTCGAGCGCCTGTCGCGAATCTCGCTGAGGCTCGACGGCGCGCTGGCGGGGGCCGCCCATCTCCAGCCCAGGAGCCTTGCCGGCACCGATGCGGTTGCCTTCCACTTCACACCACCTCAGCTTTTCGTCGACGGTCGAACGCGCATTGCGGTCGTGGAGGCGCATACCGATGCCGGGATCGTCGAGTTGGCGCGCTTCCGCAAGGCCTTCGCTGCCGATGCGGCTCCGGGATTGCGGTGGGAGCGACTTGAGCTCGATGCGGGTTGTTTGATCGGCGCGATCTACGGAGCGCCTCGCCCTGATCTGAGCATCGTGCTCACCGCGCGGGATTTTCCGCTGACCTCGACATTCGCGGTCTTCGAGGAGGCGGATCTCTCCGCCGGTTTCGGCCGTGCGCGGTTCAGTCTCGACCTGAACGGCATCGGATCGCTCGATCTCGATGGCGAACTCGCTCTGGAAGCCCCAACCAGTCTCGCGCTCCAGAAACTCCCCCTGCCGTCATTGCTTGCCGCCGGGGCGCAGGTGGAACAGGTCTCGCCGGGCGTCTTCGATATCGCTCTGCCAATTCCAGTCAACGGCACGGCCATTGTCGAGGCGACGACGCAGCGAGGCGAGGCGCTGCGTCGAGCGATTCATGTGGCAGGTGCGACGGGTCTGCGGGCCGCTTTCGATAGGGCGGAGGATGGCTCCCCGGACAGTGCCGCAACATCCTCCGGTGTGCTGGCCAAGGGCGACACGATCGTCGCGCTCGGCCTGTTCGGTATGCCGGTGCGCTTGGACGGCGATGCGGAGGCCGGCAACCGGAAGGCACGCGCAATCGCGCCCAGAGCCTTGCGTGATCCGGATGTCCAGATGGCGCTTCGTGCCGGCGGTGGCGCATTCAGCGGCGATGGACGGATCAATGTCTGTGGCGCCTGGAATATCTCCGGCGGGCTGATCCGCGGCTGGGCCGCAAACCTGACGGCGATTGCCGAGCCGCTCGAGATCGTCATCGCAGCGGATAATGGGCGCTCCATCCGGGTGACGGCCGATGCGCCGGCCCACGCGCGGGAAGCGGGCTTGGCCGAGCCGCTGCCTTGCGGCTTTGCGGTGCCGCTCGCTCGGCTCCTGCAACCGGGCGAGCGCGCCGCGCTCACCCTGACATTCGAGGACGGGCAGCCCTTCGGGCCGCGGCGCGAGGATGCCCTGCCGGTCGATCCGCCGGGCGTTCCCGAAGCCGCAGGGGTGATCGACCACGCGCTCGCATCCGAGGGGATCGAGCGCGCCTTTCTGCTGGCCATTGCCCAGACCGACCGGCATCCGCAACTGGTCGCAAGGCGCCTGGTGCTGGACTGCCTCCTGCGTGATGCGACGGACGATCCCGCTGTTCTGTATGCATCCTTCGAGGACGTGCTGGGCGTAAGCGAGGTTCGGCGCGCCCTGGCCGGAGTTGAAGGCGTGGACAGAGCGGCGCGCCTCGCTTTGCTTCCGGCTGAATGGATTGCCGTCTTTTCCGAGGAGGCGCGCGCCGCGCTCGCGGAAGAGGCCGCCGCCGAGGGTGATCCCGACCGCCGCGCGCGCTGGCTTTGCCTGCGACAGCTTTTGCAGGTCCCACCAAACGATCTCGTGGAGGCGCTGGAGGCGACGGCTTCGGCGAAGGTGGTCACGGATGCCGATGCGCATGCCGACGACGATACGCTGCTTCTGCGTGGCGAGGTCGGCGTGGTGCGGTTGGCGGGCGCTGTCAGCTGGCCCGTCCTGGCCTATCTGTCGGGCGCGCAGCAGATCGTCAGCTTGCAGGGGCATCGGTCCCGCTTCGACGCGCGGCGCCTGCTGATCGGAGGGCGCCTGGAGGGCGGACGACGAGCCGCTCAGCCGGCACTGGCGATGGCGGAATTCCCGGTCGTCGAAACGGAGGCGGCAGAGGCGCCGCAGACCGGGACGATCAGTGTGATCGATCTGCGCGAGGAGGCGCCGGAGACGTGGGTGGAGAGCGCCCGCGCGCGGCTGGCCGCCATAGCAAGCGAGACGGCGCCCGACGAGCCGGTGCTGGTGATCAGTCCAGACCTCCCTTATGGCGCCTCCTATCGTGACGATGCATTGCGGGCCTATGAACGGGCCGGCCGTCGCAGTACCGCCTTCGCCGCGATGACCTGGGATCTGCGCAAGGGGGTCTTGCAACGTATCCCCGCTGGCGACCATGCCACGATCGCGCGGATCGATCTTGCCGTTTGGCGGGCGGACGACCTGGCCAAAATCGTGTCGGACGATCTTCCTCTCGTCATTCCGGAGCAGGCGCTGCCGGTTGCCGAGGGCGCAGCCTTCCAGCGCAGTCAAGCCGAATTGCTGGCCTGGATGGAAGGCGGGATCAGCCATGCAAATCTCGACCGGATCGTCCAGGCCGAGCGGCATCAACTGGCCAGGCTCAACCACATCGCTGCCGCGGAAGCTGCCGCTGCGCTTCCGGCGGCCACGCTCCCCACGGCGCTTGAGGTCGCCGAGCGCCTGATCCAGCTCGGCCTTCCGCAATTGGCGCACCGGGGGATGAAATCTGCCCTGGCGGCGCCCACCCTGCTTTCGGGGGCCGTCGAGGACGCGCAGCTCGCGGCTCTGGCGAGCCTGTCTCGCCGGCTTAGCCTCGAACCGGAATTCGCGGCTGCCTTCTGCCCACAGGCACCCCATCTGGCACGCAACTGCCCGGGTGCTCTGACCGCCGTCGGCGAGGCACTCGCTGCGACGCTGGAGCCCGAGGCCCTAACCAGCATGTTCGCCCTCATGTTGCAGGGTGGCTTGGCGTCCAAGAGCGCGCGGCCGGTCTTCCGGGTCTTCGATCTGATCGCCCGCTATTGCTCGCCGAGCACGATCTGGACGGCGCTGGTCCAGATCGACGACAGTCGTCCGGCGCTGCTATCAGACCCGGATTTTGCGCGGATCGTTGCAACCGCCATCGTCGCCAACGATCTCCAGCCCGATCTGAGGCTGCGCAGCAGCGGGCTTGCATTGGCCGATTTCCTGGGTTTCGCGGACCCTTCGGCCGTGCTCACAAGCAGCCTGCGCTCTGCCGATCCGGAGGCGGTCCGGCAGGCGGTGACCCGCTTCTTCGCATCTGGCCGGACTGTGAAGGAATTCGCCGCGCTGACGCGCACCTATTCTGTCGAATTGCAGACGATGGGCTTGCGCTGCGCGGATCTCATCGACCCATCGCGGTTCGACGAACGCGACCACCTGCTGGCCGCCGTGCTGCTGGGCGACCGTGAGACGATGCAGCAGTTCGTGTCGCGATTGCCGGCGGAAACACCGATCGAAGCACCGCTTTACCTGGCGGCCCAGACCCGGCTCGATGATTTCTCCGACTTCAACCGGACGATCGCGCGGCTGTGCCGGGAGCGCGGCGTCGAGCCGGTCGCTTTCGGAACGGGTGGACTGGCAACCGTCTTCAGCGGAATCGCGACGGCCGAAAGGGCGGCGCGGCCTGCGGCGGTCCATGCCGGCAAGGTCACGGTGATCTGCTCGGTGTTCAATCCGGATCTCGATCTGATGCGGCAGGTGATGCTGTCGCTGGCGTCGCAGAGCTATTCCGACCTCGATGTGATGGTGATCGACGACGGCTCGAACGAGATCGAGCCGGAGCTGATCCAGCAGGCCGCCCTCATCGACCGGCGCTTCCGCTTTCACCGCATGGCGCGCAATGTCGGCCCCTATGAATGCCGGAACTGGGCGATCCGCCATTCGGAGGCGCCGTTCATTGCCATCAACGACTGCGATGATTTTGCCCATCCGCAGAAGATCGAAACCCAGATCGCGACGATGACGGACAACCCCCATGTCAGGCTGAGCACCACCGCCCATGTCAGGCTGGACTATCAGGGGCGCCCGCAGCTCGAGCATACGCTCGAGATATTCGGGGATGGTCCGATGACCTCGGTCTTCCACCGCTCGCTCTTCGACCAGTTCGGCCTGTTCGCGTCGGTTCGCTCGCGCGGTGACGTCGAGTTCCGCGAGCGGGTCCGCAACTGGGCCGGTGTCCATGCGATCCACCACGATCCCTGCCCGCTGATGTATTGCCTGGCGACACCGCAATCCCTGTCGAACACGGCTGCGTCCACCCGCGGCCACTATCTCGCATTGCTGCGGGACACCTTCATGAAGCGGGCGGAACTATTGGCGCTGGGCGCCGAGACGGCCGAAGCGCTGCCGCTCACAGTTCCGTTCCCGCTCAGGCCGACCAGCGCGAGCCTGTGATCCCGCGAGCTTCGCCAGACAACCGCCACACCGTTGCCGAGACTGTCATGCCCAGCCCATCGTCGACCGCCGAACCGATCACGATCAGCCTGACGACCATTCGGGCGCGTTTGCCGACGCTTCACCTCACGCTCGAATCGCTGGCGCAGCAGAGCTACCCCAGCCTGACGATCCGCCTCTATGTGTCGCGCGACGCCTTTCTTCTCGACGAGGGCATCGACGCGCTGCCGGATGCGTGCATGCGGGTGATCGAGGAGCATGCGCCGCGGATCGAGGTCCATTTCGTGCGCAATATCGGCTCCTACCGCAAGCTCGTGCCGCTGCTCGAGGAGCGGCTCGGGCAATCCTCGCTGGTGGTCACCGCCGACGACGACACGCTCTATCCTCCGAGCTGGGTTTCGGACCTGTATTTCCATTATCGGTTGCAGAACTGCATCGTCTGCTATCGCGGCCACCAGATGGCCTATGACGACAGCGGATGGATCAACTACCGCTCCTGGATGCGCCGCCCGCCGGGCGCCTCCAGGAGCGTGCTGAACCTGCCGACCGGCAAGGACGGCGTGCTCTACAACACCATCTTCTTCCATCCGGACGTGCTCGACATGCAGCGCGGCGTCGCGCTGGCGCGCACAGTCGACGATCTCTGGTTCAAATGGCACAGCGCGATCCTCGATGTGCCGGTTTTCATGATTCATGCCGACTACCGGGTCAATTCATTGCCCGAAACGACCAAAGACCATTCGCTCTACAAGAACTTCAACGAGCAGGGCGGCAATGACCGCGCCATTGCCGCGATCGAAGCCGATTTCAGGACACGCTACGGCGACACTCTGCTTGGCGAGATCCGGCGCCGAGAGATTTAGAAATAATATCCTTGACATAGGAATTATTTCATATATACAGGATTCCACTCAGGGAGTCCGTCATGTCTGCATTCTCGACACCGCGTCTCGGCCTGCCATTCCTCGCCGCTGGCCAAGCGCAGAAGCATGTCACGCATAACGACGCGCTGATGGCGCTTGACGACATCGTCCACCTGTCAGCCAAGGCCATGGTGAGCGCATTGCCCGCCGAGGCTGAGGCGGGCGATCGCGTGCTTCTGCTCGCCGCAGCCGGGGGTGGGGCAGTTGGTGACATCGCCGAGAAGGAGGAAGGCGGCGGCTGGCGCTTTGTCCCGCCTCGCCCCGGCTGGGTCGCCTTCCTGGAGCAGGACGGTGCGCTGAAGGTCTGGTCCGAGGGTGCATGGCGGCCGGTCAAATCGCAGCTGGCCGACAGCCTCGGCATCAACACGCAAGCCGCGCTTCCCGCGCGCCTGGCAGTGCGCTCGTCTGCCGCGCTGTTTCATGCCGCGGCGGAGGAAAGCGGCGATTGCCGCGTCGCGGTGAGCCGGATCGCCGTCGAGAACACGGCAAGCGTGCTCTTCCAGACCGGCTTTTCCGGCCGAGCCGAAATCGGCCTCACCGGCTCGGCGGCGTTCGAGCTCAAGCTGTCGGAGGATGGTGCGGCCTGGACGTCGAGCCTGATGGCGACGCCGCTCGAGCTCGATTTGCGCACGGCGGATCGCACGCGTCTTCACTTCACGTCGGAAGGCCATCTCATCACCTCGCTGACCGGCGACATCAGCAACATCGCCGCGGCCTTCTCGGTGCGGCCGACCTTCCAGATGAACAATACCTCGGCGGGGTCCGGCATTCTGTTCAGCCGTTGGGTCGGCAGCTCCGGCGGGCCGAACGGCATCGTCTTCGCCAAGAGCCGTGGCGGCGCCATCGGGACGCACGCGGCCACCGCCGCAAACGACGCGCTCGGCGGCATGCATTTCGAGGGCAGCGATGGGACGGCGTTCCTCCGCGCCGCCTCGATCAACGCCGCTGTCGACGGAACGGTGAGCAGCGGCGTGGTACCGGGCCGGCTGAGTTTCTCCACGACGCCGGCGGGCGGGATCCTGACCGAGCGTTTGCGACTGACGGGGGCGGGCGATCTCGGCCTTGGCGTAACGGCGCCGCATGCGCGGCTCACGGTTGCCGGGGCGGTGTCGCCGGCCGTCGACAATGCTCATAGCCTCGGCAGCGCGAGCTATCGCTGGGCCAGCGTTTATGCGGCGGGCGGCGTCATCCAGGCCTCCGACGAGCGGCTCAAGACGGATGTGTGCGATTGTCCGCTCGGCCTCGACTTCGTGCTGACCTTGCGGCCGAAACTGTTCCGTTGGCGCGAAGGCGGCAGGCTCGTGGAGGAGCGGGCCGAGCCGGCGCCCGCGCTGGGGGCAGGGGAGGCCGGAGAGCCGGCGCAGATCCGGGCCGTCGCGACCACCCGCGAGGGCAGCCGCTATCATGCCGGGTTGATGGCGCAGGAGGTGCGGGCGGCGCTGGAGGCGGCCGGCGTCGACTGCGGAATCTGGTTGCAGGACGATCCCGCCGATCCCGACAGCCGCCAGTCGCTGCGCTACGATCAGTTGATCGCCCCGATGGTGCAGGCGATCAGGGAGCTTTCGGCGCGCGTCGACCGTATCGAGGCAGCATCACGCGGGTAGGCGTCCCGGCTGGATCACTCCTAAGCTCGCTTAGGCAACCAGTGGGCACGGCACCAACAAGTATACGAGCTGACTGAAACATCTTGCCGGCCGGCTACCTCAATGAGCATTCGGGATGACGCCAGGTCGCGAAGCCTTGATGGTAAGGCGACTCCGTCCGAGCGGTATCCACCATAGAGCCTATTTCTTCTTCACGAAGTGGAACACGGTGTGAGACGTCAGCGATGTCGCGGCGGCGGCTAGCTGCGCCGGCGAATAGGCCTTGGTCATGTCGATGCGCTCGAAATCCTCGAAGAGCGACAGCAAACGTTCTTCCGTATCGCGTGTACCGAAGGAGCGTACGTGGTCGTACTGGCCGAAAAGCCGGTCACGCTCGTCATGCGGCATGGCGAGATTCATGTCCTCCCGATACCAATCGGAGAAGAACGGAATACAGAAAGTATGGAAGCCTCCCGGCGCAAGCGCCATATTCATCTGCTTGACGATGCGGTGAAGGTCACCCGGGACATGTTCGAAAACGTGGGCGTGAACGAAACCCTGCACGGAATTGGGTGCGAAGAAATCGAGTGGGCGAGAGAGATCAACCTGCTGCATCGGCTGCTTCACCCAGGCATATTCTGCGGGCGCGAAATCGGCCGCCCGGTATGTCTTGGGGTATTTCGCACTCAAAAATTCGAGGATGGCCATCTCGGGAGCGAAATGGACCACCGGTAGATCGTTCGGTGGGGGAGTAAGGTCGCGCAACGCGATATACATGAAGCGCGTGCGCTCCATCGAGCCGCATCCCGCGCAGCGCACGTTCTTGCGCTTGCGATAATCACCGAACGCGGTTGATCAGCACACCGGGCACCGGGGTGCTGGAGTCTCGTCTCTCAGGCGCGGGCCGATATCGGCGATCGTCATGCTGGCTCTCCATCCCGTTTCGCCGCCTTGAAGATCAGGTGTCCGCTGTAGGCAACCTTGCGGTGTACGATCTGCTTGACCGAGGCTTTCTGTCGTCTCATTTGGCGCTCAATCCGCTTGTTGAACGGTGATTCCGAGGCGAAATACTTCGCGTAGCGCTCCTTGCGCCCATCGAGCGAACGATGCATCAAGGTCAAGCCGTCGATGCCGGGCCGGTATTCCAGTACTCCCATGCCGGCGGCCTCCAGCAGCTTGGACCATCCGTAAAGCGTGTAGTTCCAGTAGCTGAACGAATGATAGGGCTCGAGTTGCGAGGCAGAGCCGACGAAATGGCCGTTGGGCCGCAGCACCCGTGCGATGCTTCTGAGAAGCGACAGCGGATTGGCCACGTGCTCGAAAACCTGATGCGAGAACACCATATCAAAGCTGGCGTCAGGGTAGGGTAGGTTCACGCCATCGAATGTATCGAAACGGGCATCATGGCGGCGGCGGGAGTCGACCTCCGGAGAATGATCTATATCGACGCCGGTATAATCCACCTGCGGGTCGATGGAGCGGAAGAAGTCGACGCCGCGGCCGTCCCCGCATCCGAGGTCGAGAACCTTGAGATCCACGCCTTTCCGCCAGGTTTCTTTAGCTAGACGCCAGCTTGTATACTGATCAGTGTGATCTTCCGGAATTGTCGGGCCGACGACACGCCAATACTCGTCCATATCGTTCCATTTCGACTGTGAGGAAGGTGTCTTTCACGTCTGTCGAGGTGATAGACGCCCTGACGATACTGCGTCAATTCGGTTTTGACTCCGAAAGCGTGCTGATGCCCGGTCACGGTGAAAAGCCGGGAGAAAACACGTCGAAGCGTCCGCTCTCCAGCCGTTGAACCATCAGGTCGAGGCAAGCTGCGACATCCGGGTAGGGCAGGTCCCTGATCAGTTCGTCGCCATAGTCCCACCAGCGCAGCGCCATCAGGCGGGCGACGACGGCATCAGGAAACCGGGAGCGTAGCCGGCGTGCCGGAACGCCGGTCACGATCGTGTAGGGCGAAACGGGGCGGGTCACCACCGCACCGGCCCCGATGATGGCGCCGTCGCCGATCGTCACCCCAGGCATGATCACGACGTTGTCCCCGATCCAGACGTCATTACCGATCACGGTCGCCTCCTCCGCGCCTCGCGGAGTGGGAAGCCCGGCGCCGGCAATGTCCGGTTGCAGCACGACCGGATGAGTCGTGAGCCAGTCTATCGGGTGACGGGCCGCGCCGATGGTGCAACGGCGGCCGATCGAGCAATAGCGGCCGATCGCCGTGTGCTCACGGATGACGCTGTCGTTCGCGTAGCTGCGATAGCCTACCTTGACCGGTGCGAAGACGAGGCAGCGATGGAGCACGGCTTTTGGCTCCGTCAGAACTTGTGCCTGTCCCGCCATCGCAGGTCTCCGTGGGATTGAACGACGCGGTGTGTCAGCCGCCGCAGGGGAGTGGCGATGGCGGCCGGTATCGGGCGATGTCGCGGCTGTCGCAGGTGGCGCGTGCCGGAGTTGCCCGCACGGCCCTGATCGCGGCGTCGTAGCGCCAAAGCGGGGAGCCGCAAGCGAGGCCTTGCTGCGCCAGCGCAACGAGGCGCGGGCGCTTGCCCGCTTCCGTCATGATCTGGAAGAGCAACTCCGTCGCGTGCACATGATAGTGGCAGTCGAGCGTGCCGCGGCCGAGATAATAATAGGCTGGCGCGCTCTGCCTGCCGAGCCTGGCCCCGTAGAAGGCAAGGCTCTGGCGCGAACCCGGTGGGAAATAGCCGTCGAGCGTCGGTGTCGACGGGTCGGTGCCGGCGAGCAATTGTCGCAACGCCGCCTCGACAGTCGCGTCGAGGCGCTGTTCGAGTTCCGGCGGCAAGGCGAAGCGGCCATTGGCGATCAGGAGCAGGTCGCGGATCGCGTGCAGATCCTGGTTCAGCGTGCCGCCTTCGCTGCCGCTCCAGTCGCGCCGCGTCACCGAGTGGAACCAGGCGCACTCCTTGTCTCCGCAGGGCGTGCGGCGTACGAAACCGCCTGACTCGACCGGGTTCAGCAGGGCCTCGATCGCCCTGACCGCCAGCTCGCGGTACCAGTTAGCCGCGGCGGATGTATCGCCCACCTGCGCCAACCGGGCGAATTGCAGGAGAAAATAGGCGACCCCGCCCTGCCCCATGGCATTGAAGGCCTCGCCGCGCTGGTTACGTTCGACCAGCAGTGCCGCTGCGCCGTCGCGTGGCGCAGCCTGAGAGGGCTGCATGATAGCGAACTCGACATAGCGGCGGGCGAAGTCGGCGCTGGCTTGCCGCGCCGTTGGATCCTTCGCGCTCGCCGCCCAGACATCGCGAAGGTTGCGCATGCACTGGGCCGCATCGTGCCAGTTCGGCTTCGGCACCGCCGGATCGACGATGCAGGCCGGACGCACGCAGACCTCGCGGCGTTCGGCGAGCGGACAGAAAGGAGCGGGCTGGGCTCCGGCCGGCAATGAGGCGAGTGCGGCGACAATAAGCCCCGCAATGGCTCCGGCGTGGCTGATAGCTGCGATGATCCGCGTCCGACACATGAACGCCGCCGCCCGGATCGGAGAACGCCTGAAGGGGAGGTGCATTCTGCTAATTCTGGCCGACATGGTCTTCGACCAGGCGGAAGGTCAGGAAGCCGAGGCCTGTCATCACCAGCGCCCATGCCCAGGCATAGGCGGGCGTTGCGTAGGTCGGGATCTCGGGGCCGAAATATCCGCCTCGGATCAATTCATAACTGTGAACGAGAGGCACGTACCAGATGATGTCCTTGGCGGCATCCGGGAGCCAGCCCACCATGAAAAAGGCTCCGCCGAACGGCAGAAGAAAATACTGGAACGGCCCGACGAGCTTCTCGACGATCTCGGAGAGTTCGCTGAGCGCCGCGATCATGAGGCCGGCGCCGAAACCGAGCGCGCCCATGAGGAACCAGCCATGGAGCATGTCGGCCCAGTCATAGGCTTCGGGCAAGGAGCCGATCGCTTGCAGGAACAAGTAGACGATCAGGGCACTGGCCGAAATCGAAATGAAATCGAGTATAAATCGCGTGAAGATGGCATCCAGGAGATGGATGTCCCGGAAAATGACGAGATGCTTGGCCCCTCTCAGAAGGTGCTGCATCGACGACAGATGCCGCCACAGGAGCAAGGGCAGATATCCGGTGTAGGCGAGGGCGACGACGTTGGTGCCGTGCGTGAGGCTGCCCTTCGTAACGGACCAGACGATCATGACGCCGCTGCAGAACAGCATCGGTTCGGCGATGACCCAGAGGAAGCCGATATTCCCTCGACCGTATCGCCCGACCAGATAGCGCACGATCAAGGCCTGGTAGACCCGTTGTTTGACCGCTAGCGTATCGCGCAGGGTGGGTTGGCTGGACAAATCGGGGCTCGCCTTCGGCTGTTCGATCGCTGTCGTGCCTTGGGGTATCACGCTTCCTTCGGATCGGCCAAGCTGATCCGGGGCGTTGCCAGGGCTACCGGCCATTCTCCCGGCGTGCCGGGCGCTTTGCGGTGAAGCCGGCCGTTATTCCGCCTCTGCAGGGTGGAGTTGTGCTGAGGGGCTGCTCGCCACGGCCTTGCCCGCCGGCGCGAGCTGTTCATCGAGGTAATGCAGGACAGCAGCATCCGTCGTGGGGCGATAGGCGCGGAACGGCGCGAAGGCCTCGGACCAGTTGGGATTGACGGTCGGGTCGAGCTTGAGCTGGGCGGGCCAGCGTGCATTGAAGCGCCTGTCCTCCGCAGCGGCACGGGCCGCCTGCGAGATATCGGCGGCATACCTGCCGCGCGTCTTGGATTCGTGGTGGATCAAGGTGATGTGCGGTGTGTAGAGGGTGTCGTGGCCCAGCTCGCGCAGTCGCAGGCAGAAATCGATGTCGTTGAACGCGAGAGGAAAATCCGGGTCGAAACCGCCAAGCGCCTCGTATTCGGCCCGGCCGGTCGCCAGGAAGGCGCCGGTAACGGCCTGGGCCTTGCGCCGGCGCTGCCAGCGGCCCGCAGGGCCGGCTGCGCTCTCTGGTTCGCCACGGCCCTCATGCTCAGGGCGACCTGCCCATGAGCAGAGAATCCCGGCATGCTGCATGGTCCGGTCCGGGTACAGGAGCTTCGCCCCCGCTGCGCCGACGCCATCGAGGGCCAGAACCGCGCGGAGCTCATCGTCCCAATGTTGCGTCAGCATCTCCATGTCATCATTGGCGAAGAGCAGGATCTGCGCCTCCCCGAGTTCGGCCACGGCGCGGTTGTTCAGCCGCGACCAGTTGAAGGCCTCGTGATCCCGCAGGATTTTGACGCCGTCGCCCGCCAGTCGCGCGAGCGCGGCTAATCCCTCTCCGAGAGCGCCGTTGTCGACGACGACGATCGACAGCGCTTCGGGGTGGCGGGCTGTTGCCCGCAGAGAGCGGACGAAGCGCTCCGCATCCTCGGCATGGTCGCGGGTCGGGATCACGCAGCCGATATTGACGGGTGTGCCGCTCCGGATCGGCGCGGGCGTGGGGGGCGAGGCCGGCACGCCGCCAAGATCGCAAGCCAGAAAAAGCGGGATGTGCAGCGGCGCTGTACGATTCGCTGCCGCTGCTCCGAGGGCCGCGACGGTCGGCAACAGGCCGGCTTGCGCGGTGGCAATCTTCTCCAGCGTCTCGCGCCTCAGAGCGAAGGCGCTGCCCGGTTCGGCGGTGCCCCCATACGAATCGTGGCGCGAACGCAGGATCGGTTCGTGACGTTCGATTTGCCCATGCGCGGAAAGGCGCCCGCTTTCGCCGTCGGCATACGCGGTCTCGGCACGCTCGAGCGCGAGGGCGAACCAGCCCGGCGCGGCCGCATCGGGGACGGCTTCACCGTCCAGGATCAGGAGGCCGTGGCAGTCATGCTCGACGAGGAGTGAGGCCAGCGCCGGAAGCGTCAGCCCGGCCCTGCAGAGCAGGTGCCTGCCTGCCTCGGGCGCTGCCCGGCGCATGATGTCGTCGCTTCGGCGCGCGTCGGTTCCGGTTGCAATCAGCATAACGTGCCGGCTTGCCAGTGCGATCAGCGCATCGAGCCGGGTATGGAAGCTGTGGTCCGTCCCGACGTCGGCATCGAACAGGATGGCCAGGCGGAAGTGCTTTCGGGGGGGCGGTGCGGCCGGCGATGGGTAGTGACGCCGGAAAAGATCATGGAGCTCGGATGGGAACGCGGAGCCGGCCGAGACGGACGGCAGTAATCTCTCGATCCGGGAGAAGTTGTCCCTCAGCCCGGCAAGAGCGTCCGCGAGGGAAAAGAGGGCGGAGGGCTCCCCGCGTTCGAGCGCGGCGAGTGTCCGGTGGATATGGTCTTGCGGCTCGCCCTGCCAGGCGAGTTCATCGTGAGCTGCTCGGTTGACCGGATCTCGCCGCAGTGCCTCGCGAAAGCTCTCGCGAGCTTCCTCTATCCTGCCTGCCATTTTCAGGGCACGACCGAGCTGAAGCGGAATATCGGCATCTTCCGGCCGCTCCAGCTGCGCCTGGCGGTAATCCAGTTCGGCAGCTGCGAGTTCGCCCGAATCCTTCAGCATGTTCGCACGCTGAACGCGCCAATGCGCCGCGTGGGGGGCGAGTGCGAGCGCTTCCTGATAGAGCGCTGCGGCAGCGGCCGTATTGCCGGCATCCCGCTCGGCATCGGCGCGGTGTGCCAGATTTTTGGCCGTAGCCGAAGGAGCGATGCTGACGATCCGCCGGCGGGCCTCCTGCAGGGCGGATATCAGCATTGTCTGACCCGGCTCAGCCCGCAATGCGTTCTGAAGCAGGGTAGCCGCCGCTTCCACCCGCTCGCCGTCGATCAGAAGGCGCGCGGCTGAAAGGGCCTGCTCCGGTGTTGGCCGTAAGCCTCCCTCGACGACGAGCGCTGCCAGCGCCTGTCGGTCGCGTTTCCGGAGGGCCTGGGCGAACCGACGATTTTGCAGCGATGTATGAAGTCGCAGGAGAATACTCATCGCTTCTCTGTCGTCTCCCGCCCGCTCCTGCCGCCGCTCGTCAATTCAATCGCGGGCCGACCGATCGAAACCGGCGCGGCCTGTGCAACGATCGCGGGCAATCTGCCATGCGTTCGTGCTCACATGTTATGACTCGGCGGGCAAGAGCCTACCGTTCGCCTGGCCCGATAGGCTATCCCCCAGCGGTTGAGGGTGCAGGAAACGGCAAATCGACCCGCAACCCTCGCCAATGTGTCAGATTCCGCGGATCAAGCCGCCGTCGATGCGGATTTTCGCGCCCGTCACATAGCTCGCGCGTTCGCTGGCGAGGAAGGTGACGACATCGGCGAATTCCTGCGGCTTGCCGTAGCGGCCCGCGGGGATCGTCGCGATAGAGGCTTTGGCCACGGCATCGCGGGTGCCGCCGCTGCGAGCTGCCGCAGCATCGTCGAGCTGGTCGACGCGCTCGGTGTGGATGCGGCCGGGCAGCACGACATTGACCGTGACCCCGCTGCCCGCGACCTCCGAGGCCAGCGTCTTCGACCAGCCGATCACGGCGGCGCGGATGCCGTTGGAGAGGGCAAGCCGCGGAATCGGCTGCTCGACGCCGGAGGAGGCGATGGTGACGATGCGGCCGAAGCCGCGCTCCGTCATCCCCGGCAGCAGGCGCTGCGCCAGATGGAACAGGTTGGCGGCCATCCCTTCAAAGTGCTTCAGCCAGTCGTCGCGCTTGGCATCGCGCGCCTCGCCCGGTGGCGGGCCGCCGGAATTGCCGATCAGGATATCGACGCCGCCTTCCGCGATCAGCTTGTCGGCGAGAGCATCGATCGAAGCGAGATCGGTGAGGTCGAGCTTCGCGGCGCTGGCACGGCCGCGCTGGTCGGCCGGCAGGTCGGCGATCCAGCTCTCGGTCGCATCGCTGCTGCGCGCGGCGGCGATCACCGTCGCGCCCTCCGCAGCGAGCGTCTGCGCGATCACCGCGCCGAGCCCGCGGCTGGCGCCCAGTACAAGGGCGCGCTTTCCGGCAAGTCCCAGATCCATCAGCCGATCTCCTTGAGGCGGCGCTCCTGCCGCGCGACGAGCCGTTCGATATCGGCGATATCCACCTTCGACAATGCCCCGCCTGGCTTGCGCAGTGTGGCCGCGGCGATCGCGCCGCGCTTCGCCAGCGTATATTTGCGGATGGCGAGGCCGAGGCCGGGCTGCTGCTCGTAGCGCGCCAGCGGTAGATAGGCGTCGAACAGGTCATGTGCCCGCTCGACCTGGCCGGCGGCATGCGCCTTCCAGACATCGACCATCATCTCGGGATAGGCGAAGCCGGTCATGGCGCCGTCGGCACCGCGCGACAGTTCCTCCGGCAGGAACATGCCGCCATTGCCGACGAGGATCGAGATGCGCCGACCGCCCTTGTCACTGGCCGCGCGCAGGGCCGAGATCTTGGCGAGACCCGGCCAGTCCTCATGCTTGAGCATGACGCAGGACGGATGCGCGGCGATGATCTTGAGGATCACGGCCGCCGTGATCTGCACCTGCGTGACCAGCGGGAAATCCTGCAGGACGAAGGGCGTCTTCGCGCCCAGCGTCTCCGCGACCATCGCGTAATAGGAAACGATCTGGTCGTCGGTGCGCAGATTGGAGGGCGGAGCGACCATGACGCCGGCCGCGCCATCGCCCATCACGCTCTCGCTGAGCTCGGCCATCGCGGCGAAGCCCGCTGCCGAGACGCCGGCGACGACCGGCACGCGGCCGTCGACCCGCTTCAGCACGCGACGCACGAAGATGCGGGATTCCTCCGCCGTCAGCTTCGGGGCCTCGCCCATCATGCCGAGCACGGTGAGGCCGGTCGCGCCCTTCTCCAGGTAGAAATCGACCATGCGATCGGTGCTGTCGAGATCGAGTGCGCCGGTTTCGGTGAAGGGCGTGACCGCAATGACGTAGACGCCATCAGCGGTTTCATCGAGCAGAGCCATGGTGGTCCTCAGTTGTTGGTGGAAGGGCAATCATCTGCCCGGATGAAGAGGTTCTTTCCCGTCGGGCGAGCACTGCGCCCGACAGGCCTGATCGCCTTCCGGCCTTGCTGTGCGGGGCGCCGTTGGCGCGCTGACTGGCGATACAGTCGAATGCGTGGTTGCGAAGGTATCTATTGCAAATGCTATTCAGTCTTATCCGCGATAAGCGATTTCAGCTCCCGGCCAGAGGGCGCCCGCCCCAGCCCAGCCGGACGCGCCCGATCGCCATGGTCACGGCAGCCTGCGTCGGCTCGACGGCGGGGATGCCGAGCTCGCGCTCCAGCGGCTCGCGAAAGCGCGCCATGCCGGCGCAGCCCATCACCAGCACATCGGCATGGTGCGTGTCGCGCAAGGTCCGGCCGACGCCGATCATCCGCTCCAGCGTAATCCGTTCGTCGGCCATTTCCTGGATGGTGAGGTTCACCGGCAGGTCGCCGGCGAACCGGTCCATCATGCCCATGGCGCCGAGATAGCGCAGATGGCGCGGGATCGAATTCTGCAGCATCGCGACGATGCCGAAGCGCTGGCCGAGCGTCAGCGCCGTCAGCACGCCGCATTCGGCGATGCCGAGCACCGGCTTCGTGCTCTGCTCGCGCAGTGAATGCATGCCGGGATCGGAGAAGCAGGCGACGACGAAGGCGGCGGCCTCGTTCTCAAGGCCAGCGGCGCGCTTGAGCAGGGCCGGGATCAGACCGTCGACATCACGCTGCGACTGGATGCCGGGCGGGCCGTCGGCCAGCGTCAGGCATTCGATCGCGGGCCCGCCAGCCATACGCAGCGGCGCGACGGCTTCGTCGATCCCCCGCGTGACGCGCTCGGTCGAGTTCGGGTTGATGACGTAGATCGTGCCGCTCACGAGGCCTCTCCTTCGGGAATGGTGGGGCGGACCCGCTCGCGCCAGTCGTCCAGCGTCCGGCGCGGCTCCTGGAAACGGTCGCCCAGGCCGAGATACCAGTCGGCGCCATGCAGGCGGCCGACGAGATCGAGCTTGTCGATATCGACATGCAGGCGCTCGTCGACGATGCCGTCACGGATATGAAGATGGACGATCTCGCCGACGACGAGATTGCGATGCCGCGTGCCGAGCGAGAGCGAGACCGTCTCGCGGCATTCGAGCTGGACCGGTGAGGCTGTGAGCCGTGGCGCCGCGACCTTGGCGCTCGCCGCGATATCGAGCCCGGCCGCTGCGATCTCGTCGACCTCCGAGGGGAAATCGATGGCGCAGACCTGCATCGCCGCGACCATCGCCCGGTCGACCAGATTGACGACGAAGCCGCCGGTTTCGCGGATATTGCGCATTGTGTCCTTCAGGGGGGCCGCGCCGCTGCGCCCCTCGATGCCGAGCACGACCAGTGGCGGAGCATGGCTGAACACGTTGAAGAAGCTGAAGGGCGCGGCATTGGCGCGTCCCTCCGCGTCGACCGTGGTGACGAGCGCGATCGGACGGGGCAGCACCGTGTTGACGAGGAGCTTGTAGAGATCGCGCTCCCCAAGGTCGCTTGCAGCCCAGTCCATCGGCTCAGCTCAGGCTCGTATCAAGCAGGCGCACCGTCTCGGCCAGCACGCGGGCGCCGTCGCCGGCCTGGTCGGGCGTGATCGATTCCTCCGGCGCATGGCTGCGTCCTTCGAGGCAGGGCACGAAGAGCATGCCGACCGGGCCGATATGGGCGATGTGGACGCCGTCATGGCCGGCGCCGCTCGGCAGGTCGCGCGTGGCGAGGCCCAGCGAGGCTGACGCGTTGGCGATGGCCGAGCGAACCTCCGGCGCGCAGGCCGTCGGCGCGACATGGCTGATCGGCTCGACGGCGATGGTGAGACGCAGTTCTTCGAGGGCCGGGCGCAGGTCGCGCACCAGTGCTTCGCCGAAGGCCTTCACCGCGACCTCGTTGCCGGAGCGGACTTCGAGCGTCATCACCGCCTCGCCCGGCACGGCGTTCGAGGCGTTGGGGCTGACATCGATGCGCCCGAAAGTGGCGACCAGCGGCTGGTTGTCCCGCGCGGTCGAAAGCGCGCGCTTGTAGGCGGCTTCGATGAGCTTCGCGGCGCCGACCAGCGCGTCGGCCCTGAGCGGCATCGGCGTCGCGCCGGCATGGTCGGCCCGGCCGGTGACGATGATGCGCTCGCGGCGGATGCCGACGATATCGGTGACGATGCCGATCGGAATGCGCTCGTTCTCCAGTACGCGGCCCTGCTCGATATGAACCTCGACATAAGCCGCGATGCCGTCTGCCGGCCGCTTGACCGCGGCCAGCTCTGCCGGCCGACCGCCGACGAAAGCGATGCCCTCGCGGAGCGTCATGCCGTCGGGGCGGGTCATTGCCAGATGCTCCTCGCTCAGCGTTCCCGCGAGCGCGCGGCTGCCGATGCAGGAGAGGCCGAATTCGCTCGGCTCCTCCGCCAGGAAATCGACGACCTCCAGCGTATGGCGCAGGCGGTCCCCGCGCTCGCTGAAGCTCTGTGCGACTTCCAGCGCGGCGAGCACGCCGAGAATGCCGTCATAGCGCCCGCCGGAGGGAACGGTGTCGGAATGCGAGCCGATCAGGATCGGCTTCAGGCTTGGGTCGGCGCCGGCGAGCCGGCCGATCAGGTTGCCGGCCGCGTCGAGCTCCGTCTCCAGCCCGGCTTCGCGGAACTCCGCCGTCAGCCATTCGCGCCCTTCCAGGAAGCGCGGGGTGAAGGAGCGGCGCGTCCAGGGACGCTCCGGGTCGGTGATCCCGGAGAGAGCCTCGATGCGGCGCCAGAGCCGGTCCTGATCGATCGACATGACGGTCACGCCGCCGGGCGCAGGAAGCGGCCGTCGCCGGCCTTGTTGCGGATCTCCTTGCCGTCCCAGGCGAGCTGGCCGCGCACATAGGTCGCGGCGACGCGGACGCGGAATTCGCGGCCCTCCATCGAGCTCCATTTCACGGCTGCGAGGCTCTTGCTGGGGTCGTGGATGAAGCGGCCGGGCTCCAGCACGGTGATGTCGGCATCGGCGCCGGCTTCGAGCCGGCCCTTGTCGGCGAGCAGGAAGGCCTTGGCCGGCCCCTCGCAGAGCTGCTTCACCACGATGGTCGGCGACAGGCCGTGCTCCTCGCAGCCGGTCCAGAGCGCCGGCAGCAGGGTTTCGATGCCGGGCCCGCCCGAGGTGTTCTTGAAGATCATCGGGTCGCCCTTCTTCTCCAGCCCCCAGGAGACGTGATCCGACGAGATGAAGTCGCAATGGCCGGCGGCGAGATGGCTCCAGAGCAGGTCGCTCTCGGCCTTCGGGCGGATCGGCGGGTAATGTTTGATCTTGGCACCGAAGCGCGGGCCGTGCTCCTCGGCATTGAGCATGAAATACTGCACGCAGCTCTCGACCGTCGCCTTGTACCCGGCCTGCTTGTACATGTTGCAGATCTCGAAGCCGCGCGAGGTCGAGACGTGGACGGCGTGCGCACGCGCCCCGGTCTCGGCGCCGATCTCGTAGATCCGGGCGGTGGCGAGGTTCTCGACGAGCGGGGGATGGGCGCGCAGGAAGGCGTCCGGGCCGGTATCGCCAGCCTCGATCAGCCGGGCGATATTGCGCCTTGTCATCTCCTGGTCCTGGTTATGGACGCCGCAGAGCAGCCCGGTCGGCTCGATCAGCTTGAAGGCCTCGTAGAGCGTGTCGTCGCCGATGCGGGGAAAGCGCGTCGGATTGGCCTCGAAGGTCGAGAACTTGAAGGCGCAGGCGCCGGCCTCGACCAGCCCGGGAATGGCATGGAGCCCGTTCTCGATGGTGATCGTGGCGTAGAGGGCGACATCGACATGGGCGTCGCGCTCGACCACCGCGACCTTCTCGTTGAAGAGTTTTGCGCTGGTGACGGGCTCCGGCTCGTCATAGGGCATGTCGACCATCACGGTGACGCCGCCGGCCGCCGCCGCCCGCGAGCACATGCCGATGCCCTCGTGATTAGCCTGGCTGCCGGAATGGACCTGTCCATCGATGACGCCGGGAATGATCCACTGGCCGCGGAAATCCTGGGTCTCGCGGGCCGAGGGCGGCGTGCCCGAGCCGACCTTGCCGATCTTGCCGCCGCTGACGGCGACATAGCCGTCCTCGATGATCCGGTCGGACAGCACGATATTGCCGCGGAGGACGAGATCGAAATCGCTCATGGTCGGGTATCCGGTTGATCCTGAGGGGTGGACGGAGAGCCGTGCGGACTAGTCCGCGCGGCCGAGCGCGTAGTCGGTGAAATTCATGCCGAGCGCCTTCTCGACGATCGGATAGACGCTGGGGTCGGTCACGCTGGAGCTCAGCGGGATCTTGTCCTTGGGCACGCGCAGCACCGAGAGTTCCATGCCCTCGCGGACATGGCCGGAGCTGACCGGTTGGCCGTCGGCGTCGAGCGTGGTGATCACGTCCGGGAAGCAGGCATGCCGGGCGCCGTCGGGATCGGTCACGGCCATGTATTCGTTCATGACATGGATGACGCGGGCGGCGGCGCCGGTCCCGACCTGGATCGTGCCGATATCGAAGGCCTCGTTGGTGTAGCGCACGTCCTTCTTCGCGACCGTGCCGCGGGCGATGATCGAGCCGCCGGTCTCATCGCAGATTGCGTCGATGACCGCGCTGCCGCCCTTCGGCTTGGCGGCGAGAATGCGCTCGCCCAGTGCCAGCGCCATCGAGATGCCGCCGAGCGCGGCGTTCTTGCGGACATAGGCCGCCGGGACCGGGTTGCGGCAGGAGGCGATGAAGCCGCCCGACATGTCCGACGCCGTGCGCAGGATCGGCGAGATCTTGGCGGTCGCGCCGCGCGTCACCAGCTCGATATACTGGTTCTTGGAGCGGTTGCCGCCGACCGCGACCTGGATTGTCGCTTCCGGGCTGTTGGCGAGGCCGATCGAGCCCATGTCGCCGGTGGGATGGGCGCGGATATCGCCGACCGCATCGACCACCTTGACGCCGAGGATCGCGCTCGGGAGCCAGGCGTTCAGCGTGCTCGACATGCCGTTCTGGCCGATGATCAGGCCGTAGATCGGCTTGCCCAGCGCCTCCTGCAGCAATTGCACGGCCTTGACGTAGTCGATGCCCCACATCTCCCACTCGGTCGTGCCGCCGGGCGCGCCGATGGCGGCGGCGGTCGCGATGATCGCGTCGTCGGGAATCTCGTCCATGGTGACGAGCTCGGGCCGGCCGGTATTGACCGCGGCTGTGCCGAGCATGCGGCCGTGATCGGCCCAGCCGCCGCCGCCCGCTGCGAAAACGGACCCGCCGGCAACCGCAGCCTCGACATCCTTCATGGTCAGGAAGCGTCTCATCGGCCGGCCTCGTCCTTCTCCCGAGCCGGTCGTTGCCGGCACGAGGTCGAGCTTAGAGCGCTAGGCGCGAAATGAATCATGCTTATTATGCGGCCGACCATAAACGGATGTTATCGCCATGCGTCTCAATCTCCGGCAGATCGAAGTCTTCCGGGCCATCATGATCACCGGCTCGATCAGCGGCGCGGCCCGCCTGCTCTCGGTCTCGCAGCCGGCGATCAGCCGCCTGCTGGCCTATACCGAGGACCGATTGGCGCTGCGCCTGTTCGAGCGCGTGCGCGGCCGTGTCCAGCCGACGCCCGAGGCGCGCCGCCTGTTCCAGGAGGTCGATCAGGTCCATCAGGGCGTGGTCAGGGTCAACGAGCTCGCCGATGAATTGCGCGAGCGCGGTACCGGGTCGGTGCGGATCGTCGCGAGCCCGAGCGTCGGCCAGGCGCTGGTGCCGGATGCCATCGCGCGGCTGCGCGAGCGCTTCCCGGACCTGCGCGTCGAGTTCGAGGTGCTGACCCTGCTGGAGGTCGTCGCCAAGGTCGTGGCCGGCCGTGCCGATCTCGGCGTCTCGATCATCCCGGTCGACGAGCCGACGCTCAATACGGAGATCCTGACGGAAGGGCGGCTGATGGTGATCATGCCGCGCGACCATGCGCTGGCGCGATTGCGCGTGGTCCGCCCGGCCGATCTCGCGCCTTATCCGCTGATCGGGTTCGGGCCGCAGACGCCCTATGGCGATGTCGTCGGGCGTGCCCTCACATTGAAATCCGCGCCGCTCAGGATCAGCACCGTCGTCCGTTTCACGCCGGTTGCCTGCGCGATGGTGCGTGCGGGGGCGGGCGTCGGGGTCGTCGACGAGTTCGTGCTGCGTGGGCGGACCTGGCCGGAACTGGTATCGCGCCCGCTCGCACCCAAGACGCGCGTCCGCGCCCATCTGCTGACGCCGCGCTTCGAGCCGCTGTCACGCACGGCGAGTGCTTTCGTCGATATTCTGCGCGGCCTGGTACCGTCGCCTCCCGCTGCCTCCGGCGAGGACGGCGAGGTTGGAACTTAACATCAGGTTATGGCCACCCGACAATAAATGATTGGCTGGGCATGATTTCGCCCTGTTAGGCTCCCCTTGGACATGGCCGGATTGTTGCAGGGACAGGGGGCAGCAATCGCGGCGTAGCCACAACGCATAACGGGAGCGGGAAAGATGAAGCTGAATTCGATCAAGCTGACGCGTGCCTTTGCAGCGGGCGCCGTGCTCGGCGCCATGCTCGCCATGCCGGCCCTGGCGCAGGATGCCGACCATCCGCAGGGCGAGAAGCTGAAGGTGGCCTGCGATCTCGGCTTCGCGCCGTTCTGCTTCAAGACGCCGGCCGGCGAGGCGACGGGCTTCACCTACGACATGTCGGCTGCACTGGCGAAGCAGCTCGGGCGCCCCGGCGTCGAGGTCACGGATTCCAATTTCTCGGCGATTTTCGCGGGCCTGTTCTCCAAGCGCTACGAGATGATCCCGGCGCCGACCAACATCACGAAAGACCGCGCCGCGCAGATGCTGTTCAGCGAGCCCTATATGCCGACGGGTCTCGGCTTCCTCGTCAAGAAGGGCGCCAAGATCGCCAATCTGGAGGAGCTGAAGGGCAAGGCGCTGACCGTCAATAACGGCTCGATCTCCGACAAGTGGCTGACCGACAACGAAGCCAAATACGGCTACACCATCCAGCGCTACAACAAGAACGCCGACGCCGTGCAGGCCGTGATGATCGGGCGCGCCTTCGCCAATGTCGCCGACGTCCCGGTCTCGCGCTATGTCTCGACGCAGACGCCGATGGCCGAGGTCGCATTCGTGCTCAACAGCGGCAACAATTTCGGCATCGCTTTCCGCAAGGAGGATGCGGCGTTCCGCGCCAAGGTCGAGGCCGCGCTGGAATGCATCAAGAGCGACGGCACGCTGGCCGCGATCCATGAGAAGTGGTTCGGCGTGAAGCCGGCGGCCGATTCCTCCAGCGCCAAGGTTTATCCGGGCATCGGCGCGCCGGATTTCGAGGGTTACGACGCGACCCCGCACAAGGCCGCCTGCAAGTGACCTCAGCGCCCGCCATGACGGCCACGCCTTCCGAAACGATCGTTTCGATCGAGGGCTTGCGCAAGAGCTTCGGCAATGTCGAGGTTCTGCGCGGTGTCGACCTCAAGGTCGGCAAGGGCGAGGCCGTCGTGATCGTCGGCTCCTCCGGTTCGGGCAAGAGCACCTGCCTGCGCTGCATCAACCGGCTTGAGGAGCCGACGGCGGGCACGATCCGCCTCGGCGGGCAGGAGGTCACCGGCCCCAAGGTCGATCTCGACCGCCTGCGCCGCGGCATCGGCATGGTCTTCCAGGGTATCCATCTCTACCCGCACAAGACGGCGCTGGGGAACGTCTCGCTCGCGCTGCGCAAGGTCGTCGGCTTGAGCAAGCAGGAGGCCGAGGCGAAGGCCCGCCACCATCTCGAAGTCGTCGGCCTTGCCCACAAGGCCGACGCCTATCCGGCCGAGCTGTCCGGCGGCCAGCAGCAGCGCGTCGGCATCGCTCGCGCCATGGCATTGGAGCCGCAGGTCATGCTCTTCGACGAGCCGACCTCGGCGCTCGACCCCGAGCTCGTCGGCGAAGTCCTCAACGTCATGGTCCGGACCAAGGAAATGGGCATGACCATGATCGTCGTGACCCATGAGATGAAGTTCGCGCGCGATGTCGCCGACCGCGTCGTCTTCATGGATCATGGCGCGATTCTGGCCGAGGGCACGCCGCAGGAGATCCTGATCAATCCGCAGCACCAGCGCATCCGCGACTTCGTGATGCGCTCGCACGGCTGACGGCGCATGGACCAGATCGTCCGTTATTTCTTCGATTTTTCGCTGATGTCGGCCTATTGGCCGGACATCCTGCGCGGCTTCCTGATCACCGTCCAGATGTCGATCCTGACGGTTCTGATCGGCATCCCGCTCGGCCTCGCATTGGCGATCCTCAGGCTCTACGGCATCCGGCCGCTGAACTGGCTGATCATCTTCTACATCGATTTCTTCCGCTCGATCCCGCAGCTCGTCCTGATCGTGCTGGCCTATTTCGCGCTGCCCTATTTCGGGCTGGTGCTGGAGCCCATCACCGCGACGGTGCTGGCGCTGGCGATCGTGCTCTCGGCCTTCGCCGAGGAGATTTTCTGGGCCGGCATCAACGCCGTGCACAAGGGACAATGGGAAGCTGGGCGCTCGACCGGCCTCAGCTTCAGCAAGACGCTTGCCTACATCATCCTGCCACAGGTGGTGCGCATCTCGATCCCGCCTCTGACCAACCGCGCCATCGGCATCAGCAAGGGCACCACGCTGGGCTCGGTCGTGGCCGTGCCGGAACTGCTCAACGTGACCTCCAGCATCCAGTCCAACGTCGCCAACCCGACCGCGCTGACCGTCGGCGCCTTGCTCTTCCTCGTGCTGTTCCTGCCCTTCGTGCGCTTCACGCGCTGGCTCGAACGCGCCTATGCGCATCCGAGGTCATGATGGACGATCTCGTCACGACGTTCCTCAATATCGACGTTCTCAAGCAGGTCTGGCCGCTGCTGCTGCAGGGCTTCTGGATGACGCTGGCATTGGCCGCCGTCGCCGTGCCGCTTTCGGTCGTCAGTGGTATCGCCATCGCCATGGCGCAGGACGTGCCGAACCGGCTGCTGCGCTTCCTGCTGATCGCCTATGTCGACGTGATGCGCGCCATCCCGCCGCTGGTGCTGCTGATCTTCATCTTCTTCGGCCTGCCCTTCCTCGGCCTGAAGCTCAACGAGTTCACGGCCGCCGTGCTGGCGCTGACGCTGAACGGCTCGAGCTATTTCGCCGAGATCTTCCGCGCCGGCATCGAATCCGTGCCGAAGGGCCAGCGCGAAGCGGCCCGCTCCACGGGCTTGAGCTGGTACAAGAGCATGATCCATGTCGTGGTGCCGCAGGGCACGCGCAACGTGCTGCCGGACCTGATCAGCAACACGGTCGAGCTGGTGAAGCAGACCTCGATCGCATCCGCCGTCGCACTTCAGGAACTGCTGCGTTCGGCCCAGCTTGCCCAGGGCCTGCTCTACAACCCGACGCCATTGATCGCAGTGGCGATCGTCTACTTCCTGATGTTCTGGCCCTTCGTGCGGCTGGTCTCGCGCCTGCAGAACCGCACGGCCGTCTCCGCCGCATGAGGGCGCGGTGGCCCGTCGCGTCAGCTCGCGACGGGGAAAAGCCGCGTGATGCGGTTGGGGTTGGTCTCCGCGAGGAAGATATCGCCGGCCGTTCCAAGCCACAGGCCATGGGCGCCGTTGAGCACCGGCCGGCAGCGGCCGAGCAGGGCGCCATCCGCCGAGAGCAGGCTCAGCGTCGGGATCGAGTCGCAGACATAGATTCGATCATCCGCATCGGCGACGACATCCTGCGGGCGCAGGAACGCATCCCAGACCGCGAGAAGTTCGCCCCCGGCCGTGAAGCTCTGCACGCGGCTGTTCTCGCGATCGGCGACGATGACGCGACCGTCGCCGAGCACGCAGATGCCGTGCGGCGTCAGGAACGCGCCCGGCGCCGTCCCGACCGAGCCCCAGCTCGCGATCAGGCTGCCGCCGGAGTCGTAGCGACGGATGCGGCCATTGCCATAGCCATCGGTGACATAGAAGCCGCCATCGGGCGCAAAGGCGATATCGCTCGGATGGTTGAAGGGCTGGCCGGGCCGATGGCTCTCGCCGATCTGCTGCCGTATGCGTCCCTCATCATCGCAGAAGAAGATGCGGTGGGCGTCGCGGTCGACGATGGCAAGGCCGCCATTGGGCATCGCCGCGATCTTGTGAGCATCGACGCAGAGCTTTTCGCCCCAGCTCCTGACGAAGCTGCCATCGCTCGCGAGCGTGATCACGCAGGGCCCCTCGGGATCGACGGCGCTGTCGCGGCGCAGCAGGACATGCACCAGCCCGTCCTTGCCGACTGTGAGATCGGTGATCCGCCCCGGCGTCGCCGGCAGGGCGCCCCAGGGACGCTCGATGCCATAGAGCCTGTCGCCGAGCGCGACGCGCAGTTCCGTTTTCATCCTGACCTCGTCGCTGTTTCGCGCGCTGCGGGCTGCCGTTTCACGGCCCCCGTCGCATGGAGAGAAAGACCATGAGCGATTTCGATCTCGTCATCCGCGGCGGCACGGCCGTCACCGCCTCCTCCATCGGAGCTTTCGATATCGGTATTGCCGGCGGTGTCATCGCCGCGATCGGCGCGGGGCTGCCGCGTGGCAAGGAGGAGGTCGATGCAAAGGGCCTGCTCGTCCTGCCCGGCGGGGTCGACAGTCATGTCCATCTCAACCAGCCCTTCTCCTCGGGCGCCGACATCGCCGACGGCTTCGATAGCGGCACGGCCTCTGCCGCGGCGGGCGGCACGACCACGGTCGTCTGCCATGCACCTCAGGTTCGCGGCGGCTCGCTCGCCGGCGCGGTTGCCGCCTATGCCGAGAAGGCGAAGCAGGCCCGGATCGACCATGCCTTCCATCTTCTGGTCAACGATCCCACTCCGGAGGTGCTGGACACCGAATTGCCGGCGCTGGTCGAGGCCGGGCATCGCTCGGTCAAGATCTTCATGACCTATGACAGCAACCGTCTCGGCGATGCGCAGATCCTGCAGACGCTGGCCGCGGCGCGGCGCGCCGGCGCGCTCGTCTGCGTCCATGCCGAGCATCACGAACTGATCACTTGGCTGACGCAGGCGCTGCTGGCGGCGGGCCAGACGGCGCCGCGCCATCTCGCCTGGGCGAAGCCCATGGTGGTCGAACGCGAGGCGACGCATCGCATTCTCGCCCTGGCCGAGGCGCTGGATACGCCGATCCAGGTCTTCCACGTCTCGGGCCGGCAGTCCGGCGAAGAGGTCGAGCGGGCGCAGAAGCGCGGGCAGAAGGCCTGGGCCGAGACCTGCACGCAATATCTCGTGCTCGACGAGGCCGACATGGATCGCCCGGGCTTCGAGGGCGCCAAGTTCATGATCTCGCCGGCGCTGCGCTCGACCGCCGACCAGGAGGCGCTCTGGCAGTTCCTGCGCGACGGCGTCATCGACATCGTCTCGTCCGACCATTCGCCGCTGCGCTACGACGACCCGCGCGGCAAGAAGCAGCACGGCGAGGGCGCACCTTTCAACAAGATCCCGAACGGCGTGCCCGGTCTCGCCGCACGCCTGCCCATTCTCTACTCGGAGGGTGTCGCCAAGGGGCGCATCGACCTGCGCCGCTTCGTCGATCTCGTCGCGACCAATCCGGCGCGGCGTTTCGGGTTGGCGCCACGCAAGGGCGCGCTCGCGGTCGGGGCCGATGCCGATATCGTGCTGTTCGATCCCAACCGGCGCGTCACGCTGACCAATGCCATGCAGCATCATGGCAGCGACTACACGCCTTATGAGGGCATGGCGGTGCAGGGCTATCCGGCGGCGACCTATCAGCGCGGCTGCCTCGTCTTCGATGGCGAGCGGGTGTTGGCGCAGCCGGGGCAAGGGCAGTTGCTGGCGCGCGCGCCTTACGCCGAGATCACGCCGACCGGTCGCTTCCCGACCCCGTTCGACCCGTTCCGGTAAAGCCGGCAACGAGGGCGCTCAGGCGCCCTCGGGCTTTCCGAGCGGCGCGCCGACGCCGGTGCGTTCGGTGATCAGGCCGTAATGCTCGACACGGCGATGGCGGATGAAATCAAAGATCGTCGCCTTGCCGAAGCGGGTATCGTCGAGATCGCAGGGATGGACGAGCACGCCGTCCTCCTCATGGTCGATCTCCCCGACGATCTTGCCGTCCGGCGCCGCGATCAGCGTTCCCCCGAAAAGATGGTGCCCGTCTTCGGTTCCGGCCTTGCCGACGGCCACGACCCAGGTCGAGTTCTGGTAGGCGCCGGCCTGCACCGACAGGCGGTGGTGGAACAGCCGGTCGGCTGCCGTCTCGTTGGGCGATTGCGAATTGGCGGACGGGGTGTTGTAGCCGAGCACGACCATCTCGACGCCCTGCAGCCCCATGACGCGATAGGTCTCGGGCCAGCGCCGGTCGTTGCAGATCGCCATACCGAACAGCCCGCCTTCGAATTCCCAGACCGGGAAGCCGAGATCGCCCGGCTCGAAATAGCGCTTCTCGAGATGCTGATGCGTCCGCTCGGCGTCGAACTCGACATGGCCGGGCAGGTGGATCTTGCGGTATTTGGCGACGATACGGCCGCCGCGGTCGACCAGGATCGAGCTGTTGAAATGCCGGCCTTCGGGCGTCAGCTCGGCATAGCCGAAGCTCATGGCGAGGCCGAGCTCCTTCGCCTTGTCGAACAGTGCCTGGGTATCCGGGCCGGGCATGCTGCGCTCGAACCATTGATCCGCCTCGGCGCGATCCTCATGGTACCAGCGCGGGAAGAAGGTGGTCAGCGCGAGCTCGGGAAACACGACGAAGGTCGCGCCTTGCGCCTTGGCCTTCTCGAGCAGCGCGATCATCCGGTCGATGACCTGCTTGCGGCTGTCGGCTCGCTGGATCGGACCCAACTGTGCGGCGGCAACGGTGATGAGGCGGGACATCGACGGATTCCTGGATTGGCGTATGACCTCGGGACCGGACGCGACGGGCCGAACCCCAGGATAAGGTCTAGAGGCCCCGCCTCCATTGTTCTCATGCTTTATTCGGGATCAGGTATAACCTGATGTTATCCGGATTTGCGGAGCGATCAGACCTGCGCCGAACGGCGCAGATACCAGAGAGCGAAGGCCCCGAACACGGCAAGCTGGCCGGCGACCAGCAGGAAGGGCCAGTTGAAGCTGCCGGTCCGGTTTGCGATCACGGCAAAGACCAGCGGCCCGCAGATCGAGCCGACGAAGCCGAACAGGCTCGCCCCGGAGGTGACGTCGCCGATCAGCGCGGGCGGCGAGACGCGCGCCAGCTCGGCCATGTGGACGCCGTTCCAGCCCATCGAGGTCGCACCGACCAGGGCCATGCAGGGATAGATCAGCCAGGGGCTCGTGCTTGCCGTGCCGATCAGCAGGGCGATGGTCGAGCCGGCGGCGAGCGCCAGCAGGCAGAGCAGTCGCAGGCCGCCGCCCATCCGGTCCGCCAGCCAGCCGAAGAAGATGCGCGCGATCGTGCTCGCCACCAGCAGGGCCGCGACGAGGTGCCCGGCCTCAGCCAGCGTCTTGCCGTGCTGGGTCACCATATAGGTCGCGGTGAAGGCGGTGATGCAGGCCTGCGTGATCGAGAAGGAGACGCCGAGCGCGGTGAGCATCGGCAGCGAGGAGTGGGAGCTCAGCACCCGCGCCGATCGCGCCAGCGACGACGGCGACAGGAACATCCGGGCCCAGGCGCGGTTCTGCGTGCCTTTCTCCGCGTCGAGACTCCCGCGGAAGGGCTGGACCGCCAGCGCGCTGACCAGGACGATGGCGACCACGGCCCAGATCGCCCCGGTGAAGCCGAAACCCAGGACCATGGGCGCGACGGCGAAGCCCGCGATGGCGCCGCCGAGGGGGACGCCCGCCTGCTTGATCGAGAAGACGAGGGTCCGGTGGTCGACTGGCGCCGTGCGCATCAGGATCTGGCTTCCGGCCGGAGTGTTGGGCGCGAGGCCGAGCCCGACCAGGAGCGCGCCGGCAAGGCCGATCAGCCCGAAGGGCTGCGACAGCAGCAGAAGGCCGGCGGCGACGAAGGCCAGGCCCATCTGCAGCGCCCGAACCGGGCCGTGATGGTCGAGCATCGGATTGCCGCAGGCGAGGAACCAGCAGATGCCCGTCGAGACCACGGCCGAAACATAGCCGATGCTTTCGGGCGCAAGGCCCCAGCGCAGGGTCAGGAGCGGGCCGAGAAGCGGGATGGCGGCCCCGGCGAACGAACTCACGACCTGGACGAGCAGAGTGGCGCTGAGCGCGCTTCCCCACAAAGGCAGCTTCAAGACGGTTCCCCCGATCCCGTCGCCGCGCGCTCGTCCCGCTTCAGGATGCGAGCGGGTGAAAACGGCGGCGTCGGATCGTTCTTCCGGCAAGGGCCGCGAGCGGTCGAGATGGATTGATGGGCTGACGGGGCTGCGCCAGGAGCATGCACGCTCCCGCGCAGCCCTTCTTGCCGTCCTTACTTCGTGACCCAGACGCCCCAGGCCCGCGTCTTGCCGGAACTGGTGAGTTCGACGCCGGCGATGCGATCGGTCGAGGCCTCGACCAGCGGGGTGTTGTAGAGGCTGATGATCGGCACCTGCTCGATCATGCGCTGGTGCATCTCGTCGAACATGGCCTGTCGTTTGGCCGGGTCGAGCTCGGTCGCCGAGGCCAGCAGCAGTTCGACCGCGCGTTTGTCCTCCCATTGGACATCGGCATCCTCGTCCTTCGAGCCGACGAAGGTCTTGTAGTTGAACGACGGGTCGAAGCGTGCGGTGAAACGGAAGGACTGGAGCTGGAAATTGCCCTTGCTGTAGCGGTCGAGCTGCGTCGCCCATTCCAGCATGTCGAGCTCGACGTTGAAACCGGCCTGCTTGAGCATCGCCTGCAGGATGATGGCGGTGTCGTAGAGATGGACCAGCTTCTGCGAGGTCTGCAGCTTGATCGGGCGCCCGTCATAGCCGGCTTCCTTCAGCAGCTTGCGGGCGAGGTCGGGGTCGTATGTGTAGCCCTGGTCATGGATCGCCGTATGGCTCCCGCTGGTCGTCGGGATGGCCGAGGGATTGGGCTTGCCCAGCCCGTCCGTGCGGTTCTCGACCAGCGTCTTCAGGTCGATCGCATGGGCCAGCGCCTTGCGGATACGGGGATCGGCGAGCAGCGGGTCGCGGGTCTGGATCAGCAGGACGTTCCAGCTCAGCCCCTGCGCCGTCGCGACCTTGACGCCCTTGGCTGCACGCAATTCGACGATATCGGCGACATCGGTGATGATCCAGTCGATCTGCCCGGCCTGCAAACCGGCGCGCCGGGTCGCATCGTCGGGCACCACCATCCAGCGCACCTGGTCGACATAGGCCTTGCGCGCGCCGGCATAGCCGCTCGTCGGCTCGCTGCGGGATTTGTAGTCGGCAAATTTCTTGAGCAGGATGAAGCTGTTCTTGCGCCATTCCGTGAAGGCGAAGGGGCCGGTGCCGATCGGCTTCACCCATTCGCCGGCGGCATTGACGGAGTCGCGATGCAGGATGCCGGTCATGCACTGGATATTGGCGACATAGTGCAGGAACAGCGCCGAGGGGGCCGCCAGCCGGAACACTACGGTCTTCGGATCGGGTGTCTCGATCGCTTCGATCTTCATGTCCTGCGTGCCGTCATACCAGCCGCGGCATTGCCAGCGCGTCGCCGGGTCGAGCATCCGATCCCAGCTCCACTTGACGTCGGCGGAGGTCATCGGCGCGCCGTTATGGAAGGTGATGCCGTCGCGCAGCTTGAAGGTGTAGCTGCGCCCGTCCGGCGACATCGCGTAGCTCTCCGCCAGCATCGGCGCGATGCTGAGATCCTCGCGATAGGCGACCAGCGCCTCGACGACATGGTGCAGGACCGTGTCGGCATCGCCGCTGCGGCGCACGCCGGGCTCGCTGCTGGTGATGTCGCCGGAGATCGCGATCCGCAATTCGCCACCGGGTTTCGGTTCCTGCGCGGCGGCGGGCGTGAGGCAAGCGAATGCGGCGACGGCCGCGAGCCATCCAAGCTTCATGGTCTGCTTCTCCCAAGGGGCGGGCCCGGCTTTCCGGTGTCACCGCAGAAATCGTTAATCCGCGCCGCCGCTAGTCCCGCCGGCGGCGCAGCATGTCGGCGAAGAAAGCCTTCACCGGCGGGTGAACGAGGTAGCCGATATGCTCGACGCCGGGCACGACATCGAAGCGCACGGCAATGCCGCGCGTCAGGAAGGCGGCTTCGAGCGAGCGCAGGCGCTCGACGCGCGTCGCCCCGGTCTCGTTGATCCCCTCCATCCAGTTCGAGGATTTCGGGGAAACCGTCACGTCCCAGGTCTCGATATCGTCGCCGCCGACGACCATCTGCACGGCGACCTCCTGCATTGCCGCGAGGTCGGGCTCGCGCCCGAAGATCGCCTTCATGTCGCCGGTACCGCGCCACCACGGCTTGTCCGGGTCCGGCAGCGTCACCACGCCGGGCGCGCCGATCGAGACGGCGGCGAGCCGCTCGGGATAGAGATAGAAGAAGCGGTGCACGAACTGGCCGCCGCCCGAGAAGCCGTGCATCAGCAGCTTGTCGGTCTCCAGCCGGTAGAGACCTGCGATCTCGTCGATCATCGAGAGCAGGATCTCGTCGTAACGGATGCCGCGATAGAGGATGCGCTTGTAGTTATGGGTGTCGCCGGGTTCCTCGATCCCGCAGGGAAAGAGCGGCGCCAGCAGCACGCACTGATTGGCCTCGGCGAAATCGATGAACTGGTCGCGCAGGTTCGTCGCATCGCGCAGGCTGCCATGGACGAGAACGGCGAGCGGATAGCGCCGCGTGCCGGTCTCCTCGTAGCTTTCGGGCAGGTAGCAGCAATAGGAGAAGCGCTGGTCGGCCCGGCAGGCGGAGAGCGCTGTGCGGCCCATCAGGTAGTAGGAGATGGTCTGGCCGTGTCCCTTGCGCATTCCGCCCTCTCTTCAATGAGCCACTGGCTGGTCTGATGGCTCAGGCGATCGTGTCGAGCGCCTTGCGGATGCTGGCGAAGATCCGGTCGATCTCGTCAGGCTCGATGGTAAGCGGCGGCGACAGGACGATGAGATCGGCCCCCGCCCGGACGAGCACGCCGTCCTGGTAGCAGGCCTCGGCGCATTCGGCGCTGCGCTGGCCAGGGCCACCGGGTCGCGGCGTGAATTCGATCGCGGCGACGAGGCCGATATTGCGGATGTCGATGACATGCGGCGCGCCCTTCAGCGCATGCGCCGCCTGCTCCCAATGATCGGCGATCTTGCGGGTGCGCTCGAAGAGCCCTTCCTCCTCGTAGACCTGCAACGTCGCGAGCCCGGCGGCGCAGGCCAGCGGATGGCCGGAATAGGTGAAGCCGTGGAACAGCTCGATCGCGGATTCCGGCCCGGTCATGAAGGCGTCGTAGATGTGCTTGCCGACGACCGTCGCGCCCATCGGCACGGCACCGTTGGTGAGGCCCTTGGCACAGGTGATCATGTCGGGCGTGACGCCGAAGGCTTCCGCCGCGCAGGAGGCGCCGAGCCGCCCGAAGCCCGAAATCACCTCGTCGAAGATCAGCAGGATGCCGTGCTTGTCGCAGATTTCGCGCAGGCGCTTGAGATAACCCTTCGGCGGCGGCAGCACGCCGGTCGATCCAGCGACGGGCTCGACGATCACGGCGGCGATGGTCGAGGCGTCATGGATCTGGACGAGCCGCTCGAGATCGTCGGCAAGCTCGACGCCATGCTCCGGCTCGCCGCGCGAGAACGCGTTGCGCGCGAGGTCGAGCGTATGCGGCAGATGGGCGGCGCCGGGCAGCAGCGGCCCGAAATCGCGGCGGTGGCGGCTGATGCCGGCGACCGACAACCCGCCGAAGCCCATGCCGTGATAGCCGCGCGCCCGTCCGATCAGGCGATAGCGGCCGCCTTCGCCGCGCTGGCGGTGATAGGCCAGCGCGACCTTCAGGGCAGTATCGACGGCTTCCGAGCCTGAATTGGAGAACAGGACATGGTCGAGCCCGTCAGGCAGCATGCCGACCATGCGGTTCGCCAGTGTGAAGGCGTCCGGATGCCCCATCTGGAAGCAGGAGACGTAGTCGAGCCCGTCGGCCTGGGCCTTGATCGCCTCGCGGATGCGCGGATGGCCGTGGCCGGCATTGACGCACCACAACCCAGCCATGCCGTCGAGGATCCGGCGCCCGTCCGACGAGAGGTAGTAGTTGCCCTCCGCCCCGACGAAGAGCCGCGGCGCGCTCTTGAAGCGGCGGTTCGCCGTGAAGGGCATCCAATGTGCATCGAGATCATTGGGGCGGGCGGCGGTAGCGGGCACGTTCGGTCTCGCAGCTGGATGATGATAAAATGAATTATTTGCAGAAAAAATACAATGTCAAGCGAGCGTGCGAGTCGATGAGAAAAGTGCTGTCGCTGCTGTGATCAGCCTGCGGGCGGCGGCGCGCCGTTTACCGGTCGGGTCAGGTGCTGGCGCATCAGGATCACCGCCCAGTTGAGGTCGCCCTGCTCGAGCGCGTCGAGGATGGCGAGATGCTCGCGGCAGGACTTGAGCAGTGCCGCGGCGTCGAGCTCGCCGTAATCGGCATATTCCGTCAGCCGCCGCAGCGCGTTCTGCGCCTCCATGGCCTGCAGCAGGAAGCGGTTGCCGGAGCATGCTGCCAGCATGGTGTGGAAGCCGGCATTGATCTCAAAGAAGCGCTCGACCGAGGGCGAGCGATACAGGTCGGCGATGAAGGCTTCATGCGCCGCCCTGCTGCGTGCGAACTGGTGCCTGTCGACACGGAAGCCGGGCTCCTGAAGCCCCATGCATTCGATGATCAGGCGGAAGCGATAACTCTCCTCGCGGGCCTCGGTCGAAGCGAGCGACGGCACGAAACTCCAGCCATGGCCCCTGCGCCGCTTGATCAGCCCGTCTTCGGCGAGTTGCAGCAGGACCTTGCGCAAACCGCTGCGGCCGATGCCGTAGCTCTCCTGCAGATCGGTCTCGATCAATTGCTCCGGGAGCCGCCCGGCCTCGCGGTCGCGCAGGATGGCGCGGAGCACATCGTCTTCCTGCGCCGCAGGCAGCGATCGTTCCGCTGTTTCGAGCTCGGCGCCATCGCGCGACAGGAAAAAGCCTAGATTGGTGCGGTTCTCGACCAGGCCCCGGGCGGCCAGCACGCCAAGCGCTGCCCGGACCGGCGTTCGCGACACCTCGAAGGTGCGGGCGATCTCCATCTCGCGCAGATGGAAGCCGGCGGGCCAGCGCCGCTCGGCGGCCAGCGCCGCAATGCGCCTTGCCAGCGAGAGATGCAGCCCGCTCGGCTTGGCCGCGGCCTTTCCAGGGCGGGGCGCGTCGCTCATGTCGGCCATCGCTTCTTTGCTGTACTGGTTCTAACCGCTGAAAAAAGACACCTTTCTGATCATCCCGCAAGGAGAGAACAATTGCGCTGGTGGTTCAAGCGGAGGACGGCTCGATCAGCACGAGCCTCTTGCCGGCCTGGACCGTGTCCCCAGGCTGGCAGGCGATATCGGCGACCACGCCGTCGACACCGGCCGAGAGCGAGGTGAAGAGCTTCATCGATTCGAGCACGGCGACGATCTGCCCGGCCTCGACCTTGTCGCCCGGCGCGACGCGGATCTCGGCCACAACCCCCGGCATCGGGGCGAGCACCGCTCCGGAACCGGCTCCGCCGCCGCCAGCCGCTGCTGCGGGCCGCGCCTCGCTGCCGATCCGGATATCGAAGGTCTCGCCGTCGAGCGTCAGCCGGATGCGCCCGCCGGCTGTCGCATGGCTGCCGCGCAGGATGCGATCCTCGAAGGCGAGTTCGAAGCTTTCGGGACCTGTGCGCAAGGCCAGCTCTATTCCGCCGTTGGCGTCGCTGACGCGGCGCCGGCCATCCGGCAGCAAGCGAACCTCCAGCTTCGTCGCCTCGTCTTCCTCCTCGGCGATCAGGCGGCTCGTTGCCACGCCGCCGGCCGGCGCCAGCAGGCGGAAGCCCGGGAGGCTATTCCAGGCATCGACGTTTGGAAGCGCTGCCTTCTGTTTCTCCAGCCAGAGCAGGGCCGCGAGGGCTCGTGCCAGCCGTTGACGCGGTCGCTTCGCCGTCCAGCCATCGGGAAAAGCCTCCTCGATGAAGCGCGTCGTGGCCTTGCCGTCGGCGAAGATCGGATGCTCGACCGCGTCGATCAGGAAGGGCAGGGTGGTCGCGGGGCCGAGAATGGCGAAATCGCGCAGGCCCGCCGCTAGGCGCGCACAGGCTGTGGCGCGGTCAGGCCCCGCCGCGATCGCCTTGGCCAGCAGCGAATCGTAGAACAGCGTCACCTCGGACCCTGCCTTCACACCGCTGTCGATGCGGATCGAGGCCGGTTCGGCATAGCCCTCGATCTGGCCGGTATCCGGCCTAAATCCCTGATCGGCGCGTTCGGCCGTGATGCGGGCCTCGATCGCGTGGCCGCTCTCGCGGATGTCGGGCTGCAAGGCCGGCAGCCGCTCATCGGCGGCGATCCGGATCTGCCACTCGACGAGATCGTAACCGGTGATCGCCTCGGTGACGGGGTGCTCGACCTGCAGGCGCGTGTTCATCTCCAGGAACCAGGGCTCGTCGAAGCCGTCCTCCAGGATGAACTCGACGGTGCCGAGATTGTCGTAGCCGATGGCCCTGGCCAGGGCGACGCCACGCTCCAGGAGCTTCGCCCGGATTGCCGGATCGAGATGGGGAGCGGGTGCTTCTTCCAGCACCTTCTGGTTGTTGCGCTGGACCGAGCAGTCGCGCTCGAACAGATGCACGACATTGCCGTGCTTGTCGCCGGCCACTTGCACTTCGAGATGGCGCGGGCGCATCACCAGCTTCTCGATCAAGAGCGCCGGATCGCCGAAGGCGGCCTGCGCCTCGGCGCGCGCCATGTCGAGTGCCGGCAGCAGTTCCTGCGCCTCGAACACGCGGCGCATGCCCTTGCCGCCGCCGCCGGCCGAGGCCTTGATCATGACGGGATAGCCGATCCGCGCCGCAGCCTCCGCCAGCGCTGCGTTCGACTGGTCGTCGCCGGCATAGCCGGGTACGCTCGGCACGCCGGCCTTCTCGGCGATCAGCTTCGAGCCGATCTTCGGCCCCATCGCAGTGATGCATTCGGCTGAGGGGCCGACGAAGATGCGTCCCGCCTGTCGGCAGAGCAGCGGCAGGTCCGGCTTCTCGGAGAGGAAGCCATAACCCGGATGGATCGCCTCGGCGCCACTACGGGTGGCCGCCTCCATGATCGCTTCCGCCCGCAGATAGCTGTCGCGCGCGGCGGCGGGGCCGATGCGCACGGCTTCATCAGCATAGGCGACATGCTGCGCGTCGCGATCGGCATCGGAGAAGACCGCGACGGTGCGGATGCCCATGCGCCGGCAGGTCCGCATGATCCGCACGGCGATTTCGCCGCGATTGGCGATGAGGAGGGAACCGATCATCGGGATTACATCCGGTAGACGGGGCGATGCCCGGGCAGGTCGATCTCGCGCGCGGCGAGCGAGAGGCACAATCCGATCACGTCGCGGGTCTGGGCCGGCTCGATGATGCCGTCATCCCAGAGCCGAGCCGTTGCGTAATAGGGCGTGCTCTGCTCCTCGAACTGGCGGCGCGTCTCGCGGTCGAGTTTCTCGATCTCGGCTTCATCGGCATTGCCGCGCGTCAGGCTGGAGCGCCGGAGCTCGGTCACCACTGTCGCGGCGACATCCGGCGACATCGTCGCGATCCGCGCATTCGGCCAGGCGAAGAGGAAGCGCGGCTGGAAGCCCCGGCCGCACATGCCGTAATTGCCGGCGCCATAGGAGCCGCCGATGATCACGGTGTAGCGCGGCACCCGCGCATTCGAGACGGCATAGACCAGCTTGGCAGAATGCTTGGCGATGCCGCCGCGCTCGGCATCCGTGCCGACCATGAAGCCGGTGATGTTCTGCAGGAACAGCAGCGGGATGCGGCGCTGGTCGCAGAGTTCGATGAAATGGGCGCCCTTGAGCGCACTGTCGGAGAACAGCACGCCGTTATTGGCGACGATGCCGACAGGCTGGCCGTGGATATGGGCGAAACCGGTGACCAGCGTCGCGCCATAGTCCGGCTTGAAGGCGTCGAAGACGCTGCCGTCGACCATGCGGGCGATAATTTCGCGCACGTCGCAGGGCTGCTTCAGGTCGGTGCCGACGATGGCGTCGATCTCGGCGGGGTCGTAGAGCGGCGCCGTGACAGGGCGCGCGAGCGTGCGCGGCGCGGGCCAGTTGAGCGCACCGACGATGTCGCGGAGCTTGGCGATCGCCTCGAACTCGTCCTCGGCGAGATAGTCGCTGACGCCCGAGACCTGCGTATGCATCTCGGCGCCGCCCAAGGTCTCGCCATCGACGATCTCGTTGATTGCGGCCTTCACGATCGGCGGGCCGCCGAGATGGATGCGGCCGGTGCCGCGCACCATCACGACCTCGTCGGACAGCGCCGGGATATAGGCGCCGCCCGCCGTGCAGCCGCCGAACACCGCCGAGATCTGCGGCAGCCCGGCCGCCGACATCCGGCATTGCTGCAGGAAGGCGCCGCCGAAATGGTCGCGATCGGGGAAGACGCGGTCCTGCTCCGGCAGGAAGGCGCCGCCGCAATCGACGAGATAGAGGCAGGGCAAGCGGTTCTCGAAGGCGATCTCCTGTGCCCGCAGGTGCTTCTTGACCGTCTCATGGAAGAAGGAGCCGCCCTTCACCGTCGCATCATTGGCGATGATCATGCAGGGCGTGCCGGCGACCACGCCGATGCCGGTGACGATGCCGGCGGCAGGTACTTCGTTGCCATAGAGTTCCCAGGCGGCGAGCGGGGAGAGTTCGAGGAAGGGCGAGAGCGGGTCGACGAGCAGGTCGATGCGTTCGCGCACCGGGATCTTGCCGCGCTCGCGATGGCGCGCCTGCAGCTTCTCGCCACCACCCCCGAGGACACGCGCGTGGCGTTCGCGCAAGGTCTGGATCAGCGCTCCGTAGGCTGCTCGCTTCTCCTGCTGCCCGGCTCCCGTGCCGACCCTGGTTTCGATGACCGGCATGTGTCTGAGCCTCCGCGGACGCTCCTGTCGGCCAGCTCGCCAGCAGGGTGCATTCATTACCTACCTGCCGGTAGGCAGTTGAGCAAGAGGAAACGATGGTGCTGCCATCCCGGTGGGTGATGGGATGTGCGCTTCCGGCTTTCAGGGAACGTTCGGTCGTGGCCGGAATTCGTATGCTGACATGCTTGGGGTGAATATCTTGATATCAATCCAATCGGGGAGCTGTCGCGCTCCTCGGCTCCGCCGGAGGAGCGCCGAGGCCCCAACAGAAGGGAGACGACCATGAAGATCGTGACCAGCTTGAGCTTCCGAGGAGAGTGCCGGGCGGCATTCGATTTCTACGCCCAGGTCCTCGGCGGAAAGATCACCGCCGCCATACCCTATGGCGACGCGCCGCCGGGGATGCCGATCACCGACGAGAAGTACAAGACCTGGCTGATGCATTGCTGGCTGGAGGTCGGTGACCAGGCCCTGATGGGCGCCGATATGGATACCGCCTGGGCCCCCAATGTCGACAAGCCCAAGAACGGCTTCGACGTCACCCTGCATACCGGCGACAAGGCAGAGGGGCAGCGCTGGTTCGACCAGCTCGGCGCGGGCGGGCGGGCCGTCATGCCGTTCAGCGAAACCTTCTGGTCGCCGGGCTTCGGCTCGCTCGTCGATAAATTCGGCATCCCCTGGATGATCAACACCATCCCCGCTGCCGACTGGAAGCCGGCGCAGGGCTGAGCCGCAGCTTCAGAAATCCGACGCGATCCTGAGAGGTGCTTCGCAGCGCCTCTCAGACGCGCCTGTAGATGTCCTCGATACGAACGATGTCGTCTTCGCCGAGATAGGAGCCGACCTGAACCTCGATCAGCTCGAGCGGTATCTTGCCGGGATTGGCCATGCGATGCAGGCAGCCGATCGGCAGATAGATCGATTCCGTCTCATGCACGATGATGGTCTCGTCGTTGCGCGTCACTTCGGCGGTGCCGCGCACCACCACCCAATGCTCGGCGCGGTGATAGTGCTTCTGCAGTGAAAGAACGCCGCCCGGCTTCACGGTGATGCGTTTCACCTGATAGCGCGCGCCCGTGTCGACCGAGAGATATTTCCCCCAGGGGCGCTGGATTTCGCGATGGGCACCGGCTTCCGACTCGCCATGGGCGGTGATCAGCGCCACCATCTCCTTGACCTGGTCGGCCTTCGCCTTGGGCGCGACGAGAACGGCGTCGCGTGTCGAAATGACCGCGATGTCGTCGAGGCCAATCACCGCCACCACCGCATCTTCGGACCGGATGAGGTTGTTCGCGCCGTTCAGCACATAGCCGCGCCCGTCGATGACGTTACCGTCCGGGTCCTTTTCGGAAAGCTCCCAGACCGCCGACCAGCCGCCGACATCCGACCAGCCGAAATTGCCGGCGACGACGGCCGCTTTCCGGGTGCGTTCCATCACCGCATAGTCGATCGAGATGGTCTTGGCCTGGCCGAAGGCTGTGGAATCCAGCAGCAGGAAATCGAGATCGGGCTCGGCCCGGGCAATGGCCTCGGAAACCGGGGCCATGACATCCGGCTCGAACGTCTCGAGTTCAGCCCGCATGGTGGCCGCGTCGAAAATGAAATTGCCGGAGTTCCAGAGATATCCGTCCAGCAGGTATTGTGCTGCGCGCCTGGCATCGGGCTTCTCGACGAAGGCGGCGATGCGGCGGGCTCCGTCCTGGAGCTCGTCCCCGGGCTGGATATAGCCGTAGCCGGTGGCTGGAGAGGTCGGAGGGATGCCGATCGTGACGATCTGCCCCTGTGCGGCGACGAGCCCCGCGATGCGGCAGGTTTCGACGAAAAGATCGCCATCCTGGACGACATGGTCGGCCGCGAAAACGCCGACGATGGCGTCGGGGTCGCGGGCAAGCGCAAGCTCGGTCGCCGCTGCGACGGCTGCCGCGGAATCACGCCGCATCGGTTCGAGCACGATCTGCCCCGTCGCCCCGCAGGCCTGAATCTGCTCCTGAACCGTGAAGCGATACGCGACATTGGTGATGACGATCGCAGGCGCGAAGACCTTGTCGTTCGAAACCAGCCTCATGACCCGCTGGAAGGTGGAATCCTGGCCGAAAAGCGAAATGAACTGCTTCGGCATCGTGTCGCGCGAAACCGGCCACAGCCGGGTCCCGGAGCCGCCACACATCACGACAGGTATAATCTTCGAAGACATGGGCGATAGACCTGCACGACTCTCTATTGCGGGCGTTCGATCGAGCATATCGAGCGATCACTCCATGAGTCAGGAGAACTCTTGGAGTGTGGCCTCACAATACCGCAGGTAGCCTTTCCACGACGTTACGCGACACGGAGCGCCCTCATGCAGCGCTCCGATCGCGGCATGGTGCCCATGCTGCGATCGCGACCTGAGCGCCTGCCTGGCCCGCTCACCCCAGCAGGAACGACTGCTCCAGCACATTGCGGGAATCGAGGCCGAGCTGGACGTTGAACTGCCCGTTCTCGACGACCTCCTTCAGGTCGCCGTTGACGAATTTGAGCTGGTCGGGGCCGATCTCGAAACGCACGACTCTGGCTTCGCCGGGCTTGAGCGAGACCTTCTGGAACCCCTTCAGCTCCTTCACCGGCCGGGCGATCGAGGCATAGGGATCGGCGATATAGAGCTGGACGACATTGGCGCCTTCGAAGCTGCCGGTATTGGTCAGCGTCGCCTCGGCGGTCAGTTTCTCGCCGCGCTTGATGCGGCTGGCCGAGAGCTTGAGGTCGGTCAGGGTGAACGTGCTGAAGCTCAGTCCGAAGCCGAACGGATAGAGCGCGCCCTGCTCCTCCTCGAAATACTGCGAGGTGTAGTTGCCGGGCTTGCCCTCCGTATAGGGGCGCCCGATCCGCAGCGCGTTGTAATAGGTCGGGATCTGCCCGGCCGAGCGCGGGAAGCTGATCGGCAGCTTGGCCGAGGGGTTGTGGTCGCCGAACAGGATGTCGGCGATGGCGTTGCCGCCCTCGGTGCCGGTGTACCAGGTCTCCAGCAGCGCGTCGGCATTGTCCTTTTCCCAGCCGATCGCGAGCGGGCGGCCGTTCATCAGCAGGACGACGAGCGGCTTGCCGGTCGCCTTCAGCGCCTGGAGCAGCTTGCGCTGCGAGCCCGGCATCTCGATCGTGACGCGGCTCGATGATTCATGCGACATGCCGCGGACCTCGCCGACGACCGCGATCACCACATCGGCCTGGTTGGCCACAGTGACGGCCTCCTCGATCATCACGTCGATCGGGCGCGGGTCCTGGATGACCTCGGGTTTGTCCCAGTTCAGGAAGTTCAGGTATTCGACGATCTTCGGGTCGTCGAGCACGTTAGCGCCGCGCGCGGTCAGGAGCTTGGCCTTGCCCTCGATCGCCTTCTCGATGCCGGCTTTGACCGTGACGGCCTGCTCGGCGACGCCCTGCGCCGACCAGCTGCCGAGGATGTCGAGTCCGGAATCGGCCAGCGGCCCGACGAGCGCGATCGTGCCCTGCTTCTTCAGCGGCAGGGTCTGGTTGCGGTTCTCCAGCAGCACGATGGTCTCGCTGGCGATTTCGCGGGCCGGCTCGCGATGCAGGCGGTCGTTCGAGCGCACATCGACGGGATCGTCCTCCGCCTTGCCCATGCGCAGGAACGGGTTGGCGAACAGGCCCATGTCGTATTTGGCGCCGAGCACCTCGCGCACGCAGGCGTCGAGCTCGGCCATCTTGATCTCGCCCGAGGCGATCAGGCCGGGAACCTCGGCGAGATAGACCTGGTCAGCCATGCTGAGGTCGATGCCGGCCTTGATCGCGAGCTTGGCGGCCTCGCGGTTGTCGCGGGCGACGCCATGGCGCGTCAGCTCCGTGATCGCGCCATGGTCGCTGACGGTGACGCCCTTGAAGCCCCATTGCTTGCGCAGCAGATCCTGCATCAGCCAGGTATTGGAGGTGGCCGGCACGCCGTTGACCGAGTTGAGCGCGACCATGACGCCACCGGAACCCGCGTCGATCGCCGCCTTGTAGGGCGGCAGATAAACCTGGTGCATGCGCAGCGGGCTCATGTCGACCGTGTTGTAGTCGCGCCCGCCCTCGACCGCGCCGTAGAGCGCGAAATGCTTCACCGCGGCCATGATCGTGTCCGGCTGGTCGGGCGAGGTGCCCTGGAAACCGCGCACGCTGGCCCGGGCGCATTCGCTGACGAGATAGGGATCCTCGCCGAAGCCCTCCGAGGTGCGGCCCCAGCGCGGATCGCGGCTGATGTCGACCATCGGCGCGAAGGTCATGTCGACGCCGTCATTGCAGGCCTCGACCGCCGAGACGCGGGCCATGCGCTCGATCACGGCCATGTCGAAGCTTGCCGCGAGGCCGAGCGGGATCGGGAAGGTGGTGCGATGGCCATGCACCACGTCATAGGCAAAGAAGAGCGGGATCTTCAGGCGGCTGCGGTTGACGGCGGCCTCCTGGAGCGGCCGATTGTCGCGCCGGACCACGGTGTTGAACGAACCGGCGATCCGCCCGGCCGCGACCTCGTCCATCAGCTTGGCATGGGGCATTTCCGGGCCGATGCTGATCAGCCGCAATTGGCCGACCTTCTCGTCGACCGTCATCCGGGCGATCAGCTTGTCGACGAAGGCCTTCTTCGTGGCGGCCGGATCGGCGGTGCGGGCCATTTTGGGCCTTGCAGCGGCGGGAAACACGGCCATTCCGGCCGCAAAGGCGGCCGTCGCCATGGCGCCGAGCGCCTGTCGGCGGGACAGGCCGTTCCCTGTCTCGTCCTGGCAGGACACCGTCTCCAGCTCGCGGGAAGCCGGCGCACCGTTCGAATGATCCATGCTGAGTTCGTTCACTTGAGAAGAGAGGGCGGCTGGATGGAGGGCGGCGAAGAATAGCGCGGGAGCGGTTCGGGGAGAACGGCGCTCATTCCTTGACCCTTGTGGCGATGATGGGCATTTGTGCTCGGGTGCGCCACTGCCAAGATAGGGCGGGCGCGCTCCGTCCCGTCGATGTCACCTTTAAGGAGCTAGCTTGAACTTGTCGACCCGTTCCGCTGGCGGGGCCCGCATCGCGGCCCGGCTTTCGTCCTCGGCTCGAAGCCTGCTGATGCCGGTACTGGCCTGGTGTGGAACAGGCCGGGGCAGGCCCGGCGTCGCGCGACTTGGCACGGCGCGACTTGGCATGGTGCTCGGCTGGCTGGCCGTGGCGACCTTCGCCGGGTCGGCGGCTTTCGCGCAGCAGCGCCCGAAATTCGGGCTGGACGACGTGGTCGCCAAGGCCAAGGCGCTGGCGGATGCGCCTTATGTCGCGCCGGTCAGCAACCTGCCCGACGTCTTCAGCAAGATGCAGTTCGCCGATTACCAGAAGATGCAGCCCAAGCCCGAGCGCTTCGCCTGGATGGAATACAAGACGCCGTTCAAGCTGGCCTTCTACCATCAGGGCATGCAGTTCAACACGCCGGTGAAGATCAGCGAGATCGTCGACGGCGCCGCGCATGAAATCCCCTACGATGCCGGGCGCTTCGATTTCGCCGATCTGCATTTCGACCGTGAGGCGACGAGCAAGCTCGGCTGGGCGGGTTTCCGCGTGGTTTATCCGATCAACCAGCCCGGCAAGCTCGACGAGATCATGAGCGTGCTCGGCGCCAGCTATTTCCGCGTGATCGGCAAGAAGCAGATCTACGGCCTGTCGGGCCGTGGCCTTGCGATCGATACCGGCTTGCCGATCGCCGAGGAGTTCCCCGCCTTCCGCGAATTCTGGCTGCGTCGCCCGAAGCCGAAGGACCGGCACCTGACCTTCTACGCCCTGATGGATTCGGTGCGGGCTTCCGGCGCCTATGAGTTCACGCTGGTGCCGGGCTCGGACGCCGTGCTCAGCGTCAAGGCGCGCATTTTCCTGCGGCAGGGCGCTTCGCCCACGACGCTCGGCATCGCGCCTTTGACCAGCATGTTCCTCTACGGCCCGCAGCAGCCGTCGCAGACCCCGAATTTCCGCCCAGCGATCCATGATTCCAACGGGCTGGCCGTCCGCGGCGGCAATGGCGAGTGGATCTGGCGCCCGCTGGTCAACCCGTCGATGGTGGCGATCAGCGACATCGCGGCCGAGAATCCGAAGGGCTTCGGCCTGCTCCAGCGCGGGCGCGAATTCTCGCGCTACGAGGACCTGAAGGACCGCTACGATCTGCGCCCCAGCGCCTGGATCGAGCCGACCAATGACTGGGGCAAGGGCAATGTCCGCCTCGTCGAGATTCCCACCGCCGACGAGACCAACGACAATATCGTCACGCTCTGGGTGCCCGAGAACAGGCCCCCGTTCGGCGAGCCGATGCGCTTCGATTATCGCATGCACTGGACGATGGACGAGCCGGCGCTGATGAAGGGCGACGTCTCCCATGTCGCGCAGACGATGCGCGCGACCGGCGAGGTCTATCAATCCAACCTGATCCGTGCCGGCGACGGCACGCTCGCCTTCCTGATCGATTTCCAGGGGCCGTCGCTGCGCAAGCTGCCGAAAGGCGTTCGGCCTACCGCTGCGGTCAACGCCAGCGACAATGTCGAGATCGTCGGCACCGAATTGCAGCCCAACCCGGCGACCCAGGGCTGGCGTCTCACCTATCGGGTCAAGCTGAAGAACCCGGCCGCTTCGTCCGATCTCGATGCGGTCCTGAAGCTGGGCGACCGTACGCTGACCGAGACCTGGAAGTTCAGGCTGCCGCCGTCGCAGGCCGCGACGAACAAGGAAACCTATCTGAACCGCTTCAAGGCGATGGAATAGCCGGCGGGAGCATCGCCTATCGACGATAGCGAGCGCCCGAACCGGATCATCGGGCGTTCGACCAGGCGATAGACGAGCCGGGACAGCGCCAGGGTCAGACCGATGCAGAGCAGCATCGTGGCGAGGCCGCCGCTTTGTCCGGTCAGGGGCAGGATGCGATACATCGCTGAAGTTGAGAGGCAGCGCCGCAAGGCCCGCGCCCGTCGCCGGCGCCCCTGGCTTTGCCTGCCTTGTTCCGCGCGTTCGGCGCGTGTCGCCACGGTTCTCCGCTATTCCATGACCATGGCGTGATCGTCCGCCGGCGCAGCCTCCTGGCGCGGTGTGCGCAGCAAAACGAGGAAGGGCAGGGCCGCGAGGCAGAGGATCATCAGGAGCTTGAAATCGTCGATATAGGCGATGATCGTCGCCTGGCGGGTGATGACCTCGTCCAGCGCGGCGCGTCCGGCGAGCGTCGCCGGATCCCAGGCATGCTTGATCGCGGGGATCTCGAAGAGGCGGTTATAGGGCGTCACGTAGTTGGCGATCTCGGCATGGTTGACCTGCACGTTGCGGGTCAGGAGATAGCTGACCAGCGAGATGCCGACGCTGGAGCCGATATTGCGCGAGAGGTTGTAGAGGCCGGTGCCGTCGCCGCGATATTCCGCCGGCAGCGTCGCGAAGGTGATCGTCGTCAGCGGCACGAAGAGCAGGCCGAGGCCGCCGCCCTGGACGAAGCCGGTGAACATGATCCGTTGCTGCGAGACATCCGGTGTCCAGCCGGCCATGTCGTACATCGCCCAGGCGCTGACCAGGAAACCGGCGCCGAGCAGGATGCGCGTGTCGACCTTGCCGATCAGCCGGCCGACCAGGAACATGCAGGCCATCGTGCCCAGGCCACGCGGGCCCATGACGATGCCGGCGGTCACCACGGGATAGCCCAGCAGCGTCTGCAGGAAGGGTGTGAGCAGCGCGAGCGAGGCCAGGTAGCAGATGCCGACGATGAAGATGAAGATCAGGCCGACATTGAAGTTCCGGTCGAGGAAGAGCCGCGGCTTGATGAAGGAATTCTCCGCCGTGAAGGTGTGCACGACGAGGATGTAGAGCGCCCCGACGCAGATCGCCGCCTCGACGATGATCTCCGGCGAGTCGAACCAGTCGAGCTGGGCGCCGCGGTCGAGGAAGAGCTGGAGTGCGCCGATCGCGATGCTGAGCGCCCCGAACCCGGTCCAGTCGAGCTTGGCCAGCGCGCTCGACCTGGTCTCCGTGACGAAGGCGGAGACCCCGGCCAGCGCCAGGATGCCGAGCGGCAGGTTGATGTAGAACACCCAGCGCCAGGAGATGTTCTCGGTCAGCCAGCCGCCGAGCACGGGCCCGAGCACCGGCCCGACCATGACCGAGATGCCGAACAGCGCCATGGCGGAGCCGCGCTCTTCCGGCGTGTAGATGTCGAGCAGGATGCTCTGCGAGAGCGGCACGAGCGACGCTCCGAAAAACCCCTGCATCAGCCGGAAGCCGACGATCTGCGTCAGCGATTGCGCTGCCCCGCACAGGATCGAGGCCACGACGAAGCCGATGATCGCGACGGACAGCACCCGCTTGCGGCCGAAGCGGGCAGCGAGGAAGCCGGAGGGCGGCGTCATGATCGCCGCGGCGACGATATAGGAGGTCAGGACCCAGTTGATCTGGTCCGCGCTCGCCGAGACGCTGCCCTGGATATAGGGCAGCGCGACATTGGCGATGGTGGTGTCGAGCGCCTGCATGATGACCGCAAGGATCACGCAGGCGGTGATGGCACCGCGATTGGCGACGGGTGCTCCGGCCGGAGTGGCGGCACTGGCCATGGCAGGCGGCCTCTTCTACTGGCTGACCTTGCCGACGGCCTCGCCGACGAAGCCTGGCAGGCCGCGGGCATGGCCGGTGTCGATGTCGAGCGTCACGCTCATGCCGGCACGAAGCCGGGGCTGGTCGGGCGGCGTCTCGATCTTCACGCGCATGGCGATGCGCTGCACGACCTTCACCCAGTTGCCGCTGGTGTTCTGCGCCGGCAGCAGCGAGAAGCTCGCGGCCGAGGCCGGGCTGATGCTGTCCACCGTGCCCTTCCAGACGGCGCCCGGATAGGTGTCGACATAGACCTCCGCCTCCTGGCCGGGCTTCACCCAGGTGAGCTCGGTCTCCTTCGGATTGGCCTGGACCCAGACATGGTCGGTCGAGACCAGGCTGAAAGCGTTGGTCGCCGCCTCCAGATACTGGCCCTTCTGCAGGGAGGGCACATTGGTGACGATGCCGTCCATCGGCGCGCGCACCGTCGTGTGGTCGAGCTGGCGCTGGGCCTCGGCGCGGGCCGCGACGGCATCCTTATAGCGCGGGTGATCCTCGGCCGGTGCATCGGGCTTGCCGTTGAGATTGGCGGCGATGCCGGCGAGCTGGCTTTCGAGCTGCGCCAGTTTCAGCCGGGCGCTGTCGAGATCATGCCTGGCCTGGTCGAAGGTCGCCTGCGATGCGACCGACTTGGTGGCGAGGTCCTGCTGGCGCTTGAACGCGGTCTCGTAGAAGGCGATGTCGCTATGGGCCTGCTCGATCTGGCTCTGCATGCCCTTGTAGCTGGCCTTCAGCGCCGCGAGGTCGTTGCCGATCACGCCGATCTGGGCGTCGGCCCGCTCCAGCGCGAAGCGGAACTGCCTATCGTCGAGGCGGAACAGCACGTCGCCGGCCTTCACCGGCTGGTTGTCGCGCACGTCGATCTCGCCGACGATGCCCGCGACATCGGTCGAGATGCCCAGGATATCCGCCTGCACATAGGCGTTGTCGGTCGACATCACCTGCCCGCCGGTGACGTAGTAGTAGCCGCCGACGACGAATGCGATTGGCAGCAGCACGAAGAGCAGCCGGCGCGTGCGGTTGCGTCGGTGCCGCGGCGTCGGGCCGGGCGCGACCTGCGCAGGCATCTCCGGCTTCGTCTCCGGCACGTCCTTCGCGATCGTTTCGGCGCGGGGCAGGGTCTTCGGCTCGAATTGCCGGATTTCCGCCCCGCCGCCTGAGGAGCCTTGCTCGGCCTCCTCGCTGGCGGCCGCTTCGGTGTTTCTGGCTGCGTCATCCATGGTGGGCCTGCCTTTCGGCCACCGGCATCTGGCAGGCGGCCGTGAGATTCGCTTTCATCTGCCCCAGCGTCGCGAGAAGCTGCTTGCGATCGGCGGCTGAAATCGCGCCGAAGGCCTCGGACCGTGTGACGTCGCCGAGCGCGCGGAGTTCCGTCAGCTTCGGCCTGGCCTTCTCGGTCAGGTAGAGCTGCCAGATGCGGCGGTCGGTGGCGTGCGGGCGGCGTTCCGCCAGGCCGCAGCTTTCGAGCTTGTCGAGGATGCGCCCGACGGTGATCGGCTCGACATCCATCAGTTCGGCCAGGGCGCCCTGCTGGATGCCGGCATTCTGGTCGAGATAGGCCAGCACCTGCCACTGGGAACGGGTCAGCCCGGAATCGCGCGCATGCTGCTCGAAGCGCTTGCGCAGGAGGCGCGCGACGTCGTGGAGCAGGAAGCCCACGGTCGGCGGCGGGGTCTTAGGCATGCTGATCATAAGCATCTATATAAAATTCGGCTGCCGAGGGGTCAACGCGAGCTTTGGCAGGTCCGATGCGCACCCGACGCCTTGACGAGGCGCCGGCAAACCTGCCGCCGGTAGCCAGGAAGCTTTCGACGCGGCAGGGCGGTTGGACTAGGTTGGCGTGCGGCAGTCCGGCCCTAAGGCTCGCCGAAGCAGGACAGCGCCATGTTTCTTTTCGACGGTCCCGAGAAGGCCGATGTCACCATCCTGCTGGCGCATGGAGCGGGAGCGCCGATGGACTCGGCCTCGATGACGGCAGCTGCAGAAGCGCTGGCCGGGGCCGGTTTTCGCGTGGCCCGCTTCGAGTTCGACTACATGGCGGCGCGGCGGGCCGGTACGGCACGGACCCCGCCGCCGCGCGCCGAGAAGCTCAATCCGCAATACATCGCCGCCGTCGATGCGCTCGGCGCGACGGGGCCGCTGATCATCGGCGGCAAGTCGATGGGAGGCCGCGTCGCGAGTATGGTGGCCGACGAGCTGTTCGCGCAGGGCCGGATCCGTGGCCTTCTGTGCCTCGGCTATCCCTTCCATCCGCCCGGCAAGCCCGGGCAATTGCGAACCGCGCACCTCGCCGAGCTGAAGACCCCGACGCTGATCGTGCAGGGAACGCGGGACGAGTTCGGCACCCGCGAGGAGGTCCCGACCTACGGGCTTTCGCCTGAGATCGACATCCTGTGGCTGGAGGATGGCGACCATGATCTGAAGCCTCGCAAGCGGGTGTCCGGCTTTTCAGCCGCCGACCACCTCGCGACCATGGCCGGGGCGGTTTCCACCTGGGCCAGGCGTTAAACATCGCGGGATGATGCCGGGTCAGCCCGCGCGTTCGAAGATGATCCTGCGCTGCAGCGGATCGGCTGATGTCAGCTTGATCTTGATCCTGTCGCCGGGCTTCTCGCCCGGCCCGCGAACCCGTGCGACGATCGGCAACTCGCAGAGCTGGATGCGCAGGCCGTGCTCGTCCGCGTCGGTCACCACCGCATCGAAGGTGGTGCCCTCGCTGCCTTGAAGCATCAGGGCCTCGGCCAGATCGATCACGTTCCGGTCGATCTGCCCGTCGCGCGCATCGGCCCGCGCCATCACCGCCGGCAACTCCTCGAATGCGGCCGATACCTCCGGCGGTACCGGCTGGCCGTTGGCGACCGCGAGCGCGGCGCGCACGACATAGCGGTCCGCGAGGCGTCGCAGCGGCGCCGTCGCATGCGCATAGGTCGCCGCCATCGGGGCATGCCAGGGCACGATGCCGTCGCGATAGGGCACATAGCTCGCCCCGCCGCTGGCCCTGCGCACCGCCAGCATGAAGGCCGCGTGGCTGCTGTCGGCGGGATCGAGCGTCTTCTCGAACTGGACGAGCGTTTCCATCTCAGGCCAGGACAGCCCCAGTGCCCGCGCGCTCTGGCGCAGGCGCTGCACGGCCTGCTCGTCCGGCTCGGGCATGACCCGGAACAGGCCGGTCCGGGCTGCCAGGAGCGCGTCTGCGATCGCCATGTTGCTGGCCAGCGACAGGGTCGCGTTCTGCTCCTCGGAGCGCAGGCGCGGGCGAAAGAGCAATTGGTAGCGGCCGTCTCCGAGAGCATCGACCTCCTGCTCGGGCGGGTCCACGCGCGCTGCGCCGCGCCGGCTCTCAGCAGCCTCGATGCGGCGGGCCAGCTCATCGAAATCGGCAGGTAGGTCCGAAGCCTTGACCGCATCATAGGCGAGCTTGGCGCTGCTGCGGATAATGGCGCGCTCGGCACTGTCCAGACGAGCATTGCCATCCCCGTCGATCCGGGTCGTGAAGATTACGGCCGGCCGGGCGACAGCGGGCAACAGGCTCGCGGCACCTTCGGCGAGAACAGGCGGATACAGCCCGGCCCGGCCGTCCGGCAGGTAGATCGTCGTACCGCGCAGCCAGGCTTCCCGGTCGATCGCATCGCCATCCCCGACGAACCAGGCGACATCGGCGATGGCGTAATGCAGCAGCAGGTCGTTGCCGCTGCGCTCGATCGTGAAGGCCTGGTCGAGATCCGTCGAGGTCGCCGGGTCGAGCGTGACGAAAGGCCGGTCCGTGCGATCGGCATGGGCGGTTGGCTGGCGCCGGGCAGCGCTGTCGGCTGCCGCGAGGACCGCAGGCGGAAACTGCTCGGGAACGTTGAATTGCTGGCGGATCGCGGCCAGCCCGCCGATCAGCGCATGGGTGGAGTCGATCAGGGTCTTCATCGACTACCGGGTTACCGGAACAATCGTCAGGCCTCTAGCCCCGCCTTGCGGCTTTCCAGCGCCGAGATGATCTGGAAGCCGATCGACCGGAACGGCTCGGGTGCGATCCAGCTCGCCGCGCCCATGACCGCCTCGACCTCGCCGGGCGTGCCGACGCCACGGATCAGATCGGCGAGCTTGCGGCCGAGCATCGTGCCCTTGGCGATGCCGCTGCCATTGCAGCCGCCCGAGGCATAGAGCCCGTCCTCGATCTTCCCCCACCAGGGCGCGCCGTTCATGGTGAAGGCCGTCGTCCCGCCCCAGACGAACTCGAAATCGACATGCCGCAGCCCGGGCCAGCGGCGGTGGAAGCGATCGCGCAGTTCCCGCACCGCCGTGGCCTGCGCGATTTCCTGATCATGGGCATAGAGCGAGCGGACCATGAGCCGGTCGCGGCCGATGCGACGCAAGGTGGTGCCGAGCCGGTGCGAGGGCAGCACACCCCAGGCCGGGGACTGGCCGAGATGTCCGATATCGCTCTCTTTCACCGCCTCGGTGACGGCGGCATAGGTGAAGATCGTCGCCATTCGCGACTTCAGGAAGCCGAGCCTCGGGATGAAGCCGTTATTGGCCAGGACCACCGTCCGGCAGCGGACGGCGCCGCCTTCGGTGATGAGCCGCCAGCCGGAGCCTTCCCGGCGCATCTCGCGAACCGGGCTGTTTTCATGGAGCGTGACACCCCCCGGCAGCGCATCGGCGAGGCCGCGGATCAGCGCCGCCGGCTGCAGCAGCCAGGTGTCGTGCAGGTAGATGCCGTAGCGATAGTAATCCGCGCCGATCCGCTCGCGGATATCCGCCCGGTTCAGGATCGTGTGCGGCAGGTCGTTGGCCCGGGCGACGTCCGCGACCTTGCGCAGCGAAGCCTCTCCCGCTTCCGTCGCGGCGGTGCGGATCGAGCCGACCTTCTGCATGTCGCAGGAGATGTCGTTGTCGCGGAGAATGCCGGTCAGCCAGTCGAAGGCTTCGGTGAAGAGGCGGGTCTGGTTGCGGGCCTTTTCGGCCATCTCCATCGACGCCGTGCGGGGCAGGACATCGGGGGCGGTGAAGCCTGAATTGCGGGCCGAGGACCCTTCGCCGACCGTCGTCGCCTCCAGCAGGACGATCCGGGCCTGCGGGTCGAGCTCATGCAGGCGCCGGGCCGCCGCGACGCCGGTATAGCCGGCGCCGACGACGGCATAATCGACGGTGATGTCCCCGCTCAGCGGGGCCTGCGGCGTACGCGCGGGAAGCATCGCGTTCCAGCCGCAATGGTTGGTGTAGTTCGGATAGGTCAGCTTGGACATGGCTCGGCCGCAGATGGAGGGGGCCGCGCCCGAATGGGCGCGGCCGATCGGTTCAGTCGACGAAATGGGTCTGTTCGGTCACGAGCGGGCCAAGCGACATCGAGCCCTTGAGGTCGAAGCCCCAGTTGAGCTTGTCCCGGCGAGCCCAGACCTGCCCGGTCTCGGTGATCGGGATGACGCAGACATTGCCGATGATCAGCTTCTGCGCCTCCTGCCAGAGCGCGATCTGCTTCTTGGGGTCGGTCTCGCCGCGCGCCGCCTCGATCTGCTTGTCGGCGACGTCGCAATGGCTGAAGTTCACGACCTGCCCGGGTTGGCCGATGGCGCTCTTCGAATGGTAGAACTGCGTCAGGTAGTTGTCCGCGATCGGGAAGCGCGCGGCGCCGTACATGACGAGCGGGCTCAGGTCCTTGCGGATCATCTGGTGCCAGGTGGCGTGCTCGACCGGCTGAAGATTAAGCGTGATGCCAGCTTCGGCGACCTGCCCCTGAATGATCTGCGCCGTCGATTCCAGGCTCGGCAACTGGCTGGCGAGCATGGTCACGGTCAGGCCGTTGGGGAATCCGGCCTCTTTCAGCAGCGCCTTGGCCTTGGCCGGATCATGCGGCAGGACGCCGGCATCCTCGGTGAAGCCGAGATTGTTCGAGGGGATCGCGGATTTGCCGGCGCGGGTGAAGCGGGGGCCGCGATACTGGGCGATCTTGGGCGCATCGATCGCATAGGCGAGAGCCTGGCGAACCTTGATGTTGTCGAAGGGCGGCTTCGTCACGTTGACGCTGAGCGTCGTCAATTCGGCCGGGTCGAAGCTGTCGACGACCACGCCGGGATTGGCGAGCGTGCGCTGCAGCCAGCGCTGGTCGGCGAGGCCGGTCGCCGCATCGACCTCGCCGGCGACGAAGGCGAGGTCGCGCGCGGCGTTGTTGTTGAGGAAGCGATAGGTGATCTTGGTGAGCTTGGGCTTGCCGCGGAAATAGGCGTCGTTGGCCTTGAAGGTCACGGCCTGGCCGGGCGTGATCGCATCGAGCGCGAACGGCCCGAAGCCGACCGGCGCGCGCCGGAAGCCTTCGCCGCGTTCCTCGAACGCCTTTTTCGAGATGATGAAGCCGCCGGCATAATTGGTGAGCAGCCCGAGCAGGCTCGGCACGCGGTTCGACAGCGTGATCCGGACCGTCTGCGGATCGACCGCCTCGACCTTCTGGAAGGCGGCATAATCGCTGGCGAAGGCCGAGCGCTTGGGATCGCGCGCCTTGTCGAGGCTGAACACGACGTCGTCGGCCGTGACATCGCCATAGCCATGCTGCCATTTCACGCCGGGGCGCAGCTTGAAGGTCCAGACGAGGCGGTCGTCGCTTGCCTGCCAGCTCTCGGCGAGATCGGCCTCGATCGTGGCCGGGTCGGTCGAGCCCGGGGCGAAGCGGACGAGCCCGCCGAAGATCCAGGCCGAGAGGATGCGGTCGGAGGTGCTGCTGGCATAGTGCGGGTCGAGCGTGCCGACATCGACGGCGGCGGCGCCCAAGGTCAGTTCGGTCTTCGCGGCGAAGGCCGGCATGGATGCCAGCAGGCCGAAGCCGAGGACGCCGGCGAGTAGTCCGGCTTTGGTCAATGTGGTGTTTTTCATTGTTAGCCTTCCCCTGTTGAAACCAGTCGCAGCCGCGCCGGCTGCGTGCCGAGCGCGGCGAAAAGTGGCCGGAAGCCGGCGCTTGTCAGCCCGTCGAGCGCGGTCAGGATCGCGTCCTGCCAATCGGGCGCGACGCTCGCCGCGCCGATGCGCCGGAATTTCTCGGTAACCTGCGCCCGGTTCATCGGGTTGGCGACGTCGCCGAGCGGGTAGGGCACGCTCAGGCTGCGCGGACCATCACCCTGGTCGATGACGACGCGGCAGGGCGTGCTCTTCGGGAAGGCGGCCGCGAAATCATCATGCGCGGAGAGCTCGATCCGGCCGGCGAGTTCGAGCACCTGCGGATCGCGGAGATGCGCGGGGTCGACCGGCTGCAGGGCGGCGGCGCCGTGGATCGCCGCCAGCGCGCAGCTGAAATAATAGCTGTACTGCCCCCCTTCGAGCGTCTGCGGTGCCCGCTCGTTGGCGAGGCCAAGCCCGCGCGGAAAAGTCTCGATGCGCAGCGACAGGATCGGCTTGCCCAGCTCGCGCAGCGCCAGGATGGCATCGACGGCGGCATGCATGTAGCGGCAGCAGGCATAGGGCTTGAGGTAGCAGTCCTGCAGCCACCAGCGTTCGCCGAGCCCGCCGGTCAGCACGCTGCGGGTAAAACGGTCGTCGCGGTCGAGCAGGTCGCGCGGGCCGGTGGCGCCGGCCCGCGCCCGGTAGGCGCCGGTCAGCCCGGCGACGACGGCGGGCGGAATGACCTCCTTCACCGTGCTGCCTTGATACTTGGAAGAACCCATTGGGAAGCTGATCGGCCCCTCGGCCCCGGCGATCGCCATGGCATGGGCGAGCGCCGCAGCGTCGAGCCCGAGCAGGCGCCCGGCCGCGGCGGCAACGCCGTAATTCACCCAGCGGCCGCTGCTATAGGTCTCGATCGTCGGTGTCGGCCGCGATGTCGCGACCCGGAGCGCGACGTCGTAGCCGAGCGTGATCGCGTCGAAGATGCGCGCGTCGGAGGCGTCGAGCGCCTGGCCGACGGCGAAGGCGGCCGGGATGACGCCGGCCCCGGCATGGCCGGCGGCGCCGCGATGGCCGTCGTCGATATCGAGTGCGCTCGCCGCTGCCGCATTGGCCATGGCGGCGCCGGCGACACTGAGCTTGGTGCCGGTCAGCCAGATGCCAGCCGGGCCCGAGCCGTAGAGCTGTTCGGCGGCGGCTCGGGCGGCGATGGCGAGCCGTGAATCGAGCCCTGCGGCGGTGGCCCCGATGAGGTCCGCGACCAGGAGAGAGGCGCTTTCGCGTGTCTCTGCCGGTAGGGAGCCTTCAGGGTGGTCGGCGACGAAGGCGGCGAGTTCCTCGATGGCGTGCATGGTTCGCGTTCCGGCTCCTGAATGACTAGCTCGCCCGGCGGATGAAATGGCCCTCAGCCATCATCTCCCAGCTCTGCGGTGGCGGGCGGTAGCCGACGGGCTTCATCGGGCTGCGCGGCGGCGTGGCGTCGACGCGCTGGGGCGGCCGGCCGCTGCGCTGGTCGGGATGGGTGATCGGGATCGCCGAGAGGAGCCGCTGCGTATAGCCGTGGCCGGGCCGGCCGATCACGTCGTCGCGCGCGCCGATCTCGACGATCTCGCCGAAATACATAACTGCGACGCGGTCGCAGATGCGCTCGACCGCCGCCATGTCGTGGCTGATGAAGAGGTAGGAGACCCCGAACTCCTTCTGCAGGTCGATCATCAGGTCGATGATCTGCGCCTTGATCGCGACGTCCAGCGCCGAGACGGCCTCGTCGGCGATGATCAGCTTCGGCGACATCGCCAGCGCCCGGGCGATGCAGATGCGCTGGCGCTGCCCGCCCGAGAATTCGTGCGGCAGGCTGGTGGCGCGCGACGGATCGAGCCCGACCCGCTCCAATAGCCATTCCATCTTGGCGCGTGCCTCCTTGCCGGAGGCGATGCCGTGGACCTGCATCGGCTCGATGATCGCCGAACCGATGCTCTGGCGGGTGTCGAGCGATCCGAACGGGTCCTGGAAGATCATCTGCACGTCGCGGCGCAAGCTCGCGAGACTCTTCGGATCGGCATAGTCGATGCGGCGGCCGGCGACGGTGATCTCGCCGGAATGGCGCGGGGCGAGGTCGATGATCGCCTTGCCGATGGTCGACTTGCCCGAGCCGGATTCGCCGACGAGGCCGAGCGTCTCCCCCTTGCCGATGGCGAAGGAGACCTGCTCGACCGCGTGGACCTCGCCCTTGAGACGCCCGAACAGGCCGCCACGCGAGGGGAAGCGGACCGAGAGGTCGCGCACCTCCAGCACCGGCGCATCGCCGCGGAAGGAGAGGGGCACGCCCTCGACGCCGCGCGCTGCGATGGCGCCGTCCGTGAGCTTGCCGACAAGGCTCGGCGCTGCCGCGATCAGGCTGCGGGTATAGGCGTCGCGCGGATTGGAGAAAACCTCGTGGACCGTGCCCTGCTCGATCGCACGACCGCGGCGCATGACGAGGACATGGTCGGCGATCTCCGCGACCACGCCCATGTCGTGGGTGATGAACAGGATCGCCGTGCCGGTCTCGCGCTGGAGTTCCTTGAGCAGCGCCAGCGTCTGCGCCTGCACGGTGACGTCGAGCGCGGTCGTCGGCTCGTCGGCGATGATCAATGCCGGGTTGCAGGCCAGCGCCATCGCGATCATCACGCGCTGGCGCATGCCACCGGAGAAGGTATGCGGGTAGTTGTCGATGCGCTCCTCGGGATCGGGGATGCGGACCTTGCGCAGCATCTCCAGCACGGACTCGCGCAGTTCCGTGCCCTTGAGGCCGCGATGGATGCGGATGGCCTCTCCGATCTGATCGCCGATGCGCTGGACCGGGTTCAGCGAGGTCATCGGCTCCTGGAAGATCATGCTGATCTGGCCGCCGCGTACGCCGCGCATCTCGGATTCGTCGAGCGTCAGCAAATCGCGGTCGCCGAGCTTGACCGAGCCGCTCGCCCGCCCGATCCGCTCGGGCAGCAGGCCCATGATTGCGAGCGAAGTCACGCTCTTGCCCGAGCCGGATTCGCCGACCACGGCGAGCGTCTCGCCGGCGGCGATCTCGAAGCCGAGATCATGCACGACGGTGGTGGAGCCGAAGGCGATGGTCAGGCCGCTGACCGACAGGACCGGCTTGTCGCTCGTATTCTTGCCGACCATCACGAGGCGTCCTTCAGACGGGGATCGATCGCGTCGCGCAGGCCGTCGCCGATCAGGTTGAAGGCGAGCACCAGGATCAGGATCGCGAGGCTCGGGAAGAGCGCGAGATGGAACGAGCTCAGAATGTTTTCGAAGCCCTCCCGCACCATGCCGCCCCAGGTCGGCGTCGGCGGGGCAAGGCCGAGCCCGATGAAGGCGAGCGAGGCTTCGGTGCGCACCGCCGTCGCCATCCAGAGCGAGGTCATCACCATCACCTCCGGCAGGATCGCCGGCAGGATGTGGCGGAACAGGATGCGCCCGCCCGAGAAGCCCATGGCGCGGCAGGCCTGGACATATTCGCGGTCACGCTGGGCGATCACGGCGGCGCGCGCGATCCGGGCGAAGGCGGGCGTGGCGGTGAAGGCGATGGCGATGACGATATTCGTCATGGTCGCGCCCATCAGGGCGACGAGCGCCAGGCCCAGGATCAGCGAGGGGAAGGCGAGGATGACGTCCATCACCTGCATGAGCAGGATGTCGGTGCGCCCGCCGCGATAGCCCGCGGTCATCCCGATCAGCGATCCGATCACCAGGGCGGTCAGGATCGCGAAGAGCCCGATGGCGAGGGAGTAGCGCGCGCCGAAGAGCAGCCTCGACCAGATGTCGCGGCCGAACTGGTCGGCGCCGAGCAGGTAGCCGCCGCCGGGCGGGGCGAGCTGGTCCATGATGCTCTGCTTGGCCGGCGGATGCGTCGCGAGATAGGGCGCGAAGATCGCGGCCAGCACCAGCAGCACGACGATGGCGATGCCGGCCCAGGTTGAGAGGTTGAGCCGGCCCAGCACGCCGCGGAAGGCGTTCTGGCGGTCGGCAGGGCGAGCGGTTTCCGCTGCAGTCTCGCTCATTTGTACTGCACCCTCGGATCGAGAAAGCCGTAGGTCAGGTCGGTCAGCAGGTTCACGACGACGACCATCAGCGTGTAGACGACGATCATCCCCTGCAGCAGCGTGTAGTCGCGCTGGCTGAGCGCGGTCAGGATCAGCTTGCCGAGGCCGGGGCGCGAGAACACGATCTCGGTCAGCACCGAATTGCCGATCAGGATGCCGAGATAGAGGCCGATGACGGTGGTGATCGGAATCAGGCAGTTGCCGAGCGCGTGCGACCAGATCACTGCCGAGGCGGAGGCGCCCTTGGCCCGCGCCGTGCGGACGAAATCCTGGCTGAGAACCTCTAGCATCGCCGAGCGCGTCACGCGGGTGATGTAGGCCATCATGATCAGCGCGAGTGCCAGCGTCGGCAGCGCCATTTGCCGCAGCCGCTCGGTCAGCGTTTCGGCGCCGCCGGCGCTGATCACCGGGAACCAGCGGAACTGGATGGCGAAGACCATCAGCAGGATGATCGCCGCGACGAAGGCCGGCAGGGAGAGACCCAGCAACGAGAGCAGGCGCAGCACATAGTCGGGAAGCCGGTTGCGCCGGACCGCGGCCCAGACGCCGGCGGGGATGCCGAGCGCGGCGCCCAGGATCAGGGCCGCGATGGTCAATTCCAGCGTATAGGGCAGGACCGCGAGAATCTCCTCCGTCACCGGCCGGCCCGAGATCATCGAGGTGCCGAGATCGCCCTGGATCGCCTGGAGCAGGAAGCGCCCGTACTGGACGAGGAGCGGCTGGTCGAGGCCGAGCCGCTGGCGCAGCGCGATGACGCTGGCCGGGCTCGCCTGGTCGCCGAGGATCACCAGGACGGGATCACCCGGCAGGATCCGCACGATCAGGAAGACCAGCGTCAGGACGCTGAACAACGTGACGACGGCGAAGCCCAGACGCCTCGCCAGGAATGACACCATCCGGTTCGCCCCCGCATTGTCCGACCAGCGATGGAGCTGGCGGCTGCCTTTGGCGGCCGGTTCGCGAGCGCTCCTAGACGTCTCGACGCTCCGGCAGCGTCCCTAGCGGAACGGACAAACCGGCCCTTGTCAACAAATTCCTGTATTCGGTATGATAAGGCTATATTTGTTCTGATAATCGGAATTATTGCCGTGACGAAGCCTCTGAGTTCCTCGTCGAATGCCGAGCGGGCGCTGGACATCGTCCTGGCGCTCGGCGAGGTCGGGCCTGAAGGTCTGAGCCTGGCGGAGATCGCCGAGCGCATGGGCTGCGCCAAGTCGGCGGCGCATCGCAGCCTCGTCGCCCTCTTGCAGAAGGGCTTCGCCGAGCCGACGGGCCGATACGGCCATTACCGCCTCGGCTCGGCCGTGCCGATGCTGGCGCGGCGACAGGAGCGGCTCGAGCCGCAGGTGCAGAAGATCCGTCCCGGCATGACCGAATTCGCGCGCCGGACGGGCTTCACCGTCTACCTGATCGTGCAGTCCGGGGTCGATGCGGTCTGCGCCGAGATGATCAGCCGCTCGACGCGGCGCCAGTTCTCGATGGGTGTGGGCTACCGTGTGCCGATGGGCGTCGGCGCAGGCAGCCTCGCCTTGATGTCGCTGCTGCCGGACGCCGCGATCCAGCAGATCATCGAGGCGAATGCCGAGCGCTACCTGAAGCACCCGTCGGGGCGCCATGTCGATGGCGATGTCATCCTGGGGCAGGTCGCCGATGCGCAGCGCCGCGGCTACGCACTCAACATGGGCTACTATTTTCCGGGGCAGGGCGGCATCGGCTTGCCGCGGGCCAGCCAGGCCCCCCATGACGTCAACATGGCCGTCTCCTTCAACGCGCCGCTCGAAATGATGACGGACGACTGGGTCGAGAGCCAGATCGGCGCGCTCAGCGAATGCCTGCCTTGAGTGGTGATGTTGGCCGCCGGAACGGGTGGCAGATCAGCGTTTGGCCCGTGCCTTGCCGTCGATGGTGCCGAGGTCGAGCGTCACGCGCCTGATCGAAATATCCTCGGGATCAAGCCTGACCTCGAAACCCAGATCGCGGCAGAGCGCCAGCATCGGTCCGTTCTCGGCCAGCACCTGGCTATGGACGCGCTCCAGCTGCTCGGCCCTGGCCCAGTCGATGATCAGCTCCATCAGCGCACGGCCGAGCCCGATCCCCTTCAGGTCGGAGCGCAGCAGGATCGCATATTCGGCCTCGACATGGCCGGGATCGGCGTGAAGGCGAACGGCGCCGGCGGCGTCCCCGCTGCCTTCCTCGATGGCGATGAAGGCCATCTCGCGCGCATAGTCGAGCTGGGTCAGGCGGGCGAGGAAGGCGTGGCTGAATGATTTCAGCGGCGCGAAGAAACGCAATCGCAGGTCCTCCGGCGTGACCCGGGCCAGCATAGCGCCGATCGGAAGCTCGTCCTCCGGCTTCATCGGGCGGATGAAGAAGCGCCGCTCGCCGAGCGCAAGCTGCAAGGTCCAGCTTGCCGGATAGGGCCGGATCGCCGGGTGGCGGCGCCGTGCCGGGGCCGGCTCCAGCACGACGCGCGCGTCGACCGTGATGACGCCTTTGGCATCGGCGAGGATCGGGTTGAGGTCCATCGCGCGGATTTGCGGAAGGGTGGAGGCGATGTTTCCCAGCGCCACCAGGACAGCCGCGATGGCGCGCCGGTCGGCGGCGGGAACATCGCGATAGGCAGCCAGGATGCGGGAAACCCGCGTCCGGGCGATCAGGTTCTCGGCGGAGGCGAGATCCAGCGGCGGCAATGCGACATGCGTATCGGCGATGAGTTCGGCTGCCGTGCCGCCGCGCCCGAAGACGATGATCGGACCGAAGCAGGGGTCGACGGCAAAGCCGGCGATCAACTCGCGTGCCTTGGCACGATGCGCCATCGGCTGCACCATGAAGCCGGCCAACCGCGCTTCCGGCCGCAACTCCCGCAAGCGCACGATCATGCGGTCGGCCGCCTCCCGCACAGCCTCCTCATTGGCGAGGTCGAGCTCGACGCCGCCGACATCCGATTTATGCGCGATATCCGGCGAGACGATCTTGAGAGCGACTGTGCGTCCGGCTGCGAACTGCACCTTGGCGGCCTCGGCGGCTCCTGCGGCATCTGTCGCGATGACGAGACCGAGCGTGGGAATCCGGAACAGGGCGAGCAACTGCGCGACCTCATCCGGTTCGAGCCAGCTGCGGCCTTGCCCGATCGCCTGATCGACGAGCGCGGCGGCAGCGGCAATGTCCGGCTGATCGCCTTCATCAAGCGCGAGCGGGGTCGCCATCAGTTCCTTGAGCAGGCGGGCATGGCGGGTCAGATGCTGGAAACCGAGGATCGCGTCCTGCTCCGTCGCGAATGAGGGAATGCCGGCAGCTGCGAATATCCCCGCCATCTCCTCGCCGCCCCCGACCCATACGGCCAGAACCGGTTTCTGCGCCGACGACGTCGAGCGGGCCTCGGCCACGGCGCGGGCGCAATCGGCTGGTTCGTCCGGTGCGAGCGGGGCGTTGAGTGCCAGCACGGCGTCGATATCGCTCTCGGCCAGCAGGCGTGTCACCGCTTCACGGTAGTCCTGTGCCGTCCGGACGATCTCCGGCTCCCGGTCCAGGCGATCGACGCCGCCGGCCTGCCGCAATCGCGCTGCGGCGAGCGCTGCCAGCCCGTCGCCATTGCTGACGATCGCCAGCCGGCCGGCATCGGCGGCGCGGGCGCGTCCCAGCGTCTCGGCCGCCGCGAAGAGCTCGTCGAGATCGCTGACCCGCAGCAGGCCGGCCCGGTGGAAGGCGGCCTCATGCGCGGCGTCGCTGGTCACGATCAGGGCCGAATGCGTCAGGGCCGGCCATGCCGGCTCCCGGCGCGGCGGCTTCAGCACCAGCACCGGCTTGAGCCGTGCGGCCGCGCGCGCCGACGAGAGAAAGCGGGCGGCATCGGTGACGTCGTCGATCGCCAGCAGGATGGTGCGCGTCGACGGGTCGGCGCCGAAGTGATCGAGGCAGTCGGCGATATCGACATCGGCGCCTTCGCCCAGGACGACGGCTCCGGAAAGCCCGACACCGCGCCTGGCAGCCCAGGCCATGATGCCGGCCGCCACGGAATTGGACTGCGCGACGAGGGCAAGCGAACCCGCAGCCAGATGCACCGGGACAGCGGTCGCGTTGAAGCCGAGACGCGGCGCGGCGAGACCGAGCGACGACGGCCCGATCAGGCGCAGGCCGGCGGCCCGTGCCGCGCTTCGGAGGCGATCGCAATCGGCGGCTGCGCCATCGGGCACGAGAAGCCCGGCACAGCCGCGCCCCGTTGCGGCAGCCAGCACCTGCTCCGCAATCGCGACGGGGGCTATGAGGAGATCGCAGGGCGGCAGCGCCGGCAGAGCGCTCGGATCGGCAAGCACGGTGAGTTCGCCGCGATACGGCTCCGCGCGGATCTGTGCCACCAGCACATCCGTTTCGGGAGAGCCGGCGATCGCCGTGACCGTCCGGGGTTCAAGCGCGCGTCTGAGCAGGGCGAGCGTCATCGGTCGGCGGTTTCCGTTCTCGGGAAGACCAGCAGACGCGATTCCCGGCCGTCAAGCCAGACGTCTTCTGCGAACGTGTTCCGCGAGCCTTTCAGGCGATGGCGAACGGCCTGCCGCCGGGGCTGCTATCCTTGTTCGCAATCACTCCGTCAGAGCCGTGCCAGACGGCGATCGATCGCATCCTGGAGATGATACCACCCGCTGACGATCGGCAGGAACCATGGGCGGCCATCATAGAGCGGCACCGGAATCTCCGGGAAGGCGGGGTCGTCGAAGGCGCTTTTGCGGTTCTGCTTCCCGAGCAGCTTGAGGGCTGACTGGTGGCCGAGATAGGTCATCAGCGCGACACCGTTGCCATTGCAGCCGACGGCGAAATCGATACCGCCGAGCTTGCCCATATGCGCGATCTTGTCGGCGCTCATGCCGACCTTGCCGCTCCAGCAATGGGTGACCTTGTAGCCCGCAAGCTGCGGCCAGACCTTCAGCATCATGGCGTGGAGGCGCGGCGCGGCCTCGCGTTCCGGCAGGGTGAACAGGCCCGGCCGGCTGCCGAACAGGATGCGCGTGCCGTCCGGCGACGGGCGCGTATAGATCAGCTCACGCTTGGAATCGGTGATCATGCGCCGGCCGGGATTGATCTCGGCCATCAGCTCCGGCGGCAGCGGCTCGGTCGCAATCTGGTAGCTGCGCACGCCGACGATGCGCTTGTGCAGGAAGCCGCTCGCCTTGTCGGTGTAGCCGTTGGTGCCGAAGAAGACGTGGCGGGCGCGAACGATCCCGCGCCCGGTCCGTACCGCGTGAAAACCATCGGCGACGGGGTCGACTCCGAGAACGGGCGCATGCGAGCGCAGCCTGGCGCCATTGGCCTGCGCGAGGCGGCGCAGGGCGCGATGGTACTTCGCCGGATGGAGGCCGCCATAGTCGTCGATGACGATGCCGCCATGGTAGAAATCCGTCTTCGTCACCTCGTGCTGCCGTGACTTCGGAATCTCGTGGACGGTGACGCCGGTATGCCTTGCCAGCAATTCGCCATGGCGGCGCAGCCGGTCGTAGTGACGGGGGACGTGGGCGCCGAAATAGCGGCCGAAGACGCCGAGATCGGCATCGAGCTCTTTCTCGTGGATCAGCGACTTGAGATGCTCGTAGGAGGACAGCGAATCCTCCAGGAGCCGCTCCATGCGGGCGGCATCGACGCCCTTGATCGCGCCGCCGATCACCAGCTTCTGACCGCTCGAGACCATGCCGCCCGAGCGCGTCGAGGCACCGGCGCCGAGCTCCTCCGCATCGACGACGGTGACGTCGACGCCATTGCGCGCAAGCTCAGCCGCCGCCGAGAGCCCGCAATAGCCGGAGCCGACGACCAGGACATCGGTCTCCGCCGGCAAAGGGTCGCGCGCGGTTTCGGGCGGGGCTGCATCCCACCAATAGGGATCGGTGGTGAAGTTCGGCGCCAGCACGCCGGCAGGCTCAGGCATGGGCGGCCTCTCCGAAGGATCTGATGCTGGACAGGAAGGCGCGGGTGCGTTCGTGGCGGGGTGCGTCGAAGAAGGCACCCGGCGGCGCCTCCTCGACGATCCGTCCCTCGGCCATGAACACGACGCGATCGGCGACCTCGCGGGCAAAGCCCATCTCGTGGGTGACAACGACCATGGTCGTGCCCTCGCGGGCGAGGTCCTTCATCACGTCGAGGACGCTGCCGATCGTCTCGGGATCGAGTGCCGATGTCGGCTCGTCGAAGAGGATCGCCTTCGGCCGCATGGCGAGAGCGCGGACGATGGCGACACGCTGCTGCTGCCCGCCCGACAGGGCTGACGGATAGTCCTGCGCCTTGTGGGCGAGGCCGACGCGCGTCAGCAGCGCCCGTGCTTCCTCCTCGGCCTTGGCGCGCGGAACGCCGCGGCGGCGCTCCGGCGTGATCGTCATGTTGCGCAGGACGGTGAGATGCGGGAACAGCGCGTAGTCCTGGAAGACCATGCCGACCTCGGTTCGCATCTGCTGCCAGGCGCGCTCATGGTGGATGTCGACCGGGCTTCCGGCGATATGGAGCGTGCCTTCGTCCGGCCTGACGAGGCCGTTGATGCAGCGGATCAGCGTGCTCTTGCCGGAGCCGCTCGGCCCGATCAGCACCACGACGCTCCCGGCCTCGACATCGAGGTCGATGCCGTGCAGCGCCTGATGCGCGCCGAAGCGCTTGGCGATGCCGCGCAGGCTGATCAGCGGGGAGGCGCTCATGCGGCGAGTTCCCGCATCGCGCGTTTCAGCGCTTCCCGCGCATCCTTCAGGTCACTGCGCTTGCGTGCGAGAATGCCGCGGCGATTTTCGAGCCGCGCCTGCGCCGCCTCCACAGCCTCCGCGACCCTGTCCGGTGCCGGCCCGCCGGGGACGAGGCGCGCGGCGACGCTTGCCGCCGGGTCGAGGCTTTCGCGGACATGGTCCGCCGGCAGGCCGAGCGGCCGGCCGAGCTGCTCCTGGGCTGCCGCGTCGACCATCGCGGTGGTGATGCCGTCAGCCGCCAGGCCGGCATCCATCGCGGCGCGGACGACCCCGCCCACGACGTGATGCGCCTCGCGGAACGAGAGATCGGCTTCCCGGACCATCAGGTCGGCGAGATCGGTCGCGGAGGCGAAATCCTCGGTGACGCGTCGCTTCATCAGCGCGGCGTTCGGCCGGGCCGTCGCGATGATGAGGTCGAACAGCGAGAGGCAGCGCAGCGTCTCCTCGCCCGCTTCCCAGACACCGCGCATGCCCTCGCGGTTGCCGTCGATGGTGTTGGTGAAATGCGTCGCTTTCACCGCCGTCGCGGACGCGACATAGAGGCCCAGCAGATGGCCGGCCTTGCCCTTGAGGTGTTCGAGAACCACCGGGTTCTTCTTCTGCGGCATGATGCTCGAGGTCCCGGTGACGCGGTCGGGGAACTCGATCGTCTGGAATTCATGCGAGACCATCACATGATAGTCCTGCGCCACGCGGCTCCAGCCCAATGCGATCTGGGTGAGCGCCGACAGGATCTCCAATCCGAAATCCCGGGTCGCGACGGCATCCAGGGCATTTTCCACCAGCCCCTCGAAACCGAGTGAACGCGCCACCGCCTCGCGGTCGATCGCGAAGGTCGTGCCGGCAAGCGCGCCTGCTCCGAGCGGACTGATATTGGTGCGCGCCCAGGCATCCGCGAGCCGGCCATGGTCGCGTTCGAGCGACTGTGCGACGCCGGCGAGATAGAAGCCGTAGGTGATGGGCTGCGCCGGCTGGAGATGGGTGTAGCCGGGCATCACCACGTCCCGGAAGCGGAACGCGCCGTCGAGCGCATGCTCCTCGACCGAGAGAAGCGCCTGGCTCGCATCGAGCAGCAGGTCGCGGGCCCGCAGCCGGTCGATCGCCGCCGTCAGGTCATTGCGGCTGCGGGCGATATGCATCCGCCCGCCGGCCTCGGTGCCGATCAGCTTGATCAGATGGGCTTCGAAATTGAAGTACGCATCCTCGCGCTGCGGGTCGAGCTCGACGACCTCGGGCCCTTCCTCCTCCATGCGCAGGAGCCCGCCGGCGAGCGCTTTGGCGGCCTGCGGGGAGATCAGCCCGCAACGGGCAAGCATCAGCACATGCGCTTGGTTGAGGTCGCTCATATGGTCGAAGACCGTGCGGAAATCCCGTGCAAGCCGCGGCGCATAGATGTGCTCGCAGACTTCTTCGGCGACCTTTTCGGTCAGGCGGCGGCTGACTTTCGATTCCATGGCGGCTTTCCCGGTATGCAGGTGAGTTTGCGAAGGATCAGGGCAATTGCGTTGCCGGCTCGGCCGGGGAGATCGCCTCCGGCCGGGTTTGCGGGCGGTCGCTCTTCAGCCGGCGCTCCAGCCAGCGGCCGAACCAGCTCAGCGTCGAGCAGATGACGAAGTAGGTGAGGAGCACCGCGGCATAGACCGTGAAGGCCGGATTCCAGCCCTCCATCATCGTGGTGCGCTCGACGATGATCTGGCCGACCTTGAAGAACTCGTTGACCCCGACGAGCGCACCGAGCGACGTCGCCTGCACGAGCAGCGTGAGCAGCCCGACGAAGGGCGGAAGGATCGCGCGCAGCGCCTGTGGACCGGTGATGAAGAGATAGATTTCCCAGGTCTTCAGCCCGAGCGCGGCGGCGCTCTGCCATTGATGCCGCGGGACCGCATTGAAGCCGCCGCGGACGATCTCGATGCCGTTGGCGCTGCCCCAGACCGAAAGCCCCACCGTCACGGCCGCGAAGGGCGAGAGCTCCAGCCCGAACAGTGGCGCCACGAAAAACACGAAGAAGATGTTCACGACCAGCGGGATGTCGCGGAAGAGCTCGACATAGATCTTCACCAGCACGCGCAGCCAGCCGAAGCGCAGCGTCGCCAGCGTGCCGAGCAGGAAGGAGATGATCGTCGCGAAGAACAGCGTCGCCAGCGCCAGGCCCAGCGTCATGGCAAGGCCTTGCAGGATGAAGGGGAGGTTGCGGATCAGCAGGTCCATCTCGCCCCCCTCAAAGCCTGAACGGGGCGTTGAGCCGGTATTCCAGCCGGCTCGCGAAGAAGGAGAGGGTGAGGACCAGCAGGAGGTAAATCACGCAGATCGCGGCGAACATCTCGATGGTGCGGAAGTCCATCGAGATCCGGTCGATCGCGACATAGGTCAGCTCGGCGAGGCCGATCGCCTGCAGGTAGGAGGAGTTCTTGAGCAGCGAGATCGAGGTGTTCAGCATCGAGGGCAGGCCGACGCGGATCGCCATCGGCGCGGCGACGAGCCGAAAGAAGCGCCAGGGCGACAAGCCCAGCGAGAAGGCGGCCTCGCGCAGCCCCTTGCCCACGGTTTCAAGCCCGCCGCGAACATTCTCGATCTGGTAGGCTCCGGCCCAGACCGTGAGGCAGAGCACGCCCGACCAGAACAGCGAGAGCCTGAGGCCCTGGCCCGGCAGGCCGTAAAAGATGAAGAAGAGCTGGGCGAGCAGCGGCGTGTTGCGGATGAACTCGACATAGCCGACGACGAGCTTGCCAAGCACCGGAACCTGCAGCACGCGCGCCGCCGCGCCGAGCACGCCGACGAGGATGGAGAGCACGATCGAGAGCGCGCTGACCTGTACTGTCAGCCACAGGCCGCGCATCAGCGCGGGCCACTGCGCGTTGAGATAGGCGACGTCGAATTCCATGGCACGCGCTCCTCCGCTGCCAGGTATCGGGTTGCCGGGAGCTCAGATCGCTCCCGGCGCTTGCCTTTCGCTCAGCGCGCGGTCGGCTTCGGCTTGGTGAAGGCGTCGACGTAGAAGGGCCTGATCTCGGCCGGGATCCACTTCTCGACCCATTTCGCGTAGAGGCCCTCGGCCTTCATGCGATCGAGGGCTGCATCGACATAGGCGAGCCATTCGGGTTCGTTCTTGCGCACGCCGACGGCAGCGTCCGAGACCGCGAAGGACTCGCCGACGAGGCGCAGGCTCGGGTCCTTGGCGGCGATGACGACGAGCGTCGCGGCATCATGAGTATAGGCGTCGCCGCGGCCCTGCTTGAGCGCCTGCAGCGCATCGGACGCCGTGTTCAGCCGCATGCTCTCGAGCTTGGGCATGTTGTCCTCGAACCATTTCGCCTGGGTCGAGCCCTTGAGCATGATCACGGTCTTGCCGGCGACATCGTCGAGCTTCTTGATCGGGCTGTCCTTGGCGACGAGCATGTCCGAGCCGCCCCAGCGATAAGGCTTGGAGAAATCGACCACGCGGGCGCGCTCGGGCGTGACGCCGAGCGTGGCGATCAGGATGTCGACCTTCTTGCCGGCCAGCTGCGGGATGCGGTTCTCGGCCGTCACGCAGGTCAGCTCGATCTTGTCCGGCGAGCCGAAGGCCCAGGCGGCGATCTGGATCGCCATGTCGGTCTCGACGCCGGCAAACTTGCCGGTTTCGTCCTTGTAGCCATAGGGCGGCTGGTCGCAGCGCACGCCGGCCTTCAGGATGCCTGCGGATTTGATCGCTTCCGGCAGCGGGGGCAGGCCCTGGGCCTGAGCTCCGACCGAGAGCGTGAAGACGGCGGCTGCGGCAGCCGAGAGCGCCGATAGGAGCGAGACATAGGTGGTCATCCGTTTTCCCTCTTCTGTTGGACCGATGGATCGGTTCTCTGTGGTAAGGCGCCGGTCGTTGCCGGCTGCGCGAGCGCCTCTTCGGAGGCAGCTTCGTTCCAGGGCCTTGCGGCCAGGTCGGTGTCGCCGGGATCACGGGAGCCTGCTCCCGTGAGCACGATCACGGCGTGGCGGCCGGAAAGCCCACCATCCGCGGCGATGGCGGCGAGCGCAGCCAATGCGGAGGCTGCGGACAGTTCGGCATGGAGACCGCAGGCTGCGAGACGACGCTGTGCCGCCCGCGCCGCGCCATCATCGACAGAAACGGCACGGCCGGCGCTGGCGCGCAGGGCCGCGACGGCCTGCCATGTCACCGTGCTGCCGGCGATCGAAGCCTGGGCGGTATCGCCCGCGAACTGCTCGCGATAATCGGCGCCGGCGAGCACCCGCTCGAGGCGCGCGAAGGGCTCGGCTGCGACCAGCATCGGCAAGCATGCGCCGATCTCCTCGAAGCCGAGGCGGATGCCGGACAGGAGGTCCCCGCGCGAACAGGGCACGACGACGAGATCGGGCATCGTCTCCGACGCGAGCTCGGCCGCGATCGTCTTGTAGCCTTCGATGCCGAACGGGTTGGTGCCGATGGCCGGCACCTTGTAGTTCGTCGCAGCGAAGGCGCCTTGCCCGACGCGTTTCGCGAGATGCTGCCAGCGCGCCATGCTGCCGGCAAAGCTGGCGATGCTCGCGCCATGTGCGGTGATGGCACTGCGGTAAACCTGCGGCAGGGCATCGGTCGTTGCGATCTCCGCGGCGAGCCCTGCGCGCGCCGCATAGGCTGCCACCGAGAGGCCGCCATTGCCGCTCGATGCCGCCACGACGCGCGGGGCGCCGCGATCGAGAGCCCGCGCGATCAATTGCGCGCTCATCCGGTCCTTGTGAGACCCCGTCGGATTGCACCATTCGATCTTGGCGGACAGCCTGCCGAGCTTCAGCGCGCGCGCCAGCTCAGGCAGCTCGACCAGCGGGGTCGCGCCTTCCCCCAGGCATGGCGTGTCAGGATAGGGGAGCGAGACACCGCGCTCGCCGGGCGCGTAGGTCAGCCGCAGATTGGATGCATGCCCCTCGGTCGCGCAGCGCGGACACCCGGCTTCGTAATCCGCAACCGGCCAGGGCTCTGCGCAGCGCAGGCAGACCATGCCGGTGAGGCGGGACGTCACAGCGGTGTTTGGGCGCGTTGACATGACCAAAAGTATTGCCGCGGCCAACTATCTGGTCAAATCTCAGTTTTTGGCTCTTCTATTCACTCCTGATATGAGCAGGCCTATGAATTTGAGGCAGGTGGACGCGTTCCGAACCATTATCCTGCGCGGCTCGATGACGGCGGCCGCGCAGGAATTGCGGACCTCGCAACCCAGTATCAGCCGGCTGATCGCCGAGCTGGAGGCCGAGATCGGACTTAAGCTGTTCGAGCGAAAAGCCGGGCGGATTCGACCGAGCCAGGAGGGCCTTGCCTTCTATCGCGAGGTCGAACGCAGCTATATCGGACTGGAGACCCTCTCCTACGCCGCGCGTGACATCCGCAACTTCGGGACCGGGCGCCTGCGCATCGCGGCGATGCCGGTGATGGCGCTGGGCTTCGTCCCCCGCTGCATCCGGCGCTTCAAGGAGCGCTTTCCGCAGGTCAGCGTCTCCTTGCAGATGGGCCATGACGGCACGGTGACGCGCTGGATGTCGTCGTCCTATTGCGACATCGGCTTCATCGCGAACGTGATCGACATTCCGCTCGTCGAGCATCGTCCGCTCTACATGATCCCCGGCGTCTGCGCGCTCCCGCCGGGGCACCGGCTTGCAAAGCGCGATCGCATCACGGCCAAGGATCTCGAAGGCGAGGCCTTCATCTCGCTCTCGCTGGAGGACGGTGCGCGGGCACGTGTCGATCGCATCTTCCAGGATGCGGGCGTGCGCCGCCATCTCGCGATCGAGACGCCCTTCAGCGCCGCCATCTGCGCGCTTGTCGAGCAAGGGCTCGGCATCGGCATCGTCAATCCGATCGCTGCCGACGATTACCGGCGCAGCGGTATCGCCTTCCGCCCGTTCAAGCCGGAGGTCATGTTCCACGGCCACGCGATGTTTCCCAGCCACTACCGCGCCGATCCGCTCGTCGATGGCTTTCTTGCCGTCGTGCGCGAAGAGCTCGCCGGATACGAGACGACGTCCGCGCATCGTGGCGAACCGCCCCCGAACGGGCCGATGTGATGCACCCGCACCCGCCTGTCGTGCGTCAGGCGCGATGGCCGGGCAAGACGCCTAGAGCATCGGCCCGAAAAGTGGAACGCGGTTTTCGGAAAATGCCGATGCAAATCAAAAGCCTAGGACACCGGACTGAATACCGTATTCAGTCCGGTGTCCTAGACCCCCAGATACCGCTGCAGGAGTTCGGGTTGGGCCCGAATCTCGCCGGTCGGGCCTTCATGGGCGATATGGCCGTTATTGATGATGTAGGCGCGCGTCGCCAGGGTCAGCGCGGCCGCGATGTTCTGCTCGACCAGAATGATCGTCTGGCCGGCCATCGCAAGCTCGCGGCAGGTCCTGACGAGGTCCTGCACGATCACCGGTGCCAGACCCTCGAACGGCTCGTCGAGCAGGATGATCTTGGGGTCGCGCACCAGCGCCCGCCCGATCGCGAGCATCTGCTGCTCGCCGCCGGAAAGATCGGTGCCCCGGCTCGTGCGCCTCTCCTTCAGGCGTGGAAATATCTTGTAGACGCGATCGAGCGGCCAGCGGCCCTTGGCGGTCAGCCCGGCCAGCACCAGGTTCTCCTCGACATTCAGGCTGCCGAAGATGCGACGGTCCTCGTGCACGAGCTGCATGCCGGCGCGCGCGATCATGTGGCTCTTGCGGCCGGCGATCTGCTCCCCGTCGAACAGGATCGAGCCGCTGCTCGGCTTCACCACGCCCATCAGGCTCTTCAGCATCGTGCTCTTGCCGGCGCCGTTGCGGCCGAGCAGCGCGACGACCTCGTTGCGATCGACGCGCAGCGCGACATCGAACAGGATGTGGCTGTCGCCGTAATGGGCATTCAGGCCGGTGACTTCGAGCATGCTCATTGGGCCGCCAACACATCGTGCACGCCGCCCAGATAGGCTTCCTGCACCTTGGTGTTTCCCTTGATTTCGTCGGGTGTGCCTTCGACCAGCACGCGCCCCTCCTGGAGCACGGTGACGCGCTCGGCGAGCTCGAACAGCGCGTCCATGTCGTGGTCGATCACGATCATCGTACGCCCCCGGCTGATCGACTTGAGCAGTTTGACCGTCTCGATGCGCTCGGCCGGGCTCATGCCGGCAAGCGGCTCGTCGAGCAGCAGCAGCGACGGCGAGGTGGCGAGCGCCAGCCCGATCTCGAGTCGCCGCTTCTCGCCATAGGCCAGTTCGGACACCTGGGCATCGCCCCGGCTGGCGAGATTGACCAGCGCCATCGCATGGTCGACCTGCTCGGTCAGCTCGGGGCTGTTCCTGGGATTGCTGAACAGGTCGAGCTTGAATTTGCCGCGGGTTTCGGCGAGCGCGGCGATCATCAGGTTCTCGCGGACGGTGAGCCGGTTGAAGAGCTGGTTGATCTGGTAGCTTTTGGTGAGGCCGAGCTGGCAGACATCGGCCACGCCCATTCCGGTGATGTCCTTGCCCTCGAACAGGATCTGGCCGGAGCTCGGAGGCACCTCGCAGGTCAGCATCTTGAAGAAGGTCGACTTGCCGGCGCCGTTCGGGCCGATGATGCCGCGCAACTCGCCGTGGTTGACGGTGAAGTCGATGTCGCTGTTGGCGACCACGCCGCCATAGCGCTTGGTCAGGCCGGTGGCCTGGAGGATGGGGCCGGAAGAGCGGTCGGTATCGCGGCGGCGGGCCGGCATCATCGCGACAGTCGGAGCGGTGGCGGGCACGCTCGCGGGAGGGACGACGCCCGCCCCGGGAGCCGTCTCCGCCCGCCGGCCGGCGACGAGACGGTAGAGATCGATCACGGCCCCGACGATGCCGTGGCGCAGGAAGCAGACCAGCAGCACGAACACGATGCCGAGGACGAGCTTCCAGGTGGCACCCAGATGCAGCGTGTTCTGGAAGAAGTCGCTGAGATAGAGCCAGACCGCCGCCCCGACCAGCGGGCCGAACAAGGTGCCGGCGCCGCCGATCGCCGTCTGCATCACGAGCTGGCCGGAGGTCTCGAACATGAAGGCATCCGGCGGCATGAACCCTTGCATCAGGCCAAGCATGCCGCCGGCAAAGCCGGCATAGGCCGCCGCCACGACGAAGGCGGTCAGCTTGTAGCTGTGGATGTCGTGGCCGAGCGCGGCGGCGCGCTGCGGATTGTCGCGGATCGCGGAAAGGATCGCGCCGACCGGCGAGCGCACGATGCGCAGCGCGATGACGAGGCCGACGAAATACCAGAATGCCAGGAACCCGTAGACCTGGAAATCGGTGTTGAATTCCAGCGTCGTGAAGCCGAGGAAGATGCTGGGCCTCGGCACGCCCGGCAGGCCGTTCTCGCCGCCCGTGAAGGCGGAAAGCGGATTGAACTCGACGAAGAAGAACACCTCCGCGATCGCGACCGTGATCATCGCGAAATAGATGCCCGTGCGGCGCAATGCGATCAGGCCGATCAGATAGCCGACGATCGCCGCCACGATCGTGCCGAGGAAGACGGCGGCCATCACATAGCCGAAGCCGGCTTCCGTCAGCAGATAGGCGGCGAACATGCCGCCGGTGCCGAAGAAGGCCGACTGGCCGAAGGAGAGGAGGCCGGTATAGCCGAACAGGATATCGAAGCCGAGGCCGAACAGGCCCCAGACCAGAATGCGGTTGATGGTGTTCGGGGTGAAGCCGAGATGGGGCAGCACGAACGGCGCCAGGATTAGCGCGATCGCGGTGATGGTCTCGGCGAGGAAGGGGCGTTGGCTGCGCATCGGCGTCACTCGCGGCCGGCTGCGCCGAGCAGCCCGTAGGGCCTCAGCACCAGGACCAGCGTCATCGCCACGAACAGCATGATATAGGCATAGCCGGGGTTGAACATGGAGGTGATGGAGATGATCTGGCCGGCGATCAGGCCGCCGAGGATCGCGCCGGGGAAGGAGCCGACGCCGCCGATCACCACCACGACGAATGTCTGCACCAGGATCGCCTCGCCGACATCCGGTGCGATCGAGACCACCGGCGCATTGACGATGCCGGCGAAGCCCGCCGCCATGGCGCCGATGCCGAACACCAGCATGAAGATCTTGTAGACGTCGATGCCGAGCGAATCGACCATCACCGAATCCTCGATGCCGGCGCGCACGATCATGCCGATCCGGGTGCGGTAGAGTACGAAATAGAGCGCCAGCAGCGCGACGGCGACGATGCCGAGCAGGGCGAGCCGGTAGGTCGGATACATCATGAAGCCGAGCGGCGTGATGCCGACCAGCGGGCCCGGCGGCGGCACCATCTTCGACAGGCTGCCGAAGAAGAACCGGACCGCCTCGACGAACACGATGCTGAGGCCGAAGGTGACGAGGAGCTGGTCCTCATGCGGGCGAGTGTAGAAATGCCGGATGATGAGCCGCTCGACCACGATGCCGACCAGCATCACGAAGAGCGAGCCTGCCGCCACCGCGACCAGGAACGAGCCGCTATAGGTGTAGGCGACCCAGCCGGCATAGCCGCCGAGCATGAACATCGCGCCATGCGCGAGATTCAGCACGCCGAGCGTGCCGTAGATGATCGTCAGGCCGGACGAGATCAGCGCGAGCAGCGCGCCGAGCACGAGCCCGTTGAAGCATTGCGAGATGAAGTTCGCCCAGTTGACCACGATGCTATCCGTTTGCCTGAACGCGGGTAGAGTCCGGCCTCGCGCCGGCTTCTGCGCTTGTCTTGTCGTCGGACGGGGGCTGGGGCAGGGAGCCGCGGGAGACCGACGTTCGGCCTCCCGCACCCCCTCCCGCAATCCGGAGAACCCGCCTTCTCAGCCAGCGCGGCGGCGGGTTCGATCGGTCAGGTGTAGTCGCCGAGCTTGCAGCCGAACGCATCCGGCTTCTGCATCAGCGGTTCGCCCGGAAGGACCTCGAGAACCTCCCAGAAGTCTTCCTTGTTCTTCATGTCCTTGACGGCCTTGCCGCGGACGATGACGACGGGGCGGATGCACTGGTGGTCTTCCGGCCGATAGCGCACGTCGCCGAGCAGCGAGGGAATCGTCTCGCCCTTCTCGTATTGCTTGATGACATCCGGCGGATAGAAGCTGCCGGCCTCCGTCACCATGCGCGCCCAATGCGCGAAGCTGACGTAGGCGTTCTCAGCGCCCCATTCCGGGCGATAGCCGAACTTCTTCACGAAGGCTTCGTTGAACATCTTGGCCAGCGGATACTTGTCCTCGAGCGTCCACCAGTAATCGGTCGCGGCGAAGACGCCTTCCATCAGCTCCGGCCCCGCTTCCTTGGCGAGGAACGGGATCTGGTAGGGGATCACCATCTTCATCGCCGGCGTCAGGCCGAACTGCTTGGCCTGCTGCACCGAGAGCACCGCGTCGCGGCCCCAGTTGACGTTGATGATGAACTCGGCGCCGGAATTGGCGATGTTGGTCAGGTACTGGCTGAAATCCTGGGTGCCGAGCGGGGAGACCTGGTTGGTCACCTGGGTCCAGCCGCCCTTCTCGGTCAGGTAGTCGTTGACCGACTTGGTGACGGTGTGGCCGTAGGTGTAGTCCGGCGTCATGAACGCCGCCTTGCGGTTCTTGCCGTAGGCCTTCACGAGCTGCGGGCCGATCGCGTTCGCGGCGGTCTCGCCGTAGAAATTCTGGCGGAAGCCGTAGCGCACGCAATCCTTGCCGGTGGTGTCGTTCGAGCCTGAAATGGCCGCGACGTAGAGCACCTTCTCGCGCTGCGCGAACTTGTTGAGCGCCACCGCGACGGCTGACGAGGTCGAGCCGGTCATCAGGATGATCTTGTTCTGGTTGATGAAGGTCTGCTGTTCCTGCACCGCCTGGTTCGGCTTGGCGGCGGAGTCGGCCGCGAGCAGGTTCACCTTCTTGCCGTTGACGCCGTTGTTGATCTTCGGCGCGAGCTTCTTCATCAGCTCATGGTTGGTGTTGATGTGTTCGACGGCGAGCTGCCAGCCCTTGAGCTCGTCCTCGCCCTGCACCGCATAGGCGCCGGTGCGCGGCACGGCTGCGCCGATATTGACGGTGTCGCCCTTGGACCCTTCGGGCCAGGTGCCGATTGCCGTCTGGCCGGCCGCGTGGACCGGGAACAGGCCCGCCGGCAGGATCACGCCGCCCGCAACGCCAAGGCCGCCCTGGATCAGCGTGCGCCGGGACAGGTTCGTGAGCTTGCGATTGTCGGATGTCATGTGCGTCCTTCCCCTCTGGTGTCCGATCCTCCCCTTCGTCATGCGGGGGTTTGGACGTGCTGTCGGCACCGAATATCTGAAGACACGTCGCGGCCATTCCCCGCTGCATTGGCTATATGGTCAATGCCACTTTCGTCCGATAATATTGATTATTGATCTCGATTAATAATCGGCCGCAGAATACTCCATGAGAACCAATCGATAAGGGGTGTAAACCGCATCATGCCGCTCACCGGACATCCCTTCGTCACAAAGATTTCTCGCCTCATGGATATGAACCCCGGGAACCTCGATAGCCTCGAGGCGATCATGGAGCGCGAGGGTACGGCAGCGAAGCGGCACGATCTCATCGTCCACGGGGCGGAGCATCGCGACCTGTGTTTCGTCCGGAGCGGCTACGCGATCCGCTACAGGCTGCTGCGGAACGGCAAGCGGCAGATTCTGAACGTGATTCTGCCGGGCGACGTGATCGGCTTTCCCGTCAGCTTCTTCGACCGCGCGACCTATGCGGTCGTGGCGGTGAGCAATCTCAGCTACAGCGTCTGCCCGCTCAGTTCCTATGTGCGTCTTTGCTACGAGCGGCCGCAATTCGGCCTCGTCCTGACCTGGCTCGCAGCCCGGGAAGCGGCGATTTGTGCGGAGCACATCGTCAATCTCGGCCGGCGCACGCCGATCGAGCGGCTCGCGCATTTCCTGCTCGAGATTCACGACCGCCTGCTGGAGGTCGGATGCGCCGAACAGACGCGGTTCGATCTTCCCTTTTCGCAAGGTATTCTGGCCGATGTGCTGGGGCTCAGCGTTCCGCACCTCAATCGCGTGATGCAGGAACTGCGTGCCGAGCGGCTGATCGTCAGCACCTCGCGTCTCATGGAGCTGCCGGACATCGCAGGATTGCGCCGCCTGGCACAATATCAACCGGTAGACCTTGCTCTCATTCCAGCCGAGCCAACGGCCCAGCGCGGCTTATGAGGCAGCAGGCAGGCTCTTGGAGGCAGGCCTCCCGAAACCGCCATCGATGAAGGCCTGCTCGACCTCGCTATGTTGTGGCAAGTGCTTTGCAGCGTGTGCCAATGGCAAATCCCTGTGGTCGTGCCTCGGTTCCGGGTGTTAATTTGAGTAATTAAAAATTACGGCGCGCGTATCTGGACTATCATTGAGTTTATTATCAGATATTCGGTTGGATTATTGACAAGAATGCACCGCAGATATCATCAGGTCGGGGCGTTTTAGTTTCGATTGCGGCTTGTGGTGCTGGAATGAATGTCATGAAATTCTCCATCGTTATGATGGCGCGAAGAGGAAAGCTTACGGCGCTGCCGGCGGTGAGCGCGACGGCGATTGTCGCCACGAGTCTTTCCCTGTCCTGCACGCCAGTCGTCGCTCAGCAGCAGAGCCAGGTCCAACTCGACGAGATCATCGTCGAAGGGACGCGTCCCTCGCAGGTTCCGGCGCCGTTCGCAGGCGGACAGGTTGCGACCGGGGCTCGCATCGGCGCTCTCGGCAACACCGACATTGCAAAGACGCCGTTCAGCGTCACCAGCTACACCGAACAGTTCATCCGCGACCGCCAGGCCAGGACGGCCTCCGAAGCCCTCGCGCTCGATCCATCGGTCCGGGCAACCCAGGGCACGGGCGCGCCGTTCGATTCGCTCTATATCCGCGGGTTCCCGATCAACGAGGGCACCAGCGGCGAGATCGCGTTCGACGGCGTCTACGGCGTCGCGCCGAGCTTCCGCGTTTTCTCCGATTACGCCGAGCGCATCGAGGTGCTGAAGGGGCCTTCGGCAGCGATCAGCGGCGTTTCACCCAATGGCGGGATCGGCGGCGTCGTCAATATCGTTCCGAAGCGTGCTGAAGGCGACCTGACGCGCTTTACGCTGAACTATGGTTCGAACGCACGAGGCGGCGGGCAGCTCGATATGTCCCGACGCTTCGGTGCCAATCGGGAATGGGGTGTGCGGGCCATCACGAGCCTGAATGACGGCAGGACAGCTGTCGACCATCAGAAGGAGCAGTCGGGCGTCGGAGCTCTGGCCATCGACTATCAGGGCGAGCGGTTCCGCGCATGGGCCTATGTCCTCGCTCAATCCGACCGCTTCAACGCGCCTGCCCGGCCATTCTTCATGCGCGCGGGAGTGCCGGTTCCCAAAGCTGCGGATGGTCGCCGCAACGTCACTCAGCCCTGGGAATATTCGGACGTCGATGATCGTGGCGGCTTGCTCAAGCTGGAATACGACGTCGCTGACGGCATCACCGTGTTCGGCAACGCCGGTGCCTCGCACAGCAATGTCGAGCGCTTCTTCGCTTCCGCGCCGATGATCACCAGCGTGCTGGGGACGACCAGCACCTCACCGCAATTCTACGGCATGGGTATCGATCGCCACACCTTCGAGGGTGGCATCAGGGCGAAGTTCGAGACAGGCTTCATTCGTCATAACCTGACCGTGCAGGCATCCCGTTATCATGAGGAGACCAAGCGCGAGTTCGGCGCTGTCGGCGGGACTTACATCTCGAACATCTACAATCCCGTGCGCGTGCCGGAAATTGCGGCTCTGCGCGTGGGGCGGCAGGCACCGCTGTCCGACAGCACGCTGACCAGCCTCTCGGCGGCCGACACCCTTTCGGCGTTCGACGAGAGCGTCCTGCTGACGCTCGGCGTCCGGCGTCAGAACATTCAGGCACGAAATTATGTGTCCAATGTCGGGACGCTGGCCTCGTCCTACGACAAGAGCGCCACGACGCCGTTCGTCGGACTGGTCATCCGTCCCTGGGAGCACGTCTCCTTCTATGGAAACTATATCGAAGGGCTGAGCCGCGGCGACGTTGCGCCGGTTACGGCCACCAATGCCGGCGAGATACTCGCTCCCTACGTGGCCCGCCAGATCGAGGCCGGCGTCAAGCTGGACTACAATGGCTTCGGAGCCTCGCTCGCGGCGTTCCAGATCACGCGGCCTGTTGGCGAACTCAGCCCTGCCGGCAGGTTCGCCGAAACGGGAGAGCAGAGGGTCCGGGGCCTCGAACTCCAGGCCTTCGGTCAGATCTCGTCGCAATGGCGTGTGCTCGGCGGCGTGACCCTTCTCAATGGGGAACTGACCCGGACGGCGGCCATCGCCAATATCGGCAATGCGCCCATCGGCGTGCCGCGCATTCAGCTCAATCTCGGCGCGGAATGGGATGTGCCCTGGATTGCAGGCCTGACGGTCAATGCCGCGATCATCCACACCGGCAAGCAGTACGTCGATGCCGCCAACACGCAGGCCTTGCCGGACTGGACGCGCCTCGACCTCGGGCTGCGCTACGCGACCGAACTCAACGGCCGCAAGACGACGTTCCGGGCGAATGTCGTGAATGTGACCGACACGAAATACTGGGCGGGAGCCGCTTCCTTCGGGACGTTCACGCAAGGGGCACCGCGGACATATCTCCTGTCCATGTCCATGGACCTGTGATGGCGCGCCTCCGCCTCTCTCGCCGCGGTCTTCTCGGTGCCGTCGGCCTGGGCCTGCCGCTCATCGCGGCCAGCCGGCCGTCAGCCGCGCCGATCAAGGTCACCGACATCCTTGGACGGGAGGTCGCGGTGCAGCTTCCTGTTCGGCGGGTGCTGCTCGGCGAAGGGCGGCAGATCCACGCCATTGCGGCGCTGGACCGCGGCAACCCATTTGAGCGGATCGTCGGCTGGGGGGAGGACCTGGAAAAATCCGACCCCGACAGCTACCGCGCCTATGCCGAACGCTTTCCGGAGGTCGCCGGCATCCCGAAATTCGGCAGCGTGGGAGCTGGCAATTTCGACGTCGAGAAGGCGATTTCGCTTCAGCCCGACGTGCTTCTCCTCAACTACGAAGCCGAGCGGGCCAGTGCCGAGATGCAGCTCGTCGACAAGCTCGCCTCCGTGGGGATCGCGGTGCTCTATGTCGACTTCCGCCATGCACCGCTCCGAAACACGGAGCTATCCTTGCGTCTGCTCGGGCGCTTGTTTGGAAGCGAGGCGATTGCGGACGCGTTGATCGCCTTCCGCAGAGACCAGATCGCCCGCGTGACGGCTCCGATAGCGAGAAACCCGGACCTCAAGCGGCCGCTCGTCATGCTGGATCGCATCCCCGGCTATTCGGACGCCTGCTGCATGAGCTTCGGGAAGGAGAATTTCGGCCTCATGGTCGAAATGGCTGGCGGCCATAACCTCGGCTCCGAACTTCTTCCGGGAACGTTCGGCACGATCAATCCTGAAACGATCATCGCCCGGGACCCGGACGTCGTCATCGTAACGGGCGGAAACTGGGACGCGCTGGCTCCCGGTGGCGGCTGGGTCGGCCTCGGTCCGGGGGCTGACCTATCGGCAGCTCGCAGCAAGCTCAAGGCGCTGGCGAAGCGTCCGGCATTCGCGCATGGCAAAGCCGTCGCCGAACAACGCGTCTTTGCGATCTGGCACCAGTTCTACAACAGCCCCTACCAGTTCGTGGCCCTGCAGCGCATCGCAAGCTGGCTCCACCCGGAGCTTTTCGGCGATATCGATGCAGAGGCAACGCTGCGGGAGCTGCACGAGCGCTTTCTGCCAATCCAGTATCAGCCTGGCTACTGGATTGGGCTGGCTGGCGGCCTGTGATTGCGCCGCGGAAATTATCCTCATCGCTGCCCAGCCATAGCTTTTCATCGATGCATGAGGCCCCCGAGCGCGGCGCCAACCGAGGCGCGGATGAATGCCATCTTCGGATGAGCCCAAGGGAGCCAGGAGAGCTCCGCCTACATCAAGAAGGCTGACCGGGCGCGACGTGTCGCGGCTGCCGTTCAGATGCTCCGGCCGGCACTGAAGGCGGAGGACGAAATTCCCGACGAGGAAGCACAGCCCATGAACGCAAAATCCCGCACCCTGTGATCAGGTGCGGGATTTTGCGTAACAAACCATAATGTTTTCAGCTCGGTAGAAAGCTGAGTGGTGCCCAGGAGAGGACTCGAACCTCCACGCCCTTGCGAGCGCCAGCACCTGAAGCTGGTGCGTCTACCAATTCCGCCACCTGGGCAACGGCGGTTCGTTTACGGGGGCCGAGTCGTCCTGTCAACGGCCCTGTCGCGGCGAAATGAATTTGTTTTTGCGGTCCTGTGGAAAGGGTCTCAGCGGCCATAGCGAATTCCGGGCCGTTCCGGTGCGAAAGCGGCCGATCGACGTTGAATGGGGGATGCCGCGTCTGGGAGTAGGGCGGAACGCCGCAGGGCCTGGGCGCAGGAGGTCTCTGCCGCAAAAGGCGTTTCCACTTTGGCGGAACATGATCTAGGAGGGCAGAAGCATTCTAAACGGAGCTTTCACGATGGCTTCCCAAGCCCCGGCCCAGCAACTCGTCACGGTTTTCGGCGGCTCCGGTTTCGTCGGCCGCCATGTCGTGCGCGCGCTCGTCAAGCGCGGCTACCGGGTGCGCGTCGCCGTGCGTCGGCCGGATCTCGCCAATTTCCTCCAGCCGCTGGGCACTGTCGGCCAGATCCACGCCGTTCAGGCCAATCTGCGCTATCCCGCCTCGGTCGCGGCCGCCGTGAAGGGCACTGACGCCGTCGTCAATCTCGTCGGCATCATGCAGGAGCAGGGTCGCCAGAGCTTCCCGGCCGTGCAGGCGAATGGCGCTCGCGCCGTCGCGCAGGCCTGCGCCGCTGCCGGCATCGCCCGCGTGGTCCAGGTCTCGGCGCTCGGTGCCTCCGCCGAATCGGCTTCGGCCTATGCCCGCTCCAAGGCCGAGGGCGAGGCCGCCATGTTCGCCTCCGTGCCGGGCGCGGTCGTGCTGCGGCCGTCCGTGATGTTCGGGCCGGAGGATACCTTCTTCAACCGCTTCGCCTCGCTCGCCCGGATGCTGCCGGTGGTGCCGCTGGTCGGCGATGGCGTGACGAAGTTCCAGCCGGCCTTCGTCGGCGACGTCGCCGAGATCGTCGCCCGTGCCGTCGACGGCATCGTGCAAGGCGGTCGCGTCTACGAGCTTGGCGGGCCGGAGGTGCAGAGCCTGCGTCAGATCGTCGAGGAGGTCTGCAAGGTGACCGGCCGCAAGCGCCTGCTCGCGCCGCTGCCCTTCCCGCTGGCGCGGATCATGGGCAGCGTGCTGCAGGTCGCCGATACGCTGACGCTCGGCCTGATCCCGGACGAACTCGTCATGACGCGCGATCAGGTTACGCTGCTCGCCAGCGACAACGTGGTCTCTGCGGAGGCCAAGGCCGAGGGCCGCGACTTCGCCGGGCTCGGGCTGGCGCCGACCTCGTCGGAGGCGGTCATCTCCTCCTATCTCTGGCGTTTCCGCAAGACCGGCCAGTTCGACGCGCTCCAGGCCCGCTGAGCGGCCGGGAGCAAGGCCCGTGCCGTTCGACCTCGTCATCTACGATTGCGACGGCACGCTGATCGATACCGAGACGCTTTATGGCGAGGTCAGCCTCGCCATGTGCCATGAGGTCGGGCTGAGCGACTGGACACTCGATCATTATGTCGAGCAGCTCGTCGGCATCCCCTGGGCCGACGGCATGAAGATCATCGAAATCGCGCTGGGCCGGCCTCTCCCGGCCGATTTCGAAACACGTATCGAGGATGCGGTCGCGCTGCGTCTGGAAACCGAATTGCGCGCGCTTCCCGGCGTGCGGGAGGCGCTGACCGTTCTGGCCGGGCGCCGCTGCGTGGCGTCCTCAACCGTGCTCGAGCCGCTGCGCCGCAATCTCGCGCTGGCGGGCCTGATCGACCTGTTCGATCCCCATGTCTTCTCGGCCTCGCAGGTGGCGCGCGGCAAGCCGTCGCCGGATGTCTTTCTGTTCGCTGCGTCGCAGATGGGTGCTGAGGCCGGGCGCTGCCTGGTGCTGGAGGATTCGGTGCCGGGCGTGCTGGCGGCGCGGGCGGCCGGCATGCAGGTCGCCGGATTCACCGGCGTCGCCCATGACAAGGGGCGCATGCGCGAGCGCCTGCTGGCCGCCGGAGCGGCAGCGGTCGTCGACGATTTCAGGGAATGGCCGGCGGAAGCGGCGCGCCTTGCGGGGCTGCGCGCCGCCTGAAGCGTGCCCTCAGAGCATGCTCGGCAGCACGCGGTCCGGCGGCTTGTGGCCGTCCATGAAGGTTTTAATGTTGACGATGACCTTCTCGCCCATGTCGGCGCGGCCCTCATGCGTGGCCGAGCCCATATGCGGGAGCACCACGACCTTGTGCTGGCGCGCCAGCCTGAGCAGGCGCGGATTGACCGCCGGCTCGCTCTCGAACACGTCGAGCCCGGCGCCGGCGAGCTCGCCGGCTTCCAGCATGCGGGCAAGCGCGGTCTCGTCGACGACCTCACCGCGGGCGGTGTTCACCAGGATCGCGTCCGGCTTCATCAGCTTGAGGCGGCGGGCCGAGAGCAGGTGATAGGTCGCCGGCGTATGCGGGCAGTTGACCGAGACGATGTCCATCCGCGCCAGCATCTGGTCGAGCGAATCCCAATAGGTCGCGTTGAGCGCTTCCTCCGTGCGCGGATCGACCCGGCGGCGGTTATGGTAGTGGATCGAGAGGCCGAAGGCGGCGGCGCGCTTCGCCAGTGCCTGGCCGATGCGGCCCATACCGACGATGCCGAGGCGCTTGCCGGTGATGCGCCGGCCGAGCATCCAGGTCGGCGACCAGCCGGCCCAGTCGTCATCGGGGATGACGCGCGCGCCCTCGGCAATGCGGCGGGCGACGGCCAGGATCAGCGCGATCGTCATGTCGGCGGTGTCGTCGGTCAGGACGCCCGGCGTGTTGGTGACGGTGATGCCGCGCTGCACGGCGCTGGCGACGTCGATATTGTCGACGCCGTTGCCGAAATTGGCGATCAGGCGCAGCTGGTCGCCGGCCTGCGCGATCACGGCGGCGTCGATCTTGTCGGTCACGGTCGGGACGAGCACGTCGGCGGTCTTCACCGCCTCGACCAGGGCGGCCTGCGACATCGGCTTGTCGTCGATGTTGAGCTGTGCGTCGAAGAGTTCGCGCATTCGGGTCTCGACCACGGCGGGCAGTTTGCGCGTCACCACCACCAAGGGCTTCTTCTTCGACATGGCGGTCACCCTTCCGTCATTGGCCGTATCGGCCTGATATCCTCAACCCGCCATTAACCCTGGTGGCCCAGGAATGGGAATTGTTGCGCGGCACCATGATCGTTGTCTAGGCGGCAGCGCGGCGGATGACAACTTGCCCCTTCGCCGGGGGTAAGCGGACGCGAAGGAGAGTGGCGGCATGAAAATCTCGTCGATGCGCTGCCTGGCCCTGGCGACGTTCGCCCTCCTCGGCTTGCCTGCGGTCGCCTCTGCCCAGGACATGCAGGCAGGCTCCGTCACCGGGCTGCCGGTGCCGCGTTATGTCAGCCTGAAGACGGATCGCGTGAACCTGCGCGAAGGCCCCTCGAAGGAGCACCGGACGCGCTGGGTCTATCAGCGCGCCGGCCTGCCGATGGAAGTCACCGCGGAATTCGAGACCTGGCGCCGCGTGCGCGATGCCGACGGCACCGAGGGCTGGGTGCTGCACAGCCTGCTCTCCGGCCGCCGCACCGCGCTCGTCGCGCCCTGGTCGAAGAAAAAGGACGAGAACTTCCCGATGCGCAGCGCTGCGAACGAGGAGTCAGCCGTCGTCGCCAGGCTGCAGCCGGGCGTCGTCACCAGCGTCTCGTCCTGCGTCAACGCCTGGTGTCGCATCAGCGTCGGCAACATCGATGGCTTTATCCGCCAGGAGCGTCTCTGGGGCGTCTATCCCAACGAGAAGGTCGACTGACGCTGGCCGCCTGCGCTACTGCGCAGTCAGCACCATCACCGGCCGGCCGCGGCTGTCGAGCAGCGCGAGCAGGCCGGAGCCGCGATGGATATCCCAGCGGCGGACCTTGGCAAGCCCGTCGAGGAAGCCGCGCTCCTGCGTCATCACGTCCGGCGCGCAGGCCATCATCGTCGAAACCATCCGCGAGAACCGGATCGTCCGGCCTTTGAGCGTCGCATTGCCGCCGAAGCCGTTGCAACCGCCCCGACCTGACACCTTGCCGTCCGCCGCGATGGCGAGGGTCGTGACGATCGAGCCGGGAACGTCCTTGCTGCCGAGGCTTGCGAGACGCCAGCTTCCGATCGGGGAGGGGGCGGCGGCGGGCGGCCGGTCATCGCCCGAGACGCGCTGGACCCAGATATCGGTCTTGTCCGGCCCGCCCGTGAAAACGCTGTGCCGTTCCGTGGTAATGAAGAGCAGCCGGTCGCCGTCGAGAATGCGCGCCTGCAGCGCGTAGCTGTGCCGGGGCTCGATCCGCCGCGAATCGAAGCGCAGGGTCCAGCGCGCCGGGATGCGCCGACCGGAAACGCGGGTCTCGGCGATCGTGCGGGAGGGGGCATCGGCCAGCGAGACGTCGAGCAGCTTGACCTCGACGACAGCGCCGGGCGGCAGCGCCATGCGTTCGCGATAGGCGACGGTGCCCCGAAGCACGCGCGGTGCGGCGAGCGCCGGCGTGGCGGGAACGGCCGCTGCGAGCAGGAGGCCTGCAAGCGCGCGGCGCGAGAGCGGCGAATCGGTGAAACGCATGAATATCGTCTCCGGAAGCGGCGGAGCGGCGATCAGCCGTCGATCTTGCGCAGCCGCACCACGACGTCGACCCGCGCGATCTCATAGCCCGCAGGCGGCACCGGCAGGCTGGCGACGTCGATCTCGTCGGCCGGGATGTCGATCACCCGGTTCTCGCCGTCGACGACGAAATGATGGTGATCATGGTCGGCGGTGTCGAAATAGGCCTTGGCGCCGTCGAGGGTGAGCTCGCGCAGCAGGCCTGCCTCGGTGAACTGGCGCAGCGTGTTGTAGATCGTCGCCAGCGAGACCGGGATGCGCTCCTTCATCGCCTCTTCGAACAGCATCTCGGCGCTGACATGGCGCTGGCCCTTGGCAAAGAGCACCCAGCCGAGCGAGACGCGTTGGCGGGTCGGGCGCAACCCGACGCGCCGCAGCTTCTGGCGGATATCGTGAAAGGGACAGCCCTGCCGCGCCGACGTTCCATAGCCCTGGTCCTGGGAGGTCAGGTCGCTCATGCCGTGCTCGCGTGCCCTTTTGTCTAACGGATGTCCTGGAGGCTCCGTCTCTTGAATGATTTCAACTGAAATGTAGGGCGTCGGGCTTCCCGTCGCAAGCGTCGCGCCGGCTTCCAGGCGGTGGGCGCCCCTTGCTGCATTGATCTGGCACGGTTTCGTTGTGGTTTTCGGCGTTGCGGTGTGGGTCGACACGTCCGCTGCTCTTTCGTTTCCGGCTTCCGCTGTGTTAGGCACGGCACAGGAGACACCGGCCGAATCCGGCCGGTGCGAGGGAGCCTCACGGGAATGCAGCGTCAGTCGTCTTTCAGCTACGAGGAGATCCTCGCCTGCGGTCGTGGGGAACTGTTCGGGCCGGGCAATGCGCAGTTGCCGCTGCCGCCGATGCTGATGTTCGACCGCATCGTCGAGATTGCCGAAGAGGGCGGCGAGCACGGCAAGGGCATGGTCCGCGCCGAGTTCGACATCAAGCCCGATCTCTGGTTCTTCGACTGCCATTTCAAGGGCGATCCGGTGATGCCGGGCTGCCTCGGGCTCGATGCGCTCTGGCAGCTCACCGGCTTCTTCCTCGGCTGGCTCGGCCTGCCGGGCCGCGGCCGGGCGCTCGGCGTCGGCGAGGTCAAGTTCGCCGATCAGGTCCTGCCATCCGTCAAGAAGGTCGTCTACGGCGTCGACTTCAAGCGCGTCTTCAAGTCGAAGCTCGTCCTGGGCATCGCCGATGGCTGGCTGGAGGCCGACGGCAAGCGCATCTACACGGTCAGCGACATGCGCGTCGGCCTGTTCAAGCCGGAAGCCGCCTGAGGAAAAACGCAGCCCGACCTTGCGCGCAGCTGCCGCTCGGTCCATTTGCGCGATAGGAATCCAGAAGCGGCCGGGCTTGCCCGCCGCGTGCTGAGAGCTGGAGTAGCGAGCATGAGACGCGTCGTGGTCACCGGGATGGGCATCGTCTCGTCCATCGGCAACAACACGCAGGAGGTCCTGGCGTCGCTGCAATCGGCGAAATCGGGCATTTCCTTCGTTCCGGATTTCGCCGAGCACGGCTTCCGCAGCCAGGTCGCCGGCGTGCCGACGCTCGATCCCGCGACGGTGCTCGACCGGCGCGCCATGCGTTTCCATGGTGGCGGCTCGGCCTGGAACCAGGTCGCGATGGAGCAGGCGATCGCCGATGCGGGCCTGGAGACGGCCGAGATCAGCAACGAGCGCACCGGCATCATCATGGGTTCCGGCGGCCCCTCGACCCGCGCCCTGATCGACGCCTATGACAAGGCCCGCGAGAGCGGTTCCTCGAAGAAGGTCGGCCCCTTCGCCGTGCCCAAGGGCATGTCCTCGACCGCTTCGGCGACGCTGGCGACCTGGTTCAAGATCAAGGGCGTCAACTATTCGATCTCCTCCGCCTGCGCGACCTCGAACCACTGCATCGGCAATGCCTATGAGCTGATCCAGTGGGGCAAGCAGGACGTCATCTTCGCCGGCGGCTGCGAGGAGCTGGACTGGACGCTCTCCGTCCTCTTCGACGCCATGGGCGCGATGTCCTCCGACTTCAATGCAACGCCCGCGCGCGCCTCGCGCGCCTATGATTTGGCCCGCGACGGCTTCGTCATCGCCGGCGGCGCCGGTGTCGTCGTGCTCGAGGAGCTGGAGCACGCCAAGGCGCGCGGCGCCAAGATCTACGGCGAGATCGTCGGCTATGGCGCGACCTCGGACGGCTACGACATGGTCGCCCCGTCCGGCGAGGGCGCGGTGCGCTGCATGAAGATGGCGCTGGAAGGCGTGAAGGCCAAGGTCGACTACATCAATCCGCATGGCACCTCGACCCCGGTCGGCGACGCCAAGGAGATCGAGGCGATCCGCGAGGTCTTCGGCGCCGGCGACAAGTCGCCGCCGATCTCGGCGACGAAGTCGCTGACCGGCCATTCGCTCGGCGCCACCGGCGTGCAGGAAGCGATCTACTCGCTCCTGATGCTCAACAACGACTTCATCTGCGAGAGCGCCCATATCGACGAGCTCGACCCGGCCTTCGCCGACATGCCGATCGTGCGCAAGCGCATCGACAATGCCGGCCTCGGCTGCGTGCTCTCGAATTCCTTCGGTTTCGGCGGCACCAACGCCACCATCGTGATGAAGCGCCTGGAGGTCTGAGAGCGCCATGCTCTTCATGGTGATCGAGCATTTCGATCAGGCCCGCGTGAAGGACGTCTACGCCCGCTTCCAGCATAGCGGGCGGATGGCTCCGGCCGGCGTGCGCTATGTCGAGAGCTGGGTCTCGGCCGATCTCGGCCGCTGCTTCCAGATCATGGAATGCGACGATGTCGCGCTGCTGCAGGAATGGGTCCTGCAATGGAACGATCTCGTGCGTTTCGAGATCGTGCCGGTTTCGACCTCGAAGGCCGCCGCCGCCGCGATCACCAGGACAGACTAGCCGTTTTCGTGCCCGCAAAAACCGGGCAGTGCCGATATGCCGAGAGTTCGATCCACCCGACCAGCCGACTTCCCTCCGTTTCCCCGCCTTCGGACCCGTTCCTGAAGCCCCTTCCGAGTTTGCCATGCTCCCGCTGATGCACAACAAGCGCGGCCTCATCATGGGCGTCGCCAATCAGAATTCGATTGCCTGGGGCATTGCCCGCACCCTTCACGCCCATGGCGCCGAGATCGCCTTCACCTATCAGGGCGATGCGCTCGGCAAGCGCGTCCGGCCGCTGGCGGAGAGCATCGGCTCGAAGCTGGTCGTGCCCTGCGATGTCGAGGACAGCGCTTCGGTCGATGCCGCCTTTGCTGCGCTCGACGAGGCCTGGGGCGGCGATCCCGAGCGCAACACGCTGGACTTCATCGTCCACGCCATCGGCTTCTCCGACAAGAACGAGCTCAAGGGCCTCTATGCCGACACCAGCCGCGAGAACTTCTCGCGAACCATGGTGATCTCCTGTTTCTCCTTCACCGAGATCGCCCGGCGGGCAGCGGAGCGCATGCCCAGGGGCGGCAGCATGATCACGCTGACCTATGGCGGTTCGACGCGGATCATGCCGAACTACAACGTCATGGGCGTCGCCAAGGCGGCGCTTGAGGCGAGCGTGCGCTATCTCGCCGGCGATTACGGCCCGCGCGGCATCCGCGTCAACGCGCTCTCGCCCGGGCCGGTGCGGACGCTGGCCGGCGCCGGAATCTCGGATGCGCGCGCGATGCTCTCCTGGCAGCGCGCCAATTCGCCCTTGCGCAAGTCGGTTTCGCTTGAAGAGATCGGCGGCTCGGCGCTCTATTATCTCTCGGATCTCTCCGGAGGTGTCACCGGCGATATCCATCATGTCGATGCCGGCTACCACATCACCTCGATGCCGGTGCTGGATTCGCTGCGCGCGGCCGATAGCGGCAACGGCGATTAGCCGGAACCCCATGGCCGGGGCGCGGTTTTCCTTCGATTGAAAGGAGGATGCGCGATGGTCATGGTCAAGTACGAGGTGGTCGAGCATGATGGCGGCTGGGCCTACAAGGTCGGCGGCGCGCTGTCGGAGACCTTTCCGACGCATGATGCGGCGTTGAAGGCGGCAAACCGGGCCGCCGCCCGGCAGACGGTCGCCGGAAATACCGACGGGATCGTCTATCAGGATCAGAACGGCCGCTGGCACGAGGAGCTGGCGGATGGCCATGACCGGCCCGCAACCAGGGTCGTCGACGGCGGCTGAGCGGCGGCTCGTTCCCAGGAGAGCAACAGGGCCGTTGAGCGGCCCTTTCGCTTTGCCTGCCGGCAGGCCTCAGCGCGCGGTAAAGAAGGTCAGCAGCACCTTGTTCTTCTCGCCGAGCAGGCAGAGGAAGCGGCGCGGCTTGTCCGAGCGATCGGTCCGCAGATAGGCCTCGGCCATGACGATGCGCGTCACCGGAATGTTTTCGATCTTCGCTTCGGACACCGCGACCGTGGCGGCGTCCTCGTCGATATAGATGTCCTTGATCTCCGGTTCCTTGGCGTGGAGCGCCTGCAGCGCAGCCGTCTTGCAGGTCGCGATCTCCGGCGTTGCCGGTTTCTCGCTTTTCGGTGGGACTTCCTGGGCTGATCCAGGCCCGGACAGCAGGACAGTCGAGATCAGGGCAGGAGCCAGAAGGCGCAGCATGCGAAGCCTCTCACATTGAACGGTGAGACGAGAACGCGACAAAGCACGGAGAGTTCAATCGCGCGATCGAGATGGCGGCCGCCGGAGCTGCTGGCGCGTCTCGCAAGTCCGCCAAACGAAGGACGACATCTTGCCGGTCGCCACGGACGCTTGCCTCCGGAACGGGGCAGGAAACGCGATGACGACACTGGACGGGCCAGTTGGACGGCGTAACGGCGTGGCCGTGCTAAGCGCCCCTGACGATCAGCGCAAGATTATCGACCTGCTGGATCGGATCGGGCCGTCGGATGGGGGGCAGAGCGGCGCCTGGTCCAAGCCTTCGCCGGGTCGGCGTTATGCGCCGCCTTCCGCTTTGGTCGCGGCGATCAAGCAGTTTCAGCAGCGCTGGCAACCGACCGGCGAAATACCGAAGGTCGACAGTGTTGTCGATCCCAACGGCAAGACGCTGGGGAAGCTGGATGCGCTTGCGGGCGCGCCATCGGGCCCGCTGCCCGTCGGCCCTGGCGGCACGAATCCGGAGTTGATCCACGGCATGCTCGTCGAGCAGATGAACCCCGACGCAGCCGTGCCTGTCGTGGAAAAGAAGATGGTGCTGGCGCCGTTTATCCCGGGAATGCCGGCCATGCAGGTTCCTGTGGTCGGTGTCTTCTACCCATTCCGGTTTCGGATCGAGAAGGATGGGCGCAATTATTGGGTTGGGGTCGCGGCCTCGCCGCTGACCAGTGATTTCACCCAGGCACAGATTTTTATTCACCCGACCCCGACGCAAGGAAAGGTCGTTGTCGCCACGGTCGGCGATTACCCCCGCTTTGCGGGCGGATGGAACAAGATATGGCGCTATCTCCCGACGATTGGGACCCAGATGGCCGCAGTGCGGCCGACATTGTTGATCGTGCCCTTCATGCCCGACCCCGCCAGGGATCCCGAATCCGCCTGGAACATGTTTTCCACTCGCCCGGTCGAGACCCTGAGCGCCATCGTAACGGCAACGCATCGCGAGATGGCCGCGCGCCTTCCCATTACCGGACCTCGCCAGCCTCACAAGCTGCAACGGATTGGCGTCGCGAGCTACAGCTCCGGAATCTACTTCCAGCAGGCTTTCCTGAATTTGTTCGCCGGTACGGGGTTGGTGGCGGAGACCTTCGATTTTGATAGCCGCTGGATCGTGAGGGAGCGCAAGAAGCCGTGGGTGTGGACGACGAACGCGCGAGCCACCTGGATCTCGCAATGGGCACCGCCCAAACCCGACAGCCATGGGCGATCGGAGTATCCGCAGCCGCCGCCGGGCTCATTTATCCATATCCCGGACAAAGCGCTTTTGCGTGTCGGCCCGCCGACTGCGACCGCTCACGGCAAAATAGGTAATTTATCCTATCACTGGATGATGCTTCGCAGCGTCATCCAGTAGCAAAGTTCCGAGTGTCGGCGGCTTCGCGTGCCGATCGCGACGGTTGGCTCGCCCGATCGAAACCTGCTCTCGGTTGGGTGTCGCCCACGCCGCAAATGGTCAGATGCGGCGTGGGCAGATGATTCAGAGACCCAGCTTCTTCTTGCGCTGGCCGAGCGTACGCAGGCGAAGCGCATTGAGCTTGATGAAGCCGGCTGCGTCGCGATGGTCGTAGGCGACCGCACCTTCCTCGAAGGTGACGAGGTCCTGGTCGTAGAGCGAATAGTCGCTCGATCGGCCGATGACATGGACGCCGCCCTTGTAGAGCTTGAGGCGCACGTCGCCGGTGACGAACTCCTGGCTCTTGTCGATCAGCGCCTGCAGCATCTCGCGCTCCGGCGAGAACCAGAAGCCGTTATAGATCAGCTCGGCATATTGCGGCATGATCTGGTCCTTGAGATGGGCTGCGCCGCGGTCGAGCGTGATCGACTCGATGGCGCGATGCGCCGCATGCAGGATCGTGCCGCCGGGCGTCTCGTACATGCCGCGAGACTTCATGCCGACGAAGCGGTTCTCGACGAGGTCGAGCCGGCCGATGCCGTTGTCGCGGCCGAGATCGTTGAGCTTGGCGAGGAGCGTCGCCGGCGAGAGCTTCTGGCCGTCGATCGAAACCGCGTCGCCCTTCTCGAAGCCGATGGTGATGATCGTCGGCTTGTCGGGCGCATCTTCCGGCGAGATCGTGCGCGAATAGACGTAATCGGGCACCTCGACCGCCGGGTCCTCCAGCACGCGGCCTTCGGACGAGGCGTGCAGCAGGTTGGCGTCGACGGAGAAGGGCGCCTCGCCGCGCTTGTTCTTGGCGATCGGGATCTGGTGCTGCTCAGCGAAGGCGATGAGCTGCTCGCGCGAGCGCAGGTCCCATTCGCGCCAGGGCGCGATCACGACGACGTCGGGCTTCAGGGCATAGGCGGTCAGCTCGAAGCGGACCTGGTCGTTGCCCTTGCCGGTCGCACCATGGGAGACGGCGTCGGCGCCGGTCGCCTCCGCGATCTCGATCAGCTTCTTGGCGATCAGCGGCCGCGCGATCGAGGTGCCGAGCAGATAGACGCCCTCATAGGCGGCGTTGGCCCGGAACATCGGGAAGACGTAGTCGCGCACGAATTCCTCGCGCAGGTCCTCGATATAGATGTTCTCCGGCTTGATGCCGAGCAGCAGCGCCTTGTCGCGCGCTGGTCCGAGCTCCTCGCCCTGGCCGAGATCGGCGGTGAAGGTCACGACCTCGCATCGATAGGTGGTCTGCAGCCATTTGAGGATGATCGAGGTGTCGAGACCGCCGGAATAGGCGAGGACGACCTTTTTCACGCTGCTGTCAGCCATCTGTTCATTTTCCTTCTGGCAGCCCCCATGGGCCGCGTTTCGGACGCAATGGCGCACTATCCCAGCGTTCGGGGCGAAGCAATCGGAACCTTCTGATCGATCCCGCGTCGTCCGCTGATGGATCGATGCGGGCGAGCGCGTCGTCCTTCCATTCCACAGGCGCTCATTCGCGGCGCTTGCGGTCGCGTTACGAAGGGCGCAGGCTCGATCGGGCGCGACACGACATGACGACCTGTTCGGAGGCTGAATGCCGAATCGTCCCGTTCTGGACTTCTGGTATGAGTTCGCGTCGCCCTATTCCTGCCTGAGCGCCCTGAGAATCGAGAAGCTGGCCGAGGAGGCCGGCGTCACCTTGCGCTGGCGGCCCTTCCTGCTCGGGCCGATCTTCGCGGCACAGGGTTGGAACACCTCGCCCTTCGCGCTCTATCCCAGCAAGGGCCGTTATATGTGGCGCGATACCGCCCGGCGCGGCCGGCGGCAGGGCGTCGCCATCGTCAAGCCGGAGAATTTTCCCCAGAATTCCCTGACGGCGGCGCGGCTGGCGCTCGCCGGCCGCGACGGCGGCTGGACGCCTGCCTTCTCGAAGGCGCTGTTCCAGGCGCATTTCTGCGAAGGCCGCAACATGGCCGAGGAAGCCGTACTGAGCGCCGCGCTGAAAGAGGCGGGCAGCGATCCCAATGTCGCGATCCCGCTCTCGCGCAGCGAGGAGGTCAAGGGCCGCCTGCGTGCTGAGATCGAATATGCCAAGTCGATCGGCATCTTCGGCGCGCCCTTCTTCGTCGCCGGCGACGGCGAACTGTTCTGGGGCGACGACCGTCTGGAGGAAGCTCTGGAATGGGCGACGGAAGGGCGTTGAGGCGATGATCGTGAACCGGCGCCACATGCTGATGGCGGGCGCCGGCCTGTGCCTGGCCTCGGGCGCGCGGGCGCGCCCCGCCTTGCCCGGCGAGGCGCCGACCTATGACGCCCGTGAATTGACCACCGTGCCCAACGCGGCCGCGATCGGCCGGCGCTACTGGTCGCCCGGCCTCAACGAGGGCTATGTGCCGCAGGGGCTCACCGTCTTCGGCGACGAGATCCTGATCGCGGCCTATCGCAGCACCGAGCGCGACCAGGACAACGGCCCCGCGCGGCTGTTCCGGCTCTCGCGCCGGGACGGGCGCCTCCTCGGCAGCTTCGCGCTGCCGGCGACCTATGGCCATCCCGGTGGGCTCGCCACGGCGCGGGACACGCTGTTCGTCGCCAATTCCGGGCGGCTCCTGGCTCTCGATTTCAAGGAATCCTGTCGCAGCGGCGAATGCGTGCCAGTGAAGGAAGTGCGCGTCGACAAGACGATGGGGCCTTCCTTCCTGACGACGTCGGGCGATGCGCTCTGGTTCGGGCCCTATCGCCGCGAAGGCGCACCGAACCTGCACGCAGTTCCCATCGATCGCGTCCTTGCTGGCGGCGAGACGCCGATCGGTCTTGCCGATAGCCGGGCCATCCTGCCGCTGCCGCTCCTCTCGCAGGGCGCGACTTTCGACAAGGCGGGCAAGGTCTGGATTTCGCAGAGCTCCGGCAACCGGCCGGCCTTCCTGTCGCAACTCGACCCCGCCACGGGTGCCGTGCTTGCGCGCTACCCCGCTCCCGGCGGGATCGAGGATCTCGGCTTCGCGCCCGATGGCAGGCTCTGGGCGGTCGGCGAGGCCGGAACGCAGCGCTGGAGCCGCTGGAGCACCTTCTATCCGCTGGTGTTCGAGATCGATCCGGCCAAGCTCGTCGCCTGAGTTCTAGTGCGAGCCAGGCGCCTGCGGCGGCCGCGCCCATGGCCCGCGCGCCGCGGTTTCCTCGACCATGGTCGGCAGGTCCTGACGCTCGCCGATCTTCGGCGGGTGCGGCGGCATCGCCGGCATCCGCCCGCCGGCCGTCTCGACCAGCGCCTGCACGCGCTTGGTGACGGAAGGGTGGGTCGAGAACAGGTCGGCGAAATCGTCGGGGTCGTTCTCGAAGCACATGTCCATCACGCCCGACGGCACCCCCTCGATATCGGCCCGGCCGGAGATCTTGAGCAGGGCGGAGATCATCGCATCCGGGTTCTTGGTCAGTTCGACCGCCCCCGCATCGGCGAGGTACTCGCGCGAGCGCGACAGCGACAGCCGGATCAGCACCGCCAGGAACCACGAGACCGCGATCACCGCGATGCCGATGATGATGGCAAGGCCGTTGCCCTTCTTCGCATCGTCCGATGAGACCCTGACCCGGCTGCGACCGAAGCCGCGGAAGACGATTTCGCCGATGAAGGAGATCACGCCGGCGATCACCACCGCGATCACCATCAGCCGGACGTCGCCATTGCGGATATGGGTCAGTTCATGCGCCAGCACCGCCTCGACCTCGGCGTCGTTGAGCTGGGCGAGGAGCCCGGTCGTGACGCTGACGGTGAACTGCTTGTCGTTGACGCCGCTGGCGAAGGCATTGAGCGCCTCGCTTTCGACGATGGCGAGCTTCGGCATCGGCAGGCCGCGCGAGATGCAGAGGTTCTCCAGCATCCGGTAGAGCTTCGGGTTGTCCTCGCGCGCGAGGCCCGTCGACCCCGTCACGGCATTGATCATCGCGACATTCATGCGGAAGCCGACGAAGACCCAGAGCATCGTCGCCGCGGTGATGAAAGGGAACCACGAGCGGAAGATGCGGCCGGCCTCGCCGAAGGCGGTGCGCCCGCGCGGCACGCCGCCATAACCGAAGGCGACGAGCAGCAGGCCCCAGGCGGTGAGATAGACCAGCAGGAAAAGCCCAGCGATCAGGAGGTTGGACCTGATCCGGTTGTTGCGCTGGTGGGTATAGAGCCCGAAGGCCTCGGCCATCGCAGCCGCTCCCGTGAACGTCTTGCCGCCGTCAGAACTTCACGCTGGGTGCGACTTCGATCTGGGCGCGGGTTTCCGGGCCGACATCGAAGAACTCGCGCTGGGTAAAGCCCATCTGCGGCGCGAACAGCACCGCCGGGAAGGCCTGGATCGCCGCGTTGAACTCGCCCACCGCATTGTTGAAGAAGCGCCGCGCTGCCGCCAGCTTGTCCTCGACATTGCCGAGATCGACTTGCAACTGCTGGAAATTGGCGCTGGCCTTGAGGTCGGGATAGGCCTCGCCCAATGCGAGCAGCCGGCCGACTGCCCCGGAAAGCTGCTGCTCGGCCGCGGCCTTGTCATGCACGCCGGTCGCGCCCTGTGCCGCGTTGCGGGCGGCGATCACCGCATCGAGCGTCGACTTCTCGTGCGTCGCATAGCCCTTCACCGTCTCGACCAGGTTCGGGATCAGGTCGTGGCGCTGCTTCAGCTGGACGTCGATATCGGCGAAGGCCTGGTTCACGCGCTGCCGCATCGCGACGAGCCCGTTATAGGTCATGATCAGGTAGACGACGAGAACGACGATCAGTCCCAGAATGGCCCAGCCCATGGAATGCTCCCGCGAAATGCCGTGAAACCTGCCCGCAGACTGGCATGGCGCGCGATGCTGGGGAAGCGGCTCGGCAGGATATTGAATGTGACGTAACGTTATGTTCTGTCTTGAGCGCTGTCGTGACGAAAGGCGGGTCGCGCGACACTCAAGAATAAAGATATCCGAAAGAGCAGGGGATGGGGCAGTGCGGGTTTTTGTGGCGGCGCTGCTGGCGCTGACTGTGGGTGCTTGCAATCAGACGGTGCAATCGGAAGGGCCTGAACCGGTAGCGGCTGCCTTGCCGGCAGCGCCTGCCTTGCCACCGGAGGGGCAGGGGCCGCGGCTGGCTTCCAGCGCTGCGGGCGCAACCGTGCCCATGGAGGATCCGAGTACCTCCGTCTACGAGCCGCTCGTCGACATGCATCGTGTCAATCCCGACCGCTATCAGCGTGACCTGACCGCCTGCCGCCAGCAGGCGGCGCCGCAACTGGCTGCGATCAAGCGGGCGACGCAGCAGCAGCAGACCGGCACCGCCATCGCGGTCGCCGGTACGCTGGCGAGCTACATTCCGGTGCCGGGGTTTCGACAGGCCCATGTGCTGGCTAGCGCCGCCAACGCGGTGCAGTCCGTCGGCGGGGCGACGGCGGAAAGCGGCGCGGCCGCGGTCGAGAAGGCCTCGTCCGATTACGCGCTGGTCGTCGACAGTTGCCTGACGCACAAGCGCTACAAGCTGCTGTGTCCCTGATCGAACTGGCGTCTCGGGGCTTGGTTTCGACCTTGCCCTGAAGGCCGGTTTGCATTACATCGCCCCTGTCCGAAGGGCCGTGATCGATCATGCGCCGGGGGCGGTCTGCAAGACCTGCTCCCGTTTCGTGTTTGAAGCAGGTCGTCCGGATACGGATCGAGCCGCTGGTCCTGGCGCCTCCGCCAACCCCGCCTGACGGGGAGGCGGAAACCTCCGAGAGGAGGTGCCGACGGCCGCGATCCGGAACGCAGCACCAACCACGGCGCTTAAGGCCGGACACCCGCGGGATACGCGGCCGGCTCCCAGGAGATTACATGTCAGCAGTTGAAAGCTACAGCGCGGGTCGCGAGGATTTCGCCGCCCTGCTCGAGGAATCCTTCGGCAAGAACGATGCCCTCGAAGGCTCTGTCATCAAGGGCAAGGTCGTCGCCATCGAGAAGGATATGGCGATCATCGACGTCGGTCTGAAGACCGAAGGACGCGTCGCGCTCAAGGAATTCACCGGCCCCGGCCGTGAGCAGGAACTGAACGTCGGCGACGAGGTCGAGGTCTATCTGGACCGGATCGAGAACGCGCTCGGCGAAGCCGTCATCTCGCGCGACAAGGCTCGCCGCGAAGAGAGCTGGGTCAAGCTCGAGAAGGCCTTCGAGGCCCGCGAGAAGGTCAGCGGCATGATCTTCAACACCGTCAAGGGCGGCTACACCGTCGATCTCGACGGCGCCGTGGCCTTCCTGCCGCGTTCGCAGGTCGACATCCGTCCGATCCGCGACGTCGGCCCGCTGATGGGTCAGCCGCAGCCCTTCGAGATCCTCAAGATGGATCGCCGCCGCGGCAACATCGTCGTGTCGCGCCGTACCGTTCTCGAAGAGACCCGCGCCGAGGCTCGTTCCGAGCTCGTCGCCTCGCTCGAAGAGGGCCAGGTCATCGACGGCGTCGTCAAGAACATCACCGAATACGGTGCGTTCGTCGATCTCGGCGGCATTGACGGCCTGCTGCACGTCACCGACATGGCGTGGCGCCGCGTGAACCACCCGTCGGAGGTCGTGACCATCGGCCAGACGGTCAAGGTCAAGATCATCAAGATCAACCAGGACACGCACCGCATCTCGCTCGGCATCAAGCAGCTGCTGGCCGATCCGTGGGATGGCATCGCCGAGCGTTACCCGGTCGGCACCCGTCTCAAGGGCCGCGTGACCAACATCACGGACTACGGCGCGTTCGTCGAGGTGGAGCCGGGCATCGAAGGCCTGATCCACGTCTCCGAGATGTCCTGGACCAAGAAGAACGTCCACCCCGGCAAGATCGTCTCGACCTCGCAGGAAGTCGACGTCGCGATCCTCGAGGTCGATCCGGTCAAGCGTCGCATCTCGCTCGGCCTCAAGCAGACCCTGCGCAACCCGTGGGAGCTCTTCGCGGAGCAGCACCCGGCGGGCTCGACGGTCGAGGGCGAGGTCAAGAACAAGACCGAGTTCGGCCTGTTCCTGGGTCTCGAAGGCGATATCGACGGCATGATCCATCTCTCCGATCTCGACTGGAACCGTCCGGGCGAGCAGGTCATCGAGGAATACAAGAAGGGCGACGTCCTGCAGGCGATCGTTCTCGATGTGGACGTCGAGAAGGAGCGTATCTCGCTCGGCCTGAAGCAGCTCGGCGGCGATCCCTTCGTGGATGCCGGCGAGTTCAAGAAGGGCCAGATCGTCACCTGTGAGGTGGTCGAGGTGAAGGAGTCCGGTCTCGACGTGAAGATCGCCGACACCGACATGATGACCTTCATCAAGCGCGCCGAGCTGGCCCGCGATCGCTCCGAGCAGCGCCCCGAGCGCTTCGCGGCCGGCGAGCGCATCGACGCCCGCGTCGTGCTCTTCGACAAGAAGGCCCGCAAGATCCAGGTCTCGGTCAAGGCCCTGGAAATGGCTGAGGAGAAGGAAGCGATGGCCCAGTACGGCTCCGCCGATTCCGGTGCCTCGCTCGGCGACATCCTGGGCGCTGCGCTCAAGAAGGCCACCGACAAGAAGTGAGGTTTCGGCCGCGTGAAGCGGCCGGACATCCAAGACAGCCCGCGCGGAGCGATCCGCGCGGGCTTTTGTTTCGGCTGATTTTACCCAGCCCTCACCCGAGGCGTCGCACCGCTGCGCTTCGGGTGAGGGCTCGTCTGTCCCGTGAAAGGAGCCCGCCATGACCCCCGCCGCCATCGGCATCGACTTCGGCACCACCAACAGCGTCGTCGCGCTGGCTGGCGCTGACGGATCGGTCATGACGCGCTCCTTCGCCACGAAGCAGGGCGCGGTCGATGCCTATCGCTCGGCGTTGATGTTCTGGCGTGAGGGCCGCCCGCCGCAGACCCGCATCACCCATGTCAGCGGCCCCGACGCCCTCGACATGGCCTTAGGCATGACGACCGAGCATCGCTTCCTGCAATCGCTCAAGACCCATCTTTCCAGCCGCGCCTTCCAGGAGACTCGGCTCTTCGGCAAGCTCTTCCGGCTGGAGGACCTGATCGGCGTCTTCCTGTCGGACCTCTCCGAGGGGCTCGCCGACCGCGAAGCGCTGCCGCTGGTCTCCGGCCGCCCGGTCGTCTTCGCGGGCGAGCGCCCGGACGAGGAACTGGCGGTCGGCCGCCTGAAGGCTTCCTACGGCAAGGCCGGGATGGCCCAGGTCGATTTCGCCTATGAGCCGCTCGGCGCCGCCTACTGGTATGCGCGCGACCTGAAGGAGCCGCAGACCATGCTGGTCGCCGATTTCGGCGGCGGCACCAGCGACTTCTCGGTGATGCGCTTCGAGCCCGGCCGCAATGGCAGCCTGGAGGCGATCCCGCTCTCTCATGCCGGCGTCGGCGTCGCCGGCGACACCTTCGACTACCGCATCATCGAGCATGCGGTTTCGCCGGCACTCGGCAAGGGCACGGAATACCGCTCCTTCGACAAGCTGCTGCCTGTCCCGGCGCATTATCACGCCGCCTTCGCGCAATGGCACAAGCTCTCGCTGATGAAGAGCCGCGAGACCATGGCCGAGCTCAACGCCCTGATCCGCGAGGCGGTCGAGCCCGGCAAGCTCGAGAATCTGCTGACGGTGATCGAATACGATCTCGGCTACGAGCTCTACCGAGCCGTCTCCGCCGCCAAGGTCGCGCTCTCCGACAACGAGGCGACCACGCTGAGCTTCAGCCAGGTGGGGGTCACCATCGAGAAGCCGATCCGCCGGACCGATTTCGAGCGCTGGATCGCCGACGATGTCGGCGCCATCGAAGCCGCGCTCGACCGCGCGCTGGCCGAGGCCGGGCTCGGGGGCGACCGCATCGAGGCGGTGTTCATGACCGGCGGCACCTCCTACGTTCCGGCGGTGCGCAGCCTGTTCGACCGCCGCTTCGGTGCCGGAAAGGTGCATATCGGCGATGCTTTCCGCTCGGTCGCCAGCGGGCTTGCGCTGCTCGCGCTCGACCGGGCGCGCGCCTCGGTCGCGGCCTGACGCAGCGCCTCCCGCCTTGCCCGTCCGGGCCAGCAGGTCTACATCACGGACCCGCAGCCGCCGCGCGCTTTCCGTTCGGCCGGAACCGGTCGAACGAAAAGAATTCGCGCGAAATCAAAAAGCTGAGCATGTTCGGACCGAACATGCTCCAGGAGTAACCGATGTCGTCCGATGCCGATCTGCTCGCAGACCGCCGCAGCCTGCGCCGCAAATTGACGCTCTGGCGTGTGCTCGCCGTGCTCGGCGTGATCGTCGCAGCGGTGGTCGGCGGTTTCGCCTGGAAGGGCGATGGTCCGGCCGGCCTGTCGAGCGCCCATATCGCGCGCATCACCATCTCCGGCTTCATCTCCGGCGATCGCCGTACGCTCGACCTGATCAAGTCGGTCGAGGACAGCAAGGCGGTCTCGGCCGTCGTGCTCCGCATCGACAGTCCCGGCGGCACCACCTCCGGCTCCGAGGCGGTGCATACGGCCTTGCGCCAGCTCGCGGCGAAGAAGCCGATGGTCGCGGTCGTCGACGGTCTCGCGGCGTCGGGCGGCTATATCGCGGCGATGGGGGCGGACCGTATCGTCGCTCGGCAGACCTCGCTGGTCGGTTCGATCGGCGTGCTCTTCCAGTTCCCCAACGTGTCGAACCTGCTGGATACGGTCGGGGTCAAGGTCGAAACGGTCAAGTCGAGCCCGCTCAAGGCGGCGCCGAATGGCTTCGAGCCGACCTCGCCCGAGGCGCGTGAGGCGCTGCAGCGTGTCGTCAACGACAACTACACCTGGTTCAAGGACATGGTGCGTGATCGCCGCCATCTCGCCGAGGGCGAAGTGGCTTCGGTCTCCGATGGGCGGGTGCATTCCGGCCGCCAGGCGGTGGGGCTGAAGCTCATCGACCAGATCGGCGGCGAGCCGGAGGCGATCGCCTGGATGGAGCGTGAGAAAAGCGTCGCCAAGGACCTGAAGGTCCGCGACTGGCGCCGCCGCAGCGAATCCTCCTCCTTCGGCCTGTGGAGCCTCGCCGAGGCGATGGCGCGTGGCGCCGGCCTCGATGCACTCGCCACGACGATCGCGCGCGCAGCGGACCAACCGCTCGGCTTGCGGCTTGACGCGCCCTTGGCGCTCTGGCAGCCTGCCGCTGAAAAGTGATTTTGATACAAATGGTTATGCCCCAGCGATGATTAAATCCGAACTCGTTCAGCGGATCGCCGACCGCAACACCCATCTCTACCAACGCGATATCGAGAACATCGTCTCGGCCATTTTGGACGAGGTGGTGAAGGCGCTGGCCCGGGGCGACCGGGTTGAATTGCGCGGCTTCGGCGCCTTCTCGCGCAAGGGCCGCTCGGCCCGCATCGGCCGCAACCCCCGCACGGGCGACGCGGTGGAGGTCGAAGAGAAGTTCGTCCCCGTCTTCAAGACGGGCAAGGAGCTGCGGCTGCGCCTCAACGGCAAGGGTTGAGCTGAGGCGCCGGTCCCGCGGCCACACGGAGATTGTGATGAAGGCCTTCTTCAAGGCGCTGGTGCTGGTTCCCGTCGCGCTGGTGATCGTGCTGTTTTCGGTCGCCAACCGCGGCACTGTGCGCGTCTCGCTCGATCCGTTCAGCCGCGACTTACCCGTGTTCTCCTTCGAGCTACCGCTCTTCGCCGTGGTGCTCGCGGCGATCGCCGTCGGCGTTCTGGTCGGCGGCCTGGCCTCCTGGGTCGCGCAGGGCAAGCACCGCAAGGCGGCGCGCCGCAACCGCCGTGAGGCGGAGGCATTGCGCTCCGAAACCCAGGCGCTGCGTTCGGCCGTGCCCGACTCCGCGTTGCCGGCACTGACCAACGGACGGAATTGATGCGACTTTTCGACGTGGCCGAGATCGATGCGGCCCTGAGTTATCCTGGCCTGATCGACCTTCTCGACGACGCCTTCCGCAGCGAGGTCATCGCGCCCAAGCGCGGCCAATACGCGATCGAGCGGCCGGGCGAGACCGATGCGATCCTGCTGACCATGCCGGCCTGGAGCGGGCCGGATGTCGCCAATCCCTATATCGGCACCAAGATCGTCTCGGTCTTCTTCGGCAACGGCAAGCGCAATCTGCCGGGCGTCATGGGCGCCTACCTGCTGATGGACGGTGCGACCGGCAAGCCGCTCGCGGTGATGGACGGCAACCGGCTGACGACATGGCGCACGGCGGCGGCCTCGGCCCTGGCCTCGCGCTACATGTCGAACCCCGAGGCCAGCCGCATGCTGATGGTCGGGGCCGGCGCGCTCGCGCCCTTCATCATCAAGGCGCATCGCTCCGTCCGGCCGCTGACCGAGATCGCGATCTGGGCGCGGCGGCCCGAAGCCGCCGAGGCGACCGTCGCCGAACTGGCGAAGGAGGGCATCGAAGCTCGCGCCACCACCGATCTCGAAGGCGAGGCCCGCACGGCCGACATCATCTCCTGCGCGACCAATGCGACCGAACCGCTGATCCACGGCCATTGGCTGAAGCGCGAAGCCCATCTCGACCTGATCGGCGGCTTCACCATGCAGATGCGCGAGGCCGATGCCGATGCGCTGCACCGTGCCCGCGTCATCGTCGATTCCAGCAAGGCGATCGACGAAGGCGGCGATGTCGCCGTCGCCATCGCCGAGGGCAGCTACAGCGCCGACAAGGTGGCGGGCACACTGGCCGATCTCTGCCACGGCCGGATCGCCGGCCCGGTCGAGGGCGGCGGCATTACCCTGTTCAAGTCCGTCGGCGTCGCGCTCGAGGATCTGGCCGCGGCTGTCGCGGTCTGGGAGAGCCGCGCCGCGAGCTGATCGCGGCGCACGCCGGTCGAGGCGTCAGGCGATGCGCGCGCCGCCGATGGCGCCGAGCAGCCACAGGATCAGGACGATCACGAGGACGAGTCCGAGCACGCCGCCGAGCCCGGCCGTTCCATAGCTGCGATGGCCGTAATAGCCGCCGCCGCCGAGAAGCACGATCAGCAGCACGATGATGAGAAGGGTGGACATGGCGAACTCCCGTAAAGCAGCGCCCGTTTCGGGCGAGGTCTAGCGGGAAACGCCGGCCGCGAAGCCTCGGTTCCGCCCGGGCGGCTCCGGATCATTCCACCTTGAGGCCGACCTCCTTGATCAGGTCGCCCCAGCGCTTCATCTCGGCCTGCAGGAACGCACCAAGCTCGTCCGGGCTATTGCCGACGGGTTCCGCGGCGAGCGCATCCATCTTCGCCCGCACGGCCGGGTCGGCAATCCCCGCTTTGGTGTCGGCCTGGATCTTGGCGATGACAGCGGGCGGTGTCTTCGCAGGCGCGAACAGCGCGAACCAGGAGGAGACGTCGAAGCCCGGCACGGTATCGGCGATCGGCGCGAATTCCGGCGCCGTCGGCGAGCGCTTCGCCGTGGTGATGCCGAAGCCGCGGATCGAGCCGGCACGGACATGGGGCAGCGCCTGCGGGATATTGTCGAAGATCAGGTCTATGCGCCCGCCGATCAGGTCCTGCGTCGCCTGCGCCGTGCCGCGATAGGGCACATGCACCATCTTGGTGCCGGTCAGCTTCTGGAACAGCTCGCCGCAGAGATGCACCGAGGTGCCGATACCGGACGAGCCATAGGTGAGCTTGCCGGGATTGGCCTTCGCATAGGCGATCAGCTCGGCGACGTTGTTCGCCGGCACCGTCTTGTTGACCACCAGCAGGTTGGGCACCATCGCGACCATGGTGATCGGCGCCAGGTCCCTGGCGGGATCGTAGGTCAGCTTCTGGTAGAGATACTGGTTGGTCGCCATGCCCACCGAGACGATCAGGAAGGTGTCGCCGGTCGGCTCGGCCTTGGCGACGGCATCCGTGCCTATATTGCCGCCGGCGCCCGGACGGTTTTCGACCACGATATTGGTCCCCCAGGTCCGGCCGAGCTTGTCGGCCACGAGGCGCGCCAGCACATCGGTCGCGCCCGCCGGCGGAAACGGCACGACGAGCTTGAGGACCCGCCCCTGCGGCCAGGGTTGCTGGCCGAGGCCTGCGGTCGGTGCTGCGAGAAGGGCGCCTGCGCCGGCAAGAATGCTGCGGCGGTCGATCCTGGCCGTCATCGGTATCCTCCCTGAAAGGTGCTCTGCGGCGCCGATGCGCAAGGCTGCAATTCGCCGCGCCGCTTGTCCAGCCACGGCGCTTGACCGCGATGGCTGGTCGCGGTGATTCTCAGGATATGCGCGCTATCTCCCGAATCGCAGCCCTCCTCGTTCCGCTCGCCTTCCTGCCGGTTGCAGCACTCGCCCAGTCGACGGCGGATCAGGAGGCGAAGAACCGCGCCGCCAACATTGCCGCCTGGCCCGATGCCGCCCGCACGCTCTTCGGCCAGAAGACCGCGCCGGCGAGCATGCAGGCACGAGCGATCGGCTCCTATGCGCGCGGCTGCCTCGCCGGCGCCGAAGCCTTGCCGGTCGATGGGCCAAGCTGGCAGGTCATGCGGCTCAACCGCAATCGCAACTGGGGCCATCCCGCCCTGATCGACTATCTCGAGAAGCTGGCGCGCGACGTGCCGCGCATCACCGGCTGGGCGGGGCTGCTCGTCGGCGACATGTCGCAGCCGCGCGGCGGGCCGATGTTGACCGGCCATGCCTCGCACCAGATCGGGCTCGATGCCGATGTCTGGTTGACGCCGATGCCGCGGGGCCGGCTCGACCGCGAGCAGCGCGAGAACATGTCGGCGGTCAACATGGCTCGCTCCGATTGGCGCGATGTCGATCCACGCCATTGGACCCCGGCCCATACGAGGCTGATCCGCACGGTGGCGGCCGAGCCGAAGGTCGAGCGCATCTTCGTCAACCCGGCGCTCAAGGTCGCGCTCTGCCGCGAGGCCGGCGCCGACAAGAGCTGGCTGGACAAGGTGCGCCCGATCTGGGGCCACAACTACCATTTCCATATCCGGCTGGCCTGTCCGGCCGGCATGGCGAGTTGCCAGGGCCAGGAACCTCCGAATTTCGGCGATGGCTGCGGCGCCGAGCTCAGCGGCTGGATCGAGCGCCAGCACAAGGCCATCTTCAATCCGCCGAAGCCGAGGCCGGGCCCGAAACCCAAGCCGAAACCGCCGATGTCGCTCGATGCCCTGCCGCCGGAATGCCGGCAGGTGCTGGTCTCGCGCTGAGCGTGGGGCTCAGCATCGGACCGAAAAGTGGAACCCACTTTTCGGAGCAACCTGATGCTAGGCGATGGGCTAGATCGCCACTTTGCGCCCGATAGGACGCATGGCGATCTAGCGCCGCGGCGGCACGCGCCCGGAGCTGTAGGCGAAGGGGTCGTGCTGCGGCGTGATCATCGGCTGGGCCTGGTCCTCGCCTTCCATGTCGACGACACCCGTCCCGCCCTCGTCGCCGAGAACGGCTTCCTCCGTCGGCGGCACCGCGCCCGGCAGTGACAGCGGCCCGGCATTCTCGCTGGGCAGCGGCTGCGGCTGGAAGTGCCCCTGCCGCTGACGCGTGTCGTACTGCTCCAGGAAGCGCTGCTGCGCATCGAGGCTCTGGGCCTGGCCTCGGCCATAGTTCGCGACCGGGTAGCCGCCCTGCACCGCGCCGGGCGGCCGCAAGCCATCGCTGGGCTGCCGGAGCAGCCTGCCATCCGCGACCATGGTGCCGGCCGCCGGCGCCATGTCACGCGGCTGCGACTGGGACGAGGCGTAGGGTCGCGCCGGGTCCGGCGGCTGCAGATTGTAGTTCGGCGTGTATTTGATCACCGGCTTGCAGATGTGCCGGCCTTTCGAGTGCCGCGCCAGGTCGATATGGAAATGGTCGTAATGCAGCGGGTCTGCGCCGGGGCCGAGCACCGTCGAGAAATGCTGGCAGGCGCCGACGAAGACCTCGCGCAGGAAATTCTGCTCCTCGGGGGAGCCGCGCCAGCCATCCTTCACCGTGATCACGCGGTTGTCGTTGAGCCGGAAGGAGAAGACGTCGACGGCGTTGCCGAAGGCATGCTCCGAGGTGCGCGTTGTCCTGGTGCCGTTGTTCATCGCCCGGCAGGAATAGGAGCCGGCGCGCAATTCGACGACCTGGGCGCCGAGCACGTTCATCGCCGCCGGCTGCACCACTTCGGCCAGCCATTTGTCGGTGGTCGCGACGACCGGGCAGGAGAGGGTGGCCGAGCTGGTCAGGCCGATGCCGCCATTCGAGAAGGCCGAGACCTTCAGCGGCTGCTGCATGCCGCAGGTTCCCGGTCCGTCGATCGCCTTGCCGCGCAGGCTGACATAGGACGAGATCTGGACCTGCCGGGAGGCCATGCAGGCGGCTTCCGCCTGGTCGCGCCAGGCGGCGCGCTGCGGCTTCTGGAATTTGCCGCAGCCTGCCAGGCCGGCTGCGCCGGCGATGCCGAGTGCGATGAGGGCGAGATGAGCGCGTCGCATGACCATTCAAATGCGAACCGCTTGGTGAACGGTTTCTCAACCGACTGCGCTCCGGCCGCCACAGGCGGATTAACTTTGGCGCCGTGGTGAATCGCGCCTTAATGCACTGTTCCCGGCCTTAACCAGGGCGGGTTTCGCCGTCTCGAACCATCTCCCAGATGTTGCCAAGATCAGGCCGTGGGGGCTCAGGTCGAACCGTGGCGAAGCTGTGGCGCCGCGTTGGAGCAGACTCGCGACGAAATTTCGCAGTCAGGAATATCCCCAAATCTAATCAATGGTTTAACCCCTGATTAAGGATGTTCTACCCTCCGTCCCGGCCCCGCCACGATGCTGCCCCCTTGCGGCCTTCGTCAGTTCTGATAGCCTCCACGACAGGTCAATGACACAGGAGGGTGTGATGAGTGTCACGCTACGTCTCGACCGATTGATCATGGGTGCGGCCTTCGTTTTCATGATGGCGATCGTTCTGGGAGCGTTCTGACAACGGGTCAGTCTCGAAGTCGCTAGGACCACAAGAGCAATGACAACAACGCCGCCGGGAAGAAGTCCCGGCGGCGTTTCTGTTTGGGCTCAGGCCTCAGGCGGGAGCGTTCAGCTCTCCGGGCAGGCGGTTTCCGTCAGTTGCCAGGACATCATGTTGACCACCCGTCCGCAGGTCGCGACGCGCCGGCCCTGCGTGGTCCTGATGCAGGACATCGACCCTTCAGCGATCTTGCGGCCGTCGTTCCAGCAGAAGCAGAGCGGCTCCGGCGCCTGGGCCAGGCGCGGCTTGTCCAGCGCGACGGCCGGCTCGCCGGCGGCTGCCGCTTCGCTGAACAGGAACAGCACGGCGAGCGCGAGCATGCAGCTCAGCACGCGATGTCGGTGAGGCCTCGGTCCGGATCCGGTCATGGCTCTCTCCCTGCGCCTCGCATGGCGAGACGGATCAGGAGTTTACCATATCGGCCCGATCGCAACGAATAATTATGTACCGATTTGAAATAGTCAGGAATTTCAGTCTGTTAGCCGGATCGGGCCTTGCGTGGAATGCGGGCTCTCTCCATATTGGGCAGCGGTGGGCCCATTGGGGGGCTCCGGGAGGAACAATGTCTCTGATTTCGCTTGCCCATCGTGGACGTGCCGTCGCCCTGGTTGCCGGGGCCCTGTTGCTCGTGCCGCTCGTTGCCGAAGCCCGTCCGGGCGGCGGCCGCAGCTCGGGCAGCCGTGGGTCATTCACCAATAGCGCGCCGCCGTCGACGAATACGACGCCGGGCGGCGCCCAGACTTTCCAGCGCTCGGCCCCGTCCTCGCCGGCGTCGCCGTCGATGGCTGGCCCCTCGGCCGCCGGTGCGGCTGCTCAGGCGGCCCGCCCGTCCTTCGCGCGCAACATGATGATGGGCATCGGTGCCGGCCTGCTCGGCGCCGGTCTGTTCGGCATGTTGTCGGGCTCCGGCTTCTTCGGCGGTCTGGCTTCGCTCGCCGGTGTGCTCGGCTTCCTGCTTCAGCTCGCGCTGATCGCCGGCATCGTCATGCTCGCCATCCGCTTCTTCCGCCGCCGTTCCGAGCCGCAGCTCGCCAGCGCGGGCGCGCCCTATGCCCGCCAGGGCTATGACGCCCCGCAGCAACAGCCTGCCGCCGCCCGCATGGGCGGCTTCGGTGGCGGTGCCGCTGCTGCGGCGGTGCAGCCCCAGCCGATCGAGCTTTCGGGCGAGGATTTCAACGCCTTCGAGCGCCTGCTCGGCGAGGTCAACACCGCCTATTCCAACGAGGATGAGGCCGGCCTGCGTCAGCGGACGACACCCGAGATGTTCGGCTATTTCGACGAGGATCTCAGCGACAACGCTCGCCGCGGCTTGGTCGACCGCGTCTCCGACGTCAAGCTGCTGCAGGGCGACCTGTCGCAGGCCTGGCACGAGGGCGACGCCGATTACGCGACGGTGGCGATGCGCTTCAGCTTGATCAACGCGCTCTATGACCGCAAGTCCGGCAATGTCGTCGAGGGCAGCGCGACGCAGACCCAGGAGGTCAGCGAATACTGGACCTTCCTGCGCGAGCGCGGCGCCGCCTGGAAGCTCTCGGGCATCCAGCAGGCGGCCTGAGCGCCGACCTCTTGCGAGAACAGGAACGGCCGGGGCAACCCGGCCGTTTTGCTATGCGCGGCTTTCGGGTGGGCCGCTGGCGGAGCCGGGCCTATTGCGCTACTGGCGAAGGCATCTGCTTTCGTCGCAGAACCAGCCCGGAGCCCGCCTTCCATGAGTGATATGCGTCTCGTCGTCGTCGGTGCCGCCGGGCGGATGGGCCGGATGCTCATTCGCGCCATCGATCAGGCCGACGGCTGCACGCTTGTGGCCGCGATCGAGCGGCCGGGCTCTGCCGCGCTCGGCGAGGATGCCGGGATTCTCGCCGGCCTGCCGGCATCCGGCATCAAGGTGACGAGCGACGCCGCCGCAGCTTTCGCATCCGCCGATGGCGTGCTCGATTTCACGGCGCCGGACGCGACGGTCGCCTTTGCCAAGCTCGCCGCCGATGCCGGAATCCTGCATGTCGTCGGCACGACCGGGCTTGAGCCCACGCATCTGGCTGAGCTGGCCGAGGCTGCGAAGCGCACGCCGATCATCCGCTCCGGCAACATGAGCCTCGGCGTCAACCTGCTGGCGGCGCTGGTGCGCAAGGTCGCAGCGACGCTCGGCACCGACTGGGACATCGAGATCGTCGAGATGCATCACCGTATGAAGGTCGATGCGCCCTCCGGCACGGCCGTCCTGCTTGGCGAGGCGGCGGCGGAAGGGCGCGCGGTCGATCTCGCACAGCAGCGCGTCGCCGGCCGCGACGGCATCACCGGCGCGCGCCAGGCCGGCACGATCGGCTTTGCTGCCTTGCGTGGCGGCACGGTCGTCGGCGATCACAAGGTGATCTTCGCCGGCGCCGGCGAGCGGCTCGAACTCGCCCATGTCGCGGAGGATCGCAGCCTCTTCGCACAGGGCGCGGTCAAGGCCGCCCTTTGGGGCAAGGGACGGGAAGCGCGGCTCTACTCGATGGCCGACGTGCTCGGCCTCGACGCGCTCTGACGATGACGCGCGTCACCGTCGCACCGGGCGTCGTCCACTGGCCGGGGAGGCTGGCGCCGGAGGAGCAGGCCGCCCTGGTGGCGGAGCTGCGCGCCGTGGCGCGCAAGGCGCCGTTCTTCCAGCCGCGCATGCCGAAGACCGGCAAGCCCTTCTCGGTCCGCATGACCAATTGCGGCTCGCTCGGCTGGGTCTCCGACATCAATGGCTATCGCTACCAGCCGGAGCATCCCGAGACGGGCGAGCCCTGGCCGTTGATGCCGGCGCCGCTTCTCGATCTCTGGGCGGAGCTGGCCGGCTATCCGCATCCACCCGAGGCCTGCCTCGTCAATTTCTACGCGGCGGGCGCCAAGATGGGCCTGCATCAGGACCGCGACGAGCAGGATTTCGACGCTCCGGTCCTGTCGGTCTCGCTCGGCGATGCCGCGCTCTTCCGCATCGGCGGCACGACGCGCGGCGGCAAGACCACCTCGCTCAAGCTCGCGTCGGGCGATGTCCTGATCTTTGGCGGTGAGGCGCGGCTCGCCTATCACGGCATTGACCGGATCCTGAGGGGATCGTCGACGCTGCTGCCCGAGGGCGGGCGGATCAACCTGACACTGCGGCGAGTGACGAAGCCGAAGCCCTAATCGGCCGGCTTGCCGGGCAGACTGGGGAACGACCAGCCGAACAGCAGCGATCCCGCCCGCAGGCCGAAGCAGGCTGCGAACCCGCCGAGCATCACAATCGGGCCGGGCAGGCCGAGGCCGGCGAGCAGTGCCGTGGTGCCGGCTCCGGCGGTTGCGGCGGTGACGTAGAAATCGCGGCTCCACAGCACCATCGGCCGGTCGCCGGCGAGGATGTCGCGCAGGATGCCGCCGAAGGTCCCGGTCATCGCGCCGAGCGCGACCGCCGAGAGTACGGGAACGGCCGCGTCGAGGCCCTTGAGCGTACCGATGACGGCGAAGAGCGAGAGGCCGGCGGCATCGGCCCAGATCAGCAGTTTGCGGCCGGCCCAGCCTTCGAGGACGCCGGGCTTGAGATAGGCGAGGGCCCAGCAACCGAGGGCGACCGCGGTGCAGACGATGACGTCGCTGGGATCGCGCACCCAGAAGATGCCGCGCCCGAGCAGGACGTCGCGCAAGGTTCCGCCGCCGACGCCTGTGACGGTCGCCAGCAGGATGAAGCCGAACGGGTCCATGCCCTTGCGGGCGGCGACGAGGGCACCGGTCAGCGCGAAGATGGCGACGCCGGCGGCCTCGAACACGGCGTCAGTGCGGGCTGGTTTCGTCGGCCGGCGCGTCCGCCTTGGGCGCCCCCGCGGAGACACCGACCAGCGCCGGGCGCAGCACGCGCTCGCCGATCTTGTAGCCGATCTGCACGACCTTCGAGACCAGCCCCTTGGCGATCGTGGCGTCGGGCGCCTCGAACATCGCCTGGTGCAGGTTGGGGTCGAATTTCTCAGCCAGCGGGTCGATGCGGCGCACGCCGTGACGCTCCAGCGTCTTGAGCAGTTCGCGCTCGGTCAATTCGACGCCTTCATGCAGCGTCTTCACGGCAGCATCGGCCGCTTTCAAGGCATCGGCGGGCAGGCTTTCCAGCGCCCGGCGGAGATTGTCGGAGGAGCCGAGCATGTCGCGGGCGAAGCTGGTCACGGCATAGGTTTTCGCATCGGCGATCTCGCGCTCGGTGCGTCGGCGCAGGTTCTCCATCTCGGCGAGCGTGCGCAGCAGCTTGTCCTTGAGATCGTCGCGTTCGGCCTGGAGCTTGGCGAGCTGCGCGTCGAGGCCTGCCTCGGCGTTGGCCGCCTGCTCGGGCGCGTCCGCGCCGGCTTCGAGGTTGGGGTCTTCCGTCGCAGGGTTCTGCGTCATTTTATCGTCACGTCCCTTTCTCAGCATTTTCGAGCGAAGTGGATGCCGGTTCGCGTGAAGAACCGAAGGTCCGCGTCAGCGAAAATGCGGCAAATAAAGACTTGGCTGCGCCGCCCCTTGCGGGGCCGCAGCCGCGTTCGTGCCGGATATCGGCCTTATGGTCGTTTAAATCAAGCGCGGGCCGGCACTTTCGCCTTGGTCGGGCCCGGCTTCTCCGCCTCGAACTTGAAGACGTCGATGAGGGCCTTGCGGATCGTCAGCTGCCGGCCGGTCGAGACGATCTTCGCATGGGTCAGGTCGGTGACGTAGAACACGTCGACCGCCTTCTCGCCGAAGGTCGCGATATGGGCCGAGGCGATGTTGAGGTTGAGCTTCCCGATCGCGGTGGTGAGATCGTAGAGCAGGCCCGGCCGGTCGAGGCCGGACACTTCGAGCACGGTGTGGCGGGCCGAGAGCACGTTGTCGATCACGACTTCGGGCTCGACCTGGAAGGTCTGGCCGCGCGGCGGCGGGGCGCGCCGCTGCGCCACGAGATCGGCGATCTTGATCTCGCCCTTCAGCGCCCGTTCGATCGCGGCGGCGATGCGTTCGGCCCGGCGCAATTCGTCGTCGTCGCGGTCGAAGGCGCGCGAGACCGAGATCGTGTCGAGCACCAGCCCGTCGCTGGTGGTGAAGATCTGCGCGTCGACGATATTGCCGCCGGCCGCGGCGCAGGCGCCGGTGACGATGGCGAGCAGGCGCGGATGGTCGGGCGCCAGCACGGTCAGCTCGGTCACGCCGCGGAACTGGTCGGTCTCGACGATGGTCGCGGTGGTCCGCCCGGCGGCTTCCGCCTCGCGCAGGAAGCGCGCATGCTTCTCCTGCTGCTCCGGATCGACCTTGATCCAGTAGGCGGGGTAGTGCCGCGCGACATAGGCATCGCGCTCCTCGGTGTTCCAGTCGGACAGGCGCCGGCGCAATTCGTCCTGCTTCATGGCGACCCGCGCCTTGCGCTCGACGGCCGAATGCCCGCCGGTGAGCACGAGCTCGGTTTCGTAGTAGAGCGTGCGCAGCAACTGCCCTTTCCAGCCGTTCCAGACGCCGGGCCCGACCGCCTTGATATCGGCGACGGTGAGGATCAGCAGGAGCTTCAACCGCTCCAGTGTCTGCACGGTCGCGGCGAAGCTCTCGATCGTCTTGGGGTCGCCGAGGTCGCGGCTCTGCGCCACCGTCGACATGTCGAGATGGTGCTCGACCAGCCAGGCGACGGTCTCCGTCTGCGCGCTGGTCAGCCCGAAGCGCGGGCCGAGCTTGCGTGCGATCCGGGCGCCGGCGATCGAGTGGTCCTCCGGCCGCCCCTTGGCGATGTCGTGCAGCAAAAGCGCGACATAGAGCGCGCGCCGGTTGGAGATCGCCGGCATGATCTCGTTGGAGAGCGGATGCTCGGCCTCGAGCGCGCCGGCATCGATCTCGGCCAGCACGCCCATGGCCCGGATCAGATGCTCGTCCACCGTGTAGTGGTGGTACATGTTGAACTGCATCATCGCGACGATGCGGCCGAAATCCGGGACGAACCGGCCGAGCAAACCGGATTCGTTCATGCGCCGCAGCACCACCTCGGGCGAGCGCCGGCCGGTCACGATCTCCAGGAAAATGCGGTTGGCTTCGGGGTCGTTGCGCAGGCCGGGCGTGACCAGCCGCAGCGACTGCGTCACCAGCCGGCTGGCATCCGGATGGATGGCGAGATCCTCGCGGCTGGCGATGGCATAGAGCCGGAGCAGGTTGACCGGATCGCGCTCGAAGGCGCTGTCGTCGACGACATCGAGGCGCTGGTTGGTCAGCTTGAAGTCGGTATGGCCGAGCGAACGCTCGCGCTTGCGCTTGGCGAAGGTGCCGAGCAGCTTCGACAGCGTCGCGCGCGGCTTCTGCTGGCGCGCCTCCAGCGCGGCGCAGACGATGGCGGTGAGGTCGCCGACATCCTTGGCGATCAGGAAGTAGGCCTTCATGAAGCGCTCGACCGGAGCCTGCCCGCTGCGTCCGGCATAGCCGATCGCGGCCGCGACCTGCCGCTGCAGGTCGAAGGACAACCTCTCCTCGGCCCGGCCGGTGATGAAATGCAGCCAGCAGCGCACGCGCCAGAGGAATTCCTCCGAGCGCTGGAACATCTGCAACTCCTGCTCGTCGAACAGCCCGGCCTCGACGAGTTCGCGCACGTCATGGACGCGATAGGCGTATTTGGCGATCCAGAACAGCGTGTTGAGGTCGCGCAGGCCCCCCTTGCCGTCCTTGACGTTGGGCTCGACCAGATAGCGCGAGGCGCCGGCCCGCTGCACCCTGAGCTCGCGCTCGGCGAGCTTGGCCTCGGTGAAGGCCGGGGCCGTGCCCTCGACCACCTCGGCATCGAAGCGGCGGACCATTTCGTCGAACAGCGGGCGGTCGCCGACCAGGAAGCGTGCTTCCAGCAAGGCGGTGCGGATCGTCATGTCGGCGCGGGCCTCGCGCACGCAATCGTCGATCGAACGCACGGAATGGCCGGTCTTCAGCTTCAGGTCCCAGAGCGGATAGAGCATGGATTCGACCACGCTCTCGCCCCAGGCCGTCTGCTTGTGCGGAAACAGGAAGAGCAGGTCGACATCCGAGCCCGGCGCCAGCGTGCCGCGCCCGTAGCCGCCGACGGCGACGACCGCGATCCGCTCCGATTGCGAGGGGTTGTCGGCCGGGTAGAAATAGCTGGTCGCGGCGCTGTGCAGCCCGCGCACCACCGCATCCATCACGGCCGAGAGTCGGCGTGCGCAGGCGAGCCCGCCGCGCGGGCCGGCCAGGATCGCCCGGGCCGAGGCATGCCCTGCGTCGAGCACCTCCCGGAGTCCGGCGATCAGAAGCTGCCGCATCCTGGCCTTGTCGCGCCGGTTGACCGTCTCGAACAGCCGCACGATTTCGGCCTCGGGACTCTGCAGCATCTCGGCGAGCGACAGGACAGGCTTTGCGGGAGGCGTGGTCACGAAAGCTCCGTTGCGGCGGACGTCGCCTTTCGTAACATGGAGGCGAGGGCAGGCAGAGTGCAAAATTAAACGTCTGAAAAATGTGAAATAAAGAAAAGGACGCTTCATTCCGTGTTGTTTGACAAACAGAACGATTGGACCTAAAGGTCGGATACGCGCCGATTTGAGCCACCAGCTTGCGGGCGCGAAACAAGTGCAGCTAAAGCGTGGGGCCAGGGACGCCACCCGTCCCGATCCCTCGCACCATCGACAGAGGGATAAGCCCCATGACCAGCATCACCCGCCGCCTCGCGCTGGCCTTCATCGCTGCCGCCGGCCTCGCCGCGCCGGCCTTCGCGCAGGCGCCCAAGGAAATCCGGCTCGACTACGCGACCTATAATCCCGTCAGCCTCCTGCTGAAGGAACGCGGGATCCTCGAGAAGGCACTCGAAGCCGACGGCATCAAGGTCCGTTGGGTCTTCTCGGCCGGATCGAACAAGGCCCTCGAATTCCTCAATGCCGGCTCGATCGATTTCGGCTCGACCGCCGGCGCCGCTGCGCTGATCGGCAAGATCAACGGCAACCCGATCAAGTCGATCTATGTCTATTCCCGCCCGGAATGGACGGCGCTGGTCACCGGCGCCAAGAGCGAGATCACCAAGGTCGCCGACCTCAAGGGCAAGCGCGTCGCCGTCACGCGCGGCACCGACCCGCACATCTTCCTGGTTCGCGCGCTGGCCGATGCCAAGCTGACCGAGAAGGACGTCAAGCTCGTCCTGCTCCAGCATGCCGATGGCCGCCTCGCGCTGGAGCGCGGCGATGTCGATGCCTGGGCCGGGCTCGATCCGATGATGGCCGCAGCCGAGGTCGAGAGCGGCGCCAGGCTGTTCTACCGCAAGCCCGAGGACAACACCTGGGGCATCCTCAATGTCCGCGAGGCCTTCGCCAACGAGCACCCGGCTTTGGTGAAGAAGGTGCTGGCGGCCTACGAGGAAGCGCGCGCCTATGCGCTCGCCAATCCGGCCGAGGTCAAGAAGGTGCTGGTCGACGCCACCAAGCTCTCCGACGCCGTAATCGAGCGTCAGCTCACCCGTACGGAGCTGACCCATTCCAGCATCGGCCAGGCCCAGATCGACGGCATCACCGCCGCCGGCATCGCGCTGAAGGATGCCGGCGTGCTGCCGGCCTCGACCGATGTGAAGGCCGCGGTCGACGCGCTGCTCGACCGGCGCTTCGCGGCGACCAACTGACGGCATAAGCCCAAGGCGATGAGCGTCCTGGAGATCGCAGATGCCCTGGACGAGCCGGAGCGGCGTCCTGCCGCCCCGCGCCGCTCCTACGGGCTCGCGGTTGCCGGCTTCGTCCTGCCGGTCGTGCTGGCCATCCTCTGGGAATGCCTCGTCGCTGCCGGCATCGCCAACGGGCGCCTGATGCCGCCGCCGAGCGTCGTCGGGCGCACGCTCTGGGGCCTCGCCGCCTCGGGCGAACTCCTGACCCATGCCGGGGCGACGCTCTGGCGGGTAGGGGCGGGCTTCGGCCTCGGCGCGCTCGCCGGCACGGTGTTCGGTGCAGTGACGGGCGCGCTGCCTGTCGCCCGCAGCCTGCTCGATCCGACCTTGCAGGCGCTGCGCGCGATCCCCTCGATCGCCTGGGTGCCGCTCTTCATTCTCTGGTTCGGCATCTTCGAGGCTTCGAAGGTGGCGCTGATCGCGGCCGGTGTCTTCTTCCCGGTCTATCTCGGCGTCGCCGCGGCGATCCAGGGCATCGACCGCAAGATCGTCGAGGTCGGCCGCGTCTTCCGCCTCTCGCGCCTCGCCATGGTCAGGCGCGTGCTCCTGCCGGCGATCCTGCCGGACTGGATCGTCGCGCTGCGTTCCGGACTGGGCCTCGGCTTCATGTTCGTGGTCGCGGCCGAGATCATGGGGGCGAGCGAGGGGCTGGGTTATCTGCTCGTGGACGGCCAGCAGCTCGGCCGCCCCGACTCCATCATCGCGGCCATCATCAGCTTCGCCGTGCTCGGCAAGCTGGCGGACGGCCTGCTCGTCGCCATCACGCGGCCCTTCCTCGCCTGGCAGGATACGGCGCGCGACAAGCTCTGAAGGTTGAACCCCGTGCTGAGTTTCGACCGGCTGTCCAAAACCTATGCCGACGGCACGCATGCGCTGGCATCGATCGCGCTCGATGTCGGGCGCGGCGAGATCGTCGCGCTGCTCGGCGGCTCCGGCTGCGGCAAAACCACCTTGCTGCGCCTCATTGCCGGGCTCGACCGGCCGAGCGAGGGCGCGATCCGCCTCGACGGCGAGGCGATCGCCGAGCCGCGCGCCGATGTCGGCGTCATCTTCCAGGAGCCGCGGCTCTTCCCCTGGCTCAGCGTTGCCGAGAATGTCGGTTTCGGCCTGTCGCATCTCTCGGCCTTCGAGCGCGAGGGGCTGGTGACCAATGCGCTGGTCCGCGTCGGCCTCGCCGGCCATGAGAAGCGCTGGCCGCGCGAACTCTCCGGCGGTCAGCAACAGCGCGTTGCCATCGCGCGCGCCCTCGTGACCCGGCCGAAGCTCCTGCTGATGGACGAGCCCTTCTCGGCGCTCGACGCGACGACGCGAGCGAGCCTGCACGGCCACTTGCTGGCGCTCTGGCAGGAGAGCCGGCCGACGGTGGTCATGGTCACGCATGACGTCGAGGAAGCCGTGACGCTGGCCGACCGCATCGTCGTGATGCAGCCCAAGCCCGGTCGCATCTTCGACGAGCTCGACAACCCGCTCGCCCGCCCGCGCGACCGGCTTTCGCCGGCCTTCGAGGCGGCGAAGCGCGAGGCCCTGCGCGCGCTCGACCGCTCGCTGCGCGACGAGGCCCCGCATCAGGAGAAGGCGGCCGAGACCGCGGGCATGTGGTGGTAGCCGGACCGGATCGCATCGGCCGGGCTGGCACGCAGCCCTGCTTTCAGCCTATCAGCCGCATAAGCGATCTTCAGGACGAACGAGAGGCTCGAATTCCATGGACGTCACCGCACTGCGGGCCTTGCAGGCCCCCCTCAAGGATGAATACCGGACCAATCCCGAGGCGGCGGTCATTACGCTCAAGGCCCATGGCGAGCTCGACGACCAGCACATCGCCTGCAAGGTCGAGACCGGCCGTGCCATCGCGCTCGCAGGCCTCCATCCGGCCACGGGCGGCTCGGGCGCCGAGCTCTGCTCCGGCGACATGCTGCTGGAGGCGCTGGTCGCCTGCGCCGGCGTGACGCTGAAGGCGGTCGCGACGGCGCTCGAGATCGAGCTGAAGAAGGGCGTGGTCCGCGCCGAGGGCGATCTCGATTTCCGCGGCACGCTCGGTGTCGCCAGGGACGCGGCCGTCGGCTTCAAGGCGATCCGCCTCTCCTTCGACGTCGAGACCGACGCGCCGCAGGAGAAGCTCGACACGCTGCTCAAGCTCACCGAGCGCTATTGCGTGGTCTTCCAGACGCTGAACGTGAAGCCCGAGCTGTCGGCTACCCTGGAACGCAACGCTTCCTGACGCGAACCGGGAAGCGAGCGGAAGCAGGATGGGTCGGGAGGAGCTAGAACTCCTCCCAGCCTGTGCTGCCGTTGCGGGCATTGGCCGTGCGCTTCACGGTCTCGGCAGGGGCAGGGCGTCGCGATTGCTGGAAGGCCGCTTCGGCGAGCTGGCGCAACCGGTCCGGCTCCGACGCTGCCGGGCGGGCAGGGACAGGCGCGCGCGACGCCGAGGTCTGGCCCTGATCGGTCTTGAAGGTCGCGACCAGTCCGTTGAGCTGCTCGATCCGGCCGGAGAGGGCGTTGGCCGAGGCCGCGCTCTGCTCGGAGAGAGCCGCGTTCTGCTGGGTCATCTCGTCGAGATGCGCCACCGCCTGGCTCATCTCGTCGATGCCGTTGGCCTGCTCGCCCGACGCCGCCGAGATGTCGGCGATCGTCGCCGCGACCTTCTGCGAGGCCGCCAGGATGCGGCTGAGCTGGTCGCCGGCCTGACGCACCAGCTTGACGCCCTCGCCGACCTCGACATTGGACGAGGAGATCAGGCCGGAGATGTCCTTGGCCGCCTCGCTCGAACGCTGCGCCAGGGTGCGCACTTCCGAGGCGACGACGGCGAAGCCCTTGCCGGCATCGCCGGCACGGGCCGCCTCGACCGCGGCGTTGAGCGCCAGCAGATTGGTCTGGAAGGCGATGTCGTCGATCACCCGGATGATATCGGAGATCTTCTGCGAGGCGCTCTCGATCCTGGCCATGGCGTCGACCGCCTGGCCGGCAATAGTGCCGCCGCTCTCGGCTGCCTGCATCGCCTCGTCGGCGATCCGGGCTGCATCCTTCGAGGCCTGGGCCGAGGCCTTCACGGAAGCCGCGAGCTCCTCGGTGGTGGCGGCGGTCTCCTCGAGCGAGGAGGCCTGCTCCTCGGTGCGCTTCGACAGATCGTCGGCGCCCATGTTGATCTCGCGCGCGGCGAGGCCGACATCGGCCGAGGTCGTCTGGATCGTCGCGACCGTGTCGGAGAGGCGATCCACCGTCTCGTTGAAGTCGTCGCGCAGCTTGGCATAGGCGGCGGGCATGTCCGCCTCGATGCGGTGGCGCAGATCGCCCTCCGAAAGGGCGGCAAGCCCCTTGGCGAGCGCTTCGACGACCCGTTCCAGTTCCTGAGCCTGCTCCATCTGCTCGCGCGCCGCCGCTTGTCGCTGTGCCTCTGTCTGGCGGCGGGTTTCACCCATCAATTCGGCCTGCGCGGCAGCATCCTGTTCCAGCCGGATCTTCTCGATGGATGCATGGTGCAGCACCTCGACGGCGTTGGCCATGGCGCCGAACTCGCGGTCGCCGCCGAAAGCGGGAACGGGCGTGTCCAGATCACCTTGAGCGAGCCGCTTCAGAGCCGCGCTCAAGGTCGCGAGCGGCTTCATCATGCGACGTACGAGCCAGAACAGCAGACCCGCCGCGACGGCCGCGATCGCCAGGCCTGCAATGATGTTGGCGCGGATCATCTCGCCGATGACGGCCAGGAATTCCTCCTGCTTGATGCCGACATAGAGAATGCCGATCACGTTGCCGTCCGATTTCTGGATGATCGGCTCGTAGATCGTGAAATAGGGCACGCCGAGAATGTCGGCCGCGCCGGAATAGGTGCGTTTCTCCTTGAAGACGGCATCATGGGCCGGGCCTTGTGCCAGCTTGGTGCCGACGGCCCGGGTGCCGTCCGGCTTCATGACGTTGGTCGTCACCCGGGTATCGCCCATGAAGACAGTGGCGGTACCGCCGGAAAGCTCCTTCACCTTGTCGACCGCGGCGAAGTTGCCGTTGACGCTTTCACTGCCGAAAATGAGTTTGCCGCCCTCGAATCTGGGCTCGCCCTTGGCAAGAAGGATATCCCGCAGAAGGTTGATGTTGACCGTCAGGCTCGACTGGGCCCGCTCCCGCATCGCCTTCTCGGCCGCGCGAAGGGACACCGCAACAGAGGCCGCCACCGCAACGCCGACAATCAATACGGCCAATATCGCCAGACGTGTCGCGATCGGAAGTCGCAGAAAAGGCAGTTTCAGCATGAAGAGCCATCTCTCGGGAAGAACGACGCGGTATGGCAGCTACGGAGTGCACGCCGCCGGCAACGCATAGATTTAGGCTGCAGGCGTGGTCGAGATGCCTAGTCCAGGCCGGCATTCGATCGTATTGAGTGCTGATAGCGCCTGAATTTCTTCCAGATAATGCTTAAAACTGTTCTAATGCCGCAACGGGCGGGCCGCCCGGGCATGAGCGCGTACTTTCGCTGTGGCCGGCCGAGCAGCGCAGCTTCCGCATCGCAAGTGCAGAAATCAAAAGCGCAGGAAGCGTTTGCCGTGACGGCAGGCGTGAAGGCGCCGGTGCCTACTCGGCAGCGCGTTTCAGCTCCAGCCCCTTGGCGAAGGGCAGCTTCGGCTCGCTCTTCTCGTCGTCGAAATCGAGCGCGCCGATCCTCTCGGCGCGACTCGTCACCTTGCCGGCCGAGGTCTTGATCTGGCCGACATCGTCCTGTGCCTGCCGGAAATGATTGTCGAGCTTGTCGACGCGCTCGCCGAGCCGGCGCACGTCGTCGAGCAGCTTGCCGACCTCGGTCTGGATCACCTGCGCTTCCTCGCGCATCCGCGCATCGCGAACCAGCGACTGCATCAGCTGGATCGCCAGTGCCAGGAGCGAGGGCGAGACGATCATGATGCGCGCCCGGTGCGCCCGCTGGACGACATCGTCGAAATGCTCGTGCAGATCTGCATAGATCGATTCGGAGGGCACGAAGAGCAGGGCGATGTCCTGCGTCTCGCCGGGCAGGAAATAGCGCTCGGCGATATCCTTCACATGCACGCCGACATCGCTGCGCACGCGCTGGCCGGCCGTCTTCTTCGCGTCGTCGCCGCGCGCCTCGCGCAGCAGCGTGAAGCTCTCCAGCGGGAATTTGGCGTCGATGACGAGGCCGCGCCCGTCGCCGGGCAGGGTGACGAGGCAGTCCGGCCGCTTGCCGTTGGAAAGCTGCGGCTGGAACGCGAAGAAGGCGGCGGGCAGCCCGTCGCGGACGATCGCTTCCATCCGGCCCTGGCCATAGGCGCCGCGCGCCTGCTTGTTGGCGAGCACGTCGCGGAGCGTCACGACCTCGGAGGTGAGATCGGTCAGGTTCTTCTGGGCGCTGTCGATCACCGCCAGCCGCTCCTGCAGCTTGCCGAGGCTCTCGGTGGTCTGGCGGACATTCTGCTCAAGGCCCTGGCCGACCTTGTGGCTCAGGCCGTCCATCCGGTCGGCGACGAGGCGGGCGAGATCGCCCTGCCGGGTCGACAGGATTTCGGCCATCGACTGCATCCGGCCGGCGAGCTCGGCCTGCTGGCGGTTCATTTCGGCGACCTTGTCGTCCATTTCGCGGGCGCGCTCAGTCGCCATCGCTGCCTCGATCGCGCGGCTCCGGCCGCCGCGCCAGCTGGCGATCACCGCCATCAGCAGCAGGGCGAGGCTCAGGCCCCCGAAGCCCAGCGCGGCCTCGGCCCATGTCACCGGGCGTTCCAGCAGGGTGAAGGCGATCTCGTTCATGCGCGGGAGCCTAGCCGATTCGGCAGGGAATTGCGAACGAAAGCGGAACAGTTTGACCGCTCCTCCACAAATGCTTATGTCCCGGGCTCAACAGCTCTTTCTCCTTGGAATCCCATGTCCGTTCGCCCGCTCGTCATCCTGCCCGACGCCCAGCTTCGCCTCGTCTCGAAGCCGGTCGAGGCCGTCACGCCCGAGATCAGGACGCTGGTCGCGGACATGTTCGAGACGATGTACGACGCGCCCGGCATCGGGCTCGCGGCGATCCAGATCGGCGTGCCGCTGCGCGTGGTGACGATCGACCTGTCGAAGCCCGAGACGAAGGAGGGCGAGGAGCCCGAACCGAAGAAGCCGCAGGTCTTCATCAACCCGGAGGTCACCTGGTCCTCGGACGAATTCAGCGCCTACGAGGAAGGTTGCCTCTCGATCCCGGAATATTACGAGGAGGTTGAGCGCCCGGCCGAGGTCAAGGTCCGCTACATGGATCTCGACGGCAAGACCCATGAAATCGCGGCCGATGGCTTGCTCTCGACCTGCCTGCAGCACGAAATCGACCATCTCGATGGCGTGCTCTTCATCGACCATATCTCGCGGCTGAAGCGCGAGCGCGTCACCAAGAAATTCGCCAAGGCAGCCAAGCGCGAACGGGCTGCGTAGCGAGCGGTCGTATCCGAGCCCTCGTCCTGAGAGCCGCGGTGCGCGGCGTCTCGAAGGGTGCTTCAGGAGGCGACAGGATCATCCTTCGGGACGCAGCCTCTGGCTGCTCCTCAGGATGAGGGCTGTTCTATTCTTCCCGGTATCGAGCCGGGCCAAGGTAAGGTCGAGCGTATGAGCTTGCGCGTCATCTTCATGGGCACGCCGGATTTTGCCGTGCCGGTGCTGACCGAGATCGTAGGCCAGGGGCATGAGGTCGTCTCCTGCTACACCCGCCCCCCGGCGCAGGCTGGCCGCGGCCTCGAAACGAAGCCTTCGCCGGTGCATCGCGCTGCCGAGCGTTTCGGCATCCCGGTCTTCACGCCCAAGACGCTGAAGACGCCGGAGCAGGCCGAGATCATCGCCTCGCACCAGGCCGATGTCGCCGTCGTCGTCGCCTATGGCATGATCCTGCCCCAGGCGATCCTCGATCTGCCGGAGCTCGGCTGCCTTAATCTCCACGCCTCGCTGCTGCCGCGCTGGCGCGGCGCCGCCCCGATCCAGCGTGCGATCATGGCGGGCGATGCCGAGAGCGGCGTCTGTGTCATGAAGATGGAAGCCGGTCTCGATACCGGACCCGTCGCCATGGTCGAGAACCTTGCGATCGGCCCGGACATGACGGCCGGCGAATTGCACGATCAGCTCAGCCTGCTCGGCGCCGATCTGATGGTGCGCGCGCTCGCGGCGCTCGGGCGCGGCGGCCTGCAGTTCACGCCGCAGCCGGAAGAGGGCGTGACCTATGCGAGCAAGATCGCGAATGCCGAGGCGAAGCTGAGTTGGACCCTGCCGGCGCAGCAGGTCCACGATCTCGTGCGCGGCCTTTCGCCCTTCCCGGGTGCCTTCGCCGAGATCGACCTCGGCAAGGGGCCGGAGCGCCTGAAGATCCTGCGCACGGCCCGGGCCGGCGGCGCGGCCGAGCCTGGCACGCTGCTCGACGACGAGGGCAGTGTCGCCTGCGCCGTCGGGGCGGTGAAGCTGCTTCAGGTCCAGCGCGCCGGCAAGGCGCCGATGAGCGGGGCCGAGTTCCTGCGCGGCGCCCGGCTCGGAGCCGGCGACAAGCTTTGAATGAGCAGGCCATTGTCCGAAAACCGCCTCGCACTTTTCGGTAGCGGACTCTGATGCCGCGCTACAAGCTCGTCATCGAGTACGACGGCACGCCGTTCTCGGGCTGGCAGCGCCAGCTCAACGGCCCGTCCGTGCAGCAGAGCGTCGAGGAGGCTGTCGAGGCCTTCTGCGGTCATCCCGTCCGCTTGCATTGCGCCGGCCGGACCGATGCCGGCGTCCACGCCACCCATCAGGTCGCCCATGTCGATATCGACAAGGAATGGCGCACCGATGTCGTGCGCGACGCAACCAACGCCCGGCTGAAGCGGATTCCTGTCGCCGTGCTCAGCGCCGAACTGGTCCCCGGTGATTTCGACGCCCGCATCTCGGCGCGGCGCCGCTATTACGTCTACCGCATCCTCGACCGCCGGGCCCAGCCGGCGCTCGATCGCGACCGCGTCTGGCATGTGCCGGTCAAGCTCGATCACGAGGCGATGGACCGCGCGGCCAAGGCGCTGCTCGGCCAGCACGACTTCACCACCTTCCGTGCCGCCGAATGCCAGGCCAACAGTCCCATCCGCACGCTGGATCGTTGCGATGTCCGCCGCGAGGGCTCCGAGATCGTCGTCTATGTCCATGCCCGCTCCTTCCTGCATCATCAGGTCCGCTCGATCGTCGGCTGCCTGAAGATGGTCGGGATGGGCCGCTGGCCGGAGAACAAGGTCGGCAAGGTCCTGGCCGCCCGCGACCGCTCGCAATGCGCGGCGCTGGCGCCGTCCTGCGGGCTCTATCTCGCCGGGGTCGACTATGTCGATCCGTCGGCTTGAGGCCGCGGCGCCTCAGAACAGGCCGAACAGCCGCGTGACGCCGTAGTCGAGGACGAGGCTGGCAGTGACCAGCGGCAGGGCGATGCCGCGGGCTACCGGTCCGAAAACCGCCCGCGCCACGCAATAGCGCAGCCTCAGCACGATCGCGGCAAAGAAGAGCGACTGCACGATAGCGAGCTTCGGCGGCGCCCAGCCGATCGCGAAGATCGCCGCCGGGACCGCCATCAGGCTGGCCGAGACGATGCCGGCCCAGTTCCAGGCGATCACGAAGCTAGTGAAGCGCGGACTTTGCGCGAGCTCCGGGCGCAGCACGATCAGCAGGGCCGGGACGGCAAGGATGGTGAGCGCCATCGCCGCGATCACCGACAGGGCGAGCGTCGGCGCGGCGAACAATCCGGCGCTGTTCGGCAGCCCGGCGACCAGGCGCACCGCCGCGAGGATCGCGACCGTCGCCGGCAGCATCAGCGCGAAGGCGAGAAAGGAGCGCCAGAACCCATCCCGCGTCAGGTCGAGCTCGGGGAGAGCTTCGGCGCCCCGCGTCATGAGGTGCCAGGAGCCGCGCAGCGAACGCGCGACGTCATCGGCTGCCAGCCTCATCACGGTCTCCATCATCTGCGATCTTAGACTTTCGTCTAACCGCGATAATGGACCGTGGTTCCGTCGCGTCAAGCCTGACGGTGCGCGGCAAAATAGCTGGTAATCAAACGATGCGTGATCCGTTCGAGCGCCACGAGGTCGGCGACGGCGACGGATTCGTCGATCTGGTGCATCGTCTTGCCGACGACGCCGTATTCGACGACGGGGCAGTAGTTCTTGATGAAGCGCGCGTCCGAGGTGCCGCCCGTGGTCGAGAGCGCCGGGCGCTTGCCGGTCTCGGCCTCGATCGCGTCGGCGACGATCGCGATGAAGGGGCCGGGTTCGGTGAGGAAGGCGACCGCATTGGTCGGCTGGACCTCGAGTGTGTAGCGAACCTGGTTGCCGGCCGCCTCGTGCAGGCGCCGTTCCAGTTCGGCGGCGAGCGTCTCCGGCGTCCATGTGTCGTTGAAGCGGATGTTGAAGGCCGCCTTCGCTTGCGCCGGGATGACGTTGGTCGCGGGGTTGCCGACATCGAGCGTCGTCACTTCGAGATTGCTCGGGTCGAAATGCTGCGTGCCGCCGTCGAGCGGCGTGGCGTCGAGGGCAGCGAGCAGGCGCACCATGCCGCGGATCGGGTTGTCGGCGAGATGAGGATAGCCGACATGACCCTGCGTGCCCTGCACGGTGAGCTTGCCGGTCAACGACCCGCGCCTGCCGATCTTGATCATGTCGCTCATCGTCGCCGGATTGGTCGGCTCGCCGAGGATGCAATGGTCGAAGCGCTCGCCGCGCTCATGCGCCCAGGCGAGTAGCTTGACCGTGCCGTTGACCGAGGGGCCTTCCTCGTCGCCGGTGACCAGGAAGGCGATCGAGCCGGGCGCATCGGGATTGTCACGGCCGTAGCGGATCGCGGCTGCGACCATGGCGGCGAGCCCGCCCTTCATGTCGCAGGCGCCGCGCCCGTAGAGCGTTCCATTCTCGATCGCGCCGCCGAAGGGCTCGCGCGTCCAGGCGGCCTCGTCGCCGACAGGAACGACATCGGTATGGCCGGCGATCACGAAGACCGGAGCGGTGCTGCCGATGCGGGCATAGAGATTCTCGACATCAGGCGTGCCGGGCTCGCTGAAGACCGGGCGATGCACATCATAGCCTTCCGCCGAGAGCACGGCGGCAAGCAGCGCGAGCGCGCCGCCTTCTTCAGGCGTCACCGAGGGGCAGCGGACCAGGGCCTGCGTCAAGGCGACGGGGTCGGCCGGGTCGAAAGGCAGTGCGGGGGTGGGGGAGGTGGGTGCGGCGCTCATTCCGCCGCTTTAGAGCATCGGCCCGAAAAGAGGAATGCGGTTTTCGGGAAAGCCGATGCAAAATCAAAGATCTAGAACATCGGGTTGGTATTCAATCCGATGTTCTAGCCCCCGCTGGCGTGGCCGCAACCCTATCCTGCTTCGCTGCCGACGGCAGCAGCCCGAGATCGATGAAGGCGACGACCCAGGCCATGGTCGAGATCGCCTCCAGCGACGGGCGCCAGCCGAACGGCATGACGACGCGCAGATGCTCCGGCAGCACGATCGCGCAGACCAGCAGGATGCCGAAGAGCGGTGTGCTGCCACGGTCGGTGGCACGCTTCGCTGCCAGCGCGGCCCAGGGAAACAGGGCGAAGGCCTTGACGAAGGCGACGATCATGATCGCGTCCCGGTAACCGACCAGAAGCGGCACGGTGCGCTGGATGGCGAGCAGCGTCAGCGCGACCGCGATGCTGCCGAGCCAGAAGGTCCGCAAGCCGATGCGGCCATCGAAATCGCTGAAGAGGCGGATCAGGGACATCAGGCAAGCTCCGATGGCCTTTGTCGCACGGCTTGCCGCGAGGGTGAAGCTTATGGTGAATAAAAGGTTAACGGGGCGCCTAAGAGTTTATATCGGCCCAGAAAGGGCTTGAACGCGACGGGGCTGGCGGTTAGCTGCGGAACACGCGTTGCTTTCGGCTCGCGGCCTGCCGTTCCCCTTGTCGTGAAGTGCAGTTGAAGGGCGCCTCCGCGCGGCCCCAGTGAGGTTTCGAGCATGACCATCCGTTTCCATCGCGGCGACCTGCCGGACGGCTATGAGGCCGGGTCGAGCGTCGCGATCGATACCGAGACGCTCGGCCTCAATCCGCACCGCGACCGGCTCTGCGTCGTCCAGCTGTCGCGCGGCGACGGCACCGCCGATGTCGTGCAGATTCCCAAGGGCGGCGAGCGTCCGAAGAACCTGATCCGCCTGCTCGAGGACCCGGCCGTTCTGAAGCTCTTCCACTTCGCCCGCTTCGACGTCGCAGTGCTCAAGCACGCCTTCGGCGTAGTCACGACGCCGGTCTATTGCACCAAGATCGCCTCGAAGCTGACCCGCACCTATACCGACCGGCACGGGCTCAAGGATCTCGTGCGCGAACTGCTCGGCGTCGACCTGTCGAAGCAGCAGCAATCCTCCGACTGGGGTGCCGATACGCTGAGCGAGGCCCAGCTCGCCTATGCCGCCTCCGATGTGCTGCACCTGCACGCGCTGCACGAGAAGCTCGAGACGATGCTGGCGCGCGAAGGGCGCCGGCACCTCGCCCAGGCCTGTTTCCAGTTCCTGCCCTACCGGGCCGAGCTCGATCTCGCCGGCTGGGACGAGACCGACATCTTCGCGCACACTTGACAATTTCCAAGGCTTCTTGCGTCAGTCTGCGCGCGGGTGGCGCGCGCAGACAAGCGCGCGCCCTCATGGACGAGCTACGCGGGGGCGCGATGTGGCCTGTCCTGTGACACGAAAATGCCGTCAGCGGCTGCCATTGCGCGGGACATGACTTTGGCAATGACCTTCAACGACCCGGCTGCGGGGCTGGCCGCGCAGGCGCTACGCCGGCGCGCGGCCTTCGGCGCGGCGCGGCGCCATACGCAACTGGTGCACCTCCTGCGCCGGCTGATTCCCGTCGCGGCGATCGTGCTCGTGCTGGCGCTCGTCGTCATTCCTTTCCTGTCGCCGCTCGGCGGCAAGCTGGCGAATGTCTCGGTCAGCTCGGTCGGCATCACCGGCGGCAAGGTCAGGATGGAGACGCCGAAGCTCTCGGGCTACCGCAAGGACAACCGGCCCTACCAGGTCACGGCCGTGAACGCCTTCCAGGAGATCAGGAATCCCACGCAGATCGAGCTCCAGACCCTGACGGCGCGCATCCAGATGGAGCGCGAGGGCTGGGTGACGGTGAATGCGAAGACGGGGTTGTTCGATACGCAGAAGGAGAAGCTGCGTCTCATCGACGATGTCAGGATCCGCACCGAGAGCGACCACGAGATGCAGATGAAGACGGCCGATGTCGACTTCAAATCCGGCACCGTCGTCTCGAAGGAGCCGGTCAAGGTCAGCCTCGGCGAGACCACGGTGGACGCCGACACCCTTGACGTGAAGAACAATGGCGAGTTGATCGCCTTCGAGGGACGGGTGCGAGTCTTCATCCGGAACGCGCCAGCAGGTACGCTCGCCGGCCCCGAACGCGAGGGCAGCACGCCGATGCCGGAATTGCTGAAAGCGAATCGGGTTCCTCCCGCGGATGCAGCACCGGCGGGCGACGCTGGTAATGGGAAGAGACAGTGACATGACCAGGGCTGGCCAGATGCTCCGTTTCGCAGATGCCCGCGACGCCGCGCTGCTGCTTGCCGCGGGTTTCGCGCTGCTTGGCGCGCCGCAGGAGGCCTTCGCGCAGGCCGCCCCCGCCAAGCCGCAGGCAGCCCCGGCCAAGGCGCGCGGCGCATCCTCGGCGCTGGGTGGCCTCGGCGGCGACAGCAAGGAGCCGATCAAGATCGACGCGGACAAGCTCGACGTGCTCGACAAGGAGAACAAGGCGATCTTCTCCGGCAATGTCGTGGCCGTACAGGGCGAGACGACGGTTCGCTGCACCGTGATGACTGTGCTCTACGAGGGCCGTGGCGGCCCGGGCGGAACCGCCGGGCGCCCGGCAACGCCGGCTCCCGCGGCGGCGGGCGCAGGCGCGGGCGGTCAGGGCAATGACAGTTCGATCAAGCGCATCCTGTGCAAGGGGCCGGTCACGGTGGTCTCGAAGACGCAGGCCGCAACCTCGGACAATGCCGAGTTCGATCGCGCCAACAACGTCGTGATCATGACCGGCAATGTCGCCCTCAACGACGGGCCGAACGTGACCCGCGGCGAGAAGCTGATCTACAACACGGAAACCGGCATCGCGAATGTCCAGGGCGGGCGCGTGCAGGGCCTGTTCGTTCCGAATGCGGCTGACGCCAACAAGACCGAGGCCGGCAAGCCCGGCGCCAAGCCGGCGCCCAAGCCCACCAACTGATCGTGCTGCAGTGACTGTTTCCGAAGCGCCTCGTCCCACGGCCGCGCCGGCGCGGCCGGCCCCACGCCCGCAGCAACCGGGCGTCTTCGGCCGGCTGCGCGGTCTTTTCGGCAATCGTGACAACGGGGAGGTCCGTCAGGCCTCGTCCAGGGTCGCCGCGATCGGCGGACCGGGCATCCTCGCGGTCGACGGTCTGCGCAAGAGCTATGGCGGGCGTGCCGTCGTCTCCGATGCAAGTCTCCATCTGCGTCAGGGCGAGGCGGTCGGCCTGCTCGGCCCCAACGGCGCCGGCAAGACGACGATCTTCTACATGATCACCGGGCTGGTCGCGGCCGATGCCGGCATCATCTCGCTCGAAGGCAACGACATCACGGCCTTGCCGATGTACCAGCGCGCGCGCCTCGGCATCGGCTACCTGCCGCAGGAAGCCTCGATCTTCCGCGGCCTGTCGGTCGAGGACAATATCCGCTCGGTGTTGGAGGTGGTCGAGCCCGACCGCAAGGCACGCGAGCGCCAGCTCGACCAGCTGCTCGAGGAATTCACCATCGCCCGCCTGCGCAAGGCGCCCTCGATCGCGCTCTCGGGCGGCGAGCGCCGCCGCTGCGAGATCGCGCGGGCCCTGGCCGGCAAGCCCTCCTTCATCCTGCTCGACGAGCCCTTCGCCGGCATCGACCCGATCGCGGTCGGCGACATCCAGGCGCTGGTGCGTCAGTTGACCGATCGCGGCATCGGCGTGCTGATCACCGACCACAATGTCCGCGAGACGCTCGGTCTGGTCGACCGCGCCTACATCATCCACTCGGGACGGGTCCTGACCGAAGGCTCGCCGGCCGAGATCATCGCCAATCCGGATGTCCGGCGCGTCTATCTCGGCGAGGATTTCCGCCTCTGAGGCGCTTCGGCCCGCTTCGCTGCGGATTTGTTGCGGTGCATCATTCTCTGTCCGCAGGCGCGGTGCAGCCTTTGACGCGGCGGTGAGCCGGCGCTAGTGTCCTTTTCGCAAGCAAGAAGCGTGCCGATGGCGCGCGAGTGGGAAGGGCCTTTGGCGCATGGCGATGATGCCGCGCATGGAGCTGCGCCAGGGACAATCCCTGGTGATGACGCCGCAGCTGCTGCAGGCGATCAAGCTCCTGCAGCTCTCCCATCTCGAGCTTCAGAATTTCGTCGAGGGCGAGCTCGAGCGCAATCCGCTGCTGGAGCGCGACGAGGCGAACGACCTGCCGGCCCGGCCCGATGATGCCGATGGTCCTCACGCCGCCGATGCCGAGAGCTTCGCCCGTGCCGAGAGCCTGCATACGCAGGAGGGCATGGAGGGCAGGCTCGGCACCGGGCTCGACAATGTTTTCCAGAACGAGCAGCCGACCCCGGCCCGCAGCGAGGCGGGCGGGGCCGACAGCCTGCCGATCGTCGGCGGCGCCTATGGCGCGTCGGGGGGCTCCTTCGACGGCGATCCCGAGGGTTTCGAAAGCAGCCTGACGGCGGACGCTTCGCTGCATGATCACCTGATCGCGCAGCTCGATCTCGCCGTCATCGCGCCGGCGGAGCGCATCATCGGCCGCCATATCATCGATGCGGTCGACGATAGCGGCTATCTCGGCGAGCCGCTGGCGGAGATCGCCGAACGCCTCGGCGTCGCCATCGACAGGGTCGAGGCGGTGCTGCGCGTCGTCCAGGGTTTCGACCCGTCCGGCGTCGCGGCCCGCGACGTCGCCGAATGCCTGGCCATCCAGTTGCGCGACCGCAACCGCTTCGACCCGGCGATGCAGGCACTGGTGGCGAATCTGCCGCTGGTCGCCAAGCGCGATTTCGCCGCGCTGAAGCGCCTCTGCGGCGTCGACGACGAGGATATCGCCGATATGGTGGGCGAAATCCGCCGCCTCGACCCCAAGCCGGGCCGCGCCTTCGGCGGCTCGGCCGCCGAGACCGTCGTGCCGGATGTCTTCATCCGCGCCGCGCCCGACGGTTCCTGGCTGATCGACCTCAACCCCGACACTCTGCCGCGCCTGCTGGTCAACCAGACCTACCATGCGCGCGTCTCGCGGGCGGCCCGCAACGATTCGGACAAGGCTTTCATCGCCGAATGCCTGCAGACCGCGAACTGGCTGACCCGCTCGCTGGAGCAGCGCGCCCGGACGATCCTGAAGGTCGCGAGCGAGATCGTGCGGCAGCAGGACGGCTTCTTTGCCCATGGCGTCGAGCATCTGCGCCCGCTCAACCTCAAGACCGTGGCCGATGCGATCGGCATGCACGAATCGACCGTCTCGCGCGTCACCTCGAACAAATACCTGACCTGCTCGCGCGGCGTCTTCGAGATGAAGTACTTCTTTTCCGCCGCGATCGCCGCGACCGGCTACGGCGAAGCGCATTCGGCGGAGGCGGTCCGCTTCCGGATCAAGCAGATGATCGACGACGAGAGCCCCTCGGCGGTCCTTTCGGACGATGCCATCGTCACCCGGCTCAAGGATGGCGGCATCGATATCGCTCGGCGCACCGTGGCGAAATACCGCGAATCCCTCAGAATCCCGTCCTCCATGGAGCGCCGGCGCGAGAAAGTCGCGATGGCGCTGGGGTAGCGTCGCGCGATTTTGTTCCAAAGCGCAGGCGCATGCGCGCCATGAGTGCGCCGGCTCATTGACAACCCCGACTCGCGGTTCTTAGCTCCTAGGGATGGCCGAACAGGGCCATGGCTAAACCAAGGGGAAGCACTCCATGAGCTTGCGAATCTCCGGCAAGAATCTCGATGTCGGCGAGGCCCTGCGCGGCCAGGCCGAGGAGCGGGTCGCTGCGGCGGTCAGCAAATATTACGAGGGTGGCTACCAGGGCCACGTCACCGTGGACAAGGACGGCTCCGCCTTCCGGACCGACGGTGTCCTGCACCTCTCCTCGGGAATCACGCTGGAAGCCTCTGCCACTGCCCATGATCCCTATGCCAGCCTCGACAAGATGGCCGAGCGCATCGAGAAGCGGCTGCGACGCTACAAGCGTCGGCTGAAGGATCGTTCGGCGGGCAATGGCCGCGACATTGGCATCGAAATCCCCAGCTACGTGATCGCGGCTCCCGATGAGGATATCGAGGAAATCGATGGGGCTTCAGCCGGCGATAACCCGGTGATCGTCGCGGAATCGACCAAATCCCTGCATATCAGGACGGTAAGCGACGCTGTCGCGGAGCTTGACCTGACGGGCGCGCCGGTCGTCATCTTCCGCCACGCTGGCAATGGCCGCATGAACGTCGTATACCGCCGCCGCGACGGCAATATCGGCTGGATCGACCCGCCGGCATCGTTGTCCTGAGGCCGGCGGGCGATCCGCTCCGGCCGTCGAACCTGACCCGTGCCGCCGGCTTTTCGACCGGCACGGGACATGCATGGACGGGCGAATGACGCTGACCGATCTTCTGAGCCCAGCAGCGGTGATCTCGCCGCTGCGGGCCAACGGCAAGAAGCAGGCTCTGCAGGAGCTTGCCCAGCATGCCGCCTCGCTGACGGGCCTGCCGGACCGCGAGCTTTTCGAAGCTCTGCTCCAGCGCGAGCGGCTCGGCTCCACCGGTATCGGCGATGGCATCGCGATCCCGCACGGCCGCATGCCGGCGATCGATCGCCTCGTCGGGCTCTTCGCCCGCACCGAGAAGCCGATCGATTTCGACGCGCTCGACGGTCAGCCCGTCGACATCATCTTCGTGCTGATCGCGCCCGAAGGTGCCGGCGCCGATCACCTCAAGGCGCTCGCCCGTGTGGCGCGCGTGCTGCGTAACCAGACCGTTCTGGAACAGGTCCGCAAGGTCCGCGACCCCGCCGCGATCTACGCGATCCTCGCCGAATCAGCCGCGCAGGCGGCCTAGGCTTAAACGCATTAAAGACTGCTTGGACGATGCCGGCCGACGGGCTATGACGCCGGCTGGATCGTTACCGCGTCTTCCATGTCCTGATCGCGGTGCACCCTGTTTCGGAGCCGCTGGCCATGGCCTATACGCATGTCGATCTCTTCCCGCTGGGCGAGGACACCACGCCCTATCGCAAGCTCGGCAGCGAAGGCGTCAGCGTCGAGAAGATCGGCGACCGCGAGGTCCTGAACGTCTCGCGCGAAGCGATTCGCCAGCTTTCCGAGCAGGCCTTCATCGACATCAACCATCTGCTGCGTCCCGGTCATCTCGCCCAGCTCGGCAAGATCCTCGACGATCCCGAGGCGACCTCGAACGACAAGTTCGTCGCCTATGACCTGCTGAAGAACGCCAATATCGCCGCCGGCGGTGTGCTGCCGATGTGCCAGGACACCGGCACCGCGATCGTGATGGGTAAGAAGGGCCGCAAGGTCTGGACCGATGGCGACGACGAGGCGGCGCTCGGCGAGGGCGTGGCGGATGCCTATTTCAAGCGCAACCTGCGCTATTCACAGCTCGCGCCGCTTTCGATGTTCGAGGAGAAGAACACCGCGACCAACCTGCCGGCGCAGATCGACATCTACGCCGAGGGTGAGGACGCCTATAAGTTCCTCTTCGTCTGCAAGGGTGGCGGTTCGGCCAACAAGACCTTCCTCTACCAGGCGACGCCCTCACTCCTGACCAAGGACCGCATGATGGCGTTCTTGAAGGAGAAGATTCTGACGCTCGGCACCGCCGCCTGCCCGCCCTACCACCTCGCCATCGTCATCGGTGGCACCTCGGCCGAGCAGAACCTGAAGACGGTCAAGCTCGCCTCGACCAAATATCTCGACGCGCTGCCGACGAAGGGATCGCCCTCGGGCCATGCCTTCCGCGATATCGAGATGGAGGAAGAGGTCCACAAGATGACGCAGGCGCTCGGCGTCGGCGCACAGTTCGGCGGCAAGTATTTCTGCCATGATGTCCGCGTCATCCGTCTGCCGCGCCACGGCGCCTCGCTGCCGATCGGGCTCGGCGTCTCCTGCTCCGCCGACCGCCAGGCCAAGGGCAAGATCACCAGGGATGGCATCTTCCTGGAGGCGCTGGAGACCGATCCGTCGAAATACCTGCCGGAGGTCGATGAGGCGAAGCTCGGCGGCGATGTCGTCAAGGTCGACCTCAACCAGCCGATGAGCGCGATTCTCGCGACGCTCTCGAAGCATCCGGTCAAGACGCGCCTTTCGCTGACCGGCACGATCGTCGTCGCGCGCGATCTCGCCCATGCCAAGATCCGCGAGCGGCTGGAGCGCGGCGAGGGCATGCCGGACTATTTCAAGAACCACCCGGTCTATTACGCCGGCCCGGCCAAGACGCCGGAAGGCTTCGCCTCCGGCTCCTTCGGCCCGACCACGGCCGGCCGGATGGATTCCTTCGTCGACCAGTTCCAGTCCTTCGGCGGCTCGATGGTGATGCTCGCCAAGGGCAACCGCTCGGCCTCCGTGCGCGAGGCCTGCAAGGCCCATGGCGGCTTCTATCTCGGCTCGATCGGCGGCCCGGCGGCGCGCCTCGCGCAGGACTGCATCCGCAAGGTCGAGGTGCTCGAATATCAGGAGCTCGGCATGGAGGCGGTCTGGCGGATCGAGGTCGAAGATTTCCCGGCCTTCATCGTCATCGACGACAAGGGCAACGACTTCTTCAAGGAGCTGAACCTCGGATGAGGCTGGTCCTGGCCGTTGCGGCGCTTTTGCTGGCTGCTCCCGCGTTGGCCCAGCAGCCGCGCCCGGCGACCTGCTCGCGCGATCTCTTCCAGAACGAGGCCGGCTTCCGCCAGCAGCAGACGCGGCTCGCGGGTGTGGCCACAGCCGACCAGGCGACACAGTGCCGGACCTGGCGCGAGCATGTCACCTATCTCCAGAAGGCCCGCTCGGTCTTCGCCGCCTGTCAGGGCGGGGCGGAACGCGCACGCAATGTCGCCGAGATGGATTCCGAGCTGGTGAATTACCGCGCGCTCATCGCCAGTCGCTGCGGCGGGCGGTAAAAGCCTTCTGCGATCATCGAAAGGCCTCCCATGACCGACCACCCGCCGCTCCAGATCGCCGTCGTGCCGGTGACGCCGTTCCAGCAGAATTGCTCGATCGTCTGGGAGCCCAAATCAAACGAGGCGGCCATCGTCGATCCCGGCGGCGATGTTCCGAAGCTTCTGGGCGCCCTGAAGGAGCTCGGCGTGACCCCGGTCGCGATCTGGCTGACGCACGGCCATCTCGATCATGCCGGCGGCGCGACAGAGCTGGCCGAGGCGCTGTCGATCCCGGTGATCGGGCCGCATGAGGGCGACAAGCCCCTGCTCGAGGCCTTGCCGGAACAGGGGCTGCGCTTCGACATCCCCGGCATGAAGGTGGTCGTGCCGACGCGCTGGCTGAAGGAGGGCGATACGGTTTCTCTTGGCGACCTGACCTTCGCGGTCGCACATGTGCCGGGCCATTCGCCGGGCCATGTCACCTTCTTCCAGAAGGACCTGCGTTTCCTGCTGGCGGGCGACACCGTCTTTGCCGGCTCCGTCGGCCGCACCGATTTCCCCTATGGCGACCATGAGGCGCTGATCTCGGGGATCAAGACGAAGCTCCTGCCGCTCGGCGACGACGTCCAGTTCCTGCCCGGCCACGGCCCGGCCAGCACGCTCGGCGAAGAGCGGCAGAACAACCCGTTCCTGCAGGATTGAGAGAAAGCCATGGCGTCATGCTCGCCCTTGTGGCGAGCATCTGCGTCTTGAGCACCGTGCTCGCCAAAGGAGGGACGGGACTGTCGGCGCATGCCTCGCCGAGGCGGAAGGTGCAAACGAAAAGACCCGCAGCGGATGTCCGCTACGGGCCTCGGAATGAACCAACGGCCATGTCCTGAACGGGTGCGCGTACATCCGGCGTCAAACGTTCGGCTCATGGCCGTCTTCAACGGCGCTGGAGAGCTGTGGAACGCTCTCGACATCGCCGTAATCCCAAGATGGGAAGGGCGCTTCCCGATTACAAGTCCCCGGTCGAAAAAGATCGGCGCCACTCGTAAAGTGCGTCCGGCTCACCTTCCTCGTTGCGCTCGCCGTCGTTGAGGTCGACGAGGCGGAAGCCGTGGCGCTCGTAGAAGGCCCGCGCAGCCATGTTCCGCTGGAAGGTGAACAGATGGAGCCGCTCCGGGCTCAACTCCTTCGCCTTGGCGAGAAGCAGCGAGCCGATGCCGCGCCGGAACTCTCCCGGCAGCAGGTAGAGCTGGTCGAGGTCCTCGCCGTCGAGGCAGAGAAAGCCGAGGATGCGCCCGGTCTCCCGCGCGACCCAGGTCTCGCCGGTGGCGAGCCTGACATGCGCGATCCAGCCCCGCACCTCGTCGTCGCTATGGACACGGCGCAGCCAGGGCAGGGCCTCCGCGCGCGACGCCAGATAGAGCGCGGCGATCTCCCCGGCATCCCGGGGAGAGGGGCGTTCGATCGTGATGGCCGGCATCAGGCTCATGTCAGGAAGGCTGGCCTCAGGCGTCGAAGACGCCGAGCAGGAAGTCCTGCTTGCCGATCTGGAAGCCGTTCTGGCGCAGGATGTCGTAGGCCGTCGTAGCGTGGAAATAGAAGTTCGGGATGGCGAAGCGGGTGAGATAGGCCTCGCCGGTCATCGTCACGGTCGCCGAGGGGCCGCGCGGGAAGGTGACCTCGCGGGCGAGCCCGGCATCGAGCACGGCGCTGTCGGCCGCGGCGACGAAGGCGAGCGTCTTGGCGATGCGCTCCTTCAGCTCCGGGAAGCTCTTCTCCTCGTCGGGGAAGCGCGGGTTCTCGCCGCCCGAAAGGCGCGCGACCGCGTTCTTGGCGAAATCGCAGCAGAGCTGGATCTGGCGGGTGAAGGCCAGCATGTCCGGCGCGAGGCGGGCGGAGAGCAGCACTTCCGGCTGGATCTTGCGGGTCTCGGCCTGTTGCACGGCCTTGTCGAGAATGGCGTCGAGCGCCTTGAGCGTCTGCACGAAGCCGGAAAGGGCGGCGGCCTTGACTGTGAGCGTCATGATGTCCTCGGAAACGACAACGGGCCCGGAAAGGGCCCGCTGCGAAAAGCTATAGAGGAGAATTTTCTGCTGCGCTCTGCGCCAGCAGATCAATCCTTCGCGCGCTCGACATAGGAGCCGTCGGCCGTCATCACGACGACGCGGGTGCCGATGCCGACATGCGGCGGCACTGCGCTGCGCACGCCGTTCGAGAGGATCGCCGGCTTGTAGGAGGAGGAGGCCGTCTGGCCCTTGGTCACCGGCTCGGTCTCGACGACTTCGAGCGTGACGCGCTGCGGCAGTTCGATTGCGACGGCCTTGTCCTCGAACACCGAGAGCGAGACCTTCATGTTCTCCTGGAGATAGGGAGCGGCGTCGCCGATCACGTCCTTGTCGACCGGGATCTGATCGTAGGTCTCGGGGTTCATGAAGACGTACTGCTCGCCGTCCTGGTAGAGATAGGTGAAGTCGCGGTCCTCGACATAGGCGCGCTCGACCTGCTCGGTCGTCTTGTAGCGCTGGGTCATCTTGGTGCCGTCGGAGATGCGGCGCATGTCGATCTGCGTCGTCGGCGTGCCCTTGCCGGGGAAGAAGCTCTCGGCCGAGATGACGGTGCAGAGATGTCCGTCCAGATCCAGGACGTTGCCCTTGCGGACGGAAGAGGCGATGACCTTGACCACGTGAATGTCCTTCTGGTGCGCGGCGTTCCGCCGCGCTATGCGAATTCTGTCGCCGCGCAACTACCGCATTCGCGCGCGAAACGAAAGCTTTCCGACGCATTCGACGCGAGTTTCGATGAGTTCGTCCCCGACGCCGTTCTGGCGCCCCGACATCCATGCCGACCGCCGCCCGGCCTTGCTGGCGCGGGGGCGGATCAAGGCTGCGCTGCGGCGTTGGTTCGAGAACCGCGACTTCACCGAGGTCGAGGCGGCGATCCTCCAGGTCTCGCCCGGCAACGAGACGCATCTGCACGGCTTCGCGACGACGCTGATCGACAACGCGGCCGCGCCGCATCCCTATTACCTGCACACCTCGCCGGAATTCGCAGCCAAGAAGCTGCTGGCGGCCGGCGAGCGCCGCATCTTCGATTTCGCCCGCGTCTTCCGCAATCGCGAGCGCACCGCGCTGCACCATCCCGAATTCACGATGCTGGAATGGTATCGCGCCGGCGAGGGTTACGAGGCGCTGATGCAGGACTGCGCCACACTGATGGCCGAAGCCGCCCGCGCTGCCGGCGCTTCCATGCTTCGCTGGCGCGGTATCGAGGCCGACCCCTTCGCCGAGCCCGAGCGCCTGACCTTGCAGGAGGCCTTCAGGCGCCATGCCGGGATCGACCTGTTGCGCACGGTGACAGCCGATCAGGAGGTTGATCGCGGCGGGCTCGCAGCCGATGCGATCGAGGCCGGAATCCGGGTTACCGACGACGATAGCTGGTCCGACATCTTCAGTCGCATCCTGTCCGAGCGCATCGAGCCGCATCTCGGCCGTGGCCGTGCCACGATCCTCTGCGAATACCCAATTAGCGAGGCCGCGCTCGCAAGGCCTAAGCCCGGCGATCCGCGTGTGGCCGAGCGTTTCGAGCTCTATGCCTGCGGCGTCGAGCTCGCCAATGCCTTCGGCGAGCTCACCGATCCGGCCGAGCAGCGCCGTCGTTTCGAGGCCGACATGGACGAGAAGGAGCGCATCTATGGCGAGCGCTATCCGGTCGACGATGATTTCCTGGAAGCGCTGGCGCTGATGCCGGCGGCATCCGGCATCGCGCTCGGCTTCGACCGGCTCGTCATGCTCTGCGTCGGCGCGCGCCGGATCGAGGATGTGCTCTGGACGCCGGTCGCGGAACCGGGCAGGGGAGGGGCATGACCGTTCACCAGCCCCCCGGTGGCCAGCCTTTGCGCAGCATCGACGCGCTCGTCGAGGCCGGCTTGGCCGCGCCCGCGCGCCGCGATGCCCTGCAGAAGGTGGCGGAGCGCTATGCCGTCTCGGTGACGCCGGCCGTTGCCGGGCTGATCGATCCGGCTGATCCCACCGACCCGATCGCGCGCCAGTTCATCCCCGACGCTGCCGAACTCACGACGCTGCCGCAGGAACTGGCCGACCCGATCGGCGACGAGGCTCATTCGCCGGTCGAGGGCGTGGTCCATCGCTATCCCGACCGCGCCCTGCTCAAGCTCGTCCATGCCTGCCCGGTCTATTGCCGCTTCTGCTTCCGGCGCGAGATGGTCGGCCCCGGCGGCGATGCCTTGACCGGCGCCAAGCTCGACGCCGCGCTCGCCTATCTCGCCTCCCGGCCCGAGATCTGGGAGGTGATCATGACGGGCGGCGATCCCTTCATTCTCTCCGCCCGTCGCGTGCGCGAGGTCGCGAAGCGTCTTGCCGCGATCCCGCATATCAAGGTCGCGCGCTGGCACACCCGCGTGCCCGTCGTCGATCCCGGCCGGATCACGCCGGACTATGCCAGGGCACTGCGCATCCCTGGCAAGGCGAGCTATATCGCCATCCACGCCAATCATCCGCGCGAGTTCACCGACGATGCCCGCACCGCGATCGCAACGCTCGCCGATGCCGGCCATGTCCTGCTCAGCCAGTCGGTGCTGCTCAGGGGCATCAATGCCGATGTCGGGACGCTCGGTGCCCTGATGCGCGCCTTCGTCGAGAACCGCATCAAGCCCTACTACCTGCACCATCCCGATCTCGCGCCCGGCACCTCGCATTTCCGTTTGACGCTTGAGGAGGGGCAGGCGCTCGTCAAAAGCCTGCGCGGCAACCTTTCCGGGCTGTGCCAGCCGACCTATATCCTCGACATCCCCGGCGGTGCCGGCAAGATTCCGGTGGGCCCCGCCTTCCTCTCCGGCTGCGAGACGCCGGGCGTGGAAGCGCTCGCCGAAGACCGGCATGGCGGGCAGCACCGCTACCCGCCTGCCTGAGACAAGGACATCGACATGCAGGACAAGATGCCGCTCGCGATCGTCTCCGACATCGCCTGCCCCTGGTGCTTCATCGGCAAGGCCCGGCTGGAGACGGCGCTGGAGCGCTATGGCCTGAACGAGCGCTTCGCCATTACCTGGCTGCCCTACGAACTCAACCCGGAGATGCCCGAGGAGGGCATGGATCGTACCCACTATCTCGAAAGCAAGTTCGGCCCCGGCAAGCGCAAGGAGATCGAGGTTCGGCTGTCGGAGGCGGCGCTGGAGAGCGGCGTCACCTTCAACTGGGCGAAGGTGACGAAGAGCGTCAACACCCGCATGGCCCATATGCTGGTTGCAGCCGCCTCGACGGTGCAGCGCGGGGGCGACATGACGGCGGCCCTGTTCAAGGCTTATTGGCAGGATGGGCGCGACATCGGCGATCTGGAGACGCTGATCCAGATCGCGGTCGAGCAGGGCTTCGACGAACAGGCCGCCCGCGACGAACTCGCCAATGACGAGTTGCGCGAGACCGTGATCGGGCTGGAGGATCACGCTCGCAAGGTCGGCGTCACAGGCGTGCCCTTCTTCATCGTCGACGGCAAGCTCGCGGTCTCGGGTGCGCAGCCGCCGGAAGTCTGGGCGCAGGTCTTCCAGCAGGTGCTGACGGCGCAGGCTCCGCAGGAGCCGCAGTTCTAGCGCCTGCCGGGTTTCTCGACGCAGCCACGCCGTCGTTCAGGGGGGCGTCACGCTCGCCTTTGTAGCGAGCATGATGGTTCAGAATCCAAGCAGGTGAATAGCCGCCGGCGCGCCGAGCGAAACGCCCGACAGGAACAGCAGCAGGAACACCATCTGCCGCATGACGGCTTGCGAAAGCGGGGGCGGATAGCGGCGTGCCAGATGTGTTCCCGCGATCACTGCCGGAATGGCGAAGAGAGCCGATAGCGTCGATGCCGCGGGAATCTGCTGGGAGGCGATGACGAGCCCTGTGCGGAACAGGGCGTTCAGCGCGAAGATCGTCACCAGCGTTTCCCTGACGACGACGAGCGGCATCGGCTGGCGGTAGAAATGGTAGACCAGCGGCGGGCCAGCGGTCGAGAACAGACCGCCCATCAATCCGGCGATGCCACCGAAGAACAGGAAGCTGGGGGCTCGCGACGGCTGCCGGAACGCGTCGGGTTTCCGCGCGAGCTGCAGGCTGGAGACGATGATCACGAAGCCCAGCGCCAGTCGCAGCAGATCGGCCCGGCTCGCGGCGAGCCATTCCAGCAGATTGAAGCCGATGAAAAGGAAGGGCCAGCTCGCGATCAGAACCAGCGCGAATTTGCGCCAGTCGACATCGCGCCAGCCCTTGAGCAGCATCTGCGCCGCGTTGACCAGCGTGAGAACGCTGACGAGCATGGCGGCATCGGGCAGCGAAAGCAGACCGGTCAGGCCGACGCCGCCCATCGTGATCAGCCCGAAGGCGAAACCGGTCAGCGTCTGGACATAGGCGGCCATGCCGGTCAGCAGCAGAAACCCGGTCAGGGCAGCCCAGGACATCGTCGGCGTCTCCGAGGAAGCGGAGCGTGTGGCCTAGAGGGTCGGCCGGTCGGGGGAAACAGGTTTCTCGGAAAGGCAGCAATGCGCAGAAGGATGTTCTCCGTGCCGGGCTCGCGCTTCCCGCGCTTGCATCCTGCTTCGAATCATGCGCCTTCCCTCGAAACTCAGGGAGCCGGTTGATGAACCCGAAGATCAACGATGTCCGCGACCGCCTGATCGTCGCCCTCGACGTACCGACCGTGTGGGATGCCTACCGCCTGGTCTCGACGCTGGGCGACGGCGTCACCTTCTACAAGATCGGCTATCGCCTCGCCTTCGCCGGCGGCCTCGATCTCGCGCGCCAGCTCGTCGCCGAGGGCAAGAAGGTCTTCCTCGACCTCAAATTGCACGACATCGGCAACACCGTGACCGAGGGCGTGGACTCGCTGACCAAGCTCGGCGTCACCTTCCTCACGGTCCATGCCTATCCGCAGACCATGCGCGGTGCCGTCGAAGGCCGCGGCGATGCCGACCTGAAGCTGCTCGCGGTCACTGCGCTCACCTCCTATGACGATGGCGACCTGCGCGATGCGGGCTATGGGCTCGCGGTGCGCGATCTCGTGCGCCTGCGCGCCGAGCAGGCTCGCACGGCCGGCATCGACGGCATCGTCTGCTCGGCTGCCGAGACGGCGATCGTGCGCGAGGTCATCGGGCCGGACATGGTCATCGTGACGCCGGGCATCCGGCCTTCCGGGAGCGCGGCGGGTGACCAGAAGCGCACGCTCACCCCGGCCGAGGCGATCCGCGTCGGCGCCGATCATCTCGTCGTCGGGCGTCCCATCATCCGCGCGGCAGACCCGCGTGCGGCGGCGGGCGCGGTCATGGACGAGATCGTCGCGGCTTCGTAAGCTCCGGTCCGAACCCGATTCAGCCAACGGATAGCACCATGCCCAAGGGATATGTCATCGGCCGCGCCAAGGTCTCCGACGCGACCAAATGGGCGGGCTATGCCGCCAAGGCCTCCGAGGTCATGAAGATCTACGGCGGCACGCCGATCGTGCGTGGCGGCCAGATGACGGTGGGCGAAGGCGAAGGCCGCGCCCGCAACATCATCATCGAGTTCAAGGATTTCGCATCGGCGCGGGCCTACCTCTTCTCCCCTGAATATGCCGAGGCGCGCAAGCTGCGCGAAGGTGCCGGCGAGATCGATCTCGTCGCCGTCGAGGGAGCCTGACCGTGGCCAAGGGCTATTGGATCGCGCGCGTCGACGTCGAGAACGCCGAGGCCTACGCCAAGTACCGTTCGCTCAATGCCGTAGCCTTCGCCAAATACGGTGCGAAGTTCCTGGTTCGCGGCGGCGAATACAAGCTCGCCCGCGGCGAGGGCCGCAAGCACAACGTCGTTATCGAGTTCAAGGACGAGGAGACGGCCCGCGCTTGCTACGCCTCGCCCGAATACCAGGAAGCGGTGAAGCACCTGAGCAGCGCCGGCCAGTCCGATCTCGTGATCATCGGCGGCTATGACGGGCCGCAGCCGGGCGAATAGCCTTGTCCGGCGCGAGGCCTGAGGCCGACCTGTCGCAGGAGAGCCTGACCGCGATCGGCGTGATCAGCGGCACGTCGATGGATGCCATCGACGTCTCGCTGGTGACGAGCGACGGGCACGACGCCGTCTCCTTCGGCGCCGGCGCGTCCTATCCCTACCGCGACGCCACGCGCCGGGAGCTTCAGGCCGTGATCGCCGATGCCGAGCGGGCCGGGCGCGCTCCGCTGGCGGAGCTCGAAGCCGCCGTCACCGCCGACCATCTCGCCGCCGTCCGGGCCTATATCGCCGATCAGGGGCTTGCTCTCGCCGCGATCGATCTCGTCGGCCTGCACGGCCAGACGGTCTACCACCGGCCGGAGCAGCGCTTCACCCGTCAGCTCATCGACGGTCAGGCGGTGGCCGATGCGCTGGGCATCCCCACGGTCGACCGGTTCCGCGATGCCGATGTCGCGGCCGGCGGGGAGGGCGCGCCCTTTGCCCCGCTCTATCATCGCGCCCTCGCGCAGGGCCTCGAGCAGCCGGTGATGGTCCTCAATCTTGGCGGCGTCGGCAATGTCACCTATATCGACGGCGATACCGTCGTCGCCTTCGATACCGGTCCGGCAAGCGCGATCCTCGACGATTTCGTGCTGCGCCGGCTCGGCCGGCCCTATGACGCTGATGGCGCGCTGGCGGCCAGCGGGCGCGTGCATGACGATCTCGTTGCCGGCTTCATGGCCAATCCCTTCTTCGACCGGCCTGCGCCGAAATCGCTCGACCGCAATGATTTCCATCGGCGTGCCCAGGTTGTCGAGCAGCTCTCGGATGCCGATGGCGCGGCGACGCTGGCAGCCTTTACCATCGAGAGCCTCGTTGCGGCGCTGCGCCATGTCCCACGCCGGCCGCAGCGCTGGCTCGTCGGCGGCGGCGGTCGGCTCAACCGGCATTTCATGATGCGGCTTGCCGAGCGGCTGGGTGTGCCGGTCGAGCCGGTGGAGGCGGTCGGCTGGAACGGCGATGCGCTGGAGGCGCAGATCTTCGCCTATTTCGCCATACGCTCGGTGAAGGGGTTGCCGCTGAGCCTGCCTTCGACCACCGGCGTGCCCAGGCCGATGACGGGCGGCCGGTTTCATCGGCCGGCCGGATAATCTCCGTCATTTGGATGACGAAACGGCCGCGGCGTCTCGTCTAGGTTCGTTTTCATGGCCTGACCGAGAGGAAGCTAGGAAAACAAACCGTAGACGCGGCGAATGTTGCTTGAGATCAGCCCAGATGGCGAGGATTCAGCGCGGCCGAAGAGGGAGTTCCGCGCTGCGCAGCAGTGAAACGAGCTGACTTTGCTGTCGGGTATTCGTCTTCTGGAAGATCCGCGCCAGATGCGTGCGTGCAGTCGAAATCCGGACACCCTGGGCTTCGGCGGCTTCGGTCAGGGATGATCCGCTCGCGAGCGCGGAGGCGAATTTGGCTTCGGTATCGGTGAGGTCGAAGAGCTGGCGTGCGCAGGCGACGAGATTGGTCGCCGTCTCGAGGCGCCGCAGCGCGATCAGGACCTGGCCGGCCGCTTGATCCTGGGCAGGCGAAGGGGGCGCTGGCATGGCGCAGGCCGAAAGCGAATGAGAACCATCCTCGCCATGCAAAATCATGCTGGCCTGATGATGGGCGAGGGGGTCCAGTGCGCTCCGCAAGGCGCCTTCGACCAATTGCCTGAGCTGGCGCTGGTCGGCAGGCTGACGTGCGAACAGGCGGCCCTGGCGCAGCTTGAGCGCGCCGTCAGGGTCGGCCAGGATCTCGTCGGCGCCTTCATTGGCGTAGGTGATGCGCATGTCCTGGTCGAGGATCGCGAGGCCGATGGCGATCCGGTCGAGAGCGCCGCGAGCTTCGTCCCGCTGGATGGTCACCCGGCCGATATGGCGGCGCAGTTCGACCACGCGCCGCAACACCGGATAGAGCTTTTCGAGCAGGGCGGCATCCTCGGCGTCGAAACCCTCCTGATGTCGCCCGCGCTGCACGTCGAAGAGCCAGAAGGCCTGCCCATTCCCGGCAAGCCGGCAGGCCAGGCCGCCAAACATGTCCTGCGGGCGCATCCATTCCTGCCAGACGCGGGAGCTGCGCAGGGCTTCCGCGCCGAACACCTCGTGATCCCGGTAGATCGCACCGTACGGGATGTCGCGCAGCGTGCCGCCCATCTCGATGAAATCGGGCGCGAGTTCGCCGGTGCAACGCTCCTGCAGCGCTTCGTCGGGATCGGTCGCATAGGATGCCCAGTCGTCGGGGTGGGGGCCGATCCCGGCGAAGCAGGCTTTCGAGCCGTTGAAGAGTTGCCGCATCGCTTCCGCGGCGGCCTGCATCTGTCCTTCGTCCATCGCCCCGACCAGCAGCCGGTCGATCGTGGACATGACGGTATCGACGTCGAGGCGCGGCATGAGAAATCCCGGCTGGCCAAGGAAGGCGCATGCGTGATGCACGCTTCCCAAAATAGCAGGATGGGTCGGTCAGGAAAAGTCCAAAAGCAATCCAAATTTTCTCGTCGCGAGGAAGCCGTTTCACCTCCCGCTCATGAGCGCGATGGCGTCGGCCGTGGGCAACGCCTCGAAGACGCCGTGACGGGTGGTCGTCAGGGCGCCCGCCGCCGCGGCGTCGCGCAGGGCTTCGGGCAAGGCCAGTCCCATCGCCAGCCGAACCCCGAGCGTCGTGGCGAAGGCGTCGCCGGCGCCGAGCGAATCGATCGCCTCGACCGGGAAGTCCGCCTGCACGATGGTGGGAGCATCCGCCGTGACGGCCACGGCTCCGGCTGCACCTCGGGTCAGGACGACGAGACGCGGGCCGTGCTTCAGGAGCGCCGGCCCGAGTTCCCTCGCGAAGCGATCCGGATCGGTTGCCTCGTCCTGCTCCCGTCCAAGCGCGGCCGCGAGGCCGCGGGCTTCGGTCTCGTTGATGATCAGGATCGAGGTCAGCGCCAGGATGGCGGCGGGAATCGGCCGGAAGGGCGAGGGGTTGAGCAGGGTCGGAATGCCTGCCTGCCGGGCCAGCGTAAAGGCCGCCTCGATCGGTGCATCGCCGATCTCGAACTGGGCCGTCACCAGCGCCGCAGCGGCAATGGCCGGCGCCCGCTGCCGGACATGCGCGGCCGTGAGGGCGAGATTGGCGCCGGAGGCGACGGCAAGGCAGGTCTCGCCGCTGGCGTCCGTGAAGCCGATGCCGCTACCCGTCGCGCCGTCGAGACGGACCAGCATCGATTGCGGCAGGCCGGCCCGTTCGAGCGCCGGCGGCGCGAAAGCTGCGGCGAGGTCGTCCCCGACGGCGAGCAGGCCCTCGACCGCGGCGCCAAGACGGCGGGCCATGATCGCCTGGTTCAGCCCCTTGCCGCCCGGCTCGATCGTCACGGTTTCGGCGGCGAGCGATTCCCCCGGGCGCGGGAAGCGGGCGACTTTCGCCGAGCAGGAGACGACGAAGCTTCCCAGGACGAAGACAGGTTTGCCGGTCATAGGGTTTGATTTTCCCATTCACGAACTGCTACGCGGGTTGTGTCACGCTCATGCCATCGATGACAGTGCCTAAGCAGATTGCAAAACCGCCCTTCCAGAACCTGCTGGAACTGCGTACCGACACCGCCAAGCCGCTTTACCAGCAGCTCGAGGACCAGCTGACTCAGCTGATCGGCGACGGCACGCTGCCGCCGGGCACGACCCTGCCGGCTGAACGTCAGCTCGCCGAGCGGCTCAGCATCAGCCGCGCCACCGTGCAGCGCTCCTACAACGCCCTGCGCGAGCGAAAATTGCTGAGCGCGCAGGGGCGGCTGGGCTCGATCGTGCAAGGGGCCGGACCGCGCCTGCATTCCGGCATGGACCGGCTCAAGGGCTTCACCCAGGAGATGCAGGAGCTCGGCCGTGTGCCGTCCTCCCGCATCGTCGAGCGCTCCGTGGTCAACGACCGCTCGATCGCCTCGATCTTCGGCCGTTCCTCGCATGCGCGCTTCCTCAAGCTGGTCCGCATTCGCTCCGGCGACGGCATCCCGATGTCGCGCGAGGTCGCCTGGTATAATCTGGAGCGGGCGCCGGACCTGGCGGAGAGCGATCTCTCCGGCTCGGTCTATGCCCGGCTCGCCGAACTCGGCCTGCCCCTGACGCGCTGCGACCAGACCATCGAGGCGGCGGCGCCGACGGCCGAGGAACGCGCCATCTTCGGCTTCGATGCTCCCGTGCCCTGCCTGCTGATCAAACGGCGCAGCTACGGCGCCGACGGTGACATGCTGGAATATGTCGAAGGTCTGTTCCGGGGCGATACCTATACCTACAAGCTGACGCTGACCGCCTGACGCGGGCGGTGGGGGAGCCTGCCGCGGGCGCCTGAAGGCGATATCCAATAACAGTCCAAAATCGAGAGGAGCATTGAACCTGCTCGCGCCTCGCCGCGACCAAAGAGAACGGAGCTGCATCCGGCCGGGTTTCGGTTCTCCGGCAGCAGGGTGCGGCGACCCGTCGATTGCAGGGATGGATATTGCGATGTCGCTTCACGTCTCGATTGCCGCCAGGACGAGCTACAGCCCGTTCCACGCACGCGCTCATGTCGACCCCGACGCCTTCGGGCGGACTTCCAGGCCGGTTTTCGTCATCGATGCCGAGCTGAACCAGCGCTTCGGCAACTGCGGCGCGGCAGCGCTGACCCGCGACGGCCTGGGGGGCATCGACCGCTTCACCGCCAGCGACAAGGATTTCATGGCGCGGTTGCAGCTCTGGCTGAAGCGTTGCCGCACTGGCAGTGCGGCCGGCGAGATGCGGTTGCCGCTGGTGCTGCGCAACGGCCGCCAGATCGCGATCGACGCGGTCCATCTGACGAGCATCGAATTGTTCGTCCTGACGGTGGACGATCCCGAAAGCGCGATGGATCGCAACATCGCCCGTGTCAGCGAGGCCTGCGGCCTGACGCCGACCGAGGAGCGCATGCTCGTCCTGATGGTCGAGGGGCTCGACACGATCATTGCCGCCAAGCGGCTGGGCATCGCCCCGACCACCGCCCGGACCCATCTCCAGCGCCTGTTCGCCAAGACCGGCACGGCCCGGCAGAGCGAACTCGTCCGCTTCGTCGCGACCTATGTCGAGGAGCTCCGCTGAGCACGCGGGTTCGATGGCGAGGAATTCGTCGCCTCTGTTGACAGGACCTGCGGTCGCACGCCCATCTGGGCCGGTATGCGCAAGGACCGCATCCGTCCGGAGCGATCGCGACCATGGCCGAGACGCTGGCAGCCTTCATTTTCTGCGCATTGCTCAGCGGGAGCGCCATCTTCGGCGTCAAGCTGCGGGGCTGGCTGTCGGAGGAGCATCTCTCCGAACGCACGATGGAGGCGATCCGGCTGGTGACGAGCCTGCTCGTGACCTTCGCCGCCCTCGTGCTCAGTCTGCAGCTTTCCAGCGTCAAGGCGGCCTTCGATACGGCCTATCGCGATCGCAATGCCGATGCGGCTGGGCTCGCCCAGTTCGATGAATGCCTGCGCAGCTACGGGGCCGAGGCAGATCCGATCCGGCTCGACCTGCGCGGCTATACGGCGGGTGTGATCGCAAGTACCTGGCCAGACGAGCCCAAGCCCGCGGGCGTCTCCTATCCCGACACCGCTGCCATGGCGCGCGAAGGCGCCGATCCCGCGCTCGGCGCCCTGATCGGCCGTATCGGCCGGGCGATCAACGGCCTGAACCCTGCCGATGCGCTTCGCGCCAACCTCGCGGCAGAGTGTCGAGCCACCTATCAGCGCGTGCAGCAACGGCGCTGGGCGGTGATCGAGGATGTGCGTGGCCCCGTCTCGCCGCTGTTCACCAGCGTCATGACCTTCTGGCTGATGCTGGTCTTCCTGAGCTTCGGCTTGCAGATTCCGCGCAAGCGCCTCGCCGCGATCGTGCTGGCGATCGGTATTGTCTCGATCTCGACGGTGATGTTCGTGATCACCGATCTCGAGACGCATTACGGCGGCCTGTTCGGCATTCCCAGCACCTCGATGCGCGATGCGCTGGCGGGCATGGCGCGCTGACGCGTCCGGGCAGTTGGCGCGGCGCTTGCCAAGAGACGCGTGATCGGGTGCGATGGCGCCGGACGATCCTAACGGATCCGATTCAAACGATATGATCTCGATACGAGACAGGGGAACGAGCAGATGACGGCGAAGGCTAGGGGTTTGAGATTCGGTCTGGCGCTGGCGGCGTCGGTTCTCGCGCTGGGTGCGGCAACCGCGCAGGAGCCGAAGAAGGGCGGGACGGTCCATGTCGTCGTCCAGCCCGAGCCGCCCATGCTGATGCAGGGCCTCAACCAGAACGGCCCGACCAACATGGTTGCCGGCAACATCTACGAGTCGCTGCTGCGCTATAACGAGAAGCTCGAGCCGCAGCCCTCGCTCGCCAAGAGCTGGGAGATCTCCCCGGACGCGAAGACCTATACCTTCAAGCTCCAGGAAAACGTGAAATGGCATGACGGCAAGCCGTTCACGGCCGATGACGTCGTCTTCACCCTCGACAAGTTCCTGCGCGAGGTCCATCCGCGCTGGCGCCCGATCGTCAACGCCCAGGTCGAGAAGATCGAGAAGGTCGACGATCTCACCGTGAAGATCGTACTGAAGCAGCCCTTCGGCCCGCTGATCATCACGCAGGAGGTCGCCTCCGCGCCGATGATCCCCAAGCACATCTATGACGGCACGGATTATCGCGCCAACCCCGCCAACAACACGCCGATCGGCACCGGCCCCTTCAAGCTCAAGGAGTGGAAGAAGGGTTCCTATATCCACCTCGTCAAGAACGAGGACTACTGGCTGAAGGGCAAGCCGAACCTCGACGAGATCTACTGGCAGATCATTCCCGATGCAGCCGCCCGCGCCGTTGCCTACGAGACGGGCAAGGTCGATGTGCTGACCGGCGGCTCGGTCGATGTCTACGACGTTGCACGGCTGTCGAAGCTGCCCAATACCTGCATGACCACCAAGGGCTGGGAGATGTTCGCCCCCCATGCCTGGATCACGCCCAACGTCCGCAACGGCATCCTCGGCAACAAGCAGTTCCGCCAGGGGCTGATGTACGCGATCGATCGCGAGTTCGGAAAGGACGTGGTCTGGGGCGGCCTCGGCAAGCTGCCGACCGGGCCGATCTCGTCCAAGACCAAGTTCTATTCGGCCGACGTGCCGAAATACACCTATGACCCTGCCAAGGCGAAGGAGCTGATCAAGGCCTCCGGCTACAAGGGCGAGACGATCAAGCTGCTCAACCTGCCCTATGGTGAGACCTGGAGCCGCTGGTCCGAGGCGATCAAGCAGAATTTCGAGGATGTCGGCGTCAAGATCCAGATCGAGAATACCGACGTGCCCGGCTGGACACAGAAGGCGTCGAACTGGGATTTCGACCTGAACTTCAACTTCCTCTACCAGCTCGGCGATCCCGCCATGGGCGTGGCCCGCTCCTACATTTCCTCCAACATTGCCAAAGGCAATCCCTTCGCCAATGTCGGTGGCTATTCCAATCCGGAAGTCGACAAGCTCTTCGCCGACGCGGCGATCGCGCCGACCGACAAGGAGCGCCAGGACCTCTACACCAAGATCCAGAAGATCTTGGCCGATGAATTGCCGGTGCTCTGGCTGCTGGAGATGGATTTCCCGACCATCTATCGCTGCAACGTCAAGAACCTCGTCACCACCGGCATCGGCGTCGACGACGGCTTCCGCGACGCCTGGAAGGAGTAAGGTCAGCTCCGAGGGGCGCGTCATCCCGGGCGCCGCGAAGCGGCGATCCGGGATCGTATCGGGGTTAGCCCATAAGGCCGCCCTATCCTGATGACGGTCCCGCGTCTGCGCAGCGGCACTTCGCGCCGCGGCGCGCGTGGGATGACAGCTTCACGAAAGTCCTGAATGAACCTCGCGCAATTCCTCGCCGGCCGGCTCGTGAAGGGGATCATCGTCCTCTTCGCGATCGCGATCCTGAATTTCCTGCTGATCCGGGCGGCACCCGGCGACCCCGCGCAGGTGCTTGCCGGCGAGGCCGGCGCTGCGGACGCGCAGCTCCTCGAACAATTGCGCGCCCGCTTCGGTCTCGACCAGCCCTTCCTGACCCAGCTCTGGATCTACCTGAAGGGCTATCTCACCTTCGATCTCGGCTTCAGCTATCGCCAGCAGCAGCCGGTGCTGAGCCTGATCATGGAGCGCCTGCCGGCGACGCTGCTTTTGACCGGCGCGGCCTTCCTCGTCTCGCTCGTCGTCGGCACGGCGATGGGCGCGCTCGCCGCGCGCCGGGCCGGCAAATGGTCGGACAGCCTGATCACCACGCTGGCGCTGATGTTCTATGCCACGCCATTGTTCTGGGTCGCGCTGATGAGCCAGATCGTCTTCGCGCTGAAGCTCGGACTCGTGCCCAATGTCGGCTACGAGACCATCGGCGCGAACTATACCGGTCTCGCCCGCGCGCTCGATATCGGCCAGCATCTCGTCCTGCCTGCGCTGACGCTCGGCCTGTTCTTCACCGCGCTCTATGCCCGGATGATGCGCGCCTCGATGCTGGAGGTGGCTGGCGCCGATTTCGTCAAGACGGCGCGCGCCAAGGGCGTCTCGCAATCCCGCGTTTGGCGGCGGCACGTCGCCCGCAACGCCATCCTGCCGGTGGTGACGCTGGCGGGATTGCAGGCAGGCCAGCTCGTCGGCGGCGCGGTCCTGACCGAAACCGTCTTCGCCTGGCCGGGCATCGGGCGCCTGATGTTCGATGCGCTGGTCCAGCGCGACTATTCCGTCCTGCTCGGCGTCTTCTTCGTCTCCTCGGCGATGGTCGTCTGCTTCAACATCGCGACCGATCTGGTCTACCGGATCGTCGATCCGCGCATCGAGGCGCACGCATGAACTTCCTCAAGCGCTTCATCCGCAATCGCGGCGCGGTCATCGGCATCGTTATCCTGCTTGCCGTCATCGCCTTCGCGATCCTGGCGCCGACGCTCTATCCGCAATCGCCCTGGCGTCCCGTGGCTCGGCCCTTCCTCGCGCCCTTCACCATGGAGCGCTTCCCGCTCGGCACCGACACGCTCGGCCGCAACCTCGCCTCCGGCCTCGTCCATGGCGCCCGCGTCTCGCTGATGATCGGGGTGGTCTCGACCCTGGTCGCGCTGGTGATCGGCGTGCCGCTCGGTGCCGTCGCCGGCTATGCCGGCGGCTTCGTCGATGACGCGCTGATGCGCTTCACCGAATTCTTCCAGACCATTCCCTCCTTCGCGCTTGCCATCGTGCTGGTCGCGATCCTGCAGCCGCAGCTCGGCTCGATCGTGCTCGCGATCGGCGTGGTCAGTTGGCCACCGGTGGCGCGGCTGGTGCGCGGGGAGGTGCTCTCACTGCGAAGTCGCGAATATGTCCAGGCGGCCGTCACCATCGGCCAGTCGACGCCGCGGATCATCTTCAGCCAGGTCCTGCCCAACACCATCGCGCCGATCATCGTCATGGGCTCGCTGATGATCGGCTCGGCGATCCTGCTCGAATCCTCGCTCTCCTTCCTCGGGCTGGGCGACCCCAACCTGATGAGCTGGGGCTATATGGTCGGCGCCGGCCGCACGCGCCTGCTCGACGCCTGGTGGATCTCGTTCTTCCCCGGCTTCGCGATCTTCCTGACGGTGCTCGCGCTCAACCTCGCCGGCGAGGGGCTGAACGATGCCTTGAACCCGCGTCTGGCCAGGGGGCGCGAATGACCGCTCCCGTGCTCTCCATCGAAGGCCTGACGCTGGCGCTGCCCGCGATGGCCGACCGTGCCCATGCTGTCGAGAATGTCACGTTGACCATCCAGCCCGGCGAGACGCTCTGCGTCGTCGGCGAATCCGGCTCCGGCAAGTCGATGATCGCCCATGCCGTGATGGGCCTGCTGCCCAAGGCGGTGAAGCCGGTCGCCGGCCATATCAAACTCGCCGGCCGCGACATCCTCGCCCTCGACGAACAGGCGATGCAGGAGGTGCGCGGTCGCGAGGTCGGCATGATCTTCCAGGAGCCGATGACCTCGCTGAACCCGGTCATGCGCATTTCCGACCAGATCGTCGAGACCTTCGAGGCCCATGGCCTGCACGACAAGGCGACGCGCCGGGCCCGCGCCATCGAGCTCCTGACCGAGGTCGGGCTGCCCGATCCGCCCCGCCTCGCCAAGGCCTATCCGCACGAGCTCTCCGGCGGCCAGCGCCAGCGTGTGATGATCGCGATGGCACTCGCGCTCGAACCCAAGCTCCTGATCGCCGACGAGCCGACCACTGCGCTCGACGTCACCACGCAGGCGCAGATCCTCAAGCTGATCGACAACCTGCGCCACCGCCACGGCACGGCCGTGCTCTTCATCACCCATGACATGGGCGTGGTCGCCGAGATCGCCGACCGCATCGCCGTGCTGGAGAAGGGCGTGCTGGTCGAGGAGGGCACGGCCGATCAGGTGCTCGGCTCTTCCACCCATCCCTATACCCAGAAGCTGCTCGCCGCCGTGCCGTCGCTGACCCCCGCCGTGCTGCCGCCGCTGCCGGACACCGCGCCGGTGATCAGCGTAGAAGGGCTCGGCAAGACCTATCGCAAGCGTTCGCTTTTCGGCGTCGCGCGCGAGGTCAAGGCGGCTGACGATATCTCCTTCGCGCTCGTCCGTGGCGAGACGCTCGGCCTCGTCGGCGAATCCGGCTCGGGCAAGTCGACCGTCGGGCGCTGCTGCCTGCGCCTGATCGAGCCGGACCGGGGCCGCATCGCGCTCGGCGATCTCGTCCTTTCCGAACTGAAACCCGCCGAACTGCGCCGCCAGCGCAAGCGCATCCAGATGGTCTTCCAGGACCCGTTCGCCTCGCTCAATCCGCGCCAGACCGTCGGCCGCATCATCTCGGACGGCCCCGTCGCCCACGGCACTCCGCGCAAGGAGGCCTTGGCGCGGGCGAAGCAATTGCTGGAGCTCGTCGGCCTCTCCGCCAACGCCATTGACCGCTACCCGCATGAATTCTCCGGCGGCCAGCGCCAGCGCGTCGGCATCGCAAGGGCGTTGGCGCTCGAACCGGACGTGCTGGTGGCGGACGAGGCGGTCTCGGCGCTCGACGTTTCTGTGCAGGCCCAGATCCTCAAGCTGATCAAGGACATCCAGAGCCGGCTCGGCCTCGCCATCCTCTTCGTCACGCATGATTTGCGCGTCGCCGCGCAGATCTGCGACCGCATCGCGGTGATGCAACGCGGGCGCATCGTCGAGAGCGGGCCGACAGCCGCGATCTTCGCCGACCCGCAGCACGCGTATACGCGGCAACTGCTGGCGGCGGTGCCGGGCGGCGGGCGCTTCGGGCACTAATGGGGCAGCGCTCCGCGTCATGGTCGGGCTTGTCCCGCCATCCACGTCTTTCCCTTCATCCATGTCGTAAGGCGTGGATGCTCGGCACAAGGCCGAGCATGACGGATTCGGCCTAAGGAGATCTGCCCCATGCCTCTCGATCCCGCCTTGCGCGAAAAAATCCTCGCTGCCGTCGAGGCGGGCTTCGACGAGCAGGTCGCCTATACGCAGGAACTCGTCCGCTTCGCCTCGACCCGCGGGCAGGAGCATACGGTCCAGGACTTCATCTTCCGGGCGATGAAGCAGCGCGGCTTCACCATGGATCGCTTTGCCATGGATAAGGAGGCGATCGCGGCCCATCCCGGCGGTGCTCCCTTCTCCGAGACGCATTCGGAAGCTCCGATCGTCGTCGGCATCCATCGCCCCCGCGAGGAGAAGGGCCGCTCGCTGATCCTGCAGGCGCATGTCGACGTCGTCCCGGCCGGCCCTGCCGATCAATGGAAACATGCTCCCTTCGACCCCGTTATCGAGGGCGACTGGATGTATGGCCGCGGCAGCGCCGACATGAAGGCTGGCTCCGCCGCCAATCTCTTCTGCCTGGATGCGCTGCGCCGTATCGGCATGCAGCCGGCGGCGACGGTCTATGTCGAATCCGTCGTCGAGGAGGAATCGACAGGGAATGGCGCGCTGATGACGCATTTGCGCGGTTACCGCGCCGAGGCCGCGCTGATCCCCGAGCCGGAATACGAGATGCTGGCTCGCGCCAATGCCGGCGTGCTCTGGTTCCAGTTCGAGGTGCGCGGCATCCCCGCCCATGTCCGCGAGATGGGCACTGGCGCCAACGCGATCGATGCCGCCTACCGGGTTGTCGGGGCGCTGCGCAAGCTCGAGGAGCAGTTCAATCTCGAGAAGGCCGGTCGCGAGCATTTCGAGAATGACCCGCATCCGATCAACCTGAATATCGGCAAGATCGAAGGCGGCGACTGGGCCTCTTCCGTGCCGTGCTGGTGCCGGGTCGACTGCCGCGTTGGACTCTATCCCGGCGTTACCGCCAAGGAGACGGCGCAGCGCATCGAGGACTGTATCCGCGAGGCTGCGCGCGCCGATTCCTTCCTCGCGAACAATCCGCCGAAGGTCACCTTCAACGGCTTCTGGGCCGAGGGCTATGTGCTGGAGCCCGGCAGCGAAGCCGAGGCCGTGCTCGCACGCGCCCATGAGGCAGCACTCGGCAAGCCCTTGAAGAGCTTCATGACGGCGGCCTATCTCGATACCCGCGTCCACGCGCTCTACGACAAGATCCCCGCGCTCTGCTACGGCCCGATGGGCGAGAACATCCACGCCTTCGACGAGCGCGTCAGCCTCGCTTCGGTGAAGCGCATCACCGGAGCCATGGCGCTTTTCGTGGCCGAGTGGTGCGGGCTCGAAAGCATCGAGGGGTGAGCGAGGGCAAGCCGGGCAGGGCGTTGCTGCTTGTCCCGCTGCTTGGGCTGCTCTGGGGTTTCAACTGGCCGGCGGTGCGGATATCGCTGACCGAGATCGCGCCCTGGACCTTGCGCGCCGCCGGGATGAGCTTCGCCGGCCTCGTCCTTGTCGCGGTCGCTCTCACGCGCGGCGTCCCGCTCGCGGTGCCGCGCGCGCAGTGGTTGCGGTTGGTCGTTGCCGGCTTCCTGTCGATCGCGGCTTTCAACGTGCTGCTCGCCTTCGCGCAGCTCGCCGCGCCGACCTCGCGCGCCGCGATCCTGACCTTCACCATGCCGATCTGGGCGACGCTGCTCGCCCGCTTCGCGCTGGGTGAGGCCTTCGACGGCAGGCGCCTCGCCGGGCTCGCGCTCGGCATCGCCGGGCTCATCTGCCTCGGCCTGCCACTGATCCTCGCCGGGCAGCTTTCCTTCGGCTTGATGCTGGCGCTACTCGCGGCGGTGAGCTGGGCGCTCGGCACGATCGTGACCAAGCGCTGGCCGGTCTCCGCTCCGGCGCTGACGATCGCCGCCTGGCAATTATTGATCGGCGGGCTCGTCGCCGGCATCGGCATGCTCGTCTTCGAGGGCCTGCCCGTGCCGAAGCTGCTCTCGTCGCGCGTGCTGACGGCGTTGAGTTTCCACATCATCGGCGCGCAGGCACTGGCCTATTTCCTCTGGTTCACGGTGGTGGCGCGCCTGCCGGCTGGGATCGCGAGCTTGGGCACGCTGATGGTGCCGGCGGTCGGCGTGCTCGGTTCGGTGCTGCTGCTTGCCGAGCGGCCGACGCCGACCGATTGGTTCGGCCTCGCTTTGGTGATCGCAGCTTCCGGCGCGATCCTGGTTCCGGCCCGGCGGCCATGAGCCCAGGTGCCATGTCCGATGTCTCCGGCTATCTTTCCCGTCGAAGCGCGTCGGGTCGGGTCTACCGGAACGGCGTCGGTCGCAGTCCAGGGAGACGGAATTGCCCCGATTTTCGCCGATCCTGGCCTTTGTTGTTCTCCTGCTGGCCTTCGGCCCGCAGACAGTATCCGGACAAGTCATGACCGAAACCAGATTGCACGCCGCTGCGGCCAGGGATGATGTCGCCACGATCAAGCGGCTGCTCGTCGAGGGCGCAGTCATCGACTCACGCGACGCGCGCGGCCGGACAGCCTTGCTGATCGCGACCCATGAGAACCGCGTCGACGCCGCCCGTGCCCTGATCGAGGCCGGCGCCGATGTCAACGCCAAGGACGGGATGAACGACAGCCCCTATCTCTATGCCGGCGCGCGCGGCCACCTCGCCATCCTCAAGCTGACGCTGGAGCATGGCGCGGACCTGAAGAGTACCAATCGCTATGGCGGCACGGCGCTGATCCCGGCCTGCGAGCGTGGCCATGTCGAGACGGTCCGCACCCTGATCGCGGCCGGCGTTGCGGTCGATCACATCAACAATCTCGGCTGGACCGGGCTTTTGGAGGCGATCATCCTGAGCGATGGCGGCGACAGGCACCAGCAGATCGTCAAGGACCTGCTTGCGGCCGGTGCGAATGTGAACCTGGCCGACCGCGACGGCGTGACCCCGCTCCAGCACGCCCGCAGCCGCGGTCAGACCGGGATGCAGCAGATCCTGCTCGCGGCCGGGGGGCGTTGAACTGAAGGGTGCGATCATGAATCAGGCACAGAGGTTTCTCTGCGAGGCGATCGAACTTGCGCGGTCCAATATGGACAAGGGCGGCCGGCCCTTCGGGGCCGTGATCGTCCGGGAGGGCGAGGTGATCGCGACCGGCGTCAACGAGATCGTCGCGACCAACGACCCGACCGCCCATGCCGAGCTGACCGCCTTGCGCGCGGCGAGCCGCAAGCTGGCTTCGCCGAGCCTCGCCGGCTGCGTGGTCTATGCCAGCGGCCATCCTTGCCCGATGTGCATGGCGGCGATGCGGATCTCCGGCGTCAGCGAGGTCTACTATGCCTATTCCAACGATGACGGCGCGCCCTATGGCCTGTCGAGCGCGGCGGTCTATGCCGATCTGGCAAAGCCCTTCGCCGAGCAGTCGATGAAGATCGCCTATAGTCCGGTTCGCCTCGAAGGCGGGCCCGATCTCTATGCCGAATGGAAGCGGCGTCAGGCAGGGCCGACCTGAGGCCATGGCTCCCCGCGGTCGGGCGCCCTGAAGCGGTCTAGCGGAGTTTCGCGATCCCGATTCCGTCGCGTTTTGCGCGGTCCTTGATGGACTCTTCGCTGCGTGTCATCGCTCTCGCGATCGCCTTCAGGGCCATGCCCTTTCCGGCCAGCAACCTCAGCTTCTGGAGTTCCTCAGCTGTCCAGGGTTGGCGATGCCGTTCAAATCGCTCGGTCACAATCCACTCCGCTTTGCGGTCGCACCTGATCGGTCGACCTATAGTGGCATGAGCGAGCCGATTGATCGATATGTGCTGCCAGCGACGGTCGATCAGTGTACCTGACGCGAAGGCTGGAACGGAGTCCATCCGCTCGCCGCGATGGCTCACCGCCGAGGGGCATGGTCTCCGGCGGAGATCCAGAATGTTCCCTCCAGCGGTGCTGCCAGGAACCGGCTGTTGATCTCGCGCAGCGTGGCGTCCAGGTCGATATCGGCGAAGAGTCCTGGGTGCTGCCATTTTGCCAGGGCCTCGATTGCAACGACATGCGCGGGCGTATGGACGAAGAGGTGCCAGAGGCCATGGGCGCGGCCCTGCGCGACTGCATCCAGAGCCGCGAGGTCGCGAGCTTCCAGGCGTTTGGCGAAACTGCGAGCGGCTTTCTCGGCCGACACGGCGGGGCCAAGCGCGAAGGCTTCGGCGTCGGCATTGTCGGAGGTCGTGGTCGCGACGTAGACCTTGGGATTGCGCGTCAGGACGAACTCCAGGCTGAGTTGTCCGACCGCGCCGGGAATCTTCTCCGTGCCGATGTTATCGCCCCCGGCCAGACGAATGAAGCCGTCGATCGTGCCGGGGCCGGCGGAAAAGCAGCATTCGGGCCTTGCCGCGAAAGCATGCAGGAAAACCGAAGGACGCTCGGCCGTATTCTTGGCCAGCCGTGTCGCGATACGGTCCAGATGCTCGCGATAGAAGGCGATGAACGCTTCCGCCTGCGCCTCGCGCCCGATGAGCTTGCCGAGGATGCGCAGGCTCGGCTCCGTGCTCTTCAGGGGGGCGAGGAAGAAATCCACGATGGCGACCTGGATGCCCGCCGCCTCCAGCTTTGCGATGCCCGGGGCGGCGTCGGAGCCGTAGCGATAGGCGTCGAAACGGCTGAGCAGGACGAGATCCGGCTGGCGCGCGATGATCGTTTCGATGCCGATGGCCTCGAAGGAGCCACGGCCGACGACCGGAACCCGTTCGATCGCCGGAAACCGGCCGCGCAGGATCGCAGGCTGGATCGCATTGGCGCCGCCCTCCGCCCAGCCTGCGAGCAGGCTGACGGGATCGGGATGCAGCAGCGACAGCGCATCAAGGCTGACCCAGGCGCCGAGCACGATCCGCTTCGCCGGCTCCTTGAGAACCACCTCGCGGCCGGCGAGATCGGTGACGCGGATGTCCTTCGCCGCGGCCGGCGCAGCAAGCAGCAGCGAGAGGGCGAGGCCGACCAGCGCGACCCCGCGCCTCCCAAGTCCGGTCGCGCGGTTCATGATCCTCACCAGCGATAGCTCAGCGTTGCCAGCACCGTGCGGCGCGAGCCCAACGTGCAGCCCGGGACGTTGCCGCATTGCGAGACGTAGTAGCGGTCGAACAGGTTCTTGGCGACGACCGACAGCTTGGCGCCGTTCAAGGCCGGCATCAGCTTGCCGAGATCGTAACCGATGGTGGCGTCGACCAGCGTATAGGACGGGATGCGCACGGTGTTGTTGGTGTCGTAGGTGCTGCCGACGAACCTGACGCCGCCGCCAAGCGACAGGCCGGCAAAGGGGCCGCCCTGGATCGCATAGTCGGCCCAGAGCGAGCCCTGATGCATCGGTGTGCCCGGCAGCCGCTTGCCGATATCGGTTGCGATCGAGCTCTTGGTGATCTCGTGGTCGAGGAAAGCATAGGAGGCGATCAGCCCGAGGCCTTCGGTCAGCTGCGCCTTGGCCTCGACGTCGAAGCCGCGCACGGAAACCTCTCCGAGCTGCACCTGCGCGAAGGGATGTGCCGGGTTCGGATCGCCCGTCAGCGTATTGTCCTGGCGAATGTCGAACACCGCGGCGGTGAGGGAGGCATTCATCCATGCCGGCTGATATTTGACGCCGGCCTCGTATTGCCGGGAGGTCAGCGGCTTGAAGGCCGCGCCGGAAAAGTCGGTCGCCGCCGTCGGCTGGAACGACGTGGAAACGCTGACATAGGGTGCGATGCCGTTGTCGAAGACGTAGCTCAATCCGGCACGGCCGCTGAAGGCGCGGTCCGTCGTCGAGGTGCGGGTCAGCGTATTGGTCGTCAGGGTCTGCGTGCGCGTCCGGGTCTCGGCGATGTCGTAGCGGCCGGAGAAGGTCGCGATCCAGCGGTCGAACTTGATCTGGTCCTGTGCATAGAAGCCGAGCTGGCGCAGTTCCGCATCCTTGCGCTGGAAGTTGATGCCGGGATCGGCGACGGACGCGCCATAGACCGGGTTGAAGATCTGGATCGCGGGGGCCGGGCCGCGGCCGACATCGTACTGGCTGATCTCGTTGCGGTAATCGAGGCCGATGAGCGCGGTATGCGACAGCGGGCCGGTGCCGAATTTGGCCTCCAGCCGGTTGTCGAGCGTGAAGGCGCGCGCCGCGGCGTCGATGCGGAAGGCGGCGCGGTTCAGCGTGCGGTTGTCGGCCAGCAATTCGCCGTTGCGGTTGAGCGCCCGCAGATAGACGTCGTTCTGGGTGTAGCGCAGGTTCTGGCTGAAGATCAGGCTGTCGTTGAAGCGATGCTCGAAGGCATAGCCGATCGAGCCCTGGTCGCGCTCGAAGCGGTCGAAACCCGGCTCGCCGGCATAGCGGTTCCAGGGCAGGCGACCATTGACGGGATTGGGGTGGAGCGTGCCGGAGGTCGGCAGGTAATTGAAGCTGGTCTTGCCGTTGCGCTCGCGCAGGTACTGGCCCATCACCGTCAGCGTGGTGTCGGCGGTCGGGCGCCAGGTGAAGGCGGGTGCGATGAAGAGCCGGTCGTCGTCGACGAAGTCGGTCTGCGTTCCGGAATTCCGCGCGAGCCCGGTCAGGCGATACAGGAAGGTGCCTTGCGGGTCGACCGGCCCCGATAGGTCGAAAGCCCCCTGAAGGCGTCCGAAACTGCCGGTCTGGAGTTGCAATTCGCGCAGCGGCGTGGCGGTAGGCCGCTTGCTGATCATGTTGACGAGGCCGCCCGGGCCGCTCTGGCCGTAGAGCACGGAGGAAGGGCCCTTGAGAACCTCGACGCGCTCCAGCCCATAGGGCTCGACGACCGAGGTCGTCCAATCGGCCGTGGCCGCGCCGTCGGGCAGGCGCAATCCGTCGAGGAAGAGATCGCCCTTGAAGCCGCGGATCTGCGTGTAGCTGTCGAATTGCGAGGCGGCTCCATAGGTCTCGCCGCGAACGCCTGCGGTGTAACGCAAGGACTCGCTCACGCTCTGGGCCCCTTGCGCGCGGATCTGGTCGGCCGTGACGACGTTGACGGTCTGCGGCACTTCGATGAGCGGCGTGTCGGTCTTGCTGCCGGTGGCGCTGCGGGTCGCGACATAGCCATTGACCGGGCCGAGGGCCTGCTCGCGGGTGCCTTGCACCTCGATGGTGTCGAGGCGGATCGCCGGCTCGCTCGGCTGGGCCGAGGCGCCCGTAGCAAGCGCAACGAACAGCGCCGGCAGTGAAATTTGTGACAGGGCACAGGCGCGAACGCTTCTTTGTATCGCGGTGAAGCGCCGGAATACGGTGGTGTATAGCATACGTGTCGTCGGCCCTGGATCTGAATTTAATCTATGTTTCTTGACGAATATCCTTGCGTCGATCTAGTTTGAACTGATTATAAACTAGCTCGACTGCTCTTGAATTATAGCTGCGATCCTTCTACGGACGTGGATCATAATTGACCGTGTCCGGGTCAAATTTGGTCGCACTCATGCGCGTTCGGGAAAAACCACCGAGTTCGGATCAAGCGGGTCCGCAGACCGTCGACAGATTGTGGTTGAGCGAGGAAACGCCTCGTCCGGTCACGGTCCTGCACCAGTCGTTTCTCAACGGCGCCCGCACACGCTGGCACAGCCATCGCCGCATTGAGCTGCTGCATGCCTCCGGCGGGCTGCTCCTGCTCCATACGGAGATCGGCACCTGGACGGTCCCGTCGGGCTATGCGCTCCTCGTGCCGGCCGACCTGCCGCATGAGCTGGCGGCCTATGGCTGCTGCGAAATGCGGGCAGCTTTCTTCACCGACGAGGCGCTCGGCGATGCCGTTCCGCGCAGTTGTCGCGTGATCGCCGTCTCGGAATTGCTCGACGTCTCGCTGCGTGCCCTGGCGAGCGGGCCCTTGCTCTACGATCTCGGTGGCCGCGGCGGGCATCTTGCGGCGCTAATCGTCGACGAGATCCGTGAAGCCAGTGAGATCCAGATCGCGCTGCCGATGCCGCAGACGCCGCCCTTGCGGAAACTGGCTCGCGACATGATCCAGAAGCCGGCGCTTGCCCACGATCTGGATGGCTGGGCGGAGCAGGCCGGCGTCAGCCGCTCCACCTTCACGCGCCGCTTTCGCGGCGAGACCGGATTGAGCTTTGCGGAGTGGCGGCGGCGGTTACGCATGCTCCATACGCTGACGCTCCAGGCAAACGGCGTCCCCTTGCGGCAAGCGGCAGTGACCGCCGGCTACCGAAATGCCAATGCGCTGCGCGACATGATGCGCCGGACGCTGACGACGACGGTCTTGCCACCATCGCCGGAGCTGGACAGATGAAATTGTTCAGCCCGGCTTGAGGGGGGAATCAACGGGCCACTGACTGCCTCACCAGGCGAGGCCGAAGGCTTCCAGCTCCTTTTCCGCATCGGTCCGGTCCTGATGAGGGGCGGTCGCCGTCGCCGGCAGGAAACGGCCTCGCCCGCGTGTGCCGCAGAACTCGTGATAGCGGCTGATCACCTCGCCACGGCTCAGCGTGACCGCCGGCCAGGCGGTGACCTTCAGGCCTTCATAGGGAGTGAAGTCTACGTTGTGATGCATCATCGCGTTGTCGATGACGCGGTCGTAATTCTCGTCCCAGATGCACAGATCGGCGTCGGCTCCGATGGTGAGATCGCCCTTGCGCGGTGCCAGCCCGTAGATCCGTGCGGCATTGGTCGATGTCAGCTGGACGAATTCAGGCAGGCTGATCCGGCCTTCCTTGACGCATTGCGTGAACAGCAGCGGCATGCGGATCTCGACGCCGGGCACGCCGCTGGCGATCTTGTCGAAGCTCGCGCCGAAGCCGTTCGGGAATTTCTCGACCTCGTCGAACCTGTAGGGCGAGTGATCCGAGGAGAGTACGTCGATGCGCCCGTCGGCGACCGCGCGCCAGAGCTCGGCGCGGTTGGCGGCGTCGCGGATGGGCGGACTGAAGATGCCCTTGGCGCCTTCATGGCCGGGCTTGTCGAGCAGGCTGCCGTCGAGCGTCAGGTACTGGGTGCAGGTCTCGACGAAGAGCGTGGTGCCCTTCGCGCGGGAGAGCGCGACCACGTCGAGCGACCGGCCGGTCGAGACATGCACGATCATGGTCGGCACGTTGAACAGTTCGGCGTAGGCGCAGATCCGGAACACGGCCTCGGCCTCGGCGATGGTCGGGCGCGAGGCGAGATGGAACTTCGGCGCGACATGGCCCTGCGCCAGCAATTGCTGGGTCACATGGTCGATGATGTCGGTGTTCTCGCAATGGACCATGACCATGAAGCCGTGCCGGCGGGCGGCGGCGAAGACCGTGACGATGTCGCGGTCGGCGATCCCGACGGCGGCATAGGTCGTGAAGATCTTCAGCGAGCGCAGGCCATCGGCTGCGGCCTGAGCGAGATCGCGGTCGAAATCGGGATGGGAGGGGTCGGTGACGACGATGTGGAAATTATAGTCCAGGACCGACTTCCGCGCGCGCTCGTGATAGTCGGCCGCCGCCCAGGCGATCCCTTCGCCGCGATGCTGCGGGGCGAAGGGCAGGACCGTCGTCGTGCCGCCGCAGGCGGCCGAGACCGTTCCCGAATAGAAGTCGTCGGCATTGATCCGGCCCTGGCCCTTGCGCTGGTCGATATGGAGATGGCTGTCGACGCCGCCCGGCGTGACCAGCCGGCCAGCCGCGTCGATGATCTCCGGCGCCTTGTCGCCGATGGCGCCGAGCGCGGCGATCCGGCCGTCGCGGATGCCGATATCGGCGTTGAAGACGTCGCTGGAGCTGGCGCAGCGGGCATTGCGGATGACGAGATCGAACATGGAATTCTACCGGCTTGAGCTGACGAAGCGACCGCCCGGTCTGGGCACGAGATCGACGACGAGGCTGTAATTGGTCGGGTGGAAGATGCCGTCGATGACGATGAGCGGCCTGTCGGAGCGGTCGTAATAGAGGCGGCGCGAGGCGACCAGGGCCGTGCCTACGGGCACGCCGAGATTCGAGGCCTGCTCGGCATCTGCGACGATCGCGCCCAGAGTCTGCTGCCCGCGCTGGATCGCGAGCCCGGCCCGGCGCAAACGCACCACGGTCTGCTGCTCGCCTGGCGGCAACTCCGCGTCGTCGACGCGGGGCGAGACCGAGACGGGAATATGGGACGTGCCGATCATCAGCGGCTTGCCGGCCTGCAGGATGAGCGAACGATAGCGGGTCGCGGGCCCCCGGTCGGCCGGCGCGAACAGGGCAGCAATATCGGGCGCCGGCTCAACGTCGTCGATCGCCAATGTCCGGAAGCTCAGGCGCTCGTCGGCGATCAGGATATCGTCGAGATAGCCGCGCAGCCGCACGCTCTGGCCGACCTTGACGCGATCGTTGACATAGGTGCCGAGCCCCTGGAGCTTCATCACGACGCCGCCGGCCGAGAGCTCCTCCATCGCCTTGCGGATCGTCGCCCGGCTGACCCCGTAGCGGGCCTGCAGCTCCGTCTCCGAGGGAAGCTGCTCGCCGACCGGGAAGTCGCCGCGCTCGATCGCGCCCATGATGTCGGCCTGGATCTGCAGATGAAGCGGCACGGGCATGGCGTTTCCGGTGTTGCGGGGGGTGGTGTTCATGCCGGCTTGAAGGGTTGGCGCTTCTCGATCAGCGAAAGCAAGCGCACGAAGGGCCAGAATATCGCGAGATAGACCAGGGCGGCCATGAGCAGGGGCGTCGGATCATAAACCGCTCCTTGCGCGATTCGCGCGTTGCGCAGCAGTTCGGCGATCGCGACGACCGATGCAAGCGAGGTCGCCTTGGCGAGCTCGAGGACATTGCTGAGCAGGGGCGGGCGCACCTTCTTCAGCGCCTGGGGCAGGGCGACATAGGCGAGCACCTGAAAGCCGTTCAGGCCGGTCGCCTGCGCAGCCTCGTACTGGCCCTTCGGCACGGCCGCGAGCCCGGCCCGGACGATCTCGGCGAAATAGGCCGAGCCGTTCAGCGTCATCGCCAGGACGAAGGCCGGTATCTCCGGCAGGCGCATGCCCAGGAAGGGCAGGGCATAGAACACGAAGATGATCAGGACGAGCGGCGGGAAGGCGCGGAAGAAATCGATGTAGAGATAGGCGGCGAGCCGCGCCGGCCGCGACCTCGAATTCGCGACGATGGCGACCAGCGTGCCCACGCCGAAGGCCAGCGGCACGATCAGGATCGCGAGCAGGAGCGTGACCTTCAGCCCCGAGAGCAGGTAGGGAATGGTCAGCGCGACGGTGTCGGGGTGAAACATGGTGCCTACCTCTTCACCGCATAGCGGCTCTCGATGTGCCGGCTGAGCACGACCAGCGGCGCGAACACGGCCAGGTAGAACAGGGCGGCGACGGTGAGCGGCGTCGGGTTGGCATAGAGTGCCTGCTGGCTCGACGCCTGGTTCAGCAATTCCGAGACCGAGACGACGGAGGCCAGCGCCGTGTTCTTGGTGATGCTGATCGTCTTGTTGGTCAGCGGCGGGATGACCATCTGCACCGCCTGGTAGAGCACGATGTAGAACAGCGTCTGGGTGAAGGTCAGGCCGGTCGAGAGGCCGCCCTCCCATTGCCCCTTCGGGACCGAGGTGATGCCGGCCCAGAAGATCTCCTCGGAGAAGGCGGCGAGCACGAGGCCGAGCGTCAGCACCGTCGCCCAATAGGCGTCGATCCGGATCTCGTATTCCGGCAGCACGAAATAGATGCAGATCAGGATCACCAGCGCCGGCAGCGAACGCAGAATGTCGACGAAGGCGACGATCAGCAGGTTCAGCGCCGTGATGCCGTAGGCGCGGGCGCAGGCGAGTGCGAGCCCGAGCGACAGCCCGAACAGGATCGTCAGGGCGGACAACTGCAGCGTGACGAGGAAGCCCTGGAACAGGAAGGGCAGCACGGCGGCTGCTATGGTGCCGTCGAAGAAGAACTTGCCGATCTCGCCCATTTCTAGGCCTCCTTGCCGCGATAATTGCGCAGGAAGCTGCTGAGGCGCGGATTGATGGACTGGCGGAAGATCGCGTCGGGCGTCCCCTGCTCGACGATGACGCCTTCGTCCATGAAGATCACCCGGTCGGCGGCCTGCCGGGCGAAAGCCATCTCATGGGTCACGACCACCATGGTCTGGCCCTTCGCCTTCATCTCCTGCATCACCGCAAGGACCTCGCCGACGAGTTCGGGGTCGAGCGCGGAGGTCGGCTCGTCGAAGAGATAGAGCTTCGGCGCCATCGCCATCGAGCGCGCGATGGCGACGCGTTGCTGCTGGCCGCCCGAAAGCTCGGCCGGAAAGGCCTTGGCCTTGTGGCGCAGGCCGACCTGCTCGAGCGCTGCCAGCGCCCGCTCCGAGGCTTCCGCCGCCTTCAGCTTCAGCACCTTCGACAGGGCGAGGCTGACATTCCGCTCGGCCGTGAAATGCGGATAGAGATTGAAGGCCTGGAAGACCATGCCGATATCGCGCCGGATCTTGCTCAGGTTGACGCGCTTTCCGGTGATCTCGATATCGTCGAGGTGGATGGAGCCGGTTTGCGGCTCCTCCAGGCGATTGATGCAGCGCAGCAGCGTCGACTTGCCGGAGCCCGACGGGCCGATGATCGCGACCAGCTCGCCGGCGGCGACATCGAGGTCGATGCCCTTGAGGATCGGGACGGCACCGAAGCTCTTCTCGATCCCCCGCATCTTCAGCAGGGCCCTGGCAGGCGCGCTTGCGGCCATCACTTGCAATCCGGCTTGTGATAGCTGCGCTCGTAGCCTTCGAGCCCGATCGGGCCATAGCCGGCGAAGACCTTCATGCTGGAATCGGCCGGATCGGGCTGCTCACCGAACCATTTCTCGTGCAGGCCTTGCAGCGTGCCGTCGAGCTTCATGCATTCCAGCGCGTTCTCGACCTGGTTGCGCAATTCCCTGGCGTCCTTGCGGAAGCCGTAGCCGAGATCGTAGTCGACGAAGATTCGGTGCACGACCTTCATGCGGCGGTTCTTCGAGGCCGCGTACTGGCCGACATTGAGGTTGACCACATCGGCATCGGCGCGCTTGGCGATCACGGCCTGCAATGCGTCGCTGTCCTTGTCGTAGCGTTGGATCTTGTAGCCGTACTTGGCCTCGTTCGCCGTCGCCCAGGTATCGGTGAAGCTGCCGCTATTTGTCGCGAGCACCTTGCCGCGCAGGTCCTCGGGCTTGGTGATGCTGTCGTCGTCGGAGCGCGTGACCAGGCCGATCCCGCCGGTCAGGTAACCTTCGGTGAAGAGCAGCTGCGCTGCGCGCTCCTTGGTCATGGACATCGGGGCGACGATCATGTCGTAGCGCCCGGCGAAGAGGCCCGCGAAGATCGCGGAGAAATTGACGTCGACGACTTCGACACCGGTGCGGCCGATGCGCCGGGCGATGTCCTTCGCAACCTCGATCGAGAACCCTTCGATTTCGCCGGAAGGCTGGCGCATCGCCCACGGCGCATAGCCGACATCGGCCGCGATCTTCAGCGGTTCCGCTGCTGCGCCGGACAGGGTCGCAGCCAGGAGGCCGGCGGCGCCGGCTGCCAAGCTGATCTTCCTTCGCAACAGGAGAATGAAGTCTAACGTCATTGGATTTCCCCTCGTTTGATTGACATTATTTTGATGAACATTAAACGTACGGACGACCGGATGACAACATGATCATCCGTGATATGCAAGGGGGAGGCAGGGCATGGCGGTTCTGAACTACGCATTGATCGGGCTCGGCGGAGCAGGTGCGGGCTTTGCGGTCGCTGTCGCGGCGCGGGGTGCGCGCATTAGCGGATGGTATGACTGCGACGATGCGGTGCGTTCATCGACCGACATGGCCGGGGGGCTGTCCTTCGAGGGGCTGGGCGGGCAGGGGGCGGTTGCCCTGCCGAAAAGTGCGACGGATGGCGCTGCGGCCGTCGCCGGAGCGGATGTCGTCGTGGTCTCCACCACGGCTGACCGGCATGCAGCCGTGGCACGCGAGATTGCGCCCGGCCTCGCGCCCGGCCAGATGGTCGTGCTGCATTGCGGCTATGTCGGCGGTTCCAAGGTCTTCGCCGACGCACTGATTTCAGCAGGCAATCCCCAGGGCGTCGCGGTCTTCGAACTCAACAACACGCTGCATCTGGCCGGGAAGCTCAATCCATCGACCGTCGTGCTCAAGGGGCAGAAGCGCTGGCTCGAGCTCGCCGGCCTGCCCGAAGCGAAGGACAATCCGCATTACGCGGCCTTCCTCGAGCAGTTCCCGGAATTCACCTATTCCGCGAACGTGCTCGAAAGCGGCCTGAACAACCCGAACTGCATCGGCCACGTTCCCGCCTATATCGGCGGCGCGATGACGCTGGATCGCGACATGGGCGATCTGACGACCGGGATCCTGCATTTCGACGAGGCGCGCATGGGCCGGGTCAATGTCATCGCCGCCGCGCTGGAGCAGGAGCGCGATCAGGTCATGCGCGCGGCCGGGCTCACGCCGCTGCCGTCCGCCACCTTCTCCCAGCGGGCCTACCCGGCGGGAACGCGGTTGTTCGGCGCTATTCCACGCTTCGGGCCCAAGCTGCAGAAGCGCTTCCTGCATGAGGATGTGCCCTGCTCGCTCGTGCCGTTGGAAGTTCTCGGTCGTCGGGTTGGCGCCACGACGCCGTTGACGACCGCTCTGATCGCCATTGCGAACATTCTGGAGGCCGTCGATTTTCGGGCGATCGGCCGGGACGAGCGGGTTCTGTCGGCGGACTGGATGCGCATGCACTCCCCCGTCCTGCGCCAATAACAGGTCGGGAACTGAAGGCCGGCCAGCCTGGAACGATATCGGGCGCCGGTCGGCCTGCGCGATCTTGCGCCTGCACGACCATCGCTGCCTTCAGAAGCTGACTCTGATCCGGGCCGATCCACCGAGGCGGCTGCTGTTGGCGGAGAGCTCTCCGTCGAGGTTGAGGCCGAAGGTGACTCGTTCGGAGAGCCTGGCGTTGAGGCCGGCGCTGAGGAGGGCGCTGTTGCGGTCTGCCTCGGCCCCGGTCGCGGTGAAGCTCGCGCCCGGCAGCCCGATCAGGCTTGCGGTCAGATCCGCATCGCGCCGGAAATAATGCCCCCAGGCCGCCCGGACATAGCCCGTGACCGGAACCGAACCGAGCACGGTATCGGCATCGAGCTGCAGGCCGAGCTCGCTGCGGGCGGTGACGTCGCTGCGCCCGCCGAGTGCGAGTGCCCCGGCATTGGCGCCGGCCCAGTTTGCCTCGACTACCACAGGGCTATGCGCCCGGGTCGCCTGGATCGCCGCCAGCGGCGAGACCGTGAAGCCGTTCCAGCCGAGCAGCGCGGCACTCGCCTGCAACCTGCCGCTCCAGGCCGTCGTCGCATAGGAGGACGAGAGGCTCGAGCCCAGGGCCGGAATGCCGCGGCTGACATCATTCTCCAGCCGGGCATAGCTCAGCGCCCCGCCGAGCTTCACCAGGCCGAGCTGCGTCATGCCGTAGAGGCCGGCCTGGAACACGTCGGCGTCGATCTTGCCGATCAGGCCCGGCAGCGAGGCCCGCGCCTTGCCGCCCGAGACCGCGACGCCCGCCACTGTCCCCGGCAACAGCCGGATATCGATGCCCGTTGCGAGATGCGCGTCGTCGATCGTCCGCTTCGCCGAGCCGATCGCGGCGTCACCACCGGTGCGGCCATAGGAGCCATAGGCCGAGCCCCAGACCGAGTAGAACGGGGTGTCGAGGCGTGAGGGAAGGGCGGGTTCGTCGGCGCCCTTGCGCATGAGACCGGAGAACGCCGCTGTGCCCGGTCCGACGCCGGCACCATTCAGCCGCCCGGCCGCGAACGGGTCGAGCATGATACGCAGGAACTGGTCGGAGGCGAGGCTCGCCATCGCAGGCGCTGCGGTATGGATCTCGCCCGACAAGCTGTTCACCGCTGCCGGGATCGCGGCTGCCGGCAGGTTGTAGATCCCGAACAGCGTCGACGGATCGCCGCCATTCTCGACCGCCGTGTCGATCGAGCGCGCGATGGCATAGGCATTGCGCGGATGGGTCACGCCGAGCGTCGGCGAGCCCGGTGGCGAACCGGGATCCTCGGGCCCCTCGGGCGTGAGCGGCTTCGGCGCGAGCGTCAGCAGCACGTCATTGGTGGTGTAGCTCACCGTCGTGGTCACGCCGTCGCCGAAGGTTCCCGCCGTGTCGACCGGGCTGAAGGTGCCTGTTCGTCCTCCCGCCGCCGAGAGCAGCGTGTAGGCGCTGTTGAACGCATAGGCGCCGCCGAGCGGCGCCAGTCGCAACGTGCCTGCCAGTGCGGCCGTGCCGGTCACGTTGACGCGGTCCGCATTCGCGCCCTGGATTTCGGCGAGATAGGTCGAGCCGGGGTTGAAGGTCAGGTTCCCCCGCACCGCCAGCGTTCCGGGAGAGTTGCCCGGCGAAAGCGTCCCGCCGTTGATGATCGTCGTCGGGACCGTGCCCGAGCCGCCCAGCAGCGCGCCGGCCGCGACCGTCACACCCGAGGACGATGCGATCGAGCCGTTCACGATCAGCGAACCGCCGGTGACGACCGTCGCGCCCTCGTATGTGTTCACTCCGTTCAGGGTGAAGCTGCCGGTGCCGATCTTGGTCAGGGAGCCATCGCCGAAAACGCTGCCGATGGTGCCGCTGAAGACGGTGCTCGTGTTGTTCGCACCCGTTGTCAGCACCACTCCCAGGCCGGGGATCACACTCGTATCTGCCCCGCCAGCAAGCGAGCCGATCTGCTGGTCGAATAGTGTCTCGAACTGCGAGCCGGCCCCCGTCAGGCTGACCGACCCCGTGGGTGACAGGGCGTTGGGCTCGAAAACGACGAACCGAGAGCCGTTGGAGATGTTGATCGCGGTCGAGTTGCGGATGGACCCGCCCTGGCCAATTCTCAACGTCCCACCGACGACATTGGTCGGGCCGGAATAGGTGTTGGCCCCAAAGATATTGAGACCCGCCGATCCGGTCTTGGTCAGGCCGCCCGATCCGGAAATATCGCCCCTGAAGACGAAAAAGGCGCTGTTGTCGATGGTCAGCGTCGCCGCGCCCAGATTGACGGCCGTGCCGGCGTCCCCTTCCAGTCTCTTGACGGTCTGGTTGTAGCCGTCGAGGTCCCAGGTGCTGCTGCCCTGAAGACCGATGCCGGCTGAAGAGGCCAGCGCGTTGGCCGCCCCCATCCGCAGCGTGCCGGCATTGACGGTAGTCGTACCCGTATAGCTCTGCTCATTGGTCAGGGTGAGGGAGCCCCCTCCCGTCAACGTGAAGTTGCCATCCCCCGAGATGGTCCGGGAATAGATGCCGCCACCTCCCTGATTGAAGACGACACCGCGCGTGCCGGCTCCCGTCGCGAAGGTCAGGTTGCCGGCCATGCTGGAGGCGTTGCCGGTCAGCGTCCCCTCCCGGATCGACCAGTTCTGGTTGCCGGGGCCCGACAGCGTCCAGGTCGACGAACCCGTCTTCTCGTAGGCCGTGAAGCCGGTATGCGAGGCCACGAGATTGCCGATATTGACGCTGCCATCCGTGGCTCCGCCCAGCGCCAGCACATTGTTGGTGCCGCCGCCCTGAACCACGACATTGCCGTCGGTCGTCGAACCCGCCCGGATCTCGAAGCGGTTGTTGCTGCCGAAGAGCGCGACCGCATTGGCGCGCGTCACGCCGTCGCCGGAAAGTCCGCCCGCGATCGCCCCGGAATTGACGATCGAGATGCCGCCGCTCGCCGCACCGACGATGCCGACGCCGCCAACGCCGTGGCTGCTGGAAGCGGCAGTGCCGCCATTGCCGCCGGAAATCGTCCCGGCATTGTCCAGGCTTGCGGCCTGGCCGCTCCGGAAGACGATGCCGGCTCCTCCGTCCCCCGCGACATAGACTGGGTTGAGGTCGAACTGGTTCCCGCCCGCACCGCCCGTGATGCTGCCGCCCGCCATATTGGCGATCGAGCCGCCCCAGGCTTCCAGGCCGGCACCGCCTCGGCCGTAGCCAGTCCCACCTGCGTGCGAATCGCCTCCCTTGCCGCCTGTGATCGCGGCCCGATTGTCGATGATGCCGAGATTGCTCAGCACACCGGCACCGCCGGAGCCGGCCCAGGCGCCTGTCCCGCCCGCGCCGCCGGTGATCGAGCCGGCCTGATGGGACAAGCTGCCGCCATTGTACAGGAACAGTCCGGCGCCGCCGTGCCCGCTCTCATAATCGTCACCGCCCTGGCCGCCGGCGATGACGCTGGTGCCGCCCGCTCCGGCCGCGACGGTGATCGTGCCGCCGTTCAGCAGCACCAGCCCGGCGCCGCCGGCTCCGGCTCCCGCACCGATGCCGCCGCCAGCGCCGCCGCCGCCTGAGACAGCGAAGCCATTCGTATTCATGGCAACTCCGGCGCCGGTCAAGACGAGGCCGCCACCCCCACCCCCACCGCCGCCGCCGCCGGCAAGGGGCCCTCCCGAGGAACCGGCCGCCCCCGCGCCACCGGCATAGGCCGAGCCGAGCGACAGGGGGGAGGTCGTATTGAGGAGGTTGCCGCCGCCGCCGGTTCCGCCCACTCCGCCATTGCCGGGGAATCCGGGATCAAAGCCGCCAACACCGCCGCCGCCGCCGCCGCCGGCCGCCAGGTTATTGGGAGCGCCCGGCGCCCCGCCCGCTCCGCCAAGCCCGCCGACGTCATTGGCGCCGGCTCCCCCGGCCGAGGCTGATCCGCCGGGCGTCTGCGCGGCCGAACCGCCGTCGCTCCCAACAATGCCGAAGCCGCGGTCGCCACCACCGCCGCCGCCGCCGGCGATGCCGCCGCTCCCGAAGGAATAGCCCGCGCCGTTGCCGCCGCCCTGGGTGATCTGCTGCGCAGATGCGGCTTGCGGCCATTGCGGCAGTCCCGCGCCGAGCGACAAGGCGAGGGCCAGGCAGGTGCGGGACGTCGTCAGGCGCAGGCTGCTACGCCGCCGTGCAAGGGAACCGGAGACCGGGCCGATGGCTTCACCGGCAACAGCCGGAGACGCAGCATGCGATCCAGATGGGGAGGTCATCGGCGTCGTGGCGCTACGGGATGCGGGCGCGCATTTCGGCAAATCGCGGCTGCGAAGCGTCATCATTCCCCCTGCCGAGCGACCGGATCGGGAGCCCGTTCGTCACTCGTCTCGCGACATCGTCGGTTGGCGTTGCGCTCGGCGCCGCGTCGACGGTTCCGGCAACCGCCTGGCGAAGAACGAAGCAAGCCGATTCTCAGGTTAGATTTCTGCCTCCGGTCAGGCTACCGTTGAATTCAGTTGAATTCTGACAGATTCTTACGAAACCCCTGACGCTACGGCATGTTGTTTCGTATCAATCGGGGCGATAGCCGAGCTTTCGGAGAAATCGCCGCCGGATAATGCTGCAGCAGCCATGGTTGAACGCATGGCGGCTTGATACAAAGCTTCGGAATCATCGTCCACGTCGAATTTCAAGGCCGGATACGCGGGAAGATCCGGTGGTGGGTTGAAGTAAACCTGAGAGACGAAATGCAGGACCTCGGAGCCGTTCGTATCGCAGAGGCCATGCCGAAAGCAGAACCCTCCATCCGGGACCCGGCCACAGTAGCGGGCCGTGACATGCACGGCTCCATGCACCTTGTTCGACGCCGGTTGCGGCAATCCCGCCCCGGCGATCACCACGCTCCGGACCCGGCCTCGATGAACGCCGCACACCTCGCTGCGCCATTTCACCGCGGCGGATCGCGCCGCCATCCGCAACCAGGGCTCGGCGATGCCACCTCCCGCCTCGGCATCGCGCAACGGAAGGCGAGCCGGGACGAAGACCTCGTCGGTGGGCACCGACCAGCCGGCGGTCCAGCGATCAAGCAACCTGGACTTGAGGGCTTCGACGGCCCCGAACAGCACGCGAACATGCATCCGCAATCTCCCCCTTGTGAGAGCGGTGTCGGCAAGGTGTCTTTTCACGCGGCGATCGGGCCACTGCCCTGTGACCGTCGGTCAGTCTTGCCTCAGTCAGGGCGCCAAAAGTATTTTGTATTGGGTAAATCAAAATAGGGACGGATTTCTACCTATGAATTCGTTCAGATTCTGACGGAATCAAACATGAATATCTTCTACTGAATCTATACATAGGTTATTAAGGGTAGAATTTTATCCAATATCGAGTATTGGCTGGGGCATGAGAATGCGGCGAGATGCTTGATCTCAAAACGGTCCTGATCGTGGCATTGGCGACTGCAAGTCTGCAGGCGGTGGCCTGGGTCTTCGTCTGGCGGGCCTGGCGCCATCTCTACGAGCTCAAATTCCTTGCGGCGGGCTTTGGAGCGATTGCCGTCGGCCTCCTCCTGATGATCATCCGTGGTCCGGAGCCGGGTGCCCTGGCTATCGTGCTGCACAACACGGTCATCAAATTGGGACTCGTCCTGCTCGCGGAGGGGCTGGCCCGCTTCCTGGGGCAGCCGCGCTATACCTGGATCGGCATCTCGCTCCTGGTTCTGCAGATCGCCGTCTGGAGCGCGGCCGTTGCGATCGACTCGGACGACATCGCGACCCGGATTTACAGCTCGACCGTCTTTACCGTGATCATGATGTCGGTGATGTGCCTGGGCCTCGTGCGGGACCGGACGCAACCCCCGCTCCTGCGCCTGATCACCATCGCCATTCTCGCCGAGTACATGGCGGCCAGCATCCTGCAGAGCGTCCTCGAATATCGCCTGCCCGCCGATTTCGACGGCGGCCCGATTCTGGCGGACCGCAACGCCTGGTACCTGTTGCAGGGCACGCTTTTCCTGATCGCGTTGTTCGCCTGCCTGCTCTTCATGGTTAGTTCGCGGCTCTCCGCCGATCTGCGCAGGAAGCACGACGCCCTGTTGCAGGAAGTGGAGGAGCGCCGCAGGCTCGCAAGCCGGCTGAATGCCAGCATCGAGGCCGAGCGGGCCCTGCGCGATGAACAAGCGGATTTCATGCGCGTGGTCAGCCATGAGTTCCGCACGCCGCTCGCGATCATCCGCAACGCCGTCGACATGATCGGTCTCGTCGGCGACAGGTCGCCCGAAGCCACGCGAGAACGCCTCTCCGGCATCGGCGAGGCGCTCAATCGCCTCTTCTCCCTCATCGACAGATTCATGGCGGATGACCGCGAGAACGGCTTCCAGCCCGAACCGGTCCAGCTCGGCTCCCTGATCGGGGATGCGCGCCTGCATTTCGAGATGACGGCACGCGGCGGCCGGCTCCATTTTGCCGTGGCCGACGAAGCCGCCTCCCTTCATGCCGACCCGGAAATGCTGGGGACGGTCATCATCAACCTGATCGACAACGCCTTGAAATATGCACCCGACGACCCGGCGATCCGCATCGAAGCCTGGGAGGAAGCGGCTTCCGTCGTGATCCAGGTTCGCGACCGGGGCATCGGCATTCCCCATGCCGAAGAAAGCAAGATCGGGCGCCGCTTCTTTCGCGCCTCCAACGCCAAGGCGATCACCGGCACCGGCCTGGGGCTCTACGCAGCGCGCAAGTTCCTGGCCTATCACGGCGGAACCCTGCAGCTCGTCTCCGACAACGGCGAGGGTACGACGGCCATCGTGCGCGTGCCGTCGTCGCGTGAGGCCGCCGCCGCCGATTTGCCAGAGGAGACTGCAGCGTGACGCAGATTCTGATCGTCGAGGACGAAACCCGGCTGCGCAAGGATCTGGTCGATTTCCTGGGGCTGTGCGGCTTCTCGGCCAGCGGGGTCGCATCAGCGCAGGAATTGCGCCAGGCGCTCGCAACCGGCCACACGGCCGACATCATCATTCTCGATGTCGGCCTGCCCGATGGAAACGGCTTCGAGCTCGCCAGCCAGATTCGCGAAACCCATCACTGCGGCATCATCATGCTAACGGCGCTCGGCGACAGCGACGACCGCATCCGTGGCTTCGAGAGCGGCGCGGACATCTACCTCGTCAAGCACAGCACGCTGCGCGAGATCGAGGCGGCCATTCGCAGCCTGCTGCGGCGGAGCGGAAACCTGCCCAGTGCGACGACCGGCATCAGCGATCAATGGCTGCTGGACGGCACGAATTGGATGCTGGTCGCGCCCAATCTCCGTTCGCTCAAGCTGACCGCGACCGAATTCGCCTTCATGAGTGCGTTGTGCAGCCGCGGCGGCGACATCTGCCAGCGCGAGGAATTGATGGAGACGCTTGCCCGCCCACGGTCGAACTTCGGCAACCGCCACCTCGACGCCATCGTCAGCCGCCTGCGCCGCAAGATCGAGGAGCGCACCAGCCTGCCAGCGCCGATCAAGGTCGTCTACGGCGTTGGCTATACCTTTACCGCAACCTTGCAATGACCATCCGTTGAACGGCTGCTGGCGCCTGTTCGCACTCGACGCGCGCTGATGGCTTTCGATCAGGCGGCGGCTTGATCCGGCGCGGGCGCCTGTTCCGCTCCAGGCCCGAGTTTCGGCGGGCTGAGATAGCGCTCGCCACTATCGGCGATGACCGCGACGATGGTCTTGCCGGCATTTTCCGGCCGCCGACCGAGTTCGGAGGCGGCGTAGAGCACGGCGCCGGAGGAGGTTCCGGCGAGGATGCCCTCCTCCTGCGCCAGCATCTGCGCGAAGCGGCGGGCCTGGGCGGTCTCGGTCACGATGACCTCGTCGACGACACGCGGGTCGAAATTGTCCGGCAGGTAATCGGCCTCGACTTCGGTGACCTTGTGAACGCCCTCGATGCTGTCCGGATAGGGGTTCTCGACCGAAGGCAGCGAGGCTGCGCCGGGTTCGACCACCACGACCTCCACGTCGCTCTTCTGCTCTTTGAGGAAGCGACCGGTGCCTGAGATGGTGCCGCCGGTGCCGACCGCTGCGACGAAAATGTCGACCTCGCCCTGTGTCGCCCTCCAGATTTCTGGACCGGTCGTCTCGAAATGGACGCGGGGATTAGCCGGATTGCCGCGCTGGTTGGTGTAATACGCATCCGGGTTCTCACGCCGTACCCGTTCGATGATCCGATGGATGGCGCCCGCTTGCAGAAAGACCGCGTTGTCGATCAGCACGACCTCGGCGCCGTATTGCTGGAGCAGCCGGATCTTGTCCTCGCTGATCGTATTGCGCAGGTAGAATTTCGAGCGATAACCCCGCGCCGCGGCGATAGCGGCGAGGCCGATGCCGGTATTGCCGCTGGTCAGGTCGACGATCAGCTGCCCCGGCTTGAGCAGACCCCTTTCCTCGGCGTCGCGGACGATGCCCCAGGCTGTGCGGTCCTTGATGCTGCCGGCCGGGTTCAGATACTCGATCTTCGCGAACAGCTTCGCCTTGAGGTTCTGCCTGTCTGCGAAGCGTTGAAGCGGCAGCAGGGGCGTGTTGCCGACGAGCGCAGCGAAGTTGTCGATTCCCATGGCGTTTCTCCCTGAAAAGATCGATGACGGCCGCCCGTTCACTGACGAGCGGCCGACGCCGATCTCACTTCCTCGGCAAGCCCGGCGGGTTGGTGCGCGATTCGGGGACGGCCTCGCTCGCGAGGTTCCAGCGGGCGAGGACCTTGCCGTAGTTGCCATTCTTGATCTGGCCGTTGAGGGCGGCCGTGATCGCCTCGGCAAGCCCTGCGCCCTTGCGCGTCGTCACCGCGATCTCGGCGGTCAGCGGCCAGCCGCCGCTGAAGTTGCCGGCGAGCCTGGTCTTGCCTTGCGTGGACTGGAAGCCGAGCGTCGGATTGGGGCCGAGATAGGCGTCGGCGCGGCCGCTCTCCAGGGCGATATAGAGTACGACGTCGTCGTCGAAATAGAGCGGCTCGACCGGCTTCAGCCCCGCCTTGACGTTCTGCTCGTTCCAGCGGAGCAGGATCTGCTCCTGGTTGGTCCCTGACCCGACGATAACCTTCAACCCGGCCACATCCTTGGGCTCGCGGATCTCGATCGGGTTGCTGGCCTTGACGTAGAAGCCGAGCAGGTCCTGCCGATAGGTCGAAAAGTCGAACTTCTCCTTGCGCTCCTCGGTCACCGTCACGTTCGAAAGCACGGCGTCGTATTTTCCCGAAACGACGCCGAGCGGCCAATCCGCCCACGCCACGTTGACGATTTCCAGCCTGCGCCCCAGCGCGTCGGCGACCAGGCTGGCAAAATCGATCTCGACGCCGATCTTGGTCCTGTTGTCCTCGGCGAAAGCGGCGAAGGGCAGCCGCACCGAGGCGCTGGCGACGGTAAAGACGCCGTCCTTCACGAATTTTGCGTCCTTGCCGATGGCCTTGATCGCGGCCTCGTCCGGTTCGGCGCGTGGGCGGGTCGCCTGCGCGGCAGAAAGGTCCAGCGCCTGTTGGGCCATGCCGGGCGCGAGGCTCAGGGTCAGGGAAGCGGCGCTGCCGAGCAGGGCGAGCAGGTGTCTGCGATGGATCATGGAGTGCTTTCTTCGGGAGTGAGCGGTCACAGGACCTTGGCCAGGAATTCGCGGGTGCGGGGATGGTCGGGCGTGCCGAGGACACGGGCCGGCGGGCCGGATTCGACGATGCGGCCGGCTTCCATGAACACCACCTCGTCGGCGACCTCGCGGGCGAAGCCGATCTCGTGGGTGACGATCACCAGCGTCGTGCCCGAGCGGGCGAGTTCCTTGATGACGTCCAGCACCTCGTTGACGAGTTCGGGGTCGAGCGCCGAGGTGGGTTCGTCGAACAGCAGCACCTTGGGCTTCAGGGCCAGCGCGCGGGCGATGGCCACACGCTGCTGCTGGCCCCCGGACAGCTGGCGCGGATAGGCGCCGGCCTTGTCGGCGAGTCCGACACGCGCGAGCAGATTTCGCGCCTCCGCAAGCGCCTGCACGCGAGGAATTCCACGCACCGAGACCGGCGCCTCGACGATGTTCTCGATGGCCGTGAGGTGCGGGAACAGGTTGAAGTTCTGGAAGACCATGCCGACATCGACGCGGCGCTTCAGGATCTCGCGTTCCTTGAGCTCGTAGAGCGTGTCACGGTCCTGGCGATAGCCGATCAGCGCGCCGTCGATGGTGATGAAGCCTTGGTCGGCGCGCTCGAGATGGTTGATCGCGCGCAACAGCGTGGACTTGCCGGAGCCCGATTGCCCGATGATCGCGGTGACGCTGCCGGATCGCAGGGTGAGGCTGACATTGTCGAGGACTGTGAGCGGGCCGAAGCTCTTCGAGACGCCGCCGATCCTGATCTCACCGCCGGGGCGGGTCGCAGCAGCGGATGGTGATGGGGCTGGGGCAACATGCTCGCTACCGGGAGCGCGACCCGCCGGCACATGTCGCCTGAGCCATGCGAACGCTTGCGTCAGCGCGGAAGCCGGCGGATTGCGCAAGGCGCCGCGCGAATAATGCCGCTCGATATGGTGCTGCACGAAGGACAGCACGCTGAGGATCACGAGATACCAGACCGTTGCCACCATCAGCAACGGGATGACCTCGAGATTGCGCCGGTAGATGATCTGGATGGTGTAGAACAGCTCGGGCAGCGCCAGGATATAGACCTGACTGGTGCCCTTCGTCAGGGAGATGATCTCGTTGAAGCCGTTCGGCAGGATCGTCCGCATCGCCTGCGGCAGCACGATGCGGGTGAATTGCCGTCGTTGCGGCAGGCCGAGTGCGGCCGCGGCCTCGTGCTGCCCCTGATCGACCGAGAGGATGCCGCCGCGCACGATTTCCGAGGAGAAGGCCGCCGCATGCAAGGTCAGTCCCAGCACCGCCGCGAAGAAAGGCGTGATCAGCTGCGTCGTCGACCAGGTAGCGAAGGTGATGCCGGTGAACGGAACGCCGAGCCAGACAGTGCTGTAGAGATAGCCGAGGTTGTTGAGGATCAGCAGCAGGACGATCAGCGGCACCGAGCGGAACAGCCAGACATAGGCGAAGGACAGGGAGGCCAGCAGCGGCGAGCCCGAGACCCGCGCCAGGGCGAGCAGCGTCCCGAACAGGAAACCGAGCCCGGTGCCCGCGAGCGTCAGCAGCAGCGTGCGACCAAGGCCGGCCAGGACCGGCTCCGAGAAGAACCATTCCGCAAAGACGTCCCAGCCCCAACGCGGGTTGGAGAACACGGAGTTCAGCACCGCGAAGATCACCAGGGCGGCGAAGATGGTGCCGATGGTACGGGCCGGATAGCGCGCAGGCACGATCCGGAACCGGCTGAAATCACCGACGTAGGGTACCGTCTGGGCGCGCGCGGGCAGGCCCGCAAGATCGCTAGCGAGGGTCATGATCTGGCTCGTGTGATGGATGTCGTTGCGTCAGCCCGTCCGCAGCTGCGGCCAGGTATCCGGCTGCTTCGCCGGCGAAGCGAGCGCGGGTGGCAGGCGGTTTTCGAAGGGCAGGATCCGATAGCTTTCCGGATCCAACGCCTTGGCCCCGGCAGTGATGCGGATGGTCATCGCCGCTCGCCTCAGCCGGCCCTGCGCGCTTGCTCGCCCGCGCCGGCATCGACGTAGCGGCTCGTCTTGCGGGGCAGTCCGAGGTGGTCGCGCAACGTCGTGCCCGGGAGCGAGCGGTCATAAACGCCACGCTCCTCCAGCACCGGGATGACCAGCTCGACGAAGTCGGAAAGGCCCTGGCCAAGGACCGGAAAACCGAGAACGAAGCCGTCGGCTGCCTGCTTCTCGACGCGCCAGATCAGCACGTCGGCGATCTCCTCCGCCGTGCCGATCAGATCCGTTCGCGGCGTCGCCGCCTCCAGCGCGGCCTCGCGCAGCGTCTGATGTTTCAGCGCGGCGTTGCGCTTGATGCGGTCGGTGGTGGAGCGGAAACTGTTCTTGCCGATTTCGCCGAGTTCCGGGAAGGGCGCATCGAGCGGATAGGCCGTGAAGTCGTGATGGTCGAAATAGCGGCCGAGATAGGCCAGCGCCTCGTCGATCGAGACGAGATTGCGGATCGCCTGATACTTCTCCTCCGCTTCGGCATGAGTGCGCCCGACAATGGGGCCGGCGCCAGGGAATATCTTGATGTCGTCGGCACTCCGTCCATGGGCGAGCGCGCTGGTCTTGATACTGCGGTAGAGGGCCTGGGCATCCTCGAGTGGCACATGATTGGCGAAGACCGCATCGGCATGCCGGCCGGCCAGGCCAATTCCGGCTTCCGAGGCGCCGGCCTGGAAGAGCACGGGCTGTCCCTGCGCCGAGCGCTGGATATTCAGCGGTCCCTCCACCTGGAAGAAGCGGCCCTTGTGGCCCAGCGTATGCAGCTTCTCGCGGTCGAAGAAGCGCCCGCTCTGCCGGTCGCGAACGAAGGCGTCGTCATCCCAGGAATCCCAGAGCCCCTTGGCGACATCGAGATATTCCTGCGCGATCTCGTAGCGCAGGGAATGTTCAGGGTGCGGCCGGCTGTAGTTGCGGCCCGAGCCCTCCAACGGTGAGGTCACTGCGTTCCAGCCGGCGCGGCCGCCGCTGATCAGGTCCAGCGAGGCGAACTGCCGGGCGATGGTGAAAGGGTCGCTATAGGATGTCGAGACCGTGCCGACGAGCCCGAGCTTGCGCGTCGTCGTCGCCAGCGCCGACAGGATCGTCAGAGGCTCGAAGCGGTTGAGGAAATGCGGGATCGACTTCTCGTTGATGTAGAGCCCGTCGGCCACGAAGGCGAAGGCGATGCCGTTCTCCTCCGCCTTGCGGGCATTGGCGATGAAGAAGTCCAGATTAACGCTGGCATCGGCCGGATTGGCCGGGTGCCGCCAGGAATTCATGTGGCTCCCGGCACCCTGCAGCATCACCCCGAAGGTCAGGCGGGTCTTGCGCGGCGGTGTCTGGGCCATGGCGAGTCTCCTTTGACGATCAAGCGGCGAGAGCAGGCGCTTCACCGGCCAGCAGGCTGACCGATGTGGCGCGAAGCCGCGTCGCCGCGACGGGGGTGTCGATGATGAATTCCGAGACGCCGAAGCGCGCGTGCAGGACGTCCAGTTCCCGGCGAACATCCTCGGCCGTGCCGGACAGGACATGCGGCCTGCGGATCTCGGCTCTGAAATCCGTTGCGCCGGCCTGCCGCGCGAACTCCGCGGCCTGTTCCTCGCTGCCGAGATTGACGCTCTGGCCGTCCGCCAGCGAAACCCGGACGACCCTGAGCTGATCGGTGATGCTGCGCGCTTCTTCGGCAGTCGGGGCCGCGAGCGCTGCGACACTCAGCAGCGGCGTCCCGATGCCGCCGGATTTTGCGTAAGTCTCGAAGCTGCTTTCGAGCGCTTTGGGATCGCCGTTGAGCTGGCCCGCAAAAACGAGCCTCCAGCCCAGTCCGGCGGCGAGCGCGGCACTTTCGGCACTGGCGCCCAGCAAGAAGCGCTCCGGCGGAGCGGACGGTGCTGGAAAGGCCTTAGCGACGTCGATACCCGGCGAAGCCTTGCTTCGGTCGAGCAGATAGTCGTTCAGTTCGCGCAGGAGTTCGCCGAAGGGCGCTGCCTCGGCTTGGCGGGCTCGCAGCGCCCGGGTCGAGAAAGGCAGCCCGCCAGGTGCCTTGCCGATGCCGAGATCGACGCGATCCGGCGCTAGCGTTGCCAGCAGATTGAAGGTCTCCGCCACCTTATAGGGGCTGTAATGGCCGAGCAGCACGCCGCCGCTGCCGATCCTGATGCGCTGGGTGCGGGCCGCAAGATGCGCGATCAGGATCTCCGGCGCGCTGCTGGCGAGCCCAGGGGCTCCGTGATGCTCGGCCAGCCAGAACCGCGCGTAACCCAGTCGCTCGGCCGCCTGTGCGAGCGCGACGCTTCGGCGGATGGCGTCGGTGGCGGGCTCGCCGTCCAGGATCGGACTCTTGTCGAGAAGGCTCAGGCTATAAGGCATGACTCCGCTCGCGCTCAAAAGGCCCGAAGGCCGACGGAAGGAAGCGATTGCTGCGGCGATAGCGACGATTCGAAGCGCCCGTCGCGGTAGATCAGGGCCGGTTGCTGCCGGCCGATGCGAATCTCGCGGATGCGGCCGATCACGATCGCATGGGTGTGACGCTCGATCAGTTCCTCGACCTCGCAATCCAGCGAGGCCAGCGCGCCATCAAGCAGGGCGGAGCCCGTCACGCCCTCGCTCCAGTGCGCGCCGGCATAGCGCTCTTCGCCCTTCTCGCCGCGGCGGCCGGAGAAGCGCTCGGCGACGTCAGCCTGGGAGGCGGCCAGGAAGTTGACGGCGAAGGCACCTTCCCGGCGCAGCACCAACGCTGTCGAAGACGCCAGATTGAGCCCGAACATCAGGGTCGGTGGTTCCGCCGAGAGTGACGAAACGGATGTCGCGACCAGCCCGGTCCGCCCGCCATCGCGTCCGCTGGTCACAACGCTCACTCCGCCTGGCAGCTGGCGCATCGCCGCCCTGAACGAGCCGACGGAGACCGGTCCGGACGAAGCCGGCTCGGGATGCGGTGCGCTGGCGAGGTTCTTGCGGGATGCGAGCGGCACGATGGTCATCGGATACTCCGAACAGGCTGAAGCGGGCGGGCCGCAAGGAAATGGACGCAACGGCGCTCAAGCCGCCCGGAGCGAGACCAGGTTGGCCCAATAATCGGATGGAGGAAAACTTGGTGCGGATCGAAATCGACCCGTCATCACAAGTGTCGGGTTCATCTCTGCTTCGATCAAGAGTTCAGATTTGCAAAGATTCCGGCCGGTGCAGATCGATTACCTTCTGGGCGGCGAACATGCGTCGCGATTTCACTTCACGCGGCGTCAGAGCGCAGGGCAGCCAGCCGCAAGGCGATCCGGGTCTCCTGCTCCGCCTTGATGGCTGCGACCCGGGCACTTGCCTCCGCGAAGGATGCGGCTGGCGGATGGATCGGCGTTGCCGGTGTCGTACCTGCCCTGGTCCCGATGGATTTCTCGAAGGGCAGCGACCGATACAGTTCCGGCTCGACGGACATGTCGAACAGGGGCCGATAGCCGAGCGAACGATACAGATTGGTCGCCTCGGGCTGGCGGAAGCCGGTCGTGAGATAGGCCCGCACATATCCTAGCGCTGCCGCGGCGTCCTCCAGGGCAGCAACAATCCGCCGGGCAAGGCCCTGCCGCCGCATATCCTCGCGCGTCCAGATCCGCTTCAGCTCCACGGTCTCGTCGTCATGGCTCATGAAGGCGCCACCGGCGATCGTCTCGTCACCACGGCGGAGGAGGATGAATTCGCCCAGCGGCGGCGCGAAGGCCTCCGCCGGATAGCGCATCAACTCGGAGCGTGCGCCGCCAGGGCGGCTATTGGCTCCGTAGCGTCCGTCATATTCCGCTATGAGCCCCTCGACCAGGATTTCGGCACGCGGGTCTAGCGGGGAGGTCCTGACGATCAGGTCTGGCATGAAAAGGCTCCGGCAGATGGCGCTGGCTACGGCGCATTATCGGTCGGAGTAGAATATCGGCGGATTTATCCCGATCAATACTTCAAGAAAAATAAGTATGATGCTTCTATTTGGTGCGATTATTAGAAAATTACCTTTTGTCAAACTGAGGAATTGTGAGCGCATCCTGCTAATGTGGTCGAGGAAGCGGACGGGTCTCTGGCGTTTGCCTCGGTGAACTGCGCCCCGTCAGGCGATTTGGGCGGCATCGACCGGTTCCCGGTCGATCGGCAGTGTCGATGCGAGCCACGCCCGGCCAGGTCGCAGCCGAGATGGATCGCTTTCGTCCCAAGGCCTCGCGCCTCTCGCGCCTGTCATCACCCGACATCGATCCGGCGCCCTTCTATGTCTGGGTCAGGCGAAGGCGCCGAGGCTTGGTATCGGGAGGGCGAAGCGCGCCCGCAAGGTCGTCTCCTCATAGCGTTCGCGGAACAGCCCACGCGCCTGCAGTTCGGGCACGACCAGATCGACGAAATCGTCGAGCCCGTCCGGCATGGAGGCGGGGATCAGGTTGAAGCCGTCAGCGCCGCCCTGCTCGAACCAATGCTGAAAATCGTCGGCGATGGTCTTGGGCGAGCCGATGACGATACGGTGCCCATGCGAGGCGATCGCGAGGGCCGCGAGTTCGCGCAGCGTGTAGTTCTCGGCGCGAGCCTTGTTCAGCAACAGGCGCACCCGGCTCTCGCCATGGATGCGCTCTCCCGGCTCCGGCACCGGGCCGTCAAGCGGATGGGTCGACAGGTCGTAGCCCCAGCGGCCGGAGAGCTGCCTGATGCCGGCCGCAATGTCGGTATGTTCCTGCAGCGCCGTGAATTTCTCCCGCGCCTCGGCATCGGTGCGGCCCACGATCGGCATGACGCCCGGGAGGATCGGCGGCGTCGGACGCCCGGCCGCCTCGGCTACCTCCGCCAAGGCATGGCGGTAGACGCGCGCGTCGTCGATCGTGTCCTGCGCGGTAAAGGCGAGGTCGGCTTGCGCCCCGGCGAGTCCGATGCCGTCGCGCGACGAGCCTGCCTGAACGATCACCGGATGTCCCTGGGGTGGGCGAGAGATGTTGAGAGGCCCGCGCACGGAGAAAAACGCTCCCCTGTGCTCCAGCAGACGCACCCGGCTGGTATCGAGGAACCGCCCGGTCTCGCGCTCCATCACGAGCGCTTCGTCGGCCCAGCTGTCCCAGAGCCCGCGCACCACCTGCACGAACTCCCCGGCCCGGGCGTAGCGGGCCGCGTGGTCGGGCAGCGCGGGGAGGCTGAAGTTCTCGGCCGACCGGTCGGATTGCGTCGTCACCACGTTCCAGCCGACGCGTCCGCGGCTGATATGGTCGAGCGAGGCCAGTTGCCGGGCGATGTTGTAGGGCTCGGAAAAGCTGGTCGAGATCGTGCCGACCAGCCCGATCTTCGACGTCGCGATCGCGAGCGCCGAAAGCAAGGTGATCGGCTCGAGGCCGCCCGCCTTGCCCTGCGCGCCGGGCTCGGGGCCGGCCAGGTTGTCGGCCACGAAGAACATGTCGAACAGGCCTTCCTCGGCCTTGCGCGCGTTCCGGATGGCCCAGTCGATATCCTCCGGATGTCCCTGCGCCTCGGCCCGGCGCCAGGCGGCGGGGTGGCGCCCCAGCGGCTGGTTGAACAGGCCGAGATGGAGCTTGCGCTTGCCGGAATGGCGGTGATGCATCGTCATTGGTCTGGGTCGCTTCGATATCGGGAAGGAGATGCGCTCAGTCGAGGCGCGGATCGAGATGGTCCCGCAGCCAGTCGCCGAGCAGGATCACGCCGAGCACGGTCAGTGTGATCGCGATGCCCGGGAAGGTCGCGACCCACCAGCTGGTCGCGAGATACTGCCGGCCTTCGCTGAGCATCTGGCCCCAGGAGATATCCGGCGGCTGAATGCCGAAGCCGAGAAAGCTCAGGGCCGATTCCGCCAGAATCACCGTTCCGACATTCATCGTCGAGACCACCACGAAGGAGGAGAGCGTGTTGGGCAGGATATGGCGCAGCAACAGCCCCAGCGGCCGGGCGCCCAGCGCGCGTGCCGCGGCGACATAATCCATCTCCTTCACGCTGAGCACATCGGCTCTGACGATCCGCGCGGCGCCGACCCAGTTCGTGGCGGCGATGACCACGACGAGCGGCAGCAGCCCGGTCCCGGCCACGAGCGCCACGACCAGCATGAAGAGCATCGTCGGGATTGCCAGCATCGCATCGATCAGCCGCATGATGAGGAGATCGACCTTTCCGCCTGCCATGCCGGCGACGAGACCGAGCGCGAGCCCGATCAGGCTCGACAGCGCCACGGCGGCGACACCGACTGCAAGAGAGGTGCGTGCGCCGAAAAGGATGCGGCTGAACAGATCGCGTCCCTGACTGTCGGTTCCGAGAAGATGGCGCAGATCGCCGCCCTCCAGCCAGGCCGGCGGCATCAGCTTCAGCGACAGGTTGCGTCGCAGCGGATCGAGCGGCGCCAACTGGTCGGCGGCGAGCGCTACCGCCACCATCATGGCGACGATCAACAATCCTGCGACCCCCGCCTTGTTCGACAGGAGCGATCGCGCCAGGCGCGGAATCACGATTCTGGTTTCGCGCGGGATCGGCAGCGATAACGGTGTCATGTGCCTGGAACTCCGGTCAGTGCCGCAGGCGCGGGTCGATCAGGCGATAGAGCGCATCTGTCGCCAGGTTGATCGTGAGCGCCATGATGGTGATGACGAAGACCGCGATCTGGATGACGGCCATATCCTTGACGTAGACCGCTTGCACGACAAGCTGGCCGAGGCCGGGCCAGGAGAACACGGTCTCGGTGACGAGCGCCCCGCCGAGCAGGGCGATGGCGTGCAGCGAGGTCATCGTCAGGGCCGGGATCAGTGCGTTGCGCAATCCGTGGCGCAGCACGACCAGCGTCTCGGGGACCCCCTTGGCGCGGGCCGTGCGGACATAGTCCTGTCCCATCACCTCGAGCAGGCTGGAGCGGATCAGCTTGGTCAGTTCTGCCGCGAAACCCGTCCCCAGCGTAACCGCCGGGAGGATGAGGTGCGCAAAGCCGCCGCTGCCCGAGACCGGCACCAGCCGCAGCCAGACGCCGAAGATGAGGATCAGCATGATCCCGACCCAGAAATTCGGCATCGCCTTGCCCAGCACCGTCACGGCCGAGATCGCGAAATCCGGCAGGCTGTTGCGCCTCAGCGCAGCGAAGATGCCCGTGGGCAGCGCGATCAGGATCGCGACGACGAGCCCCCCGGCTGTCAGCGTCAGCGTGGCGGGGATACGCTCCAGCACCACGGGCAGGGCATCTGTGCCATAGCGATAGGATACCCCGAAATCCCCGCTGAGGATGTTCGCCATGTAGTGCAGGTACTGCGTGTACCAGGGCTGATCGAGCCCCCACGCTGTGATGAGGGCGAGCCGGTCCGCTTCGCTGGCGTCCTCCGGGATCAGCAGGGCGGAGGGATCTCCGGTAAGGTAGACCAGGACGAAGACCACCAGCGATACGATGTAGAGCACGGGCACGAATTGCAGCAGGGCCCGCAGCGGGGAGCGCTTGGTCATGGCCGCCCGACATCCTCCGCAGCGATCATCTCGTCGAAGCGGCCGTCATAGACCACGCGGTCGCTGACGCCGTAGATCGACTGCGGGAGCAGCAAACCGATACGCACGCGCTGCTCGGCGACGATCTTCTGCGCCTGCTGCGAGAGCGCGATGCGCTCCGCCTCCGTCTTCGCGTTGCCGGCTTTCTTCGCCAGGTCTTCGAAGGCAGGGTCCGACCAGTCGTAATGGCGCTTGAAGTCCTGCACGAAGATCGAGGAAGCGTCCGTGTAGGAGCCCATGCCCCAGAGATAGAGTTCCCCGAAGCCGTCGCCGGCAAGCCTGCTGTTGTAGACCGTCCAGTCGAGCACCTCGACCTGCACCCGGAAGCCGACATCCTCCAGGTAGCCTCCCACGGCCTCGACGATCTCGCGATCCTTCACATAGCGACCGCTGGGCGTGCTGATCTTGATCGCGGGGCGCTTGCGGCCATCGAACCCGGCCTCTTTCAGCAGCGCTTTGGCGCGTTCAGGGTCGAAGCGGATATTCGTGTTGAGGTCCGGCGCGAAGCCCGGGATGGCGGGCGGGAAGAAGCCGCGGGTCGACTTGCCATGTCCTTCCAGCACCTGTTTCACGATGGCATCGCGGTCGATGGCGAGGTCGATCGCCTCGCGCAGCTTCGGATCGCCGGTGACGCGGTCCTTGCCGGTGCGTACATGCAGGGCGATGTTGCGCGCGATGTCGAAGGTGATGGCGCGGGTGCCCTTGTTGTCGTTCAGCCGGGCGATGTCCTCAGGCGGGATGTTGACGGCAATGTCGACGCCGCCGGTCAGCAGTTCGGCGACGCGGGTGGTGGTCTCGGGGATCGAGCGGATCACCACCTTTTCCCATTTCGGCGTGCCGCCCCACCAGCGCGGGTTCCGGCTCAGGATGACCTGGTCGGACTTGATCCACTGTTCGAAGACATAGGGGCCGGTGCCGACCGGCTTCTTGAAGAACTCCTCCTTCCCGCCGGCCTTCTCGAAGGCGGCCTTGGGCAGGATGCCCGCGCCGTTGCCGACGAAATAATGCAGCAGCAGCGTGTCGGGCCTGTCCGTCTCGATCACCACCGTCGTGTCGTCGGGCGCCTCGACCGATTTGATGCGACGGAACTTCGAGGCGTTGATCAGCTTCTTGTCTTGCTGGGCCCGTTCGATGGTGAACTTCACGTCTGCCGCAGTGAAGCGATCGCCATTGTGCCAGAGCACGTCGTCGCGCAGTTTGAAGGTCCAGCGGATGTTGTCTTCCGTGCTCCAGGAGCGCGCGAGACGCGGTGTGAAGCGCAGCTGGCCCTGGCTGAAATCCTTGTCGACCAGGTACTCGTAGATATTGACGAGCGCCGACTCGGTACTGTTGTTGCCGTGATTGGCCGGGTCGAGCGACAGGATGTCGTTGCCCTGCGCGATGGTCAGGGTCTGCGCCGCAGCGGCGCCCGCCATGCTGGCGAGGGCAAGGCCTGCCGAGAGGATGAAGCCAGACCAGTATGTAGGACGAAACAGGGGCATGCGGAGCGCGTCTCTTGCAAGGTTGTCGTCCTCTAGGATTAGCGTCCTCCGCCTGGAAAAGGCCTCCGAACATCGACGTGATTGGAAAGCGATGCTTTCCGGCTCAGCTGCCGCGCGACAGTTTTATTCTCCCGCCCGCCATGGGACAGACCATTTCAATAGCCTTGTCGGGCGAGGGGAGTCAGTCAGGAGAGAAAGCCGGCCCTCTTCGGCGACGGCCTGGTCGGCTGCGGAAACAGTGCGTCTCTTCCGAGATCGCTGGAAAATAATCGGCTATCCGGAGAATGGCTGGTGCTGCGAGCGAGGATTGAACTCGCGACCTCTCCATTACCAATGGAGTGCTCTACCACTGAGCTACCGCAGCAGGTCCGGCGGCCGAAGCGTTCGCGGTCGCTCTGAGGCGGTTGCGTGCGCTGGCGTCGTTCCGAAGCGGCGCCCTGATGCCACAACCTTGTGACGGACGCAACCCGCTCGATCAATCCGGCAGCAATAACCGTGGATCGATCCGGAAGAGCCGGCCGTCGCCAAGCAGATGGGCGCTCAAGCCTTCGCGGAACAGCGGCCGGAAAGCGGCGTCGCGCAGGTTGAGGCCGCCGGCATAGGCGCCCATCGCCGGCATCACGCAACGCCGCGCCGACATCGCGAAGCAGCGCCGCCGGATCGCGCGCCCGCGCATCCGGACCTTGGCGGCCGGATGCAGATGCCCGGCGATCTCGTAGCCGTCTTCGGAGGCGGTCGGCTCGTGGCGCAAGGTCACGCCGGCAAGCACGACCTCCGCCGCACTCTCGCCGCCCATGGCACGGCTGATCGCCGGGTCGTGGTTGCCGGTGATCCAGAGCCAGTCGCGGCCCTGCTGCATCAGGCTGAGCGTGGCTCGTGTCTCGGGCGCAAGGCGGTTTTCGGCATCACGATCGTGGAAGCTATCGCCGAGCGCGATCACGCGGGCCGGCTGATGGCGCCGGATCGCGTGGCCAAGCGCCACGAGCGTTGCAGTGGAATCATAGGGCGGCAGCATCACGCCGCGCGCCGCATAGGCGGAGCCCTTTTCCAGATGCAGGTCCGCGACGACGAGCGTGCGCTCCTCCGGCAACCAGAGCGCGCCCGAGAGATCGGGCACGAGCGCGAGCTGGCCCAGCATGAAGGCCTCGTTCGTCGCTCCGGGCTCCTTGGCCAGCATTGCCGCTGCAGCCGTCACGCCATCGCCTCTTCCGTCAGCATCGCCTCTGCTTCCGCCAGGATCTCGTCCGCCGCCTCGCCATAGACCGCCTCGCGCCCGATCTCGAGCATGACTGAGACGGAGAGCGGCGAGACATGGTCGAGCGGCTGATGCACGATTCGCCCGCTGATCCGTGTCAGCATCTCACCAAGCCGGCGAATGTCGAGCAGGCCGGTTGCCGCGTCTGCTCGCGCGGCCTTGAGCAGGATATGGTCGGGCTCGTGCCGGCGCAGCACGTCGTAGACCAGATCGGTCGAAATCGTCACCTGCCGCCCGCTCTTCTCCTGGCCGGGGAAGCGGCGCTCGATCAATCCGCCGATGATGGCGCAGGAACGGAAGGTGCGCTTCATCAGCGCCGATTCCGCCATCCAGTCCTCCAGATCGTCGCCGAGCATATCCTGCGCGAAGAGCTCGTCGAGATTGAGCGCGCCGCGCGCGATCGCGGCGGTCATGTCACCCAGCGTCCAGCAGGCCATGCCGTAATCGTTGCAGACGAAGCCGAGCGGGCGCATCCGGGCGCGCTCCAGCCGGCGCGTCAGCAGCATGCCGAGCGTCTGGTGGGCGAGGCGTCCCTCGAACGGGTAGGCGGCGAGATAGAAGCGCCCGCCGCGCGGAAAAGTCTCGACCAGCAGCTCGCCGGGCTGTGGCAGTCGCGATATCCGCTTCTGCGCATGCAGCCAGGCCGAGACCTCCTCCGGCAGGGTATGCCAGAGGCTGGGCGAGGCCAGGATCGCGCGCACGCGCGCCGCGAGGAAGGTCGAGAGCGGGAACTTGCCGCCGTCATAGGACGGGATTTTCGGATCGGTGCCGGGCGAGGCGCGCGAGCAGACCGCCTCGTTCTCGACGATCCCCTCGAAGCGCAGGACCTCGCCGGCGAAGACGAAGGTATCGCCCGCCACCATGGTCTCGGCGAAATACTCCTCGATCTCGCCGAGCACGCGCCCGCCGCGCGTGATCATGCCGGGCTGGCCCGGCCTGCCGGCGCGCGCCCGGCCGAGCCGGACCTTCAGCATCGTCGCCTCGACGATGGTGCCGACATTCATGCGGTATTGCTGGATCACGCGGGCGTTGCTGGCGCGCCAGAGGCCGGCCTTGTCCTGCCTGAGCTTGGCGAAGCGCTCATAGCTCTTCAGCGCATAGCCGCCGGTCGCGACGAAATTGACGACGGCGTCGAAGTCTTCGCGGGTAAGGTCGGCGTAAGGCGAGGCGGTGCGGACCTCCTCATAGAGCGCGTCGGCCTCGAACCCATCGGAACATGCGACGCCGAGCACATGCTGGGCGAGCACGTCGAGAGCGCCGATGCGCGGTGGTGGCGTGTCCTGCGCGGCCTCATGCACGGCTTCGAGCGCGGCGCGGCACTCCAAGAGCTCGAAGCGGTTGGACGGCACCAGCAGCGCCTCCGAGGGCTCGTCCATGCGGTGGTTGGAGCGGCCGATGCGCTGGATCAGGCGGCTCGCGCCCTTCGGCGCACCGAGATTGACGACGAGGTCGACATCGCCCCAGTCGATGCCGAGATCGAGCGTCGCGGTACAGACCACGGCCTTGAGCCGTCCGTCCGCCATGGCAGCCTCGACCTTGCGGCGCTGCTGGGCGTCGAGCGAGCCGTGATGCAGCGCGATCGGCAGGTTGTCGTCGTTCAGGTTCCACAAGGCCTGGAAGGCGAACTCCGCCTGCATCCGCGTGTTGACGAAGACCAGCGTCAGCTTGTGCGTGCGGATCGCCTGATAGACCTCGGCCATCGCATGCAGGGTGGTGTGGCCGGCGATCGGCAGGCGCCGTTCCGTGTCGAGAATGCCGATGCGTGGCTTGGCGCCTCCTGCAACAGTGACGAGCCCGGCCGGCGTCCCGGCGCCGCCGAGATAGCGCTGGAGATCGGCCGGCTCGCGCACCGTCGCCGAGAGGCCCACGGCCGAGACCTGCGGCGCCAGCGCCTTCAACCGCGCGAGATCGAGCGCCAGCAGGTCGCCGCGCTTGGAGGTGACCAGCGCATGCAATTCGTCGAGCACGATGCGGCGCAAATTGGAGAAGAACGGGGCGGCATCGCGATGCGAGACCAGCAGCGCGAGCTGTTCCGGCGTCGTCAGCAGGATATCGGGCGGGCGCTGGATCTGGCGCGTGCGCTTGGCGGCGGAGGTGTCGCCGGTGCGCGTCTCGATTGTGATCGGCAGTGCCATCTCGTGCACGGGCGCTTCGAGATTGCGGGCAATGTCGACGGCGAGCGCCTTCAGCGGCGAGATATAGAGCGTATGCAGCCCGTCATGCCGGCCCTTCCGCTCAGCCAGCTCCACCAGCGAGGGCAGGAAGCCGGCGAGCGTCTTGCCGGCGCCGGTGGGTGCGACCAGTAGCGTCGAGCGCCCGGCGCGGGCTTCCTCCAGCAACGCGAGCTGATGCGGCCGCACGCTCCAGCCGCGCCCGGAAAACCAGGCCTCGAAGGCGGGAGGGAGCGGGGAGGGAGCGGCCATGCCGGCCGAAGATAGGGGGTGATGAGGGAGAACGAAAGGGGAATGAGGAGGGTAAGGCTTTGGTTGATCGCAGACTGCAGGCTGGTTCACTTCGAGAGGCCGGAATGCCTGCTGGCGACCCAATGGAGATATTGCGGGGCGCTATCTCGTGTCCTATCCACGATTATGGACGCATTCGCCGACCCCCAACTTGCCGCACGTTATGCGGAGAACCCACCTCGGATGGTGCCCGGTTTTGCGGACATGCAACGCATGGCCATGCTTCTTATCGCAGAGCGCGCACCAGACGACGCGAAGGTCCTGGTTCTCGGTGCGGGCGGAGGCCTCGAGATAAAGGTCTTCGCCACGGCAAAGCCCGGCTGGGGCTTCGTCGCGGTCGATCCGTCTGCTCCGATGCTGGACTTGGCGCGATTGACGCTCGGGGAGCTCGCAGCGCGGGCCTCGTTTCACCAAGGGTTCATCGATATCGCGCCGGCGGGGCCGTTCGACGCGGGAGCCTGCATTCTGACGCTTCACTTCATCGAGCGGGAAGAGCGCTTGCGCACGCTTCGAGAGGTCCGCAGGCGGCTGAAACCCGGCGCTCCATTCGTTGTTGCCCATTACAGCATCCCGCAAGACGAGGTCGATCTGTGGATGTCTCGGGTTGCCGCCTTTGCGATTTCATCCGGGATCGAGCCTTCGCATGCCAGGAAGGCGCAAGATGCGGTCGCGGAACGTCTACCCATCCTTTCGCCCGAAGACGACCAGCAGCTCTTATATGAGGCTGGCTTTAGCGAAATCAGCCTCTTTTATGCAGGATTCGCGTTCCGTGGCTGGGTCGCCTACGCCTGACAGCGGCTTTGGTTATCGACCCCAGGCGGGCATCCTCACCGCTTCTCCGCCACGACCAGCAGCCCCGGCACGGGGGTGCCGCGATCCTGCCGCGTGCTGGCGGGTTCGACGAGTACGGGAGTGAGCCCGGCTTCCAGGAGCCGCTCTCGTAGCCAGTCCTCCGCATGCGCGAACCGTCTATCATCGCCCACGACCACTCCTTCGCCGTCATGGCTCTGCACCGTGAAGGCCAGCAATCCGTCCGGCTCCAGCACGCGCGCGCTCTGGGCGAAGCAGGGCGCGAGCTCGCCGAGATAGACGAAGACATCGGCCGCGACGACGAGATCGGCGGAGGCGTCGGGCCGGCTGGAGAGGAAGCTCGTGAGCCCCGCGACGGCGAGCTTGTCGTAGAGCGGCGTGCCGTCGGGCGCGAGCTTGGTCCGCGCCCGCTCGATCATGCGTGGCGAGAGATCGCAGCCGGCGATGAAGCCGCTCTGCTCATGGATCGCCTCGCCCATCAATCCGGTGCCGCAGCCGAGGTCGTAGACGATGTCGAACCGGAAGGGCCGGCCGGCGTTGCTGCAGAAGCGGACGAGCGCAGCCTTCAGCAGGTCGGGGGCGTTGTAATGCAGGGTTTGCGTGAGATGGCTGTCGAAGCGGTCGGCATAGGCGTCGAACAGCGCGCCGGAGAAGTTTTCCGAGGTTGCCTGCTCAGCCGGCAAGGCGCCGATGCGGGCGAGATCGAGCCGCGCGCCGAAATGGTCGTTGGGGTCGAGGTCGAGGCATTGCCGCCAGGCGGTGGCGGCGTCCTCCTTGTGGCCGAGCGCTTCCTGCGCCAGCCCGTAGAGATGCCAGGCGGCGGTGAAGTGATAGGCTTGCGCCACGGTTTGGTCGAGGATGTCCACCGCGGTTTGTGGATCGCCGTCTTCCAGCGCCGCTTTGGCTCGGCCGTAGCGGCGGTCGAGCACCGGGTCGCCGGAGCTGGCGAAATGCATGGGCGAATCCTCGGAGGTGGGGGAAGCGGGTCTAGAGTAACGCAACGCGAAGCGAAATTCGCCTTTCGAAGCAGTCCAATGCCAATTTCGGGTGGTTGGCGGCCATTCGTCCGCCTCGCCACGCTGCACGGGGGAATCTGACGCTGGCCAGACAAAGCGCCCGCTGGCGCCCGTCCGAATTGCTGCTGCCGACGCCGGCCGGGCTCTATTGCCCGCCCGCCGACATCCATATCGACCCCGTTCGCCCGGTGGCACGGGCGCTGATCACCCATGGCCATTCCGACCATGCCCGCGCCGGCCATGGTGCCGTGCTGGCGACACGCGAGACGTTGGCGATCATGGCGCTACGCTACGGCGAAGGTTTCACCGGCTCGCAACAGGTTGCAGTGCCCGGCGAGGCAATCCGCATCGGCGAGGTCGATTTCACCTTCGTGCCGGCCGGCCATGTGCTCGGCTCCGCCCAGATCGCGGTCGAGAGCCGCGGCCTGCGGATCGTCGCCTCAGGCGACTACAAGCGCGAGCGCGACCCGACCTGCGCCGGTTTCGAGCCCATGCCCTGCGATATCTTCATCACCGAGGCGACCTTCGGCCTGCCGGTCTTCCGCCATCCGCCGGCATCGGGGGAGGTGGCCAAGCTGCTTGAATCCGTCAGGCTCTTCCCGGAGCGCACGCATATCGTCGGCGCCTATTCACTGGGCAAGGCGCAGCGCGTCATGGCCCTGATCCGCGAGGCCGGCTACAACAGGCCGATCTATATCCATGGCGCGGTCGAGAAGATCACCGCCTTCTATGAAGCCGAGGGCATCCCGCTCGGCGAGATCAGGTTGGTTTCCGAGACTGATCGCAAGACGCTGGGCGGCGAGATCGTCATCTGCCCGCCGAGCGCGACGCAGGATCTATGGGCGCGCCGCTTTCCCGATCCGGTCACGGCCTTCGCCTCGGGCTGGATGCGGATCAGGGCGCGGGCGCGCCAGAAGGGCGTCGAACTGCCGCTCGTCATCTCCGACCATGCCGATTGGGACGACCTGCTCGCGACGATCAGGGAGGTTCAGGCGGGCGAGATCTGGGTCACCCATGGCGAGGCCGATGCGCTTGTCCATTGGTGCGGCACGGCGGGCTTGAAGGCCAAGCCGCTGCATCTCGTCGGCTATGGCGACGAGGGCGAGGCCGATCCGGTCGAGGAGGCGGCAGATGCCGCGGCCGTCTAGGTTCCGATCAGCGCGAGGCGGCGACGACCGGGCGCGAGGGCGCGGCCATGCCGACCATCGCGTTCGCCATGTCGCGGGCGAGGCAGTCATAGCCCGCATCGCTCATGTGGAAACCGTCGGTCCAGAGCGCGGCCTTGAAGGCTTCGGCATCGCTGCGGTGCCATTCGCGCATCGCGTCATAGCGGCCGAAGACCGGCACGGCTTCGCGACGGGCGACATCGCCGACGGCCTCGACATATCGGCCGTAGCGCTGTGGATCGCGCACCGAGGGGAAATACTGCGGGTCGAGGATGGCGAGCGCCGGGCCGGCCTCGCGGACGAGCGAGATGCCTTCACCGACCATCGCCTTGAAGGCGTCGAGATCGCCGCCCTTGACGGCATCATTGGTGCCGACCTGCCAGATCACGAGATCATAGGAACGCGCGGCAAGCGCGGTCTTCAGCCGCGCGAGCGTCTGCGGGGCAGTCTCGCCGCCGATGCCGGCATTGACGATCTCGACCTGGGACTTGGGCCACGCCTTGCCGAGCAGCGCCTGGAGGCGGGCGGGATAGGTCCTGTCCTTGGCGCTGGCGCCGATGCCTTCGGTCGAGGACGAGCCGATGGCGAGGATGGCGAGCGGCTGGCCCTGCGAAACCTTGGCGGAGAGCGGCGCGAGCGCGGCGTTCGAGCGCACGATCGGCGTCTCGCGGCAGGAGAAGCTCGCCGCTTGCGCGGGGGCTCCGACCGAGACCGTGACAGCGATGGCAGGCAAGGCAAAGGCAAGAAACCGCATCGCTGCGCGCATCGGCGTGGCTCTCCCAGCTACTCCGCTGCCGTTAAGGTTTCCTTCATGAACGGTATCTGAACGATGCGGTGCAACAGGAACGAACCCAGGCACTGTGGCGCGGGGGCGACAGCATGAATCGCTTCGCCTGGCTGCTCGATCGCCTGGCCTATGAGCCGCGCCGCAACGCCAAGATCGCACTGATCGCCGATTACTTGCGCACCACGCCCGATCCCGATCGCGGCTATGCGCTGGCGGCGATGACGGGCGGACTGGTCTTCCGTAATGCCAAGGCTGGATTGATCCGCGCGCTGATCGCCGAGCGCACGGATCCGGCGCTCTTCGCTCTCTCCTATGACTATGTCGGCGATCTCTCGGAGACGGTCGCGCTGATGTGGCCGGCGCGGCATGGCGCCAACGCAGTGCCGCATCTGCCGGAGGTGGTCGAAAGCCTGCGCGAGGCCGGCAAGACCGACCTGCCGCGTCTCGTTGCCGGCTGGCTCGACGCGCTCGACGAGACCGGCCGCTGGGCGCTGCTGAAGCTCATCACCGGGGCCTTGCGCATCGGCGTCTCGGCCCGGCTCGCCAAGACGGCCGCCGCCAGCCTAGGTGGCGTGCCGCCGGACGAGGTCGAACAGGTCTGGCACGGGCTGGAGCCGCCCTATGCCGAGCTCTTTGCCTGGCTGGAGGGCAGGGGCGCGCGGCCCGAGGCACGCGATCCCGCGCCTTTCCGCCCGGTCATGCTCTCGCACCCGATCGAGGACGGCGATTTCGACAAGCTCGATCCGGCCGAATTCTCCGCCGAATGGAAATGGGACGGCATCCGCGTCCAGGCGGTGAGCGGGCGCAAGGCCGACGGCATGCGCGTGACCCGCCTTTATTCCCGCACCGGCGAGGATATCGCCGCTGCCTTCCCTGATCTCGTCGAGGAACTCACGGTGGACGGCGCACTCGACGGCGAGTTGCTGGTGATGCGCGAGAGCGCGGTCCAGAGCTTCAACACGCTGCAGCAAAGGCTCAACCGCAAGACCGTCACCGCCAAGATGCTGGGCGAATTCCCCGCTCATATCCGCGTCTATGACCTGCTCGTCGATGGCGAGGAAGATATCCGGCACTTGTCACTGGAGGAGCGGCGCCAGCGTTTGGAGGCCTTCCTGTCGCGCCTCGCCAGCATCCGCTTCGATCTCTCGCCGGTGATTCCCTTCGCCTCCTGGGAGGAACTGACGGCCGCCCGCGCCGATCCGGCCGGTGCGGGGGCAAGCGCCGATGCGGAAGCGGTCGAAGGCTGCATGATCAAGCGCCGCGATTCGCCCTATCTGCCCGGCCGCCCCAAGGGCTATTGGTGGAAATGGAAGCGCGATGCCCGGCTCGTCGACTGCGTGCTGATGTATGCCCAGCGCGGCCACGGCAAGCGCTCCTCCTTCTATTCCGACTACACCTTCGGTGTCTGGCGCGTCGGCGAGGACGGCGGGGAGGAACTCGTGCCGGTCGGCAAGGCCTATTTCGGCTTCACCGACGAGGAGCTGATCGAGATCGACAAATATGTCCGCAAGAACACGCTGAACCGTTTCGGCCCGGTGCGCGAGGTCACGCATGACGCGCAGTCGGGCCTCGTCTTCGAGGTCGCCTTCGAAGGTTTGCAGCGTTCGACCCGGCATAAATCCGGCCTCGCCATGCGTTTTCCCCGGATCAACCGCATCCGCTGGGACAAGCCGCCTGGTGAAGCCGACCATATCGAGGTGCTCGAAGCGCTGTTGCCGACCAATGGTTGAGCCGGAATGGGTTGCAGCCTTGCGCTTGCGGTGCTTGTGATGCGCGGCCGGCCTGGGGCAAAATGCCCGGGTCGGACGAATGCATCGGCCCGAAGCGGATAACGCGGTTTCGGGCGGGGGACGGTGCAGGCTTTAAGGAGTGGGGCGATGAGCAAGCAGCCTTCGACGCGGATCGTCATCGCGGACGATCATCCGCTGTTTCGCGGCGCGCTCCGCCAGGCCGTGTCGAGCGCCATCGGCGGTGCCGAGGTCAGTGAAGTCGGCTCGCTCGAGGCCCTGACCGAGGCGCTGGCCAGCGGCGGTGATGCCGATCTCGTCCTGCTCGATCTGACCATGCCGGGCGTGCAGGGCTTTTCGGGCCTGCTCTTCCTGCGGGCGGACCATCCGGAGATCCCGGTCATCGTCGTCTCCGCCAATGACGATCCGGCGGTGATTCGCCGCTGCATCGAGTTTGGCGCGCTCGGCTTCCTGCCCAAGACCGCGGACGTCGCGCAAATGGGCGAGGCGATCCGCGCCGTGCTCGACGGCGGGGTCTGGACCCCGCCGGGCGTCGATCTCTCCGCCCCGGTCGATGCCGAGATCGCCGACATGGTCCGCCGCATGTCGACACTGACGCCGCAGCAGGTGCGCGTGCTGATGATGCTGTCGGAAGGGCTCCTCAACAAGCAGATCGCCTATGAGCTCGGCGTCTCCGAGGCGACGGTGAAGGCTCATGTCTCGGCGATCCTGACCAAGCTCGACGTCGACAGCCGCACGCAGGCCGTAATCGCAGCCTCGAAGATCGCCGGCACCGCCTGGGCGACGGCGGGCGCCTCGGCCACGGCCTGAGGCAATCCGTTCAGACGCCGTTCAAGCGCGGTGGATTTCAGGTTAAGACAGCACAGAAGCGCCCCCGGAACGGCAGGGGGCGCAACAGGATGACGATTGCTTCCATGGAACGGTTTCTCGGCGGCTCGCCCCTTAGCGTCCTCGTCCGCCTGATCTTCATTTCGCTGCTGGTCGGCGCGGCAATGGCTTTCCTCGGCCTGTCCCCGCAGAATCTCTACGAGGCGGCCGCGCGCTTCCTGCGCTCGATCACTGGGCTCGGCTTCGGCGCGGTGCGCGAGGTCGCGCAGTGGCTGATTGCCGGCGCCCTGATCGTCGTGCCGCTCTGGCTGCTGATGCGGCTCTTCGCGGCGCGGAAGTAAGCTCTACAGCCCTTCTCCGCGCGCGATCGCAGCCGCATCGCGCCCGATCAGGGCCGTCAGGCGCGTCAGCCCGGCGCGGCGCGCCTGGGCGGCGAGCCCTGCCTTGATCTCTTTGGCGAGGCCCGGCCCCTTGAACACCATCGCCGAATAGAACTGCACCAGCGTAGCCCCAGCCCGGATCTTGGCGAAGGCGGTCTCGGCCGAATCGACTCCACCGACGCCGATCAGCGGGAACTGCCCTTCGACGCGCAGGAAGGCTTCGGCCAGGATGCGGGTCGAGGCGGTGAAGAGCGGCTTGCCGGAGAGCCCGCCCGTCTCGGCCTTGCTGGTGCTGCGCAGGGTCAGCGGGCGCGTGACCGTGGTGTTCGAGACGATCAGGCCATCGATGCTGCGCTTGCGTGCGACCGCGATCATGCCGTCGAGCTCGGGCAGGGTCAGGTCCGGCGCGACCTTGACGAGGACCGGCGTGCGCCTGCCGCCGGCTGTCGCCTCGTCCCGCGCGGCGAGCGTGCGCGCCACGAGGTCATCGAGCGCGCTTTCCGCCTGCAGGTCGCGCAGGCCCGGCGTGTTCGGCGAGGAGACGTTGATCGTCAGGAAATCGGCATGTGGTGCCAGCCGGCGCGCCAGCGTGGCGTAGTCGGCGGCACGGTCGGCGGAATCCTTGTTGGCTCCGAGATTGACGCCGACGAGCCCGCCGCGCCCCCGCCGGGCTTCGAGCCGCTTCGCGACGGCCTCCATGCCCTCGCTGTTGAGGCCGTAGCGGTTGATCACGGCCTCGTCCTCGAGCAGCCGGAAGACGCGCGGGCGCGGATTGCCGGGCTGCGGCAGCGGCGTCACGCCGCCGATCTCGACGAAGCCGAAGCCCAGGCCCAACGCGCCGTCGACCGCTTCCGCATGCTTGTCGAAGCCGGCGGCGAGGCCGACCGGATTGGGGAAGGAGAGCCCGAAGGCCTCGGTCGCGAGCACGGGGTCGTCGGCACCTGGCCTCAGGGCAGGCGCCGCGGCCAGTGCCGCGACGGTCAGGCGATGGGCCGTCTCCGCATCCATGCGGTGGATCAGCGGCCGGGCGAGGTTGAACAGGCCGCCGATCATGCGAGCGTCTCCGGAATGGCGTGGCTGCCGTCGCGTGTCAGCGGCATGGGAGCGACCCAGTGAACCGCCTTCGGATCGAGCGGGGCGTAGAGATGCGGAAAGAGCGCCCCGCCGCGCGAGGGCTCGTAGCGCAGGGCCGGGCCGAGGCGCCCGTCGTCGACGGCGATGAGCAGGAGGCCGTCCTGCCCGGCAAAATGCTTCGCTGCGGTCTCGGCGACCTGGGCACCCGTGGAGAAATGGATGTAGCCGTCGGCGAGGTCGACCGGGGCGCCGTCGAAGCGGCCCTTGGCCTCCGCCTCGGACCAGAGCGCGGCAGGGCATATCTTGTAGATCAGGGGCACCGGAGGTCTCGCGCGCGCATGTCGGGCACCGGCTTAAACGCTGGCAGGAGGATTCCGCAAGTCGCTGTCGGATTGCGGCGAGATTCGGATTGAAATCTTATCTGATAGGGGATATTTCCTATCTTCAATCCCCGCCGAACGGCAAGAGCGAAGCGAGGCCCTCAGCGATGCTGTCACATGACCAGATCTGGGGGGCGATCGACACGCTGGCCCAGCGTTACGGCTTCACTGCCTCGGGGCTGGCGCGCAAGGCCGGGCTCGACGCCACCACCTTCAACCGCTCCAAGCGCGTCGCCCCCGACGGGCGCGAGCGCTGGCCCTCGACCGAATCGATCTCCAAGATCCTGGCCGCGACCGGCGCCTCCTTCGACGAGTTCATGAGCGTGGTGCTGCGCCGCGATCCCGCGCCTGCCCGGACGATCCCGCTGATCGGTTTCGCCCAGGCGGGCTCGGGCGGCTTCTTCGACGATGGCGGTTTTCCGGTCGGCACGGGCTGGGAGGAGGTCGCCTTTCCCGGCGTCGCCGACGAGAAGGCCTATGCGCTGGAAATCTCCGGTGATTCGATGCTGCCGCTCTATCGCGACGGCGACACCATCATCGTCTCGCCGACCGCGACGGTCCGGCGCGGCGATCGGGTCGTGGTCAAGACGGTGGAGGGCGAGGTGCTGGCCAAGCAGCTCAGGCGCCAGACCGCCAAGACGATCGAGCTCGCCTCGCTCAACCCGGAGCATGCCGACCGCGTGCTGAACCTCGTCGACATCGCCTTCATGGCGCGGGTGATCTGGGCGAGCCAGTAGGCGGAGATGATCCGTCAGTGCCCGTTTGCGCGGCGGGCCGGCAGCATCACCGCGAAGACCGCGCCGGCATCGGATGGCTCGAGCGCGATCGAGCCGCCATGGAGCCGGACCAGCTCGGCCGCGACCGCAAGGCCGAGGCCGGTCCCGCCGGGTGTCACCGAGCCCCGGAAGGCCTGGAACAGGTTGGCCCGCGCCCGCTCCGGCACGCCGGGTCCGTTGTCGATGATGCGCAAAGCCACCGAGCCGTTCTCCGGCCCGCCCGTCACCGTCAGCACCGGCAGGTCGCCGGGCTCCGCCCCGGCCCGTGTCAGCGCCTGGACCGAATTGCGCATCAGGTTCGTCAACACGCGCGCCATCTGGTCGGGATCGCAGGGCGCCGACAGTTCGGGCGGAACCCGGTTCTCGAAGCGCGGCTGCTTGCCGTCGCCGAGTCCGAGCATTTCCGCCTGCTCGGCGACGAGCTGCCGCAACGGGACATCGCGGATCGCAGGCGTGGCCTCGGCCGCGCGTCCATAGGCGAGGGTGGCCTGGCAGAAGTCGATGGCGCGCCCCAGCGTCGCGATCAGGCGCGGTGCGAAGCGGCGGATCTTGGCGTCGCGGGTCTCGATCAGCTGGTCGGACATCAACTGCGCCGCCGCCAGCATGTTGCGCAGGTCGTGATTGATCTTCGAGACGGCGAGGCCGAGCTCGGCGAGGTGCTTCTTGGTGCGCAGTTCGTCGGCGAGCGTCGCTTCCATGCGGGCGAGCGCGCGTTCCGCCTCGCCGATCTCGTCGGCGCGCAGGGAGGGCTCGATGATCCGCCGCGGGTTCTCGGGATCGGCCTCGAATTCCATGACATTGGCCGCCAGATGCCGGATCGGCCCGATGATCAGCGCATTGAGCGCGATATAGACGGCAAGCGCCGTCAGGCCGGTGATCAGCAGCGAGATCAGCAGCAGGCTCCACGAGAATTTCAGCATCGCCCGGCGCAGCGGCGCCTCGTCGATGACGATCTCGACGAAATCGGCGCCGCCGACGGCTTCGCCGACCACGCGGATCGGCATGGTCGCGGGCGCGACGAGGACGGCGAGCGCCTCCTTGATCGCGTTCATCCAGTCGAGGCTGCGCAGGTCAATCGAGCGCGAGACCTCCGGCGGCGGCATCGAATCGAGGCTGAGCAGCCGGCGTGCGCCGCCGACGCGCGCGGCGATCGCGCGGGCTCCGACGCCCATCAGCAGGCGGTTCTCGCTGCCCTCGGGCAGGCCGTCCTCCGGGGCGCCTTCCAGCACCAGCGCGGCGACCTGGGCGGCGGCGATCCGGTCATGCAGCCAGTTGCGGCGGAAATTCGCGATGGAGGGCAGATAGATCAGCACCTCCGCCAGCATGACGAAGAGCACGGTGACGAGCAGCAGCTTGGCCGAAAGGCCGAGGCGCGTGAGGCCGCGCGGTTGGCTGACCGAGAGGTCTGGCTTGGGTGCATGCATCGTCAGCGATCTTAGCCGAAACGCCTGAGAAAGCCGATCAGGCGGCGCAAGGCCGGCCGCGTGGTCAATGTCGCATGGAACGAGAGCGCGGCGCGGCGCGAGGCGTCCGCGCGGGCGAAGGCGGGCAGAGGCATGCCGGCGAGCTCGCTGACGCCGAGCCCGGCCCGCATTGCGATGCACCAAGGGGCGATCAATTCCCCCGCATTGTCGCCGACGATGGTGGCGCCGAGGATGCGACCCTTGCGGTCGACGACCGCCTTGACGAAACCGTCCGTCTCACCGGCAGCCTGTGCGGCCGCGTTCTCGGAGAACGGCCAGCGCAGCACCCGGATCGCTCCGGCCCTGGCAAGGGCTTCAGCCTCCGTCAGACCGATCGCGGCGATCTGGGGCCGGCTCCAGACGACGCGCGGCTCGCTCGCCGGATCGATCTTCACCGGCTGGCGAAACAGGATGCTGCGCAGCACGAGTCCGACATGGTCGTCGCCGGCCCGGTCGGGCGAGGCGGCCGCTGCGCCGCCTGCACAGGCCCCCATGGCATGGACGCGGCGATTGCTCGTCCGCAGGCTCCGGTCGACGCTGATACCGGAGGCATCGTGACGAATCCCGGCGAGATCGAGGTCGAGGCTGCCGATCGCGGGGCGGCGCTGGCCGCAGACGAAAAGATGCGAGCCTTCGATCGTGGTTTCGCCCGAGGGCGTCGCGAGGACGAGCCGAAGCCCCGAGCGGCTGCGTTCCACCCGCAGCGGCTCACAGCCTTCATGGAGATCCAGCCCCTCGCGCAGCAGCCGGCGCCGTAGGATCATTGCAGCTTCCTCATCGCGATCTGCGAGCAGCCCGTCCGGAGCGACGAGGTTTGCGAGGCAGCCGAGGCGGCGCAGGGCCTGGGCCAGGGCGACGCCCGCGTCGCCGATCACGATCGGCCGTTCGGGCAATCGGGTCAGGCCGGCGAGATCGGCCTCATGGAGAACAGGGGCGGAATCGAGCCCCGGCATCGCCGGCGACACAGCATGCGCGCCGGTGGCGATCACGAAGCGGCGCGCCTTGATCGGGCGGCCATCGACGGTGACCGTGCTGCGGCTGGTGAAATGGGCCTCGCTCCGGATGACGGTGATGCCCAGCGCAGCCAGGCGCTCGGCTGAATGATTGGCGCGGTCGGCGGACAGGGCACGCTGGATATGGTCGTGGATCTGGGCCGGGTTCGGCTGCGGCTCGGCCGCCGCGAGGCCGAGGCGCGCCGCATCGCGCAGCGCCTGCGCCCGGGCGGCGATCGCGATAAGGGCTTGAGTTGCGAGCGGTCCCCGGTCTCCGCCGATGGCGTTGCGCTCGACCAGAACGACCGGGACGCCGAAAGTCGCCGCGGCGATCGCGAGCGCAATGCCGTTCGCGCCCGCGCCAATGACGCAGATATCGGGTGTCAACGCGGCTGGTTTCGCCGCCTTGGCCGTGCCGTCGCTCACCGGGTGTCCCGTTTTGCTCGCTTGTCCCATCGCTGATGCGTTGCCGGGCCGGCGGAATCAAGGCCGCTGCGCAGGCGCTTCGGAAAAAGAACGCTGCTTGCCCGTTCAGGCCACGCTGCGGCTGCCGTTCCTGGCCTTGATGCCGGCGAGCGGCTCGGGGCGGCCGAACAGGAAACCCTGGGCGCGATGGGCGCCGAGGAGCTGGACGGCGATGCGCTGCTGCTCGGTCTCGATACCCTCGACGACGACGTTCATCTGCAGGCGGCGCGCCAGTTGGCAGACCGCCTCGATGACAGCCTTGGAGGCCTCGTTGGTGTGGACCTCGCGCGTGAAGCTCTGGTCGATCTTCACCTGCGCGAACGGGTAGGTCGAGAGATAGGCGAGCGAGGAATAGCCGGTTCCGAAATCATCCAGCGCGAAGGTGACGCCCAGGGCCCGCAACTCGTCGAGCACCGAGAGCGCCAGCTTCTCGTCCTCGATCAGCAGCGATTCCGTCACCTCCAGCATCAGGCGACGCGATTCGAGCTGCGAGGCGAGGAGGGCGTCCTTGACCGTTTCGACGATCCGGCGTGGCTCGCGGAACTGCAATGGCGAGACGTTGACGGAGACGCCGATGCCCGGCTCCCAGCTCGCGGCATCGCGGCAGGCCTGGCGGATCGCCCAGTCGCCCATGCCGGCGATCAGGCCGGACTGCTCGGCGATCGGGATGAACACGCCGGGCGGCACCATGCCACGGGTCGGGTGGCGCCAGCGCATCAGGGCCTCGCGCGACACGACCTTCTGGGTCTTCAGGTCGATGATCGGCTGGTAATAGAGTTCGAGCGTGCCGTCGGTGCAGGCCTTGCGCAGATCGATCTCGATCTCGTGCCGCTCCATCATCTCCTCGGCCATGGCCGGGTTGAAGAACATCACGGTGTTCCGGCCAGCCGATTTCGCCTTGTAGAGCGCTGTATCGGCATGGCGCAGCAGGTCGGCCGGATTGGCGCCGTCGTGTGGCGCCATCGCGATGCCGATGCTCGCCGTCACGTAGACGGTCTTGCCGTCGACGTCGAAGGCCCGCGCCATCACGTCGATCATGCGCTGGGCGATGGCGGTGACGACGACATGGTCTGCGGAGGGGAGGATCAGCAGGAACTCGTCGCCCCCGAAGCGGGCGAGCTGGTCGTTGCTGCGGATCGCGCTGCGCAGACGGCTCGCGGTCTCCATCAGCACATGGTCGCCCGTATCGTGGCCGAGGCTGTCATTGACCTGCTTGAAGCCGTCCAGGTCGAGATAGAGCAGCGCGAAGGCATCGCCGGTGCGCTCGAGCTTGGCGAAGGCTTCCGCGATCTGCGTGCTGTACTCGAACCGGTTCGCCAGCCCGGTGAGCTCGTCGAAGCGCGCCATCTGCTCGATGCGCGCCTCGGTCGCCTTGCGCTGGGTGGCATCCTCGGTGAGCATCAGGATGCCGCCCTCGGCAGCAGGCGCCAGCGTCACGACCAGTACGAGGCCGCCCCGCGTCACCAGCTCGCGACTGGTCGCCTGCTGGGTCGCCTGCAGCTCCGTCAGTGCCGCGCGGATGTCCCGCAGCTGGTCCTGGCTGATCACCTGCCGTTCGACCAGGAAGCGCGCGATCGCCGTCAAGGGTGTGCCGGGGAGGGCGAGCGTCTCCGGCAGGCCGTAGAGCGTGCTGTGGGGGGCATTGCTGACCGCGAGCTTGAGGCTGCGGTCGAACATCGCGAGCCCGTCGATCATCGTGTTGAGCGCGGCGTCGAGCGTCAGGTTCTGCGAGTGCAGGGCGGAGGCGAGCGCCTTCGACTGCTTGTTGGCGTCGCTGAGCGCGAGCAGGTTGCGATGCAGCGAGTTGGTGATCGCGATATTGGCCGCCACGTAGAGGAAGGCGAAATAGCCGATATAGCGGTAATAGGGATTATGGGCGCCGATCAGCCCGATCGCCATCGGGATGCAGAAGGTCAGGAGCTGCACCGCGACGAATTTCGGCCGGCCGGCGTTGCGCGCGACATAGCCGGAGGCGAGCGCGATGGTCGAGGCGACCGAGGTGATATGCGCGGCGGCATCGTCGGTCTGGACCAGCGCGACATAGCAGCTGTAGCCGAGGACGGCGCTGAACGCCGTGGCGCCCAGGAAATAGTCGCGGTCCCAGCGGCGGGTCTCGACATAGCTGTCCTGCGCATGGTTGCGCCGGCGATAGGCGATCACCGTCATGATGCGCAGGATGACGATCAGCGTCACCAGCACGGTGAGGACCATGAAGATGTCCATGCCGGTGGACACCCAGCACAGGAACGGCGTCAGGATGCCGGCGATGCCGCCGGGGACGATCGAGGCCGGCGACGAGAACAGCGAGCTGACCAGCAGCGTATAGCCGGTCAGGTCGATGGTCTCGCCCTGCTCGCGCTCGCCAGCTGTCATCAGTCGCTTGAGCGCGCCTGCCATCTACTCCTGCCTTTGCCGCCCTCGCGCATCACGACGCGCGAAGCTCGCACGTCGCGCATTGTGCCGAAGGGTTGTACGAGAGCAGAGGTAAATGCTTCGTGTGGTTTTCCGGGGGCCGTTCCCCCGAAAATCTGGCGGGACCTGATACGCGCCTTCGGTCAGACCGGGGCGAGGTGGCGCTGATAGACGCGGGCCAGCATCCGGTCCTGCGTCTGCGCAATGCGTTGCAGCTTCGAGATCGCGCTCGGGCTGAGGCGCAGCATGCAATTCGTCCAGATCTCGCCGAGATGGCCGAGTTCTTCGCGCAGGTCGCCATGGCGACGGTTGAAGGCCGAGAACAGCGCGGTCTTGGCGGCGTGGATCGGCAGCGAGTCGGCGCAGTATTTGCGGATCCAGTCCTCGCCCGTGCCGGTCGGGACCACCGCCTCGAGGCCGCCGGCCGCCATGAACTCCTGCGCGCTCATCTCCTCGCCGGAGAGCAGCATCTGCTCGGCGGCGCGCTGGCCCATGCGTCGCGACAGGATCGCCACCGCCGTGATCGGGAAATGGTTGAACTTGATCTCCGGGTAGACGAACGAGGCCTGTTCCTCGGCGATCATGACGTTGCACGAGCGCGGCGCGTCGATGCCGCCGCCGATCGCCTTGGCGTGGATCGTCGAGAGCGTCACCACGAGGCCGTTGAGGCCGCCTGAGTTCCAGATCGCACCTTCCGCCGAGAGCCGGGCGTATTCCGCCAGCGCGGCGCGGTCGTTCTTGGCCAGGCAGTCCAGGTAGAAATCGAGATCGCCGCCGAGCGTGAAGAACGGCCCCGTGCCGCGGAAGGCGAGGAAGCGCACCGGCGCGCGGTGATACTGGTCGGGGGCGCCCCATAGCGCGACGATCGCGCTCTGAATCTTCACCAGGCTGTCGAGCAGTTGCAGCGTGAAGACCGGCTTCAGCTCCGGCCGGATCGTGACCCAGAGCGTCTTGATGTCCGGCTCGTAGGCGATCTCCACCTCCGGCAGGAAGCCTGCCTTGTAGCGGATCGCATCGATGACTTCGCAACTCTCGAGCAGGGTCGGCGCAAGGCTTCCTGCTCTGACCTTCAAGGACTGCAACATGAAGCTACCCCACAAACTCCTTGATGCCCGCAGCGTAAACGAGCTTAACGAAGTGTAAACGAAATCCGGCGGAAATGGTTAATAGCATTAAGCTTTTTTCGATGACGCTGCGTCACGCGATGCGTTCTGAGACGCTCGGACGCCAACCTGGCAAGAGCCGCGCCGCCGTGATGCGAACGATGATTGCGTGGAGAGGCCCGAAGCTGGAAACAAATGAGTCGTGCCGCGGCCTGCGGGAGAAGGATCGTTTCCGGGCGGTAAAACCGGATCGGAGCTGGCTCGCTCCGGCACGATGCTGGCCCGTCATGGGGCAGGGCGGGCGGCGATCGACGGCCTTGTCCACCGGCGGCTGTGGGTCTAACGATACCGCCGCGAATTCGCCGCGTTCCCGCGTTCAAACATCTTTTGCCGAGCTGATGCCGTGACCCGCCAGACAGCCGAGGACGAGAAGCAGGCGCGCCTTGCCGCCGCGCTCCGCGAGAACCTGAAGCGCCGCAAGGCCCAGGCTCGCGCTCGCCGTTCGGACGAAGCGCAAGCGCGTGAGCCGGCCCCGCCCTCTCAGGCCGATTCCTCCCGGACCTGAACTCCCTTATTCTCCCATGCGCCGCCGGCCCTGTGCCCGGCCGGCCGAGCAGGACCCGACGATGGACAAGATCCGCATCACCGGCGGCCAGCGCCTCAATGGCGCCATCCCGATTTCCGGCGCGAAGAACGCCGCCTTGCCGCTGATGATCGCCAGCCTGCTGACGGACGAGACGTTGACGCTGACCAATGTGCCGCGCCTCTCGGACGTGACGGCGCTCTCGCGCATCCTGTCGAACCAGGGTGTCGACCGCACCGTCGCCGGCAAGCGCATCGGCCAGTCCGCAGAGACCGGCCAGACCATCTCGCTGACCGCCCGCCAGATCGTCGACACCTGCGCGCCCTATGAACTGGTCTCGACCATGCGGGCGAGCTTCTGGGTGATCGCGCCGATCCTGGCCCGGATGGGCGAGGCCAAGGTCTCGCTGCCGGGCGGCTGCGCCATCGGCACGCGCCCGGTCGATCTGCTGCTCATGGCGCTGGAGAAGCTCGGCGCCGAGATCGTCATCGAGAACGGCTATGCGCTGGCGCGCGCGCCGAAGGGTCTGAAGGGCGGCGAGATCGTCTTCCCGAAGGTGACGGTCGGCGGCACCCATACCGCGCTGATGGCCGCGGTGCTCGCCCAGGGAACCACGGTGATCGAGAACGCCGCCTGCGAGCCGGAGGTCACCGACCTCGCCGCCTGCCTCGTCAAGATGGGCGCCAAGATCGAGGGCGTGGGCACCTCGCGCATCGTGGTCACCGGCGTGGCGCGCCTCGGCGGCGCGCATCATGCCGTGCTGCCTGATCGCATCGAGGCCGGCACCTATGCGATGGCCGTGGCGATGACCGGCGGAGACGTCGTCCTCGAAGGCGCCCGGCCGGAGCTGCTGCAATCGGCGCTCGATGTGCTGGGTCAGGCCGGGGTGGATATCGACTCGACCAACGAGGGCATCCGCGTGCGCCGTAACGGCCACGGCATCACGGCCGTCGATATCGACACCGATCCCTTCCCGGGGTTCCCGACCGATCTCCAGGCGCAGTTCATGGCGCTGATGACCAAGGCCAAGGGCACCTCGCGCATCCGCGAAACCATCTTCGAAAACCGCTTCATGCATGTGCAGGAGCTCGCCCGCCTCGGCGCGAAGATCCGGCTGGACGGCGATGTCGCCCATGTCGAAGGCGTCGAGAAGCTGACGGGTGCGCCGGTGATGGCGACGGACCTGCGTGCCTCGGTCTCGCTGGTCATCGGCGGTCTCGCCGCCGAAGGCGACACCACGATCAACCGCGTCTACCATCTCGATCGCGGCTTCGAGGCGCTGGAAGCGAAGCTCAGCCGCTGCGGCGCGCTGGTGGAACGGATCAGCAGCTGATTCTCGGCTGTTGATTTTCTCGGGGCGGCTCGTCAGAACAGGACCATGTCAGACGCTGCCGCCGACCCGCTGAAGCTCATTGCGCTCGACGCCGATGATCTCGCGATTGTCTCAGCCCATCTCCAGGATGCGGTGCTGAAGGCGGCCGACCTTGTCTACCTGCCGCGCGAGCAGCGTTTCGCGCTCGCGCTGCGCCGCTTCGACTGGGAAGGCGCCCAGCACGGCCAGCGACGGCGGCGCCTGACGGCGCTGCATTTCGATCGCGTCCAGGCCGTGCGCAGCGCTAAGCTCGACAAGAACGATCCGGACAAGGTCCTGAATCTCCTCGCCGTCACCTTCGATCTCGGCGAGGACCCTGCCGGCGAGGTGACGTTGCATTTCTCGGAAGGGGCGGCGATCCGCCTTTCGGTCGAATGCATCGAGGCCCAGATGAAGGATCTCGGCCCGGTCTGGGAAGCCGTGGCGACGCCCGGTCATCCCGACGGCGCCTGAGCCCTCCAGCCCTTTTTCGACCAATACCCAAGGACCCAGCGATGCCGATCAGGCTCGACGACAGGGATGCCGGCTTCGCTGCGGGCTTCGCGGCGCTGCTCTCCGCCAAGCGCGAGGTCTCGGAGGAGGTCGATCGCATCGCCGCCGACATCATCGCCGATGTCCGTGAGAAGGGCGATGCGGCGCTGATCGGCTATACATCGCGCTTCGACGCGCTCGACCTGACGCCTGAGACCCTGCGCGTCTCCGAGGTCGAGATCGATGCGGCTGTCGCTGCCTGCTCGCCCGAATTGCTGGCGGCGCTGGAGACGGCGCGCGAGCGCATCGAGACCTATCACCGCCGCCAGAAGCCCACGGATTCCTGGGTCGAGGATGCAGCCGGCGTCGGGGCCGGCTGGCGCTGGAGCGCGATCGAGGCGGTCGGGCTCTATGTGCCCGGCGGTACGGCGAGCTACCCGTCGTCGGTGCTGATGAACGCGATCCCGGCAAAGGTCGCCGGCGTGCCGCGCATCGTCATGGTCGCGCCGACGCCGCGGGGCGAAACCAACCCGCTCGTGCTCGCCGCTGCCCGGCTCGCCGGCGTCGACGAGGTCTATCGCATCGGCGGTGCGCAGGCCGTCGCAGCGCTCGCCTATGGCACGGCTGCGATCGCGCCGGTCGCCAAGATCGTCGGTCCCGGCAATGCCTATGTCGCTGCCGCCAAGCGCCGCGTCTTCGGCCAGGTCGGCATCGACATGATCGCCGGCCCCTCCGAAGTGCTGGTGATCGCCGATCGCAGCGCCAATCCCGACTGGATCGCCGCCGACCTGCTGGCGCAGGCCGAGCACGACGTCTCCGCCCAGTCGATCCTGATGACCGACGATGCGGCTCTGGCTGCCGAGGTCGAGAAGGCGGTGGCGGCCCAGCTCGCGACGCTGCCGCGGGCGGCGATCGCGGGCAGGAGCTGGCAGGATTTCGGAGCGATCCTGCTCGTCGCCGATCTCGAAGCCGCCGTGCCGCTGGTCGACCGCCTCGCGCCCGAGCATCTCGAGATCATGACGGCCGATCCCGAGCGCCTTGCGGGGCTGATCCGCAATGCCGGCGCGATCTTCCTCGGCGGGCATACGCCGGAAGCGATCGGCGACTATGTCGGCGGCCCCAACCACGTCCTGCCGACGGCGCGCTCGGCCCGCTTCTCGTCGGGGCTCGGCGTCGGCGATTTCATGAAGCGGACCTCGCTGCTGAAATGCGGCCCCGAGGGCCTGCGCGTCCTGGCCTCGGCCGCGACGCAATTGGCTGAGGCAGAGGGCTTGCAGGCGCACGGCCGATCCGTGACGATCAGACTGAATATCTGAGCTCCGTCCGACGGGCGGCGCCATGGCCGGAGGAGCGATGCCCGACGTCTCGATTGCCACCAACCAGCGCCTGGTTGGCCTGACCCTCGATGAGACCTCCCTCGGCCGCGGCACGCCTGATCAGGAGCACGAGCGTGCCGTCGCGATCTACGACCTGATCGAGCGCAATAGCTTCGTCGTTCCCGAGCATGACGGCGGGCCGTATCTCGCCCATCTCGCCATGGTCGAGCGGCGTCTCGTCTTCGAGATCAAGGCGGCGGACGGCGCGCCGGTCGTGACGCATCATCTCTCGCTCAGCCCGTTCAGGCGCATCATCAAGGACTACGAGATGGTCTGCGACAGCTATTATGCGGCGATCCGGACCTCGACGCCGGCGCAGATCGAGGCCATCGACATGGGCCGGCGCGGCCTGCACGACGAGGCAGCCGGCATCCTGGCCGAGCGGCTGGCGAACAAGGTCGAGGTCGATTTCGACACGGCGCGCCGCCTCTTCACGCTGATCTACGCCCTGCACTGGAAGGGCTGACGCGCTTGAAGCCCAACGCATTTTCGAGCGAATTGGCCCCCGGCTCGCCTGTCGAAAATGCGCCGAATGCGCGTGACGTTCCGCGCAAGGTACAAAGCGTGCTGTTCATGTGTGCGATGAATGCCGTGCGCTCGCCCATGGCCGAGGCTCTGGCCAAGCACTTCTTCGGCAAGTCGATCTATGTCCAGTCGGCCGGCGCCCGGAAGGGCGAGATCGATGGCTTCGTGTCGACGGTGCTCGACGAGATCGGCATCGATCTCAGCCGCCACAAGCCGAAATCGATCGAAGAGCTGGAGGAATGGGAGGGGCTCAACTTCGACCTGATCATCACGCTCTCGCCGGAAGCGCACCATAAGGCTCTGGACCTGACGCGGACCCATGCCGCCGAGGTGGAATACTGGCCCACCGTCGATCCCACCATTTTCCAGGGCTCGCGCGAGCAGAAGCTCGACGCCTATCGCGATGTCCGGGACGGCCTGATCAAACGGATCAAGCAGCGCCTCCAGAGCTGACGGGGCTCACCGCACCAGCACGGCCCCGCCGCAGCGCACGCCGCTGACCCAGCTATCGGCCTGGCCGAGACCGATGCCGAGCGTTCCGAGCACGCCGTTGAGGATCTGGTCGAGCGGCGTCGCCGCGTTGCCGATGACCCCGCTGACCAGCCCGTCGAGCCCCGGCAGACCGAGGCCAAGTCCCAGCGCCTCCACCCGCAGCTCGAGATCGCCCACGAGCCGCCCCAGCAGGGTGGCGATGAAATTGTGCGTCGAGGTCGTCTTCTTGTCGCCGCGCTGGATCTCCGGATAGCTGAAGCTGACGGCGGCCTCGGAAAGGTTCGTCATCGTCACATGGGCGCGGCCGGTGACCTTGGCGAGCCCTGCGGCGTTGACGAGCGTCGCGGCGGGCGGGTTCGGCGCCCTGCTGAAATTGTTGAATTCCGCCATCGAGACCTGCCCGATCCAGGCGTCGACCACGGCGGGCGTGACGCCGAGCGTGACGCGCGAGGTCGAGACGTCGCCCGGCGAGCACTGGATGCCGGTGATCCGGGCCGTCGCGGCGGCGAGTTCGAGATAAAGCGGCAGCCGGACCAGCGAGGCCGCGCCCGAGCCGACGAGATCGACCGTCAGCAGGAGCCGTGTCTGCGCCGTGTGGACGCTGGAGCCGGCGCGCCCGACCCGCACCAGGCTGGCGCCCACCGGCCGCTCGCCGATGCCGAGCTTCAGCGATACCGCCGCAACCCCGGGCAGGTTCAGGTTGAGCCCGACATCGATCTGGCGGTTGCCGTTGGCGATCTGCGCGACCGCCGAGACGATATCCAGCGCCGAGAGCGAGGCCGCGAGCGGCTTCGGTCCGGAGAGCGGCTTGTCGCCGGCCGGGCCGAAGGAGATCAGCGAAGCGAGGTTGACCGGCAGGTTGCTCGCCGATGCGGTCGCGATCCGGCCCAGTGCCGCGGTGGCGGTGCCGCTGCGCGTGTCGTGATCGCGGGAGGCGTCGACGATGGCCGCCAGCACGTCGCCGAGGCGGACATCGGCCTTGAGCACGTCATCATAGGTCGCCGCGGTCAGGTTGAGACGGGTGGCGAGGTGCTTCGAGAAGTCGAACAGGTCCACCCGCGCCTTGATCAGCGCGTCGTAATCCATGACGGAGAGCGAGACGCCGCCCCCGAGCAGGCTACCCAGCAGACTGTTGAGCAGGCCGCCATCGAGCTTGAGCAGGCGCGAGCCGACGGCGAACGAGGCCTGGGCATCCTGGAACGCGATGGCACTGGAACCGATCGGCACGTCACCGCCGATGAGGCTTGCCACGGGCTGTGTGCCTCCCGCCGGGTTCGGGGCCGCGCCCGGCGTCGGCGAGGTCGCCGTTGACGATGCCAGGACCCGGCCGAGCAGCAGCGGCGTGGTGGTCCGCATGTCGATCCTGACCGCGTTGACGCTGGCGGCCGCGCTCGGGACGAAGCGCGCCTCCACCGCCAGCTTCGGGTCGGGCGTGTATATGCCGGTCTGCAGTGTCTGGATCGCGTTGCCAGAAAAGCCGTTCTGCATCGCGCTGGCCCGGGCCGCGGCCTGGGCGCGCGGCAGGTCGCTCGCCGCTGCGAGAACGGTAAGGTCGTTGGCCGTCTGCAGCTTGCGCTTCTCGTAGTAGAAATTGCCGACATCGACGGCCATCGCACCGAAGCCGAACAGGACTGTCGCAGAGACCGCGAAAAGGATGGCGGCACCGCCCCTCTGATTCCTGGCGAAGTTCATGAGCCTGAGCATGGATGGCCCCCTTTGGCCTTGAGCCCTCGAAAAAGCGTTCAGTATCCGCCGCGCTGGACGATAGCCCGGCGCTCAATTACGGGTTGTGGAAGTGAAACCAGCCGACTGAGGTCGTCATAGATCGAGCCGCTCATGTCGTAGGCGACGGAGACCTCGAAGCTCTGCATCTGCGGGCCGGTCTGGCCGGTTCGGACCCGAAGCTTCGCCGGATCGATGAAGGCGTAGGCGCCGGCATGAGCCGTGATGAAATCGCGCGCGATCTGGGAGCGCTCGGTGTCGCTGAGGCCCGATACGGACGAGCGTGCCGCTTCGGCTGCGATCTGCTGGATGCTGTGGTAGATGCCGAAGACGTAGCCATACCCCATGATGCCGACGAGGAGCAGCAGCAGGATCGGAGCGATGAAGGCGAACTCGATCGCGGTCGTCGCGTGCTGGTTTCGCAAGAGGCGGGACAGTGCGGGAAGCATGGCCGTTCCTCGGTCAGTCAAGACAACTAAAAGTTGTAAATCTCTCCTGTTGATGAAAAGTAAATGCGGGCCGGGGCGGATAATCGCCGTTCATCGCGCGTGAATCGCTTAAGTAAAATTTTACGCGAGTGGATTTGGTTCGCCGATACGCCGCCGTCGCTCCGAGTGATTCACTGCCAATGCCTTCGACATCTCCTGCGGAACCTGCGGCTGGCGCGGAGCGGTTGTCGCTTGGCGGCGGTCTTCTCGTCGCTCTCGTCTGCCTGCTGGTCAGCGTCGGAGCCCTTGCGAGCCTGCCGCGGGCGACCGACGGCAGCGCGCCGGTCGCGATCGTCTTCCCGCCCTGGACGGATGGCGTGGAAGCCGTGGCGCGGAGCTTCGCATCCGGTCATCGCGTCCTGCGCAGCGGCCGCTTCACGGCGATCGTCGTGGTCGCCCCGACGCTGAGCGGGCAGGCGCCGGCCTTGCCGAAAGGCGCATGGTTCTCCCTCGTCCTGGCCGGCCTTGCCGGGTGCCTCGACACCCCCGGCCGAACGGAAGCATCGTCATGATCTGGACCTTGTCAGCAGTACGCCACAGGGTCACGCAGGCCCTGCTCGCGCTCGGGCTGCTGCATGTCCCGCTGCTCGCGCTGGGCTTCTGGGCCAACGGCACGTCAGGTGCGATCCCGGTCGCGATGGCGGCGCTGGCTGCCGTTACGGCTGTGCTGGTCTATCGCCTGGCCGGCCCGGCGATCGTGACGCAGCTGATCATTGCTGTCGTGCTGATCGGGCAGGTCTCGATCCTGGTGTTCAGCTTTGCCGGCCATCCCTGGCAGCCGGACATCCACATGTATTATTTCGCGATCCTGGCGCTGCTGGCCGGCTTCTGCGACTGGCGGCCGATCCTGATGGGCGCCGTGCTGACGGCCGCGCACCATCTCGTGCTGCAATACGCCCTGCCGGCCGCCGTGTTCTATCAGGGCGGCAGCCTGCTGCGCGTGCTGCTCCATGCGGTGATCGTCATCATCGAGACGGCGTTCCTCGCGATCTTCGCCGTGGTCCTGCAGCGCATGTTCGCTGTGAACGAGCAGAACCTGGCGCGGGCGCAGGAAGTGGCCGAGCGTGAGCGGATCGCCGGCGAGAAGGAGCGCAATCTTGCCGAAGAGCTCGGGCGGCGTGCCGAGATGCTGCGCGATGTCGTCGTCGATTTTCGTTCGCAGATGGAGCAGGCGATGGCCGTGCTCGATCACTCGGCGGCAGCGATGAACACCGAGGCCGGCGCGCTGACCGAAACCTCCGACCATGTCCGGCGCCAGACCACGATGGTCTCCGATTCCGCCGCCGGCACCATGGACAGTATCGACCATCTTTCCGCTGCCAGCGCCGAGCTTGTCGCCTCGATCGGCGAGATTGGCCGCAACGCCAGCCAATCGGCCGATGGTTCGAAGATGGCCGCAGGGCTCGCCCGTCGTGCCAGCGCCGAGATCGAGCACCTCGCCCAGAGCAGCGAGAATGTCGGCGCTGTCGTCGAGATCATCCGCGGCATCGCCGCCCAGACCAGCATGCTCGCGCTCAACGCCACGATCGAGGCGGCCCGTGCCGGCGAGATGGGCCGCGGTTTCGCCGTCGTCGCCAGCGAGGTCAAGACGCTCTCGGCCCAGACGGCCAAGGCCACCGACGAGGTCTCTCACCAGATCGGCACGATGCAGCAGGCCTCGCAGCGCTCGCTCAAGGCGATCCGCGACATCGTCGAGGCGATCGGCGATGTCGAGAGCGTCGCCAATGCGATCGCGCTCTCCGTCGACGAGCAGAGCCGCGCCACGGCTGAGATCGCGCATCAGGTCCGCTTGTCTTTCGAGGGCGCGCAGCGCAGCGCCGATGTCGCCGGCGGCTTCGAGGTCATGACCCGCCAGACCCATGGCGCTGCCCAGCAATTGCAGGATGCCGCCAGCGCGCTCGCCCGGCAGGCGCAGGAAATCCGCCAGGACGTGGCAAGCTTCTGCGGCCGGGTCGCGGCCGCCTGACAGCTACCAGGGGCGGCCGGGACCGACAGGTCCGATCCCGAGGAAGGCACTGAGGCTCGCCGCGATATCGGCGAAGCTGCCGCGGCGCCCGAGCGGCTCAGAGCCGATGCCGGGGCCGAAGGCCAGGATCGGCACGTGCTCGCGCGTGTGGTCGGTGCCGGGCCAGCTCGGATCGTTGCCGTGGTCGGCGGTGATGACGGCGATGTCGCCCGGCCTCAGCGCGGCTTCGATATGCGGCAGGCGGCGGTCGAAGGCTTCGAGCGCCGCAGCATAGCCGGGAATATCGCGCCGGTGGCCGAACTCGGTGTCGAAATCGACGAGATTGACGAAGCAGAAGCCGCCATCCGGCAGGCCGTCCCAGGCCTCCAGCGCCGCGTCGAGCATCGCCGCATTGCCGAAGGGCTTGATCTCGGTGCCCGTGGCGCGATGGGCGAAGATGTCGCCGATCTTGCCGACGGTGACGACCGTCCGTCCCTGCGCCGCCAGCCGGTCGAGGATCGTCTCGTCCGGCGGCGGGATGGCGAAGTCCTTGCGGTTGCCGGTGCGGGTGAAGCCTTCCTCCGGCGATCCCACGAAGGGGCGGGCGATGACGCGGCCGATCCGCAGCGGGTCTACGAGACCGCGCGTGACCTTGCAGAGGGCATAGAGCCGGTCGAGCCCGAAATGCTCCTCATGCGCCGCGATCTGCAGCACGGAATCGACCGAGGTGTAGCAGATCGGCTTGCCGGTCTGGATATGCTCCGCCCCGAGCTCCTCGATGATCGCGGTGCCCGAGGCATGCTTGTTGCCGAGGATGCCGGGCAGGGCGCCTTGCTGGACGATGCCGGCGACGAGCTCCGACGGGAAGGAATGCTCCAGATCGGTGAAGTAGCCCCATTGGAACGGCACCGGGCAACCGGCGATCTCCCAATGACCGGACGGCGTGTCCTTGCCCTGGCTGATTTCGACGCCATAGCCCCAGCGCCCTTCGGGGCTGGCCGGCTTCGCGACGCCCGCCAGCGGCCGGCCAGTCGACGCCACGCAGGCATGGGCGAGCCCGAGCCGCACGAGGTTCGGCAGCTTGAGCGGCCCGCTGCGCAGCCCCTCGCGATCGCCGCGCCCATCCGCGCAGGCTTCGGCGATGTGGCCGAGCGTGTCCGAACCGGCATCGCCATAGGCCGCCGCATCGGCCGCCCCACCGCAGCCGACCGAGTCCAGCACGATCAGGAGCGCGCGGGCCATGCTCAGTCCCTCACCGGGGCGGCGCTGGCGGTGTCGAGGTTGAGCGCGGCCGCCAGCAGCGCCTGCGTATAGGCCTCGCGCGGGGAGGCGAAGATCGCCTCGGCCGGGCCTTCCTCGACCACCTTGCCGTTCTGCATCACCACCACCCGATGCGACAGCGCCCTGACGACCTTGAGGTCATGGCTGATGAAGAGATAGCCCAGCTTGCGCTTCTCCTGCAGGCCGCGCAGCAATTCGACGATCTGCGCCTGCACGGACATGTCGAGCGCCGAGGTCGGCTCGTCCAGCACGACGAATTTCGGGTCGAGCGCCATCGCCCGTGCGATCGCGATGCGCTGGCGCTGGCCACCCGAGAACTCGTGCGGGTAGCGGTCCATCGCTGTGGGGTCCAAGCCCACATCGGCGAGCGCCTGCGCCACGACCTCGCGGCGCTGCGGGTAGGTCAGGTTCGGTTGCTGGATCGCGAGCCCTTCCGCTACGATCTCGGCCACCGACATGCGCGGCGAGAGCGAGCCATAGGGGTCCTGGAAGACGACCTGCAAATCCTTGCGCTTCGGCCGGACCTGCTTGCTGGAGAGCCCGTCGATCCGGTCGCCGAGGAAGACGATCGGTCCTTCCGAGGAGATCAGCCTGAGGATGGCGAGGCCGAGCGTGGTCTTGCCCGAGCCGGATTCGCCGACGACGCCCAGCGTCTCGCCCTCGCGGACCTTCACCGAGATGCCGTCGACCGCTTTCACATGGCCGGTCGTACGGCGCAGCAGCCTGGACTTGACCGGGAACCAGACTTTGACCGGCCCGGCCTCCAGCAGCGTTGCGGCATCTGCCGGAACCGGGGCAGGGCGGCCCTTCGGCTCGGCCGCGAGCAGGCGCTTGGTGTAATCGTGCTGCGGATTGCCGAAGATCTCGGCTACCGGCCCGTGCTCGACGATCTTGCCCTTCAGCATGACGCAGACCCGGTCGGCGATGCGCCGGACGATGCCGAGATCATGGGTGATGAACAGCATCGCCATGCCGAGCCGGCCCTGCAACTCCTTGAGCAGCTTCAGGATCTGCGCCTGCACGGTGACATCGAGCGCGGTCGTCGGCTCGTCCGCGACCAGCAGCTCCGGCTCATTGGCGAGCGCCATGGCGATCATCACGCGCTGGCGCTGCCCGCCCGAGAGCTGGTGCGGATAGGCGTCGAGCCGGCTCTTCGCGTCACGGATGCCGACGAGGTCGAGCAGCTCCAGCGTGCGGGCGCGCGCCTTCTCGCCGCGCAGGCCCTTGTGCAGTTCGAGGATCTCGCCGATCTGCCGCTCGATCGTGTGGAGCGGGTTGAGCGAGGTCATCGGCTCCTGGAACACCATGGTGATGTCGTTGCCGCGCACCTGGCGCATCGCGTCCTCGTCGGCCGCGATCAGGTCCTGCCCGTTGAACAGCACCTTGCCGGAGGGATGATGCGCCGCCGGATAGTTCAGGAGCTTGAGGATCGAGAGCGCCGAGACCGACTTGCCGGAGCCCGACTCGCCGACCAGCGCCAGCGTCTCGCCCTTGGCGATCGAAAAGGAGACGTGGTCGACGGCGAGCGTCTCCCGTCCGCCCTGGCGGAAGGCGACGGAGAGGTCTTCGACGGAGAGCAGCGGCGCGGTCATGCGAAGGTCTTCCGCGGGTCGAAGGCATCGCGCACGGCCTCGCCGATGAAGATCAGCAGCGACAGCATCAAGGCGATCACGATGAAGCCGGAGAGGCCGAGCCAGGGGGCCTGGAGATTGGCCTTGCCCTGCGCCAGCAATTCGCCCAGCGACGGCGAGCCCGGCGGCAGGCCGAAGCCGAGGAAGTCGAGCGAGGTCAGCGTGGTGATCGAGCCGTTCAGGATGAAGGGCAGGAAGGTCAGCGTGGCGACCATCGCGTTGGGCAGCAGGTGCCGGATCATGATGGTGCGGTCCGAAAGGCCGAGCGCCCGGGCCGCCCGGACATATTCGAAGTTGCGGGCCCGCAGGAATTCGGCGCGGACGACGCCGACCAGCGCTACCCAGGAGAACAGCAGGAGGATGCCGAGCAGCACGAAGAAGCCGGGCGTGATGATCGCTGCGACGATGATCAGCAGGTAGAGCGCCGGGATCGAGGTCCAGATCTCGATCAGGCGCTGGAAGATCAGGTCCGTCCAGCCGCCGAAATAGCCCTGGATGGCGCCAGCCGTGATCCCGATCACCGAGGAGAAGGCGCAGAGGATCAGCCCGAACAGCACGGAGATGCGGAATCCGTAGATCAGGCGCGCGACCACGTCGCGGCCCTGGTCGTCGGTGCCGAGCCAGTTCCATTCGAGATCGCGGCAGGTCGATCCGCCCGTACGTTCCGCGATTGCCTTGCACTGCTCGTCCTTGAGCAGCCAGGTCGGCGGCGCCGGCGCGGGCACCGGCAGGTCGAGATTATGGGTGCGATAGGAGTAGCGGATCGGCGGCCAGATCGCGAAGCCGTTGGCGGCGATCTCCTTGGCGATGACCGGGTCGCGGTAATCGGTGGTGGCGAGGAAGCCGCCGAATTTCTCTTCCGGATAGTTCACCGCGACCGGGAAGAGCCATTCGTCCTTGTAGCGCACGACGAGCGGCCGGTCGTTGGCGATGAATTCGGCGAAGAGCGTCAGCACGAACAGCGCGAGGAAGAGCCAGAGCGACCACCAGCCGCGCTTGTTGGCCTTGAAGTTGTTGAGCCTGCGCCGGTTGATTGGCGAGAGCTTGAGCCAGCCCTGCTTGGCCTCGGCCGGTGCGAGGGGCGTGTCGCTGCGCAGGGCCGGCGGCGGGATATCGATCAGCGTGTCCATGCTCACGCCTCCCGGCTCTCGAAATCGATGCGCGGATCGACCCAGCTGTAGGTCAGGTCGGTGATCAGGTGCACGACGAGGCCGATCAGCGAGAAGATGAAGAGATTGGCGAAGACGACCGGGTAGTCGCGGTTGACGATCGCCTCGAAGGAGAGGAGGCCGAGGCCATCGAGCGAGAAGATCGTCTCGATCAGCAGCGATCCCGCGAAGAGCGCATGCACGAAGGCGCCGGGGAAGCCGGCGATGACGATCAGCATGGCGTTGCGGAAGACATGGCCGTAGAGCACGCGCCACTCGCTGAGACCCTTCATCCGGGCGGTCAGCACGTATTGCTTGCGGATCTCGTCGAGGAAGGAGTTCTTGGTCAGCAGCGTCGAGGTGGCGAAGGCGCCGAGCGCCATGGCCAACACCGGCAGCGTGATATGCCAGAGGTAGTCCTTCGCCTTGCCGAAGAGGCTGAGATCGGCCCAGTTGTCGGAGGTCAGGCCGCGCAGCGGGAATATCTGCCAGAACGAGCCGCCGGCGAAGAGCACGATCAGCAGGATCGCGAACAGGAAGCTCGGGATGGCATAGCCGACGATGACGACCGCGCTCGTCCAGGTGTCGAAGCGCGAGCCCTCCTTCATCGCCTTGCGGATGCCGAGCGGGATCGAGATCGCGTAGGAGATCAAGGTCATCCACAGGCCGAGCGTGATCGAGACCGGCAGCTTCTCCTTGATCAGTTGCAGCACCGGCGCGTCGCGGAAGTAGCTGCGGCCGAAGTCAAAGCGGGCATAGTCGCCAAGCATCTTCAGGAAGCGCTCATGCGCCGGCTTGTCGAAGCCGAACTGTTTCTCCAGTTCCTTGATGAAGGCGGGGTCGAGCCCCTGCGCGCCGCGATAGGCGGCGCCGTCACCATGCGCCCCGGCGTCGCCGCCCTGGCCGCCGCCGACGCGGTCGGCTGCGCCGCCACTATTGGGGTTCTGGAGCTGGGAGATCACGCGCTCGACCGGCCCGCCCGGCGCGAACTGCACGATGACGAAGGAGACGAGCAGGATGCCGAACAGCGTCGGCACCATCAGCGCGAGGCGCCGGGCGATATAGCTCAGCATGCCCCGCTCACGCCTTTCCGATCCGCTTGGCCTTCTCGGCGTCGTACCACCAGATCCCCGGCGCGCCGGAGGAGTATTTCGGCTTGGTCGCCGGCCGGTCGTACATGTCCCAATAGGCCAGCCATTCCTCGTCGTTCCACCACATCGGGATCCAGTAGCGCCCGGCGCGCAGCAGCCGGTCGAGGCATTTCGCGGCGACGACGCATTCGGCATAGGTCTTGGCCTGGCCGATCTTCTCGATCATTGCGTCGATGGCCGGGCTGGCAATGCCGGCGACGTTGCGTGAGCCACGGGTCTTCGCGGCTTCCGAGCCATAGACGATGCTGAGCGTATCGCTGGGGATCGAACCGCCCGAGAGCGCCATGCTGATGATGTCGAAATCGAACTGGTCGAGGCGGCGCTGGTACTGCGCGGGGTCGACGAGGCGGGAGGTGGCGTTGATGCCGAGCCGCTTGAGATTGGCCTGGAAGGGCTGGGTGTGCGGTTGCAGGGCCGGGTTGGAATCGAGGAACTCGATCTCGAAGGGCTGGCCGTTCGGCAGCTTCATCACATTGCCGTCGCGCTTGCAGCCGGCGGCGCGCAGCATCTCGTCGGCCTTGCGCAAGAGGGCGCGATCGCTGCCCGACCCGTCGGAGACCGGCGGCAGGAAGGGCTCGCCGAAGACCTCGTCCGGAACCTTGCCGCGCCAGGGTTCCAGCAGCGCGATTTCCTCGGCCGAGGGCTTGCCGGAGGCCTTCGAATCCGAGTTCTCGAAATAGGAGGTCATGCGCTCGAAGGAGCCGAACATGATGGTCTTGCGCGTCCATTCGAAATCGAAGGCGAGCCCCAGCGCCTCGCGGATGCGCGGGTCGGCGAATTTCTCGCGCCTGATATTGTAGATCCAGCCCTGCGAGCCGACCGGCTCGGTCTTCGGCAGAGCCTCTTTCTTGACCTTGCCCTCGTGCAGGGCGGGGAAATCGTAGCCCGTCGCCCAGATGCGAGAGGTGAACTCCTCCTGGAAGGTGATGGCGCCGGCCTTGAAGGCTTCGAAGGCGACCTGCCGGTCGCGGAAATACTCCCAGCGCACCCGGTCGAAATTATTGGTGCCGACATTCACCGGCAGATCCTTGGCCCAGTAGTCCGGCACGCGTTCGAATTCGATGAAGCGGCCCTGCTCGAGACGCCCGACCTTGTAGGCGCCGGAGCCCAGCGGCGGCTCCAGCGTCGATGCGGTGAAGTCCCGCGTCGACCAGTATTTTTCGGAGAAGACCGGCAGGCCGGCGACGACGAGATGCAGGTCGCGCCCGCGCTTCGGCGAGAGCTTCACCACGAGGATGTCGTCGCTCTCCGCTTCCGCCGAGACGAGCTCGTTGAGCAGGAGCCGATAGGAGGGATGACCCTTCGCCTTCAGGATGTTCATCGAAAAGGCGGCGTCGCGCGCTGTCACCTGCGTGCCGTCATGGAACTTCGCTTCGGGGCGCAGCCGGAATCGGTAGGTCAGCTTGTCCGGGGAGACCGCGACGCTTTTGGCGAGCAAGCCGTAGAGCGAGCCCGGCTCATCGCCGGAGCCGGCCATCAGGCTGTCGAAGCAGGCGTCCATGCCGGCGGCGCCGTCGCCTTGCAGGACATAGGTATTGAGCGTGTTGAAGGTGTCGAAGCTCTGGTTGCCGCCGCCGCGCTTGATCTGGACGGTCAGCATGCCGCCCTTCGGCGCCTTCGGATTCACATAGGCGAAATGCGGGAAGTCCGGCGGCAGGGCGAGTTCGCCGAAGGTCGAAAGCCCATGCGATTCGGCATCCTGCGCCAGCGCCGTGCCGGAAAGCCCGGGCAGGGTGCCCGCGACCGCAGCAGTGCCTGCGGCTTCCAGCAATCTGCGGCGTGTGATGCGCATCGCCATCGTTTCGCGTCTCCGTCTGATTCGCCGTTGTCCTGTGTCGCCTGCGTGCGCCGCGACCGCAATGGCTGGTGAGGCGCGGATTGTGCGGGCAGCCGCAGGGCGGGAGCAAGGCACGAAACGAAAAAGCCGGGCAGAGCCCGGCTTCGTGATCGCTGATTGGCTGTTTGCCGGGCCGTCTCAGGGCTTCGGCAGCGGCTTCGGCGCTTCGGAGAGGCTGTTGAGATAGGCGATCACGTCGGCGCGGGTCTCGGGCTTGGCGATGCCGGCGAACGCCATGATCGTGCCGGGCACATAGGCCTTCGGGCCCTTCAGGAAATGGTCGAGCCCTTCGGCGTCCCAGGTCTTGTCGTTGCGGCCCTTCATCGCGGCCGAGTAGCCGAAGCCGGCGACCGTGCCTTCGTTGCGGCCATAGACGTCGTAAAGATGCGGGCCGACCTTGTTGGCGCCGCCCTTCTCGAAGGTATGGCAGGCCTTGCAGGCGGCGGTGGCCTTCTCGCCCTTGGCGGGGTCGGCCTTGGCGAGGCGCACCGCGATCGGCTCCTCGGCTGCGGGGGCAGCGGCGGCGCCACCTGCGGCAGCCGGCTCCTCGCTCGGCAGGTCGAAGCCTGTCACTGCCGGCTTCTTCGGCGCGAAGACGATACCGGCCGTCATATTGAGGCCCAGCACGACGAGCAGCGTGGAGAGAACCGCGCCGGCGATCTTGTTGGCTTCGATGTTCATCGTATCCGAACCCTGGTGCCCTCCGCGTCCGAGGCGCGGGAGACGAGATAGCGCTTGGCCGGAGTCTTGAAAGGCTCCAGCTTCCGCCGTTGCTTAACCGCTTTGCGCGCTTCATTGCAACTCGTATAAGCACGCACCGTTTGAGACTTTTTGCCGCCGCCGGCTTCTGCCGACGGTGCCCATGCCGAGCACGATCCGAAAATGGCCCATCCGCTGATCCTGATCCCGGCCCGCATGCAGGCGACGCGCCTGCCCGGCAAGCCGCTCGCCGATATCCATGGCGAGCCGATGATCGTGCATGTCTGGCGCCGGGCGGTCGAATCCGGGGCCGGCGATGTGGCGGTGGCGACCGATGCGCGGGAAATCGCGGCCGCGATCGAAGCCGCCGGGGGCAAGGCGGTGATGACCAGCGCCGATCATCAGACCGGATCGGACCGGATCAAGGAAGCGGCCGATATTCTCGACCCTGACAGGCATTACGACATCATCGTCAATGTGCAGGGCGATTTCCCGACGCTGGCGCCCTCGGCCATCGCCGCGGCGGTGAAGCCGCTTGCCGATCCGGCTGTGGATATCGCGACTCTCGCCGGCGTGATCGACGACGAGGAAGAGAAGACGGCGCCGAGCGTCGTGAAGCTCGTCGGCAGCGAGATTGCGCCCGGCCATCTGCGCGCGCTCTATTTCACGCGCGCTACGGCACCTTACGGCGAGGGGCCGCTCTATCACCATGTCGGCCTCTACGCCTATCGCCGCGCTGTGCTCGACCGTTTCGTCAGCCTGCCGCAATCGCCGCTGGAGCTGCGCGAGAAGCTGGAGCAGCTCCGGGCGCTGGAAGACGGCATGCGCATCGACGTCATGGTCATCGACCACGTGCCGCGCGGCGTCGACACGCCGCCCGATCTCGATCGCGCTCGTGTATTGCTGAAGTCCCGATAAAGCCGTTTCCGCAGGGGCCGTGTCACGATCCCCCTCTGGAGTGGCGGATAACAAGAAGCTGGAGCCTGAAGTCATCCCATGTCCTTCGTCGTGTCTTATCAGGGTGAGCCCGGAGCCTTCTCCTCGCAGGCGGCCCTTCAGGTGTTTCCGGACTGCGAGCTTCTGCCCTGTGCCACCTTCGAGGACGCGCTCTCGGCCGTCAGCGACGGCAAGGCACGCTACGGCATGATCCCGATCGACAACTCGATCGCCGGCCGCGTCGCCGATATCCATCATTTGCTGCCGCGTTCGGGGCTGCACATCATCGGCGAGCATTTCCTGCCGATCCGCTTTCACCTGATGGGCGTGAAGGGCGCGACGCTCGCGACGATCCAGACGGTCCAGAGCCATATCCATGCGCTCGGCCAGTGCCGGAAGATCATCCGAAAGCTCGGCCTCAAGGCCGAGGTCGCCGCCGACACCGCGGGCTCCGCCCGGCAGGTCGCCGAGGCCGGCGATCTCACGCGCGCGGCCATCGCCCCCCGCATCGCGGCGGAGGTCTATGGCCTCGATATCCTGATGGAGGATATCGAGGACGAGAAGCACAACACCACCCGCTTCGTCGTGCTCTCGAAATACCCGGAATATGCGCGCCAGGGCGGGGCCAAGACGGTGACGACGCTGATGTTCCGCGTCCGCAACATTCCGGCCGCGCTCTACAAGGCGATGGGCGGTTTCGCCACCAACGGCGTCAACATGACGAAGCTCGAAAGCTACATGGTCGACGGCCATTTCTCGGCGACGATGTTCTATGCCGATGTCGAGGGCCATCCCGACGACCCGGCGCTACGGCGCGCGCTCGACGAGCTCTCCTATTTCTCCAAGGAGATGAAGATCATGGGCGTCTATGCCGCCAACGACTTCCGCTCGACGATCGAGGAAGCCGGCGAGTAGCCGCTTGTGAACAAGCGACGGCTGTTCGCTGCGCAGGAAGACGGCCTCAGTCCTTGAGGCCGTCTTCGATGATCTCCCGCGCCGCAATGAATGCGGCGGAGTGCTCCGGCGCCGCCCCCTGCTGCTCTTCGAGCAGGAGAAGGGCGGCCTCGTAGATTTCCCGGATGTCGTGGGGCGCCAGGACCCCCTTGTGGAGCAGGCAGCGCAGCAGCGCCGCCGTGGTCGTCGCGGCGACCAACTGGCCGGCCGCCGCCGCGTTCGATGCCGTGATGCGCATGGCCGCTCACTGCGCCGACGGCTGGAGCGCTTCCGGCACCTCGTAGCCTGCCGCCGTATAGCTGTTGATCTTGTTGCGCAGCGTGCGGATGGCGATGCCGAGGAGGTTGGCAGCGTGGGTGCGGTTGCCGCCGGTTTCGCGCAGGGTGGCGAGAATCAGATCACGTTCGACATCGGCAACGGGCAGGCCGACGAGCTGCTCCATGATGGTCTGCTCAGGGTCGAGCTCGTGCATGGTCGCGGTCCTTTCCGAGCCCCCAAAAGCCCCGATGGACCACGCAAAGGGACGCCCTTCACGGTTAAGGAATGGTAAAGGGTCCCGCTAGATCCGCTCGCCGTCCAGTGCCCAGGCCCGCACCAGCGTGTTGGCGATGGCGATATGCTGCGGGCAGGCGAGCCCGTCGGGATGCTTGCCGTCCAGCATCTGCAGCACCTCTTCACGGGGGAACCAGCGGCCTTCCTCAAGCTCGGTCATGTCGAGCGTGATCTCGTCGCCGAGCGCCTCGGCGATGCAGCCCATCATGATCGAGGAGGGGAAGGGCCAGGGCTGCGAGGCGAGGTAACGGACGGCGCCGACCTTTAAGCCGGCCTCCTCCCAGCTCTCGCGCCTGACCGCGTCCTCGATCGTCTCGCCCGGTTCGACGAAGCCGGCGATGCAGGAATACATTCCCGGTGCGAACCGGGCCTGGCGCGCCAGCAGGCAGGCATCGCCACGCGTCACCAGCATGATCACGACCGGATCGGTGCGCGGGAAATGCATCGCGCCGCAGGCAGTGCATTCGCGGCGCCAGCCCGAGGCGCCGGCGACGGTCGGCCCGCCACATTGCGCGCAGAAGCGATGGCGGGCATGCCAGTCGAGTACGGCCTTGGCCTCGCCGAGCGGCCCGATCTCGTCTTCCGGCACGATGCGCTTCAGCGCGACCGAGCGCAGGTCGGTGACGAACAGCTCGGCCCGCTCCTTCAGCGGCTCGGCCAGGGCCTTGTCGAGCAGGCGTCCGAAGCGGGGTGTCCCGTCCTCGGCCATACCCATGAAGATTTCCTCGGCCGCCGGGCCGAGCATCTCAGTCTCGCCATGGCTGAACCAGACCGTGAGCGCCTCATCGTCGAGGCGCTTCAGGATCGGCGTCTCGCCGGCGACCACGGCAATCCGTGTGTCCGAGCGGTGGCGCAAGGCCGTCACCGCGTTGGGCTGGTTGCGCAGGTCTTCGCGCCGGTCGAGCCGGTTGATCGCGAAGCCGGTGAAGGAGGAGCGTTCGCGGCGGGGCAGGGCGTCGTTCATGGTCAGGGTCTAGACCCGCGACGCCTTGCCGCGCAAGCGCGTCTCACGCCTGCCCGCGTCCGCGCAGAAGATGGATGATGCCGGAGAAATCCGTGCCACCCTCGCCCCAGGCATTGTGCAGCCCGAAGAGCTGCGCCGCCGCCGCGCCAAGCGGGGTCGAGGCGCCCGCAGCCTGCGCCGCTTCCTGCGACAGTTTCAGGTCCTTCAGCATCAGTGCCGAGGCGAAGCCCGGCTTGTACTCGTTATTGGCGGGGGAGGTCGGCACCGGCCCCGGCACCGGGCAATAGGTCGTCAGCGACCAGCACTGGCCCGACGAGGTCGAGGCGACGTCGAACAGCGCCTGATGCGACAGGCCGAGCTTTTCGGCCAACACGAAGGCCTCGGAAACGCCGATCATCGAGATGCCCAGGATCATGTTGTTGCAGATCTTGGCCGCCTGGCCGTTGCCGCCGCCGCCGCAATGCACGATCCGCCGCCCCATCTTGGCAAGGATCGGCTCGCCCTGGGCGAAGGCATCCTCGGTGCCGCCGACCATGAAGGTCAGCGTCGCACCCTTGGCGCCGCCGGTGCCGCCCGAGACCGGGGCATCGAGTGAAAGACAGCCGCGCTCGGCCGCCAGCGCATGAGCCTTGCGGGCGCTTTCGACATCGATCGTCGAGGAATCGATCAGGAGCGTGCCGGGCTTCACCGCCGGGAGGATATCGGCCCAGACGCTCAGCACATGCTTCCCGGCCGGCAGCATGGTCACGACGACCTCTGCATCGGCCACGGCGTCCTTCGCCGAGCCGGCGATGCCAACGCCCAGTTCAGCGGCGGCGTCCTTCGAGGCCTGCACGAGATCGAAGGCTTTGACGGCGTGCCCGGCCTTGACGAGGTTCCCGGCCATCGGGCCGCCCATATTGCCGAGGCCGATGAAGGCGATGTTGGTCATGGTCGTATCCTCTCGTCGTTTTTGTCGTCGCTCTTGGTGTCATTCCGGGCTGCGCGAAGAGCAGACGCGGGATCATCATCAGAGAAAGGTGCTGTCTCGTCTTGTCATCCCAGGTCGCCGTTCGGCGGTCGGGATGACGCCTCCGGCGTCAATTCCCCTTGGACCGGCCGACCAGCCCGCGTGCCACGATCATCCGCATCACCTCGTTGGTGCCCTCGAGGATCTGGTGGACGCGCAGGTCGCGGACGATCTTCTCGATGCCGTAATCGGCGAGATAGCCGTAGCCGCCATGGATTTGCAGGGCGTGGTTGGCGACCTCGAAGCCGGTATCGGTGGCGATGCGCTTGGCCATGGCGCAGAGCTTGGTCGCATCCGGCGTCTTGGCGTCGAGCGCCGCCGCCGCGCGCCAGAGCAGGCTGCGGGCCGCCTCCAGCTCGGTCGCCATGTCGGCGAGCTTGAACTGCAAGGCCTGGAAATCGGCGATGGCCGAGCCGAAAGCCTTGCGCTCCTTGGCATAGGCCAGCGATCGGTCGAGCGCGCCCTGCGCCCCGCCGAGCGAGCAGGCGCCGATATTGAGTCGGCCGCCATCGAGCCCGGCCATGGCGATCTTGAAACCGATGCCTTCCGGGCCGAGGCGGTTCGTCACGGGCACGCGGCAGTTCTCGAAGATCACGGCGCGCGTCGGCTGGGCGTTCCAGCCCATTTTCTTCTCGTTGGCGCCGAAGGAGAGGCCGGGCGTGTCCTTCTCGACGACGATGGTCGAGATGCCCCCGGGGCCGGCCTCGCCGGTGCGCGCCATCACGACATAGATGTCGGAGACGCCGGCGCCGGAGATGAACTGCTTCTGCCCGTCGAGAACGTAATGGTCGCCGTCCAGCATCGCCTTCGTCTTGAGCGCGGCGGCATCGGAGCCGGCGCCGGGCTCGGTCAGGCAGTAGCTCGCCAGATGCTCCATGGTGCAGAGCTTCGGCAGGAAGCGCTGGCGCTGCTCGTCCGAACCGTAGCGGTCGATCATCCAGGCGCACATGTTGTGGATCGAGATATAGGCCGCGACCGTCGGGCAGCCGGTCGAGAGCGCTTCGAAGATCAAGGCTGCGTCGAGACGCGAGAGGCCGGAGCCGCCGACATCGTCGCGGATATAGATGCCGCCCATGCCGAGCGCGGCTGCGGCGCGCATTTCCTCGACCGGGAAATGCTTCTCCTCGTCCCAGCGCGCGGCATGGGGCGCTAATGTCTCGGCGGCGAAGTCCTGCGCCATGTCGCGGATCGCGATCTGGTCCTCGGTCAGGGAAAACGGGCTCAAGGCTGGCGCTCCTGGGGCTTGAGGGCGGCGGGCCGCGGCTTCGCGGCCTGAGGGCGTTTGGGCTGCGGATAGGCCCCGTCATAGGGCTGGGCACGGCCGCGATGCGGCGACCGGGCCGCGTCGAGGGCGACGAAATCCTCGGGTCCGGCAGCTTCTCCGGCCTTCCCGACGAAGACGCGTGGCCCCTTGTCGGTCACCACCACATCGCCATAGGCGAGATCGCTGCCGAGGAAGGTTTCGACCGTCACGGGCGCAGGAGTTGGCGGCGGCAGGCTCGCCGCGCGTTCCCGCCGCTGCCGGCTATCCTCGATCAATCCCTCGACATAGCTCCGGCTCCGCTCCCGGGCGGCCTCGACCCGCTGCTGCCAGAACCGGCGGCAGCGGGCGAGCTGCACTTCACCGAGGGGCGCGTTCTCGGATGCGCCCGGCTCGCAGAGCGCATCCTCGGACGAGGATGTGGCGTCGGGCGAGGGGCCGGTCGCGAGGGCCGGCCCCATACCGCAGAGGAGGACGAGCGACGATGCGATGATGCGCAGCGGTCGCTCCATGGCCTCCTCCGTCGGTGGCGCCTCAGTTCATCGTCGGGATGACGAAGCTCGCACCATCCTTGATACCGCTCGGCCAGCGCGCCGTCACCGTCTTGGTCTTGGTGTAGAAGCGGATCGCGTCCGGGCCGTGCTGGTTGAGGTCACCGAAGGCGGAGCGCTTCCAGCCGCCGAAGGTGTAATAGGCCAGCGGAACCGGGATCGGCAGGTTGATGCCGACCATGCCGACCTGGACCTTCGAGGCGAAGTCGCGTGCCGCGTCGCCGTCGCGGGTGAAGATCGCGGTGCCGTTGCCGTATTCGTTGTCGTTGGTCAGCTTCAGCGCCTCGTCATAGGTCTCGGCGCGCACCACCGAGAGCACCGGTCCGAAGATCTCGTCCTTGTAGATGCTCATGTCCTTGGTGACGTTGTCGAACAGGCAGCCGCCGACATAGAAGCCGTTCTCGTAGCCCTGCATCTTGAAGTCGCGCCCGTCGACCAGGAGCTTGGCGCCTTCCTTCACGCCGATATCGACATAGGACTTGATCTTCTCCATCGCCGCCTTGGTCACGACCGGGCCGTAATCGGCGCTGGTATCGGTCGAGGGGCCGATCTTCAGGCTTTCGACGCGCGGGATCAGGCGCTTGACCAGTTCGTCGGCGGTGGCCTTGCCGACCGGGACGGCGACCGAGATCGCCATGCAGCGCTCGCCGGCCGAGCCGTAGCCCGCGCCGATCAGCGCATCGACGGTCTGGTCCATGTCGGCGTCCGGCATGATGATCATGTGGTTCTTGGCGCCGCCGAAGCACTGCACGCGCTTACCGGCCGCGCAGCCGCGGGCGTAGATGTATTCCGCGATCGGGGTCGAGCCGACGAAGCCGACGGCCTTGATCTCGGGATGGTCGAGGATGGCGTCGACCGCTTCCTTGTCGCCGTTGACGACGTTGAGGATGCCGGGAGGGCCGCCGGCCTCGATGAAGAGCTCGGCGAAGCGCATCGGCACGCCCGGGTCGCGCTCGGAGGGCTTCAGGATGAAGGCATTGCCGCAGGCGATGGCGGGGCCGAGCTTCCAGAGCGGGATCATCGCCGGGAAGTTGAACGGGGTGATGCCGGCGACGACGCCGAGCGGCTGGCGCATCGAATAGATGTCGATGCCGGGGCCGGCGCCGTCGGTGAACTCGCCCTTCATTAGGCCCGGGATGCCGAGCGAATATTCCAGGACCTCGACGCCGCGCTGGATGTCGCCCTTGGCATCGGGAATGGTCTTGCCGTGCTCGCGGGCGAGCAGTTCGGCGAGCGCGTCGTTGTTCTGCGCGATCAGGTCGATGAACTTCATCAGCACGCGGGCGCGGCGCTGCGGATTGACGGCGGCCCATTTCGGCTGCGCCTCGGCGGCGTTCCGCACGGCGGCGTCGAGCTCGGCCGTCGAGGCCAGCGCCACCTTGCCGATGATCGTGCCGTCCATCGGCTGGTAGATGTCGGCCGTGCGACCCGACGTGCCCGCGGCATGCTTGCCGCCGATGAAATGTCCAACCTGACGCATGGCGCCCTCCCTACGAACTGATGGTGCGATGATCCCGCATCGTCTCTACCATTCTCGTTTATGCACGGCTATAGCGAGAGTGAAACGTCGGCCGTGCGAAAACACAAATACGGGGAGAGGACCTTGGAGCGCTTCGACTGGGACGACCTCCGCTTTTTCCTTGCCGTCGCGCGTTCCGGGCGCCTGACCGCGGCGGCGCGCCGCCTCGGCGCCGATCATGCCACCGTCTCGCGCCGCATCACCTCGCTGGAGGAGGCGCTGAAGGCCAAGCTCTTCGAGCGCCGCCCGCAGGGCTACATGTTGACCGCTCACGGCGAGCGCCTGCTCGCCAAGGCGGAAAGCATGGAAACCGAGGCGCTCGCGATCCAGAGCGATATCGGCGGCGCTGACATGGCGCTGTCGGGCACCGTCAGGATTGGCGCACCGGATGGTCTCGGCACCTCGTTCCTCGCGCCACGCCTGGCATTGTTCGCGAAATCCTATCCGGGCCTCGAGATCCAGCTCATCGCCATGCCGCGTTTGCTCTCGCTGTCGAAGCGGGAGGCCGATGTCGCGATCACGCTGGCCCCGCCCAAGGAAGGCAAGGTCGTCGCCCGCAAGCTCTCAGACTACCGCCTCGGGCTTTACGCCTCGCCGGAATACCTCGCCTCGATGCCGCCGGTGACCAAGCCGGAGGACCTCTTCGAGCATCGCATCATCGGCTATATCGACGACCTGATCTTCTCGCCCGAGCTCGACTATCTCGACGAGGTTGCCAAGGGCCTGCGCGCCCATGTCCAGAGCTCGAGCGTCATCGCCCAGATGAATGCCGTCGCCGCCGGTGCCGGCATCGGCGTGATCCATCACTTCATGGCGGAAGGAGAGAAGCGGCTCGTGCCCGTCCTGCCCGAGACGGTTTCGATCACGCGCTCCTTCTGGCTCCTGGTTCATGCCGACCTGAAGGATGTCGCGCGAGTTCGCGCCATCGTCGACTTCGTCGTCCGCGAGGTGAAGGCGTCACGTGCCCTGCTGATGGGCGAGCACAAGCCCGAGTCGCGCATCGCAGCGGAATAGCCTCAGGCGGCAGCGGTGCGGACCTTGTCGCGCCCGTCCTGCTTGGCTGCGTAGAGCGCCTGGTCGGCCAGCCCGAGGGCAGCTTCGAGCGCATCGCGGGGGCCGATCGAAGCGACGCCGATCGAGACCGTGAGCGGCAGGATTTCTCCCTCGATGGTCAGCGGCGCGCCGGCGATGGCCGTCCGGATGCCTTCGCACAGGCGCTCGGCCTCGGCGAGATCGGCACCCGGGAAGATGATGGCGAATTCCTCGCCGCCGATGCGGGCGAGCAGGTTGAAGCCGCGCTCGGCCATGATGCTCAGTGTCCTCGCAACCGCCGTCAGCGCCTGGTCGCCACCGTCATGGCCGTAGCGGTCGTTGAGCCGCTTGAAATGGTCGATGTCGAGAATAGCGATCGAGACCGGGAGGTCCATATCGCGCGCTTCGCCGACGAGCTGCCGGCCACGGGCGAAGAAATGGCGGCGGTTGAACAGGCCGGTGAGGAAATCGCGCGCTGCAAGGTCCTGCAATTGCCTGAGCTGGTCGAGGACCTCGACATTGGAGGCGATGCGGCATTGCAACTCCTCCAGCACGAAGGGGCGCGAGACGAAGTCATGCGCGCCGGCCTTGAGGAAGCCGGCCGAGGTCTGGCGATCGGTCGAGGAGGAGATGCCGAGGACGCGCACGTTCGGATGGCGGCGGCGGATGCGCCGTGCCAGCTCGAAGCCGTCCATGTCGGGCATATAGTAGTCGCTGACGACGAGCTGGATGTCAGGATTGCTCTCCAGCATCGCCAGCGCCTCCTGTCCGGAGCCGGCCTCGACCACGGCATATTGCTGGATCGACAGCATCCGGGCGAGCACCTTGCGGGTGGTGCGGGTATCGTCGACGACGAGGATGCGGGTGTTGCGGTTGTTGAGCGCCCGCTTGACCGTGCCGACAATGTTGGGAAGCGCGAATTCATTGTCCTTCAGGACGTAGTCGATCACCTCCCGCTCCATGATCCGCCCGCGCGTGGCGAGATCGAAGGTGGCGGTGAAGACGACCGAGGGGATGCCGTGGGTCACGGTCCAGTCGAGCGCCTCGCCGCGCGGAGCATCCGGCAGGTTGAGGTCGACCACGGCGATCGCGTAGGCGCCGGGCGCCGCGACGATGAGGTCGCTGACCTCCTTCAGCGATGCGCAGGTCGTGACGGGCAGTCCGGTCTCGGCCTGGAGAAGTTGCCGCAGCGCCAGCGAGAAGGTTCGTGAATCCTCGATGACGAGAATCTGGCGATCGTCCGGCACGGGCTCCGGCCTGGCCTGTAATGTCTGATGGGCACCCATGCTCCATCTAGGGCGCCCCCAAGTTTAATTTTCCGTCACATCTGCTGAGACAACGGCTGCGCTTTGATGACCTGTACGGAGAGGCCTCAGATCCGCCAGGGCAGGATATTGTGCTGCCGGTTGCGCCCGATCAGGTCGAGCGCCAGCATCACGACGAGGATGACGACGCAGGCGCTGATCGCGACGGCGGCCGCCTCGCCGGCAAGCCCGGCTTCCTTCAGGCTGAACAGCACGACCCCGAGCGTCTCGGTGCCCGAGGACCAGAGCAGGGCCGAGACCGTCAACTCGTTGAAGGCGACGAGGAAGACCATCAGCGCCGAGACGGCGGCAGCCGGCGCCAGGATCGGCGCGACGATGAAGCGCAGCATCTGCGGGAGATTGGCGCCGTCGAGCTTCGCGGCATCCTCGTGATGCGCCTCGATCTGGGCCATCGCTGCGACCGGCGCCTTCAGCGCCAGCGGCAGGAAGCGGGCGAGATAGGCGAAGAGGATGATGAAGGGCGTGCCGTAGATGCTGACGCCGATCAACGGGAGCGGCTTCAGGAAGATCAGGATGCAGGCGATGGCCAGGACGATGCCCGGCAGCGCATAGGGCAGTTCGATCATCAGCTCGACGGCGCGACGGAACCTGCCGAGCCGCCTTTCCAGCCCATAGGCGAAGACGATCGCGAGGATGGCGAGGATCAGCGCGGCGCTGCCGGCGAAGATCAGCGAGTTGCGGAAGGCGCGCATGGTCACCGCTTGCCGGAACAGAACTTCCGTGAACTTGTCGAAGGTCAGCGTCTGCCAGGAAAGCGCCACGCCCAGCGCCGGAGTCAGCGCCTCGCTGAGCAGGGCCAGCAGCGGCAATCCAAGCTTGAGCGTGAGCAGCAGCCAGAGCCCGACAGCGACAAAGGGGCGGACCGAACCGAGCAGCCAATAGGGCTCCAGAGGCCGCTCGATCTCGACCTTGCCGCGCTGGTTGCGGGCGGCGAGCGCGGCGGCGGCGATGCCGAGCGCCGCGACCACGCCGATCAGCACCGCGAGCGCGGCCGTCTCGCCGAGGCTCGACGGGCCGAAGCTCGACAGCCGGCGATAGATCAGCGTCGGCAGCGTCAGGTAGTTCACGGGCAGGCCGAGCAAGGCCGGAATGCCGAAATTGCCGACGCCCGCGACGAAGGCGATCAGCCCGGCGGCGATGATCTGCGGCCGCAGCACGGGGATGACGATCCGCGTGGTGATGGTCGCGGGCGCGGCGCCCTCCATCTGCGCGGCTTCGACCAGCGATTGCGGGATGCTGCGCAGCCCGGTCCAGAGCGTGATCGCCACGAGCGGCGCATGATGCAGCGCCATGACGAGGATGATGCCGCCGCGCCCGAGCAGCGGGTTCGGGGTACCCGGTGGCGGCGCGAGCCCGATCAGCGAGAGGATTGGCGAGTTCGGCGCGAGCAAGCTCAGGAAAGCGAGCGCCGCCACCTGCGGCGCGATCATCATCGAGAAGACGAAGGCGAAGGCGAGGGGGCGCTTGCCCCTGACATCGGTGACGCCGAGCGCCAGCGCGACGACGCTGCCGACAAGGAGCGCACCGAGCGCCGAGAGCGAGGCCGTTTCCAGCGTATGCCAGGTTGCGGTCATCGCTGCGCGGCTTGCCATCTCGACGAAGGCTTCCCCCGGCGCGAATTGCCAGCCGGGCGCGAAGGCGGCCGCGACCAGCCTGAAGAAGGGCAGGCCGCCGAGCAGCAGAGCGACCGCGACGACGAGAGCAGGCAGGCTCCAGCCTTCCGGCAGGCGCAAACGTGGAGCCGGCGGGGCCGCGATCGCGGGCTCCCGCCGGATGTTTCGGGCAACGGCCAGCGTCATCGCGCCGACCGCTGCTGCAGCAAAGCCGTCATCACTCGAAGATCGAGCCGAAGCGCTTGCGGGCGGCGGTCTCTTCAGCGAGCGCCTTGGCGGCTTCGAAGGCCATCAGCCTGATCGCGCTGCGGGCGGGATAGCCGGCCGGCAGGGCGACGTCGGGATGGGCGGCGACATAGCCCTGCTTCAGCGCCAGCTCCTGGCCCTCCTTCGAGAGCAGGAAATCGATGAAGGCCTTGGCGGCTTCCGGATTCCTGGTGGTCTTCAGAATCGCGACCGGCTCGCTGACGGCGGAGACGCCTTCGCTCGGGAACACGAATTCGACCGGCGCGCCCTTGGCCTTCTCGCGGATCGGCATGAAGTCGACGATCATGCCGTAGAGCTTCTCGCCGGTGGCGACCTGGCGCAGGATGTCGCCATTGGCGCCAGCAGCCAGCGTGCCGTTCTCCTTGAGTTTCTCGTAGAAGCCCCAGCCGTCCCCCAGGTTGCTGGTGAGGGTGATCGTGTGGATCAGCGCGGCGCCGGAGTTCAGCGGGCTCGGCATGACCAGCTGATTCTTCGCCTCCGGCTTGATGAGGTCCGTCCAGCTCGCGGGCTTCATCGTAGCCTTGGTGTTGTAGACGATGCCGGTGGTGATCAGCTTGGTCGCGAACCACATCTTCTGCGGGTCGTGGATGCCGGCCGGATAGGCGGCAAGATCGGCCTTGTCATGGGCGAACAGGCGCCCGTCCTTCTTGAGACCTTCCATGGTCACGGCATCGGCGATGAGCAGGATATCGGCTTGCGGGGCGCCGGCCTCGAACTCGGCCTTGAGCTTCGCCATCACGCGCGGCGTGCCGTCGCGGACGAAGGAGATCTCGACCTTCGGATATTTCGCCTTGAAGGCGTCGATCGTCTGCTGGGCGTCGGTATTGGGCTGGCTGGTATAGAGCACCAGCTTGCCCTCGATGGCGAAAGCCTGCGGCGCGGCCGCGAGGCCGGCCGCGATGATGAAGGCGCTCAGGGCCTTGCGCTGCATGTCAAACTCCATCTCTTGATCGCGTCTGCGAGATGGCGCTGCCGGTAGTCCCGGCAGATGACAGTTCCATGAAACGGTCCCCGGTTTCCACGCGGCGGACCAGTTGCGCACTCTGGAATTAGAAATACTATTTAGCGGGGCTCGCCCGGCTTGTTTCGGGCGGGGCTTTTCGATTAGGGTCGCGGCAAGACGACCATAAGGTCGCTTTAAAACGGTTTAAATGGGAGGATATCGGATGAAGCTTGTACGGCATTTCGCCATGGGAACGGCTGTCGCGGCAGTCGTAGCGGGCTGGTCCGGCGCCGCGATGGCGCAGGAGACGCTGACGGCCTGGTTCACCAAGGGCTTCTACAAGGGAGAGGACGACGCGCTGCTGGCGGTCGTCGACAAATTCCAGAAGGCGACGGGCGTCAAGGTCGAACTCTCGCTCTACGCGACCGAGGACTGCGTCACGAAATCGGTCGGCGCGGTCGATGCCGGCACGCCCCCGGATGTCGGCTTCTGCACGACCTATGATTTCCGCACCACCGGCAAATGGGCCTATGACGGCAAGCTCGAGGACGTCTCGGACGTGATCGAGCCGATGAAGGCCGAGTTCCAGCCGATGGCGGTCTCGACCACCTTCCTGATGAACGGCAAGACCGGCAAGAAGTCATACTATGCCTTCCCGGTCGAGCAGCAGATGATGCACATCACCTACTGGAAGGACATGCTCGAGGAGGCCGGCTTCAAGGAGGCCGACATCCCGAAGACCTGGAACGGCTACTGGGACTTCTGGTGCGACAAGGTCCAGGGCGCGCTGCGCGCCAAGGGCAAGCGCGTCTACGGCATCGGCCACCCGATGGGCATCGCGGCGTCCGACACCTTCTATTCGTTCCTGACCTTCGCCAACGCCTATAACGCCCAGGTCGTCGACGAGAACGGCAAGATCGTGCTCGACCAGCCCGCCAACAAGAAGGCGATGGTCGAGGCGGTGAAGTCCTACGCCAACATCTTCCAGCGCGGCTGCACCCCGCCCTCCTCGGTGAACTGGCTCGACCCCGACAACAACGTCGCCTTCCACAACCGCACCACGGTCGCCACGCACAACGCCACGATCTCGATCGCCGGCAAGCACATGGACGACATGAGCAACCCCGCGCTCACGGCCGAGCAGCGGGCGACGGCCAAGAAGAACTATGAGGACAACATCCGCACCGCCGAGTTCCCGCTCAAGGCGGACGGCAGCAAGATGACCAACCTCGCCGCCGTGAAGACCGCGGTGATCTTCGCCGATGCCAAGAACAAGAAGCGCGCCAAGGAGTTCATGGCCTTCTTCATGAAGGACGAGAACCTGCGGCCCTTCGTCGAAGGCTCGGCCGGGCGCTGGGTGCCGACGACGCTGAAGGCGATCGAGGCGCCGTTCTGGTCGGATGGCAAGGATCCGCATCGCGCGGTCGTCTACAAGCAGTATAAGGACGGCACCGTGCCGTTCCAGTTCGTCTACAACTATAATTTCACGACCGTGAATGCCGAGAACGTCTGGGCCAAGGCGGTGAACCGCGTCGTCCAGGACAAGATCCCGGCCGAGCAGGCCGTGGACGAGATGATCGCCCGCATCAAGCAGATCGCCGGCTGAGCATCGGCCCGAAAAGTGGCTCCCACTTTTCGGGCCAAGCCGATGTTAGGACAGTAGAGCCCGGTCCTCGTTCCGCTTGCATCGACGACCCGCCGCGGCAATCCTTGCCGCGGCGTATCTTTCACAGGGTGACAATTCCACGGAGAGTCCATGAGCTCAGCCGTCATGACCGCGCCGCTTGCGGCGCCACGCGAGGATAACTCGGGCTTCACCCGCGACCGCGCGATGTGGGGTGCCATCATGCTGGCCCCTTACGTCCTCGTCTTCGCCGTCATGGTGGTCTACCCGGTGGCCTATGGCCTCTGGCTCGGCCTCAACTGGAATTCCTACCGGGCGCTCTTCGCCGACCCGATCTTCCTGCGCACCGTCGTCAACACGGTCATCTTCCTGTTCGTGGCGGTGAACCTGAAATTCCTGATCGCGCTCGCTCTCTCCGGCTTCTTCATACAGCAGCGGCCCTGGATCCGGATCGTGCTGGTGCTGTTCATCCTGCCCTGGGCGGTGCCCTCGATCCCGACCATCCTGTCCTTCCGGGTGATGCTGAATCCCGAGAACGGCATGGTGAACCAGCAGCTCTTCCAGTGGTTCGGCATCATGGAGGGGCCGGGCTGGCTCACCGATCCGACGCTCGCTTTCATCTCCTCGATCTTCGTCCACATCTGGAAGTCGCTGCCGTTCTGGACGCTGATCCTGATCACCGGCCGGCTCGCGATCGCGCAGGACCTCTACGAGGCCGCCAGTGTCGACGGCGCCAATCGCTGGCAGCAGTTCCGCTTCATCACCTGGCCCTCGCTGGCGACGCTCTACGTCACCTCGACGATGCTCTCGATGATCTGGACGCTGGGCGACTTCAACAGCGTCTACCTGCTCACGGGCGGCGGTCCGGGCGACCTCAACCATGTGCTGGCGACGCTCGGCATCCGCTACATGCGCAACAACAATCTCGATCTCGGCATCGCCTCGATCATCGTCGCCATGCCGCTGATCCTGCCGATGGTCTTCGTGATGGTGAAGCGCCTGTCGAAGGGGCCCGACGCATGAGAAAGCTCCTCGACGAAGGCAAGCTGCTGCTGATCGCGATCCCCGTCCTGGTCTGGACGCTGCTGCCGATCTACCACCTCTTCGTGCTGTCGATCTCCAACCAGGAATCGATGCTGGCCGGCAAGCTCTGGCCCGACCAGCCGACGCTGCAGAATTTCCAGATCGTCTTCGCCCAGCAGCATTACTATCTGCACAATTTCTGGCGGCAGATGTTCAACAGCTTCTTCATCGCGGTGGCGACGGGGCTGATCACGCTGTTCGTTGCGACCTTCGCGGCCTTCGCCATCGCCCGCCTCAAGGTCCGGGGCGGGCGCACGATGATGAACCTCGCGCTCGCGACCTACCTGATCCCGGCCGCCTTCCTCGCCATTCCCATGTACAAGGCGATGGGCTCCTATGGGCTGCTCAACACGCAGGCCTCCTTGATCCTCGCGATGGTCGCGCTCGCCTCGCCCTATGCGATCTGGGTGCTGAAGCAGGCTTCCGACAAATTGCCCAAGGAGCTCGACGAGGCCGCTGTGATGGACGGCGCCACCTCGATCCAGCTCTTCCGGCTGGTCTATCTGCCGCTGATGAAGCCCTCGATGGTGGTGATCGGCATCTATGCGCTGCTGCTCGCCTGGAACGAGTATCTCTACGCCTTCCTGCTGCTCTCCTCGGAGAAGGCGGTTCCGCTGGCGGTGGGCCTCGGGCTCTTCCTCTCGGCCGACGATGCGCCCTGGAACCTGCTGATGGCGGCGGGCCTGCTCTATGCCATCCCGCCGGCGGTGATCTACTACCTGTTCCGCAAGAACATGGTCGGTGGCCTGACCTCGGGCGCGGTGAAGAGCTGAGCGCGGTTCCCAGGCGCCATTCTCGGGCGAAGCGCAGCTTCGACCGGAGAATCTCAGGCTGGAAAAGGTGCCGTTCCTCCCCGGGAGGCTCGGGCATGACGCGCGGCGTCAGCTCGCCGCATGGCGGAACTGCTTCATCGCTCTCGCCATTGCGGTGAACAGGCGCCACATTGAATGCGTTACGACAAGAAGAATTGCCGAGGATAGACCGATGACCGCCTCCAAGCTCGACCAGCTCCGCCAGATGACCACCGTCGTCGCCGACACCGGCGACATCGAGGCCGTGCGCCGGCTGAAGCCCGTCGACTGCACCACCAACCCGACCCTGATCCTCAAGGCGGTGGAGACGCCGGCCTATGCGCATCTCGTCGACGAGGCGATCGGCTGGGGCAAGAAGCAGGGCAGCGGTGAGAAGGCCGTCCATGCCGTCTGCGATCGCCTCGCGGTGAGCTTCGGCACTGAGCTGACCAAGATCGTCCCCGGCCGCGTCTCGACCGAGGTCGATGCCGACCTGTCCTTCGACACCAAGGCGACGATCGAGAAGGCGCGTGCCGTCATCGCCGCCTACAAGGAGCGCGGCGTCGAGAAGGACCGCATCCTGATCAAGATCGCCTCGACCTGGGAGGGCCTGCAGGCCGCCAAGGTGCTGCAGGGCGAGGGCATCGACTGCAACCTGACCCTGCTCTTCGCGTTGCCGCAGGCGGTCGCGGCGGCCGAGGCGAACGCCTTCCTGATCTCGCCCTTCGTCGGTCGTATCCTCGACTGGCACGTCAAGGCCGGCGGCGGCCCCTACACGGCCGAGACCGACCCCGGCGTCGTCTCGGTGAAGAGCATCTACGCCTATTACAAAGCCTTCGGGATCAAGACCGTCGTGATGGGCGCCTCCTTCCGCAATACCGGCGAGATTGAGGCGCTGGCCGGCTGCGATCGCCTGACCATCGGGCCTGGCCTGCTCGACGAGCTCGCCGCCGCGACCGGCGACCTGCCGCGCCGCCTTTCGCCGGCTTCGTCGCCGCAGATGGAAGGGGGCGTCGCCAAGAAGCTGGGTTACGACGAAAAGGCCTTCCGCTTCGCCATGAACGAGGATGCGATGGGCACCGAGAAGCTGGCCGAAGGCATCCGCGGCTTCGTCAAGGACCTGCGCGGCCTGCGCAAGCTCGTCGCCGCGAAGCTCGGCTGAGCCCAGCCATGGCGGAGCGGCGGATCGCCGTCGTCACCGGCGGCGCCAAGGGCATCGGCGCCGCGGTCGCCGGTCGGCTGGAGCAGGACGGCCTCGTCCCGGTTGTCTGGGATATTGCGACGCCCGCGACAGCGGGGCGCCGGCATCTCGCCTGTGACGTCTCGGACGAGGCTTCCGTCGCACAGGCCCTGGCCGCAACAGAACGCGAGCACGGCCCCATCGCCATACTCGTCAACAATGCCGGCCTGACCGGCCCCTCGACCACAGTGGCGGAGACGCCGCTGGCGCAATGGCAGAAGGTGCAGGCGATCAACCTGACCGGCACCTTCCTCTGCTCGCAGGCCGTGGCGAAGGTGATGGTGCCGCGCGCTTACGGCCGCATCGTCAACATCGCCTCCCTCGCCGGCAAGGAGGGCACGCCGACGCTTTCCGCCTATAGCGCCGCCAAGGCCGGCGTCATCGCCTTCACCAAGGCGCATGGCAAGGAGCTGGCCGGCACGGGCGTCCTCGTCAATGCCGTCGCGCCGGCCGCGATCGAGACCGATCTGCTCCAGCAGATGAGCCCCGAGACGGTTGCAACGATGATCGGCAAGAGCCCGCTGAAGCGGCTCGGAACGGTCGATGAATTGGCGGAACTCGTCGCCTGGCTCGCGAGCGAGCGCTGCAGCTTCTCGACCGGTGCGGTCTTCGATCTCTCGGGCGGTCGCGCGACCTACTGACGGCGCGCCTTGCGCCAGATCATTGACGTGGCTTGCGCGCGGGCTTCTGATGGCGACCTGCACTGACGAGGCCGCCCCGGCTGTCGCGGCCCGTCCAATCGGAGTCGGCCATGACCACGCCTGCAGAATCCGCGCCCCGCTCGGGCTCCTCTCTTGCAACGCATCTCGTCCCACTCCGGCGCAATTCCGGCTGGCTGATGGCGGCAGGCGTCGCCCTCATCATTCTCGGCGTCGTCGGCCTCGGAGCGGTCGCGCTGCTCAGCCTTGCCAGTGCGATCTGGTTCGGCGCGATGATCCTGGTCGGCGGCATCGTCGTGCTGATCGACGCCTTCCGTCATCAGGGCTGGAAGAGCCGCCTGCTGCATATCCTCATCGGCCTGCTCTATGTCGCGGTCGGCCTGATGACTTTTGCCAACCCGCTGCTCGCCACGGCCTCGCTGACGCTGCTGGCCGGTGCGGCGCTGGTCGCGACCGGCGTGCTGCGCCTCGTCGTCGCCTTCCAGAACCGGGAACTGCCAGCCTGGGGCTGGATCGCTTTTTCGGGCGCGCTGTCGCTGCTGCTCGGCGGCATGATCCTGGCGCAATGGCCGGGTTCGAGCTTGTGGGTGCTCGGGACCTTCTTCGCGGTCGAATTGATCTTCCAGGGCTGGGCCGCGATTGCGCTCGCCCGCGCGATCCGCTCGACCTTCGATGGGGTGAAGCCGCGCTGAAGCCGGCCGCCTACTCGGCGGCCTCGGCCGTCACGGAAGCCTTGGCCGGCGTGCTGAGATCGCTGAAGCGAGCGCGCCCGCCGGCCGCTGCGGTCTGCAACTGCTGCTTCCAGCCCTTGGCATCGTTGCCGCCGAGCGCGACGAAATCGGCCGGACGCGCCGCATCGGCGCTGCGGCCCTGATAGACCAGCACGCCGCCCGCGGTGACCACGATGTCGCCGCGCCGCAGCGTCGGGTCCTTGAGATACCATTCCTTGTCGGCCTGGGGATCGAGCTGCACGACGGGTGGCTTGGGTTTCGAGGAAACCTCCGGCGCGCGGGCGCGGGGCGCCCGCCTGCGCGGTTCGTCGTCATATTCGTAGATCGGCGAGGCCCGCAGGCGCGGCCCGCCGCCGAACAGCGCGCGAGCGAGATCGTCGAAGAGGCCTGCCGCCTGGGCGCTGGGCGCAGCCGAAAAGGCGAGCGCTGCGACAGTCGCCAATCGCATCATCCATGCCCGCGTCATCGCCTTGCCTCCACGTCGTCGTCTTACCAACGACGAGTGGTCGCGAAAGGTTCGGTCCGGGTTCACGAAAGCGGTTAAGAATCTTTCCCGCGGAGGCCGGGCTTCCTCACAACTGCGTGTCTGCCCCTGCCAGCCGGTGGGGAGCCAGGCCTAAGATGTGGGCCATCCGGCTGCCGAGGAGCCATGCCATGATGATGCGTGCGCTGCTTGCCGTGGCCCTCCTGGGGCCGTCGTCCGCTTCTGCCTTCGCGCAGGACGTCTGGTCCTTGTCGAGAGACGGCGGCACGGTCGCCTTCGTGGCGCGTCATTTCGGCATCCCGACGGCGAGCGGCCGTTTCGGCACTGTCGACGGCACCATCGCACTCGATTTCGACCGGCCGGAGCGCAGTCGGATCAGAATGACGATCCAGACCGCATCCCTGCGAACGGGCGCCGATCTCGTCGACGGCTTCATCAAGGGGCAGACGATGCTCGACGTCGCGCATTATCCGGTTGCCAGCTTCGTCTCCCAACAGGTGGCGCGCACCGGTGAGCGCAGCCTCTCGATCACGGGCCAGCTCACGATCCGGGGCGCGTCGCAGCCTGTCACGGTTATCGCCGTCGCCGAGAGCGATCCGGCCGGCATGCGTGCGGGCGGCACTTTGCCCTTCCATGCCAGCGCGAGTTTCTCGCGTGCAGCCTTCGCGATCGGGCGCGAGGTCAATATCGTCGACGATCAGGTCGAGATCGACATCAAGGGCGTGATCTCGCGCTAGGATGGCCGGCGATGCGCTCCCGCACCTGGCATCCCCTGATCATCCTGCTGCATTGGGCGACGGTGATGCTTATCCTGCTGCAATATGGGCTGTCCCGCCTGATGGGCGACGAGACGCGCGACCTGCTTTCCCGCTTCGTGCTCTACCAGTGGCACAAGTCCTTCGGCCTGACGCTCGCGGGGTTGGTTCTGTTGCGCCTCATTGTGCGGCGTCTGCTGCCGGCGCCCGCGCCGGTCCCGATGCCGCGCTGGCAGCGAGCCGCGGCTGCGACCGTGCAGGGCGGGCTCTATCTCTGCCTGTTGGCACTGCCGGTCACCGGCCTCCTGATGGCTGCTGCCGCGCCGATCCAGATCCCGACGCTGTTCTTCGGGCTGTTTTCCGTGCCGCATCCGATCGGTCCGGATCAGGCCATCTATGACGCGATGCTGCGGGCGCATGCGACGCTGTTCGACATCATGGCCGCGCTCGCCTTCATCCATGCGGGCGCGGCCCTGCTGCATCAGTTCGTCCTCAGGGACGGGCTGATGCAGCGGATGTGGTTCGGCCGTTCTTAGTCTTTCTTCTGCGCCGCGAAGGCCTCGGCCCGGATCGTCGAGAGCGACTTGGCAGGCGTGATCGCCTCGGGGTCGAGCAGGCAGTGGATGATCGCGGGCTTGCCGCTCTTCACCGCGCGCTCGAAGGCCGGCGCGAACTCCGAGGTCTTCTCGACGCGCTCGCCATGGCCGCCGAAGGCCTTGGCGTAGGCCGCGAAATCCGGATTCTTCAGCGTCGTCGCCGAGACGCGGCCGGGGTACTCGCGCTCCTGATGCATGCGGATCGTGCCGTACATGCCGTTATCGACGACGATGACGACCACCGGCAGGCCGTACTGCACGGCCGTCGCAAAATCCTGGCCGTTCATCAGGAAGCAGCCGTCGCCGGCGAAGGCGATGACGGTGCGCTCCGGGAAGAGCCGCTTGGCGCCGATCGCGGCCGGAACGCCATAGCCCATCGAGCCGCAGGTCGGGGCGAGCTGCGTCGCGAATTTGTTGAAGCGATGGAAGCGATGCACCCAGGTCGCGTAATTTCCGGCGCCGTTGCATAGGATGGCGTCCTCGGGGAGCTGGCTGCGCAGCCAGCGCACCATCTCGCCGGGATGGAATTCGCCGGGCACGGGCGCCGGCTGCTCGCTCCAGGCGATATAGGCTTCATGCGCGGCAGCGCCGGCGCCCTTCCAGGCCGGGGCCTTCGGCGGCTCGATCGTCTTGAGCGCGGCGCAGAAGCCGGCGGGCGAAGCGTTGATCGCGAGCGTCGGGCGGTAGACCCGGCCGAGCTCTTCCGGATCGGCATGGACATGCACCAGCGGCCGGCCCGGATTGGGAATGCCGAACAGGGTGTAGGACTGGCTCGGCATCTCCGAGAGGCGCCCGCCGACCAGCAGGACGAGATCGCTCTCCTTGATGCGGGCGAGCAGTTTCGGGTTCGGGCCGATGCCGAGATCGCCGGCGAAGTTCGGATGGTCGGCCGGGAACAGCATCTGCCGGCGGAACGAGACCGCGACCGGCAGGTCGAAACGCTCGGCGAAGGCCTGGAAATCGGCGATCGCCTCCGGGCTCCAGCGCGAGCCGCCGAGGATCGCGACCGGCGACTTGGCAGCAGCGAAGCGCTTGGCGATATCAGCCATCTGCGCCGGGGCAGGGTGCTGCTCCGTGACCTGATAGGGCTCGGCGTCGGCGACATCCGCGAGATCGGTCAGCACGTCCTCGGGCAGCGCGATCACGACCGGGCCGGGGCGACCGGAGGTCGCGACATGGAAGGCGCGGCTGATGATCTCCGGGATGCGCGCGGCATCGTCGATCTCGGTCGCCCATTTGGTCATGGTGCCGAAGACGGCACGGTAGTCGAGCTCCTGGAAGGCCTCGCGCTCGCGCATGCTGCCGTCGATCTGGCCGACGAAGAGGATGAGCGGGGTCGAGTCCTGGTCGGCGATATGGATGCCGGGCGAGGCGTTGGTGGCGCCGGGACCGCGTGTCACGAAGCAGATGCCGGGCTTGCCGGTGAGCTTGCCGGCGGCTTCCGCCATCATGCAGGCGCCGCCTTCGGCGCGGCAGATGGTGACCTTCATCGAGGCGTCGTGCAGCGCGTCGAGCACGGCGAGATAGCTCTCGCCCGGCACGCAGAAGGCGTCGGTGGCGCCGTGGATCAGAAGCTGGTCGACGAGGATCTGCCCGCCAGTGCGATTAGCCATGCTGCGGCCCTCCCCAGGCCGGGTCGTTCAAGATGTCATCGGCATGTTCGCCGAGCCGTGGGCTCGGACGTCCTGCCACCTGCCTCACGCCGTTCATGACGATGGGCGAGGCGACAGTCGGAATGCTGCCCGCTTTCGCAGCCGCGCTCGACAGGTCGACTCGGACGCCGCGCGCGATCACCTGCGGGTCGGCGAAGACCTCGCCGATATCGTTGATCGGGCCGGCAGGCACGCCGACCTTCTCCAGCGCGGCCAGTAGATCGAGCTTGGCATAACGCTGGCAGAGCAGGTGCAGTTTGGCGGTCAACGCGACGCGGTTCTTCACGCGCGATTTGTTGTCGAGATAGTCGGGATGGTCGGCCAAAGCCGGTTCGCCCAGCACTTCGCAGAGCTTGCGCCACTGCCCGTCATTGCCGGTCGCGATGATGATATGCCCGTCCGCGACCGGGAAGACGTCATAGGGCACGATGTTCGGGTGGGCGTTGCCCAGCCGCGGCGGCGGATTGCCGCCGACGAGATAGTTCATTGCCTGGTTGCCGAGCACCGCGACCTGCGAGTCGAGCAAGGCGAGGTCGAGCGTCGCGCCTTCGCCGGTGGTGTCGCGGTGGCGCAAAGCCGAGAGGATGCCGACCGAGGCATAGAGCCCGGTATAGATGTCGGCGACCGCATAGCCCGCCTTCATCGGCGCGCCCTCAGGCTCGCCGGTGATCGACATTGCCCCGCCCATCCCCTGGACGAGGAAGTCGTAGCCGGCGCGCGGCGCATAGGGGCCGTCCTGCCCGAAGCCGGTGACCGAGCAATAGACGAGGCGCGGAAACTCCTTGCGCAGCGAAGCCGCGTCGAGCCCGTATTTCGAGAGGCCGCCGACTTTGAAGTTCTCGATCACGACGTCGGCATGGGCGGCGAGACGCCGAACCAGTGCCTGTCCCTCAGGCGTACGGAAATCGGCGGTGATCGAGCGCTTGCCGCGATTGGCCGCGTGGAAATAGGCGGCGGAGAGATGCTCGTCGCCAGTGCCTTCGACGAAGGGCGGGCCCCATTTGCGGGTGTCGTCGCCTTCCGGCGCCTCGACCTTCACGACATCGGCGCCGAGATCGGCCAGCAACTGGCCGATCCAGGGACCTGCGAGGATGCGCGCCAGTTCGAGGACGCGCAGGCCGGCGAGGGGAGGGGTCGAAGTCATCAGGCTCGATCCGCGCCGTCATCCCGGCCGGAGCGAAGCGCAGAGCCGGGATCCATGCCTGACCGCCGATCGGCGATGTTCCGGAATGGATCCCGGGTCGACCTGCGGTCGCCCGGGATGACGCGGAGGGGGGTGGGTGGGGCTCAGAAGAACGCCTGCAGGCCGGTGATCGCGCGGCCGAGGATCAGCGCGTGGACGTCATGCGTGCCCTCGTAGGTGTTCACCGTCTCGAGGTTCGCGGCGTGGCGCATCACCTGATACTCGATCTGGATGCCGTTGCCGCCATGCATGTCGCGGGCCTGGCGGGCGATGTCGAGCGCCTTGCCGCAATTGTTGCGCTTGACCAGCGAGATCATCTCCGGGGCCATCTTGCCGTCGTCGAGCAGGCGCCCGACGCGCAAGCTACCCTGCAGGCCGAGCGTGATCTCGGTCAGCATGTCGGCGAGCTTCTTCTGATAGAGCTGCGTCTGGGCGAGCGGCTTGTTGAACTGCTTGCGGTCGAGCCCGTACTGGCGGGCGCGGTGGAAGCAATCCTCGGCGGCGCCCATCACGCCCCAGGAGATGCCGTAGCGGGCGCGGTTGAGGCAGCCGAACGGGCCGGAGAGCCCTGAGACGTTCGGCAGCAGGTTCTCTTCCGGCACGATGACGCCGTCCATGACGACCTCGCCGGTGATCGAGGCGCGAAGCGAGAGCTTGCCGCCGATCTTCGGCGCGGAGAGGCCCTTCATGCCCTTTTCGAGGATGAAGCCGCGGATCTGGTTGTCATGCGCTGATGACTTCGCCCAGACGACGAAGACGTCGGCGATCGGCGAGTTCGAGATCCACATCTTGGAGCCGGTCAGCTTGTAGCCGTCGGCGACCTTCTCGGCGCGGGTCTTCATGCCGCCAGGATCGGAGCCGGCATCCGGCTCGGTCAGACCGAAGCAGCCGACCCATTCGCCGGAGCCGAGCTTCGGCAGGTACTTCTTGCGCTGCTCCTCGCTGCCATAGGCATAGATCGGGAACATCACCAGCGAGGACTGCACCGACATCATCGAGCGGTAGCCCGAGTCGATGCGCTCGACCTCGCGGGCGACGAGCCCGTAGGAGACGTAGTTGGCGCCGGCGCAGCCGTATTCCTCGGGAACGGTGACGCCGAGCAGGCCGAGCTCGCCCATTTCGTTGAAGATCGAGCGGTCGGTCTTCTCGTCGAGATAAGCATCATGGATGCGCGGGGCGAGCTTCTCCTGCGCATAGGCGCGGGCCGTGTCGCGGATCAGCCGCTCGTCCTCGTTCAGCTGCTCGTCGAGCAGATAGGCATCGTCCCAGGTGAACTTCGCGAGCTTGTGGCTGCCGGCCATGGTGTTCGTCTCCCTGATATTCAGACCGTCATGGTCGGGCTTGATCCGACCATCCCGGAAACCAGTGTCTTCTTGTCATGAGATTCCCGGGCCGCCGCTATCAGGCGCCCGGGAATGACGTTCCGTGTCACGCATCCACGTCGAAGCTGACGCCCTGAGCCAGCGGCAGCGTGGTGCCGTAGTTCACGGTGTTGGTGGCGCGGCGCATATAGGCCTTCCAGGCGTCCGAGCCGGCCTCGCGGCCGCCGCCCGTCTCCTTCTCGCCGCCGAACGCCCCGCCGATCTCGGCGCCCGAGGGGCCGATATTGACGTTGGCGATGCCGCAATCCGAACCCTCGTCGGAGACGAACAGCTCGGCCTCGCGCATGTTCAGCGTGAAGATCGAGGAGGACAGGCCGGCGCCGACCGCGTTCTGGATCGCGATCGCCTCGTCGATGGACTTGTACTTCATCACGTAGAGGATGGGTGCGAAGGTCTCACGCTCGACCGGGCCGCACTGCTTGGGCATCTCGACCAGCGCCGGGCGGACATAGAAGCCGCCGGAACCGACATCGACCTTCTCGCCGCCATGGACCTTGCCGCCCTCGGCCTTGGCCTCGGAGAGCGCCTTCTGCATGCCCTGATAGGCGGCCTCGTCGACCAGCGGGCCGACCAGCACGCCGGCCTCGCGGGGATCGCCGATCTTCACCGAGCCGTAGACTTTGGCGAGCTTCGGCACGAGCGCGTCATAGACGCTTTCATGCACGATCAGGCGGCGCAGCGTGGTGCAGCGCTGGCCGGCGGTGCCCATCGCCGCGAAGGCGATGCCGCGCAGCGCGATGTCGAGATCGGCCGAGGGCGCGACGATCGCGGCGTTGTTGCCGCCGAGCTCGAGGATGGCACGGGCGAAGCGTGCGGCCAGCTTCTGGCCGACTTCCTTGCCCATGCGGGTCGAGCCTGTCGCCGAGACGACCGGGACGCGATGATCCTGCACCAGGATGTCGCCGAGCTCGCGGCCGCCGATCAGGACCTCGGAGAGGCCGATCGGAGCTTCCGGACCGAAGCGCTTCATCGTCTTCTCGACGATGGCCTGCACGGCGAGCGCGGTCAGCGGGGTCTTCTCGGAGGGCTTCCAGACGACGCTGTCGCCGCAGACGAAGGCGAGGGCCGCGTTCCACGACCAGACCGCGACCGGGAAGTTGAAGGCCGAAATCACGCCGCAGATGCCGATCGGGTGCCAGGTCTCCATCATGCGATGGTTCGGGCGCTCGGTGGCGATGGTCAGGCCGTAGAGCTGGCGCGACAGGCCGACGGCGAAGTCGCAGATGTCGATCATCTCCTGGACCTCGCCGAGGCCCTCGGAGGTGACCTTGCCGGCTTCCAACGTCACCAGCAGGCCGAGATCGGTCTTGGCGGCGCGCAGCTCTTCGCCAAGCAGGCGGACGAACTCGCCGCGGCGCGGCGCCGGCACCTTGCGCCAGGCGAGATAGGCGGACTGCGCCCGGCCGATCGCGGCCTCGGCCTCGGCCGGAGAGGTCTCGCGCAGCGTCGTTACGGTCTCGCCGGTGATCGGCGAACGGGCCGACAGGCCGGCATCGGCGTAAGACGCTTCGGAAACGCCGAGGCGCTTGAGCAGGGCGAGCGTGTCTTTCGGCAGGGATGTGGCCATCTTTGTCTTCCAGCGGTCGCAAGCGGGAGCCAAAGGGCGCATGCCCTAGGGCGCATGACATAAAGGCGCGGGAACCGGAGGCCGCCGCGCTTGAGGCCTGCAGAATGCCCTCTTTCTTGGGGCGGCGGCAACCGATATGTTCTCATCACTTGGTGAGAATTTATCATGGATGATATTCTGGTTCCCGGCCGGCTCTCGGTGCCTTCGCTGTCCGCGCTCGCCGCCTTCGAGGCGGCGGCCCGGCATGGCAGCTTCACGCGCGCAGCAGAGGAGCTGAACCTGACGCAGGGCGCGGTGAGCCGGCAGGTCGCGCATCTCGAAAAGGTGCTCGGCGTCAGCCTGTTCGAGCGCGTCAAGAAGCGTGTCAGCCTGACGGCGGCGGGCGCTGCCTATGCCAATGATATCCGTGACGGCCTGTCCCGTCTCGCGGCCGCGACCGTTTCCGCCATGGCCTTTCGCGGTGCGGCCGGCGTGCTTAATCTCGCGATCCTGCCGACCTTCGGCACGCGCTGGCTGATCCCGCGCCTGCCGCGCTTCATCGAGAGGCATCCCGGCATCACCATCAACTTCACCACTAAGCTGGTGCCGTTCGACTTTGCCCGCGAGCAGGTCGACGCCGCCGTGCATTTCGGCGCCGATAGCTGGCCGGGCGCAAGGCTGCATCGCTTGATGGGCGAGGAGGTCGTGCCCGTCGCTGCGCCCTCCCTGCTGGCCCGGGTCGGGATCACGGGGGCGGCCGACATGCTGCGCGCGCCGCTCCTCCAGCAATCGACGCGGCCGCGCGCCTGGGCGGACTGGCTGGAGCAGCAGGGGCTGGGGCCGGAACGGGCCCTGATGGGGCCGCGTTTTGAGCAATTCGCCATGATCGCGCAGGCGGCGGTGGCGGGGCTGGGCCTGGCCATCGTGCCGCGTTTCCTCGTCGAGGAGGAATTGCGCTCCGGCTCGCTGGTCATCCCGATCGACCGACCGGTGACGGGCCGCGACGGCTACTATCTCGTCTACCCCGAGGAGAAGGCCAATCTGCCGACCGTCGTTGCCTTCCGCGACTGGCTGCTCGGAGAATGCGCGCCGGCGAACTAAGGCCCCTCTCGACAAGCGGGCTGCGCTCGTTCATTCATGCGCGAAATTCACCAACCCGGCTTTTCCCAGCGAAGCCGGCTGCGCGAGGCCTGCCATGCCGCCCGTCTCCGAAAGCGCCGATGTCGTGATCTGCGGGGGCGCCGCGATCGGCTCCTCCGTCGCCTATCATCTCGCCGCCGATCCCGGCTTCACCGGCAAGGTCGTGGTGATCGAGAAGGACCCGACCTATCGCTTCTCGGCCTCGGCGCTCTCGGCCGCCTCGATCCGCCAGCAGTTTTCGAGCGCGGTGAATATCCGCATTTCGCTCTTCGGCGTCGATTTCCTGCGCAACATCGGCGGGCATCTCGCGGTCGATGGCGAGGTTCCGGCCATCGACTTGCACGAGGGCGGCTATCTCTATCTCGCGAGCGAGGCCGGCGCGCCGATCCTCGAAGCCAACCAGAAGCTGCAAGCGGCCGAGGGCGCCGATATCGCGCTCTACGATCCCACCACGCTGAAGCAACGTTTCCCCTGGCTCAACACCGAGGATCTCGCCTGCGGCACCTTCGGCGTCAGCGGCGAGGGCTGGTTCGACGGCTGGGCGCTGCTCCAGGCCTTCCGCAAGAAGGCGCGCAGCCTCGGCGTCGAATACCGGCAGGGCGAGGTTGCGCGCTATATTACGGAAGGCGGACGCGTCACCGCTGTCGAGCTCGCGGATGGCAGCCGCATCGCCTGCGGCGCTGTCGTCAACGCCAGCGGCACCCATGGCGCCAGGCTCGCCGCGACGGCAGGGATTGAAATCCCGGTGAAGTCGATGAAGCGCTATGTCTTCACCTTCACTTGCAAGGGCGATGTCGATGGCTGCCCGCTCCTGATCGACACGACCGGCGCCTGGTGCCGGCAGGAGGGCAAGCGCACGGCGGAAGGCCAGCTCTTCATCGGCAGCTGCTCGCCGCTGACGCCGGAGCAGGATGTCGAATGGATCGAGAACGACCCGGCGGCCGAGGATGTCGACTGGGGCTTCTTCGAGGAGGTGGTCTGGCCCTCGCTCGCGACCCGCATCCCGGCCTTCGAGCAGATCAAGCCCGGCCGCGCCTGGGCCGGCCCCTACGACATGTGCGGGCTCGACCATAACGCCATCATCGGCCCGGCGGTCGGCCTGCCGAACCTCTATCTCGCCAACGGCTTCTCCGGGCACGGCCTGCAGCAGTCTCCGGCGGTCGGGCGTGGCCTTGCCGAGCATATCGCGCATGGCCGCTATCGCTCGCTCGACCTTGCCGATCTCGGCCACGAGCGCATCGTGGAGGGGAGGCCGCTCAAGGAGGCCAACGTCATCTGACGAGGAGGCCGCCATGGTCGATCCCGCTTTCGTCCAGACCATGGCCCGCTATAATGCCTGGCAGAACCGCAGCCTGATGGCGGCAGCGGACAGCTTGACCGATGCGGCCCGCAAGCTCGATCGCGGCGCCTTCTTCAAGTCGATCCACGGCACCTTCAACCACATCCTCTGGGGCGACGAGACTTGGCTCAGCCGCCTCATCGGCAGCGAGAAGCCGGCTGTCGGCGGCCGTGACTCGGCTGTCTATTTCGAGGGCTGGGCGCAGTTCTCAGCGCGCCGGCGCCAGCGCGATGAGTTCATTCTCGATTGGGCGGACAAGGTCACGGCCGATTGGCTGCGCGGGACGCTGATCTGGTATTCCGGCGCCGCTGGCCGCGAGATGGGCAAGCCGCGCGGCTTCGTGATCGCGCATTTCTTCAACCACCAGACCCATCATCGCGGCCAGATCCACGCCATGCTCACGGCGGCGGGGGCGAAGCCGGATGACACGGATCTGCTCCTGGTCGATGAGCCGCGCTAAGCAGGATCAGCGGCTGGCGCAGCCGGGCGACGTCTGGAATGTGTGGACGGTTTGCCGATCGCGAGCGGTCGTTCCTCGGCTTCGTCGTTCTCATCCTCGCCCCGATCCGGCGGCACCGCCGCCGTCGCGTTCTGGCTGAGCTTCTGGAACAGGCCGAGCCCGACCAGCGCCAGCACGGCGAGCAGCATCAGCAGGCCGGGATAGACGATGTCCCCCATGGTCTCGCGCGAGGTCTTGGCGATCAGCACCAGCGATTCCAGCGAGAGCGCCACGATCATGATCGACATGAACTTGGTCAGCGATCCCCGTGCCTCGGCCGGGCGGCGCATCTCGCGATCGGCGACGACCTCCTCCTCGAACAGGAACTTGCCGACATCGGCGACGGCGACGGCGATGATCACAAGCCCGATCGCGTCGAGCATCGTGTCGAGCGCGCCTTCGCCGGTCCAGAAGCCCTGCGAGGTCCGCCAGACCGCGACGCCGATCAGCACGATCGAGGCACCGAGCAGCGCGACAGAGATGATGGTGTAGAGCAGCCGGCTGAACAGCGTCATGTTTCCCCCCAATCCGCTTGCGAGCGACAACCGCCGGCAAAGCGGTGGGTTCCCTTGTGGCGGGGCAGGGCTCTCCGCATGGCAAGACTTGCATGGCCGTTCCCATGGCGCGGCCGATTGCCGGCTCTCGCGATCCATGGTCCAAGCGCTGAGTTCCGCCGGAGCGCTTCAGATGCCCGAGACGACGACCCTCATCACCTTCTCGCTGATCGCGCTCGGCATGGTGCTGACGCCCGGCCCCAACATGATCTACCTGATCTCGCGATCGATCGCGCAGGGCAGGGGCGCGGGGCTGATCTCGCTCGGCGGCGTCATCCTCGGCTTCTTCGTCTACATGTTCTGCGCCGCCTTCGGCATCACGGCGCTGCTCTTCGCCGTGCCCTTTGCTTATGACGTGCTGCGGCTCGGCGGCGCGGCCTATCTGCTCTGGCTCGCCTGGCAGGCGGTGCGGCCGGGCGGGCGCTCGCCCTTCCATGTCCGCGATTTGCCCCATGACGGGCCGCGCAAGCTCTTCGCCATGGGCTTCCTGACCAGCCTGCTCAACCCGAAGATCGCGATGTTCTATCTCGCGCTGCTGCCGCAATTCATCGACCCGGCAGCCGGCCATGTGCTCAGCCAGTCGGTCGTGCTCGGCTTCGTCCAGATCGCGATCAGCGGCAGCGTCAACGCCCTGATTGCGACGGCCGCCGGCAGCATCGCGCTGTTCCTGCGGACGCGGCCGTTCTGGTCGCTGGTCCAGCGCTGGATCATGGGCACCGTGCTCGCCGGCTTCGCACTGCGCATGGCGATGGAATCGCGGCGCTAGCCAACCCGGATGTCGACCCTCGAAACCGCATCGGAAGCGCCGCGGCCGAGCCTGCCGGACCTGTTCACCGGCTTTCTCAAGATCGGCCTGATGGGCTTTGGCGGCGTGGGGCCGATCGCGCGCCATATCATCGTCACCGAGCGCAACTGGCTCGACGATCGCGGCTATGCCGAATTGATCGGCATCTGCCAGGCGCTGCCCGGCGCCAACACCGTGAATGCGGCGGTGATGCTGGGCGATCGCTTCCGGGGCGGAATCGGCGCCTTGACCTGCGTCTTCGCGCTGATGGCGATGCCGCTGCTTTGCCTGGTCGCGCTCGCCAACGGCTATGACGCGGTCTCCGGACACCCGCTGGCACAGATCGCCCTGACCGGCGCCGCCGCCAGCGCCGCCGGGCTCATCCTTGGCACCGCCCTGCGGCTCCTGACGAAGGCCGGCCTTGCGCGCTGGGCCTGGCTGATGGCCGCGGCCGCCTTCGTCGCGGTCGGAATGCTGCGATTGCCGATGCTGCCGACCTTGCTGGTGCTCGTGCCGCTCGGTCTCGTGACAGCGACACTGGGAGCGCGGCGGGTCTGATGGAGCGCGGCGTCTTCTTCCAGCTGATCGTCACCTTCGGCACGATCTCGCTGATGGCGATCGGCGGGGCCAATGCCGTGGTGCCGGAAATCCACCGCCAGGTCGTCGAAATCCTTGGCTGGATGGATGCGCCGACCTTCGCCCGCCTCTTCGCCATCGCGCAGACCGCGCCTGGCCCCAACATCATGCTCGGCAGCGTCATCGGCTGGCATGTCGCCGGCACCGCCGGCCTGCTGGTCGCGACGGGCGCGCTCCTGCTGCCGTCCTGCCTGCTGGCACTGGCCTCCAGCCGCGGCTTGCAACGCTTCGGCGGCAGTCGCCTCGTCCGGATCGCCACGCTCGCGCTGGTGCCGATCGCGCTCGGCCTGATGCTGGCGAGCGGCGTGGTTGCGACGCTGGCCGCTGATGCCGGCCTCGTCGGCTATGCGATCACGGCCGCGACCGCGCTCGTGACCTATCGCTCCAAGGTCAATCCTCTCGTGCCGATGGCGGTCGGCACGCTCGCCTATGTCCTCGCCTGGTATGCGGGTATCGCCTGAGCGCGAGCGGCAGCACCGGTCGTTCATTCGGGGGATGGCATGACGCTGCCCCCGCCATCATGCTAGCATCTCCCAACGTCACCCCGGTGCGTTGTCAGGGAGGTCGGCATGCCCAGCTTGCTCTCGCGGATGGCGTTCCTTGTCCTCGCACTGCCGATGCTCGCCATGCTCGGCTCGCAGACGGCGAAGGCCCAGAAGGCCGGAACGGTTGCGCTCTGCAAGGATGATCGCACCGAGAAGGGGCTCGCCGCCTGCAACACGCTGCTGAAGGGGCGCCCCGACCGCAAGGTCAAGGCGATGGCCCATGTCGCGCGCGGCCATACCCAGCTCGCGCTCGGCCGTCCCGCCGAGGCGGAGAAGGACTACACGGAGGCGCTGGCCATCGCGCCGAAATTCGCGCCGCTCTACCGGGATCGCGGCCGCGTCCGCTTCACGCTGGGGAATCGCGACGGGGCCATGGCGGATTTCACCGCAGCCATCGAGAACGATCCCTTCGATCCCGACAACCACGCCAATCGCGGCTATCTCAGGTTGTTGCAGTATGATTTCGCCCGGGCAGGCGAGGACCTGCGCAAGGGCCTGTTCTGGCAAAAGCAGCATCCACGCAGCGATTATCTCCTCGGCCTGCTCGCTTATGCCACCGGCCGCTATAGCGACGCCGTCGCGCATATCGACAAGGCGCGCGAGGGCGGCTTCCGTACCTCGGAAACCTTCATCACCCGCGCCCGCAGCCTGTATTATCTCGGCACCTTCGAGGCCGCCGCGAAGGAAGCGACCGAGGGGCTTGTCGCCTTCCCGAAGCAGGTCGATTTGATCGAGATCCGCGCCCGGGCGCGATTGGCGCGTCGCGAATTGCCGGAAGCGCTCGCCGATGCCGAAATCGTCGCAGAAGCGCAGCCCCGTTTCGGACGCGCCTATGCGACACGTGGTGCGGTGAAGCTGGCGATGAAGGACATTGCCGCAGCCACAGTGGATGCCGACAAGGCGATCGAACTCGATCCCGGTCTGTTCGATGCCCATGAGCTCAAGGCGGACATCCTGCTCGCTTCGGGCGATCAGCCCGGCGCCCGTGCCATCCTCGCCCGTTCCGCGGCGCGCACGGATGCGAAGATGGCCTATGATATCGCCTCGAAAGAGCGTCACGCGGCGCGGGTCGCGGAATTCGACAAGCCGAAGCCGATCGTCGTAGCCGATCTCGACGAGGCCGAACTGAAGAAGCGCTGTGCCACCCGCGACGATCCGCTGCGCATGCAGAGCTGCGACCGGCTCGTCGAAACGGCGACGACCCCGCAGGACAAGGCCGACAGGCTGATCCTGCGTGCCGGGGCCAGGCCCTTCGCCGACCGGCTGGGAGATTTCGAACTGGCCGTCGCAGCGGCGCCCGATTATCTCCCCGCCACCCTGGCGCGGGCCTACGCGCATATGGCGGATTATCGTTATGACAAGGACATGTCGCCTTTCGATCGCGCCTGGGCCGACGCTGACAGCGCCGTCCGTCGCTCTGGTGCCGACAAGGAGATCTGGGCGCGAGCCATGCTGGCGCGGGCCGCGGTCTCGCAGGGCAGGGGAAACTACGATGCGGCGGTCACCGATCTGACCGCGCTCGTCGAGCACGACCCCAAGGCGCGGTACTATCGCGAGGAACGCGCCAACGCCTTTCTCATGGCTGGCCGGCCGGCCCAGGCCTTGGAGGATATGCGCGAGAAGGCGCGGCTGCCGATGGATGTCCCCACGAGACTGGAGGGCGAGGATGATCTCGTCGTGGCGCTCATCGAAACCGGCGCGCTCGACGAGGCCGTCTCGATTCTCGACAACTGGCGCGGCAACCGCTTGCCGGGCGCCTATGCCGAGCAGGCTCTGCGGGCTCGCGTCGCGCTGGTCCGGGGCGACATGGCTGCGGCGCGGGAGCAGGCTGCGGCTGCGCTCACTGACAACCGCTTCAACATCGCGGCGCGGGCCGTCAATGGCCTTGCCGCCGCCCGGCTGGGCGATGCGCTCGACGCGGAATCGGACCTGAGCAAGGTCATCGACGACGCGGTCGACATCCCCTTCCGTGCCCGTAACTCCGGCCTGACGCCGGGCTTTGTCGCCGATCTCTTCCTCTGGCGTGGCCTTGCCCGCGTGCAACTGAACCGGATCAACGCTGCGCGCGCCGATTTCGCCGAGGTCATCAAGCGGGCGCCGGATCGGGCCCGCGCCTATGCCGAGCGGGCCGCATTGAACCTGCGCTCCGACAATCCGGCCGCCCTGACCGATATCGCGATGGCCCTGCGGATCGAGCCGAGCGAGCTGCGCTGGCAGGCGCTTGCAGCCCGGATCAATCTCGCGACCGGCGATCCCGCTGCCGCGGAGCGTTTCGCCACCGCGGCGTTGACCGCCCCTTCGCCGGAAGCCGATTTGCTGCTGCTGCGCGCCAAAGCGAGGCTCGGCCTCGGACGCTTCGCTGAAGCGGCGGAGGATGCGACAGCCCGGCTCGCGGTGGCTCCCGGCGATGCTGAGGCCCTGCTGCTGCGGAGCGACGCCCGGCTCGGACAGGGCGATGCCGCTGCCGCGCTCGCCGATGTCGAGACGGCGCTCGGGGCGAAGGCAAACGACCCGCGCCTCCTGCTCGCGCGGGCGGAATTGAAGGCCAGGCTGGGCGACGTGCCTGGCGCCATCGGCGCCTTCGAGGCTGCGGCGGCACGGTCCGAAGCGTCTCTCCAGGCCAACAAGCGTCTGGGCGATCTCTATGCCGGGATCGCCTCCGACCAACTCGCGCTCGGCTACTATGCCAAGGCGCTGGAACAGCCGGCGCGCGCGCCGGCCGATGAAGCGACCCGCGACGCTGCCCGCACGGCTCGCGATGCCTTGATCCGGCGGATGGCCGCCCGGAAATAGGCTTGGGGGCTTAAGGCCATGCGCGACATGAATGGCATGGCCGCCACCGCTCGCCATTGCCGCTCGCGGCATTGGCGATAAGCTGCCCGCATTGTCCCATCCGGAACGAATGCGAGTGAGCCGATGAGCGCCCTGACCCCCGAGGAGAAGAAGGTCACCGAGTGGCTGGCGAGCCGCAAGGAGGGCATGGTCGCGCTGCTGCGCGAGCTGGTCGACACCGACTCCGGTTCCTATGACAAGGCCGGCGTCGACCGGGCCGGCGATGTCGTCGCGCGCTTCCACAAGGCGAACGGGCTCGATGTCGAGATCGTGCCGGATAGCCGCTTCGGCGACGCGGTCCGTGCACGCTTGCCCAATCCCACGGCCAACGACCAGCGTCCGGTCATGCTGCTCGGCCATCGCGACACCGTCTTTCCGCAGGGCGAACCGACCCGCCGGCCCTTCACCATCAAGGGTGGCCGCGCCTATGGGCCGGGCGTCGCCGACATGAAGGCGGGCGTCATGATCTCGGCCTTTGTCGCCGCCGCCTTCGCCGAATGCGGCGGTCTGGCCGCGCCGCTCCTGATGCTGACGACCAGCGACGAGGAGATCGGCTCGCCGTCCTCTCGTCCGGTCATCGAGGCTGCCGCCCGCGAGTCGCGCTGCGTCTTCAATGCCGAGCCCAGCCGCCTGCCGGCCGGCACTGAATTCGCCAGGGACCAGAAACAGTCGGTCACCAGCGGCCGCAAGGGCGGCGTCTTCATGCGGGCCGAGTTCACCGGCAAGCCCGCCCATTCCGGCGCGAATTACGAGAAGGGCGCCTCGGCCATCGTCGATCTCGGCCACAAGATCCCGAAGCTTCAGGGCCTCACCGATCTGGAGAAGGGCATCACCGTCAATGTCGGCCTGATCGGCGGTGGCCAGACCGTCAACACCATCGCGCCCAGCGCCTGGTGCGAGATCGACCTGCGCTATGTCACCGCCGCCCAGCGCGACGAGATGGTCGGCAAGATCAAGGCGATTATCGAGAAGCCCGAGGTTGCCGGCACCAGCGCCGTGCTCTCGATCAAGGGCGAGTTCCTGCCGCTGGAGCGCTCTTCGGATTCTGCCGCGCTCTACGACACCTATCGCGAGGCGGCTTCCGCCTTCGGCATCGGCGTCACCGCGGAATTCACCGGTGGCTGCGCCGATTCCGGCTTCACCGCCGCGCAGGGCACTCCGACGCTCTGCAGCGTCGGCCCGATCGGCGGCATGGCCCATACGCCGGACGAGTTCCTGGAGGTCGAGAGCATCGTCCCGACCGCGCAGGTGCTGGCGCTCGCCGTGATGCGGGCTGCCGCCAAGGTGGAGTGACGGAGCTCAGCGGCAGAGCAGGTCGATTTTGCGGCTGAGCGAAGCTTCGTCCTCGCTCAGCCGGTCGGTCAGCACGTGCAGCCAATTGAAGCCGACCCAGAGCTCCAGCCGGTCGTCGATCTCTTCCGGCGAAAACTCGCCGCGCTCGGCGGCGCGCACGAACATTCGGCGCGGTGAGGCGAGGCGTTCCGGCATGAACTTGAAGCGCAGCGCGGCAAGCGCCTCCGCGCTGGTCTGCGCCTCGGCGATCAGTCCGCGGAAAACGCGCCCCGCCGCATCCTCACGCCAGAAGCGCCAGAGATCCCTGGTGTAGCGCAGCAGGTCGGCGCGCAACGAGCCTTCATCCGGGACGGGAATGGCGGCGTCCTTTTCGACCCCGTAGATCGCGATGAAGAGCTCGGCCTTGTTCGGCCACCAGCGATAGATCGTCGGCTTGCCCGCGCCGGCGCGGCGGGCGACTTCCTCGATCGAAAAGCCGGCATAGCCTTTCTCGGCTAGCAGCTCCCGCGCCGCCGCCTTCACCGCGGCTTCCGTCTCGGGACTGCGGCGAGCGCCGATCGAGGCCCGGCGCTTCGGTTTTGGCTCCATCCTATCGAACTCCTCGCACGGGCCGCTCGCTCCTTGACATAACGAAACGGTCCGTTTAGTTCAACAAATAGAAACGGAACGTTTCGTTACGTGGAGAAGCTTGATGGCTCTGTCTTTCCTGTCGCGCCTCGCCTCGCGTCTGCGCTTTCTGGTTGTCGCGACCCTGGGCGCCTATGCCGCGATCAATCTTGTGCTGGCCGCGTTGGCGCCCTTCACCGCGGGTTGGCCCATTTTCGGCGTCACGGCGCTGGCCGTGCCGCCCATGGTGCTGGCGATGGTCTACGGGGTGATCCCGGTCGCCTTCCGCTTTGGCGCGCCGCGTTGAAGGGCCACGGGCCCGGAGGGCAGGCCCGCTAAGCAGATCGCCTCAGAACGCCTCTTCCCAGTCCCGGCTCAGGCGCATCGCGCAGTTGATCAGGCCGACATGCGAATAGGTCTGCGGGAAATTGCCCCAGAGCTCGCCGGTCTTGAGGTCCGCATCCTCCGAGAGCAGGCCGAAGCTGTTGCGCCGCTGCAGGATGCGCCCGAACAGCTCCTTCGCCTCCTCGCTGCGTCCGATCGCGTTCAGCGCGTCGACATACCAGAAGGCGCAGATCAGGAAGCCGGTATGCATGTAGCCGAAATCGTCCTGCGTGGCGTAGCGCAGCAGGAGGTCGCCGCGCTTGAGGTCGCGGCCGATCGCCTCGACCGTGGCGACGAAGCGGGCATCGTCGGCCTTGACGAAGCCGAGTTCGGCGAGAAGCAGCAGCGTCGCATCGAGCTCTTCGCCGCCGAAGGTCGAGACGAAATGGCCCTTCTGCTCGTTCCAGATCTGCTCGGCGATGGTGTTCTTCAGGCGCTTGGCCTCTCCTTTCCAGTACTCCTTCCGGTCGGCGCGCCCGAGCGTGCCGGCGATGCGGGCGAGCCGGTCGCAGGCCGCCCAGCACATCACGCTCGAGAAGGCGTGCACCGCCTCCTTCTCGCGCAGCTCCCAGGGGCCGGCATCGGGCTTGTCGAACACGGCGATGGCGATCTCGCCCATGCGTTCGAGCTGTCCGAACAGCGTCTCCTTGCCGGGCTGGATCAGGCGGCGATCGAAGAAGGAATGCGTTGCGGCCAGCACGACCGCGCCATAGCCGTCATTCTGGATCTGCACGGCCGCGCCGTTGCCGAAGCGCACCGGCTGGTGCCCGCGATAGCCTGACAGGTTCTTCGCCTCGAACTCGGTGAGCGAGCCGCCGCGCGTGATCGGATAGAGCGGCGGCAGATGCTCGGCCCCGCTCTCGGAGAAGGTGTCGACGATATTGGTGATGAAGCCGAGATAGTCCTCCATCGTCCGCGTCGTGCCGAGCCGGTTCAGCGCATGGACGACGAAATAGGCGTCGCGCAGCCAGCAATAGCGGTAGTCCCAGTTGCGTTGCGTGCCCGGCGCCTCCGGGATCGAGGTCGTCAAGGCCGCGACGATCGCGCCGGTCTCCTCGAAGGAGCAGAGTTTCAGCGTGATCGCGGCCCGGATGACTTCCTTCTGGTACTCGAACGGGACCGAGAGCGAGCGCACCCAATCGCGCCAGTAGTCGGTGGTCTTGTCGAGGAACTCGCGCGAAGTCGTCTCGATCTCGGCGCGCAAAGCCTCGTCCGATCCGATGAAGAAGGAATAGGCCTGGTCGACGGCGAAGGGCGTGCCCTCGACGACATAGGAAAGCGGTGCGTTGGTCGTCAGCCGGATCGTCTGGTCGGCGCCGACGAAGCGGACATGGTTGGAGCCGCGCGTCATCTCGTCGGGCTCCTCGCCGATGCCGAGGCAGGGCCTGACGAGGACGCGGATGCGCGGCCGGCCCGAGACGCGCCGGACCCGCCGCACCAGCTGCGGCGGCCGGAAGAAGCGCTCGTAGCGCACGAAGCGCGGTGCGAAATCGAGGATCTCGATCGCATTGCCCTGGTCGTCGGAGAGCACGGAGGACAGGATCGCGGTGTTGTCGAGATAGCCCTGCTCGCAGCGGGTCATGCCGACGAGCTCGATGGCGAAGACGCCCTTTTCGGGCTCGGCATCGCCGTCCTCGGCCTTGTTGTCGATCAGCGAGCAGAAGACGGGGTCGCGGTCGAAGCGCGGGAAGCAGCCCCAGACGATGCGGGCGCGCCGGTCGACGAGGGCGGCGATCGAGCAGTTGCCGATCACGCCGAGGTCGAGCGAGGCGGAGTGCTGCCCCGCGGTCGAAGTCGTTACGGTCATGATCAGTCCTGCTTGAAGCTGGAAGCGGTAAGATGGCCACCTTCGGCGGCTTCGAGAAGGATATGCCGCAGGGCGGTCGGCGAGGCCAGCCGGCAGGTGGCATGGCTCTCGCGGTCGGCGCCGATACGGACCGAGACGCCGCCCATGGCGTTGACCGCCTCGAAGCCGTCCTCGTCGGTGATGTCGTCGCCGATGAAGACCGGGATGCGGCCGGCATAGACCGGCGTCGCCATCAGCCAGGCGATGGCACTGCCCTTGCTGGCGCCGGCGGGAACCAGCTCGGCTACGGCTTTGCCTTCCTGCAGGCGCATGCCCGGCCCCAGCTTCACGGCGATGCTGCGCATCAGCGCCAGGGCCTCGGCCTCCAGCGAAGGCGCCAGCCGCCAGTGCAGTGCGATCGAGATGCGCTTGTCCTCGACGATGATGCCGACATGGCTGTTGGCGAAGCGCACGAGATCGCGCAGCGCCCCATGCATGCCCTCATGCGTATCGGCCTGCGAGCGGATCTCGCCGTCGACGCGGATCTGAGCCCCGTGCAGCCCGGCGATATCGAAGCGGTGCGGTGCAAGGATGCCGTCGAGGAAGCCGATCGGCCTGCCGGAGACGAGCGCCAGCGCCCCGCCGAGCTGGGCACGCAGCGCCATCAGCGCCGGAGCCACCCGTCGGTCGAGATGCACGTCCTCCGGCGAAGGGGCGATTTCCACGAGCGTTCCGTCGAAATCCAAAAAAAGAGCGATCTCGCTGCCCGGGGAAGCGATCTCATCGGGCCTTGAGGCAGTATCGGGTTCGATCAATATCGTCATCGTTTCGTATCTGGGCAGAGAAGGCGGCAGAAGAGCGGCCAAGGACATCCTTTTCTGTCCTGTCGCCTAGCCATAGCCGCGTCGAAAATAGAGGTCGAGGGGTTGCCTCGATCTGTCGAAAGCCTACCATGTCGTCGCGATTTCACCGCACGGCTGCCACAGCGCTGCCATGTGACCGCGTCCGCACCACGGAAACATTACGCTTTCGGAAGCGTTCTGTTCCTGCCGCCGATGGCGAAATGCGGGCGGCCCCTGCCGGAGAATGCGAGTTTATGCGTCTTGTCATCGTTTCCAATCGCGTCACGATTCCCGATCGCCATGAAAAGGTGATGGCCGGGGGGCTGGCGGTCGCCCTGCGCGAAGCGCTGGAGCAGCGCGGCGGCCTGTGGTTCGGCTGGAGCGGGGCGGTCAGCGAGGGCGCGCCGGCGCCGGTCAGGCAGGTCGAGCATGGCAATGTGACCTATACCGTGACCGATCTGAGCGAGGCCGAGCGCCAGAGCTACTATCTCGGCTTCTCGAACCGGGCGCTCTGGCCGCTGATGCACTATCGTCTCGGCCTCACCGAGTTCCAGCGCAGCGACTATATGGGCTATCTCGGCGTCAATCGGCGCTTTGCCCGCGCGCTTGCCGGGCTGATCAAGCCCGACGACATGATCTGGATCCATGATTACCACCTGATCCCGCTGGCGGCGGAACTGCGCCGGCGCGGCGTCACCAACCGCATCGGCTATTTCCACCATATCCCCTGGCCGGCGGCCGAGATCATGGGCGTCTTGCCGTTCAGCGCGACGCTGATCCGCACCATGGCAGCTTACGACCTTGTCGGGATGCAGACCGAGGTCGATGCGCGCAACCTGATCGACGGACTCGTCTCCCTTTGCGGCGCCCGCTCCGACGGCAGGCGCGTGCGGCTGGGCCCGCGCGAGACCACGGTGCGGGCCTTCCCGATCGGGATCGATGTGGAGGGCTTCCGCCGGCTCGCCGCCGCCTCCGCCCGCCAGGCGACGACGCCGCTGCGCGCCACGCGTGAATCCCTCGGTCAGCGCAAGCTCGTCATCGGGGTCGACCGGCTCGACTACTCCAAGGGCATCGTCCAGCGGCTGGAGGCGTTCGGCGAGTTCCTGCGCGATCATCCGGAGGAGCGCGGGCGGGTCAGCCTGCTGCAGATTGCCCCGCCTTCGCGCAGCGACGTGCCCGAATATGCGGATCTGGACCGCCAGTCCGACGAAGTTGCCGGCCGTCTCAACGCCCAGCTCGGCGAATTCGACTGGACGCCGATCCGTGTGGTCAAGAAGGCCTATTCGCGCAAGGCGCTGGCCGGCTTCTACCGCCGCGCCCAGGTCGGCCTGGTGACGCCGATGCGGGACGGCATGAATCTCGTCGCCAAGGAATATATCGCGGCGCAGGACCCGGCCGATCCGGGCGTGCTCGTGCTCTCGCGCTTCGCCGGCGCGGCCCAGCAGATGAGCGAGGCGCTGATCGTCAATCCCTTCGATTCCCATGAGGTGGCGGAAGCGATCCGCACCGCGCTCGCCATGCCGAAGACCGAGCGCATCCGCCGCTTCGAGAAGCTCTATGCCATCATCGCGGCTACCGATATCGACTGGTGGACGCGGCAATACCTGCTGGCCCTGTCCGGTGAGGCCGGGGCGGCCGAGGCATTGGCTGTGGGTAAAGAGCGCAAGGAACCACGTGCCGGCGCGCGGCGGACGGGCCGGGGCGAGACATCGGCCGCGTCATCGGCTGCCCCGGAAGCCGGTGTCCGCAAGATGTCGGCAGGATCGCGCCGGAAGCGGAGTGCCGCCGAGGCCTCTCATCTCGTTTTGGTGCGGCCCTGAGACTTCGGCCTCGAGCCCAAAAACGACGGAAATCTTGGGGTGATGCTACGGACCCTGTTCGCGGCCCTTGCCGAATAAGGTCTTTGGTCGCTAGAAGGCAGCATGACCGGAGTGGGCGACTCAGGTCTGGACAGGCATCGTATCGTCGATGGCTGAGGAGGCGGGCGGAGGGCTGAGATCGATGCGAGGCGCTCTCGGAGGACCGGGCGTTCTGTTGCGCCGTCTCCGCGAGGTCATGGCGGCATCGATCAGCCCGCAGGAGCGGCTGGACCGTCTCGTCGTCCTGATCGCCGGCAATCTCGTCGCCGAAGTCTGCTCCGTCTACGTCCTGCGCGAGGACGGCTCGCTTGAACTCTACGCGACCGAAGGCCTCAACCGCGAGGCGGTCCACCTCACCACCATGCGGGCGGGCGAGGGCCTCGTCGGCCTGATCGCGAGCGAGGCCGAGCCGCTGGCGCTGTCGGACGCGCAGGCTCACCCTTCCTTCTCCTACCGTCCGGAGACGGGCGAAGAGGTCTACCGCTCCTTCCTCGGCGTGCCGATTCTGCGCGGCGGCGCCGTGATGGGCGTGCTCGTCATCCAGAATCGGGCCTCGCGGCTCTATTCCGAAGACGAGATCGAGACCCTTCAGACCACCGCCATGCTGATGGCGGAGATGATCGCGGCCGGCGGCCTCAAGTCGCTGGCGGCGCCCGGCGCCTCGATTGGCCTCGATCGTCCGATCCATGGCGTCGGCGTGGCGCTGGCCGATGGCGTCGGCCTCGGCCATGTCGTGCTGCATGAGCCGCGCGTCGCGATCACCAATCTCATCGCCGAGAATCCGGCTGCCGAGGTCGGCCGGCTCGAAGCGGCGATCGGCGAGATGCGGGCCTCGATCGACGAGCTGGTCGAGCGCGGCGACGTCGCCCATACCGGCGAGCATCGCGACGTTCTCGAGACCTTCCGCATGTTCGCCCATGACCAGGGCTGGCTGCGCCGCATGCGCGAGGTCGTGCTGACCGGACTCACCGCCGAGGCGGCGGTCGAGCGCGTCCAATCCGACACCCGCGCCAAGATGCTGCGCCAGACCGACCCCTATCTGCGCGAGCGGCTGCACGATCTCGACGATCTCGCCAACCGGCTGCTGCGCACGCTGGTCGGCAAGGCGAACGGCGTCGCCCGCGAGAACCTGCCGGAGAATGCCATCCTCGTCGCCCGCTCGATGGGCCCGGCGGCGCTGCTGGACTACGATCGCGCCCATCTGCGCGGGCTCGTGCTGGAGGAGGGCGGGCCGACCAGCCATATCGCGATCGTCGCCCGCGCGCTCGGCATCCCCGCCGTCGGCGAGGTCGTCAATGCGACCGCGCTGGTCGAGGCGGGGGATGCCATCATCGTCGATGGTCAGGCGGGCGAGGTGCAGATCCGCCCGCAGCCCGACGTCGAGAACGCCTACAAGGACAAGGCGCGGCTGCGCGCCCGCAAGCAGAAGCAGTACCAGAAGCTCAAGGAGCTTCCGGCCGTCACCCGCGACGGGGTCGACATCACCCTGCAGATCAATGCCGGCCTGATCGTCGATATGCCGAACATCGAGGCGACGGCCGCCTCCGGCATCGGCCTGTTCCGCACCGAATTGCAGTTCATGGTGGCGCAGCACATGCCGACCACCGCCGAGCAGCAGGCGCTCTATGCGGCCGTGCTGGAGGCTGCGGCGGAATTGCCGGTCACCTTCCGCACCCTCGATATCGGCGGCGACAAGGTGCTGCCCTATATGGAGCGGGTCGAGGAAGAGAACCCGGCGCTCGGCTGGCGCGCGATCCGCATCGGCCTCGACAAGCCGCGGCTGCTCCGGGCGCAGGTGCGCGCGATGCTGCGGGCCGGAGCGGGGCGGGACCTCAAGATCATGCTGCCGATGGTCGCGACCACCGAGGAGTTCCGCCGCGCCCGCATGATCATCCGCCGCGAGCAGGCCATGCTGGAGAAGCAGGGCGTTGCCCCGCCGCGCGATCTCAGGGTCGGCGTCATGGTCGAGGTGCCGTCGCTGCTGTTCGAGCTGCGGGAGATCGCGCGCGAGGCGGATTTCCTGTCGATCGGCACCAACGACCTCATGCAGTTCCTCTTCGCCGCCGATCGTGAGAACAAGCGTGTCGCCGACCGCTTCGATCCGCTCGGCGTCGGCGCCCTCAGGGCTCTCAGGCGTATCATCGAGGCTGCTGCCGAGACCGGCTGCCCCGTCACCGTCTGTGGCGAGATGGGCGGCAAGCCGCTGGAGACCATGGCCCTGATCGGCCTAGGCTATCGCGGCTTCTCGATGTCGGCCGCCTCGATCGGACCGGTCAAGGCGATGTTGCGCGCGCTCGATGCCGGCAAGCTGCGCGAGCGTATGGACTGGATGCTGGCCTCTCCGGAAGGCGCCACCAATCTGCGCCCGCAACTCGCCGCCTTCGCGACCGAGTTCAAGGTTCCGGTCTAGCGACGCTGCTTTTGCAGCCGCTGCCGCTTTTCCCTTTTGTTTCACGAGTTCATTTGATGTCCCTCCAGCTCCCTCAGGATCGTCTCGACGTCATCGTGGCGCGCCATGCCGCCGCGACCGACGAGATCAATCATGCCACCGAGGCGGCGCGCACCGTCGAGCTGGCGAAGGAACTGGCCGAGCTCGATCCCGTGGTCGCGGCGATCGCCTCCTGGCGGCAGGCGCAGATCTCGCTGGACGAGGCGGAGACGCTGATCGCCGATCCAGCGACCGATTCCGAGTTCCGCGATCTCGCCTATGAGGAGCGCGACATCGCCCGCGCCGAGATCGAGGCGCGCGCCCGCGAGATCCTCGTCGCCCTGCTGCCGAAGGATGCCGCCGACGAGCGCGGCGTCATCCTCGAGATCAGGGCGGGCACCGGCGGCGACGAGGCCGCGCTCTTCGCCGGCGACCTCCTGCGCATGTATCAGCGCCACGCCGCCCAGAAGGGCTGGAGCCTGGATGTCCTCTCCGAAAGCGAGGGCACGGCCGGCGGTTACAAGGAGGTCATCGCCGAGATCAACGGCCGCGGCGTCTATGCCCGTCTCAAGTTCGAATCCGGCGTCCACCGGGTTCAGCGCGTGCCGGATACCGAGGCGAGCGGGCGCATCCATACCTCGGCTGCGACGGTGGCGACGCTGCCGCTCGCCACCGATGTCGACGTCACCCTCAACGAGGCCGACATCCGCACCGACACGCTGCGCTCCGGCGGCGCCGGCGGCCAGCACGTCAACAAGACCGAATCTGCGGTGCGCCTGACCCATATCCCGACCAACACCGTCGTGCTGGTCCAGGACGAGCGCTCCCAGCACAAGAACAAGGCGCGGGCCTATGAATTGCTGCGCGCCAAGCTCTTCGACATGGAGCGCCTGCGCATCGATGCCGAGCGCTCGGCGGACCGACGTTCGCAGGTCGGCTCGGGTGATCGCTCGGAACGCATCCGCACCTATAATTTCCCTCAGGGGCGCGTGACCGACCACCGCATCAACCTGACGCTCTACAAGCTCGACGAGATGATGCAGGGGCTGGTGCTCGACGAGATCATCGATGCGCTCACGGCCGAGCATCAGGCGAAGCTTCTCGCGGCCGAGGGCATGGCGTGAGGCCCGCGCGATGAAACCAAAGCGCCCGTCCCGCGTTGTTGATGCATCGACACCAGCAAAGGGGGGACCCTCTCATGATCAAGATGTTCTCGACGATAGCGGTGACCGGGCTGATGGCGCTGGCGATGAGCGGCGTCTCGCAGGCTCAGGAGCGCACCTTCCGCAAGATGACGTCGGGCCAGCCGGCGGCTCTGCAGGGCGCGATGACGCAGTCGCAGGCGCGCAAGGCATGCCGGACGGAGATGCGCGGCACGCGCGAAAGCAAGGCCTCGCTGAACAAGAAGATGATAACCTGCGTCAATCTGAAGATGCAGGGCAACTGACCTCCATTCGGGGAGGCGCGGAACCCGAAGCGGGTTCCGCGGGAAGCGTTCGAGGGGAGGGCGCCGTGCCGACCGTCAGGGAGGCGCGGCGCCATCTTGCGCAGAGCCTCCTGCGCGCGGGCTCGGCGAGCCCCGGGCTCGATGCGCGTCTACTGGTCGAAGGCAGCCTGGGCGCCGCCAACGCCGATCCGGATACGATTCTGCCAGCCGCGGCACTCGCCCGGCTCGTCGATTTTTCGGCGCGTCGCCTCGCGGGAGAGCCGGTCTGGCGCATTCTCGGCGAGCGCGAATTCTGGGGGCTGCCGTTCCGTCTGTCGCCGGCGACGCTGGAGCCGCGCCCCGACAGCGAGACGATCGTCGAGGCGGCACTCGCACATCTTGCCGGCCGCCGCGGCGAGGAACTGGCGCTGCTCGATCTCGGAACCGGCACCGGTTGCCTGCTGATTGCCCTGCTCAGCGAGTTGCAGCAGGCGCACGGCCTCGGTATCGACCTGTCCGAGGAGGCCTGCCGGACCGCGGCTGGCAATGCCGCGCTCAACGGCGTCGAAGGCCGGGCTGCGTTCCAGCAAGGCAGCTGGACCGAAGGTCTCGCCGGCCGCTTCGATCTCATCGTCTCGAACCCGCCCTATATTCCCTCGGGCGAGATTGCGACGCTCTCCGTCGAGGTGCGCGAGCACGATCCGCTGTTGGCTCTCGATGGCGGCGCCGATGGGCTTGGACCCTATCGTCTCTTGGCTTCATCCCTGCCGTCCTTGCTTGCGCCCGGCGGCGTTGTCGTTTTCGAGATCGGAGCCGGGCAGGGGCCGGATGTCGTTGCGCTGATGCGGGCCGGCGGGCTTGAATTCAGTGGCAGCCGGAACGATCTGGGAGGGCATGAACGGGCGTTGATCTTCACGCTCGCTTGATAATGCACAGGCTTTTGGTCGATTTCGCTTGGAGAAGCAGCCAAAACGAGCTAAGCAGCATCCAGCCGAAGCTGGTGGCGTCAGAGCCGAGCCTCTGGGCAGTTCCCGATCGTACAGGATTTGCTCGAGTACGGCATCGTTTGAGGGCGTGTTCCCGCAGCGATGCAACTGACAAGCCGGATGGAGCCCCGAAGGCGCGTGGCGCCGATCGGCTCATGGGGTTGAAACCCCCTTTTTGGAAAAGAGCGCGTGAAGACCAGGAACGGCGGATCGCCCCTTCAGGTCACCTTCGTCCGACACAGCGTCGCAACCCGCTGTGCATCGCAACGCGCATGACGGCACCACGGTTGCTTTGAACACAGAAGCGCGAGACAGACGCGAATGAGACCAGGTCAGAACCGGCGTATGCGCGGCCGCAACAATAGCGGTGGCGGCAACAATAACGGCAATCGCAAATCTCCCAATCCGTTGCAGCGTAGCTACGAATCCAACGGACCGGACGTAAAGGTTCGCGGCACGGCGCAGAATGTCGCCGAGAAATATCTCCAGCTTGCGCGCGATGCCCAGTCTTCGGGCGATACCGTTGCTGCCGAGAGCTATTTCCAGTTCGCCGAGCATTACTACCGCATCCTGCTCGCGGCGCAGGAGCAGATGGCTCAGCAGTTTGGCCATTCCTTCCCGCCGAATCGCGCCTTCGTCGAAGACGCGGACGAGGGCGAGGAAGAGGGCGACGATGAGAGCCAGTCCTTCCAGCCTGGCGCCGGCCCGCAGCCGGAGATGCGCTCGAACGGCTATGCCAACACCAATGGCTATAACGGCCATGGCGGTGGCCAGCGCAATGAGGGCGAGAACGGCGGCGAGGGCCAGCCGCAGGGCGGCCAGCGTTTCGACCGCAACAACCGCCGCGAGCGTTTCAACAACGACCGCAACAACAGCAACAACAACGAGCGTCGCTTCGATCGGCCGGATCGCGGCGAGCGTCGTTTCGACCGCAATGCCGAGGGCCAGGGGGCTCCCGGCGGTTACGCCCCGCGTCCCGATGCGCCGCGTTCCGACATCCCGGTCAGCGAGGGCGGTGCCGTCGAGGCTGCTTCCGAGCAGGCTCAGGGCGAACAGCGCCGTTTCGAGCGTCCCGAGCGGGCCGAGCGCCCTCAGCGGGAGCGTCGCCCGCGCCGCGAGCGCGAGGTCGAGGCCGATGCGGGTGATGATGTCGCCGCCGCGCTGCCGTCCTTCCTGACCACCCCGGTGCGTGTCCCCGCGCCGGAGCCGGTCGAGGCCCCGGCCGTCGAGCCCGCTGCCGCCTCGGCAGAACCGGCTGCGGATGAGGCTGCGCCCAAGCGCACTCGCCGCCGCCGTTCGCCGCGCGAGGTCATGGATGCGCTGGGTTCGGAGACGGATGGTTCGAGCGAGTAAGCTGCTCCGGCATCATCGATCGAATATGGAAAAGGGCCCGTTCGGGCCCTTTTTCTTGTCTGGAATCTGCCGGTGTTCCGAGAATGACGGCAGGCGGTATCAGGCAATGCCGAGGCCGGCCGGTGCGTCCGCGACCGTCAGTCCGTCGCCTTCGCCAAGCGCGCCGTCCGCGAGGACGCGGCAATAGATGCCGCAATCGACATGGCCGTAGTTCTTCATCAGCGCCTTCGGGATCTGCATGTCGCGCGCGCCGGTCTCGGGGTCGACATTGGTCGCCGCGCAGCGCTCGATCCGCTTGATCACCTGCAGGCGCAGGCCGCCGGGGCCGGCGAGCTCGCGGTCGACGAGATCGTTCTCCGCCCAGGGTGCGAGCCCGCTGACCATCAGGTTGCCGCGGAAGCGAAGCGGATCGACCGGCTGCCCGAGGCGCCCTTCGAGATCGGCGACACTGGCGAGGTTGATGATCGAGACGAAGCCGGAGCGCGAATCGGTGAAGCGATAGGTCGGGGGCGCCGTCAGCAGCTTCGGCTCGCCGCGCAGTTCCTCGGGCATGAAGCCGGAGAAGAAGCGCGAGATCGCGGCGTGGCCCTCGCCATTGGCGGTCGCTGCACGCAGCACTTCCTGGCCGCCCTCGTGGATGACGAGATCGCCGCTGGCATCGTCGTAGCGGGTCTTCAGCCGGGCGAGCGACTCGTTGCGCATCAGCATCAGGTACTTGATCTTGGGCTGGTGCACGGGCTCGGCCGCATCGAAGCCGGAGGGGCCGTTCTCGATGGCGAAGAGCCGGTCGCCGGGGAAATACCCGCCGGCCGAGAGCGCGGCGCGCTTGAGTCGTTCAGGCGAGAGGCCCTTCACGGGATAGCGATAGAGCGTTTCGATGCGCATGGTCGGGTCCCGTTCAGGCAAGGTCGCGGACCATAGCCTCGTCGGCCGGCCCTGACAGATCAAATCTTGTATCCGTTTCGATCAGCCGCCTGCATCGGCACATTGCAAGGAGACCGCGTCATTCGTCCTCGCCCTCGCTGACCGAACGCTGGCAACCCCAGCCGGCGAGCACGGCGTCGGTCTCCTCGGCGACGAAGAAGCGGGCGGCGTCGCGATCGTAGCCCTCGCCGAGCAGGCCTTCGTAGTCGGTGTGCACGTGGCGGACATGGCTGCCGAGCGCGAGCCAGAGCGCGGTCGAGGGTGGCAGGTCCTTCATATGGCGCCGCTCCGCCAGCGTCACGACAGCCTCGGCATCCGACAGCGGAATGCCGGGCGCCAGCGCCCTCAAGGCTTTCCGAATCGCCTGCTGTCGCTTGGTCCCGGCCATGCCCGATCTGCGCCTGCCGCTTGCGCCAGGTCAATTCTGGTCCGGGCCTCTTCCGTTGCGCCAATGTCACACTATCTTGGAGGGCGAGGGGCGGCCCATCGCGGCGCCCCATCCTGATGAAAGGGCAGCAGGTTCACGTCGCTACGGGGCGCGGCCTGCGGGCGGAGATAGCTGAATGAATATCGAGAAATATACGGATCGGGCGAAGGGTTTCCTCCAGGCGGCGCAGACGATCGCCCTGCGCGAGGGCAACCAGCAGTTCACGCCGGAGCATCTGCTGAAGGCGCTGCTTGACGATAACGAAGGCATGGCGGCTGGGCTGATCGACCGGGCCGGCGGCCAGTCGCGTGTCGCGCTGCAATCCGTCGATCAGGCCTTGGCCAAGCTGCCGAAGGTTTCGGGCGGCTCGGGCGGGCTCAACCTGACGCCGGGCCTCGCCCGCGTCTTCGATACCGCCGAGAAGGCAGCCGAGAAGGCCGGCGACTCGTTCGTCACGGTCGAGCGGCTCCTGCTCGCACTAGCGATCGAGAAGGACAGCGATGCCGGCAAGGCCCTGTCGAAGGCAGGCGTGACGCCGCAGGCGCTCAACGCCGCGATCGAAGCCATCCGCAAGGGCCGCACCGCCGATTCCGCGTCGGCCGAGCAGGCCTATGACGCACTGAAGAAATACGCCCGCGATCTCACGGCTGCGGCGCGCGAGGGCAAGCTCGACCCGGTGATCGGCCGCGACGAGGAGATCCGCCGCACCATTCAGGTGCTGTCGCGCCGAACCAAGAACAATCCCGTCCTGATCGGCGAGCCCGGCGTCGGCAAGACCGCCATCGCCGAGGGCCTCGCGCTGCGCATTGTCAATGGCGACGTGCCCGAGAGCCTGAAGGACAAGGAACTGCTCGCGCTCGACATGGGCTCGCTCATCGCCGGCGCGAAATATCGCGGCGAGTTCGAGGAGCGACTGAAGGCGGTGCTGACCGAGGTTTCCTCCTCGGATGGCGGCGTCATCCTGTTCATCGACGAGATGCACACCCTCGTCGGTGCCGGCAAGACCGACGGCGCGATGGATGCGTCAAACCTGCTGAAGCCCGCTCTGGCGCGCGGCGAACTGCATTGCGTCGGCGCGACCACGCTCGACGAATACCGCAAGTACGTCGAAAAGGATGCCGCCTTGGCGCGGCGTTTCCAGCCCGTCTTCGTCGACGAGCCGACGGTCGAGGACACCATCTCGATCCTGCGCGGCCTGAAGGAGAAATACGAGCAGCATCACCGTGTCCGCATCACGGATTCGGCGCTGGTCTCGGCGGCGACGCTGTCGAACCGCTACATCACCGACCGCTTCCTGCCGGACAAGGCGATCGACTTGGTCGACGAGGCCGGAGCACGGTTGCGTATGCAGGTCGACTCCAAGCCGGAAGAGCTGGATTCGATCGATCGCGAGATCGTCCGTCTCAAGATCGAGCAGGAGGCGCTCAAGAAGGAGAGCGATGCCGGCTCGAAGGAGCGGCTGAAGCGGCTCGAATCCGAACTGGCCGATCTGGAGACGCGCTCCGACACCATCACCACCAGGTGGAAGGCGGAGAAGGACAAGCTCGGCCACGCCGCGGAGATCAAGACCAGGCTCGACAATGCTCGCAACGAGCTCGCCCAGGCGCAGCGCAAGGGCGAGTATCAGCGGGCCGGCGAGCTCGCCTATGGCGAGATCCCGCAGCTCGAGAAGACTCTGGCCGAGGTCGAGGAAAAGGGCGACGATGCCGGCATGGTCGAGGAGGCCGTGACGCCGGACCATGTCGCGCAGGTCGTGAGCCGCTGGACCGGCGTGCCGGTCGACCGCATGCTCGAAGGCGAGAAGGAGAAGCTGCTCCGCATGGAGGAGGTTCTCGGCGCCCGCGTCGTCGGGCAGCGCGAGGCGGTGGAGGCGGTCTCGACCGCGGTCCGTCGTGCGCGCGCCGGTCTGCAGGACCCCAACCGCCCGATCGGCTCCTTCATGTTCCTCGGCCCCACCGGCGTCGGCAAGACCGAATTGACCAAGGCGCTGGCCTCGTTCCTGTTCGACGACGACACCGCGCTCGTGCGCATCGACATGTCCGAATACATGGAGAAGCACTCGGTCGCCCGGCTGATCGGCGCACCTCCCGGCTATGTCGGCTATGAGGAGGGCGGGGCGCTGACGGAAGCGGTTCGGCGCCGGCCCTATCAGGTCGTGCTGTTCGACGAGGTCGAGAAGGCGCATCCGGACGTGTTCAACGTTCTGCTGCAGGTGCTCGACGACGGCCGCCTGACCGATGGCCAGGGCCGCACCGTCGACTTCCGCAACGTACTGATCATCATGACCTCGAATCTCGGTTCGGAGTTCCTGGTGAACCAGCCCGAGGGGCAGGACAGTGACGCGGTTCGCGATGAGGTCATGGGCGTGGTCCGCCACGCCTTCCGGCCCGAGTTCCTGAACCGGATCGACGACATCATCCTGTTCCATCGCCTGCGGCGGCAGGACATGGGTGCGATCGTCGACATCCAGATGGCCCGGCTCGCGAAGCTGCTGACCGACCGCAAGATCACCCTCGAGCTCTCGAAGGAGGCGCGCGAGTGGCTGGCGGAGAAGGGCTACGACCCGGCCTATGGCGCGCGCCCGCTGAAGCGCGTGATCCAGAAGTCGGTGCAGGACCCGCTGGCCGAGGCGATCCTCGCCGGCGAGATCGTCGACGGCGAGGATGTGCCGATCACCGTCGGACCGGGCTCGCTGATGCTGGGTTCGGTCGCGGCCGTGAAGGAGAAGCGGCCGGCCGGCGTCGCGTTGAACTGATCTGGTGGAGCGTCGCCTTCGGGCGGCGCTCTTTCGTCATGGTCGGGCTTGCCCCGACCATCCACGTCTTCCTGCGGGCAATGCGATGTTCAAGACGTGGATGCTCGCCACAGGGGCGAGCATGACGGCTGCGCCCTTCAGCCCCGCTTCAGCAGGAACACGGCCTGCGCGCCGAACAGGTTCCAGAACCACCAGGGCGCGTTGACGCCGACCTTGCCGCCGGCGGCGTCGAGCGCGACGGCGCGCTCCTTCTTGGCGCCGATCTGGTCGCAGAGCGTGACGAAGTCGCGGATCGTGCAGAAATGGATGTTGGGCGTGTCCCACCAAGCGTAGGGCAGGGAGTCCGTCACTGGCATCCGGCCCTGGAAGAACACCTGGCTGCGCATCCGCCAATGCCCGAAATTCGGGAAGGAGACGATGGCGTGCCGGCCGATGCGCAGCATCTGCTCCAGCACGAGGCGGGGATTGCGCGTCGCCTGGATCGTCTGTGAGAGGATGACGTAGTCGAAGCTATCGTCAGGATAGTCGCCGAGATCGGTATCGGCGTCACCCTGGATGACCGAGAGCCCACGCGCCACGCAACCGGCCACGCCCTCGCGGGACAGTTCGATGCCGCGCGCATCGACCTGGCGGCTTTCGGCGAGCAGCGCGAGCAGGGCGCCGTCACCGCAGCCGACATCGAGAACGCGCGTGCCGGGCTGCACCATCTCGGCGACGAGCTTGAGGTCGATGCGGTTGGTCTGGTTCGTGTCGCTGAAGGCCATGGTTTAGAGTCCGCGTGCCCGCGCCGCCGCGCCGATGAAGCCGCGCGTCGTGGCGAAGAGATTGGGCTCTTCCAGCAGGAAGGCGTCGTGGCCCTTGTCGCTCTCCAGCTCGACGAAGGAGACCGAGGCGCCAGCCGCGTTGAGCGCATGCACGATCGCGCGCGAGTCCGCCGTCGGGAACAGCCAGTCCGAGGTGAAGGAGGCCACGCAGAAGCGCGTCTTGGTCCCCGCGAAGGCGCGCGCCAGCACGCCGTCATGGTCGGCGGCGAGGTCGAAATAATCCATCGCCCGCGTCACGTAGAGATAGGAATTGGCGTCGAAGCGCTCGACGAAGCTCAGTCCCTGATGGCGCAGATAGCTCTCGACCTGGAAATCCGCGTCGAAGGAGAAAGTCGGCGCCTCCCGGTCCTGCAATTTGCGGCCGAACTTGCGGTGCAGCGCCTGTTCCGAGAGATAGGTGATATGCGCGCCCATCCGTGCGACCGAGAGCCCCTTGGCCGGGCGCGTGCCCTCTTCGAGATAGCGCCCGCGTCGCCACTCCGGATCGGCCATGACTGCCTGCCGGCCGACTTCGTGGAAGGCGATGTTCTGGGCGGAATGCTTGGCGCCGGTGGCGAGCGGCAGTGCCGCGAACACACGGTTCGGATAGCTCGCCGCCCATTGCAGCACCTGCATGCCGCCCATCGAGCCGCCGGCGACACAGAACAGCGTCTCGATGCCCAGCGAGTCGACGAGCGCGGCCTGGGCCCGCACCATGTCGCGGATGGTGACGACCGGGAAGGACAGGCCCCAGGGCTTGCCCGTGGTCGGGTCGGTCGAGGCGGGGCCGGTCGTGCCGGTGCAGCCGCCGATGACATTGGCGCAGATCACGAAGAAGCGGTCGGTATCGATCGGTTTGCCCGGTCCGATCATCGCCGTCCACCAGCCGCCCTTGCCGGTGATCGGGTTGCGGCTCGCAACATATTGGTCGCCGGTCAGGGCGTGGCAGACGAGGATCGCGTTCGATTTCTCGGCATTCAACGTGCCGTAGGTCTGGTAGGCGATCTGCCAATGATCCAGCACCACGCCGCAATCCATCAAGAGCGGCGTGTCAGGCCCGAAGCGCGCGACCGGGCTGGAGGGCTCGTTCGCCTCCTTCTGCGGATCGGCCAGGCTGGGGGAGAGGTCGCTCATGTCGTCCGCTTCGGCAGTAGGATTTGTCTTGCCGGTCCAGGCGTTCGGAAAATCGAACTCTAGCGATGCCGCGCCAAAGCGGTTCTGTCAACGCGGGACTGCGCGGGCGGCTTTGCCAAGGCGCGGCGGGAGCGCTAAGGAGCGTGGCCTTGCCGGAAAGCGCGTTGCCATGACCGAAGCCGCTCCCACGTCCCTCGCCGATCTCCGCGGTGAAATCGATCGCATCGACAGCGCGATGCATGCGCTGCTGATGGAGCGCTCGCAGGTCATCGAGACGCTGATCTCAATCAAGAAGACGCAGGCCTCCGGCTCCGCCTTCCGTCCCGGCCGCGAGGCCGACATCATGAAGCGGCTCGCGCTCGGCCATAAGGGGCTGCTCCCGCTCGACACGGTCGAGAGCGTCTGGCGCATCATCATCGCGACCTTCACCTATGTGCAGGCAAACTACTCCGTTCATGCCGACATCTCCGGTGGCGATGCGGCGATGCGCGATTCCGCCCGCTTCCATTTCGGCTTCACCGTGCCGTTCATCACGCATGAGGATGCGCGCTCCGTCATCCGCGCTGTCGCTGAATCGGCGGGCGATCTCGGCATCTTCCGCATGGACCAGGGCGCCAGCGCCGGCATCTGGTGGCGCGATCTGATCGGGGCTGATGCGCCCAAGATCATCGCGCGGCTGCCCTTCGTCGAGCGGCCGAACCATCCCGCGGGAACGCCGGTCTACTGCATCGCCAAGCCGCTGGCGGACGCCGCCGTGCGCGAGATCGTGCTCTATGCTGCTCGCGTCGAGCGCTGGTCTGAAAGCTTGCGGCATGGCCTCGCAGAGCATCTGGCCGAAGTCTCGGCCTCGGCGGCCGATGGCTCGCATCTCTCGCTGCTCGTCGCAGCCTCCGGCGAGGTCGATCAAGCGGCGATCCGCCAGGCCCTCGTGCCGGCAGGCTTGAGCGACTTCGCCGAGATCGGCAGCCACGCCGCCCGCTTCTCCGTCAAATCCGCCCGCTGAACGGGCTGGCTTCCTGCTGCAAGGTCAATCGTCATGGCGACCCGTCCCACCCCGCGTCCCGGCGTCCTCGATATCGAGGCCTATGTTCCCGGCAAGTCCGCCGCGCCCGCCGGCGTGAAGCTGCACAAGCTCTCTTCCAACGAAACCCCGCTCGGCCCGAGCCCGAAGGCGATCGCAGCCTTCGAAGGCCTCGCTGCCAAGCTGGAGCTCTATCCGGACGGCACGTCGAGCAAGCTCAAGCAGGCGATCGCCGGTCGCTACGGCCTCGACCCCCAGCGGATCATCTGCGGCAACGGCTCGGATGAACTGCTGGAGCTCGTCACCAAGGCCTATCTCGGTGCGGGCGACGAGGGCATCTACAGCCAGTACGGCTTCCTGGTTTACCGCATCGCCATCCTTGCGATGGGCGGCAAGCCGGTCATCGTGCCCGAGAAGAACTATACGGCCGATGTCGACGGCATCCTCGCGGCGGTGACGCCGAAGACGAAGATCGTCTTCCTCGCCAACCCCAACAACCCGACCGGCACCTATCTGCCCTTCGACGAGGTCAAGCGCCTGCAGGCCGGCCTGCCGCCGCATGTCCTGCTCGTCCTCGACGCGGCTTATGCCGAGTATGTCCGCCGCAACGACTACGCCTCCGGCATCGAGCTCGTCGCCGAGAGCGAGAATGTCGTGATGACGCGCACCTTCTCGAAGATCTACGGTCTCGCCAATCTGCGCATCGGCTGGATGTACGCGCCGGCACACATCATCGACGCGCTCGAACGCATCCGCGGCCCGTTCAACGTGAACGGCGCCGCAATCGAGGCCGGTGCCGCCGCTGTCGCCGACGAGGCGCATGTCGCCGCCGCGCTGGAGCACAACGAGACATGGCTGGCCTGGACGACGTCCGAGCTGGAGAAGCTCGGCCTGACTGTCACACCTTCGGTCGGCAATTTCGTGCTGATCCATTTCACGAAGACGGCCGGCAAGACCGCCAAGGACGCCGACGCCTTCCTGACCCAGCGCGGCCTCATCCTGCGCGCGGTCGGCGGCTATGGCCTACCGGACGCGCTGCGCATGACCATCGGCTCGGAGGAGGCGAACCGCCTCGTCGTCGCCGCGCTCGCCGATTTCATCAAGGCGTGACCGAGATGGCGGAAAGCTTCGCGCCGCGCCGCTCCGAGCCGGTCTTCGCCCGCCTCGCCATCATCGGCATCGGGCTGATCGGCTCTTCGATCGCGCGCGCGGCGAAGGAGCTGAATCTCGCCGGCACGATCGTGCTGGCCGATCGCGACGAGGCCGTCCGCAAGCGGGCGCGCGAACTTGGCCTCGGCCATATGGTGGCGGAGACGGCGGCGGAGGCGGCTCTCGACGCCGATCACATCATCCTCTGCGTCCCGGTCGGCGCCTGCGGGCCGGTCGCGGCCGAGATCGCCAGCGAATTGAAGCCGGGTGCGATCGTCTCCGATGTCGGCTCGGTCAAGGGCTCGGTTGTCGACGCCGTCTCGCCGCATCTGCCGGAGGGCGTCGCCTTCGTGCCGGCCCATCCGGTCGCGGGCACGGAGAACTCCGGCCCCGATGCCGGCTTCCCGAGTCTCTTCCTCAATCGCTGGTGCATCCTGACGCCGCCGGAAGGCACGGACGCCGCGGCGATCGCGAAAACCCGCCAGTTCTGGGAAGGCATGGGCGCGCTGGTCGAGGTGATGAGCGCCCATCATCACGACCTCGTGCTGGCCGTCACCAGCCACCTGCCGCATCTGATCGCCTACAACATCGTCGGCACGGCCGAGGATCTGGAGGCGGTGACGCAGTCCGAGGTGATCAAGTTCTCGGCCGGCGGCTTCCGCGACTTCACCCGCATCGCGGCTTCCGACCCGACGATGTGGCGCGACGTCTTCCTGCACAACAAGGAAGCCGTGCTGGAGATGCTCGGCCGTTTCAACGAGGACCTCGCGCTGCTGACCCGCGCCATCCGCTATGGCGATGGCGAGACGCTGCACAAGCACTTCACCCGTACCCGCACGATCCGCCGCGGCATCGTCGCGCTCGGCCAGGAGAAGCCAGAGACGGAGAAGCTGCGTAAGGATTGACGGCTGCCGCACAGCGCCGTGTCAGGGTGATGTGCATGACGTCGAGATTGGCTTGCCAAGCCCGGCGCCTGCTGGTACAGCGCCACCCGTTGCCGCAATAGCTCAGCTGGTAGAGCACCTCATTCGTAATGAGGGGGTCGGGGGTTCGAATCCCTCTTGCGGCACCACTCTCCCCGACATCGCAGCGCGTCATCGCTTCTGGTGGATGCCCGTCTCCGCACGCAGCCGAAGCGATGCGGCGCGCGCCGCCACAGCCGAACTCACTTCAATTGGCTGTCCTTGCTGCCGCGCCGGTTATAGCTGGATTGCGCCGCCGAACGATCCTGCCCGGACTGGCAAGAGACGCAGAGCCGGGCGCCTGGCATGGCGAGGCGCCGCGCTTCGGGAATCTCCTCGCCGCATTCCTGGCAGTAGATCTCGCCTGGGCCGTTTGGCAGCCGCGAGCGCGCCAGGCGAACCGCATCCGTGATCGAGCCGTCGATCTGGTCCTGAACCGCTCCGTCCGGAGCCCATCCGCTTGCCATCACGCAACCTCCATCGCCACAAGATGGCCTTGGATGGCGGGAATTCCAAGAGTTGGGGGCGGGCTCAGGCGAAGCGCTTCGCCCCGGCAACGCAGAGCACGACCACGGCGGTCGCGGCGATCATCGTCCAGGCGATCGGCTCGCCGAGCAGCCAACCTGCGAGCATGAGCCCGAAGAACGGTTGCAGGAGCTGGAGCTGGCCGACGCTGGCGATGCCGCCGAGCGCGAGGCCGCGATACCAGAAGACGAAGCCGACGAGCATGCTGAAGATCGAGACATAACCGAGGCCGATCCAGGCCGGCGTGCCGATGCCTTGCCAGCTCGACGGCCAGAACAGCAGGGCGAGCACGGCCATCGCCGGTAGCGACAGCAGCAGCGCCCAGGAGATCACCTGCCAGCCGCCGAGACGGCGCGAGAGCGTCGCGCCTTCGGCATAGCCGAGCCCGCAGAGCAGGACGGCGCCGATCATCAGCAGGTCACCCGCCAGCGAGCCGCTGTCGCTGTTGGCGAGTGCGAAGCCTGCGACGGTCGCGCTGCCGATCCCCGAGAACAGCCAGAACACCGGCTTCGGCCGCTCGCCGCCGCGCAGCACGCCGAACAGCGCGGTCGCGAGCGGCAGCAGGCCGATGAAGACGATCGAGCGTGCCGAGGGGATATGCTGCAGGGCGAGCGCCGTCAGCAGCGGGAAGCCAAGGACAACGCCGAGCGCGACGATCGCGAGCGGGCGGATATCGGCCCGGCTCGGCCATTTCTGGCGCAAAAGCATCAGGCAGATCGCGCCCAGCAGGGCCGCGATCGCGGCGCGGGCTCCGGTCAGGAACAGCGGCGAGAAGCCCGCCACCGCGACGCGCGTCGCCGGCAGCGAACCGCTGAAGATCAGCACGCCGATGAGCCCGCTGCCCCAGCCCTTGCCGCCCCAATCCCTGAACATCTGATCCGCTCTGCTGCTGTGCCGGAAGCCGTGCTCTATGCGTCCGCCCTCCAGAGCACCAGCGACAGACCGATACATTCATGGCAAACTGTATGGCTATGGATGGCCATACAATCAGCAAGGACGAAGACGGGACGACTCGCACGGCAGTCGTGATGGCGGCGATCCGGAGCCGGCTGGCTGCACGGACTCTGGCGCCGGGCGACCGCTTGCCCTCGATCCGGCGCTTTGCCGCGACGATGAAGGTTTCACCCTCCACCGTCGTCGAGGCTTATGATCGCCTCGCGGCAGAAGGCCTGATCCGCGCAAGGCAGGGTTCCGGTTTCTATGTGACAGGCGGCGGCCTGCCGCCCCTGGCGCTGACGCAGGCCGCCTCGCCGCAGGAGCTTGTGGTCGATCCGTTCTGGGTCTCGCGCCAGTCGCTTGATGCCGAACCGGGTGCGTTGAAGCCGGGCTGCGGCTGGCTGCCGGCCGACTGGATGCCGGATGAGGCTCTGCGCCGCGGCTTCCGGGCCTTGGCGCGGGCCGATGGCGCCATCCTCACTGATTACGGCGGCACGCGCGGCGCCTCCGTCCTGCGCCGGCTCCTGCTCGGGCGCTTCGCCGAGGCCGGGCTTGCGGTCTCGGCCGAGCAGCTGATGCTGACCGGCTCCGGCACGCAGGCGCTCGACCTGATCTGCCGCTTCCTGCTGCGGCCGGGCGATGCGGTCCTCGTCGACGACCCCTGCTATTTCAACTTCCAGGCGCTGCTGCGGGCGCATCAGGTGCGGATCCTGAGCGTGCCCTATACCCGGTCGGGGCCGGATATCGCGACGTTCGAGGCGGTGGTCGCGGCCGAGCGCCCGCGCCTCTATCTGACCAATTCCGGCCTGCACAATCCGACCGGCGCCAGCCTGTCGCCGCAGGCCGCCTATCGCGTGCTCAGCACGGCCGCTGCCAACGACATGATCATCGTCGAGGACGACATCTTCGCCGATTTCGAGCCAGAGCCCTCGTCACGGCTCGCGGCACTCGACGGGCTGGAGCGCGTCATCCGGATCGGCAGCTTTTCGAAGACGCTCTCGGCCGCGGTCCGCTGCGGCTATATCGCCGCGCGAGCCGACTGGGTCGAAGGGCTCGTCGATCTGCAGGTCGCAACCAGTTTCGGAGGCCCCGGGCCGGTCTCAACGGAGCTGCTGGCGGGGGTCCTCGCCGGCGGCAGCTACCGCAAGCATATGGAAGAGCTGCACAGGCGCCTGGCTCAGGCGCGGCGGGAGGTTGCAGCCCGCCTGGAGCCGCTCGGGATTCGGCCCTGGCTGATGCCGCGCGGCGGCTTCTATCTCTGGTGCCGCTTGCCGGAGGGCGTGGATTCCGCCGAACTTGCACGCCTTGCCGTGATGCAGGGCGTGGTGCTGGCGCCGGGCAATGTCTTCAGCGTCGCCCAGATGGCCGGCAATTTCATGCGATTCAACGTCGCCCAGTCGCGCGATCCGCGCGTGATCGAGGTGCTCGGGCAGGCGATGGCCGCCATGCGGCAGCAGGGCGGGGCTGCCGCTCACGATTGATCCAGAGCAGTAGGGGCATGTGCCGCACTCGTCAGCCCGGCGCCCCCCTGATATAGACCGCGGCAATAACCGGCCCGGCCGGACAGGACCGAAAGTTTTGAGATCATGCATCTGAGGATCGGCACGCGCCGCAGCCCGTTGGCGATGGCCCAGACCAACCACGTCATGGGCCTGATCCAGGAGAAATTCCCGCAGGCGGAATTCACCCTCTGCCAGATCGCCACCATCGCCGACCGCGACCGCGTCTCCGAGTTCCACCAGTTCGGCATGGTCGGCGTCTTCGCCGTCGAGCATGAGCAGCAACTTGTGAAGCGCGAGGTCGATTTCGTCGTCCATTCGCTGAAGGACCTGCCGACCACCTTGCATGAAGGCCTCGTTCTCGCCTCGGTGCCGCCGCGTGAGGACCCGCGCGATGCGCTCTGCGGCGCGACCATGGCCACGCTGCGCCAGGGCGCCCGCGTCGGCACGGGCTCGCTTCGCCGCCGCGCCCAGATCCTGAACCTCCGGCCTGACGTCACCGTCGTGCCGATCCGCGGCAATGTCGGCCCTCGCCTGGCCAAGATCGGCGGCGAGGATGCGCTCGACGCGGTCATCCTGGCGCAAGCCGGACTGCGCCGGCTCGGCATGGACGAAGCCTCTTCGGAGGCGCTTGCCCCGTCCCTGTTCCCCTATGCGGTCGGCCAGGGCGCGCTCGGGCTCGAGGCCCGCGCCGAGGATACGGCGGTGATCGAGGTGCTGAAGGCGATCGAGTGTCCGCAGGCCCGTGCCGAGGCCGAGGCCGAGCGCGAGATGATGCATGCGCTCGGGGCCGGCTGCAGCCTGCCGGTCGGCGCCTGCGTGACATGGCAGGACGGCCGCCTGACGCTGCATGCGCAGGTGACTTCGATCGAAGGCACGGAGCGCGTCGTCGCCGATCAGAGCGCGGCACCGGAACAGGCACGTGAACTCGGCCTCGCTGTTGCGCAGATCCTGAAGGAGCGGGGCGGCGTCGCGATCCTCGAGAAGAGCTACCGCGGGCACTATCCGAGCTTCAAGTCGCTATAGGTCCTGTCGCAGCCGGGCGTAGCGCTCGATTCGCGCGCGCCTCGCCTAGATCGGATCACGCGGGTCGTCGGCGCTGGGCTTGTCGAGCATCGCGCCACCGGCGTCGCGCGAGCGGGCCCATAAGGTCGTGAGCGCGATCCCAATCGGCACGCCGATCACGACGATCCAGACGACGAAGCTCCAATCGCCGATCATCGGGCTGCTCTCCTTCGCTGAACTAGGTTTTGGGCGGGAGCGAGCCGCGATCGAAGACCGGGATCGCCTCGGTCTTGCCGCGTAACGGCCTGCCGACGGGCACGTCCTCCGCCGCCTGCCGCACGGCCTCTTCCGATTCCGTCAGCCCATCCGGTGTGTCGTTGGCATCGCTCCCCGCATCATGGATGTTGGTGCGGTCGCTGACACGCTGGCTCTCGCTGGGGTCGGTCTCGGCGGCGGTCTGACCGGCGTTCGCGGGCTTGCGCTCGTCTTCGAGCAAGGCGGGATTCTCGCGCTTCCTGTTGGGCTGGGCCATGGCGGTCTCCTCTGAAAAGGCTTTCAGGACCAAGCTCTGAAGGGTGGCATTGTTCCCCCGAGATTCAGGCGGCGAGCAGCCCCAGAGCGCGTTCGATCCGCGAGCAGCCGGCCTTGGCGCGCGCCTTCGCGTAGCTCTTCTGCAAACGGCCGCTGGCATAGGCATCGATGACGATCGCGTGGACATAGCTCTTGCGGACGACGGCCGGCGTGTTGACCAGCTTCTCCGAGATGGCGCGCATGATGTCGGCGAGCTGGCGCTTGCGGCCGGCCTCGCTCGCCACCGCCTCGCCGGCCAGGAGAAGTTCGGCCGCGGCGGCATTGGCGGCGAGCATACGCAGATCCTTGCTGCTGACGGGCAGGCCGCAGGCGCGCTTGAGATAGGTGTTGATCTCGGCCGCGTGGATCGGCGCCACGGTGCCGTCCTCGTTTCGGTATTGCAGCAACCGCCTGCCGGGCAGGGTGGTGATCCGCGTGATTGCTCGGGCCAGCGGCGCATCGTCGATGGCGCAGGAGATGTCCTTGCCGCTCTTGCCGCGGAAATGCAGCGCGACCCGCGTGCCCGTCAGTGTGACGTGCCGCTTGAGCAAGGTCGAGGTGCCGTGGCTGCCGTTCTCCTTGGCGTAGGCCTCGTTGCCGACGCGCAGATGGCAGCGGTCGATGATCGCGGCGGCGCAGGCCAGTGCCTTGTCGCGCGACAGGGTCCGCGCCTTGACATCGGTTGTGATGCGCGCCCGCAGCTTCGGCAGAGCCTCGATCAGCCGGGCGAGCCGCTTGAGCTTGCGCCGCTCGCGCACCTTCTCCCAGTCCGGATGGTAGCGATGCTGGATGCGGCCGGCCTCGTCATGGCCGATCGCCTGCAGATGGGCGCGCGGATCGGCCGCGATGCGGACATCCGCATAAGCCGGGGGAATGGCCAGTGAGCGGATGCGGGCGAGGGTGGCCTCGTCGCTGACCTTGCCGCCCTCCGCGTCCCGGTAGCCGAAGGAGCGGCCGTGGCGAACGCGACGGATCGTGAGTTCATCTGACGAAACGCGCCGCAGTCGCGTCGCTGCGGCAGGGCGTTTAGCGTGTGGGGAAACCGGCATGGGCGGGCGCTCGCGGGGGTCCGCTGCGAAAACGGCGCCATTGCCCAGTTGGTTCCGCTCAGTCGAGCATATTCACCACATTTCGACAAGCGCGCAGGTTTCTGGGGATGCATGCGCGAAAAACAGTGGCAAATCCCGAGTTGGCTCGCCAAGACTGTCAAAAAAATTGAACGATATGTTTGGGGAGATGACGGTGCCGCGCGTTTTGATCGCCGAGTTCATGCATGAGACGAACACCTTCAGTGTTCAGCTCACGGACGAAGCCACCTTCAGGGCGCATGGCGCCTATCGCGACAATGAAATCCCGGGCGCCTTCCGCGGCACACGCACCTCAATGGGCGCGGCCTTCGAGGCGGCCGACAAGTTCGGCTGGAGCCTGGTCCACCCGCTGGTGACCGGCGCCAATCCATCCGGCCGCGTCACCGATGCCGCCTTCGATGTCTTCGCCGGCCAGATCTGCGATGCTGCACCGGGCGTCGACGGCGTGCTGCTGCATCTCCACGGCGCGATGTCGACCGAGAGCTCGGATGACGGCGAGGGCGAGTTGCTCGCCCGGCTGCGTAAGCGCATCGGCCCGGACATTCCGGTCGTCGCCGTGCTCGACCTGCATGCGACGGTGACGCAGCTCATGGCCGACAACGCCAATGCGCTGATCTCCTACCGCACCTATCCGCATATCGACCAATACGAGCGGACCTGGCAGGCGGCGGAGCTGCTGCAGCGCGCGCTGAAGGGCGAGATCAAGCCCAAGGTCGCGCTCGCCCGGCGCCCGATCCTTTACGCGCTCGACGGCGGGCGCACGACTTCGCCGCCTTTCCTCGAACTGCTGCGCCGTGGCGACGCGCTGGAAGCCTCGGGCGATGCGCTCGTCGTCAGCGTCCAGGCCGGCTTCTCCTCGGCGGATGTCCACGATATCGGCCCCTCGATCGCGGTCACGGCCGATGATCGCGGCAAGGCGCAAGCCATCGCTGAAGACCTGATGGACTATGCCTGGGAGCAGCGCCGCTTCTCCTCGATCCATTTCACGCCCTTGGCCGAGGCCATGGCCCGCGCCAAGGCCGGCGAGGCCGATACGGGCAAGCCGGGCTACAAGCCGGTGGTGATCTCGGATTACTCGGACAATCCCGGCTCGGGCGCCTATGGCGACGCCACCAACCTGCTGCGCGCGGTCCTCGATGCAGGGCTGAAGAATGTCGGCTTCCATGCGATCAACGACCCCGAGGCGGTGCTGGCCGCCCAGGCGATCGGCGTCGGCAAGCGCGGCCGGGTCAAGCTCGGCGGCAAGGTCGATCCGACCATGGGCGGCGCGCCGCTCGATCTCGACGCTCACGTGGTCGCGATCACGGATGGCTATTTCCTCTGCCATGGCCCGATGGCCGGCGGCGTCTGGCGCAATTACGGGCTCTCGGCCCTGCTGCGCGTCGACGATGTCGAGATCATCGTCATCACCCATAACGGCCAGGCGACCGACCTCGCGCAGTTCACCTCGCTCGGCGTCGATCCGACCCGGAAATCGACGGTGATCGTCAAGTCGATGCAGCATTTCCGCGCCGCCTTCCAGCCGATCGCACGCGAGGTGCTGGAGGTCGATACGGGCGCTCTCTCGACGCGCAACTTCAAGGAGCGGCCCTACAAGAAGGTGCGCCGCCCGATCTTCCCGCTCGACGATATCTGACCGCCGCGCGCCGGCGACGACTGGACTTGAGGAGAACACCATGGCGATTCAGGCCGATATCGTATTGCGCAACGGGCCGATCTGGTGCGGGCGCGAGGAGGGCGTCGTCGAGGCGCTGGCGATCTTCCGCGACAAGGTTCTGGCCGCCGGCAGCGATGCCGAGATCAAGCCGCTGATCGGGCCGAAGACCCGCGTCATCGACCTGAAGGGCCGGCTCGCGACACCCGGCCTCAACGACTCGCACCTGCATCTGGTCTCGCTCGGCATGACCATGGGCTGGGTCGATTCCAAGCCTGAGGCCGCGCCGACGCTCGATGCCCTTCTCGGCGCCATCGCGGCCCGCGCCGCACAGTCGAAGCCCGGCGAATGGATCCTTTCGCGCGGCTATGACCAGACCAAGCTCGACACCGGCCGTCACCCCTATCGCGAAGAACTCGACCGCGCCGCGCCGAACAATCCGGTGATGCTGGTGCGCGCCTGCGGCCATATCGCGATCTGCAACTCGGAAGCGCTGCGCCTCGGCGGCATCGACGAGAAGTCGCCGACGCCGCAGGGCGGCCTGATCGAGCAGCAGAACGGCCGCCTGACCGGCCTGCTCGCCGAGAACGCCCGCGCTCCGGTCCAGGCCGCGATTCCGGCGGCCACCGAAGAGGATATCATCGCCGGTATCGAGCGCGGCGGGCAGTACCTGCTTTCGCTCGGCATCACCAGCTGCATGGATGCCGCCGTCGGCCAGAAGGGCGGCTTCCGCGAGATCGCGGCCTATCACCGCGCCAAGCGCGACGGCCGCCTGCCGGTCCGCACCTGGCTGACCCTGCTCGGCGATGACGGCCGCTCGATCGTGCCTGATTGCTACGACGCCGGCCTGATCTCCGGGACCGGCGACGAGATGCTGATGATCGGCGCGGTCAAGCTCTTCCTCGACGGTTCGGCCGGCGGCCGAACCGCCTGGATGACCGAGCCCTATCTCGGCGAGGACAAGACCACCGGCGTCTGGATGTGGGAGGATGCCGAGCTCGAACGCATGGTGCTCGATGCCCACAAGAAGGGTTACCAGCTGGCCTGCCATGCCATCGGCGATGCCGCGATCGAGCAGCTCATCACCGCCTATGAGAAGGCGCTCGCCGCCTACCCCGACCCGGACCGTCGCCACCGCATCGAGCATTGCGGCTTCTCGACCCCGGCCCAGCACGAGCGCATGGTCAAGGCCGGCATCTATCCCTGTCCGCAGCAGGTCTTCATCCATGATTTCGGCGATGCCTACGTGAAGGTGCTCGGGCCGGAGCGGGCGCTGCCGAGCTATCCCTTCCGCACCTGGTTCGACCTCGGCCTGAAGCCGGCGACGGGCAGCGATGCGCCGGTCTGCGACCCCAACCCCTTCCCGAATTTCCACACCATGCTGACCCGCAAGACCTGGAAGGGAACGGTGATGGACGAGCGTCAGCGCGTTTCGATCGAGGAGGCCTTGCAGGCCTATACCGAGTTCGGCGCCTTCTCGCAGAAGCAGGAGAAGGTGAAGGGGCGGCTTGCCCCGGGCCTTCTCGCCGACGTCGCTGTGTTCTCGCGCGATCTGCTGAGCGCCGCTCCGGCCGATATCCTCAAGGACACCCGCTGCGATCTGACCATTCTTGGCGGCGCGGTCGTCTACGAGCGGGGAGCTTGAGGCAGAGCATCTTCGAGCGAAAAATGCCGGCTCGCGTGAAGAAAATGCGAAACGGAGTTCAGAACAGCTCTGCAACACCGTGAATCGCGGAGCTGTTCGGGGAATTTGACCGCGCGGGGGAAGACAAGCGCGGCAAAGCCGTTATGGTTCCACTTGAAACAAACAACTCCGGATCAGCCGGAGCAGATGGGAAACGGGAGGAAAAATCGTGTTGTTGAAGAAATTTGCCTTCGCCACCGCGCTGACGCTGGCAGCCTTTACGATCTCGGCGCAGGCCCAGGAGCCGCGCCGCGGCGGAACGATCCGCTTCACGGCGCCCTATGGCGCCTCCTTCGTCAGCAATGACAGCCATGTCTCGAACCAGATCCAGGACGAGATCTACGGCTACGCCCTGCACAGCATGCTGTTCCGCTGGGATTCGAAGGCCGGCAAGCCCGAGCCCGAGCTCGTCAAGAGCATGACCACCTCGGCGGACGGGCTGACGCACACGTTGAAGCTGCGCGACGACGCCTTCTTCCACAATGGCCGCAAGATGACGGCCGACGATGTGATCTGGTCGTTCACGCGTCTTGTCGATGGTTCCAAGAACTATCCGGGTGCGAGCCGCGTCGTGCGCATCAAGGGCGCCGAGGCCGTTCGCAAGGGCGAGGCCAAGGAGATTTCCGGCCTCAAGAAGATCGATGATTTCACCATCGAGATGACGCTGACCGATCCGGCCGATCCCAGCTTCCTGTTCTATGCTGCCACCACGGCGATCATGCCGGCCAAGGAAGCGCAGCAGCCGGACTTCTTCAACAAGCCGATCGGCCTCGGCCCGTTCAAGTTCGTCGAGCACGTGCCCGGCTCGCGCATGGTCTTCGAGCGCTGGGAGAAATACTACAAGCCCGGCAAGCCCTATGCCGACAAGCTGGTGATCTCGCCGATGGGCGAGGCGGCTGCGCGCGACGTCGCCTTCCGCAACAAGGAGATCGACGTCTCGATCCTCGGCTCGACCCAGTACGTTGCCTACAAGGCCGATCCGAACCTTTCAAAGGGCATCCTGGAAGTTGCGGAGGTCTTCACCCGCAACATGGGCATGAACCCGGAGTTCAAGCCGTTCTCCGACAAGCGGGTGCGCCAGGCGATCAACTACGCGATCGACAGCGACCTGATCATCAAGCGCCTCGTTCGCGACAAGGCCTATCGCGCGGTGAGCTGGCTGCCGAGCTCGGTCCCGGCCTTCGACAAGAACGCCAAGCCTTATGCCTTTGACCCGGAGAAGGCCAAGAAGCTCCTGGCTGAAGCCGGTTATCCCGATGGCTTCGAGTTCGAATGGACGGCGACGCCGAACGAGAGCTGGGGCATTCCGATCGTCGAGGCGACGATTCCCATGCTCGCCAAGGTCGGCATCAAGGTGAAGGTCAAGCCGGTCGAGACCTCGGCGCTCGGTGGCGTCATCGCGAAGGGCGACTTCCAGGCCTATATCTGGTCGAACACCTCCGGCCCCGATCCGTTGACCGCGCTGAAGTGCTTCCACTCGGCGACGCCGCGCTCGTCCTGCAACTACACCACCTTCAAGAGCGCCGCTTTTGACAAGTTGTTCGAGGAGGCCGCGGCCGAGAGGGACGCCGGCAAGAAAATCGAGCTCATGAAGAAGGCCAATGCGCTGCTGCAGGACGAGGCTCCCGTCTGGTTCTTCAACTACAACAAGGCGGTGATGGCCTATCAGCCCTGGCTGCATGGCCTGCAGGCGAACGCTACGGAGCTCGCGCTCCAGCGTTACGAGGATCTCTGGGTCGACGCGTCTTCGCCCGCAGCGAAGTAAGCGCGCCTCCGCGGAGGTTTCCGCCAGCTCGAAGACATCCGTCATCCCGGATCGGTGCGGCCATGCCGCCCGTCCGGGGTGACGGAGACTTTCGGGCCTTGACCTGAGTCCGCCCTGCGGCGGCGATCAGGAGTTGACCATGCTGCCCTATGTCTTCCGCCGTCTGCTGCAGGCCATCCCGATCCTGCTTGCGGTCGCTGGGCTCGTCTTTGTGATGTTCAGCGTCATTCCCGGCGACTTCGCCTCGACCCAGATGTCGGATGGCCGCTCGGTCGTCGATGCCGAGCAGGTCGCGCGCATGAACAAGCAGTTCGGCCTCGACGAGCCCGTCTATGTGCGCTTCGTAAAATATGCCGGGAAGCTTGCGACGCTCGATCTCGGCACCTCGTTCCGCACCCGCCAGCCGGTGATCAATTCCCTGCTCGAACGGATCTGGCCCAGCCTTCAGCTGGCCATCGCGGCGATGGCTTTCGCCATCGCGCTCGGCATTCCGCTTGGCTTCCTGGCCGCGCTGAAGCCGGGTGGCTGGCTTGACATGCAATCGATGTTCGTTGCCGTGTCGGGCCTGTCCCTGCCGCAGTTCTGGCTTGGGCTGATGCTGATGTATGCCTTCGCGCTGGTTCTCGGCTGGTTCCCGAGCTTCGGCTACGGCGACGGCAATCCGCGCTACATCGTGCTGCCGGCGGTCGCGCTCGGCGTGGCGCCGCTCGCATTGCTCGCCCGCACGACGCGCGCTGCCGTGCTCGAGGTCATGAACGCGGATTTCGTTCGCACTGCCCGCGCCAAGGGCAACAGCGAGGTCCGGGTGATGCGCTGGCATGTGGCGCGCAACGCCATGGTCATCGTGCTGACGACGCTGGGGCTGCAGTTCGGCTCGATCATGGGCGGCGCTGTCGTGATCGAGAAGCTTTTCGCCTGGCCGGGCATCGGCTCGCTCTTGGTCGACAGCGTGTCGCTGCGCGACATTCCCGTCGTCCAGGCCTGCATCCTGCTGCTCGTGCTCTTCTTCCTCGTCGTGAACATCATCGTGGACGTGCTCTGCGCTCTGATCGATCCGCGCATCAAATACACCTAGGGGCGGGGCAGCAGATGAAATTCCGGGCTAATCTCTGGATCGGCGGCGCGCTCTTCGCTGCCGTCGTGATCGGCGGGACGCTGGCACCCTGGCTGGCACATACCGACCCCGTCATGGACGCCAATCTGATGAATGCCGAGGTTCCGCCCGGCGCCGAGTTCTGGTTCGGCACGGATGCGCAGGGCCGCGACATCTACAGCCGGGTGCTCTACGGCGCGCGCATCTCGCTGACGGTCGGCATCGTCTCGCAGTTGATCAATACGGTGATCGGCGTGGCGCTGGGCATGTCGGCGGGGTATTTCGGCGGCTGGTGGGACGATTTCGTCAACGGCCTGACCAATCTCATGCTGTCGATTCCCTCGCTGGTCTTCGCGCTCGCCATCATGGCGATTCTCCAGCCGGGCCTGACCAGCCTGCTGATCGCACTCGGTCTGACCAACTGGTCCTATACTTGCCGGCTGTCGCGCGCTGCGACGCTGTCGATCAAGCAGCAGGGCTATGTCGAGGCGGCGCTCTCCTTCGGCTCGAGCAACCTGCGCATCATGCTGCTGCAGATCCTGCCGAACATCGCCGGCCCGATCATCGTCATCGGCACGCTCGGCATGGGCGGCGCGGTGCTGGCGGAGGCGGCGCTCTCCTTCCTGGGCCTCGGCATCCGTCCGCCCTTCCCGAGCTGGGGCTCGATGCTCTCCGACGCGCGCGACCAGATCACCACGGCGCCCTGGATCTCGATCTTCCCGGGCCTCGCCATCTTCATGACCGTGCTCGGCCTCAACCTGCTGGGTGACGGCCTGCGCGACATCCTCGACCCCCACTCACAGCTACGCAAAGCCTGACAGTAGAGCCTATGACCACGCCAGACCTGATCGACCCGCCGCTCGAGACCATCCGCTTCCATGGGCTGAAGGCGGGGCCGAAACTCCTCGTCTTCGGCGCCGTCCACGGCAACGAGACCTGCGGGCCGAATGCCATTGCCCGCGTGATCGAGGATTGCCGCGCCGGCCGGGTCGCGATCCAGCGCGGGGAGGTCACCTTCCTGCCCGTCGCCAATCCCAAGGCCTTCCGGCAGAACACCCGCGAGGGTGACCGCAACCTCAATCGCGACCTGCGCGAGCGGCCGCAACCCGATGACAACGAGGACAGGATCGGCAATCGGCTCTCCGCCATCCTGCGCCAGCACGACATGCTGCTCGACGTCCATTCCTTCACCGGGGAGGGCGTGCCCTTCGTCTTCTTCGGCCCGGACGACAACCGCGGCGCGCTCGAGCCCTTCCGGCACGGTGCGGCCGAGGCCGCCTTCGCCGCCTGCCTCGGCGTCGACCTGATGATCCATGGCTGGCTCGACATCTATGTCCGGCTGATCGCGGCGCGCGAGCGCCTGAACCTGCCACGGCTCGCCGTGACGGAAGGCTTCGGCACGACGGAGTTCATGCGCTTCGCCGGCGGCTATGGCGTGACGCTCGAATGCGGCCGCCACGAGGACCCGGCCTCGGTCGATGTCGGCTATAGGGCGATCCGCAACGTGCTCGCCCATCTCGGCCTGACCGATGAGGCGCCGCCGGTCCCCGAGAAGCGCGTCGTCGTCCATATGGACGATCTCGTCATCTGCGAGGCCGAGGGCGACCGGGTCGAAGGTTCGTGGAAGACCGGTGACCGCGTCGCCAAGGGCACGCCGATCGCCCGCCGCGCCGACGGCACCGTCGTGACGATGCCGCGCGACGGCTTCATCATCTTCCCCAACCCCAAGGCCAAGCCCGGCGAGGGCATCTGCTATCTCGGGACGGAGAGCCGGCGCCGGCCCTGAACGTGGCCGGCGCGGCTTTACTGCACGATGCCGCGCTTGCTGCCGAAGCCGGGGATACTGCAGCCGCAGCTTGAGCCATAGGGCAGGGGTGGCGTCGGGCAATCGCCCCGGCTGGTCACGCACATATTCCCATAGCGCGGCTGCCTGTAATATGGGCGCTCATAGCCGTAATCGCGACGGTCATAGCGCCGCCGCGGACGATCATCGTCATCGTCGTCATCATCGTTATAGGACGGTCCGCCGCGATAGGGCCCGCCGTAATACTGGGCCTGGGCCGGGATTGCGCTGAGCAGGACGGCGCAGGCGAGGGCCGAAACCGTGAGCTGGCGACGCAGCATGGTTCTTCCTTTCCGTTTCCTCGCCGGCGAGTGGGCCTGGCGAGACGTTTCACTGTCTCCTAGCGGGTTCATGATGAACGCAGGCTGAGGCGGCCAGGAGGCAAGGGAAAGGAACGGCGAAGCTGGTCGATGGGTCCCGCTACGCGCCCGGTGTGACAGTGCTGGCTTTGTGAAAGGCAGCGACCCTACCCGCCGCTCTTGTCCGGTTTGCCGATGCGGCTGAGGTCGATCTGCTTTTGCAGGCCCAGCATGACGCTGAACGAGGTCACGGGGGTGAGGCCGGTCTCCTTGGTCTTGCGCCAGGCGCCGGCAACGGTGCCGATCAAGCCCTTGCCCAGGTTGTGCTGGTAGTCGATGCCGACACCCTTCTGGTCCGAGCGGGCATCGAGGCCGACATAATCGTCGGTCTTGCGCCGGGCCGACAGGCTGACGGCATTGTCGTTGTCGATCCGGGTCGTCAGTTTCGCCTCATGCGCCGTCACCAGGTTGATCACGGAGAAGGGCAGGGTGGTGTCTTCCACCGTGCGCAGCGAGCCGAGATCGAGCGTGAACCGCTCATAGGGCAGGCGCAGCTTCGCCGTATAGAGCAGGCTCTCGACCGCATCGAACTCCTTCTCCGGGAAATAGGCGCGGAACGGCGAGAGCGAGGCCTCGATCGCGGCGCCCTTCAGCACCGTCGAGAAGAACAGGTTGGGTTGCAGCCGGTTATGGTCGCGTCGGAACCCGAGATAGTCGACGCCCTCGATATAGTGGACGCGTGCGGCGCTGAAGGAGAGGCCGATTTCGGTCTCGCCCGATCGCCAGGCGGCGCCCGTCGTCAGCCCCAGCGTGCCGAAATTCTCGTCGCGCGGCAGGAAATCGCCGAGATTGAAGACGTTGCGCTCGTTCAGCGCCGTCATCCGCGCTTCCCCGCTGGCGAAGAGGCGGAAAGCGCCGATGCTGTGATCGAGCCGCTCGCGCCAGGACAGGCTGCTTTTCCGGCGTGACCAGCTCTGTTCGCTGCTTGCCGTCAGGGAGGATTGCAGCGCGCTGGCCTCGCCGAGGCTGAAGCCGTGCTTCAGCGTCAGCGAATGGGCGCGGGCGGAAGCGAGCGCCCGCGGATCGTAATGCGTCTCGACGAGCGACAGGTTCAGCCCATAGCCGTCCTGCACTGTGCCGTGCAGGTAATCCCAGGTTGCATAGGTTGTGGCGACAGGAGTGCCGTTCGCACCCTGGACACCAGCGGGATTGCTGTCGAAGCCGCCCCGAAGCCCGATAACGGCGATCGAATTTTCCTTATCTTCGGCCGGCTTCTCAGTTGCGAGCGCAAGGGAAGCGTGAAAGACCAATGCGAGAATGATGGTTTTCTGCATCGACGTCGCCGTGATCTGAAAATTTATTTCGCAATCATGGTTTATAACGGTTAATTGATCGTAAATTATGCCGGATTTGCTCTTGTATGTATTCGGATCGATTTATGTATATCACGAATGATTTGGGGTTTAGTTTTGAAATGTGCTTTCAGATTGTAAATTAACTTTACTCGGTATGGTTAATGTTGAGAGAAGGTTGCTTGAAGAGGTTGTTGCAACCTATACGTGTTTCATCGCTTCCGGCCCGGAGGCGAAACAGGGAGAAGCAAGATGAAATACGCGTTTGTTCTCGCTACGGTTGCAGCCTTCGCCGTGTCCCCCGCTATGGCCGGTGGGCGAGGCGGTTCGCTTCTCGGCGGCATCATCGCCCCGGTGACGACGGCCGTGTCGGGCGTCAAGATCAATGCGCTCAACAATGTCAGCGTGCTCAGCGGCAACGGCATCGCCAACGGCAACAAGGTCGGTGTCGTCGCCCCGGTCAAGGCGATCGTCTCCCGCAACGGACTCGTCGGCGGCCTGCTCGGGGGCTTCGGTCACGGCTGCGGCTGCAACTGATCGCAGCCTCCGCCCTCAGATGCGGAGCCTGGAACGGGGCTGGCATGTGCCAGCCCCTTTTCGGTTCTGCCCGATATCGCGCAAGCGATACGATCCCTAAAATGCCCGGGATCGGGCTGACGGGTTCTTAGAGCCTCGCGCGTAGAGGCATCGCCATGCATCTGCTGATGAGGCCCCGTAGACGCGCCGCGCAGCTTCCCGCGGATATCGAGATCGAGATCATCTCGCGTCTCTTCGCGGCCCTGCCTCAGATCCTCTGCATTGCGGCCGGGCTGATCGTCGGCTCTGCGATCATGGCCGTGCAGACCGGCGAGACGATCTTCTGGTGGCTGACGGCAGCAGGCATCGTGACGACGCTGCTGCGCATCGCCAACATCGTCAGCTTCAAGCGGCGCGATCCGGCGCGCAAGCTATCCCTGGCGGAGGCGCGGCGCTGGGAGGCAGGCTACGCCTATTCCGCCTTCGCCTTCACGCTCGTCATCGCGGCATTGACGCTGGCCGCCGCCGCGACCGATCATGCCGGCGGCTTCGTGCTCAGCCTCGGTCTCACCATGGCGCTGACGGCCGGGTCCTATCTGCGCACCCTGCGCTACTGGATCTGCGCCGTGCTCTCGACCATTGCGATCGGCACGCTGGTCGTCGCCTTCCTGGCTTCCGGCGATCCGCTCTATCAGGCGCTGAGCGTGCTGCTCCTCGTCTATCTCTATTCGATCTATGAGAGTTCGGATTACATCATCGGCCAGTTCGAGGAATTGCTGATGGTGCGCCGCGAACTCGACTTCGCCGCCAGTCATGACTCCCTGACCGGGCTGATGAATCGCCGCGGGCTTGATCGCGTGCTGCGCGAGGCCGGCGAAAGCGGCGAGGCGCTCGGCCTCCTGCTGCTCGATCTCGACGGATTCAAGCTGATCAACGACCGCCACGGCCATCAGGCCGGCGACGATCTGCTCAAGCAGGTCGCGATGCGCCTGAAGGGTGTCGTCCGGCCGGGGGACAGCGTGGCGCGGCTGGGCGGCGACGAGTTTGCCCTCGTCGTGCGCAGCGTCGAGGATGCGGCTGCGTTGTCCGAGATCGCCGACCGGGCCGTGTCCGTCGTCATGGCGCCGTTCATGCTGATGGGGCAGCTTGTCACCGTCGGCGCGAGCGTCGGGGTATCCGTCAAGTCGGAGCAGGATACCACGCCCTGGACAGCCGAGGTCCTGACGCGCGCGGCCGATCAGGCCCTTTACGGCGCCAAGCGCGCCGGCAAGGGCCGCAGCATGGTCGCCCACTGGGACGACGTCGCCTGACATCGCCATAGAGGGAAGGTAGCTTGATCTCGGCGCGGTGTTCACCTACCGTCCGGCAGGTAGCTCGCTGGTGGCGCTGCAGAAAACGGGAGAAGGCGATGTCGGCCGTCGGGAAGCCTGCTGTGGAGGGCGCGCGCCGCTCGCCTTACTTCACGGAGGAACATGAGGCGTTGCGCGACCAGGTCCGCCGCTTCGTCGAGGCCGAGATCAAGCCGCATGCCCTGCAATGGGAGGAGGACGGCTTCGTCCCGCGCGCCGTGCTGCGCAAGATGGGCGAGCTCGGCTTCTTCGGCATCCGCTATCCCGGCGAGTATGGCGGCTCCGAGATGGATACGATGGCGACCGTGGTTCTGGCCGAGGAGCTGGGCCGCTCGACCTTCTCCGGCGTCGCCATCACCGCGCTGGTCCATACCGACATGGCCTCGGTCCATATCGCCAATGCCGGCAGCCCGGCGCAGAAGGACAAGTATCTGCCCGGCATCATCGCCGGCGAGAAGATCGTCGCGGTCGCCGTGACCGAGCCCGATGCCGGCTCCGACGTGAAGGGCATCCGCACCACGGCGCGGCGCGAGGGCGACCATTACGTCCTCAACGGCGCCAAGATGTTCATCACCAACGGCGTCCATGCCGATCTCTACTGCGTCGCCGCCAAGACGGACCCGCAAGCGCGGCCGTCACAATCGGTCTCGATCTTCCTCGTCGAGAAGGGCACGCCGGGCTTCTCCGTCTCGCGCGCCCTCGACAAGCATGGCTGGCGCTCGTCCGACACTGCCGAGCTCTCTTTCGTCGATTGCAAGGTGCCGGCCGAGAACCTGCTCGGGCAGGAGGGCCGCGGTTTCTACGCGATCATGAGCAATTTCCAGAACGAGCGCACCGTGATCGGCGCCATGGCGATGGGCGAGGCGCAGGCCGCCATCGACCTGACACTGGACTACGTGAAGACGCGAAAAGCCTTCGGCGCACCGCTTTGGGAGAAGCAGGCGATCCGCCAGCGCCTCGCCGAGCTCGCCGGCAAGGTCGAGGCCGGGCGCCAGCTTGTCTACCACGCCGCCTGGCTTGACGCGCAGGGCTTCGATGCCACCCGCGAGGTCTCGATGGCGAAGGCCTATTGCGGCGAGCTGGTCAACGAAGTGATGTACGATTGCCTGCAGTTCCATGGCGGCATGGGCTACATGCGCGAAAGCGCGATCGAGCGCATGACCCGCGATGCCCGCGTCCAGTCGATCGGCGGCGGCGCGACCGAAGTCATGCTCGAGGAAGTGGCGAAGCGGCTGTGAGGGCTGAGTGTCATCCCGCACGCGCCGCAGCACGCAGTGCTGCTGCGCAGATGCGGGACCGTCTTCGGAAAGGGGCAGGGTCATCCCGTGCGCGCCGCAGCGTGAAACGCTGCTGCGCAGACACGGGACCGTCCTCAGGAAGAGGCGCCCTCTCGTCGCGCGGTCTCCTGTCTGCGCAGCGGCACTACGCGCCGCAGCGCGCACGGGATGACACCCTATGAGCGATGCCCCAACCACCCGGCCAACAGCCGAAGGCGGCTCGCGCCGGCTGATCCTTGACCATGCCGCGCGCCTGCTGCGTGGCGGCGGCTACCATCAGACCACCTTGCGCGAGATCGCCGAGGCCGTCGGCATCCGCAAGGCCAGCCTCTATTACCATTTCGGCTCGAAGGAGGAGATCGTCGAGGCGGTCGTTAATGACGGCGTGCACTTCGTCCATGAGGCGGTCGTCGCGGCGCTCGCGGCGGAGGAGGGGGCCTCGCCGCGCGTCCGGCTGGAGGCAGCAGTCCGGGCGCATCTCTCCGCCCTGCATGGCCATGGCGATTATACCTCGGCCAGCATCAAGGTCTTCACCTTCGGCGCGGCGGCTGTGCCCGAGAGCGTACGCGCGGTACGCCGCGCCTACGAGGATGTCTGGCGTGGGCTGATCGCCGAATGGCAGCAGGCCGGCGGCATGCCCGCAGGCAACTCGCCTGACGTGCTGCGCCTGTTCCTGCTGGGCGCGCTCAACGGCTCGACCGATTGGTATCGGCCGGAGCGCCATGCGATCGACGCCCTGGCACGTGAGTTCGTGGCGCTGCTCTCGCCGCATTGAGTGGCTGCCCCGCCTCCCATGCAGGGGCGGGTGGCATCGTCATGGCTGACCAAGGCGTCGGCGGTTGCTAGCATCCCTATGCGGGGCCGTCGGTCGCCTCGCGATCTGACGAGGATTCTTCGCCTGATGCGCGCCTTCTATCACCCCGACCAAGCCCTCCACGATCCCCAGCAATATATGCGCTTCGGCAAGGTCGTGGCTCCCAAGGACCTGCCGGAACGGACGGAGCGTCTGCTCGGTGCGCTCAGGAAACATGGCATCACGCCGGAGAAGCCCGCAGCGCATGGCACGGACCCGGTCCTCGCGATCCATGATGCCGGCTTCGTCAAGTTCCTGGAGACCGCCTGGGCGCGCTGGCAGGACCTGCCGGCCGAGCGCGGGCCGGAAGTCTGGCCGAGCACCTTCCCCTATTGGAGCGGCCGCCCGGACGAGGATGTCCGTCCGCCCTGCCGCCCGACCGGTTTCATCGGCCAGCTCGGCTGGTATCTCGGCGATCTCTCGGTGCCGATCGGCGAGCATTGCTGGCATTCGACGCTGCGCTCATCCGAGACCGCCGTCTCCGCCGCCGATGCGATCCTCGCTGGCGAGCGCGCCGTCTATTCGCTCTGCCGCCCGTCCGGCCACCATGCCCGCGCCGACCGCGCCACCGGTTTCTGCTATCTCAACAACACCGCGATCGCGGCCCAGCGCCTGCGCTCGACATTTGGCAAGGTCGCGATCCTCGATGTCGACGCCCATCACGGCGACGGCACGCAGCAGATCTTCTATCGCCGCAACGACGTGCTGACGATCTCGGTGCATGCCGATCCGACGAACTACTACCCGTTCTTCACCGGCTATGCCGACGAGCGCGGCAATGGTCCGGGCGAGGGCTTCAACCTCAATCTGCCGCTGGAGCATGGTGCCGGCGGCGCCGCGATGGAGGCGGCCGTTGCCGAGGCCGGCAAGGCGATCCGCGATTTCGGTGCCGAGGTCGTGGTGATCGCGCTCGGCTACGACGCCCATAAGGACGATCCGATCGGCGTGCTGAAGCTGGAAGCCAGTGATTTCGGCACGATCGGCCGGCAGGTGAAGGGTTTTGGCCTGCCGACGCTGGTGGTGCAGGAGGGCGGCTACGCCATCGAGGCGATCGGCGACTGCCTCGATGCGTTCCTGGGCGGGTTCAAGTAGCGCCTGTCTTCTCTGGGATCACCGCCTGTCATCCCGTGCGCGCTGCAGCGTAAAACGCTGCGGCGCAGACACGGGACCGTCCCCCGGAAAAGGCGCCTTCTCGTCATGCGGTCCCGTGTCTGCGCAGCGGCATTGCATGCCGCAGCGCGCACGGGATGACACCCTTCGATGCGCCTCAGATCGCCGCTTCGATCAGGAACGGCCCCTTGCGGCTGAGCGCGGCCTTGAACAGGCTCGTGAACTCCTCGGCCGTCGTGGCCCGCGCCGCTTCGACGCCCATGCCCTTGGCCATCATCACCCAGTCCAGCGCCGGCTCGTCGATGTTCAGCATCAGCGTGGCGTTGCGGCCGAAATCATTGACGCCGACGGCGCGCATCTCGCCATGCAGGATCTGGTAGGTCCGGTTGGCGAAGACGACGGTGACGATGTCGAGATTCTCGCGCGCCTGCGTCCACAACCCCTGCACCGTGTACATGCCCGAGCCGTCGGCCTGCATGCCGATGACCTTGCGGTCGGGGCAGGCGACGGCCGCGCCGACAGCGAGCGGGATGCCCTCGCCGATCGCGCCGCCGGTGAGCTGGATATAGTCGTGCTGCGGCGCGCTGTGGCAGTCGTAATAGAAGCTGCGGCCGGACGAGACCGACTCGTCGCAGACGATGCAGTTCTCCGGCAGCAGCGCCGAGACGATGGCGCAGGCCTTGTCGGCATCGAGCTTGCCGGTCGGCAGGCCGGGCTGCTCCTTGCGCGGCGGGGCGATGTAGAGCGGTGCGGTCTTCGTCGCGCCCATCTCTTCGGCGAGCCCGGTGATCGCGGCCGGCAGGTCGTCGCCGGGGATCGCGAGCTTGGCGACCTCGCAGCCGTCATGGATCAGGCGGCCGGGCTTGCCGGGATAGGCGAAGAAGCCGACCGGAACCTGCGCGCCGACGAGGACGAGATAGTCGACATCCTTGAGCTGATCGAGCGCCTTGTCGATCGGATAGAACACCTTGGGCATGGCGACGCGGCCAGCACCGCGCTGGATGCGCCCGTTCGACATCTGGCTGAAGATCTGGGCGCCGGTCACCGCGCAGATGCGCGCGGCCATCTCCATCGGCTTCTCGCGCAGCGCGAGGCCCGTCAGCATGATCGCGGCGCGCTTGCCATGCTTGCGCAGGCCGGCCGCGACCTCGCGGATCGTCGCGTCATCGACGCTCTTCAGCGCCGGCAGCTCGGTCGGCTTCAGCGTGGCGGGCTCGACGCTGCCCCAGGCGCAATCAGCCGGCAGGATCACGGTGGTGACGCCGGGCAGCGTCAGCGAGGCGACATAGGCTTCCCCGATCGCTGGGCCGACATCCTCCGGCGTCGCGATGCGGCGGACGAAATGCGACATCGGCTCGGCCAGGCTCTCGATATCGCTGGTCAGCGGCGCGTCGTGCTGGAGATGATAGGTCGCATGGTCGCCGACGACGTTGATCATCGGCGTGCGGGCGCGCCTTGCGTTGTGCATGTTGGCGAGCGCGTTGGCCATGCCCGGCCCGCAATGCAGCAGCGTCGCCGCCGGCTTGTCGGCCATGCGGGCATAACCGTCGGCCGCACCGGTCACCACGCCCTCGAACAGGCCGAGCACGCAGCGCATTTCCGGCTTGCGGTCGAGCGCCGCGACGAAATGCATCTCGGAGGTGCCGGGATTGGCGAAGCAGGTATCGACGCCGTTGATCAGAAGCGTGTCGCAAAGGCGGTCGGCGCCGTTCATTGGGAAACCTCGACTCACAGAAAATAAGGGCGCCCCTCGCGCCGGCGGGCGGAAGAGGAGGAAATTCCCTCTGCCCTGTCAAACGAGAGAATGTCATGACTTCCCCAAGCGGCGCTGATCGGCGGCTTGACCTGTTTGCATATGCAATTAGGCTGTTTTGGAACGAAGGTTGCATTGCGCCGCAAATGACGCTCCAGGCGTCAGCGTGGAGCATCGGCCAAAAAACCGGGGAAGGGTTTCAATCATGGCAGTTTTCAAGCGCATCGGTGCGACTGTCGGCTTCGGCCTCGCGGCGCTTCTCGCGGCGGGTGGCGCGGAGGCGCAGACCAAGGTCAATATCGGCATTTCCGGCTGGACCGGTTTCGCGCCGCTGGTGCTCGCCAAGGAGGCCGGCATCTTCGCGAAGAACGGCCTCGACGTCACCATCAAGAAGATCCCGCAGAAGGACCGCCACCTCGCCATCGCCTCCGGCGACATCCAGTGTGCCGCGACCACGGTCGAGACCTGGATCGTCTGGGATGCGGCCGGCATCAAGACCAAGCAGATCTTCCAGCTCGACAAGAGCTACGGCGCCGACGGCATGGCCGTGCGCAAGGATGTCGCTGCGATCAAGGATTTGAAGGGCAAGACGGTTGCGGCTTCCGCGCCCGGTACCTCGCCCTATTTCGCGCTGGCCTGGATGCTCAAGGAGAACGGCCTCTCGGTGAAGGACGTCAAGGTCGTCAACATGGAGCCCGGCCCCGCCGCCCAGGCCTTCATCGCCGGCCAGAACGACGCAGCCATGACCTACGAGCCCTATCTCTCCACGGTCCGTGACAAGCCCGATGCCGGCAAGATCATCGCCACCACCCTCGACTATCCGATGGTGATGGACACGTTCGGCTGCACACCCGCCTTCCTCGTCAACGACAAGGCCGCGGCCGCGCTGACCCAGAGCTATTTCGAGGCGCTGGAGATGATCAGGAAGGACCAGGCCAAGGCCTATGAGATCATGGGCGCCGACGTGAAGCAGACCGGCGAGCAGTTCGGCAAATCGGCGGCGTTCCTGCGTTGGTCGGATGCCGAGGGCAACAAGAAATTCTTCGCGGGCGACTGGCAGGCCTTCTCGGCCAAGGCCGCCGACCTGCTGCTCGAGATCGGCCTGCTCAAGGCGAAGCCCGATCTCGCCTCGCTGGTCGATACGCGGTTCGTCGCCGGCAAGTAACCGTCGGCGCATGACCGGCGACATCCTCCCGGATATTCTGGAACCCGGCCTGCGTGTCGTCTTCTGCGGTACGCAGGCCGGCGCTGTCTCGGCTAGGCGCGGCGCCTATTATGCCGGGCCAGGCAACAAGTTCTGGCCGGTGCTTCATGAGATCGGGCTCGTCCCGATGAGGCTCCGGCCGGAGGAATTCGCGACCCTGCCGCGCTACGGCATCGGCCTGACCGATGTCGCCAAGCGCAGCTCGGGTCCGGATTCCGCGCTGCGCGGCGGCCATTTCGACGTGGCCGGCTTCACGGCGCGGATCGCTGCGAACCGGCCCCGCATCCTCGCTTTCAACGGCAAGCGCGCGGCCCAGGTCGCCCTCGGGATCAGGGAGGGCGGGCTCGCCTACGGGCCGCAGACGCACAGACTGGCCGATGCCGAAACCTACATCCTCCCTTCGACCTCCGGCGCCGCCGCCGGCTTCTGGTCGATCGAACCCTGGAAGCAACTGGCCATGGCCGTGACCGGAACCCAATCGCGATGAGACCTTTGCAACCCGTCTCGGCCCCGGCCCGCATCGGCTACGGCCTGGCCTTCTTCGCGCTTTTCGTCGCGCTCTGGTCGGTCGCGACCTTCGGCGGCTATGTCCAGCGCCTGTTCCTCGCCGATCCGCTGACCATGGTCGGCGAAGGCTACAACCTGATGGTGCGATACGGCTTCGGCTTCGACATCATGATGACGATCTGGCGCGTCCTCGGCGGCTTCATCCTCGCCGTCATCGTCGCCTTGCCGATCGGCATCCTGATGGGCGCCTACAAGCCGATCGAGGCCTTTCTCGAGCCCTTCGTTTCCTTCGCGCGCTACCTGCCGGCCTCGGCCTTCATTCCGCTCCTGATCCTCTGGGCCGGCATCGGCGAGACGCAGAAACTGCTCGTCATCTTCATCGGCTCGGTCTTCCAGCTCATCCTGATGATCGCGGTTTCAGTCGGTTCGATCCGGCGCGATCTCGTCGACGCCGCCTATACGCTGGGCGCGACAGACCGCTCGGTGGTGCGCCGCGTCATGCTGCCCAATGCCGCGCCCGAGATCGCCGAGATCTTCCGCCTCGTGCTGGGCTGGGCCTGGACCTATGTCATCGTCGCCGAGCTGATCGGTTCCTCTTCCGGCATCGGCCACATGATCACCGACAGCCAGGCCTTGCTGAACACCGGGCAGATTATCTTCGGCATCATCGTGATCGGCCTGATCGGCCTCATCTCGGATTTCCTCTTCAAGGCGATCAACCAGCGCCTGTTTCCGTGGGCGCGCGCATGAGCAAGCTTGTCATCGAGAATCTCGGCAAGGTCTTCGCCGGCCAGCGTGGGGCCGAGCCGACACGCGCCTTGATGCCGACCTCGCTCAGCGTCGCCGACAACGACTTCATCACCATCCTCGGCCCGTCCGGCTGCGGCAAGTCGACCTTGCTGCGCATCATCGGCGGGCTGGAGACGGCGAGCGAGGGCCGCGTCCTGCTCGACGGCTCAGCCGTTTCCGGGCCGGGTGCCGATCGCGGCTTCGTCTTCCAGAGCTACACGCTCTTCCCTTGGTTGACGGTGCAGCAGAACATCGCCTTCGGCCTCCGGGAAAAAGGCATGCCGGAAGCCGAGCGCCTGAAGATCGCCCGTGACTGGGCGGTGCGCGTCGGCCTCGGCAGCTTCGTCGATCATTTCCCGAAGCAGCTTTCGGGCGGCATGCAGCAGCGCACGGCGATCGCCCGCGCGCTCGCCAACGATCCGAAGATCCTGCTGCTGGACGAGCCCTTCGGCGCGCTCGACAACCAGACCCGCGCCCTGATGCAGGAAATGCTGCTCGGCATCTGGGAGCGCGAGCAGAAGACCGTGCTCTTCGTCACCCATGATATCGAGGAGGCGATCTTCGTCGGCTCGCGTGTCGTGGTGATGAGCGCGCGCCCGGGGCGGATCAAGGCCGATATCGCGGTCGATCTGCCGCATCCGCGGCCCTACACCATCAAGACGACGCCGGAATTCGTCGCCCTGAAGGAGCGGCTGGTCGAGGAGATTCGCGCGGAGGTCATCGCGGCGGATCATTAGCCGGCAGGTCGGCTATGCTTCCCTAGCGGAACCGAACGCCCTTGCCTGCGTTGTCATGTCGCAGGCGTGGGACTGCCTTGCACCAAAGGGCGGTTACGGCGGTGCTCCGAATTGCCATCTTCAGCGAAAGGGGCGCTGCCGAAGGTGGGGCCAATGCACTCGCTGATTGCCAGAATGTTGTCTCGGCTCGCGATCGAGCCACGTATCGATGTCGTTTTCCCCGATGGCACGTTGCAGTCGATCGGGCAGGGCACTGCGCCGCGATTGCGCATGCGCATCGTCGATTCCCCGACGGAACTGAAACTCGCGCTCAATCCCGAGCTCGCCTTGGGCGAAGCCGTGATGGACGGGCGCGTCGTCGTCGAGCAGGGCTCGCTCTACGACCTGCTCGACGCGCTGGTCGCTGCCGTGCATCGCGCCCGCCCCAAGGGCTGGGGCAAGGTCCTGGAGGGCCTGCGCACGGCGGTGCGGCGCTTCCACCAGCACAACACGCCGGCGCTCGCCCGGCGCAATGTGGCGCATCACTACGACCTCAAAAGCGACTTCTTCCGGCTCTTCCTCGACCCGGACATGCAGTATTCCTGCGCCTATTTCGCCGAGCCCGGCATGACGCTGGCGCAGGCGCAGTTGGCCAAGAAGCGTCACATCATGGGCAAGCTCGATCTCAAGCCCGGCCAGCGCGTGCTCGATATCGGCTGCGGCTGGGGCGGCATGGCGTTGTCCATTGCCGGCGAGACGGGTGCCTCGGTTACTGGCATCACGCTCTCCGAGGAGCAGCTCGCCATCGCGCAGCAGCGCGGCGCCGAATCCGGCCTGCCGGTCGAGTTCCGGCTGCAGGACTATCGCCATCTCGCCGAACCCTTTGACCGCATCGTCTCGGTCGGCATGTTCGAGCATGTCGGCGTCGGCTATTACCGCGACTATTTCCGCAAGATCCGCGAATTGCTGAGCGATGACGGCGTGGCACTCGTCCACACCATCGGCCGCTCGACGCCGCCTGGCGCGACCAATCCCTTCATCGCCAAGTACATCTTCCCCGGCGGCTATATCCCCGCCATGTCGGAGGTGGCGGCAGCGGTCGAGCAGGAGGGGCTGATCATCACCGATGTCGAGGTGCTGCGCCTGCACTATGCCGAGACGCTGAAGGTCTGGCGCGAGAACTTCCTCGCCCGGCGCGACGAGGCGGTGGCGATGTACGACGAGCGCTTCGCCCGGATGTGGGAGTTCTATCTCGCCGCCTGCGAGGCGAGCTTCCGGCATGACGATCTCGTGGTGTTCCAGTTCCAGCTCGCCAAGAAGCTCGACGGCCTGCCGATCACGCGCGGCTATATCGAAGAGCGCGAGGGCGAGCTTGCGCGGAAGATCGCTGAGCCGGCCTAAGCCGGCTCCGGCCCGACATAGCGGGCGCGAGGCCGGATCAGGCGTCCGGTCTCGCCCTGCTCCAGCGCATGCGCGATCCAGCCGGCGCAGCGCGCGGCGGCAAAAATCTGGAACGAGATATCCGGCGCCAACCCGAGCTCGCTTACGATCGCCGTTAGCACGAAATCGATATTCGGCTCCTCGCCGGTCAACGCGGTGACGGCCCGGCGCGTGGCCGCATAGGCTGGCGGCAGCGTGAATGCGGTGAGCAGCGCGCGAGCCCGCGGATCGCCATCCGGATAGAGCGGATGGCCGAAGCCGGGCAGGGGCATGCCCGTCGCAAGCCGCGCCGGGACCGCCACCTCGACGCCTTCGCTTGCGATCTCGCGCATCAGCCCGAGCACGCGCGGCGTCATCCCGCCATGCAGCGGCCCGGACAATGTCGCGAGCCCGGCCAGGATGCTGGCGGCGAGCGAGGCGCGCGTCGAGGCTGCCACCCGGACCGCGAAAGTCGAGGCGTTGAGCTCATGGTCGGCGAGCAGCACCAGCGCGCGACGGATCAGGTCGGCGCCATCAGCGTCACAGCCCCAGGCCTGCGCCAGCCGGTGATGGATCGGCCCCTGTCCCGGCCGTCCGGCGATGGCGTCGACGAGCGAGTCGATGACGGAGGCCGCTTCCAGATAGAGCGCCTTCTTGGTGCGGCCGGCCATGGCGGGATCGCTGGCGGCGCGCGCGGCGATCACCGCGAACATCCGCTGCCGGGCCGGCGCCTCCGGCACGATCGTGAACAACGGCGGGAAGCGCTGCGAGCCGCAATCCCAGAGCAGCCTTGCGACATCCTCCAGCTTCGCCGTCTCGGAAAGCTTTTCGGCATCCTGTCCGCGATACCAGAGCTTGCCGCGCTGGATCGTGGCGATGCCCGAAGCCAGGATCGGCTCGCCGAAGGCGATCGCATCCTCGGCGATGGCGGCGGGCTTGCGCCCTCGCGCCTTGCGATGCTCCAGCCGCGCCACGTCCTCGGCCCGGTAGAGCCGACGGCGCGAGTCGCCCGCATCGCCGCGCGCCTCGATCAGCCCGCGGCTGACATAGGCGTAGAGCGTCTGCGGCTTCAGCCCGAGCCGCTGCATCACCTGTTGCGCCGTCAGCCAGTCGGTCATGGGAAAAACATTGATTATATTGTTCAAGATTGATTCTACTGATGAAGCTATCAATCTTCAAGGCCTCAGATGTTGAGGAGAACAGCCATGTCCGATGGCCTTGAAGATGTCGTTGCCGCCCATACCGTGCTCTCGGAAGTCGATGGAGCGGCGGGCCGGCTGGTGATGCGCGGTCACAGCCTCGATGAGCTCGCGGGCCATACCTCCTTCGAGGAGATGGCCGCGCTGATGCTCGACGGCTTCGTGCCGGACCTGCCCGCCATGAAGGACCTGCCGGCAGCGTTGGGTGCCGCGCGACAGGAGTTGTTCGAGACGGTGGTCAGGAAGGCCGTTATCCCCGTGACGCTCGGGCCGGTCGAGATGATCCGCGCGATGACGGCGTTGATCCCGGATGGCGAGGATGCCGGCACGGTGCTGCGGCTTCTGGCGGCACCGGCCGTCTTCACCGCCGCCTCGCTGCGCCTGCGTCAGGGCCTCGCGCCGGTCGCGCCCGATGCATCCCTGTCGCAGGCGGCCGACACGCTGCGCATGCTGACCGGCAAGGCGCCGACGAAGCAGCAGGCGGCCGCGCTCGACACCTATCTTGTCACGGTGGCCGATCACGGCCTTAACGCCTCGACTTTTGCGTCGCGCGTCGTCGCTTCGACCCGCGCGGGATTGGTTTCGGCCGTGCTCGCCGGGATCGGTGCGTTGAAAGGACCGCTCCACGGTGGCGCACCCGGCCCGGTCATCGAGATGCTCGATGCGATCGGTGCGCCCACCAATGCCCGCGCCTGGCTGGAAACCGCGCTCGATCGCGGTGACCGTTTGATGGGCTTCGGTCACCGCATCTACCGCGTCCGCGATCCGCGCGCCGATGCGCTGAAGGGCGCGATCCGCCGGCTCGGCGCCGATAGCGGGCGCCTCGCGCTGGCCGAGGCTGTCGAGCAGGCAGCACTCGCCATCCTGCGCGAGCGCAAGCCCAACCGGACGCTGGAAACGAATGTCGAGTTCTACACGGCGCTGCTGCTGGAGGCGCTGGGCTTCACGCCGGATTCTTTCACCTGCGTGTTCGCGCTGGGGCGCACGACGGGCTGGCTCGCCCATGCCAAGGAGCAGATCGCCGGCGGCCGCCTGATCCGGCCGCAATCGGTCTATGTCGGCCCGCAGCCGCGGCAGGCGGCTTAGCGCGCTGGAGACAGCTTCACGACGAACAACTCGCCGCCGTTCCCGGCGGCGAGTTTTGCGGTGACGGGGGCTTGGAGGACGGCGCTGTCCCCAGCGGCCAGAGCTTCTCCGTTCACCAGCCAATCGCCTTGACGAGCAACCAGAACCAGCAATCCACGCCCGGCCGCAACCTCATGCGATCCACCGCTCAGACGCTCAACGCTGTGGCTCCACGCGCCGCGCCGGCTCATCACGTTGAGGTCGTCGATCGCCCCGTCGACCAGCACGCCATCCACCGCCCGGTCGGCCGCGAAGAAGAACGGCGCGGTCGCGCGATCGAGTGAAGCCGTCTCGCCGTCGCCGAAGGCCAGCCGAATGCCGTTGCCGGTCAGCACCGACAGCGTCCGGTCGATGCCGGGGAAGGACGAGAACGGCCCGTCTGCGCCCACATTGGCCATCGAGATGCGCCAGTCGAAATCGCCGAGCGCGGCTCCTTCTGGAGAAACAGCGATTTCGGTCGTGGTACCGCCGCCGTTCTTCCACGGCATGACCTTGCAATCGGCGGCGCGGATGATGCGCATGGAACGGTCCTTCGAATTCAAGCGGCCACCGTTGTCATCCCGGGTTCTCCGCTGACGCGGAGCCCCGGAATGACGGGAGGGTTCAGCCCAGAATGCCCGGCAGGTTGAGCCCTTTCTCGCGCGCGCAGTCCAGCGCGATGTCGTAGCCGGCATCGGCATGGCGCATCACGCCGGTTGCCGGGTCGTTCCAGAGCACGCGCGAGAGGCGGGCGGCCGCGTCATCCGTGCCGTCGGCGCAGATCACGACGCCCGCATGCTGCGAGAAGCCCATGCCGACGCCACCGCCATGGTGCAGCGAGACCCAGGTCGCGCCCGACGCCGTGTTGAGCAGGGCGTTGAGCAGCGGCCAGTCGGAGACCGCGTCCGAGCCGTCCTTCATCGCTTCGGTCTCGCGGTTCGGCGAGGCGACCGAGCCGGAATCGAGATGGTCGCGGCCGATCACGACCGGCGCCTTGAGCTCGCCGTTCCGGACCATCTCGTTGAAGGCGAGGCCGAGGCGATGGCGATCGCCGAGGCCGACCCAGCAGATGCGCGCCGGCAGGCCCTGGAACGAAATGCGCTCGCGCGCCATGTCGAGCCAGTTATGCAGATGCGTGTTGCCGGGCGTGAGCTCCTTCACCTTGGCGTCGGTCTTGTAGATATCCTCCGGATCGCCCGAGAGGGCGGCCCAGCGGAACGGCCCGATGCCGCGGCAGAATAGCGGGCGGATATAGGCCGGCACGAAGCCCGGGAAGGCGAAGGCGTTCTCCAGCCCCTCGTCCTTCGCGACCTGGCGGATGTTGTTGCCGTAATCGAACGTGGGCACGCCCATGTCCTGGAAGGCGATCATCGCCTCGACATGCTCGCGCATCGAGGCGCGCGCCGCGGTCTCGACGGATTTCGGATTGGCTTCGCGCGCCTGCTTCCACTGGCCCATGGTCCAGCCCTTCGGCAGGTAGCCGTTGATCGGGTCATGCGCCGAGGTCTGGTCGGTGACCATGTCGGGGCGGATGCCGCGGCGGACCATCTCGGGCAGGATCTCGGCGCAATTGCCGAGCAGGCCGACCGACTTCGCCTCGCCGTTCTTGGTCCAGCGGGCGATCATCTCCAGCGCCTCGTCGAGCGTTTCGGCTTTCTCGTCGAGATAGCGGGTGCGCAGGCGGAAATCGATCGAGTCGGGATTGCACTCGACGGCGAGGCAGGACGCGCCGGCCATCACGGCGGCGAGCGGCTGGGCGCCGCCCATGCCGCCGAGGCCGCCGGTCAGGACCCATTTGCCCTTGAGGCTGCCGCCGTAGTGCTGGCGGCCTGCCTCGACGAAGGTCTCGTAGGTGCCCTGCACGATGCCTTGCGTGCCGATATAGATCCAGGAGCCGGCCGTCATTTGGCCGTACATCGCGAGCCCCTTCTTATCGAGCTCGTTGAAATGGTCCCAGTTCGCCCAATGCGGCACGAGGTTGGAATTGGCGATCAGAACGCGCGGCGCATCCTTGTGCGTGCGGAACACGCCGACCGGCTTGCCGGACTGGACGAGCAGGGTCTCGTCGGCCTCAAGCTGGCGCAGCGCCGCGACGATGCGGTCGAAATCCTCCCAGGAGCGGGCGGCGCGGCCGATGCCGCCATAGACCACGAGTTCCTGCGGGTTCTCGGCGACATCAGGATGCAGGTTGTTCATCAGCATGCGCAGCGGCGCCTCGGTCAGCCAGCTCTTGGCGCTGAGCTCGGTGCCGGTGGCGGGGCGGATGACGCGGGTATTGTCCAGGCGGGTCATGAGCGGCTCCGTTCGAGAGTCCTGGCCGCGTCGAGGGCGGCGGCGATGATGGCGGACAAGGCGGTTTGCAAGGCAGCGGCCTTCGTCGCGTCGAAGGTCCAGGGCGCGGTCTCCTCGGAGAGATAGGCCGAGAGCGCGATTTCCATCTGGAGCGCGTGCACGCGCTCGAAGGGGCGCCCGTAATGGCGCGTGATCCAGCCGCCCTTGAAGCGGCCATTGGCGATCTGGGTGGCCGGCTGGCCGGCCATCGCGGTGATGGCGGCGGCCTCGACGCTCGCGGCGCAGCTCTGGCCGGAATTGGTGCCGAGATTGAGCGTCGGCAGCGTGCCCTCGAACAGGCGCGGGATCACCGACTTGATCGAGTGGCAGTCCCAGAGCACGCAATAGCCGTGCTCGGCCTTCACCCGCTCGATCTCGGCCGCCAGCGCCGTGTGATAGGGCTGGAAATAGGCCGCCTTGCGCCGCTCGATCTCGTTCGCTTCGGGCGTGGTCTGCCAGATCGGCGCGCCGTCGAAGGTCGTCGTCGGCACGAGCTCGGTCGTCGCCTGGCCCGGATAGAGCGAGACGCCGGCTGGGTCGCGGTTGAGGTCGATGACGAAGCGCGAGAGCTGCGCCTCGACGATGCTTGGCGCGAACGGAGCGGCGAAGCTGTAGAGCTGGCGCATATGCCAGTCGGTATCCTCGACCAGCTTTCCACGCTCGTTGAGCTGCGCCGCGACGTCCGGCGGAACGCCGGTGCCGGGATGCGGCATCGAGAGGATCAGCGGGGAGGAACCCCGCGTGACCGAGATGATACCGGCGCTCATGCGCTGCACTCGGCGAAGCTGTCGAGGCCCGCCGCCTTGCCGACGGCGCCGGAGAGCACGAACTCGGTCGCGGCCGCGAGATCGGGGGCGAGATAGCGGTCCTCGGTCAGCTGCGTGATCTTGCTGCGCAGCAGGGCGAGCACGGGCTCCAGTCGCGCGCTGGTCTTGAGCGGGCGGTGATGCTCGATCGCTTCCGCCGCCGCCATCAGTTCGACGCCGATGATGCTGGCCGCATTCTTCGCCATGTCGATCAGGCGGAAGGCGCCATGCGTCGCCATCGAGACATGGTCTTCCTGGTTGGCCGAGGTCGGGATGGTGTCGACCGAAGCGGGGTAGGCCTTCTGCTTGTTCTCGGAGGCGAGCGCGGCGGCCGTGACCTGCGCGATCATGAAGCCCGAGTTCAGGCCGGCATCGCGGGCGAGGAAGGGCGGCAGGCCGCTCATCACGGGATCGACCAGCAGGGCCATGCGGCGCTCGGAGAGGTTGCCGATCTCGCAGACGGCCATCGCCAGGATGTCGGCGGCGAAGGCGACGGGCTCTGCATGGAAATTGCCGCCCGAGACGATCTCGCCGGGGCCGAGCACCAGCGGGTTGTCGGTGACGGCGTTGGCCTCGATGCCGAGGGTCGCAGCGACATTCGCCAGAAGCCCATGGACCGCGCCCATCACCTGCGGCTGGCAGCGCAGCGAATAGGGGTCTTGCACCTTGGTGTCGCCATGGCGATGGCTCTCGCGGATCGCGCTGCCGGCGATCAGATCGAGCAGGATCTTGGCGACCTTGATCTGGCCGGGCTGGCCACGCAGCGTCTGGATGCGGGGATCGAAGGGCGTATCGGAACCCTTCAGCGCATCGACCGAGAGCGCACCGGCGACGAGCGCGGCATCGAAGACACGGGCGATCGCGGCAAGGCCGGTCAGCGCCAGCGTGGTCGAGACCTGCGTGCCGTTGATCAGCGCGAGGCCTTCCTTGGCGCCGAGCGCGAGCGGGGTGAGGCCCGCGCGCTTCAGCGCGTCAGTCGCCGGCAGGATCTCGCCCTTCAGGCGGATCTCGCCGTAGCCCATCAGGGCGGCGGTCATATGGGCGAGCGGGGCGAGGTCGCCGGAGGCGCCGACCGAGCCCTTGGCGGGGATGACCGGCAAGGCATCGGCCTTGAGCGCATTGGTCAGCGCCTCGATCACGACGGGGCGTACGCCGGAGGCGCCGCGCGCCAGGCTCGCCGCCTTCATCGCCAGCAGCAGGCGGACCACGCCGTCAGGCAGGGCAGGGCCGGTGCCGACCGCATGCGAGACGATCAGGTTGCTCTGGAGCTTGGCGAGATCGGCATCGGCGATACGCACGCTGGCGAGCTTTCCGAAGCCGGTATTGACGCCATAGGTCACGGTGCCGGCGGCGACGATCTCCTCGACGATCTTCTGGCCCGAGGCGATGTTCTTCGCGCTCTCGCCGCCGAGCGAGGCGGCGGCGCCGTCGAGGATCGCGCGCCAGTCGGTGAGATGGGCTGCGCCCGGGTTCAGCGAAACCGTGGTCATTGTCCGTTCCAGATGCGGGTGTGAAGGGGATTGAAGCCGATGCGGTAGGCGAGTTCTGCGGGGCGCTCGATCTCCCAGATCGCGAGATCGCAACGCTTGCCGGCTTCCAGCGTGCCGACCTCGTCCTGGAGGCCGAGCGCGGTCGCGGCATGACGGGTGAGCCCGGCCAGCGCCTCCTCCGGCGTCATCCGGAAGAGCGTGCAGGCCATGTTGAGCACGAGAAGCGGCGAAGTGAGCGGCGAGGAGCCGGGATTGGCGTCGGTCGCCAGCGCGATCGCTGCGCCATGCTTGCGCATCAGTTCGATCGGCGGCTTCTGCGTCTCACGCAGGAAATAGAAGGCGCCGGGCAACACGACCGCGACCGTGCCGGCTTTGGCCATGGCGATGACGCCGTCCTCGTCGAGATATTCGAGATGGTCAGCAGACAGCGCGCCCATCTCGGCCGCGAGCTTGGCGCCGTGCAGGTTGGAAAGCTGTTCGGCATGAACCTTGATCGCTAGGCCCTTGGCCTTGGCGGCCTCGAACACAGCCTTCGTCTCGTCCGGCGAGAAGGCGATGCCCTCGCAGAAGACATCGACCGCATCCGCCAAGCCTTCGGCTGCGACGGCATCGAGCAGCGGTCCGGCGACGAGGGCGGTGTAGTCGCCCGAGCGGCCCTTGTATTCCGGCGGCACGGCATGGGCGCCGAGGAAGGTAGTGCGGACGGTGACGGGGCGCTCGCGGCCGATCCGGCGCGCGACGCGCAATTGCTTGAGCTCGGCCGGCTGCTCCAGCCCGTAGCCGGACTTGATCTCGACGGTGGTGACGCCCTCCGCCATCAGCGCGGAGAGGCGCTTATCGGCGGAGGCGAAGAGCGTGTCCTCGCTTGCCTCGCGCGTCGCCTTGACCGTGGAGAGGATGCCGCCGCCAGCCCGCGCGATCTCCTCATAGGTCGCGCCCTGGAGACGCAATTCGAACTCATGCGCCCGGTCGCCGCCATAGACGAGATGGGTATGGCAATCGATCAGGCCCGGCGTGATCCAGCGGCCCGCGCAATCGACGGTCTCGGCAGCCAGGAAGGCGGGCGCCTCATCGCGCGGCCCTGCATAGACGATGCGTCCGTCACGGGCGGCGACAACGCCGTCCTCGATCGCGCCATAGGGCGCATCGACCGCAGGCGACATCGTCGCCAATCGCGCATTCGTCCAGAGCTTCTCGCAAGCCAGCGTTTCACCAGGCGCTTTCGCCACCGTGCGTCCTCCCGCTACTCTTTGAATTGAAGTCATGCTATCCAATTGCATATGCAATTGGCAAGTGTTAATTGCATATGCAATTGAGCGCCAGCGAGCGACGGAGCGAAACGGTGACCGAGACCCTGCATCTGGCCGAGGCGCTTTTGCCCGAAGGTTTTGCCAGCGATGTGAAGCTGACCGTCGCCAACGGCACGATCACATCCGTCGAGGCAGGGGTGAAGCCGGCAGGGGATAAGAGCAGCTTCGCCGGTATCGCGCTGCCGGGCATGCCGAACCTGCACAGCCATGCCTTTCAGCGCGGGATGGCAGGTTTATCCGAGCGCCGCGGCGCGCCGGAGGATTCCTTCTGGACCTGGCGCGAGGTGATGTACCGCTTCCTCGACCGGCTCGATCCCGATGATGTGCAGGCCATCGCCGCGCAGGCCTTCGTCGAGATGCTGGAGGGCGGCTTCACCGCGCTCGCCGAGTTCCACTATCTCCACCACGACAAGGACGGCCGCGCCTACGCGAACATCGCGACGATGGGGCAGGCGATCGCCTCCGCCGCACAGGAAACCGGGCTGGGCCTGACGCTGCTGCCGGTGCTCTATCGCTTCGGCAATTTCGGACAGGCGCCTTCGGTCCATGGCCAGCGCCGCTTCGTTAACGACCGCGACGCCTATCAGCGCCTGCTGGAAGGCAGCGCCGCCGCGATCCGCGATCTGCCGGACGCACGGCTCGGCGTCGCCCCGCATTCGCTGCGCGCGGTCGCACTCGACGATCTCGGCTGGGTCTCCTCGCTGCGCCCCAACGACCCCGTCCATATCCACGTCGCCGAGCAGGTGCCCGAGGTCGAGGCCAGCCTGAAGATCACCGGCAAGCGCCCGGTCGAACTGCTGATGGACACGATTCCGCTCGACCGGCGCTGGTGCCTGATACATGCGACGCATCTGACCGATGCCGAGCGTGACGGCATCGCCCTGAGCGGCGCGGTCGCTGGTCTCTGCCCGATCACCGAATCCAGCCTCGGCGACGGCATCTTCGACGGCATCCGCTATGCGCAAGCCGGCGGCGCCTATGGTGTCGGCAGCGATTCCAACATCCAGATCGATGCCGGCTCCGAGCTGCGCCAGCTCGAGTATTCGCAGCGCCTGCGCGACCGCCGCCGCGCGCTTTTCGCGGAGGAGACGGCCTCGACCGGTCTCGCGCTCTGGCAGGGCGTCTGTGCCGGCGGCGCGCGCGCCTGCGGCCGCGCCATCGGCGCGATTGCGCCTGGCCACCGTGCCGATTTCATCACGCTCGACACTGATCACCCGGCCCTTGTCGGCAGGGGCGGCGCCGAGGCTGTCGATAGTGCGATCTTCGCCGCCAACGCGATGCCTTTGCGCGATGTCGTCGTCGGTGGCAGGAGGGTGGTGGCCGAGGGGCGGCATGTCGCCCGCGATTCGGTGCGCGCCCGCTTTGCCGGCGTGATGCGGCGCCTGCTCGCAGCGGACTAACCAGGGACGACGATGACGGAGACCCGGCTCGACGCGGTGAAACTGGACGGCGCCGGGCCGGTCTATGACCAGATCCGGCGGGCGATCCGCGACCTCGTCGTCAGCGGAGAATGGCAGCCGGGCACCAGCGTGCCGCCCGAACATGCCCTGATGGAGCAGCTCGGCGCCTCGCGCATGACGGTGCATCGCGCGCTCGTCCAGCTCGCCCGTGAAGGCCTGATCATTCGCCGCCGCCGCTCCGGCACCGTGGTGGCGACGCCCCCGGCGAGCCACGCCATGCTCGACATCCTCTCGATCCCGGAAGAGGTGCGGCAGCTCGGCCAGACTTACGCCTATGAGGTGCTGGCGCGCACCGATGGCCGGCCTTCGCCGGAGGTCGCCGAACTGTTCGGCCTGAAGCGCTCAGACAAGGTGGCACACCTGCTTGTCGTGCATCGCGCTGACGGCAAGCCGCATGTGCTGGAGGAGCGCGTCATCCATGTTGCCGGCGTGACCGGGCTGTCGGACGAGGATTTCGCCGGGACCCCGCCGGGCGACTGGCTCTTGCAGCACAGCCTGTGGTCGCAGGCCGAGCATGCGATCAGCGCGATCGGGGCTGGCGAAGAGCAGGCCGCCTTGCTCGACATTGCGGTCGGCGAGCCCTGCCTCTTGGTCGAGCGGCGGACCTGGAACCAGTTGCAGCCGGTGACGGCGGTGCGTCTGCTCTATCCCGGCTTCCGCCACCGCTTTGTCGGGCGCTTTGGGCCGTACGGCGCCGCCTGAGGGCAGGGAGGGCACGTCACCCCCGCAAAAGAAAAGGCCCGCCGGTCGGGCGGGCCTTCGTTGGGATGGGATGCTGTCTCAGCAATCGTAGACGTAGCGGCGGCCCCATTCGTCCCGCCCGTAGCAGCTTTGACGCGTCGCCGCGCCACCGATGATCGCGCCACTCGCGCCGCCGATCGCTGCACCGGCCAATGCGCCGCCGGCGCGTCCCGTGGCCGCGCCGCCGATGATGGCGCCGGCGCCCGCGCCGATCAGCGCGCCCGTGCCGGCATTCTGCTCGCGGGGCGTACAGGCGCCCAGCGCGGCGCCGATGGCTGCGACAAGCAGCAGCTTCTTGATGATCATGATCTCTCCTCCTCCGTGAGATGACGGGTCGCTCGAAGCACCCAACAGTGTCGGGCGACGAAGGTTCCGCCTGGCGGCAAACCGCTATCGCCTTCTTCCATCGGTCTTCAGTCTTGGAGAGGGATTTCGTGTCCGCACGAAGGCCGCGAATTTTCCCGGTCGCGCCGGAACCTATCGTCCCAGCGTCGGTTGGTGAGGCAAGTCCCGCCGGAGGGCGCTTTCTCCGGCATCCCATCGCGAAACAAGGGGGAAGACCATGACCGATGTTCCCATGACCGCCACTGCGACCGCCAATCCGCTCATTGCGGGTGCCCGCGTTGCCGGCACGGATGTCTACAACGCGGCCGGCGACCATCTCGGCGAAATCTACGACGTGATGCTCGACAAGCTGACCGGGAAGGTCGCCTACGCCATCATGTCCTTCGGCGGTTTCCTCGGGCTGGGCGAGAAATACCATCCGATCCCGTGGAGCGTTCTCGACTACGACACGCAGCGCGGCGGCTATGTCGTGCCGCTGACCAAGGAACAGCTCGAGGCGGCGCCGATGTATGACAGCGAAGGCGAGCCGGACTGGGACGACAAGGCTTACGGCAAGCGTGTCCACGACTACTACGGCACGATGCCTTACTGGATGATGTGACCGCAGGGCGATTTCGCCTGAAGGTGACCCGCCAAGTTATAGTTTGAATCGGTCGCGTTTCAAGGAATGCGGAGCCGATCAGGGCGCAGGTCGCGGCGGTTGCTATCCCCCCAGCCGAACCGTCGTGGCGGCGGGATGCGGGCCGAAAGGCCCGCATCTTCTTGTTTGGAGTGCTTTGCCGAAACCTGCCAAATTCGTGGCGGATCGGCGTTTTTTGGAGAGTTTTGGGAACAGTCGGGCCCCTTCGCGCGTCTAGCCGACGGGGGATTACGACGCCCGAAGATCCGCAGCAGCCCAAGCGCGAAGCGGTCCCGGCCCTCACATCAGGAGAAGGCGAGATGCGCATCCGTTACGGCTATCGGATCGAGCTGATCTGTGCCCATGACATGCCCTTGATCACCTTGCTGGACGTGCATCCGTCGCGCCGGCACGATCTGACGACGCCTGACGAGATGAGGCTGACCTCGCTCGCTGATCCCTCCCGGCCGATTGCGATGACGCAGGATCTCGATGCCTTCGGCAATATCCGTCGGCGCATGATCGCGCCGCCCGGCGGCATCCGTCTGGAATCGGAGGGGATCGTCCACGATTCCGGCGAACCCGATATCGTGAATCCGGTCGCCCGCGAGGTTTCTCCGTCGCGTCTCCCGGACTCGGCTCTCGTCTATCTCCTGGGCAGCCGCTATTGCGAGACCGACAAGCTCTACGACCAGGCCTGGAGCCTGTTCGGGCAGGTCCAGGCGGGTTGGCCGCGGGTGCAGGCGATCGTCGACTTCGTCCATAATCACCTGAGCTTCGGCTACCATTTCGCCCGCAACACCCGCACCGCCGCCGAGGCTTTCGAGGAGCGGATCGGCGTCTGCCGCGACTTCGCGCACCTCGCCGTCGCGCTCTGCCGCTGCATGAATATCCCGGCGCGCTACTGCAACGGCTATCTCGGCGATATCGGCGTGGCGCCCAATCCCGCCCCGATGGATTTCAATGCCTGGTTCGAGGTCTTCCTCGGCGGGCGCTGGTACACGTTCGATGCCCGCCATAACGAACCGCGCATCGGCCGCGTCGTCATCGCGCGCGGCCGCGACGCGACCGATGTCGCGATGATCAGCTCCTTCGGAACCCATACCCTGCAGCGCTTCGAGGTCGTCACCGAAGAGATCGAGGAGGTGCCGATGCCGTTGATGCCATCGATGCCGGAACAGTTCGACGCGCGCCCGGCCGCCGCGTAACCGCTCTTGCGCGTGATCGGGCGCCACCCATCTACCCCAGCACCATGCGCTACACCGTCATCGTCAATGCCCGCGCCGGAACGGTTCTTGAAGCCGGCGCGGATGCTTTCGCCACGCGGCTGGAGGCTGCCTTCGCGGCCCATGGCTGCGGCGCTGACGTACACCTCGTGCCCCCGCGCGAGATCGACGATGCGCTGTCCCTCGCGATCGAGGACCGCCACGCGATGCCGGTCCTTGCCGGTGGCGACGGCACGATCAACGGCGCCTTGCCGGTCCTGATCCAGGCGGACCGCCCCGTCGGCATCCTGCCGATGGGCACCGTGAACGTGCTCGGCCGCGATCTAGGGCTCGCCGGCCCGCTGGAGCAGCAGGTCGGGGCACTCTGCCGGGGCGAGCCGGTGGAGATGGATGTCGGCCGGGTCAATGACCGGCTGTTCCATTCGCTGTCCGGCATGGGCTTCTTCAGCCTGATGGCGCGCGAGCGCGAATATGCGCGCCGGCGCTTTCCCTTCAGCCGCGCGGCGGCCTTCGGCATCGCCGCGACGCGCTCGATCCTGTTCACCCGCCCGGTCATGCTCGACATCACCATCGGCAGCGACCATCGCCTCGTCGAGGCCGATGCGGTGCTCGTCACGGTGAACTGCTTCGAGGGCGCGGACTGGCGTCGCCCACGGCTCGACGATGGCGTCTTCGAGGTGCATGTCCTGAATGCCGGCGGTCTCTATTCACGTGGCAAGGCGGCCTTGTCGGTCGTGTCCGGTCATTGGCGTGATTCGCATAATCTGGCCTCCTTCACCGGCGATGCGGTGACGTTGACGCGGCGCGACAAGCGGCGCGGGCACATCACTTTCGACGGGGAGGTCGAGCGCAAGGCCGGCCCCTTGCGTTACGGTCTCCTGCCGAAGGCGCTCAGCGTGATCGCCGCCCGCCCGGCGAGCACGTGACGAACCCCGCGAGTCACAGGCGGCGGAACGCCGCCTGTTCGACCCCGATGCCCTCCGGTAATCTCCTGTCCCAGACCTTTCGGAGATCGCGCTTCTTGCCCCAGCCACGCATCCTCGTTCCCGCCGTGGCCGGCCTGGTCTTCCTTGGGCTGGCGCTGCTGATCGTTTCCGGACGCAGCTTCTCCCTCGATACCACGCTGATCATGCTGTTCCGCGATGCCGCCAACCCCGCGGTTCCGCTCGGGCCGGCCTGGTTCCACGAAGCGGTGCGCGACATGACCGCGCTCGGCAGCTTCGTCGGGTTGTTCTTCATGGCGTTGACCGCGACGCTGGCGCTCTGGCTCTGCGGCTATCGCCATCTCGCGATCGGCTTGGTCGTGAGCCTCGCTGCCGCTTTCCTGGCCAGCACCGGCCTGAAGATCGTCATCGCCCGCCCGCGGCCGGACATTGTCGAGCATGCGGCCCTGACCTTCACCGCCAGCTTCCCAAGCGGCCACGCCTTCCTCTCGGCGGTGACGTTCCTCACCATCGCCGGCTTCGTCGGCCTCGCCTCGCGGCGGGCGGATATCGCCCGCTTCTGCATGGTCATGGCGGTGGTCATGGTCGGCCTGATCGGCCTCAGCCGGATCTATCTCGGTGTGCATTGGCCGTCCGATGTCCTCGGCGGCTGGTCGCTCGGGATCGTCTGGTCGAGCGTTGCGAACGCATGGCTCGGCCGCAAAATGGCCGCTTCCGACCCGGCCTGAGGCCCTGGCTCAGCGCATGTCGATGGTGGCGTTGACGCCGAGATCGGGCGTGCGGCCGAGGATCTTGGCGGTTGCCAGCTTGAAGGCGACGAGCACGCTGCTCGACGGGCCGTCCCAGATCTCGGCGGAGGTCGGCGTGAGCGCCAGCAGCGTCGCGTCGGGATCATCAGGCCCGTTCGGGAACCAGGCGCTCGCCATCGGCGTCCAGACCTCGCGCAGTGTCTCGCGGCTCGGGACCTCGGAGGCCGAGCAGGAGATCGCGGCGTAGAAATTGCGGTCCTCATGGCTGATCGCCACGCTGACGGAGGGCGAGCGCAAGGCTGCGCCGATGATGCCGGTATGCCGGTGCGTGATGAAGAGCAGGCGGTGGTGGTCGCGGTCGAGATGGCCGGACATCGGCCTGGTCCTGATGTCGCCTTCGGCGACGAGCGAGACCATGTAGACCGGGTGGGCAGCTAGCGCAGCCCAGATGCGATCCTGCAGTTCGGTGTCGGCCATGGCAACCTCCTGCCGGTGCGATCCTGTCATGGCCAGCGTCGCTTGGGAACCGGCCTGTGCGCCATGCCAACGCTGCGCGAGAAGCAACGTTCCCGGCGGTGCAGCGGAACATCGCCGCCCGGCCCGCGTTGGGATCGGGCTTGCGGCTTGGCCGCCTCCAACAGGATTTCTCCATGCTCGCTTCGCGTCATCTTCTGGTTGTACTCGTCCTTGTTCTCGTCGCCGCTCTCGCCGTGACCGGCTATTCGCTCTACCAGGAGAAGAAGCAGCCGGACGGCGTGGAAATCTCGGTCGGCAAGAACGGGCTTTCGATCAAGGAAAAATAGCCTGTCGCCCTGGGCATTGGCCTTCCCGTTCCAAAGGCGCTAACACCCTGCCACGAGCCTGTTTCGTGGGAGAGAGAGATGAACGCGCCCTTCAAGAACCTCATTGCCGGCGAATGGGCCGGCGGAGCCAATGCCTCGCGCAACATCAATCCCTCGAACACCAACGACGTCGTCGGCGAGTACACGCAAGGGACGGTCGAGGACCTGAACAACGCGGTCGCCGCCGCCAAGGCCGCCTTCCCGGCATGGAGCCGCTCCACCCCGCAGGAGCGCTACGACATCCTGAAGAAGGCCTCCGACGAGATCCTCGCCCGCAAGGACGAACTCGGCCGCCTGCTCTCGCGCGAGGAGGGCAAGACCCTTGGCGAGGGCATCGGCGAGGCGACCCGCGCCGGCCAGGTCTTCGCCTTTTTCGCCGGTGAGTGCCTGCGTCTTGGCGGCGAGATGGTGCCGTCGGTGCGTCCGGGAGTCGGCGTCGAGATCACCCGCGAGGCGGTCGGCATCGTCGGCATGATCACGCCCTGGAACTTCCCGATCGCGATCCCCGCCTGGAAGATCGCCCCGGCGCTTGCCTGGGGCAATTGCGTCGTCCTGAAGCCCGCCGATCTCGTGCCGGGCTCGGCCTGGGCGCTGGTCGACATCCTCCAGCGTGCCGGCCTGCCCAAGGGCGCGCTCAATCTCGTCATGGGCCGCGGTTCGGTCGTCGGCCAGGCGCTGCTGGAGCACAAGGACGTGCATGCGATCTCCTTCACCGGTTCGGTCCCGACCGGCCGCAAGGTCGCGGCCGCCTGCATCGCCGGCAATCCGATGAAGAAGGTCCAGCTCGAGATGGGCGGCAAGAACCCGCTCGTCGTGCTGGATGACGCCGATCTCAAGGTTGCCGTCGAGGTTGCCGTGAACGGCGCCTTCTTCTCGACCGGCCAGCGCTGCACGGCCTCCTCGCGCCTGATCGTCCAGGCCGGCATCCACGACAAATTCGTCGAGGCCTGCATCGAGCGCCTGAAGAGCGTCGTCGTCGACGATGCGCTGAAGGCCGGCACCCATATCGGCCCCGTGGTCGACCAGAGCCAGCTCGACCAGAACCTGAAATACATCCAGATCGCCAAGGACGAAGGTGGCAAGCTGGTCTTCGGTGGCGAGCTCCTGAAGCGCGACACCCCCGGCTTCTATCTTCAGCCGGCGCTCTTCACCGAGACGACCAACGCCATGCGCATCTCGCGCGAGGAGGTCTTCGGCCCGGTCGCCAACATCGTCCGCGTCAAGGATTACGAGGAGGCGCTCAGCCTCGCCAACGACACCGAGTTCGGCCTCTCCTCGGGCATCTGCACGACCTCGCTCAAGCATGCGACGCATTTCAAGCGCAACAGCGAGGCCGGCATGGTGATGGTCAACCTGCCGACGGCGGGCGTCGACTATCACGTCCCGTTCGGTGGCCGGAAGGGCTCCAGCTACGGCCCGCGCGAGCAGGGCGCCTACGCCAAGGAGTTCTACACCACGGTCAAGACGGCCTACACGCTGGCCTGACCACCGGAACAGGCCGCCTGTCGCGGCGGTTGATCGGGATACCCCTCCCGATCGGAGCCGCGACATGCACCATCTCGACCCGAAGACGCGCAACGCAGCCGACCTCGCGCTCGACTGCTACAAGCACTGCCACGGCATGGCGATGACCCATTGCCTGAAGGTGGGCGGCGCTCATGCCGAGCCCGACCATCTGCGCCTGATGGCGGCTTGCGCCGAAATCTGCCGGACCACGGCGCATCTGCTTTTGATGGATTCCGTCCACGGCCGTCACATGGCCAGGGAATGCGCCGAGGTCTGCGAGGCCTGTGCAACCGACTGCGCACGGGTCGGCGACATGGAATCCTGCGTCGCCGCCTGTCGTGCCTGTGCCAAGGCCTGCGCCGCGCTGGCGGCCTGAGCGCGGGCCGGCCCGCAAGGCTCAGAAGCCTTCCAGCACGATCTTGCCCTTGGCGCGGTTGCTCTCGATCAGTGCATGCGCCCGCTTGAGATTGGCGGCGTTGATCGTGCCGAAATGCTCCGCCAACGTCGTGCGGATCTTGCCTTCGTCGACGAGGCGCGAAACTTCCGCCAGGAGCTTGCCCTGCTCGCCCATGTCGGCGGTCTGGAACAGCGAGCGGGTGAACATCAATTCCCAGTGCAGCGACAGGCTCTTGCGCTTCAATGGATTGGCGTCGAGCGTCTTCGGATCGTCGATCAGGCCGAACCGGCCCTGCGGTGCCATAAGCTCGACGATGCCCTCCAGATGGGTATCGGTATGCGTGGTCGAGAAGACGAAGGCCGGCGCGCCGATGCCGAGCGCCGCGATCTGCGCCGGCAGGGGCTTCGTATGGTCGATCACATGATGCGCGCCGAGTTCCTGCGCCCAGGCGCGAGTCTCGGGCCGCGACGCGGTCGCGATCACCGTGACGTCGCTGAGCTGGCGCGCGAGCTGGATCGCGATCGAACCGACGCCGCCTGCGCCGCCGATGATCAGCAGCGCATGTGCCGCGCCCGGCACCGGCTTGCGGATATCGAGCCGGTCGAACAGCATCTCCCAGGCGGTGATGGCGGTGAGCGGCAGGGCAGCGGCTTCGGCGAAGCCGAGGCTCTTCGGCTTCGGCCCGACGATGCGCTCGTCAACGAGATGGAATTCGGCATTCGAGCCCGGCCGGTCGATCGCCCCGGCATAGAACACCGCGTCGCCCGGCTTGAACCCGGTCACCTCCGGCCCCACCGCCCTGACGATGCCGGCCGCATCCCAGCCGAGTACATTCGCCTGGCCTTCCGCCGGCTGGCTGCGGATGCGGAGCTTGGTGTCGACCGGGTTGACCGAGACGGCCTGGACCTCGACCAGCAGGTCGCGTCCGGCCGCCTTCGGCTCGGGCAGGTCGAGATCGATCAGGCTGGTCTCGGCGGTGATGGGTTGCGACTGGCGGTATCCGACGGCGCGCATGGCGTCTCTCCTGCATTGCGATGGAGCCGAGATGCGCATAACCTTCATAAGGCGCAAGAACGCACAATTTCAGCCCATAGTGTCGAAAAGGATACCGTCATGCCGCCGCGCTTCCAGGAGCCCTATTGCTCGGCCGGCTGCCCCGTCGAGGCGGCGCTTGGCCTGATCGGCGGTAAGTGGAAGGGCATCGCGCTCTATCACCTGATGAGCGGGACCTTGCGCTTCAACGAAATCCGCCGACGGACCCCCGGCGTCACCCAGCGTATGCTGACGACGCAACTGCGCGAGCTGGAGGCGGACGGCCTGATCGTGCGCGTCGTCTACCCGGAAGTACCGCCGCGCGTGGAGTACAGCCTGTCTGCCAAGGGGAAGACCTTGGAGCCGGTGATCATGGCGCTGAAGAGCTGGGGGGAGACGCACGCCCGTTCGCCACAGCCGTTCGCTGCGGATACGGCGGCCTAAAGGCTCAGCCTACGGGCACCACGTCCACGGCGACGCCGACCTTCTGCGTGCCCGGCCCGATCACCACGCCGTCGAGCGGCGCGACATCGGCATAGTCGCGGCCGAAGGCGGTGACGATATGGTCGTCGGCGACGATCAGGTCATTGGTCGGGTCGAGCCCGACCCAGCCGATTTCCGGCCCGCACCACAGCATCGCCCAGGCATGGCTGGCATCGGCGCCCTCGAGCCGCTTCTGGCCCGGCGGCGGGATCGTGCGGATATAGCCGGAGATATAGGCAGCCGGCAGGCCAAGGCCTCTGAGGCCCGCGATCATGATATGCGCGAAATCCTGGCAGACACCGTGGCGTTGCTCGAAGGCTTCCGCCAGCGGCGTCGTCACCTCGGTCGCTTCGGGATCGTAGGTGAAGTCGCGCCTGATCCGGGCCATCAGCTCGCAGGCCGCTTCCAGCACCGGTCGGCCGGCGTCGAAGCTCGACCGGGCATAGTCGATCACCGCGGGGACATGCGGCACGAGCCGACTGGGATAAAGGTGATGCGCCGGCGAATCCGGCGCGAGGCTCCGGGAATCGAGCGCCAGCGCCGCGACATCCTCCCAGTTCCGCGTCAGCCCGGCATGGGGGGGCGGCGGCCGGTCGACCTCGATCCGCGCCCGCATTTCGAGCTTCAGCTCGCGATGCGGCTTGGTGATCGTGATCGTGGTCATGCGGTTGCCGAAGAAGCAGAGCCCGTCATTGCGTTCGGCCGGGCGGGGCGTGATCAGCAATTCGCTCTTCAGCACGCGCTGACCCGCCCCGTCGCGCGGCAAAAGCCGCAGGATGCAGCGGGAAAAGGGCACCGGCCGGCTATAGCCGTAGGTCGTGACGTGGCGCAGCTCGTAGATCACGCGATGCTCGTCATCCGCGAGCCTTCGGGGCCGCTGTTCTGCAGGAAATAGCGATCGGCGATCGCACCCGAGAGCCCCATCAGCAACTGTTCGAACAGCAGGATGCTGGTGCGGTCGAGCCGGCTTGCCTCCATCGTCCGGCAATCGGCCGCCAGCCGTAGCACCAGCCGGCGCGGTGCCTCCAGCATGCCGTCATCGGCAAGCGTCGGCAGGGCGGCGATCTCGGCGTCGAGCCGTTCGACCTGGAAGGCGACCGAGCGCGGATTGTAGGGGTCGAGCATGACGAGGTCGAGCACGGGCTGCAGGCTGGCGCCAAGCAGGTAGCGCGAGCGATAGGTGATCTGCGAGTCGGTCAGGTCGAGCAGCGCGTCGAGGCTGTCACTGGAGGCGTTGCTGTCGGCGAACTGCCGGGCGAAGCGGCAGGTCGCGATGCCCCGTTCCAGCCGCCTGCCGATATCGAGGAAGCGCCAGCCGTTGCCGCGCACCATGTTTTCCTGGCCGAGGCCGGAGAAGGCGGCGAGCGATTTCAGCGCCCGGTCGGCGATCTCGTAGGCCTCGCCCTCGCTCGGCTTGCGCCCGTCCTCGGGATCGAGCTGGCGCTGGAGGTCGCCGAACAATCGCCAGGCATCGACGGAGAGGCGCTCGCGGATGCCCGAGGCGGTGCGCCGCGCCTCGCGCAGCGAAGCGGCGGCCGAGCCGTAATCGTCGAGGCTGTAGAGCGCGGCATAGGCTTGTGCCGCCGGCGCCCGGCGTTCCTGCCCGGTGGGCGCGGCGCCCCAGGCAACGAGCATGCCGGCGAGCTGGCGCACCGTGTCGTTGCGGCCGGGCGCCGGGTCGGGATCGATCAGGCGGCCGAGCAGAGCGCGCACCAGGCGCAGGATCGCCTCGCCGCGCTCCAGATAGCGTCCGAGCCAGAACAGGTTGTCGGCGGCCCGGCTCGGCAGCGTGCCGGTGACGCGGCGGATGCTGATGCGGTCCGGCGCCGGCAGCAGGGTGACCTGCGCGACCGGCTCGTTCGAGGTGACCCAGACATCGCTGGAGCGCACGCCGTTGCGCATGCTGACGGCGCGCGCATCGGGCTCGTCGGAGATCCGGCAGAAGCCACCGGGCATCACTTTCCAGCCGTCGGGCGTCGCCGCGGCGAAGACGCGCAGCGTCATCGGATGCGGTTCGAGCCGGCCGTTCTGGAAGACCGGCATGGTCGAGAGCCTGACGACCTCCTGCCCGACATAATCCATGCCATGCGCCTCGATGCGCTCGCGCAGCGCTGCGCGCTCCGCCTCCGGCAATTCCCCGGCCACGACCTGAGACGGGTCGGTGCCGTTGCCGCCGCCGCGGAAGGCCGGCGCGATGCTCATCTCGCCCAGCCTGTCGAGCACGGTCTGCCGCTCCTGCGGCTGCCCGCACCACCATGTCGCGATATTCGGCAGGATCAGGTCCTGGCCGAGCAGTTTCCGCGCCAGGGCTGGCAGGAAGCCCATCAGGGCGCGTGCCTCGACGACCCCGGAGCCGAGCCCGTTGGCGATGCGGACCTGACCTTGCCGGGCGGCTTCGACGAGTCCGGCAACGCCGAGCGCCGAGCGGGAATTGAGCTCGAGCGGATCGGCGAAATCGCCGTCGATGCGTCGCCAGATCACGTCGGCGCGCTTCAGGCCGGCGATGGTGCGCACATGCACGCGGCCCTCGCGCATCAGCAGGTCGCCACCCTCGACCAGCAGGAAGCCGAGATAGCGCGCCAGATAGGCCTGCTCGAAATAGCTTTCGTTGAGCGGGCCGGGCGTCAGCAGGGCGATGCGCGGCTCGACACGCTTCGAGCTGGAAACCAGCCCCGCTCGAAAGCCCTGGAAGAAGGCCGCCAGCCTCTCGATGTTCATGTTGCGGAACATGTCGGGGAAGGCGCGCGCCAGCGCCAGCCGGTTCTCCAGCGCATAGCCGGCGCCGGAGGGGGCCTGGGTCCGGTCCTGCAGTACCCACCAGCGTCCGTCCGGGCCACGGCCGAGATCGGCCGCATAGAGCTGGAGCGTGCCGCCGCCTGCGATCCCGTGCATCGGGCGCAGATAATCGGGGCTGCCGGTGACGACGGCAGCGGGCAGGAGGCCCTCCGCGATCAGCTCGCCCGGCCCGTAGATGTCGTCGAGCAGGGTCGAGAGCAATTCGGCGCGCTGCGTCACGCCGGCGGCGATCGCCTGCCATTCCGCCTCGGGAATGACGAGCGGCACATGCGACAAGGGCCAGGCCCGCTCGCCGACGCCGGGGTCGCGCTCGTCGATATCGCCATGGACGCGATAGGACACGCCGGTGTCGCGGACATGCCGGTCGGCCAACCCGAAGCGCTGGTTCAGCTCCGAGGGAGACAGTGCGCACCAGCCCGACAGGAATGGCTCCCAATGCGGGCGCACGTTGCCGTTCTCGTCGATGAACTCGTCGCAGACGCCCGGCAAGGGACGATAGCCGGCAAGCAGCGATGCGCGCCGCTCGGCCCTGCTGCGTCCCGATCGGATGCGGCCCTGCACCGGCATTCTTCGCGTCAGATCCCTGTCGGGCGCCTCAGATCCAGCGTGAGCGGGAATTCGGCGCTGCGTTCCTCCGGCGGAATCGCTAGAGCGCCGGGACTATGACCGATCGCCTCGAAACGTGCGAGCCGTCTTGCCTCCGCCTCGTAGGAATTGACCGGAGGTGTCTCGTAATTGCGCCCCCCGGGATGGGCGACATGGTAGACGCAACCGCCGAGCGAGCGGCCGGACCAGAGATCGACGATGTCGAAGGTCAATGGCGCATGCACCGGGATCTTCGGATGCAGGCCAGATGCCGGCTGCCAGGCCTTGAAGCGCACCGCTGCGACGGCCTCGCCCGAGACGCCGGTTTCCGTCAGCGGCAGGCGCCGGCCGTTGCAGGTGACGAGATGGCGGCCCGGCACCAGTCCGGTCGCCTTGACCTGCAGGCGCTCGATCGACGAGTCGACATAGCGCACCGTGCCGCCGATCGCGCCTTCCTCGCCCATGACATGCCAGGGTTCGAGCGCCTGCCGGATCTCGATCGCGACGCCGCCATGCGCGACCTTGCCGAAGAAGGGGAAGCGGAACTCGGCCTGCGCCTCGAACCAGACGGGATCGAAGGCATAGCCGGCGCGTTTGAGGTCTGCGAGCACGTCCTTGAAATCCTGCCAGACCATCTCGGGCAGCATGAAACGGTCATGCAGGGTCGTGCCCCACCGAACCAGCTTGCCGTCGAGCGGCTCCCGCCAGAACCAGGCGATGAGCGCGCGCAGCAGCAGTTGCTGGGCGAGCGACATCCGTGCATCCGGCGGCATCTCGAAACCGCGGAACTCGACCAGCCCGAGCCGGCCGGTCGGTCCGTCCGGGGAATAGAGCTTGTCGATGCAGATCTCGGTGCGGTGCGTGTTGCCGGAGACGTCGACCAGCAGGTTGCGCAACAACCGGTCGACCAGCCAGAGCGGGATCGGCTTTTCGCCGGGCCTGGGCACCTGCGCCAGTGCGATCTCCAGCTCATAGAGCTGATCTTGCCTTGCCTCGTCGATGCGCGGCGCCTGGCTTGTCGGGCCGATGAACAGCCCCGAGAACAGGTAGGACAGCGACGGGTGCCGGTTCCAGTAGAGGATGATGCTCTTGAGCAGGTCCGGCCGGCGCAGGAAGGGCGAGTCGGCCGGCGTCACGCCGCCGAGCACGACATGGTTGCCGCCGCCGGTGCCGGTATGGCGGCCGTCGACCATGAATTTCTCGGCGCAGAGCCGCGCCAGCCGCGCCTCCTCGTAGACGCCTTGCGTGATCGCCGCCGCCTCGCGCCAGTCCTTTGCCGGGTGGATATTGACCTCGATCACGCCGGGATCGGGCGTGACCTTGATGACGTCGAGGCGGGGGTCGAAGGGCGGCGCATAGCCCTCGATATGCACGGGCTGGCCGAGTTCCTCCGCCACCGCCTCGACCGAGGCGACGAGGTCGAGATAATCCTCCAGCCGCTCGACCGGGGGCAGGAAGACGCAGAGCACATTGTCGCGGATCTCGAGGCTGAGCGCGGTGCGGACATGCTCGCCGCCGATCTCCTGCTCGCGCCGGTCCTGGACCGGACCCGCCGCCGCAGTTGCGCCGATGCTCATCTGCGTCGGGCCGGGCCGTTCCTCCGTGGCGGCCGGTTCTGCAGGCCGTGCCTCGGGATGGTCGGTCCAGCTCGCCCCGGCCGGCCCTGCCGCCGGCAGCGGCGGGCGCGGCTCCATCGTGTCCTGCGGGTGGATATGCGGGTATTCGGCCTTGGGTACGACCGGCAGCGAACCCAGGGGCAAACGGTAGCCGACCGGCGAGTCGCCGGGCACCAGGAAGAGCTTGCCGCGGCGCAGCTGCCATTTCTCCGAGCGCCAGCGGCGGTCGTTCGCGCCCGCCTGCCAGCGCTGCACCGGGATGACGTAGCCGCGCGGATTGCCGAGCCCGAGTTCGAAGACCCGCGCCATCCGCGAGCGCTCCTCCGGATCGGAAAGGCGCGAATCGAGCGGGTCGACATTGTCGGGCAGCTGCGCCTCCTTGAGCAGCCAGACCCCGGTGTCCTCATAGGCCGGCATCACATGGTCGGCGCCGAGCCCGAGCTTCTCGGAAAGCCCCTGCGCCAGCGCCTCGGCATCGCGGATCGTGGAGGCGATGTCGAGTTCGCGGTCGCCACCGGTCTGCGCGCCGGGCTCGCGGGCGATGAGATCGGCATTGCGCCAGATCGGCTGGCCGTCGCGGCGCCAGTAGAGCGCGAAGGCCCAGCGCGGCAGGGTCTCGCCCGGATACCATTTGCCCTGGCCGTAATGCAGCATCCCGCCGGGCGCGAAGCGCTGGCGCAGCCGGCGGATCAGCACGTCCGCGCGCTGGCGCTTGGTCGGCCCGACGGCGGCGATGTTCCATTCCTCGCCGGTCTGGTCATCGATCGAGACGAAGGTCGGTTCGCCGCCCATGGTGAGACGGACATCCTGCGCCTGGAGGTCGGCCTCGACCTTGTCACCGAGCGCGTCGAGCTCGCCCCAGGATGCGTCGGAGAAGGGCAGCGTGATGCGCGGCACCTCGTGCACCCGCGTCACGCTCATCTGGAAGTCGAAGCTCGTCTCGGCATAGCTCGCAACGCCCGAGACCGGCGCGGCCGAGCGATAATGCGCCGTCGCCGCCAGCGGCAGATGGCCCTCGCCGGTGAGCAGCCCCGAGGTCGGATCGAGCCCGACCCAGCCGGCGCCGGGAATGTAGACCTCGGCCCAGGCGTGGAGGTCGGTGAAGTCCTTGTCGGTCCCGCGTGGGCCTTCGAGCGGATCGATATCCGCCTTCATCTGGATGAGGTAGCCGGAGACGAAGCGCGCCGCGAGGCCGAGATGCCGGAGCGCCTGGACCAGCAGCCAGCTCGTGTCGCGGCAGGAGCCCGACCCGATCGAGAGCGTATGCTCCGGCTCCTGCACGCCGGGCTCCATGCGGATGCCATAGGCGATGCGCCGCTGCAGGCGGGCATTGAGGTCGACGATGAAGTTGACCGTGTTCATCGGTTCGCGCGGCAGCTCGGCGAGGAAGGCGCAGAGCAGCGGCCCGGCCGGCTCCGTGACCAGGTAAGGCGCAAGCTCCTCGGTCTGCTCGGGCGTGTAGGCAAAGGGGAAGGTCTCTGCCTGCGCTTCGACGAAGAAATCGAATGGATTGATGATCGACAGTTCGGTGACGACATCGACCTCGATCCGGAATTCCATCACGGATTCCAGAAAGACAAACCGGGCCAGCCAGTTGCCGGCCGGGTCCTGCTGCCAGTTCACGAAATGTTGTGCCGGCGTCACCTTCAGCGAGTAGCTCTGGATTGCGGCCCGGCAATGCGGCGCCGGCCGCAGGCGCACGATCTGCGGCCCGAGCGTGACCGGCCGGTCGTAGCGGTAATGCGTGACATGGTTCAGCGCGGCGATGATGGCCAAGGTTCGCCCCCTAGTCCCAGGCGGAAGCCGCCGGCGACGTCAGGTTAGCGGGGCGGTCGGTGCGCGCAAGGAGTCGCCAAGGCCGGAAAGCTCCCTGAGCGCCGGGTTGCTGCTCAAGAGATGTGCAAAATGCCTCGCCGAGCCCTTTCCATCGCCGTTCGTCGACTGGACAGCCGCTAGGGACTGGTTGCACATAGCGCCCAACGGGCGGCTAGCGCCCGCGCAACACGAACAATGGGGAAATCGATGCGTCACGTAGCCAAGTTGATGGCGGTTTCGGCCTTTGCGGCCCTGATGTCGACCACCGCCGCCTTCGCGCAGACGCCGAAGGACACGATCGTGATGGCCAAGCAGATCGACGACATCATCACGCTCGATCCGGCCGAGGCCTTCGAGTTCTCGGGCGTCGAGGTCGGCGCGAATGTCTACGACAAGCTCATCAATATCGATATCGCCAAGAATAACGAGCTGATCCCGGATCTTGCCGAGAGCTGGACCGTCAGCCCCGACAACCTGACCTACACCTTCAAGCTGCGCAAAGGCGTGAAGTTCCACTCCGGCAACCCGATGACCGCCGCCGACGTGGTCTATTCCTTCCAGCGCGCGGTGACGCTGAACAAGTCGCCGGGCTTCATCCTGCGCCAGTTCGGCTTCGTTGCCGAGAACGTGCTCGACAAGGTCAAGGCCGTCGACGAGAACACCGTCCAGATCACGGTCTCGAAGCCTTTCGCCCCGACCTTCTTCTATAACTGCCTGACCTCCGGCGTCGCTGCCATCGTCGACTCCAAGCTGGTCAAGGCCAATGAGAAGGATGGCGACTGGGGCAATGGCTGGCTGAAGCTGAATTCGGCCGGCTCCGGCGCCTACAAGGTCCGCAGCTATCGCCCGAACGAGCAGTACACGCTCGACGCAAACGAGAGCTGGTGGAAGGGGGCCCCGAAGAGCAAGCGCATTGTCGTGCGCCATGTCGCGGAGCCGGCCTCGCAGCGCCTCCTCGTCGAGAAGGGCGACGTCGATATCGCCCGCAACCTCTCCAAGGACCAGCTCGCGGCGGTCAAGACCAACGACGCGATCAAGATCGTCCAGGGCGACAAGGGCTACATCCTCTATCTCGGCCTGAACCAGAAGAACCCGAATCTCGCCAAGCCCGAGGTCCGCGAGGCGCTGAAGCTCTTGGTCGATTACGCCTCGATCGAGAAGAACATCCTCGAGGGCACGTATAAGGGCCACGAATCCTTCCTGCCGCAGGGCTTCCTCGGCGCGATCACGGACAAGCCCTATTCGCTCAACGTCGCCAAGGCGAAGGAACTGCTGGCCAAGGCCGGGCTCCCCAACGGCTTCACCGTGACCATGGATACCCGCTCGGTCGCGCCGATCACCGACATCGCTCAGGCGATCCAGGCGACCTGGGCCCAGGCCGGCGTCAAGCTGGAGATCATCCCCGGCGACGGCAAGCAGACGCTGACCAAGTACCGCGCCCGCACCCACGACATCTATATCGGCCAGTGGGGGCCGGACTATCTCGACCCGCACACCAATGCCGAGACCTTCGCCATCAACGAAGACAATGGCGAGGAGGCGAAGTCGAAGACGCTGGCCTGGCGCAACGCCTGGGACATCCCGCAGATGACCAAGACCACCCAGGCCGCCGTGCTGGAATCCGATGCGGCCAAGCGCAAGACCGCCTATGAGGGCCTGCAGCGCGAGCACCAGAAGGTTTCGCCCTTCGTCATCATGTTCCAGCAGATCGAGGTCTCGGCCGAGCGCAAGAACGTGAACGGCTGGGTCATCGGCCCGAGCTCGGACACCAACCGCTACGCCCCGATCACCAAGAACTGAGCCCCCGGCTCAGGAGCCCGCCGCGATCCTGAAAAGGTCGCGGCGGGTTTCCTTTCATGCCTCATCCCCGGATATGCCCCGGATGTCCGCGCAGCCTGGATTGCTCGCGGCCGGTTCCGGCATACCGACGAAAACCACGAGAAATGGAGGCGGGTCATGACAGCCGTGACGCAAGCGCCCACAGCCAAGGCCGCCGCGCCGGGAAGGCTTCGCCGCTGGGGCCGCGCCCTTTCGCGCGAGCTGACGACCGTGGTCATCACCATGTTCGGCCTGCTGCTGGTCACCTTCTTCATCGCCCGCGTCATTCCGATCGATCCCGTGCTCGCCGTCGTCGGCGACAACGCCCGGCCCGAGACCTATGAAGCGGCGCGCATCGAGCTCGGCCTCGACAAGCCGCTCTGGCAGCAATTCGCCATCTATATCGGCAAGGTCTTCACCGGGAATCTCGGCACCTCCGTGCTGACCTCGAACCCGGTCGTCGAGGACATCAAGCGCGTTTTCCCGGCGACGCTGGAGCTCGCGACGCTCGGCACGCTGATCGGCGTGCTCATCGGCGTCCCGCTCGGCATCCTCGCCGCCGTCAACCAGGGCCGCTGGCAGGACCAGGTCGCCCGCGTCGTCGGCCTCGTCGGCTATTCCGTCCCGGTCTTCTGGATCGGCCTGATGGCGCTGCTGCTGTTCTACGCCAAGCTCGGCTGGGTCGCTGGTCCCGGTCGTATCTCGGTCGTCTGGCAAGACATCGTCACCACCCGCACCGGCGTCATCATGATCGATGCCGCGCTCGAGGGCGAATGGGAGGCGTTCTGGGACGCCTTCTCGCATCTCATCTTGCCGGCGCTGGTGCTCGGCCTGCTGTCGGTCGCCTATATCAGCCGCATGACGCGCAGCTTCATGATCACCGAGCTGCAGCAGCAATATGTCATCGCCGCCCGCGTGAAGGGCGTTTCCGAGACGGCCGTGATCTGGCGCCACGCGCTGCGCAACGCCGCCGTGCCGCTCTTCACCGTGATCGCGCTCTCCTACATGCATCTGCTGGAGGGCTCGGTGCTGACCGAGACGATCTTCGCCTGGCCTGGCCTCGGCCGCTATCTCACCAATGCACTGCTCAACGCCGACATGAACGCGGTGCTCGGCGGCACGCTGGTGGTCGGCGTCGTCTTCATCGCGGTCAATCTCCTGACCGACATCATCGGCCGCCTGGCCGATCCGCGCGTGCGCTGAGGAGCAGGACATGAGCGACACCTCCTCTCCCGGCCTGCACGCCTGGCTGATCAGCGACTCGCCGGAGTCGCGCCGCCAGGCCCGTCTCGGCCAGCTCTACCGGCAATGGCTCGCCTTCAAGCGCAACCCGATGGCGGTGGCCGGCCTCGTCATCATCGTCCTGTTGCTGCTGATCGCTGCCTTCGCACCCCTGATCGCGCCCTTCGATCCGATCGCGCAGACGCTCGACAAGCGCCTCCTGCCGCCGTCTGCGACCAACTGGTTCGGCACCGATGCGCTCGGCCGCGATATCTTCAGCCGCATCGTCTACGGCACGCGGATCACGTTGGTGATCGTGCTGCTGGTCGTCGTCACGGTCGGCCCCTTCGGCCTGCTGATCGGCGCGATCTCCGGCTACTATGGCGGCTGGGTCGATCGCCTGCTGATGCGCATCACCGACGTCTTCCTCGCTTTCCCGCGCCTCGTGCTGGCGCTGGCCTTCGTCGCGGCGCTTGGCCCCGGCATCGTCAACGCCATCATCGCCATCGCGATCACGACCTGGCCGCCCTATGCCCGCGTCGCCCGCGCCGAGACCATGGTGATCCGCAACCAGGATTACATCGCCGCGATGCGCCTGCAGGGCGCCTCGCAGGCCCGCATCATCTGGAAGCATGTCGTGCCGATGTGCATGTCCTCGCTGATCGTGCGCACCACCTTCGACATGGCCGGCATCATCCTGACCGCCGCCGGCCTCGGCTTCCTCGGCCTCGGCGCGCAGCCGCCGATGCCCGAATGGGGCGCGATGATCTCGGCCGGCCGCGAGCAGATCTTCGACCAGTGGTGGGTCGCGACCTTCCCCGGCGTCGCCATCTGCATCGTCGCGCTCGGCTTCAACCTGCTCGGCGACGGGCTCCGCGACGTCATGGATGCGAGGTAAGCCGATGACGAGCGAGCAGCCTCTTCTCGAGGTCGACAATCTCAAGGTCGATTTCCACACGCCGACCGGCATCGTCCGGGCCGTGCGCGGCCTCTCCTTCACGCTCGGCCGCGAGCGGCTCGGCATCGTCGGCGAGTCCGGTTCCGGCAAGTCGATGACCGGCCGCGCCATCCTCGACCTGATCCCGCATCCCGGCGTCGTCAGCGCCGACCGCATGCGCTTCCGCGGCCAGGACCTGACGACCATGGACAAGGGCGCCCGGCGCAAGCTGCGCGGTCGCCACATCTCCATGGTGATGCAGGATCCGAAATTCTCGCTGAACCCGGTCGAGACCGTCGGCAGCCAGATCGCCGAGGCCTATCGCATCCATCGCAAGGCCGGCTCCCGCGAGGCGCGCGAGCGCAGCCTCGCCATGCTGGAGCAGGTCCAGATCCGCGAGCCCGCTCGTGTCTACGATCTCTATCCGCACGAGGTCTCGGGCGGCATGGGCCAGCGCGTCATGATCGCGATGATGCTGATCGCAGAGCCGGAAGTGCTGATCGCCGACGAGCCGACCTCGGCGCTCGACGTCACCGTCCAGCTCCAGATCCTCAAGATTCTCGACGATCTCGTCACCGAGCGTGGCATGGGCCTGATCTTCATCAGCCACGACCTGCATCTGGTGCAGTCCTTCTGCGACCGCGTCATCGTCATGTATGGCGGCAAGGTCATGGAGACGCTGCCGGCGGCAGAACTCGCGGACTCGGCCGCGCGCAGCCGGCGCCACCCCTATACGCTCGGCCTGCTCGAATGCCTGCCGGACCTCGACCATCCTCGGGCGAAACTCGCCACCCTCAACCGTGACCCGGCGTGGCTGGCATGACGAACGCAGCGATCTCCGTCGACAAGCTCAACGTCTCTTTCGGCGACTCCCATGTCGTGAAGGACCTCTCCTTCGACGTCCGCAAGGGCGAGAGCTACGGCCTCGTCGGCGAGTCCGGTTCGGGCAAGTCGACCGTGCTGCGCGTGCTCTCGGGCCTGAACCGGGAATGGAGCGGCAATGTCACGATCGAGGGCGTTGTGCAGCCCAAGGTTCGCGACAAGGCCTTCTACCGCAACGTCCAGATGGTCTTCCAGGATCCCTATGGCTCGCTGCATCCCAAGAAGACGGTCGACGATACGCTGGCCGAACCGCTCGCGATCCACGGCCTCGACAATGCCGAGGCCCGGATCGGCAAGGCGCTCTCCGATGTCGGCTTGCCGGCCTCGTTCCGCTTCCGCTACCCGCACCAGCTCTCGGGCGGCCAGCGCCAGCGCGTCGCGATCGCGCGAGCGCTCGTGCTCGAACCCTCGATTCTGCTGCTGGACGAGCCGACCTCGGCGCTCGACGTCTCGATCCAGGCGGAGGTGCTGAACCTGCTCGCGGCGCTGCGGCAGGAACGCAAGCTGACCTATATCCTCGTCAGCCACGATCTCTCGGTCGTTGGCCACATGTGCGAGCGCCTGCTGGTCATGCAGTTCGGCCGTGCCGTCGAGGAAATGGCGGTCGAGACGCTGGCCGCGCGCCAGCCGCAGACGGCCTATGCCCAGCAATTGCTGACCGCGAGCGCGGGCTTCCGGCGCGCGGGCTGAACGACGAGGGGATCGGCCCTGCGCCGTCCCCTCTTTGCAGCGCGGCAAATCCGTCTCACTCTGGTCGCAGCCTTGCGCTAGCTGCTTCGTGTCCGGTTCGGATTGCGACCGGCCTGCAAGGCCTTGCGCCGGCCCAGCGAACCGGCACCGCCTGACGGAGTTACAGGACTTATGGACGCAACCGTGGACAACGCGCTTCGGCCCGAGAGCATTCCCGAGCGGACACCGGTCCCGCCCTTCGATCTCGTGATCTTCGGGGCGGGCGGCGATCTCGCCCTGCGCAAGCTCTTCCCGGCGCTGGCCCAGCGCAACCGCGAGGGCGTCCTGCCCGAAGAGAGCCGCATCCTCGCCGTCGTCCGCAAGGAGGAGGATGTCGAGGGCCTGCCGAAGCAGATCGCCAGGCGCCTCGATGAAGAGGGCATCCCGAAGGATCAGGTCGAGCCCTTCCTGCGCCGCCTGACCATGGTGATGCTCGATGCGCTGAAACCGGAAACCTACAAGGCTTTGAAGAAGGCACTGGGCGACAGCGAGCGCGTCCGCTCCTTCTATCTCTCGACCCCGCCCGACCTGTTCATCCCGATCTGCGAGAACTTGGCCAAGGCCGACATCCTGACGCCGACCTCGCGTGTCATCCTGGAGAAGCCGCTTGGCCGCGACCTCGCCTCGGCCCGCGCGATCAACGATGCCGTCGCGCGCATCCTGCCGGAAAGCCGGACCTACCGGATCGACCATTATCTCGGCAAGGAGACCGTGCAGAACCTGCTCGTCCTGCGCTTCGCCAACACGCTGTTCGAGCGCTCCTGGTCGAGCCGCGACATCGACCATGTCCAGATCACGGTGGCCGAGACGGTCGGCCTGGAGCAGCGCGCCGGCTATTACGACAAGTCCGGGCATATGCGCGACATGGTCCAGAACCATCTCATGCAGTTGCTCACCCTCTTCGCCATCGAGCCGCCGAATATGCTGGAGGCCGGCGCCGTCCGCGACGAGAAGATCAAGGTCTTGAAGGCGCTGCGTCCGATCGTCGGACCGGACGTCCAGCGCTTCACCGTGCGGGGCCAGTACGGCGCCGGCCAGATCGACGGCCAGCGCGTCAAGGGCTATGCCGATGAACTCGGCCACGCCTCCAACACCGAGACCTTCGTCGCCATCCGTTGCGAGGTCGACAACTGGCGCTGGGCCGGCGTGCCGATCTATCTGCGTACGGGCAAGCGCATGGCGCAGCGCTATTCCGAGATCGCCGTCACCTTCAAGCCGGTACCGCATTCGATCTTCGGCAATGGCGGCGGCGACCGGCTCGACGCCAACCGCCTCTTCATCCGCCTGCAGCCGAACGACGGCGTGCAGCTCCAGTTGATGATGAAGGTGCCGGGCTCCGGCCGGCTCAAGATCGTGCCGCGCCAGCTCGACCTGCGCTATTCCACCGCCTTCGACGAACGTACGCCGGATGCCTATGAGCGCTTGCTGACCGACGTGATCCGCGGCGACCAGACGCTGTTCATGCATCGCGACGAGGTCGAGCAGGCCTGGTCCTGGGTCGATCCGATCATCGCCGGCTGGCAGGACTACTACCCGCATCCGCATCGCTACGCCGCCGGTTCCTGGGGCCCGTCGCAGGCGATCGGCCTGATCGAGCGCGACGGCCGCTCCTGGGCCGATCCGGATCTGGTCTGATGGCCGGCCCGCTCGCCTGGCACCGCTTCGCCACTCTGGCCGACGCCTCCGAGGCGCTGGCGGAGGCGGTTGCGATCCGGCTGAAGGATTTGCTTGCTGGGCAGGGCAGGGCGCTTCTCGCCGTGCCCGGCGGCACGACCCCGGCCGGCTTCCTCGCCGCGCTCGGCCAGCATGACCTGCCATGGGAACAGGTCACGCTGCTGCCGACCGACGAGCGCTTTGTCGCCGCCGATGATGCCGCTTCGAACGAGCGCATGATCCGCGCGCAATTCGCGCCGCTGGCGGAAGGGCGAGCCTCGTTCCTGTCCTTCCACGAGCACGGCAGCGACATCGAGGCCGCTGCTGCCGTGCTGTGCGCCAAACTTGCCGAACTGCCCCAGATCGACCTGCTCGTCAGCGGCATGGGCGCCGACGGGCATATCGCCTCGCTCTTTCCCGGCGCGGAGGCTGCCTTCAATGCGGTGCCGGACAGCGGCATCGTCGTCGCCCGCCCGCCGGGATTGCCGCCGCGGCTCTCGCTCTCGCCCGCCCGCCTGCTCGGGGCTGGCTGGGCGAGCTTGCTCGTCTCCGGCACTGCCAAGGAAGCTGTACTCAAGGCCGCTCCGGAGCGCGGGCAGCAGCCATTGCCTGTCGACCTTCTGCTCGGCAGCGCGCGAGGGCTCGACGTCTACTGGGCGAAGGAGTAGAGCCCGGTTTCCAGTTCAAATCGATTGAAAGACGAGACCATGGACGAAATTGCCGCGATTGCCCGGTTGAAGAATTGCGGCGTGATCCCCGTCGTGGTGATCGAGGACGCCTCGCGCGCTGTCGATCTCGCCCATGCCCTCGTTGCCGGCGGTATCGATGTCGTCGAGGTCACCCTGCGCCGCCCGACCGCGATGGAAGCGCTCGCCGCCATCGCGAAATCGGTTCCGAAGGCGCTGGCGGTTGCTGGCACGGTCGTCACCCCGGCCCAGGCCCAGCAGGTCAAGGATGCCGGCGCGCAGGCCGTGGTCAGCCCGGGCTTCAGCGAGAGTGTCGACGAAGCCTTGCGCAAGGCGGGTCTGCCCTGGCTACCGGGTGTGGCGACCGCTTCCGACTGCATGCGCGCCGTTGCCGCTGGCCGCACGATAGCGAAGTTCTTCCCGGCCGAGCAGGCGGGCGGCCCGCCGGCCCTCAAGGCGCTTTCCGGCCCGTTCCCGCAGATGACCTTCTGCCCGACCGGCGGTGTCGGCCTGAAGAACCTTGCCGACTATCTCGCCCTGCCGCAGGTCATCTGCGTCGGCGGCTCTTGGCTGGTCCCTGCCGATGCGATCGCCGCGGGTGATTGGAAGCGGATCGAGACGCTGGCGCGCGAGGCGAAGGAAGCATTTCAGAAGGCGCGGGGGTAAGGCGCTGCGGGCGACAAAAAGCGCGAGAAAAGAAGCGCGTCATCCCGTGCGCGCTGCGGCACGCAGTGCTGCTGCGCAGACACGGGACCGCGCGACGAGAAGGCGCCTTTTCCTGAGAACGATCCCGCATCTGCGCAGCGTCACTGCGTGCCGCAGCGCGTGCGGGAAGACACCCTTCACGCCGCGAGCTTCTCGCGCACCATCTCCGCGATCGCGAGCGAACTGGTCAGCCCCGGGCTCTCGATGCCCAGGAGATTGACCAGCTCCGCTATGCCGTGAACCTCCGGCCCGTCGACGCGGAAGTCCGGCATCGGCTCGCTCGGCCCGTGCAGCTTCGGCCGGATGCCGGCGTAATCCGCGACCAGCGCCCCGTCCGACAGTGCCGGCCAATAGGTCCGGATTGCCGCGTAGAATTTCTCCGCCCGCGCCGGATCGACCACCAGATCCTGATCGCTCCCGACCCATTCGACATCGGGGCCGAACTTGACCCGCCCGCCCATGTCGATGGTGGCGTGGATGCCGAGCCCAGCCGCTTCAGGCACCGGATAGACCAGGTGGCTGAACGGCTGCTTGCCGGTCAGCGCGAAATAGTTGCCCTTGGCATAGTGCTGCACCGGCACGTGTTCAGACGGAAAGCCGTCGAGCAGGCCGAGCAGCTTCGGTGCGCCATGGCCGGCCGAATTGACCACCGTCCGCACCGTGTAGGTCGCAGGCTCCGCACCGCCGAAATCGACGCTGAAGCCTTCAGTCTCGCGCCGCCAGCCGGTGATCGGCGTGTTCAGCGCGAGCGATCCGCCGGCCGCCTCGCACTCGCCGAGCAGAGACAGCATTAGCGCATGACTGTCGACCACGCCGGTCTCTGGCGAGAGGAGCGCGATCTCGCAGCGCACCTCAGGCTCCATCGCCTTTGCCTCGGCGCCTGAGAGCCAGCGCAGCGTGTCGACGCCCGAAGCCTGTGCGCGAGCCATGATCGTCTCCAGCGCCGGCTTCTGGGCTTCGGAGGTGGCGACGATCAGCTTGCCGCAGGCCTTGTGCGGCAGGCCGCGTTCTTGCAGGTAGCGATAGAGTTTGCTGCGGCCCGCGACGCAGACGCGGGCCTTCAGCGAGCCGGGCGGATAGTAGACCCCGGCATGGATGACCTCGGAATTGCGTGCCGAGGTCTGGGTGCCGATGCCCTCGGCAGCCTCGGCGATGACGATCTCGCGTCCGGACAGCGCCAGTTCGCGGGCAACTGCGAGGCCGACGACGCCGGCCCCGATCACCAGACAATCGATGTCGCTCATCGCCCGGCCGTCAGGCCCGCTGCGGCATGGCGATCTCGATGAGGCTCGCCCAGTAGTTCACGCCCACCGGGATCGCCGCATCGTTGAACTCGTAGGCCGGGTTGTGCAGGCCCGCCGAGTCGCCGTTGCCGATATTGATGAAGGCGCCGGGGCGCTCCTCCAGCATGTAGGAGAAATCCTCAGAGCCCATGGTCGGCGGCACTTCGGTGTTGATCGCGTCCGAGCCGAAGGCCTCCTTCGTCACGCTGGTGGCGAAATCGGTCTGGCCGGCATGGTTGAAGGTCACGGGATAGCCGAGATGGTATTCCAGCTCGTACTTCATGCCGAAGGCCTTCATCACGCCTTCGACGATCTCGGTGATGCGCTTTTGCGCGAGCGCGCGCATCTCCGGCGTCAGCGTGCGGACCGAACCCTTGATCTCGGCGGTCTGGGGGATGACGTTGAACGCCTCGCCGGCATTCAGCGCCGTCACCGAGACCACGATGGAATCGAGCGGATCGGCATTGCGCGAGGACACCGTCTGCAGCGCGGTGACGAGCGCGCAGGAGGCGACGATCGGGTCGTTGACGCGGTGCGGCGCCGCCGCGTGCCCGCCGAGGCCCTCGATCTTGATGTGGATGCGGTCGGCCGCGGCCATCGCAGGACCCTTGCGGATCTCGAACTTGCCGACGGGCACGCCCGGCTTGTTGTGCATGCCGTAGACTTCCTGGATGCCGAAGCGGGTGATCAGCCCATCGTCGATCATCGCCTTGGCGCCGGCGCCGCCTTCCTCGGCCGGCTGGAAGATCAGCACGGCGGTGCCGTCGAAATCGCGGGTCTCGGTCAGATACTTGGCGGCGCCGAGCAGCATGGCGGTGTGGCCGTCATGGCCGCAGGCATGCATCTTGCCGGGCACGGTCGAGCGGTGCGGGAGATTGGTCTCTTCATGGATCGGCAGCGCGTCCATGTCGGCGCGCATGGCGATGACGCGGCCGGAATTCTGGCCCTTGCCCTTGATGATGCCGACCACGCCGGTCTGGCCGACGCCGGTGGCGACCTCATCGACGCCCCACTCCTTGAGCTTGTCGGCGACGAGGCCAGCGGTCCGGTGGACGTCGTACATCAGTTCGGGGTGGCGGTGGATGTCGCGGCGGATCGCGGTGATTTCCGGGGTCAGCGCCGCGATGATGTCGGTCTTGGGCATCGTATCCTCTGAGATCGTATGGGGCGACCGCGCAGAAAGCGGGTGCCGTCGCGCAGGCTAGCCCAGCCGCGCCCCGCCTGTCCAAGCCGGTGGCGCGCAGGGGATGGGCCTTCGCGGAATGGCGGGTGCCATTCACCGGGTCATCCCGTGCGCGCTGCGGCATGGAATGCCGCTGCGCAGACACGGGACCGTCTTCCGGAAAAGGAACATTCTCGTCATGCGGTCCCGTGTCTGCGGAGCACCGCTGCGCGCTGCACCGCGCACGGGATGACAGCGCTTCGTCGGCGGCTTCGCTTGCGCATTCCCGTGATCGCCAATCGCTGGGTCATCGTCGCATGACCAAGAGCCAGGAGCGATCCGGATGAACGGCGTGAAATAATCTGGAAAGGTCTCAGCCATGATTTGGCCTTGCTTCACGATTAGCGGAGGCGGCATCCGCTCGGGCCATCGAGATTATCTGGCCTGATCCTTTCCAATCCCCCCTTACATGTTTGGTAGATGATGCGTCGCTTGTCGTTGCTTGCGTTACTGTGCGGCTTCTTGCCTGCTGCCGCCCTGGCTGATGTTACGCCCGAGAAAATCTCCTTTCAGCCGCAGGTCAAAGGCCTCGGCTGCCTCAAGCCCGAGACGAAGGCGATGATCGCCGATCTCGTCGCGAAGATCGGCCCGATCCAGATCACCTCGACCTGCGGCGGCCGTCATGCCCGCCACTCCCAGCACTACAGCGGCCGGGCGATCGATTTCCGGCCAATGGCGACGTCGTCGCGCAAGGCAGCCGCTGCGGCGCGCGCGATCGAGAACGTCGGCGGTGTCGGCACCTACTCGAACGGCCTGGTCCATGCCGATGTCGGCGCGCGCGAGATTTCCTGGCACGGCCACAAGCGCAGCCGCTACGCTTCCGCCGGCAAGCGCCGCCACTACACGCGGGTGGCGCGCAACAGCCGCTGATCGGGGTGTCTTAAATCCCGAAGCCCGAGCGCCAGCTCTCGATATCCGCGAGGGCGACGTTCGAGCCGCAGAGCACGAGACAGATGCGCTCGCCCGGCCGGAAGCTGTCCTTCCGCTCCAGCGCCGCGGCGATCACGCAGGCGGCCGCCGGCTCCAGCAGGACGCGCTCGTTCTCCAGGGCCCAGACCAGCTCGCGGACTGCGGCGGCATCCGGCACAACGATGATGTCCTCCAGCAATTGCCGGGCGGCCGCCATCGTGCGCCTGGTCGCGAAGGGCGCGCCGAGCGTGCGGGCGATCGAGGTCGGGCGGATCGAGACCGGCTCGCCGGCTGCGAGCGCCTGCGTCATCGTCGTGGCGCCTTCGGTCTCGACGCCGTGCAGGCGTACGGCCGGATCGAGGCCTTTCAGGGCAGCGCCGACGCCGGCCGAAAAACCCCCGCCGCCGACCGAGACGAAGACATGGTCGAGCCGCCCGCCGGCATCGGCAGCCAGTTCGAGGCCGAGCGTGCCATGGCCGGCGATGATCGCCGGATCGTCATAGGAGTGGACATGGGTCATGCCCTGCGCGGCGTAAGTCTCGGCCTTGGCGAAGGCGGCGATGGAATCCTCGCAGAGCTCGACCTGCCCGCCGGCTTCCTCCGTCAGGCGGATGTTGAGCGCCGGCGTCGCTTTCGGCATCAGCACCAGCGCCCGCGTGCCGACCGCGCGCGCGACGAGGGAGACGGCGATCGCATGATTGCCGCCGGACACGGTGACGACGCCGCGCCGGAGCTCCGCCTCGCTCAGGCCTGACAGCTTGTTGAAGCAGCCCCGCACTTTGAAGGAGCCGCCGAGCTGCAGGCTTTCCAGCTTGATCCAGGTCTCGACTCCCAGGCGCTCCGACAATCCGACGCTGTGATAGGTCGGCGTGCGCCGGACCTTGCCGGCGATGCGGGCGGCCGCGGCCTGGACGTCGGCGAGGGTGACGTCGAACGGGGTGACGTCGAAGGTCATGGCGCTCTTGTCCTCTGCCGCAGCGATTCCGATCAGGCGGCACGAGAGCGCGGCAGATGCCGGCCCGTCAAGCGCCGGTCGTCCGGGCCGCTATGGGCGCGGCGGCTGGGAGGCTTTGGGTCGCGTATGGTTGGGGGCGCGTGTCGGCAGCGGCACGGCGGGGCGGTCGGTCCGGTACTGCCCCCGCGCGATGGCGCCGAACAGGAGCATGACGGCTGTCAGGGTCATCAGCCACCAGGGCAGCAGCGGCGCGAAGCCGAAAACGCTGAGTGCGAAGGCGGTGGTGAAAGCGGCGACGCCGCCCGCTGCGAGCGCTCCGGTCATGCGCCCGGCGGCACGGATCGCGAAATAGAGGCAGGCCGCCGCCGCAGCAGCACCGACCAGGCCGAGCTCATACCAGGTCTCGAACAGCAGCGTCGCCGGAGCGGGTTGGGGCAGGGTACCGCTCATCTGGCCGCGCAGGACGGTGTCGAGGCCGTGCCCGGTGATCACTTCGATCGGCGATTGCCGGATCACATCGGCCCAGATCGACAGCATCTGTGCGAAGTCGTCGGCGCTGTCCGGCAGGATCGAGACGAGCGGCGCCAGCAGGAAGGGCAGGATCGGCGCGAGCAGCATCAAGCCGGCGACGATCGTGGCGATGATCTGCGTCGCGCGCTCGCGGCTGGCGGTGACCGCGCCGAAGGCGACCGCACCGAAGATCATCGCCAGCGTCTCGCCGTCCTCGAACCGCGTCAGCGCCAGCAGCGCCACGACGAGCGCGAGCCCGAGCGCGCTCAAGCCACGCTCGCGCGAGAGCAGCCAGGCCAGCGCCGGCCAGGCCATGATCAGGATGATCGAGACGCCACGCTCGACGGCGCCCGGCGGCGTCTCGGCATGGCGCAGAGCCGCGACCGCGATCAGCCCGAGCGCGAAGATGCCGGCGCTGCCGGTGCCGAGTGCGACGAGATTGAGGTTCGACGAGCGCATCCGCTCAGGCAGGGCGGAGAGGCCGACGAAGCCGAGAATGGCCGCGAGCATGAGATTGCCGGCCTTCTCGGCGGCCGCGCCCGGGAACGGACTCCAGACCAGCGACAGGAAGGCCCAGGCGATCAGTCCGATCAGGATTACGCCGGGGCGGCTCAGCAGCAAGGCCCGAAGGGTCGCCACGAATTTGCGGGGATCCTCGATCAGGCTCGCGATGATCAGCAGCGCGACACCGATCGGCACCAGCACGACGGCGGCCCGGCGCGACACCAGCGCGGCCAGCGGCAGGACGAGGGCCAGCGTGCCGAAGCCGATGCGCCGCAGCAGCAGCGCGGCGTCGGTAGCCGGGTCGAGCGGGGCTTGAGCGTTCTTTCGGATCATGCGTTCCGGCGGTCGTCACGGGGCCTCAGCCTGCCACCCTAGCGGGCGCAGGTGCGCCCGACTGTAGGTGCGGCGCAACACTGTCGCGGCATCTCTCCGACGGGATTGCAGGGGCGCGGCGCTGCCGCCACTGGCGGAGCGGTAGCGTTCATGAGAGAAACCGGCATGACCATGCTGGCAGCCATCCCCTTTGCGAGCGGCTTCGCGATCGATGCCTTCATGCACGGCCTCGTCGACAGGCTGAAACGGCAGGGGCTGCGCCTCGGCGGCGTGGTCCAGCACAACGACGCGACCTGTGACGATCGCTGCATGGCGATGTCGCTGGAGGACGTTGCGAGCGGCCGGCGCTTTCCGATCAGCCAGGATCTCGGCGCCGGCGCTTCGGGCTGCCATCTCGACGCGGCCGGGCTTGCGGCCGCAGCCGCAGCCTTTTCCGATGCGCTGGCCGGGCGCGCCGATCTCGTGATCGTCAACCGCTTCGGCAAGCAGGAGGCCCTGGGCGAAGGGCTGCGCCAGGAGATCGCCGGCGCGCTGCTTGCGGGCCTGCCGTTGCTGATCGCCGTGCGCCGCGATTTCCTGCCGGCCTGGCGCGACTTCGCCGGCGACGACTGGCAGGAATTGCCCGTTGACGAAGAGGTCGTGGAGCGCTGGGTGCAGGCCGCCACGGCCGTCGCGGCCTGATCGAGCGGCATGGCGGAGACGCCTACGATCGGCCTGATCCTCGCGGGCGGCCTCGCCCGGCGGATGGGCGGCGGCGACAAGGCCCTGAAGCCGCTTGCCGGCCGGCCGATCCTCGCCCATGTCATCGAGCGCCTGCGCGGCCAATGCGACGACCTCCTGCTCAACGCCAATGGCGATCCCGCACGCCTGGCCGAATTCGGCCTGCCGATCGTCGCCGATACCGTGCCGGATTTCGCCGGTCCCCTCGCCGGCGTTCTGGCCGGCCTCGATTGGGTCGCCGAGCATCGGCCGCAAACCGAGTGGCTGCTCAGCGTGGCAGCCGATACGCCCTTCATTCCGGAGGATCTCGCCGCGCGATTGCATCGCGCGCGCGCCACTGCCGGCACGCCGCTTGCCTGCGCCGCCTCGGGTGGCCAGCAGCATCACGCCATCGGCCTCTGGCCTGTCGCGTTGCGGGAGAACCTGCGCCAGGCATTGGCCGCGGGGGAACGCAGGCTCGGCCGTTGGACGCAGACCCATGGCGTCGCCGTTGCGGAGTGGCCGGCTGCGGCGTTCGATCCCTTCTTCAACGTCAACACGCTCGAGGACCTTGCCGAAGCCGAGCGTCTGGCGGCCACCATCTAAGCGCGTCTTATCGTTCCAGCAGCGCTTTCAGGGCCGCGAGATCACGGCTGACCATGGCCGCATCCCGTGCCATCTCGTCGTCGGACATGCCGTCGCGCTGGAACAGCGTGAAGACCACTTCCGCCCCGTCACCATTGGCGACGACGCGCATCGGATTGTGCATGGCCGGGCCGTGCTCGGGAATGACGGCGTGGTCGAGCACGCCGTGATTGTTCGGCTCGCTGAACAGGATGCGCATTGGCCCCATCGGCGTCTCGCCGCGCCAGGTCATGCCTTCGACTTGCACGAAGCTGTGGCCGAGCCCTTCGGCCCAGCGCGGGAAATTCACGGGGTCGGCGAGGAAGGCATAGACCTCCTCCACCGGTCGGTCGATGCCGATTCCGATATGGCGGGCGCGATGGACGGCCATGGGTTTCGTCCTTCTGAATACAGAACAAAAGAAGAACATATTTCCAGGTTTGTCAAGCTGCCGGCATCGCGTGCTCGACCTTATTCGATGACGATCCGCGGCGCCGCCCGCACCGCGCCGCCCAGGCTGGCCTGCACCTGTCGCGCCAGCGCGACATAGGCCTTGGCATGGGCGCTCGACGGATCGCTCGCGACGATCGGTCGGCCGCCATCCGATGTCTCGCGGATCGGCATGGCTAGCGGGATTTCGCCGAGGAAGGGGATGGAAAGCCGCTCGGCTTCGTGCCGGGCGCCGCCATGGGCGAAGATGTCGGAGCGATGCCCGCAGGCCGGGCAGGTGAAATAGCTCATGTTCTCGACCAGGCCGAGAATCGGCACCGCGACCTTCCTGAACATCGCCACGCCGCGGCGGGCATCGAGCAAGGCGAGGTCCTGCGGCGTCGAGACGATGACGGCGCCGGCAAGCGGCACCTGCTGGGCCATGGTGAGCTGGGCGTCGCCGGTGCCGGGCGGCATGTCGACGACGAGCACGTCGAGATCGCCCCAGGCGACCTCGCGCAGCATCTGGGTGATCGCCGAGATCACCATCGGCCCGCGCCAGATCATCGGCGTCTCCTCATCGACGAGGAAGCCGATCGACATCACCTTGAGGCCATAGGCCTCCATCGGCGCCAGCGTCCGGCCCGAGACGATCTGCGGCTTGCCCTTGATGCCGAAGATCTTCGGCATGGACGGTCCGTAGATGTCGGAATCGAGCACGCCGACCTTGAGGCCCAGCGTCGAAAGCGCCACGGCGAGATTGGCCGCGGTCGTCGATTTGCCGACGCCGCCCTTGCCGCTGGCCACCGCGATGATCTGCTTCACGCCCGGCACGCCGGCGGGCTTCGGCGGTCCGCCCGGCCCGGGGCGCTGCGCCTGCTGGCGGGCCTGCATGCCGGCCGAGGGGCCGGCCTTGTCGGCGGTCAGCCCGACCAGCACCTGCGTCACGCCTGGCAGGCCGCCGACCGCGCTCTCGGCCGCCTTGCGCACCGGCTCCATCGCCGCCGCTTCGGTCGCGTCGATGCCGATCGCGAAGATCACCTTGCCGCCATCGACGAGGATATCGCCGATCCGGCCGGAGGCGGCGAGCGATTGCCCGCTCGCCGGCAGCTTCACCAGTTCGAGCGCCCGCAGGACATCGGCTTGGGAAAGGCTCACGTGGTTGAACTCCGTTCGCTCGCGGCCTCACGCCGCCTTGCGGATATGGAAGACGAGGGCGCCATCCGCATCCCCCAGTCGCTCGATGGTGTCGCCGGTCTCGCGGACGAGATTAGGCAGATCGATCGCCGCCATCGGGTCGGTGCATTCCACGACGAGCAGGCTGCCGGTCCGCGCCGCTATCAGCGCCTTGCGGACGCGCAGTACCGGGAGCGGACATTTCAGGCCGCGCAGGTCGAGCGGAATGATATCGAGGGTCGCGCCCGCCGGGGCCATCGTCGTCATGCTGCTTCATAGGACGGCTGTTCGGGGCGCGGCAACCGCCGCCTTGACGCAGGTCACTTGACCCCTTCCGCCACGCCGACGATGAAGAGGCGAGCGATCGGGAGGAAGCGGGCGGCGATGTGTCCAGGCGGCCGAAGCAGGCGGGGACCGTGATGGTGCGACTGGGCGGCGGCAGATCCGATTCCGGGCTCCTCACGCTGGACGAAGCCGCGGCCGACGCCGTGTCGCGCGTCCATCCGGTTGCCGGCGCGCTGGTACTGCCTCTCGCCGAATCCGATGGCCATGTGTTGGCGCAAGCGCTGGTCGCGCCGCGCGACTTGCCCCCCTTCGCGAATTCCGCAGTCGATGGCTATGCCGTTCGCTTCGCCGATCTCACGACCAGCGCGGCGACCAGTCTGCCGATCCTCGGCCGGACGATGGCAGGCGAAGCTCCTGCGGCGCTGGAGCATGGCGCCTGGCGCATCTTCACCGGCGCGCCGGTTCCCGAGGGTGCCGATACCATCGTGATGCAGGAGGACGCTGTCGCGAGCGACGGCGCGGTCGTGCTGCCGGCCGGCATTCGGCGCGGCGCCAATCTGCGATCGGCGGGCGAGGATGTCGCGCGCGGGCAGGCGATTCTGCCGGCGGGGCGGCGCCTGCGCCCGCAGGATCTGGGCCTGCTCGCAGCGTTGGGGCTGGCCGATGTCACCGTGCGCCGGCGCCCGCGCGTCGCCCTGTTCTCGACCGGTGACGAGCTGACCGAGCCGGGCCAGGCGCTCGCTCCGGCCGCGATCTACGACGCCAACCGGGCGATGCTGCGCGCCCTGTTGGCGCGGGCCGGTGCCGAAACCGTCGATCTCGGCATCCTGCGCGACGAAGCCGGGGGGCTGGAGCAACGGCTGCGCGAGGCGGCGGCCGAGTGCGATCTCGTGCTCACCTCCGGCGGCGTTTCGGTCGGCGAGGCCGATCATGTCAGGGATGCGGTCATCGCCTGCGGCACGCTCGATCTCTGGCGCGTGGCGATCAAGCCGGGCAAGCCGATCGCGATCGGCAGCGTTGCCGGTACTCCTTTTGTCGGATTGCCCGGCAATCCGGTCGCGGTCTTCGTCGGGTTCGCCTTCGTCGCCCGTCCGCTCCTCGCGCGATTGGCGGGCGAAACCTATGCTCCGCCGTCAGCCCAGCTGGTCAGGTTGGGCTTCTCGCATGCCAAGAAGCCGGGTCGGCGTGAATTCCTGCGGGTGTCTCTGGAGCAGGATGGCGAAGGTGTGACCATCGCGCGCAGGCATTCAGGCGAGGGGGCGGGCTCGCTCGCCTCGCTCGCGCAGTCGGACGGGCTCGTCGTGCTCGCCGAGGAGATCGCGCGGGTCGAGGCGGGGGGGGCCGTACCCTTCCTGCCCTATGCCGATCTCTTCTAGTCGCGCCGGAAGATCACGCTCGCGCCCCAGCCGAGGAACAGTGCCAGAAGCACGGTGACGAGGCCGTAGAGCAGGGCCCAGTCATAGGCTCCCAGCGCCAGGCGCTGCTCGATGCCGGTCTTGATCACCTCGAAATTGGTCTGCTGCCGCGCCAGCGGTACACCGCCCGAATAGAGCACGATGTCCACGGTGTAGGAGCCGGTCGGCGCCGTCGCGGGGATGTCGACCGGGGCGCTGAACAGCGCGTTCGACAGGAAGGTGACGCCGCGCTCCTCGTAGCCGTAGAGGTCCTTGCCCTGCATGATCCGGACGAGGCTTTCGCGGAAGCGCCGCGCGCCGGGGTCGAGATCGACCCAGCTGCCGGATGGCCGCTCGGCATTGACGAGGCCGATGCGGTCGCGCTGCGCCGTCTCGTTCGACATCATCTCCGCGATCGGGCGGTTGCTGGCGACATGCAGGAAGACCGGGTTGTCGGGAAAGCGCCGCTGCGTCCGGTTGATCCAGATCGGGCCGAGCCGCTCCTTCTCGCGTACCAGCAGCATGCGTTTCGGCCCGCGTACCGTGACGATGATGTCGTAGGGATCGCCGCGCGCGACCGTGCGGCCGTCGCGCTCGACCAGCCCGAACACCGTGAGCTGGCTGCCGGTATAGTTCGATGTGATCTGGATCTGGTGGCTCGACATCGCCGCGATCAGCGTCTCGGCGCGGGCTGTGCCGGTTGAGAGACCGATCGGGAGAGCGGCGAGGATTGCGGCGAGCCACCTCATCGTCCGCTCTCCGGCACGACGACCGAGAAGGGCTCGCTCGGCGGGATGAACAGCTCGATGGCGAAGCGCAGGCCGACGGAGAGGATCAGCAGCGCCAGCAGCAGGCGGAAGGATTCGACATTGAGGCTGCGCGCCGCACGGCCACCGAACTGCGCGCCGATCACCCCGCCGAGCAGCAGCAGCACGGCCAGCACGATGTCGACCGACTGGTTGGTGACGGCGTGCAGCACGGTGGCGCCGGTCATCGTAACCAGGATCTGGAACAGCGAGGTGCCGACCACCACCGCTGGCGGAATGCGGAAGAAATAGATCAGGCCGGGAACGAGGATGAAGCCACCGCCGACGCCGAGCACGGCGCCGATGAAGCCGATGATGACCGCGAGCAGCGCGATGGGAATGACGCTGCAATAAAGGCCGGACCGGTAGAAGCGCTGGCGGAAGGGCAGGCCCATCCACCACGGATGCATGCCGCCGCGCCGCTTCAGGCGCGCCGGCTTGCCGGCCCGGACGCGCAGCATCGCCCGCAGCGCGTCGTAGAGCATCAGCCCGCCGATGATCGAGAACAGCGTGACATAGGACAGCGTGATCACGAGCTCGAGCTGGCCCAGCCGTTTCATCGTGTTGAAGAACAGCACGCCGAGCACCGTGCCGAGGATGCCGCCGCTGACCAGCACGCCGCCGAGCTTGAGGTCGAGCGCCTTGCGCCGGAGATAGGTCAGCACGCCGGTCATCGAGGATCCCGCGACCTGTGCCGCGACTGTGGCGACGGCAACCGCCGGCGGGATGTCGAGGAAGATCAGCAGGGGAGTCAGCAGGAAGCCGCCGCCGACGCCGAACAGGCCGGAGATGAAGCCCACCGCGCCACTCAGGCCGAGAACCATCAGCACGCTGATCGGCAGCTCGGCGATCGGCAGGTAGATCTGCACGCTTACCCCTCGCAAGGCTGGCGCATGGACGTTTGCATGCGCCTGATGGGCCCCAGACTAGAGCGCCCGGGTTAAGACAAGTTCCTGAAAGGAAAAGGCGGGCCGCTTCCGGCCCGCCCTAGGAAACGATTGTTCTTCGTGCCGCGTCAACACGTCGAAAGCATGACGTCGCGCAAGGCGGCTCAGGTCCGGGACGGCTTGCCGGGCTTCGGCGCCGCCGCGGTCGGCTGGGGGTCCCAGCCCTTTGCGGGGGCGGCGACCTCGTTGGCGGCGGCGTCGAGCGTCTTCGGCTTCCAGCTCGCGGCGACCGCCTTTGCCGAGGTGAGGTCTTCCGCCTTCAGGCGCTGGGCCACCTCGTCGCGCTTGCGGCCGGCATCCTCGTCACCCTGGCCGGCAGCGACCGAGAACCAGACGAAGGACTGGGCGAGATCGGTCGGCGCGCCGAGGCCGCGCCCGAGCAGCACGGCGAGATTGTACTGGCTGTCGCGGACGCCGAGTTCGGCGGCGCGGCGGAACCACTCCGTCGCCATGGCGTAATCCGGCTTGCCGGCGGCGCCTTCGGCATGGAGCACGGCGAGGTTGTGCATCGCCTTGGCGTTGCCGCGTTCGGCGGCGCGCTGGTACCAGATCCGGGCAAGCGACAGGTCGCGCTGTGTGCCGATGCCCTTCTCGAACATGTTGCCGACGCGGAACTGGGCCGGGGCGAGGCCGGCGACAGCGGCGCGCTCGAACAGGCGCAGCGCCAGCTTCGGGTCGCGCTGGTTGGCCGGGCCGTCGGCGGCCTTACTCGCGAGCTCGTAGACCGCGCGCGCATCGCCGTCCTGGGCAGCCTTGCGCAAGCCTGCGCTGCCGAACCCGGCCGGCAGGTCGCCGATGCCAGTCACGGCCTGAACCTGTTCGACCGGAGCGGCCGTGGCTGCGGGCGCGGCTTCCGCGGCGACCGGGGTTGCGGGCGCGGCCGCCGCGGTGGCGGACTGCTCGGGCGCGGCCTGGTTCGCGGCCGGTTGGGCAGGAGTGTCCTGCGGGGTGGCGGGCAGCGCCGAAGACTGGTCCTTGGCGGGAGCCTGCGCCGGCGCGGCCGGCGCTTCCGGCTGGGCGGCGGGCGGCGCGATCAGGCTGCGCGCTCCGCTGTTGGCGGTCTTGGCGCTGTCGCCACGCAGGGAATTCGTGACGAGATGGGCGGTGCCCATGGCGAGGATCAGCGCGGCGAGGCCGAGCAGCAGCGGGCGCTTGCGCTTCTCCAGGATGTCCTTGAGGCGGCCCGGGCTCTTCGCCGTCGGCTCCGCTGCGGGCGAGGGCGGGGATGCTGCCGCCTCGCTGGCGGCCTTGGCGGAGCGCCGCGCGGCGGCGATCAGGCTCTGGCGGACCGATTGCGGGTCCAGGCCTGCGCCGATCGCGGTCTCGGGGCGCGGTCGCCCGGAGCCGGGTTCCAGCGGAATGTCGAAAGCGGTGCTCGCCGGCAGGGTCGGCTCGCTGCGGCCGGGTTCGCCGGCCGGCATGGCAAAGCGGTCCTGCGCTGCGGCGCCGACCGAGAGGTTCGTGCTGTCACGGGCCGGCACGGAGTTGGTCCGGATGACGCCATCCCCGGCGCGCATCGCTGCGGCCAGTCCGTTCGCCGGCGGATGCCGCTCGCCTTGCAGCTCGGCTTCGAGGCTCGCGAGCCGCGACATGATCAACTCGAGCGAGCCATGAACGGCGCCGATTGCGTCGCGCGTCTGGCTGTCGGACGAGACGTGGTTGTCGCGCAGGCCCGTCACCAGGCTCGACAGTTCGGCGATGCCCTTGCCGGAGGCGGCCGTGCTGGCGGCCTGGACGAGGGCGGCGCGTTCGGCCGCCGTTTCCTCGCGCATCGAACGCAGGTGCACGACGAGGTCCTGCAGCGTGCGTTCCATGCCGTTTTCGGCCGAGCGGGTTGCGGACGCCTCGTCGAGGCGGCTGGCGATGCCGGAAATCTGCCGTTCGAGGGCATCGAAGGATTCGGCGTTCGCGCCGGGCGCTCCGGCTTCGTCGATCTTCTCGGCGAGATGGCGCAGCATCTGCTCGATCGGGTTGAGATCGACCGCAGCCGCACCCTCTCCGACCATCCGCGTCAACTGGTTCGAGGCCGCAAGGCTTTCGATCCGGCTCGAGAGGGCCTCGATCTCGCGCGTGACGTTGGACGGTCCCTGCTCGACCAGGACGTCGATCCGCTGTTGCAGCGAGTCGATGCGGCTGGCGAGGTAATCGCTCTGCCGCGAAGCGCTGTTTTCGTCCAGCTTCTGGGTGGCGACCGCGTCGAACTTGCGCGACAGGGCGTCGACCTGGCTCGCAAGCGAGGTCAGCAGGCCTGCGCCGGGAAACTCGCCGCGCTGGGACAGCACTGCGCTGCGCACGTCGTCGATCGCGCTCGCCAGGCTGCGCAGCTCGCCCATGTCGGGGCGGACATCGCGCAACCGGCCGATCTCGAAGCCGAGCGTCGCGACCTGCTGGGAGAGGTCGTCCAGCTTGTGGTCCTGCCCGCCGGCGCCGAGGAGGTCCCTGAGCTCCGCGATGTCGCGCCTGACGGGATCGAGATTGGCGACCTGGCCGCCGCGGGCGGCGAGCGCATCGACCTTGGCGGCCAGATGCGCGATTTCGAGCTGGAAGCGCTGGTAGCTCTCGCCGGCCCGGTCCTGCGACAGTCGCGATACCTCCGCCTCGATCCGGGTCAGCGGCTTGAGCAGGGGCTCGAACTGGTCGCGCCGGTCGAACCGGTCGAGGCGCTCGGCCAGCAGGCCGATCTTGGCTTCGATGGCGCCGGTGTCGACGCGGACCGGAGCGGCCGGGCGTTGCGCCTGGGCCGGGCGGCGGCCCTCGTAGGAGAGCCGCGAGCCGAGCTCGCGCAGGTCCTCGCGCAGGGCCGAAATGCGCTCGGGCGCGACCGCGGCCGGTCGCGCCGCCTCGTCGGTATCGAGGACGCGCTGGCGGGTGCGGATGTCGGTGACGGCGGCGGCAAGGCCTTCGCGGCTGAAGGCGAGGCGGGGCGCCTGCTCGGCGCGGCTCTGCTGGGTCTCGACGCTGCGGCGCTCGATTTCGGCGATACGCTCGCCCATCGTCTTGATCGCATCGGCGATGACGTTGGTGGCGCGTTCCTGGCGTTCGGCCGAGCCGCGCTCGCTCGACGACAGGCGATCCTCGGTCTTCTCGATCCAGCGGGTGATCGAATCCAGCGCGCCGGCGGTCCGGGCATTGGCTTCGCGGGTCATGCTTTCGAGGGCGGCGGCCTGGCCGACGAGGCTGTTGATCGCCTCGCGCGACGGGTTCGGGGCCATCTGGCGCGGCGCGGTGTCCGTCTTGCCCTGCGACAAGCGGGCCAGACGCTCGGACAGGGCGGCGATATCGAGCTGCTCCGGAGCGGCTGGGGCCGTGCCCTCGTCGCTCTCGTCGCGGATCTTGTGGTCGAGCCATTCGCCCAGCGTCATTCCCAGACGGCGGGCCGCCGCCTTTGCCGCATCGCGCGTCCGGGGATCGACGCCCTTCACGCTCCAGGGCAAGCTGTTGGCCATGATCTCGCTCGCCTAAGGGGACCTTGTCTGCGACAGGCGAGGCCCCCTGGTGCCGTCGCCTCCCGCGCGAACCTTGGCAGGTCGTGAAGATATCGTTGACGAAACCACGACGCCGATGCGCATTCCCGACATTTGGCGGGCATGGTAAACAACGGGTTAATAACCGCCGTGCCGATCGTTAATTTTTTCCGAATGCCGCGTGAAATGGCTCCTTTGCGAGCCATGTAACGGTAACTTACCCTGCGGAGGGCGCGTATTACCTGACGCAGCGAGAGCGCCCACCCTATCACTGCGGTACCACTCGACGCCGCCATGGCCGGCGATTCGACACACTTGCAAGGATTGCAGCTTTCATGTCACGCCAAAGCTTAGCTATGGCGGGTTCCTCGATTCATGAAACCCGCTCCGCTACCGCCCCTGCCGATGCCGATCAGACCGGCGATTTCACCATCAGCGATCTTGCCCGTGATTTCGGCGTCACGCTGCGCACGCTCCGCTTCTACGAATCGCGGGGCCTGATCGCCCCGAGCCGTTCCGGCATGACCCGCATCTATTCGGCGCGCGACCGGGCGCGTCTCGCCCTGATCCTCAAGGGCAAGCAGCTCGGTTTCACGCTCGTCGAGATCCGCGCCATGCTGGCCAATGAGGACAAGAAGGGCGGGGCTGGCGATATGGCCGCTTCCGTCGGGGGCCTTCAGCTCAGCCGGGAGCAGATCGTGGAGCAGCTCGAACTGCTGCGCAGCCAGCGCACCGAGATCGAAAGCGCGATCACCGAGCTTGAAGCGTCGCTTGTCCGTATGCCGAAAGCCTGAGGCTCTCGGGTCGACAGTCAAAGCCCCGGCTTCGCCGGGGCTTTTTTTTATGGCCGCGTCACGTTCCCGCCATCCCGCGAGCGACAAATCGCGACGCTGCAGTTGCAACTTCGGCTAGATTGTTTATATATGAACTATCTTGCTGCGGCGACAGGAACCAGGCGCCGCCTTGCGACGAGAGGGAGGATCCGATGCCGGTCTACAAGGCACCCGTCGACGACACGCTTTTCCTGCTCAACGACGTCTTCGCCATCGAGCGCTACAACAACCTGCCGGGCTTCGCCGACGCGTCCTCCGACGTGATCGAAGCCGTGCTCGGCGAGGGCGCGAAGCTCTGCGAGGAAGTCCTCCAGCCGATCAACCATTCCGGCGACCAGGAGGGCTGCACCCGCCATCCTGACGGCCGCGTCACCACGCCGAAGGGTTTCAAGGCGGCCTATGAGGCCTATGCCGGCGGCGGCTGGATCGGCTTGGCCATGGACCCGGAATATGGCGGCCAGGGCCTGCCCTATACGCTCGGCGCGGTGATGAACGAATACGCCTCGGCCGCGAACATGGCCTTCGCCATGTATCCGGGCCTGACCATGGGCGCGATCGCCGCGCTCTATGTCCATGGCTCCGACGAGATCAAGCGCACCTATCTGCCGAAGATGATCGACGGCACCTGGTCGGGCACCATGAACCTGACCGAGCCGCATTGCGGCACCGACCTCGGCCTGCTCAAGACCAAGGCCGTGCCGAACGGCGACGGCTCCTACGCCATCACCGGCACCAAGATCTTCATCTCGGCCGGCGAGCAGGACATCACCGGGAACATCATCCATCTTGTGCTGGCCCGCATCGAGGGCGCGCCGGCCGGCGTGAAGGGCATTTCGCTCTTCGTCGTGCCGCGCAACAAGTTGGGCGAAGACGGCTCGGTCGGCGCCAATAACGGCGTGTCCTGCGGCTCGATCGAGCACAAGATGGGCATTCACGGCAACGCGACCTGCGTCATGAACTATGACGGCGCGCAGGGCTGGCTGGTCGGGACCGAGAACAAGGGCCTCAATGCCATGTTCGTGATGATGAACGAGGCCCGCCTCGGCGTCGCGATCCAGGGGCTCGCCCAGTCCGAGGTCGCCTACCAGAACGCCGTCGCCTATGCGAAGGAGCGCCTGCAGGGCCGTGCGCTCACCGGCGCCAAGGAGCCCGCCAAGCCGGCGGACCCGATCATCGTCCATCCCGACGTGCGCCGCACGCTGATGTCGATCAAGGCCTTCAATGAGGCGGCGCGCGCCTTCGTGCTCTGGAACGCGCTGAAATCCGACATCGCCCATCGTTCCGGCGACGCGGCCGAGCGCCAGGCGGCCGATGACCAGCTCGGCTTGATGACTCCGGTGCTCAAGGGCGTGCTCACCGATATCGGCTTCGACAATGCGGTGAAGGCGCAGCAGATGTTCGGCGGCCACGGCTACATCGCCGAGACCGGCGTCGAGCAGTTCGTCCGGGATGCCCGCATCGCCATGATCTACGAGGGCGCCAACGGCGTGCAGGCGATGGATCTCGTCGGCCGCAAGCTCGGCCGCGACGGTGGCCGCGGCATCATGGCCTTCTTCAACGAAGTCGGCGCCTTCCTCAAGGAGAATGCCGAGGACGAGGCGCTGAAGCCCTTGCTGGGGCCGCTCCAGGTTTCGCTCGGCCACCTCCAGCAGGCGGCGATGTGGTTCATGAACAACGCGCTCGCCAAGCCCGACAATGCCGGCGCCGGCGCAAACGACTTCATGCATCTGCTGGGTCTGGTCTCGCTCGGCTACATGTGGGTGAAGATGGCCAAGGCCGCGCAGGAGAAGCTCAAGGCCGGTGCCGACGAACGGATGAGCGCCAAGCTCGTCACGGCCCGCTTCTTCATGGAGCGCACCTTGCCGGAAACCGGCGCCCATCTGGCGCGTATCACCTCCGGCGCCGACACGACGATGGCGCTGAGCGCCGAGCAGTTCTGACGCGCAGAGCACTTAACGTCATGCCCGGGCTGGACCCGGGCATCTCTTGATGAGTTCGCTGGATGAGAAGATGGTCGGGTCAAGCCCGACCATGGCGTTCAGCAGGAAAACAAGCCGCCGGGTCGCGGCAGGCCAGGGAGCTCCCTCGATGGCAGACGCATTCATCTACGACCACGTCCGCACCCCGCGCGGCAAGGGCAAGGCCGACGGCTCGCTTCATGAAGTCACGGCGATCGAGCTCGGCACCCAGGCGCTGCGGGCCATCAAGGACCGCAACAATCTCGATCCGCTTCTCGTCGAGGACGTGGTGATGGGCTGCGTCGATCCGGTCGGCGAGGCCGGCGCCGATATCGCCCGCACGGTCGCACTCAAGGCCGGCTACGGCAAGGAAGTGCCGGGCGTGCAGATCAACCGCTTCTGCGCCTCGGGCCTCGATGCGGTGAACCTCGCCGCAGCGCAGGTCATGTCCGGCCAGAAGGAGATGGCGATCGGCGGCGGCGTCGAATCGATGTCGCGCATCGGCATGGGCGCTTCCGGCTTCGGCATCGCGGTCGATCCATCAGTCGCCATCGACACTTATTTCATGCCGCAGGGCGTCTCCGCCGACCTGATCGCGACCAAATACGGCTTCTCGCGCGACGACGTCGACGCCTTCGCCGTGCGCTCGCACCAGCGCGCCGCAAAGGCCTGGAGTGAAGGCCGCTTCAAAAACTCGGTGATCCCCGTCACCGACGTCAACGGCCTCGTCATCCTCGATCGCGACGAGACGATCCGGCCGGGCACCGACATGCAGACGCTCGCAGCGCTCAAGGCCTCTTTCGTCCAGATGGGCGAGATGGGTGGCTTCGATGCGGTCGCCACCGCCGCGCATCCGGATGTCGAGTTCATCAACCACGTCCATCATGCCGGCAATTCTTCCGGCATCGTCGATGGCGCGGCTGCCGTGCTCGTCGGTTCGAAGAAGGCCGGCAAGGCCGCGGGTTTGAAGCCCCGCGCCCGCATCAAGGCTTTCGCCACGGTCGGTTCCGATCTGGCGCTGATGCTGACCGGCCCGGTCGACGTTACCGAGCTCGTGCTGAAAAAGGCCGGCATGTCCAAGAAGGACATCGACCTCTTCGAGCTGAACGAGGCCTTTTCCTCCGTCGTGCTGCGCTACCAGCAGGCGCTCGACATCGATGACGAGGTCCTGAACGTCAATGGCGGCGCCATCGCCATGGGCCATCCGCTCGGCGCAACCGGGGCGATGGTGCTCGGCACCGTGCTCGACGAGCTGGAGCGGCAGGACAAGCAGACCGCGCTGGTGACGCTCTGCGTCGCCGTCGGCATGGGCGTCGCCACCATCATCGAGCGCGTCTGAGCGGAAGGGCAGGGAGAGAGATCATGAACCTCACCAATTTCCGCTTCGAGACCGATGCCGACGGCATCACTGTGGCAACCTGGGACATGCCGGGTCGCTCGATGAACGTCATCACTCCCGAGGTGATGGAAGAGCTGAACCAGATCGTCGACAAGGTCGCGGGCGACGAAGCCATCAAGGGCTGCGTCATCACCTCCGGCAAGGAGAGCTTCTCCGGTGGCGCCGACCTCACCATGCTCCAGGGCCTGCGCGATCTCTATGTGAAGCTCGCCAAGGAGAAGGGCGAGGCGGTCGCGATGCAGAGCTTCTTCGACGAGAGCCGCAAGCTCTCGCTGCTCTACCGCAAGCTCGAGACCTGCGGGAAGCCCTTCGCCGCCGCGATCCATGGCGTCTGCCTTGGCGGTGCCTTCGAGCTCTCGCTCTCCTGTCAGTACCGCGTCGTCTCGGACGATGCCTCGACCCGCGTCGGCCTGCCCGAGATCAAGGTCGGTCTTTTCCCCGGCGCCGGCGGCACGCAGCGCGTGGCACGCCTGATGCAGACCGGCGACGCGCTCCAGATGATGTTCAAGGGCGAGCAGGTGAAGGCGTTGCCGGCACGCAACTCCGGCCTCGTCCATGCTGTCGTGCCGCGCGCCGACATCGTCCAGAACGCCAAGGACTGGCTCAAGGCCAATCCGCAGGCGACCGCACCTTGGGACCAGAAGGGTTTCAAGCTGCCTTCCAACAAGGTGCATTCGCCGGCCGGCATGCAGATCTGGCCACCGGCCAACGCGATCTATCGCCGCGAGACCAACGACAACTATCCGGCCGCTCGCGCCATCCTCTCGGCGGTCTACGAGGGGCTGCAGCTCCCGATCGATCTCGGCCTCAAGGTCGAGAGCCGCTACTTCGCCAAGATCCTGCGGACGAAGGAGGCGGCCTCGATGATCCGCTCGCTCTTCGTCTCGATGCAGGAGCTGAACAAGGGCGCGCGGCGCCCGGCCGATGTGCCGCCGTCCAAGCTCAAGAAGGTCGGCGTCATCGGTGCGGGCTTCATGGGCGCCGGCATCGCCTATGTCACCGCGCAGGCGGGCCTTGAGGTCGTGCTGGTCGATCGCGACATCGAGGCGGCCGAGAAGGGCAAGACCTATTCGCACAAGCTGGTCTCCGACCAGATCATGAAGGGCCGTGCCAAGACCGCCGATCGCGACGCGCTGCTCGGCCGCATCAAGGCCTCGGCCGATTATGCCGATCTCAAGGGCTGCGACCTGATCGTCGAGGCTGTGTTCGAGGACCCGAAGGTCAAGGCCGAGGTCATCGCCAGGGTCGAGGCCGTGGTCGGCCCGCGCACGATCTTTGGCTCCAACACCTCGACGCTGCCGATCACGGGCCTCGCCCAGACCAGCCAGCGCCCGAAGAACTTCATCGGCATCCATTTCTTCTCGCCGGTCGAGAAGATGCTGCTGGTCGAGGTCATCATGGCCAAGAAGACCGGCAAGAAGGCGCTTGCCATGGCCCTGGACTATGTCCGCGCCATCAAGAAGACGCCGATTGTCGTCAACGACACCCGCGGCTTCTACGCCAATCGCTGCGTCGGCAACTATATCCGCGAAGGCCATCTGATGCTGATGGAAGGCGTGCCACCGGCGATGATCGAGGCAGCCGGCAAGCAGGCCGGCATGCCGGTCGGGCCGCTCTCGCTCAATGACGAGGTCGCGGTCGATCTCGCCTACAAGGTGCTGAAGGCGACCAAAGCCCAGCTCGGCGAAGGCGCGGTCGATCCGGCGCAGGAGAAGCTGCTCGCCGACATGGTCGAGAAGCATGGCCGTCTCGGCCGCAAGAACAAGAAGGGCTTCTACGACTACCCGGAAGGCGGCCCGAAGCGGCTCTGGCCGGGGCTGGCCGATCTCGTCGGCAAACGTCTCGATCCCGAGAGCGTCGACATGGAAGAGCTGAAGCACCGCCTCCTGGTGACGCAGGCGCTGGAAGCCGCCAAGACCTATGAGGAGGGTGTCGTCACCGATCCGCGCGAGGCAGATGTCGGCTCGATCATCGGCTTCGGCTTCGCGCCTTACTCGGGCGGCACGCTGTCCTATATCGACAATATGGGCGCGGCCGCCTTCGTGAAGCTCTGCGAGAAGCTGGCCAAGAACCATGGCGAGCGCTTCAAGCCGAACCGTCTCCTGAAGCGCATGGCCAAGACCGGCGAGAGCTTCTACGGCGCGGCCGAGAAGAAAGTGGCCTGAGCCTCCCGGTTCAAGCAGCCAGCCGCGTGCGCAGCAGCGCCACGAGCCAGTCCGCGAAGACCTGCAGCCGGCGCGACAGGTGCCGGCGGTGGGGATAGAGCAATGTCATCGGCATCGCCGCTGCGTGGTGCCGTGGCATGACCTCGACGAGCTCGCCCGCCGCGAGATGCTCGGCCACGTCATAGGCCGGGATCTGGATCAGGCCGAGCCCGGCAAGGCAGCAGGCGATATAGGCCTCCGCGCTGTTGACGGTGACGCGACCGGGCAGGGCGCGGCCGTGAAGCGTTCCGTCCTCCAGCCATTCCCAGGGCTCGATCCGCCCCGTCGTCGGCGAAGCGTAGTTGACCGCCCTGTGCCCGTCGAGCTCGCCGGGATGCGTCGGCACGCCATGCGCTGCGAGATAGCCGGGGCTGGCGACATTGATCAGCGGCAATTCCCCGACCGAACGGGCGATCAATCCTGAATCGTTCAGGGGGCCGACACGCAGCACGCAGTCGATGCCGTCCTCGATCAGGTTCGCTGCCCGGTCGGTGACACTGAGATCGATATCGATCTCGGGATAGCGGGCGAGGAAGTCGGGCAGGGCCGGCGCGATGATCAGGCGCCCGATCCGGCCTGGCACGTCGATCCTGAGCCGCCCGGCGGGGCTCGCGGTGCTATGGCGGAACAGTGCCTCGGTTTCCTCGACATCGGCGACGAGCCGCGCGCAATGCTCATAGAAGGCCGCGCCGTCCGGCGTCGCCGAGACTCTCCGCGTCGTGCGATGCAGCAGTCTTGTGCCGATCCGCTGCTCCAGTGCTGCGACCGCCGCCGAGACCGAGGACCGCGGCAGCCCGAGCGCCTTGGCGGCCTGGGTGAAGCTCTCGCATTCGACGACGCGGGCATAGATGCGGAAGAGGTCGATGCGGTCCAAATCGGCGCTCCGTATTGTTCGCAATTCCTGACCAGTGATGTCCTGATCAAAATCTTTATAGCCGATTTTGGGACGGTATCTTGTGGCCATCGATTGCGAGTGAACAGGAGCATGGGATGGCCGATCACGGCATCAAGGGTAAGACGGTTCTGATCGCCGGCGGCGCCAAGAATCTCGGCGGTCTGCTGGCGAAGGACCTCGCCGCGCAGGGCGCGAAAGCCGTCGCCATCCACTACAACAGCACGTCGGCCAAGGCCGAGGCCGAGAAGACCCTCGCGGCGATCAAGGCAGCCGGTGCGGAAGCCTATGCGTTTCAGGCCGACCTGACCTCGGCGGCTGCGATGGAGAAGCTCTTCACTGACGCCAAGGCGGCGATGGGTTCGATCGACATCGCCGTGAACACGGTCGGCAAGGTCCTGAAGAAGCCGATGGTCGAAATCAGCGAGGCCGAGTTCGACGAGATGAGCGCGGTCAACTCCAAGACGGCGTTCTTCTTCCTCAAGGAGGCCGGCAAGCAGGTCGGCGACAACGGCAAGGTCTGCACGCTGGTGACCTCGCTGCTCGGCGCCTTCACGCCGTTCTATGCGAGCTATGCCGGCACCAAGGCGCCGGTCGAGCACTACACCCGCGCAGCCTCGAAGGAATTCGGTGCCCGCGGCATCTCGGTCACCGCGATCGGGCCGGGGCCGATGGACACGCCGTTCTTCTATCCGGCGGAAGGCGCCGATGCGGTCGCCTACCACAAGACGGCCGCCGCGCTCTCACCCTTTTCAAAGACGGGCCTGACCGACATCCAGGATATCGTCCCCTGGATCCGCTTCCTGGTCTCGGACGGCTGGTGGATGACGGGGCAAACCATTCTCGTGAATGGTGGCTACACGACGAAGTGAAGATGTCCCTGCTGGGGTCAGGACCCGCGATCCGCTAGGGAAGCGGGGCCTGAACCGGGATAGCGAAGACCGAGCCTACGCATGCCTCCACGCCCGATCCTGAGTTTCCCCGATCCGCGCCTGCGCGTGGCGGCGGCACCCGTCACGCGCTTCGATGCCGATCTACGTGAACTGGCGGCCGATCTGCTCGATACGATGCGCGCGGCGCCCGGCATCGGCATCACCGCGCCGCATGTCGGCGTGTCCCAGCGATTGGTGGTGCTGGAGCTGACGCCCGGCGACGTCCGGACCTATGCCAATCCGGTGCTGGACGGGGTCTCACGCGAGACCATCCGCCATGTCGAGGGCAGCGTCTCGATGCCCGGCGTGACCGACGAACTCGAACGCCATGCCCATGTCCGGGTGCGCTATCACGATCTCGACGGGGTGGAGCAGAGCGAGGACGCGGACGGCCTGCTGGCCGTCTGCCATCAGCACGAGATCGACCAGCTCGACGGCATCTTCTGGATCGACCGCCTGTCGCGACTCAAGCGCGACAGGCTGATCGCGCGCTACAACAAGTTGCGGCGCGTCTGAACGGCGCGCCGCCTATTGAGCGAGGCTGCCGAAGACGAATTCGCTCGCCACGCGAAGCGGCAGCCGCGAATTGCCGGGGAGGTTGTAGTTCCCGGCCGTGACGGCAATGACGATCTGCTGTTTGGGCGCGACGATGAGGCGCTGCCCGCCATTGCCTTCGGCGCCGTACCAGGGATCGCCGGCGCGGTCGCGGCCGAGATACCACTGATAGCCGTAGCCGAGCCCGTCCTGCCGCTGCATGCGCTGGGTGAGCGCCTGTTCCACCCAATCGGCCGGTATGATCTGCCGCCCGCCATAATTGCCCTTGTCCAGCAGGAGTTGCCCGATCGCGGCAAGATCGCGTGGACGCAGGCGCAGGCCCGATGCCGCGGCTTCCTCGCCGTTCATGCCGTTCGTCCAGGCGAAATGCCCGATCCCCAGCGGCCCGAACAGGCGGCTCGAAGCATACGTGCCGAGGCGCTGGCCGGAACCCCTGGCGACGAGATGGCCCAGCAGGGCCGTAGCACCGCCGCTATAGGTCCAGGCCTCGCCGGGCGGGCGGGTGATCGGCTGCTCCAGGATGAAGCGATAGCGATCGGCTGCCCGCTCCATCGCGATCTCGCTGTTGCGCGGGTCGGTATAGGGCAGGCTCTCGTCCCAGGCGAGGCCCATGCTCATGGTCAGGACATGCTCGATCTTGATGCGCTGCCGGTCCGCATCGGCAGCAAGATCGCGATAATCCGGGAAGCTCGCCAGCACCGGAGCGTCCGGTTTCGGGACCAGGCCTTCGCCGAGCGCGATGCCGTAGATCAGGCCGACGATGCTCTTCGACACGGAACGGAGGTCGTGGAGCTCGTCGGCATTGAAGGCGACGGTACCGCGGCTGTCGCCCCAGATTTCGTCCGCGCCGCTGAAATAGTGCTCCATCGCGATCTTGCCGTGCCGGAGCACGACAAGGCCATGGAGCCCTTTCAGTTCGCCGTCTGCGAAGGCCTTCTCAAGGCGTTCGCTCGCATCGGGTTTGAAACCCGCCTCGGTGAGAGACTGGGATTGCCATTGGCGAGCCGGCGCTTGCGCCGCGGCCGGGCGCGCCACAAGGGCTGCGCTCGCCGCGGTGAGAAAAGTGCGCCGATCCATCTCAATCAGCTCCCTGTCGAACGCTGCTTCAGTTCGCAACCGCCCGGATCACCCGGCGCAGCTTCCCGATCAGCTCGTCAACCTGGCTCTCCGTGATGATCAGCGGCGGCGAGAAGGCGATCGTATCGGCGGCCGTCCGCACCATCAGCCCTTCCTCGCGGAAGAGACGGTCCATCGCTTCGAAGGCCCGCTTGCCGACGCCGTCGGCGCGGGGCGCAAGGTCGACGGCGCCGACGATGCCGAGCGTGCGGATGTCGACGACGTTCGGTTCGCCCTTCAGGCTCATCACCGCATCGGCCCAGGCGCCTTCCATCGCGCGCGCCCGTTCGAACAGGCCTTCGTCGCGGTAGATGTCGAGCGACGCCAGGCAGGCGGCCGCCGCCAGCGGATGGCCCGAATAGGTGTAGCCGTGGAACAGCTCGATGACGTTGTCCGGGCCGCCCATGAAGGCGTCGTAGATATGCTTGCGCACGATCACGCCGCCCATCGGCACGGTGCCGGAGGTCACGCCCTTGGCGAAGGTGATCATGTCGGGGATCACGCCGTAGCGCTCGGCGGCGAAGGCGAAGCCCAGTCGCCCGAAGCCGGTGATGACCTCGTCGAAGATCAAGAGAATGTTGTGCTTGTCGCAGATCTCGCGCAGGCGCTTGAGATAGCCCTTCGGCGGCGGCAGGGCGCCGGTCGAGCCGGCCATCGGCTCGACGATCACGGCGGCGATGGTCGAGGCGTCGTGCAGCGCGACGATGCGTTCCAGATCATCGGCGAAATGCGCGCCGTATTCCGGCTCGCCCTTGCTGAAGGCCTGCTTCTCGCGGTCATAGGTATGGGCGAGATGGTCGACGCCGGTGAGCAGCGAGCCGAAGAACTTGCGGTTGTTCGACATGCCGCCGACCGAGATGCCGCCGAAGCCGACGCCGTGATAGCCGCGCTCGCGGCCGATCAGGCGGGTCTTGGCGGCTTTGCCGGAGATGTTCCAGTAGGCGAGCGCGATCTTGAGCGCCGAATCGCCTGCTTCAGAGCCGGAGCCGGCGAAGAAGACATGGTCGAGATCGCCCGGCGCCAGTGCCGCGATGCGGGCGGCGGCGGCGAAGACCTTCGGGTGGCCGTACTGGAAGGAGGGGGCGTAGTCGAGGTCGCGCGCCTGGGCCTGGATCGCCTGGATGATCGGCTCGCGGGCATGGCCGGCATTGCAGCACCACAGGCCGGCGGTGCCGTCCATGACCGGCTTGTTGTCGGGCGTGTAGTAGAACATGCCCTCGGCCCGCGCGACCATGCGCGGGTTCTTCTTGAACGACCGGTTGGCCGTGAACGGCATCCAGTAGGCTTCGAGGTCGTTCGGTGCGGCGATGGCGGAGGATGCTGACGTCATTCGAGGACCCCTGTGGATTAACCTTGGTTAAAGCTAGCAGGAGCCAGCGGCCTGTAAATCGCCATCATGGCGCCCCAAGGCTGCGTCCGGCGGATGACGGCTCGAAGCCGGCTGCGGGTGACGTTAGGTCGCCAATGGCGTAAGCTCCCCTGGTGGGGGCGACAAACTGAACGGACCCCGATGACGGAAGGCGCAGATGATCCTGGACGGCTGGATGTCCGAGCCGCGGCGATCATTCGCGCGGGTCTCGACCGCGTCCTCGTCTCCGACACCTTCCGCGCCGCTCCCCAGCTTTCGGCGTTTCTGAGCTTCATCGTCGAGCGTACGGTCGAAGGGCGCGCAGCCGAGCTGAAAGGCTACACGATCGCGGTCGAGGGCCTTGGCCGGCCAGCGGACTTCAATCCGCAGATCGATCCGATCGTCCGCGTCGAGGCCGGGCGGCTGAGGCGGTCGCTGGCGCAATATTATGCCGGGGACGGCCGCGATGACCCCGTGCAGATTTCGATGCCGGTGGGCGGCTATGTCCCGGTCTTCACCTGGTTCGGCGGCGAGGGGAGCCGGGTTGCAGCCGACGGATTCGAAGATGCGCCCGAGCCGGATCGCCGCACGGCCCGCCGCTGGGCCGGCCTGACCCTCGCCGCGCTTGCGCTCGGCCTGCTCGCGCTCGGCTGGTGGTATCTGGCGCCGCCGCGCGGATCGGTCGTATCCGAAGCCTCGAAATCGGCTGCGGTCGGGCAGGCCGTCGACGCGCTGCCCGAGGCGGCAGCGGCGCCTCGCCTCGTGCGTGTCGCGATCACGATTCCCAATCCGCCTTCCGATCCCCGGCTCGCCGATATCCTGCGCCGCTTCTCGGCGCTGCTCGTCGATGCGATGGCGCGCTTCGACGATCTCGTGACGATCAAGACGCCGTCGCCTGGCTCCGCCCTTTCGGATGAGATCGACTATGTGTTCGAGATGGACGCGCAGGGCGTCAATGGCGGGGCCGAGGGACTTGGCCGCCTGCGCTTCGTCCGGGACGGGCGCATCGTCTGGACGACCTCGTCGAACCGCCTCTCGCTCGCGGCGCTGCAGGAAAGCGATCTGGCCGAGATGGCGCGGCGGCTGGCGACGCGGCTGACAGAGCCCTTCGGCATCATTCTGGCCGATGCGCGCCAGTTCTCGCCGTCTCCCGCCATCCGCTGCATCCTGAAGGCCTTCGACGCGCGCCGCGCCATGCTGCCCGAGATGCACCAGGCTGCCAGGCTCTGCCTGGCCCAGCTGGTCGAGCAGGACCCGGGTTTCTATCCGGCCTGGGCCCATCTCGCGATCATGACGCTCGGCGAACGCGGCCTGGCTCCGGCCTCGCCGGGCACGGACCCGCAGGATGACACAGGCGATGCGCGATCTCCGCTCGACCGCTCTCTCGCGGCGGCGCTGACGGCGATCCGCCTCGCCCCGTCCGGAGCGCGGGCCTATCAGGCGATGATGAAGGTGCTGCTGCTGCGCGGCGCCACCGAAGAGGCGATCCAGATGGGTCGCGAGGCACAGACCCGCAACCCCTATGATCCGGAGATCCTGGCTGACATGGGGGCGCTCTACGTGCGGCTCGATCGCTCGCCCGAAGGGTTGCCGCTGCTGGAACGCGCGACCGCGCTCAGCGTCGCCCGTCCGCCGCGATATGATTTCTATGCATTCCTGGGCGCTTACCTGATCGGCGCCGGGAAAGCGTCGGAGAGCCATGCCGGGATGCTGGTCGCGGACACGAGCCAGCTCAGCCTGCTCGGCCAGGCGCTCAAGGCCGCTGCCGACAACGACCCGGAGAAACAGGCGAAGGCGCTCGCCCAGTTGGCCGAGAAATCCCCGCTTTTCGCGCAGAGCCCCCGCGCTTTTCTCGAAAGGCGGGCATTTTCCCGGTCGGTGATCGACAGGATTCTGACCGCGCTCGGGCTGAACAAACCATAAGTCAGGAGCGGCAAGCCCGGCTGTGGCGGAAATGAGGCGGATCGCTCGCTTAACCTCGCCGAGAAGGTTAATCTGCGCTCTGAGGCCGTGATTCGGTCCCCAATCCGATTCCTCGACGTGGCGCGAACGCTGCCGTGGCACTTGCCCGCCTGAAAGCCCTGCACCCTCTTGCTGGCGCCGTGACCGGCCTGTCGGCCGGCGCTGCCGTCGCGATCCTGCTGCCGGGCGGGCTCGGTGCGGCGCTGGGCCTTCTGGCTTCCGGAGCCGGCTTCATGCTGGCGATGCGAGCCTTCGAGCGGCGCGGCCTTGCCCGGCACGAACAGGCCATGGCGGGGCTTGGCGAGGTCAAGGTCCGTCTCGCCACCAACGCCATCCGCCTCGATGCCCTGTCGCAACGCGTCGAGCAGATGCCGATGCGCGATGCCGATGCCGCACCGGCACGGGCCGCGATCCATGAATTGACCGCCGAGGTCGGGCTGCTCGGCGACTTGATCCATCAGGTGGCGACGACGCTCGCCGATCACGAGAACGTCTTGGCGCGCCTGCCGGACCCTGTCGCCGCTGCGGCTGCCGCGCCAGTGCCCGAGGTGGTGCTCGACCCGGAAGCAATGCGCCGGGAACGAGCCGAGAAGCTTGCTGCCGGACGGACCGCCGCCGCTGCTGCGGCGCGCGAGGAGGCCGAGGCCGAACGGGCCGCCCTGATCGGCAAGGCTCTGGGAGAGGGCCGGCTCGAGATCCATCTGCAGCCGATCGTCTCCCTGCCGCAGCGCCGGACCTGCGGCTACGAGGCGCTGGCGCGCCTGCGGCTCGACGAGAACACGCTGCTGCTGCCCCATGAGTTCATCGAGACCGTCGAAGCGCGCGGCTTCGGGCCGACGCTGGACGCGCTTGTCCTGACGCGGGCGCTGGCGATCGCTCGCCATCTCGGCTCGAAGGACGGGAGCATCTTTGTCTCCTGCAATTTCAGCAACGCGACCTGGACGTCGTCGCGGGCACTGGCCACCCTGACCCGCATCCTCGACAAATACCGCGAGCATACAGGCCATCTCGTCATCGAGATGCCGCAGGCGGTCTTCCGCGAGCTCGACCCGACCAGCCTCGGCCTGCTCGGCGCGATGTCGGCGAACGGGGTTCGTTTCGCGCTCGATCAACTCGCGGACCTGCGCCTCGACCCGCGCGCCCTGTTCGATCGGGGCATCCGCTATGTGAAGGCGCCGGCTGCGCTGCTCCTGGCGCATGTCGAAGGCCGGATCCAGAGCGACATCGCGGCCGGCGACCTCGCCGCCTTGCTGGCCCGCGTCGCGATCACCCTCGTCGCAGACCAGGTCGAGGACAATCCCGCCGCCGCCGGCATGATCGAGCTTGGCGCCACGATGGGGCAGGGTCTGGCCTTTTCGCCGCCGCGTCCGGTCAAGCCCGAGGTTTTCGCCGAGCCGGAGCCCAGGCCTGTGGCGCCGCCTGCTCCCGCGCCTGCCGAGGCCGAGCGCCCCCCGCCGCAGAGCATTGCCGAGCGCCTGTTGGGCCAGGACAAGGGTTCGCCGGCACCGCTGCCTTTCCCTGGCGCCGCTGCACAGGAAGCGCCGCCGGAGCGGCTGCCCTTCCGGGCCGTGCTGCGCCGCGCCAGCGCCTGACGCGCGGCCGCCCGCCGCGGTCTCCGGTTCCGCTTCCGGCGAATCCCGTCTAGATCAGGCCTTGTCGAGGGGCGAAGCTCGCCTTTCATTGATGCAGCCGCCGGAGATCGAGACAGTGTCGCCATCGGGGATCGCTTCCACCCTTCCGCTTTCGGGCTTTTCCGAGGTCGCGGATCGTTTCGATCTCTGCCTGTGCGACGTCTGGGGCGTGGTCCATAACGGCGTCGCCGCCTATCGGGATGCGGTCGCGGCGTTGATGCGGATGCGCGAGCGCGGTATCAGCGTCGTCCTCGTCACCAATGCGCCGCGGCCGGCCGAGGTCATCGTCGGTCAGCTCGACAATTTCGCCGTGCCGCGCGAGGCCTGGGATGCCATCGTTACCTCCGGCGATGTCTGCCGCTCGCTGATCCGCGAGCGGGCGGGCGAGCCGATGTTCCGCCTCGGCCCCGATCGGGATCTGCCGCTGGTCGCCGGGCTCGACGTGCGCGAGACCGGGCCGAATGAGGCGGCCTATGTGCTCTGCACCGGCCTGTTCGACGACGAGAACGACACGGCGGCAACCTATGCCGACCTGCTTGCCGGTTTCGCCGCGCGCGGCCTGCCGCTGATCTGCGCCAATCCCGATCTCGTGGTCGAGCGCGGCGGGCGCATCATTCCCTGCGCCGGCTCGGTCGCGCTGGCCTATGAGGAGATCGGTGGACGGGTGGTCTATGCCGGCAAGCCGCATCGGCCGATCTACGAGGCGGCGGTGGCTGCCGCCGAAAAGGCGCGGGGAAGCGCGATCGCCCGCGACAGGATCTGCGCCGTGGGCGATGCGATCCGCACCGACATCGCCGGCGCCGACGCCTTCGGCGCAGCCGGCATCATGGTGCTGGCCGGCATCCACGCCCAGGATCTGATGGAAGCGTCATGGGATGAGCGTCACGGCTGGTTCGGCCGGCAGACGCATCGTCCGGCCTATGCGATGCCGCATCTGGTCTGGTGAGATTGAGGCCGCTCCTCCGTCATTGCGAGGAGCGAAGCGACGAAGCAATCCAGGAGGGCTGGGCTGGGCGTCTTAACCCTGTCCCCCTGGATTGCTTCGCTGTGCTCGCAATGACGGGCGCGCGTCAGGCGGCGACGCAGACCGATTCGATCTTGGTCTTCAGCGTCTGCGCGTTGAACGGCTTGACGATGTAGTTGCTGACGCCGGCCTTCTTCGCCGCGACGACGTTCTCGGTCTTCGATTCGGCGGTGACGATGATGAACGGCGTTTCCGACAGCGCGGTCTCCTCGCGGACTTTCTGGAGCAGCTCGAAGCCGCTCATCGGCTCCATGTTCCAGTCGGAGATCACAAGGCCGTATTTCTTGTCGCGCATCTTCGAGATCGCGGCCGAGCCGTCCGAGGCATCGTCGACATTTTCGAAGCCGAGCTGCTTCAGCAGGTTGCGGATGATGCGGACCATCGTCTGGTAATCGTCGACGACGAGGATCGGCATGGACGGGTCGAGAGCCATTGCGATGCTCCAGGCATGACGGTCGCGGTGCCGGGACATACCAGCGCCGTGCCGCTCGTCCGAGTTGATAGCCGCAGCGCCTTGCGAACCGGTTAATTCGATGCCGAAGTGACGCAAGGGCAGAAGCGTGCGCCGCACCAAAGTTTAATTGCGTTGATGCTGCAGTTGCGAGATGCTTGGCCGGATCGCAGACAGGAGGGCGCAGGTCCGCGGGCCGCGCGTGATCCATGACCGTTCAGCCGATGCCCGGCGGGCTCTACACCGTCCACGCCTTCGAGGATCTGGCCATCGGCCAGAGCGAAAGCCTGATGCGGACCGTGATGGAGCGGGACGTCGCGCTCTTCGCCGAATTGTCCGGCGATGCCAATCCGATCCATCTCTGCGACCATTTCGCCGCCAACACCAAGTTCGGCCAGCGCATCGCCCATGGCATGCTGACCGCGAGCCTGATCTCCGCCTTGCTCGGCACGCGTTTGCCGGGGCCGGGTGCGGTCTATCTCTCGCAGACGCTGACCTTCCTGGCGCCGGTCAAGATCGGCGACGTGGTCACGGCCCGCGTCGAGGTCGTCGAACTCGTGGCAGAGCGCCGCCGGGCACGCTTCTTCTGCGAATGCCTCGTCGACGGCAAGGCCGTGATGGAAGGCGAGGCCTGGGTCGCGATGCCGCCGAAGCCGCGAGCCTGAGATCTTCCGTCCGCGCGCGGTCTTGACGCCCCGCCGGCCTTCGCCGCAAAGACGGTCATCGCCCGCGTTTCAGGGCAGGTGGACGTGGACGTTCCCGATTGATGCCATTCCAAGCCGATGCGCCTGACCGCCCCGAGCCGACGGCCGTGGTCCTTGACCTCGACAAGCCCACTCCCGAAGCCTTCCGCGGTGCCGTCCTGGCTCTGGGCAATTTCGACGGCGTCCATCGCGGCCATGCCGAGCTTTCCCGTGTCGCCGGCGCCATGGCGCAGGATCTCGGCACGAAGCCGGCCGCCTTCACCTTCGAGCCGCATCCGCGCAGCGTCTTTCGCCCGGAAGAGCCGGTCTTCCGGTTGACCTCGCCGCAGCTCAAGCTCGAAGGGCTGACGCAGGCGGGCTTTGCCCAGGTCTTCGTCCTGCCCTTCGACCGCGACATCGCGGCGATTCCTGCCGAAAGCTTCATCGACGACCTGCTTGTCGGTCGGCTCGGCGCCGCCGGCCTCGTCTGCGGCTACGATTTCCATTTCGGCAAAGGCCGCACCGGATCGCCCGAGATGTTGCAGGCCCATGGCCTCGCCGCCGGCATTCCGGTTGCGGTCGTGCCACCCTATTCCTGGCAGGGCGAGCCGGTTTCCTCGACGCTGATCCGCACGGCGCTGGAAGCCGGCGACGTCGCGCGCGCCGCGGAATTCCTCGGCCGGCCCTGGCTGGTGCGTGGGCTCATTGCCCATGGCGACAAGCGCGGGCGCGAGCTCGGCTATCCCACCGCCAACATGCAGCTCGCCCGCGATTGCCGGCTGCGCCACGGCATCTATGCGGTCCGGATGAAGATCGACGGCGTCTGGCATGACGGCGTCGCGAGCTTCGGCCGCCGCCCGACCTTCGACGACGGCGCGCCGCGGCTGGAAACCTTCGTCTTCGATTTCTCCGGCGATCTCTATGGCGAGCGCGTCGATGTCGCCTTCGTCGACTGGCTGCGCGGCGAGGAGAAGTTCGACACGCTGGAAGCCCTGATCGTGCAAATGGACGCCGACAGCGCCCGTGCGCGCGACATTCTGGCGAATACGCCGCCCTTCCTTCCTTGAGCGCTGCCTGCTAGAAGCCCTCCATGCTCGCCAATCGCGCCTTGTCGATCGATCTTTCCCGGCGAATTACGGGCCCGGCTGCCGCCTCGCGCTAGATTAGGCGCGGGCGCTTGCGCAGTCCGGGTTGAAGACCGCTTTTCCCGTTTCAAGAGTGGACGCCCGAGGCCCATCGACCGGCCTGACGTCCCGACTGCCCGAGCCGGATGATGACCGACAAGACCAATACTGCCAAAGCCGCCGAGATCGCTGCCGACGGCGTCGATTATTCCCAGACGCTGTTCCTGCCGCAGACCGAGTTCCCGATGCGCGCCGGCCTGCCGCAGCGCGAGCCGGAGCTGCTCGCCCGCTGGGCGAAGATGGATCTCTACCGCAAGCTGCGCGAAGCCGGGCAGGGGCGGGACCGTTTCGTCCTGCATGACGGCCCTCCCTATGCCAACGGCAACATCCATATCGGCCACGCGCTGAACAAGGTGCTGAAGGACCTCGTCACGCGCTCGCAGCAGATGCTCGGCTACGATTCCAACTACGTGCCGGGCTGGGACTGCCACGGCCTGCCGATCGAGTGGAAGATCGAGGAGCAGTATCGCGCCAAGGGCCTGAACAAGGACGACGTCCCGGTCGTCGAGTTCCGCAAGGAATGCCGGTCCTTCGCCGAGCACTGGGTCGATGTCCAGCGCGAGGAATTCAAGCGCCTCGGCGTCGAGGGCGACTGGGCCAACCCCTATCTGACCATGGCTTATCCGGCCGAGGCGCAGATTGCCCGCGAGATCATGAAATTCGCCGAGACCGGCCAGCTCTATCGCGGCTCCAAGCCGGTGATGTGGTCGGTGGTCGAGAAGACCGCGCTGGCCGAGGCCGAGGTCGAGTACGAGGAGCATGTCAGCGACACGATCTATGTGCCGTTCCCGGTGTTGAACGGCCCGGCCGCGCTCGCGGGTGCTGGTGTCGTGATCTGGACGACCACGCCCTGGACGATCCCGGGCAACCGCGCGATCTCGTTCCATAACAAGGTCGCCTATGGCCTCTACAAGGTCACGGCTGCGCCCGAGAACAACTGGGCGAAGACCGGCGCGACCTATATTCTCGCCAAGAATCTCGCCGAGAGCGTCTTCAAGGCGGCCAAGGTCGAAGCCTTCGAGCTCGTCGCGGATGTCACGGCCGATGATCTGGCCACGCTGACCACCGCCCATCCGCTGCGCGGCCGCGGCTACGACTTCGTCGTTCCGCTGCTCGACGGCGACCATGTCACCGATGATGCCGGTACCGGCTTCGTCCACACCGCGCCCAGCCACGGTCGCGAGGACTTCGACGTCTGGATGGCCAATGGCCGTCAGCTCACCGAGCGCGGCATCGAGACCCGCATCCCCTACACCGTCGATGCCGATGGCCGTTTCACCAAGGAAGCGCCGGGCTTCGAGGGCGCGCAGGTCATCACCGACAAGGGCGACAAGGGCAACGCCAACGACGTCGTCATCAAGGCGCTGGTCGAGGCCGGCAACATCATCGCGCGCGGCCGCCTGAAGCATCAGTACCCGCATAGCTGGCGCTCGAAGAAGCCGGTGATCTTCCGCAACACGCCGCAATGGTTCATCGCCATGGACAAGCCGATCGGCGAGGCCGGCGCGCCGGATGCCGCCGATCCGCAGCCGGTCGCGGGCGGCAACACCGACACGCTGCGCAACCGCGCGCTCAAGGCGATCAAGGAGACCGAATGGGTTCCCGCCGCCGGCGAGAACCGCATCACCGGCATGATCGCCAACCGGCCGGACTGGGTCGTCTCGCGCCAGCGTGCCTGGGGCGTGCCGATCACCGTCTTCGTCGAGAAGGAAACCAAGGCGATCCTTGTCGATGCCAAGGTCAACGCGGCGATCGCCGAGGCCTTCGAGGCGGAAGGAGCCGACGCCTGGTTCACCGATCTGGACGGCGCCCGCTTCCTCAAGCCCTTCGGCTACGATCCGGCGCAGTACGAGCGCGTCACCGACGTGCTCGACGTCTGGTTCGATTCCGGCTCGACCCATGCCTTCACCCTGGAGAAGCGCGCCGATCTGCGCGCCCGTCGCCGCGGCGATGGTGGCAAGGATCGCGTGATGTATCTCGAAGGCTCGGACCAGCATCGCGGCTGGTTCCATTCGAGCCTGCTCGAGAGCTGCGGCACCCGCGGCCGGGCGCCCTACGACATCGTCCTGACCCATGGCTTCTGCCTGGACGAGAAGGGCGAGAAGATGTCGAAGTCGAAGGGCAACGTCACCGCCCCGCAGGACATCATCAAGGACTCGGGCGCCGACATCCTGCGCCTCTGGGTCGCGGCGGCCGACTATTCCGACGACCTGCGCATCGGCAAGGAGATCCTCAAGACCTTCGTCGAGACCTATCGCAAGCTGCGCAACACCATGCGCTGGATGCTCGGCACGCTCGCGCATTTCAGCGAGGATGTCCGCGTCTCCGAGCCGCAGACCATGCCGGAGCTCGAGCGGCTGATGCTGCACCGGCTGGCCGAACTCGGCCCGCAGGTGGAGGAAGCCTATCGCACCTACGACTACAAGAAGGTCGTGTTCCTGCTCTCGCAGTTCATGAACACCGAGCTCTCAGCCTTCTATTTCGACGTGCGCAAGGACGCACTCTATTGCGATCCGCTGTCGAGCCATGTCCGCAAGAGCGCGCTGACCGTTGTCGACCATCTCTTCCGGTGTCTCACAACCTGGCTCGCGCCGATTCTGGTCTTCACCGCCGAGGAAGCCTGGCTCGACCGCTATCCCGACCAGAAGGCGGGCGAGGGTTCGGTCCATCTCGAGCGCTTCGTCGCGGCACAGGCCGGCTGGCTCGATCCCGAATTGGCCGAACGGTGGTCGAAGATCCGGCGCGTGCGTCGCGTCGTCACCGGCGCGCTCGAGCTTGAGCGCGCGGCCAAGCGCCTCGGCTCCTCGCTGGAAGCAGCGCCGCAGGTCTTCGTCTCCGACAGCGATCTTTACGCGGCCCTGTCGGGCGCCGATCTCGCCGAGATCAGCATCACCTCCGGCATCCGCGTCGAGAGCGGGGAGGGGCCGGCCGAGGCCTTCCGCCTCGCCGATGTGCCGGGCGTCGCGGTCGTGCCGCATCGCGCGGCCGGCATCAAATGCGCCCGCTCCTGGAAGTATTTCGATCCGGCGAAGGCCGACAAGGCTTATCCCCAGGTAACGCCGCGCGATGCCAAGGCGCTCAAGGAGCTGGGAGTGCGCGCCTGATGACCTCCGCCCGCCGTCTTGGCCTACTGACGGTGCTGATCGTCTTCATCGCCGATCAGCTCCTGAAATGCTGGCTGCTCTATGGCGTCGGGCTGGCCGAGAACGGGCCGTACGATCTCGCCTCCTTCCTGACGATCGTGCTGGCCTGGAATCGCGGCATCTCTTATGGGCTGTTCCAGCAGGGCACCGATCTCGGCCGCTGGTTCCTCGTCGTCATCTCCTTCGTCGCGGCCGTCTGGCTCTGGCGCTGGATGTGGCGCGAGCCGCGGCGCTTTTCCGTGTTCAGCCTGGCGCTGATCATCGGCGGAGCGCTTGGAAACGGGGTCGATCGCGCGGTCTATGGCGCGGTCGTCGACTTCGTGCATTTCCATTGGGGCAGTTTCAGCTGGTATATCTTCAACATCGCCGATGTCGCGATCGTTGTCGGGGTGCTCGGTCTGCTGTATGAGTCCTTCCGCCCGAGCACAGAAAAAACAGCTTAACGACGGTTTCGCCATTGTTTTGCCGTTCGTCTGGGTTTCAGACATGGCGGGATTGTCCGAAGGGAGATTTGACATGGCCGGACGCATTCGCGTGGCTCATCTGCTGATCGCCGGCGGGCTTGTGCTTGCCGCTTCGCCGGCCTTCGCGCAGGACGGCATGCTGTTCAAGAACCTGATGGAAGGCATCATGGGCAAGGGCGACGGCGGCGATATCGACTATCGCGCCCGCGCGCCGCTGGTCGTTCCGCCGAATTCGACGCTGCCGCGTCCGCAGGAGGCGGCCAGCGAGCGCAACGCCGCCTGGCCGAACGATCCGGATGTCCAGCGCCGCAAGGACGAGGCCAACGCACTGCCCTACGTGTCGGCGCTTGGCCTGCAGAACAATCCGATCATGTCGCCGCAGGAGATCCGCCGCGGCCGGACTGCGGCGCGCCAGCCGACGGGGCCGATGGTCTCGGAAGAGCAGAATATGTACAACAACCAGATCAAGCCGATCCGCATCGGCCGCGAGATGGCCGCGCGCCAGAACCAGGTCGATCAGGATACGCTCGCCTATGGCTCCGAGCCGCCGCGCCGCACCCTGACCGAACCGCCGGTTGGCTATCGCCGTCCGGCTTCGACGGCCGCGATCGGCCCGGGCCAGCGCGGCCCGGTGGAAGACAAGCAGGCTGTCGGTGCGCGTGAATTCTCGACCGGGCGCGGCCCGGTGATGCAGTAGGCGGTACGGCATCGACGAAAGGCGCCATGGCTGCGGCCAGGTCGCCGCACCCGATTGCCCCTTGCCGAAGCAGGGACGCCTGACCAAGTTGTTCAGAAGGGCGGGCGCGTCGCGCCCGCCCTTTTTTCGATCGAGGAGACGGCACCAGGTGAACATCCATGCGCAAGGGACCGACCTGGCGCAGCCGGTCGAATCGTTCCGGCTGGCCAACGGCCTCGATATCGTGGTGGTGAAGGACCGGCGCGCGCCGGTCGTCACCCACATGGTCTGGTATCGCAACGGCTCGGCCGACGATCCGGCCGGAAAGTCGGGCATCGCGCATTTCCTCGAGCACCTGATGTTCAAGGGCACGGAGCGCTGGCCGGCCGGCGAGTTCTCCAAGATCGTCGCCGGCTTCGGCGGCCAGGAGAACGCCTTCACCTCCTTCGATTACACTGCCTATTTCCAGCGCGTGCCGAAGGAACACCTGCGCGCGATGATGGATTACGAAGCCGACCGGATGACCGGCCTCTCCTTCGACGAGGGCGTGGTCGCGCCCGAGCGCGACGTGGTGCTGGAGGAGCGGCGCATGCGCGTCGATTCCGATCCTGCCGCCCAACTCGGCGAGGAATTCTCCGCGACTTTGTTCTTCCACCACCCTTACGGCACGCCGATCATCGGCTGGGAGCACGAGATCGAGCGCCTGAGCCGGGATGACGCCTTCGCCTATTACCAGCGCTTCTACACGCCGGAGAACGCGATCCTGGTCGTCGCCGGCGATACCGATGCCGCCGAGGTTCGTCGCCTCGCGGAGGAAACCTATGGCAGGATCGCCGCGCGTGGCGCGGCGCCCGTCCGCTCGCGCCCGATCGAGCCGGAACCGCGCGCCTCGCGCCGCGTCCAGCTCAATGATCCGCGCGTGCAGCAGCCCTCGCTGCGTCGCGGCTGGCTGACCCCGACCTATACGGCCGGTGAGCGCGACGAGGTTCTGGCGCTCGAACTCGCAGCCGAGATCCTCGGCGGCGGCACGACCTCCCGGCTCTACCGCAAGCTCTGCGTCGAAGACGAATTGGCTGCCGGCGCCAACGCCTATTTCATGGCCTCGATGGTCGACCGTGCGGCGTTCCAGATCTCTGCCAGCCCGCGCCCCGGCGTCGAGATGGCGGCGATGGAGGCCGGGCTCGATGCGGCACTCGCCGCCTTCCTGACTGACGGACCGACCGAGCTGGAACTGGCGCGGGCCCGCACGCGGCTGGTGGCGGAAACGGTCTTCGCGCGCGACAACCAGTCCTCGCTTGCCCGCATCTTCGGCTCGGCGCTGGCGGTGGGCGAGACCGTCGAGGATGTGCTCGCCTGGCCTCAGCGTATCGAGGCCGTCGGCCGCGAGGCGATCGTCGAGGCGGTGCGCCGCTACCTCAAACCTGATCGCAGCGTCACCGGCCTGCTGCTGCCGGCCTGACGCCGCCGTCTTATCGAACGGGCGGAGATCAGGTTCCGCCGACAGGAAGCGACATGAACGCCCCGATTCCGACGCCCAAGCTCAACACGGCCGGCCCCGCCATCGCCGTCCAGACGGTCCGCTCGCCCGGCGGCATCGAGGCCTGGCTGGTCGAGGAGCACAGCCTGCCGCTGATCGCGGTCGATTTCGCCTTCGATGGCGGGGCCAGCCGCGATCCCGAGAACGCCGCCGGCAGCGCCTATCTGATCTCCGGTCTGCTCGACGAGGGCGCCGGCGATCTCGATGCCGAGGCGTTCCAGGGCCGCATGGCCGACCATGCCATCAGCCTCGGCTTCGAAGCGCGCCGCGACGATTTCCACGGTTATCTGCAGACCCTCTCCACGCATCGCGACACGGCCTTCGATCTGCTCGGCCTGGCACTCAACAAGCCGCGCTTCGATGCCGACGCCGTCGGCCGCGTCCGCGCCCAGGTCATCGCCGGGTTGCAGCGTCAGGCGAGGAACCCCGAGGTGATGTGCCGCAACGCGCTCTATGCCGCGGCCTTCCCGGGGCACCCATACAGCCGGCCCGAGAAGGGCGATATCGACAGCGTCTCCAAGCTGGAAGCTCCCGCGCTGAAGGCGTTGAGGCCGACGCTGCTCGATCGCGCCGGGCTTAAGGTCGTCGTCGTCGGGGATATCAGCGCGGCCGAACTCGCCGGGCGGCTCGATGCGCTGTTCGGGGATCTGCCCAAGGGCGAGGCACGGACTCGCCCGGCGCAACCCCTGCCGATCCAGGGCCTCGGCCAGACCCATGTCATCGATCTCGACGTGCCGCAGACGGTGCTGCGCTTCGTCGCGCCGGGGCTGATGTGGGACGATCCGGATTTCATGACCGCGAGCGTGCTGAATCACATCCTCGGCGGCTCGGCCTTCACCTCGCGCCTCTTCATGGAGGTGCGCGAGAAGCGCGGGCTTGCCTATGGCGTCTCCTCCAGCCTGATGCCGATGCGCGAGAGCGCCATGCTGGTCGGCGGCACCGCCACGCGAAACGACCGCGCGGCGGAATCGATGAAGGTCATCCGCGAGGAAATGCTGAAGCTCGCCGAGGACGGCCCGACCGAGCACGAGGTCGAGGAGGCCAAGCGCTACATCATCGGCTCCTACCCGCTGCGCTTCGACACCTCGCCGAAGATTGCCGGGGAATTGCTGGCGCTGGCGCTGCGTGGCGATACGCCGGATTTCCTCGCTCGCCGCAACGGCCTCTTCGCGGCCGTGACGCTGGCCGATGTCAAGCGCGTCGCGCAGCGCCTGTTCGGCAAGCCCGAACTGCTCGTCCAGGCGGTTGGCAAGCCCGTCGCACTGGTCTGAAATAGCCTCCTTCTTCTGTTGTTACGGATAGGGTTCATGCCTCAGCAAAGCTTCGATCTCGCGCTCGAATCCAAGGTCGGCAAGGGCGGCATCCCCGATGGCGCCTTCGAGAAGGCTCTGGCCGATCTCAAACCGGCGCTGGCGAAGCTGCAGGCGCAGGCGAAGGACGGTTCCCTGCCGCTCCTCAAGCTGCCAAGTGACACCGCCGATCTCGGCCCGGTGAAGGCAGCCGCCGAGCGATTGAAATCCGGCGGCACCACCGATGTGCTGGTGCTCGGCACCGGCGGCTCCAGCTTGGGCGGCCAGACGCTGGCGCAGCTCACCGGCTATGGCATCGTCGGCCTGTCGCAGTTCACGCCCGGTCCGCATGTGCATTTCATCGACAATCTCGACCCGGCGACCTATGCGGCCCTGCTGGCCAAGCTGCCGCTCAAGACCACCAAATTCGTCGCCATCTCGAAATCGGGCGGCACCGGCGAGACTTTGCTGCAGTCGATCGCGGCGATCGAGGCTTTGCGCGGCGCGCATCTGACCGATCAGCAGATCGGCACGCATTTCGAAGGGCTTTCCGAGCCGGCCAAGCCCGGCAAGCTGCATCCCCTGCGCGCCTTGCTTGAACCCTTCGGCACGCCCTTCCTCGAACATCACACCGATGTCGGCGGGCGCTATTCCGTGCTGACCAATTGCGGCCTGCTGCCGGCCGCCGTGCTCGGCCTCGATATCGAGGCGCTCCGGCTCGGCGCCAGCCGCGCGGTCGCGCCGCTCTTCGCCGGCAAGGATGTCCGCGAGACGCCTGCGGCGCTCGGCGCCGCGCTGCATCTCGCTGCGATGCGTTCGGGCAAGAACATCGCCGTGCTGATGCCCTATGCCGACAAGCTGGCTTTGCTCACGCGCTGGTGGATGCAGCTCTGGGCCGAAAGCCTCGGCAAGGACGGGCAGGGTACCCAGCCCGTCGGCGCGCTCGGCCCGGTCGACCAGCATTCGCAGCAGCAGCTTTATCTCGCCGGCCCGAAGGACAAGTTCTTCACCGTCATCACCACGAGCGTGAAGGGCAAGGGCCCGCAGATCGACGCCGCCCTGGCGGAAAAGATCGGGCAGGCCGATTTCGCCGGCAAGACCATCGGCGACCTCGTCGCGGCGCAGGGCATCGCGATGATCGACACCTTCGCCAGGAACGGTTGCGCAGTGCGTCGCTTCCATGTCGAGCGTATCGACGAGACCAGCCATGGCGAGATGCTGATGCATTTCATGCTGGAGACGATCCTGACCGGCTACGCCATGGGTGTGGACCCGTTCGACCAGCCGGCGGTGGAGGAGGCGAAGCTCCTCGCCAAGCGCTATCTTGCCGAAGGGCGGGCCTGAAAGCGCTTTTCGATAGAGGCGCGTCATGCTCGGGCTTGACCCGAGCATCTCATGACATGAAGGCTCTGGAGCCTCTTTCGGAGAGAGATTCTCGGGTCTGCGCTGCGCTCCGCCCGAGAATGACGAGCCCTGTTTTCCGATGACCGCCAGAGCACCATGACCGTTCGCCGCCTCGATCCCGTCCTGGTCGACCGCATCGCCGCCGGCGAGGTGATCGAGCGACCGGCCGCCGCCGTGAAGGAACTCGTCGAGAACGCGATCGACGCTGGCGCGCGCGCCATCGCAGTCACCATCCAGGGGGGCGGCCGCGAGTTGATCCGCGTCGTCGACGATGGTGCCGGCATGACGCCGGAAGACCTCGAACTCGCCGTCGACCGCCATGCCACTTCGAAACTCCCCGACGGCGATCTCTTCGCCATCGACACGCTCGGCTTCCGCGGCGAGGCGCTCCCCTCGATCGGCTCGGTCGCCCGGCTGTCGATCGCGACGCGCCGGCGCGATGCCGCGCAGGGCTCCCGCCTCGTCGTCGAGGCCGGCGAGAAAGGCGTCGTCCGCCCCGTTGCCGCCGCGCCGGGCACCCGTATCGAGGTCTCGGACCTCTTCATCTTCACTCCGGCCCGCCTCAAATTCCTGAAGAGCGACCGCGCCGAGGCGCAGGCCGTCTCCGAGATGCTGCGCCGCCTCGCCATCGCCCATCCCGAGGTGCGTTTCTCGCTGGAGGGCGAGCATGTCAGCGCCTTCGACTGGCCGGCCGAGCCGATCGGCGAGGAGGGGTTGCTGCGCCGTCTCGGCCGCGCGCTTGGACGCGATTTCCCCGACAATGCGCTGAAGATCGAGGCCGAGCGCGAGGGCTTCCGCATCTCCGGCTTTGCCGGTCTGCCGACCTTCCATCGCGGCACCTCTGCCGGCGTGCATCTGGCCGTCAACGGCCGCCCGGTGCGCGACAAGCTGCTGCTCTCGGCGGTACGCGGCGCCTATGCCGATGTCGTGCCCTCGGACCGGCACCCGGTGCTCTTTCTCGATGTCGGCTGCGATCCGCGCTCGGTCGACGTCAACGTCCACCCGGCCAAGAGCGAGGTGCGCTTCCGCGACCCCGCTCTGGTGCGCGGCCTCGTCGTTTCCGGCCTGAAGGCGGCGCTCGCCGCCGCCGGCCACCGCGCCACCACGACGGGCGGCGCCCGCACGCTCGATGCCTTCCGCGCCGTGCTCTCGATGGGCGGCGGCGGCAACGCGATCCCGCGCCCGAACTTTCCGCAGGCGCCGGGCTGGAACGCCGCGGCCTCAACCCCGGCGAGCGCGCCGCAATCCGGCTTCGCCGATTTCGCCGCGTCCTCCGCCGACGCCCGCGCCCATCTCGCCGAGCCTTCGGCCGATGCGCTCGACCGGCCGCTCGGCGCCGCTCGCGCCCAGGTCCATGAGACCTATATCGTCGCCCAGACCCGCGAGGGTGTCGTCATCGTCGACCAGCACGCCGCCCATGAGCGCCTCGTCTATGAGCGCCTCAAGGCCGAGCGCGCCCGCAACGGCATCGCCCGCCAACCTCTGCTGCTGCCGGAAGTGGTCGAGCTCGACCCCGTCGATGCCGACAGGTTGATCGCGGCGGGCGGCGAGCTCGAAAGCCTCGGCCTCGTGCTGGAATCCTTCGGCCCCGGCGCGGTGCTGGTGCGCGAGGCACCGAGCCAGCTCGCCGGCGGCAATCTCCAGCGTCTTGTCCGCGACGTCGCCGATGCGCTCGCCGAGCACGGCCAAGTTTCTTCAGGCGCGGGCTCTCTGGAGCGCCGGCTCGACCATGTCCTGGCGACGATGGCTTGCCACAACTCGGTCCGTGCCGGCCGCCGCATGCGCCCCGAGGAGATGGACGCGTTGCTGCGCGAAATGGAGGTCACGCCCAATTCCGGCCAGTGCAACCACGGCAGGCCGACCTATGTCGAACTGAAGCTGTCGGATATCGAGCGGCTGTTCGGGCGGCGGTGAGGCGTCGGCGTCTGTTGCCGACCCAAGCTACGGCTCGGCTTCAACCTCACTTCAGCTTCGTCTTCGTTGTCGGGAAATCGCGCCAGAAATGGCCGCTGCCTTTCCGGACGACCACGTCCTGCGGCAGGATCTCGAAGGGCGTGTGGGTCGGCTGGGTACGCAGTTCGTCGAAGCGGGTGGCGAAATCGCTGCGCCTGAGCAGGTCGAACAGCTGCTCGAAGCGGTCGATGACGAAATAGCTCGCCTGGAAATCGTCGATGTAATAGCCGGTGCGCAGCACGCGCTCGAGATTGAAGGCAAGGTGGTGGGCGGAAGGATCGTCCACCACATATTTCGCCTCGCCGAAGGACGAGACGATGCCCGCGCCATAGATGCGGATGCCCTCGGGCTTGCGGATCAACCCGAATTCGATGGTGTACCAGTTGAGGCGGGCGAGGAACTTCACCCCCTTGGTCTCGACCGCGACAAGCCCGATGCGGCCGTACTCGTTCATGTAGTCGGCATAGGCGGGGTTGGTCAGCAGCGGCACGTGGCCGAAGACATCATGGAAGACGTCGGGCTCCTCCAGATAGTCGAGTTGCTCGCGGCTGCGGATGAAGGTGCCGGCCGGAAACTGGCGGTTGGCCAGCATCTGGAAGAAGGGGCGCGACGGGATCAGCCCCGGAACCGCCACGACCTCCCAGCCGGTGAGCCGCCGCAGCCGCTCGTTCATGCGCGCGAAATCCGGCACGCCTTCGGGGCCGATGCCGAGCGCTGCAAGGCCGTCGAGATATTCCTGGCAGACATGGCCCTTCAGGGTCCGCTGCTGGCGCTCGAACAATACACGCCAGATGGCGTGGTCCTCGGCGGTGTAGCGCTCCCAGTCCTGGTCGATGATGCAGTCCTCGACGGTCTGCGCGTTCAGAAGAGCATGTCCGGACATCGTTTTCGCTCCTGAGAGCTGGCCCTGGCTCCAGCTGCGAGGCTCCGTATCGCCACAACGCCCGACATGGGCTCGCAGATCCGGCAGTGCCGCAATTGAAGCTAGAATACGCCCTTGGCGTCCGGGCGCGAAGCGCACTTCCGGCCAGCCCCTACGGTGGCGCTTTCCGAAAACAAGCTTGCCGCGCCGCTTGAAGCGTGGCGAGCTTCGGAAGCTCTGCCTGCGGTCAGACGCAGAACTCTCTGCCGGCCTGCGGCGCCGTATGGAGGCCTATTCCTTGACCTGCAGCATCACGACCTGCGTCTCGCCATAACCTCGCCGTTCCAGCTCCTCGAAGCCTTCGGGCAGGCTGATCTCGGCATCTGCGGCCTCTTCCAGAACGATCAATGCATCCGGCGCCAGCCAGCCGCCCTCGCGGGCCGAGATCAGCGCCTTCTCGCCCAGCCCCTTGCGATAGGGCGGATCGCAGAAGACGAGGCCGAAGGGGGCCATGCCGGTGATCGTGCCGAGCTTGGTCGCGTCGCGGCGGAAGATGCGGCTGAAGCCGGCAAGCCCCAAAGCCATCTGGTTCTCGCGGATAATGCCGCGTGCCTCGGTGCCGTCATCCACGAGCAGCGCGAAACCCGCGCCGCGCGACAAGGCCTCGAAGCCGAGCGCGCCCGTTCCGGCGAAGAGATCGAGCACGCGCGCGCCGTCGACCGTCTCGCCATAGGCATGGGCGAGCACGTTGAACAGGGATTCGCGCAGACGGTCCGAGGTCGGCCGGATGCTGCCGATCCCCGGTTTCGGGCCGGCCAATGGCCGGCCGCGCAGGCGTCCTCCGACGATCCGCATCGCTTAGCTGCGGTTGCCGCCACCGGGACGGGGGCCTCTGCCGCCGCCGCCGGGGCGTGGGCCTTTGCCACCACCCGGCCGACCGCCGCCCGGCTTGCCGCCGAACGGGCGTCCACCGCCTGCCGGCCGCTCCGAGGAACGGCCCCCGAAGCTCTTGCCACCCGGTTTGTCACCGAAGCTGCGGCCACGCGGCCGATCTTCGGCCGAACGCTCGCGGAAGGCACGGGCAGGGCGCTCAGTGCCGTCGCGTGGAGCACGCTCGGGACGTTCGCTACGCGGAGCGCGATCCTCCCAAGGGCGATCGCCGCCGCGGTCGCGACCGTCGTCCTCGCGGCGCGGGCGCCGTGCCGGCCTGTCGTCGCCACCAGAGCGCTCGAAGGAACGCGGTGCGCGCGCCTCGTCGCCACCGCGCTCCTGGGCACCGCGTTCCTGGCGCGGCTTGCGGTCGGGGCGGCGCTTGCTCTCGCGTTCCGGAGCGGCGCGCTCTTCCGAAACGGGCGCGCGGACGCGCTCGACCAGCACGCGCCGGCCCTTCGGGTCGGCGATCGGCGTGTCGCGGCGGCGTTTGACGTCGCCGGTGGCCTCGCGCTCCTGCCGCTCCAGCTTCGGATCGGCACCGCGGCGCGGCGGAGCCTTGCGCTCGCGCTGCGGCTCGGTTTCGGCATCGCGCCAGACGGTGCGGGTCCAGGGCTTGTCGCCGCGCAGCGGCGCGCGGGCGGGCTCGTCGTCCCGGCCGGCTTCGTCGCGGCGGCGTCGCGGGCGATCGTCGCCGGCCGGAGCCGGGCGCGGTGCGGTGGGCAGGGCATCGCGGCGCGGCGATTCGAAATCGGCGCCGGCCTTGGCCGTAAGCTCGCTGCCGAGCTGGTCCTGCAGCACGCGCGAGCGGATTTCGTCGGCCTCGCCCTCTTCGAGCTCGCCGAGCTGGAACGGCCCGAAGGAGATGCGGATCAGCCGGTTCACCGTCAGCCCGAGATGCTCGAGAACGGTCTTGACCTCGCGGTTCTTGCCCTCGCGCAGGTCGACCGTCAGCCAGGTGTTGAAGCCCTGCTGGCGTTCGAAGCGGGCGATCACCGGTCCGTACTGGATGCCGTCGATGGTGACACCGTCCTTGACCGTGTCGAGCACATCCTGCGTCACCTCCCCGAAGGCGCGCACGCGGTAGCGCCGGAGCCAGCCGGTCTCCGGCAGCTCCAGAACCCGCGCCAGCCCGCCATCATTGGTCAGCAGCAGCAGGCCTTCGGTGTTGATGTCGAGCCGGCCGATGGTCAATACGCGCGGCAGGTCTTCCGGCAGCACGTCGAAGACGGTCGGGCGGCCTTCCGGGTCGAAATTGGTCGTCACGACGCCGCGGGGCTTGTGATAGAGCCACAGCCGCGTGCGCTCACGGGCCGGCAAGGGCTCGCCGTCGATCAGCACGATATCGGTCGGCTTGACGTCGAGGGCCGGGCTGTCCAGCACCGTGCCGTTCACGCTGACGCGGCCTTCCGCGATCATCGCCTCGCTGTCGCGACGCGAGGCGACGCCGGCCCGCGCCATCACCTTGGCGATCCGCTCCGGCTCCTCCGCCGTGATCAGCTTGCGCTCGGGCGCGTCCTCGCGCGGACGGCGCGGACGATCATCCTGCCCCTCGAAGCGCGGCGCGCGCGGGCGCGAAAAGCGCTTCTCGCCATCGCGGCCCTCGCCACGTGGCGGCCGGTCGCCCTGCGGCCGGTCACGGCCGGCGAAGGGGCGCTCACCGGATCGTGCCGGACGCTGCGGGCGTTCATCACTGGTCCGCTCGCGGAAGCCACGGCCTTCGCCTTCGGTCCTGGAGCGGGTCGGCCTGTCGCCATCGAAACGGCGCGGACGGGCGGCTTCGCCCTCGCTGCCGGCAGGGCGCTCGAAGCGGCGGGCCGGGCGCTCGTCGCCGGCTGAATGGCCGCGGAAGGGCTTGCGCTCACCGTCACGGGCGGGGCGATCATCGCCGGCCGGGCGGCTGCGGAAGGGCTTGCGCTCGCCGTCGCGCGCGGGTCCGCGACCTTCCCCGCCTGCACGGGTGCCGAAGGGCTTGCCGCCGAAGCTTTTGCCACCGGAGCCGGGTCCACGGCCGCCGGCGCCGCCACCCTTGCGCGGGCCGCGGCCTCTGTTGTTGTCGTCGTCTTTCATGGCTGCTCCTGAGCCGGCCGAGCACAACCGCTTTGCGGGAAAGGCCTGGCTCGCTTATTCGCTATAACCGGCGCTTGTAGCAGAGGCTTTCCCTTGCTGCGAGCGCCAAAGCTGGGGTTTTCGATGTCGCTGCCGCAACACTCATCCACGATCGACGCGATGGCACTCGCCTTCGACGAGGCGAAGGCTGCCGCTTCGCGCGGCGAGGTGCCGGTCGGCGCGGTGGTGCTGCGCGACGGTGTGGTGCTCGGCCAGGCCGGCAACCGCACGCTGGAGCTGAAGGACCCGACGGCGCATGCCGAGATGCTGGCGCTCAGGCTGGCTTGCGAAGCGATCGGCAGCGAGCGCCTGATCGGCTGCGATCTGTACGTCACGCTCGAGCCCTGCCCGATGTGCGCGGCGGCGATCTCGTTTTCCCGGATCAGGCGGCTCTATTTCGGCGCGGGCGATCCGAAGGGCGGTGCGGTCGAGAACGGCGTCAGGCTCTACGAGAGCCCGACCTGCCACCATGTGCCGGAGGTCTATGGCGGCCTGCGCGAGACGGAAGCCGCGGCGCTGCTCCGGGATTTCTTCCGCGAGCGGCGCTGACGCTCACGTATCCGACGAGGCGATGCCGAATTTCGCCGAGAGCTGCGCGCGGTCCATGCAGGAGACGTCATAGGTCACCTGTCGCCCCTTGAATTCCGGGCGTTTGCCGAATTCCTTGGTCATCGTGCGAGCGATGTCGTCGATCCGCGCCTCGCAGGCCTGCGCCGTGGTGAAGCCCATTTCGCTGACGCGGCTGGTGGCGCAATGCGCCTCGCCGGCGACGCAGGCCATGATGACCATGGTGAAGGCATCCATGTGAGGCGCTCCCGTTGCTGGCGGTCGAGGCTGCGCCCGTATGGTTAGCGCCCGGTTAAGGCCGTCAGCCGAGGCTGCGCCAGCAGAGATAGGTTCCGAGCGCCAGGAGGCCGGCGAAGAAGCAGATCTTGAAGGTCGCAGGCGAGATGCGGCTGCGGATGAACTGCCCTCCGCCCATGCCGATCAGGGCCGGGACGAGCGCCAGCAGCGACTGCCAGGCAACGGTGCCGTTGAGCGCGCCCGCCCCGATCAGCCCGAAGGACAGCGCCAGCGTCGAGACGATGAAGGAGATGCCGAGCGCCTGCACCAGCTCGTCCTTGTCGAAGCCGAGCGCCTGCAGATAGGGCACGGCCGGCAGCACGAAGACGCCGGTCGCGGCCGTGACGACGCCGGTGGTGAAACCGATGACCGGGCCGAGCCAGCCCTCCCAGTGAGGCGGCACGCGCAGCTTCGCCGCCTTCAGGCCGACCAGCGCGTAGAGGATGAGTGCCGCGCCCAGCCAGAGCGTGGCCGAGCCGTCCTTCTGCTGTTGCAGAAGCCCGGCGCCGGCCCAGGTGCCCAGGCAGATGGTCGCGAGCATCGGCCAGAGCCGGCGCAAGGTCGAAAGCAGCTTGGGTCCGGTCGCGATCTGCCAGCCATTGGTGACCAGATTGGGTACGACCAGCAGCGCCGCGGCCTGCGCCGGCGCCATCACCACGCCGAGAATGCCGACCGCGATGGTCGGCAATCCCAGCCCGATCACGCCCTTGACGAAGCCGGCGAACACGAAGGTCGCGGTGACGAAGATGAGGAGAGCTGTGTTGTCCATGCCCTGCTTGTGGCATTGCCGCAGGCGGCTGTCGCGGCCCGATGCTACGGCCGGCGCCGTAGCGTTCCCGCTTGCGGCGATGGCGGGATGGCGCATCATGTAACCATGAGCACCCAAGGTCCCTATCTCGCAGAGATCGCCCATCTGATGGGCGATCCGGCCCGCGCCAACATGCTGCACGCGCTGATGGATGGGCGCGCGCTGACGGCCAAGGAGCTCGCCTGGATCGCCGGTATCGCGCCGCAGACCGCGAGCGGCCACCTCGCCAAGCTGATGCAAGGCGGCTTGATCGATGTCGCAGCGCAGGGGCGCCATCGCTATTTCCGGCTCGCCGGGCCTGAAGTGGCGACGGCGCTCGAAGGGCTGATGGTGCTGGCCAATCTTGACGGCACCAGCCGGCGCCTGCTGTCCCGTGTCGGCGCCGAACTGAGCCAGGCCCGCACCTGCTACGACCATTTCGCCGGCCGGCTCGGTATCGGCATCCACGATGCGCTGATGGCTGGCGGCCATCTCGCCGCCAGCGAGGGTGGCTACGCGCTGACCGCCTCAGGCAAGGCGATCTTCAGGGCACTAGGTCTTGATCCTGACGCCACCGCCAGGAGCCGCCGCGCCGCCTTGCGCCCCTGCCTCGACTGGAGCGAGCGCCGGCCGCACTTGGCCGGCCATCTCGCCGCCGCTCTGGCCTGCCGCTGCTTCGAGATGGATTGGGTCCGCCGCCGCAAGGACAGCCGCGCCGTCATCCTGACGGATGAGGGGCGAGGGGTGTTGGAGGCCGCGCTGCCGGGCTTCCGTTGCGATGCGCCGGAGCCGATCAGCCCTGCGCTTCGAGAGCGCGAGCCAGCGCTCGCTTGACCTCGTCCTTGATCGGCTCTGCCGCCGCAAGGATCGCCTTCGCCTTGAAGAAATCGAGTCCGCTGATGCGGTCGGCTCCCGCACGGATCAGGATGTCCGGCGGCTCCTGCTCGATCTGGCGCTGGACCAGCGTGCGGGTCAGGATCTGCGATGCGCCGACGAGCGCCTCCATGGCGCCGGGAATGCGGGCTTCGCCGGGCTCGGCCATGGGAGCGCTGACATCGACCGCGACCACGATGCGGCCGGGCGCCAGCAACTCCCGATAGGGCAGGGGATCGATGGCGCCGCCGTCGATCAGCACGCGCCCGCCGAGTGCGACCGGCCGTACCAGCCCGGGGATGGCGAGCGAGGCCGCGACGGCCGGCGTCAACGGTCCATCATGCAGCGCGACCACGGTGTGGCGGTGATAGTCCGCCGCGATTGCCGTGAATGGGATCGACAATTCCTCGAACCGATCCGGCACCGCCTCTGGCCAGAACAGGTCGAGCAGCCTTTCGCCATCGATCAATACGGGATTACCGAGCCCGCGCACGAGATCGGCGAGCTTGCCGACGCGGCAATCGAGCAGGCGCGCGATCACCCGCGCCCGGTCGCGGAAGGTCGACAGCACATGCTCCCGCAACTCCCGGCCGGAAAGCCCGGCGGTATAGGCCGCGCCGATGATGGCGCCGATCGAGCAGCCGGATATTCGCGCGGGCCTGAGGCCGAGTTCGTCGAAGGCTTCGAGCACGGCGATATGGCTCAGGCCCCGCGCTCCACCGGCCCCGAGCACGAGCGCGATCTCGGGCGCGCTTCCGCTTGGCGGCGCTTCGGAGGGGCGGGAACGTGGCATGCCGATTGTTCCCGTGGATCGGCTCAGGCTGAAGCCTGCGCCAGGAACGGCTTCAGCGCCGCGAGCGTCGCCTGCGGGTTCTCCTCCGGCAGGAAATGGCCGCTGTCGATCGCCTGCCCTTCGGCCTGTGGCGCGAAAGTCTGGCGCCAGACGTCCAGCGGGCTTGCGCCCTTGGCCGGGATACCGGCCTCGCCCCAGAGCACGAGTGTCGGACAGAGGATGCGCTTGCCCACCGCGAGATCGGCCTTGTCGTGCTCGATATCGGTGGTGGCCCCGGCGCGATAATCCTCGCAGGCCGCGTGGGTCCGCGAGGGATCGCTGAAGGATTCCGCATAGGACTGCATCGCCAGCGGGTCGAACAGGTCGAGATTCTTCGCCCGGCTCCAGCTCGCGATGGTGCGGTCGAGCCAGCCGACCGGGTCGGCCTTGAGCAGGTTTTCCGGGATCGGCTCGGGCTGGGCCAGGAAGGTCCAGTGATAGACCTGCATGGCGCGCGCCGCGTTCATGCCTTCCCACATCGAGACGGTCGGCAGGATGTCGAGCAGAACGAGCCGCTCGACGCGCCCGGGATGGTCAAGGGCGAGACGATAGGCAACGCGCGCCCCGCGGTCATGGCCGATCACGCCGAAGCGGATATGGCCGAGCGCCTGCATCACCGTGACGATATCCTCGCCCATGCCACGCTTGGTATAGGTCTCCCGGCCGCCGTCACCATGCGGCGCGGCCGACCAGCCATAGCCGCGCAGGTCGGGGCAGATCACGGTGTGGGTCTTTGCCAGTTCCGGCGCCAATCGATGCCATTCGGCATGGGTCTGCGGAAAGCCGTGGATCAGCACCAGCGGCGGGCCCTCGCCGCCGACGCGCGCGAAGATCTTGCCGACCGGCCCGTCGATCCAGTGCGCCTTGAAGCCGGGGAAGAGACTGTCGATGTTCGCCATGGCCGGAGCATAGCCCCGGCGATGGCGAGCTGTCAGCCTTGCTCGCGCTTCACCGCCTGCCAGCCGATATCGCGACGGCAGAAGCCGCCGGGCCAGTCGATCTTGTCGACCGCCTCATAGGCGCGGTCCTGCGCTTCGCCGACGCTCTTGCCGAGCGCGACGACATTGAGCACGCGCCCGCCATTGGCGACGAGATCGCCGTTGGAGAGCTTGGTGCCGGCATGGAAGACGAGGACATCGTCCAGCTCCTCGGCCTTCTCGATGTCGCGGATGACGCTGCCCGTCTCGGGCTTTGCCGGATAGCCCTTGGCCGCGAGCACGACGGTCAGCGCCGCCTCGTCGCGCCAGCGCAGGTCGACCTGGTCGAGCATGCCGTCGCAGGCGGCGAGCAGCGCCGGCACGATGTCGCTCTTGAGGCGCGGCATCAGCACCTCGCATTCGGGGTCGCCGAAGCGGGTGTTGTATTCGATCAGCTTCGGCCCCTGCGCCGTGATCATCAGTCCGGCGAAGAGCACGCCCTGGAACGGCATGCCGCGCTTGGCCATGCCGGCGAGCGTCGGCCGGATGATCTCGGCCATGACACGCTCGGTCAGCGCGGGCGTCATCACCGGGGCGGGCGAATAGGCGCCCATGCCGCCGGTATTCGGGCCGGTATCGCCGTCGCCGACGCGCTTGTGGTCCTGCGCCGAGGCGAGCGCCAGCGCATGCTTGCCATCGCAGAGCGCGAAGAAGCTCGCTTCCTCGCCGATCATCCATTCCTCGACCACGACCTCGGCCCCGGCCGCGCCGAAGCTGCCGGAGAACATCATGTCGATGGCCTCGTTCGCCTCGTCCAGGGTCTCAGCCATGATCACGCCCTTGCCGGCGGCGAGCCCGTCGGCTTTGATCACGATTGGTGCGCCCTGGGCCGCGACATAGGCCTTGGCGGAAGCGGCATCGCCGAAGCGGCCGAAGCCGGCGGTCGGAATGTCGAATTCGGCGCAGAGTTCCTTGGTGAAGCCCTTCGAGCCTTCGAGCTGGGCCGCGGCCTTGGACGGTCCGAAGACCTTGATGCCGGCCGCCCTGAGATCGTCGGCGATGCCGGCGACCAGAGGGCCTTCGGGGCCGACGACGACGAGGCCGATGCCCTGCAGCCGGCAGAAAGCGACGACGGCGGCGTGGTCGGCGATATCGATCACGACATTCTCGCCGCAATGGGCCGTGCCGGGATTGCCCGGCGCGATGAACAGCGTGTCGCAGAGCGGCGAGGCCGAAATCGCCCAGGCGAGCGCGTGCTCGCGGCCGCCCGAACCGATCAGAAGAATTTTCATCGCGCTCTCCGCTCCGTCACCGGCGCAATAGCGGCACCTAGCGCCATGGGCAACGCTTCTGCTGTCTCTTTCATCCCGCTATGGTCCGGCCATGACCAGCGAATCGCAGCAGACGACCGGCAATGCGCCGGAATGGAGCGTCTCGGACCTCTCGGGAGCGCTGAAGCGCACCATCGAGGACAATTTCGGCTTCGTGCGCGTGCGCGGCGAGATTTCCGGCTATCGCGGCCCCGTCGCTTCCGGCCATGTCTATTTCTCGCTGAAGGACACCAATGCCAAGATCGACGCGGTGATCTGGAAGGGCGTCTTCGGCCGCCTGAAGACGCGCCCGCAGGAGGGACTGGAGGTTATCGCCACCGGCAAGATCACCACCTTCGCCGGCAAGTCGAGCTACCAGATCGTCGTCGATTCGCTGGAGCTGGCCGGCGCCGGTGCGCTGATGGCGCTGCTGGAGGAGCGTCGCAAGCGGCTCGCCGCCGAGGGGCTCTTCGCCGAGGAGCGCAAGCAGCTCATCCCTTATCTGCCCTCCGTCATCGGCGTCGTGACCTCGCCGACCGGCGCGGTCATCCGCGACATCCTGCACCGCCTTGAGGACCGTTTCCCGCGCCATGTTCTGGTCTGGCCCGTGCGCGTGCAGGGCGAGACCAGCGCCGCCGAAGTCGCCAATGCCATCGCCGGCTTCAACGCTTTGCCGGCAGGCGGGCGCATCCCCCGGCCGGACGTCATCATCGTCGCGCGCGGTGGCGGCTCGCTCGAAGACCTGATGAGCTTCAACGAGGAGGTGGTGGTCCGTGCCGCCGCTTCCTCCGGGATTCCGCTGGTCTCCGCCGTCGGCCACGAGACTGACTGGACGCTGATCGACCACGCTGCGGACCTGCGCGCGCCGACCCCCACCGGCGCGGCCGAGAAGGTCGTGCCGGTGAGGGCGGAGTTGATGGGCTTCGTCGCCGATCTCGCGCGCCGCCATTCCGGCGCGATGCTCCGCCTGTCGGACCGCCGCCGCAGCGATTTGCGGGCGCTCGCCCGCGCCCTGCCGGGGCCGGAAGCGGTCCTGTCGGGCCCGCGCCAGCGGCTCGATCTCGCCGCGACGCGGCTGGCGCCTGCGCTGGCCCGCAATGCTCGTGCGCATGAATTGCGGCTTCAGAACGCCTCGCGCCGATTGGCAGATAATTCGCCGCGGGTGCGGCTCGCCAAGTTGCGGGCTGACCTTGACGGTTTTGGCCGCGTTCTCGCTACGGCACGCGGCAACGCCATCGCCGGCGAGCGCACCCGGATCGCCAATGCCCGCGATCGCCTCACCACGCTGGAAACGCGGGCCCGCAACGCTTTCGGCCAGAGCCTGAGCCAGCGCCGCGAACGCGGAACCGCTGTGGCTGAGCGTGCTGAGCGCGCTTTCGGCCAGGCGCTGCACCGGCGTGCCGACCGCCTGGCCTCGCTCTGGACGCTGATCCGCTCGCTCGGGCCGGAAGCGGTGCTGTCCCGCGGCTATGCCCTGATCCGCGACGAGGCCGGGGCGCTGGTCCGCAGCGTCGAGGCAGCCCAGCCGGGCAGGGCGCTTTCGGTCCAACTGGCCGATGGCAGCTTCGGCGTCACCGTTGCGGGCGGCGAGGCCGGAGGAGCGAAACCGCCGGCGCCGCGCCCGGTTCGCAAGGGACCGGCATCGGGAACCCAGGGCGACCTATTCTAGAACCTGTTGATTGTCCGCGGAAACACGCCGTCATCCCGGGCTTGACCCGGGATCCATTCCGGAGCGCTTCCGATCGAGGTTCAGGCATGGATCCCGGATCTCCGCTTCGCTGCGTCCGGGATGACACGCGTTTTCGTGAAGAGCGCCCGTTCTACTTCAAGGCGCGCTCAGGAAGGCCTTGACCCGTTTCAGCGCATCCTCGCGCGCCGCCATATTGGTGCCGACCGTGACCTTGCCGGTGCTGCTGGCGGAATAGGCGATGTTCTCGCGCTCCTTCACCTCGAGGCGCGGATGGTCGAAATCATGCAGGGCGCCGGGATAAAGCACGAGGCCGACCTGCTCGCCGCGCGCTTGTGCGGCCTTGGCCAGATGTCCGCAGGGTGCGGCCGGCGTCCAGTCGTCGGCATCGCCCATCAGGATCAGCAGCGGGATGCGGGCGGAGAAGCTCGGCGATTCCGACTGGCTCCGGCAGGCAGGGTAGAAGGCGGCGGCGCGCTTGAAATCCGGCTTGCCGTCGGTGGGAGCCCGCTCCTTGCGGATCGCCGTCAGCACGGTCAGGCCGCCACTCGACCAGCCGAGCAGGGCAATCGCGTCGGGTTTGATGTTGTCGCGCTGCTGCAGCCAGATCCGGGCGGCCATCGCATCGGCGACGCGCTCGCGCCCGGCCCTGACCGTCAGGTCCTTCACCCCGCATTGCGAGCCGAGCCCGCGCGAGCCGAAGCTGTCCGGCATCAGCACGGCGAAGCCGATGCCGGCCAGCCGCTCGCCCCAATCGGCATGTCGCATCGAGAGCTGACCTTGCGCGCGCCACAAGCCGCCGCAACCATGCAGGGCGATCACTGCCGGGAAAGGCCCCTGGCCGGCCGGCAGATAGAGGATGCCCGTCAGTGTTCCCTGGTCGGCCGGAATCGCAACGCGCTCATAGCCACTGGCACGGGCGGCCGGAGCTGCGAGCAGCACAAGGGTCATCAGGCACGCCGCGAGGCGCTGGAGACTGGACATCGCCGACCAGAAGGTTATCACAAGCCCCAGAGTATCCCGGCTTTCCGCTTCCCGATCAATGATTTGATGCAATTTTGATGAATATCAGCGAGCGTCTTCCGCCTCATGGCCCCGAAGCCGTGGTCGACTACGGTCCGGGCGAGTTCCGCGTCGTCAAGCCCGGCGCCTTCGTGCGCTGCGCCGTGACGGGCGCGCCGATCCGCCTCGACGATCTCCGCTACTGGTCGATCGAATGGCAGGAAGCCTATGCCTCATCGGAAGCCGCGCTGCTGAGGCTGCGTCGCGCCGGCCGCGCCTGAGCCCGGAAACCACGATCACGGCAGAGCGTCATTCTCGGGCTTGACCCGAGAATCTCTTGAAGGAAGAGCTCAGGAGCCCCGCTTAGCAGGAGATGCTCGGGTCAAGCCTGAGCATGACGGCGGGGACGCGAAGCCCCGGAATGACGCCGAGGCTCCGTTAGAGCCCGGCCTGCTCCAGCAATCCTTCGATCTCCGCCGGCTCCGCAAAGACCAGCGAGACCGGTACCACGATCAGCGCCCCGCGCGCATCCGCAGGCCAGAGCGATGCGAGCTTGGTCCAGTCCTTCTCCGTCGTCGCGATCAGGGCTGAGTGCTCCTGCGCGACTGCGATCGCGGCCGCAACATCGGCCTGCCCATAGGCGTGGTGGTCGCCGTGGGCCTGCTCGGCAACGATGGTTGCTCCCGCTTCTCGCAGCGTCGCCGCGAATTTCTCCGGCCGGCCGATCCCTGACAGGGCGATGATCTTCTGTCCGCGCAACTGCTCGACGGCGGCGCCCGCTGGCTTGAGCGCGGCGTGCAGAACCGGCTTCTGCTGTGCTCGCGCGGCAGCGGTGATGCGGTCGCCTGGATCGCCCGAACCGATCATGATGACGGCGTCCGTCTCGCTCAACTGCTCGGCAAGCGGTGCGCGCAGAGGCCCGGCCGGGAGGCAAAGCCCGTTGCCCATGCCGCTCGATCCATCGACCACCGCAAGCTTGAGATGCTTGACCAGCGACGGATTCTGCAGGCCGTCATCCATCACGACGATGCTGGCGCCGAGCCCGCGTGCGAGCCTCGCGCCGGCCACCCGGTCGCGCGCGATGACGGTGCGGGCATGGCGCGCCATCAGCAACGGCTCGTCGCCGACATCGGCCGCGCGATGCCGGTCCGCATCGACCTCGACCGGGCCGGCAAGCCGGCCGCCATAGCCGCGCATCAGCACGAAGGGCTTTTCGCCCCGTTCTTCGAGCGGGCGGACGAGGGCGATCGCGGTCGGCGTCTTACCGGCGCCGCCGGCGATAAAATTGCCGACGCAGATGATGGGTAGGCCGACTTCGGCTCCGGGCTGCTGCATCCGTCGCAAGGTGATCCGGCCGTACAGGAAGCCGAGCGGCTGGAGCAGCCGGGCGAGTAGCGTGGGTTTCTCCCGCCACCAGAAGCGCGGGGCGCGCCGCAGCATCAGGGCGCGCTCTCGCGCTGGCCGAGCGCGACCCGCATCAGCAAGGGCTCGATCGCGTGCAGCGTGCGGTTCAGCGCGCCGCCGAGTTCGGTCGCGGTCTGCGCGGCGGCACGCGCCGCCTGCCGGGCCTCGGCCGGGTTGTTCAGCCAGCGATGCACTGCGCCTGCCAGCGCCTGTGCATCGGCGGCCTCGCGCGAGCCGCCGTCGCGGTCGAAGGCCGCGAAGATCTCGGCATTGTTGTGGACATAGGGCCCGTGCAGGAGCGCGCAGCCGAGCTTGGCCGGCTCGATCGGGTTATGCCCGCCGATCCCCTCGACCAGCGAGCCACCGAGGAAGGCGACCTGCGAGAGCCGGTAGAACAGCCCGAGCTCGTTGACGGTGTCGGCGACATAGAGATCGATGGTCCGTTCCGGGCTTCCCCCGGTCGCCCGGCGCGAGACGGCGACTTCGTTCGCCTCTGCCAGCGCCTCGATCTCCGGGCCGCGCTGGGGGTGGCGCGGCGCGATGATGGTGAGCAGCTTCGGCAGGTAAGGCTTGATCGCGAGATGGGCGGCCAGCACCAGTTCGTCCTCGCCGGGATGCGTGCTCGCGGCGATCCAGACCGGGCGGCCTGTCGTCTGGCCGTCGAGAATGGCGAGCGTATCGGAATCGGCGGGCGGGGCGGGCACGTCGAATTTCAGGTTGCCGGCGACGCTGACGCGCGGTGCGCCGAGCTGGGCCAGCCGCTCGGCATCGCCCTGCGACTGCGCCAGGCAGGCCTCGAAGCAGGAGAGCAGGAAGCGCGAGGTCTTCGGCATCTTGTACCAGCGGGCGAAGGAGCGCTCCGACATCCGGCCGTTGACCATCACCACCGGGATGGCGCGGCGCTGCGCCTCGATCAGCAGGTTCGGCCAGATCTCGGATTCGCAGATCAGGCAGAGATCCGGGCGCCAATGATCCATGAAGCGGCGCATGTAGCGGGGCACGTCGAGCGGAATGTATTGATGGATCACGCCGCCCGGCAGCCGCGCCGCCATCAACCTGGCGGAGGTCACGGTGCCCGAGGTCACCAGCACGGCGAAGCCGCGCTTCTGCAATTTGGCGATCAAGGGCAGCAGGGTCACGGTCTCGCCGACGCTGGCGCCATGCAGCCAGACCAAGGGCTTGTTCGGCCGCTTGACGCTCGCGTGGCCGCGCCGTTCCGCGTGCCGTGCAAGGTCTTCCTTGCCGCGGCGCCGGCGCCAGAGCAGGAGCCCCGCCGCCGCCGGCTCCAGCAGCGCCGTCGCGTAGCGATAGGTCCTGAGGATCGCGCCCTTGCCGCTCATGCCGCTGCCCCGGCAGCAAGCTGCTTCTCGCGCAGGCCGGCGCCCGGATCACGGCTGCCGACGATCGCGTAGCCGCGGGCATGGACATCGTCGAGGCTCGCCTGGACGGCGAGGCGTGCGGCTTCCTGCGTGGCCTCGTCGGCATCGCGCGCGACCAGGATCGGCTCGCCGACGACGATGGCGCAGCGCCCGAAGGGCAGGCCGATCGAGGCGCGGTCCCAGCTGTTGAAGTCGATGCGCCGGCTGGTCACCACGGCGACGGCCCGGATCGGTCGGCCGGAGGCGCGTGCCAATGCGATGATGCCGGGGCCGACGATGCGGGCGCGCTTGGGCACATCGGCCGTCAGCACCATGGTGTCGCCCGCTGCGAGGCGCCTGACCATGGCGAGGAAGGCGGCGGCGCCGCCCTTCTCGCGGATCTTCTTGCCGAGTGCGCCGGAACCGCGGATCGCGCCGATGCCGAGCTCGCGCAGCGCCACCGCATTGAAGCCGCCGTCGCCATGGCGCGAGACCAGCGAGCAGGCCGGCATCCAGTCCGGCCGGGCGAAGGGGATCATGAGGTGCTGGCCGTGCCACATTGCAAAGATGAGTGGCAAATCCGGCCGGACATGGTCGTAGATGTCGGCGGGTTCGAAGACGATCCGGTTCGTGCGCTGGACGAGGCGCAGGTAGCCGGCCAGCAGCCGGCCGAGCGTTTCCTGCGCCACGCGCGTCTTGAGGATCGAAAAACCCATAGATTCTGTCGTCAGGTCCTGTCGCTCAGAGCCCGTCCCGGCTCAGCTCTTGGCGGTCTCGGGGTCGAGCAGCCGGTGGAGATGGACGATGAAATAGCGCGTCTGCGCCTGGTCGACGGTCTGTTGCGCCTTGGCCTTCCAGGCCGTGTGGGCGCTGGCATAATTCGGGAAGACGCCGACGATGTCGAGCTTGGCCAGGTCCTTGAAGGTGATGCCTTCGAGCGAGGCGAGCTCGCCGCCGAGGACGAGGTGAAGGAGTTGCTTCTGTTCCGGTTCCGCGCTCATCGAACTCTCCTGCAAGGGCCGTGGCGCCCCCATAAGCCATCCCGGTCGTCCAAGCGAGCGGACCGCGCCGGAAGCGTTGAAAAAAATCGTCAGGCCGGCTGCGTCCGTCCGTCGCGCAGGCGCTCGATCGCGGTCTGCAGGGGCGAGGCGAGCTTGCCGTTGCTCGCAACGAGCATGCCATGGACAGGGACTTCGCGATTGTAGATGACGGGCCCGGCCTCGCCGTCGCTCAGCCGGCCGCCGGCCTCGCTCAGCACGAGATCGGCCGCCGCCAGATCCCAATCGCGGGCATCGGGCGAGATCAGCCCGGCATCGATCGTGCCATCGGCAATGCGCGTCAGGCGCAGCGCCAGCGATGGAATCCGGGCAACGGCCTGGAAGCTTTCGAACTGGGCAAGCGCATCGAGCATCGGCTTGGGGCCGGCGATGCGTGCGCCGGTCAGGCTTTGTGTGGATGAGGCGTGGATGGTTTCGCCGTTGAGCGTCGCGCCGCCACCGGCGAGCGCACGATAGGTCGCCTGGCAGGCCGGCGCATGGACGATGCCGAGGATCGGCGCGCCCTGGTCGAGCAGCGCGACGCAGACAGCCCAGTCCGGCGAGCCCTGCATGAAGGCGCGCGTGCCGTCGATCGGATCCACGACCCAGACATAGCGATGAGAGAGCCGTTGGGCGTCGTCGACCGTCTCCTCGGACAGCCATGCCGCTTCCGGCAGCAATTCCGAAAGCCGGATGCGCAGGAAGGTGTCGACGCCGATATCGGCTTCGGTGACGGGCGAGCCGCCGCTTTTCGCCCAGGTCCGCGCCGCGGTCGCCGCGCCGGGCCGGAACAGATCGAGGGCGATCGTGCCGGCTTCCAGGCAGCTTTCGCCGACGGCTTTCAGCAGTTCGGCCGCGATCGGGAGCGTGGTGGCGTTCATGGCTTTCCTATCGGCCGCGATAGTCGCTGTTTCAAGCCGAAAATGCGGCCACGGATCGAAAGATTCCGTCAAGCATCCGGCAGGAAACCCCCGGTTTAGGGCCGGATCAGGGCGAAAACACCTTCCTTTAACCCAACCCCTTAAGCGCTCGGACACGGCTGGCGGCCATCCTCACAGGGCAAGCACGAGAGCCCCGGCATCGACAGAGGGCTCCGTTGCAGCAGGGATTAGAGAGAGGCGTTATAACCGATGGCCAGCGTCACGCCGGCCGCCGGAGAGAGCGGTTTTGTGCCTGCTCTCTCCGGCGGTCCGACCACCACAGCGATCGTTTCCCGCAACCCGATGCCGGATCGTCCGGTCGCCCCGGCGATCGAGCGCGTCGGCCCGGTGCGGATCCTGCGCGGCGGCGCCAACTGGCGCGGCGTCGCGTTGCGTCTGGCCAATCCGGCCGGTGACGACGAACGCTTCGAACTGGCCCTGACCGCCGGCGACGGCCGCTCCATCGTGGTCGCCTGCGCTGACCAGGAGGATGCGGTCGCGCTCTGGCGTGATTTCGGCCGGACCAGCGGCTTGCCGCTGCTGCTCGAAGCCGCCGATGGCACGGTGACCGAGCCTTATCCGCAGCTTGGCCGGCTTGCGCTGGGCGCGATTCGTATCCGCCGCCGCCACGGCCTGCTCAATGGTCGCCGTCCGCGTTTCCTCACGCGTCGCAAGACGGGCCGCCTCGCCGAACTGCCGGTGATCGTCAATGGCGACCGGATGACCGACTGACCGTCAGAACCAGCCGCGGCTCGCGGCATCGAGAGCGAGCCCGGCCGCCAGAAGCAGGCCGGCATCCCGGTTCGACCGGAATATCCTGAGGGCTTCGGGCGCGCTCGCACCGCTGATGCGCGTCACCTGCCGGCCGAGATGAAGGGCGAAGGCGGCGAAGCCGAGCCAGGCGGCGGGGCCGCCGCCAACCAGCCAGATCGCGGTGCCCGTCAGCAGCACCGCCAGCGCGAAGCACAGCGCCACCGCCTCGCGCGTGTGATCGCCGAAATAGCGGGCGCTCGACCGGATGCCGGCGATGACGTCATCCTCGAGATCCTGCATGGCGTAGATCGTGTCGTAGCCGACGGTCCAGGCGATCGCGGCCGCATAGATCAGGTAGGCCGGCGGATCGAGCCGGCCGAAGACCGCGCTCCAGCCCATCAGCCCGCCCCATGAGAAGGCGAGGCCGAGCACGAACTGCGGCATGTTCGTGATCCGCTTCATGAACGGATAGATCGCGACGATCGCCAGCGAGGCGATGCCGAGGATGATCGTGAAGCGGTTGAACTGCATGAGCACGACGAGGCCCGCGAGCGCCTGCGCGATCATGAACAGCGCGGCGGCCTTCGCCGTGACCTGCCCGGACGGAAGCGGCCGCCCGCGGGTGCGCGCCACCTCGGCGTCGAGCTTGCGGTCGATGATGTCGTTGAAGGTGCAGCCCGCGCCGCGCATCAGGACCGCGCCGACGAAGAAGAGCAGGCAGTGCCAGGGATTGGGATAGGGCTGGCCGGCGGCGATGGCGGCAAGCCCGGCCGCCCACCAGCAGGGCATGAGCAGCAGCCACCATCCGATCGGCCGCTCGATGCGGGCGAGCTTGAGGAACGGCCTGATGGCAAGGGGCGCCCGCGTGTCGACCCAATGCCCGGTCAGCGCGTCGGGCAGGGGCGAGTCACGCCCAGGCATGGTTCCGAGGGGAGCCGGATCGGGCATGGCGCCGGTGGGCGCCGGTCAGAGCGCGCCCTGCGGGACGCGCATCCCGCCGCCAGCGCCGCTGGTGATGGAATCGGCGCCGCCGAAGGGGCTGGCGCTCTGCGCCTGCTGCCGGGCGCGGCGCTGCATGGCGGCCTGCTGCTTCACGGCGTTGCAGGCCTGAGCGCGGAAGCCGGAAACCTTCTTGTTGTCGGTCTGCATGCCTTCGATGAAGGATGCCGGAATCTGGCACCAGTCCTGGTTGGCCGTGGCGAACTTGATCGCGGCGTCGCCATTATTGGCGAGGCGGCCGAAGGCGCTGCAGGCTTCCTGCGGCGTCATCTTCTTCTTGGCCTTCTGGGAAGCCGTGAGCTTGGCGACGATCGACTGGCGCTCGCCGAGCAACTTCTGGATCTGCTCGCAGCCGGAGACCTGCGCGCTTGCGGGTGCAGCCGACAGGAGCGGAGCCACGGCAAAGCCGAGCACCGCGATAACGCCTGAAGCCATCCAACGCCGCATGGTGTCCTTACTCCGGATTGCCGGCCCGCCCGGCCGATCGTTAAATACGTCCTTAACAGCAGGCGCTGTTAACGCCAACGACTCTTGCGAGTCTATGGTGGCCTTGTGGGAAGCGCTGCCTGTTACAAGGTGATTGTGGCGTTTTTCACGTCGCTCTCGACATTACCACCGATTCCCGGAGCCGCTCGCGCCCATGCCCGTTCCCGATTTCGCCCGGCACCGGCTTTTCATCGACAACTCCTTCGCACCGGCGGCGATTCTGCCGCTCGATCGCGAGCAGGCGAATTATCTCCTCAATGTCCTGCGATTGCGGGTCGATGGCACGGTGCTCGTCTTCAACGGGCGCGACGGCGAATGGCTGGCGCGCCTCGTGCCGGAAGGGCGCAAGCAGGCGAGCCTCGAACTGGTCAGACAGACGAGGCCGCAGCCGCCCGCCGCCGACCTGCATTACCTGTTCGCGCCGCTGAAGCATGCGCGGCTCGACTACATGGCGCAGAAGGCGGTCGAGATGGGGGCGGGCCTGCTCCAGCCCGTCCTGACCCGCCGCACCCAGGTTTCGCGGCTCAACCTCGATCGGCTGCGCGCCAACGCCGTCGAGGCGGCCGAGCAATGCGGTATACTGAGCCTGCCCGGGATCGAGCCGGAGCGTCCGCTCGAAGCGGCGCTCTCAAGCCTGGCGCCGGAGCGATTGCTGGTCTTCTGCGACGAGGGCATGGCTCAGGCGAGCCCGGTTGCGGCGCTGGCGGCGCATGGACCCGCGCCGCTCGCCGTCCTGATCGGCCCCGAAGGCGGCTTCGACGAAGCCGAGCGGCAATTGATCCAGGCGCGGCCCAACACGCTGCCGATCTCGCTCGGCCCGCGCATCCTGAGGGCGGACACGGCCGCGGTGGCTGCGCTTGCGCTGGTGCAGGCGGTGCTCGGCGATTGGCCGAGAGCCTGATCGGGAGGGTGCCAAGACCTGCCGCCAGCGCCGGGCGCCTTTGCGCGAATGCACGGTTCCGGTCGTTGTCGAGCGCCCGGCGCTCGCCTATGTCTGTCCATCCTCTGCCGGCTTTGACCGCGCCTTCGGCGCGGGGCTGGTTGTTTGCCCATCTGCCGGAGCGCCCATGGCTCGCGACGTGTCCGATTCGACCCCGATCGGTTCCAAGGCCGAACTGATTGCTTGGATCGCCGCCGGCGAGAAACCGGCCTCCTCCTTCCGGATCGGCACCGAGCACGAGAAATTCCCGTTCTACCGGAGCGATCTCGCGCCCGTCCCCTATGAAGGGCGCGCCGGCGCCGGCGGCATCCGGGCTCTTCTGGAAGGCATGCAGCAGCGGCTCGGCTGGGAGCCGATCGTCGATGCCGGCCATATCATCGGGCTGGCCGGGCCGGATGGCGGCGGGGCGATCTCGCTGGAGCCGGGCGGGCAGTTCGAATTGTCGGGTGCGCCGCTGGCGAGCCTGCATGAGACGGAGGCCGAGCTTCAGGCCCATCTCGCCGACGTCAAGGCCGTGGCCGCTCCGCATGATATCGGATTCGCCGCCCTTGGCGCGTCCCCGCTCTGGACCCGTGCGCAGACGCCGGTGATGCCGAAGGGGCGCTACAAGATCATGGCGAACTACATGCCGAAGGTCGGCACGATGGGTCTCGACATGATGTTCAGGACCTGCACGGTGCAGGTCAATCTCGACTTCGGCAGCGAGGCGGACATGGTCCGCAAGCTCCGGGTCTCGCTGGCCCTCCAGCCGCTTTCCACCGCCCTCTTCGCATCGTCGCCCTTCCTCGACGGCAAGCTCAACGGCTTCCAGTCGATGCGTTCCGAGATCTGGCGCGATACCGACAATGCCCGGTCGGGCATGCTCGCCTTCGCCTTCGACGAGGGCATGTCCTATGAGGGCTATGTCGATTGGGCGCTCGACGTGCCCCTGTATTTCGTCAAGCGCGACGATACCTATCATGACGTCGCCGGCGCCTCCTTCCGTGATCTGCTGGCCGGCCGGCTGCCGCAGCTGCCGGGCGAGAAGGCGACCATGTCCGACTGGGCCAATCACCTCTCGACGCTGTTTCCCGAGGTCCGGCTGAAGCGCTTTCTGGAGATGCGCGGCGCCGATGCCGGCCCGGCAGACATGTTGACCGCGATGCCGGCCTTCTGGGTCGGTCTGCTCTATGATGCGACCTCGCTCGATGCGGCCTGGGACCTCGTCAAGGGGTGGAGGGCGGAGGAACGGCAGGCTTTGCGCGATGCAGTCCCGCGCGAAGGGCTGGCTGCGAGCATCGGCGGGCGCAAGCTCATCGAGATCGCTGCCGAGGTCGTGGAGCTGTCGCGCGCAGGCCTGGCCCGCCGGGCGCTTAAGAATGCAGCCGGTCAGGACGAGACGCGCTTCCTTGCGCCGCTGCACGGGATTCTGGAGCGCCGCCGAAACCTGGCGCAGGCTCTGGAAGAGCGTTACCGCAATGCCTGGCACGGCAAGGTCGAGCCCGTGCTGACCGAGATGGCCCTCTGACGCCTGACCAGATTTTCCGCTCGAAAACTGCCGTTTCGAGCGGATTTTGCCTCGGAAATTAACGAGTTGGATGAAGGTCGCCACTAACCTAGCGGCATGGGGCGGATCAAGGCCAGCTTTCTCGAGTTTGCTCGCGACGCGCGCGGCGCGACCGTGATCGAGTATGGCCTTATCGCGGGCCTCGTCTCGATCACGATCATCACGTCGGCCACCTTCTACGGGAACCAGATCAGTTCGTTCCTGCTGGCAGCGGCCGACGCGATCAAGGTGCCCTGAGACTCTACTCGGCCGCCGTCTTGAAGCTCGCCAGGTTGTCGAGGCTCTGGATGATGTGCTCGGCCAGCGCGTTCGACAGCACCGACGGATCGAAGCGGGTCCGCAGCAGGCCGATCTTGCATGAGGGCAAGGTCGCGAAACCTTCTGATGGTCCGAGGATGCGCATGCCCGGCCTCACCGCGCTCTCCGGCAGGACCGAGATCGCCAGTCCGGCCAGGACGGCGGCGCCGACTGCGGTGGAATTCCAGCTCGCATAGAGCACGCGGAAGCGGCGCCCCTTCGATTCCAGCGCATCGACCGCGGCCTGCCGCCAGTTGCAGGTCGGCCGCCCCAGCGCCAGCGGCAGCGGATCCTCCTCATGCACGCTGTGACGTGCCGAGGTGACCCAGAGCAGCGGCTCGATGCGGATGATCTCGCCCTGGCTGCGACTTTCGACATGGGTGATGATCGCGAGGTCGATATCGCCGGTCGCGATCCGCTCCGCCAGCATCGGCGTCGGCTCGCAGACCACCGTGACCTCGGCCCGCGGATTGGAATGGGCGAAGCGCGCCAGGATTTCCGGCAGATAACGGTCGGCATAGTCGTCGGGCACCCCGAGGCGGATGCGGCCCTTCAGGTCGGCATCGGCGAAGGAGGCGACGCATTCGAGATTGAGGCGCACGATCCGGCGGGCATAGTCGAGCAGTCGCTCGCCATCCTCGGTCAGCTTGGCATGGCGGCCGTCGCGCCCGAACAGGGGACGCCCGACCCGCTCCTCCAGCCGCTTCATCTGCATGGAAACGGCCGATTGCGTCTTGAAGACGATCTCGGCGGCGCGGGTGAAGGAGCCGGTATCGGCGATGGCGACGAAGGTCTTGAGCTGATCGGCGTCGAGCACATGGGCCATTGGCGATCCCCGTCCACTGTCCATCAATATCAGTGTTGCGAGACATCATAACCATTCGTTTGGCTGATGACCAGAGCTTCGCTAGGGTCTGGGTGCTCTCCGAAGTTCCCTGTCAATGGCGCGTCCGGGCAGGGGGAGAAACTCAGATCAACGTTCCGCACCGCCAAGGAGGCTGTCATGCTGCTCATGACCATCACCGCGAAGTCGCTCTCGACCGTTTCGGCCGGCGTCACGCGTGTTGCCACCATCGGGTTTGCCGGGGCTGTTCAACTCGTGCGTGCGCTCGCCCATCGCCGTGAGGTGATGCGTCTTTCCGCTGAGCTCGACGAGCGTGGACTCAAGGATATCGGCCTCGTCCGCTCGGATATCGATGGCGCGCTGGCGGCATCTTGGCTGGACGATCCGTCCGCCGTGCTGGCGGAGCGCTCGCGCACGTCGTCGGATCTCGCTGCCGCACGGCGCGAGCATGCCCTGCGCCATGCCGGCTCGACGCCGATGCTGGCGAAGAAGGCCGATATTGCGGTTGCACGCTGCGCCTGACCCCTTGGCGTCAGCGTTCCTGCGGGCGGGAGCTTCGTGCTTCCGCCCTTTTTTATGTCTTCAGCAGATGAAGAGCTGAAGCCGCCTCAGCGACGGCCCTGTCCGCCGCCGAGCATGGCGTCGAGGATCGATTTCAGCGCGTTCTGATGGTCGTCCTGGATCTGGCGGCCATGCTCGAACATCTGGTTGAGCGCATCGAGACCGATCGAGCCGGGGCCGGAGGCTGAGGACGAAGGCGGGGCATCCTCGGGCTCGGGTTCCGGCGCGGGCGCACGTCGTGGCGCGCTGCGCGGAGCGGGCGCCGGTTCGGAATCGGGCTGCGGTGCCACGCCGCCGAACATGCCGCCAAGGATCTGGCCGAGCGCGCCGCCGAACGGGTCGGATGGGGCGGCTTGCGGACTGGGCTGCGGCTGCTGGCCGCCGGCCTGGCCGAACATGCCCTTGAGGATCGCCTCGAACGGATTTCCGGGCATCTGCGGCTGCTGCGGCGCCGGCTGCATGCCCGGCATCTGGCCGCGCATCATCTCGGCGAACTGGCCGAGAATGCCGCCCAGGCCCTCGTTGCTCGACGTCTTGGACAGGCCGCCCATCAGCATCGCGGCGATGACCGGCAGCATCTGCTTGAGGATCGCCTGCGAGACACCGCTGGTCGCGGCCGCCTGCGCCGCGATGGCCTGGCTGACCTCGCGCGAGCCGAAGAGCTGGCTCAGCACGTCGTTGCCGGCATTCTGGGCGCCGGCCGGGATGCCGTAGCCGCCGGCCTCGAAGAAGCGGGCATAGGGCGAGGCCGTCATCATCTGGGCGAGCGAGCCGAAGGCATAAGGATCTCGCGTCTGCCGCTGCAGCCCCATCGAGAAGGCTGGCAGCAGGGCGTCGAGCGCGGCCTGCGTCTGCTGCAGGCTCAAGCCATATTGCTGGGCGAGGTTCGGCAGCGCCTGCCCGCTCTGGGCCGATTGCATGATATCGAACAGGTTCATCATCGACGCTTCTCCCCGGCCGGCCTTTTGATCTCCAGCCTAGGGCGACGATAGCAGGGTGTCCTTGCCTGGCAAATCGATTGCGGCACGGCGCTCCGCGGCCTTGCGCTCCAGCCTTGTGATCCCGCGAAAGGCGAAGACCAGCGCCAGGACGCCGAAGGCCACGGCCCCCAGTGCGGAGCCCGCGAGCGCGCCCTTCGGCCCGGCGAGATGCGCGCCGAGGAACGCGAGCGGCATCGTGCCCAGGGTGGCACGGCCCCAGCTGAACAGCGTCGACAGGAACGGCATGCCGAGATTGTTGAAGGCGGCGTTGGCGACGAAGAGCATGCCGACGAAAATCCACATCGGCCCGGCGATCAGGCAGAAGAACAGCACGAGCTCTGCCGTCAGCCCCGTCGCGTGGAAGGCGGAGACGATCGCGCCGCGGAAGGCGAAGAGCAGCGCCCAGGAGACGAGCACGGAGGCGCCAGCGAAGATCGCCGCATCGCTCAGGCCCCGGCGCATTCGGTCGAAGCGCCCGGCGCCCCAGTTCTGGCCGAGGATCGGCCCGACGGCGCCCGACAGCGCGAACAGCACGCCGAAGGCGACCGGGACGAGCCGGTCCATGATCGCGAGCGCTGCGACAGCCGCATCGCCGAATGGGGCGACGACGCTGGCGAAGACCGCGTTGGCGATCGGGTTCGAGAGATTGGTCAGGATCGCCGGCCCAGCGATGGCGAAGGTCCGGGCGCTGTCCTGCCGGATGAACGAGAGGCGCGGCCGCTCGATCATGCCGTGCACGACAACGCAGCCGTGGAAGCCGATGGCGCAGATGATGATCCGCGCCAGCACGATCGCGATCGCGGCGCCGTCCGGCCCGAGCCCGAAGCCGAAGATCAATAGCGGGTCGAGCCCCGCCGTGACGATGCCGCCGCCGAGCGTCACGAACATCGCCCGCCTGGCGTCGCCGATCGCCCGCAGGATGCCGGAAAGGCCCATGCCGATCGCCATCAGGACGTTCGATGGCAGCACGATATGGAGGAAGGAGAGGGCGACCGCATGCGACTGGTCGCGCGCGCCCAGCAAGCTGAGCAGCCAGGGCAGCAGCGGCAGCGCCGCAAGCGAGATGACGAGCGCCACCAGCGCCGAGAGGGCCATGGTCGAGCCCGCGATGCGCCGTGCAGCCGGTCGATCGCCCGCGCCGATGCTGCGCGAGGTCAGTGCCGTGACGGCGATCATCAGGCCGACATTCACCGAAACCATCAGATAGAGCACGATGGTGGCGAAGCCGACGCCCGCCGTCGCTTCCGGCCGTCCAAGCCAGGAGACGTAGAGCAGCGAGAGCAGGTCGACGACGAAGACCGCCATCAGGCCGACCGAACTCGTCGCGGTCATCACCGCGACATGGCGCATCAACGGACCTTCGAGGAAGACGGCCTGTGGCCGGGCCGAAGCCTGGCTCATCGTTCGGGTTCCCCGACGCCGCCGACGGCGACCTCGGCACCGCCATCCTCGATGACCTGCCGCGTTTCAGGCGTAAGCGGCTTCGACTTGGCCTTGGGCGGGACGAGCGGCTCGGGCGAGACGCGCGGCACGCGGTTGATCGCGGCGGCGAGCCCCTCGTGGAACTGGATCTCCATGCGCTGCGCGTCGCGGTCGCGGACATGGTCGATCACCAGATCGGCCTCGTCGCGGGTCAGGCCCATGGTTTCCAGCGTGACGCGGCCGAAGCCGAGCGCCGATTCGAAGGTCTCGCGCATCTGGAAATCGACATTCGCCTTCATCAGCTCGATCGCGTGGATGCGGTCATAGGCTCTCACATGCAGGCGCACGCTCGGGAACTCGGCCTTGACCATCTCGACGATCCGCAGTGCCGCCTGCTTGTCGTCGACGCAGATGCAGATGACGCGAGCCTTGCCGGCGCCCGCCGCGCGCAGCACGTCGAGGCGGGTGCCGTCGCCGTAGTAGATCTTGAAACCGAACTGCGCCGCCGAGCGGATGCGCTCCACGTCGGAATCGATCACGGTTACGTCGATATGCTGCAGCAGTAGCGCCTGCGTCACGATCTGGCCGAAGCGGCCGAAGCCGATCACCATCACCGGGCTGTCGCCGACGCCGTCATAGTCTTCGTCCATCGTCGCGGGCGCGATGCGTGCCAGCAGCACAGCATCGATCAGCTTGGCGACGACGGGGCCGAGCAGCATGCTGATCGCGGCAAGCGCCGTGATCATCGCCGATTGCTGAGGCGTAAGCAGCCCGTTCGCCAGGCCGAGCGGCAGGAGCACGAAGGCGAATTCACCGGCTGGCGAGAGCAGGGCGCCGGCCCGGATCGCCTCGAGCCAGGACGAGCAGGACAGCCGCAGGATCGAGGTCACGACCGCGATCTTGAACAGCACCAGCAGCGGCGCCGCGAGCGCTAGCAGCATCCAGTTGTCGGCGACGAGCTTGAGGTCGAGCGACATGCCGACCGCCATGAAGAACAGGCCGAGCAGGACACCGCGGAAGGGCTCGATATCGGCTTCCAGCTCATGCCGGAAATGCGAGTCGGCCAGCATCACGCCCGCAAGGAAGGCGCCCATCGCCATCGAGAGCCCGACATGCTCCATTAGCAGCGCCGATCCGAGGACGATCAGCAGCGCGGCAGCCGTCATCACATCCTTCGCGCCGGTATGGGCGAGGATGCGGAAGAACGGGTTCATCACGTAGCGCCCGGCCAGCACGATCAGGACGAGGGCGACGAGCGCGATGCCGAGGCTCGCCAGCGCCATCATCGGGCTGCCGGTCTCGTGACCGCTCGTGGTGGCGAGCAGCGGCAGCAGCGCCAGCACCGGCGCGATCGCCATGTCCTGGAACAGCAGGATCGAGAAGGTGCGCCGGCCATAGGTTTCGTTGCCGTCGCCGCGTTCCTCCAGCAATTGCAGCGCGATCGAGGTCGCCGAGAGGGCAAGCGCCACGCCGACAGCGACAGCCCCCGCCGCTGACAGGCCGAAATACCAGCCGAACAGGCCGATGCCGCCGGCGCTGAGCGCCATCTGCGCGAGGCCGGAGCCGAGAATGTCCTTGCGCATCGAATAGAGCCGCGAGGGCTGCAATTCGAGGCCGACGAGGAAGAGCAGCAGCACGACGCCGATCTCAGCCGTGCCGCGGATGGCATCGGGATCCTTGATCACGCCCAGGAGCGAGGGGCCGATGACGATGCCGGCCGCGAGATAGCCGAGCACCGCCGACTGGCCGAGCTTGCGGAACAGCGGCACGGCGATCACCGCCGCGGCGCAGAAGGTCAGGATCGGCGGCAGAAAGCTGACATGCGAGGCGGCGTCGGCCATGCGGAACTCGGGGCTTTGGGAACGGGCTTGGCGGTCCGGCGCGGCGCTCGGCGTGGCGGGCCGCCACCGTATCTAGGGGTTTGCGGGCGATCCTGCGAGAGGCAATCGGCACATCGCCGCCCGACCTGCGCCGCTTCGCTTCCTTGACATCGCGCCGATCGCGCCGAAAGAAGACGCGGACTGATCGGAGTTTCCTCTGCGCGTGACCAAGCCACCGCTCGACATCCTGCTCTGCGCCCCGCGCGGCTTCTGCGCCGGGGTCGTGCGCGCCATCGACGCCGTCGAGAAGGCGCTCGCGCTGCATGGCGCGCCGGTCTATGTCCGCCACGAGATCGTCCATAACAAATACGTCGTCGAATCCCTGAAGCGGAAAGGCGCCGTCTTCGTCGCGGAGCTCGACGAAGTGCCCGACGAGACGCGCCCGGTGATCTTCTCGGCCCATGGCGTCGCCAAGGCGGTGCCGGCGGCGGCGAAGGCGCGCAATCTCTTCGCCATCGACGCGACCTGTCCGCTCGTCACCAAGGTCCATCGCGAGGCCGAGGTCCATCACAAGCGCGGGCGCCATATCCTGCTCGTCGGCCATGCCGGCCACCCGGAAGTGATCGGCACGATGGGCCAGCTCCCCGAGGGCGCGATCACCCTGATCGAAACGCTGGAGGACGTCGCGACGCTTCAGGCGCCGGAAGGCCAGCCGCTTGCCTATGTCACCCAGACCACGCTTTCGGTCGACGACACCCGCGGCATCGTCGAGGCCTTGCAGGCCCGCTTTCCGGAGCTGATCGCCCCGCACAAGGAAGACATCTGCTACGCCACGACCAACCGCCAGGAGGCGGTGAAGCGCGTCGCGCCGCAGGTCGACGGGCTGATCGTCGTCGGTTCGCCCAATTCCTCGAATTCGCAGCGTCTGCGCGAGGTCGCCGAGCGCGCCGGCTGCCCGGTCGCGCGGCTGGTGCTGCGCACCGACGAGATCGACTGGTCGGTCTTCGGCCAAATCCGCAGCCTCGGCATCACCGCCGGCGCGAGCGCGCCCGAGGTGCTGGTCGAGGAGATCATCGACGCCTTCGCCGCGCGCTACGAGGTTCGTGTCGAGACCGTCTCGACCGCCGACGAGAATGTCTTCTTCCCGCTGCCGCGCGAATTGCGCGGCGAGGCGACGCCGGACGCGGCCGAGTAATTCCAGCAAAAAGAGTACGATCGTGGCCGTCTATACCGAAGTGCCCGATGACGAGATGGCCGCCTTCGTGGCGCGCTACGGCATCGGCGAGCTCCTCTCCGCCAAGGGCATCGCCGAGGGCGTCGAGAACTCGAACTACCTCATCCGCACCACGCAAGGGTCCTTCATCCTCACCCTCTACGAGAAGCGGGTGAACCCGGACGACCTGCCGTTCTTCCTCGGCCTGATCCAGCATCTCGCCTCGCGCGGCGTGATCTGCCCGCAGCCGGTCAGCGACAGCCGCGGCGAGATGCTCGGCCGTCTCGCCGGCCGTCCGGCCGCGATCGTCACCTTCCTCGACGGTCTTTCGGTGCGCCGGCCGACCGCCGCGCATTGCCAGGAGCTCGGCCGCGGCCTCGCGCTGCTGCATCAGGCCGGGGCCGATTTCCCGATGGAGCGGGTGAATGCGCTCTCCGTTCCCGGCTGGCGCCCGCTGGCCGAGCAGGCCGGCACTGACGCCGACAAGGTCTCGCCCGGTCTCGCGCGCCGCGTCGCGGCCGAGATCGCCGTGCATGAGGCGGGCTGGCCGCAAGACCTGCCGCGTGGCGTGATCCATGCCGATCTCTTCCCCAACAACGTCTTCTTCCTCGGCGACAGGCTCTCAGGCCTGATCGACTTCTATTTCGCCTGCACCGACGCCTATGCCTATGACCTCGCGATCTGCCTGAATTCCTGGTGCTTCGAGGCCGATGGCTCGTTCAACCTGACCAAGGGCCAGGCCATGCTGGCCGGCTACGAGAGCGTGCGGGTGCTGAACGAGGCGGAGGTCGAGGCGCTGCCGCAGCTCTGCCGGGGCAGCGCCTTACGCTTCCTGCTGACGCGATTGGTCGATTGGCTGAACGTGCCGGCCGGCGCGCTGGTGAAGCCGCACGATCCGCTCGAATACGACCGCAAGCTCGCCTTCCACCAGCGCGTCGCCGATGCCCGCGAATACGGGCTGAAGCGGTGAGTGCTGATACGGTCGAAGTCTGGACGGATGGCGCCTGCTCGGGCAATCCGGGTCCCGGCGGCTGGGGCGCGATCCTGACCTTCAACGGCGTCGAGAAGGAGCTTTCGGGCGGCGAGGCGCAGACCACCAATAACCGGATGGAGCTGATGGCGGCGATCGCGGCGCTGGAGGCATTGAAGCGGCCAGTCACGGTCGCGCTGCACACCGACAGCCAGTATCTGCGGCAGGGCATCACCGGCTGGATTCATGGCTGGAAGAAGAACGGCTGGAAGACGGCCGACCGCAAGCCGGTCAAGAACGCCGAGCTCTGGCAGCGCCTCGAGGCGGCGCTCGGCCGCCACAAGATCGAGTGGAAATGGGTCAAGGGCCATGCCGGCGACGCGATGAACGAGCGGGCCGACGCGCTGGCGCGAGCCGGCATGGCGCCGTTCAAGAGCGGCGGTCGCTGAGGCTCAGCCCAGCGGCTGGCGGTAGACGATGAAGCCCGATTTGTCGGCGACCTTGTCGTAGAGCGCCTGGCCCTGCAGGTTGGATTCATGCGTCTGCCAGTAGACGCGGTAGCAGTTCTTCGCCCGCGCCATCTGGTTGACGGCCTCGATCAGCTTGCGGCCGACGCCGGCGCCGCGCGATTCCGGCACGGTGAACAGGTCCTGCAGATAGCAGATCGGCTTCTCGCTCCAGGTCGTGCGGTGGATGACCCAATTGACCATTCCGAGCGCCTTGTCGCCCTCGAAGGCGAGGAAGCCGCCCATCGGCTCCTGGCCGCCGGTCAGGCGCCCGAAGGTGATCGCGTCGATCTCCGGCGGCAGCGTCGCCTTGTAGAAGGTCAGGTAGCCATGCCAGAGCAGCGTCCAGGCCTCTCGGTCGGTCGCGGCAAGCGGGCGAATGGTGATCTCGGCCATCGGTGTTCTCCTCCGATCCGGAAGCTAGCCGGGGCTTCGCGGCTTGTCTCATGACAAGCGCAGATCGGATCGATCAGTTGGGCTGGTCTGATGCGAGGAAACGCTCGACAGCGCTGGCGCTCAAAGCCTGAGCGGGATCTTCCCTCCAAAGATCGAGAATGATGGTCGCCAGGCGGGCTCTCGCCCGCCTCTGCTGCTGGCCGCCGACGGTGTTGACGCTGTTCACCGCCATCCAGGCCGCATCGAAAGCGCCAGCCAATTTTGCCAACTCCGCAGGTTCGACAACGAAGCCTCGAAACGGCATGTGCTCCCCCATGCGTCAGAGAAATGGAGCAATTTAAGAGGCAGCGCGCGCCTCGCAATGTCAAAAGCTAGGTCCGCTTCTGGCCCATAGCAGACATTGATCGATGCCATGGGGATGGCTAGCCTCTGGGCATTGAGTAATCCCGCTAGGTGAGAGCGATGCAGCTTCTGATCGACGAGATGCGACTTCGTCTGAGCAAGCTGGAACAAGGCGAAATCAATCGGTCCGCAGCAGCGGTTTCCGAGACCGATATCCAGCGTTGGAGCGATACGTTCGCTGGCGGCGACGTGAATGAGCTCTTCCAAGGCATCGCTGAGGCTCTTGCTCGCGGCTTCCATCGTGGTGAGATCGAGTTCGAATTGGGCGACTTCATCGCCAACGGTCTCCATTGGCCGATGGTGGACCGTGCAAATGAAAGCACGCCCGTGCATCCGCTACTCTGGGATGTTTTCCTCGCATTCGACGCAGGCGAGTTCTCGGTATCTGACGAGAATCCGGTTAAGACGAAAACGGCACCGATGATCGCGGAGATTGTTGCCCGTTTGGATGCGAAAGCGCCTAGCGCAGCGTGACCGCTTCCGACCCCTTGCAGACATTTTCCCTATCCGGCCAGCCCACAAAAAAGCCCGCGCAGCGGCTGCGCGGGCTCCAATCTGTCTCAGTGCGTTGCCGCGCTCAGAGCTTCTCGAGCATCGCCGCGGCGCCGGAGGCTTCCGCCTTGCCGGCGGCTTCCTCGACGCTGAGTTCCTTCACCACGCCGTCCTCGACCAGCATCGAATAGCGCTGCGAGCGGGTGCCGAGACCGAAGCCCGAGCCGTCCATCGAGAGGCCGATCTCCTTGGCGAAATCGGCATTGCCGTCCGAGAGGAACTCGATCACGCCGGTACCGCCGGTCGCCTTCGACCAGGCGTCCATGACGAAGACGTCGTTGGTGCTGGTCACCATGATGGCATCGACGCCCTTCGCCTTGATCTCGGCCGCCTTCTCCAGATAGCCCGGCAGATGGTTGCGGTGGCAGGTCGGGGTGAAGGCGCCGGGCACGGCGAAGAGCACCACCTTCTTGCCGCTGAACAGGTCGTCGGTCGTGCGCGCGGCAGGGCCGTCGGCGGTCATGACGCGGAACGTCGCCTGTGGAAGCTTGTCACCCACCTTGATGGTCATGAGCCTGTCTCTCCGTGAAGCCTGCGGCCAACCGGGCCGCCCGGCTTGACGGATTAGGGCTTGCCGGCGGGGATGTCGAGTTCCAGCCGCGTCTCGATCGGCCGCGGCGTGCCGCGCACGGTGAAGATCAGCGGGGTCGGACCAGCCGCGCCCTTCGGCCGCTCGTCGATCCGGATCTGGGCGACGACCGTCCCGTCCGCCTGCGCCGTCAGGCGGGATTTGCCGAAGGACCACATGCCCGATCCTTCGACGAAAACGTCCTCGATGCGGCCTTCCGGCGGCGGCTGCAGCACGAGCCGCAGGCCCGGATCGACCACGCTGTCATCGGGCCCGGCCTCGATGATCGCGATCTTCTCCTTGTGGATTCCGGGCTTGGCCGGCACCGGCACGCGCGCCTCGTAGCTTTCGAGGCGGGGCGAGGTCACCATCGTCACGCCGGGCTCGAGCCACAGGCTCGCCTCGCCCTTGGCGGGAATGCAGATTTTCTCGCAGACGGCATAGTCGAGCTTGAGCACGACAAGCACCGGCCGCGTCGGATCGACGGGCTGGACCGAGATCGGGATCACGACCTCGCCGGCATAGCCGATGGAGTAGCCGGCCGAATCCTGGAAACGCTCCGGTACCGGCCAGCGCACGTCGAGCCCGCCGATATTGGTCGAGCCCGACCAGTCGAAAGCCGGCGGCACGCCGAACTGCCCGGGGCTGCGCCAATAGGTCTTGTAGCCCGGCGACATCGCGATCTCGACGCCGACACGCTGCTTGCCGGTCGCGGTGGTCGGGCCGGCGATCAGGCGCAGCTTCGCGTGCTCGCTCGCCGACCAGGGCGAGGTGGCGGCCTCGGTCATCGCCTCCTGGGCGCGAGCAGCGGAGCCGAGCGCCAGGGGCAGCAGGGCGAGCAGGGGAAGAATGCGGTTCACGGGTCCAGCCTTTACCGATTGCGACCCTGAAAAGCGAACAAAACCTGTCATCCTCCGCCGGTCCGTGCCCATGTGACACGCCCCGAACCTTGCGCAGGATTGGGGCACAATCGCGATAGTGCGACCGCGGACCGTCGCGGCGGCCCACGCGCACGCGAACGTGATCCGGGCGGCAACGCTACGGCCTGTGCGCCCTTCGACAGGGCGCGGCTGCAAGCCAAGCCTTGCCGACCCTCCCCGACAGCCTCTAGCATGCTCCCCATGAAGATCGGCTCACAATCGCGCACCGCTGGCCGCAGCTATCTCGACGGGCAATGCCTGATCGCGATGCCGGGCATGGCCGATACGCGCTTCAGCCGCAGCGTCGTCTATGTCTGCGCCCATTCCGAGGACGGGGCGATGGGCATCATCGTCAACAAACCGGCGGGCGACACGAAGTTCACCGAGCTGCTCGTCCAGCTCGACGTGATTCCCTCCGAGGAGCTGATCCGGCTGCCGAGTCGGGCCGAGCGGATGCAGGTGCTGCGCGGCGGCCCGGTCGAGACCAAGCGCGGCTTCGTCCTGCACAGCGCCGATTTCTTTCTGGAATCGGCGACCCTGCCGATCGACGAAGGCATCTGCCTGACGGCGACGCTGGACATCCTGCGCGCCATCGCCAATGGCGACGGGCCGGAGAATGCGGTGCTGGCGCTGGGCTATGCCGGCTGGGCCGCCGGCCAGCTCGAAGCCGAGATTCAGTCCAATGGCTGGCTGCATTGCGCTGCCGATCCCGAACTGCTCTTCGACGAAGGCGTCGAGACCAAGTACAGCCGGGCGCTGAACAAGATCGGCATCGACCCGGCGTTCCTGTCGCGCGAGGCCGGGCACGCCTGAGTTCCGGCGGGCCGTCATTCTCGGGCGGAGCGAAGCAAAGACCCGAGAATCTCAGGCAGGGTAGGCGCTTTTCCGTCCCGAGATGCTCGGGGCAAGCCCGAGCATGACGCCCTGATCAAGCCGCTTCGGTCGCCGCCGCAGCCGCGGCACCCATTAGGCGCCGCGCTTCCGCTGCCGTCATCGGCTGGCCGAAGATGTAGCCCTGCGCATACTGGCAGCCGAGCTGGTAGAGCTCGATCGCATCCGACTCGCTCTCCGCACCCTCGGCGACGACATCCATGTGGAGATCGGCGGCGAGCTGCACGATCGAGCGCAGGATCACCGGCGGACGGCCGTTGCCCATCTGGCGCACGAAGCTCTGGTCGATCTTGATGGTGTCGAACGGGAAGCGCTGCAGATAGGACAGCGAGGAGTAGCCCGTGCCGAAATCGTCGAGCGAGAGGCCGGCGCCGAGATCGCGGATGCGCTGCAGCATCTGCGCGGCATATTCCGGGTTCTCCATGACGAGGCTCTCGGTGATCTCCAGCTTCAGCGTGCCCGGCAGCACGCGCCGCCGGCCGAGCACGGTCTTCACGTCATGCAGCAGGTCGTGGCGCAGCAACTGCCGGCTGGAGACGTTGACGCTGGCGAAGATCGGCGGATCGACCTCCAGCGCCGCCTGCCAGGCTTCGAGTTCGCGCGCGGTCTTATCCATGACATAGACGCCGAGATCGACGATCAGCCCGGTTTCCTCGGCGATGGCGAGGAAGTCCTGCGGCATCAATCGGCCTTCGCGCGGATGGTCCCAGCGCACCAGTGCCTCGAACCCGGCGATGGTGCGGTCCTCCAGCCGGACGATCGGCTGGTACACGACCTGGATCTCGCCGCGCTCGATCGCCCGGCGCAGGTCGCTTTCCAGCGCGAGCCGGTCGTTGCGGTCGGTCCGCATCGCCGGCACGAAGACCTCGATCTTGTTGCCGCCCTGACGCTTGGCATGGGCCATGGCGAGCTCGGCATTCTTCAGCGCGTCTTCCTTGCGCGAGGCCGGTGCCGGATCGAACAGCGCGAGCCCGATCGAGGGCGTCAGCACGATCTCGCGCTCGGCATAGGTGATCGGCGTCGAGACGGCGCGGCGCACCAGTTCGGCCAAGGCCAGGATGCGCTCGGGGTCGCGCTCCGAGACGAGGATCATCGCGAAGGTGTCGCCGCCGATGCGGGCGAGCGTATCCTGCGCCCTGAGCAGGCGGCCGAGACGGCGCGCCAGCGTCAGCAGGATCGAATCGCCGGCCGAGAAGCCGACCGACTCGTTCACCTGCTTGAAGCGGTCGACATCGATGACCAGCACGGTCGGGCGGATATTGTCGTCGGCACGGGTGAAGCCGAAGATCGCCCCCAGCCGGTCCTGGAACAGCTTGCGGTTGGGCAGGCCGGTCAGATTGTCATGGACCGCGTCGTGCAGCAGCCGCTCCTGCGCGGTGCGCTGCTCGGTGACGTCGGTGAGCGTCCCGATGACGCGGATGACCTCGCCGTCAGAGCCGATCACCGGGCGCGCCTTGACGTTGACCCAGTGATAGGCGCCGCTGGCGGCGCGCAGGCGCAGGTCGAGATTGAGCTTGCCGCGGCGCTGCTCCAGCACGGCATCGAGCGTGACGCGATAGCGGTCGCGGTCGGCGACATGCATGTGCTCCAGCCAGCGCGCGGCCGAGCCTTCGAGCGAGCCCTTGGGCAGGCCGAGCAACGCCTCGATCTGCGGGGAGACGAAGACCTTGTCGGAGCTGACATCCCAGTCGAAGACGAGGTCGCCCGAGCCGGAGAGGGCAAGCGCCCGGCGCTCCGTATCCGAGACCAGACCCTGCGAGATCGCGCCGCCGGCAAAGGCATGCTGGATCACGGTGAAACCGATCAGCAGCACGATCAGGACGAGGCCACCGAGCAGGGCAGGCGCGACGAGATCGCGTTGAAACTGCCCGGTCACCGTGAAGCTCGCGGCGGTGACCCAGACTGCGAGCAGGAACCAGGTCGGGATCAGCATCACCGCCCGCTCGTAGCCATGCGTCGCCAGATGCACGACGAGGATGAAGCCGATCGCCGCCACGGCCGCGATCGAGATGCGCGCGATGCCGGACGCCATCGGCGCGTCGAAGACGGCCAGGCCGATCAGCCCGGCAAGGCCGAGAATCCAGATCGCCGTGACATGGCCGTAGCGCACATGCCAGCGGGACAGGTTGAGATAGGCGAAGAGGAAGACGAGCAGCGTCGCCGCCAGCACCACCTCCGCGCCGGCGCGGTAGATTCGTTCGATCGCCGGCGTCAGCGGAAACAGGCGCTGGAAGAAGCCGAAATCGAGGCCGGCATAGGCCAGGACCGCCCAGGCCAGCGCTGCTGCGGCCGGAAAGATCACCGCGCCCTTGACCACGAAGATGATGGTGAGGAACAGCGCGAGCAGGCCGGCGATGCCGATGATGATGCCCTTGTAGAGCGTCAGCCCGTTGGTCTTCTGCCGATAGGCCTCGGCCTCGTAGAGATAGAGCTGCGGCAGGTTCGGCGATTTCAGCTCGGCGACGAAGGTCACGGTCGTGCCGGGGTCGAGCGTGATCAGGAAGACATCGGCATCGGGGCTGGGCTCGCGGTCGGGTGAGAGGCCCTGGCTCGCGGTCACCGCCTCGATGCGCTTGTCGCCGAGATCGGGCCAGACCACGCCGGAGCCGATCAGCCGATGGAACGGCGCGACCAGCAGGCGGTCGATCTGCTCGTCGGAATCATTCGTCAGCGCGAAGACGATCCAGTCCGGGCGGGCGCCGGCCTCGCGGGCTTTGACGGCGATGCGCCGGACGATGCCGTCCGGCCCCGGCGCGGTGGAGATCTGGATGACGTCGCCGTCGGACTTGTTGCGCTCGACGACATGGGTGAGGTCCATCACGGGGGCATCGACGGGAACGCGGACCGCCTCGACGGCCTGGGCCGGCAGGGCAGCGGCGCAGAACCACAGGACAAGGCCGGCCAGCATGAGGCCGGCCCGGAAGACGCGCTCGGAAATGGACAAGCTGTGCTCGGTTCTCAGGCGGGAAGCGATCATTCGAAATTTAACGAAAAGCCCTATCGGCCGCTCATGGCAAGGGCAAGGCGGAGCTGGCCTGTGGTCAACCGTCGCGGTCACGGTCTGCTTCCGGGCGGCACGTCGCTGGCCAGCACGCCGTAAAGCAGGTGATCGGCCCAGTTTCCGTTGATCTTGAGATAGGCGCGCGCCAGCCCTTCATGCCGGAAACCGACCCGTTCGAGCAGGCGCCGCGACGGCTCGTTGTTCGGCTGGCAGGCCGCCTCGACCCGGTGCAGGGCGAGATCGGAGAAGGCGAAGCGCACGGCGCCGCGCACGGCCTCCGTCATATGGCCCTTGCCGGCATGGCGCCGCCCCATCCAGTAGCCGAGCGTGCAGGCCTGCGCGACGCCCCGGCGGACCAACCCGAGGGTCAGCCCGCCGAGCAGGGTCTCCGTATGCGTCTCGAAGATGAAGAGCGAATAGGCCTCGTCGGTCGAGATTTCGCGGGCCGCGCGCTTGGCGCGTAGCCGGAAGGAGGTGCGGGTGAGGTCGTCTTCGTTCCAGGTCGGTTCCCACGGCGCCAGGAATTCCCGGCTTTCCATGCGCAGCGCGCTCCAGGCCGCATGGTCGCCGGCTTGCGGTGCGCGCAGATAGAGGTTCGGCGTCCGGATCAGCGGGCGGCTCGGCGGCTCGCTCGGGAAACGGAAGAGCGCCATTGCGGTTCAGTCCGCAGCCCGGGCCGCGTGGCGCAGGCGCTTGGCCGGCGGCAGTCCCTGAGTCGGGCCGACCGCCGCGATCGTCGGCTGGTGGCCCAGCAGCGAGCGGCCGGCGGCGCGCACATCCTCGAGCGTCACGGCATCGAGCCGGGCGGCGAGCTCCTCGCGCGGGATCGCCCGGCCGAAGAGCAGAACCTGCCGCGCCATCTGCTCGAGCTTGCCGCCGGGGCTCTCCAGCGAAGCCAGCAGCCCGACCTTCATCTGGGCGCGGGCACGCGCGACTTCGGCCTCGCTGACGTCTTCCGCAGCCTGACGAAGGCAGCCGAGAGCGACCTCGATCAATTCGCCCGCATCCTCCGGCGCGGTCCCGGCGCCGATGCCGAAGACGCCGCAATCGGAGAAGGGCCAGTGGAAGGCATCGATCGCATAGGCGAGGCCGCGCTGCTCACGCACCTCCTGGAACAGGCGCGACGACAAGCCGCCGCCGAGCACCGAGGCGAAGATCTGGAGCGGGTAATGCGTGCCGCCGGTGAAGGGCAGGCCGGGCAGGCCGAGCACGAGATGGACCTGTTCCTCGTCGCTGCCGATGCGCGCTTCGCCGCCGCGGTACTCGCCGGCTTCGCGCGCGAGAGGCGCGGCCGGCGGTGCCGGAAGATTCGACAGATGCTGGCTGGCGAGCGCGACGAGCTCGTCATGATCGACGGCGCCCGACGCGGCGAGCACCATGTTGCCGGCATGGTAGTTGCGGGCGAGATAGGCGCGGATCGCGCCGGGCGTGAAGCCCTTGACCGTCTTGGCGGTGCCGAGGATCGGCCTGCCGATCGGCTGATCCGGGAAGGCGGCCTGCAGGAAGCGATCGTAGACGAGATCGTCGGGCGTATCCTGGACGGCCGAGATCTCCTGCAGGATCACGCCCTTCTCGCGCTTCAGTTCCTCCTCGGTCAGCGATGGCGAGGTGATGATGTCGGCGAGAATGTCGACGGCCAGGCCCAGGTCGGAGCCGAGCACGCGAGCGGTGTAGCAGGTATATTCAACCGAGGTCGCGGCATTGAGATCGCCGCCGACGCTCTCGATCTCCTCGGCGATCGCGAGCGCGCTGCGACGCGCCGTGCCCTTGAACGCCATATGCTCGAGCAGATGGGCAAGCCCATGCTCGTTCGGCAGCTCGTCGCGCGAGCCGGCCCCGATCCAGATGCCGAGCGAGACGGTCGCGGCATGGTCCATGCGCTGTGAGACGACGCGCAGGCCGGAGGGCAGGGCGGTCAGCGCAACATCGGGATCGTGAGGCCCTTCCGGTCGCGCGGGGGCGGCGAGCTCGGTGGTCTCGTCAGGAACAGCCGCGCTCACGCTGCCGCCCCGCGCACGGCCCGCGCATGCTCGCGCACGAAGGCCTCGATCGTGCCGAGATCGTTGGGCAGCAGGGTCATCCGTTCCTTGCGCTCCATCAGGTCGGCAAGATGGGCCGGAAGCGCCGGCTCGATGCCGCTTGCCGCCTTCACCGCCGCTGGGAACTTGGCGGGATGGGCGGTGCCGAGCACGATCATCGGTGTCGCCGAATCGCGCTTCAGCGCCTGCCGCGCGGCGGCGACACCGATCGCGGTATGCGGATCGAGCAGGTAACCGGCCTCGTTCCAGCTCTTCCTGATCTCGCCCGCGATCTCGTCCTCGCTCTGCGAGGCCGCGTCGAACTCGCTGCGGATGCGCTGGAGTGCCTCGCCCGCGATCTCGAAGCGGCCGGATTGCTGCAGCGATTGCATCAGCCGGCGCACGGCAGCGCCGTCGCGGCCATGCGCCTCGAACAGCAGCCGCTCGAAATTCGAGGAGATCTGGATGTCCATCGAGGGCGAGGTGGTCGCCGCGACGCCGCGCATCTCGTAGGCGCCGGTTTCGAGCGTGCGCACCAGGATGTCGTTGCTGTTGGTCGCGATGCCCAGCCGCTCGATCGGCAGGCCCATCTGCTTGGCGACCCAGCCGGCGAGGATATCGCCGAAATTGCCGGTCGGGACGGTGAAGGAGACCTTCCGGCCCGGCCCGCCGAGCGAGACAGCCGCCGTGAAGTAATAGACCACCTGCGCTGCGATGCGCGCCCAGTTGATCGAATTGACACCGGACAGGCCGATCTCGTCGCGGAAGGCGTGATGGTTGAACATCGCCTTCACGAGATTCTGGCAGTCGTCGAAGGTGCCCTCGACAGCGATGGCATGGACGTTCGGGGCATCGACGGTGGTCATCTGCCGGCGCTGCACGTCCGAGACGCGGCCTTCCGGATAGAGGATGAAGACGTCGACGCTCTTCAGCCCCTTGAAGGCGTCGATGGCCGCGCCGCCGGTATCGCCCGAGGTCGCGCCGACGATGGTGGCGCGCTGGCCGCGCTGGCCGAGCACATGGTCCATCAGGCGCCCGAGCAACTGCATCGCCACGTCCTTGAAGGCGAGCGTCGGGCCGTGGAACAGCTCCAGCACGAAGAGATTGTCGCCGATCTGGGTCAGCGGGCAGACGGCCGGATGGCGGAAGCCGGCATAGGCCTCGCGGATCATGCCCGAAAGCGCCCCGCTCTCGATGTCGCCATCGCTCAGCGCGCCGAGCACGCGCTCGGCGACGCTCGTATAAGGCTTGCCGGCGAAGCCGGCGATCTCCGCGGTGGAGAGCGTCGGCCAGCTCTGCGGCAGATAAAGCCCGCCGTCACGGGCGAGCCCGGTCAGCAATGCGTCGGAAAAGCTGAGCGCCGGGGCTTCGCCCCGGGTGGAAACATGCAGCACGGTCTTGGCCTCGATGATCTCAGCCTGATGCTATAGGCCGGTCCGGCGCATTCGGCAAAAGGGTTGCGCGCTCAGCTTGCCGCCGCGCCCTTGCGGGCCTGCCAGACGAAGGCGGCGAACACCCCGAGCAGCGTCAGCGCCAGCCCGAACCAGGTCAGCGCATATTGCAGGTGGTTGTCCGGAATGCGGCCGATCAGCTCGCCTACATCGACGCCGGCCGGCGGCGTCATGCCGTCGCCCTCGCGCGCCGCTTCCAGGTAGAATGGCGCCGGCGGCTGGCCGAGGGAGGCTGCGATCGCGGCGGGGTCGCGCGTGTAGAATTCACGGATCGCCGGCAGGTCCTGCGGGGTGAAGCTGTTGCGCGCCTCCGGAGCCCGCAGGAAACCATTGATCGTATCGGGCCCGCTGGCCGGGCCGATCTGGCCGAGCCGGCCCTCCGGCACGAAGCCGCGATTGACCAGGATGACGCCGCCATCCTCCAGCTTGAACGCCTGGAAGATCCAGCGCCCGAAGCCGGAGAGCTGTCGGCTGCCGGGCGGGCCGGCGGCGATGGTGGTGCGGACGCCGGCGATCCCGTCGATATAGCTGCCCCTGGCGACGACATGGGTCAGGTCGAGCGCAGCAGGATCGAGTTTCGCCCAGTCGGCGCTCGGAGGCATCGGGGCGGGGGCTCCGGCTGCCTGCTGCTGGAGGCGGTCGATATAGGCGTGCTTCTCATCCATCCGCTCGAGCTGCCAGGCGCCGAGCGCGCACAGGACGACGGTGCCGACGATGGTCAGCAGCGTCAGCAGGAACAGCCGGGGCTTGCGCGGAGCGGGTGTCGACGTGGCGGTCACGGCTCTCGCCTGCCTTCCTCGGCCTTGTGGGCATATTGCAGGGCGACGGCGAGCCCCTTCATGGGCCGGAGCAGGCCGAGGCACAGGATGACGGCCAGCGGCAGCCACATCATCAGGTGCAGCCAGATCGGCGGCTCATAGGCGATCTCGACATAGAGCGCCGCGCCGAGCACGACGAAGCCGGCGATCAGCATGATGAACACGGCCGGGCCATCGGCCGAATCGGCGAACTTGTAGTCGAGCCCACAGGCATTGCAGCTTGGCTTGAGCTTGAGGAAGCCGTCGAACAGCGCGCCCTCGCCGCAGCGCGGGCAGCGCCCCGCCAGGCCCGTCGCATAGGGAGAGGGGAGGGTGGGTTCAGAATTGGCCATCGCAGCCTCCCAGAGCATCGGCTCGAAAAGTGGAACGCGGTTTTCGGGAAAGCCGATGCACAATCACAGGACAGAAACAGGAAAGGCGGCCTCGCGGCCGCCTCTCGTCAGACGTTGACCGCGAGAGCGCGGTGGAGCGCAAGGTCAGTGCGCGGCGGCAGCGTGCGCGCCGGCGCCCCAGACGTAGATCGCGGCGAACAGGAACAGCCAGACCACGTCGACGAAGTGCCAGTACCAGGCGGCGAACTCGAAGCCGAGATGCTGCTCCGGCTTGAAGTGGCCGAGATAGGCCCGGTACAGGCAGATCGCCAGGAAGATCGTGCCGATGAAGACGTGGAAGCCGTGGAAGCCGGTCGCCATGAAGAAGGTGGCGCCGTAGATATTGCCGCTGAAGGCGAAGGTGGCGTGCGAGTACTCGTAGAGCTGGCAGATCGTGAACAGGATACCCAGGATCACGGTGAGCCACAGTCCCTGCTTCAGGCCTGAGCGGTCATTGTTGATCAGCGCGTAATGCGCCCAGGTCACCGTCGTGCCCGAGGTCAGCAGGATCAGCGTGTTGAGCAGCGGCAGGTGCCAGGGGTCGAATGTCTCGATGCCCTTGGGCGGCCAGTGCCCGCCGGTGAAGTCGTAGCGGAGATAGTTGATCTCCTCGCCGACGAAGAGGCTCGCGTCGAAATAGGCCCAGAACCAGGCGACGAAGAACATCACCTCGGAGGCGATGAACATGATCATGCCATAGCGGTGATGGATCTGGACGACGCGGGTGTGGTGGCCTTCCTTTTCGGCCTCGCGCACCACGTCCATCCACCAGGCGAGCATGGTGTAGAGCACGCCGAGCAGACCGGCGCCGAAGACGAGCGGGCCGATATGCATGCCGCCGACCGGCAGCGCCTTCATCCACATCACCGCGCCGATCGCCATGATCGTCGCGCTGGCGGCGCCGACGAGCGGCCACGGGCTCGGATCGACGAGGTGGTAGTCGTGGTGCTTCGTATGGGCCCCGGCCATCGTATTCAGTCTCCGCGTACGGCTTTTTGTCCGCGCTTCTGCTCTAGCGCGTTCTACAGTTTCGGATTGCCCGCGTCACCCTTGACGGAGCCGGCCTTATCCTCCGCGACGGGCTGGCCCGACTTGGAGGCAAAATAGGTATAGGACAGCGTGATGGCGTGGACCCCGTCGAGCTCGCGATTATCAGCGATTTCGGGGTCGATATAGAACACCACCGGCGCCTCGAAGCTCTCGCCGGGCTTCAGCGTATGCTCGGTGAAGCAGAAGCACTGGATCTTGACGAAATAGGCCGCGCCCTTTTCGGGAGCGATATTGTAGGTCGCGATGCCGGTGACCGTGCGGTCCGAGCGATTCGTCATCTTGTAGAACACGGTCTGGGTCGCGCCGACCTGGACCTTGATCTCCGGGCTCTCGGCCTCGAATTTCCAGCCCAGCCCCGGCGCGACATTGGCGTCGAAGCGCACCGACATGGTCCGGTCGAGGATCCTGCCGACGCCGGCCGTTCCGGTCATCGGCGTGCCGCCGAAGCCGGTGACCTTGCAGAACAGGTCGTAGAGCGGCACCGCGGCGAAGGACGCGCCGAGCATGCCGAAGGCGATGCCGGTGCAGATCAGTGCGGTGCGCGCCGGATTGCCCTTGCGCGGCTGGAGAACGGGATCGGTCATCACAGCGGCCGGTTCAGGACGGCGGGGCCGATTTTCACCAGCGTCACCGCGAAGAAGAAGATCACGAGTCCGCCGAGCACCAGCGCCAGCGCAATGGAGCGGCGGCGGCGGCGCGCCATGTCCTCGGGCGAGAACGCAGCAGGAGCGGAGTGCTGAGGACGCTGGTCGCTCATCCCAGCACCTTCGGCAGGGCCCACATCAGGCCGAAGCCGTTTTCGACGATCAGCACGGCGAACAGCAGGAACAGATAGAGGATCGAGAAGCCGAACAGCGACCAGCAGGCCTTGGTCGCGGCCGGACCTTCGCTCCGCAGCCAGACCTGGATCGACAATGCGATCATGACGAGTCCGGTCGAAACCGAGACGGCGAGATAAAGCAGCCCCCCGAAGCCCATCAGCGCGGGCAGGACGGCGACGGGAGCCATGATCAGCGAATAGAGCACGATCTGCCGGCGGGTCGCGGCCGGGCCGGCGACGTTCGGCATCATCGGAATGCCGGCGCGCGCATAGTCGGCGGACTTCACCAGCGCCAGCGCCCAGAAATGTGGCGGCGTCCACAGGAAGATGATCGCGAACAGGACGAGCGAGTGCCAGCCGAAATTGCCGGTCACGACGGCCTCGCCGATCATCGGCGGGAAGGCGCCGGCAGCACCGCCGATCACGATGTTCTGCGGCGTCCAGCGCTTCAGCCACATCGAGTAGACGACGGCGTAGAAGAAGATGGTGAAGGCGAGCATCGCTGCGGCGAGCGCATTGGTGACGAGGCCGAGCACCAGAACCGAGCCGACCGACAGCGTCAGCCCGAAGGCCAGCGCCTCGGAGGGCAGGACGCGGCCCGAGGGGATCGGCCGCTTGGCGGTGCGGCTCATCAGCGCGTCGATATCGGCGTCGTACCACATGTTGAGGCAGCCCGACGCGCCGGCGCCGACCGCGATCGCCAGCAAGGCGGCGAGGCCGAGCACGGGATGCACCGAGCCCGGCGCGGTGGCCATGCCGGTCAGCGCGGTCACGATGACCAGTGACATCACGCGCGGCTTCAGCAGCGCGAAAAAGTCACGCGCTTCGCCGGTGGAGGCTGTCAGGCTCTCGGTGCGGGTTTCGAACGCAGCAGACATCAGTCGAATCGTCTTCGTACTCTTGTGAACGGCGCCCGTGGGCGCTGGGTCTACGCGGCGGTGGTTGCCGCCCGTCTCCGGAACGCCGCGGGGCGCTCGGGGGAAGGGCGGCGGCGGGCCGGAAAGGCCCGCCGCCTTGGATATCAGTGGTCCGAGCCGGTGATACGCGGCAGCGTCTCGAACTGGTGGAACGGCGGCGGCGAGGGCAGCGTCCATTCCAGCGTCGTCGCGCCTTCGCCCCAGGGATTGTCACCGGCGAGCTGCTTCTTCGCGAAGGCGACGATGATGCCGTAGAAGAACACCAGCAGGCCGAACGCGAAGATGTAGGAGCCGATCGACGACACAAAATGCCAGTGCGCGAAGGCGTCCGGATAGTCCACATAATGACGCGGCATGCCGGCGAGCCCGAGGAAGTGCTGCGGGAAGAACAGCACGTTGGCGCCGACGAAGGCGATCCAGAAGTGCAGGCGGCCGATCCAGTCGGGGATCACATAGCCGCTCATCTTCGGGAACCAGTAGTAGAAGCCCGCGAAGATGCCGAACACGGCGCCGAGCGACAGCACGTAGTGGAAATGTGCGACGACGTAGTAGGTCGCGTGCAGCGAGCGGTCGACGCCGGCATTGGCCAGCACGACGCCGGTGACGCCACCGACGGTGAACAGGAAGATGAAGCCCATCGCCCAGAGCATCGGCGCGGTGAAGCGGATCGAGCCGCCCCACATCGTCGCGATCCAGGAGAAGATCTTGATGCCTGTCGGCACCGCGATCACCATCGTCGCGAACACGAAATAGCGCTGCGTGTTGAGCGACAGACCGGCTGTGTACATGTGGTGAGCCCACACGATGAAGCCGACGACGCCGATCGCGACCATGGCGTAGGCCATGCCGAGATAGCCGAAGATCGGCTTCTTCGAGAAGGTCGAGACGATGTGGCTGACGATGCCGAAGGCCGGCAGGATCATGATGTACACTTCGGGGTGACCGAAGAACCAGAACAGATGCTGGTACAGGATCGGGTCGCCGCCGCCGGCCGGGTCGAAGAAGGTCGTGCCGAAATTGCGGTCCGTCAGCAGCATGGTGATGGCGCCCGCCAGGACCGGCAGCGACAGCAGCAGCAGGAAGGCCGTGACCAGCACGCCCCAGGCGAACAGCGGCATGCGGTGCATGGTCATGCCGGGCGCGCGCATGTTCAGGATCGTGGTGATGAAGTTGATTGCACCGAGGATCGACGAGGCGCCGGCCAGGTGGAGCGAGAGAATGCCGAAATCGACCGACGGGCCGGGGTGGCCGGTCGTGGAGAACGGCGGATAGACCGTCCAGCCCGTGCCGACGCCATGCGCGCCCGGCGCACCCTCCATGAACATCGAGATGATCATCAGGATGAAGGCGGCGACCAGCAGCCAGAACGAAACGTTGTTCATCCGCGGGAAGGCCATGTCCGGTGCGCCGATCATCAGCGGCACGAACCAATTGCCGAAGCCGCCGATGACGGCGGGCATGACCATGAAGAAGATCATGATCAGGCCGTGGCCGGTGACGAAGACGTTGTAGCTCTGGCCGTTGGCGAAGATCTGCAGGCCGGGCTGCTGCAGCTCGATGCGCATCATGATCGAGAGGAAGCCGCCAACGAGCCCCGCCATGATCGAGAAGATCAGGTAGAGCGTGCCGATGTCCTTGTGGTTGGTCGACAGGAGCCACCGGCGCCATCCGGTCGGATGGTCGTGATGGGCCTCGTCATGGCCGTGAGCGTGAGCCGCTGTTGCCATCGTTCTTCTCCTCGGCGACTTACTTGGACGCGGCAGCGAACTTGCTGCCCGCGTCTTCGGCATTTGCGAATTTCTGCTTCGCTTCCGCGAGCCAGGCGGCATAGCGCTCCTGGCTGACGACGCGGAACGCGATCGGCATATAGGCGTGGTTCTGGCCGCAGATGAACGAGCACTGGCCGTAATAGATGCCTTCGCGCTCGGCCTTGAACCAGGTTTCGTTCAGGCGGCCGGGAATGGCGTCGATCTTGATGCCGAAGGACGGAACCGTGAACTTGTGGATGACGTCGGCGCCGGTCACCTGGACGCGGACGGTCTTGCCGATCGGCACGATCGCCTCGTTGTCGACGGCGAGCAGGCGCGGGGCCTCGGCGGCGGCGATCTTGTTGCTGGCGATCGCCTCGGCGCGGGCCTTCTCGTCGAGCATCAGCGAATCGAAGCCGAAATTGCCGCCGTCCTGCACGTATTCATAGGACCAGTACCACTGCTTGCCGGTGACCTTCAGGGTCATGTCGGCCTTCGGGATTTCGAGCTGGAGCTTGAGGAGGCGGAAGGAGGGAATCGCGATGACGACGAGGATGAGGACCGGAATCACGGTCCAGCAGACTTCGAGCAGGGCGTTGTGCGTCGTCTTGGACGGGACCGGGTTCGCCTTCTCGTTGAACCGGAAAACGACATAGATCATCAGCGCCAGCACGAAGAGCGTGACGATGGTGATGATGATGTTCAGCCAGTCATGGAACCAGTGGATGAATTCGGCGACGGGCGTGACCGCGCCCTGCAGGTTCATCTGCCAGTCGGTGGGCATGCCGGTGCCGGCAAGCGCCGGGACGCTCGCCAGCGCGGCGGCGGCAAGGGCCGTGACGGCCGCTGTTGCAAAGGTCCTGCTCAGAAAACGCATCGATCCCACATGCTCCTCAATCGACCTGCATGGGAGCCGACCGGCTTCGGTCCCTGTTGCGGCTCCATGCATGAAGGGGCGACCGCGAAGTCGCCTCATTCTTCGAGATTGCGATAAATCAAAGATCACGCTTGCGCCAGAGGGACAATGAAGACTGCCCCCAACGGCCGTGCGGCATAATCGCACGAGGCCTTGACCTTGGCTGCGAACCGCCATCGCGCCTTGACAGGACCGGACCTCCATGGTCCCAACGCGGTTTATGGTGAGAGACGGCAGGATTCTTTGGCGCGGTCGGCGTTTTGCCTGAATTCTGCGCTTCAGCTGCGGTTTCTGAGTCCGGTTTGGAAGGGATGGCAGGGATGATGAGGATCATCGGGGCGGCAGGCGCGCTGGCGCTGGCGCTCATGGGGACGAGCCTCGCCGCCGGCTCCGCTTTCGCGCAGGGCGCAGTGCGTTCGACACATGGCGACTGGCAGATGCGCTGCGAGGTGCCGCCGGGCGCCAAGGCCGAGCAATGCGCCCTCGTCCAGAACGTCGCGGCCGAGGACCGGCCGAATCTCACGCTCCTCGTCATCGTGCTGAAGACGGCGGATCAGAAGAGCCGGCTCCTGCGCGTCGTCGCGCCGCTCGGCGTGCTCCTGCCCTCGGGGCTCGGCCTCAAGATCGACGACAAGGATATCGGCCGCGCCGGTTTCGTGCGCTGCCTGACCACCGGTTGCGTGGCGGAGGTCGTCATGGACGATACCCTGCTCGGCCAGCTCAAGGGCGGCAAGAGCGCGACTTTCATCGTATTCCAGACGCCGGAGGAGGGGGTGGGCGTGCCCATTTCCCTCAATGGCTTCGGCCCGGGTGTGGAGGCGCTGCCGTGATCGATCAAACTCTTCGCCAGGGCCGCTGGCTCGCCCTGCCGCTGCTCTGCCTCGGCCTGGCCGGCTGCGGTTCGTCGTCGTCGTCGGGGCAGCCGGGCGCGATGCAGACGTTCGGCAACATCGTCATGTTCCAGTCCGCGACGCGGCCGGCCCCGGACCCGCTGCCGACGGACGACAATCAGGACCAGCAGCTGGTCTGCCCGGAGGTTATCGTCTCCGAAGGTGGGGCCGCGATCCGCGCCCAGTCCGGACAGGATTCGAGCGGCCTGCGCTACCAGATCTCGATCACCAACGTCGCGCGCGAATGCAATGCGACCGGAAACGGCACCTTCCGGCTCAAGGTCGGCGTCGAGGGACGCGTGCTGCTCGGCCCGGCCGGCAGCCCGGGCAGCTACGGCGCCACGCTGACCACCACCGTGATGCGCGGGACCACCGTCCTCGGCAAGCGCAGCGCGCGTGTCGGCGGCACGGTCCCGTCCGGCCAGGGCGGCGTCGATTTCACCCATGTCGAGGAAGGCATCATGGTGCCGGCCGGCCAGGGCGACGTCGATATCTTCGTCAGCCTTGGCGGTGGCGGACCTGCTGCGCCGTCGCGCAAGCGCCGCCGGTAAAGCCGGTTTTGCCGTGAAAGACGACGGCGCGCCGATTGACTAAGACGGCGCGTCTTGTATCTGTGCCGAAGCCGCATATCCCCGCGGGAGAGACCGGACCCGTCAGGGCCCGGCGCCGAAGGCGCAACCGCCCCGGAAACGCTCAGGCAAAAGGGCCGCTGGGGATTTGGCGCTCTGGAAAGCGGCGGACAGCGATGTCCGCCCACCGAAGGGTGTAACTCGCCCGGCTTCGCGGCCGGCGGGGAAATCTCTCAGGTCCCAAGACAGAGGGGGCGCGTCCCGGACACTATCGTCCGGGGCTTGCGCTCGATTCTGGAAGGGGCATGCCATGGCTGCCGAGGTCACCACCGATACCGCCGGCGCGGCTGCGCCGCTGAAGACCCCGCTCCATTCGCGCCATGTCGCACTGGGTGCCCGCATGGTGCCTTTCGCCGGTTACGACATGCCGGTGCAGTATCCGAGCGGCATCCTGACCGAGCATAACTGGACGCGAGAGAAGGCCGGGCTCTTCGACGTCTCGCATATGGGCCAGTGCTTCCTGATCGGCCCCGATCACGAGACGACGGCGAAGGCGCTGGAAGCGCTGATTCCCGCCGACATCGTCAATCTCGCCCCTGGCAAGCAGCGCTATTCGCAGCTCCTCAACGAGGAGGGCGGCATCCTCGACGACCTGATGGTGACGCGCTCGATCGATCCCGACGAGGACGGCGCGCTCTATGTCGTCGTCAACGCCGCCTGCAAGGATGCCGACTATCCCCATATCGAGGCCCGCCTGCCGTCCAATGTGAAGCTGGTCCGTGCCGAGCATCGCGGCCTGATCGCCCTGCAGGGGCCGGGCGCGGCGGCCGCACTTGCCGCGATCGCGCCTGAAGCCGCCGAGATGGGCTTCATGACCTCGCGCACCATGAAGGTCGCCGGCATCAAGGCCAATGTCAGCCGCTCCGGCTATACCGGCGAGGACGGCTACGAGATTTCCGCCGCCGCCGACAGGATCGGCGAGATCTGGGACACGCTGCTGCTCGACGGCAACGTCAAGCCGATCGGCTTGGGCGCCCGCGATTCGCTTCGCCTCGAAGCGGGCCTGTGCCTTTATGGCCATGACATCGATACCACGACCTCGCCGATCGAGGCCGCGCTCAACTGGTCAATCCAGAAGCGCCGCCGCGAGGAGGGCGGTTTCCCCGGCGCGGCGCGCGTCCAGCGCGAGCTGGCGGAAGGCGTCTCGCGCATCCGCGTCGGCCTGAAGCCGGAAGGCCGCGCGCCGGCTCGCGAGGGCACCGAGATCGCGACGCCCGAGGGCGAGGTGATCGGCGTCGTGACCTCGGGCGGCTTCGGCCCGACGCTCAACGGTCCCTGCGCCATGGGCTACGTTGCCAAGGCCCATTCCGCGCCGGGTACGCAGCTTAATCTCATCGTGCGCGGTAAGCCGCTGCCGGCCGTCGTGGCGACGATGCCCTTCGTGCCCAACGGCTACAAGCGCTGAACCCTTTTCCAGACAACTGACGCCAGGAGGAAACCATGGCCGAGACCCGTTACAGCAAGGACCACGAATATATCCGCATCGAGGGTGACGTCGGCACCGTCGGCATCTCCGACTACGCGCAAGGCCAGCTCGGCGACGTCGTCTTCGTCGAGCTCCCGACCGTCGGCAAGGCGCTGGCCAAGGGGGGCGAAGCCGCCGTGGTCGAGAGCGTCAAGGCCGCTTCCGAGGTCTACGCCCCGGTCTCGGGCGAGGTCGTCGAGGTCAATGGCGAGCTCGAGGCCGCGCCCGGCACCGTCAACGAGGATCCGGCCGGCAAGGGCTGGTTCCTGAAGATCAGGATCAAGGACGCCGGCGAGCTCGACGCCCTGATGAACGAGGCCGAGTACCAGAACTACGTCAAGACGCTCTGACGATGCGTCATCTCGCACGCGCTGCGGCATGAAATGCCGCTGCACAGATGCGGGACCGTCATCCGGACAAGGCGCCTTCTCGTCGCACGGTCCCGTGTCTGCGCAGCGGCATTTCATGCCGCGGCGCGCACGGGATGACACCCCGAAACGGAAACACCTCATGCGCTATCTCCCGCTCACCGATACCGACCGCGAGGACATGCTCGCGCGGATCGGCGTCTCCGATGTCGACGCGCTGTTCAGCGACGTGCCGGCCGGCAAGCTGCTGAAGGCTCCGGTCGATCTGCCCCGCGCCAAGGGGGAGCTCGAGGTCGAGCGCATCCTCGGCAGGATGGCCGGCAAGAACACTGCCGCCTCGGCCGTGCCCTTCTTCGTCGGCGCCGGCGCCTACAAGCACCATGTCCCGGCGACGGTGGATCACCTGATCCAGCGCTCGGAATTCCTGACCAGTTACACGCCCTATCAGCCCGAGATCGCGCAGGGCACGCTGCAATATCTCTTCGAGTTCCAGACCCAGGTCGCCGCGCTGACCGGCATGGAGGTCGCCAACGCCTCGATGTATGACGGCTCGACCGGCACCGGCGAGGCCGTGCTGATGGCGCATCGCGTCACCAAGCGCCGCAAGGCCGTGCTCTCCGGCGGCCTGCACCCGCATTACACCGCGGTCGTCGAGACCCTCTCCGAGATGGCCAGTGACGAGGTCGTCGTCCTGAAGCCCGACGTTTCGGCCCAAGAGGATATCCTTTCCCAGATCGACGACAGCACCTCCTGCGTCGTCGTCCAGTCGCCGGACGTCTTCGGCAACCTGCGCGACCTCAAGCCGATCGCCGAGAAGGCCCATGCCCATGGTGCCCTGCTGATCGCGGTCTTCACCGAAGTCGTCTCGCTCGGCGCCGTCGTGCCGCCGGGCGCGCAGGATGCCGATATCGTCGTCGGCGAGGGCCAGTCGATCGGCAACGCCCTGAACTTCGGCGGCCCCTATGTCGGCCTCTTCGCCGCCAAGTCGAAATATATCCGCCAGATGCCGGGCCGGCTCTGCGGCGAGACGGTCGATTCGACCGGCCAGCGCGGCTTCGTGCTGACGCTCTCGACCCGCGAGCAGCATATCCGCCGCGACAAGGCGACCTCGAACATCTGCACCAATTCCGGCCTCTGCGTGCTGGCCTTCACCATCCACATGACGCTGCTCGGCCAGACCGGCCTGGCCCGTCTCGCCGAGGTGAACCACGCCAATGCCGTGAAGCTTGCTGACGCGCTCGCGGGCGTCGAAGGCGTCACCGTGCTCAACGACAGCTTCTTCAACGAATTCACCGTGAAGCTGAAGAAGCCGGCCGCCGAGGTCGTCGAGGTTCTCGCCGCCAAGGGCATCCTGGCCGGCGTTCCCGTCTCGCGGCTCCTGCCCAAGGCCGGGCTCGATGACCTGCTGATCATCGCCTCGACCGAGGTGAATACCGATGAAGACCGGGCGGCCCTCGTGGCAGCGCTCGTGGAGGTGCTGTGATGCTGAACCGTCAGGGACGTCCCACCCAGGCCGGCGAGGCCTCGCATGAAGAGCACCTCACCTTCACCGGCAACAAGGCTCTGCAGCAGATCGAGCCGCTGATCTTCGAGATCGGCCATCACGAGGCGACCGGCGTCGACATCGACAAGCCGGCGCCGTTCAAGTCGCGCCTCGGCAAGCATGCCCGCCAGGGCGAGATCGGCCTGCCCGGCCTCTCCGAGCCCGAGACGATGCGTCACTATGTGCGCCTCAGCCAGAAGAACTACGGCATCGATACCGGGCTCTTCCCGCTGGGCTCCTGCACGATGAAGCACAATGCCCGCCTTAACGAGAAGGTGGCGCGCTTGCCGGGCTTCTCCGACGTGCACCCGCTCCAGCCGACCTCGAGCGTGCCCGGCGCGCTCGAACTGATGCTGGAGCTCGCCCGCTACCTGATGACGCTCACCGGCATGCCGGCCGTGGCGCTGTCACCGAAGGCCGGCGCCCATGGCGAGGCCTGCGGCATGATGGCGATCAAGGCTGCCATCGCGGCGAAGGGCGAGGGCGCGACCCGCAACGTCGTGCTCGTCCCCGAATCGGCCCACGGCACCAATCCGGCCACCGCGGCCCTGATCGGCTTCTCGGTGAAGGCGGTTCCGGCCCGTCCGGATGGCACCGTCGCGGTCGAGGACGTCAAGGCCCTGCTCGGGCCGGACATCGCTGCGATCATGCTGACCAACCCGAACACCTGCGGCATCTTCGAGCCGCAGATCGTCGAGATCGCCGCGGCGATGCATGAGGCCGGAGCCTATTTCTACTGCGACGGCGCCAACTTCAACGCCATCGTCGGCAAGGCTCGGCCCGGTGATCTCGGCGTCGACGCGATGCATATCAACCTGCACAAGACCTTCTCGACGCCCCATGGCGGCGGCGGTCCCGGTGCCGGCCCGGTCGTGCTCTCCGAGCGTCTGGCGCCCTTCGCGCCGGTGCCCTTCATCCATGTCGAGAACGACAAGCCGCATCTGGTCGAGTCGCGCGGTGAGGCGCCGGCGGGCAACAAGCCCTTCGGCCGGATGACCGCCTTCCACGGCCAGATGGGCATGTATGTCCGCGCGCTCGCCTACATGCTGAGCCACGGCTCGGACGGCATGCGCCAGGCCTCCGAGGATGCGGTGCTGAACGCGAACTATATCCGCGCCGGCCTTGCCGACCTGATGTCGCTGCCCTTCCCGGACCATCCCTCGATGCACGAGGTGCTGTTCGACGACGAATGGCTGAAGGGCTCGGGCGTCTCGACGCTCGATTTCGCCAAGGCGATGATCGATGAGGGCTACCACCCGATGACGGTGTATTTCCCGCTGGTCGTCCATGGCGCCATGCTGATCGAGCCGACCGAGTCGGAATCAAAAGCGGCGCTCGACCTCTTCATCGCGACGCTGCGCGACCTCGCCATCGCGGCCAAGGGCAATGACAAGGAGCGCTTCACCAGCGCCCCGCATCACGCCCCGATCCGCCGCCTCGACGAGACCCGCGCCGCCCGCTCGCCGGTGCTGAAATGGGAAAAGCCGGCTCCGGCCCAGGCGGCGGAGTAAGGCGCCTCCCGCCATGCTGACGGCATTCGTCAGCATGGTGAAGGATGCTGATCGCTTCTTAAGCATTCCTTGACCATGTCGCGGAATGATCCCCCGGTGCCGCTCTCTGCGGCCCGGGGGTTTTCATGTCTGCGCGTCCCTCCATCCTCGCTCTTGCGGCTGCGGCTCTGCTGGCCTCGACGGCGCTCGTGCGTGCCAACGAGCCGAGCTACGGCCCCAACACCTATGACCGCACGCTCGAGGCGCTGATCGCCCATGAGGACGTCGCCAATCGCGGCGGCTGGCCCAAGGTGCCGGCGAGCGTCACCGCGCTGAAGCCGGATTCGCAAGGGCCGGATGTCACTGTTCTGAAGCAGCGTCTGCTCGCCAGCGGCGATCTCGCATCCGAGGCCATCGCCGGCGACGTCTATGACGCCAACGTGACCGAGGCGGTGAAGCGCTTCCAGCGTCGGCACGGCCTGTCGGATCTCGGAACGGTCGGACGCCTGACCCTGAAGGCGATGAACACGCCGGTCGAATCGCGTCTGAACCAGCTCACCGCGACGCTGGAGCGGCTCAAGGGCAACGGCTTCAACTTCGCCAGCCGCTATGTCGTGGTGAACATCCCCGGCGCCAGCGTCGAGGCGGTCGAGAATGGCACGGTCGCCCAGCGCCACCTCGCCATCGTCGGTCGCCCGGACCGGCCCTCGCCGGTGATCCAGGCCAATATCACCTCGGTGAACCTCAATCCCTACTGGACGGCGCCGATGTCGATCGTGAAGGCCGACATCATCCCGCATATGCGCAAGGATCCGGGCTTCATCGCCAAGTCGAACATGAAATTGCTCGGCGCCGAGAACAAGGAAATCGACCCGGCGAGCGTCAACTGGGCGACGCTGAAGAGCCCCTATTTCTACGTCCGACAGGAGCCGGGGCCGACCAACTCTCTCGGCCAGCTCAAGATCGACATGCCCAACAGCGAAGCTGTCTACATGCACGACACGCCGAAGAAGACGCTGTTCCGCAACGACGTTCGCTTCAACTCCTCCGGCTGCGCCCGCATCGAGGGCGTCCGCGACCTCGCCGCCTGGCTGCTGGAAGGCTCGGAATGGACCCGCCAGTCGATCGAGGACGAGATCGCCAAGGGCGAGCGCAAGAACATTACGCTGAAGAAGTCGGTCCCGGTCGCATGGGTCTATCTCACCGGCTGGCAGGGCGCCGACGGCCAGGTCCAGTTCCGCGACGACATCTATGGATTGGATACGCCGCAAGGCATCGTCACCTCGACGATCCAGGCCCGCAAGCCGAAGCCGAAGGCGGCGGTGATCCCGCCGGCAAGGCCTGTGGCGGCGCCGATAGCAGCCTCGGGCAATCCGCCGGCAGCGACGGCGACCGCCAGCAACTGACGCCGCTCAGGGGCGCTTCAGGATCGCCATCACCGCGTCGATCGCCGCCGCACGCGCCTTCGGGTCGCTGCCGATCGTGACCATGCCGTCTGGCCGTTGCGAATAGGCAGCCTTGCGCTCGCGCAGTTTCAGGCTCGGATGGTCGAAATCGTGATAGGCGCCGGGAAAGCCGACGAAGCGCGCCCCGCCGCCGTGGGCGAGCTCCTCGCACGGGGCGGCCGGCGTCCAGTCGTCGGCAAGGCCCTGGAAGATCGCGGTATCGGTCTGCGCTTGCCAGCCGCGCTTCAGGATGACGCGGCAGCCGGGATAGAAGGCGATGACATGACGCAGGCGCTTGGCCTCAGGCACGCCCGCAATGCGCAAAGCCGTCGAGCCGCCATTCGACCAGCCGATCAGCGCGATGGGCTGCTTGGCGGCGAAATCCTGTTTCTCCAGCCAGTCGATGGCGGCGAAGGCATCGCGCGCACGGCCTGCCGGCGTCAGCGCGCGCTCGCGGTCATTGCATAAAGCCTTGATGCCGCGCGGCCCGAAGCTGTCGACGAGAAGCACGGCATAGCCGGAGCGGTTGAGGCGCTTCGACCAGTCGCTCTCGCGGATATTGATCTCGCCCGAGCGCCTGTAGAGCCCGGCGCAGCCATGCAGGCCGATGACGACCGGGAAGGGACCTGCTCCAGCCGGCCGCGCCAGCCAGCCCACGAGACCAACCGAATCGCGCGAAGGGAACGCCACTTTCTCGAAGGCGTTCGCAGGGCCTGCTGCCGCAGCGACGGAGACGATCGCGATGAGCACACGGGCAAGGCGGCCGATCATCTCGAAACTCCTGGGGGCGCTGATGCACGGCAGACGGCGGTGACGGCCCGCATCCCGCATCGGGATTCCGGCAGGAGAGGGGCAAAGAAAAACGCCGCGTCCTTGCGGGCGCGGCGTCGATTGATTGAGCAATCGGCTCAAGGCTCAGTTGAGCTTGGCCTTGACCTCGGTCAGCCCTGCCGCGAAGGCGGCTTCACCAGCCTTGCCGGCCATCTGGCCGCGCAGGATGGTCTCGGCGGCCTTGGTGGCGGCCTCCGCAGCCGCGGCGCGAACCTCGGCCTCGGCCTGGCTCTCAGCCTGGGCGATCTTCTCCTCGGCCGCCTTGGTGCGGCGCGCGACGAAGTCGGCAAGCTTGGCTTCGGCTTCCGCCGCGAGACGCTTGGCCTCGCTATTGGCGGAAGAGACGATCTCGGCAGCTTCGGCCTCGGCAGCCTTGCGCTTGGCATCGTATTCGGCGAGCAGCTTCTCGGCCTCCTGACGCAGGCGGCGGGCTTCCGCCAGCTCCTGCGCGACCTTCTCGCCACGCGAGTCGAGCGCCTTCACGATCGCGCCCGGCACGCCGAACTTGACCAGGATGGCAAGGAAGATGACGAGCGCGACGCCGACCCAGAAAGTATCCATTTGAACTCTCCTCAGCCGTGCGTCAGGGCCTGGTCGACAGCCGCCGACGCCTCGCTGGCGCTGGGAGCCTGACCGGTCAGCTTGGCGACGATGGCGACAGCGATGTCGCTGCCGAGATCGCGCACGTTGCCCATCGCCTTGGTCTTGGTCTTGGCGATGGTCGCCTCGGCCTGCGCCATCTTGGCGGCAAGCTCGGCCTCGGTGGCGTGACGCTGGGCGTCGCTCGCCTTGGCGCCGGCCTCGCGCGCCGTCTGGGCGATGCCCTGGGCGTTCTTGCGCGCTTCGGCGAGGGCCTTCTCATAGGCCTGCGCCATGTCCTCGGCCTTGGCCTGCATCTGCGTGGCCTGGTCGAGATCCCGGCCGATCGTCTCGGCGCGCTCTTCCAGGATGGAGCCGAGGCGCGGCAGCGCGACCTTGGACATCAGCCAGTAGAGAGCGGCGAAGGTGACGGCGAGCCAGAACAGGTTGCTGGCGAAGTGCGCGGGGTCGAAGGGCGGGAAGGAAGCCTTCTCGCCGCTCAGGCCCGGAGTGGCAGCCTGCGCCGCACCCGCCGCCAGAGTGGCGAACGAGCCGACAGCCAGAAGCCATCCTTGTCGCGCGAACCCTGAAGATCGAACCGGCATAGCGTGCCTTTCAGCGCTTAAGATACGGAACCGTCGCGCGTCGGCCGGAATGGCCCGAACGCGCGACGAGAAAGCGGTCGACGAAAGCGTCAGACCACGAAGAGCAGCACGAGCGCGACGACGAACGCGAAGATGCCCAGACCTTCGGCGAGCGCCGCGCCGATGAACGCGCGCGGGAACTGGCCGTCGGCGGCCGACGGGTTGCGCAGAGCGCCCGAGAGGAAGTTGCCGAAGATGGTGCCGACGCCGATGGCGGCGAGGCCCATGCCGAGCGAGGCGAGGCCGGCGCCGATGAACTTGGCTGCAACAGGATCCATGGTGTTTCTCCAGTGTGGAAGGTTTTGACGGGTGGGATGAACTCTCGCGAGCGCTGCCCCTGGCCTCAGTGGCCGGGGTGCAGCGCGTCGTTGAGATAGACGCAGGTCAGGATCGCGAAGACATAGGCCTGCAGGATGCCGACGATGACCTCGAGCGCCGTCAGCGCAACCGCCAGCAGCAGCGGCAGCGGCGCGATGGCGTAGTTCAGCGCAGCACCCGAGCCCAGCAGCACGACGACGAAGCCGCCGAAGACCTTGAGCGCGATATGGCCGGCGAGCATGTTGCCGAACAGACGAAGCGAGAGCGAAACCGGGCGCGACAGGAAGGAGACGGCCTCGATCAGCACCATGAAGGGCAGGAGCCAGCCGGGCACGCCCGACGGCACGAACAGGCCGAAGAAATGGCTGCCATGCTTCACGACGCCGTAGACCACCACAATCGTCATGACGAGCAGCGCCAGGGCGGCGGTGACGATGATCTGGCTGGTGACGGTGAAGGAGCCGGGCAGCAGGCCGAGCAGATTGCTCGCCAGCACGAACATGAACAGCGAGAACACGAACGGGAAGAATTTCAGGCCGTCTTTGCCCATCACGCCCGTCATCGTCGATGCGACGAACTCATAAGCCATCTCGGCGAGCGACTGCAGGCGGCCGGGGACGACCGCACGCTGGCTCGAGCCATAGATCATGATGGCGGAAACGACGGCGAGCACGATCACCATCCACAGCGAGGTGTTGGTGAAGGAGAGGTCGATGCCGAACGGCTTCAGCTCCACGATCGGAGCGATGTGGAATTGGTGGATCGGATCGATTCCGCCGCCGGCCGCCATGGTCTCGTTCCTCGTCGCGCGGCCTGGATGGCCGCCTTTCGATCAATTGTCCTTCGGACCGCCCTTCGACCCGGAGGTCGGACGCGAACCGAGCCGATAGACGGATCTGAAGCCCGCGATGGTTCCGATCACCATGAAGGCGATCAGCAGGAACGGAGAGGTTCCCAGCCACCGGTCGCCGAGGTACCCGATCAGGGCGCCTGCGATGATGCCACCTGCGAGATCCGTCGCGGCGCGAAAGCCTGAGGACATCGCGCCCGCAAGCGCCTTGTCCTCTCCAACCGGGCTCGCGCCCGGCTTTTCGTTCTCTTCCGCCCGCTTGATCGCGGTCTTCAGGGAACCCAGTCTTGCGCGCAACTCCGAGTCTGAGGCGTTTGGGTCGGGTTCGGACATGGTCTTGGCCTCCGTCTTGATCGCGTTTACGTCGCGATCCCGCGAAAAACCACTATAACCACGACCAAACCCGCGCATCGAGCCGTCGTCAGCACGGCCTCCTTTATTGGCAGCCCCCGGCGCTGTCAAGACAGGGGGATAATGTCTAACGCATTGGAATATATATAAATTCTGGCAAAGTGCGACAATCTCGCCGCATTGCGGGAGCGAATGTGGCATTTTTTCAGCGGCGTCGGCGGGTTTTCCCAAGGCGTTCGTGAGCAAAGCAGCACAACAGCCAGGCCGTCATTCTCGGGCGAAGCGGAGCGCAGCCCCGAGAATCTCGGGACGAGAGACCTTGGGAGCCTCCTTCGGCCTGAGATGCTCGGGTCAGGCCCGAGCATGACGGCGCATCTCGCTTTTACCCGGCCTCGCGGATGCGCTCTGCCGTCGCGAGGTCGACCGATACCATCTGGCTCACCCCGCGTTCCGCCATGGTCACCCCGAAGAGGCGCTCCATCCGCGCCATGGTGATCGGATTGTGCGTGATCAGGATGAAGCGGGTTTCGGTATTGCGGGCCATGTCGACGAGCAGGTCGCAGTAGCGCTCGACATTGGCATCGTCGAGCGGCGCGTCGACCTCGTCGAGCACGCAGATCGGCGAGGGATTGGTCAGGAACACCGCGAAGATCAGCGCGGTCGCGGTCAGCGCCTGCTCGCCGCCGGAGAGCAGCGTCATCACCTGCGGCTTCTTGCCGGGTGGCCGCGCGAAAATCTCCAGCCCGGCATCGAGGGGGTCTTCCGAATCCACCAGCCTGAGCTCGGCCTCGCCGCCACCGAACAGCACGCCGAACAGCCGCTGGAAATGGCCGTTGACGATATCGAAGGCAGCGATCAATCGCTCGCGGCCTTCGCGGTTCAGCGCCCCGATCGCCTGCCGCAGGCGACGGATCGCCTCGGTCAGGTCGTCGCGCTCACCGGCAAGCCCTTCGCGCTTGGCCTTCACCTCGGTCAGTTCGTCCTCGGCGCGCAGGTTGACCGCGCCGAGCCGTTCGCGCTCGCCCTTGAGATTGGCGAGCCGCCGCTCGACCGCTTCCGGCTCCGGCAGCGGATCGCCCGGCTTGATGCCGGCGATCGATTGCAACCCGTCGAGACCGGTATCGAGACCATCCTCGATCTGCCTGATGATGTCGGCGACGCGCTGGCGGGCGGCCTCGAGCCGCGCTTCGGCCGAAGCGCGCCGCTCGCGGGCGCTGGACAGGCCTTCGAGCGCGATGCGGGCCTGCCGATCAGCCTCTGCCAGGGTCGTCTCGCCGGCGGCGAGCCTGTCGGCCGCCTCCCGGCGCGCTGCCTCGGCCTGCTCGATCTCGGCGACGAGGCGCCGCCGTTCGATCAGGAAGGTGTCGGGCGCTTCGAGAAGTGTCTTCTGCTCGGCGCGGGCGGCCTCGATCCGGCGCGCAGTCTCTTCCGCGCTGTGCCGGCTCGCAGCGGCACGTTCCGTCCAAGCCTTGATATCGGCGGCGATCCCGGCGCGGCGTCGGCTGCGCAATTCGACCTCCCGCGCCAGCGTCTGCACGCGTGCGCGGGCATCTGAGGCAGCCGAGCGGCGCTCGCCGAGCTGCACGCGGGCCTTGAGCAGCGTGTTTTCAAGCTCCGCCGGAGCGGGCAGGGCGGCAAGCCCGGCTTCATGGGTCGCGGTCAGGCTTGTCGCTTCGGAAACCGCCTGGCCCAGCCGCTTGATCGCCTCGGCCAGCGTCGAGCGCTTCACCAGCGTCTCGGCAGCCTTGTGTTCGGCGCTGGCCAGGTGCTGACGGTCCTGATCGACGACCCGCCGGGCCTGCCGCGTCGCTTCGATCGCGACAGTTTCGGCCTGTGCGGCAGCGCGTGCCGCAGTCCCTGCGGTTTCCAGGGCCTTGCGGGTTGTTTCGGCGGCTGAGCGCGCGGCCTTCGCCTCCTTTTCGAGATCGCCGAGGCGATTCTTCTCCGACAAGCGCCGCGCCGCAGGGGAAGGGGCATCCGCGGCGCTGGTAAAGCCGTCCCAGCGCCAGAGATCGCCTTCGCGCGAAACCAGGACCTGCCCCTGTTTCAATTGCAGGCGAGCGGCCTCGCCAGCCCCGCGCGCGACCACGCCGATCTGGGCGAGGCGCCGCTGCAGCGCGGCCGGAGCCTCGACATGGCCGAGCAGGGATTCGATGCCGTCAGGTAAAGCCGGGTCGCCGGTGCCGGGGCCCGTATCGTCCCAATGCGCCGGCGCATTCGCCTCGGCGGAGGCGTCGAGATCATCGCCCAGCGCCGCGCCGAGCGCGATCTCGTAGCCCTTCGCGACGCTGATCGCGTCGAGGACCGCCGGCCAGCGATCCCCGGCGGCCGGAGCGAGCAGCTTGCGCAGCGTGCCGATCTCGGTGTCGAGCCGCTGCGCGCGCCGATCCGCCTCGGCAAGCGGTGCGCGCAATTCCGTCTCGCGCTCGCGCGCCGCCGCGACGGCGTTCCGAGCCGAAACGGTCCCGGCCTCGGCCGCCAGTGCTGCCTTTTCCGCTGCAGCCACCGCTTCGCGCAGCCTGTCCAACGCAATCTTGGTGTCGGACGCATCGAGCGCAGTTTGCTCGCGGCGCAGCTTGTCCTGTTCGGCCGTCGCCCGGTCGCGACGTTCGCCGGCCTCTCGAACCGAGCGCTCCAGCGCATCGCGCCGCGCGGTGAGTTCGGACAATCCCGCCTGGGCGGAAGCATGCTCTGCCTCGGCTGCGGCGAGCACATCTTCCGCCTCCCGCTGCGTCGTTGCCGCTGCTTCGGCATCCCCTGCGGCGCCGTCGTTCTCGCCCGCAAGCGCGGCATCCTCTTCCGCCAGCCGGGCGAGACTGTCGGAAGCATCGCGGCCGATGCTCTCCTGCCGCGACAGGTCAGCCTGCAATTCGGCGAGGCGCTTGCCGAGTTCCTCAGTGCGCTGGCGGGCACGCCTGTTCTCGGCTTCGAGCTCGTCCAGCCCGCGCTTCAACCGGACCAGAGCGGCGGCGGCCGTCGCCTCGCCCTCGCGCAAGGCCGGCAATTCGTGCGCGGCGATGGCCTGTCGCTTGGCAGCCTCGGCCTGGAGCCCGGTCTGGTCGGCAACGCCGCGCACCGCTTCTTCCAGCACATGCGTGGCCTGCGCCTCCTGGGCGCGGGCGTCGTGCAGGGCGATGACGGCGAGCGTCGCCTCGGCCCGGCGGATATCGGAAGCGAGGCTGCGATAGCGCCCGGCCTGCCGTGCCTGACGCTGCAGGGCGTCGATCTGCCCGTCGATCTCGCCGAGCACGTCTTCCAGCCGGGTCAGATTGTCTTCCGCGCCGCGCAAGCGCAGCTCCGCCTCGTGACGACGGCTGTGCAGGCCGGCGATGCCGGCGGCGTCCTCAAGGATGCGCCGGCGCGATTGCGGCTTGGCCGAGATGATCTCGCTGATCTGTCCCTGCCGGACGAGGGCCGGCGAGCGCGCGCCGGTCGCGGCATCGGCGAAGAGGAGCTGCACATCCTTGGCCCGCACCTCCTTGCCGTTGATGCGGTAGGTCGAGCCTTCCTCGCGCTCGATCCGGCGCGTGACCTCCAGCACATCGGCCTCGTTGAAGGCGGCCGGCGCCTTGCGGTCGCTGTTGTCGAGGGTCAGCGAGACCTCGGCCATGTTGCGGGCCGGGCGCTCGTTCGAGCCGCCGAAGATGACGTCGTCCATCCCCGAGCCGCGCATGTTCTTGAACGAGCTTTCGCCCATCACCCAGCGCAGCGCTTCGACGAGATTGGACTTGCCGCAGCCGTTCGGACCGACGACGCCGGTCAGCCCGGGCTCGATCAGGAACTCGGTCGGCTCGACGAAGGTCTTGAAGCCGGCGAGCTTGAGGCGCGTCAGATGCATGGGCGCGCCGCTATTCTTCCTTCTCCCCTCGGGGGAGAAGGTGTCTGCGTAGCAGACGGGTGAGGGGCGGTTCGCGCTGCCCGGCCCGTGCTTCCCTCATCCGTCAGCGCTTCGCGCTGCCACCTTCTCCCCCGAGGGGAGAAGGGATCGCGCGCGAAAACCGCCGCCTCAATTGCCGAGGAGCGGCTCCAGGATCTTGTCGAATTCGGCGATCGTGAGCGCACCGGATCGCTTCTGCCCATTGATGAAAAAGGTCGGCGTCGAATCCACGCCAGCCTTGGCCCCACCATCCTTCACCACCGTGACGGCGTCATAGATGTCCTGGCGTTTCAAGCAGGCTTCAAAGGATTCCTGTGTGAAACCGGCCTGTTTCACCAGCGCGGAGAGGGCGTCGACCGGCTTGTCGGTGAAGGCCCAGTTGCGCTGCTGCGCGAAAAGCAGGTCCGTCATCGGGACATACTTGTCGTTGCCGTTGCAGCGGGCGAGCATGAAACCGGCCGTCGCCAGCGGATCGAGCGGGAATTCGCGCAGCGTGAAGCGCACCTTGCCGGTGTCGATGTATTTCTTCTTCAGCTCCGGCCAGGTCGTCTCGTGGAAATGCGCGCAATGCGAGCAGGTCATCGAGGCATATTCGACGATGGTGACCTTGGCATCGGCCGGGCCGAGCCAGACGTCCCCGAGGGGGCCGGCATCGGGCAGCTTGGTCTGGGCCCGCGCGGCGTTACCACCGGCGAGCGCGGCAGCGGCGATGCCGGCTGCGCCGGTCAGGAGCTGTCGCCTGTTCGTCATCGTGAAAGATCCTCGGAAGGTCAAAGTCGCTTGGAGCTATAGTGGTCAGTGCGATTGTGGCAAGAGCGCATCCTGCTGCGCACCGCGCTGCTCACGAAGCCGTGTCATCGCCTCGCGTTTTCGCGTTGAGCGCCACCGCCCGGCCAAGCCGGGCCAGCGCCTCGCGCAGGCCCTCGTCGGCGACGCCGGCAACCTGAGCCTCGACGCGGGCAGCAGTCGCTCCGTCCAGCTTGGGCACCGGCTTCGACATGACGGGCGCCGCGACCGGCCCCTGCTTGAGTACGAGCTTGCCGACGGCGCGCCAGCCGAGATGGGTGTTGACGCGCTCGACCAGCAATGGCCCGAGCTGCTGCATCTCCAGCGCGAAGGCGCTTTCGACCCGCACCACCATGGTCGCCGGCTCGGAAGCCTCGCCCGGTGCCGGGCGGCGCCGTGGCCAGTCGATCTTGAGCGGGCGCGAGCGCGCCGCCAGCCGCTCGCCTGCGATCTCCGGCCAGAGCGAGACGATGGCGCGTCCCGCGAAACCCTGCGCGGCGAGCGCGGGCGCGATGCAGTCGTCGATCAGCTCTGCGAGGGGTTTGGCGGACATGGCTTTATAGTGGGCGCGGGCACGGTCGCCTGCAAGCGGTGCATGAAGCCGCTTGCGGTCACCCATGGCTGCGCTACATCCGGATCATGACCTCCGAGGCCCGCGCCGCCGATCTTCTCACCTGGTACGACCGCCATCGCCGCGCGCTGCCCTGGCGTGCGGTTGCGGGTGAACGGCCCGATCCCTATCGCGTCTGGGCCTCCGAGATCATGCTGCAGCAGACCACGGTCACGGCGGTGAAGCCCTATTACGAGCGCTTCATGGCCCGCTTTCCGACAGTGCAGGCTCTCGCCGAGGCGCCTTCGGAAGAGGTCATGCAGGCCTGGGCCGGGCTCGGCTATTATTCGCGCGCCCGCAATCTCCATGCCTGCGCCCAGGCGGTGATGGAGAACCATCGCGGCCGTTTCCCGGATACGGAGGAGGGCTTGCGCGCCCTGCCGGGCATCGGCGCCTATACGGCCGGCGCCGTCGCGGCGATCGCCTTCGACCGGCCGGCTGCGGCAGTCGACGGCAATGTCGAGCGCGTGATGACCCGTCTCTTCGCGATCGCGGACGAATTGCCCGGCGCCCGGTCCTTGATTCGCGAGAGGGTTCTGGCGCTGCTGCCGCACGATCGGCCGGGCGATTTCGCCCAGGCGCTCATGGATCTCGGCGCCACGATCTGCACGCCGCGCAGTCCGGCCTGCGGCCTCTGCCCCTGGCGCGAGCCGTGCCAAGCCAGGATTGCCGGCATGCAGGAGAGTTTTCCGCGCAAGGCGCCGAAGAAGGCCGGAGTGACACGCTACGGCGCGGCCTTCGTGCTGGCGCGTGCGGATGGCGCGATCCTGCTGCGCACCAGACCGGCCAAGGGCCTACTCGGCGGCATGGCCGAGGTGCCGACCAGCGAATGGCGGGCCGATTACGAACTCGACGGCGCCGCGCAGGACGCGCCATTGCCGCTGAGCTGGACCCAGGTCGTGGAACCGGTCCGCCATGTCTTCACGCATTTCCCGCTGGAACTGACGGTGTTCACAGGCAGCGTTCCCGAGCGCACGCAGGCCCCGGCCGGGATGCGTTTCACCAAGTTGGCGAACCTCGCCGGTGAACCGCTGCCGAGCCTCATGCTGAAGGTCGTCGAGCGCGCCGGGCTCTATAGCTCGAAGACGCGATAGGTCATCGTCGGCAGTTCGACGGACCATTTGAAATAGCCCTTCGAATAGATCTTGCCGCGGTTCGGCGGCCAGGGATCGTGGATGCGCAGCGTCGTGCCGGTGCCGTCAGGATTGCCGTCACCGCGCATGCCGACGATGACGATCATGTGGCCGGGGCTGCCGCGACCGGCCGTGTACTCGTCGACACGCCAGAGCATGTCGAACATCAGCGGCCCACGGGCGACCGCCTGCCTGAGCTGCTCGACCGACCAGGACTGGGGCGCGTTGCAGCGCAGCCCATGGATGCGGCCATAGCGCTGGCCGGTCACGATCGCCTGGTCGCTTTCGGAGGAGTTCAGCAGCCCGCCATCGGAGGCGATCATGTCCGGCGGCGTCCTGGCGATGATGATCGGCACGGTCGATTTCTTCATCATCGCCGTCGAGGTCGCCCAGCAGGTCGTGTTGGTCGGCTGCGCGATGAAGGGAACATTGTGCAGGATCGGCGCGAAGGCCTCGGTATCGTAGAGGCAGGCCTGTGTGGCCGGCCCGGCCTGACCATCCTCGACCAGCCAGTTCTTGCGCTGGAAGGCAAGGACCGCGTTGTGGGTCATGGTGCCGAACTGGCCATCGGGCACGAGCTTCGGGATCGGCTTCAGTTTCGCGTTCAGCGCTTCCTGAAGCGTCTTGACCTCGGGTCCGCGGGACCCGTTCTTGAGGATCGTCGCCATGCTGCCGCCCTCGCTGTCCTATGTTCAGGATGCGCGCGCCGGTGGCGAACGCGCATCCTTCGAACATATGACGATAGGGCAGGGGGCGCGAGGCCGGCGGTTCAGGCCGCCGCCATCTGCGCCCTGATCTCGCCGCGCAGCGCGTCGAGCACGGTCAGCCCGCCCTGGCGCTCGACATGCCAGAAGGTCCAGCCGTTGCAGGCTGGCAGGCCTTGCGCCAGCGCACCGACCTTGTGGATCGAGCCCACGGCCGGGCCGAGGATCAGCGTGCCGTCGGCGCGGATCACGGCCTTGTGGCGGCGCTTCTCGTCATGGACGGTCTCGCCGGCCTTCACCAGCCCGGCCTCGACCAGGCTGAGGAAGGGCACGCGCGGCTCGCTGCGCTTGGAGGGCGCGGTCGAGAACGCTTCCGGCGCCAGCGGCGTCACCGCCGCGATGCGCTCGCGCGCTGCCTTGGCATAGACCGGGTCGCGCTCGAGGCCGATGAAATGGCGGCCCAGAGCCTTGGCGACGGCGCCGGTCGTGCCCGTGCCGAAGAACGGATCGAGGATGACGTCGCCGGGATTGGAGGCCGAGAGCAGCACGCGGGCCAGCAGCGCCTCCGGCTTCTGTGTCGGATGCACCTTGGCGCCGCTGTCGTCCTTCAGGCGCTCGTCGCCGGTGCAGAGCGGCAGGTACCAGTCCGAGCGCATCTGAAGGTCGTCATTGCCGCCCTTCAGCGCCTCGTAATGGAAGGTGTATTTGGAGGCTTCGCCGCGCGCCGCCCAGATCAGCGTCTCATGCGCGTTGGTGAAGCGCCGGCCGCGGAAATTCGGCATCGGATTGGCCTTGCGCCAGACGATGTCGTTCAGCATCCAGAAGCCGAGATCCTGCAGCGTCGCGCCGACGCGGAAGATGTTGTGGTAGCTGCCGATCACCCACAGCGCCCCGTCCGGCTTCAGCACGCGCCGCGCGGCCGCAAGCCAGTCGCGGGTGAAGCGGTCGTAATCGGAGAAGGAGGCGAACTTGTCCCAGTCGTCGTCGACGGCATCGACGAGGCTGTCGTCGGGCCGGCGCAGATCGCCGCCGAGCTGGAGGTTATAGGGGGGGTCGGCAAAGATGAGATCGACGCTTGCCGGTGGCAGTGCGTTCATCGCCGCGACGCAGTCGCCTACGAGAATCTGATCGAGCGGCAGCTCCCGCGGAGCGCCGATATGTTCGGGAAGGCCTTTGGCCTTCATCCGAGCCCCCAGTGCAGGCCGTCCGGTACGCGAAACCTGAATCCGGACGGGAGCACTGGCGGTCCCGGTACGCAAAACACCCATGACACCAAGACCGTTACGCAACTTCAACGAGGGCGATCTTGGTCGGACAGGGTAAAGGTCGGGTTTCCGCTTTGAAAAAAATGCGTCCCATTCTGGGGCTGCAGATTTTGCCTAGCCCATTGGCAATCAAGAGAAATTCGTAAACGGCGGTTAACGTCTCAGGCTGCCGTAAGGGCAGCTTTCGAGGGTGTTCGGTGAGGTCCGGGAGCCGTGTTTCCCGTCATGGTCGGGCTTGTCCCGGCCATCCACGTCTTCCTTCAGCAAGGGCGGTGTTCAAGACGTGGATGCTCGCCACAAGGGCGAGCATGACGGAGTGAAATACGGCCGAGCTCACGGAGGTCGGACAGAGGCTTCCTCCCCACCGAGGAACGACGCGCGAGGCCGCGGCCTACCGGAACCACACGCCCTTCACCGGCGCGAAGGAATAGCGGTGTTCCGGGCAGGGGCCGTGCGCGGTGATTGCCTTGCGATGCTGCGGCGTCGCATAGCCGACATGGCTGGAGAAGCCATAATCCGGATAGCGCTTGCACAGCCGCGCCATCATCCGGTCGCGCGTCACCTTGGCGATGATCGACGCTGCCGCGATCGAGGCGATCTGCCCGTCGCCCTGGATGATCGCCTCGCAGGAACAGGCGAATTGCGGCGGGTCGTTGCCGTCGACCAGGATATGCAGCGGTGCCAGCGGCAGGCCGGCGACGGCCCGGCGCATCGCCAGCAGCGTCGCCTGGCGGATGTTGATGGCGTCGATTTCGACGGCCGTCACGCTGGCGACGGAGACGGCCAGCGCCCGTTCCATGATTTCGCCGAAGAGTTCTTCGCGGATCGCAGCCGAGAGCTTCTTCGAATCGTCGAGTCCATCAGGCACGCGCTCGGGGTCGAGGATCACGGCGGCCGCCACGACCGGGCCGGCCAGCGGCCCACGTCCGACCTCGTCGATGCCGGCCAGCGGCCAGCGGCCGTTGGCAATGGCGGATGTCTCGCGGTTGAAATCGGCGGGCATGGCGGGGTTATGCAGCAGAGCACAGCGCGGGGCCAGAGCCGTCTTTTCCTCGCTCCACGCAATCGCGTTTGATCGTCATGGTCGGGCTTGTCCCGACCATCCACGTCTTCCTTCCTACGATGCGGTGTCCAAGGCGTGGATGCTCGCCACAAGGGCGAGCATGACGGCGAGAGCAGCCGCCCAACGCCTCAGAACAAACTCAACTGCGCCTTCTCCTTCTCCGGCTTCACGAAGAGATCGGTCCGCAGCCGGCGCCGCGTCGTGTTGAAGCCAATGCGTTCGGCCGCCATCTCGAAGCGTCGCCCGATCATCCAGGCATAGGGGCCGGAGCCGACCATGCGCTGGCCCCATTGCGAATCGTAGTCCTTGCCGCCGCGCGTCGAGCGGATCAGCGACATTACATGCCGGAGCTTGTCGGGATGATGCGTCAGCAGCCATTCCTGCACGATGTCGCGCACTTCGAGCGGCAGCCGGAGCAGGACATAGCCGGCTGCCTCGGCGCCTGCTGCCTTCGCCGCGTCGAGGATGCGCTCGATCTCGTGCTCGTTGATCGCCGGGACGATCGGCGCGACCAGCACCGTGACCGGGATGCCGGCCTCGGAGAGCTTGCGGATCGTCTCCAGCCGCTTGGCTGGCGAGGCGGCGCGCGGCTCCATGCCGCGTGCGGTCTTCGGATCGAGCGTCGTCACCGAGAGCGCGACCTTGACCAGTCCCTTCTCCGCCATCGGCGCGAGGATATCGATGTCGCGCTGGACCAGCGCCGATTTCGTGACGATGCCGACGGGGTGATTGAACTTTGCCAGCACCTCCAGGATCTGGCGCATGATCCGGAGCTTCCTTTCGATCGGCTGGTAGGCGTCGGTATTGGTGCCGATCGCGATCGTCCGCGGCTGATAGGAGGGGGAGGAGAGCTCCTTTTCTAGCAGCGCCGCCGCATCGGGCTTCGCCGTCAGCTTGCTTTCGAAATCGAGCCCCGGCGACAGGCCGAGATAGGCATGGGTCGGCCGGGCGAAGCAGTAGACGCAGCCATGCTCGCAGCCGCGATAGGGATTGATCGAACGGTCGAAGGAGATATCGGGCGAGTCGTTGCGCGTGATGATGGTGCGCGCCTTCTCATAGGCGATCTCGGTCGAGAACGGCGGGAGTTCCTCCAGCGACCCCCAGCCGTCGTCCTCGGCGACGCGCTGCTCGGCCTCGTAGCGGCCGCCGGGATTGATCGTGGCACCGCGTCCGCGCCGCCTGTCGGGATCGATCTGATGGCCGATATAGGCCATCGGATCGGCGGGTGCGACGACCGGCGCCGAGACGCTCGGCTCCCGGTCGAGCCGCCGCAGGGGCTGGGCTGCCGGGAAGGGCCGTGAGGTGGGTCTGGCCTGAGGCATGGCTGTCGAACCGTGTCGCGCGCCGGGAATCGGCGCCTTCTGGTCTCATGTAGAGTGAACATATAGAGAACAAAAGGCAAGCGGCGGGATTGTGGCATGCTGCGTTGCGGCATAGGATTTCGCTTATGCTCACGGCCGTGATCCGCAGCGATGGTTCCCAGCAGGCGCTTGCAGCGACCCTGGCTGTTCTGATTCCAGCGGTCGCGGAGGGGTTTCTCGGCCATGCGGTGCTCGTCGACACGGTCGGTGCGCCCGAGACCGAGCGCGCTGCCGACGCCACCGGCGCCCGCTATCTCCGCGCGAGCCATGAGCAAGCCTGGCAGGAAGGCGCAGCCCATGCACGGGGAGACCGCCTCGTCCTGTTCGAATCCGGCGATGTGCCGCAGGCTCATTGGGTCCAGGCGGTGGAGCGCCATCTGCTGGTCGCGGCGGCAAAGCCGGCCCTGATTCCCCTGGAAGGGGTGTTTGCGTCCTTGCGCGAACGGCTCATGTTCTCGCTGCCCGGTCGCGGGCTCGCCGCGGGGCTTGTTATGCCCAAGGCGGTCGCGCTGACCGGTCGTCTCGACCGGGCGCCGGTGCGGCTGCCGGTCCTGCGGGAGCGCGCAAGCTAGCTGCCTGGAGGGATGTTACGCCGCCGAAGGCGATATGCCTGAAGCGCATGGCAGAAGGAATTTCGTGCGGGAACTTGTGCGCTGCAGCATAAGTTCATATGTAGACGGTTGCCTGAAGCACCTCCCTCAGACATCGAAAGGAGAGATCCATGCTGGAACGGCACGATTCCTGTTCTGCGCTCGACGCGGAGCGCGACGAGGACAAGCGCGAGGAGCAACGGGAGGACGAAGATACGTTCTCGCCTCGCGAACATCAGGAAGGATTCTGGAGCTAGCCTCTCCACGAAAACCAAGCGGAGGGCTGGATGCAGCCCTCCGCACGGCATTCTCAGGAAGTCGCGGGCCCGTTCGGGCCCGATTTGTTTTGGACGCCCGGTCGGAACGACCAGCCAGCGGGACGAGGCGGTGGTGACCGCCCGCGACCCCGGCACCTCCGGCGCCGTTGAGAGGCGCTACACCTGATTCCGGAACGTGTCGCAGCTCTGCATCGAGCCTGACTGGAAGCCGGTGGTGAACCACTTCATGCGCTGCGCCGAGGAGCCGTGCGTGAAGGAATCGGGCACGACCGTGCCTTGCGCCGCCTTCTGCAGCTTGTCGTCGCCGATGGCGGAGGCGGTGCGCATCGCCTGGTCGATATCGCCCTGGTCGATACGGCCCATCGCCTGGACGTTATGCGCCCAGACGCCGGCGAAGCAGTCCGCCTGCAATTCGATTCGCACCGAGATCGCGTTCGCGTCGCGCTCGGAGGAGCGCTCGCGGATCTGGTTGGCCTTGGGCAGGATGCCGAGCAGGTTCTGGATGTGATGGCCGACCTCGTGGCCGATCACATAGGCGTAGGCGAAATCGCCGCCGCCGCCGAGCTTGCGCTGCATTTCCTGGAAGAAGGAGGTGTCGAGATAGACCTTCTTGTCGACCGGGCAATAGAACGGCCCCATCGCCGATTGCGCGGTGCCGCAGCCCGAGCGGTCGACGCCGGAGAACAGGACCAGCCGGGGCGGCTGGTAGCGGGTATTGGCCTGCTGCGGCAAAAGCTTCGACCAGATGTCCTCGTTCTGCGCCAGAACGGCCGAGACGAAGCGACCCATCTGGTCCTCCGGCGGGCCGGAGGAGCGGCGCGTCTCTTGCGTCTGCTCGCGCCCGCCGATGCCGCCGATCAGTTCGGCGCCGCCGATGAGCAGGCGCGGATCAATGCCGAGCGCCCAGCCGAGCAGGCCGAGCACCACCATCGTGCCGATGCCGACGCCGCCGCGCCCGCCGGGCATGCCGGCGAAGCCGCCGCCGCCACCACTGCCGCGCCTGTCCTCGAGATTATCGGACTGGCGGTAATCTTCCCATTGCATGAAGGCATCCCCGGCGAAGTTCCCCCGCAATCTCGCCGGGAGATGCGGGGAACTCAAGTCGTCTTTGCAAACCGCTCCTGAACGCAACCTGACCGCGGGGGTTCCACTCAGTGGTAGCCGCTGTCGATCCTGACCTTGCCACGGAAGGTCCAGTATACGAAGGCGGTGTAGAACAGGATCGTCGGCAGGAGGAAGCTGACGCCGATCAGCACGAAGATATGCGAGCTCGGCGCCGCTGCCGTGTCCCAGATCGTCAGATCGGGCGGCACCAGATGGGGATAGTTCGAGACCGCGAGCCCCAGAAAGCACAGGACGAAGATCGCGATCGTGAGGGCGAAGGGCGTGAACTCATGCGCGCCGTGCAGCCGCTTCCAGGCGAAGTAGCCGCAGATCGCGGTCAGCACCGGAAGCGGCCAGAGCAGCATCAGGTTGGACGGCGTGAACCAGCGCGCGGCGATGCGTGGATGCGCATAGGGCGTCCAGAGCGAAACCAGCACCGCAAAGGCGAGCAGGCCCAGCAGCAGTGCCTTTGCCTGCCGGCGCGCTCGCTCCGCCACCGGCCCCTCCGTCTTGTAGACCAGCCAGGTCGCGCCGAGCGTGGCATAGCCGATGACGACGCCGATGCCGCACATCACCGTGAACGGCGTCAGCCAGTCGAAAGGGCCGCCGGCGAACTGCTTGTCGACGACCTTCACGCCCTGGAGCAATCCGCCGAGGATCAGCCCTTGCGCGAAGGCAGCGAGCGTCGAGCCTGCCCAGAAGGCGAGGTCCCAGACCTTGTGATGGGGCTTGGCCACCCAGCGGAATTCGAAGGCGACGCCACGGAAGATCAGCGCCAGCAGCATCAGGATCACCGGGATGTAGAAGGCCGGCATGATGATGGCATAGGCATAGGGGAAGGCGACCCAGAGCCCGGCGCCGCCGAGCACCAGCCAGGTCTCGTTGCCGTCCCAGAACGGCGCGACCGAATTCATCATCTGGTCGCGCTCGCCCTCGTCCTTCGTCGTCGGGAACAGGATGGCAATGCCGAGGTCGAAGCCGTCGAGGATGACGTAGAGCATTACGGCGGAGCCGATCACGCCGGCCCAGATCACGGGGAGATACCATTCCATAATAGCTCTCCTCAGTTCGCCGGCTGGATCTTGTCGTCGCCGGGATGGCCGTCGCCGAAGATCGCCGCGGCGGGCGCCTGTGCCGCCTTCAGCGTCCGCTTCGATGGCTGCTCGGGCGGGTCCTCATGGCTGATCTCGTCCGGTCCCTTGTCGATCAGGCGATTGATCAGGAGGATGCCGGCCGTGAACACCACGCAGTAGACGAAGACGAACAGCCCCAGCGAGATCGCGACCTCGAGAGTCGTGATCGGCGAGACCGCGTCCTTCGAACGCAGCACGCCGGTGGCGAGCCAGGGCTGGCGACCGACCTCAGTGACGAACCAGCCGGAGAGGATGGCGACGAACCCGGCCGGCCAGCTGTACTGGGCGAGCCAGAGCCATCTGCGCGCCTCGAACACGGTGCCGCGCTTCCAGAGCCAGGCGCCGGCCCAGCCGAACAGGATCATCAGGGTGCCGATGCCGACCATGATGCGGAAGGCGAAGAAGGGGATGAGCACCGGCGGCCGATCCTCGACCTTGAAATCCCTGAGGCTTGGGAACAGCGCATCCATGCTGCCATGCGTCAGCAGGCTGGCGACGCCGGGGATCGAGATTTCGAACCGGTTGAGCTCGGCTTTCTCGTCGGGCCAGGCGAAGAGGACGAGCGCGCCGGGCTTCGCCGAATCCCAATGCGCCTCGATAGCGGCAAGCTTGGCCGGCTGGTAGATCGCGGTCTGCTTGCCGTGGAAATCGCCGATCAGCGCCTGCAGCGGCGCGGTCAGTGCGATCATCAGGATCGCCATGCGCACCATCGTCTTGGCCGATTCGGTGCGGTGTCCGGCAAGCAGATGGCGCGCGCCGGTCGCCAGCACGACGAAGGCGGTGGTGAGATAGGCCGCCGTCATCATATGCGCGAAACGCAAGGGGAAGGTCGGGTTGAAGACGATCTTCATCCAGTCGACCGGGTAGGCGATGCCGTCGCGGACCTCGTGCCCGACGGGATACTGCATCCAGCTATTGGCCGAGAGAATCCAGAAGCCCGACATCGCCGTGCCGCCGGCGACGATCGCCGCCGAGAGAAAATGCAGCCAGGGCGGCACCCGCTTCCAGCCGAACAACATCACGCCGAGGAAGGAAGCCTCGAGGAAGAACGCGGTGAGTACCTCATAGCCCAGCAGCGGCCCGACGATATTGCCGACCGCGACCGAGAAGCGGCTCCAGTTCGTGCCGATCTGATAGGACAGCACGATGCCGGAGACGACGCCCATCGCGAAGGAGACGGCGAAGATCTTGGTCCAGAACCGCGCGAGCAGGTGGAATTTCGGGTCGCCCGTCTTCAGCCACAGCCCGAGCAGCGTCGCGATATAGGCGGAAAGCCCGATCGTGAAGGCCGGGAAGACGATGTGGAACGAGATGGTGAAGGCGAACTGGATGCGCGAAAGCAGAAAAGCATCGATGACCATCGCAGAACTCCGTCTGGCCACGTCACGCCGGTGCCGGGCCTCGCCCGTTCGGGCGTGTCTGGATGTGATCTAATGCAAGCCTGCCTCGTGCCGCGCCTGCGCGCAACGTCGCTGCGTCAATTCTTCCCGTCGAGCGACGCCTTCAATGCGCGCAGGTCGCGCCAGGCGAGCCGCTTCTGCAGCGGCTGCCGCAGCAGATAGGCCGGGTGCAGCGTCGCGATCGCCGGGATGCGCCGCGCCCCGGTGTCGTATTCCACCCATTTGCCGCGCGAGCGCAGGATGCCGGTGAACCCGAGCAGCCCTTGCGCGGAGGGGCCGCCGACGCAGACCAGGATGTCGGGATCGGCAAGCTCGATCTGGCGCTGGATGAAAGGCAGGCAGATCGCCACTTCCTGCGGCGTCGGCGTGCGGTTCCCCGGTGGTCGCCAGGGCAGCATGTTGGCGATATAGACGTCGTCCTTCCGGCTCAGACCGATCGCGGCCAGCATGCGGTCGAGCAACTGCCCGGAGCGCCCGACGAAGGGCAGGCCGATGCGGTCCTCGTCGGCACCGGGCGCTTCGCCGACCATCATCACCCGGCCCTGCGGATTGCCGTCGGCGAAGACCAGGCTCTTGGCGGTGGCCTTCAGCACGCAGCCTTCGAAACCGGCCAGTGCGGCCTTCAGCTCATCGAGCGTGCGCGCTTCCCGAGCGAGCGCCTTGGCGCTGACCGTGGCGTCGTCCGGTGCCGTTGCCGCAGCCGCCATCGGTCGTGCCGGTGCGGCAGGGCGGCCGGGTAGCGGGCGCAGGCGCGGCTGCCCGTCGCCGCGCTCGCCGGCAGGAGCCGGGTCGGCAAAATGGTTGCGCGGCGCTTCGTCGAGCGCCTCGGTCACGCCCATCTCGGCGTACCAGCTCAAAAGCTCGTAAGGATCGGGCGCGTCGGGGCTGACTGCATCGGACAGGCTCATCGCTGCATCCTATACCTTGCAAACCCTCTCTGCGAGCCGACGCAGTTGCAAAATGGAACGCACGCTTGGATAGAGGGGTTCCAGACTGGACGAAAGCCGGCATTGAACGACCCGGTGAAATAGTTCATATATAAACTATCATGCGGCGCGGCTGCTGAGGCGGAGGGCAGGATGGATCTGAAGGAAGCGCAGAGCGAACCGCGCGAGAGCATGGACTATGACGTGGTCATCGTCGGTGCCGGCCCTGCGGGTCTGGCGGCTGCGATCCGGCTGAAGCAGCTCGATGAGTCCATCTCGGTCGTGGTGGTCGAGAAGGGCGCCGAGGTCGGCGCCCATATCCTCTCCGGTGCCGTCATCGATCCCATCGGCCTCGACCGGCTCGTGCCGGACTGGCGCGACGATCCCGATCGTCCGCTGACCACCGAGGTCAAGGAAGACATCTTCTATTTCCTGACCGAGCCGAACGGTATCCGCCTGCCGAATTTCGGCATGCCCTCGCTGATGAACAACCACGGCAATTTCGTCGGCTCGCTCGGGCTCGTCGCGAAGTTCCTGGGCGCGCGGGCCGAGGCACTCGGCGTCGAGATCTATCCGGGCTTCGCCGCCGCCGAGCTGCTCTTCAACGAGGATGGCTCGGTCGCCGGCATCGCCACGGGCGACATGGGCATCGCCAAGGACGGCACGGTCTCCGACCGCTTCACCCGGGGCATGGAATTGCGCGGCCGCTACACGCTGCTGGGCGAGGGCGCGCGCGGCTCGCTCTCCAAGATCGCGATCAAGCGATTTGCATTGGATGAAGGCCGCGAGCCCCAGAAATACGGCATCGGCCTGAAGGAACTCTGGCAGGTCAAGCCGGAGAAGTTCCACAAGGGCCGTGTCCAGCACTCCTTCGGCTGGCCGCTCGACAACAGCACCGGCGGCGGATCCTTCCTCTACCATTTCGACGATAACCTCGTTTCGGTCGGCTTCGTCGTCCATCTGAACTACCAGAACCCGACGCTCTCGCCCTTTGACGAGTTCCAGCGCTTCAAGACCCATCCGCTGATCCGCGACACCTTCGAGGGCGCTAAGCGCATCGCCTATGGCTCGCGCGCCATCACCGAGGGCGGCTGGCAGTCGGTGCCGAAGCTGACCTTCCCGGGCGGCGCGCTGATCGGCTGCTCCGCGGGCTTCGTCAACGTGCCCCGCATCAAGGGCAGCCACAACGCCATCCTGTCGGGCATGCTGGCGGCGGAGAAGCTGGTGCCGGCGCTGCAGGCCGGGCGTAGCCATGACGAGGTCGTCGAGATCGAAAATGAATGGCGCGACAGCGCCATCGGCAAGGACCTGAAGCGCGTCCGCAACGTCAAGCCGCTCTGGTCCAAGTTCGGCACCTTGCTCGGCATCGGGCTCGGCGGCATCGACATGTGGCTGAACCAGCTCTTCGGCTGGTCGCCCTTCGGCACGATGAAGCACGGCAAGCCGGATTTCGCGACGTTGAAGCCGCTCGCCGAGGTCACGCCGATCAGCTATCCGAAGCCGGACGGCAAGATCTCCTTCGACAAGCTCTCCTCGGTCTTCCTCTCCTCGACCAATCACGAGGAAGACCAGCCGGCGCATCTCAAGCTGGCGGATCCATCGGTTCCGATCACGCAGAACCTGCCGCTCTATGGCGAGCCGGCCAGGCTCTATTGCCCGGCGGGCGTCTACGAGGTCGTCTACGAGAACGCCGAGACCAAGGCCAATCCGCGCTTCGTGATCAACGCGCAGAACTGCGTCCACTGCAAGACCTGCGACATCAAGGACCCCGCCCAGAACATCACCTGGACGGTCCCGGAAGGCGGCGGCGGGCCGGGCTACGCGAATATGTGATCGCGGGGCGATTCGCTGTCCGATGAATCAAAAAGGGCGCGCCGGCCGGCGCGCCCTTTGTCGTAAGGCCGGGAGGCCGATCAGCCCTTGCGGACGATCTTGGCGACCGGCTTGGTCTCGTCCTTGGCGCAGCCGGCGACGAAGCCGCCGAGGAGTGCGATGGCGGCAATGCTCAGAATGATCTTCTTCATTGGAACAGTCCCAGTGGAATCGCTGCGAAAGCTGCAGACGGACAAGCTATAGGCCCGATATCCCTGCGTGATGATCGCCGTTTTCGGCTTTCGGTCGCTTGGTCAGGCAGATTTCCGGGAGTGTTGCGCGGCTGCTACGAAAGAGCCGCATTCGGGAGGGGGCCGGCTTGCCCGTCCGCCCGGAAACCGCCATCTTGGCAGCCTACGCGAAGCGATCACGGTCCGCTGGAAGAGTGCGCCCCGAGATGGTGAGGCTGCGGACCGAGGGAGAATGGCAGTCGTGACATTATTGAAGAAGGTGCGTGCCTCCGGCACGGCTGCTGCGTTGTCGCTTTTGATGTTCCTGCCAGCCGTGGCCGCTGCCCAGGGCGCAACGCAGCCGCGTACGGCTGACACGCTCGAGCCGGGCGACAGTCTGGAAGGCAACTACCTCGCCGCGATCGTCGCCGGTGCCTCCCGCGATCTCGGTGCGGCCTCCGTCTATCTGCGCGAGGCGATCAAGGAAGACCCGCAGAACAACGATCTGACCGAGCGCGCCTTCGTCGCTTTCCTGGCCGACGGTGCCATGCCGGATGCCTTCCGGGCGGCCGACAAATTGATCCAGCAGGACCCGAGCAATGGCCTCGCCCAGCTCGTCATCGGCATCCGCTCGATCAAGCAGAAGAGCTACCGGACGGCGCGCAATCATCTCCAGCGCGGGGGCAGGGGGCGCGCGGCCGACATCACCGCGACGCTGCTCACAGCCTGGTCCTATCTCGGCTCCGGCAATTCCCGCCGGGCGATCGAGACGCTGGAGCGCCTGAAGGGCGAGGCGTCCTACAATCTTTTCCGCGATTATCATGCCGGGCTCATTCTCGATGCCGCCGGCCGCAAGGGCGAAGCCGAGAAGCGGCTGAAATCCGCCTATGACGCCGAGAAGACCACGCTCCGGCTGGTCGATCTCTGGGCGCGCTTCCAGGCCCGGAACGGCGATTTCAACGGTGCTGCCGAAACCTACGCCGCCTTCGACCGCCTGCTGCCGAATCATCCGATCATCCGCGAGGGCATGGCGCTCGTCGGCAAGAAGGATGCGCCGCCGCGTCAGATCACGACGCCGCAGCAGGGCGCGGCCGAGGTGCTCTATGGCCTCGCCAGCGCCGGCAACCGCCAGGGCGACGAAGCCGCCGCGCTGCTCTACCTGCGCATGGCGATCTATCTCGACCCCGGCCACGACCTCGCGATCCTGACGCTCGGCGACATTCTGGAGCGTGCGCGCCAGCCGGAGGACGCCGTCGCCGTCTACGACAAGATGCCGGCCTCCTCGCCGCTGCGTCCGAATGCCGAGATCCAGGCCGGCCTGGCCCTGGAAAATCTAGGCAAGCCCGAAGAGGCGGTGAAGCATCTCGACAAGGTCATTGCCGAGCGGCCGGACGATGTCGACGCGCTCTCGGCGCTCGGCAACATCTATCGCTCGCGCAAGAAATTCGCGGAAGCCGCGGCGGCCTATGACAAGGCCATCGACAAGCTCGCCTCGCCCGGCCGCGCCAACTGGGATCTGTTCTATTTCCGCGGCATCGCCCGCGAGCGCATCAATCGCTGGCCCGAGGCCGAGGCCGATCTGCGCAAGGCGCTCGAACTCCTGCCCGATCCGCTCGGCCGCGAGCGGGCGTTGGTGCTGAACTATCTCGGCTATTCGCTGGTCGACAAGCATCTCAAGCTCGACGAGGCGCTCGACATGCTGCGCCGCGCCGTCGAGCTCCGCCCGCGCGACGGCTACATCATCGATTCGCTCGGCTGGGCCTATTATCGCCTCGGCCGCTATGACGATGCCTCGCGCGAGATCGAGCGCGCCGCGGAACTGCGCCCGTCCGATCCGGTCATCAACGACCATCTCGGCGACGTGTACTGGCGTACCGGCCGCCAGCTTGAGGCGAAGTTCCAGTGGAACCACGCCCGCGACCTCAAGCCCGAGCCTGAGGACCTGGAGAAGATCCTGCGCAAGATCGAGCGCGGGATGGAGGATCCTTCGGCCAATGCGGTCGAGGAGACCAAGAAGGACGGCGGCTGACGCTTCCGCGTCGCCGGCCTGACGCCGTGGCCCCACCGCTGACGACGCGCGCCCGCGCCAAGGTCAATCTCGACCTGCGCGTGCTCGGCCGACGCGCCGACGGCTATCACGAGCTGGAAAGCCTCGTCGCCTTCGCCGGCGTCGGCGACACGCTGTCGCTCGATCCCGGCGCTGACCTCTCTCTGACGCTCGCAGGGCCTCGGTCTAAAGGACTCGCGGCCGATGACGGCAATCTTGTCCTGCGCGCTGCCCGCTCGCTTGCAGCGGCACGCCCCGGCCTACGCCTGGGACGCTTCCATCTCGTCAAGCGCCTGCCGGTCGCCTCGGGAATCGGGGGCGGCTCGGCCGATGCGGCTGCGGCGTTGCGCCTGCTCGCGCGCCTGAACGGCATCGCTCCGGGCGATCCGATCCTGCGGGAGGTCGCGACGCAGGTCGGGGCCGACGTATCGGTCTGTCTCGATTCGCGCGCGCGGCTGATGGCCGGCATTGGCGAAAAGCTCGGCCCGGTGCTCAGGCTGCCGCCGCTTTTCGCCGTGCTGGTCAATCCCGGCGTGGAGGTCGAGACGGTGGGCGTATTCCGGGCGCTTGGTCTCAAGGCGGGTGAGGCGGTGTCGGAAGCGCGCGCGCAGAATCTTGCGGATCCGGCATCGGCCGCGGATCTGCTGGGCTATCTGGCGACCACGAGCAATGATCTCGCAGCACCGGCGCAGCGGGGGGCGCCGGTGATCGGCGAGGCCCTGGACCGGCTCGCGGCGTTGCCCGGTTGCCGGCTGGCGCGCATGTCCGGCTCGGGCGCGACCTGCTTCGCGCTGTTCGACGATTGCGTATCGAGCGCTGCCGCTGCCAAGGCGTTGCAGCGAAAGCGGCCGGGCTGGTGGGTCAAGCCGACGCTGCTGAGCTAAAGCGATGGGACCGTTCCACCGTCATTGCGCTCCTCGCAGTGACGGCGGCGCGTCAGCTCAATGCGCCCGCGCCACGCAGAAATCGACGGCGGCGTTGAGCGCCTGCTTCATCGGTGAGGTCGGGAACAGGCCGAGCGCGTCCTTGGCCATGCGCGCATAATGCTCGGCGCGGGCGATCGTGTCGTCGAGCGCCTTGTGCCGGCGCATGATCGCCTGTGCTTCCTCCAGATCGCCGTCGCGGATCTCGCCGTCCTGCAGCGTGCGCTTCCAGAAGGCGCGTTCGGCCTCGTCGCCGCGGCGGAAGGAGAGCACGACGGGCAGGGTGATCTTGCCCTCGCGGAAATCGTCGCCGGTGTTCTTGCCGAGCTTGGCGGCGACGCCGCCATAGTCGAGCGCGTCGTCGATGAGCTGGAAGGCGATGCCGAGATTGAGGCCGTAGCTGCGGCAGGCGGCGGCATCGGCCTTGGGGGAGCCGGCGATCACCGGCCCGACCTCGCAGGCGGCGGCGAAGAGCTCGGCCGTCTTGCCGCGGATCACCGCGAGATACTCGTCCTCGGTCGTTTCCGTGTTCTTGGCGACGGAGAGCTGGAGAACCTCGCCCTCGGCGATCACGGAGGCGGCGGTGGAGAGAATATCGAGCGCCCTGAGCGAGCCGACCTCGACCATCATCTTGAAGGCCTGGCCGAGCAGGAAATCGCCGACCAGCACGCTGGCCTCGTTGCCCCAGAGCATGCGGGCGGCGAGCTTGCCGCGGCGCATGTCGCTCTCGTCGACGACGTCGTCGTGGAGCAGCGTGGCGGTGTGCATGAACTCGACGGAGGCCGCGAGCTTGACGTGGCCATCGCCGGCATAGCCGCAGAGGTCGGCCATCGCGAGCGTCAGCATCGGCCGCAGCCGTTTGCCACCCGACGAGATCAGGTGGTTGGCGACCTCCGGGATCATCGTCACGTCGGAGCCGGTGCGCGACAGAATCATCGCGTTGACGCGGGCCATGTCCTCGCGCGTCAGCGCGACCAGCGGCTCGATGCTGGCCTGATTCGATTCCCGTTCCTCGAGGGAGACGACGACACCCACTGGAGACACTCCGGAGTCAGATACCCGCGCCGGGCGGCGCGCTTGTGCCATGCCACAACCGTCGCATGGGACGCCAGCCCCTGCAAACCGGCGTGACGCCGCACCTTTGCGTGAACGGGGCCTGAAAGCCGACGGCTCTTGCACAAACCCGGGCGCTTGGGCTCCATGGAGCCATGCACGAACTCCTGCGCACCAACGACCTTATCCTGCTCGGCGCCGTCGAGGCCCTGCTGGCTTCGGCCAATCTCGACTGCCTGATCGCAGATCAGCATATCAGTTCGCTCGAGGGCATGATCGGGGCCTTCCCCCGTCGCCTGCTGGTGCGCGATGCCGATCGCAGGCGTGCGCGGGCCTTGCTGGTCGAGGCCGGCTACGGATCAGAATTGCGTGATGAGTGAGATCGAACCGGGCGCGGCACTGGGCGAGATCGTCGAGGATCGTTTGCTCGATGGCCGGCTGAGGCTGCTCCAGCCGCGCAAGGGCCACCGCGCCGGCAGCGATGCGGTCCTGCTCGCAGCGGCGCTGCCGGACCTGGGCGGCGGCGCGTTGCTGGATATCGGGGCCGGCGTCGGCACGGTCGGCCTCGCCGCGGCGCTGGCCCAGCCGGAGTTGCAGGTCACGCTGCTGGAGCGCGATCCGGAGCTTGCCGCGCTGGCCGCGCGCAATGCCGGACTCAACGACATGGCGGGTCGCGTGACGGCGATCGCCGGCGATGTCACGGCGCGGGCCGCGGCTCTGTCGGAACTGGGCCTGGCATCCGCGTCCTTCGACGCGGTCGCGATGAACCCGCCCTTCTATCCCCCGGGCGGCAGCAGGGCCTCGCCTGTCCCGAACCGCAAGGCCGCCCATGTCGCCGAAGGAGCGCTCGCGCCCTGGCTGCGGACGGCCCGGCGTCTGCTCCGGCCGAGTGGAAATCTCGCGCTGATTCATCGGGTCGAGGCGTTGCCCGAAGTTCTGGCCGGCCTTGAAACCGGCTTCGGCGCGGTTGCGGTCCGCCCGGTCCATGCCTTTGCTGACAGGCCCGCGATCCGCATCATCGTCACGGCCGTGCTGAACAGCAGAAAGCCGGCAGCGTTGCTGCCGGCTTTCGTGATCAATGGCGCTGATGGCAGGCTGACACCCTTGAGCGACGCGGTCCATCGCGGCCGTGGGCGCCTTACGCCCGATTACCAGTAATAGCGCGGCCCGTAGAACCGCCGCGGAGCATAATAGGCCGGCGGGCCATAGAAACGCGGCGGGCCGTAATAGCGCCGCGGCCCGTAATAGCGGGGGCCGTAATAGCGCGGCCGGCCGTAATAGCGGCGCGGACCGTAATAATACTGCGCCTGCTGCACCATGCCTTCGCTCGAGACCGACGGCGCGGCCGCAATCGGTGCTGCCGCAATCGGGGCGGCAGAAGCAGGGGTAGCGGCGATGCCGGCTACGCCCAGCGCGCCAGCGGTCGCCATGGTGACGATCAGTGTCCGAAACATGAAAACCTCCATGAGATGGCGCCGGCAGTCCCTGCCGTCGGATGAAAACGCCGTCCTTGCGTTGAATATTAGGGCCTCGAACCTGAACGGCACGGAATCGCGTCGTTCAGCTTGCCTTCAGCCAACAGCCACATTGCGGCCATTCTTGGGAGCCGCTCAGCGGCAGGTGCGCACCGGGCGAACCACCCAGCGCCAGCCGTTCCAGACGCGGCGGTCAGACCAGAAGCAGCGTGGGCGCCGGTATCGGCGCAGGCCGTAATACTGGGCCTGCTCGACGAGGCTTTGCCCGGCTTGCACCGATTGACCGGCCGCGGCAGCGACAGGCGCAGCCGCAACCGGGGAGGCGGTGAGAGCAACTCCGCCCATAGAACCCGCCAGCGCGGCAGCAAGAAGCGTTGTCCGGAACATCCCTGGCCTCCATCGCGCCGCCGGCCCAGGCGGGGCCAACCCGTCATCCCCGAGGCGGATGGCGGGCCTTGTTGCACGGACGGCGCGAAACCGCGCCGTCCGCCCGTCTTCAGATATGTGCGCCCGCCTCAGCGGCGGCAGACGCGTACGGCCCGCCTGATCCAGCGATGGCCGTTCCAGATACGGCGGGACTCGGTCCAGCAGCGCGGACGATAATGGCGGCGCGGGCCGTAATGCGGGCGGCCGCGATGCCAGGCCTGCTGGACGAGACCGGTTTCGGCGCCGGAAGCCAGCGCCGTGCCGGCGGAAATCGGCGCCGCCGAGGCCGGGGCGGTGCTCATGGCGGCACCGAGCAAGGTCGCAGCGCCGAAAGCGGCGGCAATGATGCGGGTTGTCAACATGGGCTTACTCCTTGGTTATGCGGCCGCCGGCCCGTCATCAAATGCTCGCCCCGAACATCGCGAGCCGTGCGGTTGGGATTGTCGATATCAGACCCGATATGAACGAAACCTGTCCGCTTTCGGTTCCGGCTCATGCTTGACCATGACTGGCCCGAACCCTAATCACCGCACCATTCCCTTGTTATCGGAAGGTTGCTGGCACTTGTCCGCCCCCGCGCCACTCTCGCACTCCACCATCCCGGCTTCTTCCCCGGCGATGGATCCGACCCGCTCCTTCCAGGGACTGCTGCTGACGTTGCAGCGCTTCTGGGCCGAGCGAGGTTGCGTGGTGCTGCAGCCCTACGACATGGAGGTCGGTGCCGGCACCTTCCACCCGGCGACGACCTTGCGCGCGCTCGGGCCGAAGCCGTGGCGGGCGGCCTATGTCCAGCCTTCGCGCCGCCCCAAGGACGGCCGTTACGGCGAGAACCCCAACCGCCTCCAGCATTACTATCAGTTCCAGGTCATCCTGAAGCCGTCGCCGCCGGATCTCCAGCAGCTCTATCTCGACTCGCTCAAGGCGATCGGCGTCGATCTCGGCCTGCATGACGTCCGCTTCGTCGAGGACGACTGGGAGAGCCCGACCTTGGGCGCCTGGGGCCTCGGCTGGGAATGCTGGTGCGACGGCATGGAAGTCAGCCAGTTCACTTACTTTCAGCAGGTCGCGGGCGTGGAATGCGCGCCCGTCGCGGGCGAACTGACCTATGGGCTCGAACGCCTGGCGATGTATGTCCAGGGCGTCGAGAACGTCTACGACCTCAACTTCAACGGTCTCGATGGCGAGGACCGCATCTCCTATGGCGACGTCTTCCTGCAGGCCGAGCAGGAATACTCCCGGCATAATTTCGAGCATGCCAATACCGAGATGCTGTTCCGGCACTTCACCGATGCCGAGACCGAGTGCAAGGCCCTGCTCGCCGCCGGCGAACCGGCTGCCGGCGCCAACCAGCCCCGCCACGAACTCGCCCTGCCGGCCTATGACCAGTGCATCAAGGCCAGCCACATCTTCAACCTGCTCGATGCGCGCGGCGTGATCTCGGTCACCGAGCGGCAGAGCTACATCCTGCGCGTGCGCGAGCTCTCCAAGGCCTGCGGTGCGGCCTGGCTGAAGACCGCCGGCGGGGGAGCCATCTGATGCCCGATCTTCTGCTTGAACTGTTTTCGGAAGAGATTCCCGCGCGCATGCAGCGCAAGGCTGCCGATGATCTGAAGAAACTCGTCACCGATGCGCTGGTCGAGCGCGGCCTCGTCTACGAGGGCGCGAAGGTCTTCGCAACGCCGCGCCGGCTTGCCTTGCACATTGCCGGCCTGCCCGTTCGTGGCCGCGATGTTCGCGAGGAGCGCAAGGGTCCGCGCGTCGGCGCGCCCGACGCCGCCGTGCAGGGCTTCCTCAAGGCAGCGGGTCTGAATTCGCTCGACCAGGCGACGATCGTCAGCGATCCGAAGAAGGGCGACTCCTACGTCGCCATCATCGAGAAGCCCGGCCAGGAAACCGTCGCGGCCATCGCCGAGATCGTCCCTGCGGTGATCCGGTCCTTCCCCTGGCCGAAATCGATGCGCTGGGGCAAGGCCTCGGCCGCTGGCGCGAGCCTGCGCTGGGTGCGCCCGCTGCATTCGATCCTCTGCACCTTCGGCGCCGAGACCGAAGACACCGAGATCGTGCCCTTCGAAGTCGACGGCATCGTCTCCGGCAACGTGACCTATGGCCACCGCTTCCACGCGCCTGCACCCATCACGGTGAAGCGCCTGGAGGACTATGTCGCTTCGCTGGAGAAGGCGAAGGTCGTGCTCGATGCCGACCGGCGCAAGGAGATCATCCTCACCGACGCCCGCAACCTCGCCTTCGCGCAGGGTCTCGACCTCGTCGAGGACGAGGGTTTGCTGGAGGAGGTCGCCGGCCTCGTCGAATGGCCGGTCGTGCTGATGGGCTCCTTCGAGGAACGCTTCCTCGACATTCCCGGCGAGGCGATCCGCGCCACGATCCGCGCCAACCAGAAATGCTTCGTGCTGCGCGATCCAGCGACCGGTGATCTCGCCAATCGCTTCATCCTGGTCTCGAACCTCGTCGCCAGCGATGGTGGCGTGGCGATCACCGCCGGCAATGGCCGCGTCGTGCGTGCGCGCCTCTCGGATGCCGCCTATTTCTGGCAGACCGATCGCGGCTCGCTGCCGGACCTCGATACCTTCAAGGACAGCGCTGAAAAGCTCGGCCTCGATCTCGCCAAGCCGCTGGATCAGCGCATGGCCAAGCTCGACAAGCTCGGCGTCGTCTTCCACGCCAAGCTCGGCACGCAAGGCGGGCGCGTCCAGCGCATCGCGGCGCTGGCGAAGGAATTGGCCCCGATCGTCGGCGCCGACCCGGAGAAGGCCGAACGCGCTGCCAGGCTCGCCAAGGCCGACCTGCCGACCGAGATGGTCGGCGAGTTCCCGGAACTGCAGGGCCTGATGGGTCGGAAATACGCGGAATTGCAGGGCGAGGATACTTCGGTCGCGGCCGCGGTCGAGGAGCATTACAAGCCGCTCGGGCCGTCGGATCGCGTCCCGTCTGATCCGGTTTCGGTCGCCGTGGCGCTGGCCGACAAGCTCGATACGCTTGTCGGCTTCTGGGCCATCGACGAGAAGCCGACCGGCAGCAAGGACCCCTATGCGCTGCGGAGAGCGGCGCTGGGCGTGATCCGGCTGGTGGTTGAGAATGGGGTTCGGTTGTCTCTTCAAGCGCCTCTATCGAGAGGCTATCGGGTCCAACTCATCGAGCGGTTCGCGCGTTTTGCAAATTCGAAGATTCCGATCTCCCCATTGGAACTTCAGGGTTCGATGCTGGCACGGGCTATGACTGCGCCTGATGCAACCACAGCCGTGCTCGATGGGGTCAGGGCAAAAATACTCTCGGGCTCTGAGCCTGATGAACACGAAGTCTCGACTGTTGCCGATCTCCTCTCCTTCTTCCACGACCGCCTGAAGGTCATGCTCCGCGATCAGGGCGCGCGGCATGATCTCGTCGACACCGTGCTGGGCGAAGGCGCTTCGGCTAACGACGACCTCCTCCTCATCACCCGTCGCGTCGCCGCGCTCGGCCGCTTCCTCGATACCGAGGACGGCAAGAACCTGCTCGCCGGCTACAAGCGCGCCGCCAATATCCTCAAGGCCGAGGAGAAGAAGGACGGGGAGGGCGCCTTCGCCGACGCTCCCGACCTCCACCTCATCGCCGAGGCCGGCCTGATCGAGGAGAAGGCGCTTGCCGTTGCGCTGGCGCAGGCGACGCCGAAGGCCGAGGCCGCCGTCGCCGCCGAGGATTACGAGGGCGCCATGGCCGCGCTCGCCGAAATCCGCCCGGCGGTCGATGCCTTCTTCGACAAGGTCACGGTCAACGATCCCGATCCGGCCCTGCGCGCCAACCGCCTGAAGCTGCTCAACCAGCTCCGCCAGGCGACGCGCGCCGTCGCGGATTTCGATCGCATCGCCGGCTGACACCCGCCGTCATGCTCGGGCTTGACCCGAGCATCTCGGAAACCGGAGCCTTCTTGTCATGAGATTCTCGGGTCAAGCCCGAGAATGACGCCTCGACGTCATGCTCGCCCTTGTGGCGAGCATCCACGTCTTGAATACCTCATGGCTTGAAGGAAGACGTGGATGGTCGGGACAAGCCCGACCATGACGGCGGCGCTGACTGCGCAAGCCGCAGCCCCACCCTTTCGCCCCCAAGTTCCCACTCCGGAACCAATCCCCGCCCTACGACGTTCTTTCGCCGGGGCCGACAAGCCGCGAATGCGTCGCGGCTGGGCTCCGGGGGGCCGGCTACCGGCCGAGATAAAGGGCTGCAAGCATGTCCATTCTGATTTCGCTGCTGATCACCGTTCTCGTCATCGGCCTCGTGCTCTATCTCGTGCGGATGCTGCCGCTCGATGGGCAGATCAAGAACGTCGTGCAGATCATCGTGATCGTGATCGGCATCATCTCGCTGCTGCGCTATCTCGCTGTTTTTTAAGGCGATTGACGGCGCCACCGCGCTGGTTCAGACTTCATGAGGTCCAGAGGGCCCCGGACGATCCCGTCCCGGGGCCTTCTTCCGTTTTCAGGACGTGACCGCGATGAATGCGCCGAACCGCAACGGCCATATCAGGCTGACCTCCCACCCGGAGCCGGGCGGCGCGGCCACGCGCTTCCCGATCAAGTGGGGCGCTCCCAACGCCGCCGAGCGTGGGCCCATCATCGCCTCGACCACCAATCCGGCCGACCGCAACGTCATCGGCGCCCATGGCGGCTCCTATTCGGTCTATCGGGCGCTGGCGATCTCGGCTCGCGCCATGAACCCGCAGCAGCGCCCGGACCTGACCAACACCTATCCGACGGCGGAAATCCTGCCCCAGCCGCAATGGGCCGACCCGAAGAGGATCGTCTCGCTCGATCCGTTCGGCCACACGGTCGCGCAGGATTTCGGCAAGCTGATCGGCGAGGGCATCGATATCCGCCCGTCGATCGCGATCACGAAGGCCAGGCTCAACCTGCCCGAGATTCTCGCCGCGATGGGCGCCCATCGCCTCGCTGCGGACGGGCATATCCTGCACGCCTCCGGCGATATCAGCGTCACCAAGATCGCGGTCGATCCGGTCTGGTACCTGCCGGGCATCGCCGAACGGTTCGGCGCGACCGAGAGCGAATTGCGCCGTACGCTCTTCGAGCAGACCGGCGGCATGTATCCCGAGCTTGTGACGCGGCCGGACCTCAAGGTCTTCCTGCCGCCGATCGGTTCGATCACGGCCTATGTCATGGGCGAGGCTTCGCGGCTTGCCGATCCGAAGGCGCGCATCGCCTGCCGCGTTCATGACGAGTGCAACGGCTCGGATGTCTTCGGCTCCGACATCTGCACCTGCCGGCCCTATCTCACGCATGGCATCGAGGAATGCGTGAAGGAGGCCCAGAGCGGCGGCGTCGGCCTGATCGTCTACAATCGCAAGGAGGGCCGGGCACTCGGCGAGGTCACCAAATTCCTCGTCTACAACGCCCGCAAGCGCCAGGAGGGCGGCGATTCCGCCGCGACCTATTTCGAGCGTACCGAATGCGTCGCCGGCGTGCAGGATGCCCGCTTCCAGCAACTCATGCCGGATGTGCTGCACTGGCTCGGCGTCACCCATATCGACAGGCTGATGTCGATGTCGAACATGAAATACGACGCCATGGTCGAGAGCGGCATCACCATCGGCGAGCGCGTCGCGATCCCGCCCGAGCTGGTCCCGCCCGACGCCTCCGTCGAGATCGAGGCCAAGAAGGCTGCGGGATACTATTCGCCTGACGGCGCGCCTGGGGACAATGCCCTGAAGTCGACGGTCGGCCGCGACCTCGACAAGTTCTGATTCCGCCACGCCAACCGAGTTGACGATGCCCGACCGCGATCCCGAGGCGTTCCGCGCCCTGTTGAAACCCGCTGCCGTGCGTGAGCGTGCGCAGGAGATGCTTGAGCTCGGCCTCGCCGGTCAGCTTCTTCATTTCAGCGTCCATCCGGATCGGCTCGAAGCCTGCGCCGACTATGTGCTGGAGACGATCCGCGCGAATTATCCGACGCTCGACATCCCCTTCCATGCGCGCTGGCGCCATTTCACCGTCGATGGCGAGGATCGCTGGCAGAAGCTCGACCGGGAGGCGAACTTCGCAAACCATGCCGCACGCGGCCGTGCCGCCTATGATCTCGCCGTCGTCAGTGTCCTGCTCGATGCCGGCGCCGGCCCGGACTGGCGCTATCGCGATGCCGCGACGGGCCGCGAGATCGGCCGCTCCGAGGGGCTGGCGCTCGCCTCGCTCGACATGTTCGCCGCAGGGCTGTTCTCCAGCGATCCAGCCGATCCCTTGCGGGCCGATGCGGTCGGGCTGAAGCGCCTCGATGCGGCCGCGCTGGCGCACGGCTTCCAGGCCGGGCCGGGCAATCCGCTGCTCGCGCTCGAAGGCCGCGCGGCGCTGCTCAACCGCCTCGGCGAGGAGTTGGAACGGCAGGGTCTGCCGCGGCCGGGCGCGTTGTTCGATCGCTTCGCCAAGGCTGCCGATACCGGGACGCTGCGAGCCCCGCATATGCTCGGCGAGGTGCTGGGCGCCTTCGCGGGCATATGGCCGTCGCGCCTCACCCAGGCCGGCGTCGCGCTCGGCGACACCTGGCGCCATCCCCTGATCGCGCTGGGAAAGCCGACGGAGGGCCTCGTACCTTTCCACAAGCTTTCGCAATGGCTGACCTATTCGCTGATCGAGCCGTTGCAATGGGCCGGCATCGCCGTGGTCGACATCGACGAGATGACCGGCCTGCCGGAGTACCGCAATGGCGGGCTCTTTCTCGACAGCGGCGTCATCGCGCTGAGGCATGAGGCGGACCGGACGAAGGCGCATGAGGTTTCGTCGCCGCTCGTGGTGGAATGGCGGGCGCTGACCGTCGCCCTGCTCGACGAGGTCGCAGCGCTGATCCGCCAGCGTCTCGGGCGTTCGCGCGAAGAACTTCCGCTCGCCAAGGTGCTCGAAGGCGGGACCTGGGCCGCCGGGCGCCGGATCGCGCGCGAAAAGCGTGTGGATGGCGGGCCGCCCTTGACCATCGTCAGCGATGGCACGGTATTTTGAGGGTAAGCCAAGGTCCGAGAGATAGAGGGGTAACCGGCGTATGACTTCGAGCCAGGACGGCGTCACCGTCGTCGACCACCCGCTGGTCCAGCACAAGCTCACGCTGATGCGCGAGAAGGACCGCTCGACCAAGAGCTTCCGCCAGCTCCTCAACGAGATCGGCATGCTGCTCTGCTACGAGGTGACCCGCGACCTGCCGACCGAACTGATCGAGATCGAGACCCCGCTGCAGAAGTCGATGCAGCCGGTCATTGCCGGCAAGAAGCTGGTCTTCGCGCCGATCCTGCGGGCCGGCGTCGGCTTCCTCGACGGCATGCTGGAGCTCGTCCCGGCTGCCCGCGTCGCCCATATCGGGCTCTATCGCGACCCCGACACGCTCCAGGCCGTCGAATACTACTTTAAGGCACCCTCCGATATCGCCGATCGCATGATCGTGGTGATGGACCCGATGCTGGCGACGGCGAATTCCGCCGTGGCGGCGGTCGAGCGCCTGAAGGAGCGCGGCGCCCGGGATCTGCGCTTCATGTGTTTGCTGGCTGCGCCGGAGGGCATCGCGCGCCTGCGCGGCGCCCATCCCGATGTCCGGATCTGGACGGCGGCCATCGACGAGCGGCTCAACGACCACGGCTATATCGTCCCCGGTCTGGGAGATGCCGGCGACCGCATGTTCGGCACGCGCTGAGCCTGTCCGACACGAAGCGGCCCGCCCCGTTTCCGGAGCGGGCCTGGCCTGAAGGACGGACGGCCTGGGGTTGAAACCGCCCGCCTTTCGGGTCGTGAGCGGTGTTATTCGATGATCTGCACGATGCGGCGCGTCTGCGGCTCGACGATCACCGTGCGGTCGTTCACGACCGTGTAGCGATAATTCGAGGCGTTCGGCGCATAGTCGGCCGGCAGCTGGTGGTAGACGACGCCCTGCTGCGGCAGCACCGTGCCGACCGCGACCGGCTCGGCATAGGTGTAGGAGGGGACGCGCTGCTCCACCACATAGGTGCGGAACTTCGGCTCGGCCGCATCACCGATGATCGCGCCGACCACGGCGCCGCCGACACCGCCGACCACCGCACCGACCGGGCCACCGACAACGGCGCCGCCGACTGCGCCGGTCGCGGCCCCGCTGGTCGCACCGCCGACCGCGCCGCCCGAGGGCTGGCTCTGGGCAAAGGCAACCGCCGGGGTGATGGTCAGGGCGGCAACAAGAGCAAGTTTCTTGAACATGGTATGTCTCCTTTCGAAGCGAACCTTCGGCGAGGACAACCGCAACGTGCTCGATCAGTTCCCGGAAAACGGGTCACGAGATGTTAACGTTCGGAAACCGGAAGCAGAAAGAGTTTCAGGAACAGAGGCTTGCCTGGTCATGACAAAGGCGTGCTCCGGCGCCTGAGGGACGCTGCCGGGCCTGAAACGCAAACGGCGGGCCCGAAGGCCCGCCGCATGATCATTGGCGTCTCGCGTCGGTTTACTGCTTCGACGCGGCCGAGAGCGCAGGCGTCAGCTTGTCGGCGTCGCGTTTGATCAGGGCAGCGAAACCGGCCGGCGTCCGCTCCTCGGCGGTCGGCAGCACGGCGCCGAGGTCGAGCAGGCGCTTCTTGGTGCCTTCGTCGTTGAGGGCCTTGTCGAGCGCATCGACCAGCTTGTCCACGGCCTCCTTCGGCATGCCCTTCGGGCCGGCGATGCCGTTCCAGGCCTCGATCTGGTAGTCGGGCAGGCCGGCTTCCTTGGTGGTGGGCACGTCGGGCAGCGCCGGCGAGCGCTGGGCCGAGGCGATGGCATAGGCCTTGATGGTGCCGGCCTTGACCTGCTCGGAGACCGAGACGATCTGGTCGCACATGAAGTCGATCTGGCCGGAGACGAGGTCGTTCAGCGCCGGGCCGGTGCCGCGATAGGCGACGGCGTTGATCTTCGGCGTGCCGAGAATGCCCTTGAGCAGGGTGCAGGTCGTCCAGGAGACCGAGCCGAGGCCGGCATGGGCTTCGTTGAACTTGTCCGGGTTGGCCTTGACGGCGGCGACGAAGGCCTTGAGGTCGGGCGCTTCGAGATTCTTGCGCGCGACGATCAGGATCGGCGTGCCGCCGGCGAGCCCGATCGTCTGCATGCCGTTGATCGGGTCGTATTTCAGGCCGGGATAGGTGGCGGGGGCCGCCGAGAAGGTGCCCAGATGCCCCATCGCGATGGTGTAGCCGTCCGGTGCAGCGGTGACGGCGCGGGTGATGCCGGTCGTGCCGCCGGCGCCGGCGACGTTCTCGATCACGATCTGCTGGCCGAGCGTCTTCGACATGTGGTCGGCGACGACGCGGGCGATGATGTCGGTCGGGCCGCCGGCCGCGAAGGGCACGATCATGGTGATCGGCTTCGTCGGGTAGCCCTGCGCCTGCGCGGTACCGGCGAAAGCCAGCGTGGCGGCGGCGGCAAGGCCGAGAGCGAGCTTCTTCATGCGTATTCCTCCCTGGAGATTGCGTGAAATGAAACTGGAGGCGGGCCGCCGGGGCGGCAACCCCGTCATTCGGTGAAGACCTCGTCGCGCTTCTTCGAGATCGCGGGCAGGAGCGCGATGGCGAGCACGATCGCGGCGACGATGAGCAGCCCCAGCGAGATCGGCCGGTTCTGATAGTCGATGAAGGTGTAGAACGAGCCGCGCGAGATGATCAGCGCCTGCCGGAGCTTCTCCTCCATCAGCTTGCCCAGCACGAAGCCGAGCAGCATCGGTGCCGGCTCGAAGCCGAGCTTGATCAGCGCGTAGCCGAACAGACCGAACAACGCCGTGAAGGCGACGTCGGCCGGCTGGTTGTTCACCGAGTAGATGCCGATGCAGCAGAAGATCAGGATCGCCGGGAACATCAGCCGATAGGGCACCTGCAGCAGCTTCACCCAGAGGCCGACCAGCGGCAGGTTGATGACGAGCAGCATCAGGTTGCCGATCCACATCGAGGCGATCATGCCCCAGAACAACTCCGGGTTCTTGGTCATGACCTGCGGGCCGGGAATGATGCCGTGAATCGTCATCGCGCCGACCATCAGCGCCATCACCGCATTCGGCGGGATGCCGAGCGTGAGCAACGGGATGAAGGCGGTCTGCGCGCCGGCGTTGTTGGCCGATTCCGGCCCCGCCACGCCCTCGATCGCGCCCTTGCCGAAGCGGGACGGGTCGTCGGCGATCTTCTTTTCGACCGTGTAGCTGGCAAAGGGGCCGAGCACCGCGCCATTGCCCGGCAGGATGCCGAGGATGGCGCCGATGCCGGTGCCACGCAGCACCGGGTTGATCGATTGCTTGATGTCGCTCCAGTTCGGCAGCAGCCGGCCGATCTTGGCGCGGACGACGTCGCGCGCTTCGGGGGTTTCGAGGTTGCGCAGCACTTCCGCGAAACCGAAGACGCCCATGCCGAGCACGGCGACGTCGATGCCGTCCGAGAGCGAGGCGATGCCGAAGGTCAGGCGTTCCTGCCCGGTCTCGAGGTCGGTGCCGACCGTCGACAGGAGCAGGCCGAGCGCGATCATGCAGAAGGCCTTCAGGATCGAACCGCGTGCCAGAACCACGGCAAAGCACAGGCCCATCACCATCAGCGAGAAATATTCGGCAGGCCCGAACAGCAGCGCCAGCCGTGTCAGCGGCGCGCCGAGCGCTGCAATGACCATGGTGGCGACGGTGCCGGCGAAGAAGGAGCCGAGGGCGGCCGTGCCGAGCGCGATGCCGGCCCGGCCCTGCTTGGCCATCTGGTGGCCGTCGAGCGTGGTGACCACGGCGGTCGCTTCGCCGGGAATGTTCACGAGGATCGCCGTGGTCGATCCGCCATATTGCGCGCCGTAATAGATGCCCGCGAGCATGATCAGCGCGCCGGTCGGGTCGAGGCCGAAGGTGATCGGCAGCAGCATGGCGATGGTCGCGGTCGGGCCGACGCCGGGTAGCACCCCGATCAACGTCCCGACGAGGCAGCCGGTGAAGCAGAGCAGGATATTCTGGAACGTGAAGGCGACGCCGAAACCGACCGCCAGATGAGACATCATTTCAGCCATGGCGTCAGATTCCAAGCAGCCAGGGGGCGAGGGGAATTGGCAGTCCCAGCCCGTATTTGAACAGCAGCGCGCAGCCGAACGTCATCACGGCCGCGAAGATCACCAGCTCCTTCAGGCTGCGGTCGCTCGCCGCCATGCCCGAGAACAGCACGACCAGCGGCCCGGCGATGACGAGGCCGAGCGAAGGCACATGGATCGGCCCGAGATCGAAACCGCGGATCGCCAGCGCGAAAAGGACGGTCCCGCCGAGGACGTGAACGACGGCGCGCCACGACCAGGGCGTCAGGGCCTCGCCGTGATAGCGCAGCGAGCTCAGCGCCAGAATCACGCCCAACGCGCCGCAGATCGTGGCGATGGATTTCGGCAGCATGCCCGCCCCGATCTGCCGCAGGCTGCCCATGGGCAGATCCCAGGCCATGAACACGGCCACGCAGGCGAACACGATCATGAACACCCCTGCCCACATGTCCTGCGTCGATCTTACGCGCAGACCCTGTGCCCGCTCTATCTGGTTCAAACTCATGAGGCTCCTCCGATTGGCGACCCGGTGCGGGCGGTTCGTTTCTGCGGTTTCGGTGCCACGAAGGGCAGGACGTGGCGTTCGTCGAGCAGCGTCACGCTCTCCCTGAGGATCGCGAGGAAGTCGTCGCGGGAGGGCAGCTTCTGCTGCGGACGCCAGGAGACGCCGACGAGCGCGCCCGGCGGCGGCGGATCGAGCATCGCGCCCCGCAGGCGCCGCATCGTCACGCCGGGGAAGGACAGGCGCGAGACCCAGTCCGGAGCCAGCGCCATGCCGAGCCCGGCCGCGACCGCCGACATCATCGCCGGCTTCTCGGTCGCCTCGATGGTGACGTTGGGAACCGCGCCGACGCTCTCGAAATAGGCCATGACCAGATCGTAGGCGTAAGGCCGGATGCGCTTGGACGGCACGACGAAGGGCTCGCCGACGAGATCGAGCATGGTGAGGTGCTCGCGCGCGGCAAGCGGATGGTTCTCGTTCAGCACCACGATCGGGCGCTCCACCCGCAGGATCTCGAAGGCGCAATCGGTCGGCTTGCGTGGCGGGCGGGTCAGCGCGAGGTCGAGCTTGCCGGCCTCCAGCATCTGGACGAGCGCGGCCGTCATCGCCTCGACGAACTTGATCTCGATGCCGGGGAAGCGGGCGCGGAAGGCCATCAGCGCCTCCGGCACGAAGCTCGACGAGGCCGCGTCGATCGCGCCGACGCGCAGCACCTTGCCCGAAGCGAGCGAGGCCTCGCGCACGGCACGCGAGGCATGCTCCATCTTGACCAGGATGCCCTTGGCCTCCTCGAGCATGATCAGCCCGGCGCGGGTCATCGCGACCTGCCGGGTCGTACGCGTCAGCAGGGCGACGCCGAGTTCGTCTTCGAGGGCGCTGATCTGCCGCGACAGCGCGGGCGGCGCGACGCCGAGCCGCTCGGCTGCCCGGCCGAAGTGCAGCTCTTCCGCCACCGCGATGAAACATCGCAGCTGCCGCACATCCATGAGCCGTCCCCTGTCCCGTGTATCGCTTGCCGCGATATCTCTATCGGTGGCCGTCGCCAATAGCGGTTCCGACCAAGGTGTCGATCCTACAGAAATTCATAATCTTTTGACAACAAAGCCTTTCGGCTGAGTGCCGTCAGGGCGCTCGGCCGATGAGAGGCCCGGAAAAGGCATGCGGGATCAGGCGGTTGGGGCGGGTCTGGCCTGGGCGATGCGCGCGATGCGGCCATCGATCAGGGCGAGCCCGACGAAGATCGCAGCCATGCCGGCGAAATGGCGCGGCAGCAATTCCTCTCCCAGGAGGCCGGAGCCGAGCAGGATGGCGCTGACAGGGATCAGAAAGGTGACGAGCATGACGTTGCTCGGCCCGGCCGTGCGCATGATCCGGAAGAACAGGAGATAGGCGAGCGCCGTCGAGATCAGCGCCAGTCCGACAAGGGCGAGTAGCGCCTGCTGCGACGGCATCGGCAGCGTCCAGGGCGGATGCATGACGAAGACGATCGGGATCATCATCAATGTCGAGGCCGAAAGCTGACCCGTGGCGGCGACCAGCGGCGACACGCCCCTGAAACGCCGGCCGAGCAGGCCGGAAAAGGCATAGGAGACCGCGGCGAGGATGCAGGCGAGCTGCGCCGCCAGATTGGAGCCGAGGCCGCTGAGCGCATCAGGCCCCATCAGGATGGCGACGCCGATGAGGCCGGCCAGCACGCCGCCGAGCTTCAGTCCTGTCGCCTTCTCGTTGCCGAAGCAATGCATCACCAGCACTGCGAAGATCGGCGTGGTCGCGTTCAGGATCGAGGCCAGGCCACTCGCGATCTGCTGCTGGCCCCAGAGGAACAGGCTGAACGGGATCAGGTTGTTGAGGATGCCCATCCCGAAGAAGGCGAGCCAGAGTTCGCGCCCGACCGCCATCGACTGGCCTGCGATTCGCACGACCAGAAGCAGCGCCAGTGCCGCGAGGCCGACGCGCACCTGCACCACGGCGAAGGGCGGCCATTCCGCAACGGTCAGCTTGTTGAAGAAGAACGAGCCGCCCCACAGGATCGATAGGACGATCAGCAGGAACCATTCGAACGGGCCCATGCGCAGCGCGGGAGCGGAGGTCGGCGGTGTCATGGCGGAAGCTCTGCTCGCTGGCCGGGTCATCCCGCGTCAGTAGGCGGCCGGGCAAGGCCCGGCCACCCGGATTCTGCGCGCTCAGGCGGCTTCGGCGTCGCGCGCCTGCCACATCGCCTGGAAGGCCGGGCGCGCCTGGCAGGCATCGAGCCAGGCCTTCACGCGCGGATGGGCGTCGAACAGCTGCGTCGCCGGCTTGGCGTAGCGGATCACCTCCGCAACGTTGATGTCGGCGACGGTGAAGCGGTTGCCCATCACGTAACCGCCATTCTCGGCCAGCGTCTGGTCGAGCACGCCGAAGGGACCGGGCAGGGCGGCGAGCGCGGCCTCGACCAGCTCAGGCTTCCGCTTCTCTGGCGGATAGGCGGCGAGGTGGAACTGCAGGTTGAGCGCATGGCTCTCGCATTCGGTTGCGGCCCAAAGCGACCACATCACGGCCAGTCCTTCCTCCTGCGCGTCCTTCGGAGCGAGCGGGCCGCCATGCTTGCGGGCGAGGTAGAGGTTGATCGCCAGCGATTCGTGCAGCTTGAAGCCGTTGTCGTCGATGCTCGGGATATGGCCGTTCGGGTTGATCTTCAGGAAATCGGCGCTGCGGGTGTGCAGCGGCACGCCCGGCGCTTTCGGATCGGGCAGGCGATAGGCCTGGATCACCGGCACATGGTTGAAGGGCAGGCCGAGCTCGTTGGCGAGCCAGATGACGCGCGTCGCGCGCGAGCGGTAACAGCCATAGATGGTCAGGGACATCGGCGGAATCCAGCGAGAGAGGGCGGACGACGACGAGGCCGACTGAAAGCGCCGGTTCGTCACCTGTGACAATAGGCCGGGCAGGCCGCATCGGCCAATGCCAATGATCGGCCCGCGAGCGAGGTAAAAACCGTTTGACGCGGGCGCTTTGCGGGTGCATTGGCCTCGTGCCTCCGGCCCCTGCGGCCGGCTGCTCACAGGAAACCCCGACCCGATGCCAAGCGACAGTCCCAGCCGACAGTCGAAGCCGTCCGCCGCCGCCTCGCGCGCCTGACCGGGTCCCCCGGCTCGCCTGCGATCCGGCCACGACGGCCCGATCGCAAGGAATAGAGCCATGAACGATACCGCCGCCACGACGGACCTCCTTGCCGTGACGCTGGCCCAGACGCTGGCGCAGGAACACGTCGCCGACATCGTCGAGACGTTGAACGACCAGGACGACGCGACCATCGCGCATGTCCTGGCCGAACTGCCGTTCGAACGTGCCGTCGAGGTGCTCGACCAGCCCGAGCTCACCGCCGCCGCCGAGGCGGTGGCGCTGCTGCCCGACCAGCGCGCCGGTGCGCTGCTCTCCGCCATGTCGGCGGACCGGGCGGCCGACGTCTTCCAGGAGTTCGACGAGGAGACGCGGGCGCGCGTCAGCGGGCGTCTCGATCGCCAGACCCGCTCCGACCTCAAGAAGCTGCTGGCCTATCCCGAGCACAGCGCCGGCTCGATCATGACGACCGAATTCGTCAGCGTACCCTCGAACTGGACGGTGCAGCAGACGCTCGACCATATCCGCCGCGTCGAGCGCTCGCGCGAGACGGTCTACGCGATCTACGTGCTCGATTCCGTGACGCGCAAGCTGGTGCGCGCGGTCTCGCTCAGGCGCCTGATCAGCGGCGATCCGGAGGCGCCGGTCGAGTCGGTCGTGCCGGCGCACAAGCCGATCTGTGTGACCCCGGAAATCGATCGCGAGGAGGTGGCGCGCCTCATCACCAAATACGACCTGCTGTCGGTGCCTGTCGTCGACGCGGAGGAGCAGCTCATCGGCATCGTCACCTTCGACGACGTCATCGACGCAATGATCGCCGAGACGACCGAGGACGTGCAGAAGCTCGGCGGCATGGAGGCGCTGGACCAGCCCTATAACGAGATCGGCTTCGTCGCGATGATCCGCAAGCGCGCCGGCTGGCTATCGATCCTGTTGGTCGGCGAGATGCTGACCGCATCCGTCATGCAGTTCTTCGAGGGCGAGCTCGAGAAGGCGATCGTGCTGACGCTATTCATCCCGCTGATCATGAGCTCGGGCGGCAATTCCGGCTCGCAGGCGACTTCGCTGATCATCCGGGCGCTGGCGCTGCGCGAGGTCACGCTGAAGGACTGGTGGCGGATCGCACTGCGCGAATTGCCGACCGGCCTCACGCTCGGCAGCATCCTCGGCGTGATCGGCGTCGCCCGGATCGTCGCGTGGCAATGGCTCGGCTTCTACGATTACGGGCCGCACTGGATGCTGATCGCCGCAACGGTCGGTGGCGCGCTCGTCGGCATCGTTACCTTCGGCTCGCTCGCCGGCTCGATGCTGCCTTTCGCGCTGAAGCGGCTCGGCTTCGATCCCGCCAGCGCTTCGGCGCCCTTCGTCGCGACGCTGGTCGATGTCACCGGCCTGGTAATCTATTTCGGCGTGGCGGCGCTCATCCTGACCGGGACGCTGCTTTGACCAAATGAAAAAGCCCGGGACATCGGTCCCGGGCTTTTTTAGTGTCTATCTCGCCGTTCGATCAGCTCGCCAGCACGCGCTGCGGCGGGAAGGTGATCTCGACCAGCGTGCCCTCTTTCTTGACGCTGGTGATCGCCATCGCCGCTCGGTTGGCTTCGACCAGCGCCTTGGTCAGCGGCAGGCCAAGGCCCGTGCCGCCGGCACGCCGCGTCGTCGGGACCTGGCGGAAGGGTTCGAGCGCGAGGCGGAGTTCGTCGTCGTCCATGCCGATGCCGGTATCGCGCACTCGCAGGATCGCCTCGCCCTGGTCGCCGAGCGCGGTTGAGATGATGACCTGCCCGCCGGCATCGGTGAACTTCACCGCGTTCGAGAGCAGGTTGATCGCGATCTGCCGGATCGAGCGCTCGTCGGCGACGACCGGCGGCAGCTTCGGCGATAGCCCCGAGCGCAGCACGACGCGGCCGCGTTGCGCCTCCGGCTGAAGCAGCGACACCGTCGACAGCGCGATCTCGTTCAGGTTGACGCTGACGAAGTCGAGATCGAGCTTGCCGGCTTCGATCTTGGCGAGGTCGAGCAGGTCGTTGACCAGGCTGATGACGTAGCCGCCTGACTGGTGGATGTCGCGCAGATATTCCTTGTAGCGCTCGTTGGCGATCGGCCCGAAGCGCTCTTCGGCCATCACCTCGGCGAAGCCGATGATGGCATTGAGCGGCGTGCGGATCTCGTGGCTGATCTTGGCCAGCACGTCGGATTTCTGCGCGCTCGCCATCTCCGCCGCCTTGCGGGCATCGACCAGCTCGCCCTCGGTCTTCTTCCAGGCGGTGATGTCGCGCAGCACGGCGCAGAAGCGCGGCTCATTGCCATGGGCGATCTGGCCCATCGTCATGAACAGCGGGATCTTCCCGCCCTGGCGCACGCGGCCCTGCACCTCGCGCCCGTCATTCAAGACGGACGCGACGCCGCCGCCCTTGAGCCCTTCGAGATAGTCGAGGGCGGGAGCATGGCTCTCGCTGGCGAAGAGCAGGGTGAACAATTCGCCGGTGACCTCGCGCTGGTCGTAACCGAACAGCGCCTCGGCAGCCTTGTTCAGCGACAGGATGCGGCCGCGATCGTCGACGGTGACGACGCCGTCGGTCGCGGTGTCGAGCATGGCGGTGAGCTCGCCGATGCGGGCATCGCGCGCATCGGCATCGAGCCGGAGCGCGTCGACCCGCGCCGCGGATTCGGATTCCTCCGCAGCGAATTCGGCCGCAAGCTCGGCTTCTTCAGCCTCTTCCGGCGTCAGGATCGGCACGTCGCTGCCATCGCCGTTGGGATGGCGGAAGGCCATCAGCGTCGCCGGCTCGTCCTGCCAGCTCACGCTCGACAGCACGGCGTCGACGCTGACGAGATGGCCGAGCCGGTCGAGCAGCGTCATCGTGCCGCCATCGGCGCGGGCGGCTTCCTTGATCAGGCGGCTGACCTTGCCGCCGGCCTTCAGGTCGGCGAGATCGGCATAATCCAGCAGCTCGAGCAGCGTGCGGTTGGCATAGAGCGCCTCGTCGCCGCGATTGACGAGAACGGCGATCGGCAGCCGGTCGAGCACGTCGGCGTGGGAATTGCGGTGGCGCGCCGGGGCGGAAGCCGCTTCGGCCTCCGCGGCCGGTTTCGCCGCCGGGGTCTCTTCCTTGTCCTTGACCTGCAATGGCGCGACCGGGGGCAGGCGCGGCGTGCTCGGCTCGTCATCGCCGGCCAGTCGCGCGCCCAGTGCCTTGGCGATCTCGCGGAAGGCGTTGCGCTCGGCCGAGCTCAGATGCGCCTTCGACGGTTCGAGCACCGGTCTGATCGCGGTCAGATGCCCGTTGCGCAGCGGCACGATCTTGCCGGGCAGACGCTCGGGCTCTGGTGCAGCGGGCGCTTCGGAAGCAGGCTCTGCCGCAGTATCGTCCTGCGGCTGGTCCAAATCGATCGAGGCGGCGGCTTCGTCTGCCTCCTCCTCGCGGTCGTCCTCTGGCAGATTCGAAAGATCGTCCGCCTCGGACATGCTGACCGCCGGGACTTCCTCGCCGGCCGAAGTGGCCGCGATCAAGTCGTCGGTGACAGGCAATGCGGCTGGAGCATCCTCCATTGCGGCAAGGTCGGCCGCAGGTTGCGCATCGTCGTCCTGAATGGCTTCGGCGGTCGCGCCATCCTGTTCCACCTCGACCTGCGCGTCCGCTGCCGCGGTATTCGCCTCGGGGATCGGGAACGGGCAGCGCTCGTTGAGCCGGGCGATGCCGAAGCCGCGGAAGCCCGCGAGCTGGCGCCCGGCATCGAGCACCGGCACGCCCGAGAGCTCGACCGGCGCGGCCTCGCCAGGCGAATCGGTGCGCCACAGCAGGCCGTGGCCGCTCCAGGTCGCGGGATTGGCGAAACGTTCGATCAGGCCGCCATCGCTGTCGGCGAAGACGGAGCCGAGCAGGTCATGCCAGCGCTGGCCGATCAGCCTGGCCGCAGCCGCCTGCCCGGTCAGGGTGGCGATATTGTCGGAGAGCTTGGTCAGCCTGCCGTCGCGATCACTCTGCCAGAGGAAGCGGACCATGGCCGGCCTGGCGGGCGCAGGGGCCTCGCCCTGAGGTGCAGCCGGGGCGGGGGCGGCGACCGGCGCAGCTTCGGCGGGGGCGGCCTGCGGAACGGCGACGCCGAGTCGGCGCAGCTCGGAGGCTTGCACGGCGATGGCCAGAACGGAGCGCCCGTCGGGTAGCGAAACCAGCTTGCTGCCGCAGGTGACGGGAACTGCGGCGAAGCTTGCGGTCAGGCGCAGGCGCTCCAGCCGGATGCCGTTGGCGGAGGCCATGCCGCCGGCCAGCAGGTTCAGGCGCTGCCGGGTCGGTGCCGGCAGGCTCGTCTGCCCGCCGAGCAGCGCTTGTGCCGCAGCGTTGGCGAAATGCGGCTTCTCGGCAGCCGGGTCCCACAAAAGCAGGGCGCCGCCGGCAGCAAAGGCTGCAAGGGCTGCGTCTTCAGCCGCTGCCATGCTCCACCTCGCCCAGTCCTCTCCGGCCTCGCTCATGCCTGCCTGCTCGTTCGATCCGCGCCCGTTATGCCTAACAAAGCCTTAATAGACCCCAAACGGCGGCAAATCCATGGAACCGAAGATCGCTCTCCCGCTTCTCATGGAAACAGCGTTAACATGGCGGCCGTCGCCAATTGTCACGCTGTTGTCATTGCAGCGCAACAATGATATTGCAGTGCACAATGATCTAGGGATGGATCACTACCCGACAGGAGGATTCGATGAACGGCAAGCTGCCTTATGAAGTGCCCACAGAAATGCGCGAGTTCGCCGAGCGCAGCGTCGAACAGGCCCGCAAGGCGTTCGACGGCTTCATGGGCGCGGCCAACAAGGCTGTGGACAATGCTCATGGGACCGCCGAAAGCGCCCGCGCCAACACCCAGGATGCGACCCGCAAGGCCATCGCCTATGCCGAGAGCAACGTCGCGGCCGCGTTCGATTTCGCCCAGAAGCTGGTGAAGTCGAATGACCTGACCGAGGTGATGCAGCACCAGTCGGACTTCCTGAAGTCGCAGGTCGCCGCCTTCCAGAGCCAGATCAAGGATCTCGGCACCGCCGCGCAGGATGCCGCGACCAAGGCCGCCGAGACCGTCAGCAAGGCGACCAAGGGCCGCTGAGGCCTGCTGATTCGGCGCCTGATGGCGCCGATACCGCTTTTCCGGCCGGACCGTGTGGGTCCGGCCTTCGCCGTTTGCCGCTGAAGGAGAGCCGCCATGGTCAAGCCTGCTCCGACCCGGACCAAGTCCAAGGTTCCGGTCAGCCTGTCCCCGGTGAAGGCGCTGACGCCTGCACCCGCCGCGACGCCGCCCGCTGCCGCGCAGGCCGAGAGGCCGAAGGTTGCCACTCCCGCGCAACCTGCCGTCACCGCTGCTCCGGCCAAGCCCGAGCCCGTCAAGGTCACCGCTCCCGCGCCGTCGCCGGTCGCAGCGGCCAAGCCTGCTCCCGTGGCCAAGCCGGCTCCTCTGGCCAAGCCCGCCGTCGCGAGTGCCCTGAAGAAAGCGGCGCCGGTCAAGATTCGCGTCGAGAAGCCTGTCGCGAAGGTCGCGGGGCCGAAGGTTGCCGCGAAGGCCATCAAGCCTGCCGCAGCGGTGTCCAAGGCTGTAGCTGCCGAAGTGAAGCCGGCGCTCGTCAAGCCAGCAGTCGCTGAGACGGCATCCGCCAAGCCCATCGTCGCCAAGCCGGCGCCTGTCGCGGCTGCGCCGGCCGCCCCGGTCGCAAAGCCGGCGGAGCCCGCTCCCGCGCCGGCTGCCAAGGCGCCGCCGCAGCCCGCTTCGCTCGATTCGCTGCCCTTGCCGCGCCCGCCCGAAGCGGCTGCCGTCGTTACAGCGACCGCGATGAGCCAGGCCTTGACCATGGCACGCGCCTTCGGAGCCCTGCAGGCTCGCATGCTCGACCATGCCTGCGCCGAGCTGGAGGCGACGCTGGGCGACGCGCAGACGCTGGCGCGCAGCAACAGCGCCTCGGAGGCGATCGCATTGCAGGCCAAGGCGGTGCGCCGCAGCTACGAATCCTATGCCGAGCACCTGAAGGAGCTCGCCCGGACCGCCAACGCGGCCCTGCGCAAGGATTGATCCAGCGGCCGGATTCGGCGCGCGCCATCGCTGCGCCGAATTTCCGGAGCGGGAGTTGAATTACGCGGTTGCAAAAGCCGAGACTCGGCACTAGGGTCCGCGCCGCTGACGACCCCGCCGCGGCGGCCGGTCGCGAAGCCCTCGGTACGGGCAGCCATAGCTCAGTTGGTTAGAGCGCTAGATTGTGGATCTAGAGGTCCCCCGTTCAAGCCGGGGTGGCTGTACCATTCTCCTTCCGGACATCGTCGGAATTCCGCCTCGCCTGACGGGTTGCCGGCTACCAGCCGCTCCTCTTGAAGCGGCCTCTGCTCTTCGCCATATCTTGTTCAAGCGGAAGGGTTCGCCTTTCGCCTGCGGGGTGCTGCCGGCGGCGGGTCCCGATGTCTGTGAGGCGCCTTTCGAGGGCCTGGAGCGATGACGCGTACGCCTAGCCTGTCTCACCCGTTCCTGCTCGGCTTCGACGATATCGAGCGTGCGCTCGATCGCGTCGCCAAGGGCGCGAGCGAGGGTTACCCGCCCTACAATATCGAGCGGCTGACCCGGACGGAGGACGAGCCCGATCGCCTGCGCATCACGCTGGCCGTCGCGGGCTTCGCCCGGGAGCAGCTCGAGATCACGCTGGAGGAGAACCAGCTCACGATCCGTGGCCGCCAGGGCGACGACAAGAATCGCCAGTTTCTGCACCGCGGCATCGCCGCCCGTCAGTTCCAGCGCAGCTTCCTGCTGGCCGATGGCATGCAGGTTCTCGGCGCCGATCTGTCGAATGGCCTGCTGGCGATTGATCTCGTCAGGCCGGAACCGGAACGGCTCATCCGGCGTATCGATATCATGAGCCGGGAGTAGAGGACGGAGACCCGTCCAGCTTTTGAAGGATGCGTCAGCGGTTTTCGCATCTGTTCATAATTGAAGGCGCAGTATCAGAACCGCATTCGCACTGCTCTGAAGGAGGGCGCGATGAAACAGGACAGCAATCTTATCCAGACCAACCCGCTGACCCCCGCGGAATTCGCCGCGCTCGGTGCTGGCGAGGTCGCCTATATCAAGTCGATGAGCTCGGACGAGCTGATGCGGATCTTCCCGCAGGCTCCCAAGATCGAGTCCGGCTTGCAGCTCTTCACCCTGCTCTCGGCCGACGGTGCGCCGATCCTCGTCACGGATTCGCGCGAGGCCGCCACGGCCAATGCCTGGGAGCATGATCTGAGGATGGTCAGCGTCCACTGACGCCGGTCATTCCGATCTTCAGGGCGCGGTCGCCATCCCGGCGACCGCCGACTGCAATCTCACGATATCGTCCGGCGTGGACAGGCGGTGATCGCCATCCTTGATCAGCGTCAGCACGATCGGGTCGCCGCTGAGATGCTCGACCAGCTTCAGCGCCTGGCGCCAGGGCACGTCGGGGTCGCGCATGCCCTGCAGGATATGCACGGGGCAGCCGGCCTTGATCTCGCCGCCGAACATCAGGTGCCGGCGCCCGTCCTCGATCAGGGCGCGGGTGATCGGCGTCGGATCGGGCGAGTATTCCGAAGGCCGCAGCCAGACGCCCTCGTCGAGGATCGTCCGGCGGATGGAATCGGGCATCTGCGCCCACATCAGATCCTCGGAGAAATCCACCGCAGGCGCGATCAGGACGAGCCCGGAAGGCTGCATGGGTGTGCCGAACAGGCGGCGTGCCGCGAGCAGCGCGATCCAGCCGCCCATCGACGAGCCCACCAGGATCGGGCGCTGACGACACTGGCTTTCGATCGCAGCGATCGCGTCGTCGAGCCAGTCCGACAGGGTGAAGCTGCCGAAATCGCCATCGCTCTCGCCGTGGCCGCCATAGTCGAAGCGCAGGCAGGCCCGGCCGTTGGTGCGGGCCCACTCCGCCAGAGCCTCGGCCTTGGTCGCACGCATGTCGGAGCGGAAGCCGCCGAGCCAGACGATCGGGGCGCCGGTTCCCTCCTGCAGGAGATAGGCGAGGCGGCGCTTTGTGGGGCCGTCTCCGACCTCGAGCCATTGCGGCGGCTGGCGCTCCAAGGCAAATCTCCTGTGACGAATCATCCGGCCGCGGCGATTAAAGGCTGCGGCTAGCAATCGATAGGGGCATATTCGCCCTCGTTTACGAAAGTCCAGACCGAGAGCGAATGTCCTTCAAGCCGGGTGCCCACCTTTCACTGCCTTCGACCGAAACGCATCCGCTGGCGGGGCGGACGATCCTGCAGATCATTCCCGAGCTGGAAGCCGGCGGGGCCGAGCGCACCGCCGTCGATATCGCCAAGGGACTGACCGATGCCGGCGCGCGTGCGCTGGTCGCGACCGAAGGCGGGCGCCTCGTCGCGGAATTGCAGGCCAAGGGCGGGGTCTGGCTGCCGTTCCCGGCGGCCTCGAAGAACCCGGTCGCGATGCTCCTCAACATCCGCAAGCTCGCACTGCTCTGCAAGCAGGAAGGGGTGGAGCTGATCCATGCCCGCTCCCGCGCCCCGGCCTGGGTCGCGTTGGGTGCGGCGAGGCTATTGAAGCTGCCCTTCGTCACCACCTATCACGGCTCCTACAACAGCCGCTCGACGGTGAAGACGCTCTATAATTCGGTGATGGCGCGCGGCGACGTGGTCATCGCCAACTCCGTCTATACGGCCGGCCTGATCATGGCGAAGCATCCGGTGGCCGGCGACCGCGTCAGGGTCGTCAATCGCGGTACCAATTTCTCCGCCTTCGCGCCGGCTGCGGTCGGGGCGGAACGGGTGCAGGCGCTGCGCAACGCCTGGGGCGTCGAACCGCATCAGCGCATCGTGCTGCTGCCCGGTCGCCTCACCAACTGGAAGGGCCAGCGCGTCCTGATCGAGGCCGCACGCATCATGCGCGACGGCGGGGACACCGATACGGCCTTCATCCTTGCCGGCGATGCGCAGGGGAGGGACGGCTACGTCAAGGAACTCGATGCGCTGATCGCCAAGGCCGGCCTCGAGGGCCGTGTGAAGCGTGTCGGCCACTGCAGCGACATGCCAGCGGCGATGCTCTCGGCGGCGGTCGTCGCGGTGCCCTCGACGGACCCCGAAGCCTTCGGTCGCGTTGCGGTCGAAGCGCAGGCGATGGGCACACCCGTCGTGGTCTCGGATCTCGGCGCCGTGCCCGAGACGGTTCTGGCACCGCCGCAGGCTCAGCCTGGCGAACGAACCGGCTGGCGCGTGCCTCCGGGTGATGCTCCGGCTCTCGCGGCCGGCCTGAACGAGGCGCTGGCGCTCCGGCCATCCGCCAGGGATGCGCTGGCGCGACGCGCGCGGGTGCATGTCGAGCGGCATTTCTCGCTGGAGGCGATGGTCTCCGAGACGCTCGACGTCTATTGCGCGCTGCTCGGAGGCTAAGCCGGCGGGAATGCCCGCCATCGCGGTGTCATGCATTGACAACGCGCATCATTGTGCAATGTGTCTGCAACAACGGCGCGAAGCGCGCCAGATACAGGAGAATACCCCATTCGTCGTCCGTACCGCGCTGCCCCGACCCCGACCAAGGAAGGTCCCCGCTCGAACCGCGACATTCGCGGAGTGCGTGATGTTCAGCTCATCGACGATACCGGCGCCAACCGTGGCGTGGTCTCGTTCTTCGATGCGCTGAAGCTCGCCGAGGATGCCGGTCTCGACCTTGTCGAGATCGCCCCGAACTCCGTTCCGCCGGTCTGCAAGATCCTCGATTACGGTCGCTTCCGCTTTCTCGAGCAGAAGAAGGCCTCGGAGGCGCGCAAGAAGCAGCGCACCATCGAGATCAAGGAAATCAAGCTGCGTCCCGGCATCGACACGCATGACTACGACGTCAAGATGAAGGCCATGCACGGCTTCTTCGAGGAAGGTGACAAGGTGAAGGTCACCCTGCGCTTCCGCGGCCGCGAGATGGCGCATCAGGATCTCGGCGTGAAGGTGCTCGAGCGCGTCAAGGTCGATACCGCCGAGGTTGCCAAGGTCGAGAGCGACTGGCAGCTCGAAGGCCGCCAGATGGTGATGGTGCTCGCGCCGCGTTGAGGCGCAAGCGATCGCTTCTCAGGCGAGATGCAGAAAAAGGGCGCCTCGGGCGCCCTTTTTCATGTCGGCTTGCTCAGAAGGCCGTCGAGCATCGCGTCGAAGGCGTCGGTCGCGCTTTTCAGGGCTGCCTCCGGCTCCGGCGCATGCGCGATCCACTGCGCCGCATGCTGGGTCGCGCCGAAGATCAGGCGCGCCACGGCCTCGGGATCGAGCGGCGCCAGCACGCCCTCGGTGACGAGCTCGTCCAGACCCCGGGTCATCATCCGGATGCAGTCGTTCTGGATCGGCCAGCTCCAGGGGTCGCCGAGCACGGCCGGCCCGTCGCGCAACGTGATACGCTGGATTTCCGGCTCCAGAGCCATGGCGAGATAGGCGGCGCATTCGTCGCGGAAGCCGGTCCAGCGATCCTCGGCCTTGGCCGAGACCGCGCGCAGCCTGACCGTCATCTCCGCATCGATCTGGTCGAGCACGGCGGCGAACAGGCCCTTCTTGTCGCCGAAATGGTGATAGAGCGCGCCGCGTGTCAGCCCGGCTGCCGCCGTCAGCTCATCCATCGAGGCTGCCGCATAGCCGATCGTGCCGAACGCCTCGCGCCCAGCGGCGATCAGGCTGGCGCGGGTTTCCGCGATCATGTCGGCACGAAGTCTGCGGGCCATCATATCCTCTTCACATACGCCCCGTATGTTAATTGACATACGGGGCGTATGCAATTACCCACTGACATACGCGGCGTATGTCCGCCTTATCCGGTCCGAGCCATGCCTAACCCCTATCGCGAGATCTTCCAGGCGCCCGGCGCCTTCGCCTTTTCCTCCGCCGGCTTCATCGCCCGCCTGCCGGCCTCGATGGTCGGGCTGGGCATCGTCACCATGCTGTCGGAGCGGCGCGGGGAATATGCGATCGCCGGCGCGGTGGCCGCGACCTTCGCGCTCGCCAGCGCGCTGATCACGCCGCAGGTCTCGCGTCTGGTCGACCGCTACGGCCAGCGCCGCGTGCTGATGCCCGCCGCCGCGGCCGGGGCGTTGGCGCTCGGCGGGCTGATGGTCGCGACCTGGGCGGGCGCGCCGAGCTGGCTGCTCTTCGTCTTTGCATTGCTCGCCGGCCTGATGCCGAGCATCGGCGCGATGGTCCGGGCGCGCTGGACCGAATTCTATCGCGACACTCCGCAATTGCGCACGGCCTTCGCCTTCGAATCTGTGGTCGACGAGGTCATCTTCATCGTCGGTCCGATCGTCGCGATCGGGCTCAGCGTCAGCGTGTTTCCCGAAGCGGGGCCGCTTGCCGCCCTGATCTTCCTGGTCGTCGGCGTGCCCTTGCTCTGCGCCCAGCGGCGCACCGAGCCCCCGGTTCGCGCCGATATCGCAGGACTGGATGCCTCGGTCATCCGGCTCGGCGGCGTCCAGGTCGTCGTGCTCGCCATGATCGCGATCGGCGCGATCTTCGGCACGGCCGAGATCACCGCGGTCGCCTTCGCGGAAGCGCAGGGCCAGAAGGCGGCGGCAAGCCTCGTCCTCGCCGTCTATGCGGCAGGTTCGCTGATCGTCGGCCTCGTCTTCGGGGCGCTCAGGCTCAGGGCCTCGCTCGCCACGCAATTCCTCGCGGCGGTTGCACTCGCGGCAGCGACGACCTTGCCGTTGCTCGCCGTGACCGGGCTCGCCTCGCTGGCGCTGGTCTTCTTCATGGCGGGCGCGGCGGTCTCGCCGACGATCATCATCGCCATGGGCCTGATCGAGCGTCTGGTGCCGCCGCGCCAGCTCACCGAGGGCATGACCTGGGGCATCACCGGGATTGGCATCGGCATGGCCGCGGGGGCTTCGGCCGCCGGCGCGCTGATCGATGCCTTCGGCGCCCCTAGCGGCTTCTGGATCTCGGTGGGGGCGGGGGCTGCGGCGCTGTTTGTGGTCCTTGCAGGCTACAGCCGCCTGCTCGGCCTACGCGCCGAAACCCTGGTCTGCGAAGCCGCCTGAGAGCCGCCGGCGACAAGGGCCGCTCCCCAAAAGGAGCGGCCCGATTTCAGTCGGTCCGACCTCAGCGGATCGGCGGGGCGTATTGCAGGCCGCCCTGGGTCCAGAGCTTGTTGACGCCTCGCGGCAGCGAGGTGCGGGTATTGGCGCCGAAATGCCGCTCGAAGCTCTCGCCGTAATTGCCGACGGCCTTGATGATCCGCACGACCCAGTCATTGCTGAGGCCGAGGGATTCGCCGAATTTGCCCTCGCTGCCGAGCATGCGGCGGATTTCCGGGTTCTGCGAGGACTTCGCCATCTCCTCGACATTGGCCTGGGTCACGCCGAGCTCCTCGGCATTGATCAGGGCGAAGACCGTCCAGCGCACGAGGTCGAACCAGGCCGCGTCGTTCTTGCGCACCCAGGGGCCGAGGGGCTCCTTGGAGATGACCTGCTGCAGGAGGATGTGCTCCTCGGGGTCCTTGAGCCGGCTGCGGGTGCCCGACAGCGCCGAGAGATCGGTGGTATAGGCGTCGCAGCGGCCGGCCTCGTAGGCCTGGACGGTGTCGTCGAGCGTGGCGAAGGCGACGGTCTCGAACTTGATGCCGTTGGTGCGGCCGTAATCGGCGAGATTGAGCTCCGTCGTGGTGCCCTGCGCCACGCAGACCGAGGCGCCGTTGAGATCCTTGACGTTGGTCACGCCGAGCTTCTTGCGCACGATGAAGCCCTGCCCGTCATAGTAGTTGACGGCGGTGAAGGTGAGGCCCTGGCCGATGTCGCGGCCGAGCGTCCAGGTCGTGGTGCGGGCGAGCACGTCGATCTCGCCGCTCTGCAGTGCGACGAGCCGGTTCTTGCTCGACAGCGAGAGATAGCTCGCCTTGTTCGGGTCGTTGAAGATCGCCGCCGCCAGAGCGCGGCAGAAATCGGTGTCGAAGCCCTTCCAGACCCCGCCATTGTCCTGCAGCGAAAAGCCGGGCACGCCCTCGCTGGTCCCGCAGATGATGTTGCCGCGCGCCTTGATCTTGTCGAGCGTCGACTGGGCAAGCGCGGGAGCGGAGGCGGCGGCCGTCAGGGCAAGGCCTGCGGCGAGATTGAGCAGAAGCTTCTTCACGGAACTGTCTCCAGATGCGGAACACGCCTGTTGACCTTACGGCGTGACGATCGTTTGAAGAAGGCAGACGAAGGGCTGCTGCTTTTCCGGGCAGCCTCACCGGTTATTGCCGGCTTCGCACTTGCAATAGCGGTCATTTTCTGCGATAGGCCCGGCCTTCGATCGCCCGGCTGATAAGGGCTGCCGTGGCGATCGTGCTTTGCTTCCTGAAAGCAAGACATTGGCAACGCGTTCGAAAGACGCGCAGCCACGACCATTGAGGAGCTCAAATGCCCAAGATCAAGACGAAGTCGAGCGCTAAAAAGCGCTTCAAGATCACCGGAACCGGCAAGGTGATGTACGCCCAGGCCGGCAAGCGTCACGGGATGATCAAGCGGACCAACAAGCAGCTCCGCAATCACCGCGGCACCACCGTCCTGTTCGAGGGCGATGCGGCCAACGTGAAGAAGTTCTTCCTTCCCAACGGCTGACGCCACCTGACATTCCGGAGATCATGACATGGCTCGCGTGAAACGGGGCGTAACAGCCCACGCCAAGCACAAGAAGACGTTCAAGGCCGCCAAGGGCTTCTATGGCCGCCGCAAGAATACGATCCGCGCCGCCAAGGCGGCCGTCGATCGCTCGATGCAGTACGCCTATCGCGACCGCAAGAACAAGAAGCGCACCTTCCGTGCGCTCTGGATCCAGCGTCTCAACGCTGCGGTGCGCGAGCACGGCCTGACCTATTCGGCCTTCATCGGTGGCCTGATCAAGTCGGGTATCGAACTCGACCGCAAGACCCTGTCGGCCATGGCCATCGACGATGCAGCCTCGTTCGCTGCCGTGGTCGAGACGGTCAAGGGCGTGCTGGGCGCCGAAGCCAAGGCCGCCTGAGCAGCCTTGCATCGCTGAATTGGAAGAGGCCGGCGGTGACGCCGGCCTTTTTCTTTGGCTCCAACGTCATGCTCGCCCTTGTGGCGAGCATCCACGTCTCGAACACGCTTCGACCGGCGAAGACGTGGATGGTCGGGACAGGCCCGACCATGACGGCACAGCGCGTGTTACGTCTGCACGCTGCCGTTCTTCGGCGGGTTCCAGCCTTCGCCGGCGCCTTCGACGATCCGATCATAAGCCTCCTCGGGCGAATCCGCGTAGCTGAACAGCTTGAGGTCATCGGGCCGGATGAAGCCGGCCGCGGCCATCGCATCGAGATTGAGCAGGCCTTTCCAGTAGCCGGAATCGTAGAGCACGATCGGCACTCGTCCCATCTTGCCGGTCTGGACCAGCGTCATGATCTCGAACAGTTCGTCGAGCGTGCCGAAGCCGCCGGGAAACACCACCAGCGCCGCGGCACGCATCGCCAGATGCATCTTCCGCATCGCGAAATAGTGGAACAGGAAGGTCAGATCCGGCGTCGACCAGGCATTCGGCTCCTGCTCGTGCGGCAGGGTGATGTTGAAGCCGATCGAGATCGCGCCGGCTTCGGTTGCGCCGCGGTTCGCGGCTTCCATGATGCCGGGGCCGCCGCCGGTGGCGATGACGTGATGGCGGCCGGCCTCGCCATCCTGCAGCGCGCCGCCGCGCTCAGAGGCGATGTGGCCGAACTGCCTGGCGGCCTCGTACCAGGGATTGCCCTCGCGCACCCGCGCCGAGCCGAAGACGACGATGGTCGAGACGACGCCGCGCGCCCTCAAGTTGTCCTCCGCCTTCTGGTATTCCAGCATGAAGCGGGCGCCGCGGGTCGAATCGCCCAGGATGAAATCGGGGTCGAGCGCGGCCAGCCGATAGGACGGCGAATCCTTCTGGGCGGTATTGTCGGTCAAGGCATCCTCCTCAAGTCGTCGCTTCGCTCTGGCATAAGCCGGCCGTTCCCGCTAGAACGCGCCCGTTCCCACGCCTTCAAACGCTTGCGACTTAATTCATGACCGATATCGCCATTCTGGAACGCGACGTCCTCGCCGCGATCGATACTGCCGCCGACGAAGCCGCCGTCGAGGATCTGCGCATCGCTGCGCTCGGCAAATCCGGCTCGATCTCGGCGCTGCTCAAGACGCTTGGCGCGATGACGCCGGACGAGCGCAAGGAGAAGGGCCCGCAGATCAACGGCCTGCGCGATCGGGTTCAGGGCGCTATCGCGGCCCGCAAGGAAGCGCTGGGTGAGGCCGCTCTGGAAGCCCGGCTCGCTTCCGAGCGCGTCGACGTGTCGCTGCCCGTGCAGGAGGGTCCGGAAGCGCGCGGCCGCATCCATCCGATCAGCCAGGTCATCGACGAGATCACCGCGATCTTCGGCGATATGGGCTTCGCCATCGCCGAAGGGCCGGATGTCGAGACCGACGACCTCAACTTCACCAAGCTGAATTTCCCGGTCGGCCATCCCGCGCGCGAGATGCACGACACCTTCTTCTTCGCGCCGGATGAGAATGGCGAGCGCAAGCTGCTGCGCACCCACACCTCGCCGGTGCAGGTCCGCACCATGCTGGCGCAGGAGCCGCCGATCCGCGTGGTCTGCCCGGGTCGGACCTATCGCAACGATTCCGACCAGACCCACACCCCGATGTTCCATCAGGTCGAGGGGCTCGTCATCGACAAGTCGGCCAATCTCGGCCACCTGAAATGGGTTCTGGAAGAGTTCTGCAAGGCGTTCTTCGAGATCGACGACGTGAAGATGCGCTTCCGCCCGTCCTTCTTCCCCTTCACCGAGCCCTCGATGGAGGTCGACATCCAGTGCTCGCGCAAGGGCGGCGAGATCCGCTTCGGCGAGGGCGACGACTGGCTGGAGATCCTCGGCTGCGGCATGGTCCACCCGAACGTGCTGAAGAACTGCGGGCTCGACCCGGAGGTCTATCAGGGCTTCGCCTGGGGCATGGGCATCGACCGCATCGCCATGCTGAAATACGGCATGGCGGACCTGCGCCCCTTCTTCGAGGCGGATGTGCGCTGGCTCGCCCATTACGGCTTCCGTCCGCTCGACCTGCCGACGCTGACGGGCGGCCTCTCCTCGTGACGGCACGGGCCGGACAGGGGAGGGCGCGATGACGCCTGCGGGCTGGGCGGCGACGATCGCCGTGCTGCTGGTCGTGATGAACCTGGTCAGCCAGGCCATCGCGCTCTGGCGGCTGCGCCGGCCCCTGCAAGGCTCGGCCCTGCTCGATACCTTGCCGCCGGTCACCATCGTCCGTCCGGTGCGCGGCATCGAGGCCTTCAGCCGCGAGACGGCTGTCTCCGGTCTCGAACTCGACTATCCCCGCTACAGCACGATCTTCTGCGTCGCCGACGCGCAGGACCCGATCATCCCGCTGATCGAGGAATTGATCGGCATCCACGGCGCGGAGAAGATCCGCCTGATCGTTGGCGATGTACCCGTCAGCGCCAACCCCAAGCTCAACAACTGCGTGCGCGGCTGGGAGGCAGCAACGACCGACTGGGTCATCCTGGCGGATTCCAACGTGCTGATGCCCAAGGACTATATCCAGCGCATGCTGGCCGCCTGGCAGCCGACGACCGGTCTGGTCTGCTCGACGCCGGCCGGTTCTCGGCCGGCATGCTTCGGCGCCGAAGTCGAATGCGCCTTCCTCAACGCCTTCCAGGCGCGCTGGCAATATGTCGGCGAGGCGCTGGGCCTCGGCTTCGCGCAGGGCAAGTCGATGCTCTGGAACAAGCCCTTCCTCGACGCGAACGGCGGCATCGCCGCGCTGGGTGCCGAGATCGCCGAGGACGCGGCCTCGACCAAGCTGGTGCGCAATACCGGCCGGCAGGTCCATCTCGTCGGCCAGCCCTTCGAGCAGCCGCTCGGCCGGCGCCGATTGAGGGACGCCGTGCAGCGCCAGTTCCGCTGGGCGCGGCTCCGGCGCGTGACCTTCCTGCCCTTCTTTGCGCTGGAAATTCTGGCCACGCCCTTCCTGGCGGCTCTGCTGGCCGCTTTCGGGGCTTCCGCTCTCGGTCTGCCGGTCTGGCTGGCGCCGTTGCTCGTGCTGCTGGTCTGGTATGCCGGAGATATCGTGCTCTCGGCCAGCGTCGGCTGGTTCCTGAACTGGCGTTCGCCCTTCGCCATGCTGGCGCGCGACATCGCGTTTCCCGGCATCTGGGTTTATGCCTTCGTCGGGGGCGAGGTGAGCTGGCGCGGCAACGCCATGAAGATCCGCACCGACGGCGCCAACAAGCTCAACGATGCGGTGCCGGCTGCACCGGCACAGGCAGGGCGCGATGGCCACTGACCTGATCGCGTCCCTGCCGGAGCGCTATCGCGGCTGCCCGAGTTTTTCCTTCGGCGACAGCCCGGAGCTGGCGACCGAACTCGCGGCGCTGGTCGTCAGCGGCCGCAAGACCGCGACGGTGAACACGCTCGATGCGCCCGATTGCCCGAAGCTGAACGAGCTTTGGGTCGTGCTCGACGGCACCAGGCGGCCCGTCTGCGTCATCGAGACGCTCGAACTCATCGAGCGGCGCTTCGACGAAGTTGACGAGGCCTTCGCCTTCGACGAAGGGGAGGGCGACCGCACCCTTGCCTCGTGGCGGGACGCCCACGAAACCTATTTTCGGCGCATCGGTGTCTTCAGCCCCGACATGCCCTTGCTTTGCGAACGCTTCCGTCTGGTGGAAGTGCTCGCCCCGATGGACCTAGACGCATGAAGTTCACGATTTCTTGGCTCAAAGAGCATCTCGATACCGACGCCTCCGTTGCGGAGATCACGGATGCCCTGACCCGCGTCGGCCTCGAGGTCGAGGCGATCGAGGATCGCGCCGCCGCGCTTTCGGCCTTCACCATCGCCTATGTCATCGAGGCGAAGCAGCATCCGAATGCCGATCGCCTACGCGTCTGCATGGTCGATACCGGCGCGGGCGAACCCGTTCAGGTCGTCTGCGGCGCGCCGAATGCCCGCACCGGCATGAAGGGCGTGTTTTCCCCCCCGGGCAGCTATATCCCCGGCAAGAAGGTCACGCTCGGCAAGGGCGTGATCCGCGGCATCGAATCGAACGGCATGCTGGTCTCGGAAGCCGAGCTCGAGCTCTCCGATGATCACGACGGCATCATCGATTTGCCAGCCGATGCGCCGGTCGGCCAGCCCTACGCTCCCTATGCCGGGCTCGACGATGCCGTGATCGAGATCGCGGTGACGCCGAACCGCGCCGATGCGCTCGGCGTCGCGGGCATTGCCCGCGACCTTGCTGCCGCCGGTATCGGCAAGCTCAAGTCGCAGGTCATCCAGCCGGTGCGCGGCTCCTTCCCATGCCCGGTCAAGGTCACCCTCGACTTCGCCGAGGAAGACCGGAAGCTCTGCCCGGCCTTCGCGCTGCGCCTGGTGCGGGGCGTCAGGAACGGCCCCTCGCCGGACTGGCTGCAGGCGCGCCTGCGCGCCGTGGGCTTACGCCCCATCAACGCGCTGGTCGACATCACCAATTTCATGACGCTCGACCGCAACCGGCCGCTGCATGTCTTCGACGCCGCCAAGGTGAAGGGCAACCTCACGGTGCGCCGCGCGAAGCCCGGCGAGACCATCCTCGCCCTCGATGGCAAGACCTATACGCTGACCGACGAGCAGGTCGTCATCGCCGACGAGCATGGCGTTGAATCGCTTGCCGGCATCATGGGCGGCGAAGCCTCGGGCAGCAGCGAGGCGACCACCGACGTGCTGATCGAGAGCGCGCTCTGGGACCCGCTGAACACCGCCCGCTCCGGCCGCGCGCTCGGCATCAATTCGGATGCGCGCTATCGCTTCGAGCGCGGCGTCGATCCCGATTTCACACGCCCCGGCCTCGACCTCGCGACCGCGCTGGTGATCGAGCTCTGCGGCGGCGAAGCGTCCGAGATGGAGTTCGTCGGCGACCTGCCGGATAGCCCCGGCGCGATCGACTTCCCCTGGTCCGAGGTCAAGCGCCTGACGGGGCTGGAGCTGCCGCAGGCGGAAATGAAACTGGCGCTGACCTCGCTCGGCTTCCATGTCTCGGGCGCTGGCGACCGCGTCAAGGTGGCGCCGCCGTCCTGGCGTGCCGATGTCGGCGGCAAGGCCGATCTCGTCGAGGAGATCGTGCGTATCGCCGGCCTCGATCGCGTCGCCTCGACGCCGCTGCCGCGCATCAAGGGCGAGGTGATCAAGCCGGTGCTCACCGTGCTGCAGAAGCGCACGCGCATCGCCAAGCGCACGCTTGCGGCGCGCGGCCTCGTCGAGGCCGTGACCTGGTCCTTCATCTCGCATGATCAGGCCAAGCTCTTCGGCGGTGGTTCGCCCAGGCTCGCGCTCGCCAACCCGATCGCAGCCGATCTCTCGGACATGCGCCCCTCGCTGCTGCCGGGCCTGATCCGCGGCGCACAGAGCAACGCCGATCGCGGCTATCCCGATGTCGCGCTGTTCGAGGTCGGCCAGATCTTCAAGAGCGACGAGCCGGAAGGCCAGCTCATCGCGGCGGCTGGCCTGCGCCGCGGCAGTGCCCGTCTCGACGGCGTCGGCCGCCGCTGGGATGGTGGCGCCAAGCCCGTCGACCTGTTCGATGCCAAGGCGGACGTGCTCGGCCTGCTCTCGGGGCTCGGCATTCCGACCGGCGGTCTCCAGATTGTCGCCGGCGGTCCGGCCTGGGCCCATCCCGGCCGCTCGACCACGCTCCAGTTCGGCCCCAAGGGCGTCATCGGTGCCTTCGGCGAGGTTCATCCCAAGATCCTCAAGGCGCTCGACGTGAAGGGGCCGCTGGTCGCCTTCGAGATTCATCTCGACGTGCTGCCGCTGCCCAAGGCCAAGCCGACCAAGGTCAAGCCGAAGCTCGCGCTGTCCGACTTCCAGCCGGTGACGCGCGACTTCGCCTTCATCGTCGACAAGGCGGTGGCGGCCGGCGACATGGTCAAGACGGCGCAGGGCACCGACCGCGCGCTGATCGCCAATGTCGGTGTCTTCGATCTCTATGAAGGCGCGGGCGTCGAGGCCGGCAAGAAGTCGGTCGCGCTGGCGGTCACGCTGCAGCCGACCGAGAAGACGCTGACCGAGGCCGAGATCGAAGCCGTCGGCAGCAAGATCGTCGCCGAGATCGGCAAGCGCTACGGCGCGACCCTGCGCGGCTGATAGCGTCATCCAATAACGTGCGTCATGCTCGGGCCTGACCCGAGCATCTCGTGCCGGATGAGGCTCCCGCGCTCGTTTCGGCCGAAGATTCTCGGGTCACCGCTTCGCGGCGCCCGAGAATGACGCGGCGCGGGGCGCCCTTCCCACCATTGATCAGGATTGTGTAATAATCCGTGCGCGAAATCCCTGCGCTTTCGGGGTAAGCGCTGACGCATTCTTGCATCTTCGCGGTCCTATGGTTCTCACCGAACGTCCCGCCACGGACAATCTGTTCCCCGGTTTTCGCCTGCTCGACGTTCAGACGTCGGGCGCGCGGATTCGCGTGCGGACGGGCGGGGAGGGGCCGCCGCTGCTGCTGCTGCACGGCTATCCGCAGACGCACATCATGTGGCGCCGGGTCGCCCCGCTGCTGGCCGAGCGTTACACCCTGATCTGCCCCGACCTGCGCGGCTACGGCGATTCCGACAAGCCGCCGACCGCCCCCGATCACGCGCCCTATTCGAAGCGCGCCATGGCGCAGGACATGTCAGAGGTCATGAGCGCGCTGGGGCATGAGCGCTTCTTCGTCGGCTCGCATGACCGCGGCGCCCGCGTCGCGCATCGTCTGGCGCTCGACCATGGCGAGCGGGTCCTGAAGCTCGCGACCCTCGACATCGCGCCGACGCGCGAGATGTATCGCAACACCACCGATGCCTTCGCCCGCGGCTACTGGCACTGGTTCTTCCTGATCCAGCCCGCGCCGATGCCGGAACGCATGATCGAGAGCGATCCGGATTTCTACTGGACGAGCCGGCGCGCCTCGGACATGCGTCTGTTCGAGCCGGAGGCGCTTGCCGAATATCTGCGCTGCTTCCGCGATCCTGCGATGATCCATGCGAGCTGCGAGGATTATCGCGCGGCGGCGACGATCGACATCGCCCATGACGATGCCGATGGCGGCAGAAAGCTCGCCTGTCCGCTGCTGGCGCTGTGGGGCGAGCGCGGCATCATCGGGAAATGCTTCGACCCTCTGGCCTTGTGGCGCGAGCGTGCGCAGGATGTGCGCGGCCATGCCTTGCCGGGTGGTCACTATCTCGCGGAGGAGGTCCCCGATCTCGTCGCCGCGGAGTTCAAGGCCTTCTTCGGAGAAACCGCATGACCGGGACCAACCGCGTTTACCGCATCGCCGTGATTCCCGGCGACGGCATCGGCAAGGAGGTCATGCCCGAGGGGCTGCGGGTGCTCGAGGCCGCTTCGAAGAAATACGGCTTCGAGCTGCGCCTCGACCAGTTCGATTTCTCCTCCTGCGACTACTACGCCAAGCATGGCAAGATGCTGCCCGACGACTGGAAAGAGAAGATCGGCGGCCATGACGCGATCTATTTCGGCGCCGTCGGCATGCCCCAGCAGGTGCCGGACCATGTCTCGCTCTGGGGCTCGCTGCTGCTGTTCCGGCGCGAGTTCGACCAGTACGTCAACCTGCGCCCCGTCCGCCTGATGCCGGGCGTTCCCGGCCCACTCGCCAATCGCAAGCCCGGTGATATCGACTTCTTCGTCGTGCGCGAGAACACCGAGGGCGAGTATTCCTCGGTCGGCGGGCGCATGTATGCCGGCACCGAGCGCGAGATCGTCATCCAGGAGACGGTGATGAGCCGCGTTGGCGTCGACCGCGTGCTGAAATACGCCTTCGAGCTGGCGCAGCGCCGTCCGCGCAAGAAGCTGACCTCGGCCACCAAGTCGAACGGCATCTCGATCACCATGCCCTACTGGGACGAACGGGTGAAGGAGATGGCGAAGAGCTATCCGAATATCGCCGTCGACCAGTACCATATCGATATCCTGACCGCGCATTTCGTGCTCAATCCGGACCGCTTCGACGTCGTCGTCGCCTCCAACCTCTTCGGCGATATCCTCTCCGATCTCGGCCCGGCCTGCACCGGCACGATCGGCATCGCGCCCTCCGGCAACATCAATCCAACCGGCGATCATCCCTCGCTGTTCGAGCCCGTCCATGGCTCGGCGCCCGATATTGCCGGGCAGGGCATCGCCAACCCCGTCGGCATGATCTGGTCGGGTGCGATGATGCTCGACCATCTCGGCGAGCACGAGGCTGCGAAGGGCATCGAGGCCGCGATCGAGCGCGCGCTCGGCGATGCCCGGACCCGCACGCGGGATCTTGGCGGCACGCTGGGTACCGAAGCCGCCGGCAAGGCGGTCGAGCAGGCGCTTTGAGCAGGAATTTGAACTTAAAGGTTTGAAGACATGGATTTGTCGTCGGTTTCCATTGTCGACCCGCTTGTCTGGGGCAAGCTGGCCGAGATCATCCTGCTGAATATCGTGCTCTCGGGCGACAACGCCGTCGTCATCGCGCTCGCCTGCCGCGCGCTCGCTCCGGCGCAGCGCACCAAGGGCATCGCGCTCGGCGCCGGCGTCGCAGTGGTCTTGCGCGTCCTCTTCACGGTGCTGATCGCCTCGCTGCTCAACACGCCCTTCCTGCGCATCGTCGGCGCCGGCCTGCTGATCTGGATCGCGGTGAAGCTCATCGTCGAGGACGAAGGTCAGGACGAGGATTCGATCACCGCCAGCAGCAAGCTCTGGAAGGCGGTGCAGACGGTCGCCATCGCCGACATCGTCATGAGCCTCGACAACGTGCTGGCGATCGCTGCCGTCGCCAAGGATTCGATTCCCTTGCTGATCGCCGGTCTCGTCATCTCGATCCCGCTGATCGTGCTCGGCGCCTCGCTGATCACGAACCTGCTGACGCGCTTCCCGATCCTGGTCTGGGCGGGTGCGGCGCTGCTGGGCTGGGTCGCGGGCGAGATGTTCGAGAGCGACCCCTGGCTGATCGCCCGCTTCGGCGAGGAACTGCTCCACAAGCTGGAATACCCGGCCGCGATCCTGGGCGCCCTGCTCGTGGTCGGCCTCGGCTACCTCATCAAATCGCGCCGGCCCGATCCGGCCCACTGACCATCCGGCAAAAGGGCAAGAACAACGATGGATTTTTCCTCCTCCACCTTCTGGGTATCGCTGCTGCAGATCATCTGGATCGACCTGCTGCTCTCCGGCGACAACGCGATCGTCATCGCGCTCGCCTGCCGCTCGCTGCCGGAGAACCGCAGGAAGGTCGGCATCTGGCTCGGTGCCAGTGCGGCGGTCGGCCTGCGCATCCTCTTCGCGCTGGTCGTGACCTATCTGCTCGGCGTGCCCTATCTGAAGGTGATCGGTGGCGTCCTGCTGTTCTGGATCGCGATCAAGCTCGCCGTCGGCGAGGAGGAGGCGCATGGTAACATCGAGGCGAGCGAAAGCCTCTGGAAGGCCGTGCGAACCATCGCCATCGCCGACGCGGTGATGAGCCTGGACAATGTCATCGCCATTGCCGCCGCCTCGCGCGGACATGTCGAGCTCTTCGTTTTCGGCCTGCTGCTCTCGATCCCGCTGATCATCATGGGCGCCCAGCTCCTGACCTCGATCATCGAGCGCTTCCCGATCCTGGTCTGGCTCGGCGCGGCGCTGCTCGGCTGGATCGCGGCCGAGATGATCCTCGGCGACATCGCGGTGCTGCGCTGGCTGCAGGCGAACTGGTCGACCTGGGTGGTGCCGGTTCCCACCGACGTCAGCCCGCTCGGCATCGGCCCGGCGAATGTGCCGCACTACGCGGCGGCGGTGATCGGCGCGGTCTTCGTCTGCATCGTCGGCTATGTCCTGAAGAAGAAGCCGGCCGACCAGCCGGGCTGAGCCTCAGGCTCAATCGAGAACGATCGCAGCGGCGGCCAGGACATCCTGGCCGCCGTTTTTCATGAGACGGAGCTCACCCTGGTGACCCGCCCCCGACAGCGGGTCGAAGACGTTGAAGCGCGTCTCTGACGGCAGCGAGACGCAAAAGCTCTCGGGTGGCCGGACGAAGCCGGTGCCGATTGCCTTCACATAGGCTTCCTTCGCGGCCCAGAGGCGGGCGAAGACGAGGGGGCGAATGGAGGGGGCGGTCGCTTCCAGAAACCGCTGCTCGTCCGGATGCAGCAGGTCGAGCGGCGCAATAGCCCTGGCCTCGACGCTTTCGACGTCCACTCCAAGCGGATGCTGTGCCAGACCGATGGCGACCCCTCCGGCTCGCGTCGCCAGCGAAACGTGAAGGCCTGGCGTTTCAGGAAGGGCAAGGAGCGGCCGGCCGGCCTTGTCGTGATCGATGACGACATCGTCTTCCCGGCAACCCAGCTGGCGCGCCAGCACCTGCCGCGCGGTGCCGCGCCGCAGCGCTGCGCGTTCGGTCAGGTTGCGCGGATTGACGCCCGTCCGGACGAGCCAGATCGCGGGCAGGGCAGGAGCGATGGCATCGGCGTTGTCGAACCAGTGCATGGCCCATCTGTAGTGCTCCCGCCGCATGCTGTCGCGTCCTGCGCGGAATTCATGCAGCCGCGCTGTTCATGCGCGTTGACGTTCAAGCGGGCTTTCCGCTTCTGGAGAGTGATGTCAGCCGAACCAAACACGCCGCCGGCCGCCGGGGAAGCGCCGGTCACCGCAGCCGGGATGATGCTCGGGCTGCGCAAGGTCTCCGTGCTGATGCCGGGCATCGTCGTCTTCGCCGTCGCCTTCGGCGCGGCCGCGGCTGCGAAGGGGCTCTCCCTGTTCGAGACCTTGCTGATGAGCGGCTTCGTCTATGCCGGCGTCGCGCAGCTGGTTTCGTTGGAGCTGTGGCGTCCCGAATGGACATGGGGCGCCATTGCCGGCATCGCCGTGGTCACCGCGACCGTCAATGCGCGCATGGTGCTGCAGGGCGCCTCGCTGCAACCCTGGTTCGCGAAATATCCGAAGGCGCTCAATGCCTTCCATCTCTTCTTCTTCACCGATGCCAACTGGCTGATCGGCACGCGCTACCGGGCCGAGGGCGGGCGCGATCTCGGCGTTCTGGTCGGCGCGGGGCTGGCACTCTGGCTGGTCTGGGTGATCGCGACCGGTGGCGGCTACATGCTCGGCGCGCTGGTCAGCGACCCGCGCCGCTACGGCATCGACCTGGTCATGCCGATCTTCTTCGCCGCGATGATCGTGCCGCTCTGGCGCGGCAAGCGCGGCATGGTGCCCTGGGTCGTCGCCGGCCTCGTCGCGCTGGTCACGGCCCGGCTGGTCGATGGCTACGCCTTCATCATCGTCGGCTCGCTTGCCGGCGCGATCACGGGGGCGTTCCGCGATGACGCTGCCTGACCTCGGCACCTGGGGTCCGCTCATCGCCATCACCGCGATGGCGGCGGCGACCTATCTCTGCCGCATCTCCGGCGTAGCCTTGATGAGCGTCATCCCGCTGACGCCCCATGTCCGGCGCGGGCTCGCGGCTCTGCCAGGTTCGATCGTGGTGGCGACGGTGCTGCCGCTCATCGAGCGGCTGGGCTGGGCTGCGGCGCTCGCGCTTCTCGCGGCGGTCGGCACCATGATCCTGCGGCGCAGCGAGCTTCTGGCGCTGCTGGTCGGCATGGTCGCGATCTCCGGTCTGCGCGCGCTGGGCTTCTGATCCATCACCCCTTCCGATTGCTTCCATCACATCACGTCATCCCGGTATGCATCGCCACCGGTTGACGACGAAGGGCGGGGGGAGGACGGTGCATCACAGCAAAACTGGCTAAAACGGAGCGCCGTCATGGCATGGTATTCTCAGACGTGGACCTGGTTCGATGGCTCTTGGCATGAGGGCAATCCCGGCATCGTCGGTCCGCGCAGCCATGTGCTCTGGCAGGCCTCCTCGGTCTTCGATGGCGGCCGCTATTTCGACGGCGTCGCGCCGGACATCGACCTGCACGCCGCCCGCGTGAACCGCTCGGCCACAGCGCTCGGCCTGAAGCCGACCGTTGAGGCGGACTTCATCGTCGGCAAGATGTTCGAGGGCGTCAAGAAATTCGCGCCCGGCACCGCGATCTACGTCAAGCCGATGTACTGGGGCGAGGCCGACGGCCCCTCCACCATCATGGCCGATCCGGAATCGACCCAGTTCGCGCTCTGCCTGTTCGAGGCGGCGATGCCGCAGCCGACGGCCGGCTTCTCGGTGACCAAGGGCGCCTTCCGCCGCCCGAGCTACGAGACCGCCCCGACCGACGCCAAGGCAGGCTGCCTCTACCCGAACAATGCCCGCGTGCTGAAGGTGGCGAAGGCCGCCGGCTTCGACAACGCGCTGGTGCTCGACATGCAGGGCAATGTCGCGGAGACCGCGACCTCGAACATCTTCCTCGCCAAGGACGGCGTCGTGAAGACCCCGGTTCCGAACGGCACCTTCCTGAACGGCATCACCCGCCAGCGCGTCATCAAGCTGATGCGCGAGAGCGGCATCCCGGTCGAGGAATGCAGCCTGCGCTACGAGGATTTCGAGCAGGCCGACGAGATCTTCATGTCCGGCAACTATTCCAAGTGCATGCCGGTGACCCGCATCGACAACCGTACGCTCCAGCCCGGCCCGCTCTTCCGCCGCGCCCGCGAGCTCTACATGGACTACGCCCACAGCAAGCCGAAGGCCGCCTGAGCCGGAAGGCCTGTCCATGGCGCGCCTTGCCACGCGACTGACCGAACGCCTCGGCATCGCCCACCCCATCCTGTCGGCGCCGATGGCGCTGGCAGGCGGCGGGGCGCTCGCCGCGGCGGTCACGCGTGCCGGCGGCCTCGGCCTCATTGGCGGGGGCTATGGCGATGCCGGCTGGATTGCGCAGCAATTCGCTGCCGCCGGCAATACGCAGGTCGGCTGCGGCTTCATCACCTGGTCGATGGCCAGGAAGCCTGAGCTGCTGACGCAGGCGCTGGCTCACAAGCCGGCCGCCCTGATGCTCTCCTTCGGCGATCCGCGCCCCTTCTCTGCGGAGATCGCAGCGGCGGGCGTACCACTGATCTGCCAGTGCCAGACGCTCGCCCATGTCCGTCAGGCCATCGAGGCCGGTGCTGCGATCATCGTTGCGCAGGGCACTGAAGCAGGCGGGCATGGTGCCAGCCGCGCGACGCTGCCCTTCGTGCCCGAGGTGGCTGACCTCATCGCTCGTGAAAGCCCCGATACGCTGCTGGTTGCTGCCGGCGGCATCGCAGACGGGCGAGGGCTCGCCGCTGCGCTGATGCTCGGCGCGGATGGCGTGCTCGCCGGCACGCGCTTCTGGGCGAGCCGCGAAGCGATGGTGCATGAGCGCCATCACGCCGCCGCCGTCGCTGCGACCGGCGACCAGACGGTGCGCTCGTCATTGCCGGACATCGCCCGTCAGCTCGATTGGCCGAAGCCTTTCGACATCCGCGTCTCGGACAACGCCTTCATCGCAAGCTGGGCCGGCCGCGATGCTGCGCTAAAGGAAGCCATTGCCGTCGAAGGCCCCGCCTATCGCGAGGCCTTCATGGCCGGCGATCCCGACAAGGCCGCCGTCATCTTCGGCGAGGCTGCCGGGTTGATCTCCGATATCCCGAGCGCCGGCGAGATCGTCGAGCGCATGGTGGCGGAAGCTGCCGCGTTGCTCGGCGGGGCGCAGCGCTTCCTCACCTGATCAGCGCAGCAGCCTGAGCAGCCCCGTCGCCTTCAGCAACCCGCCGGCAAGCACGGCGTAGACGATTGCCGCGACGCCGGACACCAGCAGCACCGCCATCAGCAGCGGCTCGAAGGGCAGGGCGGCGGTGAGCTGGAGCGCCAGCGGCTTTCCCCACCAGGCCAGCAGGCCGCAGATCGCCGCCGCAGCGCAGACGATCGCCGCGAAGCCCGGCAGTCGCCGGTCCGGCTCGGTCCAGCCGCGCCGCCTTGCCAGCACGAACAGCGTCAGCAGATTGACCCAGGCGCCGGCCGCGGTCGCGAGCGCCAGCCCCGGCGCGCCCCAGTCGCGCCAGAGCAGGAGCTTCAGCGCGAGGTTGCAGGCGATCGCCGCCAGCGCGATCAGCATCGGGGTCGTCGTGTCGCCGCGCGCCTGGAAGGCCGAGACCTGCGCACGGATCATCACGATTGCCGGCAGGCCGAGCGCATAGGCGAAGAGCACGGCACCCGCCGCCGCGCTCGCTTGCGCATCGAAGGCGCCGCGCTGGAACAGGCCTGCGACCATCAATTCCGGTACGGCGACGAAAGCCGCGACGAAGGGCGCGCTCGCGACGAGCGAGATCGCGATGGCGCGGTTCTGTGCGCGGTTGGCGGCCGCATCGTCGCCCTTGGCGATGGCACGGCTCATCGCCGAAAGCGCGACGGTGCCGACCGCGATGGCGATCAGCCCGAGCGGCAACTGGTAGAGCCGCTCGGCATAGTAGAGCGCCGCATAGCCGCCGCGCGGCAATAGCGAGGCGATGATCGTGTCGGCGAAGATCGAAATCTGCACGCCGGCCGAGCCGATCACGGCCGGCCCGAACATCTTGAGGAAGCGCCGGACCCCGGCATCCGCGCGCGGCCGCACGATCTTGCTGGACACGCCGGCCCGCTTGGCCGCGACATAGAGCACGATCCATTGCGCCACGCCGGAGATCGCGACGCCCCAGGCCGCGGCATGGGCCGCGCTCGGAAACAGGAAGGGCACGGCCAGCGCGGCGACGATGAAGACATTGAGCAGGATCGGCGCAGCGGCGAAGGCGGCATAGCGCTCGACCGCATTGAGGGTCGCGCCGAGGAACGTGACCATGGTCACGAACAGCAGATAGGGGAAGGTGATCCGGGTCAGCGCGACCGCGAGTTCGAACACCGCCGGGTCCTTGGCGAAGCCCGGCGCCAGCAGCCTGACCAGCCAGGGCATCAGGGGCAAGGCCAGCGCCAGCAGCACGACCTGCACGATCAGTTGGACGGTGAAGAGCCGGTCGGCGAAGAGGCTGGCCGCTTCCGGCCCCTCCTTCTCGGCGATCTGGGCATAGGTCGGCACATAGGCCTGGTTGACGGCGCCTTCGCCGAAGATCGCCCGGAAATGATTGGGCAGTCGTAGCGCGACCGAAAAGGCGTCCATCGTCGCGCCCGCGCCCAGCACAGCCGCGAGCGCGATGTCGCGCACGAAGCCGGTGATGCGCGAGATCAGCGTGTAGCCGCCGACCGACAGGATGTTTCTGAGCATGAAGGCCTAGCGGATCAGCGGCGGCAGGGCGTCGCCGCGCGGGTGGTCGACGGTGCGGGCGTCGAAGCCGACGCGCTCGCCGATCAGATAGAGCGGCCGGCGCTTCACCTCCGCGAAGATGCGCCCGACATATTCCCCGATCATGCCGAGCGAGACGAGCTGGATGCCCGAGAAGAACATGATCGAGACGATCAGCGAGGGGAAGCCGGGCAGGTCGGTGCCGAAGAGCAGCGTCCGCAGCATGAAATAGACTGCCGACAACGTTGCGATCACCGCGATGATCGCGCCTGACCAGGTCGCGATCTTCAGGGGCACGGTGGAGAAGGAGGACAAACCGTCGAAGGCGAAAGAGAACAGCTTGCGGTATTTGAACTTGGACTGGCCGTGCTCGCGCTCGGCGACATGGAAGGGCACGCCGGCCGAGCGGAAACCGACCCAGGCATAGAGTCCTTTCGAGAAGCGCGCGCGCTCCGGCAGCGCCCGCAGGGCATCGACGGCCTTGCGGTCCAGCAGGCGGAAATCGCCGGCGCCTTCCGGCAGAGGGGTTTCGCCGAAATAGCCGAAGATGCGGTAGAACAGCTTGGCGAAGCCGCGCTTCATCCGGGTCTCGCCTTCGCGGTCGGTGCGCTGGCCGTAGACGTTGAGATAGCCTTCCCGCCATTTGGCGAGGAAGGCGGGAATGGTCTCCGGCGGATGCTGCAGGTCGGCGTCCATGATGATGACGGCATCGCCGAGCGCATGGTCGAGCCCGGCTGCGATCGCGATCTCCTTGCCGAAATTACGGCTGAACGAGACGGCGCTGATGCGTGGGTCGGCCGCATTTAGGTCGCGGATTACGGCAAGGGTCTCATCGCGGCTGCCATCGTCGACGAAGACGATTTCCCAGGACGCGACTTCCCCGGTGAGCGCCGTGCGCAGGCGCTCGACGAGCAGGGCGAGGTTATCGGCCTCGTTGTGCACGGGCACGACGATCGAGAGTTCGGGCCAGCGGGAGGCCCGAGGCGCACGTTGAACCGGCTGAGACCCGATATCCGTCACGAACGACCTTTCAAACTGCGGGTGCATACGCCTCTCCGGCGAGGCGCGACGCACAGAACCGCAAAGCTTGCCGGGCGACAAGTCCGGCACGGTAAAACTGCCCTGGTAAAACGCGCGACTTTATGGCGGCGCGTTCCCATCGGGAAGGCATCGCGCTATAGCGCGAGCCCGGTCAACGAGGGACGATACGCGCGATGGCGAAGGGCTTCATCCTGTGCGCCGATGATTTCGCCCTGACGGACGGCGTCAGCCGCGCCATCCTCGACCTTCTCGAACGCGGCAAGCTCACCGCGACCGGGGCGATGACCAATCGCCCGCATTGGCGTCGGCTGGCGCCCGAGCTCGCCGTCTTCGCGGGCGAGGCCGATCTCGGCCTGCATCTCAACCTCACCTGCGCGGCGCCGCTGTCAACGATGCCACGGCTGGCGCCTGGCGGTGCCCTGCCGAAGCTGAAGGAGGTTGCGCGCGCAGCCTCGATGTCACCGGCGGCGCGGGCCGAGATCGCGACCGAGATCGCGTGCCAGCTCGATGCCTTCGAGGACGCGCTCGGCCGGCGGCCGGATTTCGTCGACGGTCACCAGCATGTGCATGTTCTGCCTGGCGTGCGGCGGGCGCTGCTCGATGCCCTGGCACGGCGCTATCCGGCGGGGGCGCTCTATGTGCGCGATCCGGCGGATCGTCTGGCCGCAATTCGCGCGCGCGGCGTCGCGGTCGGCAAGGCGCTCGTCATCGCCGGTCTCGCCGCCGGCTTCCGCAGCGCGGCGCTGAAGCGGGGTCTGCGCGTCAATCGCGGCTTTTCCGGCGTGGCGCCCTTCGATCCGCAACGGGATTTCGCTGCGGATCTGGCCCGTTTCCTGATCGAGCCGGGGCCGCGCCATCTCGTCATGTGTCATCCAGGCTTCGTCGATGACGAGCTTGCCACGCTCGATCCGGTGGTCGCGTCACGGCCTGTCGAGCACGCCGCCATCGCTGCCTTCGTGTCGCCGCCCGGCTTGCCGCTGCGCCGCTTCGCCACCTTGGAGGACTGATAGCGAGACGGCGCGCCGCAAGCGATTTGTTTACCGGAACCGGCCATTGTGGCGTCGGGTTGGAGGCGCCGCTCTTCGCAGCAGTTTGCGCCGGTTCTGGAGATGGTCGGCTCGATGAAGGTGTTCAGGCGCGCAGCCGGCGCGGGAGAGCCGGCGCAGCCGGGCAGGCAGGCCCTTGGCTCACTCAGCCGGCAGATCGCAACCGCAGCCGTGGCGATCGTCGCTGTCGCCATCGTCTTCGTGGTGCTGGCGATCGCCCGCTATAACGATGCCCGCACCCGCGCCGATCTCGATCAGAAGGTCATGGCGCTGACCTTGATGGTGGTCAATGCTGCGCCGTCCCTGATCCTGTCGCGGGACAACAACACGCTCGGGTCCATTCTCGCCTCGTTGCAGCGCGACCCCGATTTCGATGCCGGCATCGTCGCCGACGATGTCGCCGGGCTGGCGTCCGCGGGACGCACTGTCGAAGCGCGGCTGTCGCTGACGCCGCGCTGGCTCGCCGAACAGATCGGCGAAGAGCCTTGGAAGGCTCTGCAGACGCGCAACGAGATCGATATCGAGGACAATGTCTATGTGACGAAGATCCACGCGGTCCGCGTCGGTAGCCAGCAGAAGCAGATCGGCTATGTCGCCTTGCGCTTCGACAAGACGCGCCTCGTGGCGCGTGCCGCCTGGGAGCAGTTCGTGACGATCGGGCTCGGCCTGCTGATCCTGCTGGTGCTCGGCCCGCTGCTCTGGCTCTCGCTGTCGCGGGCGATGCGGCCGCTGCGCAGCATGACGAAGGCGATCGTCAGCATTTCCGACGGCAATCTCTCGACGCCGATCGACGCGCTGGGCCGGCGCGACGAGATCGGCGCGATCGCGCGTGCGCTCGGCGTCCTCAAGATTCGTCTCGCCGAGCGGGCAACGCTCGAGGAGCAGCAGAGCGTGGCCGAGGTTGAACGGCGCTCGCGCCAGCAGGGCGTCGACCATGCGATCACCTCTTTCCGCAGCGAGGTCGGCCTGGCGCTCGAAGCGTTCAAGAGCAATGCCGAGCGGATGCGCGAGGCTTCCGACGGGCTTGCCCGCGTCGCTGCCGAATCGTCCGGGCGTGCCGCCCGCGCCGCCGACAATGCCCATGGTGCTTCGGGCAATGTCGAGAGTGCCGCGCAGGCTGCCGAAGAGATGGGCGCGGCCATCCGCGAGGTCGAGTTCCAGGTGCGCCGCGTCCGCACCGAGATCGTCGAGGCGGCCTCCGTCTCGCGCGATACCGCAGGCTCCGTGCAGGCGCTCGACGAGACCGCCCGCGCCATCGGCGAGGTCGTCAACCTGATCCGCGACATCGCCGCGCAGACCAACCTGCTTGCCCTCAATGCCACGATCGAGGCGGCGCGTGCCGGCGAGGCGGGCCGCGGCTTCGCCGTGGTGGCCTCCGAGGTCAAGTCGCTGGCGGCGCAGACCGCGGATGCGACCGACCGCATCGTGGCGCAGGTCGCCGCCATCCAGGGTGCGACCGGCCAGGTTGTCGGCGCGATCCAGAACATCGCCGAGCGGATGAACGCCATCGAGAAATTCGCGAATTCGGTCGCGACCTCGATCGAGCAGCAGGCCATCGCGACCGGCGAGATTGCCAGCGGCGTCGCCATGGCCAGCACCTCGGCCCTCTCGGTCTCGAGCGATCTCAGCGTGCTCGCCGACAGCGTCGAGGAGACCGGGCGCTCGGCCGAGCAGGTGCGCGGCGCGGCCGGCGAGGTCGCCGACCAGGCCCAGCGTCTCGACTCGACCGTGGACCAGTTCCTGCGCAACGTCGCCGCCTGAGATGGCAGCCCCGCATCTGCGCAGCGGCACTTCGCGCCGCAGCGCCTGCGGGAAAACACCCGCGAACAAAAAAACGGGGCCGCGAGGCCCCGTTTTCGTATCCGGAAGACCGCCGAATTACTTCGCGGCGTCGAAGCGCTCGGCCACGTAGTCCCAGTTCACCAGGCTCTCCAGGAAGGCCTTGAGATAGTCGGGGCGACGGTTGCGGTAGTCGATGTAGTAGGAGTGCTCCCAGACGTCGACGCCGAGGATCGGGGTCGCGCCGTGGACGAGCGGGCTCTCGCCGTTCGGGGTCTTGCTGACGGCGAGCTTGCCGCCCTTGACCTCGAGCCAGGCCCAGCCGGAACCGAACTGGCCGACGCCGGCGGCGACGAAGTCTTCCTTGAACTTGTCGACCGAGCCGAACGAATCGACGATCGCCTTCTCCAGTGCGCCCGGGATCTTGCCGCCGCCATTCGGCTTCATCCACTTCCAGAAATGGAGGTGGTTGTAGTGCTGGCCGGCATTGTTGAAGATCGCGGGGTTCTTGCCATAGGAGCCCTTGACGATCTCCTCCAGCGACTTGCCCTCGAACTCGGTGCCCTTGATGGCATTGTTGCCGTTGGTCACATAGGCGAGGTGGTGCTTGTCGTGATGGTACTCGAGCGTCTCCTTCGACATGAAGGGCTGGAGCGCATCATGGGCGTAGGGAAGATCGGGAAGGGTAAAGGACATGAGGCCTCTCCTTGGGCTGTGAAATCGCTTGAAATGAGAATGGCCTGTACGGGACAGGCGGAGCCGCGGAGGCCCTGTCATTCCCTGCGATAGTTAAGCGCCTCCGCGCCGGTCGACAACCGCTGCCATCGCGAAAAGCATATGTCTTCTCGACAGGCCGCCACATTCGCGCCAGATTTCTCCCTCTAAGCGGTCCGGATTGGAAACTCTCTCTTATTCAATACGTTAGATAGTGACGCAAAGGCCGGCTCTGGTCCGGCCCTGCCAAGGATATTGATTTGATCGCGATTTTTACCATTCTGGGTCTGCTCCTGTTCGGTGGTGGCGCCTATGCCATCTATGACGGCTGGCCCTATCTGGTGCTGGAACGCGGCTTCACCGAAGTCATCATGGGCTCGATCGCGAGCAGCGCTGGCCTGATCATGCTCTCGCTCGCCTGGATCCTCAGGGAAGTCAGGGCGACCCGGCGCGCGCTGGTCGAGGCGATCGAGCTTCGTTCGGCCATGCCGTTACCTGCGGCCTCGGCGGTGGAAGCCCCGCCCGTGTCGCTCCCGCGCGACGACGCCACCGCATTTGCGCGCTCCGTGGCCCCGGTTGCGATCGGCGCGGTCGCCGGTGCTGCGGCGACGAGCGCCGTGGCGCAGGCCCTGACCGAGCCCGAAGACGAAAACGCATCGGCTCCCGCCGAGGTGCCTGCTTCATCCGGGGACCGGGACCTGTTCGGCGCGCCCGTCGCGCATGACTTGCAGGAGCCGGAGCCGGCTGCGGAGAGCGAGCCCGAGGCGGCATCTGAATCGGCACAGACCCAGGTTGAGGAAGCCGAGCCGCTGCCCGACATGTTCGAGGAGGCGCTGCCGACCGCATCTCCTCAGCCGGTCGCCTTTGAAGCGGAAGAGCATGAGCTGGCAGAGCCCGCTGCGGCCGATGCCCAGCCGGTGGCCGATGAGGAAGCCTTCGCCGCGCATGACGCGCCGGTTCCCTTCGGCGACCGACCTTCGGTCGAGCCGCCGGCCGATGAGCCCGTGGCGGCTCCTACCGAGGCGGGGGAGGCCATCGCGGCAGCCCGCGATGAAGCCGAGCGTGACGAGTTCAGCGCCCTGCGCGAGAGCCTGGCGGGCCACCTGAACGAGCCGGAGCCCGCAACCGGGCGCGTCGAGCCGTCCTTCTCGCAGGAGCCCGACCCCTTCGCCGAAGCCGAGACCTGGATGGACCGCGCTTCGCCGCGCCGGGAGCCCTGGCTCGATACGTCTCCTGCCGCCGCCGAAGAGGTGCCCACCGAAACGGGGGCTCCGCTCTGGCCGCCGCGGACGGAGCCTCACGCCTTCGATGCACCGGCCGAGCCTGCGGCTGACGATGCCGAAACCGAGGCTGTTTCCGATGCCGTCGATCCGCCGCTTCAGGACGACGAATCCGACGCGGGGAACGTCGAGCCGGAATCGGCGTCCGAGCCCGTCGAGGCGTCCGAGCCGCAGGCCGAGGCGGCTCCGGCCGCGACCGACAGCCGTCCGGCCTCCGACGAGGGTATCGTCGGCGCCTATCAGGTCGGCGATGCGCATTTCACCATCTTCGCCGATGGCTCGATCCGGGCACGGACCCCCGATGGCGAATACAGCTTCGCCTCGATGGACGAGCTGAAGGTCTATCTCGCCAGCGAGAAGAGCCGGCTGGGCGTCTGATCAGGCGCCCTTTGCCGCGTCCCAGCCTTCGCCCACCGTATGGATGGCGAAGGCATAGGCCAGGGCGGTCTCCTTCAGCGAGTCGAAGCGCCCGGCCGACCCGGCATGGCCGGCTTCCATGTTGGTGTGCAGCAGGACCGGCCCACCGCCGGTCATGGTGGCGCGCAGGCGCGCGACCCATTTCGCCGGCTCCCAATAGGTCACGCGCGGATCGGTCAGCCCGGCCATGGCGAGGATCGGCGGATAGGCCTGTGTCGTGACATTGTCATAAGGCGAATAGCTGCGGATGGTCTCGAAGGCCTTCACGTCGCGGATCGGGTCGCCCCATTCCGGCCATTCCGGCGGCGTCAGCGGCAGGGTGTCGTCGAGGATCGTGTTGAGCACGTCGACGAAGGGCACCTCCGCGACGATGCCGGCGAAGAGCTCGGGAGCCATGTTGGCGACCGCGCCCATCAGCATCCCACCGGCGCTGCCGCCTTCGGCGACGATGCGGCCGCGCGTCGTGAAGCCGGCATCGGCCAGCGCCCCGGCGGCGGCGATGAAATCGGTGAAGGTGTTGCGCTTGTTCTCGCGCTTGCCGTCGAGATACCAGCGCCAGCCCTTGTCGGTGCCGCCGCGTACATGCGCAATCGCATAGACGAAGCCGCGATCGACCAGGCTGAGCGGCCGCGTCCGGAACGAGGCCGACATCGCCGAGCCGTAGGAACCGTAGCCGTAGAGCAGGCAGGGGGCGCTGCCGTCGAGCTTAAGATCGGCCCGGTGCAGGATCGAGATCGGCACGCGCGCGCCGTCCGAGGCGGTGGCGAAGATCCGGCGCACCTTATAGTGGTCCGGATCATGGCCTGACGGCACCTCCTGCCGCTTCAGCAAGGTCCGCGCGCCGGTGGCAAGGTCGTAGTCATAGGTTTCGGCCGGCCGCGCCATCGAGGCATAGATGAAGCGCAGCGTATCGGTCTCGAACTCGTAGCCCGCATCCATGCCCAGCCCATAGGCTTCCTCGTCGAAGGCGATGCTGCGCTCTGTACCATCGACGAAATCGCGGATGACGATGCGCGGCAGCCCGTCCTCGCGCTCCAGCCGGATCAGCCGCCCCTTCAGGCAGACATGATCGAGGATGAGACGGCTCGGCTTGTGCGCGATCAGGTCGCGCCAGTTCGCCGGAGCGGGCGCGTCGACGGGGGCCGTGACGATCTTGAAGTCCTCGGCGCCACCGGCATTGGTCAGGATTGCGAAGATGTCGCCGTGGTGCTCCAGGCTGTACTGGCGCCCCGGCTCGCGCTCCGCGACGAGGACGGGCTTCGCCTCCGGCCGGTCCAGGTCGAGGATGCGCGTCTCCGAGGTCTCGTGATCGCCAACCGTGATCAGCAGGAAACGCCCGGACTGGGTCTTGTCGATATCGACGAACATGCCGGCATCGGCTTCGTCATGCAGCAACGCGTCCAGCTCGGCCTGCTCGCCGAGCCGGTGGCGCTTCACCCGCGACGGGCGGTGATCGTCATCGAGCGCAACATAGAAGAACGAGCGGGAATCGCTGGCCCAGATGATCTCGCCGGTCGTGTCCTTGACGAGGTCCGGCAGATCGTCCCCGCTCTCCAGATCCTTGACGTGGACCGTATGCAGTTCCGAGCCGGCCTCGTCGGCGCTCCAGGCGAGCAGGCGATGATCCGGGCTATGCGCGGCGTCGCCGAGATCGAAGAAATCCTTGTCTTCAGCAAGGGCATCGGCATCGAGCATGATCTGCTCGCCCGCCCGGCCGGTCTTTCCCGCCATGCTGCGCGGTTTGCGGCAGATCAACGGATGCTCGGCTCCCTTGCGGTAGCGAGAATAGTATAGGAACGGCCCGTCCGGCTGCGGGACGCTCGCATCGTCCTCCTTGATCCGGCCGCGCATCTCCTTGACCAGTTCCTTCTGCAGTGCGCGCGTTGGCGCCATCAAGGCCTTGCAAAAAGCGTTCTCGGCTTCGAGATAGCTGCGGATATCGGCCGGCAGGACGTCGGGTTCCCGCAGCACATCCTTCCAGTTACCCGCGCGCAGCCAACCGTAGTCGTCGCGCAAGGTGACGCCGTGGACCTGCGTTTCCGCGGTCCGGATCTCGGCGCGCGGCGGCGGGGGTATCCGGCGGGACCTGCGTGGCGCGGCGCTTGGGGAGTGGCGATCCTGATCCAGGCGCATGACGATCTCCGATCTGGGGCGCTGACACGTAGAGGCGGCGGGATCAGCTTGCAAGACATCGAGGCCATCTGCGGCTTTGATTTTCGCATTCAGTGCAACGCAGCATCCGGATGGCGAAATATTGACGTTTCAATACATTAATTGTTGGAATTTGCTGACTTGCGTAACTAAACAGCATGGAATAAACGCATATCTCGATCAGTCCGCGTTGTCTGATTCTGGGCCGATGGTGCTTGACCCACTATTGGTAATATTCATCAGGCTATCGGGCGCAAGGCGGTGGACGGTCAGCGCATAACGCCAGCAAGAACGATAAGGAGAAACATCGCCATGGCCGAGAACGACGGAGCGGACTTCATTGAGCTGACGGCGGATATCGTTTCCGCCTATGTCTCCAACAATTCCGTGCCTGCCTCGGATTTGCCGGCACTGATCAGCGAAGTGCATTCGGCGCTGAGCCGGGTCATTGGTGGCGCCGCGCCTGTGGTGCAGGCCGAGGCTCCCAAGCCCGCCATCCCCGTGAAGAAGTCGATCACGGCCGATTACCTGATCTGCTTGGAAGACGGGAAGAAGTTCAAGTCGCTGAAGCGGCATCTGCGTACGCAGTACAACATGTCGCCCGAGCAGTACCGCGAGAAGTGGGGCTTGCCGCCGGACTATCCGATGGTCGCGCCGAACTATGCCGAGGCGCGCTCGCAGCTTGCGAAGAAGATGGGCCTCGGCCAGCAGCGCCGTAAGCGCCGCTGAGCCGCGTGCGATAGAGCATTTTCGAGCGACGTGAACTTCGGTTTGCGGGAAGAAGATGCTCTGGCTACGCCGACCCCGGAAAAAGCCGCCGATGATCTCGGCGGCTTTTTTCATGCGTCTCGTCGGGAGGGGCGGGGATAAAGCCGGCTCCGGGGTTGCCAGTCGGAATATAAGAATATAATCCTATATCGGTCACGCCTCGCGGGGAGGGGCGGCTGACTCTGAATAGGAACATATCATGAACAAAGAGCGCGACCAATCCCAAACTGCCCTGCGTGCCAGCGCCGTTGCGCGCCTGGCGGAAGTGGCCATCGCAGCCGCGACCCGGATTCCGCTGGCCGGCCTGCGGGCCGCGCATCGAGGCCGGAAGTCGATTGCGGTGGCTCGCCAGACGGCGATGTATCTCGCCCATGTCGCCTTCGGCCTGAGCCTCACCCGTGTCGGCATCTGCTTTGGCCGGGACCGCACCACCGTTCGCCATGCCTGTGCCCTGATCGAGGATCGCCGCGACGACCCGGGGCTGGAGTTCGGGTTGACCGCCCTGGAAGCCGCACTTCTGGCCACGATGACGAGGCTGGTCGACCAACCGACGGAGGCCCGCCGATGAGCGCTGAAATCGAACGCCAGGAACGCGGCCGGCTCCTGAGGCATCTCGCCGCGCCCGGATGCTACGGCCTGGTTTCCCCGCTGGGATGTGGGCGCATCGCGCTCTACCGGACGGTGAACGGCACAAGCCTGGGTGCCGGCTATGTCGCGTCGGAAACCGTGCAGGCCTTGGCGGCGGAAGGGCTCGTCGCCTGGTCGAAAGATGCCAAAGCGGCCCGCCTCGGCCTCGCTCCATCGGTGCCGGACGCGCCGGTCGTGGAAAAGGCCCGCCCCGAGCCGGGCGAGCCGCCTGCTCCCGCGATGGACGATCGCGAAAGTCCACTGCTCTGGCTCTATCGCCGTCCGGGCAAGGACGGCAGGCCCCAGATCGGCGACGAGGAATTCGCGGCCGGCGAGCGCTTCCGCGCCGATATCACACTGGCCGGGATGCTGCCGCGCGTGACGATGAACTGGGATGCGGCGCTCACCCCGGAGCAGGCGGGGGCGGGCCCGCGCGACGTCGCCGGCTCGTCCGACACCGCGCTCGCCGCGCGTCAGCGCGTCAGGCTCGCCTGTGACCGGCTGGGGCCGGAGCTGTCAGGTCTCGCGATCGATATCTGCGGCTTTCTCAAGGGGCTCGATCTCGTCGAGAAGGAGCGCCGTTGGCCGCCGCGCTCGGCAAAGGTCGTGCTGCGTGTCGCGCTGGCGACCTTGGTGACGCATTACGGCCTGGACCGCCGCACACGGCAGAGCGGGGTGCGCAGTTGGCAGGCAGCCGATGCCCGGCCGAGCGAATTCCCGGCCACCGGCTGAAACGGCTCAGGCTGCGGCGGCAGCCTGGGCGTCGCGCTTGATCCGGTCGATCATGGCGCGCACGCCGTTCGAGCGCTGCGGCGTGAGATGGGCGGCGAGGCCAAGGCGCTCATAGATGGCGAAGGCGTCGGTCGCGAGGATCTCCGCCGCTTCCCGCCCGGAGAAGATCGCCAGCGCCAGCGCGACGAGCCCGCGCACGATATGGGCGTCGCTGTCGCCGACGAAGCGAAGCCGCGTCTGCGGGCCGCTGCCGCCATCGCGATGGGCAACGAGCCAGACCTGGCTCGCGCAGCCGCGCACCTTGTTGGCGTCGACATGCGCCTCCTCGGGCAGGGGCTCCAGGCCCTTGCCGAGTTCGATGAGATAGCGATAGCGATCGTCCCACTCGTCGAGCAGTTCGAAATTCGCGACGATGTCGTCGAGGCTTGTCGTCATGACCGGCGTCTTCCCGCGATTGCGGGGGAGCGTCAAGCGCTCAGCGCTGCGGCGCCTGCTTCCCGATCACCGTCGTCGCCGCGGCATGCAGGATGCGCTCGCGTAAGGCCGGGTCCATTCCCGCGAGGATCTCGGCCGCTTCGCGCGCGGCGGTCAGGCTGCCTGCGACCGTGCGCGTCTCGGTCCGGACCGTTTCGGCCGCCTGCCACATGGCCTGCGGCAATGCGGCGTCGGCCGGCTTGCCGCTATGCACGGGCGAGTTCACGGCGATCAGGCCGATGATCGCGATCTTGCGCAGCAGGTAGGCCATGTCGGTCTCCATCGTCGACGCCTCTCTTGCGCCGCGAGAACAACCTAGACCGGGATCTCGAAAAATCGCGTCATTCCAAACGCTCAAATGCGAGTCGAATGCCGCAAGTGATCTTCAGCTTCCGTTCACCTTGCCGCGAACATCGGCTCGTGCCGAGAAAACGCGATGATTTTATCTAACTGCATGAAAAGTCGACAGAAAAAATTGCTTTCCGCCGCTGGCCCGGGCTTTCGCCGCGCTTCGCCTTAAGCCCCGCTTAAACCGGCCATGGCGAGATTGGGCCAAGCGGATCGGGTATCCGCGAAAGCAAGGCGTTGCGTTCCGTATGGCGATGACAGCATTGAGGACACAGGCGGCAGCACTGGTGCATGCATCGGTGCAGTCGGACCCGGCGAAAAGGCGGCGTCACGAACGTTTCGTTCTGTCGCGCCTGCTCGTCGGTGGCGGCATGCTCGGCCTTGCTCCGGCCTATCTCGCCTGGCGCGGCGCGCCTGGCGCCTTCGAGGCGGCCATGATCGTCGCTGCCGCGCTCGCTGTTCTCTCCGTGGCGCTGGTTTCCCGCACGGGCCGTCTCGATCGGGCGCATGCGCTGTCCTCCGCCGCGCTGTCCCTCTTCATCGTGGCGCTTGCGGGCGCGACCGGCGGTCTGTCCTCCCCCTTGCTGCTCTGGCTGGCGGTCGTGCCGGTCGAGGCGGCCTTCTTCGGTTCGCGCGGCTTCATGCTGCGGGCCGGCTGGATCGCGGTCGGCGCGCTGTTCGCCGCCATCGGGCTGCAATGGCTCGGCCTTTTCTCCGAAACGATGGTGTGGACCGGCGAGGCGATGCCGCTTCTGGCGATGTCCGCGCTGGCCCAGGCCCTGGTCGTGACGGCGGTCCTGCTGCGCCGGCGCCATGCCGAGGAGCGCGAGCAGCGCGTCTCGGATGCGCGTTCTCAGCTTCTGCTCGATCATGTCGGCGATCTCGTCACCTGGCATGACGCCAACGGCGCGGTCGTCTTCGCCAATGCCGCGGCGCGGGCCCTGGCTGGTGCCGATCCACGCGAACTGCTCGGACGCGGCCTGTTCGAGCGCGTCCACATTGCCGACCGGCCGCTTTTCCTGAAGGCGCTGAGCGATGCCGCTCACGGCGGGGAGGGCGTGACCGCCTGCTTCCGGACGCTCTTCGTGCCGCGCGAAGGTGCGGGCGAGGCCAGGTTGCCGGTCTCGCTCTGGCTGGAGATGCAGGCCTGCCGCGTTGCCGGCGCCGCTGCCGCCGATGGCGCGGCCGTGGTCTGCGTGATGCGCGACGTGACCGAGCGCCGGGCCGCCGAGGAAACCCGCGAGCGCGGCCATGCCGAGGCGCTGCGCGCGAACGACATCAAGGGCCAGTTCCTGGCGACGGTGAGCCACGAGCTGCGCACGCCGCTGAACGCGATCATCGGCTTCTCCGAGATGCTGAGCGCCGAGGACAATGGCTGGCTCGATGCGCAGAAGCGTCTCGAATATGCCCGTATCATCCACGCCTCCGGCCATCACCTGCTCGATGTCGTGAACACGCTGCTCGACATCTCCAAGATCGAGAGCGGCGCGATGACGATCGAACGCGAGCCGCTCGACCTCGCCGCGATGGTGCAGGATTGCTGCGCGCTGATGGCGCTGCGGGCCGAGGCTGGCGGCATCGCGCTGGAGCGCGTGACCGGGCCGGCTCTGCCTGCGATGGAAGGCGACCGTCGCGCGCTGAAGCAGGTCGTGCTCAACCTCCTGTCGAACGCGATCAAGTTCACGCCGGCCGGTGGCCGCGTGACGCTTGCCGTCGTGCGCGACGGCGACACGATCGATCTCTCGGTATCCGACACCGGCATCGGCATCGCCGCTGCCGACCTGCCCCGGCTGGGCGATCCCTTCTTCCAGGCCAAGGGCGCCTATGATCGCAGCCATGAGGGCACCGGCCTCGGGCTGTCCGTGGTGCGCGGGCTCGTCGGCCTGCATGGCGGCCGCCTGACGGTCGAGAGCGCGCCGGACATCGGCACGCGCGTCTCGGTCCGGCTGCCGGTCGGCGGCATCGAGGGCGTCGAACAGCCGGCCAAGATCGTGACTTTCGCCCGGGCTCCGCGCCGGGGCATCGATACCAAAGAACCTCTCCGCCTGACCGCCTGAAGACGAGCTGACCGATGTCCGTGACCATGGCCGCCCGCGCCCATTCCGGCGCTTCCCTGTCCGCCCCGGTGCGCCGTGCCCAACCGGCGCGACGCAAGACATCCTGGCTTGGCCGGGTCGCCCGCACCGCCGGGCAGCGGCCGGGCAGGGCGCTTGTCCTGCTGACCTTCGGTATCGTCTCGATCGCCATCGTCGCCAATGCGCTGCTGTTCCAGAAGGCGCGCCATCCGGCCCCGATTCTCTCTTCGTCAGCGCCGGCCTCGCAGCCGCGGGCCACGACCGAGCGCCGCACCGAACCGGTGCCTGCTCCCGCCGTCGAGGCTCCCGCAGCGCAGCCGATCCGCCCGCCGGCGCGACCGAACGATCTGTCCCAGGCGCAAGCCACGCGCGAAGCGCAACCCCGGCCGCCGGCGCCGGTTCAGGCCGCGCCGCGGGCCGCTGCACCTGCGCCGCGCGCTGCGGCGGCTCCCGCGCGCGATCCGATCGCTGACCTGATCAACGGCGACCTGCGCCCGCCTGCGGATGTCAGAGCGGCCAGCCGTTCAGCCACAGCCCCGCGCACCTGATCGGCGGCGCCTGACATGGCGCGGCTGACCAGCGATTTCTGGGTTTCCGCCTATCTGCGGCAGGCGGCCTTCGATGGCCTCGTCGCCGTGCTGCGCCGCCGTGGCGCGCGTGAGGCCGGCGCCATCTTCGTCAAGCTCGACCGGCTGGACGGCACTGCCGCGCTCTACGCCCCGGCGCCGCAGGCGCTGGCCGAGGAGGATGGCGAGCGCCGCTTCCAGCTTCTGCTCGATTCCGATCCGCTGGCGATCGAGGATCGTGTCGCGCGGGAACTGCGCTTCGACAGCGATCTCTGGCTGGTTGAGATCGAGAACCAGGCCGGCGATCCGCGGCTCGCACTCGTGAGCGGCTGATACCGCTCCAGCGAGGCGGGGTGGCTCAGCCGCGCTCGCGCTTGGCGCCGATCTTTCCGAGAATGTCCGACATCGCCGGTTGCGCTTCCGGCCGGGCATGACCGGCGCGCGAGGGCGTCCCGCTCGGGTCCATGGACGGCTGGTGCTGGCCGCGCCGCTGCGGTGCCGCGACGATCGTGCCGGCGATATGCATGGCCAGGCGGAAGGCGATGGCAGGCCTGACCGAGCGCATCAGCGCGACCAGAGCGAAGATGCGCTCGACCGAATGAGCCGTATCGTCGCCGAGCCGGATCAGGAAGCGCGTCGCTTCCTCGACCGTCGTGCCGCTCGCCGTGAGGACGAGCGCCGCCAGATCCCGCGACGCGTCGGCCGCTATGGCGCCGGCCAGCGCCGCACCACCGCCGAGATGGTCGGCGATGGCGGCGAAGGCGATGTCCCGATCCTCGGCCGCGAGGTCGAGCCAGCCGGCGAACGTCGCAGCGGACAGGGCGGGGCGCCTCTCGCTGGGATGCAGAGCTTCGCGCGCCATCAGCGATTCGAGGATCGCGAGGCGCCGTTCCGGCCCGGCATGGAGGAAAAGCGGCGCGAGTTCGAGGTTGGACAGGTCGGGGCGCGCGAGCAGGCCGGGCCGGTAGGTCGGCTCGGTCCGGGCCCGCGCGATCAGGCTGTCGACGGCGGCGCGCGGCATCGGGGCGCTGTGATTGGCGATCAGGGCAAGGTCGAGCGCGCGATTCGCACCCGATACCAGCATGATCACGGCCTGGGCGGTGAGGTCGCTGCGGACGGCCAGGGCCGCGCGCATCGCCTCGTCGCCGGTTTCGACCAAACCTTCGAGCTCGGTCGCCGATACCGGCATGCCATGGCGAAGCAGCTCCGCCAGCACGGCGCCGCCCTTCGCGGCAAGCCCGGCGAGGACCGACGCGGGCGTATGCGCCCAGCCGGCAAGCTTGCGCGCCAGGATGAGCGCCGTCGCCTCGTCGATGCCCGGCAGAAGCGCCTCGGCCATCTCGTTGAAAGCGGCGAGATCGGTGGGCGAGGGATGCGACGTCGAGAGCAGCAGGTCCGCTTTGACGCGCAGCGAGATCGGGCTGAGGTCGAGCCCGCCCTCGCGCGCCAGGCGAGCGAGATCGGCGAGTTCCTTGGAGACGGATGCAGGCATGACGGACTCGGGGACCGGGAAACTGATAATGAATCAGCATTAATCCCCGACCGTTAAGGCTGCGTTAACCATGTCCGGGCCTGATGGGCCTGCGGGGCCTGCGACTCGGTGCTGCCCGCACCTCGCCGCCCCTCGCGTTGCAACTCTGGCGCTGGATAAGGAGGCGCATCATGGCCATCGTCATCCCCTTTGCGCCGCAGCGGCGCCTGCAGCAGGCCTCGGCCTGTTCCCTTCCGCCACGGACGGCGGACATCCTGTTCTTCACCGGCGTGCGCTACGAGCGCCCGCCCGAAGCCCGGCTGCCGGGCGCAAAATCATCCGCCAATGCCCGGCCCCGGAAGGTCGCTGCGCGGAAAAGTGCCCGCAGGCAGCCTGCGTGACACGAAGCCCGGCCAAGCTGCTGCTCGCCACGCTGGCGGCTGTGTCCGTTTCCGCCTGCACCGCCACCACGGGCGATCTCGGCCGGCCGCGCCCGACGGTCTGGTCGCAGCTCATCGCTCCCGAAACGGGCTTCTGGTCCGCGACCGCCCGCGGCGAGCAGAGTTCCTATTTCCGCCTGACCGACGACGAGGAACAGATGCGCGACCGCGCCTGGCGCTTCGTCATGCCGGCAAGCCCGAACAGCGTCTTCCAGGGCGAGGTCTCCAACCTTGCCCATACGCGCATCCTGCCGGTCGCGGCCCAGTCGACCGATGTCGGCGACTATTTCCGCGGGCTGACCTCGATATCCTTCGCCTCCCAGGCCTCGCGCTACAACCGGCTGGCGGAGGATGCCAATGCCGATCGCCTGCTGATCGGCCCGTTCCGTGCCAATGCGGCACGGGTGGTGAGCATGGACCGGGTGCGGATGCGCACCGTCGAGGCCTCTCCCGATGTGCCTGTCGACAAGCAGGAACCGGCCTATGCGCGCGTCGTCGAGAACGAGGGGCTGGTTTTCTGGGTCTGCGAACGCCTCGATTTCCGCCTCCGCAGCTACCGTCACGCGCTGGTCAATCTGGTCGTCGAGATGCCCTCGCGCGAAGCCGTGAAGGCCGAGCGTGCGATCATGGCGCTGGAGATGGAAGCCAGGCCGCTCTGCCAGATGCCGCTCATCGGTACCTTCGGCGAAGGCGGCAAGCGGCCGGTCGTCTACAAGGGCTAACTCAATTCGCCGCGCCGCAGGCGACGCCCGTCGCGAGGCCCTCCGCGTCGGCCCGGTCGGAGGGCAGGCGCATCAGCACGCGCGCCACGATCAGCCCCTGCTCGGTATCGGAGACGATGCGCAGCTCCCGGCTGGTCTCGCCCTCCTCGTCGGCCGCGATGCGTTCGTCGCGCTGGGTCTCGGTCATCACCAGGAATTCGAGCGTGCCGCGGATCGCCGCCCGGTCGGTGATGGCATAGAGCACGCCGCCGCCCTGCCGGTGCAGCGTCAGGCCGAGCGGCAATGTGCCCGTGCGGGCGACCACCCGCATCGGGCCGGCCGAGAGATCGTAGCTGCAGATCGCGGTGACGACATTGGGATCGGCCTCGCGCAGGGCGGGCAGGCCGCGGGCATTGCCGGGGGAGGGGATCGGCTCGGCATGCCCTTCGATGCCAAGCTCGCGATAGGCATGAGCAGCGTCGCGCAGCGAGAGCGCCGGGATCGCCAGGATCGTAACGATATGAACGATTCCCGCGAGTATCAGCCCGGCCAGTGTCGTGATCGCGAAGCGCGCGAAGCCGGTGCGCAGGCGCGGCCGCCAGCCGGCGAAGGGGGCGCTGCGCTTTTCCGTCGGATCGTGGCTGAGGGCGCTCATCGGCAATCGAGGCGCGTGACGCGCGGCAGGTTGGCGGCCCGTGTCTCGCCGGTCTGGCTCGATATCGGCGTATCGTAGAGCCGCAGGCGAAACTGGAAGCGCCCGCTTGCCGGCAAGGGCAGCCAGTTGCCGGCTTCAGGGGTGGCAGCGGCGATGATGGCGAGCCCGCCGTCCTCGGGGCGGACGATCTCCGAATCGGTGAAGCCGGTGCGCTCCAGGGGCAGGCGGAACGGCAGGCCGTCGCCATCGGTGATGCCGATGGTCCAGCCGCGCGTCGGCGGCGTCGCGCCGGACAGCCGGTAGCGGCAACGCCCGTCCAGCGTCTGCCCCGCGTCGTCCCGCTCGGCGATCAGCTCAAGCCCTTCACCCGAGCCGAATGGCAGATGGACGCCGCGGGCGAGATAGGCGCGCATATAGGGATCGACCTCGCGGCTGCCGCTGCGTGGCCAGGCCGTCCAGGCGCCGACCTCGACCCGGCCGATGGCCGGGCGCCCGGCCACCGCCCAATGGGCCGAGCCCAGCCCGAGGCCGGCGCCGAGGGCGAGGATATAGGCGAGGTCGAGAATCCGCACGCTGTCCTTCCGCCTGGGAGAGGAGTTCCGGGCGGAGTTGAGCCACCGCACCGGTCGTCGTCAATCGCCTGCCTCTCAGCGCAGCCGTGGTTCGCTGCCCGAGATCTCGCGGATGCCGACCTGGACGGGGCGGCCGGCGCTGCGCCGCGGCTCGACGGCTTTGAACATCGAGCCGACGGCCGAGAGCACCTCGAAGGACTGGCGCGGCATATGGCCGGCGGTCGCGCCAGCCGGCCTCGTGGCGCTGCCGGCCCTGGCCACCGCCGCGCCCTTCGGGTCGGTTACGGGCACGCCCGGAATCGGCTTGAGCTCCAGGCCCTGATGGGCGAACTGCATGATCTCCTTCCACGTCATCGCAGGCAGCGAGCCGCCGGTCATGTTCGCGGTTTCAGTGGAATTGTCGTTCCCGAACCAGACGGCGCCGACGAGATTGCCGGAATAGCCGACATACCAGGCGTCCTTGTAGCCGTTGGTGGTGCCGGTCTTGCCGGCGGTGACGACGCCGTCGAGCGCGGCGCGACGGCCGGTGCCCTCGGTCGGCACCTTCGAGAGCATGAAGTTCATGTCCTGCGCGACCTGGGAGCTTAGCACCTGCTTCGGCTCCGGCTCGTCGCGGTCATGGCGATAGATCACCTCGCCCTGCGAATTGGCGATCTCGATCGCCGCATAGGGCTTCGCCCGGCGCCCGCCATTGGCGAGCACGGAATAGCCGGCGGCCATGTCGATGACGGTGACCTCGGCGGCGCCGATCGGCAGCGAGACCGTGTCGGTCAGCGGCGTCGTCAGGCCCATGGCGCGGGCCGTCTCGACGATCTTCCGGCGCCCGATCGCGGCCGCGCGCGCCTCATGGGTCTCGCCGGTCGCGCGGCCGATGGCGATCGACATCTGCACCGGGATCGTATTGATCGACTTTGCCAGCGCGACGGTGAGCGGCATCGAGCCGGCATAGGAGCGCCCGTAATTGTTCGGGCACCAGTTGCCGATGCAGACCGGCCGGTCGGTGACGATCGTATTCGGCTTGTAGAGCCCGGCCGAGAGCGCGGCGGCATAGACGAATGGCTTGAACGAGGAGCCGGGCTGGCGCAGGCCCGCGGTCGCGCGGTTGAACTGGCTCGCACCATAGTCCCGGCCGCCGACGATGGCGCGCACGGCCCCGTCCGGGTCCATGACCACGGTCGCTGCCTGCTTCACCCGATAGGCCGGTCCGTGCTGGCGCAGGATCGTCTCGATCGCCTCGTCGGCGCGCTGCTGGATCGCGGTGTCATGGGGGGTCTTCACGGTCAGCACACGGTCGGCGCCGAGCTTGCCCTCGTTCGCGAGCTCCTTCACCGCGTCGAAGGCCCAGTCGAGATAGTAGTCGGGGCTGGAATCGCGCTTGCGGTCGACCGGCGTCGCCGGATTGCGCTTGGCGCTGTCGACCTGGCCGGCGGTCATGAAGCCGGCATCGACCATGGCGTTGAGCACGTCGTTGGCCCGCGCCCGCGCGGCCGGCAGGTTGACATGCGGGGCGTATTTCGTCGGCGCCTTGAACAGGCCGGCGAGCATCGCGGCCTCGGCCAGCGAGACGTCCTTCACCGACTTGCCGAAGTAATACTCGGCGGCCGCCGCGGCGCCGAAGGTGCCGCCGCCCATATAGGCGCGGTCGAGATAGAGCTTGAGGATCTCGTTCTTGCTGAGCCTTGCCTCCAGCCACAGCGCCAGGAAGGCTTCCTTGATCTTGCGGTCGAGCGAGCGCTCGTTGTTGAGGAAGAGGTTCTTGGCGAGCTGCTGGGTCAGCGAGGAGCCGCCCTGGACGACGCCCGAGGCCCGCGTGTTGACCAGCAGGGCCCGCGAGGTGCCGATCACGTCGATGCCGAAATGGTCGTAGAAGCGGCGATCCTCGGTCGCAAGCACCGCCTTGAGCAGATGGTCCGGCATCTCCTCCAGCTTCAGGGAATCGTCGTGCCGGGCACCGCGATGGCCGATCGGCATGCCGTAGCGGTCGAGGAAGGTGACGGCGAAGACCTGGTTCTTAAGCGCCTCGTCATTGCCGATCCGAAAGGCCGGCAGGGCCAGCATCAGCAGGATCAGCGCGCCGACGATGCCGATATTCAGGCCCTCGCTGGCGAATTCGGCGGCGACGCGCTTGCCGCCGGTGACGGTCAGGCGGTCGGCGGTGCTGCGGATGCGTTCATGGATTTCGCCGGCGCGGCGCCCGGCGCCCCACAGGCCGGCATCGAGCCATGAGTCTGCGGCGAGCGCGAAGCGCTTCAGCCGCGTCCTCCAGCCTGCCTTCCTGAACTCCATGGCCTTATCCAGGCTTCCTGAATGGCCCCCAGGCTTAGTCCTGCCGCGTGCTTGCCATCTTGGCAACAGAAGAGCGCCGGGGAATGGACACATAAGGACGTCTCGCTACCGGATAAGAGGCGAGACGGTAAATTTCATGGAGAAGGCAGGACGCCCGCCATGGTGGCTGTGCCGGCCCGAGACATGAACGGGCAGGCAACGGCCTTCCATCTTGTCGCCTGCGGGCGCATAAGCCTGCCATGACGCAAACCCCGCCGAAACAGCAGCCGTTCTGGCTGACGACGCCGCTGGAGGCGATGTCGACGGAGCAATGGGAATCGCTCTGCGACGGCTGCGGCCGCTGCTGCCTCGTCAAGCTCGAGGACGAGGATACCGGGCGCATCTTCGCGACCGATGTCGGCTGCCGCCTGTTCGAGGCCGGCACCTGCCGCTGCCGCGATTATCCGAACCGCTCGGTGAAAGTGCCGGATTGCGTGACGCTGACGCCCGAGGATGTGCGCACGCTGCCCTGGCTGCCGCCGACCTGCGCCTATCGCCTCATCGCCGAGGGCAAGGACCTGCCCTGGTGGCATCCGCTGGTCTCCGGCGACCCCGAGACGGTGGTCGCGGCCGGTGTCTCCGTGCGCGGCCGTGTCTTCGCCAATGAGGACGAGGTGCCTGAGGAGGAGGTCGCCGAGCGCATCGTCAATTGGCCGCTGCGCTGGCCGCGGGCTGCGCGCGGGAAGGGAGCCTGACGCAACCCGGCCGTGCTATTGCGCTGCATCAGTCGATGCTGCACACGCTCATTGATCGTTCATGTCGGTTTGGGCATGAGCGCCTCATCCCCGCTGCCGGTGACCAATGGCCATCGACGGCACGCACACGAAACTTTCAAGCCGGCGCGGCGTTTGCCCTGTCCGGTTGAACAGAAGAGGCTATGTGATGGCAGGTGGGAAGTGGGTCTATACCTTCGGCGACGGCAAGGCCGAGGGTGAGGCAGGCATGAAGAACCTGCTCGGCGGCAAGGGCGCGAACCTCGCCGAGATGAGCAATCTGGGCCTGCCCGTTCCGCCCGGCTTCACCATCACCACCGAGGTCTGCACCGCCTATTACGACAACGGCAAGAGCTTCCCGGCCGAGCTCGACGGGCAGGTCCGGACTGCGCTCGCCGGCATGGGCAAGCTCACCGGCAAGACCTTCGGCGACGCCGCCAATCCGCTCCTCGTCTCTGTCCGCTCGGGCGCGCGCGCCTCGATGCCGGGCATGATGGACACCGTCCTCAATCTCGGCCTCAACGACGAAACGGTCGAGGCTGTCGCGAAGGCCTCGGGCGACGAGCGCTTCGCCTGGGACAGCTATCGCCGCTTCATCACGATGTATTCCAACGTCGTGCTCGATATTGACCACGGCCTCTTCGAGGAGGCGCTGGAGGACTACAAGGAGCGCAAGGGCCTACATCTCGACACCGATCTCTCGGCCGCCGACTGGAAGCTGCTGGTCGGGAAATACAAGGAGATCGTCAGGAAGGAGCTCGGCTCCGACTTCCCGCAGGACCCCGAGAAGCAGCTCTGGGGCGCGGTCGGCGCCGTCTTCTCCTCCTGGATGAACGCCCGCGCCATCAAGTATCGCGAGTTGAACAGCATCCCGGCGAGCTGGGGCACGGCGGTCAACGTCCAGTCGATGGTGTTCGGCAACATGGGCGACACCTCCGCGACCGGCGTCGCCTTCACCCGCAATCCCTCGACCGGCGAGAACGCGCTCTATGGCGAGTTCCTGATCAACGCCCAGGGCGAGGACGTCGTCGCCGGCATCCGCACGCCGCAGGACATCACCGAGGCCGCCAAGAAGGAGGCCGGCTCCGACAAGCCCTCGATGGAAGCGGAGATGCCGGAGGCCTATGCCGAGCTTTGCCGAATCTACGGCATCCTCGAGAAGCACTATCGCGACATGCAGGACATGGAGTTCACCATCCAGGAGGGCAAGCTCTGGATGCTGCAGACCCGGTCCGGCAAGCGCACCGCCAAGGCGGCTTTGCGCATCGCGGTCGAGCTCGCGACCGAGGGCCTGATCACGCAGGAGGAGGCCGTCGGCCGCGTCGAGCCCGGCGCGCTCGACCAGCTCCTGCACCCGACCATCGACCCCAAGGCCGAGCGCCGCGTGCTGACCACCGGCCTGCCAGCTTCGCCCGGCGCCGCCGCCGGCGAAATCGTGTTCAATTCCGACGATGCCGAGGCGGCGAAGAAGGCGGGCCGCAAGGTCATCCTAGTCCGCGTCGAGACGAGCCCTGAGGACATCCATGGCATGCATGCCGCCGAGGGCATCCTGACCTCGCGCGGCGGCATGACCTCGCATGCGGCGGTCGTGGCGCGCGGCATGGGCAAGCCCTGCGTTTCCGGCGCCGGCCAGCTCCGCATCGACTATGCCAAGGGCACGCTCTCCGTCGGCCCGAACACGCTGAAGGCCGGCGATTTCGTCACCATCGACGGCGGTACCGGCCAGGTCCTGCTCGGCGAGATCAAGATGCAGAAGCCGGAATTGTCCGGCGAGTTCGCGACGCTGATGGGCTGGGCGGACAAGGTCCGCCGCCTCAAGGTCCGCGCCAATGCCGAGACGCCGGAGGACGCCAGGACCGCGCGTGAATTCGGCGCCGAGGGCATCGGTCTTTGCCGGACCGAGCACATGTTCTTCGAAGGGGATCGCATCCAGGCGGTGCGCGAGATGATCCTCGCGCAGGACGACAAGGGCAGGCGGGCTGCGCTCGCCAAGCTCCTGCCGGTGCAGCGCCAGGACTTCGTCCAGCTCTTCAGCATCATGAGCGGCCTGCCGGTGACGATCCGCCTGCTCGATCCGCCGCTGCACGAGTTCCTGCCGCATGGCGAGAAGGAGATCGCTGAGGTCGCCGCCGCGCTCGGCGTCACCCCCGAGGCGCTGAAGCACCGTGCCGCCGAGCTGCACGAGTTCAACCCGATGCTCGGCTTCCGCGGCTGCCGCTTGGCGGTGGCCTTCCCCGAGATCGCCGAGATGCAGGCCCGCGCCATCTTCGAGGCGGCGGTCATTGCCGCCAAGGAAACCGGCAAGCCGGTGATCCCGGAGGTGATGGTGCCGCTCGTCATGGGCAAGCCCGAGCTCGACCTGGTCAAGGCCCGTATCGACGCCATGGCCAAAGCGGTGATCGAGGAGAGCGGCACGAAGATCGACTATCAGGTCGGCACCATGATCGAACTGCCGCGCGCCGCGCTACGCGCTGCCGAGATCGCCGAGAGCGCCGAGTTCTTCTCCTTCGGCACCAACGACCTGACCCAGACGACGCTCGGCATCAGCCGCGACGACGCCTCCTCCTTCCTCGGTTCCTACACCGCCAAGGGCCTGCTCGACGCCGATCCCTTCGTCACCATCGATCAGGACGGCGTCGGCGAACTGGTGAAGCTCGCCGCCGAGCGCGGCCGCAAGACCCGTTCAGGCATCAAGCTCGGCATCTGCGGCGAGCATGGCGGCGATCCGGCCTCGATCGGCTTCTGCGAGAGCGTCGGGCTCGATTACGTCTCCTGCTCGCCTTTCCGCGTGCCGATCGCCCGCCTTGCCGCGGCGCAGGCGGCGCTGGGCGCGATCAAGCCGAAGGACGGCTGAGCCGTGACGGGCGGGCGGTTCATCGGCTTCGGCGGGCTGCTGCTCGCTTTGAGCTGTGGCTTTGCTGTCCCGTCTCTGGCGCAGGCGCCGGATCTCTGCAGCGGGCAGCCTGCCGCGATGCAGAAGTCTTGCCGCGAAGCGTTGGAGCTGCTTGTCCAGGGCGGCAGGCAGGAGCCGGAACCGGCGCGCCGCATTCTGGCGACCGGTACTCCGGAAGGCTGGCGCTATGACTATCTTCAGCCGGGCGGAGTCGGCTCCGACGATGAGTGTGTCGTCAGCGGAGCGCTGGTGCTTCCGGCCGACACGGCCGTGCGTCTCTCGGTGACGGCGAGCGATATCATCCGCCCGTGGCGGCTGCCGCAGTTCGATCTGGACCTGACCGGGATCCCCGGCCGGATCGAGGACAAGATCATCAAGCTGCCGCCGGGCGACATCGGTGACCTGGCTGCAGCCCCTGCGGGCGATGAGAAGCCGGTGGCGGTCCGGGTGCTGCCGCCCGATGCCTATGCCGAATGGGAGGGGCAAACACTCCCTCCGTCCTGCTTTGCCTCCGGCTGAGGGGACGCGAGCGATGTCGCGCCTGACCACCATCGGCTTCGACGCCGACGACACGCTCTGGCAGAACGAGCAGTTCTTCCGGATGACGGAGGATCGCTTCGTCGCGCTGCTCGGCGAGCACGGCGAGGCGGCCGAGATTTCCGGGCGCCTTCTGGAAGCCGAGAAGCGCAATCTCGGGTTCTACGGTTTCGGCATCAAGGGCTTCGTGCTCTCGATGGTCGAAACGGCGATCGAGGTCACGCGAGGGCAGGTTTCCGCTGCTGTCATCGGCGAGATCCTCGCCGCCGGCCGCGAGATGGCAGCTCATCCGGTCGAGACCTTGCCGCATGCCCGTGAGACGCTGGCGGCACTCTCCGGCGATTACCGGTTGGTCCTGATCACCAAGGGCGACCTCTTCGACCAGGAGCGCAAGCTCGCCCAGTCTGGCCTCGGCGATTTCTTCCACGCGGTCGAGATCGTCAGCGACAAGAAGCCGGATACCTACGATCGCATCTTCGCTCGCCATGGCGATGGGGCGGGGCAGGCGATGATGGTCGGCAATTCGCTGAAGTCCGATATCCTGCCGGCGCTGGAGGCCGGGTCATGGGCGGTGCATGTGCCGCATGAACTGACCTGGGTGTTGGAACATGCCGCGGAGCCCGTGGGACATGGCCGCTACCATGCGATCCCGGATCTCGGCCCGCTGCGCAGTCTCATCGAACAGCTCGTTCGCTAATCTGTTCGTAGCAAGCTACCTCCGCGGGCCGCGGGATCAATCGACCCACAGGCCGCGTTTGCGGTGCCAGTCCTCGATCGATTCCTCGGGATACTCGTCGAAGCTCTGGTCGTTCGGCCCGATCGCCGGCTCGACCCAGCCGGCCTTGAAGCGCAGCATCAGGTGGGTCTTTTCGGGTGCGCGCGGCAGATGGCTGTCGATTGCGGAAGCGAAGGGGTGGAGCAGCTCCGGCCAGCGCGGGTCGAACAGCCAGAGAGCGGTGCCGCAGCTGGTGCAGAAGCGGCGCTGCGCCTGCGAGCGCTCGCAAGCCCCGTCATCGCTCTCGATCTCCGCGCTGAAGCTGCCGATCTTGTCCTCGCCTTCGACCTTCAGCGTCGCGGCGTCGGCCGAGAGGTTGATCGCGAAGCCGCCGCCGCCCGCCGTCTTGCGGCAGATCGAGCAGTAGCAGAGCTGGTAGGGGACCGGGGCATGGCTTTCGACCGAGAAATGCACGGCTCCACAGCGGCAGGAGCCCTTGAGCGTGATCGGCATGGTGTGGCCTCCTTTTCCTGCCAACCATCTGCTTGCCGGCTCGGTTCCGAGCGGCGATGGCCCCTTGCTGGACGGTTCTTGCATTTCGTGCTACCCATGCCGATGTATGACGAGATGCGGCCGGGTTCTGGCCAATCCTCCGCGCGGGCAATCCGGTCGGCGGGCACGATTCAGATCCACCACACATCGCTACAAGACCATTGCAAGGCGTCCGCGCGTCGAGCTCTGGGTCGCAACGATACGCGGATCTGAAACGTAAGGATTCTACGCCATGGAAAAAGGCACCGTGAAGTGGTTCAACGCCACCAAGGGCTACGGCTTCATCACCCCTGAGAACGGCGGCCAGGACGTGTTCGTCCACATCTCCGCCGTCGAGCGCGCCGGCCTGCGCGAGCTGCATGACGGCCAGGTCGTCTCTTTCGAACTCGTTGCCGATCGCAAGACCGGCAAGACCTCGGCCGGCAACCTCGTCGTCGCCTGAGCCAATACCTGATCGACCGGGCGGGCCTTGAGCCATCCCGGTCCACGACAAGCCTGCCGGCGCTGTGGCTAGCGGTTCGCCGGCAGGTCCGACTATCTTTGAATTCAGGCCGGATGCGGGCCTGCGGCGCAGCCGATTCCACATGCGCCCCCCGCGATCACGGCGCCCAGAAAGCCCTTTCTTGACCAAGTTTACCGATCTCGGCCTTGCCGAGCCCCTTCTCAAGGCGCTCGCAGCCGAAGGTTATGAGACGCCCACGCCCATCCAGGCGCAGGCTATCCCCCCCATTCTCCAGGGCCGCGACCTGCTCGGTGCCGCCCAGACCGGCACCGGCAAGACCGCTGCCTTCTCGCTGCCGATGCTGCATCGGCTGCTCGGCAAGCCGCGCCAGATGCCGGCCCGCGCCGTGCGGGCGCTCATTCTGTCGCCGACGCGTGAACTCGCCGCCCAGATCGAGGCGAGCATCCGCACCTACGGCCAGTTCACCACGCTGCGCTCGACGGTGATCTTCGGCGGCGTGCCCGTCGGCAAGCAGATCCGCGCGCTCGGCGACAAGGTCGACATCCTCGTCGCCACGCCCGGCCGCCTGCTCGACCTCGTCGACCAGCGTGCCGTCTCGCTGCGCGAGATCGAGTTCCTCGTCCTCGACGAGGCCGACCAGATGCTCGATCTCGGCTTCATCCACGCGCTGCGTCGTATCGCGACCCTGATTCCGAAGGAGCGCCACACGCTGCTCTTCTCGGCGACCATGCCGAAGCCGATCCGCGAGATCGCCTCCGCCTATCTCACCGACCCGGTCGAGGTCGCGGTGGCGCCGGTCGCGACCACCGCCGAGAAGATCGACCAGCGCGTCATCTTCACGGAAGCCCACGACAAGCCGGCGCTGCTGGCGAAGACGCTGAACGTGCCCGAACTCGAGCGCGCCATCGTCTTCACCCGCACCAAGCACGGTGCCGACAAGGTCGTGCGCCAGCTCGGTGCGTCCGGCATCGAGGCGGCCGCGATCCACGGCAACAAGAGCCAGAGCCAGCGCGAGCGGGCGCTCGGCGCCTTCCGCGACGGTAGCTTGCGCATCCTCGTCGCCACCGACATCGCCGCCCGCGGCATTGATGTCGACGGCATCAGCCATGTCGTGAATTTCGACCTGCCGAACGTATCGGAGACCTATGTCCACCGGATCGGCCGCACCGCGCGTGCCGGTGCGGCGGGCATCGCCATCGCCTTCTGCACCCCGGAAGAGCGCGGCGATCTCGCTGCGATTGAGAAGCTGACCAAGGTCGCGATCACCCCAATCGGCGAGGTTCCCTACTGGGACGGCCGTACGCCGAAGAAGCCGCCGCAGAACCAGCGCGGCGGTGGGCGCGGCCAGCAGCAGAACGGCGGCGGACGTGGCGGTCCAGGCCGCCCGCAGGGCCAGCAAGGTGCCCGCCCGCAGGGCCAGCAGCAGGCTCGTCCGCAAGGACAGCAGCCGCGCGGCGGCAAGCCCGGTGAGGGCGGCCAGCGTAGCCAGCCTGCCAATGGCGGTCCGCGCCAGGAGCGTCACGAACGCCCGCGTCATCCCGAGCGTGCGCCGCGCCCTGAGCAGGCCGCACAGCGAAAAGACGGCGTTTCGGCAAAAGAAGGGCTTGGCGGCGTCGCGTTCTTGCAGCAAAGAACACAGCAACCACGCACCAACGGCGCCCGGCGGCGCGCGCGCTGACGCGCGATCGGCCAGAACAGGGCGAGCCTCTTTGACGACGGCTCGCCCACGCGCCCTAGGGCTCACGAAGGACGACAGATGGCGAAAGAAGAACTGCTTGAATTCGACGGCACCGTGGTCGAGGTGCTTCCGGACGGCAACTATCGGGTGAAGCTCGATAACGAGCACATCATCCTGGCCTATGCAGCCGGCAAGATGAAGAAGAACCGCATCCGCACCATCGCGGGTGACCGCGTCATCGTCGAGATGTCGCCTTACGACCTCGATCGCGGCCGCATCAATTTCCGTCAGAAGACGGCTGGTCCCGCTCCGGGCGGCCCGCCGCGCCAGAACTTCCGCCGGCGCTGACACCATGCGCCCGTCGCGAAACGAGCTGCTGTTCGTCGCGCTGGGCGCTGCCCTCGGCGCTGTGGTCGCCTATGGGGTCAAGGCTGGCTTCGTTGCACCCGACGGAGCCTTGCCGCCCTTCGCCATCGTGCTGCTCGGGCTGGGCTTCGTCGAGTTGCTCGTCGGCTATGCAACGGGCCGTTCGCCCGGAACGCTGGTCGGCATGCCCGCCCGCTTCCTTGCCTTCGTCGTCGGCGTCTGCGTCGTCCTGCTCGGCGGCAAGTTCGCCTGAGCGGGCAGGGCGCGAGGCGTTCCTTGCGTCATGCTCGGGCTTGACCCGAGCATCTCCGGCCAAAAGGCCCCCGATCCTGCGAGAGATTCTCGGGTCTGCGCTTCGCTCCGCCCGAGAATGCCGGCCCCTTTCCCGCAAAACTGCCCAAGAAAAAACCCCGGCGCGAGGGCCGGGGTGAAAGTGGTCGTTCCGTGGTAAAAAAGGGTCTGCGTGAAACTCTGTCCCGATCCGCTCAGTAGCGGGAGCGGGACCAATACTGCGAGCCGGGGCTGACCATCACCTGGCGCTGCCTCGTCTCGTAGACGGCGGGGATCTCTTCCCGCACGACCTGGGTCGGACGCACCATCACCTGGCGCTGACGTTGCGTATAGACGGCAGGGACCGTCTCGTAATCGATGGTAGCCGGCGATACCTCGACGCGGCGGCTCTGGTAGCCGTAGCGGGCGGGTACATCGACCCAGCAGCCGACCGTATTGCCATAAGCGTCGCGGGTCACTTCCCAGCGGCGGCCGGCAGCCGAGATCAGCACCTTCTCCGTCACGGTCTCGTAGACGGCGGCGCGGTGATGCGGGATGCGGCGCTCGGGAGCGATCATCACATTGTCGGTCACGGTCTCGTATTCGGCCGGGACGACGCGGCGCTGCACCTGTGCCGGGCGAACCTGGTAGGTCTCGTTGATCGAGCCATAGACCGGCGGCGCGGTAACCAGGTTGTAGCAGGCGGAGCCGCGGCAGCCGCCACCGGCCTGGGCGACCGAGGCGCCGAGCAGAAGCGCCGTCGCGACGCTGGAAGCGGCGATGAACCCTGAGGAAAGCGAGCGCACCATGTTGGACCTGACCTGTCGGTTTCGGCGCCAGGCGCCGTTCGTTGAGGACAGGAAGCCCGCTCGAAGTGATGAACGCAAGGTAAACGCTAAAACAAGGTAAAATTAACCAGTTCGGCGCGGCCCGCGCATTCATGCAGATTGCGTCCAAGTAAAGGGAAACGCTCGCTTTTTAGGGATCCGGAGGGCAGCCCGCGGGGCGATTGGAAGCGCTCCCGATATTAACGGCGGCGATCGAAGCGGCCTGCGGCCTGCACGATCGCGTGCCCTTCGAACGAAGGATGCCGGGCCCGTGATCGTCCCGCTATGACACCCGAAAGGCATGGCCCGAACGCATGCCGCAGCCTCGGGCTGGCTCGTTGAGGGAAAAGGTCGCTGCGTCGCTTTTGCCGGAAGGTCACATGGACGATCTCAAGGACAACGCGTTCGTCGCGCTCTGCCTCGGCCTGGCTGGGGTCGTGACGCTCGCCTGGATCGGTGTGGTCGGTTACGGCGTCTGGCATTTCCTGTTCGGATAGCTCATCGCCTGCCGTGCCGTTTCAGGGAAGGCGATGGTCCGGGCCCGCCAATAGCTGGCAGCGGCCGTTCGGGGCGATCAGGTCTGCCCTGGCCGCAGCTGATAGAAGACGTGCTGGCCGATCGTGTCCATCTTCTTGAGCTTCTTCGCCCAGTACGGACGCACGTAGTTCGCGTGGTAATGGGTCGAGGCGCCGACATCCGGCAGGTAGGTCGTGCCGTCATAGACCTCGCGCGCGATCCTGACCGCATCGCGCCAGGAGGCGGGCTCGGTGATGCGCAGCGACTTGCCCTCGCAGGTGAAGGTGAACTGGCAGGCGAGATAGCGGTTGCTGTTCTGGTAGACGACGCCGCAGACGCTGCTCGGATAGAGCCCGCTCTTGACCCGGTTCAGCACGACCTGCGCCACGGCCGCCTGGCCGAGGAGCGATTCCGAGCGGGCCTCGAAATAGACGGCTTCCGCGAGGCAGCGCTGCTCCTTCGCCATGTTCTCCGGCGCGATCAACTGGGTATAGTCCTGCTTCACGCCGGGCTCGGCCAGCCGCAGGTCGCGACCGGCCGGCGCCGAGGCGAGCGCGATGCGTGCGCGCTGCTGCTGGGGTGCGGAATGAGCGGGCAGGGCCGGCGGCGTGAGCGTGCCCATGACGGAGCCGACGAGCGGCGTCGACGACGAGACCTGGCTTGCCGTCGGCACCAGGGGCGAGGAACCGTCGATGCTTTCCAGATGCAGCTCGGCCTGCCGTGCCGAATGGATCTTCGGCTTCAATGGCGATACCGGCGACGAATCCGACAGGGCCGGATCGGTCAATCCCTCGTCATTGGCGTCGAGCTCGAAGCCGATCTGCGGCCCGTCGATGGCTTCGGCCGCGCGCATCGCATCGATCGAGAATCCGCCCGAAATCAGCTTCGGCTGGGTCTCGCCGAAGACCACGCGCTCCAGCTCGACGGAAGGATGTTCGGTGAGGCCCGGCCGCAGGCTCGGCAGCATGTCGCCCTTGGCCGTGCGGTCGACCTCAGGAAAGGATGCCGCCGCGGAGCGCTTCATGTCCTCGCGCGGCGCGCGCGGGTCGACGACGATGCGGCGCTCCGGATCTTCGAAGGAGAGTTTCGCCTGCGTGACCGCCGAGGTCAGGGCGAGGCCCGGCAGCCGGAAAGCGCTGGCGGCGACCAGCATGGACGGACCCTCGGCCAGTTCCGAGACGGGGCCGGGCGCGACCCGGGCAATGGCGCTCGACGGCAGGCCGTTGGGCCCGAAATTCTGGCCGGCGGAGGCGGTGAAGGACACGAGCATGCCGACGGACAGGGCCCAGGGCGCGACGGTGCTCGCGGCCCATCTGATGCCGAGGGGGCGCGCATTCCGCCCATGCCTGTGGACACGCCAATGACTCAAAGCGACAAAACCCGTCCCGATCGCACGGAACGAAAAGCGCAGCCGAACCCGCGCGCCTTCGTTGGATTCCGTTATCGCCTCGGTAAGGTTGAGCGCCGGTTAACGGCGGCTGCGCCTCTTGCCTTTCATCTGTCGCCGTGATGCGAGATTTCACGAAATCGCGCTGGTTGCCGTCCGGGCAGGGCGCTAACGTGTAGGCACACATTCGATGCTTCGGAGACATCCATGACGTCCACTCCAGCGCGCAGCTATGCTCCGGAGATCATCGTCGCTGCCGGCTGCCTGATCGCCCTGATCACCTTCGGCCCACGGGCCAGCGCCGGCCTGTTCCAGATTCCGATGACGGTCCAGTTCAACTGGGGCCGCGATACGTTCAGCCTGGCACTGGCGATCCAGAACCTGCTCTGGGGCCTCGGAGCTCCCTTCGCCGGGGCGATCGCGGACCGTTACGGCACGGTGCGTGTGCTCTGCGTCGGCGCGCTGCTCTATGCCGGCGGTCTCGTCATGATGGCCTATGCGACGACGCCGCTGGAGCTCCATCTCGGCGCCGGCGTGCTGATCGGCTTCGGCCTCTCGGCCTGTTCGTTCAACCTCGTGCTCGCTGCCTTCGGCAAGCTCCTGCCGGAACAATGGCGGCCGATGGCCTTCGGCGCCGGCACGGCCGCCGGCTCCTTCGGCCAGTTCCTGTTCCCGCCGATCGGCAACATCCTGATCGACACGCTGGGCTGGCAGCAGGCGCTCGTCGTCTTTGCCTTCACGCTGCTGCCGATCCTGCCGATCTCGATCGTGATGGCGACGCGCAAGACCGGCGCTGCGGCCGGTGCCGCCGCGGCCAATCTGCCCAACCAGACCATCGTTCAGGCGCTGGGCGAGGCCTTCAAGCATCGCAGCTACGTGCTGCTCGTGCTCGGCTTCTTCACCTGCGGCTTCCAGCTCGCCTTCATCACCGTGCACATGCCGGCCTATCTCAAGGATGCCGGGCTGCCGGCCTGGGTCGGCGGCTGGACCTTGGCCGTGATCGGCCTCGCCAATGCCGTCGGCTCGCTCTCCTCGGGCTGGCTTTCGACACGGATGCCGAAGCGCCATCTCCTCGCCTGGATCTATCTCGGCCGGGCGGTGGCGATCGCCGCCTTCATCCTGCTGCCTCCCAGTCCGACGACGGCGATCACCTTCGGCGTCGTGATCGGCCTGTTCTGGCTCTCGACCGTGCCGCCGACCTCCTCGCTGGTCATGCTGATGTTCGGCACGAAATACATGGCGATGCTTTATGGCTTCGCCTTCTTCTCGCACCAGGTCGGAGGGTTCCTCGGCGTCTGGCTCGGCGGCGTGCTCTACGAATCGATGGGCAATTACCAGTTCGTCTGGTGGCTCTCCGTCGCGCTCGGTGTCGCCTCGGCCCTGATCAACCTGCCGATCGTCGAGAAGCCGGTGAACAGGCCGGAAGCGCAGCCGGCCTGATCGGGAAGACTGATCTACACACGGCCGATGGGGTTGCGGTGGCGCCACGCCGCTGCAACCTTGTCGGCCTTCGTGTTTGTGCATTTCGGAGATGGTGATGACGACGTTCAAGGCCCTCGTGGCGACTAAGGGCGAGACGGGGACCAATCTCGCCTTCACCGATTTCGCCGAGAGCGACCTGATGGAGGGCGACGTCACCGTCCGCGTCACCCATTCGACGGTGAACTACAAGGATGGCCTCGCCATTACCGGCAAGGCCCCGGTGGTGCGCCGCTGGCCGATGATCCCCGGCATCGACTTCGCCGGCCGGGTCGAAACCTCCGACCATCCCGAATTCAAGCCGGGCGACCTCGTCGTGCTCAATGGCTGGGGCACGGGCGAGACCCATCTCGGGTCCTACGCCCAGAAGAGTCGGGTCAAGGGCGACTGGCTGGTGCCGCTGCCGGCAGGGCTGACGCCCGCCGAGGCGATGGCGATCGGCACTGCCGGCTATACCGCGATGCTCTGTGTGCTCGCCCTCGAGAGGCACGGTCTCAAGCCCGCCGACGGTCCCGTCGTGGTCACCGGTGCGGCTGGCGGCGTCGGGTCGGTCGCGATCGCGCTGCTGGCCAAGGCCGGCTGGCATGTCATCGCCTCGACCGGGCGGGCCGAGGAAGCCGATTACCTGAAGAGCCTCGGCGCCGCCGAGATCATCGACCGCAACGAGCTTTCCGCGCCGGGCCGTCCGCTCGGCAAGGAACGCTGGATTGCCGGCGTCGATGCCGTCGGCTCGCACACCCTCGCGAACCTGCTCGCCGTGACGAAATATGGCGGCGCCATCGCCGCCTGCGGCCTCGCCCAGGGCATGGACCTGCCGGCCTCGGTCGCACCCTTCATCCTGCGCGGCGTCGCGCTGCTCGGCGTCGATTCGGTGATGTGCCCGAAGCCGCGCCGGATCGAGGCGTGGGCGCGCCTCGCCAGCGATCTCGACCGCGACAAGCTCGGCCTGATCACGACGACGATTCCGCTCGAGGCCGTGATCGAAACCGGCAAGGCCATCGTCGAGGGCAAGGTCAAGGGCCGCGTCGTCGTCGAGATCGGCTGAGGCTACCCCTCGAACAGCGCGCGCTGCCGTGCGAGCTCGTTGCTGCAGAAATCCATGAAGGCGCGCACCCGCGGCACATGCCGGATATCGGGATGGGTCAGCACCCATAAGCCGGTGGCGAAATCCGGATTGGGCGGCAGGAGCCGGATCAGGTCCGGCCGCTGGTCGGCGATGAAGCACGGTAAAGGCCCGATGCCGAGCCCCTGCGCGACCGCTTCCGCGATGCCGAGAACGGCCGAGCTCTTCAGCGCGATCCGTTCCGGCGCGACATGCTCGCGCACGAAGCGCGCCGCCTTCACATGCGAGAGCTGGTCGCCGAGCGCGACCCAGTCGCGCTGGTAGAGCAGCGCCGGGCTCGCTTCCTCCTCCGTCGTGATGCCGTCCTGCGCGCGGCCATAGATCGCCCAGGCGATGGTGGCGATACGCCGGCCGACCAATGTCTCGCCCGGCGTGTCGCTGGCGCGGATCGCGATATCGGCGTCGCGCTTCGACAGGTTGAGCGCCTGGTTGCCGATGACGACATCGAGCCGGATCAGCGGGTGCGCCCGGCGAAACGCCGCGAAGATCGGCAGCAGCACGTTCTGGTAGAGCGTGTCGGTCGTCGTGATCCGCAATTCGCCCGATGGAGCAACGTCACGCCCGGCGAGGCGCCGGGCGAAGGCGGTGACATCCTCGTCCATGCGGCTGGCCAGCGCCGCCATCTCTGCGCCGGCGACCGTCGCGACATAGCCGGTCTTGCGCCGCTCGAAGAGCGGCAGTCCTACCAGTTCCTCGATCTGCCCGAGCCGCCGGAACACGGTGGAATGGTTGACGGAGAGCGCCGCTGCCGCCCCGGTCAGCCCGTCATGATCGGCAATGGCCTTGATCAGTCGGAAATCGTCCCAGGCAAGCTTGGCATTCATCGGCAAGGCGTCCTCCAGTCGGCACGCAAGCCGATATCTTGCATCGTTGCAAGCTGGAGGAATTCAAATCCCGGAGAGCAGGGCTCAGCGTGGCGCGGCGGCGCGCCGCAAACGGTCGTTGATCGCCTCGCCGAGCCCATGCTCGGGAATGCGGGCGACTGCGATGGTCTTCCGCCCGATCTCATCGAGCTGGCGCATGTATCCAAAGAGATGGGCAGCTGCCTCGCGGAGGTCGGCGGTGGGGCTCAGATTGAGCGAGGCCGGGTAAGCGCGCTCCTCGGGGCCGAAGCCGAGCCAGGCCTCGCCGTCATGAGGTGCGTCGGCGTCGAGCCTCACGCGCGCCGCGGGCGCATAATGCGAGGTGAGCATGCCGGGCGAGATCGGCGCATGGCCGGCATCGCCCGCGATGACGAGCGGCCGGCCGATCACATGCTCGATCGCCTCGCGCGGCACCCCGCCGGGGCGCAGCAGCCGCGGCGCGCCGTCGAGGCAGGCGACGATGGTCGATTCGACGCCGACCTCGGTCGGCCCGGCATCGATGATGGCGTCGATGCGTCCATCGAGATCGGCCATCACATGGGCCGCGCTGGTCGCGCTGATCCGGCCGGAGCGGTTGGCGGAGGGCGCCGCGATCGGCCGCCCGGCCGCCTCCAGCACGGCATGTGCGACCGGATGGGCCGGAACGCGCAAGGCGACGGAGGGAAGTCCCGCCCGCGCCAGATCGCTCACCGTGCAGCCCGGCGAGGCCGGCACGACAAGCGTCAGCGGCCCCGGCCAGAAGGCTTGCGCCAGCGCCAGCGCGTTCGCATCGAACAGGCCCTGCCGGCGCGCGCTCATGAGATCCGGCAGGTGCGAGATCAGCGGGTTGAAGCTCGGCCGCTCCTTGGCGGCGTAGATGCCGGCGACGGCGGTGCCGGAGGTCGCATCGGCAGCGAGCCCGTAGACGGTCTCCGTCGGCAGCGCGACAAGCCCGGCCGCCTGCAGCAGCGCCGCCGCCTCGGCGATGCCGGAGGCATCGGCGGCGAGCAGCTTGGTCGGGCGGGAGGCGAGCATCTGATGGTTCACGACGAGATTGACCGAAGATAGTTTATATATAAACTAATCGGCGAGCAGGCCTTCGGACGAAGGTCGCGCTCGCTTGCGCGTGGCTTAGGCGATAGTTCCTCGCTACCATCGCGGCAATGGCAAATGCAGGTTGCGGCTGCCCTTGCGGGTTAAGGCCGGCCTTGAGGAGAGAGAGATGAGCTATCGCGCCCCGGTTTCGGACATGCTCTCGACCATGCGCCATGTCGCGGGCCTCGATCGACTGATCGCTGACGGGCTGGCGCCGGAGCTCGAAGGCGGCGTCGCTGAGGCCGTGCTCGACGAGGCTGCGAAGTTCGCCGCCGATGTGATCGCACCGCTGAACCGCGTGGGGGATGCCCACGGCTCCAAGCTGAAGGACGGCGCCGTCACCACGCCGCCAGGCTGGAAGGAAGCTTACAAGGCCTGGGCCGAGGCCGGCTGGAACGCATTGCCGGCGCCGGAAGCCTATGGCGGGCAGGGCCTGCCGACCCTGCTGCAATCGGCCTGCATCGAGATGTGGAACTCCGCCGCCTTCGCCTTCGCGCTCGGCCCGCTGCTGACCGTCGGTGCCATCGAGGCGATCCATGCCCATGGCTCGGACCATCTCAAGGAGACCTATCTCGCCAAGCTCGTCTCCGGCGAATGGATGGGCACGATGAACCTGACCGAGCCGCAGGCGGGCTCGGACCTCAACGCGCTGCGCAGCAAGGCCGAGCGCGTCGGTGACGGCACCTACCGCATCACCGGCCAGAAGATCTTCATCACCTATGGTGAGCACGACCTGACCGAGAACATCGTCCATCTCGTGCTGGCGCGCCTGCCCGACGCCCCTCCCGGCACGCGCGGCATCTCGCTCTTCCTCGTGCCGAAATTCATGGTCAATGCCGATGGTTCGCTCGGCGCGCATAACGACCTGCGCTGCTCCGGCATCGAGCACAAGCTCGGCATCCATGCCTCGCCGACCTGCTCGATGGCCTTCGGCGACAAGGACGGGGCGATCGGCTGGCTGATCGGCGAAGAGAACCGCGGCCTCGCCTGCATGTTCACGATGATGAACAACGCCCGCCTCAACGTCGCGCTGCAGGGCGTTGCCATCGCGGAACGTGCCTATCAGCAGGCGCTCGCCTTCGCGCATGAGCGCAAGCAGGGCGCGGCGCTCGATGCTCCAAAGGGCGCGCCGATGAGCCCGATCATCGTCCATCCGGACGTGCGCCGCATGCTGATGGACATGCGCGCCAAGACTCAAGGCGCCCGCGCCATTTCCTATCAGGTCGCCGAGGCGCTCGACCGCTCGCATCGCGAGACCGACGAGGCGAGGCGCAAGGCCGCTTCCGAACGCGCCGCCATCCTGACGCCGATCGCCAAGGCCTATGCGACGGATATCGGCATCGATGTCGCCTCGACCGGCGTGCAGGTCCATGGAGGCATGGGGTTCATCGAGGAAACCGGCGCAGCCCAGCATCTGCGCGACGCCCGCATCGCCGCGATCTACGAAGGCACCAACGGCATCCAGGCAATCGACCTCGTCACCCGCAAGCTGCCGCTGTCGCAGGGCGATGCGGTGCATGCTCTGATCAACGAGATGCGCGGCATCGTCATGGAAGTCGAGCGTGCCAACACGCCGGGCTTCGGCCATGCTGCCGCCCGGCTTGGCGCGGCTGTCGATGCGCTGGAGCGCGCGACCGAGTGGATGCTCGGCGCACTCGGCGGCAAGCCGGCCGACGCGCTGGCGGGTGCCACCCCCTATCTCAAGCTCTTCGCGCTGGCGCAGGGCGGCACGGGTCTCGCGAAGAAGGCGCTCGCCACCCGTTCGGAAGCCGACGGCACTGCCGATCTCGCCACCGCCCGCTTCTATGCCGAATGCATCGCGACCGAGGCTCCGGCCTTGGAACTCGCGGTCACGGAAGGTGCCGGCGCCATCGCCGATGCGGCTGCGGTCTTCGCCGCGTGAAAGCAGCGGCGCCCCGTTCAGGCGGCCGCGCCCTTGCGGGCGCGAATATGCAGGAACAGCGGGACGATATGCGTATCGGCGAGATAGGGGATGGCCCGCGCCGTCTCGGCGTCGACATGCGGCTCGGCCATGTGCTCGATCGTGAGCCCGGCCACGACGATCATCGCCACCCATTCGCTCAGCGTGCGGTGGAAGCGCGGCACGCGGAAGGGCACGACGCTGGCCTTGACCTCGGCTGGCGCGGCGCCGAAGCGCCAGGTCTCGATCTCGCCGTCGATGCCGTCGAAATAGCGGCCGACCTCGATCGCACGGATTTGGCCGGCATCGTCGCGCAGAACCTTGCGATAGGGCGGCGCAAAGCAGGGATGCAGGATAGAAAACTGCAAAAAACCGCCGGGCTTCAGCACGCGCGCCGCTTCCGCCAGCGCCTTGTCCTGCCGCGGCATGTCCATCATCGACATGAAGGCTGTCGCGAAGTCGAACTTGGCGTCCGGGAAGGGCAGGGCGGTGCCGTCTCCGAACCGGTAGTCGATGCCGAGCGGCGCTGCGGCTTCCGCCTCCTGCGCATGGCGGATGAAGGTCGGGGCGATGTCGACGGCAACCATTCTCCCGCCGGCTTCGGCCAGCTTGCGCGTGTTCGAGCCCTCGCCGCAGCCGATATCGAGACCGTTCAGTCCCGTGATATCCGGCAGGTTCGCCAGGAAGACCGGCGTGTTCAGCGCGTCGCGATAAAGGTCGTAGCCGGCCCGCGCATGCCGGGTCCAGGTCTCGGCATTGGCCTCCCAGCAGGCGGCGACATCGGTGCTGTCCATGGTGCGGCTCCGTTGCGAGGGGAGCGGGGCTATAGAGCAGGGGGCCGGCTCTGGCCAGCGGCGATTCGCCGGGAATGCTCATGACCCCCATGCAACCATCGCTCTCCGGCCGCATCTGCCTCGTCGCGGGCGCCTCGCGCGGGCTCGGACGCGGCGTCGCCAAGGCTTTGGGCGATGCCGGCGCAACCGTCATCGTCACAGGCCGCTCCAGCGAGGCGGGTCCCCGCACCGACCAGCGCCTGGAGACCTTCGAGGATGCCGCCCGCGAGGTCGAGGCGGCCGGCGGCAAGGGCTATCCGTATCGCTGCGACCATACCAGCGAGCGCGAGGTCGACGGGCTCGTGGCCTGGTCGTTACGCCGTTTCGGCCGGCTCGACTGCGTCGTCGATGCGGTCTGGGGCGGCAATGAAGGCTATGATGGCGAGCGCTATCCCGATGGCTCCGGCTTCGGCACGCCGTTCTGGCGCCGTCCCGTCGCAAGGCTGGGCGAGAGCTTCGAAAGCGGCGTCTATGCCCAGCTTTTGCTGGCGCGAGCGGTGGCGCCGGCCATGGTGCAGGCGCGCTCGGGACTCATCGTCACGCTGAGCTTCGACATGGCCGGGGGCTATCTTGGCGATGTCTTCTACGACCTCGCCAAGGCGGCGATGAATCGCTTGAGCTTCGCGATGGCCGAAGAGCTGAAGCCCTTCGGCGTCACTGCGCTCGGCCTGTCGCCGGGCCATGTCCTGACCGAGCGCGTCCGCGATGCGGGTCTCGGCGCCGAGACCACAGAGACGCCGCTTTATGCCGGCCGTGCCGTCGCGGCATTGGCTGGCGACCCCGACGTCGCACGCCATGCCGGTCGGATGCTGCATGTGGCCGATCTCGCGCGCGCCTATGGCTTTACCGACCGGGACGGTTCGCAGCCGGCCCGCTACGTCATCAGCAATGAACAGGGAGGCGGGGATGTCGCTCAAGGGTAAGACGCTTTTCATCACCGGCGGCTCGCGCGGCATCGGCCTCGCCATCGCGCTTCGGGCGGCGCGGGACGGCGCCAACGTCACCATTGCTGCGAAGACGGCGGAGCCGCATCCGAAGCTGCCCGGCACAATCTACACCTCCGCCGCCGAGATCGAGGCGGCCGGCGGCAAATGCCTCCCGCTGATGGTTGATGTCCGCGACGAGCAGAGCGTCGCTGATGCGATCGCGAAGACCGCCGAGACCTTCGGCGGCATCGACATCGTCGTGAACAACGCCAGCGCGATTTCGCTGACCAATACCGAGATGACCGACATGAAGCGCTACGATCTGATGAACCAGATCAATACGCGCGGCACCTATATGGTCTCCAAATACGCCATTCCGCATCTGGAGAAGGCGGAGAATCCGCATATCCTGATGCTTTCGCCGCCGCTCGACATGAAGACGCAGTGGTTCGCGCCGCATCTGGCCTATTCCATCGCCAAATACGGCATGAGCCTGTGCGTGCTGGGGCTTGCCGGCGAGCTGGCGCGCAAGGGCATCGCGGTCAACGCACTCTGGCCGCGCACGACCATCGCGACCGCGGCCGTCCAGAACCTGCTCGGCGGCGACAAGATGGTCCAGGCGAGCCGCACGCCGGAGATTCTCGCGGACGCCGCCCATATGATCTTCTCGAAACCGTCCCGCGCGTTCTCCGGCAACTTCCTGATCGACGACAGCTTCATGGCCGGGGAGGGCGTCACCGACTTCACGCCCTATCGCGTCGATCCGTCGGTGCCGCTGATGCCGGATTTCTTCGTGCCGGCCGACAGCCTGCCGCCGCAGGGCGTGAAGGGCGGGGTTTGACAGCACGCAGTGCTCCGATCCGCGCCGTCATCGGTTTGACACGCGCCCCATATCGGAGTTCCTGCCGGTTTCCATCCCGACCGTGCAGCGAGATTCGCGCCCATGCTGACGATCCACGGCACATGCCCCGATTCGCGCGACAAGCTCCGCCCCGGCACGCTCGGTACGGAGGGCGCGTTTCCCGACGATATCGTCTGGATCGACCTGCTCAATCCGACGCCCGAGGAAGACAAGCGGGTCGAGCGGCATCTCGGCATCTCGATCCCGACACGCGAGGAAATGCACGACCTCGAGCCGTCCGAGATCATCTATACCGAGAACGGCGCGCGCTACATGACGGCGCGGGTGATCTGCCAGTCAGACACCATCGTGCCGGTGCTGGCGGACGTCACCTTCATCCTGACCGACAAGGCGCTGGTGACGGTGCGTTATGACGAGCCGGGTGCCTTCACCATCTTCCTCAACCGCGCCACCAAGCCCGGCGGCTGCGGCCAGCAGCCGGAAGCGGTGCTGGACGGGCTGATCGAGGCGATCGTCGACCGCGCCGCCGAGGTGCTGCGCGGTGTCGGCGACAAGATCGACATCGCCTCGCGCCGCGTCTTCGCCGGGCGCGGCCAGGATGTCGAGCGCGGCGGCGTCTATCAGCTCGTGATCCAGAAGATCGGCCAGTACGAGCACATCATCTCCAACGTCCGCGAGAGCATGGTCTCGGTCGAGCGGGTGCTGCTCTTCCTCTCGGCCAACTACACGCGCCCGAAAAAGGCGCAGACCGGCTTCTCGGCCGAATGGCGCTCCGCGGTCCGCGACGTGCAGGCGATCGAGGAGCACGCCGCGTTCCTGTCGAACAAGCTGCAATTCATGATGGACGCCACGCTCGGCCTCGTCTCGATCGAGCAGAACAAGATCATCAAGCTCTTCTCCGTCGTCTCTGTCGCGCTGATGCCGCCGACGCTGATCGCCTCGATCTACGGCATGAACTTCAAGACGATGCCGGAGTTGGAATGGCAGTGGGGTTATCCGCTGGCGATCGGACTGATGATCCTGTTCGCGGTGCTGCCCTATCTGTTCTTCCGCTGGAAGAAGTGGCTGTGAGATGAGAAGCGTGCGCGACACGTCGAAGACCGGATGACCCAGCCGCAGATTCTCTCCGTTCTTGTCGTCGCCGGCATGATGGCGGCGTTTCTATGGGGGCGGCTGCGTTACGACATCGTCGCGATGCTGGCGCTGCTCGTCGCCGTCGCGCTCGGGCTGGTGCCGGCGGCCGATGCCTTCAAGGGCTTTTCCGACGACATCGTCATCATCGTCGGCAGCGCGCTTGTGCTGAGCGCTGCGGTCGCGCGCTCACGCATCATCGAGCGGCTGTTCTCGAAGCTGGGCTCGGGCCTGACCTCGACGCAGCTGCAGGTGCCTCTGCTCGTTTTCGTCGTCGCGGTGATGTCGGCGATCATCAAGAATATCGGCGCGCTCGCGATGATGCTGCCGATCGCCTATCAGCTCGCACGCAAGAGCGGGAAATCGCCCTCGGTCTTCCTGATGCCGATGGCCTTCGCCTCGCTGCTCGGCGGCATCGTCACGCTGGTCGGCACCTCGCCCAACGTCATCGTCGCGCGCGTCCGTCAGGAACTCGGCGGCGAGCCGTTCCGCATGTTCGATTTCGCACCCGTAGGCATCGTGGTGGCGCTGGCGGGCTGCCTCTTCCTCAGCGTCGGCTACCGCCTGCTGCCGCGCGACCGTCGCGGCGCGGTTTCGCTCGACCAGGCGATCGATATCAAGGACTATCTGACCGAAGCGAAGGTTCGCGAGAAATCTCCGCTCGCCGGCAAGACGGTTGCCGATCTCAAGGCGATCGGCGGCGAGGCCATCGAGATCGTCTCGATCCTGCGCAACGAGCGCCGCGTCCAGGCGCCCCTTCCGGATGCCGCGCTGAAGGCCGGCGACATCCTGCTGCTGCGCGGCGACGCCGCCGTACTGGAGCGGGTCGTCGCCGAAGGCGGGCTCGATCTCACCGGCAAGGACCGGCCGACGCAGAAGGAGGATGCGCTCGACCCCGACCGCATCGCCGAAGCCATCATCGGCCCGGATTCGACGCTGATCGGCCAGTCGGCCGGCGACATCGCATTGCACAGCCGCTTCGGCGTCAACATGATCGCGATCAGCCGCTCGGGCGAGCGCTTTAGCCAGCGGCTGCGCGATATCCGCCTGCGGGCCGGCGACATCGTCGTGATCCAGGGCGACGAGAAGCTGCTGCCGGAGAAGCTGTCCGAACTCAGCCTGCTGCCGCTCGCCGACCGGCTGGTGCCGCTGGGCTCGACGCGCCGCGTCGTCCTGACCGTGACGATCGTGCTGGCGGCGATCATCGCGCTGGCCGCGGGGCTGGCTCCGGTGCCGCTCGTCTTCTTCGCGGCCGCCGTGCTCCTGATCGCCTGCCGTTGCGTGCCCCTGCGCGAGGCCTATCACAGCATCGATGCGCCGATCCTACTGATGCTGGCCGCGCTGATCCCGGTCTCCGACTCTCTGCGGACGACCGGGGCCACCGATCTCTTCGCCTCGTGGCTGGCGATGATCGGCGGCGGATTGCCCGGCTGGGCATCCGTCGCGCTGATCCTGGTGGCGGCGATGGCGGTGACGCCGTTCCTCAACAATGCCGCGACGGTGCTGGTCATGGCGCCGATCGGCGCCGGTTTCGCGAAAAACCTCGGCTACAATCCCGATGCCTTCCTGATGGCCGTCGCAATCGGCGCGGCCTGCGACTTTCTCACGCCCATCGGCCACCAGTGCAACACGCTGGTGATGGGGCCGGGCGGCTATCGTTTCAGCGACTATGCCAGGCTGGGCGCGCCGCTCTCCCTCCTGGTCATCCTGCTCGCGGTACCAATGATCCTGCTGGTCTGGCCGCTGAGATAGCTACAGCCAGCCATTCTGCTTGAAGCGCCAGTACAGGATCGAGCAGGTGCACACGATCACGCCGATGACCGCGAAATAGCCGTACTGCATCTCCAGTTCCGGCATGTTCTTGAAGTTCATGCCGTAGATGCCGGCCAGCGCGGTCGGCACCGCCAGGATCGCGGCCCAGGAGGCCAGGCGCTTGGTGATCAGGCTTTCCTGGCTTTGCCCGACCAGCAGGCTCGCCTCGAAGGCGAAGGCCAGCACTTCGCGCAGGCTGTCGATCTTCTCCTGCACGGTGCGGACATGGTCGGTCACGTCGCGGAACATCGGCGCGAGCGTCGGCCGGACCTGCGGGACGGTGCCGTTCATCAGGCGCTGGCAGACGTCGACCAGCGGCGCCACCGCATTGCGCAGGCGCAGCAGGTCGCGGCGCAGCATGTAGAGCCGCTCGATATCGGAGCGCGCCATCGGCTTGGCCAGGACCTTGTCCTCGATCTCCTCGACCTCGTCATGGATCGCTTCCAGCACCGGCATGTAGTTGTCGACGATGAAATCGAGGATCGCATAGAGGATGAAATCCTCGCCCTTCGCTAGCGAGGTCGGGCAGGTCTCCCAATGCTGCCGCACCGACTTGTACGAGGTCGACGCGCCGTGCCGGACGCTGACGATATAACCGCGGCCGACGAAGATATGCGTCTCGCCGAAGGCGATGCGCCCGTCGGTCAACTGTGCCGTGCGGGCGACCACGAAGAGCGCGTCGCCATATTGCTCCAGCTTGGGCCGCTGATGCGCGTTGGTGGCGTCCTCGACCGCGAGCGGGTGCAGGTTGAACTGCTGCTGCACGCAGCGCAGCAGCGCAGGTTCCGGTTCGAGCAGGCCGATCCAGACGACATGGTCGTCCTTGCGCGCCCATTCGCCGGCTTCGGTGACGGGGATGTCGGCGACGCGTACGCCATGGACATAGACGCCCGATGCGATGACGCCGTCCTGCGGCTGGTGGTCCTGCTCGAGCGGAACAGCCGCAGGCGCCGTTTCCCGCGCGGCGGAGGAGGTAAACCGGACTTCCGAGACTGACATGCGACCACCTCGCCGATCGCTGGATCATCGCAGTGCAGGCTAGAACTGTTCGATCTCCGTGGAAATCACTTTTCCGACAAGCGAGAGCGCTGCTGCGCGGCAGTTTTGGTCCTGACGAGAACACCATTCGCCCGGCGGCCGGCCTTCTGCTTGGGAAGGGTAGAGAAAGAGAATATTTTTATCGCGCGGTGGTCAAAAAACGAAAATATCCGCTTTTGCGGAGGCCGGATCGGACGGTGTATAGGAACATTCATCTACGGCCAGGGCCGAGCCATAAGAGATCCTGTCATGACCACCGCAATTCCCCGGACCGGCGCAGCCGGAGCCGGTTCGAAACCGTTCTACTCCAGCTTCGGCTTCCAGATTTTGGCGGCCATGGTGATCGGCCTCGTCCTCGGCTGGGTCGCCCGCAACATGGGGCCGGTCGCGCCGGGCCAGCCGAACTGGCTCACCGTCACGCTCGCGACGACCGGCTCGATCTTCGTGCAGCTCCTGCAGGCGCTGGTGCCGCCCCTGATCTTCACCGCCATCGTGGCCTCGATCAGCAACCTCCGCCAGCTCTCGAACGCCGCCGCGCTGGTCTGGCAGACGCTGCTCTGGTTTGCGATCACGGCCTTCATCGCCGTGCTGATCGGCATCGCGCTCGGCCTCCTGATCCAGCCCGGCATCAATGCCGGCGTCGCAGCCGCCAGCGCCAAGGCGCCGGGCAATGTCGGCTCCTGGCTCGATTTCCTCAAAGGCCTCGTGCCCGCCAACATGTTCGGCCTGCAGGCGACGACGCGCGTCGAGGGTAGCGGCGCGACTACGCGCCTCGGCTTCAACGTGCTGCAGTTGCTGGTGATCTCGATCGTCGTCGGCGTCGCCGCACTGAAGGTCGGCGAGCGCGCCAACAGCTTCCTCGCGCTGAACGAGTCCTTCCTGGCGATCGTCCGCAAGGTCCTGTGGTGGGTGATCCGGCTGACGCCGATCGGCACCATCGGCCTGCTCGGCAATGCCGTCGCGCAGTATGGCTGGCAGACGCTTGAGCAGCTCTCCTGGTACGCCTTCGCGATCTATCTCGGCCTCGCGATCGTGCTGCTCCTCGTCTATCCCGCGCTGCTGCTGCTGCACGGCCTGTCGCCGGCGCGCTTCTTCGCGGGCGCCTGGCCGGCGATCCAGCTCGCCTTTGTCTCGCGCTCCTCGATCGGCACCTTGCCGGTGACCGAGGCCGTGACCGAGAAGAGCCTCGGCGTGCCCCGCGAATACGCCGCCTTCGCCGTGCCACTCGGCGCGACAACCAAGATGGACGGCTGCGCCGCGATCTACCCGGCGATCTCCGCGATCTTCGTCGCGCAGTTCTACGGCGTGCCGCTCGGCATCCAGGAATATGTGCTGATCGCCTTCGTCTCGGTGATCGGCTCGGCCGCGACCGCCGGCCTCACCGGCGCGACGGTGATGCTGACGCTGACGCTCTCGACGCTCGGCCTGCCGCTCGCCGGTGTCGGCCTGCTGCTCGCCATCGACCCGATCCTCGACATGGGCCGCACGGCGGTGAACGTCGCCGGCCAGGCGCTGGTGCCGACCCTGGTCGCGAAGCGTCAGGGCCTGCTCGATCAGGCGCAGTACGACCGAGCCGGCGATATCGAGGCGATCGACGCGACGCCGCGGGCGGCGTGATCTCGAATGGCCTGGGGCGGCTGCCGCCTCAGGCCATTACCTTGCTGACGACCTGCTTCAACGCCGAGCTATCCCGTTCCAGCCAGCCGGGAACCGGCAGGTTCTTCGAGCGCAGGAACTCCGGGTTGAACAGCTTCGACTGGTAGCGCGTGCCGTAGTCGCAGAGCACCGTCACGATGGTATGGCCCGGTCCCATCTGCTTCGCGAGCCGGATGGCCCCGGCGACATTGATGCCGGACGAGCCGCCGAGGCAGAGCCCCTCATGCTCCAGCAGGTCGAAGACGATCTGCACGGCTTCTGCATCCGGGATCTGGAAGGCGATATCGACGGGCGCATCCACCAGATTGGCGGTGATCCGGCCCTGGCCGATGCCTTCGGTGATCGAGGAACCCTCGGCCTTGAGCACGCCCGCCGTGTAGTAGGAGTAGAGCGCCGCGCCCATCGGGTCGGCGAGCCCGATCGTGACCTTGGGATTGCGCGCCTTCAGCGCCATGCCGACGCCGGCGAGCGTACCCCCTGAGCCGACTGCACAGATGAAGCCGTCGACCTGGCCCGCCGTCTGCTCCCAGATCTCCGGGCCGGTCGTGTCGATATGGCCCTGCCGGTTCGCGACATTGTCGAACTGATTGGCCCAGACCGCGCCGTTCGGCTCGGTCTTCGCCAGTTCCTCGGCGAGGCGGCCCGAGACCTTCACATAGTTGTTCGGATTGGCGTAAGGCGCCGCCGGCACCTCGACCAGCGTCGCGCCGGCCAGCCGCAGCATGTCCTTCTTTTCCTGCGACTGCGTCTCCGGGATGACGATGACCGAGCGATAGCCCAGCGCGTTGCCGACGAGCGCGATGCCGATGCCGGTATTGCCGGCCGTGCCCTCGACGATGACGCCGCCGGGCTTCAATTGTCCCTTCGCCTCGGCGTCGCGGATGATCGCGAGCGCGGCGCGGTCCTTCACCGACTGGCCGGGATTCATGAATTCGGCCTTGCCGAGGATGGTGCAGCCGGTTTCCGCCGAGGCGCGTTCGAGCTTGATGAGGGGAGTGTTGCCGATGGCTTCGATGACGCCATCCTTCATGTCGATCTTCGCGCGGATAGTCATGGCAGGATTTCCCAATGTCTCTCCAACCTGATAGGCGAAAGCCTCTCATCGGTCATCAGTGAGCGGGCCTTTCGCCCCGAGTTCGGAACAATGCCAGTCGCCAAGCCGCAGGCCGGAGAAATTTCTTCTCCGAAGCTCGCCATGAATGAAGTTCTCACCGTCGATCGCCTCGGTCAGAAGGGCGACGGCATCGTGCAGGCCGCCTCCGGCAGCATCTTCATTCCCTATGCATTGCCGGGCGAGACCGTGCGTGCCGTGGTCGATGGCGAGCGCGGCCAGCTCGTCGAGATCATCGCGCCGTCCGAATCCCGCATCGCTGCGATCTGCCCGCTCTTCACCCGCTGCGGCGGCTGCGCTGCCCAGCACATGGCACCCGGCCTCTATCGTGAATGGAAGCGCCAGCAGGTCGTCACCGCCTTGAGCCGCGCCGGCGTCGAGGCGCCGGTCGGCGACCTCGTCGATGCCCATGGTGCCGGCCGTCGCCGCGTCACCTTCCATGCCCGCCGGCAGGGCGAGGCGATGGTCGTCGGCTTCATGGCGGCGCGCAGCCATGACCTGATTTCGGTCGAAGCCTGCCCGGTGCTGGCCTCGGGGCTCGATCGCGCGCCTGCCGTCGCCCTGATGCTGGCGAACCGCATGGGCGGTGCCAACAAGCCGCTCGATATCCAGGTCACCGCCTCGGAAGCCGGGCTCGATGTCGATATCCGTGGCCACGGCCCGCTCGGTGACAAGCTCAGGCTCGCCCTGACGCAGCTCGCCGAACGGCTCGACCTTGCCCGGCTCTCCAACCATGGCGAGATCGTCGTCGAGCGCCGCCCGCCCTTGCAGCGCATGGGCAAGGCAGTTGTGGCCCCCGCACCGGGCGGCTTCCTGCAAGCGACGGCGGCCGGCGAGGAGGTGCTCGCCGGGCTCGTCATGGCGGCTCTGCCCAAGGGCAAGCGCGCGGCCGATCTCTTCGCCGGCTGTGGCCCGTTCAGCTTCCGCATCGCGGAGAAGATGCAGGTTCTCGCCATCGAAAGCGACAAGGCGGCGATGCTGGCGCTGGCCAAGGGGGCAGGGGCGACGCAAGGCCTGAAGCCGATCGCGACCGAGACGCGCGACCTGTTCCGCCGCCCGCTGCTGGAGCATGAGCTCAACGGCTTCGACGCCGTCGTGCTCGATCCGCCACGCGCCGGTGCGGAGGCGCAGGTCAAGCGCTTGGCGGCGTCCAAGGTCAAGGACGTGATCTACGTCTCCTGCGATGCGGCGAGCTTCGCGCGCGACGCCGCGACCCTCGTTGCGGGCGGCTATGCGCTGGAGGCCGTGACGCCGGTCGACCAGTTCCGCTATTCCGCTCATGTCGAGCTCGTCGGCGTGTTCCGGCGAGGCAGGAAGGGCTAGGGCAGGGCTTCAGGATGAGCGCAATTCTCGATCGCATGGCCGGCATCGTAGGCAGCAAGAACGTCATCACCGATGCCGACGCGATGGTGCCCTATCTCAAGGAATGGCGCGATCTCTTCCGCGGCAAGGCGCAAGGCATCGTCCGCCCCGGCTCGACCGCCGAGGTCGCGGAGCTGGTGAAGCTCGCGGCCGAGACCGGCACGGTGCTGGTGCCGCAGGGCGGCAATACCGGGCTCGTCGGCGGCCAGATTCCGATCTCCGAGGGCCGTGAGATCATCCTCTCGCTGCAGCGCCTCGACAAGATCCGCGCCGTCGATACCGATGGCGACACGATGATCGTCGAGGCTGGGGTCACGCTGAAGCGTGCGCAGGATGCGGCGGAAGCTGCCGGCCGGCTCTTCCCGCTCTCGCTGGCTTCGGAAGGCTCCTGCACCATCGGCGGTAATCTCTCGACCAATGCCGGCGGCACTGCCGTGCTGGCCTATGGCAATGCCCGCGAACTCTGCATGGGGCTGGAGGTCGTGCTGCCGGACGGGCGCATCTGGAACGGCCTGCGCCAGCTCCGCAAGGACAACACCGGCTACGACCTGAAGAACCTCTTCATCGGCGCCGAAGGCACGCTCGGCATCATCACGGCGGCGGTGCTCAAGCTCTTCCCTGCGCCGGTGGCCCGCGCCACTGCCTTCCTCGCCGTGCCCGATCCAGCGGCCGCACTGGAGCTGCTGAATGCCGCCAAGGCCGGCGCCGGCGGCACGCTCACCACCTTCGAGCTGATGCCGCGCATCGGCATGGATTTCGTCCTACGCCACGCTTCCGGCACGCGCGATCCGCTCTCCGAGCCGTCGCCCTGGTATGTGCTGATGGAGGTCTCCGCCCAGCAGGCCACGGGGCTCGACGAGCATGTCGAGGCCTTCCTCGGCGAAGCGCTGGAGAAGGGCATCGTCACCGATGCGGCTTTGGCGGGTTCGCTGACCCAGCGCGCCGATTTCTGGAAGCTGCGCGAGATGCTCTCCGAGGTGCAGACCTATGAGGGCGGCTCGATTAAGCACGACGTCTCAGTGCCGATCCACGCGACGCCGGAATTCCTGGCGCGTGCCATTGCCGCGGTCGAGGCGATGGTGCCTGGCTGCCGGCCGGTGCCGTTCGGCCATCTCGGCGACGGCAACATCCATTTCAACGTCAGCCAGCCGGTCGGCGCGGACAAGGCCGGCTTCCTCGCGCGCTGGAGCGAGATGAACGAGGCGGTCCACGCCATCGTCGCCGAACTGCACGGCTCGATCTCGGCCGAGCACGGCATCGGCCGTTTGAAGCGCGACCTGCTGCCGGGCGTGAAGGATCCGGTCGAGCTCGACCTGATGCGGACCATCAAGCAGACGCTCGATCCGAAGGGCATCCTGAACCCCGGCGCCGTGCTTCAGGCGTAGGGCACCGTCATTCTCGGGCGAAGCGGAGCTTCGACCCGAGACTCTCATGACGAGAAGGCACTCGTTTCCGAGATGCTCGGGTCAAGCCCGAGCATGACGGCCTCCACTCAAGGCGTCGCGACATACCCATCGCGGCGCGGATCGGCGGCGCCGGTGAACACGCCCGTCGCCGGATCGACCGCCACCGCCTGCATGCCGCCGCAGCGCATCGTCCAGCCGACATCGAAGGCGCGTGCCTCGTGCCCGCGCCTGACCAGCTCGGCGATCGTCTCCGACGTGATCCGGTTCTCGATCTCGACGAGACGCCCGTCCCAGAGCCGGGCGCGCGGCGCCTCGATCGCCTCCTGCAGCGGCAGGCCGTAGACAAGATGCTGGACCATGGCCTGCGCCTGCGTCTGCATGATGCCGTAGCTGCCGGGCGTGCCGAGCGCGAGCACCGGCTTGCCGTCACGGGTCGAGAGCGAGGGCGACATGCACATCGGCAGTTCGTCGCCGGGCTTCGAGCGGTTCGGGCTGCCGGGCTGGACATCGGCCCAGTACAGGAAGTTGTTGAAGCACAGGCCCGTGCCGGGCACGACCACGCCGCTGCCGAACGGGCTGCCGAGGCTCTGCGTGATGCAGATCAGATTGCCCTCGCTGTCGGCGACCGAGAGCGAGGTCGTGTGCGCCGGGTCTTCCTTGTCCTGCGGCACCCATTGCTCGGTCGGCCCGGTCACCGGCTTGCCGTCGGTGAGGCGCTGGCGCAAGCGCGCGACCGAAGCATCCGACATGATCTCAGCGAGCTTCTCCGGCGCGGGGTTGTTATGGGCGATGCGCTCGCCGGCCGCGAGGCGGATCGCGCGATAGACGAGGTCGAGATGATCCGCCCCGTCCCGCGGCTTGGACCCGAGATCGACCTCGTCGAGCAGCTTGAGCGTCAGCAGGAACTGGAAGCCCTCGCAGGGCGGCGGCGGCACATGCACCGACAGCCCCTTGAAGCTCACGGCCATCGGCTCGCGCCAGACCATCTTCACCGCGGCGAGATCAGCCATGGTCAGCGAGCCGCCGAGCGCCTGCAGATGCGCGATGACCTTCTCGCCGAGCGCGCCGCGATAGAAATGCTCCGGCCCCTTCTCGGCGATCTCGCTCAATGTCTTCGCCAGATCGGATTGCACGAGCACGGAGCCGAGATGCATCGGCCCGTTGGGCTGGTAGTTCTTCGACCAGGCCGGGTAGAGCGCCGGAATCTTTTCCAGCAGCGGGTCGTTCTCCTCGAACTCCGCCGCGCCGAACTCGGCCAGCGCGAAGCCGTCCCGCGCCAGCGCGATCGCGGGTGCGAAGACCTCGGCCAACGATTTGCGGCCATAGGTCTTCACCAGCTCGCACCAGCCGGCGAGATTGCCCGGCGAGGCGATGGCGAGCGCGCCGCGCTCCAGATCGGTGCGCTGGCTGAAGCGGTCGGCCGGGAAGCTCGCCGGAATCGGCGGCACGAAATCGAGCACGCGCACCCGCTTCTCGGCCGCGACCCACATCGTCGAGAGGCCCATGCCGGCGAGCCCGGACATGAAAGGCTCGACCACGTTCAGCGCGGCGGCCGTGGCAGCGGCGGCGTCGAAAGCGTTGCCGCCCTGCGCCAGCAATTTTGCGCCGGCCTGTGCCGCCAAGGGATGGGCCGCGGCAACCATGCCGTGGCGAGAGGTCATCGTGGGGCGGCGGCCGTGCATCTTCAATCTCCTCCTCGTCGTCTTCTGGCGACGATCAGAGCACGAATCCGGCGCTAGAACAGGCTGCCTTGCCCGTCATCTGCGGGAGGCCGGGTCGCTTTGCGCGCATGGCGCTTCGGTTCCTCAGGCGCCTCCTCTTGCGGAAGCTCAGCCAGCGGCAACTGGATCTCAGCGGCGTCATTCGCGACCTTGTTGACGGCATTGCCGATGGCGACGGCCTCGAGCAGGTCGTCGGGCGGCGGCTTCAGCAGGCGCCCGGTCTGCTCCTGTGTCGCCTGCGGATCGAGCCAGGCGTCGTGATCGCGGGGATCGAGGATGATCGGGCTGCGATGATGGATCGGAGCCATCGTGCCGTTCGCCGGCCCCGTCATCATCGCGACCGTGTCGATCTCGGACCCATCCGGTGAATGCCAGGTCTCCCACAGCCCGGCGAAGGCGAAGAGGCTGCGATCCGGCTTGCGGAACAGGAAGGCTTCGCTGCGGGCCTGCTTGCCGGTGCCGCTGCGCCGCCATTCGTAGAAGGCATCGGCCGGCAGCAGGCAGCGCCGCCGCGTCAAGGCGTTGCGGAAGGAGGGCTTCTCGGCGGCGCTCTCCATCCGGATATTGATGACGAGCGGGAAATCCTTGGGGTCCTTGACCCAGCCGGGAATGAAGCCCCAGCGCATCAGCAGGAATTGCCGTGCTCCGTCATGCAGCCTGACGATCGGCACGGGCTGCGTCGGCGCGATGTTGTAGCGCGGCGGGAAGTTCGGCTGCTCGCGATAGCCGAAGGTCTCGCGCATCGCCTCGGGGGGCAGGGTGATCGCATAGCGTCCGCACATGCCCGCTGTTTACGTCGAGACGAGCGTTCGGAATCAACACTTTATTTGCGGTTGGGCCAACATAGTCGCCCCGGTTTGGGGTAGCGGATGAGCGTCATCGCGACGGAGATGCTGGCTGGAACGGCGGCCGATCGGCTTGATGCCGGTGTCCATCCGCGTCTGTCGACCGACTTTCTCAACCGTTACAGCGAAGCGCTGATGCTGATCGAGATGGTCGCGATGGATGAGAGCATCCTCGCCGATCTCCAGGCCTGGCAGGCTGTCGGTTACCGCGAGCATTTCGCGACATCCGCACTGCGCTGTGCTGCTTCTGCGCTCGCCGCCTATGACGAGCTGAATCCGAACAGGGCCCGTGCCTTCGACGAAGCTTGCCGTGCGATGACGCGCCTGATTCGTACGGTCACCGCGCTGCTCACGGAAACGCCGCCTCCGCCGGAATTGCCGGCGATCATCGAGGTCGCTGGTGAAGCGCTGCGCCGACAGATCGCCCGCGCGACCCAATTCATCAACGCGAATGGCGCGATCGATATCGGGCTGTTCGAGGATACGGCCCTGCAAGCCGAGATCGACGCGCTGTTGGCGCGCTGATCAGGCTGGCCGACGCGCCCCGACCAAAAACTCGCGATTGCCGTCGCCGCCCTCGATCGGTGAGGGGATCGGCCCATCCACGGCAAAGCCAAGTGTCTTCAGCACCGCGACGATCTCCTCGCAGACCTGAAGCTGGATCGCCTCGTCGCGCACGATGCCCTTCTTGAGCGCGGCACGGCCGGCTTCGAACTGCGGCTTGATCAGCGCAGCGATGCCAGCCTCAGGGGAGAGCAGGGCAGCGACCGCCGGCAGCACGAGCTTGAGCGAGATGAAGCTGACATCGATCGCAGCGAGGCTCGGCCGCTCCGGCAGGGCCTCGACGTCGAGCGTGCGGATATCCTGTCCCTCGCAGCTCGTCACACGTGGGTCGGCTCGCAGCGAGGCATGGAGCTGGTCGCGCCCGACATCGACGGCCACGACATGGCGTGCGCCGCGTTTCAGCAGCAGGTCGGTGAAGCCGCCGGTCGAGGAGCCGACATCGAGGCAGGTCAGGCCTTGCGGATCGAACCCGAAGGCATCGAGCGCGCCGGCGAGCTTCAGCCCGCCGCGCGAGACGTAAGGATGCGGCGCCTGCGCGGTCAGCTCCGCATCGGCAGCCACCATCTCCGAGGCCTTGCGCACCGGTGTGCCGTTGGCGGTGACCAGTCCGGCCGCGATCGCGGCCTGTGCCCGCGCGCGGCTCTCGAAGAAGCCGCGCTCGACGAGCAACTGGTCGGCACGGCTCTTCATGGCTGGATCGTCAGGCGAGCTTCACCGCGCTGGGTTGGCCCAGCGCAGCCTCGACGGCCTTGACGATGCCGGCGGCATCGAGCCCGGCGGCGGCATACATCGCATCCGGCTTGTCATGGTCCTGGAAGACGTCGGGCAGCGTCAGGCTCCGGATCTTCAGGCCGGCATCGAGCGCGCCATTCTGCGCCAGCAGATGCAGGACATGGCTGCCGAAGCCGCCGACCGAGCCTTCCTCGACCGTGACGAGAACCTCGTGCTCGCGGGCGAGCTTCAGGATCAGCGCCTCGTCGAGGGGCTTGGCGAAGCGCGCATCGGCGACCGTCGTCGACAGGCCGCGCTGCGCCAGCAATTCCGCTGCCTTGAGACTTTCACCGAGGCGCGTCCCGAGAGAGAGCAGCGCGATCCGCGTGCCCTCGCGGACGATGCGGCCCTTGCCGATCGGGAGGGGCACGCCGACATCCGGGATCTCGACGCCGACGCCTTCGCCGCGCGGGTAGCGCAGCGCGATCGGGCCATCGTCATAAGCGGTCGCGGTCGCGACCATATGCGTCAGCTCGGCCTCGTCCGCGGCCGCCATCACCACCATGTCCGGCAGGCAGGCGAGATAGGCGATATCGAAGGAGCCAGCATGGGTCGCGCCATCCGCGCCGACGAGCCCGGCCCGGTCCAGCGCGAAGCGCACCGGCAGCTTCTGGATCGCCACATCATGGACGATCTGGTCATAGGCACGCTGCATGAAGGTCGAGTAGATCGCCACAAACGGCTTGTAGCCTTCCGTGGCGAGGCCGGCCGCGAAGGTCACGGCGTGCTGCTCGGCGATGCCGACATCGAAGGTGCGGCCCGGGAACTCCTTGCCGAAGGCGTCGAGCCCGGTGCCGGACGGCATCGCGGCCGTGACGGCGACGACCTTGTCGTCTTCCCGCGCCTGCTTGATCAGCGCGCTGGCGAAGACATTGGTGTAGCTCGGCGCATTCGCTGGCGCCTTCGCCTGCTGCCCGGTGACCGGATCGAACTTGACCACGCCATGGTACTTGTCGGCGCTGGCCTCGGCGGGCGCATAGCCCTTGCCCTTCTGCGTCACGACATGGACGAGGATCGGCCCGCTCTCGGCGTCGCGGACATTGCGCAGGACCGGCAGCAGATGGTCGAGATTATGCCCGTCGATCGGCCCGACATAGTAGAAGCCGAGCTCCTCGAACATCGTCCCGCCGGTCCAGAAGCCGCGGGCATATTCCTCGGTGCGCTTGGCCTTGTCGTGGAAGAAGCGCGGCAGCTTCTCGGCGAGTTGCTTGGCGACCTCGCGGATCGAGCGATAGGTCCGCCCCGAGACGAGCCGCGCCAGATAGGCCGACATCGCGCCGACCGGTGGGGCGATCGACATGTCGTTGTCGTTGAGGATGACGATCAGCCGCGAGCCGAGCGCACCGGCATTGTTCATGGCTTCATAGGCCATGCCGGCCGACATCGCTCCGTCGCCGATCACGGCGATGACATTGTTCTTGCCACCCGCAAGATCGCGCCCGACGGCCATGCCGAGCCCGGCCGAGATCGAGGTCGAGGAATGGGCGGCGCCGAAGGGATCGTAGGCACTCTCCGTGCGCTTGGTGAAGCCGGAGAGCCCGCCCGGCTGGCGCAGCGTGCGGATGCGCTCGCGCCGTCCGGTCAGGATCTTGTGCGGATAGGCCTGATGGCCGACATCCCAGATCAGCCGGTCGCGCGGCGTATCGAAAACATGATGCAGCGCGACGGTCAGCTCGACCACGCCGAGCCCGGCGCCGAGATGGCCGCCGGTGACCGAGACGGCATCGATCGTCTCGAGCCTGAGCTCGTCGGCGAGCGCGTGCAGCTTGGCGTCGTCGAGGGCGCGCAGATCGGCGGGCTCGTGGATCGTGTCGAGGAGCGGCGTGGCGGGACGGGGCACGAGGCTGTCTGATCCTTCACTGGGGCGCTCCCGAAATAGAGCCTGCGCGGCGCGCTGGCAAACCGTGCTTGCGTTTCCGCGTCGACCGACGGCGGTCGCCCCGTCTTGCCACGAAACGGGTGGTTCCCGTGCCGGCAAGGCGTTTCAGTACGCTGACGACTGTTTCCGAGGACGCCAGGTCATGCAATCGACCGATATGACGCCCCTGCCGATGGCATTTCGCCGCATCGGCTGGTCCAATCTCTTTGCCCAGTTCTCGGAGCAGATTGCGCTCGCCGCAGCGCCTCTGGCCGCGGTTCTCCTGCTCGCGGCCGGGCCGGCAGAGACAGGCTGGCTGCAGACGGCGCAGACCTTGCCCTTCCTCCTGCTGTCGATTCCCGCCGGCCTGATGGTCGACCGCGCCTCGCGCCGCCGCCTCATGGTCGGCACGGAGGCGCTACGCGCGGTCTCCTTGCTGGCGATCCCGCTGCTGCTCGCCGCCGGTAGCCTCAACCTGACCTGGCTCGCCCTGCTCGGCGCGCTCGGCGCCATCGGCACGGTCTGCTACAGCGTCGCGGCGCCGGCTTTCGTTCCCTCCGTGGTGCCGCGCGAGCGGCTTGCCGACGCCAATCGCTGGCTGGAACTGGCGCGTAGCGCCGCCTATGCCGGCGGGCCTGCGCTCGGCGGGGCGCTCGTCGGCTGGATCGGCGTCTCCACCGCTTACGGGCTGGCGGCCGGGCTCTCGATCCTAGCCGTGCTCATGCTTTCCGGCCTGCCGAAGGACGAGGCGCCGTCCGGTCCGCGCCGCGACCTGCTGCACGATCTCAAGGAGGGCGCCCGCTTCGTCGCCGGCCATGATCTGCTCCGGCCGATCCTGATGACGGCGGTGTTCTTCAACGTCTCCTGGTTCATTTTCCAGGCGATCTATGTTGCCTATGCCGTCCAGAATCTCGGACTGAGCGCGACGCAGGTCGGCTTCACCTTGGGCATCTACGGCGCCGGGATGATCGTCGGCGCTGTCCTCGCGCCGGCCATCGCGAAGCAGGTCACGTTTGGGACGCTGATTCTGCTCGGCCCTTTCGCCGGGCTCTGCGCCGCCGGCGTGATGTTCGCGACGCTCTGGATGCCGTCGGTCTATCTGGTCGCTGCGAGCTTCTTCCTGTTCGGCGTTGGGCCGATCATCTGGACGATCTCGACCATGACATTGCGCCAGGCGGTGACGCCGAACGCCATGCTCGGCCGCGTCTCCGCCCTGATCATGACCGCGACCTTCGGCGCACGGCCGATCGGGGCCGCGATCGGCGCCTCCGTCGCGGCACATCTCGGCATCGCCGCCTGCCTGGGCCTCGCGGCCACAGGCTTCCTGGTCCAGTTGCTGGTGATCGGCTTCTCGCGGGTCCCGAAACTGCGGGACATCTCCGAGGCCGTCTGAGGCGGCCTCAGCCCTCGGGCAGGGGGATGAACTCGCTCTCGTCGCCGGGCACGGTGTCGAAGCGACCGGTCTTCCATTCCTGCTTGGCCTGCTCGATCCGCTCCTTCGAAGACGAGACGAAGTTCCACCAGATGTTGCGCGGGCCGTCCATCGGCTCGCCGCCGACGATCATCACACGGCTCTGGTCGATGGCGAGGATCGAGATGCGGTCGCCCGGCTTGAAGACGAGGAGCTGGCCGGCGCCGAACTCGTCGCCGGCGATATCGACCTTGCCGGAGACGATGTAGATCGCGCGCTCGTCATAGTCGGGGTCGAGCGGCAGGATCGCGCCGGGCGAAAGCACCGCCTCGGCATAGAGCGCGTCCCAGGGGAATTTGACCGGCGAGGTCTGGCCATAGGCCGAACCCATGATCAGGCTGATGCGCTTGCCGCCCTCGACGATGCGCGGCAGATCGCCGGCGCCGTGATGCTTGAACTCGGGCGCGACCTCCTCATGCGTCTTCGGCAGGGCGAGCCAGGCTTGGATGCCGTAGAGCTTCGGGCCGCTGGCGCGGGCTTCCATGCCGGTGCGCTCGGAATGGACGATGCCGCGGCCGGCCGTCATCAGGTTGACCGCGCCCGGCTTGATCGCGAGCGCTGTGCCGAGCGAGTCGCGATGCATGATCTCGCCGTCGAAGAGATAGGTCACGGTCGAGAGCCCGATATGCGGATGCGGGCGCACGTCCAGCCCCTCGCCGAGATGGAATTCGGCCGGGCCCATCTGGTCGAAGAAGATGAAGGGGCCGACCATTCGCTGGCCGATTGCCGGCAGCGCCCGGCGGACCTGGAAGCCGCCGAGGTCGTGGGAGCGGGGCACGATCACCTTCTCGATCGCCTCGCAGGAGCGGGCATCGCCCAGGACTGGATCGTCGGCGGGGAGTTGCGACATGATGGCCTCCTTGGTTGAGGCCGAATCTGGCCCCCTGGAAGCGCGTAGGCAAGCGCCGGCTCGCAACCGGTCGCTGGCAGAAATGCAATGCCGCGACACCAGGGGCGCCGCGGCATTGCGTATTGATCTTGCGAGGCGCTAAAGGCGCCGCCGGGGTCGGTTCAGTTCTCGACGTCGAGCGGGGCAGCGCCCGTCGGCTTGCCGTCGGCGCCGAGCGTGATGCGCTCGATGCGGGCTTCCGCCTGCTTCAGCAGTGCATCGCAACGCGCCTTCAAGGCCTCGCCGCGTGTGTAGATCGCGATCGATTCCTCGAGCGGGACGTCGCCGCGCTCCAGCCGCGCAACGATGCCTTCGAGCTCCTTCATCGCTGCCTCGAAGGGCAGGGTGGCGACATCCGTGTTGGTCTTCTCTTCGCTCACAGGCCTGATTCCTCTTTGCGCTGAGCTTATCGGCTGGAGCGAGCCCGGCCGCAACCCGCTTCGCGGCGCTGCTGACTCAGACCGGCAGGGCGGAGGTCTTCTTGATCGTGCGCAGCGTCAGCGTCGACTGCACGCGGGTCACGCCTGGCAACTGGGTGAGAATATCGGTGTGGATGCGCTCGAAATCGGCGCTGTCGCGGTAGATCACCCGCATCAGATAATCATGCGCGCCGGCGAGCAGGTGACATTCGAGGATTTCGGGCAGGCTCTGCACCGCCTGCTCGAAGCTCTCCAGCGAGGCGCGGCCCTGCTGGTCGAGCGTGACGAAGACGAAGGCCGTGCCGGGGAAGCCGGCGATCTTGTCGTCGAGCATCATTGCATAGCCGCGGATCAGGCCGCTGTCCTCAAGCTGGCGCACGCGCCTGAGGCAGGCTGAGGGCGACAGATGCACCCTCTCGGCAAGGTCCGAATTGGTGATGCGCCCGTCCTGCTGGAGAATCCGCAGGATGGAGCGGTCGCGCGAATCGAGCTCGATCGTCATTGTCACGGTGAAGGCCTCCCGCGCGATGCATCGTCGCAAAATTCGTCCGATGCAAGCAATGTTCTGCAGCGATCTGGCGCGAGCGCCGTCGTTTTCACAGCGCAGGCGGCGAAAGCCTGCAGGAAGCTGCGCGGCCTGAAATGGGATTTCAGGCGAGCGGCATGGCGAAAGGCGTGCCTTCGAAGGCGTCGGCGCCGCGTCCGATTCGCTCGATCGCGCGGATCATCCGGCCGCGCCGCCCCAGCGTCGTATCGGCCAGGGCGACGAGCCGGGCATTCGGCGTGGCGGAGGGCGCGACGCTGCGCAGCACGTCCGCTACCTCGTCTTCGTCACGCTCGGGTCCAAGCGCGCAGGCTGCGATATAGGCCGCCGCCGTCGAGCGGCTGATCCCGGCCCAGCAATGGACGACCATCGGCGCGGCGCGGTCCCAATCGCGAAAGAACGCGAGGAGCCGCGCCATATGCTCTTGACCGGCGAGGACATGACCGTCGAGCGTCTGGCTGATGTCGGACATCCCCAGGAAGAGATGCCGCTCGGGCGCGATCCCGGCCGGACGGGGAACTGTCGTGCCGACATTGATCAGCGTCACGAGATGTTGGGCGCGGACGGCGGCAACGGTCTCATCCAGCCGTGACAGCGGGGAAACGTGAAGGGTGGGCAAGGGCCGGCTCCGTGACGGTGGGCAGACGATAGCATGATCGACAGTGCCGGCGTCTCCATGACATGGAGGCGCTGCCCCGATCGATCCAGCGCCGAAAAGCTCCCCATGAATCTCTGGCTCCGCCTGATCTGGCTCCTGCTGACGACGCGCTTGCGCAAGCGGCTCGACCTGCCGGGCGAGGCCTCGGTCCTGCCCTTCCGGGTCTGGTTCCACGACCTCGACACCAGCCTCCATATGAACAATGGCCGCTACTGGTCGCTGATGGATCTCGGCCGGCTCGACCTGATGCTGCGCAGCGGCCTGTGGCGGGCGGTGCTGCGCCATCGCTGGCTGCCGGTGGTCAATGCCGGCACCATCCGCTTCCGCCGCGAGATGCGCCTGTTCCGGCCGTTCCGGGTCGAGACGAAAATCCTGTGCTGGAGCGAGACCTGGCTGGTGATGCAGCACCGCATGCTGATGGCGGGCCGCGATGGCACCGAGATCGTCGCAGCGGTCGCGCTCGTCCGGGCGGCGCTCTACGACAAGAAGGCGCGGGCCTATGTCCCGGTGGCGCGTTTGCTCGGCGAGATCGGCGTCACCGCCGAGAGCCCGGAGCCGAGCCCGGAAGTCGCGGCTTTCCTCGCCTCCGAGGACGCCATGCGCAGCGCCGCTTCGGCCGCAGGCTAAGCGGTTACTCCGCCGCCAGCCGCGTCGCCCGCCATTGTGCCAGCAGCGCGCGAAGGGCAGCGGGCTTCAGCGGCTTGTTGAGCAGGTGCACGTCGAGCGCGTTTGCCGCCTCGCGCACATGCTGCGTCCGGTCGGCGGTGAGCAGGATCGCCGGCATCGGCGTGCGCGCTCGGGCCCGGAGCGCGCTGATCGCGGTCAGGCCGTTGCCATGGTCGAGATGGTAGTCGGCGATCAGGACATCGGCCTCGCCCTTGCTGCCGACATGCGGCAGCGCCTCTTCGAGGCTGGCGGCGATCGTGACCCGGCAGCCCCAGCCTTCGAGCAGGCGCTTCATGCCGTCGAGGATGGCGGGCTCGTTGTCGATGACGAGAAGTCGCATGCCGGCGAGCTGCCCGGCAGGCGCGCTGCGCGCCGCTGTCGCCGTCGTCATCGCCGGCAGCGGCGCGGCGCGCGGGACCGAGACCGAGAAGCGGGTGCCGCGGCCCGGCGCCGAATCGAGCGTCAGTCCGTGGTCGAGCGCCCGCGCGATGCGCTGCACGATCGAGAGGCCCAGGCCGAGGCCGCGCGCCACCTTGGCGCCCTGGTCGAGCCGCTGGAACTCGCGAAACACGGTCTTCTGCTTGCTCTGGGGAATGCCGAGCCCAGTATCGATCACCTCGACCGCGACCTGGTTGCCCCGGCGCCGGCAGCCGATCAGCACCTTGCCGCCCGGCGTGTACTTGATCGCGTTGGAGATCAGGTTCTGCAGCAGACGCCGCAGCAGCCGCCGGTCCGAGCGCAGCGTCAGGCTGGTCGGCATGAACACCAGCTTCAGGCCCTTTTCCTGGGCGCTCGGCTCGAATTCGCGCTGGAGCTGACGCATCAACTCGTCGAGCCGGAAGGAGGACAGCTCCGGCTTGAGCGCGCCGCCATCGAGCCGCGATATCTCCAGAAGCGCCGTCAGGATCTCTTCGACGGCGTCGAGCGAAGCGTCGATGTTCTCGGCGAGTTCGGGCTGGCCACTGCCTCGGTCGCGCTCGACCAGCGAGGTCGCGTAGAGGCGCGCGGCATTGAGCGGCTGCAGGATGTCGTGGCTGGCGGCGGCGAGGAAGCGCGTCTTCGAGGCGTTGGCGGATTCTGCCTCGGCCTTGGCGCGCTGGAGCTCGGCATTGACGTGCAGCAGTTCCTCGGTGCGTTCGGCGACGCGGCGTTCGAGGCCCTCGTTGGCGCGTTCGAGCTCCTCCTCGCCCGCGACCGTGTCGGTGATGTCGGTATAGGTCGTGACGAAACCGCCGTCCGGCAGGGCGTTGGTGCGGACCTCGATGACCTTCTTCGACGGGTAGAGCTTCAGGCGCACCGGCTCGCGGTCGTTGATGAAACTTTCCAGCCGCGCCGCCATCAGCTCGTCGCGTGCGCCGGTGCCATAGGCGCCGCGCGCCGCGTTGTAGCGCACGATCTCGTCGAGGCCGGTGCCGAAACGCACCAGCGAGGCCGGCAGGTCGTAGAGCTGGATGAAGGCCTGGTTCCAGGCGAGCAGCCGGAGATCCCGGTCGAGCACGGTGATCCCCTGGCCGGCATGGTCGAGCCCGTGCTGGAGGATGTCGCGGTTGTACTGGAGCGCGGCCGAGGCGTCGTCGAGCAGCTTGAAGGCGGCTTCGGTCGAGAGGTTCCGCCGCTTCAGCAGGAGCGACAGCACGAGGCGCGAGGAGGCCGCGCCGATCGCCGAGGAGAGCAGGTGTTCGCCGAAGCGCAACAGGTGGATATCGGCCTGGCGGCCGCTTTCGGAAGCCTCGCCGCGGCCGCTGTTGAAGCTCTCGAAGGCGCGCTGCGTGCGCTCCGCTCCGAGATAGCGCGCGATCGTCGATTGCAGCTCGCCCTCGGTGATCGTGGTGCGCCACAGCGAGAAGGACTGCGCCATCGTCGCCGGCTGGGACTCGACGAAGGCATTCGCCTGCAAGCGCTCCATCGCATTGGCCGGACGCAGCAGCGAGAAACCGATATAGGCAAGGATGTTGAGCCCGAGGCTCCAGAACACGCCATGCGGCAGCGACGGCCATTCCACTCCGAACAGGGCTTCGGGCCTCAAGGTGCCGGCTCCGAACGGGCCTGATGCGACGACGCTGCTCCACCAGCCGCCGGGCAGCGCCAGGCTCGGCATCAGCAGCGTATAGGCCCAGACCAGCGTGCCGATCGTCAGCCCGGCGGCGGCGCCGAGCGCGGTGCCGCGCCGCCAGAACAGGCCCCCGAAGAAGGCGGGCGCGATCTGCGCCGTTGCCGCGAAGGACAATAGGCCGATCGAGACCAGCGCGGCTTCGCCGGAGGCGCGATAATAGACATAGCCGAGCAGGATCACGAGGAAGATGCTCAGCCGCCGGATGATCACCACCTGGGAGCCGAGATCGCCGCCGAGATTGCTGTCGCCCGCGCTGCGCCCGCCGAACAGCCTGACCGCGCGACCGGGATCGCTGAGGCCGCGCCGGCCACGCAGCAGCAGCGGCATCACGAGATGGTTCGAGATCATGATCGCCAGCGCGACCGAGGCGACGATCACCATCGCCGTCGCGGCCGAGAGTCCGCCGACGAAGACGAAGAGGGCGATCACCCCGGCCTCGCGCTGCAGGGGCAGCAGCAGCACGGTCATGTCGCGGTCGACGCCGCTGCCGGGGATCAGGATCTCGCCGGCCGCCGCCAGGGGCAGCACGAACAGGTTGATCAGCACGAGATAGAGTGGGAACATCCAGGCCGCGCGGCGCACGTCACGGACATCGCGGTTCTCGACGATCGTCATGTGGAACTGCCGCGCCAGCAGCAGTGACGCGCAGCTCGACAGCAGCGTCAGCGTCAGGAAATTCGGCCAGCTCGACGTGCGCTCCCAGATCGGCAGGGCGCCGTCGGCGGGTTTCGCCGCCTGGGCGAGCAGGTCGCCGGGGCCGCCGAACAGCCCGTAGACGATGAAGAAGCCGAGCACGAGGAAGGCGACCAGCTTGATCAGGGATTCGACCGCGATCGCCAGCACGAGCCCGTCCTGGTGCTCGGTCGCGTCGATATGGCGGGTACCGAAGGCGCAGGCGAAGCCGGCGAGCACGATCGCGACCAGGAAGGGCAGGTCGCTCAGCACCGGCACGTCCGGCGTCGGCGCATGGCCGCCGGTCGCCGCCAGGAAGACCGAGAGCGAATTGGCGACCGCCTTGAGCTGCAGCGAAATATAGGGCAGCGCCCCGATCACCGCGACGATGCAGACCAGCGCTGCCACGCGCTCGCTCTTGCCATAGCGGGCGCCGACGAAATCGGCGATCGAGGTGATGTTCTGCGACTTGGCGATGCCGACGATGCGGCCGACGAAGCGGTGGCCCAGCCCGATGACGAGGATCGGCCCGACATAGATGCCGAGGAAGTCGAAGCCGGCGCGATTGGCGAAGCCGACCGAGCCGTAGAAGGTCCAGGAGGTGCAGTAGACGCCGAGCGCCAGCGCATAGATCGTCGTCCGCGCCCGCCCGGTCATCAGCCTGCGCCCGGAGGTATCGGCAACATGGGCGACGGCGAAGAGCCCGCACAGATAGGCGAGCGCGACCAGCACCACGGACCAGGCGGGGATCATGCCGCCCTCATGGAGGCCGTGTGCGAAGTGGGCCGGAGTGCAGGCGCCATGGAACTCGGTTTCCGGATTTTCCGTAGAGTATCGGACCGCCCGTCCGCTCGCCATAGGCCATTGGCGCAAGCCTTGATGGCGGATTCATCCCCAACTCTTTGCATTTCAAGCGCCGTTGGGCTGGCTTTAGCGCGTTTTCGGGCTTTCCCTGCTCTGTACGGCTGGTTTAGCGTCCGGCCCAGGCTGTTGGGGTAGCCTTGCCGATTCTCAAGGGGTGCAGCATGTTGGAAGAATTCAAGAAATTCGCCCTGAAGGGCAATGTCGTCGATCTCGCCATCGGTGTCATCATCGGTGCGGCGTTCGGCAGGATCGTCGACTCTCTCGTCACCGATATCATCATGCCGTTCATCGGCGCGCTCGGCGGCGTCGATTTTTCGAACTATTTCTTCGGCCTCAACAGCGGCGTCACCTCGCCGATCCTCTCGGAAGCCCGGAAACAGGGCGCCGTGCTGGCCTATGGCAACTTCGTTACGGTCGCGATCAACTTCCTGATCATCGCCTTCGTTCTCTTCCTCGTGGTCAAGGGCATCAACAAGCTGCAGAAGAAGCCGGCGCCGGTGGACGAAGCCCCCGCGCCCAAGGCGGAAGATGTTGTCCTCCTCGGCGAGATCCGCGATCTCCTCAAGCAGAAGCAGGCCTGATCCCGCTATCCGTGCGGCCGTGATTCATCACGGCCGCCGATCGACCCGATCTCGCGATTTCATGTCTCGCCGCGCCGCAATCGGCTAAAGGTGGAGCACTGATTTTCGCGAGGTCGATCCCGATGAACACCGCCATCCTGCCGGGCAGCACCCTGCTTGCCGAGCTTCGCCCCGAAGCCCGGAATGCGCCGGAAAGCGGCATCGTCGAGGTGGTCAACCACGGCCGGCTCAAGCCGGGCCTGATCCCGCTCTGGGTCGGGGAGGGCGATCTCTCGACCCCCTCGTTCATCGCGGACGCTGCGGCGCGTTCGCTCGCGGCCGGCGAGACCTTCTACACCTGGCAGCGCGGCATCCCGGAACTGCGCGAGGCGCTCGCCCGCTACCACCAGCGCCTCTACGGCCGTGCCTTCTCGCCAGAGAGCTTCTACGTCACCGGCTCAGGCATGCAGTCCGTCCAGATCGCCGTGCGGATGATCGCCGGCCCCGGCGACGAGATCCTCATCCCGACGCCGGCCTGGCCGAATTTCGGCGCCGCCGTCGGCGTCAGCGGTGCGGCGACCGTCTGCGTCCCGATGGACTACGCGCAGGGCCGGTTCACCCTCGATCTCGATCGGCTCGCGAAGGCGATCACGCCGCGCACCCGCGGCATCCTGGTGAACTCGCCGTCCAACCCGACCGGCTGGACGGCGACGAAGGCCGAGCAGGAGGCACTGCTCGCGCTCTCGCGCAAGCACGGCATCTGGCTCGTCGCCGACGAGATCTACGGCCGCTTCGTCTATGACGGCGCGGAGCGCGCTTCCTCCTTCCACGACATCATGGAGGCCGAGGACCGCGTCATCTTCGTCCAGACCTTCTCGAAGAACTGGGCGATGACCGGCTGGCGCATCGGCTGGATCGAGGTGCCCGTCGCCTTCGGGCAGATCGTCGAGAACCTCATCCAGTACTCGACTTCCGGCTCGCCGGTCTTCGTCCAGCGCGGCGCCATCGCGGCTCTCGACGAGGGCGAAGGCTTCGTCGCCGAGCAGATCGCGCGCGCTGCCGAAGGCCGCCGGATCGTGTTCGAGGGGCTGAAGGCGACGAACCGCGTCACGCTCTCGGCCCCGGTCGGCGCGTTCTACCAGTTCTTCTCGGTCGATGGCCGCGAGGATTCGCGCAAGCTCGCGCTCGATCTGGTCGACAGCGCCAATGTCGGCCTCGCTCCCGGTACCGCCTTCGGCCCCGGCGGCGAGACCGGGCTGCGCCTCTGCTTCGCCCGCAACTCGGCCGATCTGGTCGAGGCCGTGGCGCGCCTGCAGAAGGCCCTCGCCACCCTCTGATCCCGCAGCGGGTAGTGCAACGCCGCCCTGCGCCCGGCGGGCAGCCGGTCGGTTGACCCGCCGCCGGACCATCGCCATGAACGCCCGGCGCCTCCTGTCCTCGGCGCGGCGGGAAGGCGATGAAAGCGTTCGGCTATCCTTCGAACCGGCTGACGCTGCTCTGGCGGGAAGTTCTGGTCATCGCGCTGGCGGCGGCCGGGGGCGGGGCCTTCGCCCTGCTCGGCATGCCCGCCGCCTGGCTCTCCGGTTCGATGCTGCTGAGCGCGGTGGTGGCGCTGATCCGCCCGTTGCCGAACCTGCGCCGGCCCTGGTTCGATTCGACCATGGTCCTGTCCGGCGCGATCCTCGGCTCGGCGGCGACGCCCGAGGCACTGGCGGCGGCGGCGCGCTATCCCGCCTCCCTCGTCATTCTCCTCGTCGGCGTCGCGGTGATCATGCTCGCGACCGGCGCCTATCTGCGCCATGTCGCGCGCTGGCCCTGGATCGATGCCCTGCTGGCCGCGGCGCCCGGCGCCTTGTCGACCGTGCTCGCCGTGGCACAGGCGAAGGGCGCCAATATCGGCCGAATCTCGGTCGTCCAGCTGTTTCGCCTGCTCGTGCTGGTCGCGCTCCTGCCCAGCGTGATGCAATTGAGCGGCGCCGCCACCGGCATGCCGACACCCGCCGTCCAGGAAGTCGATGCGGGCACGATGTTCGGCGTGACGATGGCAGGACTGACGCTCGGGCTGGTCTTCGAACGGCTCGGCCTCTCTGCCCCGCTGATGTTCGGTGCCACTTTCGCCAGCGCCGCCCTGCATGGCAGCGGCCTCGTCGAGGGCGCGTTGCCCATGCCGATCCAGATCGCCGTGCAGGTCCTGCTCGGCACGACCATGGGCGGGCGCATTGCGCATATCCCACGTAACGAGCTGAAGGGACTGTTTCCGCTCGCTATCGGCGGCTTTGCCGTCTCGATCATCGTGGCCTTCCTGTTCGCCTGGCCGGCAGCCTGGCTTGCCGGCGTCTCCTATGCCAGCGGCATGGCGGCCTTTGCGCCCGGCGGCCTGGAGGCGATGGCGATGCTCGCCTTCGCGATGGGCTTGGACACGCTCTATGTCGGCGCGCATCATCTCGTGCGCTTCGTCATCATCGGTCTGGCGATGCCGCTGGTCCTGGGCCGCATGAAGAATGTGCCGCCGCGCTGATTTGCGGCCGGGCTGGGCTTAACGATCCCTTATGTTCGGGCTCGACGATTGCGGCTTTTCCGCAAATCCGAATTCATTCGCTCCTGATATATATTGAGCCGTCGACATAGGTCGATGGACGCGGAGCGACCGCCATGACCACCGCCGTGCAGGCTCCGAACGTCTGGCGCCGCTTCGCCAAGCCCGTCGCGATCGTCGGCGCAGGCATTGCCGGCCTCACCGCCGCCCTCGACATCGAGCGCCGGGGCTTGCGCGCCACGGTCTTCGAAAGCGGCCGCGCCGTCGGCGGCATGGCCTCCTCCTTCAAGGATGCCGAGGGTTACACCTACGATTTCGGGGCGCATTTCGTCAGCAATCGCCTGGCCGATGCGATGGGAGCGAGCGCGATCTCGCGCACCGTCCGCCATTACGGCGAGGCGGTTGCGCTGGGGCAGAAAAGCTACAGCTATCCCTTCGGCCTCGCGCTCTCGCCGCGTTATGCGGCGAGCGCAGTGTCCGCGCGCCTGAAACCGCAGCCGGTCGCGAACGCCGCCGACTGGTTCCGCAACGCCTATGGCGAGGCGCTCGCAGAGGATGTCGCGATCCCGCTCGCCGAGGCTTGGTCGGGCGCGCCGGCGAGCGAGCTTTCGCCTGCCGTCGGCAACAAGCTCGCGGCCGGGGTGATGAAGGCCTTTCTCCTGAAGGCGGCGTCGCGCCTGTCGGGCCGCGCGGTCTGCAACGGCTACTCGCACGAGATGCCGGAGAGCCCGCGCGTCTACCATGTCTATCCGGAAGGCGGCGTCGCCAAGCTGCTCGAGCCCACGGTGGCTCGCCTCGGCGACAGCATCGCGCTGGAATCGAAGGTCGAGCGCATCTTCGTCGAGAACGGCAAGGTCGCAGCCGTCAAGGTCAACGGCCGCGAGATCGGGGTCTCCGCCGTGATCAGCACGGCGCCGGTCCATGTCCTGCCCAGGCTCGTCGAGGGCACAGATGCGCTCGAGGAACTTGGCGGCTTCCGCTACCGCCCGATGATCTTCGTCAACCTGCGCTTCGAGGGGCGCAACCTCCTGCCGGATACGATGCTCTGGGTGCCGGATCGCTCGCAGCCCTTCTTCCGTGTCACCGAAGCGCCGTTCTCCATGCCCTGGCTCGCGCCGGAGGGGCGCACGCAACTGACCTTCGATATCGGCTGCGAGGTCGGCGACGCCTGGTGGACCATGTCGGACGAAAAGCTGGCGCAGGCCTGCCTCGACGGCCTGTGCCGGATCTACCCGCATCTGCGTGAGCGCTATATCGGCGCCGGCGGCATGCTGAAGACGCCCTTGGCCTATCCGGTCTATCTCGCGCGCTACGAGAAGCGCCGTCAGGATTTCGCCGAGAGGACCGGCGTCGCAGGTCTCTACAGCATCGGCCGCAACGGCGAGTTCGCCCATCTCCTGATGGAGGACATCTACTGGCGCACGCTGAAGCGCATGAGCGACGTCGCCAGCTATGTCGGGCAGGACGTCTGAAGAGACGCCCTAGGACGGCCGCACCGCCCCGTTCGTATGCGTCATCACCGAATACAGCGAGGTCGTGCCGCAGATGAACAGGCGGTTGAGCTTGGGGCCGCCCCAGCAGACGTTCGCGACGATTTCCGGGATCGCGAGCTTGCCGACCAGCGTCCCGTCCGGGTGGTAGATGTGGACGCCGTCGGCGGCGCTGGTCCAGATCCGGCCTTCGATATCGAGGCGGAAGCCATCGAACAGCCCGGCCGTGCAGGTCGCGAACACCTTCGACTCGCCGAGCGCGATGCCGTCCCGCCCCATCCGGAAGCTGCGGATATGCCGCGGGCCGTTCTCGGGATCGTGGCTCGCGCCGGTATCGGCGATGTAGAGAATGCTCTCGTCCGGCGAGAAGGCGAGACCGTTGGGCTTGACGAAATCATCGGCGACGATGGCGATCTCGCCGGTCCGCCCATCGATCCGGTAGACGTTGCAGGCGCCGATCTCCCCGGCGGACTTGTCGCCTTCGTAGTCGCTGAGAATGCCGTAATCGGGATCGGTGAACCAGATCGAGCCATCCGACTTCACCACGGCGTCGTTCGGTGAATTCAGGCGCTTGCCGCCGAAATGGCTCGCCAGCACGGTGACTGACCCGTCATGCTCGGTCCGCGTCACCTGTCGTCCGCCATGCTCGCAGGTAACGAGCCGGCCTTGCGCGTCGACCGTGTTGCCGTTGGAATTGCGCGCCGGCTGGCGGAACGTGCCGACCTGACCGCTCAGCGCGTCGTAGCGCAGCATGCGGTCGTTCGGGATATCCGACCAGACCAGCGTGTTATGGGCCGGGAACCAGGCAGGACCCTCCGACCAGCGCGCGCCGGTCCACAGTCGCTCGACACGGGCCGAGCCGGGAATGACGCGATGAAACCGCGGGTCGAGGACCGTAACCCCCGTGCCTTCGAGCACGCCGAACATGCCAAATCTCCCTGAAGCTTCGTCTGGAGCATCCTCGCCCGCACGGGGCAGGGCAATGCCTTACAATGCAAGCCCCGCATCCCAATAAGGCGTGGCGCCATAGAGCTCGCCGAGATAGTCGACGAAGGCGCGGACCTTCTGCTCCATGTGCCGGCGGCTCGGATAGACCGCATAGATCGCGACGCGCGAGCCGACGGCATAGGCCGGCAGGACCCGTTGCAGAGCGCCTGACTTGAGCTCCGGCCCGACATCCCAGGTCGAGCGCAGGGCGATGCCGACGCCGCCGAGCAGCGCCTCGCGCACGACTTCGCTCGAATTGGTCCGGAGCGGACCGTTGACCCGGACCGAGACCGGTCCCTCCGGCCCGTCAAGCCGCCAGTGGTCGGCGTTATGGGCGATCAGGGTGTGGCGTGACAATTCGGCGATATCGGCGGGCATGCCATGCTCCGCCAGATAGCCCGGCGTCGCGCAGAGCACCCGGTGGTTGGGGGCGAGCCGCTTGGCGACGAGGCTCGAATCCTGCAGGTCGGCGATCCGGATCGCCAGGTCGAAGCCCTCGCCGACCACGTCGACGAAGGCGTCGCTCAGCACGAGCTCGACCGTGACCAGCGGATTGGCATCGAGGAAGCGCTTGAGATGCGGCGCGACATGCATCCGGCCGAAGGAGGTCGGCGCCGAGACCCGGAGCGTGCCGCGCACCTGTCCGGCCCCGCTGGACACCCAGGATTCGGCCTCCTCGATCGAGGACAGGATCGAGACGACGCGCTCGTAGAAGCCCTGCCCGGCCTCGGTGAGGGCGAGCTGCCGCGTCGTGCGCTGGAGCAGGCGCACGCCGAGCCGCTCCTCCAGCCGGCGGATGCGTTTCGAGATCACGGCCGGCGACAGGTTGAGCTGCCGGCCGGCCGCCGACATGCTCTTGGTCGTCACCACATGTGCGAACACGTCGAGATCGCCGAACCGGTCCATTGGCACGCCACCTTTTCCAATCTGGAAATAATGGCTGGCTTTGGCCGCGCTGCAAGTGCCATTGAATTGATCTAATCTGCCGCGCAGACAAATGCCCTGTCAGTGGTGTGGATGAGTCGTCGAGAGTGGAGGGAGAGATGAGCGCGATAGCCTTTCCGGTGCCGGATGCCGGCATTCTCGCCCGTCGCGAATCGATCATCGCCGGCCTTGCGCGCCTCGTCCCGCCGCAGGCGCTGATCACCAGCGACGACGAGCGCCGTCCTTATGAGACCGATGCGCTGACCGCCTATCGCCGCATGCCGCTCGCCGTCGTGCTGCCCTCGACCACGCAGGAGGTCGCCGCCGTGCTGCGCTATTGCCGGGAGGAAGGCGTGCCGGTGGTGCCGCGCGGCTCCGGCACCTCGCTCGCCGGCGGCGCGATCCCGCAGGAGGACGCGGTCGTGATCGGCGTCTCCAAGATGAACCGTATCCTTGAGATCGACTATGCCAACCGCGTCGCGCGGGTCGAGGCCGGCGTGACCAATCTCGCGGTCACCGGCGCGGTCTCGACTGAGGGCTTCTTCTACGCGCCCGATCCATCCTCGCAGCTCGCCTGCTCGATCGGCGGCAATATCGGCATGAACTCGGGCGGGGCGCATTGCCTGAAATACGGCGTCACCACCAACAATGTACTCGGCGTGACCATGGTCATGCTCGACGGCTCGATCGTCGAGATCGGCGGTGCCCATCTCGATTCGCCGGGCTACGACCTGCTCGGCCTGATCAACGGCTCGGAAGGCCAGCTCGGCATCATCACTGAGGCGACGGTGCGCATCCTGCGGACGGCAGAAGGCGCGCGGCCCGTGCTCTTCGGCTTCCCGACCAGCGAGCAGGCGGGCGCGGCGGTCGCCGCGATCATCGGTGCCGGCATCATCCCGGTGGCGATGGAGTTCATGGACAAGCCGGCGATCGAGATCTGCGAGGCCTTCGCCAAGGCCGGCTACCCCATGGATGTCGAGGCGCTATTGATCATCGAAGTCGAAGGCTCGGACGACGAGATGGACGCCCAGCTTGCCCGCATCGTCGCGATCGCCAGGGAGCATGGTGTCTCGACGGTCAAGGAATCGAAATCGGCGATGGAGGCGGCAGCGATCTGGAAGGGCCGTAAATCCGCCTTCGGCGCCACCGGCCGCATCGCCGATTATATCTGCATGGACGGCACGATCCCGACCGGGCAGTTGCCCTATGTGCTCAAGCGCATGGACGAGATCGTGAAGGGCTATGGGCTTCGCGTCGCCAATGTCTTCCATGCCGGCGACGGCAATCTCCATCCGCTGATCCTCTACAATTGCAACGACCCCATCGAGGCGCAAAAGGCCGAGGATGCCGGCATGGACATCCTCAAGCTCTGCGTCGAGGTCGGCGGTTGCCTCACAGGCGAGCACGGCGTCGGCATCGAGAAGCGCGACCTGATGACCTTCCAGTTCAATCCCGAGGACCTCGCCCAGCAGATGCGGGTGAGGGCGGTTTTCGACGAGCGCTGGCTGCTCAACCCGGCGAAGGTCTTCCCGCTGGAAGGCAGGGTGGCAGCGTGATCGTCCATACCCCCACCACCGAGGCGCAGGCCTGCGCCGTCGTGAAGTCGGTCGTCGACAGCGCCACGCCGCTCACCTTGCGCGGCGGCGGCACGCGCGCCGGCCTCGGCCGCCCGGCCCAGGCCGCGAGCACGCTCTCCAGCGCCGGTCTCACCGGCATCACCCTCTACGAACCCGCCGAGATGGTCATCGCCGCCCGCGCCGGCACGCCGCTCGCGCTCGTTCAGGAAACCCTTGCCGAGCGCGGCCAGATGCTGCCCTTCGAGCCGATGGACCACCGCGCCCTCTATGGCAGCGAGGGCGAGCCGACGATCGGGGCCGTGGCCGCCTGCAACATCTCCGGCCCCCGCCGGATCAATGCCGGTGCCGCCCGCGATTCCCTGATCGGCGTCCGCCTCGTCAATGGCCGCGGCGAGATGATCAAGTCTGGCGGACGGGTGATGAAGAACGTCACCGGCCTCGATCTGGTGAAGCTGCTCAGCGGCAGCCATGGCACGCTCGGCTTCCTCACCGAAGTCACCTTCCGCGTGCTGCCCCGGCCGGAGCGCATCGTCACGCTGCAATGGAACGGCCTGTCCGACAGCGACGGCGTCGCACTCTTGTCGAAGGCGCTGGGCTCGCCCTTCGAGCCGATGGCAACTGCGCACCTTCCCGCCGGGCTCGCGGGTGACACGGCGCGGACCCTGCTTCGCCTGGAGAATTTCTCGGACTCGATTGAGTACCGTGCCAGCGAACTCGCCTTACTGCTGGGCGAATATGGCGTGCCGGAACGTCTCGAAGGAACGACACCCACCGAGCTCTGGCGCGATATCCGCGATGCCGCTTTCTTTGCCGGGAGCGATGAGGCGGTCTGGCGCCTCTCGCTCGCGCCGACCAGCGGTCCGAAGGCCGCCGCCGCGATCGCCCGCATGGTCCCAGGCGCCCGCTGCTTCTACGACTGGGGCGGCGGGCTGGTCTGGCTCGCGGTTCCGGCCGACAGCGATGCCGGCGCTGCTGCCATCCGCGCCGCGCTGAAGCCGCTCGGCGGCCATGCCACGCTGGTGCGGGCCCCTGACGCGGTGCGCGCCGCCGTCGATGTCTTTCAACCGCTGGCCGAACCGCTGATGCGGGTCACCGCCGGCATCAAGAAAAGCTTCGATCCCGCCGGCATTTTCGAGCCCGGCCGGATCTATGCGGGGATCTGATGACGCTCGCTGACACGCTTTCCGCCGAAACCCGCGATCGTCGCACCAGCTGGGCACCCAACCGGCTCGGCCCCATGACGCTCGTGCTTGTCGCCGCACTGCTGATCGCGGGCGTCGCTGCGATCCTGCTCTGGATGGGTCGCGAGCCGATCTGCAAATGCGGCACGATCAAGTTCTGGCAGGGCACGGTGGTCTCCTCCGAGAACTCCCAGCACGTCGCCGACTGGTACAGCTTCTCGCACATCATCCACGGCTTCCTGTTCTACGGCCTGTTCTGGCTGATCCGCCGCATCACCGGCCTGCCGATCTCCTTCGGCCTCGCGCTCCTGCTCTCGATCCTGCTCGAAGGCGCCTGGGAGATCGCCGAGAACACCAATGGCGTCATCGAGCACTATCGCTCGGCGACGATCTCGCTCGACTATTACGGCGACAGCGTCCTGAACTCGGTCAGCGACATCCTCTCGATGGTGCTGGGCTTCTTCTTTGCCCGCTTCGCGCCGGTCTGGCTGACGGTGGCGAGCGCGCTGGCGATGGAGCTGATCGTCGGCTGGCTGATCCGCGACAACCTCACCCTCAACGTCATCATGCTGCTCTGGCCGATGGACTGGATCAAAGCCTGGCAGGGCGGGGCCTGAACGATGCAGACCAATTTCACTCCCGAGCGCCTCGCCTCCGATCCGCGCATGCCGGCCTCGGAGAAGATCCTGCGCACCTGCGTGCATTGCGGCTTCTGCACCGCGACCTGCCCGACCTATCTGCTGCTCGGCGACGAACTCGATTCGCCGCGCGGACGCATCTACCTGATCAAGGACATGCTGGAGAACGGCAAGCCCGCCACCCCCGAGGTGGTCAAGCATGTCGACCGCTGCCTCTCCTGCCTCTCCTGCATGACGACCTGCCCCTCGGGCGTGCACTACATGCACCTCGTCGACCACGCCCGCGCCCATATCGAGGAAACCTATACGCGCTCCCTGCATGATCGTTTGCTGCGCAAGGTGCTGGCGGCGATCCTGCCCTATCCCGGGCGCTTCCGCGCGGCGATGTTGATGGCGCTCATCGGAAAGCCCTTCGCGCCGGTGCTGGGCGTTCTCCCGGTCGTCGGCTCGCGCCTGAAGGCGATGCTGGCGTTGGCGCCTACGCGATTGCCGACGCGCTCCGCCATGGAAGGCCCGCAGAACTTCCCGCCGCCGGTCGAGCGCAAGCGCCGCGTCGCCTTGCTCTCCGGCTGCGCCCAGCCGGTCCTCGACCCCGCCATCAACGAGGCGACGATCCGTCTGCTCAACCGCCACGGCGTCGAGGTTGTGCTGCCGAAGGGCGAGGGCTGCTGCGGCGCGCTCGTCCACCACATGGGCCAGGAACACGATGCGCTCGCCTTCGCCCGCAAGAACATCGACGCCTGGATGGCGGAGGTCGATGGCGAGGGGCTCGACGCCATCCTGATCACGGCCTCCGGCTGCGGCACGACGATCAAGGATTACGGCTTCATGTTCCGCAACGAGCCGGCTTACGCTGACAAGGCGGCGAAGGTCTCCGCGCTGGCGAAGGACGTCACCGAGTTTCTGGAGACGCTGGAGCTTGCGACCGTCCGCGACGTTGCGATGCCGATCGCCTATCACTCGGCCTGCTCGATGCAGCACGGCCAGCAGCTCAGGGACGGGCCGAAGCGCCTGTTGTCGGGCGCCGGCTTCAAGGTCAAGGAGGTGCCGGAGGGCCACATCTGCTGCGGCTCGGCCGGCGTCTACAACATCCTCCAGCCCGAGATCGCGGGGAAGCTGCGCGAGCGCAAGGTCGGTAATATCGAGCGCACCAGGCCGATGCTGGTCGCGACCGGCAATATCGGCTGCATGACCCAGCTCGCGAAGGGCTTTGCCGACAAGGGCGCGACGACGCCGGTGGTGCATACCGCCGAGTTGCTGGACTGGGCAACCGGTGGACCTCTGCCCGAGAAGCTGGCGCGGGCGGGGATCGAGGATCGGCCGTTGCGGGAGCAGGCGTTGGCGGCGGCCGAATAGGTGCCATCATGCTCGCCCCTGTGGCGAGCATCCACGTCTTGAACACCGAACGCGACCGTGGAAGGCGTGGATGCTCGGGACAAGCCCCGACCATGACGAAGTGAGTGATCGAAGCTCTCACGCTTGCCCCTCGCGCCGGTACCGTCTAACCCGCAGTCAACTATTTGTTGAATGTTCGAGCTCGCTCCATGTCCGCCGACAAGACCGCCCCTGCCAAGCTGAAGGCCCGCCAGCCGCGCGGCTTCGTCGATCGTGGCCCGGCCGATGTCGCCGCCACCGAGCGCATGCTCTCCGTCATCCGTGAGAGCTTCTCGGTCTATGGCTTCGATCCGGTCGAGACCCCCTTCGTCGAGTACACCGACGCGCTCGGCAAGTTCCTGCCGGATCAGGACCGGCCGAACGAGGGCGTCTTCTCCTTCCAGGACGATGACGAGCAGTGGCTCTCGCTGCGCTACGACCTGACGGCGCCGCTCGCCCGCTATGTCGCCGAGAATTTCGATGCGCTGCCGAAGCCCTATCGCAGCTATCGCGTCGGCTATGTCTTCCGCAACGAGAAGCCGGGGCCGGGCCGCTTCCGCCAATTCATGCAGTTCGATGCCGATATCGTGGGCTCGGGCACCGTCGCGGGCGATGCCGAGATCTGCATGCTCGCCGCCGATACGATGGAGAAGCTCGGCATCAAGCGCGGCGACTATGTCGTGAAGGTCAACAACCGCAAGGTGCTCGATGGCGTGATGGATGCGGCCGGGATCGACCCTGCCGCGCGCCTCACCGTGCTCCGTGCGATCGACAAGGCCGACAAGTTCCCGCTGGAAGAGGTCCGCAAGCTCCTCGGCGAAGGCCGCAAGGACGAGAGCGGTGACTTCACCAAGGGCGCAGGCCTCTCCGACGCGCAGTCCGACCGCATCCTGCGCTATCTCGAACTCGGCCAGAAGCTCGCCGAGCTGGGCAAGACGAACGCTCAGGACAGCGAAGGCTCGGCCAAACTTTCGGCTGCTGCGCTCACCGATCTCAGTGGCCTCGTCGAGGGCGCCGAGAATGGTCAGGCTGGCATTGCGGAGCTTGAGCAGATCCGCGAACTGATCACGGCGGCCGGCTATCTCGGCCGTATCATCATCGACCCCTCGGTCGTCCGCGGCCTCGAATACTACACTGGCCCGGTCTACGAGGTGGAGCTGACCTTCCCGGTTACCAATGATGACGGGCAGGTCGTGCGCTTCGGCTCGGTCGCGGGCGGCGGGCGCTATGACGGCCTTGTGGGCCGCTTCCGGCCCGAGCCGGTGCCGGCGACCGGCTTCTCTATCGGCGTCTCACGGCTCTTCTCGGCTCTGAAGGCGGTGAAGTCGCCGATCGTCGATACGAAGAATGAGCTGCCCCTCGTCGTCGTCACTGCCATGGACAACAAGTCGCCGGAATTCATGCCCGGCTATCAGGCGATGGTCTCGGCCCTGCGTCAGGCCAAGGACGCCAACGGCAAGCCGCTGCTGCGCGCCGATCTCTATCTGGGTAGCTCCGGCTTCAACGCCCAGATGAAATATGCCGACCGCCGCGGCGCGACCTGCGCGATCATTCAAGGCTCGTCCGAGCGTGAGGCCGGAACGGTCGTCATCAAGGACCTGATCCTCGGCGCCGAGCTCGCCGCCGCCAGTCGCGACGTCAAGGATTCCGCCGAGCACAAGGCCAAGCAGGCCGAAGCTCAGTTCGCCGTGCCGGTCGCAGAGCTGGTCGAGGGCGTGAAGCGGGTGCTAGCGCGACATTCGTGAGGCAGTGAGAAACCTCTCTCTCTGAGAGAGGCTTCCGGGCAGCCTCTCGATTCCCGTTCACCCATTTCCCTCAAATCCCTCGAAAATGCGCCGCATCGCTGCTAGGACGGCGCTCGCAACAGGACAGGACGAGCCGTGCCCGCAAGCCGCGCCAGCATCGAGACCGTGATCGCGCTCTTCGCCGGCGAGGGCTATGCGCATGCCGAGCCGGCGATCCTCCAGCCGGCCGACGTCTTCCTCGATCTCTCCGGCGAGGATATCCGCCGCCGCATCTTCATGACGCAGGATGCCGATGGCCGCGACTGGTGCCTGCGTCCCGAATACACCATCCCCGTCGCGCTCGATCACATCGCTTCGGGCAAGACCGAGCCGGCGGCCTATGCCTATGCCGGCCCCGTCTTCCGCATGCGGGCCAGTGAGCCGGGCGAGTTCCTGCAGGCCGGCCTCGAATCCTTCGGCCGGGATGATTTCACGGCCGCCGATGCCGAGATCATGGCGCTGACCATCGACGCGACAGCCATGCTCGGCCTCGCCGAGCCGCGCATCGTCATGGGCGATGTCGCCGTGCTCGGCGGATTGCTCGACGGACTGAACGTGCCGCAGGGCGCCCGCCGCCGGCTGGTCCGTGCCGTGGTGCAGGGCAAGGGCGCGGACGCGGTCGACGCGCTCGATCCCCCGGCCGCTGACGGCGAGGCCGCTCATGCCGGCCTGCTCAAGGCGCTCGAGGGGCAGGACCCCAAGGCCGCTCGCGCCTTCGTCGAGGACGTGCTCTCGATCGCCGGCATTTCGACTGTCGGCGGGCGCTCCGCCGCCGATATCGCCGAGCGCTTCCTGGCGCGTGCCGCCGAGCGCGAGAACCCGGTCAATGGCGACGTGAAGGCGCTGCTGGCGCAGGTGCTCGCCGTTTCCGGCGATCCCGATGCGGCCTCGGCCTCGCTGCGCGCGCTTGCGGATCAGGCCTCGCTCGATATCGGCCGCCAGCTCGACGCCTTCGACGAGCGCACCGGCTTCCTCGCCGCGCGCGGCGTCGATATCGGCGCGATCCGCTTCTCGGCCGGCTTCGCCCGCAACCTCGATTATTATACCGGCTTCATCTTCGAGCTTCACGACACGGCCCGCGGCGACGGCAAGCCTGTCGCCGGCGGTGGCCGCTATGACAACGTCCTCGGGCGTCTGGGCGCGAGCCGGCCGCTTCCGGCTGTCGGCGCCTCGCTCTGGCTCGACCGCCTGACGGGAGACGCCGCATGAGCCAGCTGCCGGACAACGACGCCCCGCTCGTCCTCGCCGTGCCCTCGAAGGGCCGCCTGCAGGAGAACGCCACCGCCTTCTTCGGCCGCGCCGGGCTGAAATTCGTCAAGTCGCGCGGCGAGCGCGACTATCGCGGCGCCATCGCCGGCGTGGATGGTGCTGAGGTCGCATTCCTCTCGGCCTCCGAGATCGTGGCGCAGCTCTCCTCCGGCGCCGCCCATATCGGCATCACCGGCGAGGACCTCGTCCGCGAGCAGCTCCCGGATGCCGATGCGGCGGTCGAGATGTTGACGCCGCTCGGCTTCGGCCATGCCAATGTCGTGGTCGCCGTGCCGCAAGCCTGGATCGACGTGCGCAACATGGCCGATCTCGACGACGTCGCGTCAGTGATGCGGGCGCGCCATGGCAAGAAGCTGCGCGTCGCGACCAAATATGTGAACCTGACGCGCCGCTTCTTCGCCGAGCACGGCCTCGCCGATTACCGCATCGTTGAAAGCCTCGGCGCGACCGAAGGCGCGCCGGCTGCCGGCACCGCCGAGATCGTGGTCGATATCACCACGACCGGCGCGACGCTCTCTGCCAATGCGTTGAAAGTGCTCGACGACGGTGTGATGCTGGCCTCCGAAGCCAATCTCGTCGCCTCGATGCAGGCGCCCTGGGGCGCGCGGGCAAAGGCGGCGGCGAAGACCATCCTGTCGCGGATCGCGGCCGAGGAGGAAGGGCGCACGCTCCGCGAGGTCCGCGCCCGGCTCGACCTTGCCGCCGATGCGCTGGCCGTACTGGAAGAGCGCTTCGGCGCCCGCCTGCCGTTCGGGGCGCCGGTAACGGGTGCGCCGCTGACGCTGCATTGTCCGGAGAAGGCGGTCTTCGCGCTGGTCGAACATCTCGACGGGCTCGGCGCCGACGACATCACCGTCAGTGCTCCGGCCTATGTCTTCCGCCGCGCGAACCGTTTGCTGGAGCGGTTGAACGCCCGCATCTGATGCTGCGCGGTCGCATCGGAATGACGCGATCGCCAGCGGTTCAGCCTTGATCCCGAACCAATTGGCCTCTAGGCGTGTTAACCGGTTTGGAGGCACGTCGCGTTGCCGTGCGAGTGATGAATGCGGGTAAGACGATCATGATCCGACGCCTTGGCCTTGCGGCCGTTCTTGCGACCCTGGCCGTGCCGATGCTGATGCCGGGCGAAGCGATGGCGCAGCGCCGCCAGCAGATGCCGTCTCGAGAGGAACTCGGCGGCGGGACGACGGCGATTCCGTTGCCGCAGCAGGAGAAGACCTTTCCGCTCGGCGCGAGCTGGAGCGTCGTGGCGATGAACGGCAAGCCGGTCCAGGACCGGCGCGCGACCCTGATCGTCGACCAGAATCTGCGGGGCACCGGCTTCGGCGGCTGCAACACCTTCTCGGCCTCCGCCTATCCGCTGCGCCAGCAGGGCTTCGCGGTCGGCCCGATCGCCATCACCAAGCGCAGTTGCGACAAGGGCACGCTCGATTTCGAGAAGGCGTTCCTGACGGCGCTGCGCGCGACGAACAAATGGGATCTCGTCAACGGCCGCCTCGTGCTGAAGGGCGGAGCGGGCGAGTTGACGCTGAGCCGGTCGCTTTGACCGAGGCGCTTTCTTCCCTTTGAGGGGAGAAGGCTCCTGCCTAGCAGATGAATCGGAAAAGGGTCGCGCGAGCGACCCTTTTCGTTTCGGCAAGCGGAAGGCGCGCCGGCGTCAGGCCGCCGGCGTCTTTGCGGTGGGCGTCGGCGTGAAGGTGCCGTCCGCATTGGGCTCCATGGTGACGATCGCGTCGTGCATGCTGCGCAGCGTCGCGCGATGGCCGATCGAGACGATCCGGGTCTGCGGCAGCTCGCGGTCGATCGTTTCATAGATCTCGCCTTCCAGCTTCTCGTCGAGCGAGGCGGTGGCCTCGTCGAGGAAGAGCCAGTCCGGCTTGCTCAGAAGGGCGCGCGCCACGGCCAGGCGCTGCTGCTCGCCGCCCGAGAGGCGCTGGCCCCAGAGGTCGACCTCGTCGAGCTTGTCAGCGAGGTGGCCGAGCTTGACCTTCTCCATGGCCGCTCGGGTCGCGGCGTCGTCATAGGCGCCTTCCTCGGCCGGATAGGCGAGGGCTGCCCTCAGCGAGCCCTGCGGCAGATAAGGGCGCTGCGGCAGCAGCATGATCTGCGCCTCCGCGGGAATCCCGACCTTGCCGTCGCCGAACGGCCAGATGCCGGCAATGGCGCGGAACAGCGTCGACTTGCCCGAGCCGGAGGGGCCGATCAGCAGCGTCGAGCGTGTCTTGCCGAGATCGAGCGCGCCGAGCTTCACGATCGGCTTGCCGTTGGGCAGTAGGAGCGTGGCGTCGCGGAGATGCAGGCTCTCGTCATCAGAGGTCTCGCGGCCGAGCGCCTCCTCGCTGATCGCGCCGTGCTGCGCTTCTTCGACGGCGGTCTCGAAGGAGGTCAGGCGGTTGATCGAGGCGAGATAGGAGGCGATCGAGGAGTAGCTGTTGATGATGAAGGAGAGGGCCGTCTGCACCCGGTCGAAGGCGCCGGCGACCTGCATCATGATGCCGAGCGTGATCGTGCCCGCGAAATAGTACGGAGCAAGGATGATGTAGGGCAGGACGACGCTGAGCTGGTTGTAGGACAGGGTGAAGCTGGTGAGCTTCAGCCGGCGCCAGACCAGTCGGTAGAAGTTCTCGACGATATCGCGGAAGCGCTGGGCGAGATGGCTGCGCTCGGTCGGTTCGCCGACCATCAGCGCGATCTGCTCGGAATATTCGCGCAGGCGCGCCAGCGAGAAGCGGAAATTAGCCTCGCGCTTCTCCTGCTCGAATTCGAGCCGGATCAGCGGGCGGCCGATCACATGGGTGAGCCAGGTCGCCGCTACCGCATAGAAGAACGCCACCCAGAAGATATAGCCGGGGATCGCAAGCGAGGTGCCGGGCAGGGTGAAGCTGACCTGGATGTTCCAGAGGATGATCGAGAACGAGACCAGCGTGGAGACCTGCGAGAGCAGGGGCAGCGCGAAGCCGTAGGTCGAGTTGACGAAGGACCGCGTGTCCTCGGCGATACGCTGGTCGGGGTTGTCGACGCTGCCGGCAAGCGCGATCCGGTAATGCGTCGCGTGGTCGAGCCAGCGCCGCGTGTACTCGTTCGCCATGAACTGCCGCCAGCGGATCAGGATCGTGTAGTTGGCGAACAGCTCGATCAGGTTCGAGGCGACCCAGAGCACCGCCCAGACGCAGAAGACGTAGAAGAGCTGGTACCAGAACGCCGTCGCATCCTTGTTCTGCAGCGCGTCGTACATGTCGCGGTTGAAGAAGGAGAGGCGCAGCGTGATGCCGACCTGAATCTGGTTGAGGACGATCAGGAAGACGAAGAGCGAGACCGCCAGCGTGCCGAGCCTGATCTTGAACGGGCCGATCGGCCAGAGATTGGCGGTGGTGATCTGGTCGGATTCGAAATAGGGCGAGGCGATGCGTGCGATGCGCGCGATCACCGGCACGAAGGAGATCGCGTAGATCAGGATCGCGAAGACGCCGACCGTCGTCGGCAGGCTGGTCGGTATCGGTGGAACGCCAAGCGTCGCAGGCCACCAGCCGAGATGGGCTGCGATCGCGGCCGCACCGAACACCAGGTACTCGATGGCGAAGACGCCCGAGAATATCCGCAGGAAGAACGGCAGGGCCGGCGAGCGGAAGGTCACGACCGCCAGCAGCAGGCCGACGACACCCATTCCGATAAGGGCAGCCGAGCCGGCTTGCTGGCCGACGATCAGCGTAGCCGCCGCCAGCACGGCGACGAGGATGCTCAACAAGCGCATAGACGGGGATCCTGGCGGGAGACGGTGAAAGCCACGATTCGGACCATGTCGCAGCGGGAGTGGCCTTTCAATGGCGACGCGCCCGGATGAGCAAATTGTCATCTGTCGGAGAGGTCGCGGCGAGCCGCCCACGATCAGCGGACCCAGAAGCGAAACGCCCCGGACGAGCGGGGCTCGTCCGGGGCGCAAAGCTTGAAAGGGTTGGCGGTTGGACCGCCGGCCGATTACTGCGCGGCGACGATCTTGCCGGCGTCCCACTTGTACATCGAGAAGCTCGGCGAACTCAGGTCGCCGGTCTTGCCATAGGTCAGCGTGCCGATCGCGGTCTTGACCGGCATGCCCGACTGGAGCGCCTTGGCGGCGCCATTGGCATCGCCCGGCTTGCCGGCCTTCTCGATCGCGGCCTTTAGCACCTCGACCGCGGCGTAGGCGTTGAGCGTGAAGGCCTCCGGCGGGATGCCCTTCTCCTTCAGCGCCGCGACGGCCTGGGCCGAGTCGGGGTTCTTCAGCGCGTCCGTCGCGTTGGTGAAGAGCGTGCCGGTGGCACGGTCGCCGCCAATCGCCGCGAACTCCGTGTTGGAGAGGCCTTCGCCACCGATGATCGTCGCCTTCACGCCGGCGTCGGCGAGCTGGCGCGCGAGCAGGCCGCCCTCGGGGTGGTAGCCGCCGAAATAGATGGCGTCGACATTCGCAGCCTTCAGGCGCGTCACGACGGCCGAGAGGTCCTTGTCGCCGGGATTGACCGTCAGGGCGATCACTTCCTTGAGCCCGCCGGCATTGATGCCCTTCTGGAAGGCGTCGGCGAGGCCTTTGCCGTAGGTGCCCTTGTCATGGACGATCGCGATCTTCGCGTCCTTGAGGTTCTTCAGGACATAGGTCGCGGCGATGTCGGCCTGCTGGTCGTCACGGCCGCAGGTGCGGAAGACATTGGTCAGGCCGCGCGTCGTCAGCGCCGGCGAGGTCGCGGTCGGCGTCACCATCAGCACGCCGCTCTCCGAGAACACGTCCGAGACCGCCATGGCGACGCCAGAGGTCACCGGGCCGACCACGAACTTGACCTTGTCGCCGACGAGCAGGTTGGCGGAGGAGACGCCCTGCTTCGGATCGCCGGCATCGTCGGCGAGCTTCAGCACGAGCTTCTCGCCGAGCACGCCGCCATTCTTGTTGATGACGTCGACAGCGGTCTGGGCGCCATTCTTGACCTGGTCGCCATAGGCGGCGACCGGGCCGGTCAGCGGCGCGACGAGGCCGATGGTGATGTCAGCCTGCGCGGCCTGGGCGGAGAGGAACAGCGCGGCAGCGAGCGCGGCGCCGGACAGAAGTTGTGACTTTTTCATCTGCATCTCCCTACGACATGCAACTTTGGCGCGCGAGCCCGACAGGGATCGCTTGCCGCCTGTATAAGCCAGGAAGCCGGCGGAAGGCACTGCCCAAGCTTTCATCAGTCCTGTCGGGAAATGCATGGCGGTGCGGCAGGCGGTGTCGAGAGGCTGGAAAAGGCCCCGCCGCGCTCAGCCGCTGCGCGCCTTGCGCTGGGCTTCCAGCTCCTCTGTAACGGCGATCACGTCGAGATAATCCTCGTGCCGGGCCGGCGCATAGTGCGAGACATGGCCGTCGGTGAAGCTCTTCCAGGCCTCGGGGGCCGCCTCCTTCATCCCGTTCATGGCGGCGACGAAATCGTCCTTCAGCCCCTGCGGCAGGTTGGCACGGGTCGAGAACGGGCTCGCCGGGATCAGCGGCGAGGTCCAGATCACCCGGGTCGAGCCGGCCGGGATCATCCCGCGATCGGCGAGCCTTTGCGCGACGCCGTGCTCTGCATTGGTCTGGTGGGTCGCGACGATATCGAACTGGCCGCGCACCAGCGCCAGAACCGAATTGTCATGGCCGCCGGAGAAGACCGTGCCGCTGAAATGGGTCTTCGGATCGATGCCCTGCTTGCGCAGGAAATAGGAGGGGAAGGCGTAGCCGGAGGTCGAGTTCGGATCGGCGAAGGCCATCACCTTGCCCTTGAGATCGGCGAGGTTCTGGTAGGGGCTCTCCGACCGCACCAGCAGCACGGAGTAATAGCCTTCCTGCCCGTGGTTATCGACATCGCGCAGCAGCGGCTGGAGCTTGTCGCCGAGCACGCGGCGGCCGAGCGCGTAGACCGCAGGGCCGAAGCGGGCGAAATCGACCTGGTCGGCGCGCATCGCCTCGACCAGGCCGGCATAGTCGGCGACCCGGAAGAAGCGCACGGGCACGCCGAGGCGCTGCGACAGGTAATCCACCATCGGCTGGGTGCGGGCGATGGCGCCGGCCTCGTTCTCGGCGGAGGAGACGCCGAAGCGCACCTCCTTGATGCTCTGCCGCCAGTCCGGCGCCTGCGCGAAGGCGGGGGCGACGCTGCTGGCGGCGAGGCCGGCGAGGACGAGGCGGCGTGTGGGCATGATCATCTCTGTCGCGGTGAAGTTGAAAGCGCCTCGATGCGCGCCCGCGACGACAGCCGGATGGCCGGCGGATGACAGTGTCGTGAAATGAAAAAGGCCCGGCTTGCGCCGGGCCTTCCGTAGTCTCGGTAGGTGGATGGATCAGAAGTCCATGCCGCCCATGCCGCCGCCGCCCATCGGGGGCATCGGGGCGTCCTTCTTCGGCTGCTCGGCAACCATCGCCTCGGTGGTGATCAGCAGGCCAGCGATCGAAGCCGCGTCCTGGATCGCCGTACGCACGACCTTGGTCGGGTCGATGATGCCGGCCTTGACCAGATCGCCGTACTCGCCGGTCTGGGCGTTGTAGCCCCAGGCGTAGTCCTTCGACTCGAGCAGCTTGCCGATCACGACCGCGCCGTCATCGCCGGCGTTGTCGACGATCTGGCGAGCCGGAGCGGCGATCGCCTTGCGGACGATCTCGACGCCGGTCTTCTGGTCGTCGTTCTGGGTCTTGATCGACTTCACGGCCTGGAGCGAACGCAGCAGGGCAACGCCGCCGCCGGGAAGGATGCCTTCTTCGACCGCAGCGCGGGTCGCGTTCAGGGCGTCGTCGACGCGGTCCTTCTTCTCCTTGACCTCGACCTCGGTCGCGCCGCCGACGCGGATGACCGCGACGCCGCCGGCGAGCTTGGCCAGACGCTCCTGGAGCTTCTCACGGTCGTAGTCCGAGGAGGTCTCCTCGATCTGGGCCTTGATCTGGCCGACGCGAGCCTCGATGTCCTTCTTCTTGCCAGCGCCGTCGATGATCGTGGTGTTCTCCTTCTCGATGCGCACCTTCTTGGCGCGGCCGAGCATGTTGAGCGTCACAGTCTCGAGCTTGATGCCGAGGTCTTCCGAGATCATCTGACCGGCGGTCAGGATCGAGATGTCCTCGAGCATGGCCTTGCGGCGATCACCGAAGCCCGGAGCCTTGACGGCCGCGACCTTCAGGCCGCCACGGAGCTTGTTGACGACGAGCGTGGCCAGGGCCTCGCCCTCGACGTCCTCGGCGATGATGAGCAGCGGCTTGCCGGTCTGCACGACGGCCTCGAGGATCGGCAGCATCGCCTGGAGCGAGGACAGCTTCTTCTCGAAGATCAGGATGTAGGGGTCTTCCAGCTCGGCGACCATCTTCTCCGAGTTGGTGATGAAGTACGGCGAGAGGTAGCCGCGGTCGAACTGCATGCCCTCGACGACGTCGAGTTCGGTCTCGGCGGTCTTGGCCTCCTCGACGGTGATGACACCCTCGTTGCCGACCTTCTGCATGGCGGTCGAGATCATCTTGCCGACCGACTCGTCGCCGTTGGCCGAGATCGTGCCGACCTGCGCGACTTCCGCGTTCGACGTGACCTTCTTCGAGTTCTTCTTGAGGTCGGCGACGATGGCGTCGACGGCCAGGTCGATGCCGCGCTTCAGGTCCATCGGGTTCATGCCGGCCGCAACCGACTTGGCGCCTTCACGGACGATCGCCTGGGCGAGAACGGTGGCGGTGGTGGTGCCGTCGCCGGCATGGTCGTTCTGGCGCGAAGCGACTTCGCGGACCATCTGGGCGCCCATGTTCTCGAACTTGTCGGAAAGCTCGATTTCCTTGGCGACGGTGACGCCGTCCTTGGTGATGCGCGGGGCGCCGAACGACTTCTCGATCACGACGTTGCGGCCCTTCGGACCCAGCGTGACCTTCACGGCGTTGGCGAGGATATCCACGCCGCGCAGCATCTTGTCGCGGGCATCGGTGCCGAACTTGACGTCTTTAGCAGCCATGAGAGCTACTCCTTGAACTGGAAACGGAAGAGAGCGGTCAGGCGGCTATCAGCCGACGACGCCCATGATGTCGGATTCCTTCATGATCAGGAGGTCCTGACCATCGATCTTGACCTCGGTGCCCGACCACTTGCCGAACAGGACGCGGTCGCCCTTCTTGACGTCGAGGGCAACGAGCTTGCCGGCCTCGTCACGCGCGCCGGAACCGACGGCGATGACCTCGCCCTCCTGGGGCTTTTCCTTGGCGGTCTCGGGGATGATGATGCCACCCTTGGTCTTCTCTTCGCCATCCAGGCGACGGACCACGACGCGGTCATGCAAAGGACGGAACTTCATGGTTCTGTCTTCCTCTCGGTCTTATTCGTTTCGGGTGCCGCTGAAGGGCTCCCGGGGGAGGCTGTTAGCAGTCACCCGATGGGAGTGCTAACAGATGGCGGGGAGATAGGCGCGGGCGTCCGGAGAGTCAAGGAAGCGCCCCGCGATAAAGTGAACGCCGGCGGATGCGATGTCGCAGGTCGCAGCAGGCCTGCTGGCAGCAGCGCTTGAACACGCTAACATGGCGGAATGACGACGCCCTCGCCCGACCCGCGCCTCGACGCCATCGCCCGCTCCTGCGTCGCGCTGCATGTGCGCATGACGGCACGCGCCGTGACGCGGGCCTATGACGAGGCGATGCGCCCGAGCGGGCTCAAGATCACCCAGTTTGTGCTGCTCTCGGCGCTCAGCACGGGGCAATGGAAATCGGTTACGGAGCTGGCGGAACGCTTCGCGCTGGAGCGGACCTCGCTGACGCGTAACCTCCAGCTTCTGGCGACTGAGGGCATGGTCGAGCCGGTCGAGTGCCGGGGGCGGGCCTCGGTCTATGCGGTGACGGAGAAGGGCAAGGCCGCGATCGAGGCCGCGATCCCGTACTGGCGGGAGGCGCAAGACAAGATCGAGGGCGGCTTCGGCGAGGAGCGCTGGCGCGAAACCCGCGACGGCCTCAAGGCCTTGCGCCGGGCCGCGCGCGGCGAGCGCTGAGGCGGCGCTCACCGGTTGACCATCGCTCGCTGATATCTCTATCGTGCAGATACACGAATGGAGATTGGCATGAAGCGCGTGGTTGGGGTGGTGTCTCGCGAGGAACTGGTCGCGGGCGATGGCTTGAGTTTCCTGCGCGGGATCATCGCCGGCACCAATCCGGCGCCGCCCTTCGCCGACGCCATGGATTTCGAGCTGGTCGAGGCCGATGAGGGCAGGGTGGTTTTCTCCGGCCAGCCTTCGGCGCGCTTTTTCAATCCGCTGGGCACGATCCATGGAGGCTGGACCGCGACGATCCTCGATTCCGCCATGGCCTGCGCCGCCCACGCGACGCTGAAGCCGGGCGAGGGCTACACCACGCTGGAGATGAAGTTGAACTATGTCCGCCCGGTCATGCCGGACAGCGGCAAGGTGCGCTGCGAAGGCAGGCTGATACACCGCGGCAATACGGTGGTGACGACGGAGGGCAGGCTCGTCGACGCGCGGGGAAAGCTGCTCGCGCACGGCACCGAGACCTGCCTGATCTTGCAGACTAAGCCCTAGCGCCGGCTGACGGCGACGGCCCCGGCGACGATCAGCAGCGCGCCGGCATAGGTCGTGTAGAGCGGCACCTCGCCGAACACGAAGAAGCCGAGCAGGCTCGCCCAGACCAGCGCCGTGTATTCGATCGGCGCCAGGCGCGAGGCGGCCGCGTGGGCATAGGCCGAGGTCAGCGTGAGATGGCCGGCGACGCCGAGCGCTCCCGCGAAGAGATAGGCGGCGAGGTCACCGAAGCTCATCGGCACGAAGGCGTACCAGGCCGGAATGGCGAGGCACAGCGCCGGCCCGCAATTCTGAAAGGCGACGATGACGGTCGGGTGCTCGCGCACGGCGATGCGCCTGAGCAGGATCAGATTGAAGGCGTAGCTGACGGCCGAGAACAGCGCGGCAGCGACGCCGAGGCTGGCCCCGCTGACATGGCCCTGTAGGCGCGGCCAGACCATGACCAGCATGCCGGCGAGCCCGAAGCCGAGCGCCTGCAGGATGCGCCTGTCGATCTTCTCCTTGAGGATCAATCCCCCGAGCAGCGCGACGAAGACCGGCGCGAGGAAAGACAGCGTCAACGCTTCCGCCAAGGGCAGCACCGAGACCGAGTAGAAGAAGCTGCCTGCCGTCAGCACGACGATCGGTACGCGCACGATATTGCCGATGAGGCTGGCGCGGGTCGGGCGTGCCGGGCGCGCGATCGCCAGCACCGCAAGGGCACAGAGCCCGCCCATCAGGAAGCGCATGAACAGCGCCACGATGAAGGAATGCTGCTGCATCTGGCCCTTGATGACCGCATCCATGGCAGTCAGCAGGGCGATGCCGAGCGCGGCCCGGAAGGCGATGGACAAGGTCATGGGCCGGGGCGCAGCCGCTTGCGGAAATGATACTCCCAGCTTTCCGAGGCATCGCCGAGATAGCGCTCGCCCGGCCAGCGCATGAAGCCGAGCTTCTCGTAGAAGCGATGACCGCGGGTGAAGCGCGTGTCCGACCAGAGCGTCATCTCGGCGAAGCCGCCCTGTTCGGCGAAGTCCATCGCCCTGGCGAAGAGGGCCTGTGCCAGCCCGGCGCCCCGGAACGTGGGGTCGACATAGACCTTGGCAAGCTCGGCGGCGTTCTGCTCGGGAACCGGCACGATGCCGAGGGAGCCGGCAATGCGTCCGTCCGGTCCATCCACGATCCAGAGCATGCCGCCTTTGGCTGCGAAAGCGGTCGCGGGCCGGCGCAGCTCCGGAAGCTCCGCCTCGACGAAAACGCAGCCCGGATATTCCGCGAAGCTCGCCGCGATCAGGGCGGAGAGCGGACCGGAATCGTCGTCATGGGCAAGCCGGATGGGCGGGGTCATGACGCCTGCCTTAGGGTCAAATCCTCCCGTCGTACAGGTGTGGGAACGGCGTTGCGCAATGCCGTGGCAGCAGGGCGGGCGGGAGCGCCTTCGCAGCTTCCCCTTGGAAATATCGCCCCGTCCGGCTACCCCCGATCCGAAGGGCGGTGCGGCTGGTTTGAGTCGCGTGCTTCAACCGTGGCAACGCAGAGATCGGGACGAGGCGGCGAAGGCACGATGACCGTTCTTCTGCCCTTCATCGTCAATGCCGGGCTGAATTTCGTCCTCGGGCTGCTCGTCGCCCTGTTCCTCGGCCCGGAGGCCTTCGGGCTCTACGCCATCGGCGCCGCCACCGTCGTGCTCGTCAACACGGCGCTGCTCGACTGGCTGAAGCTCTCGGTCGTCCGCTTCTACTCCCTGCAGAGCCGCGAGAGCGACCCCGGCATCCGCGCGACGCTCGATCTGCTCTTCGCCGGTGTCGCTCTGTCCCTCTCGGCCCTTCTGGCGGCGGCGATGCTCGCCGGGGTCGATACCGGATTGCCGTCCGCACTGCTGATGGCTGCGGTCGCCGGCGGTATCGCTGCCGGCTGGTTCGATTATCACGCCGCCATCGCCCGCGCCCGCTTCCTCGATGCAGCCTATGCCCGGCTCGTCCTGGTCAGGAGCGTGGCGGCCCTGCTGCTGATGGTCGGCGGCGCCTGGTGGACCCGCGATCCGACCGTCGTCCTGCTCGGCGGCGTGCTCAGCGCGGGCGCTGCCGTTCTCGCCAATCGCGGCCGTCTGGCCGATGCGAAGCCGGCACCGGGCGCACCGCGGACGGATTTGATGCGCAATTTCGCGCGCTATGCCCTGCCGCTGGTCGCAGGCAATGCGGTCTACGCCGCGATCCCGCTTATCAACCGCGCCATCCTGGCCGATCGCCATGGCTTCGCCGAGGCCGGCTATTTCTCGCTGGCCTCCGATATCGGCCTGCGGCTTTTCCCCGTGCTGGCCTCGATGCTCGAGATCGTGCTGCTGCGCGAGATCATCAGCCTCGACGAGACGCGTGGACGCATCGCCGCGCAGAAGCGCATCGCCCGCAACATGGTCGTGGTGATCGCCTGCGTGCTGCCGGTCGCGCTTGGCTTCTGGCTGATCCTGCCGGCCTTCGAGCGGCTCTTCGTTCCCCAGGGCTTCCGCGGCCATTTCGCCGATCATATGGCGCTGCTTCTGCCCGGCTTCGCTGCGATCGCACTGTTCCAGGCGGCGCTCGCGCCCGTCTTCCTGCTGGCGAAGCGTACGCTTATTGCCGCGCTGGCTGCCCTGACGGGGCTGGCCGTCGACCTCGCCATCATCTTCGCCCTGCCGGGCACGCTCGCGCCGACGACGGTCTCGATCGCGCAGAGCGCCGCCTATCTGACGGCGCTGCTGGTCACCGCGGTGGTGGCGCTGCGCGCGCTTCCGGCATCGCCGCCTTGGCGCGAGATCGCATGCGTCCTCGCCGCCGGCGCCGCGATGGGGCTCGCGATCTGGCCGCTGCGCGGCACGCTGCCGGCGGCGCTTGAACTCCCGCTCCAGGTCGCGCTCGGCGGGCTGGTCTATGCGGCGGTGCTCCTGGCCTGCGATGTCGGCCGCTGGCGCACGGGCCTGAAGCTGCGCTGGCTCGCCCGGCGCTCCGCGCGCCGGTGAGGCTGCGCTGGCAAGGTTTCCTTCACCCTGTCGCTTGACCGCCTGCTAAGGTTAATTCCGCGAATTCAGCGGCTTCGAGCCGGTTTCTGCGCCTAAGAGTCAACGATTCACCATTCCTTTGAAGGCAAGCCGCAGGCTTCCGGCAGTTGATGTCGAGAGTGCTTGCGTCATGCGTCGAAAGATTCTTCTCCCGCTCCTCGCCGTTGTCGGGGCCATGGCCGTTGCCGCTCCGGTTGCCGCGCAGGGCACTCGCCAGAACTACGGCTATGCCGCACCGGGCGACCCGATGGCCGCGAGCCGCGGACACGGCAATTATGGCGGCGGCTTCATCGAGATGCTGATGACCGGGCGCGATCCGACGCCTTATGGCCGCGGTGGCGCGGTCTATAACCGCCCCGGCGGCTATGCCTATGGCCAGCGCATGCAGCCGCAGGGCGGCTACGAGCCGGACCCGTTCGAGGCGGCGCGCCAGCCGCGTGCCACACGCCGCATGGCCGCTCTCGGCGAGCCGGTCGAGCCGCAGCAGGGCATCCAGCAGATCGTCGACCCGCGCTTCCGCAAGCAGGAAGTCGCCTATGACGGGCCGCACAAGCCGGGCACGATCATCATCGATACGCCGCAGCGCTTCCTCTTCCTGGTGCAGCCGGGCGGCCGGGCCATGCGCTACGGCATCGGCGTTGGCCGGCCGGGCTTCTCCTGGGCCGGTATGAAGACGATCACCCGCAAGGCGGAATGGCCGAGCTGGACGCCTCCGTCCGAGATGCTGAAGCGCCGGCCAGACCTGCCGCGCTTCATGGCCGGCGGCCCCGAAAATCCGATGGGCGCGCGCGCCATGTATCTCGGCTCGACGCTCTACCGCATCCACGGCACCAACGAACCGAACACGATCGGGCAGGCGGTCTCGTCAGGCTGCATCCGCATGACCAATGACGACGTCACCGATCTCTACGAGCGTGTCCGCGTCGGCGCCAAGGTGCTGGTGATCTGAGGCACAGCCTCATCTGACACCGATCGACAAAAACGGCGGCCTCGCATCGCGGGCCGCCGTTTGCATTCTATCCTGGTGACAAGACGGGGAAGGCGATCTCAAACCCAGCTGTCGTCGTCCCCGCCGCCATCGTCGAAGCCGGGATCGGCGTCGTCATGGCCGGCGTTCTGGTAACTGGCCTCGCCGTCATAGCCCTGGCCGTAGCCGCCATCCTGCGCGGTCTGGTCGGCGGCAGGCTGGGCTGCGGCTGCCTGGTCGGCAGCCGGTTGCGGCGTCGCCGCCGCGTTGCTGCCGGAGCTGGCGGTGTCGCTCGCGGTCTGGGCCGCGGGCTTGCTGCCGCCACCGAAGGCATTGGTCAGCACATTGCCGAGCATCATGCCGCCGGCGACGCCGGCCGCGGTGGTCAGCGCGCTCGCCATGAAGCCGCCGCCGCCAGCTTGCTGCTGCGGCTGGTTGCTCCACGGGCCGGGCTGCGCTGCCTGCTGCATCGGCATGGCCTGGCCGGGAGCTCCTTGCGCCTGAGGCTGCGTGTTCCAGGCGGCGGAGGGTGCGGCTGCGTCGGCGCGCTGCGGCACGGGTGGGACCGAGCCGGTGCGCGGCACCGACCCACCGCCGAATATGCCGGACAGGAAGCCGCCGGCCTGCGGCTGGGCCGCCTCGCTGGCGCGCGTCTGCGCCTCGCGCAATTGCGCCTGCAGGCTCTCGACCTGCTGGTTCAGGTTGGCCAGCGCCTGCTCCTGCACATAGACCGCCTGGGCCATGGCATAGGGCGCATAGGGCTGCTCGCGCAGGCGTTCTGCGATGAAATTCTCAGCCTCGGGGTCGCGGGGCTGATTGGCCGCCTGCTTCAGGCGGTCGAAAATCCCGGCGATCACGTCGCGTTCCTGCGGCGTCATCGTCATCTCCTCTCGTTGCGCGGTGCGGTTGCGCCGCGCTCAAGAGGTGGGATCGGCCTGTGACGGTATCAAGGCGGCGCCGTGACCGCATCGGACCGAGAAGCGAATTTCACTTTTCGGGAGAATCCGGTGCGGCATCAGGCAGGCTGTTCGGCCTCAGATGCTGCCGAAATCGTCGTCCGGCGGCGGCGCCTCGTCGATCTCGGACGGTGCCTGCAGCGTGCCGCGGTTGAGCACCACGACGGTCGTGCCGGTCGGGACGCGGCCATAGAGGTCGATGATGTCCTGGTTGAACAGGCGGATGCAGCCCGAGGAAACGGACTTGCCGATCGACCACGGCTCGGAGGTGCCATGGATGCGATAGAGCGTGTCGCGGCCGCCCTGGTAGAGATAGAGCGCGCGGGCGCCGAGCGGGTTCTCGAGGCCGCCGGCCATGCCGCCGGCCCAGGGGCGGTTCCGCTCCGGCTCGCGGGCGATCATCGCCGGGGTCGGGGTCCAGCGCGGCCACTGCGCCTTGCGGGCGACCGTGGCGCGGCCGCGCCAGGACATGCCCTGCTTGCCGACGCCGATGCCGTAACGCACGGCGCGGCCGCCTTCCATCACGAGATAGAGATAGCGGTTGTCGGTATCGACGACGATCGTGCCGGGCTGCTCGCGGGTCGGGTAGGAGACGATCCGGCGCAGGAACTGCGGCTCGACCTCGGAAAGGTCCGTCGCGGGCAGCGGGTGCTGCTCATCCGGCCGCTCGCCATACATCGCCAGATATTCGGCGCTGATATGCGGCCCCTGATGCGCGACCTCGAACGGCTCCGGGCGTCGGTTCGCGACGCAGGCGGCAAGGAAGAGCGGGCTCAGCGCAGCGAAGACGCGGCGGGTCGGCCGGGCGAGGGGGGAGGCGGATGGGCGGTCGGGGGACATCGACAGACAACTCGGTGTTACGGGCGAAATGAACGGCGGGGCGGCGCCTTGAGTTCCATGCGCCGTTGCTCACCCTCGTTCAAGGTTGCCGAGATGGCCGTGGGGTGAACAGGAGATGGCCAAATTGTGTCCGTGCAACGCTGTTGCCGTTCGGCAACAGGGCGGATGGCCGCCTCGCCAGGTCAGGTGGCTTCCCGCAATCCCCATTTGAGCAGGCCGAGCTTCTCGCGAGCCCACCAGCGCCAGAGCATCATCACGGCGACGAGCGAAAGCCCGATCACCAGCCCGATCCAGATGCCGCTGCCGGCGAGCGGAGTCAGGAAACCCAGCGCCGCGGAGAGCGGCAGTCCGATGCCCCAGTAGCCTATGCCGGCGAGAATCATCGGCAGGCGCGTGTCGCCGAGGCCGCGCAGGATCGACGACCCGATGACCTGCGCCCCGTCCGCGATCTGGAAGAGGGCGGCGTAGAACAGGAAGGCCACCGCGATCTGGGCCACCGCTTCCGCACCGGGCTTCGAGCGGTCGAGGAAGGGGGCGATCAGCCAATGCGGCACGGTCGCCATCAGCAGCGCCGTGAAGCACATGAAGCTCAGCGCCAGGATGAGCGCCATCATGCCGGCGCGCCGGATGCCCTCCTTGTCGCCGGAGCCGAAGGCGCGCCCGACCCGCACCGTCCCGGCCTGGCCGATGCCGAGCGGCACCATGAAGGCGAGTGAGGCGATCTGGATCGCGATGGCGTGGGCCGCGAGCGCGGTCGAGCCGATCAGGCCCATCATGAAGGCGGCGCCGTAGAAGATCAGCGATTCGAAGGAGAGCGTCAGCGAGATCGGCAGGCCCATGCGCCAGAAGGCGCGGTAGCGCGGCCAGTCCGGCACCCAGAAGCGGCCGAACAGCCGATAGCGCCGGAAACGCCTGTCCCACATGACCACCAGCGCGAGGCCGAGGAACATCAGGGTTGAGGACAAGGCCGTGGCCATTCCGGAGCCGGGCAGGCCGAGCGCCGGAAAGCCGAGCCGCCCGAACATCAGGCACCAGTTGGCAAAGGCGTTGAACGCCACCGCGAAGAGCACGACGATGAAAGCCCAGCGCGGCCGCTGCAGCGCGGCGACGAAGCCGCGCAGGCACAGATAGAGGAAGAAGGGCAGCAGCCCCCATTGCAGCGTGTGGAGATAGGACGCGGCGGCCTTCGACAGGGCGGGGTCCTGACCCATCGCTCTCAGGATGAATTCGGCCTGCCAGAGGAAGAGCCACATCGGCCCGACCATGGTCGCCGCGGCCCAGAAGCCCTGGCGGACCGTGCGGCGCAGATCGCGCACCGCATGCCGGTTGCGGCCGAGCTCGATCGCGATCATCGGCGAGACCGCGCCCATCGCACCGATGCCGAAGATCAGGGTTGCATTGTAGAGATTGGTGCCGAGCGCGCCGGCTGCCAGCGCATCCGGGCCGAACTGGCCCATCATGATGACGTCGGTGGCGGTCATCGCCGTCTGCGCGACATTGGTCAGCACCATCGGCCAGCTCAGGGCCAGCATGGCGCGGGCTTCCCCGAGCCAGGAATGATGCGGGCGGGATTCGACGATCTCAGACATGGGGCGCTGCTTCTACCCCCGATCGGAGCATCGAAACAGCCGCCGCTACGCGCTTCACCGTTCGGAGCCGATGCGCTGGACGCGGGTCGACAACCGTCGCCGCGGTCTGCATCTTGCCTCGGAAATTGCTGGAGGGCCTGAACCGATGAGCACCAATCTGAGGATCGACGGCGCGAGGTTGACCTCGCGCCTCGCGGAACTCTCGAAGATCGGCGCGACGCCGGAAGGCGGCTGCCGGCGCCTCGCCCTGACCGATGAGGACAAGCAGGGGCGCGACTGGCTCGTCGCCCAGATGAGGGCACTCGGCCTCGATACCCGCGTCGATGCCATCGGCAATATCGTCGGCGTCCTGAAGGGCCAGCAGGACGGTCCTGCCGTCATCATGGGCTCGCATATCGACACCGTCGGCACCGGCGGGCGCTTCGACGGCGCGCTTGGCGTCGTCGCCGGCGTCGAGGTTCTCGCCGCCTTGCGCGATGCCGGACTGACGCCGAAGCGTGACATGGCGGTGATCGCCTTCACCAACGAGGAAGGCGCGCGCTTCCACCCCGACATGCTCGGCTCCTATGTCTGGGCCGGCGGCATGAGCGTCGAGGCGGCGCACAGGGAAGTCGATTCAGACGGCATTGGCCTCGGCGCTGAATTGAAGCGCATCGGCTACGAGGGCGTGGAGAAGCCGGGCTTCCTGCCGGCCTATGCCTATATCGAGATGCATATCGAGCAGGGGCCGATCCTCGAGAACGAGGGCGGCGGGCTCGGTGCCGTCACCGGCATCCAGGGCATCTGCTGGCTGGAACTCACCCTGAAGGGCCGCCCCAGCCACGCCGGCACGACGCCGATGGCCTATCGCAAGGACCCGGGGCTCGCTGCCGCGCGCATCAACATCTTCGCCAACGAGCTCACCAAGACCATTCCCAACCAGCTCGCCAATAGCGGCGTCATCCGCGTCCAGCCCGGCAACGTCAATGTCGTGCCCGAAACCGTGGTGATGACGCTCGACCTGCGCAACCCGCTCGATGCGCCGCTCGCAAAGGCTGAGGAAGCTGTGCGCCGCTTCTGTGCCGAGCTCGCCGAGCGCGACGGCATCGAGGTCTCCTTCCGCGATCTCGCCCGCTTCCCGGCGACGCCCTTTGCCGAGGAGATCATCGCCGAGGTCGAGCGCAGCGCCGGCGAATTCGGCTTGGCCGTCCGGCGCATGATCTCCGGCGCCGGCCACGACGCGCAGATGATGGCGCGGCTCTGCCCGACGGCGATGGTGTTCATCCCCTCGATCGGCGGGCTCTCGCACAACCCGGCCGAGTTCAGCACCGATGACGACATGATCGCCGGCGCGAACATCCTGCTCACCACCGCCTGGCGTGTCGCCAACGCCTGAGAGGTCCCCAGATGACGACGATCGCCTCGCTTTCCGCCGCCGAGCTCGGCCCGCTCTATGCCAGCAAGCAGCTCTCTCCCGTCGAGGTCGCGAAGGATGCGCTCGCCCGCATCGAGCGCTTCGAGCCCGCGGTCAATGCCTTCGCCGTCCGTGACGAGGCGGTCACGCTGGCCATGGCCGAAGCCTCGCAGGGGCGCTGGCTGAAGGGCGAGGCGATCGGCCCGCTCGATGGCGTGCCCGTCACCATCAAGGACAATCTCGGCGTCGCCGGCTGGTCGATGCAGCGCGGCTCGGCCATCGCCTCCGGTGCGCCCTTCGCCGAGGATTCCCCCATTACTGCGCGGCTGCGCGAGGCCGGAACGGTCTTCCTCGGCAAGACCACCATGCCGGAATACGGCTGGAAGGGCGTCGGCGATTCGCCGCTCACCGGCATCACCCGCAATCCCTGGAACACCGGAACCGGGCCGGGCGGCTCCTCGTCGGGTGCGGCCGTCTGTGCCGCGCTCAATCTCGGCTGCCTCCACATGGGCACCGACGGGGCGGGCTCCATCCGCATTCCCGCAGCCTTCACCGGTGTCGTCGGCCTGAAGCCGAGCTACGGGCGCGTCCCGGCCTGGCCGATCTCGGTTATGGGCTTCCTCGCTCATCTCGGCCCGCTGACCCGCACCGTCACCGATACGGCGCTGGCGATGAAGGTGATCGGCCAGCCCGACGCGCGCGACATGACGGCGCTGACCGATCGCCCGCCGGATTATGTCGACGGGCTCAAGGGCGGCCTGAGGGGTCTGCGCGTCGCCTGGTCTCCGCGCCTTGGCCAGGACGTGACCGTCGATCCCGAGATCGCGGCGCTGACGGCCGCCGCCGCGCAGGTCTTCGCCGAGCTTGGCGCGACGGTGGAGGAGGTCGATCCCGGCTTCGACGATCCGATCGAGATCCTGATGACCCTCTGGGCCTCGGGAGCGGCGCTGGCATTGAAGAGCATCGACGCCGCCGGCCGCAAGCAGATGGACCCCGGCCTCGTCGCGGTGGCGGAACAGGGCGAGCGTATCCCCGCCTCGGATTATGTCGACGCGCTGCTGAACCGGCGCAGTGCGCTGGCCTATCGGATGGCGCAATTCCATCAGACATACGACCTGCTGCTGACGCCGACACTGCCGCTGCCGGCCTTCACTGTGGGGCGCGATACGCCCCAGCATGGCGCCTATGGCGAGGACTGGACGCGCTGGACGCCCTTCACCTACCCCTTCAACATCACCGAGCAGCCGGCGATCTCGGTGCCCTGCGGTCTGACGAAGGCCGGCCTGCCGGCCGCGCTCCAGATCGTCGGCGCCTTCGGCAAGGACGCGCTCGTGCTGCGGGCTGCGGCGGCGTTCGAGCTGGCACGGCCCTTCGCGCGCGTCGATGAACCGGTCAAACCGATTTAATCGCGATTTTTCATTCTTTCCGGAACCGGGCCCGAAATGGCCCGTGCGGAACCGAAACAGCGGGCTCCCGCCCGAAAGTTCCGTCTGGCACGAACCGTGCAGGCGGCGAGGTGGCCCTGGTCGGGTGCTGCTGCGAGTTGTCAGGCGGAGTTTTTCTGCCCAAACTCGCGCCAAGGCAGCCCGTCTAGAGGCGCCGTTCCAGGGGAGAGCAAGATGGATCGCAGGACGTTTCTGAAATCCGCGACGGGCGCCGGCATGGCTGCCGCGACCGGCGGGCTGGCGATGCCGGCCCTCGCGCAAAGTCCAAGCAAGACCCTACGCTTCGTACCGCAGGCCAATCTCGCCAATTTCGACCCGATCTGGGGGACGCAATACGTCGTCCGCAACGCAGCGGCGCTGGTCTGGGATACGCTTTACGGCATCGATTCCAAGTTCCAGCCGCAACGCCAGATGGTCGAGGCCGAGGAGGTCTCCTCCGACGGCCTGAACTGGACCTTCAAGCTGCGCTCGGGCCTCAAGTTCCATGACGGCACGCCCGTCACCTCCAAGGACGTGGTCGCGAGCCTCGTTCGCTGGTCGGCGCGCGATCCGATGGGCCTGATGCTCCGTGCCATCCAGGTGGAGCTCGCGCCGGTCGACGAACTGACCTGGAAATGGTCGCTGAAGCAGCCCTTCCCGAAAATGCTGCTGGCGCTGGCCAAGAACAACGCGCCCTGTTCCTTCGTGATGCCCGAGCGCATCGCCAAGACCGATCCCTTCACCCAGATCACCGAATATATCGGCTCCGGTCCGATGAAGTTCCTCCAGAAGGAATGGGTGCCGGGTGCCAAGGCGGTGTTCGAGAAATTCGCGGACTACAAGCCGCGTTCGGAGAAGGCCGATTGGCTCGCCGGTGGCAAGAACATCCTCGTCGACCGCGTGGAATGGGTGATCATGCCCGACCCGGCGACGGCCGCGGCCGCCCTCCAGAATGGCGAGGTCGACTGGTGGGAGACCCCGCTCGCCGATCTCGTGCCGGTGCTGAAGGGCCACAAGGACATCAATGTCGATATCGGCGATCCGCTCGGCAATGTCGGCGCCTTCCGCATGAACCACCTGTTCCCGCCCTTCAACAACGTGAAGGTGCGTCAGGCCGTGCTGACGGCCATGAACCAGGAAGACTACATGCGGGCCGTCGTCGGCGATGACGACAAGCTCTGGAAGCCGCTGCCCGGCTTCTTCACCCCGGGCACCCCGCTCTACACCGAGGAGGGAGGGGAGATCCTGAAGAAGCGCAACGTCGCCGAGGCCAAGAAGCTCCTCGCGGAGGCCGGCTACAAGGGCGAGCCGGTGGTCTGCGTCGTCGCGCAGGACATGGCCGCGACCAAGTCGATGGGCGACGTCACGGCGGAATTGCTCAAGAGCATCGGCATGAATGTCGATTTCGTCGCCACCGACTGGGGCACGGTCGGCTCCCGCCGCGCCCAGAAGACGCCTCCGGGGCAGGGCGGCTGGAGCATGTTCCACACCTGGCATGCCGGTGCCGACTGCATCAATCCGGCCGCCTATACCGCGATCCGCGCCAATGGCGACAAGGCCTGGTTCGGCTGGCCCGACGTGCCCGCCGTCGAGACCGAGGTCACCAACTGGTTCAACGCCAAGGACCTGGCCGAGGAAAAGGCGGCGATGGGCCGCCTCAACAAGGCCGCCGTCGAGAACGTCGTCTTCGCGCCGACGGGCTTCTATCTCGGCTACCAGGCCTGGCGGAAGAACGTCACCGGCGTGGTCAGCGGGCCGCTGCCGTTCTTCTGGGACGTCAAGAAGGACTGATAGCCCCGCGCGGATCGGCTTTGCCGCTCCGCGCTTCCGGAGCCGTCCGGCTCTGTTGCCTTGCTTCGTCGCGACCCGGAAGAAGTCCGGGCCGCGATCCCTGGTACCGCTGTGAACGAGGTCCGACTGCCTTATGCTTGCTTTCGTCGTCAGACGCATTGTCACGACCATCCCGGTGATGGCCTTCGTGGCGCTGTTCGTCTTTTCGCTGCTCTACATCGCGCCGGGCGATCCCGCCGCCATCATCGCGGGTGACCAGGCGTCCCCTGCCGATGTCGAGCGCATCCGCGCCAGCCTGGGCCTGGACCGCCCCTATCTCGTGCGCTTCGCCGAATGGTCGTTCCGCGTGATCCAGGGCGATCTGGGCACCTCGATCTTCACCAACCTGCCGGTGACGCAGCTCATCGCCCAGCGCATCGAGCCGACGCTCTCCCTGATGGTGCTGACGTTGATCTTCGCCGTCGTGATCGCCGTCCCGATGGGCGTGGTCGCGGCCTGGAAGGCGGGCAGCTGGGTCGACAAGGCGGCGATGGGCTTTGCGGTGCTGGGCTTCTCCGTGCCGGTCTTCGTCGTCGGTTATCTCCTCGCCTATCTTTTCGCGCTCAAGCTCGACTGGCTGCCGGTGCAGGGCTACACGCCGATCTCGCAGGGCTTCTGGCCCTGGCTCCGGAATCTCATCCTGCCGACGGTGACGCTGGGGCTGGTCTATGTCGCGCTGATCGCGCGCATCACCCGCGCCACGATGCTGGATGTTCTCCAGCAGGACTATGTCCGCACCGCCCAGGCCAAGGGCGTGGCGCAGAAGGACGTTCTCTTCCTGCATTCGCTGAAGAACGCGGCCGTGCCGATCGTCACGATCATCGGCATCGGCATCGCGCTCCTGATCGGCGGCGCTGTCGTGACCGAGAGCGTCTTCGCCATCCCCGGCCTCGGCCGGCTCACCGTCGACGCGATCCTGCGCCGTGACTACCCCGTCATCCAGGGCGTCGTGCTGATGTTCAGCCTGGTCTACGTGCTGGTGAACCTGCTGATCGACCTGACCTACACCCTCGTCGACCCGAGGATCCGCTATTGACCGCTCCATCGCTCACCGCGGCTCCTGCCGCTGAAGCGGTGCAGGCCGAACTCGGCCGCGCCGCCCGCTTCCGTCGCTATCTGCGCCGGCACCCTTCCGTCGCCATCGGCGGCGGGCTCCTCATCCTGATGGCGCTGATCGGCATCTTCGCGCCGCTGCTCGGCACCGTCGACCCGACCGCGATCGCGCCGTCGAGGCGTACCCGCGTGCCCTCCGAGCTCTACTGGTTCGGCACCGACATGCTCGGCCGCGACATCTATTCGCGCGTCGTCTATGGCGCCCGCGTCTCGCTGCTCGTCGGCTTCAGCGTCGCGATCCTGTCCTCGATCGTCGGGCTCACCATCGGCCTCTTCGCCGGCTTCGTCCGCTGGTCCGACGGCATCATCATGCGCATCATCGACGGCATGATGTCGATCCCGCCGATCCTGCTCGCCATCGCCCTGATGGCGCTGACCCGCGGCTCGGTTCAGAACGTCATCATCGCCATCACCGTCGCCGAGATCCCGCGCGTGGCGCGGCTCGTGCGCGGCGTCGTGCTGTCGCTGCGCGAGCAGCCCTATGTCGAGGCGGCCGTGGCCAATGGCGCGCGGGTACCGCGCATCATCTTCCGCCACATCCTGCCCAACACCTTCGCGCCGATGAGCGTGCAGGCGACCTATATCTGCGCCAGCGCCATGATCGTCGAGGCGATCCTGTCCTTCATCGGCGCCGGCGTGCCGCCGGCGACGCCGTCCTGGGGCAACATCATGGCTGAGGGCCGCGCCCTCTGGCAGGTCCGGCCGCATATCATCCTGTTCCCGGCCGTGTTCCTCTCGATCACCGTGCTCGCGGTGAACATGCTTGGCGACGGCCTGCGCGACTCGCTCGATCCAAGGCTCGCCAAGACGCTCTGAGAGCCTGCCCCGCAGCTGGGACAACCCACGCCCCGCATTGCCGGCGCTTGACGCGCCGGCTCAGCACATCGAAGCCTTGCCCTAAAGGGTGATCTTCATCCGGAGCCTCTGACGTGACCCGCATCCTCACCGTCGCCGCCGCCCAGCTCGGTCCCATCCAGCGCGATGAGAGCCGGGCTTCGGCGGTTGCCCGCATGATCGAACTCATGCGGCAGGCCAAGAGCCACGGTGCCGATCTGGTGGTTTATCCCGAGGCCGCGCTCACCGCCTTCTTCCCGCATTGGTGGATCGACGGCGAAGCCGAGATCGACAGCCATTTCGAAAGCGCGATGCCCTCGAACGAGACCGCGCCGCTCTTCGAGGAGAGCAAGCGCCTCGGCGTCGGTTTCCATCTCGGGTATTGCGAACTGGCCTTCGAGCAGGGTCGCAAGCGCCGCTTCAACACCGCGATCCTCGTCGACAAATCGGGCGCGATCGTCGGCAAGTACCGCAAGATCCATCTGCCCGGCCATCCCGAGCACCGCCCCGCCGCACCCTTCCAGAACCTGGAGAAGCGTTATTTCGAGACAGGCGAGCTCGGCTGGCCGGTCTGGCGGACGATGGACGCCAATATCGGCATGATGATCTGCAACGACCGCCGCTGGCCGGAGAGCTATCGCTCGATGGGCCTGCAGGACGTCGAGTTGATCGTGCTGGGCTACAACACCCCCAAGCACAACCCGCCGGCCCCGGACCATGACCGGCTCGGCAATTTCCACAATCAGCTCGTGATGCAGGCCGGCGCCTACCAGAATGCCACCTGGGTCGTCGGCGTCGCCAAGGCGGGGCTGGAGGCCGGCGTCGACCAGATCGGCGGCTCCTGCATCATCGCGCCGACCGGAGAGGTCGTGGCCCAGGCCGTGACCGAGGATGACGAGCTCATCGTCGCCCGCTGCGACATGGATCTCGGCAAGAGCTACAAGACCTCGACCTTCAATTTCGCCAGGCATCGCGAGCCCCAGGCCTACGGCCTGATCGTCGAGCGCAAAGGCGCCGTCTCCCCGGTTTGATCCGTATCCAGAGGACTAGACATGACCCACGATCTCATCCTGAAGGGCGGCCGCGTCATCGACCCCTCCCAGAAGCATGACGGCATCCTCGATGTCGCCTTCACGGACGGCAAGGTCTCCGGCTTCGGCAAGGACCTGAAGGGCGCCAAGGAAATCCGCGACGTCTCCGGCTATATCGTCTCGCCCGGCCTGATCGACCTGCACACCCATGTCTACTGGGGCGGCACCTCGCTCGGCATCGATGCGGACGAATTCTGCCGCGTTTCCGGCGTCACCACCTCGGTCGATACCGGCTCGGCCGGCCCCGGCAACTGGGCCGGCTTCCGCAAGCACGTCATCGAGCCGAGCCAGGCCCGCATCCTCGCCTATCTCCATGTCTCGCATGCCGGCATCTACGGCTTCGACCATCGCGTCATGGTCGGCGAGAGCGGCGATATGCGCATGATGAACCCGATCGACTGCGCCAAGGTCGCCGACGAGAACCGCGACTACATCGTCGGCATCAAGGTCCGCGTCGGCCTGCATGCCTCGGGCGACCAGGGCACCAAGCCGCTGAACATCGCGCTGCAGGTCGCCGACGAGGTCGGGATGCCCCTGATGTGCCATATCGACCATCCGCCGCCGTCCTATGAGGAAGTCATCGGCATGCTCCGGCCGGGCGACGTGCTGACCCACGCCTTCCGCCCGTTCCCGAACGCGCCTGCGACCGCGCAGGGCACGGTGAAGCCCGAAGTGCTCGCCGCCCGGAAGCGCGGCGTCATCTTCGATATCGGCCACGGCAAGGGGTCGTTCTCCTTCAAGACCACCCGCGCCATGCTGGCCAACGGCTTCGAGCCGGACGTGATCTCGTCCGACGTGCACAAGCTCTGCATCGACGGCCCGGCCTTCGACCAGGTCACCACGATGTCGAAGTTCCTCTGCATGGGCATGAGCCTGAGCAACGTCATCGCCGCCTCGACGGTGAACGCCGCCATGGCGCTGAAGCGCCCGGAATACGGCTCCCTCAAGGTCGGCTCGCTCGGCGACGCGACGATCCTGACCGTGAAGGAAGGCAAGTTCGACTATGTCGACGTCGTCGGCGAGCACCTGATCGGCGACAGGAAGTTCGTCTCCGAGGGTGTCGTGCTCAAGGGCAAGTGGTGGCACCCGAAGCGGACCGGCAAGTTCCCGAAGGTCGCGGCGTAGGCTTCCATGTCACGCGAAACGGGCTGGCGCCGCATGGCGCCGGCCGACCTGCCGGCCGTGATGGCGATCGCGGCCGTCGTGCATCCGGACTATCCCGAGGACGAGGCGGTCTTCGCCGAGCGGCTGAAACTGGCGCCCGAGGGGTGTCATGTGCTGTCCGGTGAAGGCGGGGCGTTACAGGGCTATCTCGTCAGCCATCCCTGGCCGGCCGGCGCCGTCCCGGCCCTGAATTCCCTGCTGGGAGGCATCCCGCCTGGCGTCGCCAACTGGTATCTTCACGACCTCGCGCTGCTGCCGGCAGGGCGCGGCGCCGGCGCGGCGGGAGCGATCGTCGCCGCGATCGCCCGTCATGCCGCCGGAGCCGGCTATACGAGCCTGGCGCTGGTCGCGGTCAACGATTCGACCGGCTTCTGGCGCCGGCAGGGTTTTCGCGAGGTGCATGAGCCCGCGCTTGATCGCAAGCTTGCGAGCTATGACGATGCGGCCCGCTATATGCGCCGCGATATCAACGGCTGATGCGACAGGCATCGGCGAGAAAAGACCGACGTGAGGAGAGAAACGCCATGAGCGCCGAAGACAGGCTGAAGGAACTGGGGCTGACCCTGCCGGACGTGCCGACGCCGGTCGCGACCTATGTCAGCTTCAAGCAGGTCGGTGATCTGGTCTATCTCTCGGGCCAGGGTCCGAAGCGGGCTGACGGCACCTATCCGACCGGCAAGGTCGGCAAGGACGTCACGATCGAGGAAGCCTACCAGCACGCGCGCCAGACCGGCCTCGGCCTGCTCGCAGCGATGAAGAAGGCGGTCGGCTCGCTCGACAAGGTCGAGGTGGTCAAGCTGCTCGGCATGGTCAATGCGGTCCCGGATTTCGCCGATCAACCCAAGGTCATCAATGGCTGCTCGGACCTGTTCGTCGCCGTGCTCGGCGACCGCGGCCGCCACGCCCGCTCGGCCGTCGGCATGGGCTCGCTGCCCAACAACATGACCGTCGAGATCGAAGTCATCATCAAGGTGCTGCCATGACCGTGACCGCGACCACCTCCAAGGCCGTCGACCAGCCGGCCGCCACCCCGCTCGCGGCCGAGATCGCCCGCGTCTACGGCACGCCCGCCGTGGTGATCGATCTCGACAAGGTCGATGCCAATATCGCCCGCCTCCAGGCGGCCTGCGACGCTGCCGGCGTCGCCAATCGCCCGCATATCAAGACGCATAAATCGCCCGAGCTGGCGCGACTCCAGATCGAGGCGGGCGCGCGGGGCATCACCTGCCAGAAGCTCGGCGAGGCCGAGGTGATGGCGGATGGCGGCATCGACGACATCCTGATCAGCTACAACATCATCGGCGAAGAAAAGCTGGGGCGTCTGGGGGCCCTGCAAAGACGCGTCCGGATGATCGTCGCCGCCGACAACCCCGTCACCATCTCCGGCCTGCCGCGGGCCGGCGAGATCGCGGGCCGCGATCTGGAAGTGGTCATCGAATGCGATACCGGCCGCAAGCGCGCCGGCGTCGAGACGCCGAACGAGGCGATCGAGCTGGCGAAGATGGTCGCGGCCTCGCCCGGCCTGCGCTTCGCCGGCTTGCTGATGTACCCGCCGGAGGATGGCTGGGAGCGGACGCAAGCCTTCCTCGACACGGTCAATGCCGGCCTGCGCGATGCCGGCCTCAAGGCCGATATCGTCTCGACCGGCGGCTCGCCGAACATCCCCAACATGGGCAAGCTGAAGGGCTCGACAGAGCATCGCTCGGGCACCTCGATCTTCAACGATCGCATGCAGATCGCGGCCGGCGTCGCCACGCTCGATGATTGCGCGCTCACCGTCTACGCGACGGTGGTGAGCCGGGCAGGTCCGGAGCGCGGCATCCTCGATTCAGGCTCGAAGACGCTGACCAGCGACAAGGGCAATCTCGACGGCCACGGCTATATCCTCGAATACCCGGCGGCACGGATCGCGCAGTTCGCCGAGGAGCACGGTTTCCTCGACCTCTCCGCCTCGAACAAGCGCCCGCTCGTCGGCGAGGTTGTCCGCGTCGTGCCGAACCATGTCTGCGTCGTCGTCAACATGGTCGATCGCCTGATCACCGTGCGCGGCGACAAGCTGATCGGGGAACTGCCGGTCGCGGCGCGGGGCAAGCTGACCTGAGTCAGTTCTGCAGGATCTTCGATCCCTTGATCGTGACATTGCCGGACGCCTTGGCCTCAATGCGTCCGGAAGCCTTGAGGGCGATATCGCGCCCCTGCAATTCGATGCTGCCATCCTTCTTCATGTCCAGCCTGGCATCGCCGCTCTTGAGCGTGGCGGCATCGGCGCTTTCGATCGCGAGCGCCTTGCCGACATGGACGGCCATGCCCGCTCCGACGCTCATGGCCATCTCCTTGCCGGCCGTGATGGTGCAGTTCTGCCCGCTGTCGATATCGCAGCCCACTGCCGCAGCGACGTTGAAGCTCCGGGTTTCGAACGAGGCTTCATGACCGCTGCTGACGCGCAGGCGGTTGCCGACGACCATGGTGGCGTTGGCGCCTGCGGTCACGGCGAGGTTGGCGCCCGCGGTCAGCGTCATCACGCTGCCCGCGGTGAGCGCAATGCCCATCCCGCAATTGATGGTCAGCGAGCCCGGCGCGTTGATCACGACATTGCCGCCGCGATCCGCCGATATCGCCTGGAGCAGGGCTGAGACCTGCGCCTCCAGAGTGGCGATGCGCTTCTGGAGGACTTCGGTGTTCGGATCGGCCATCGCATTCCCCGCTCGTCGGCATGGCAGGATGACGAAGCGTCACCCTATCACGGGCCAAGCGCGGCGAGAATGCATTTGGCCGGTCAGCTTTCCGGGTGCCGGGCGTTCCAGGCAGCCGCATATTCCGTGCAGAGACGATCGAGCTCGGTCCGGTCGGTGACACCGGCGGGGCGCCCGCGCGAGGGCGAGGCCTGCTGGAACGGCACCGAGCGCTGATGCGCCACGCGCCAGAGCCGCCGCAGCTCCTTCAGCGGGTCCGTGTGGTCGTCGACGCGGATATCGATGCTCGGCACCGGTTCACCGGCCCAGATGCGGATCGCAGCGGACTGCTTGCCGCGCTTGTCGCCGCCGGCCTTCTCGCCGGCTTCCAGCGCCACGAGAAGGCGCTCGTCGAAATCGAGCGCCGAGGAGGCGATATAGACCTTCAGGGTCTCCTGCACGACCTCAGGCCCGGCGAGCATGTTGCCGGCGACCGAGACCTGCGGCCCGTCGACGGCGCCGCACCAGTCAATGCAGGCAGCGCCCGTATGCGACGCGATCTTGCCGTCGCGGTCGATGACATGGAGCTGGCGATGGGCGCGGCCCTCGTCGGCCGCCGTCAGCGTCGCGATGATCTCGACCGCCGAGCGGCCTTCCTGCAGCAGCCTGAGGCCGTCCACCCCGTAGAGCGGATTGACGAAGGCTTGTGTCGCGATCGCGCCGATGCGCCCGCCGCCATAGGGCACGCGGGCGCCGACGGCGAAGGCACAGGTCGAGACGGCGACGCCATAGGCGCCAGTCGCGGCGTCGCGGGCGACGATGGACCAGGTCATGCGGTTATCCCTCAGCGGCCGGCGGCGTAGGCCTGCATCAGACGCGGCGTCGCGGCGGCGCGCAAGAGGCCGTCATCGCCGCGTTCTGCCGCCGTCAGGCGTCCGACCGTCCAGGCGGGCGCCTTCTCGACCGCGTGGCCACGGCGCTCGAGCTCGGCGAGTGCCGCAGTGCCGATGCTCTCCTCGATCATCAGATGGCCGGGCCGCGACGAGCGCGGATAGAAGGAGGAGGGGAAATGCTGCGTATGGAACAGCGGCAGGTCGATCGCCTCCTGCAGGTTGAGGCCGTGATGGACCCGGCGCAGGAACAGGCCGAGCTGCCACTGCTCCTGCTGGTCGCCGCCCGGCGTGCCGAAGGCGAGACGCGGGCGTCCGTTCTCGAAGGCGATCGTCGGCGTCAGCGTCGTGCGCGGCCGCTTGCCCGGCGCGAGCGAGGCGGGCAGCCCCTCTTCCAGCCAGAACATCTGGGCGCGCGAATTCAGCGGGAAGCCGAGCTCTGGGATCACCGGCGAGGATTGCAGCCAGCCGCCCGAAGGCGTCGCGGCGATCATGTTGCCCCATTTGTCGATGACGTCGATATGGACGGTATCGCCCTTGCGGCCGGCGGCGACCATCGAGGCCATGGTCGGCTCGCCGACGCTGGCGCCGCCCTGGGTCGGCTGGGCGATGGCACTGAGCGCCTTCATCGCGTGCGCGACCTGCGCCTCGTAGCCGGAGACGATGCCCGGACGCAGCTCCAGCGAGGCCCGCTCGCCGATCAGCCCGCGTCGCCCGGCCGCGTAGTCCTCGGAGAGCAGCGTCGCCAGCGGCACCTTCACGAAATCCGGGTCGCCGTAATAGGCCTCGCGATCGGCGAAGGCGAGCTTCATCGCCTCAACGACGTGATGCACGAAGTCCGGGCTCGCCGGTCCCATCCCGGCGAGGTCGACGCCTTCGAGAATCTTCAGCGTCTGCAGGAAGGCCGGGCCCTGGCCCCAGGGGCCGATCTTGAAGACCTCCCAGTCGTGATAGCTGACCGAGGTCGGCGTCTCGTAGGTCGGCTTGTAGTTCGCCATGTCCTGCGCGGTCAGCAGGCCCTTGTTGCGCCGGCCGGAGGAATCCATCACCTCCTGCGTGCGGCAGAAGCGGTCCATCGCCTCGGCGACGAAGCCCTTGTACCAGGCGTCATAGGCGCCCTGGATCTGCTCCTGCCGGTCGCTGCCCTTGGCCTCCGCCTCGGCGAGGATGCGCTTGTAGGTCTCGGCCGCCGCCTTGTTGGCGAAGAGCTTCCGGGCTTCCGGCACATGCCCGCCGGGCAGATATACCTCTCCCGAGGTCGTCCATTCGTTGGTGAAGAGGTCGGTCAATTCCCGGATCGAATCCGAGACGCGCGGCAGCATCGGGTGGCCGTTCTCGAAATAGCCGATCGCGGGTTCGAGAACGTCGCGCAGCTTCAATCGGCCATGGTCGCGCAGCAGCGTCATCCAGCCGCCGAAGGCACCCGGGATGACGGTGGCGAGCAGGCCGGAGCCGGGGATGAGGTCGAGGCCGAGCGCCTTGTAGGCCGCGATGGTGGCGGCCTGCGGGGCCGGTCCTTGCGCGCAGAGCGTCTCGACCTTCCCGGTTTCGGCCGAATAGAACACGGCGGGCATGTCGCCGGCCGGGCCGACAAGATGCGGCTCTACGACTTGCAGCACGAAGGCGGCGGCGGCGCAGGCATCGAAGGCGTTGCCGCCCTTTTCCAGCATCGCCATGCCGGATGCGGTGGCAAGCCAGTGCGTCGAGGTGACGACGCCGAACGTGCCGAGGATTTCGGGGCGGGTGGTGAACATGGGCGTATCCCTGAAGCCTAGTTTTCTTTTGGATCGAGCGCGTCGCGCAGGCCGTCGCCGAGCAGGTTGAAGCCGAGCACGGCAAGGAAGATGCAGATGCCCGGCGCCACCGACATCCACGGCGCCTGCTCCATGAAGTTCTTGGCGACGTTGAGCATCTGGCCCCAGGAGGGTGACGGCGGCTGCTGGCCGAGGCCGAGGAAGGAGAGGGCTGCTTCCAGGATGATCGCCTGCGCCATGAACAATGTCGACTGCACCACGATGGGGGACAGGGTGTTGGGCAGGACATGGCGGAACATCAGCCGGAGGTCGCGGGCGCCGACCGCCCGTGCCCCCTCGACGAAATCCTCCGCCTTGACGCTCATCACCTGGCCGCGGATCAGCCGGATGAAGATCGGCACCGCCGAGAGCCCGATCGCGATCATCGCGTTGGTCAAGGACGGGCCGAGCACCGCCGCGAAGGCGATGGCGAGGATCAGGAACGGGCAGGCGAGCAGGGCCTCGGTGACGCGCGAGATCACGATGTCGATCCAGCCGCCATACCAGCCCGCCAGCAGCCCGAAGGGCAGGCCGATCGCGACCGCGATCAGCACCGAGACGATGCCGGCGAGGAGCGAAGCCTGCGCGCCGTAGAACAGCCGCGTGACCTGGTCGCGGCCGAGTTCGTCCGTGCCGAACCAGTAGAGTTCCGAGGGCGGCTTGCGGATGGCGAGGAAGTTCGACTTGAACGGATCGGCCAGGGGGAGCACCGGCGCGAGCACCGCCATCAGCAGGAAGGCCAGCACGATGCTGCCGCCGATCAGGGCCGACTTGTTGCGGATCAATCGGGAAAGCACGCCGGGGCGGGCGCTGACGCCGCTCGCGGCGCCGGTCGAGGAGATGGAATCGAGCGATGCCATCAGCCGGTCCTCAGGCGCGGGTTGACGACGACGTAGAGGATATCGGCGATGAGGTTCATCAGGATGAAGCCGATGGCCGTGCACAGCACCACGCCCTGCACCACGCCGTAGTCGCGGTTGAACACGGCATCGACGATCAGCTTGCCGAAGCCGGGAATGGTGAAGACCTGCTCGGTCAGCACCGCGCCCGCCAGCAACTCGCCGAAGAGCAAGGTGGTCAGCGTGATGATCGGCATCAGCGCGTTGCGCAGGGCGTGGCGGTGGATGACGGTATCCTCGTCGAGCCCCTTGGCGCGGGCGGTGCGGACATAGTCCGAGCGCAGCACCTCCAGCATCGCCGAGCGGGTATGGCGCATCAGGAAGGCCGCGAGCCCGTTGCCCAGCACGAAGGCCGGCATGATCAGCCGCTGGATCGCCTCCCAGGGATGGACGAAGATCGATTCATAGCCCGAGGCTGGCAGCCATTTCAGGTGCACCGAGACAAGCAGGATCAGCATGATCCCGAACCAGAAATTCGGGATCGACAGCCCGGACAGCGCAACCGCGCTGGCGGAGTAGTCGACGACCGTGCCCTTGTGCCGCGCCGCGAGGATGCCGATCGGAATGCCGATGACGATCGCGACGAGGATCGAGGCCGTGGCGAGCTGGATCGTCACCGGCAGCTTCTGCAGGATCAGCCCGAGCACCGGCTCGCCGGTGCGCAGCGAGCGGCCGAAATCGCCCTGCACGACCTGCCCCAGCCAGGCGAAGAACTGGACGATCACGGGATCGTCCAGGCGGTAGATCTCGCGCAGCCGCGCGATCACCTCGGGGTCGCGCTCCTCCCCGGCGATGACGAGGAAAGGGTCGCCCGGCAGCGCGCGCTGCAGGGCGAAGACGAAGAGCGATACCAGGAAGAGCGTCGGTATCGCGATCAGGATGCGGCGGAGGATGAGCGTGGCCATGGGCCACCCGTCACGGCATGAGCGCCCTCACGAGCGCTTCAGCCCGGCCAGCCGGATCATCCCGTCCGGATTGATCGCGAAGCCCTGGATATTGGAGCGCATCGCGAAGAATACCGTCTGGTTGTAGAGATAGATGATCGGCAATTCGTCCTGCAGGATCTTCTGCGCGGCGTCGTAGCGCTTCTTGCGCTCGGCCGGCTCATAGATCGTGCGGGCCTCGTCGAGCAGCTTGTCGACTTCCGGATTGGCGTATTTGCCGTCGTTCTGGTTGCCCTTGGAATGGGCGAAGGGGTGGATGTTGCCGTCGGGGTCGATGCGGCCGGACCAGCCGACGCGGCTCATCTGGAACTTGCCCTGCTGCTGGTCGCGCAGCTGGCTGGCGAATTCGGTCGAGCGGATCTGGATGTCGATGCCGGCTTCCTGCGCCATCGCCTGGATCACCTGCCCGAGCTGGGCGTCGACCGGGTTGTTGGTGACGAAGAGCTCGACGGAGACCTTGGATTGCCCGGCCTCCTTGAGCAGCGCCTTCGCCTTGGCGAGGTCGCGGGCCGGAATCGGCAGATCGGCGCTGACGTAGAAATTGCCGGGGTTGAAGGGCTGGTTCGATGGCGCATAGAGCCCCTCGAACACGACCTGGCTCAGTACCTTGCGGTCGATCGACAGCGAGAGTGCCTGACGCACGCGCTTGTCCTTGCCCATCGGCTGGTTGGCAGCCTCGCCGTTGTTGGTGTTGATGGTGATGCCCTGGTAGCCGAGATTGGCGACGCTCTCGACCTTGAGGGACTTGTCCGATTGAGCCGATTTCACGTCGGTGGGGGCCAGCCGCTCCAGCATGTCGAGCTCGCCCGAGCGCAGATTGGCGAGGCGGACCGTCGTGTCCGGGATCGAGCGATAGAGGATGCGGTCGAAGCTGTATTTGTCGGCCTCCCAATGCTCCTTGAACTTCTCCAGCACGATCCGGTCGTTCTGGACGCGCTCGACGAATTTATAGGGGCCGGAACAGATCGGCTTGGCCGCGACGTCGCCGGAAAGGCTCTTGGGCGAGAGCATCATGCCGGCGCGGTCGGTGAGCTGCGAGAGCAGCGTGGCGTCCGGGCGCTTGAGCTTCAGCACCAGCGTCGTGGCGTCGGGCGCCTCGATGGTGTCGACCGAGGCGAGTTCGGCCTTGCGCAGCGAATCGGGCAGGGTGCGGGCACGCTCGAGATTGGCCTTGGCGGCCTCGGCGTTGAAGGCCTCGCCATCGTGGAATTTCGCATCGCTGCGCAGCTTCATCGTCAGCGTCAGGCCGTCAGCGGAGAAGTTCCATTCGGTCGCCAGCCGCGGCACCAGCTTCAGCTCCGGCGTGATATCGACCAGCCGGTCGCACAGCCCCATGAAGACGATGCGGCCCACGAAGGTCCGCGCCTTGTGCGGATCGAGCATGTCGGGGTCTTCCTGCAATCCGATCCGCAGGGTCGACGGGGCCTGTGCCAGCGCCGGCACTATCGCGAGCGCGAGTGCGGCAGCCGAGATCGCAACCTTCAAAAGCTTCATCTTTTTCCCCTCGTTCCGGACGTTGTCGGCGAACGTTCCCGCCGCGTCATCAGCGGGTCGTCCTGCTCAATTCGTTCCTTGTGGCACTAACCTGACTCAGATCGCGCGCGCCGTCGATGATGCGCCGCATCAATTCGCAAGCAGCCTTGCCTGTCCCATGGGCAGGCGCGGCTTCGCCGGGAAACGGGGTTCCATGTCCGGGGCGGACGTGCACGATGCGGCCATGGCGGTCGTCACCTGCATCGGCAGAGGCTAGAACGGCGTTCGACAAGGCAAGGCCCGCGCGGGCAGGGGAGATTGGGCATGCTGCTGGGCGTGATCGCCGACGATATGACGGGCGCTACCGATGTCGCGCTGATGCTGAACCGGGCGGGCATGCGGACCGTGCAGGTCATCGGCGTGCCCCCGGCCGGCTCCGCCCTGCCGGAGGCCGATGCCGTCGTCGTCGCGCTGAAATCGCGGACCAACCCGGTCGCGGAGGCCGTCGCGGATTCGCTTGCCGCCTGCGAGGCGCTGCTGAAGGGCGGCGCGCGCCAGATCCTGTTCAAATACTGCTCGACCTTCGATTCGACGGCGGAAGGCAATATCGGGCCGGTGGCGAATGCGCTGGCGGAGCGCCTCGGCGCGAAGCTCGCCATCGTCTGCCCGGCTTTTCCCGCGAATGGCCGCTCGATCTATCAGGGCTATCTTTTCGTCGGCGCGATGCCGCTCCACGAAAGCTCGATGAAGGATCACCCGCTGACGCCGATGCGGGATTCGAACCTGATGCGATTGATGTCGGTTCAGGCGAAGACCGATGTCGGCCTCGTCGACTACGCCACCGTGCTCGCCGGCCCCGCCGCGGTGAAGGCGCGCCTCGCCAAATTGCAGGCCGACGGCGTCCGCTATGCCGTGACCGACGCCCTGACCAACGAGGACCTGATGACGCTCGGCCACGCCGTGTCGGAGCATGTCCTGCTGACCGGAGGCTCCGGCATCGCGATGGGCCTGCCGCAGAATTTCCGCCGCGCCGGCCTGCTGCCGGAGCGGCCCGGCCCTGTGGAGCTGAAGGCGCCGGCCGGCCGTGCCGGCATCATCTCCGGCAGCTGCTCGACTGCGACGCGCGGCCAGATCAAGGCGGCGCTGGAGGCCGGCTATCCCGCACTCAAGGTCGATCCCTTCGCTCTGGTCGATGGCAGCCAGAATGCGGAAGGCCTTGCCGCCTGGGCGCTGACGCAGCCGGCCGACAAGCCGTTCCTCGTCTATTCCAGCGATGATCCAGCCGAGGTTGCGGCGGTGCAGGACAAGCTCGGCCGCGAGAGGGCCGGCAGCATCGTCGAACATGCCTTTGCCGAGGTCGCGCGGCTGCTTGCCGAGGGCGGCGTGACGCGGCTTCTCGTCGCGGGCGGCGAGACCTCGGGCGCGACCGTGCTGGGCCTTGGCATCCGCACGCTGGAAATCGGCCCTGAAATCGATCCCGGCGTGCCCTGGACGCGCGTGGTCGACGGGCCGGAGATGGTCGTGGCGCTGAAATCCGGCAATTTCGGCACGCCGGACTTCTTCCTGAAGGCCTGGAGCCTGCTGCGCTGATGCCCGATTTGCCTGCGCTGAATCTCGTATAGGATCAGCCTTCCGAACTGGGAGCCGGCATGGATATGGCATTTCTCGGCGAACTCCTGACCAACGTGGCGGATCGCGGCCGCGCGCTGATCGGCTTCGAGCGTTTCCTCGGCAACCGCTCGCGCCCGATCGACAAGCTCTGCGAGGACCTGCTCTCCGGCCGCGGCGAGGCGTCGGGCATGGCGCTGGCGCAGGCCGTGCTGGAAGCCTTCCAGCGGCTCGACAAGCCTGGCCGGCTCGCCTTCTTCACCATGCTGCGGGAGCGCTTCGGTCCCGATCACGAGCGGCTCGACGCGGCGATCGAGGCCTATCGCGCCAAGCCCTATCCGGCGACCGTCGCCGCCCTGCATCAGGCGTCCGAGCCGCGCCGGCAGGAACTGTTCCGTCGCCTGAACCTCGCGCCCGAGGGCACGCATGTGCTGGTGCGGATGCGCGAGGCCCTGTTCGAGGCCATCGCCGCAGAGCCGGAGCTGAAGGGCATCGACGAGGATTTTCGCCATCTCTTCGGCTCCTGGTTCAACCGAGGCTTTCTCGTCCTGCGCCGGATCGACTGGCGCACGCCCGCCAACGTCCTGGAGAAGATCATCCGCTACGAGGCGGTCCATGAGATCCAGGGCTGGGACGATTTGAGGCGCCGGCTGGAGCCGGCGGACCGGCGCTGCTTCGCCTTCTTCCATCCGCAGCTCGTCGACGACCCCCTGATCTTCGTCGAGGTCGCGCTGACCGGCGATATCCCGCGCAGCATCGGCGAAGTTCTGGAGCCGGAGCGCCAGGTCCTCCCCGCGCAGCAGGCGACGACGGCGGTGTTCTATTCGATCTCGAACTGCCAGGAGGGCCTGCGCGGCATCTCCTTCGGTAATTTCCTGATCAAGCAGGTGGCCGAGGACCTCAAGCGCGAACTGCCGGGGCTCGACACCTTCGTCACGCTCTCGCCGGTGCCTGGTTTCGCGCGCTGGTTGGCCGGTGTTGCGGAAGAGCCGGGCGATCTCGTTCTCACCAACGAAGAGCGCGCCGAACTGGCCCGCCCGGCCGGCGAGACGATTTCGCTCGACGAGGCCACACGGGCGCGCCGCGACAAGCTGCTCGGCCAGATGATGGCGCAGTACATGCTGCGGGCGCGCACCGCGTCTGGCCGCGTGATCGATCCGGTCGCGCGCTTCCATCTCGGCAATGGCGCGCGACTGGAGCGCATCAATGTCGGCGGCAATCTCTCTGCGCGAGGCCTGCGCGAGTCGCACGGCGTGATGGTCAATTACCGCTATGACCTCGACGACATCGAGACCAATCACGAGGCCTTCGCCACCCGCAACACGGTGGTGGCCTCGTCGAGTGTGCGCAAGCTGCTGCGCCCGGCCACAAGCTGATACGGAAACGCCTGAAAGGACCCGAAATCATGGGCAATCATCTCTTCGACCTGATCCGCTCGCGCATGCCGGCGCCCGACGCGCCCTTCGCTCTGCTCGATGACGGCAGGCGTTTCTCCTATGGCGACATGGTTGCGGCCTCCGCGCGCTTCGCCGATGCGCTGGTCGGGCTCGGCGTCAAGCCAGGCGACCGCGTGGCGGTCCAGGTGGAGAAGAGCTTCGAGGCGCTGATGCTCTATCTCGGCACGGTCCGGGCCGGCGCGATCTTCCTGCCGCTCAACACCGCCTATACCCCGGCGGAGATCGAGTATTTCCTGGGCGACGCCGAGCCTGCGGTCTTCGTCTGCGATCCCGCCAAGGCCGAGCCCTTGCGCCCCTATGCCGAGAAGGCCGGCGCCAAGCTGGAGACGCTCGGCATCGGCAATGGCAGCCTGCTCGACAAAGCGAACGCCGCTTCGGGCGATTTTGCCGATGTCGCGCGCGGGCCGGACGATCTTGCCGCGATCCTCTACACCTCCGGCACGACCGGCCGCTCCAAGGGCGCGATGCTGAGCCACGACAACCTGTCGTCCAATGCGCTGGCGCTGGTCGACTACTGGCGCTTCACGAAGGGCGACGTGCTGCTTCATGCCCTGCCGATCTTCCACACCCACGGCCTCTTCGTCGCGACGAACGTGATCCTCTTGTCCGGCGCCTCGATGATCCTGCTGCCCAAGTTCGATCCGGAACAGGTCTTCAAATACCTGCCGCAGGCGACGAGCATGATGGGTGTGCCGACCTTCTATGTCCGGCTCTTGCAGGACGCCCGCCTCAGCAAGGAGGCGACGAAGCATATGCGCCTCTTCGTCTCCGGCTCGGCGCCGTTGCTGGCCGAGACGCATCGTGAATGGCGCGACCGCACCGGCCACGCCATCCTCGAGCGCTACGGCATGACCGAGACCAACATGAACACCTCGAACCCCTATGAGGGCGATCGGGTGGCGGGCACGGTCGGCTTTCCGCTGCCGGGAGTCTCGGCGCGTGTCGTCGAGCCCGAGACCGGCAAGGAGATCGCCCGCGACGAGATCGGCATGATCGAGGTCAAGGGTCCCAACGTCTTCAAGGGCTACTGGCGCAATCCCGAGAAGACGGCCGCCGAGTTCCGCCCCGACGGCTTCTTCATCACCGGCGATCTCGGCAAGATCGATCCCGCCGGCTACGTCCATATCGTCGGGCGCGGCAAGGACCTGATCATCACCGGCGGCTACAACGTGTATCCGAAGGAGGTCGAGACCGAGATCGACGAGATGCCGGGCGTGATCGAGAGTGCCGTCATCGGCGTGCCGCATCCCGATTTCGGCGAGGGCGTCACCGCGTGCGTGGTCTGCAAGCCCGGCGCCGAGATCACCGCGAAGGCGATCGCCGCGGCGCTGGAGCAGCGTCTCGCCAAGTTCAAGCAGCCCAAGCAGGTCTTCGTCGTCGCCGAGCTGCCGCGCAACACCATGGGCAAGGTCCAGAAGAACCTGCTGCGCGAGCAGTACAAGGATATCTACGCCAAGCAATTGAAGGCGGGGGAGTAAGCCCCTCTACCTTCATCGCGTGTCATCCCGGCCGGAGCGAAGCGAAGAGCCGGGATCCATGCCTGAACTGTTCCGGAATGGATCCCGGGTCTCCCTGCGGTCGCCCGGGATGACGGCATGTGCGGGGTGATTCACACCAGCGCCGGCACGCCGAGTTCGATCGTCTCGCCATCGGCGGGGATGCGCAGGCGTCGCGTGTCGACGCCGCGTGCCTTCGCCGCCTTGCGCAAGGCGGCGCGGCTGACGGTGGCGTGGTCGAGCGCCTCCATATGCGCCGCGATGATCGTCGCGAGCGGGAAGGCCTCTGCGAGGTCGAGCGTCTGCTCGTCATCCATCACGATGAGCGTGTTGTCCCACATCGCCCCGCAGGAATGGCTGACGATCACGTCGGGCCCCGTCGCCGTGGCGGCGTCGCGCAGCGGCGGATAGAGCACGCTGTCGCCGCACCAGTAGAGCGTCGGCTCGCCAGGCGCCTCGAAGCTCAGGCCCATCACCGGCCCCATTTTCTCGACGACCGAACCGGTGCCGTGCTGAGCCGCATGCCGCTTCAGGATGATCGGTCCCAACCTGACATAGCAGTCGACCGCCGTGATCGAGGAGAAGCCCGCCTGCGCGATCGCCGCCTCATCGCCGGGCCGGCAGATGATCGGCAGGTTCTTCGGGATGCGCTCCTTGGCGACCTCGTCGAAATGGTCGGCATGGAGATGCGAGACGATCACGGTGTCGACGCCGGCGATGATATCCTCGATCGGTTCGGGCAGGTCGACCATCGGGTTCTGCGACCGCCCGGTGAAGGAGCGGCGGCTGTGTCGCGGCCCGAAATCGGGGTCGATCAGGAAGGTCCTGCCGCCGAAATCGAGTTTCAGCGTCGCGTTGCGGAGAAGTTTGAGCTTCATATCCGTTCCTCGTCCCAGGGGCGGGCATTGTTCCGCATCCCGCCACGGTGAGACCAGTTCGGATTTGTGAAGCTCTTTCCACGTTCGCGTGACGTATCAGGCCGCAGCGAACTGGCCGTAGGGCACGCTCTCGCGCGCCTTGCGCAGCGCGCTCGCCCACCAGTGGAGTTGCGCCAGCATCGTCGCCATCGCCTGTTCGGCCCGGTCGGCATGAAGCAGCGCGCCCTCGGCGTCGAAGCGGCTCCAGACATCGGCGAAGGCGACGCCGTCGCGGATCGGCGCGGCATGCAATTCCCCGAAGACGAGGCGCAACTGCTCGACGGCGCGCAGGCCCCCCGATATCCCGCCATAGGAGACGAAGCCGACCGGCTTGCCGCGCCATTCCGGCCCGACCGCGTCGATCAGGAACTTCAGGATCGCCGGATAGCCGCGGTTGTATTCCGGCGTCACTACGACGAAGCCGTCGGCCCAGCCGATGATGCTCCTGAGCTCTTCAAGCGCTGGGTGCTTGCCGCTGACATGGCGCGGGGGCAGGTCGATCTCGCCGGGGTCGACGACCGCGAGGTCGAACGGACCGTCGCCCGCGATCTGGGAGATCGCCCAGCCGGCGACCTTGTCGCAGAAGCGGCCTTCGCGGCTGCTGCCATAGATCAGGGCGAGCCTGATCCGCGTATCGACCTTCTGGTGCATGGAAACGCTCCGGTTTGCATCACGGGAGCGGGGCTTATAGAACCTCAAGTAAGGTTAAGGTCAAGAGGCGTTTCCGATGTCCCGGCAGCCGCATTTGCCGATCGAACTCAGCGTCGGCGATGTCGCGCGTCGCAGCGGCCTCGCCGTCTCGGCATTGCATTTCTACGAGGCGGAAGGGCTGATCCGCAGCCACCGCACGCAAGGGAATCAACGTCGCTATGCCCGCGAGGTGCTGCGCCGGGTCGCGATCATCAAGGTGGCGCAGCGCGCCGGCATTCCGCTGAAGACCATCCGCGAGGCCTTCAAGGCGCTCCCGCAGGAGCGCACGCCGACCGTCGCCGACTGGACGCGGCTCTCGTCGGCGTGGAAGCAGGAGCTGGAACGCCGCATCGACCGCCTGACGAGGCTGCGCGATCAGCTCAACGGCTGCATCGGCTGCGGCTGTCTCTCGGTGCGGGATTGCCCGCTGCACAATCCGTTCGATCGCTTGGCCGAGGAGGGGCCGGGGCCGCGCCTCCTCGATCCGGAGTGAGGCTCAGCCCGCCTTGTAGAGCGTATCGAGCGGCATCCGCGCGACATCCGCCATCAACTGGGCGAAGCCCTTCGCCTGCAGCGCAGCCGTCGCCTTGCCTTTCGCCGCGGTCGCGAGGCTGGCATCGCCGGCCGCACCGGCGCGGTTCACGTCCTGCGCCATCCAGGCGAAGGCATGCGGGCCGGTCGGGCGCAGATGGGTATAGCCTTCTTCGGCCATGGTCACGGTATGCGGCTTGAACAGCGCGGCCCGGCTCATGTCGACGAGATCGGGCCGGAAATGCAGCATCAGCGAGGTCTCGACATCGCCGGCATGGATGCCGTGGCGGATGTCGAGTTCGCCATAGAGCCCGTCCGGCAGGCCGAAGGACATCCAGGCCGTGCAGACGGCGAGGATGCCGTGGTCGACGCGCAGCTCCCGTGCCGCGATCTTCATCGGGTCGACATTGCCGCCATGGGAGGTGATCAGCACGAGCTTGCGCAGGCCCGCCCGCTTCACGCTCTCGCCGATCTCGATCCAGGAACGGACGGCGCTTTCCCAGCCGATCGTGACCGTGCCCGGCGAATGCAGATGCTCGTTCGACTTGCAGACGGCCTGCGTCGGCAGGATGAGCACGTCGAGATCATCAGGCACCAGCGGCATCGCCTCCGCCAGCATCCCGTTCATCACGGTGGTGTCGACCGAGACCGGCAGATGCGGGCCGTGCTGCTCGATCGCCGCCAGCGGCAGCACCGCGACGGTACGGTCAGGCGAAAGCGTGGCGAAGTCGGAGCTCTTCAGGTCGCCCCAGAAACGTGCGGTCATGATCAGGCCTGTCAGGAGCCGGTGCGATCGCCTTGTTTCTGTGCAGAAACCCGGCGGCACGGCGTTGCATTGTCCCGTCGTCCTATCGCATGGGATAAGGAGACGGGCCAGTGGCCGGGCCGGCCGCAGCGTGAGGGGAGAGAGCGAGATGACGACGATGAAATATCGCGTGAACCGGCGTGCTGCGCTCGGACTGATCGGCGGCTCCACCGCCTCCCTGCTGATCCCCGTGCCGGGCGCGCGCGTCAACGCGCAGACGCTCGACAAGGTCAGCTACCAGACCAATTGGCGCGCCCAGACCGAGCATGGCGGCTTCTATCTCGCCGCCACCAACGGCATCTACAAGAAATACGGGCTCGACGTGGAGATCCGCCCCGGCGGCCCGCAGCAGAACCCGACCCAGCTCCTGCTCGGCGGCCGCGTCGACATGATCATGGGCAACTCGCTGGAGGCGCTCAGCTTCGCCCACGAGAACCTGCCCTTCCTCTGCATCGCCTCGATCTTCCAGAAGGACCCGCAGGTCCTGATCTCGCATCCCGGCCAGGGCAACGACACGCTCGCCGATCTCAAGGGCAAGCCGATCCTGATCGCGGCGCAGGCCCGCGTCGGCTTCTGGCCCTTCCTGAAGCTGAAATTCGGTTTCCAGGACGAGCAGATCCGCCCCTACACCTTCAACATGGCGCCGTTCCTGGCCGACAAGAAGCTGACGCAGCAGGGCTTCCTCTCCTCCGAGCCCTTCGTCATCCGCAAGGCGGGCGTCGATCCGGTGGTGCATCTCCTCGCCGATGCCGGCTTCGAGAACTACAACACCACGATCACGCTCTCCCGGAAGATGGCGCAGGAGAAGAAGGACGTCGTGCAGCGCTTCACCGACGCGACGCTGGAGGGCTGGGCCGAGTACATGAAGGGCGGCCCCGGCAACGAAGCCGCCAATGCCCGGATCCTGAAGGACAATCCCGACATGGATCAGGAGAAGATCGACTACGCGCTCAAGGTGATGAACGAGCGCGGCATCGTCGTCTCCGGCGACGCCAAGACGCTCGGCATCGGCGCGATGACCGATGCGCGCTGGGCGAGCTTCTACAAGACGATGAGCGAGGCCGGCGTGGTTCCGGCCGGCGTCGACGTGAAGAAGGCCTATAGCCTCGACTTCGTCAACAAGGGCATCGGCAAGGGCTGAGCCGGACGAGCGCTGCTGAAAAGATGACTGCGACGATGGACGAGACGAAGCCGCAACCCGCCGCGAGCACTCCGCTGGTGGCGGTCCGGCATGTCTCCAAGCAATTCGCGAACGGCACGCTTGCCGTTCGCGACGTCGATCTCGAACTGGGGGCAGGGCAGTTCATCAGCCTGCTCGGCCCTTCCGGCTGCGGGAAATCGACGCTGCTGCGCATGATCGCAGGGCTGGGCGCGCCGACGACCGGCTCGATTACCTGGCCGGGCGAGACCGGCGAGGCGCAAGGGAACGCCGGCCATGGCGCGCGCGATCTCGGCTTCGTCTTTCAGGACCCGACGTTGATGCCCTGGGCCAGCGCGCTGGCCAACGTCATGCTGCCGCTCAAGCTGAAGGGCGTCGCCCGCGCCGAGGCCGAGGCGCGCGCCGCCGAGATGCTGGCGCTGGTGGGGCTCAAGGGTTTCGAGAAGTCATACCCACGCGAGCTATCCGGCGGCATGAAGATGCGGGTCTCGATTGCGCGTGCGCTGGTGATGCGGCCGAAGATCCTGCTGATGGACGAGCCCTTCGCAGCTCTCGACGAGATCACCCGCCATCGCCTCAACGACGACCTGCTGGCTTTGTGGGAGCGCGAGCGCTTCACGGCCGTCTTCGTCACGCATTCGGTCTTCGAATCCGTCTATCTTTCGCAGCGTATCGTGGTGATGGCGGCCAGGCCCGGCCGGGTCATGGCCGACCTTTCGGTCGATGCTGCCTATCCCCGCGACGACCTGTTCCGGACCTCCGGCGAATACGCCCATCTCTGCCGCGTCGCCTCCACCAAGCTGAAGGAGGCGATCGGCCAATGAGCGTGCCCGTCGAAACGCTGAGGTCCGGTGGCACGGATGCGCAGGCGCTGCCCGTCGCCATGGCAGAGGCCCGCATCCTCGGCCTGCCGGTCAGCGTCTGGCCGCGTATCCTCGCCCCGCTGGTGATCGGCGTCGCCGTGCTGGCGCTGTGGGAGTTCGCGGTCCGCTGGAACGAGATTCCGCACTATGTCTTGCCGGGGCCGATCCTGGTCGGCCAGACGCTGGTCGCGGACTGGGGCACGCTCTCCGGCTCGCTCTGGGTCACGCTCAAGATCACCTTCATGGCGCTCGCCGCGGCGGTCATCGTCGGCGTGACGCTCGCCGTGCTGTTCAGCCAGTCGAAATGGCTGGAAATGGCGCTGCTCCCTTATGCCGTCATCCTGCAGGTCACGCCGATCGTCGCCATCGCCCCACTGATCATCATCTGGGCCAACGATATCGACCTGTCGCTGCTGATCTGCGCCTGGATCGTCGCCTTCTTCCCGATCCTGTCGAACACCATCCTCGGGCTGAACTCGGCCGACCACAATCTGGTCAACCTGTTCGAACTCTACGGCGCCTCACGCTGGCAGACGATGCGCTATCTCAAGCTGCCGGCGGCGCTGCCGTACTTTCTAGCGGGGTTGAAGGTATCAGGCGGCCTCGCGCTGATCGGCGCGGTGGTCGCGGAGTTCGTCGCCGGCACCGGCGGTAGCGCTTCGGGGCTGGCTTATCGCATCCTGGAGGCGGGCTACCAGCTCAAGATTCCGCGCGTCTTCGCGGCACTGGTGATGATCTCGCTCTCGGGCGTCGCGATCTTCCTGGCCACGAGCCTGGTATCGCACCTGCTGCTGCACCGCTGGCACGAAAGCGCAATCCGGCGCGAGAACTGAGCGCTGCCGGTGGCCCGCTAGACGAAATAGGCGAGCTTGCGATCGGCCGGCAGAGCGTCGATCTCGCGCAGGGTGGTTTCCGAGGGACTCGCCGTCAGGCGTGCAGGGGCCGGTTGTGTATCGACCGGATCGCTGAAGACGATATCGTCGTCGAGCAACGGAACGGTGGCGAAACGCGCTTCGGCCGCCATCCGGCCGGTGAACTCCAGCGGGACCGGCTCGCGGCCCGCGGTTGCGACGTCGATATCCTCATAATGGCGCGGCGCGGAGGAGGGAGCCGGCACGGTCATCGCTTCCGCGGTGGCAGCCATCGCCTCGAAGCTCACGCTGCTCTCGCGCGCCGCTTCGCCGAAGGCCCGCAGGCTCGAATCCAGCATGGCGATGGTGTCGGCGATCTTGTCGATGCGCTGGACCACGCTGTCGACGATGCCGATCGCCGTCGAGATTTCGGCGGCGCGGCGGTCGAGCGCGTCGCAGGCTTCGTCGTCCGCTCCGGTCTCGCGCAGGCCCCAGGCGGCCTCCTGGATGCTCTCGGTCGCGGCGAGCACCGAGCCCGCAGCCTTCTCGATCTGGGCGGCGAGCCCGGACGAGCGGGCCTCGGCCTTGCCGCTGATGCGTTCGAGATCGGTGCGCAGGTCGCTGATCAGCGCGGCCGCCTCGATCAGGTTGGTCTCCCGGCTCGTCTCCTGCACGCCGAGCCCGACGACCCGTTCGATCCGCTGGATCGCGCCGAGCAGTTGCAGCGTGTCCGCCTGCCGGTTGCGCTTGGCATATTCGACCATGAACCAGCGGCCACGCGCCGTTTCCATGACCGCGGCTTCGATCGCCTCGTAATCCGCCTCGGTCAATGGTGTCAGCGAGCGCGCGTCGCCCATGACGAATCTGCCTTCGAAGGACCGGCCGAATCAGCAAGGCGGTCGTGACGGGATGGCCCGAGCCTGCCTTGCGATTTCTTAAGGAATTGCTGCCTGCGCCCCGATCTGGAACAAACCGCCGGCGAAGCGGCCGGTTCTCCTGCCTCCGGGGCTTTGGCAACGGAGCGGAAGCTGCTGGAATGCCCGATGCTTGCCAAGTGGGCGCGGCACGGCAATACAGGGCATGGGGTGGAGGATGGTGCGGCCGGCGACGCGCGGTCGCACGAGGCTGTTTTAGCCAGGGACAAGGACCTCACGGCGACATGGCGAGCCTCGATACCGCCGAACCGCAGGCGACCTTCCGCGATGATGCGGGCACGCTCGCGGTGGCGCTCTCGGGCTCGTGGAGCGCCGACCGCGGGCCCCGCATCGAAGAGCTGGTCGGCGAGATCACCGAGCGCCTGAACGAAACGCCGGGAGCCCGCATCGACCTGTCGGAAGTGACGCGGCTCGACACGCTCGGCGCCTATGTCCTTAACCGCCTGAAGGCACGGCAGGAGAGGGACGGCGCAGCGGTCGAGCTCGTCAGCAGCAGGCCCGAGCACGGTATCCTCCTGTCCGAGGTCCAGGTCCATGATGACGACCCTCCGAAGCCGCATCGGCATTTCAGGATCGTCGATGTCCTCGTCGATATCGGCGAGGGGGTGGTCCGCTTCGGCCGCGACATGGTGGGCGGCGCCATGTTCCTCGGCGAGGTCGTGGTCGGTTCGGCCAGCGTCGTCCTCGGCCCGCGCAAGTTCCGGGGGCCATCGCTGGTCAACCAGATCGAGCTGATCGCCTTCAACGGCGCCCCGATCATCATGCTGATCTCGTTCCTCGTCGGTTGCATCGTCGCGCAGCAGGGCATCTTCCAGCTCCAGCAATTCGGCGCCTCCGCCTTCGTCGTGAACCTGACCGGCATCCTGATCCTGCGCGAACTCGCGGTGCTGCTGACCTCGATCATGATCGCGGGGCGTTCGGGCTCGGCCTTCACCGCCGAGATCGGCTCGATGAAGATGCGTGAGGAGATCGATGCCTTGCGCGTGATGGGCCTCGACCCGATCGAGGTACTGATCGTGCCACGCATCCTCGCACTGATCATCTCGCTGCCAATCCTGACCTTCATCTCGGCGATGTCGGGACTGGTCGGCGCCGGGCTGGTGGCCTGGCTCTATGGCGGCATCGGTGTCGATACCTTCCTCGCCCGGCTGCAATCGGTCATCACCTGGAAGCATTTCGCCGTCGGCCTGATCAAGGCGCCCTTCATGGCTTTCGTCATCGGATTGATCGCCTCGATCGAGGGGCTCGCGGTCAAGGGCTCGGCGGAATCGCTCGGCCGTCAGGTCACGGCCTCGGTGGTGAAGGCGATCTTCATGGTCATCGTCGTCGACGGGCTCTTCGCCATGTTCTTCGCCTCGATCGAGTTTTGACGATGGCGCAACAAACCACGCCGCCCCCCGATCGGATTCAGGCGCTCGGCGAGCCCGAGACCGTCATTCGCGTTCGCGATCTCAAGGTCGCCTTTGGTGACAAGGTCATCATGGACGGGCTCGATCTCGACGTGCTGCGCGGCGAGATCCTCGGCTTCGTCGGAGGCTCCGGCCAGGGCAAGTCGGTGCTGACGCGCACGATCCTCGGCCTCGTGCGCAAGCGACGCGGGACGATCGAGGTCTTCGGCGAGGATGTCGACGATCTCAACCTGCAGCAGCGCCGCGTGCTCGAGCGGCGCTTCGGCGTGATGTTCCAGCAGGGCGCGCTGTTCTCGGCCCTGACGGTCAAGCAGAACATCCAGGTGCCGATGCGGGAATACCTTCACCTTTCGCCCGATCTGCTCGACGAGCTGGCGATGGTGAAGCTCGATCTCGTCGGCCTGCCGCGGGACGCCGCCGACAAGGCACCCTCAGAGCTCTCGGGCGGCATGATCAAGCGGGCGGCGCTCGCCCGCGCGCTGGCGCTCGATCCCGAGATCGTCTTCCTGGACGAGCCGACATCGGGGCTGGACCCGATCGGCGCCGCCGAATTCGACGACCTCATCATGACCTTGAAGCAGACGCTGGGGCTGACCGTCTTCATGGTAACCCACGATCTCGACAGCCTGTATCATGCCTGCGACCGAATCGCCGCTCTGGCGGACAAGAAGGTGATCGCGGTCGGCACGCTGGCGACGATGCTGGCGTCCGATCATCCATGGTTGAAGGCCTATTTCGGCGGGGAGCGCGCCATGGCCAGGCTGCCGGCGGGAGAGCAGGGACAAAGCAGCTAGACGATGGAATCGCGCGCCAACTACGCACTCGTCGGTCTGTTCACGCTCGCGGTCCTCGCGGCGGCTTTCGGCTTCGTCTACTGGTTCAACAGCGGCGGGACCGGGCGCAAGGAGAATGTCCGCGTCATCTTCACCGGCACGGTGACAGGGCTGGGCCGCGGGTCGAGCGTGCTGTTCAACGGCTTGAGGGTCGGCGAAGTCACCAATATCGAGCTGCAGCCGGACGATCCGCGCCGCATCTACGCGGTGATCCAGGTCGCCAGCACGACGCCGCTGCGCGACGACACGCGCGCGCGCATCGAGGCGCAAGGCCTGGCCGGCGTGGTCGCGCTGCAGCTTATCGGCGGCGATCCATCTGCGCCGGTGCTGATCGCCAAGCCCGGCGAGCCGATGCCGACGATCATCGCCGAGCGCTCCGAACTGCAGGATATCATCGAGACGGTCCGCAACGTCGCGCAGAGGGCCGATGGGATGCTCACGTCGCTCGACGGGTTGATCAAGCAGAACGCCACGCCGATCAACAACACCGTCCGCAATGTCGAGAAGTTCTCGCAGGCGCTCGGCAACAATGCCGAGGGTCTCGACAAGCTGATGGCCGGCTTCGGCAACATCGCCGAGACGATCCAGCCGCTCTCGCAGAAGCTGCAATCGCTCAGCGAGGAGCTGACCGCCGTGGTCCGCTCGGTCGATCGCGAGAAGGTCAGCAGTATCATTGCCAATGTCGACAAGTTCACCGGCGCGCTCGGCGGCTCCAGCGCCGACGTCGCGAAGGTGGTCAAGGACGCGGCTTCGATCTCGGCCAAGCTCGACAAGGCGGCCGATCAGGTCGAGGGCGTGCTGCAGGCGGCGAAGGGCTTCCTCGAATCCGGATCTGGGCCCGATGGTCGCAGCGCCTTCCAGGAGGTCGCGGATGCCGCCAAGTCGATCCGGACGCTGGCTGATAACCTCGACAAGCGCACGGCCGAGATCACGGCCGGCATCAGCCGCTTCACCGGGCCGGGCCTGCGCGATGTCGAGTCGCTGGCTGCCGACGGCAAGAAGACCCTGACGGAACTCAACCGCACCTTGCGGAATTTCGAACGCAACCCGCAGCAGTTCATTTTCGGTGGCAAGCCGCCGCTCCCCCAATACAACGGATCCCGCTAGCCCCATGACGACCGAGGTTCAGCTTCCTCCGGCCCGCCGGACACGCCGCTTCCTCCCGGCCCTGGCCCTGGCTGCGGCCGCGCTCCTTGCCGGCTGCGGCGGCGGGGCGACCCCGACCACCTTCGACCTCTCGGCGCCCGGAGGCTTCGGCAAGGTCGGCGGCTCGCGGGGCGCGATGGTCGTGGCCGAGCCGACGGCGGTCCAGGCGCTCGATTCCGACCGCGTCATCGTCAAGGATTCGAGCGGTGCGCTCTCCTTCGTCGGCGGCGCGCAATGGGCGGACCGGGTTCCGGCGCTGGTACAGGCCCGCCTGATCCAGACCTTCGAGAATGCCGGCCGGGTCGGGTCGGTCTCAGGTCCCGGCCAGCGCATCTCGCCCGATGTCCAGCTCAACACCAATATCCGCAGCTTCAACATCGACGCTGCAACGGGAACGGCTGTCGTCGAAATCACCGCCCGGATCGTCGGCGACCGCACGGGGCAGATCCAGCGGGCGCGGCTGTTCGCAGCGCGGGTGCCGGCCGGCGCGGTCGACGGGCCGGGTGCGACCCAGGCGCTCGACCGGGCGCTGTCGCAGGTGCTGGTCGAGATCGTGCGCTGGGCGCGCTGAGCGCGCCTCGCCGGCAGGCCGCGATTTCCTTCAATGCGCCTCTGCGCTAGGCTCTGATTCCGGCTCGGCCCGAGCCTCCCCCTCCAGCCGGGGCAGCATCATCATGCGGGGCATTTCCGACGACCTGACCGACTGTCCGGGCATCACGCATGAGGAGGGATTGCGCCAGCTGCTCGCGATAGGAGGTTCACGTCATGAATTTGTCGGCCCCGATCCATGAGTTGAAGCGCAAGGCCAAGCTGCAGAGCCGCGCAGAACGCATCCCGCTCCACGTCGCGCTTGATCGCATCGCGGCTCAGGAAGGCTATCGCAGCTGGAGCCTGCTCACGGCGAAGCAGCCCGGGATGACATCCGTCCGCGCGCTCTGGCCCCTGCTCGAACCGGGCGATCTCGTCCTGATGGCGGGGCGGCCGGGGCAGGGCAAGACGCTGGCGAGCCTTGCCCTGCTGGCGGAGGCGATGCGGGCAGGGCGCCGGGGCATCTTCCTCACCCTCGAATATACGCCGGCGGATGTGCTGTCCCGTTTGCGCGCGATCAATATCGAGCCGCGTGAGTTCGCGGACCGGTTCGACTGCGATTGCTCCGATGCGATCAGCGCGGACTATATCGTCGCGGCGCTCGGCAACGCGCCGCGCGGCACGGTGGCGGTGATCGATTATCTGCAACTGCTCGACCAGCGCCGCGACACACCGGAGCTGGCGCTTCAGGTGAAGGCGCTGAAGGCCTTCGCGCGGGAGAGGGGCCTGATCCTCGTCTTCATCTCGCAGATCGACCGCTCCTATGAGGCCTCGGGCAAGCCGTTTCCCGAGATCGCGGATGTGCGATTGCCCAATCCGCTCGACCTCGCCTTGTTCGACAAGACCTGCTTCGTGAACCGGGGCGAGGCACGTTTCCAGGCAGCGGCTTAGGCGGCCGTTCGGCGCCTTCGTCGCGCCCCGGAAAAGCAAAGGCCGCCCTCTCGGGCGGCCTTTCTCGTTTCGGCCGGGACGCGGACGCCTACTCGAAGCGCCCGCTGGCATGGGCCAGCATCGTGTAGACCTTGCCGGTCTCCGAGGTCAGGTAGGTCTTGGCCACCATCGAGTCGCGGTCGTCCTTGGCGGCTTCGCCGAGCAGGCGCTCGAACTCGTCGATATAGCGGTCGACCGTATCCTTGAACTCGGCATCGCGGCGGTACTTGCGGCGGATCTCGTCGAAGGTCTGCTGGCCCTGCAGCGTGTAGAGCCTGCGGGTGAAGACGTTTCGTTCGCCGCGCTTGTAGCGGTCCCACAACTCGACCGCGGCGTCATGGTCGATCATCCGAGCGATATCGACGGAGAGCGAATCGAGCTTCTCGATCGAATGCGTCGTCGTCTTGCTCGGCTCCGGCTGCTTGTCCTCGCGCGAGGCGCGGGTGAGCAGATCGGAGAGCCAGCCCGCCTTGGGCGGCTGCGCAACCGGCTCCGGCTGGCGGCGCGGCGCTTCCTGCACCGGAGCCGTGCGGCTCGGCGCAGGCGCCGGCTCGGCGCGCGTGCTCCCGCGCGGCGTGGCGGGCTGTTCGGGCTCGCTTGCCGTGGCATCGAGGGACGGCCGCAGCAGCGGTTCCTCCGCGGCCGGGGCGGGCTGGGTCACAGGCGAGAGCACTTGGGCAGGCCGGGCCGGGGCTGCCGGGGCAGGGGCGGCAACGGCGGCGGTCACAGCCGCAGTCGCGGCCGAGCGCCGGTTGGCGGCATGGTCGATCGGCAGCGAGACATCGCCGCGCCGGCCGGCGCGCGTCACGATCTCGGTGAGATCGTTCAGCGCCTTGATCTGCTCGGCCACGACCCGGCGCATGGCCGAGGTCGATTCCTGGGCTTCCGCCGGCAGTTCGAGCACGCCGCGCTTCAGTTCGGCGCGGGTCGCCTCCAGCTCGCGCTGGATGTCGCCGGTGATCCCGCGCATGTCCTGCGCCGCCTTCTGGAAGCGCTCGGTCACCTTGGCGATCTCGCCGCCGATCTCGGTCGAGACCTGGGCATAGGCCGCACGCAGGGCCTCCGCTGTGCGCTCGCGCTCCTGGCCGGTGGCGGAACGGATCGCCTCGAACTGCTGGGCGATCGCGTTCGTCGTCGATTCCGCCGAGTCGGACAGGACCGTGCCGATCTGACGGGCCCGCGATTCCGCTGTGTTGAGGGAGTCGTCGATCAGCGAGGCGAAGGAGCGGGTGATCGCCTCGACATCGTCGGTGCGGTTGGCGATGAGCCCGTGCAACTGCTCCAGCGCCTCGCGACGCTCGGACAGTGCCTTGCCGACGCGGCCCTCGATCTGCTCCAGCCGGCCGGCGACGGCGTTGAGCGCCGCGCTGCTGGCCTGGGTCGCCTCGTTGAGCGAGGTGCCGCGATCGTCGAGCTGGCCGATCAGCGCGGTCGTCTCCCGCAGCGTGCCTTCCGAGAAGCTCTTCAGCTCGGCGATCTGCGTCGTGACCTGCTGCGAGGCCGAGCCGGCCTCGGCCATCACGGTGCCGATCACGGTCTGCAATTCACCGACGCGGGTCGACAGGCTGTTCTCGACGGCGGCGAGGTTCTTGTTCGCGCCGTTGACGATCTGCTGCATCAGCTTGTTGGCCTCGCCGAGACGCCCGAGCATGCCGCCGAGTTCCTCGCGCAGCTGCTCGTTGGTGCCGACCAGCGCGTCGACCGATTGCTTCGAGCCGGATTCCAGCGTTTCGCGCAGCGCGTTGGACGAGGCTTCGACCGCGTTGGCGATGGCGGCGCCGCGATCGCGCAGGCCGGCGACAAGCGCGTTGCCGCGGCTTTCGAGTGCGCGCACCACCGTCTCGCCGACCGTGGCGAACTCGTTGGCCAGCGCTTCGCCGCGCTCGTTCAGCGCCTCGACGGCGCCGTTGCCCTTGGCGTCGAACGCGGCGCGCAGGGCCTCGACACGCTCGTCGACCGACTGGGTGAAGGCAGCGCCCTGCTGCCCGAGAGCCTCGACCAGGCCGTTACCCTTGGCGTCGAAGGCGGCGCGCAGTGCCGCGATGCGCTCGTCGATCGACTGGCTGAAGGTTGCACCCTGCTCTCCGAGAGCGGCGACAAGGCCGTTGCCCTTGGCGTCGAAGACTGCGTGGAGAGCATCGACGCGCTGGTCGAGTGATTGCGTGATCGTCTCGCCCTGGCGGCCGAGGGCAGCGACGAGGCCGCTGCCGCTGGCATCGAAAGCTGCTTGCAGGGCGCTCGTCCGTTCGTCCAGCGAAGAGGCCACGGCCGCACCCTGGCGCTCCAGCGCCGTGACGAGGCCGGCGCCCTGGCCCTCGAAGATCGCGCGCAGTTGCTCGGCACGCTGGTCGAGCGCGCCGGAGATGGCGTCGCCACGGCGGCCGAGCGCCGCGACGATGCCGAGTCCGCGATCGTCGAACAGGGTGCGCAACTGCTCGGCCCGCTCGGTGAGCGCGGCCGCGATGGCCTCGCTCTGGCCGGCGAGCGCCGAGACCATGCCGCCGCCCTGGTCGTCGAACAGGGCGCGCAATTCCTGCGCGCGCTGGGCGAGCACGGAGGCGATGGCCTCGGAGCGGCCCTGCAGCGTGGTGGCGATCTCGTCGCCGCGCGTGTCGAGCGTATGCGAGACGGTGTCGAGCCGGTTGACGACGCGCTCCTCGAAGCGCGCGACGCTCTGGTCGAGCGTGTCGGCGATCTGGAGGGCACGGCCGCCCAGCGTCGCGTTGATCGTATCGGCCTTGTCGCTGAGCGTGCGGGTGAGCGACTCGCTCTTGGAGGTGACGACCTCGCCGATCTCGTCGGCCTTGGCCGCGAGCGCCTTGGTCACCTCGCGTCCGCCTTCGGCCAGCACGCGGGCGATGTCGACCGTGCGCTCGACCAGCGCCTCGTTGAGGGCGGTGGCGCGCGAGCCGAGGCTGCCGTCGATGCGCGCGATCAGGCTGTCGAGCGTGCCGGCGATCTCGGCGCTCTTGGCGCCGGAGCGATCCTCGAACAGCTTGATCTGGCTCTCCATCGCGTCCGCGGCCTCGCGGGTGCGGCTGGCGAGCAGCTCGGCTGCCTCGAGAGCACGCGTCCCGGCCTTGTCGGCCAGCGCGACGCCGTCCTCGGAGATCAGCTTCTCGACCTGCGCGATTCCGGCATGGAGCGCGGTGGTGAGCTGCTGAGCATCGCCGGAGATCTTGGCGGTCAGGGTGCCGCCCTGGACGACGATCAGGTCCTCGAAGGCACCGAGACGCGCGGCGAGCGCATTCTCGACGTCGCGGCCCTGCGTGTCGAACAGCGCCGCAAACGCCGAGAGGCGTCCGCCGAGCGCGGTTTCGATTTCATGTCCCCGCTCGTCGAAGAGCTTGGTCAGCGCGTCGTGGCGCAGCGCCAGCGCCTCGTTGAGCGCCTGGGCCCGGCCCTCGACCGAACGCAGCATCGACTCGGCATTGGCCGAGAGCGCCTCGTTCACGCGCCCGCCCTGCTGGGTCAGCGCCAGCACGATCTCGCGGCCGGTGCCGGCGAGCAGGGTGCGCGCATCCTCGGCATGGACGGTGAAGGTGTCGCGCAGCCCCTGCGTCGCCTCGGTGACGCGGTCGGCGACATGGCGGCCGTCGACATTGATCGTCTCGGTGAGCGTGCGGGTGGCCTCGGTCATGCGGCGCGCCAGATCCTCGCTCTGCTCGCCGAGCAGGGTGTGAACCTCGCGGCCGGTGCTGACGAGGTCGCGCACCATGGTCTCGCGCTGCTCGCCGAGCAGGGAGCCGACCTTCTCAGCCGTGTCGCTGACGCTGGCGAGGAAGCCGGTCTGCTGCTGTTCGAGGGCGTTCTGCGCCGCCTCGATGCTGCCGGTGATGCGGGAGGCCAGATGGGCGCCGCGCTCGTCCAGCTGCTGGTCGATGCTGGCGCCGGTCTCGGCGAGGCGGGAGATCAGGGCGTTGCTGCGCTCCGACAGGATGCCATGCACCGAGCGGCCGACATCGGCGACGCGGCTGGCTAGGGCCTGGCTCTCGTTGCCGAGCAGGTCCTTGATCTCGAGCCCGGCCTGCGAAACCTTGACGGTCATCGCGCCGGCCTGCTCGTCGAGCAGGGCGCTGACGCGCATGCCGGTCTCGGACAGGCCGGTGATCAGGCGCTCGCTCTCGTTGCCGACGATGGTGCCGACCTCCTGGCCGGCCTGGGTCAGGCGGCTGACGAGCAGCTCGCTCTCGTCGCGCAGGCGCGTTTCGACGGTGTTGACGGCGCCCGAGACGCTGGAAACCAGAGCTTCGCTGCGCTCCGACAATAGCTTGGCGACATCGGCGCCGGCATTGGAGACGCGCGAGACCGTTGCGTCGCTGTGCTCGCCCATCAGGCTGGCGAGGTTGCGGCCGGCTTCGGCGACACGCTCGACGACGCCGTCGCTCTGCTGGCCGACGAGATCGGCGAGCTCGCTGCCGGCGCTGGAGACGCGGCCGACCAGCTTCTCGGCCTGCTGGTCGAGCAGGGTATGGACGGTCTGGCCGGTTTCGTTGAGGCGGTCGACGAGCTTGCTGCCCTGGTCGGTGAAGAGCCCGTTGACCTGGCCCGCGACGTCGGTGATGCGGCCGGTGAGCGCGTCGCCATGCTGCGCGACAGACTCGCTGAGGGACTGGCTGGCATCGTTGACGCGCAGGATGATCGCCTCGCTGCGCTCGCGCAGCACGTCGTCGACGGTGCGGGCGGTCTCGTTGAGGCGGCTGACCAGCGTATCGCCATGCGTGCCGATCAGGCCGTGGACGTTCTCGCCGACCTCGGTGAGGCGGGTGGCGATGGCTTCGTTCTGGCGGTTGAGCAGGCTGTTGACCCCGCGCCCGACCTCGGCGAGGCGGGTGGTGACGCTCTCGCCCTCGTCGGAAAGCGCGCTGCGCAGCGCTTCGCCGGATTCCGCCAGGCGCGCCTGCAGGGCCTCGCTCTGGCTTTCGATCAGCGCGACCATGTTGCGGCTGCTGACCTCGAAGCGCTCGGCCGCTTCCGTGCCACGCGCCGAGATGTCGCGGGCGAGCGTCTCGCCGGTGTTCTTGAGCAGTTCGTTGACGGTCTCGACGCGGCCGGTCAGCGTTTCGGCGACCTGGTTGCCGGTCTCGCTGATGGCGCGGGTGACGTCCTGGGCGCCAGTGGTCAGGCCTTCGGTGAGGACGGCGCCGGTGCGCTCCAGCGAACCGGCGATTTCCTTGGCCCGGCCGTCGAGCATGGTCGAGAGATTGTCGCTGGCTCCTGCCAGCCGCTCGGAAACCTCGCCGGAGGTGACCTGCAGGCGCTCGACCAGGTCGTGGCTGCGTCCGCTGATCTCCTCGATCATCTTTTCGCCGGCGCGGCCGAGCGCCTGGGTGATCTGGTCGCCCTTGGCGCCGAGCGAACCGGTGACGCGGTCGCCGGCCTGCGAGACGGCTTCCGCGATGGCGCGGCTGGCGCTGTCGAGGTCCTTGGCGAGCCCGTCATGGGCGCCGCTGATGGCGAGCTTGACGCGCTCGGCATTGCCGACCACGGCCTCGCGCTGGGTGACGAGCTCGTCGATCAGCGAACGCAGGCGAATCTCGTTATCGGCATAGGCGCGCTCCAGCGTCGAGATTTCGCCGCGCACGATGGTTTCGAGTTCGCCGGCCCGCGCAACCGCGCGCTCGATGCCGTCGCCCATGGCGGCGACCTCGCGGCGGATGGTCTGGCTCAGCGACAATACGGAATCGGCGCCGGCGACCTCGGGCTCGGCCAGGCGCAGCGCGACCTCGGTCATGGCGCGCGAGATCAGGCGCATCTCCTGGGTGCGGCGATAGAGCGCCGCCAGGACGAAGAAGAACACGACCGGCGCGCCGATCGAGAGCGCGAGCAGCGTCCATTCGCCGATGCCGAAGCTGGCGACCGGCTCGGGCAGGCCGTTGCTGAACGAGCCGTAGCGGCCGAGCAGGACGAAGGCGGCGCCTCCCAGCCAGGCCAGCGACGACAGCGCGGCGAACCAGTAGGGCTTGCGCGACGGGCGCACGGCGAAGGCCTGGACGAGCGAGCTGGAATCGCGGCGGTCGTCATTGGCGACGCGGCTGGTATCGGGCGCGATCGCGGCGCGCGGCTGCGCCGGCTGCTGGGGAGGAGTGGCAAGGGCCGGCGGAGGCGACGCCGGAGCCGGCTCGACGCGCGGCAATTCGAGCTTCAGGTCGTTCTCGCTGGTCGAGGGCAGGCGCGGCTCGGTCTCGACCGGCGTCTCGGCGCCGTCCTTGGACTGGTCAAGGCGAAGAGCCTCTTCGATCGCCGACATCGCAGCTTCAGTGGGGTCCTGGAGCTTCTTGGGTCGATTCATCGTTGCCGCCTCGTCACGCTACTGACGATGGGCGCGTACGATGACCACCGTCGCCCCATGCCGCCTCTGGCCGGGTGAACGGAGACACTGCGCCCATCATTTACCAATTGGAAGGGTAGTGGACCCCTGGACCCTTGGAAACCCATTTGACCACGCGATTCACAAACGTCGTTAACGCCTCGTTCACCATCCGGGCGCTTCCTGAAGGGCATGAGACCGGCCCGTGCGGCCATTTGATGACCGATGTCGAAGAGTTCCTGACATGACCGAGAAGGCCATCGATTTCGCCTATCTCTCCCGCCAGACCGCGGGCGACCACGAGCTGGAGCGCGAATTGCTGGTGCTCTTCGCCCAGCAATGCGTCGTCCATCTGCGGGCCATCCACGGCAGCACCGACCGACAGATGCGGATGGATGCAGCCCACAGCTTGAAGGGTGCGGCGCGCGCCGTCGGTGCCTGGCAGGTCGCCGAGGCTGCCGACCGCATCGAGGAGGGTCTTGCCGGGCCGGAGCAGAAGGCGAGCGAAAGCGCCCTCGATGCGCTCGCCCTCGCGGCGGCCGAGGCGAGGGCGGTGATCGCACGCTCCGATTGCGCCGCCTGAGCACGGCTGCGGCGGGAAAACCCGTTCCGTGCCGCTTTGAAATGCTCTAAGCGGTGCCGGAGATCGCGCCGCCGGAGTTTCCCATGCCTAACATCACCTTCATCGACGCTCATGGAGAGAGCCGCACCGTCGAGGCCGAAACCGGCTCGACCGTGATGGAGACGGCGATCCGCAACGCGGTTCCCGGCATCGAGGCGGAATGCGGCGGCGCCTGCGCCTGCGCCACCTGCCATGTCTATGTCGACGATGCCTGGACCGCGGCGGTCGGCCCTGCCGAGCCGATGGAGGAGGATATGCTGGACTTCGCCTTCGACGTTCGCCCGAATTCGCGCCTCTCCTGTCAGATCCGCATCCGCGAGGATCTCGACGGGCTGATCGTCCGTACGCCCGAGCGCCAGGGCTAGACCCGCGCGGCATCGCACCGCATCCGGCATTTTGCGCTGGATCATGGCGCCGATGCTGGCAAACTCCATGATGATTGCACACCCCGCCTGGGTCGGCGCGCATTCCACCGGGCGCGGCAACAGCGATCCAGGCATTTGTGATATCATCCGGACTCCCGAAAAGTGGCGCCCATTTTTCGGTCCGATGCCTAGGAGGATGCGATGTACAGATCGATCATGGTCCCCGTAGATCTCGCCGAAGCCGAGCTTGCCCAGCCGGCGCTCGCAGCGGCCGTCTCCTTCGCGAAGGCTTCGGGCGGGAGGCTGCGTCTGGTCTATGTCCGCTCGCTCATCCCGGTCACCTACATGGAGTTCGTGCCGGCTGATTTCGATTCCGAGCAGCAGGAAGATGCCGAGGCGAAGCTCGCCGAGATCGCAGCGAAGGTCGATCTCCCAGCCGAGCAGGTCTCGGCCAAGGTCCTGATCGGCTCCGTCCATGGCGAGGTGCTGGCCGAGGCCGACGCCAGCGGCGCCGATCTCATCGTCATCGGCTCGCATGAGCCCGGCATGCTCGCCTATGTCATCGGCTCGAACGCCTCGGCCATCGTGCGCCGGGCGAAATGCTCGGTGCTGGTCGTCCGCTGAGCCTCAGCTCGTCCGGCCCGGAACGAGGCTGTCGGGCACCTCGCCGGTCGCGAGTTCGCGCGGCCGGTTGAGACTGACCAGCGGCCAGACCTGCCAGAACGAGGCGGCGATCAGCAGGATGCCGAGCAGCCCGGCACTGTTCGCGCCCTGCTGGAAGGCGCGCAGCGTGAAGGCCGCGAGCATCAGCAGCGACAGCGCGCCGAGAGCGGCGACGCCGAGCCAGATCGGCCTGGGTCGTCCGGCGACGAAGCGGGCGCGCGGATTGGCCCGCGCGATCGCGGCCGACAGCGCGGTGACGAAGCGGCGATAGCGCGGGTCGTCGCGGTCCAGATCGGTGAGCGAACGCCAGGACAGGTTGCCGAAGGTCACGGTACGGCCGTCGCTGAGCCTGAGCTGCGTCTTGTAGCCTTTCGACGAGATATTGCCGGGCGCATAGACGAAGCGGACCTGCTCGACCGCGCTCAGGCGGATGCTGTCGACCCGGCGCGTCCGATCGACCTCGAGCGTGTCGCCGTCGAGCTTGTAGGCGATCTCGAAGTCCACCGGCTTGGGGCGCTGGCGCCAGCTCGGGGCAGGGCCGTCATCGTCCTCGTCCATAATCGCTTTCGTCACCGCGCCAGAACCTTCATCGCGCCATCCAGTCCGTCGAGCGTCAACGGGAACATGCGCCCGCCCATCAAGCCGCCGATCTGGCGGATCGACTGGGTGTAGTTCCAGAGGTTCTGCTGCACCGGGTTGAGCCAGACCGATTTCGGGAATTTGGTCGCCAGGCGCTCCATCCAGACCTCGCCAGCCTCCTCGTTCCAGTGCTCGACGGAGCCGCCGGGCATCGCGATCTCGTAGGGGCTCATCGAGGCATCGCCGATGAAGACGAGGCGATAGTCGGAGGGATAGGTCCTGAGCACGTCCCAGGTCGCGATCTGCTGGTCGTGGCGGCGACGGTTCTCCTTCCAGACCCGCTCATAGGGGCAGTTATGGAAGTAGAAATGCTCGAAATGCTTGAACTCGGCCCGCGCCGCCGAGAACAGCTCCTCGGCCAATTCGATATGCCAGTCCATCGACCCGCCGACATCGAGGAAGAGCAGCACCTTCACGGCATTGCGGCGCTCGGGGCGAAGCTTGACGTCGAGATAGCCGTGCCGGGCGGTCTCGGAAATGGTGTTGTCGAGGTCGAGTTCCTCGGCCGCGCCGGTGCGGGCGAAGCGGCGCAGGCGCCTGAGCGCGATCCGCATGTTGCGAACGCCGAGTTCGCGCGTGTCGTCGAAATCCCTGAACTCGCGCTTGTCCCAGACCTTCACCGCGCGGAAATTGCGGTTCTTGTCCTGGCCGATGCGGATACCTTCGGGATTGTAGCCATAGGCGCCATAGGGCGAGGTGCCGGCGGTGCCGATCCACTTGTTGCCGCCCTGGTGGCGGCCCTTCTGCTCGTCGAGCCGCTGTTTCAGCGTCTCCCAGAGCTTCTCCCAGCCCATCGCATCGATCTGGGCTTTCTCTTCGTCGGTCAGGAATTTCTCGGCGAGCTTGCGCAGCCATTCCTCGGGAATGCCGGCTTCCTCGATCGCCTGCTGCAGCGTCTCCATGCCCTTGAACACCTGGGCGAAGACGCGGTCGAACTTGTCGAGATGACGCTCGTCCTTCACCAGCGTGGCGCGGGCGAGATAGTAGAACTCGTCGACCCTGTGTTCGGCCAGATCGGCCTCCACCCCTTCGAGCAGCGTCAGGTACTCGCGCAAGGTCACCGGGACCTTGGCGGCGCGCAGATCAGTGAAGAGACGGAGAAACATGCCGCTAATGTGAGGGCATGGGGCGCAGGGTCAAGCAGCGTCCACGTTTCATGCGCGAACGCTGCCTGAGCCCGATGATGGCCTTACGCCACCGCGTCGGCGAGGTCCTTGGTGACCTTGAACTTCACGACGGTCTTGGCGGGCACCTTGATGGTCGCGCCGGTCGAGGGGTTGCGGGCCTCGCGGGCCTCGCGCTTGGCGGCGGAGAGCTTGCCGATGCCGCCGAGCGTGACGTCGTCGCCCTTTTTGAGGGACTTGGCGACGGTCGCGCCGAGAGAGGCCAGGATGGCCGAGACGTCGGCCTTGGTCTTGCCGGTCTCTTCGGCAATGGCGGCGATCAGTTCGTTCTTGGTCATGAATTCCTCCTAGAGAAGGTGGTTCAGGCGTCGCGTGCTGGATGACGGCCGTTCATGCTCGTTTCCGACACGAGCGACCGCGACACATGGATGCCATTCGCGGCGCGCAACTCACGCAGTTGCCACGGTTACCGCGGAAAGACGATGGCCGCGGCGGTAGATACGCACAGGAAACGCCTTCGTTCCATCGGTTTCAGGCCGATAACGGCCCAGTTGAGAACGAAAACAGGTTGACGGGGTGGATTGACGGAGCGTCAGGCGGGTGGAGCCTGCGAATCGCTGCGGCGGCGCGAGCAGCCCGCCGCAGCGAGAATTCATCGTCAGGCCTGGATGCCGTCGACATACCAATCCATCTTCGAAAGCATCTCGTCGCTGGCCTTCTCGCCGGCCTTCAGGCGGACTTCACCCTTCTGGTCCTTGAGCTCGCCGGTGAACGGATGAAGCGTGCCGGCGACGATGGCCTTGGTGACCTCGTCGGCGGCGGCGCGGGCGGCCGGCGTGATCGCATCGTTATACGGCGCGAGCTTGACGAAGCCGTCCTTGATGCCGCCCCAGACCGCGCCGCTCTTCCAATTGCCGTCCATGACCTCCTTGACGCGCTTGATGTAGTAGCCCGACCAGTCGTCGACGATGGCCGAAAGATGGGCCTTGGGCGCGAAGGACTTCATGTCGGAGGCCTGGCCGAAGGCGAAGACGCCGCGCTGCTCGGCCGCCTGGAGCGGGGCGGCGGAATCGGTGTGCTGGGTGATCATGTCGGCGCCCTGGTCGATCAGCGCCTTGGCGGCGTCGGCCTCCTTGGCCGGGTCGTACCAGGTCGAGCACCAGACGACCTTGGTCTTGAAGTTCGGGTTCACCTTGCGGGCGGCGAGATGGAAGGCGTTGATGCCCATCACGACTTCCGGGATCGGGAAGGAGGCGACGTAGCCGGCCTGTCCGGTCTTCGACATGTGTCCGGCGATGGTGCCGATCACGGCGCGGCCCTCGTAGAAGCGCGCATCGTAGGTCGCGACGTTCTCGGCGCGCATATAGCCGGTGGCATGCTCGAACTTGATCTTCGGGAATTGCTTGGCGACCTGGATCGTCGGGTTCATGAAGCCGAAGGAGGTCGCGAAGATCAGCTGGTTGCCGGCCTGGGCGAGCTGGCGCAGCGCGCGGGCGGCGTCCGGACCCTCGGCGACGTTCTCGATGAAGCTGGTCTTGATCTTGGCGCCGTATTCCTTCTCCAGCGCCAGTCGGCCCTGGTCATGCGTCCAGGTATAGCCGTGGTCGCCGATCGGGCCGACATAGATGAAGCCGACGCCGAGCGGGGCCTGCGCCGAGGCGCCGCGGCCGAGCAGCGGCAGGGTCGAGGCGGCGGCGGCGCCGAATGTCAGCTTGCGGCGGGTGATGATGCTAGTCATGTCCTAAAACTCCCCGTTGTCGGTTGCGGCGTCAGGACGCCGAGAAGGGTTTGCCGAGGCAGGCGGGCGCGTCGAGCCGGCCGGTCTTTCGTCCTAGCGACATCATGGTCAGAACCGCAATCGTCGCAAGGTAGGGGGCCATCGCCAGAACCTCGGGCGCGAGCCAGCTGACGCCGGCCGCCTTGGCCTGCAATTCGAGCGTCATGACGGCGCCGAAGAGGTAGGCGCCGAGCAGGAGCCGCCCCGGTTTCCAGGCCGAGAAGACGACGAGCGCAAGTGCGATCCAGCCGCGGCCGGCCGTCAGCCGGTCCGCCCACATCGGCGTCAGCGCCAGCGAGAAATAGGCGCCGCCGAGACCTGCCAAGGCGCCACCGAAGGCGATGGCGCCGTAGCGGATGGCGATCACGGGATAGCCGATCGCATGGGCCGAGGCGTCGTTCTCGCCGACGGCGCGCAGGATCAGGCCCGGCCGCGTCCGGCGCAGGAACCAGCTCACGGCTGCAACGAGCGCAAGCGAGAGATAGACGAGGATGTCGTGTCCGAAGATCACCCGCAGCAGCGGATGTTCCGACAGCACTTCCGGAAACACCGGCTGAAGCCGCGTCACGGTGCGCCCGACGAAGCCCGCGCCGATCAGCGAGGAGGCGCCGATGCCAAAGATCGTCAGCGCCAACCCGGTCGCGACCTGGTTGGCCATCAGCGAGAGCGCGAGCACGGCGAAGACCATCGAGGCCGCGACGCCTGCGAAAGCCGCCGCGACCAGCCCGATGCCGGTGCTGCCGGTCGAAAAGGCGACGGCGAAGCCCGCGACCGCGCCGCACAGCATCATGCCCTCGACGCCGAGATTGAGCACGCCGGCCTTCTCTGCGACGAGCTCGCCGAGCGATGCGAGCAGCAGCGGCGTCGAAGCCGCGATCAGCGTCATCAGGATGGAGATGAACATGGCGGAGGTCATGCCGCCCTCCGCTTGAAACCGATACGCCAACGCACGAGCACGTCGGTTGCCAGCAGCATGAACAGCAGCGTTGCCTGGAACAGGCCGGTCGCGGCCTGCGGCAGCCTCACCGTCGATTGCGCGATCTCGCCGCCGACATAGGTTCCCGCCAGCACGATGCCGCCGAAGACGATGCCGAGCGGGTTCAGTCGTCCGAGGAAGGCGACGATGATCGCGGTGAAGCCGTAGCCGACCGGGAATTGCGGCGTGAGCTGCCCGAACGGACCGGCCGCCTCGAACAGCCCGGCGAGGCCGGCGAGCGCGCCGCTGATCAGCATGGTCGCCCAGGTCGTGCGCGCCGCGCTGAAACCGCCATGACGTGCGGCTGCGGGCGCCAGGCCGACGACCTTGATCGCGTAGCCTGCCGTCGTCTTCTCCATCAATAGCCAGGCGATGATCGCGAGCACCAGCGCGGCCGGGATGCCGAGATGGACCAGCGTTCCTTCCAGCACTGTCGGCAGCGTCTGATCGGCGGTGAACATCCGCGTCTGCGGGAAATTGAAGCCGCCCGGGTCCTTCCACGGCCCGCGCACGAGGAAGTATAGCAACTGCACCGCGACATAGGTCAGCATCAGGCTGGTCAGGATCTCGCTGACCTGCAGCTTGACGCGCAGGAAAGCCGGGATCGCGGCCCAGGCCATGCCACCGAGAATGCCGGCGAGCACCATGGCTGGCAGGATCCACCATCCCGTCATGTCATAGGTCAGGAGGGCGACGCCGGTGCCGGCGATGGCGCCCATGACGTATTGCCCCTCGGCGCCGATATTCCAGACATTGGCTCGGAAGCCGATGGCGAGCCCGAGTGCGATCATGACGAGCGGCGCGCCCTTGACCCCGATATCGCCCCAGCGTTGCGGCTCCAGGAAGGGGGTCAGGAAGATGCTGCCGACCGCGTGGAAGCCGTCATAGCCCATGGCGGTGAAGACGATCATGCCGATGAGCATGGTGAGCCCGATCGCGATCACTGGGCTCAGGCCCAGCATCAGCAGGCTGGGCTCGCGGCGGCGGCGCCATTCAAGCATGGGCTGCCTCCGCGCCATGGACGCCGCCCATCATCAGGCCGATCTCGTCGATGCCGAGGCTCGCGACCGGGCGCGGCACAAAGAGCCGACCTTCGTTGATGACGCAGAGCCGGTCGGCGAGCTCCAGCAATTCGTCGAGATCCTGCGAGATCACCACCACGGCCGAGCCCTTGGCCGCTAGGTCGACGAGTTCCTGTCGGATCGCGGCGGCAGCACCCGCATCGACGCCCCAGGTCGGCTGTGAGACGACAAGAACGGCCGGCTGCTGGCCGATTTCGCGACCCATGATGAATTTCTGCAGGTTGCCGCCCGAGAGCGAGCGGGCGAGCGCGGCGTTGCCAGTGGTCCGGACGTCGAAGAGCTTGATGACGCCATCTGCAAAGCGTTTCACGCTGCTGCGGCTGATGAAGCCGTGCGGCGCCAGCGGGAGCCGGTGACGCGCCGTGAGGATCCCGTTATCGGCGAGCGAGAAATCCGGCACGGCAGCGTGGCCGTTGCGCTCCTCGGGCACGCAGGCGAGGCCGAGCGCCCGGCGGGCGCCTGCGCCCTCAAGACCAACGGATTTGCCGTCGAGTTTGATTGCCTCCGAGCCGGCCGCGAGTTGCTCGCCCGAGAGGGCGGTCAGCAACTCCGCCTGTCCATTGCCGGCGACACCGGCGATCCCAAGAATCTCGCCGGCCCGGGCTTCGAAGGAAACGCTCTCCAGATCCGTGCCGAAGGGGGGCTCACCCGGCAGCGACAGTCCTTTGACCTCCAGCCGGACGGCGCCGGAGCCAGCCGCCTTGCCGTGCTCGATCTTGCGCAGTTCCGCGCCGATCATCAGCTCGGCCATGCGCTTGGTCGTCTCGACCTTGGGGTCGCAGGTCGCGACGACGCGCCCGCCGCGCAGAATGGTGGCGCTGTCGCACAGTGCTTTGATCTCGTGCAGCTTGTGCGAGATGTAGAGGATCGAGCAGCCCTCAGTCGCGATCTGGCGCAGCGTCGCGAACAGGCGCTCGACCTCCTGCGGCGTCAGCACCGAGGTCGGCTCGTCCATGATCAGCAGCTTCGGCTTCTGCAGCAGGCAGCGCACGATCTCGATGCGCTGGCGCTCGCCGACCGAGAGCGTATGCACCTCGCGCTCCGGATCGAGCGGTAGCGAATAGGATTGCAGGATGGCGGCGACGCGCTGCTTCAGCTCGTCGCGATCGACCGCCTCGTCAAGCCCGAGCGCGATGTTCTCGATCACCGTCATCGCGTCGAATAGCGAGAAATGCTGGAAGACCATGCCGATGCCGAGCTTGCGTGCGGCTTTGGGTGAGGAGATCGCGACCGACGAGCCGTTCCAGGAGATCGTGCCTTCGTCGGCCTGCTGGACGCCGTAGATGATCTTGACCAGGGTCGACTTGCCGGCCCCATTTTCGCCGAGCAGGGCGTGGATTTCGCCGGGCTGGACGCTCAGGCTGATGTCCTCATTGGCTTTGACCCCGGGAAAGCTCTTCGAGATATGGGCGAGCGCCAGCCGCGGCGGCACCTCCTGCTCACGCGGCTGATTCATGTCGCGACCGTCTCCCTTTCGCCGGCTCCGAGCGGCCAAGCAAGCAACGCACCAGCTCGGCCGCCGTCAAGGCCGCGATCACCTCCGGGCGCTTGTCGTCCACATCCGAACCGCCGATCGGGCAGGTGAGGCGGTCGAGCGCCGCGCGCCGGCCGCCTGCGCGCATAAAACCGGATTCGAAGCGGGCGCGCTTGGTGGCCGAGCCGATCATGCCGACATAAGCCGCATCGCCGCGCGCCAGTGCCGCCTCCGCCAGCCGGTAGTCGAGCGCGTGACTATGCGAGAGTACGACGAAAGCGGCCTTGGCCGGCGCGCTCGCGACCGCATCGACGGGATCGGCCATGCGGATGCAGGTGACGGCGGTGGGCAGCCCGCTCATGACATCGTCGCGGTCGTCGATCAGCGAGACCGATAAGGGTAGGGGCGCCAGTGCGTGAGCGAGCGCACGGCCGGTATGACCGGCTCCGAAGATCAGGACCGGTGGCCGCGACGCGGCTTCCGCCTTCTCGCGGGCGCCGAACAGGGCGATCTCGGTTGCGCCGGCATGGCGCAGCGACACGCGCACTCGCCCGCCGCAACACTGCCCCATCTGCGGCCCGAGCGGAATGTCGAGCAACTGATCCTCGGCGCTTTCGCTCAGCATGTGCCGGGCGAGGTCGATGCAGTGGAATTCGAGCTGCCCGCCGCCGATGGTTCCCGCGATAGCGCCGGGGCTGACCGCCATGCAGGCGCCTGCTTCGCGCGGCGTCGAGCCTTCTGCGGCTTCGATGCGGACGAGGACGATGCCGTCGCGCTGATGGGCGGCGAGGAAGGTCGAGAGGCTCATGGTTTTCTCCCGCCGCCCTGTCCTGAAAGGCGTGGGGAACCCCTCTCCTGTAAGGAGAGGGGTAGGGGTGAGGTGTCGGCCCATAGACCAGTAAAGCGGAGGGTTTGCGGGGACGCTGCGGGGAGGGCACAGCCAAAGCGTCGGAGGGCCGACCCCTCACCCTGCCCTCTCCCTATGGGAGAGGGTTCCCCGCGCTTTTCTCGGTGAAGGGTGTGGCGAAGCCTTGTCATCGCTCAGCCTCCGCCCTGACACGCTCGACCGCATCCAGCACGCGCTCCGGGGTCGCCGGCGCGTCGAGGCGCGGGCAAACCCGGTAGCCCCCGACGCTCGCGACCGCATCAGACAGCGCGTGCAGCACCGAGATCGCCAGCATCAAGGGCGGCTCACCGACGGCCTTGGAACGGTGGATCGTCGGCTCGCGGTTCGGCGCATTCTCCAGCAGATGCACGTTGAACATGCGCGGCCGGTCGGAAGCCACGGGGATCTTGTAGGTCGAGGGGGCGTGGGTCCAGAGCCGCCCCTTCCTGTCCCAGTCCAGTTCCTCAGTCGTCAGCCAGCCCATGCCCTGCACGAAGCCGCCCTCGATCTGGCCCTTGTCGATCGCCGGGTTCAGCGACTGTCCGCAATCATGCAGGATATCGACACGTTCGACCTTGTATTCGCCGGTCAGCGTATCGATCGCGACCTCGGCCGCCGCCGCGCCATAGGCGAAATAATAGAACGGGTGGCCGCGCCCGGCCTTGCGATCCCAGTGGATTTTCGGCGTCGCGTAGAAGCCCGTGGCCGAGAGCTGGACGCGGGCCATATAGGCGGCGGCGATCAGCTCCTTGAAGGCGATCTCGCGGGCGCCGACCTTCACGCGACCCGGCAGGAAGGCGATGTCTTCTGCTTCGGCCTGCCAATGCTTCCCAGCGAACTCCGTCAGCCGCTTCTTGATCGTCTCGCAGGCATCGAGCGCTGCCATGCCGTTGAGATCGGAACCGGAGGAGGCGGCGGTGGCCGAGGTATTCGGCACCTTGCCGGTGGTCGTAGCCGTGATCTTGATCTGGTCGAGCCCGATGCCGAAAGCGTGTGCCACCACCTGCGCCACCTTGATATAGAGCCCTTGCCCCATCTCGGTGCCGCCATGGTTCAGCGCGACCGTGCCGTCGGTATAGACATGCACCAGCGCCCCGGCCTGGTTGAACCAGGTCGCGGTGAAGGAGATGCCGAACTTCACCGGCGTCAATGCGATGCCGCGTTTGATAATCGGGCTGGTCTTGTTGGCCTCGCGGATCGCGGCCTTGCGGGCCTGGTAGTCGCAGCGCCGCTCCAGCTCGGCGATGACATCCGCCGCAATATTGTCCTCGACCGTCTGGTGGTAGGGCGTGACGTCGCGTCCGGCGCCGCCATAGAGATTGCGCCGGCGCACCTCCAGCGGGTCGAGCCCGGTCGCGAAGGCGACCTCCTCGATGAAGCGTTCGGCCCCGACCATGCCTTGCGGCCCGCCGAAGCCGCGGAAGGCGGTGTTCGAGCAGGTATTGGTGAAGAGCGGCTCCGAGCGGGCGCGCACCGCCGGGTAGAAATAGCAGTTGTCCATGTGGAACAGGGCGCGGTCCGTCACCGGTCCCGAGAGATCGGCATTCCAGCCGCAGCGTGCCGCATAGACGGCATCGAGCGCATGGATGCGGCCTTCGTCGTCGAAGCCGATCTCGTAATCGCAGACGAAGTCGTGGCGCTTGCCGGTGATCGCCATGTCGTCGTCGCGGTCGGGCCTGAGCTTGACCGGCCGCTTCAGCTTGCGGGCCGCGATGGCCGCCACGCAGGCAAAGAGATTGGCCTGCGTCTCCTTGCCGCCAAAGCCGCCGCCCATCCGCCTGACCTCGACGGTCACCGCATGCGAGCCGACGCCGAGCACGGCGGAGACCATATGCTGGACCTCGCTCGGATGCTGGGTCGAGACCAGCACGGCCATATCCTCGTCCTCGCCGGGGATGGCGAGCGCGATCTGGCTTTCGAGGTAGAAATGCTCCTGACCGCCGATCGTCATCGCGCCCTTCAACCGGCGCGGGCTCGCGGACAGGGCGGCCGCGACGTCGCCGCGCTCCAGCTTGAGCGGTGCGGTGACCAGCTTGCCGCCGGCCTCGCGGGCGGCGGCGATGTCGATCAGCGGCGCCTCCTCGGCATAATCCGCCTTCGCCAGCGTTGCGGCATGGCGCGCCTGCTCGCGTGTTTCGGCGATCACCGCAAATAGCGGCTGGCCGTGGAACAGGATGGCATCGGTCGCGAAGACTGGCTCGTCATGGAGATGCGTCGAGGAGATGTCGTTGGCGCCGGGGATATCCGCTGCCGTCAGCACGGCAGCGACGCCCGGTGCGGCGCGGACCGCTGCGAGATCGAGCGAAATCAGCTTGCCATGCGCGATGCTGCTCGTGCCGAGATAAGCGTGAAGCAGTCCCTCGGGGGCGGCGATGTCGTCGATATAGAGCGCTTCGCCCGCGACATGCTTGGGCGCGGAATCGTGGATGCGGGAGCTGCCGACCGGGCCGCTCTCCAGTCCGATATCGAGTTTGCGGCGCGCGTCAGCCATGGGTGGCCTCCGCCAGCAGGCCGGCGACCCGCGTTGGCGTCTGCGCTTGCGTCGTCTCGATCAGGAAGCGACGCAGCAGATTGCCGGCGATCGTCAGCCGATAATGCGCCGAGGCGCGCATGTCGTCGAGTGGCGAGAAATCCTGCGGCAGCGCTGCTATGGCGGCGGTGACGGCACCCTCGTTCCAGTGCTGGCCAATGAGCGCAGCTTCGGCCGCCTTCGCCCGCTTCGGGATGCCGGCCATGCCGCCATAGGCGAGGCGTGCCTCGCTGATCTGCCCATCGCTGCCGAGCGTCAGCCGGAAGGCGCCGCAGACGGCCGAGATATCCTCGTCGAAGCGCTTCGAGACCTTCGAGGCATGGAACAGCATGCCATCGGCCAGCTTCGGTACCAGCACGGACTCGACGAACTCGCCGGGGCGCCGGTCCTGCTTGCGATAGTCGATGAAGAAGCTTTCGAGCGGGATGCTGCGGCGTTCGATCCCGGCCTCGGAGCGCCGCGCCAGCACCAGCGTCGCGTCGAGCGCGATCAGGGCTGGCGGCAGGTCTCCGATCGGCGAGCCGTTGGCGATGTTGCCGCCGATCGTGCCGGCATTGCGCACCTGCTCGCCGCCGAAGCGCCGCATCAATTCGTCGAGCTGCGGCGAGAGTGCGGTGAGCGCTGCTCGAACGTCGATATGACCAGCCATCGCACCGAAGCGCAGATGGCTGCCTTCGTCAGTGATCGCGCGCAGCGCCTCGATCCGGCCGAGAGAGATCACCGGATCGAGCCGCTTCATCGCCTTGGTGACCCAGAGCCCGACATCGGTCGCGCCGGCGACCAGAGTCGCCTGCGGATGCGCCGCGACGAGATCGGCCAGCGCGTCGATGGTCGCGGGTGCATAGAAGCGTCCGCCATCGCCCTGCAGAGCCAGCGTCTCGGCATCGTTCAGGAGCGCGAGGCGGGTCGCGACGGCCTCGCGCTCCAGCAGGAACCGATCCGCCTCGCGCGGCGCGATCTCGTCCATGCGGTGGCCGGCGGTGATGATCGGCTCGTAGCCGGTGCAGCGGCAGAGGTTCCCGGCCAGCGCATCCTCGATGCGGCCGATGCTGGGCTCTGCCTCGTTGAGCCTCAGCGCCAGCAGCGACATCACGAAGCCCGGTGTGCAGAAGCCGCATTGCGAGCCATGGCACTCGACCATCGCCTGCTGGACCGGGTGCAGGCTGCCGTCGGCGCCTTTCAGATGCTCGACGGTGAGAAGCTGGCAGCCGTCCAGCGTCGGCAGGAAGCGGATGCAGGCATTGATCGCCTCGTAGCGCAGCCGCCCGCGATCCAGTCGCCCGACGACGACGGTACAGGCGCCGCAATCGCCCTCGGCACAGCCTTCCTTGGTGCCGGTCATGCGCCGGTCGAGGCGCAGCCAGTCGAGCACCGTCAAAGTGGGATCGCAGTGGTCGATCTCGACCAGTCTGTCGCCGAGCAGGAAGCGCAAGCTCTCACGCATCCCTCTCGCTCCACTCGCAAAGCCAAATCATGCCCGCAGATTAGGCATGATCCGGCCTTGGCCGGAAGCTTCGATTTGGTGCAGATGTGATGTGGAATTGTGCCGGAGCCGCCCGACGTGACCACCTCCACCCGATTGCGCGCCTTGCGCGGCCGCCTGCTCTGGTTCGTCGACGATCCGGAGACCGCGGGCGAGGCCGCGCATCGCTATGTCGAGGACGGGCTGCTCGTCATCGAGAGCGGGCTGGTCCAGGCGGCAGGCGAGGCGCGCGAACTGCTGCGGACGCTGCCGGCCGATGCCGATATCGTCGACCACCGCCCGCATCTGATCATGCCGGGCTTCATCGACGCCCATATCCACATGCCGCAGACGCAGGTCGTCGCCTCCTACGGCGCGCAATTGATGGAGTGGCTGAACAAATACACCTTCGTCGAGGAGCAGAAGCTCGCTCAGCAGGGCCATGCCGAGAAGCTCTCGCGCTTCTTCCTCGACGAATTGCTGGCCAGCGGCACGACCACGGCGGCTGTCTATTGCTCGGTCCATCCGCAATCGGCCGAGGCCTTCTTCACGGAATCGCAGCGCCGCAACACCCGCATGATCGCGGGCAAGGTGATGATGGACCGCAACGCGCCGGAAGCGCTGACCGATACGGCCGAGAGCAGCTATCGCGATTCCAAGGCGCTGATCGCGCGCTGGCACGGCAAGAGCCGCCAGCTTTATGCGATCACCCCGCGTTTCGCGATCACCTCGACGCCGGAGCAACTGGCGGCGGCGGGGAGGCTGGCGGCCGAGCATCCCGACTGTCATGTCCAGACCCATATCGATGAGAACCGAGCCGAGATTGCCTTTGCCCGCGAGCTTTATCCGGAAGCTGCGGACTATGCGGATATCTACCGGCGTTATGGCCTGCTCGGTGCGAAAAGCCTGATGGGCCATTGCATCCACATGACCCACAATGAATGGCAGGCCTTCGCCGAGACCGGCGCCGTCGCGGTTTTCTGCCCGACCTCGAACCTCTTCCTCGGTTCAGGTTTGTTCGACTGGGCCCATGCAAGGCAGCGCGGCGTCAAGGTCGCGGTCGCGACCGATATCGGCGGGGGCACCTCCTATTCGATGCTCAGGACCATGACCGAGGCCTACAAGGTGCTGCAGCTTCAAGGGCAAAGCCTGTCGGCTTTGGGCGCCCTGCATGCGATCACGCGCGGCAATGCGGTGGCACTCGGCCTCGATCACCTGATCGGCAGCTTCGAACCCGGCCGCGAGGCGGATGTGGTCGTGCTCGATACGGGCGCGACGCGAGCGATGGCGCACCGCATGGAGACGGTGCGCGATCTGGCGGAGGAGCTCTTCGTGCTCGTCACGCTCGGCGACGAGCGCAATGTCGCCGCGACCTATGTGATGGGGGAATTGGCTGCGGGCTCGTCATTCTCGGGCGGTGCCTAGCGCCGACCGTCATGGTCGGGCTTGTCCCGACCATCCACGCCTTCGCCTATCGAAGGCGCTATCCAAGACGTAGATGCTCGCCACAAGGGCGAGCATGACGCCGTTGAACGGGCCCGATGCCTCAGCCCAGCACGCCGCCCTTGCGGGCGTAGTCGATATAGATCTCGCGCAGGCGCAGCGCCGTCGGGCCGGGGGCGCCGTTATGGATCGTGTGGCCGTCGATCGTGGTTACCGGCATGACGAGGCTGGTCGCGGAGGTGATGAAGGCCTCCTCGGCGTCGAGCGCCTCTTCCAGCGTGAATTCGCGCTCCTCGAAGGTGAAGCCGGATTCCGCGAGATAGGCCAGCACCGCCTTGCGGGTGATGCCCGGCAGCACCTTGTTGGAGAGCGGGCGCGAGATCAGCGTCTTGCCCTTGACGATCCAGGCGGTGGAGGAGGCGCCCTCGGTCACCACGCCGTCTTCGATGAGCCAGGCCTCCTGGGCGCCGCTTTCGAGCGCGAACTGCTTGGCGAGCACCGGAGCGAGCAGGTTGACGCTCTTGATGTCGCGGCGCGCCCAGCGCAGGTCCGGCGTCGAGACGACCTTGATGCCCGTCTTCGCCGTCGGTGCGTTCACGAAGTTGCGGGCCTGGGTGAACATTACCAAGGTCGGCTGGACATCCTTCGGGAAGGGGAAGTCGCGATCGGAGGCGCCGCGCGAGACCTGCAGGTAGATGCCGCCCTCGTCGAGATTGTTGCGCTTGATCAGCTCTTGATGGATCGCAACGAGCTCGGCCTTCGACCAGGGCAGGCCGAGGCGAATTTCGCCGCAGGAGCGCTCGAGCCGGGCGAGATGCGCCTCGCAATCGACGAGCTTGCCGCCGATCACGGCCGAAACCTCGTAGATGCCGTCGCCGAAGATGAAGCCGCGGTCGAAAACGGAGATCTTGGCCTCTTCCTCGGGAAGATAGGCGCCATTGACGTAGACGATGCGGCTCATCGATGCGGACTCGCTGGATTGGAAGGGAACGCCCGCCCTTCCTAGCGAAGCTTGGCGCCGGTTGCGAGCCTCAAGGCGTGGAAACGGCCCGGCGTCTGATGCAGGGCCGGCTGTTCAACCGACCCGATCGTTTTCAGTGAAAACACGCGGGTCATCCCGGGCGACCGGAGGGAGACCCGGGATCCATGCCGGAGGCTTTCCGATAAAGGTTCAGGCATGGATCCCGGATATTCGCTTCGCTCGGTCCGGGATGACTTCGGAGGAAGACCCAGCGAAAGCCTAAGCCTTCAAGCTCAGGAAGCGCGTCGGAATCGCGCCGCGCAGGTTCTGCTCGAAACCTGCGAGCTTTGGCGAGACCAGGTTCTTGGTCGAGTAGTGCAGCACCGGAATCCACGGTTCGTCGCGGATGACGATGCTGTCGGCCTCGCGCAGGATCGCGGCGCGCCGGGCGATGTCGAGTTCCTCGGTTGCGAGCTTCATCAACGCGTCGAATTGCGGATTGCTGTATTTGCCGATGTTGAAGCCGGCATTGTCGCTCTCGAACAGGAACAGGAAATTCTGCGGGTCGGAATAGTCGCCGATCCAGCCGTAGCGGGCGACGTCGAAATCGCCGCCATCGCGCAGATAGGCGAAATGCGTGCGGAAATCGGTCTGGACGAAGCGCGTCTCGACGCCGATCGCCCGCCATTGCTCCGCGATCGCCTCGGCCGTGTGGCGGTTGTTGTCGGTGGTGTTGAAGCGGAACTCGACCTGAAGCGGTATGCTGCCGAAGCCGGCCGAGGCGAGCAGGCGCTTGGCCTCGTCCTCGCGTTCGAGCCCAGAAGCGTAGCGGAAATCCAGCTCGGCCCGCTCGCCGTAATTGCCGATATGCGGGGGTATCACGCCATAGGCCGGCAGCATCGTGCCGCCCCAGATCCGGTCGGCGATGAATTCCCGGTCGATCTGCAAAGACAGTGCCCGCCTGACGCGCTCGTCGTCGAAGGGCGGCTTGGCGCTGTTGATGATCAGGAAGTAGGTCGCGAGATAGGGGCCGATCCGGACCTGATCGCCGAGCTTTTCCTTCAGGCTTTTGAACTGGTCGGCCGGGATGTCCGTGGTGAGATGCAGTTCGCCGGCCTGGAAGCGCCGCACCGCCGCCGCGAGGTCGGACGCCGGATAGAAGATCACGGTATCGATCTTGACCTCGGCGGCAGCGTGGAAATGCGGGTTGCGGTCGAGCCGGATATGCGAGTTCGGCGCCAGCTCCCTGAGCATATAGGGGCCGTTGGTGATCCAGTTCTCCGGCCGCTCGGGCTCCTGCGCCGCCCTGCCCACGCTGGGCGGGTGCACGGGCAGGGCGCTCTGATGGGTCAGGAGCTCGAGCAGATAGGGCGTCGGCTGCTCCAGTGCGATCTCCAGCGTGCTCTCGTCTGGAGCGGTGACGCCGAGCGTTTCCAGCGAGGAGCCGGCAGCGGCCTTGTGGATCGCCTGGGCATTGCGGATCGGGAAGAGCAGGTTGGCGTATTTCGCGCCGGTTTCCGGATTGACGATACGCCTGAAGGAATAGACGAAATCCGAGGCCCTGACCGGGTCACCGTTCGACCATTTCGCGTTGCCGCGCAGCTTGAAGCGCCAGCTCTTGCCGTCCGGACTCATTGTCCAGCTTTCGGCGACGCCGGGTACGACCTCGCCCATCATATTGTGGATCACGAGGCCCTCGCGCAGGTCCCGCAGCAGATGCGCTTCGGCGACGGTGGAGGTCTTGTGCGGATCGAGCGTCTCGGGATCGCCGTCATTGCCGCGGTGGAAGACGATGCGGCCCTGGGCGGCGGCGCGTGTCGCGGCCAGGATGGCGGCGAAGGCCAAAGGGGCATGGCGGCGCGTGACGTCGAGCATGGCAACCTCCCTCAAGCCGGGCGTCGTTGCGAGCGATGCCCGACTTCAGGGGGAGTAGACCCTGTCGAATTGAGTCTGCCAAGCGCGAAAACGACGGCGAGGCCGCGGTTTTCGCTCGTTGTTTGTCAGGGGGTGGCTATAGGCTCAACGGCTGGCCGCTTCCGCCGCGCTTTCCTGGGCTTCGACCACGGCGACGGCCGTCATGTTGACGACGCCGCGCGCCGTCACCGAACCGGTGAGGATATGGGCGGGCTTGGCCGTGCCGATCAGGATCGGCCCGACCGGCAATGCGTCGGCCATCACCTTGGCGAACTGGTAGGAGATGTTGGCCGCGTCGAGATTGGGGAAGATCAGGACGTTCGCCATCTCCTTCAGCGTCGAGGAGGGCAGCACGCGCTCGCGGATCAGGGGCACGAGGGCGGTATCGGCCTCCATCTCACCGTCGCATTCGAGATGCGGCGCCCGCTCGCGGATCAGCTTCAGCGCCTTGCGCATCTTCAGCGAGGAGGGCGTGTCGGCCGCGCCGAAATCGGAATGCGACAGCAGGGCGATCTTCGGGTCGATGCCGAAGCGCTGGACATGGCTCGCCGCCAGCACGGTCATGTCGGCGATCTCCTCCGCCGTCGGATCGTGCTTCACATGGGTGTCCGACATGAAGAAGGCGCCCTTGTTGGTGATGATCAGGGTCATCGCCGCGAGGTCGCAGACGCCTGGAGCCAGGCCGATGATGTCCTTGATGTGCCTCAGGCGCGACATGAACCGGCCTTCGAGGCCCGAGATCATCGCATCGGCCTCGCCGCGGGCGACGGCGAGCGCCGCGATCACGGTGTTGTTGGTGCGCACGAGCGAGCGGGCGGCCTCCGGTGTGATGCCGCGCCGGCCGGCGATGTCGAGATAGGTCTGGACGTAGTCGCGATAGCGCGGATCGTCCTCGGGATTCACCACCTCGAAGTCGACGCCGGGCTTGAGTGACAGACCGAAGCGCTGGATGCGCGTCTCGATCACGCTCGGGCGGCCGATCAGGATCGGCACGGCGAGCCCTTCCTCCAGCGCGACCTGGGCGGCGCGCAGCACGCGCTCGTCCTCGCCCTCGGCGTAGATCACGCGCTTGGGGTCGGCCTTGGCCTTCTGGAACAGCGGCTTCATCAGGAAGCCCGAGCGGAAGACGAAGCGCGAGAGCTGCTCGCGATAGGCCTCGACATCGACCAGCGGCTTGCGGGCGACGCCGGTCACCATCGCCGCCTCGGCGACAGCGGGCGCGATGCGCATGATCAGGCGCGGATCGAACGGGTTCGGGATCAGCGAGTTCGCGCCGAAGGTCGAGGCCTCGCCACCATAGGCGCGGGCCGCGATGTCGGAGGTCGCCTCGCGGGCGAGCGAGGCGATGGCGCGCACCGCGGCGAGCTTCATTGCCTCGTTGATCGTCGTCGCCTGCACGTCGAGCGCGCCGCGGAAGATGTAGGGGAAGCAGAGGACGTTATTGACCTGGTTCGGATAGTCCGAGCGGCCGGTGCAGATCATCGCGTCGGGGCGGACGGCGAGCGCATCTTCCGGCGTGATCTCGGGATTGGGGTTGGCCAGCGCCAGGATCAGCGGCTTCGTCGCCATCTGCTTGGCCATCTCGGGCTTGAGCACGCCGGCCGCGGAAAGGCCGAGGAAGACGTCGGCGCCGCCGATGACGTCGCTGAGCGTCCGGGCATCGGTCTCCTGCGCGTAGACCTCCTTCCAGCGGTCCATCAGCGTGTTGCGGCCCTTGTAGACCACGCCGTCGATATCGGTGAGCCAGATGTTCTGGCGCTGCGCGCCGAGCTCGACCAGCAGGTTGGTGCAGGCGAGCGCGGCGGCACCCGCGCCGGAGACGACGATCTTGACGTCGGCGATCTTCTTGCCCGCGAGGTCGAGTCCGTTCAGCACCGCGGCGGAGACGATGATCGCCGTGCCGTGCTGGTCGTCATGGAAGACGGGGATCTGCATCCGGGCCTTGAGCTGCTCCTCGATCTCGAAGCATTCCGGCCCCTTGATGTCCTCGAGATTGATGCCGCCGAAGGTCGGTTCCAGCGCTGCGACGACCTCGACGAATTTTTCGATGTTCTTCTGCTCGACCTCGATGTCGAAGCAGTCGATGCCGGCGAATTTCTTGAAGAGGACGGCCTTGCCCTCCATCACCGGCTTGGAGGCGAGGGGACCGATATCGCCGAGGCCGAGCACGGCGGTGCCGTTGGTGATGACGGCGACGAGATTCTGGCGCGAGGTGAGCTCGGCGGCTTCCGAGGGATCGTCGACGATTGCCTCGCAGGCGGCGGCGACGCCGGGTGAATAGGCGAGCGCCAGGTCGCGCTGGTTGCCGAGCGGCTTGGTCGCCTGGATCTCGAGCTTACCCGGCCGAGGCTGGCGGTGATAGACGAGCGCGCCCGAGCGCAGATCAGTGGAGAGCGTGCTTTTCATGGCGCGAGGATCCCTGCAGTCCGAAGGATGCTGGTCGCGCGAAAGCCCCCACGCCGTCAAGCCGTCGGCGCCGCCAGCAGTTTCGCCGGGGCGGAAAGGATGAGGCGGCTGCGAACTTGAATCAATTTGGCAAGATGCTGAATCGGCATGCGAGAACCCGCACGCAAGCGCCGGAAACGATTCGATAAATCCCCAGCGCCGTCGGCGCGAAATTCAGAACGCTTTGAAGGTGATGATCGTATGGGTGTCGGCGATCTCGGGGATCGACTGCACCTTCTGCGCGACGAAATGGCCGATATCGACATCGGCCGCGACGTGGAACTTGGCCAGGATGTCGTAGTTGCCGGCGGTCGAATAGATCTCCGAGGCGATCTCGCGATCGGCCAGTTCGCTGGCGACCTCATAGGTCTTGCCGAGCCTGCATTTGATCTCGACGAAGAAGGTCTGCATCGCGCGCTCCGAAACTCTGTTGGGTCTGGATAGAATCCTCTGCGTGGTAAGATCAAGCGCCGGCGAGCGCGGCGATCCGTCGGGTCATCGCATTCTCCGGATCGGTCAGTCCGGCGATCACGGTGAAATGGTTGGCTCCGGGGATTTCCTCGTAGCGCGTCGTCACGCCTTCCAGCCCCCAGACATCGGTGAGGCGGCGGCTCTGCCGGTGGTACTCGTCGCTCTCGGCGCCGCCGACCACGGCATCCATGGTCAGCCGCGACGGCGCCGGCCAGAACAGCGGGCTTTCCAGTTCCGCGGCAGCCAGGTCGAGATTCAGCGCCTTGTTGATGCTGGTCTCGGTCAGGGGCTTCAGGTTGTAGAGGCCGGAGATGCCATAGGCTGCCGGCACGAGCTGGTCTGGCAGGTCCGGGTCGACATTCTTCCAGTCGGTGGCAAGCGTGCAGGCGCTGAGATGGCCGCCGGCGGAATGCCCGGTCGCGATCACCGGCAGGCCGAAACGCCGCCACAGCGCCGCAGCCGCCTGCTGCAATTCCCAGACGATGTGGCCGAGATGGACCTGCGGGCAGAGATCGTAACCGACGACCGCGACCGGCAGGCCGAGCCGGTTCAGCCCGCGCGCCATATGCGAGAAATAGCTGCGGTCCAGCGCCTGCCAGTAGCCGCCATGGATGAACATCACCAGCGCGTTGCCGCGGATCGTCTCGGGCTTGAACAGGTCGTAGGCCTGGCGCTCGCCCTCGCCATAGGAGACGTCCAGCTCGCGCAGGGCCTCGGCACGGTAGGCGGCGGCATCGGCCTGCCAGCCGGCGATGATTCCCGGATGTTCCGGCACGCGGGCGCGGTTGTTGTACTCGGTCTCGTAGTCCGGCGACATCGATCTTCCATCGCTGAAGGGCGTGGGTTGGCTGGGCCGCACCGTGGCAGCCCGGCGCCCTTCGCGCCAGCGCTTTTGACAGGACCCCGCTCCGGCTCCAAAAGGCGGCAAGCCCGGCGCAAAGGGCAATGGAGGTCGCCATGGAAAATCCCGTTCTCGCCGAGGTCACGCGCGGCAATGTCGTCGAATCGCGCCATCGCGGCGCGGCGATCGTCGTCGATGCCGATGGCGGCGTGGTCTTCTCGGCGGGCGATGTCGAGCGCCCGGTGTTTCCGCGTTCGGCCGTCAAGGCGATCCAGGGACTGCCATTGATCGAGAGCGGCGCCGCCGACCGCTACGGGCTGACCGAGGCCGAGATCGCGCTCGCCGTCTCCTCGCATTCCGGCGAGCCGCTCCATGCCGAGACCTCGCTGGCGATGCTGCGCAAGGCCGGCCGCGATGCCGGCTGCCTCGAATGCGGCGCGCATTGGCCGTCGAACGAGGTCGTCTCCCGCGCCCTGGCAAAGTCTGGCGCCGAGCCGAGCGCCCTCAACAACAATTGCTCGGGCAAGCATGCCGGCTTCGTCTGCCTGTCCTGCAACATGGATGAGGACCCTGCCGGCTATGTGAAGGCGAGCCACCCCGTGCAGCAGGCCGTGCGCGGCGCTCTGGAAGCCGTGACCGGCGCCGTCCATAGTGCCGATCGGATGGGCACCGACGGCTGCTCGATCCCATCCTACGCCGTGCCGCTGTCGGCGCTGGCGCTGGGTTTCGCCCGGCTCGGCACCGGCCGTGGCTTCGGGCCGGAGCGGGCAAAGGCGGCGGCGCGCATCCGGGCGGCCGCTGCAGCCCACCCCTTCATGGTCGCCGGCACGGGCCGCTACGACACGCGCCTGATGGATCTGCTCGGCGCGCGCGCCTTCACCAAGACCGGGGCCGAGGGCGTCTATTGCGCCGCGCTGCCGGAACTCGGCTACGGCATCGCCCTGAAATGCGACGATGGCGCCGGTCGTGCCGCCGAGATCGCGCTTGGCGCCCTGATCGCCCGCTTCCTGCCGATGGACGATGCCACGCAGGCAGCCTTCGCGCCGCTGCGTGAGACCGTACTGAAGAACTGGAACGGCATCGAGGTCGGCCGGATTCGCGCGCCGGCGGCCTGAGGCCTCAGCGCACCGCGTTGTTCGCGACCACGATGCCGGAGGCCCTCGCGTCGGGAGCCTTCGTCAGGTCGCCGGTGACCGGTTTGCCGTATTCTGTGCCGATCACGGCGCCGTCGCGGGCCTCGGAAATGACGTTGTTGGCGATCAGCGCGTTGCGTTCCTTGGGCACCAGCGAGACCGAGATGCCGATCCCGGTCTTGCGGATGACGTTGCCGGTGGCGGCGAGATTGCGCATGCCCCATGACCAGCCGAGCGCGATGCCGATATCGCTGGCGTCCTCTATGACATTGCCGGTCACCGCCGCTTCCGCCTCGACATGGATGCCGTAGCCTCCGGTCGGCTCCTTGCTGTAGGGGACGGCCTTGCGCGTCGCCTTGCGGATGATGTTGTTGGCGCAGACCGCCATGCGCCCGCCCTGGTCGAGATTGGTCATGGAGGCGCCCGACGCGCAGTCCTCGACATGGTTGTTGGCGATGATCGCGCCCTCGAAGGCGAACTCGCTGTAGAGCGCGACCTCGCCGCAGCGCCGCCCCTGGTTGCCGAGGATCTGGACGCCGGAGCCGGAATTGTTGCGGATGAAGCTCAGCGCGCAGTCGCGCAGCTGGTTGCCCTCGATGATCACGCCCCCGGCGCGGAAGACGCTGATGCCGTTGCCGTTCTGGCCGCTGCCGCCACTATCGGTGCGGATGCGCATCACATGATTGCCGCGGACGATCGAGCTGTCGTCGCCCGGCTGGCTGCGCCAGATCTGGATGCCGTTATTGCCGCAATCCTCGACTCGGTTCTGCTCGACCGTGAGGCCCTTCGAATCGATCGCGAACAGTGCCGCGTCCCGCATGTCGCGGAACCGGCTCGCGGTGACGCGCCCGCCGCAGCGGTCAAGCGTCAGGCCGACCGAGCCGGCCTTGGCAAAGGCGCAGCCGGAAATGGTGATCTCGCCGACGTTCTCGGCCATGAGCAACCCGCTTCGCTGGGCAGCGGGGATGTCGAGCCCGTCGAAGCTCAGGCCGGTAAGCGCGGCCCGCCCAATATTGCGTGCGATCAGGAGGGGCTGGCCACTGGCCGTGACGAGATGCGTCTCGCCGGGCACGCCGATCATCCTGGCGTTCTCGGGCAGGGCGACGCCGCCGATCCGGTAGCGGCCGGGCGGCAGGAGAAGCGGCGCGCCGCGCGCAGCAGCTTGCTTGAGGGCAGCTTGGAGTTGCCGCGACTGATCCTCCGCGGCACCGGGCCGTAAGCCGAGTTGGCCGGCATCTAGGCCAAGATGGCCGAGCGGGCCGGCGGCTGCGCCGCGCGATTGCGCAGCGGCGGGCAGAGCGACCGAGGCCGTGCCGAAAAGGCCCATCGCCAGCACGTTGCGTCGGGACAGCACCATGGAAACTCCTGTTCGGCCGGCGCGGATCAAGCTCTGTGCCAGCTTCACCTGTGCCGATCTGGCACCGAGGCTCGCTGCGCCGGGATCACAGCCCCAGCGCCCGCGCGATCTCGTCGGCGGCGGATGTCGGGGGGAGCTTTCCGGCGGCGACGGCCGCCTCCAGCTCCGGCGTGCGGGCTTTCAGGGCCGGGTCGTGCCGGAGCCTGGCCTGCAGCCTGTCCTGCACCATCGCCCACATCCATTTCACATCCTGCCGGCGACGCTTCTCGGCGATCAGGCCCTTGGCCTCGAAGCGGGCGCGGTGGTCCTCGATCCTGGCCCAGAGCTTGTCGAGGCCGAGCCCCGTCAGCCCCGAGATCGTCACGACCGGCGTGCTCCACAGGGGGGAGGCGGGGGCGAGGATATGGAACGCGGCCTTGTATTGCGCGGCGGCTGCGCGCGCGGCCATGGCGCCGTCGCCGTCCGCCTTGTTGACCGCGATCATGTCGGCGAGCTCGATGATGCCCTTCTTGATGCCCTGCAATTCGTCGCCGGCATTGGGCAGCATCAGCACGAGGAAGAAGTCTGTGAGGTCGGCGACCGCGGTCTCCGACTGGCCGACGCCGACAGTCTCGACCAGGATCACGTCGAAGCCGGCGGCCTCGCAGAGCAGCATGGTCTCGCGCGTCTTGGCCGCGACCCCACCCAGCGTGCCCGAGGAGGGGGAGGGGCGGATATACGCATTGGGATCGACCGCGAGCCGAGCCATCCGCGTCTTGTCGCCGAGAATCGAACCGCCGGTCCGGGAAGACGAGGGGTCGACCGCGAGCACGGCAACCTTGTGTCCGGCCGCGGTCAGGTGGCTGCCGAGCGCGTCGATCGTGGTCGACTTGCCGACGCCGGGCACGCCGGTGATGCCGACCCGAATCGCCCGGCCGGTGTGAGGGAGCAACTGCTGGATCAGGGTCTGCGCCTGCTCGCGATGGTCGGCGCGGCGCGATTCCGCCAGAGTGATCGCGCGGGCCAGCGCAGCGCGCTCGCCGGCGAGAATGGCATCGCGCAGGGTGTCGGATGGGGAGCTGCTGCTGTCGACCATGCCGCCAGTTAGCAAGCTGCCGGCGCGGGCGACAAGGCGTCCTTGCACCACTTGCTTCATCACTGTGTCATGTGCGCATCTTGTGAATCCGCCGCAGCGATGAGACGACTTGGCGATGATGTGCGTGGCGATGCGGCTTCGTGGTTTCCTGTTGGTTCTGCTTTTGCCGCTGGCGCTCGCAGCCTGCGGCACGCCGCGCGTGCTGGAGCTGAGCTCCGCTCCGAAGGCGGAGGTCGCAGGGACTGTCCAGATTTACGTCGCGACGACGCGCGAGGCCTCGGCGCAGCCGGTCTATTTCAGCGGCGAGCGCGGGCCGAAGCTCTCCTTCGCCCGGCTCGACATCACCGTGCCGCTTACCCACAAGTCCGGGAATCTGGAGCTGCCCGATTCGGGACCGGGTGACCCGGCGAAGCATTTCACCGCGACTAATCTCCAGAAGCTCGATCTCGCGCCGATCGTCTCCGACGTGCGCAAAGAGCTGGCGCGGCGGCCTGCCTCCCAGCGCGACGTGCTGGTCTTCGTCCACGGCTACAACACAAATTTCGCCGATGCGGCCTATCGCTTCGCCCAGATCGTCTATGATTCCGGCTTCAAGGGCGTGCCGGTGCTGTTCACCTGGCCCTCGCGCGGACAGCTCCTTGCCTATCCCTATGATCGCGAAAGCGCCTTCTACTCGCGCGATTTCCTCGAGCTGAACCTGCGGGCCATCGCCCGGGATCTCGGCCCGTCGCGCATGGACATCCTCGCCCATTCAATGGGCACATTGCTGACGCTGGAGACGCTCCGCCAGGCTGCAATCCGCGGCGACGGGACTTTCGGCGGCAAGCTGCGCGATGTCATGCTGGCGGCGCCCGACGTCGATCTTGACGTCTTCAAGACACAGATGCGCGAAATCCGGCGGCCGGTGACGGTCTTCGTCTCGGCCGATGACCGGGCGCTCGATTTCTCCCGGCGCTTCGCCGGTGACAAAAAGCGGCTGGGCGCGGTGTCGAGCAAAGATACCGAGACGATCGCGGAGCTGGAAAAGCTTGGCGTGAGGCTGATCGACCTCTCCGAGGTCTCCTCCGGCGACAGCCTCAACCATGCGAAATTCGCATCCTCGCCGAAGGTCGTGCAGATGATCGGCCAGCGGCTGCAGCAGGACAAGGGCATTGGCTTCGCCGGGCCGCAATTCGGCGACAGGCTGGGAGACGTCGCCGGCGGCGTGATGGGCACGGTGGGATCGACCGTCGGGCTCGTCGTCACCGCACCGATCACCATCATCTCCGGCGCCACGCAGTGATGTCGCCTTGGTGCAACGCGGGTGCTGCTTCGTGTAGGCGGCAGCACTCTCGCCCCATTCTGGCCGCGTTGGCCTGCCTTTAGAGGTGCGGCTGCTAGTTCGGCCCCTCAAATTCTGACCGGATGCCTCTCTCCATGCCCGTTACAAGGCGCGCCTTCTCATGCCGTTCGCTGGCGCTCGCCGCGTTCCTCCCGCTCGGGCTTGCCGCCTGCGCGCAGAGCGAGGCGAGTGTGTCGCCCTTCTCCGAGCCGGAACGCGCCGATACCTCGGCGCTCGGCAAGGACCCGCGGCTGCTCGTCATGACGACGCGCCGCTCGACCGGCAACGCGACGCCTTATTTCAATACCGATCGCGGCCCGCTGACCTTCGCCGAGGCGCAACTGTCGCCGCCCGGGCGCGGCATCGCGGGGCGTGTCTCCTCGGCGGTGAGCGGCGACTGGGCCGTGCTCGGCATTTCGCATGAAACGACGGCGGACGCGACGCGGGCACTCGCGGACGCCGTGAACGGGCGCGATGTGCTGCTTTACATCCACGGCTTCAACGAGAGCTTCGAGACGGCCGCCCGCAGCGCCGGCCAGTTGTCCCATTCGCTGGAGTTCCAGGGTCGCACGGTCCTGTTCACCTGGCCCTCCGGCGGCAAGCTCTTCGACTACGCCTACGACCGCGAGAGCGCGCTCTGGTCGCGCGACGGTTTCGTCCAGTCGCTGCAGGCGCTTGTCGCCAACCCGACCGTCGGCCGCATCCACATCGTTGCCCATTCCATGGGAACCTTCCTGACGCTGGAAGGCTTGCGCGAGCTGCGCGATTCCCGGGAAATCTACGCCCGGATCGGTTCGGTCGTGCTGGCCTCACCCGATGTCGATATCGACGCCTTCGAGCAGACGGTGAAGAAGATCGGCCCCCTGGCCCAGCGCATGACCGTGATCATCGACCCCGGTGACCGGGCACTGGCCGTCTCCGCCCGCATCGCCGGCGGCGTTGCGCGGGCCGGTGCAGCGGATCGCTCGCGGCTGGAAGCATTGGGCGTCAGGGTCGCGGACACCTCCGGCCGGGGCTGGAGCATGCTGCGTCACGATCTCTTCCTGTCCAACAGCGAAGTCACCCAGGTCGTGCGCCGCGCCATGGACCGTGGCGGCGCCTGAAGGAGCGCAGAATGCTGCGGCTGATCGGGACATTGGCGATCGTCGTGCTTGCGCCGGGCTTCGGCCTCCACTCGGCCTTTGCCGAGACGCTGCCGCTCTTCGCCGGGACCGGGCCGGCCGAAAGCAGCTATGCCGATCCGCTGCCGGCCACCGTCGCGGTTTCGACCTATGCGCCGCCGGCCTGCGCGGCCAAGCCCTGCCCGCTGCTGATTGCGATCCACGGCATGGGCCGCAATGCGAGAGGCGCCCGCGACGCCTGGAAGGCCGCTGCCGACCGAGGCGGTTTCCTCGTCCTCGCCCCACGCTTCGACAAGGAGCAGTTTTCGAGCCGCCGCTTCCAGCAAGGCAATGTGCGCGGCGAACCCGACAAGGCGAAATGGACATTCGGCCTGATCGAGAGGCTGTTCGATGTCGCCCGCGCCAGCGGCCGCGTCGCCGGAGGTAGCTACACGATCTTCGGCCACTCCGCCGGTGCCCAGTTCGTGCACCGCATGGTCATGCTGATGCCGGATGCGAGGATTGCGGCGGCGGCCGTGGCGAATGCCGGCTACTACACGCTGCCGGTTCTCGCTGGCGAGCGCGCTTATCCCTATTCGCTGAAGGGCACCCCGGCTGTGGACGCCACGCTCGCAGCCGCGCTGTCCAAGCCGATGCTGGTGATGCTCGGCGACCGCGACACCGATCCCGACCATCCCCAGCTCAACAAATCCCGCGGTGCCGAGGAGCAGGGGCCGACCCGCTTCGCGCGCGGAGAGCACTTCATGGCCGCGGCCCGCGACGAAGCGCGCCGCCTCGGAGTGACGCTTCGTTGGCGCGAGGTCGTCGTGCCGGGCGTGGCACATCAGCAGAGCGGCATGGCCGAGGCTGCCGGAGCCGAGCTGTTCGGCGTCCGTTGATAGCGTCTAGACCGGGGGCAGGCCGGAGCGCTTCTTGATCGTCGCCAGCGCGAAATTGGATTCGACTGACTGGATGCATTTCAGCCGCGTCGCCTTTTGCTTCAGGAAGCGCTCATAGCCCTCGATGCCGTCCGTGACGACGCGCAGCAGGTAATCCTGCGAGCCGGTCATGAGGTAGCATTCGGCCACTTCGCTCCAGCTTTCGACGGCTTTTTCGAACTCGGATATCTGCTCCTGGTTCTGCTGGGTCAGCCGCACCGAGACGAAGACGCTGAAGGGCAGCCCATAGGCCTTCGGATCGACCACGGCCGTGTAGCCCTGGATGACGCCGGTCTCCTCCAGCCGCTTCAGCCGCCTGAGGCACGGTGTCGGCGACAGCCCGACGCGCTGTGACAGGTCCTGGTTGGTGATGCGCCCGTCCTCGCGCAGCACGGCGAGAATCCGGCGGTCGATGCTGTCGAGCACGATATGCTCCATCCCTGTCAAAATTGAGCAGAAAGCTGCTCAACGCATAGTAGGATGATGCTGATCGGCCAAGCAATGGCGCGCTGATCGGAATAATCTGGCGGCAGAAACCGGCCTGCGTTGCAGGATCTAAAGGGAGACGGCCATGAGCGCAGACAACTACCACAAGGACCGGATCGCCAACCGCAAGCTCCATCCCGAGACGCTGATGATGGGCTTCGGCTATTCGCCGGCCATGTCGGAGGGCTCGCTGAAGCCGCCGGTCTTCCTGACCTCGACCTTCGTTTTCGAGAACGCCCAGCAGGGCAAGGACTTCTTCGACTTCACCTCCGGCCGGCGCCAGCCCAAGCCCGGCGAGAAGCCCGGCCTCGTCTATTCGCGCTTCAACCACCCGAACATGGAAATCCTCGAGGATCGTCTGGCGATCTGGGACGAGGCCGAGAAATGCGCCGTCTTCGCCTCGGGCATGGCCGCGATCGCGACGACCTGCTTCGCCTTCCTGCGCCCGGGCGACACGATCCTGCATTCCCGCCCGCTCTATGGCGGCACCGAGACGCTGCTGAAGAACCAGATGGGCGCCTTCGGCGTCACGCCCTTCGGCTTCACCGATGGGCTCGATATCGAGCAGATGCGTGATGTCGCGCGCGCCGCCTCCGCCAAGGGCCGCGTTGCGATGATCCTGGTCGAGACCCCGGCCAACCCGACCAACGGCCTCGTCGACCTCGCCGCCTGCAAGATGATTGCGGACGAATTGGAGAAGTCGCAGGGCCATCGCCCGCCGGTCGTCGTCGACAACACCATGCTCGGCCCGAAATACCAGAAGCCGCTGAAGCAGGGCGCCGATCTCTCGCTGCTCTCGCTGACCAAATATGTCGGCGGCCATTCCGACCTTGTCGGCGGCTCGATCAGCGGCTCGGAAGCCCTCGTGCGGCAGGTTAAGGCCTGGCGCGGCTCGCTCGGCACGCAGGCCGATCCGAATTCCTGCTGGATGCTGATGCGCTCGCTGGAGACCCTCGACATCCGTATGAGCCGCGCCAACGAGAACGCCAAGCTGGTGGCGGAATACCTGGAGAGCCATCCGAAGGTCGCCCGGGTCCATTATCTCGGCAATCTCAAGGACGGCGACCCGCGCAAGGCCGTCTTCGACCGCCAGTGCACGGCGGCGGGCTCGACTTTCGCCTTCGACGTCAAGGGCGGCGAGAAGGAGGCTTTCGCGCTGCTCGACAACCTCCAGATCATGAAGCTTGCGGTCAGCCTCGGCGGCACTGAGACGCTGGTCTCTCACCCGGCCGCGATGACCCATTCCGGCGTCGCTCGCGAACTGCGCGAGGAAATCGGCCTGACCGATGCGCTGATCCGCATTTCGGTCGGCATCGAGAATATCGAGGACCTGATCTCGGATCTCGCACAGGCCTTCGAGGCGGTCTGACCGCTTCGATGCTCTAGACGCCGACCCGCCCCCAGCCCGGCAGCTTCAGCGCCGGGCTGCGCAGGTCGAGCCCGGCGACGAGGCCGAGCAGGTTGATCTCGATGCCCTCGACCCAGCCCACGGTCACGCCGGCAAGACCGTAGAGTGAAGCCTGGATGCCGGTGCGGCTGGCGGTCAGCCCGGCGAAGAGGCCGTCGGCGCGCCAGTCCTTGCCGAGCGCTGTCGGCGGCAGCGCCTGATGGAGCTCGGGCACCTCGGCCAGGACATGCTGGACGAAGCTGTTCGAGTTCGGGCCCGGCCAGGCGAGATAGCTGCCGGGGCTGGAATAGGCGTAATCCGCCACGGCTGCCCTTATGCGCGGGATCAGGCGCTCCGCTGCCTCACCCCGGATTTCGACGACGGATTCCGGCATGTTGCCGAACCAGCGGCCATCGGCCTCGCGATGGTTGACCCTGAGCGGCGCGCCCCAGCCGACGACGTCGAAGCGCGTATAGGCGCTGGCGCCGCGCTCCTTCACTACGATCCAGGAATGATGGGCGAAGATGCCGCGCCAGCGACCAACGCGGGCGGCGAAGACGTGCACCGTCGCTTCGGGCTCTACGGAAGCCGCGGGCAGGAGTTTGGCACTCGTCCAATCGGCGCGTCGCCAGTCCGGCGCATGCGTCTGCCAGTACCACCAGCCCGCATGGCTCGCGAGCGGCAGCAGGAAGGCGATCGCGAAGAACAGCAGGAAGCGGCGGAACAGGCGCATGCGGTACGGTATGTGCATGGCGGCGCGAGCCGGCAAGGATGCGGTCGTTCACGCTTGCGTCAGGCGCAGCTTGCCTGTGCGCGGGCGTTCGGTCGCGGCCGCTGGCGGTTGATGCCGAGGGGAAAGCTGGTAGCGTGCGCGCGCCAACACGATGGAGGGGCGGATTGGGTAGGACGGCGAAGCGACTGACCGAGGCGATTGCGGCTTGCGCGATCGGACTGGGACTTCTGGCCACACCAGTGGCCGCGCAGGACAAGCAGCTGCGCATCTTCAACTGGTCGGACTATGTCGATCCGGAGGTGCTGGACGCCTTCAAGAAGGAAACCGGCATCACCGTCGTCTACGACACCTTCGACCAGATGGAGACGGTGGAGACCAAGCTTCTCGCCGGCAAGACCGGCTACGACCTGATCGTCGTCACCGCTTCCTTCCTGCCGCGCCATATCCCGCTGGGCCTCTACCAGCCGGTCGACAAGGACAAGGCGCCGAACCTCAGGAATATCTGGCCGGAAATCCAGACACGGCTCGGCAAGTACGATCCCGGCAACAAATACGCCGTGAACTACATGTGGGGCACCACCGGCATCGGCTACAACGTCGCGAAGGTGAAGGAGCGGCTCGGCCCCGATGCGGTGGTCGATTCCTGGAAGATCGTCTTCGAGCCCGAGCAGCTCAAGAAGCTGTCGAATTGCGGTGTGCATGTGCTCGACGCGGTCGAGGAGATGTTCCCGGCGGCCCTGCGCTATCTCGGGCTCGATCCCGACTCGAAGAAGGAAGCCGATCTGAACAAGGCCGGCGAACTCCTGCGCAAGATCCGCCCGCATATCCAGAAATTCCATTCTTCGGAATACATCAACGCGCTGGCGAATGGCGATATCTGCCTGGCCGTCGGTTATTCCGGCGACATCCTCCAGGCCAAGAAGCGCGCCGAGGAGGCCAAGAACGGCGTCCAGATCGCCTATTCGATCCCGAAGGAAGGCGCGCTGATGTGGTTCGACTCCTTCGTGATCCCGAAGGATGCCGGCAATGTCGACGCAGCGATGAAGTTCATCGATTTCGTCAACAAGCCGGAGATGGCCGCAAAGAACTCGGACTTCATCCAGTATGCCAACGGCAACCTCGCTTCGAAGCCGTTCCTGTCGGCGGCGGTGCGTGACAATCCCGGCATCTATCCGTCGGACGAAGTGATGGGGCGGCTCTACACGATCACGCCCTATGACCAGAAGTCCCAGCGGCTGGTGAACCGGCTCTGGACCCGCGTGAAGACCGGCAAGTGAACGCGACCAAGTGACCGGAACGGCACGGATCGCGAGCGCCATGAAGAAGACCTCGCCCGGCAGCGTGCGCCGGGCCTTCCAGCCCTGGAACGACCCGGCGGCGAAGCCGCTGGTGGAGCTCCGGGGTGTGACCAGACGCTTCGGCGACGTTACCGCCGTGGGCGATCTCTCGCTCGCGCTCTACCCGCGCGAGTTCTTCGCGCTGCTTGGGCCTTCCGGCTGCGGCAAGACCACGCTGATGCGCATGCTCGCCGGCTTCGAGACGCCGGATGCCGGCACGATCCTGCTCGATGGGCAGGACATCACCGGCATTCCGCCGCATCTGCGGCCGATCAACATGATGTTCCAGTCCTACGCGCTGTTTCCGCATCTCAGCGTGGCCGGCAACATCGCCTATGGGCTGAAGCGGGAAGGGCTGCCGCGCGCCGAGATCGACCGGCGCGTCGAGGAGATGCTGGCGCTGGTCAAACTCTCCGGTCTTGGCGGGCGCAAGCCGCACCAACTCTCCGGCGGCCAGCGCCAGCGCGTCGCGCTGGCCCGGTCGCTGGCCAAGCGCCCGAAGCTGCTGCTGCTCGACGAGCCGATGGCGGCGCTCGACAAGAAATTGCGCGAGCAGACCCAGTTCGAACTGATGGACCTGCAGAGCGAACTCGGTCTCACCTTCATGGTCGTCACCCACGATCAGGACGAGGCGATGACCATGGCCGACCGCATGGCGGTGATGGACCATGGCAAGCTTGTCCAGATCGGTCCGCCCGACGTGATCTACGAGGCGCCGGCCAACCGCCACGTCGCGGAGTTCGTCGGCGACATCAATATCTTCGAAGGCCGGATCGCGTCGGTCGAGGGCGAACTGGTTCGGGCAGAGGTGCCGCTCGTCGGTACCGTCGAACTCGACGAGGAGGCGCTGGCCCTGAAGCCGGACGAGCCGCTTGTCGTCGGCATCCGGCCCGAGAAGATCGAGATCGGCCATGACGAGCCGGGGCAGGCCGTCAACAAGGTCGCGGGCGAGATCTGGGATATCGGCTATCTCGGCGACTTCACCATGATCCAGGTCATGCTCGGCGGCGAGGGTGGCCAGCTCGTCAAGGTCGCGCTCGCCAACCGTACCCGCCGGATGGCCCGCCCCTTCGCCTGGGACGACAAGGTCTGGCTCTCCTGGGATGTCGAGGCCGGCGTAGTGCTGCCGCCATGAGCGCGGTCGCTTCGCTGCAGCGGCTTCGCCGGCTCGTCGTGGCCGTGCCGTACCTCTGGCTCACGCTGTTTTTCCTCGCGCCCTTCGCCATCGTGCTGCGCATGGCCTTCTCGCAGTCTGCGATGGCTCTGCCGCCCTATGCGCCGCATTGGGAAGGCCTCGCCCGGCTCGGCGAGTTTCTCTCGCAGCTCGACCTCGCGAATTTCAGCCTGCTGGGCGACGATCCGCTCTACTGGCAGAGCTATCTCTATTCCTTGCGCATCGCGGCGCTGACGACCGTCTTCGCGCTCGCGATCGGCTATCCGCTCGCCTATGCCATGGCCACGGCCCCCGCGCGCTGGCGCGGCCTCCTGCTGGTCTTCGTGATCTTGCCGTTCTGGACCTCCTTCCTGATCCGCGTCTACGCCTGGATCGGCATCCTCAGGCCGGAAGGTTTGCTCGATGCGACGCTTGGCCTGCTCGGTTTCGAAGGCGAGCCCTTGCGCCTGCTCAATACCGAGACGGCGGTGCTGCTCGGCATGGTGTATTCCTACCTGCCCTTCATGGTGCTGCCGCTCTTCGCGACGCTGGAGAAGCTTGACCGCGGTCTGCTGGAGGCGGCTGCCGATCTCGGCGCCACGCCGGTCACGGCCTTCCTGACAGTGACGCTGCCGCTCTCGCTGCCGGGCATCCTCGCGGGTTCCGCGCTGGTCTTCATTCCGGCGGTGGGTGAATTCGTTATCCCCGACCTGCTCGGCGGCCCCGACACCGTGATGATCGGCAAGCTGCTCTGGAGCGAGTTCTTCTCGAACCGTGACTGGCCCTTGGCCTCGGCCGTGGCGGTGGTGCTGCTCGTCGTGCTCGTCCTGCCGCTCGTCCTGCTCCAGCGCGCGCGGTTGCAGCGGGAGCTGGCGGCATGAGCCGGCTCGGTCCCGGATTGATCCTGGCGCTGATCGTCGGCTTCGCCTTCCTCTACCTGCCGATCCTGACGCTCGTCGCCTATTCCTTCAATGCCTCGCGGCTGGTGACGGTCTGGGGCGGCTTCTCGACCCATTGGTACGGCGCGCTGATGCAGAACCAGCCGCTGCTTGATGCCGCCTGGCTCTCGATCCGCCTCGGTTTCGTCTCGGCGACGCTGGCGACGATCCTCGGCACGCTGGCGGCACTCGCTCTGGCACGGCATGGCCGCTTCCGGGGCCGCCTGCTGTTCTCGGGCATGGTGCTGGCGCCGCTCGTCATGCCCGAGGTGGTCACCGGCCTGTCGCTGCTGCTGCTCTTCGTCGCCGCCGATGTCGAGCGCGGTTTCTGGACCGTGACGATCGCGCATGCGACCTTCAGCCTCGGCTTCGCCTGCATCGTCGTGCAGTCGCGGCTCGCTGGTTTCGACCGCTCGCTGGAAGAGGCGGCGCAGGATTTGGGAGCCACGCCCTTCGTCACCTTCTGGACCGTGACCCTGCCCTTGATCTGGCCGGCGGTCGCGGCAGCCTGGATGCTGGCCTTCACGCTCTCGCTCGACGACCTCGTCATCGCGAGCTTCACCACCGGGCCGGGTGCGACGACGCTGCCGATGCGGCTCTATTCGGCGGTGAAGCTCGGCGTCTCACCCGAGATCAACGCCGCCTGCACGATCATGATCGGGGCCGTCGCCGTCGTCGTGATCGCGGCTTCGCTGCTTTTGAAGCGCGAGCAAGCGTCGGGCAGATAAACGACGGCTGAACGGCGCCCTCAAAGCCCGTTCAGCCACGACCTGCGAATGTCCGATCCGTGGCAGGGCGATCCCTGCCGGAACAGGACATGAGACCATGTTTGGCAATCGCGCCCGGATCGGTTTGGCTGCCCTTGCGCTTAGCGGCGCGGTGCTCGCAGTTTCGGCATTCGCCGGGGTGGGCGAGGCGCAGGCCTTCGGTGGCCGTTATGAGCGCTCCTACGAGCGCCCGGCCTACGGCTACGGCTGGCGCCCGGCGCCGCCCGCCGTCCACGGCTTCTGGGGTCAGCGCCGCTGGCATCGCTATTCCGATAGTTACGGCATGCGGCAGCCTGCGCCGCGCTACGGCTATGGTTACGGCTGGCGGTAAGTGTCGCCACGTCGGTCGTAATCATGGGGCGGGCGCTGCCGGCTGGCAGCGCCCGCCTTCTTTTATTCAGCCGCCGTCCGCTGGGCATAGCCGAGGCGCTCGTTCAGCTCCTGCAGCAGCTTCTCTGCGGCGTCCGCGATCACCGTTCCGGGCGGGAAGATCGCCGAGGCGCCCGCCTCGATCAGCGTATCGAAATCCTGCGGCGGGATGACGCCGCCGACCACGATCATGATGTCCGGCCGGCCGGCTTTGGCCAGCGCCGCCTTCAGCTCCGGCACCAGCGTGAGATGTCCTGCCGCGAGCGACGAGACGCCGACGATATGGACGTCGTTCTCGACAGCCTGCCGTGCCGCCTCGTCGGGAGTCGCGAAGAGCGGGCCGATATCGACGTCGAAGCCGAGATCGGCGAAGGCCGAGGCGATGACCTTCTGGCCGCGATCGTGCCCGTCCTGGCCCATCTTGGCGACGAGGATGCGCGGGCGGCGCCCATCCGATTCCTCGAAATCCTGGCAGAGCAACTGGACGCGCGTGACGGCTGGGTTCATGTCGCCGACCTCCCGCTTGTAGACCCCCGAGATCGCCTTGATCTCGGCCCTGTGGCGCCCGAAGACCTTCTCCATCGCCAGCGAGATCTCGCCGACCGTCGCCTTGGCGCGGGCGGCCTTCACCGCGAGGTCGAGCAGGTTTCCGTTGCCGGACGCGCCGTTGGTGAGCGCGGTGAGGGCAGCTTCGACCTCGGTCTCGTTGCGCTCGGCCTTGAGGCGCCTGAGCTTGTCGAGCTGCTGGGCGCGCACCGCGGCATTGTCGACCTTGAGTACGTCGATCGCTGCTTCGCTCTCCGGCTTGTAGCAGTTGACGCCGATGATCGCCTGCTGGCCGCCATCGATGCGGGCCTGCGTCTTGGCGGCAGCCTCCTCGATGCGCAGCTTCGGGATACCGGCCTCGATCGCCTTGGCCATGCCGCCGAGCTTCTCGACCTCCTGGATATGGCCCCAGGCCTTCTCGGCGAGTTCGGCGGTGAGCCGCTCGACATAGTAGGAGCCGCCCCAGGGATCGATGATCCGGGTCGTGCCGCTCTCCTGCTGCAGCAGGATCTGGGTGTTGCGGGCGATGCGAGCCGAGAAATCGGTCGGCAGCGCCAGCGCCTCGTCGAGCGCGTTGGTATGCAGCGACTGGGTATGACCCTGGGTCGCCGCCATCGCCTCGATCATGGTGCGCGGCACGTTGTTGAACACGTCCTGCGCCGTCAGCGACCAGCCGGATGTCTGGCAATGGGTGCGCAGGGGGAGGGATTTCTCGTTCTCGGCGCCGAAATCCTTGACCAGCTTCGCCCAGATCAGCCGGGCGGCGCGCATCTTGGCGACTTCCATGAAGAAGTTCATGCCGATCGCCCAGAAGAAGGACAGGCGCGGCGCGAAGACATCCACCGAAAGGCCCGCCCGCTGGCCGGCGCGGATATACTCGACGCCATCGGCGAGCGTGTAGCCGAGCTCGAGGTCCTGCGTCGCCCCGGCCTCCTGCATGTGATAGCCGGAGATCGAGATCGAGTTGAATTTCGGCATGTTCGCCGAGGTGTAGGCGAAGATGTCGCCGATGATCCGCATCGAGGGCGAGGGCGGGTAGATATAGGTGTTGCGGACCATGAACTCCTTGAGGATGTCGTTCTGGATGGTCCCCGAGAGCTTGGCCTGCGGTACGCCTTGTTCTTCCGCCGCGACGATGTAGAGCGCCAGCACCGGCAGCACGGCGCCGTTCATCGTCATCGACACGCTCATCTGGTCGAGCGGGATGCCTGAGAACAGCGTGCGCATGTCGTAGATCGAGTCGATCGCGACGCCAGCCATGCCGACATCGCCGGCGACGCGCGGATGGTCACTGTCGTAGCCGCGATGGGTCGCGAGATCGAAGGCGACGGAGAGGCCCTTCTGCCCGGCGGCGAGGTTGCGCCGGTAGAAGGCGTTGGAATCCTCGGCCGTGGAGAAGCCGGCATATTGCCGGATCGTCCAGGGCTGGTTGACATACATGGTCGGGTAGGGGCCGCGCAGATAGGGCGCGATGCCCGGCAGGCTGTCGACGAAGGGCAGGCCGTCGCGGTCGGCCGCCGTATAGACCGGCTTGACCGGGATATCCTCGGGCGTCTGCCAGGCTTCGCCCGTGGGCAAGGCACTGGCGGCGGGGCGAGCCCCTGCGAAGGCGAGCTTCGTGAAATCCGGGATCGCGGTCATGACTGGCTCCCCTCGGTCCTGTCCCACCAATGGTGGAAATGATGCACCGGTCCGTGGCCTTGGCCAACCGCAACCTGATCGGCGGCAGCGATGGCTGCCGAGATATAGGTCTTGGCGTGGCCGACGGCCTCCGGCAGCTCCAGTCCCTTGGCCAGATTGGCGGCAATGGCGGATGACAGCGTGCAGCCGGTGCCATGGGTGTTGCGCGTTTCGAGCCGTGGCGCGTTGAAGCGCTGGCGCGCGCCGCCTGCGAGCAACAGAAGGTCGCTGCTGATCTCGCCGGTGCCGTGCCCGCCCTTGACGAGAACGTTCGCTGCGCCGAGCGCCGCGAGCTTCTCGGCCTGCTCGTCCATCGCTTCATCGGTTTCGGCCGGGCTGGTGCCGAGCAGGGCGGCGGCCTCCGGCAGGTTCGGCGTGATCAAGGTCGCAAGCGGGAAGAGATGCGTGCGGATCGCCTCGACGGCCGCGCTTTCCAGCAGCCGTGCCCCGGAAGCGGCGATCATGACGGGATCGAGAACGATGTTCTTCGCGCCGTGGCGCTTCAGCCCGGCCGCGACGGTCTCGATCAGTTCGGCCGTCGCCAGCATGCCGATCTTGACCGCGCCAACGTCGAGATCCTCGAACACCGCGTCCATCTGCTGGGCGACGAAGTCGCGCGGCACGGCATGGATGGCGCTGACGCCTCTCGTGTTCTGCGCGGTCAGCGCGACGATGACGCTGGCGCCATAAACCTGATGCGCCGCGAAGGTCTTGAGATCGGCCTGGATGCCGGCGCCGCCGCTCGAATCCGAACCGGCGATGGTGAGGGCGATGGCAGTCAAACTCTTGTCTCCGGTCAGGCGCCTGCGATGGCCTGCGCTTGCGTGAGCGTCTCGATCACGTCGCAGCCCATATAGATGAACGTGGCGACGCCGGCCTTGTTCAAGGCCTCGGGCTCGGTCGGTCGACCGGCGAGCCAGACCGTCGCGCCGGCCTTGGCGAGTGCCTCAGTCGCCGCTGCGCCTTCCGCGGCATAGGCCGCATCCGAGCCGCACAGGCAGGCGAGCTTCGCACCCGAAGCGCGGAAGGCGCCGGTGAGGGCGTCGAGATCGGTTGCACCGTCCTTGGCGAAGCCGTCGCCGCTTGGCGCGGCGAGCCCGCCTGCCTCGAACAGGTTGCGGGCGAAGCCGGTCCGTGCGGTGAAATCGGCGATCGGGCCGAGCGTCGCCAGGAACACGACCGGGCGCTTCGATTGGGCGTCGGCCTTGTCGCGCAGCGCCTCGAACGGCTCTGACAGCCTGAGCGAAGGTAATGGCTCCGCTTGCAGGGCCGTGCCGGGCGCGGCCAGCGCATCGGCCCGGCCGGCTCCGCCGGCGAATGAGCGGATAATCTCGCTCTGGTTCCGCTCGGCGAGACTGCCCTGCGTGCGCTGCCTGTCCAACCTGATTGGCGTGACGGCGAGTACCGCAGCGACGTTTTCGCGGATATTCGGGAACTCGCTGGTGCCGGTGATCGGCTCGCGCCGCGTCGCCACGGCTTTGGCGCGGGCCGCGCGCTGCTCCGCCAGCATCTTCTGGAGATGACCGTCGACCAGGGCTGCGACGATGCCGGCGAGATCGCCGCTGCGCTGCTGCTCGATCTCCTGGAAGATCTGCCAGGCCTGCTCGCAGAGCGTCTGCGTCAGCGTCTCAAAACCGCCGGCGCCGGCGGCGGGATCGGCAACGCGCCAGAGATTGCTCTCCTCCAGCAGGATGAGCTGGGTGTTGCGGGCGACGCGGCGCGCGAAGGCATCGGGCAGGCCGAGCGCGGCGGTGAAGGGCTGGACGGCGATCGAATCCGCGCCGCCGATTCCAGCAGAGAAGGTGGCGACGGTGCCGCGCAGCAGGTTGACGTTGGGATCGCGCTTCGTCAGCGAACGCCAGGCGGTCTCGGCATGAATGCGCGCCGGCTTCGGCGTGAGGCCGCAGGCCTGCTGGACGCGGTTCCAGAGCAGTCGCGCGGCGCGGAACTTGGCCACCGTCAGGAATTCGTCGGTATCGGCGACCAGCGTGAAGGCCAGCGCATCGCGCGCCTCGGACAGCGTCATGCCCTGCGCTTCGAGCGTGCGCAGATAGGCGACGGCGGTCGCAAGCACCGCGCCGAGTTCCTGCGCCTCGCTGGCGCCGGCCTCGTGATAGGGCCGGCTGTCGACCTCGATGAACGGTCCGGCAAAGCCGCGTTCCTTCAGCGTGCGGATCGTTGCCGCCAGACGGCGGCCAAGCTCGGGCCAGGGCGCCGCCAACGAGCCGCGGCTGGCGAAGACGCCGATCGGATCGAGGCCGAATGCGATTGAGAGCTCGCTCGGCGCGTGCCCGCGCTTCTGGATCAGGGCGGCGAGCAACAGGGCGTTGATGCGGCCCTGCGGGGCCGGATCGAGCCGCAGATGGATCAGGTCCAGCATGACGCCCTGGAGCGCGGCATCGAGCGTCGTGACGTCATCGGCGATGAGGCCATAGCCGCGCGCCGCCAGCGCGCCGGCGAAGCTGATGGTCAGGGTGTCGGCGCCGCCTTCGAGATCGGTGAGAGCCAGTGCCCGTGCCTCGTGCGGATGCGGATGGTCGAGACGGGCAGCGACATGCCAGCGTCCGGCCTCGGCACGCAGCGCCCGTGCAGGCGCGGAGGCAGCGGGATAGAGCGGCTCGATGCGGATGCCGTCCGCGGTCCGGCCGACAAGCTTCTTCTCGAAATCGGCACCCTTCAGGACCTTGTCGACCGCCGCTCGCCAGGCGTCATGTGACGGCGCCGCGAAAGCGTCGAGATAGGGAGGGTCGGATGGGGCAGCCGAGTTCATGCGCGCCGATGCTCCTCTTCCGCATAATGTGCAGTCGTGGAACGCTGATTGCCATGGGGGCGCGCGCACCGCCACCCCTACTTCGTCGCAAGGCAGGTGCGAGAATGCAAAAACGCCGCGGCGCTATCCTGAGACAGCGCCGCGGCGTTCTGGGAATTCCAAGGGGATCAGACGAACTGGCCGAGGCCCGGAATCGCGCCGACGATGGCGCCCATCGCATCCTCGCCGGCCTTCTCGCGACCGACCGTGAACATTTCCTTCGAGACGCTCTGGATCTGGCCCATCGACAGGCCAGCGCCCATCAGCTGGCCGCCGAGCGCCATGACGCCGCCGCCGCCCATCAATCCGCCGATCGCGCCGAGCATGCCGCCCTTGGCGCCGCCTTCGGCATCGGCCAGCGCCTGCGCGCCGGGCAACGCCGCCATCAACTGGCCGATCTCGGCGGCCGGGCCTTCCTTCTGCAGGAAGGCGAGGATGATGCCGACCGCCTTGCGGGCGAGCTCCTCATTGATGCCGGCGGCCCCAGCCACGCGCGTCAGCAATTCTTCCATGGATCCAAAACCCCTCGTCAAATGGCTTCGCCACGAAGCCTCCAAAATAGTTTATATGTTTACGATCTGATTTCCAACGGCCCCGGGCTTCCGCCTTCTGCGTCGTTTGGTTACACCCTTGCCGGACCGATTTGAAACCTGATGGGCGAATTCAATGGCGAATGACGGCGCGATTCTGATCGGCAAGAGCGGCAAGCCCGAAAACCTCCTGCTCAAGCTCGCCAATCGCCATGGACTGGTGACGGGCGCCACCGGCACCGGCAAGACGGTGACGCTGCAGGTCATGGCCGAGGGTTTCGCCCGCAACGGTGTCCCGGTCTTCGCTGCCGACATCAAGGGTGACTTGTCCGGCATCGCGGCGCCCGGCGATTCCAAGCCGCCCTTCGTCAACCGGGCCAAGGAGCTCGGCCTGAAATACGAGCCTGACCAGTTCTCGACCGTGTTCTGGGACGTGTTCGGCGAGCAGGGCCATCCGGTCCGCGCCACGATTTCCGAGATGGGGCCGCTGCTGCTGGCGCGCCTGCTCGACCTCAACGACACGCAGGAAGGGGTGCTCAACATCGCCTTCCGCATCGCCGACGAGCAGAAGCTGCTGCTGCTGGACCTCAAGGACCTGCGCGCGATTCTGAGCTTTATCGCCGAGAATGCGCAGGAGCTGACGACCAAATACGGCAACGTCACCTCGGCGACGGTCGGCACGATCCAGCGCGCCTTGCTTGTTCTGGAGAACCAGAAGGGCGATCTCTTCTTCGGCGAGCCGGCGCTCGACATCAACGACCTGATGAAGACGGATCGCGACGGACGCGGCATCGTCAACATCCTCGCCGCCGACAAGCTGATGAACAATCCGCGGCTTTACGCGACCTTCCTGCTCTGGCTGCTTTCCGAGCTGTTCGAGCAGCTTCCGGAGGTTGGCGATCTCGACAAGCCGAAGCTCGTCTTCTTCTTCGACGAGGCGCATCTGCTCTTCAACGGCGCGCCCAAAGCGCTGCTGACGGCGGTCGAGCAGGTCGTGCGCCTGATCCGCTCGAAGGGCGTCGGCGTTTATTTCGTCACGCAGAACCCGCTCGATATCCCCGATACGGTGCTCGCCCAGCTCGGCAACCGCGTCCAGCACGCGCTGCGTGCCTTCACCCCGCGCGACCAGAAGGCGGTGCGTGCCGCCGCCGAGACCTTCCGCCAGAACCCGAAGATCAACACCGAGGAGGCGATCAGCCAGCTCGCCGTCGGCGAGGCCCTGATCTCGATGCTCGAAGGCAAGGGCTCGCCCGAGATGGTCGAGCGCGCCCTGATCGCGCCGCCGATGGCGCAGGTCGGCCCCTGCACCCCGCAGCAGCGCCAGCAGGCGATCAACGCTTCGCCCGAAAAGGGCAAGTACGACACCATGGTCGACCGGGAGTCGGCCTATGAAGTGCTGATGAAGCGCAAGAACCTCAACCCGGACGGCTCGCCGGTCGAGGCGTCGACGGATGGCGGCGGGGGCGGCGGCATCCTCGACACGATCGGCGGCTGGCTCGGTGGCGGGGCGCCGCAGCAGCGTCCGAAGACCGGGCCGGGCTCGCGTGGCGGCCCGCTGCCGCAGAGCATGGCCGAGAAGGTCATCACCTCGGCCGCCCGCTCGGCCGCGACCTCGATCGGCCGGCAGGTCGGCACCGCGATCCTGCGGGGTATTCTGGGCTCGATGTCGGGGAAGCGCTGAGGGCTGCCTCACAGCGTCATTCTCGGGCGAAGCGACGCTTCGACCCGAGAATCTCAAGACGAGAGGACGCTGGTCCTGAGATGCTCGGGTCAGGCCCGAGCATGACGGCGGTGCGTCACGCCCCCGTGGCGAAATCGTAGATCAGCTTGAGGTTCAGCACGATGATGATCGCGGCGATGATGCCCGCGGTCAGGCTGAGCCAGCGCGGCGCGACGAGCGCACCCATCTTCTGCTTCGAGGCCGTGAACATCACGAGCGGCACCACCGCGAAGGGCAGTTGCAGGCTGAGCACGACCTGACTCAGGATCAGCAGCTTCGCCGTTTGGCTTTCGCCATAGATCAGCGTGACCGCGATCGCCGGTACGATCGCGACCAGGCGCGTCACCAGCCGACGCATCCAGGCGGGCAGGCGGATGCGGAGGAAGCCCTCCATCACGATCTGGCCGGCCATGGTCGCGGTCACCGTCGAGTTCAGGCCGCAGCAGAGCAGGGCGATCGCGAAGAGCGAGGGCGCGATCGAGGCACCGAGCAGGGGCTGGAGCAGCTCTTGCGCCTTGCCGAGCTCGGCGACGTCGTGGTGGCCGGCCTTGTGGAAGGTCGCGGCGGCGAGGATCAGGATCGAGGCATTGATCAGCAGCGCGAAGCAAAGCGCGACGGTGGAGTCGATCGTCGCGAATTTCAGGGCCTCGCGCTTCTCCGGCAGCGTCTCGCCATAGGCGCGGGTCTGCACGATGCCGGAATGCAGGTAGAGGTTATGCGGCATCACGGTCGCGCCGATGATGCCGAGCGCGATGTAGAGCATGTTCGGATTGGTCACGATCTCGGTCGTCGGCGCGAAACCGCGGATGACCTCGCCCCAGTTCGGATCGGCGAGCGCGATCTGGATGCCGAAACACAGCGCGATGACACCGAGCAGCGTGATGATGAAGGCTTCGATCCAGCGGAAGCCGCGCGTCTGCAGCCAGAGGATGATGAAGACATCGAAGGCCGTGATCAGCACGCCGATCTCGAGCGGGATGCCGAAGAGCAGGTTGAGGCCGATCGCGGTGCCGATCACCTCGGCGAGGTCGGTCGCGCAGATCGCGAGTTCGGCGAGCAGCCAGAGCGGCAAGGCCATATAGGGCGGATAGGCGTCGCGGCAGGCCTGAGCGAGGTCGCGGCCGGAGGCGATAGCGAGCCGCGCGCAGAGCGATTGCAGGATGATCGCCATCAGGTTCGAGATCAGCGCGACGACGAGCAGCGTGTAGCCGTACTGGGCGCCGCCGGCGAGCGAGGTCGCCCAGTTGCCGGGGTCCATATAGCCGACGGCGACGAGATAGCCCGGCCCGAAGAAGGCGAGGAACTTGCGCCAGGTCGACGAGGTCGGCGTGACCTTGATGGTGCGAAAGACATCCGTCAGGGACGGCTCGCCCCGCGATCGAAGCCAGATCGACGAGGATTCGGGGCCGCTTTGCGTCATCACGATGCCTTGCTGCAACTTGGTTGCAATAAGGGGTATCGGCTTCCCATCGCCGTGTCAACGCAATTGCGAATGATTGGCAATTAGAGATCTGGACATCTCACCCTGTCCTTCCGGATTGCTTCGTCGGCTTCGCCTTCTCGCCATGAGGGCGGGGAGGGCGCCGGGCGGCAATGCGCGAATAGAGGCTGACGCCCGCAGCGGGGCTTGCCATGATGGCGTCATCTGAATCGCATCCGATGGCTGTCATGACCAAGCTTCCCGCTATTCTCGCCCGCCTCGACGACGGGCTCGATGCCTCGCTCGACCGTCTCTCCTCCTGGCTCGAAATCCCCTCGATCGGCACCGATCCGGCCTTCAATGCTGAGACGCGCGCTGCCGCCGAATGGCTGCGGGCCGATCTGGAAACGCTCGGCTTCAAGGCGGAACTGCGCGAGACCGGCGGGCATCCCGTCGTCCTCGCCCATCGCCCCAAGCCTGGCGCGCCGCATGCGCTGTTCTACGGCCATTACGACGTCCAGCCGGTCGATCCCGTCAGCCTCTGGGACACCGACCCGTTCAAGCCGGTCGTCCGCGAGCTGGAGCCCGGCCGCAAGATCATCTCGGCGCGGGGCGCCTGCGACGACAAGGGCCAGGTGATGACCTTCATCGAGGCCGTGCGCGCGACGCTGGCCGAGACCGGCGACCTGCCGATCGGCCTGACCATTCTGGTCGAGGGCGAGGAGGAATCCGGCTCCGTCAACCTGCCCGGCTACATCAAGGCCAACGCGGCCGAGCTGAAGGCGGATTACGCGCTGGTCTGCGACACCGGCATGTGGGACCGCGAGACGCCGCTGATCACCTCGACCTTGCGCGGCATGGTCTATCAGGAGGTGACGCTGACGGCCGCCGACCGCGACCTGCATTCCGGCCTGTTCGGCGGCGCTGCCGCCAACCCGATCCATATCCTCGCGCGCATCCTCGGCGAGATCCATGACGAGACCGGCCGCATCGCCATTCCCGGCTTCTACGAGGGCGTGCACGAGCCGACCAATGCCCAGAAGGCCGAATGGGCCGACCTCAACCTGACGGAGAAGGAGTTCCTCGGCCAGGTCGGGTTGAAGCACTCCATCGGTGAGAAGGGCCGGATGCTGATCGAGCAGATCCAGTCGCGCCCGACCTGCGACGTCAACGGCATCTGGGGCGGCTATACCGGGGAGGGCAGCAAGACCGTCATCCCCGGCAAGGCCTCGGCCAAGGTCTCCTTCCGCCTCGTCGGCGACCAGGATCCGGCGAAGATCGCGGCCGCCTTCCACCAGTTCATCCACGAGCGCCTGCCCGAGGACGTGACCGCCGAATTCATCAGCCATTCCGGCTCGCCGGCGCTGGCCGTGCCGGTGGATTCGCCTGTGCTCCAGAAGGCGCGCGTCGCGCTCGCCGAGGAATGGGGCGGGCGCGTCGTCTCGATCGGCAGCGGCGGCTCGATCCCCGTCGGCGGCGATTTCAAGCGCACGCTCGGCATCGACACGCTCTTCGTCGGCTTCGGCCTCGACGATGACCGGGTCCACTCGCCCAACGAGAAATACGACCTGTCCTCCTTCCACAAGGGCCAGCGTTCCTGGGCCCGCATCCTGCAGGCTCTCGGTTCATGAGATCGGTTTGCGTCTTCTGCGGCTCCAACCCCGGCAATGACCCCGTCTATGCGGCAGGCGCCCGCGCCATGGGCGCCGAGATTGCCCGGCGCGGCCTGACGCTGGTCTATGGTGGCGGCGCGGTCGGCCTGATGGGTATCGTCGCCAATGCCGCGATGGAGGCCGGCGGCCAGGTCCATGGCGTCATTCCGCAGGCGCTGAAGGACAAGGAGGTCGGCCATGTCGGGCTGACCCGGTTTGAGGTCGTCGACACCATGCACACCCGCAAGGCACGCATGGCCGAGCTCTCGGACGGCTTCATCGCAATGCCCGGCGGCATCGGGACCTTCGAGGAGCTGTTCGAGATCTGGACCTGGGGCCAGCTCGGCATCCACGCCAAGCCGCTCGGCCTGCTCAATGTCGCCGGCTTCTACGATCCGCTCGCGACCTTCCTCGATCGCACCGTCGAGGCGGGCTTCCTCAAGCAGAACCACCGGGCGATGGCGATGACCGATACCGAGCCGGCGACGCTGCTCGACCGGATGCAGAACTACGTGCCGGCCGCGACCTATAAATGGATCGAGAAGGAACAGGCATGACAGCTCTGGGGCGATGCATCTCAGGGTTGTAGGAATTTTATCCTTGACATCGTGGCGATGATCCGGTAGAGATCAGGAACGCTCACGAAATCTGCCCGAACGAAGCCGCCGCGCTCTGCCGCCGGCGGCTTTTTCGTGCCTGTTATCCGAGAGGGACGTCATGGCCGAACAGGATAGCGCGACGCCGCAACCGCCCTCCGAGCCGAAGCCGAAACGTACGGCGGTGTCCCGCAAAGCGGTGGTGGGCCAGCTCTGGCGCGCCGCCAAACGCCAGATCGATACCCATGAGGAGCATCTCGCCGACCTGCCGAAGGGCACGACCGCGAGCGAGGCCGACGCCAAGGCGCTGGCGGTGCTCGCTCGCACTGTCCGCGAGCTGGTCGCGATCGAGGAGCCCCTGGCCGCAAGGAAGGACAAGCACACGGATGAGCCTTCCGCTGCCGACGATCTGCGACATGTCGCACAGCTCCGTCAGGATCTTGCTCGACGTCTTGAGGCCCTTGCCGCTCAGGACGCGAGTGAGAATTCTCAAGAAGCTGATGCCGACGGCGACGCCGGATGAGGTCGAACTCATCCGGAATACCTGGGACATCTGGGCACGTCCCGATCAACTGCCAACCGAACCGCTGAAGCCGATCTGGCTGGTGCTGGGTGGGCGTGGCGCCGGCAAGACTCGCACCGGGGCCGAATGGGTCAAAGGCATGGCGCTGGGCCACCCACCCTTCGCGGATGCGCCGACGGAGCGGATCGCCCTCGTTGGCGAAACACAGGCACAGGTTCGCGACGTCATGATCGAGGGCGTTTCGGGACTGCTCTCGATCCATGCGCGCTGGGAGCGGCCGACATGGCAGCCCTCGTTGCGCCGCTTGCAATGGACGACCGGCGCGATCGCGCAAGTTTTCACCGCCGAGGATCCCGAGGCGCTGCGCGGCCCGCAATTCGGCGCCGCCTGGTCCGACGAACTGGCGAAATGGCCGAACCTTGGGGAGTGCTGGGACATGCTGCAATTCGGCCTGCGTCTTGGCGACAATCCCCGCCAGGTGGTGACGACGACGCCGCGCCCGCTGCCATTGGTGAAGCGCCTCCTGGTCGAGCCGCATGTCGCGGTGAGCCGGGCACGGACGCAGGACAACCGCTACAACCTCGCCGCCGAATTCGTCCGCACGGTCACGCAGACCTATGGCGGGACGCGGCTCGGCCGGCAGGAGCTCGATGGCGAGATCGTCGAGGAGAGCCCGGATGCGCTCTGGACGCGCGCCATGATCGAGGCGGCCCGCGAGCGTGAGAGCCCGGCGCTCGCCCGGATCGCAGTCGCAGTCGATCCGCCGGCGACCTCCTCGCAGCGGGCCGACCGCTGCGGGCTCGTCGTGGCTGGTGTCGACCATGACGGCCTCGGCCACGTGCTGGAGGACGCGACCTTGGCCGGCGCGCGGCCGCAGGAATGGGCGGAGAGGGCGGTCGCGCTCTATCGCCGCCATGAGGCCGATGCGCTGATCGTCGAGGTCAACCAGGGCGGCGAGATGGTCGAAAGCATCATCCGGGAGGTCGATGCCGGCGTTCCCGTCGTTTCGGTGAGGGCGACGCGTGGCAAGTATCTCCGGGCCGAGCCGGTGGCGGCGCTTTATGCGCAGGGCCGGGTACGCCATGCCGGGGCCTTTCCCGCGCTCGAAGACGAGATGTGCGCCTTCGGTCCGCGCGGCCTCGAAACCGGCCGCTCGCCGGATCGGCTCGATGCGCTCGTCTGGGCGCTCACGCATTTGATGCTCGCGCCGAAGGCCCGGCCGCGGGTGAGGGGGATCTAGCCCTCGCTTCTTTCACGCTCAAACAGCGAGGCATCCATGTTCGATTTTCTTCGCAGCCTGCGCGGCCGAGCCGCGCCGGGCCAGAAGCGTTCGCGCGTCGGGCCGCTGATCGCGCTGCACGAGACGGGGCGCGCCGTCTGGACGCCGCGCGACTACGTTGCTCTCTCGCGGGAGGGCTATGAGCGAAACCCGGTCGTACATCGCTGCATCCGGCTGATCGCGGAAGCGGCGGCGCAGACGCCGCTCGTCGCCAAGGTCGGCTCGCGCGAGGTGCCGGAACATCCGGCGCTCGCGCTGATCGAGCGGCCCAATCCGCGCCAGGGCGGCATTGCCTTCCGCGAGATGCTGGTCGGCCACCTGATGGTCGCCGGCAATGCCTACGTCGAGGCGGTGAGCACCGGTCGCGAACCGCGCGAGCTCTATGCACTGCGGCCCGACCGGATGCGTGTGGTGCCCGGCCGCGACGGCTGGCCCGAGGCCTATGACTATACGGTCGGCGGCGACACCGTGCGCTTCCGGCAGGATGAGGGCGGCTTGCCGCCGATCCTGCACCTGACGCTGTTCCATCCCGTCGACGACCATTACGGCCTGTCTCCGATCGAGGCGGCGGCGGTCTCGCTCGACATCCACAACGCCGCCGGGAGCTGGCACAAGGCCCTGCTCGACAATGCCGCGCGGCCGTCCGGCGCCCTGGTCTATGACGGGCCGGAAGGCGCGACGCTGACCGAGGCGCAGTTCGAGCGGCTGAAGCAGGAGCTGGAGGACTCGTTCCAGGGCGCTCGCAATGCCGGCCGCCCCTTGCTGCTCGAAGGCGGGTTGGACTGGAAGCCGCTCTCGCTGACGCCGGCGGAGCTCGATTTCGTCGCCGCCAAGGGCGTCGCCGCCCGCGAGATCGCGCTCGCCTTTGGTGTGCCCCCGTTGCTGCTCGGCCTGCCCGGCGACAACACCCACGCCAATTTCGCCGAGGCCAATCGGGCGCTCTGGCGCCAGACCGTCATTCCGCTGGTGCGCCGGACGGCGCAGTCGCTGGCGCAGTGGCTCGGCCCGGCTTTCGGCGATGAACTCGTGCTGGAGCCCGATCTCGACGCCATCGAGGCGCTTGCCGAGGAGCGGGAATCGCTCTGGCGCCGGCTCGGTGCTGCGAGCTTCCTCGACGAGGACGAGAAGCGGGAGGCCGTCGGCTATGGCCGGCGCGCCTCCGGGAAGGAGGTCTCATGAACATGCTCGAACAGGTCGTCGCGGCCTTTGTCGGCCGCGCCGATGTCGGCCATCTCGGCCTGCTGCTCTGGGCTGCGAGCGCCTCGGGGCTGGCCTGGCTCGTCCTGCGCGAGCTGACCGCCGCCAATCGCCGCTTCGACGATTTCGTCCGCGAGCTCAACCGCTTCAACGCACGCCACGAAGGGGACCCGTCATGAAAGGCAGAAACGGTGTGGCCAAGCCTCCGCCCAAGGCTCCCGCGGCGGCCGGTCGCGCAGGGAGGGCGCCGCGCAACGGCGCGCCGGTCGAGACTTTCAGCCGCTTCGTCAGCCAGCTCGCCAAGCTCGAGGCCGGGCGGACGAAGGGCGGCCGGGACGGTGCGGAGGGGGAGCGATGATGCCAGCCCGCGCCTCGTTCGAATCCAAACTGCTGCCGGTCCAGCCGGCCCGGGTCGGATTGGACGGCCTGTTCGAAGGCTATGCCAGCCTCTTCCGTATTCCCGATCTCGGCAAGGATATCGTCGAACCCGGCGCCTTCCGCGAGAGCCTGCAGCGGCGCGGGCCGGGCGGCGTGCGGATGCTCTGGCAGCATGACCCGGCCGAGCCGATCGGGCGCTGGTCGAGCCTCATCGAGGATGGCCGCGGCCTGTTCGTGCGCGGCCGGCTCTCGCTCGCCGTCGCCCGCGCCCGCGAAATCCACGCGCTCATGCTCGACGGCGCGATCGACGGGCTGTCGATCGGTTTTCGCCACGAGAAGGCCCGTACCGAACCCCGCACCGGCCTGCGTCGACTCGAACGCATCGATCTCTGGGAAGTGTCGGTCGTGACCTTCCCCATGCTGCCCCAGGCCCGGATCGCCGCCGTCAAGGCGATGCGGCCTTCCGCCTTCATCTGACTGATCACCCCGAGGAGAGACCATGAGCCATCTCAACACCGCGCCTGAGACCAAGGCTGCCGGCGCCGATCTCGCACTGGCTTTCGAGGATCTGCGCTACACGCTCGAAAACTACCGCGCCACCAACGAGGAGCGCCTTGCGGGCCTCGAAGCGCGCCAGGGCGCCGACCCGCTGACCGAGGAGAAGCTCGTCCGCATGGACGCGGCGCTCGACGACACCATGCGCCGCATCGACCGGCTGACGCTGGAGCGCGCCCGCCCGGCGCTGGGCCAGGACGGCCCGCGCGATCCGCTGACGGCGGAGCACAAGGCCGCCTTCGCTTCTTACGTCCGCACCGGCGAGGCCGGCGGGCTGAAGCGGCTGGAATCCAAGGCGCTCTCGGCCGGCTCCGGTCCGGATGGCGGCTATCTCGCGCCGGCGACCGTCGAGGGCGAGATCCTGCGCCGCCTGGCGAATGTCTCGCCGATCCGCTCGCTCGCCACGGTCCGTACGATCTCGTCGGGCACCTACAAGAAGGCCTTCTCGACCACGGGTCCGGCCTCCGGCTGGGTGGCTGAGACGGCGGCGCGGCCGCAAGGGTCTTCGCCGACCCTGGCCGAGCTCTCCTTCCCGGCCATGGAGCTCTACGCCATGCCGGCAGCGACGCAGACCCTGCTCGACGATGCCATCGTCGATATCGACCAGTGGATCGCCGAGGAGGTCGAGAGTGCCTTCGCCGAGCAGGAAGGCGCTGCCTTCGTCAACGGTGACGGCGTCGACAAGCCCAAGGGCTTCCTGGCCTATCCGACGATCGCCGATGCGAGCTGGAGCTGGGGCAATATCGGCGTGCTCAACACCGGCGTCGCAGGGGCCTTTCCGGCCTCCAACCCTGCCGACGTGCTCATTGATCTCGTCTATGCGCTGAAGGCCGGCTATCGCCAGAACGCTTCCTTCGTGATGAACCGCAAGGTTCAGGCGACGGTCCGCAAGTTCAAGGACGCCAACGGCCATTATCTCTGGCAGCCCCCGGCCTCGGCCGGCGCGCCGGCGACACTGCTCGGCTTCCCGCTGGTCGAGGCTGAGGACATGCCGAATATCGCGACCAGCGCGGTCTCGATTGCTTTCGGCGATTTCCGGCGCGGCTATCTCGTCGTCGACCGGGCGGGGGTGCGCATCCTGCGCGATCCCTATTCGGCCAAGCCCTATGTCCTGTTCTACACGACCAAGCGCGTCGGTGGCGGCATCCAGGATTTCGCCGCGATCAAGGGGCTGAAGTTCGCGGTCTGAGCTATTTCAGCGCGAAAACCACCAGCTGAAGGCGGCGCGCGGCTCGGCCGCCTGCTCCGGCGGCGGCTCGCGGCCGAGCGAGCGCAGCCGTGCGCTGCCCTCAGCGATCCAGTTGCGGTAGTCACTGACTGGCGTGATCGCGGTGAAGCCGCCGCAGATTCGCTTCGCCCGTGTCTTCAGCGGGCCGCTCGACCAGCTGACGATGCCAACGAGTTCGCGCGAGCGGGCTCCGCCCCGCAGCACCGGTCCGCCGGAATCGCCACGGCAGGCGCCGGCCCCCTCCGTCTCGCCGCGGGCTTCGGCGTCGACCGCGACCTTGACCGTGTTCTGCGTGGTGTAATTGCCGGCGTTGACGAGCTGCGTCTCCCGCAGGCGACGGGCCGTGCGCTTGTTGTTCTCCGCCGACAGCCCGTAGCCGGCCATGGTGATGGTCTCGCCCTGCCAGAGGCCGCTGCCGAGCGTCAAAGGCTCGATATCCCCGGGCAGCGGTTGCGCCAGGCGCAGTAGGGCGAGGTCCGTGCCGGGCTGGGTGCGGGGCGTCGTCCCGGGCACGAAGCTCGGATGCGGCAGCACCGCGACGACGAGCTGACGCCGCGCCCGGAAGCGGGCGTCGAGGCTGACGACGCTGATCGAGCCGCCGCCCATCAGGCAATGCGCCGCGGTGAGGACGATCTCGGGCGCGATCACCGCGCCCGAGCAGAGTTCGCCCCGGCTCGTCTCGATTCTGACGGTCGAGGCACGGGCGCCGAGCGCATCGCGCGAAACGACGCCGCCGACCACGGCGCGTGCCGGATGAGCGGCGCCGACGACAAGGAAACAGGCAAGGGCGAGCAGTGAGCGAGGGATCATGAAGCAAACCAATGGACCGGCCGATCAATCTAGGGAGTGGCGCGCCACAGTCCAGCCTTTCCGTCAGCGGTCACGAGTCCAGCGGGCCGTTTCGCCCCATTTCGACAGGGTCTTGTCGATCCAGCCGCGCTGCGGCGCGACCAGGACGCCCTGGCTGAGCAGGCCGCATTGGCGCCCGGCCGGCCCGGTCGACCAGCTCGTGACCGCGACGATTCCGCCGTCGTTGAAGATCGGCCCGCCCGAATCGCCCTGGCAGGCGCCGGCGCCCGGCCGCTTGCCCCCGCCGGCATTGTCGGCGGCCCAGAGCAGGATGCGGCCGGGTCCATAGGGCTCGACGGCGGTCAGCGCCGCCGAGCGATAGGTGCCGGTGCTGCGGGCCTCGCCCTCGCGGGAGACGCCGTAGCCGGCCAGCGTGATGCTGCTGCCGGCGCGCGGCAGCGAGCCGTCGACGAGGCTGGCCGCGCTGAACCGGCCGGGCAGGGGCTCGGTCAGGCGGATCAGCGCAAGGTCGATCGTGCGACGGCGGCTGCGAATCGCGCCCGCGTCGAATTCCGGATGCAGTGAGACCGAGGCCGGCACGATCAGGACCGGTTCGCCGGCGTCACGCCAATGGACGCGCAATTCCGCGCCGCCGGCCGCGCAATGGGCGGCGGTCAGGATGGCGCGCGCCGACAGGACGATGCCTGTGCAAACCCCGCCGCGGGCATTGAGCACCATCAGGGTCGAGCCGGCTGCCGGTCCGCCCTCCTGCCCGGCCACAACGGCCTGCGCGGGGCTGGGACCGAAGCTGCTGGCCGCGGCACAGGCGAAGCCGATGGCGGCGATCCGGTTGGCGATGTGCATCGGGGGCTCCTCTCCGAGAGAGCGCTGATAGCGCGCCCGGCGCCCCAGATGAACCCTCTCGGCTGCTTCTTTGCAGTCGTTCCATGAAATCGAACCGATGAAGGGAGCGCTCATGACGCCGCTTGCCCTGGGCCCGCCGGCGATGGAGCCGGTGACGCTGACTGAAGTCCGCCAGTTCCTGCGCCTCGATCAGACCGACGAGGACGCCCTGGTCGCCACCCTGATCACGGCCGCGCGGCTGATGATCGAGGCAGCGTCGGGCCGCTGCCTGGTCGAGCAGCCCTGGCGCATCGTGCTCGACCGCTGGCCGGCCGGTGGCGAGATCCGCATGCCGCTCTCGCCACTGCTGCGGATCGAGGCCGCGCGTGTCTACGACGTGCTGGGTGCGGCGCAGGAGGTGGCGACCGCGTCCCTGACCTTGGACGAGGCCGCCGACCCGCCGGTCATTCGCCTGACGGGAGAGGTGCCCGAGATCGGCCGTGCGCATGGCGCGATCGAGATCGACGTCGCTGCCGGCTACGGGGCGACCGCCGTCGCCGTTCCCGCGCCGTTGCGGCAGGCGGTCCTGCGTCTCGCCGCCCGCTGGTTCGAGCAGCGTGGCGACGTTGCCGGGCGCGATGCGCAGGCGCTGCCGGCTGCCATTGCCGCGCTGGTCGCGCCGTTCCGCCGTGGGAGGCTGTGATCATGGCGGAGCAATCTGCCGCCGTTGGCCGGATGCGGCGCCGGCTCGTGCTGGAGGCGCCGGTGGCTTCGCCTGATGGCCTTGGTGGCGAGACGCAGAGCTTCGAGACTGTTGCTGCACTTTGGGCGCAGGTCGAGTGGATTTCGGGCACCGAGGTCTGGCGTCAGGGGCGGCCGGAGCAGTCCCGCAACTACCGCATCACCATGCGCTGGCGCAGTGATGTCGATGCCGGCCGGCGCCTGCGCGATGGCGATCGCCTGTTCGATATCCGCTCCGCCGCCGATCCCGATGGCGCGCGCCGGCGGCTGGTCTGCCTGGTCGAGGAGGTGACGCCATGAGTGACGCCATCCTTGCGCTGCGTGCCGCCGTTCAGGGGCGCCTCGTCGCGGATTCAGGCCTGACCACGCTGATCGGCTCCGATCGCATCTTCGACGAAGCCCCGCGCGCGGCGCGCGGGCTCTATGTCGTCCATGGCGAGGTCGAGGCGCGCGACTGGTCGACCGGCAGCGATCGCGGCTGCGAGCAGGACTTCGCGCTCGTCGTCTGGGCCGCACAGAGCGGCTCGTCGCGCCAGGCGCTCGAGGCGGCCGGCCTGATCGTCGCGGTGCTCGATCAGGTCGATCTCGCCCCGGACGGGCATGCGCTGGTCAATCTGCGCTGGCTGTCGAGCCGGCTCGCTCGCGAGACGCGCAACGGCCTCCCCCATGTGACGATCCGCTTCCGCGCCGTCACCGAAACGCTTTAGGGCCCTGTTTTATCGCATTTTTTTCACGCGAACCGGTTCCCACTTCGCTCGAAAATGCTTCAGATACAAAGGAGAGCCGCATGACGGCACAGAAGGGCAAGGATCTGCTGCTCAAGGCGGCGGATGGCGCCGGCGGCTTCGTCGCGGTCGCCGGCCTGAGGGCGCGACAGATCGCCTTCAACGCCGAGACCGTCGACGTGACGCATTCGGAATCGGCCGGGCGCTGGCGCGAGTTGCTGGCGGGTGCCGGGGTGCGCCGTGCCAGCATCAGCGGCGCCGGCATCTTCAAGGACGAGGCCTCCGACGCGCTCGTCCGCCAGACCTTCTTCGACGGGACGATCCGGGACTGGCAGATCGTCGTGCCGGATTTCGGCACGATCGCGGGTCCGTTCCAGCTCACGGGCCTCGAGTATCGCGGCGACCATGCCGGCGAGGTCACCTTCGACCTGTCGCTGGAATCGGCCGGGCTCCTGGCCTTCGCGGCGCTTTGAGGAGGCGGTCATGGTCAATCGTCATCGCGGCGAAACCGCGCTCATGGTCGCCGGCGAAACCCTGCCGATGCGGCTCACGCTCGGCGCTCTCGCCGAGCTCGAACATGCCTTCGCCGTCGACAGCCTGCCGGCGCTGGGCGAGCGCTTCGTCGAGGGCAGGCTTTCCGCCCGCGACATCATCCGCATCATCGCGGCGGGCTTGCGTGGAGCGGGCAGGGCGATCCGTGACGAGGATGTCGCGGAACTCTCCTTCGACGGCGGCCTGAACGGCGTGATCAAGGCGGCGGTCGCCTTGCTCGAAGCCACTTTCGGCGAGGGCGATGCGCCCCGCCCTCCGCAGCCGCCGGCGTAGGTGCGCCGGCGGGTTTTCCCTGGGACGAGGTGATGGCCTTCGGCCTTGGCCGGCTGGCCTGGCCGCCCGAGTTTTTCTGGGCGGCAACGCCGCGCGAGATCGCGGCGGTGCTGCGGGCCCATCAGGACCGGTCCCGAGGCTCCCCTCCGGAGCGCCCGGCACTCACGGCGCTGATGGACGCCTTCCCCGACGCCTGAGGCGGCAATTCCAACCAACCTATCGAGGTGATGGTCATGACGGATGATGACGGCATCGATGCGGGACACCTTTCCGATCTCAGGACGATGGACAGGCTGACCCAGTCATTGAACCGATCCTCGGAGAGTTTCGGGAAGTCGATCGTCAGCGCCTTCTCGCGCGGCGCCGTCGAGGGCAAGCGCTTCGAGGACGTGCTGCGCAGCGTCGGCCGCTCGATGACCGACAGCCTGCTCAAGACGGCGCTGAAACCGCTGCAGACCGGGCTGTCGAGCCTGCTCGGGAGCAGCATCAAGGGCTTGAGCGGCCTCTTCGGGGGCATCGGGCTGGGCGGGGCCGGTGGCAGCGTTCCGGTCGCTCCTTTCGCCGAGGGCGGCATCGTCGCCTCGCCCTCCTATTTCCCGACCGGGCGCGGCCTCGGCCTGATGGGCGAGCGCGGCGCCGAGGCGATCATGCCGCTCGCTCGCGGCCCGGACGGGCGGCTCGGCGTGCGTGCCGGCGGCGGCGGGCAGGCCCGGCCGCTCAATGTCGTCGTGCAGGTCTCCACCCCCGATGCCGAGAGCTTTCGCCGCTCGGAGGCGCAGGTCTCGGCCGCTATCGCCCGCGCGGTCGCACGCGGCAGACGCGCGCTCTGAAGGAGCAAAGCATGCCGGATTTCCATGAGGTTCGCTTCCCGCTCGATGTCGCACGCGGGGCGCGCGGCGGGCCGGAGCGCCAGACCCAGATCGTGACGCTCGCCTCCGGCCGGGAGGTGCGCAACAGCCGCTGGGCGCATTCGCGCCGCCGCTACGATGCCGGGCTCGGCATCCGCAATCTCGATGCCCTGGCGGCCGTGGTGAGCTTCTTCGAGGAGCGCCGTGGCCGCCTCCATGGGTTTCGCTGGCGTGACCAGCTCGACTGGAAGAGCTGCCCACCCTCGCAGGAGCCGACAGCGACCGATCAGATCATCGGGATCGGCGATGGCGTCACTGCCGTCTTCCAGCTTTCCAAGGCCTATGGGAGCGGCGCGTCGGCCTATAGCCGCGAGATCACCAAGCCCTGCGAGGGCACGATCCGGGTTGCCGTGGATGGTGTCGAGCTGGCGGGCAGCGCCTTCTCCTGCGACCTCTCGACCGGGCAGGTCACCATCGCCGCTGGCTCGATTCCACTATCGGCGGCCGTCCTGACCGCCGGCTTCGCCTTCGACGTGCCTGTTCGTTTCGACACCGATGCGATCGAGGTCGATCTCTCCGCCTTCGCGGCCGGCGAGATCCCACGCGTTCCCGTGGTCGAGATCATCCCCTGAGGCCTGCACCATGCGTGACATTCCATCCGGCCTCGCCGGCCATATCGAGACGGCTGCGACGACGCTCTGCCATTGCTGGAGCCTGACGCGCCGCGACGGCCTTGTGCTCGGCTTCACCGATCACGATCGCAGGCTGTCCTTCGACGGTATCGATTTCGCAGCCACGACGGGCCTTGAAGCGGCGGAAAGCGCGGCGGAGCTCGGCTTCGCGATCGGCGGCGGCGAGGTCGCCGGCGCCTTCGCCGCCTTCGGGCTGAATGAATCCGATCTGGCGCGCGGGCTCTATGACGATGCGCGGGTGCGCATCTGGCTGGTCAACTGGGCCGTTTCCGACCAGCGCGTGCTGATGGAAGAGGGGTTCGTCGGCGAGATCAAGCGGGGTGAGGCGAGCTTCACCGCCGAGATCCGCAGCTTTGCCAAGGCATTCGACGAGGAGCGGGGCCGGCTCTACCTGCGCTCCTGTTCCGCGGACCTTGGCGACGCGCGTTGCGGTGTCGCGCTCGCCGCGACGGAAGGCCATGTTGTCGAAAGTGACGGCCGCCTCTCGCTCTTGGCCGGGGGCATGGTCTCCTATGCCGATGGCCATTTCACCGGTGGCCGGCTGATCTTCACCAGCGGCGCGAATGCCGGCTTCGCCGTCGAGGTGAAGCGCCATGGCCGGGAAGGCGCGCAGGCGCTGTTCCAGCTCTGGCAGGCGCCGGCGGCGGAGATTCTCCCCGGCGACGGCTTCAGGGTGACGCCGGGCTGCGACAAGAGCTTCGCCACCTGCCGCGCCAAATTCGCCAACGGCGTCAATTTCCGCGGCTTCCCGCATATGCCGACGAACGATTTCATCATCGGCGGCGTACGGCCGGGCGACGGAGCGCTCGACGGTGGGAGCCTGTTCCGATGACGCGCGACGAGATCGTCGATGCCGCGCGGCTCTGGCTGGGCACGCCCTATCATCACCAAGCCTCGCTGCGCGGCGTCGGCTGCGATTGCCTCGGGCTGGTGCGCGGCGTCTGGCGCGATCTCTGCGGGGCCGAGCCGGAAACGCCGCCGCCCTATTCGCCGAGCTGGGCGGAAAGCCTGCGGCAGGAGACGCTGGCCTTGGCGGCTGCGCGGCATCTGCGATCGCTCGCGGCGACCGAAGCGCGGCCGGGCGACGTCCTGCTTTTCCGCTGGCGCGAGCATCTGCCGGCGAAGCACTGCGCGATCCTCGCGGGGCCGGACCGCATCATCCATGCCCATGACGGCGCGGCCGTGGCCGAGGTCGCCTTCACCTCCTGGTGGCGGCGCCACCTCAGCCATGCCTTTTCCTTTCCGGGAGTGACGGACTGATGGCGACGCTTCTTCTCCAGGTTGCCGGCGCTGCGCTCGGAACGGCTCTGGGCGGGCCGGTCGGCGGCGTCATCGGCCAGGCTTTGGGCGGGATCGCCGGCGCGAGCATCGACCAGGCCTGGCTCGGCAGCGCCGGTGGCAACAAGGTCGTCGACGGCCCGCGCCTCAAGGAGGTGAATGGCCTCGCGGCGACCGAGGGCGCCGCGATCCCGCGCCTCTACGGCCGCGCGCGGCTCGGCGGGCAACTGATCTGGGCGACGCGCTTCGAGGAGGAGGTCACCGTCTCGGTCACGCGCTCGAAGAGCGGCGGCAAGGGTGGGCGCTCGAAGAAGACCTACGAGACGATCTATAGCTACCATGCCAATCTCGCGATCGGCCTCTGCGAAGGCCCGATCGCCTTCATCCGGCGCATCTGGGTCGATGGGCGCGAACTCGACGTCCAGACTGTCCAGATGCGCGTCCACCGTGGCTACGAGACGCAGGAGCCTGATCCGCTGATCGTGGCGAAGGAGGCGGGCGAGGCGCCGGCCTATCGCGGGCTCGCCTATGTCGTGTTCGAACGCTTTCCGTTGGCCGATTACGGCAATCGCGTACCGCAATTCGATTTCGAGGTGGTGCGCGCCGTCGACGGGCTCGGCGGTATGATCCGGGCGGTCGCGCTGACGCCCGGCGCGGGCGAATTCGTCTATGATATCCGCCCGGTCAGCCATGAGCCGGAGGCCGGCGTCACCGAAAGCTTGACGCGCCACCAGCTCTATGGCGGCAGCGACGTCGATACCGCGCTCGGCCATCTCGTGGCGCTTTGTCCCAATCTGCGCCGCGTGTCGCTTGTCGTCTCCTGGTTCGGCGACGATCTGCGCGCCGGGACGTGCCGTGTGGCTCCGCGGGCCGAGATCGCACACAAGCCGACGGTCGGGGCGGAGTGGTCGGTCGCCGGGCTGACGCGCTCCTCGGCTCGCATCGTCAGCGCGGTTGACGGCCGGCCTGCTTTCGGCGGGACGCCTTCGGACGAGAGCATCGTCGCGCTGATCAGGCGCCTGCGCTTCGATTACGGGCTCGAAGTCGTACTCTATCCCTTCCTGATGATGGATATCCCGGCCGGAAACGCGCTGCCGGACCCCTATTCGGTCGCAACGAGCCAGCCGCGCTATCCCTGGCGCGGCCGCATCACCTGCGATCCGGCGCCTGGCCGCCCGGGAAGTCCGGAAGGCAGTGCGGCCGTTGCTGCACAGATCGAAGCCTTCGTGGGGACGGTCGTTCCGGCCGACATCTCCGTCGTGGGGGAGGCCGTTGTTTGCGCCAAGCCGGATGAATGGTCCTATCGCCGGCTCGTGATGCATTGCGCCGCTCTGGCAAAGGCCGCCGGCGGCGTGGAGGGCTTCGTCATCGGCTCCGAGATGGTCGGGCTGACGCATCTGCGCGGCGCATCCGGCTATCCGATGGTCGACCAACTCGTAGCCATCGCGCAGGACGTCAAGGTGATGCTGCCGGGCACGGTGGCGACCTATGCCGCCGACTGGACGGAGTATGGCGCGGCTGTCCGCGAAGGCGGAGATAGCGTCGATTTTCCGCTCGACCCGCTTTGGGCCTCTCCTGCGATCGGCGCGATCGGCATAGATTTCTATCCGCCGCTCTCGGACTGGCGTGATTCCGCGGGCCATGCCGACGCGGCAACAGCACGCGGCCCGGCCGATCTCGCCTATCTGCGCCAGCGCCTCACCGCGGGCGAAGCCCATGACTGGTACTATGCCGATGAGGCCGGCCGGGACGCCCAAGTACGCCTGCCGATCACCGACGGCGCCCATGGCAAGCCGTGGGTCTTCCGGCCGAAGGACCTGTGGGGCTGGTGGAGCCAGGCTCATATCCGCTGCGCGGGCGGCGTCGAGACGAGCGCGACCTCGTTCGTACCTGGTGCGAAGCCGATCTGGCTGACCGAGATCGGCGTGCCGGCCGTCGACAAGGGTGCCAATGCGCCCAACATGTTTCCCGATCCCAAATCGGACGAGGGCGGCTACCCGCCGTTTTCGAGCGGTGCGCGCGACGATCTCGTGCAGGCGCGGGCGCTGGAGGCGATCATCTCCGGCTTCGACCCGGCGCGGGTGGGGTTCGATGCCACGCGCAACCCGGTCCACCCGGTCAGCGGCATCCGCATGGTCGATCCCAACAGGATCTTCGTGTGGAACTGGGATACGCGGCCTTTCCCCGCCTTTCCCGATCTCTCCGGCATCTGGGCCGACGGCGCGAATTTCGAAACCGGTCACTGGCTGAACGGGCGCCTCGAAGGCACGCCGGTCGATCGGCTCGTCGCGAAACTACTGGCTGATTTCGGCTTGCCTGCGGCCGACGCGATCACCGTCGACGGATTCGCCGATGGCTATGTGCTGGATCGCCCGCTATCGGCCCGGCAGGCGTTGGAACCGCTGGCCCAGAGCTTCGGCTTCGACGCGGTCATGAGCGCGGGCATGCTGCGTTTCGAGGGCAGGGGCGGCAAGGTCTCGCGCCTGCTCGGCCCCGACGATCTCGTTCCCGATCGCGATGGTGAGCCGTTTGCGCTGCGGCGCAGCCAGGAGACGGAGCTGCCGCTCGAACTGCGCCTTGGCTTCAGCGACAGCGAGGCCGATTATCGCAATGCTGCCGCGCGCTCGCGCCGGCTGGCCGGGGCGGCCCGGCGCGAGGTCGCTGTCGAAACCGCGATCGTGACCCGCTCCGCTGAGGGGCGGCGCCTGGCCGACCAGCGCCTGCAGGAGGCCTGGGCGGCGCGCGAGAGCCTCGAATGCGAACTCTCGCCACGTTGTATCGCGATCGAGCCGGGCGATGTCGTGTCGGTTTCGACCGAGGCCGGCAACCGCCTGTTTCGCGTCACTCGCATCACTGAGGGCCCGACGCGGCGTATCAGCGCACGCGCCGTCGAACCGGCGATCTATGTCTCGACCGGAGCGGCCGGCGGTACGCGCCCGCCGCGAACGCCGCCCGCATTGCCCGGGCGTCCGCTCGCGGTGCCGCTGGCTCTGCCGATCGTCACCGTTGAGCCGCCGCCCTTGCTGTCGCTCGCCGCCTTTGCGGCACCATGGCCCGGCGCACTGGCGATCTGGCGTGCCGACGAGGCGGGGCTGTTCGCGCTGGACGGCTTCGTCGAGGCGCCCTCGATCGTGGGCGAGACGTTGACGGCATTGCCGCCGGGGCCGCTCTGGCGGACGGATCGGCATGCCATGCTGGAGGTCAGGCTGCGCGGCGGCGTGCTGTCCTCCGTTTCGCCGGAAGCAGCCCTGGCTGGCGCGAATGCGCTTGCGCTGATTGGGGCTGACGGCGCGATTGAAATCGTAACGGTGTCTCAGGTCGAGCTCATCGGGCCGCAGCGCTTCCGCCTGTCCGGCCTGATTCGCGGGATTGGCGGCAGCGAGCCTGCGGCAGGCCGCCTTCTGCCGGCCGGAGCCAGGATCGTGGTGCTGGACGGAGCCGCCGTCTCGCTGACGAGCGATCTGGCCGATCTCGGACGGACGCAGCTTTATCGCGTCGGGCCGGCTCGCGACGATGTCGGTGATGCGACGATGGTCGAGTTCGAAACCTCGGTCGCCGGGGAAGCGCTTGTCCCGCGGTCCCCGGTTCGGCCAACGGCGGTCCGCACCGCGGGCGGCATTGCGCTGGCCTGGCTCAGGCGGACGCGAATCGACGGTGATTCCTGGGAGTTGGTGGAGGTACCTCTGGGCGAGGAGAACGAACGCTATGAAATCGGCATCCTCGATGGGGAGGATCTGCTCCATGCCGAAATCGTGAATACGCCCGCCTGGACCTATCCGGCCGGGCAGGAACTCGCCGATTTCGGCGCGCAGCAGCAGGAAATCGGGCTCTCGCTCCGCCAGCTCAGCACCACGGTCGGGCGTGGTCGCGAATGGCGTGGACGGATTCCCGTGCGCTGATCTACTGTAGCTTGTGAACGAGGCGATGCATTCATGGCGCATTCACGCGGACAGGCTTAGCCATGTCGACGATGCTGGTCGAACCGATCCTTGCTTTTGCGCTCATCGCCTCTTCGCCGATGCCGATCGTTCGGGTCGACGATGCGACGCCGATCTCCTGCCTGTCCTCCGAAGAGACGCGCGATGCCGTGGCCGACGGTCGCGTCATGCAACCGGCGGAAGCATCGCGCCACGCCCGCCATGCCGCTCCCGGCGAGGTCGTCCGCATCAGGCTCTGTCGCCAGGGCGAGGATTTCGTCTATGTGGTGACGACGCTGAAACGTGATGGCCGCGTCGCAAGGGTGACGCTGGAAGGACAATCCGGCAAGATCGCCACCATCCGCTGACAGCCGTCGCGGCCATCCGACAACTGGAGTTACCCGACCGTGAGATTGCTCGTCGTCGAGGACGACAAGGACCTCAACCGCCAGATCGTGACCGCGCTTGAGAATGCCGGTTATGCCGTCGACAAGGCCTTCGACGGCGAGGAGGGGCTCTATCTCGGCGAGTCCGAGCCCTATGACGCGGTGATCCTCGATCTCGGCCTGCCGAAGGTCGACGGCGTCGCCGTGCTGCAGGGCTGGCGCCGTGCCGGCAAGACCATGCCGGTGCTGATCCTGACCGCGCGCGACCGCTGGAGCGACAAGGTCGGCGGCTTCGATGCCGGCGCCGACGATTATGTCGTCAAGCCCTTCCATATCGAGGAACTGCTGGCCCGCGTCCGGGCGCTGCTGCGCCGCGCCACCGGGCACGCGACCTCGGAACTGGTCTGCGGCCCCGTCCGGCTCGACACGCGCGCGAGCCGCGTCGTCGTCGACGGCAACCCGGTGAAGCTCACCTCGCATGAATACCGCCTGCTCTCCTATCTGATGCACCATCAAGGGCGGGTCGTCTCGCGGACCGAGCTGGTCGAGCACCTCTACGATCAGGATTTCGACCGCGATTCCAATACGATCGAGGTCTTCGTCGGCCGCCTGCGCAAGAAGCTGGGCGTCGATGTCATCGAGACCGTCCGGGGGTTAGGCTATATCGCCGCCGCTCCGGAAAAGGTCTGATCGCGGGCGATGCCGCTCAAATCCCATCGCTATTCGCTGGGAGCGCGGCTGTTCTTCTCGGCGGCCGTCTGCTGCGTGCTGATCCTGGTGCTGGCCGGCGTCGGCCTCACCACCTTCTATCGCCGCTCGGCCGAGCGCGGCTTCGACGAGCGGTTGTCGGTCTATATCAAGCAGCTGGTCGCCGACCTTGCCGCGCCGCCCGAGACCGAGCGCCAGACGGTCGGCGATCTCGGTGAGCCGCGCTTCGACCTGCCGCTGACAGGCTGGTACTGGCAGATCACCAGGCTCGACGGCGAGCGGCCGAATGTCCGCGCCTCGCGCTCGCTGGTCGGCGGGCAACTCCCCAAGCTGCTCGATCAGTCCATCGCGCCGAACAGCCGGGGCCTGCGCGAAAGTTATGTCTCTGGCCCCGACGATCGCCGCCTGCGCGTGCTGGAGCGCGAGATCGACGTCGGCGAGGACGGGCGCTTCACCGTCGCGGTCGCGGCGCCCGCCGACGAGATCGAGGGCGACATCCAGGATTTCCGCTTCGCGCTGGCGATGACCTTCCTGCTGCTCGGCATCGCCCTGGTCGCCTCGACGCTCGTGCAGGTGCGGTTCGGCCTGCGCCCGCTGGTGCGGCTGCGCGCTGCTGTCGGGGCGGTGCGGACCGGCGAGAATCCGCGGATCGTCGGGCAATACCCGCCCGATCTCGCGCCGCTCGCGAGCGAGCTCAACCAGCTCATCGACGCCAATCACGAAATCCTCGACCGCGCCCGCACCCAGGTCGGCAACCTCGCGCATGCGCTCAAGACCCCGCTCAGCGTGATGATGAACGAGGCCGGCACGAGCGGCGACGGCCAGCTCTCCCAGACCGTCCGCGCGCAGGCTGCGATCATGCGCGACCAGGTCCAGTACTATCTCGACCGCGCCAGGGCCGCGGCCCTCTCGGGTGCGCTCGGCGGCGTGACCGAGATCGCGCCCTCGCTCGATGCCTTGCTGCGTACCTTCACCAAGATCTCGCAGGGTAGAGGTATTTCCGGCTCGCATGCGATCCCGCCCGGCCTGCGCTTCCGTGGCGAGAAGCAGGATCTGGAGGAGATGCTGGGCAATCTCCTCGACAACGCCTTCAAATGGGCGTCCTCGGCAGTCGAGGTTTCCCTTGCCAGTGAGAAGACGGCCGATACCGAGCGGATCGCGCTCCTGATCGACGATGACGGTCCCGGACTGCCGGCCGAGGCCATGGCCGAGGTTCTGAAGCGTGGCCGTCGGCTCGACGAGACGACGCCGGGTTCAGGCCTCGGGCTCTCCATCGTCGTCGATCTCGCCAAGCTCTATGGTGGCGGCCTGAGCCTCGATCGCTCGCCGCTGGGCGGATTGAGGGCGCGGCTCGAATTGCCTTCGGTTTAGAGGAATTCTTTGTCGCGTGACCCTTTGTCACCATGAACCCGAGCGGACGATTGAGTAAGAACGCCGCATGATGATTTGGGCCATCTTCGCAGCGATGACGGGAGCGGCGGTTTTCGCCTTGCTCTGGCCGCTCAGCCGTGGCCGGGCGCAGGGTTTCGCCGACGCGGCCGATGCCCGCAGCCTCTACCGCTCCCAGCTCAAGGAGATCGACCGCGATCTCGCCCGCAAGCTGATCGGCGAAGAGGAAGCGCAGGCCGCCCGCACCGAAGCCGCCCGCCGCCTTTTGCGCGCCGCAGGCGACGAAGCCGGTCCCACCGGCGAGACCGAGCCCTCGCTGCGCCGTCGCCGGGCGAGTTCCGCGCTGATGCTCTCGATCGTGCCGCTGCTGGCGCTGCTGATCTACGGCCTCTACGGCTCTCCCGGGCAGCCCGACCAGCCGTTGGCGGCGCGATTGGAGAAGGCCGGGCCGCAGCAGGATTTCGCCATCGTGCTCGCGCGGATGGAGGCCCATCTCGCCGCCAATCCCGGCGATGCGAAGGGCTGGGCGCTGCTGGCGCCGATCTATCTCCGCCAGGGCCGCTACGACGAGGCCGCGAAAGCCTTCGCCGCCGCGGTCCGCGCCGGAAAGCCCGATGCCGAGCTTTACGCCGGCCTGGGCGAAGCTCGCATCATGGAAACCGGCGGCATTGTGACCGCCGCGGCGCGCGAAGCGCTGGCCGAGGCCGTCAAGCTCGATCCGAAAAGCCCGCGAGCCCGCTACTATCTCGCCCTCGCCAAGGAGCAGGATGGCGACGGCGAGGGCGCGCAGGCGGCGCTTGCCCAGCTCCTCGCCGAAGCGCCGGCCGATGCCGATTGGTCCGGTGCCGTTCGCGCCCGGCTGGAGCGGATGCAGGCCGATGCCGGCCGCAAGGCGGTCGCCGCCCTTCCCGAGGCAGAGCGCCAGCAGGCGATCAAGGGGATGGTCGACGGGCTTGCCGAACGCTTGAGCACCGGGGGTGGCAGCTTGCCCGAATGGAGCCGCCTGATCCGCGCCCGCACCGTCCTCGGGGACAGGCCTGCGGCGCTTCAGGCCGTGAAGACGGCACGCGAGCGTCTGGCTGAGGACAAGGCGGCGCTTGCAGCCATCGACGCTCTCGCCGATGAATTGGCCTTGAAGGAGGCCGCGCCATGACCCTAGCTCAGCCGACGCGGCCGCTCCCCGCAAAACGCCGCCTCACCCGCAAGCAGCGCAGATTGACCCTGATCGCGGCGGCCGGTGCGGTCCTGTTCCTGGCGGCCGGACTCGTCCTCTTCGCGATGCGCGACAGCATCGTCTTCTTCTACGGGCCGACCGAGATCGCCGAGAAGGGCGTCCAGCCCGGAACCCGCATGCGTCTCGGCGGGCTGGTCGAAGCCGGCTCGGTCCAGCGCAATGGCGGCCAGCGCATCAGCTTCAGCGTCACCGACGGCAAGACCTCGATCAAGGTCGGCTATGACGGCCTGCTGCCCGATCTCTTCCGCGAAGGGCAGGGCGTCGTCACCGAAGGCGTTTTCGAGGGCGCCGGGCGCTTCAAGGCGGATTCGGTGCTGGCGAAGCATGACGAGACCTATATGCCGCGCGAGGTCGCCGACGCGCTGAAGAAGCAGGGGCATTGGCAGGCGGGAGGCTCCGGCTCCCCCGCTGCCGCGCCGGCCAAGCCGTGAGCCGCTCATGATTGTCGAGATCGGCCATTACGCGCTGGCGCTCGCGCTCGGCGTTTCCGTGATCCAGGCGGTGGTGCCGTTCTGGGGCGTGTTCCGGCAGGACCGGACGCTGGCCTCGGTCGGCAGCAGCGCGGCGCTGGTCTCGTTCGCACTGGTCGCTCTGTCCTTCGCCGCCCTGGTGACGTCCTATGTCCGCTCCGATTTCTCGGTCGGCAATGTCGTCGCCAACTCCCATTCGGCGCAGCCGCTGATTTATAAATTCACCTCCGTCTGGGGCAACCACGAAGGCTCGATGCTGCTCTGGGTGCTGATCCTGACGCTGTTCGGGGCGTTGGTCGCATTGTCGCGCCGCTCGCTGCCACCGCGCCTGCGGGCCGGCGCGCTTGCGGCGCAGGGGCTTGTCGCCGTCGCCTTCATCGCCTTCACCCTGCTGACCTCGAACCCGTTCCAGCGGCTGGTCCCGGTGCCGGCCGAGGGGCAGGACCTCAACCCGATCCTGCAGGATCTCGGCCTCGCGATCCATCCGCCGCTGCTCTATATCGGCTATGTCGGCTTCTCGATCACCTATGCCTTCGCGGTCGCCGCCCTGATCGACGGACGCATCGACGCGATGTGGGCGCGCGCCGTCCGGCCCTGGACGTTGCTGGCCTGGACCTTCCTGACGCTCGGCATCGCGATGGGCTCCTACTGGGCCTATTACGAGCTCGGCTGGGGCGGCTGGTGGTTCTGGGACCCGGTCGAGAACGCCTCCTTCATGCCCTGGCTTGCCGGAACGGCCCTGATCCACTCGACCGTGGTGATGGAGAAGCGCGACGCGCTGAAGGTCTGGACGATCCTGCTCGCGATCCTGACCTTCTCGCTCTCGCTGCTCGGCACCTTCATCGTCCGCTCGGGCGTGCTGACCTCGGTGCATTCCTTCGCGACCGATCCGGCGCGCGGCCTGTTCATCCTCTTCATCCTGATCTTCTTCGTCGGCGGCTCGCTCGCGCTCTTCGCCTGGCGGGCGCCTCTGCTGCGGCAGGGCGGATTGTTCGCCCCGGTCTCCCGGGAAAGCGCGCTCGTCGTCAACAACGTCTTCCTGGCGACGGCCTGCGCCACCGTCTTCGTCGGAACGCTCTATCCGCTGCTGCTGGAGATGGTCACCGGCGACAAGATCTCGGTCGGCCCGCCCTTCTACAACGCGACCTTCGTGCCGGTGATGGTGCCGCTGCTGCTGCTGCTGCCGATCGGCCAGTCGCTCGCCTGGAAGCGCGGTGACCTGCTCGGCGCGGCCCAGCGCAATGCCTTTGCCTTCGGCATCGCGGTGCTGGCGGCTCTGGCACTGCTGTCCTTCACCCGTGGCGGGCCGGTGCTGGCGCCGCTCGGCGTGGGCTTGGGCGTCTTCCTCGTGCTCGGTGCCGGCTTCGACCTCGCCGAGCGCATCGTCACCCGCGCCAACGGCTGGCGGGCGATGCTGTCGCGGGCGCGCGGGCTGCCGCGCTCGGCCTGGGGCACGGCACTGGCTCATGCGGGCGTCGGCTTGAGCATCATCGGCATCGCCGCCCAGGCCTGGAGCAGCGAGGCGATCACGGTTCTGAAGCCGGGCGAGCGCCTGACCAGCGGCCGCTACACCATCATGCTCGAAGGCATGTCGCCCCGCACGGGGCCGAATTTCCGCGCCGAAATCGCCCGCTTCCAGGTTTTCTCCGGTGATCGCGAGCTGGCGCCGATCGAGGCTTCCAAGCGCATCTATACGGCGCGCGCCATGCCGACGACCGAAGCGGGTATCCGGACGGATGGTCTGAGCCAGGCCTATGTCAGCCTCGGCGAGGCGCAGGATGGCGGCGTCGCGGTGCGCCTCTACGACAAGCCGTTGATCCTGCTGATCTGGATCGGCTCGCTCGTGATGGCGCTCGGCGGCGGGCTGTCGCTGACCGACCGGCGCTTCCGGCTGGCGGCACCGAAGCGCGCCGCGCCCGCGGCCGCCGTGCAGCCGGCGGAATAGGCCGATGCGGCGGATCGCTCTCATCCTCGGTCTGATGCTGCTGGTCGCGCCGGTGGCTCAGGCCGTGCAGCCCGACGAGATCCTGCCCAACGCCGCTCTTGAGCAGCGTGCGCGCAACATCTCCGGCGGATTGCGCTGCCTCGTCTGCCAGAACCAGTCGATCGACGATTCCGACGCGCCTCTGGCCCGCGACCTGCGCATCCTCGTCAGGGAGCGTCTCGTCGCTGGAGACGACGACAAGGCCGTCGTGGATTTCGTCGTCGCCCGCTACGGCGATTTCGTCCTGCTGCGCCCGCCGCTCAACGCGCATACGCTGCTGCTCTGGGGCGCGCCTTTCCTGATTTTCCTGGCCGGAGCCGCTTTCGTCTGGCGTCGAGGCCGGCAGCGCGCCGGCGAGGAAAACGCCACGCCAGCGCCCCTGACGGACGAGGAGCGCAATCGCGTCGACAAGCTGCTGCGGGACGAACAGGGGTAAGGCGCGGCCAGCCGGGCCAACCTTACGAAATCGTCATCTTCAGGCCAAAGCCACGTAAGGCGGCGGGTCTCATGGTCCTCGTCACGAGCAGGGGAAGCACCCTGTCGCTCCACGAGGTTCCCGCCATGACGACACACACTGAAAATCGCAAGTCCATCCTGAAGCGCGGCGCCCTTCTTGCCGGCACCGCCATCCTCGGCATCGGCCTCGCCGCCGGCCTCGCCGACAGCGCCCTGATGCAGAACCACAATGCCATCGCCCAGCCGATCCAGCTCTCGGGCGCGCAGACGGCGCTGCCCTCTTTTGCCGACCTCGTCGACAAGGTGAAGCCCGCCGTCGTCTCCGTCCGCGTCAAGACGCAGACCGCCGCCGCCGGCGACGATCAGAGCCTCGAAGACATTCCCCCGCAGTTGCGCCGTTTCTTCCGTGATCAGGAGGGGGCCCGCCAGGGCAGGCCGAAGCCGCAGGTCGGCATGGCCCAGGGCTCGGGCTTCTTCGTCAGCCAGGACGGCTATGTCGTGACCAACAACCACGTCGTCGAGAACGCTGTCGAGGTCCAGCTCGTCACCGATGCCGGCAAGACGCTTGATGCCAAGGTCGTCGGCACCGATCCGCGCACCGACCTCGCCCTGCTCAAGGTCAAGGACGCCGGCAACTACCCTTATGTCCAGCTCGCCGACGCCAAGGCGCGCATCGGTGACTGGGTGCTGGCGATCGGCAACCCCTTCGGCCTCGGCGGCACGGTCACGGCCGGCATCGTCTCGGCGCAGGGTCGTGATATCGGCTCCGGTCCCTATGACGACTTCATCCAGATCGACGCGCCGATCAACCGCGGCAATTCGGGTGGCCCGACCTTCAACCAGAACGGCGAGGTCGTCGGCGTCAACACTGCGATCTACTCGCCCTCGGGCGGCAATGTCGGCATCGCCTTCGCTATCCCCGCCTCGACCGTCCGTCAGGTCGTGGACTCCTTGAAGAAGGACGGCACGGTGGCGCGCGGCTTCATCGGCGTGCAGATCCAGCCGGTGACCAGCGAGATGGCCGATGCCATCGGCCTGAAGGATGCCAAGGGTGCGCTCGTCGCCGAGGCACAGGGCAACGGCCCCGCCGCCAAGGCCGGCATCCGTCGCGGCGACACCATCACCGCCGTCAATGGCGAGGCGATCAAGGACGCTCGCGAGCTTTCGCGCAAGATCGCGACCTTCGCGCCGGGTACCAAGACCACGATCACTCTCTTCCGCGAAGGCAAGTCGCGTGACGTGACCTTCGAGGTCGGCCGCCAACCGGCGGCCTGATCGGAGCTGGCGGGTCCCTCGGTTCCCTGTCGCCCCAGCCCAGGGACTTCGCCGTCGCGGCGGCAGGCCGGATGCGTATCCTCCGGCCTGCCGTTTTCGCGTTTCTTGAGATAGGGTTGGTCTATGCGACTCCTGATCGTCGAAGATGATGCCGAGGCTGCGGCCTATCTGACCAAGGCTTTCCGCGAAGTCGGCCATGTCGCCGACCATGCCGCGGACGGGCTGGAAGGCTATGCCATGGCCGAGGGCGGCGGCTACGACGTGCTGGTCATCGACCGCATGCTGCCGCGCCTCGACGGGCTCTCGCTGATCCGCTCCCTGCGCGAGCAGAAGGACGATACGCCCGCCCTGATCCTCTCCGCACTCGCCCAGGTCGACGACCGGGTGAAGGGCCTGCGGGCCGGCGGCGACGACTACCTGCCCAAGCCCTATGCCTTCTCCGAGCTGCTCGCCCGCGTCGAGGTGCTGGCGCGGCGCCGCGGTGCTCCAGCCGCCGAGCCTACGACCTATCGCGTCGGCGAGCTGGTGCTCGACCGGCTTGCCCATCGCGTCACGCGCGAGGGCCAGGAGATCGTCCTGCAGCCGCGCGAGTTCCGCCTGCTCGAATATCTGATGAAGCATGCCGGGCAGGTCGTGACCCGCACCATGCTGCTGGAGAACGTCTGGGATTATCATTTCGATCCCCAGACCAATGTCATCGACGTGCATGTCAGCCGCCTGCGCGCCAAGGTCGACAAGGGTTTCGAGCTGCCGATGATCCACACCATCCGCGGCGCGGGATACATGGTCCGTGACAGCGCCCGCTGACGCCCCCTCGCACAAACGCCAGCGCTTCCTGCCCACGCTGTTCCGCACGACCGCCTTCAAGCTGACGGCGGCCTATCTCGTCATCTTCGCGCTCTTTGCCGCCTTCGTCCTCGGCTATGTCGCCTGGAACGCCAAGCGCCTGCTCGACGACCAGATCCGCTCGACCATCGATGCCGAGATCCAGGGTCTGGCCGAGCAGCAGCGCCAGGGCGGCATCCGCCGTATCGTCAACATCGTCGAGCGCCGTTCGCGCGCGCCGGGCGCCTCGCTCTACCTCGTCACCACGCCGGTGGGAGAGCGCATCGCCGGCAATGTCGAGGCGATCCCGCCCGGCACGCTCGATCGCACCGGCGAGAGCGAGATCGAATATGCCCGCTCCAGCGAGACGGTCGACACACCGAGCCGCGCGTTGGTGCGCGTGTTCTTGCTGCCGGCCGGGTTCCGCCTGCTCGTCGGCCGCGACCTCGAGGAGCGCGATCGGCTCGGCATCGTCATCCGGCGCGCCGCCGGCTGGTCGCTGGCGCTGGTCCTTATCCTCGGCTGCTTCGCCAGCTGGTTCGTGGCCCGGCGTGTGCTGAAGCGCATCGACGGCATGAGCGAAACCGCGCATGGCATCATGGAGGGCGACCTGAAAGGCCGGCTCGCCATCACTGGCACCGGCGACGAGCTCGACCGGCTCGCGCTCAACCTCAACGCCATGCTCGACCGCATCGGTGAATTGATGGCCAGCATGCAGCAGGTCACCGACAATATCGCCCATGACCTCAAGACGCCGCTGACCCGGTTGCGCAACCGGGCGGAGGAGGCGCTGCGGACTGCGAAATCGCCGGATGAATTGCGGGCGGCGCTCGACGGCTCGATCGAGGAGGCGGACAACCTCATCCGTGTTTTCAACGCGCTCCTGATGATCGCGCGGCTGGAGGCCGGTCGCGTCAGCGACAACATGAGCGAGCTCGACATTTCCGAGATCGTCTCCGGCCTCGCCGAGCTCTACGAGCCGCTGGCCGAGGAAGCCGGCCTGTCGCTCGCCAGCGATGTCGCCCCTGGCCTGAAAGTCCGCGGCAATCGCGAACTGATCGGGCAGGCCCTGAACAACCTGATCGACAACGCTCTGAAATACGGCGCGCCGGAGCAGGGCGGCGACGGCACCGTGGCGGTCTCTGCCCGGGCGATTGGCGATCAGGTCGAGCTCTCCGTCGCCGACCATGGCTCAGGGATTCCGGAGGCCGATCGCGGCCGCGTCTTCGATCGTTTCGTCCGGCTCGATACCAGCCGCAGCAAGCCGGGCTTCGGGCTCGGCCTGTCGTTGGTGGCCGGCGTGGTGCGCCTGCATGGCGGTAGCCTCACGCTGGAGGATAATGCGCCGGGCCTGCGCGTCGTCATCCTCCTGCCCGTCGGCAGCCCCAAGCCTGTGGACACGCCGGCCCTCGCCGAGCCTGCCGCCTCGACAGCGGCGCCAAACCCTGCTGGCGTGCCGATCCACTGAGGCAGGACGATGAACGATGGCGGAACGGCTCTGTGACAGGCTCGAGGCTGCGCCGGTCCTGCCGGCGAAGGCCAGGGCCGATGCGCTGCTGAAGCGAGAGCTGATCGAGCGCCTCCATGACGAGGAAGCGGCCGAGGCGCTCAAGGCGCATCTGGCCGAGCATCCGCGCAGCGCGGCATTGGTCGCCGGCATCCTCGCCCATTCGCCCTTCCTGACGCAGATCATGCGCTTTGACCCGGCCGGGTTGCTCGCCAGCCTGACGGAGGCGCCGGAAGTCCGTCGCGATGCGCTGCTGGCCGGGATAGCGGCCTTCGCCGAGGCGGGCTGTGAAACTGCGGACCTGATGCGCGAATTGCGCCGCTTCCGCCGCGCCATGGCACTCCTGATCGCGCTCGCCGATATCGGCGGTGCCTGGGATGTCGAGACCGTAACGGGCGCGTTGACCGAAACCGCCGACATGGCGGCGCGCCTCGCCACCGACCACGTCCTGCGGCAGGCCGCGGATCTTGGCCGGATCAATCTCCCGAATCTCGCCAATTCCGGCCCCGACTCCGGCCTCGTCGTGCTGGCGCTGGGCAAGCATGGCGCCGGCGAGCTGAACTATTCCTCCGATATCGACATCGTCGTCTTCTTCGATCCCGAGGCCGCTGAAGCGGCCGGCGTCGCCGAGCCCACAAGCTTCTTCGTCAAGCTGACCCAGCAGATCGCGCGTATCATCCAGGAGCGCACGCCGGACGGTTATGTCTTCCGCGTCGACCTGCGCCTGCGGCCCGATCCGGCCTCGACCCATGTCGCAGTCTCGCTGCCCTCGGCCTATTCCTATTACGAGACGGTCGGCCAGAACTGGGAACGCGCGGCCATGATCAAGGCGCGGCCGATCGCGGGTGATATCGAGCTCGGCCGGCGCTTCCTTGGGGATCTCGCGCCCTTCATCTGGCGCAAGTATTTCGACTTCGCGACCATCGCCGACATCCATGCGATGAAGCGCCAGATCCAGACCGTGAAGGGCCACGAGACCATCGCGGTCGCCGGCCACAACGTGAAGCTCGGCCGCGGCGGCATCCGCGAGATCGAGTTCTTCGTCCAGACCCAGCAGCTCGTCTTCGGCGGCCGTCGCCCGGCCCTGCGCGGGCCGCGCACGCTGGAGATGCTCGGCGAACTGACGACCGAAGGCTGGATCACGCCGCAGGCCCGCGACGAGTTGTCGGAATCCTATCGCTGGCTGCGCACCATCGAGCACCGCCTGCAGATGCAGGCCGACGAGCAGACGCAGACCCTGCCGAAGGCGGCGGGCGATCTCGAAGCCTTCGCCCGCTTCTGCGGCTATCCCTCGACCGCTGCCTTCGGCAAGGCGCTGACCGCGCATGCGAAGTGCGTCGAAGGGCATTACGCCCTGCTCTTCGAGGAAGGGCCGAGCCTTGCCTCCGAGGCGGGGACGCTGAGCTTCACCGGCTCGGAAGCCGATCCCGAGACGATCGAGACGCTGGGCAAGCTCGGCTTCCGCGATGGCGCGACCGCGGCGGAGACGGTGCGCGGCTGGCATTTCGGCCGCCGCGCCGCCGTGACCAGCGCCCGCGCCCGCGAGGTGCTGACGGAGCTGACGCCGGCGCTGCTCGTCGCGCTCGGCCGCACCGCCGACCCAGATGGCGCGCTCGCCCATCTCGACAACGCCTTCGTCCGCATGCCGGCGGCGGTCGAATTGCTGACGCTGCTGCGCTCGCATGATTCCCTGCTGACGCTCTTCGCCGAGATCCTCGGCAGCGCGCCGCGTCTCGCCAAGGTCGCGGCCTTGCACCCGCATGTGCTCGACGGCGTCATCGACCCGGCCTTCGGGCAGGCGGTGCTCGATGTCGAGGCGCTGGAGCGGCGCATCCGCAATCATGTCGGCTCGCCGCCGCCCAGCGTCGAGGACGGGCTCGACCGCCTGCGCGACGCGGCCCGGCAGGAGAATTTCCTGGTCGGCGCGCGCCTCCTCTCCGGCGTCTACCCGGCACAAGGGGCGGGGCACGCCTATTGCGCTGTCGCCGAGGCCTGCCTGCGCGTCGCCTTCGCTGACACCCGCCGATCCTTCACGGAAGACCATGGCGCCATCGAAGGGGCGGAGACGGTCGTGCTCGGTCTTGGCCGGCTCGGCGCAGGCGAGCTCACGCCTTCATCCGATCTCGACCTGATCCTGCTCTACGACCGGCCGGAGGATGCCGGCGCGAGCGACGGCGCCAGAAGCCTCGATCCCGTCACCTGGCATGTCCGCTTCACCCAGCGCCTCGTCGCGGCGCTGACTGTGCCGACGCGACGCGGCACGCTCTATCAGGTCGACATGCGCCTGCGCCCGACCGGCAACAAGAGCCCGGCCGCGACCCAGTTCGCGGGCTTCGAGGCCTATCATCAGGGCGAGGCCGAGATCTGGGAGGAGATGGCGCTGACCCGTGCCCGCGTCGTGGTCGGTGATGCCGGATTGGCGAAGCGGGCGGAGGCCTCGATCCGCGCGATCCTGTCGCGCAAGCGCGAGCCGGCCAAGGTCGCGGCGGCGGTCGCGGAGATGCGCGCGCTGATTGCCAGGGAGAAGGGCGAGAAGGATTCCTGGGACCTGAAGCTCGCGGCCGGCGGTATCACCGATCTCGACTTCCTCGCCCAGTTCCTGCTGCTGGCCTATGCCAGCGAACACCCCGGCCTGATCGTCAACGACACGGCCTCGGTCTTCGCGGCAGCCAAGGCGGCTGGCCTGCTCTCGGACGGGGATGCCTCTGTTCTGCTCGAAGCGCATCGCCTGATCGGCGACGTCCAGCTCTGGCAGCGTTTCACGGTCGAGGAGGCCTTCGATCCCAAGGCCGTGCCGCCCCGGGTGCTCAGGAGAATCGCGACGGCCGTCGGCCGGCCCGATGCGAAAGTGATGAAAGCGGAGCTCGACGAGGTTCGCGGCGCGGTGAGGGCGATCTTCACCCGCGTGCTGTCGAAGGCGAAGGCTGGCTGACGCTCAAGCTGCCTGCGCGGTGATGCGGTCGGCGCCGCCGTCGAGCGGCAGGTGAATCATGACGATGGTGCCGGCGCCGATCGCCGAGCGCAGCCGGAGCGAGCCGCCATGCAGCTCGACGAGCGAGCGGGCGATGGCGAGGCCCAGGCCCGAACCCTTGTAGCTGCGCACCAGATCGCCCTCGACCTGCTCGAACGGGCGACCGACGCGGTCGATCTTCTCCTTGGGGATGCCGATGCCGGTATCCTCGATGAAGATGTTGAGCGCGCCGGGGACATGGCGGGTACGGACCGCGATCCGCCCGCCTTCCGGCGTGAACTTGGCGGCGTTGTCGAGCAGGTTGCCGAGGATCTGGTAGAGCGCGTGCGGGTCGGCTTCGAGATGGGTGTCGAGCGGGCCTTCGATGGCCAGCACGAGCTGCTTGCGTTCGACCTCCGGCTGGACCTTCCGCAGCGCCTGGTCGAGCACCGGGCCGAGAGCGATCTCGCTCTTTTCCAGCCGCAGGCGGCCGGATTCGATGCGGGACATGTCGAGGATGTCGTCGATGATCCCCAGGAGATAACCCCCGCTGGTGCGGATGTCGCGGACATAGTCGGTGTATTTCTCGCCGAGCGGGCCGAACAGGCCGTTCTCCATGATCTCGGAGAAACCGATGATGGCGTTGAGCGGCGTGCGCAGCTCGTGGCTCATATTGGCGAGGAATTCGGACTTGGCGCGGTTGGCGCTTTCGGCTGAAGCCTTTTGCTCGAGATAGCGCTCAGCGAGATCGGCGAGCTGCTGGGCCTGGGCTTCGAGCTTCTGGCGCGAGGCCTTGAGGTCGGTGACATGCATCAGGAGCTGGTGCTCGGACTGGGTCAGCCGCTCTTCCTGCTGCTTCAGCTTGGTGATGTCGGTGCCGACCGAGACCGAGCCGCCATCCTTGGTGCGGCGGCCGTTGATCTGCAGCCAGCGGCCATCCGAGAGGCGGGCCTCGTAGGAGGCCCCGGCCATGCCGCGTTGCACCCGCATCGGCTCGCGGTCGATCTGCGGCTGGGCCGAGAGCTCCATGATCTCGTCGTAGGAGGCGCCGGATTGCAGGGCGTCGGCCGGGAGTTGGTGGAGCTGCTGGTACTTGGCGTTGCAGAGCACGAGGCGGTTGTCGGCATCCCACAGCACGAAGGCTTCCGAGATCGCCTCGACGGCGTCGCGCAGGCGGGCATCGGAGGTGGCGGTGCGCTCGGCCATGCGGCGCTGCTCGGAGATGTCGACGACGATGCCGACGAGATGGCGCGCGCGGGTGCGGCGATCGATGACCAGCTCGGCACGAGCCTTGAGCCAGATCCATTCGCCGGTGGCGGAGCGGACGCGGAACTCGCGGTCGAGATGGTCGGCCTCGCCGCGGCTGATCGCGTCGGCGAGCGCATAGAGGTCGACATCGTCCTGGTTGATGAAGCTCGAGACCTCGCCGAAGGACATGTATTCGCCGGTGCGGTCATAGCCGAGCAGGGCATACATCGAATCCGACCAGTAGATGCGGCCCCGCGCGAGGTCCCAGTCCCACAGGCCGCAATGGCCGCGGTTGAGCGCGGTGTCGATGCGTTCGCGGACGCAGTCGCAATCCTGGTCGGCGGCGCTCGCCCGCTTCGACTGGAGCATGAAGGCGAGCGTGGTGACACCGAGGATAAGGCCGGCGGAGCCGAACAGGATGATCAGGCCCGAGCGGCGGATCTGCCAGGTCGAGAGCGCCCGCGAGACCGGCTGCAGCACCGCGACCTGCCCGAGGGGGGCAGCGAGGTTGCGCACGCTGGCGAAGGCGTCGGCGCCGTTCGGCAGGGTAATGCGCATCACGCCGGCGCGGTCGCCGAATACGGTGAGAGGCTGGGTCTGGCCGAGGAAGTCGACGAGCGTGCGCTGCGTCTGGCCGATCACCGGTTCGCTGGCGATGACGCGGCCATCGGCGCCGCTGACATGGACGAAGCGGCCATGGGCCGCGAGGTGGCGGGCGGTGAGTGCTGCGAGGACGGCGGTGGGCTCCTTGCCCGCCAGCGTGGCGGCGTCGAGCTCCCGGGCGACCAGAGCCGAGACCAGGTCCATGTCGCCGGCCGCGTCGACGAGGGCGTCGTCGCGCATGGCCGAGGTCTGGATCAGCGCGCCGGCACCGAGAATGATGAGGAAAAGTCCCACAAACGCAGGGATTGCGGTGCGAAAGGCAGGTTCGAAGCTTTCGAAGCGATGATACAGAGGGTGCGTCAGCGAGCGCGCTACACCCAGAATCGTATCGGCGCGCACAGGTGCGCAGCCCGCGTTTGCACGCGACATGCCCGGTCCCCCTTCGGAACTTTACCGTCAGTAAGATCGGGAGACGTGCCGCATCCCCGCGAATCACCGTCAGTTGAATCCGGGCGCCTCGGTTTGTCTAGCCCTGAGTTGAGTCAGGAGTGTCGAATTCTCCTTTAGGTTGCAGTGCTTATGCCGATGAATCCTGCGCGGGTAATGAAACGTTAATCTTTTGGACAGGTCGGCGTTAACGATTCCCGGAGAGCGCTCAGGCGAGCGCTCTTTCGGCGATGTCGGCGACGTCCCGCGACAGGTTCGGCAGGGCCGCGACGGTGCTCAGCGCCTCCCGCGCCAGGCGCTTTCGGCCGGGCTCCAGCATGCGCCAGCTCTTGAACGAGCCGAGCAGTCGCGAAGCGACCTGCGGATTGGTCTTGTCGAGCGCGACGACGATATCGGCGACGAAATCATAGCCTGCGCCATCCGCCCGGTTGAACTGGGTCAGGTTCGCCGCGAAGCCGCCGATCAGCGCCCGCACGCGATTGGGATTGCCGAGCGAGAAGGCTGGGTGCTGCATCAGCGTCTTGACGCGTTCCAGCGTGCCGGGTTCGGCGATCAGCGCCTGCGCCATCAGCCATTTGTCGAGCACCAGCGGCTCGTTGGCATAGGCCTCGGCGAAACGCGCGATCAGCGACTCCCGGCGCTCGCCTGGGATCAGCGTCATTGCCGCGAGCGCGGCGAGGCGATCGGTCAGGTTGTCGCCATCGGCGAATTGCTGCTCACAGAGATCGGCAGCCTCGGTCGGAGCGGCCAGCGCCGCCAGCCCGAGCAGTTCGTTGCGCAGTGCGCGTCGCCCTGCCGAGGCTGCATCGGGGCGATAGGCGCCGCTGGCTGCGAGCGCGCCTCGCAGGCCCGGCAACTCGCCGAGCAGGGCGGTGCCGATCGCGGTCGACAGTTTGCGATGGGCGGCGAAGATCGCGTCGGGGTCGACATCCCCACCGATCTCACGAGCGATATCGGCCGGCGCGGGCAGGCGCAGCACCTGCGCCGCGAAGGCCGGGTCGGACAGCCCATCCGCCTTGAGGAAGCTACGCAGTGCTTCGCCGAGCTTGCCGGCGGTCGCTGCCAGCACGTCCGCATCGGCACCGGGCTTGCCGGCAGTCACGAGCACGCGCGTCGCGACGCTCTGGAGCGATTGCCAGCGATTGAAGGAATCGCTGTCGGCCGAGAACAGCCGGAGCAGGTCCGCATCCGACAAATCGAGATCGAGCCGCGCAGGCGCCGAGAAGCCGCGCATCAGCGAGGGGATCGGCGCTTCCGCGACGTCCTCGAAGGTGACCGACAGTGACGGCTGGTCGAGCACGACGAGCCCGTCGCCGGCATAGGCGTTGGACGCGGTCTTCAGCGGCAGGTCGCCCTTCGCGCCGACGAGGCCGAGCTTGATCGGCAGCACGACGGGCTGCTTCTCCGTCTGGCCGGGTGTCGGCGGCGTGCTCTGCGCGAGGTCGAGCGTGTAGCGCTTCGCCGCCGCGTCGTAGCGGCCGGAGGCGACGATGGTCGGCGTGCCCGCCTGCTCGTACCAGCGGGCGAAATGATCGAGGTTCTGGCCCGAGGCCTCGGCGAAGCAGCCGAGGAATTCCTCGATTGTCGCGGCCGTGCCGTCGCAGCGCTCGAAATAGAGGTCCATGCCGCGCTTGAAGGCGTCCTCACCGATCAGGACCTTGAGCATGCGGATCACCTCCGCGCCCTTCTCATAGACCGTCGGCGTGTAGAAGTTGTTGATTTCCTTGTAGGCGCGCGGCCTGACCGGATGGGCGAGGGGGCCGGCATCCTCCGAGAACTGGGTCGAGCGCAGGGTGCGGACATCGGCGATGCGCTTTACAGGGCGCGAGCGCTCGTCGGCGGAGAATTCCTGGTCGCGGAAGACGGTGAGCCCTTCCTTCAGGCAGAGCTGGAACCAGTCGCGGCAGGTGATGCGGTTGCCGGTCCAGTTGTGGAAATACTCATGGGCGATGATCGCCTCGATCGAGGCGTAGTCGCCGTCGGTCGCAGTCTGCGGATCGGCGAGCACGTATTTGTCGTTGAAGATGTTGAGGCCCTTGTTCTCCATCGCCCCCATGTTGAAATCGGAGACGGCGACGACGTTGAACATGTCGAGATCGTAGTTGCGGCCGAAGACCTGCTCGTCCCAGCGCATGCATCGCACCAGCGAATCCAGCGCCCAGCCGGCACGATCGGCCTTGCCCGGTTCGACATAGACGGCGAGCTCGACCTTGTGGCCGTCGGCGGTGACGTAATCCTGCCGGACATGGTCGAGCGCCCCGCCGACCAGCGCGAAGAGATAGGCGGGCTTGGGGTGCGGGTCGTGCCAGACGGCGAAGTGCCGGTCGCCGCCGGGCAGCTCCGCCGCCGCGACGAGATTGCCGTTGGAGAGCAACACCGGCGCTTCCGCCTTCGCCGCTTCGAGCCGGACGGTATAGACGCTCATCACGTCCGGTCGATCGAGGAAATAGGTGATGCGGCGGAAGCCATCCGCCTCGCACTGCGTGCAATAGACCTTCGAGGAGCGGTAGAGCCCCATCAGCTTGGTATTGGCGGAGGGGTCGAGCTCGGTCTCGATCGTCAGCGTGAAATCATGCGCCGGCGGGGCGGGGATCGTCAGCGCCTGCGGCGTCACCGTGTAGCTAGCGGGGTCGAGCGGCTTGCCGTCGATGGCGAGCGACTTCAGCACAAGTTCGTCGCCGTCGAGCTTGAGCGGCGCGCCGGGCTGGCCCTCCGGGTTGGGCCGCAGCGCCAGCAGGGCGCGCACCCGCGTCTTCTGCGGATGCAGGCTGACATCGAGATCGACCGTGTCGATCAGCCAGTCGCTGGGGCGGTAATCCTCGAGGCGGATCAGCGGGGCATCTTCGGTACGCATGGGAACCCTGATGGCGAGAGTCAGGGTGCGTGTGTAGCCTTTGCCGGACGGGGCCGGAAGCCTCGTCCGGCGCGACGGGTCAGTTTGCCCCGGCCGGAACCGCGGGCTCCGCATGGCTCACCAGCCGGCAGACCTGCGGGCGGGCGATCCGAACCGCGCGTTCGATCGCATCGACCGCGTCATGCACGGCGGCGACGTTAAGCCCCGGGTCGACGCGGCAATGGTAGTTGACGACCAACCCCTTGGCGGTCTGGCGCACGCGCACGCTGTGGATGTCGTGGATCGGCCCGGAGAGCTTCGCGGCCTCGCCGGCGAGCGCCTTGCCGATATCCTCGACCGTTTCCCAGGCGGCGTTATGGCCGGCGGGCTGGCCCGTCTCCATCGGCTCGATATGGGTCTCGACCTCGGTCTCGCCGCCGAATTCGGCCCGGATCGCGCTTTCCAGCCGGGTCGCGATCTCATGGGCTTCGCCGAGCGGCAGGCTCTGGTCGACTTCCATGTCGAGGCTGACGGAAAGCTTGTCGCCGATCGAGTGGACGGTGACATGGTGCACCGGGATCTTGAGCTTGAGCGCGATCAGCAGCACGCGCTCCAGCGCCGTCTCGTCGTCGACCTGCACGGGATCGGCCGTGATCGTGATCTCGGCATCGGGCTCGACCTTCACCAGCGCCTCGCCGAGCTGGGCCTTGATCGCCACCACCCGGTCGAGCGGCAGCGTCCGCGAGACGCTGATGCCGATCTCGCCATGGACGCGCCCGCCGGTCGGACGCACCCGGAGCCAGTTGACGCCGACCACGCCCGGCACGCCGCGCGCGATCTCGCGGAGCTTTTCACTCATGCCCTCGGGAGCTGTGTCCATCAATGTGTCGAGGACGCGCCGGGCAAGGCGATAGGCCGAAAAGGCGGTATAGGCCGCGATCGCGAAGGCGGCTGCGGTATCGGCCCGCTCGATGCCGTACCAGACGCCGATGAGGCCGACGAGCACCAGCGTCGAGCCGACGAAATCAGCCGAGAAATGCGTGGCTTCGGCGGCAAGCGCCTCGCTGCCGGTCTCCTTGGCGACCTTGGTCAGCGAGCGCCAGCGAATTGCGTCGACGATCATGGAGAGCACGAGCACGCCGATGACGAGCGGCGTCACCTCGACATGCGCGATGACGTTGGTCCAGAGCCGGTTGCCGGCCTCCCACAGAATCGCGCCGGCGAGCGTGAACAGGATCGCGGTCTCGACCAGCGCGGCCAGCGCCTCGACCTTGCCGTGGCCGTAATGGTGCTCGTCATCGGCCGGCTTGTCGGAGGCGCGGACGGCGAACCAGGTGAACAGCGTCGAGCCGACATCGACCAGCCCCTGCAGCGCGTCGGTGAGCAGGGCGAGCGAGCCGGAGATGGTGGCGCCGACGATCTTCGCGGCCGTCAGCAGGATCGTCGCCATCACCGAGAGGATCGCAGCGCGCTGCTTGATCTGCGCGATCTGTGCGGGCGTGGCGCGCACGGCCGGTGCCGTTTCCGGCCCGTCTTGCGTTGTCGTCATGGCGCGTCCTGTTCGGATGGCTTGGCGAGTTGGTCTGAAGTGCCGATGCTCTTGCCTGATTTAGGAAACGGATCAACCCTGCCGCCACACAACGAGGACGACCGATGCGATATCTCCACACCATGGTGCGCGTGACCGATCTGGATCAGGCGCTGGATTTCTACGTCAACAAGTTCGGGCTGGTCGAAACCCGCCGCATCGAGAACGAGAAGGGCCGCTTCACGCTGGTCTTCCTCGCAGCCTCCGACGACCTGGCGGGAGCGAAGGCCGGCGCCTCGCGCGGCAGTCCGACGCTGGAGCTGACCTATAACTGGGACCCGGAAACCTATACCGGCGGCCGCAATTTCGGCCATCTCGCCTATGAGGTCGACGACATCTACGCGCTCTGCGACAAGCTGATGAAGGCCGGCGTCACCATCAACCGCCCGCCGCGCGACGGCAACATGGCCTTCATCCGCTCGCCCGACAACATCTCGATCGAGCTGTTGCAGAAGGGCGATCCGAAGCCGCCGGCCGAGCCGTGGGCGAGCATGCCGAATACCGGGAACTGGTAAGGCCTTGGCCGGCGTCTTCTGCCTGGGTATCGCGACGCTGGACTATGTCTACAGCGTCGAGACCATGCCGACCCGCGGCGAGAAATACCGCTCGCGCGGGCTCGCCGTGGTCGGTGGCGGCTGCGCCGGCAATGCCTCGGTCGCGATCGCCCGCCTCGGCGGCGCCTGCTGGCTGGCGACGCGCCTCGCCGATGACCTGACCGGCGACCAGATCGTGGCTGATCTCGAATCGGAAGGCGTCGATGCGGCCTTCGCGCGCCGCGTCGCCGGCCTGCGCTCTCCGGTCTCGGCCATCCTGGTCGATGCCGAAGGCGAGCGCATGGTGATCTCCTATTCCGATCCGGCCATGCCGGAGGACGTCGCTTGGCTACCTTCGCGCTTGCCGGCGGGAGCAGGCGCCGTGCTTGCCGATACCCGCTGGGGGGAGGGGGCGCTTGCCGCCCTGACGCTCGCTCGCGCAGCCGGCGTGCCCGGCGTGCTCGACGGCGATCGCAGGCCGCCGCATCCCGATCTGGTGGGCACGGCGAGCCATGTCGCCTTCAGCCAGCAGGCCCTGCGCGAGATTTCGGGCGAGGACGATCCGCGTGCCGGCCTGAGCAAGGTGGCGGCCGGCATCCCGACCTGGCTTGCGGTCACGCTCGGCAAGGAAGGCGTGCTCTTCGTCGAGGGCGGCGAGGTCCGGCACAGCCCGGCTTTCGTCGTCGACACCGTCGATACGCTGGGCGCAGGCGATGTCTGGCACGGCGCCTTCGCGCTCGCCTTGGCCGAGGGGCAGCACGAACCGACCGCGATCCGCTTCGCCTCGGCGGCCGCCGCGATCAAATGCACCCGCTTCGGCGGCCGCAGCGGCGCCCCGCGCCGCGACGAGGTCGAGCGCTTCCTCGCGCAGGCCGGCGCCTAACTGTTTCGCCGCTCTCTTCCCTCTTTCCTCCAGCGTCGCGCAGCCGTCACGCGCGTCGGGCATCTGACCCGGCGCGCGCTGCCGCGCTCAGGAGAGAGCATCATGCTGGCGATCCAGGGTCTCAAATGCATCTACGACACCACGGGGAAGGGTTGGTCGATTGAACTCGTTCTCCGGGCCGATGGGGAGGAGGCCGTGCGCCGCTTCGATGTCGACGGGGCCGAGGATGCCGAATTGCTGATCGAGGCCTTCGAGGATTCCTCGGCCAGCGCCTTCGATCCGGAAACCGGCGAGATCGTCTTCGGCTACGAATATCTCGACCTCGACGAAGAGGGCGAGGAAGAGGATGAAGACGAAGACGAGGGTGAGGAGGAAGAGGAAGCCGACGAATCCGAAGAGGATGGCGAGGATTCTGACGAGATCGGCAAGGACGAGAAGCCGAAGGGCTGAAGCCCTCGCCTGAAGAGGGCTCTTCCAGCCCCCGCGACGATCATGAGCCCGGAGAGGCCGCCGCCTCGCCGGGCAAGCTGTTTCTGGTCCTGGCTGCCATCGGCGCGGCTTTTTCGGGTGCTGGTATCGGCGCGGGGATCAGGTGCAATCTGCGCAAGGCTCAAGACGCAATGACAGGCAGGGAATGACACAGGAACAGGATGACGATCGGGTCGCGGAGGCGCCGTCGGGCGCTCTCGCGACCCTGGCCGATCCGGCGAGCCTCGCCGGCGCAGCCAGCAAGAAGCGCGGAATTTGCGCCATCAGCGGCCAGGAGATGGCGCGCCGGAACCTCGTCGAGGTCGGCACGCTGCGCCCGGCGCTCGCCGACCATATCCGCGCCGATTTCCCCGATATGCCCGATCATGCGCTGATCAGCCTGAAGGAGCTCGCCCGCTACCGCACCCGCTATGTCGAGGAGATCCTGCGCGAGGAGCACGGCGAATATTCCGACCTCGACCGCGAGGTCGCCGAAAGCATCGCCCGGCAGGAGACCATCGCCGAGAATACCGAGGATGATTTCGAGGAGCACCGCACGCTGGGCGAGCGCTTCTCCGACAATCTCGCGAGCTTCGGCGGCTCCTGGGCCTTCCTGATCAGCTTCGGCTTCGTGCTCGTCGTCTGGATGGCGATCAACGGCCTGATGGGGGACGCCAAGGCTTTCGACCCCTATCCCTTCATCCTGCTGAACCTAGTGCTGTCCTGCATCGCGGCGGTGCAGGCGCCGATCATCATGATGAGCCAGAAACGGCAGGAATCGAAGGATCGGCTGCGCTCGCTCAACGATTATCAGGTCAATCTCAAGGCCGAGCTCGAAATCCGGCATCTGCACGAGAAGATGGACCATCTCGTCACCCGGCAATGGCAGCGCCTCGCCGAGATCCAGCAGGTCCAGCTCGAGATGCTGCAGGAAACGCAATTGCCGAAGACGAGGCTGAAGCGGCGCAAGAAGCCGGCGGCCAAGAAGAAACGCGCGCAGCCGGCCGAGGCGGTCGCCATCGCCGCGGCCGATAAGCCGGAAGGCGAGGCTTAGCCGCCCCTCGCTTGACTCCCCATCCTCCCGCCGGTCATTTCGTCGGCAAACGAATCCGATCGGGAGGATCACCATGGTTGCTTCGCGTTTTGCGCCTGTTGGCGCGCTCTTGGCCGGCTTGGCTTTCTCGGCCCCGGCCTTCGCCCAGGGTCAGGTCACCGTCTATTGCTCGATCCTCGAGGAGCAGTGCCGCGAGGGCGCGGCGATGTTCGAGAAGGCGACCGGCATCAAGGTCGCGATGGTCCGCAAGAGCACCGGCGAGGTCTATGCGCAGGTCAAGGCCGAGGCGAGCAACCCGCGCGGCGACGTCTGGTGGGGCGGGCCGGGCGAGCCGCATCTCCAGGCGGCCGACGAAGGCCTGCTCGACGAGTACAAGTCGCCGAAGCTGCCGGAGCTGCATGACTGGGCGCAGCGCCATGCCGAGCAGTCCAAGTTCCGCACCAACGGCATTTATCTCGGCGCGCTCGGCGTCGGCTACAACACCGAGGTCCTCAAGAAGAAGGGCATCGCCGCGCCGAAATGCTGGGCCGACCTGCTCGATCCCAAGCTGCGCGACGAGGTCCAGATCGCCGATCCCAGCTCGTCCGGCACCGCTTATGTCTTCCTGGCGACGACGGTGCAACGCCTCGGCGAGGAGAAGGGCTTCGAGTTCCTCAAGAGCCTGCACAAGAACATCAGCCAGTACACCAAGTCCGGCATCGCCCCGGTCAAGGCGGCGGCGCTTGGCGAGACGGCGGTCGGCATCGCCTTCATCCACGACATGCTGACGCAGAAGCTGCAGGGCGCGCCGATCGAGACGGTCGCTCCCTGCGAGGGCACTGGCTACGAGACCGGCTCGGTCTCGGTCATCAAGGGCGGCAAGAACCCCGAGGCCGCGCGCAAATTCGTCGATTTCACGCTCTCGCCCGATGCTCAGAACATCAATGCGAAGCTGAAGATCAACTCGATCCCGTCGAACAAGAATTCGCTGCTCTCGCCGGACGCGCCGAAATTCTCGGAGATGAAGCTGATCGACTACGACACCCCGCGCTGGGGCTCGCCGGCCGAGCGCTCGCGCCTGCTCAAGAAGTTCGACACCGAGGTCAAGGCGCTGCCGCGCTGAGACCCCTGTGACATCCGAGCTTGGTAGCACGGCCGCCGGTTTGTGCTACTAAGCTGCGATCCGGGCTCGGGCGCGTGGCGCCCTGGCCTCAAGCCATGGGATCGCCGCCGATGCTCCGCGCCACCTCCGTCCTTCGCAAGGCCGCCGTCAAGGCCGAGCGCGTCGTCGATACGCTGGCCCTCGGTCACCGCGACCGCACGATCAATGGCGTCAGTGTCCGCGCGACGGGCGGGCTGGAACTCGCGATCTCGCTCGACAAGGCGGCGACGCTGAACGACGGCGACGCGCTGAAGCTGGAAGACGGCACGCTGGTCCAGATCAAGGCGGCGCCGGAAAGCCTGCTGGAAATCCGCGCCGAGAACCCGCTGCGGCTGGTGCGTCTCGCCTGGCATCTCGGCGGCCATCACGTCCCGGCCGAGATGGCGGCCGACGCCCTTTACATCCCGAACGATGCGGCGCTCGGCGAATTGGTGCGTGGGCAGGGCTGCTCCATGACGGTGGTCGAGCGTCCGTTCCAACCGGAGGCGGAAGTCCATCACCACGCCCATGGCGATGATTGCGGTTGCGGGCACGACCACCATGACCACCATCATGGCCATGACCACGGCCATGGGCATCATCACGACCATCACGGCCACGATCATGCGCATGGGCACAAGCACGAGCATGGTCACGAGCACCAGCATGCCCATGGCGAGGGTTGCGGCTGCGGCCATGACCACGATCATCACGGGCACGGCCACCACGATCATGGCCACGGCCATGGCGCCGCCCATGGCCACAAGGGCCATTCCCACGATCACTGAGGCCGCGGGCGCTTCGATAGTTTAGCAAAGGCGGGCCTTTTGGCCCGCCTTTCGCGTCTCAGGCAGCGTAGCCCTTGACCTGTGCAAGGGCGGCCATGACGCCGCGCAGCTCGGCCAGCCCGCGCAGACGCCCGACGGCGGGATAGCCCGGGAAGCTGCCCTTGCCGACATCGTCGAGCAGTTCGTGGCCGTGGTCCGGCCGCATCGGGATCTGCCAGGCGCTGAGGCCGGCAGCCTTCCGGCGCTGCTCCTCGGCCATCAGCGCATCGACCAGCGCGACCATGTCGGTGTCCCCGCCGAGATGCTCGGCCTCCATGAACGAGCCGTCCGGGTCCTTGGCGACGTTGCGCAGATGCGCGAACCAGATCTTGTCGGCGAAGCGCCGCGCGATCTTGGGCACGTCGTTCTTCGGATTGGCGCCGAGCGAGCCCGAGCACAGCGTCAGTCCGTTCGCGGAGGATTCCACCGAGCCGAGGATGTAGGCGATGTCCTCCTCCGTCGAGCAGATCCGCGGCAGGCCGAACAGCGAGCGCGGCGGATCGTCCGGATGGATGCACATGCGGATGCCGACCTCCTCGGCGGTCGGGATGATCGCTTCGAGGAAGCGCTTCAGGTTGGCGCGCAGCTTATCGTGCGTCATGCCGGCATAGCGATCGAGGATGCGGGCGAGGCCGGGCAGGTCGTAGCGGTCGAACGCGCCGGGCAGGCCGGCCATCACGCTGGAGAGCAGCCGGTCGCGATCAGCCTGCGAGGAGTTGTCGAACCAGGCCTTCGCCTTGTCCATCACCGCGGCGGAATGGCCCTCGTCGGCGCCCTTGCGCTTCAGCATGAAATGGTCGAGCGCGACATATTCATGCAGGTTGAAGCGCAAAGCCGTGCCGCCACCCGGCAGCTTGTGGGCGAGCTCGGTGCGGGTCCAGTCCAGCACCGGCATGAAATTGTAGCAGATCACCTCGAGGCCGCAGGCGGCGAGGTTGCGCATCGACTGGCGGTAGTTCTCGAAGATGGTTTCGAGGTCGCCCTCGCCGATCTTGACGCTCTCATGAATCGGCAGGCTCTCGACCACCTTCCATTCCAGGCCGAGGCTCTTGTCGGCGCGCACGATCGCCTGGCGCTTCTCGATCTCATCGACGCTCCAGACCACCCCATAAGGGATCTGGTGCAGCGCGTTGACGATGCCGGTCGCGCCAGCCTGCCGGGCCTGCGCCAGAGTCACGACATCGTCCGGCCCGAACCAGCGCCAGCATTGTTCCATGGTGTGATATCCTTACAAGAGATGTCGCTGGTCGGGGACGCGGGCGTCAGGAGGCTTCGTGGGCGAGGCGGGAATCGTCGAAGGCGTCCGCATGGTCTTTCGCGATCGTGTCGATCGTCGCGAAGACGGTGCGCAGATGCGCGCGCATCGCGGCCTCCGCGCCTTTCGCGTCGTGCTTCATGACGCAGGCCGCGATGATCCTGTGCTCGTTCAGGATCACCTCGGACCAGGACGGCGTCTCCAGCGAGAGACAGCGCACCCGGTCCATCTGGGCCTTCATGCCTTCGATCATGCTCCAGACGGCACGATGGCCGGCAATGCGCGAGATCTCGGCATGGAACACCTCGTCGAGGCGGAAGATCTCGGTCCTGTCCCCCCGCTGCACGGCTTCCGCCTGCTCCTCGACCTGCGCCGCGAGCCGGCGGCAATCGGCGTCGCCGATGCGCTGCGCGGCCAGCACGACGGTGCGGCACTCCAGCGTCTCGCGCACGAACTGGCTGTCATGGACGGCGGCGAGGTCGATCGGCGCGACGAAGGTGCCGACCTGCGGCACGGCGACGAGGAAGCCTTCATCGACCAGCCGCTTGAACGCCTCGCGCACGGGTGTGCGGCTGACGCCGAAGCGCAACGCCATCCGCGCCTCCGACATCGCTTCACGCGGTTTCAGCGCGCCGCTGATCACGTCGGTGCGCAGCACGCTGTAGATCTGGTCCGTGCTATGACGGGTTGCAGGGTGGGCCATTGCCAAGCTCTCGACGACTAGTATACTAGGATACTGATCAACCGGGGGCTGCGTCAACTTGGCAGGTTCGTCGACTTGATAAGTTCCTGGATCGAGGGGCAGGAACGGGATCGCGGCGGCCGGATCGGCGCAGCATAATAAAGTTCATAAGCGGGCATCCGCATCGGGAGGAGAAATCATGGCTCACGACAGCATCAATCGGCGTCATTTCATCGGCGGCGTCGCCGGACTCGGTGTCGCAGCGCATGCGCCGGGCGTGTTCGCGCAGCAGCTCAAGCTGCCGGCGGCTCCGCTCACCATCAGCGTCATCGACGTCGGCGGGGCGCTCGCCCTCGTCCAGACGCCGCTGGAGAACTATCCGAAGGCGAATCCCAAGGCCGTCTCGCGGATGGTCTTCACCAAGGCCCCGGCGCCAGAGCTGCCGGCGAAGATCAAGGCCCAGCAGAACGCTGGCCGCGTCGATATCGATCTCGTCATCGGCGGCCTCGACGTGCTTTCGGCGGGCATCGAGCAGAAGCTCTGGGTCGAGCTGCTGCCGAGCCACGCATCCGAGTTGCCGAAGCCCGAGGATGTCTTCCTCAAGCCGGCGCTGGCCATGCACAATCTCGGCCAGGGCCAGGGCATGGCGATGGTCTATTACCCCTCCGGGCCGCTGCTCGAATATATGCCCGAGCGCGTCAAGCAGGTGCCCACCACCGCCGAGGAGCTGCTGGCCTGGACCAAGCAGAACAAGAACCGCTTCTTCTACGGGCGCCCGGCCAATTCCGGACCCGGCCGCACCTGGATCATGGGTCTGCCCTACCTCCTCGGCGACAAGGATCCGAAGGATCCCGAGAAGGGCTGGGACAAGACCTGGGCCTATCTCAAGGAGCTCGGCGAGAACATCGAGTATTACCCCGCCGGCACCGGCCAGACGATGAAGGAGCTCGGCGACGGCTCGCGCGACATCATCATCTCGACCACTGGCTGGGACATCAACCCGCGCGTGCTCGGCATCGTGCCGAAGGAAGCCAAGATCCAGGCCCTGAAGGGGTTCCACTGGGTCACCGACGCCCAGTACATGATGATCCCCAAGGGCGTTTCCGACGAGAAGCTCAACGTGCTGCTCGACCTGATCCGCCACATGCTGACCCCGGCGCAGCAGGCCTACACCTATGACGAAGGCTATTTCTATCCGGGTCCGGCGGTGAAGGACGTGCCGCTCTCGATGGCGCCTGCCTCCAGCCAGAAGGCCATCGCCGAGTTCGGCCGCCCCGAATACGAGAAGCTGATCGCCGACAACCCGATGGAAACCCCGCTCAACCCCGACAAGATGGTGATCGCCTTCCGGATCTGGGACGAGCAGGTCGGCGGCGCCAAGAAGAAGTAAGACTGGTGCGGCGGCGGGCTCCGGCACGCGCCGGGGGACCGCCGCCGTCCTTCGATCCCGTTTCTCAGATCCATCCGGAAGCCATGACCATCAACGCAGCTTCGTTCCGCGAGCTTCGGCTCGACCGTCTGAGCCGTGACTTCGGCACCCATAACGCGCTCAAGGACGTCTCGCTGACGATCGGCAAGGGCGAGTTCATCGCGCTGCTCGGCCCGTCCGGCTGCGGCAAGTCGACGACGCTGAACCTGATCGCGGGGCTGCTTCCGGCGACCGGTGGCGGCATCTGGCTCGACGACAGGCGCATCGATCCGCTGCGTCCGGAAGAGCGCGGCTTCGGCATGGTCTTCCAGAGCTATGCCCTGTTCCCGCATATGAACGTGAACAAGAACATCGGCTTCGGCCTGAAGATGCGCGGCCTGCCGCGCGCCGAGATCGACAAGCGCGTGGCGGAAGCCGCTGCGCTGGTGCGTCTCCAGGGCCAGACCGAGAAGCTGCCGGGCCAGCTCTCCGGCGGCCAGCAGCAGCGCGTCGCGATCGCGCGTGCCATCGTGGTCGAGCCGCCGTTGGTGCTGATGGACGAGCCGCTGTCGAATCTCGATGCCAAGCTGCGTCTCGAGATGCGCGCCGAGATCCGCCGCATCCACAACACGCTCGGCGCCACTACGATCTACGTCACCCACGACCAGGAGGAGGCGCTCTCGCTCGCCGACCGGATCGTGGTGCTGCGCGACGGTCAGGTCCGCCAGGTCGGCGCGCCGGAAGACCTGTTCATGCGGCCGGACCATCTCGACGTCGCCGAGTTCATGGGCTTCCGCAACAAGGTCAAGGGCAAGGTCGCCTCCGTCGGCGAGGGCAGAGCGACGGTCGCTGTCGGCGATGCGCAGCTTTCGGGCCGCGCGCGTCACACACTCTCCGCTGGTGCCGAAGGCTATCTGGCGATCCGCCCGGAGGATCTGCATCCGGTGGCGGCCGGGCAGGCCGGCCTCAAGGCGCAGGTCGTCTCGACCGAGTTCCGCGGCCGCGAATTCGTCGGCTTCGCCCGCATGGCGGATGGCACGGATCTGTCCTTCCTCGCCCATGACAAGCTGGCGCCGGGCGAGACCGTGACGCTCGCCGCCGATCCCGAGCGCGTCCTCGTCTATGGAGCGGCGGCGTGAGTGCGGACATCACCTCCATCCCGCTGAAGCAGCGGCTGGCGGCGCGCGGGCTGGACGGGCTGACGCTGCTCGTCGTCCCCGCGATCCTGTTCCTGCTGGCGCTGTTCATCTATCCGTTCCTGTACGGGCTCGTGCTCTCCTTCGAGCCGAAGCAGGGCGGCATCTTCGCCAACTACCAGCGCTTCTTCTCCGATTCCTTCCTCTATGGGACGATCGGGACCACGCTCTGGCTCGCCTTGCCGGTGACGGTCGCGACGCTGCTCTTGGCGATCCCGATCGCCTTCCGCGTCCGGCTGATGAAGAACCAGCGCCTGCTGACCACGATCCTGGTGATCCCGATCACGCTCGGCACCGTGCTCGTCGCCGAGGGCCTGCTGAACTATCTGGGGCCGCAGGGCTGGTTCAACCGCGTGCTAATGACCTTCGGCATCATCTCCTCGCCGGTGAAGCTGCTGCATAATTACTGGGGCGTGATGCTCTCGCTGGTCATCACCGGCTTCCCCTTCACCTTCCTGCTGACCTTGTCCTACCTCTCCGGCATCGATCCGGCGCTGGAACAGGCGGGCGCGACGCTGGGTGCCGGGCCGTGGGAGCGCTTCAAGCACATCCTGTTCCCGCTCCTGCTGCCGGGGCTTGCGATCACCTTCTGCCTGAGCTTCGTGCAGGCCTTCTCGGTCTTCCCCTCGGCCGTGCTGCTCGGCGCGCCCTCGGGGCCGACCCGGGTGATCTCGATCGCGGCCTATCAGGCGGCCTTCGAGGAATACGACTACTCCATGGCTTCGGCCGTCGCGATGATCATGGGCGTGGTTCAGCTCGCCATCGTCGTCGTGGTCCTGGCCGCGCGCGGCATGTTGTATCGCGGCCCTGCCGGCGGCGGAAAGGGCTGATCCGATGGTCAAGGATACCCGTCTCTCGACGAAGCTCTGGGCCGCCGCCAACTGGACGCTGATCGGCTTCTTCATCGTCAACCTCTTCGCGATGATCGCGACGGTGGTGACCTCGTCCTTCTCGACGCGCTGGCTCGGCACCTGGCTGCCGGCCGGCTGGACGACGCGCTGGTATGCGGCCGCATGGTCCGAGTTCCAGCTTTATGAGGTGCTGCTCGTCACGTTCCAGATCGTCTTCCTGGTGGTGGCGCTCTCAGGGCTGATCGGCGTGCCGGCGGCCTATGCGCTGGCGCGGCGCGACTTCCCGGGCAAGAAGCTCGTCATGCTGCTCTTCCTGCTGCCGCTCCTGGTGCCGCCGATCACCTTCGGCATTCCGCTGGCGACGGTGCTCTACCAGGCGGGCTTCGCCGGCCAGATGTCGGGCGTCGTGCTCGCCAATCTCGTGCCGACGGTGCCCTTCGTCATCCTGGTGATGATCCCGTTCATCGAGCAGATCGACACCAAGATCGAGTCGGCGGCGCGCGTCTTCGGTGCCAACACCTTCAAGCTCTTCGTGCATGTGCTGCTGCCGCTGCTGCTGCCCGGTATCCTCGCCGCGTTGCTGCTGGTGCTGGTGCGCACCCTCGCGATGTTCGAACTGACCTTCCTCACGGCCGGCCCGACCAGCCAGACGCTCGTCGTCGCGCTCTACTACGCTGTCTTCGCCTCCGGTGTTCGTGCGGTGCAGTCGATCGACGCGATGGCGGTGATCTACATGGTCACCACCCTGATCTGGCTGGTGATCGCGCTCCGCTTCGTCAATCCGACGCAGATCGTCGCCAGAGCGAAGAAATGACCCGGATCGGCGGCGCTTAAGACGAGCGCCGCCGTCACGGACTGTCGTAAGGTTCCGGGCGTTCGTCCTCATTGTCGGCGCCGCGGCTCCTGAACAGCCGCCACAGCGATTTCCGCAGGCGCCTGGACGTCATGTGAGCGCCCGCAGGCCTGCGCTCCAGCGTGATCTTCTGGTCGTGATAATCCTCGAGGCCGGGACGATGGCCGACGCTGATCAGCGTCGCCGCCGCGAGTTCCTCCTGGAACAGGTTCAGCAACGAAGCCTGGCTCTCCTCGTCGAGCGCCGAGGTTGCCTCGTCCATCACGATGATATCGGGCTTTTGCAGCAGCAGGCGGGCGAAGGCGACGCGCTGGCGCTCACCTCCGGACAGGATGCGGTCCCAGTCGTCTTCCTCTGCGTCGAGCTTCTTTGCGAGATAGCTCAGGCCGCAGCGTTGAAGCGCCGCGAGGACAGCCTCGTCCGTCACGACGCGGTCCGCATCCGGATAGAGCAGTATGGTGCGCAGAGTGCCCTTTGGGAGATAGGGCTTCTGCGGCACGAAGGCGATCGACTGGCCGGCGGGTACCCTGATCGAGCCGGAACCCCAAGGCCAGATCCCGGCTATCGCGCGGATCAGCGTGCTCTTGCCGGAACCGCTCTCGCCCGCGATCAGCGCCTTCGCACCCTGCGCAATGGTCACGGTGGCATCGGCCAGGACGACGCGGCCATTGCTGTGGGCGATGGACAGGTTGTCGAGATGGATCGCGCCGTCATCGCTTTCGCCGAGCTCGATGCCGGTGTCCTTGTCCATGATCGTGCCGATATCCAGCGCCTCGATCTCCTCCATCAGCTCGTCGACACGGGTGACCGAGGCGAACCATTCGGCGAGCCGCACGAAATTGTCGACGAACCAGATCAATGCGGCCTGGACCGCGCTGAAGGCTGCGACGACCTGCACGACCGCGCCCAGCGTGACGTCACCGGACAGGAATTTCGGTGCGATCAGCAGGAGCGGCACGATCGGGAAGAGCGCGGCGTTGGTGTTGAGCACCAGCGCGATCACACCCTGCTGGCGCACGATCCTGAGCCAGGCCGCAACGACGTGGCCATAGCTTTTCCCGGCGGAGCTGCGCTCGTCGGCATCACCCCGGATCAACGCGATGCTCTCGGCATTTTCGCGCAATCGCGTCATCTCCGCCCGGAACTGCGCCTCCATCTCGTTCTTGTGAGCGACACGCGCAACGAGGGGGCGGCCGGCAAAATAGGCGGCAAGTGAAGCGACCACGGCATAGACTACGGCTGCGAGCGCCATATAGCTGGGGATCACGATCGTGGTCCCGCCGAGCGCGAATTCGGCCGAGCCGGCGACCTGCCAGAGGATTGCGGCGAAGGTCGCCGCCGTGACGAAGGCGCTGATCAGCCCGATCGCGAGCTCGACCAGGGGCTCGATGGCGAGGCGGACATCCTCGGCGATGCGGTACTCCGGGGCGGTCATGTTGTTGGCCAGGAAGCCCAGGCGATAATAGCGCTGGTCGGCGATCCACCAGCCGGCGAGGCGACGCGTCAGGTTCTCGCGCCAGCGCACCTGCAGCAGCATCCGGCTGACCACGAGGCCGGACATCGACAGCGCGGCGGCTCCAAGGAGAAAAGGCAGCCAGCCGACTGTCGCCCAGACGGCGCCGACATCGCGCTTTTCCAGAGCATCGAAGAACCAGCGGTTCCAGCGGTTGATGCCGACCGCGGCGCCGGTTTGCGCTGCGATGAAGACGAGGACGGTGATCGTCAGGACCCAGGCACGCCACCGTGCCCTGCCGCGCCAGTAGCGCAGCGCGATCCCGAAGAACTGACGCATACGCGAGCGTCGCAAAACGCGCGGAGCTTCGGCCATACCAACTCCGCTTCTTCCAGGGCTGTGCGGGACGAGGTGACGCGCGACCTCTGCCCTTCCAACCGCAGGCCGGCGGCACAGTTCCATGGCGTTCGTCTCGGACGATGCTCCGGCCGGAGCCGGAGTTTCGCCGCGCCCCTCGCGCATCTCCGCGAATTGAGCCATATACGCCCAAGTTTCGCTGCCTCGGTACCGTTTGACGGCACGGTCGCCATGGCAGCGTCTCCGCATGAATGAACCAGGCACCGGCAGGCCACGCGCGTTGAATACACACATCCAGATCACCGCAGCTCGTGTCGAGGCGAGCTTCTGGCGCTTCTCCGTGGCGCCGATGATGGATTGGACGGACAGGCATTGCCGCGTCATCCACCGCCTGATGTCGCGCCACGCGCTGCTCTATACCGAGATGGTGACGGCGCAGGCCGTGATCCGGGGCGATCGCCAGCGCCTGATCGGCTTCGATGCGATGGAGCATCCCGTCGCGCTCCAGCTCGGCGGCAACGATCCCGCGCTGCTGGCGGAAGCCGCGAAGATCGGCGCCGATTTCGGTTATGACGAGATCAACCTGAACTGCGGCTGCCCCTCCGACCGGGTGCAGGGCGGGGCCTTCGGTGCCTGCCTGATGCGCGAGCCGGCTCTGGTTGGCGACTGCGTCGCCGCGATGAAGGCGGCGGTCTCCATTCCCGTCACCGTGAAATGCCGGATCGGCGTCGACGATCAGGACCCTGAAAGCGCGCTCGATGCGCTGACGGCCGCGGTGCGGGCGGCCGGCGTCGATGCCCTGATCGTCCATGCCCGCAAGGCCTGGCTACAGGGGCTCTCGCCCAAGGAGAACCGCGAGATCCCACCGCTCGACTACGAGCGTGCCTATCGCCTGAAGGCGGCCAATCCGGACCTGCCGGTCGCGATCAACGGCGGCATCAAGGCGCCCTCCGAGTGGCCGGCGTATCTGGAGAAGCTCGACGGCGTCATGATCGGCCGCGAGGCCTATCAGAACCCGGAGATCCTGCTTCAGGCCGATCCGCTGCTCTTCGGGCAGGAGGCGCCGGTGACGGACGCCTTCGCCATGCTGGAGGCGCTGGAGCCGTACATCGCTGCGCATCTCGAGCGGGGCGGGCGCGTGCATGCCTTCACGCGCCATCTCGTCGGCCTGTTCCCGGGCCGTCCCGGTGCGCGCGCCTTCCGCCGCCACCTGGCCGAGCGCTGCGTCGGCGCCGATGCGACGCTGGACGACCTGCGCGCCGCCATTGCCCATGTGTCGCGCCACGAGGCCGCCGCGGCGGCCTGAACCGGCCCTGCTGGGAAAGGTAAAGCCCGCCGGATCGTTCCGGCGGGCTTTTCCATGCGGGCGCGGGCCAAGCCGCTCGCCCGGTCAATGAGCCAGGTTTTCAGGCCCGGCGAACGTTCCAGAACAACGGAGACGACGCAGTCAGGATGCCTTGCAGGTTGCTGCGATAGGCCGTCTTCGGAATGATCTGCCCAAGTGGCACGACAGGCACGGTGTTGAGCGCGCTGCGCTGGATATCGTCGAGCAGCTTCTGTGCCTGCCCCTCATCGGTGCTGGCCAGCCACTGCGCGGTGAGGCTCTCCATCTCCGGGCTGTCGTGCCAGCCGAACCAGCCGGATGCGCCGGCTCCGCGGATATAGAGGTTCTCCGCCGGATTCGTGACCGAGGAGCCCGGCCAGTTGGTGTGGAAGATGCTCCAGCCGCCGCGTTCCACCGGCTCCTTCGAGGTGCGGCGCTGGACGACCGTGCCCCAGTCCATGGTCTGCACGTCGACATTCAGGCCGAGGCGCTTCAGCAGATCGGCGGTGATGTCGCCGAGCGGCGCGATCAGCGGATGGTCTGCGGCGTGCAGCATGACGATCTTCTCGCCCTTGTAGCCGGAGGCCTCGATCGCGGCCCGGGCGGCTTTCAGGTCCGGCGGCTGCTTCATGATCCCGGCGCCGAGCTCGTTCACGCCCGGCAGGCCGCAGGGGAACATCGCCCGGCAGACGCGGTAGCTGTCGGTATCGCCCGCCATCACCGTCTGCATGTAGTCGTCCTGCGTGACGGCCGCGAGGATGGCCCGCCGCAGCGCAGGGTTGTTGAACGGCGCCTCGAGATGGTTGAAGCGCATCCCGAGGATGAGGCCGTAGGGATCGAGCGTGCTGGTGGTGACGTTCTTGTCCGAGGTGAGCGTCGACATGAGGTCGGGCAGGGGGCGCTCCCACCAGTCGACCTCGCCGCGCTGAAGCGCGCTCGCTGCCGTCGCCGCATCGGTGATGACATGCCATTCGAGGCGGTCGAAATTCACGCGCTTGCCGCCCGCCGTCCAGTTGGCGGGTTCCTCGCGCGGCACATAGCCTTCGAACTTCTCGTAGACGATCCGCGAGCCGGGGACGAATTCGTTGGCGACGAAGCGGAACGGCCCCGATCCCACCATCTCCTTGACGGGCGTCATCGGGTCGGAATTTGCGATCCTCTCCGGCATGATGAAAGCGGCCGAGGAGTGCGGCTTGCCGAGAGCGCGCAGGAATTGCGGGAAGGGCCGCTTCAGCCTGACGCGGATCGTCTTGTCGTCGACGGCCTGCCATTCGTCGACGACCGTGCCCAGCGCCTGGCCGAAGCTGTCGCGCGTGCTCCAGCGCTTGAGGCTGGCGACGCAATCGCGCGCACGGACCGGCTCGCCATCGTGGAATTTGAGCCCGTCGCGCAGCTTGATCTCATAGGTCTTGCCGTCGTCGGCGGTCGTGGCGCCAGCGGCCATCTGCGGCTGCGGCCGCAACTGGTCGTCGACCGCGAAGAGGTTGTCGAACACGCAGTAGCCATGCGTGGTCGAGACCGCTGCCGTCGTCACCACCGGGTCGAGGATGGCGAGGTTGGTTTCCGGAATGAACTTCAGCGTGCGTGCCGCCGTGCCTTGGGCGATAGCGGGGCGGGCGATGGCGGCAGCACCTGCCGCGCCGATGAACTGACGTCTGTTGAGCATGATGGTTCTACTCCGAGGCGAGGGCGGCGGGAACGGTGTAATCGACCGGCTCGCCGAGCCAGCCATCGGCGCGGCGCTGCCAGTAGGCGGCGTGGATGCGGGCGGTGAACGGGCCGGGGCCGTTGCGGATGGCTTTGGCGTCGACCGAGGCGACGGGGAGAACCCCGCCGGCCGTCGTCGTGAGAAAGGCCTCATCGGCATCGCGCAGGGCGGCGACGGGCACGTCGGTTTCCTCGACCGAGATGCCGAGATCGGCGCAGAGTTCCATCACCGTGCGCCGGGTCATGCCGTCGAGCATGCCGCTGCGCGGCGTGAGCAGCTTTTCGCCCTTGCGGACGAAGATGTTGAAGCCGGGGCCTTCGAGGAGATGGTCCTGTCCATCGGTCAGCACGACGGTTTCGGCGCCATGGTCGAAGGCTTCGAGCAGGCCGAGCTCGAAGTCGAGCCAGTGATAATGCTTGACCATCGGGTCGACCGAGGTTGCCGGCACGCGATGGCGGCTGCCGATATGGACGTGGAGCCCGCGCTGCTGCACCTCGGGCGTCGCGATCCAGACATAGGGAATGCAGAAGGCCTGGAAGCGTTGCGTGCAGAGCCGGATGTCGCGGCTGCCGATCGGGGGGCGGCCGCGCGTCATGATGATCTGCACATAGGCGTTGTCGTAACCGGCCGTGGCGATCAGGGCATGGATCGCGCCACGGATCTCGTCCCGGCTGAGCGGGGAGGTCATGCGCAGGCGCTCCAGCGAGCGCCAGAAGCGGTCGAGATGGTCGTCGAGCCTGAACAGCAGCCCGTCCCAGGCGGAGATCGTCTCCTGGCAGGCATCGGAGCGCAGAAAGCCCCAATCGAGCAGCGGCAGGCTGGCTTCGGCGACGGGCACGATCCTGCCGTCGATCCAGGCCGTGCCCGCGGCGAAGCGGGCCTCGACCGGAGGAGCGTTCCGGCTGCGCGATGGCGTCGGCCAGGAAAGCAAGGTGTCAGGCGTCACGGTGGTTCTCCATGAAAACGGGCTGCTGCTGGTCGTCGCAGGGCCAGAAAGGGCGCTTCTTCACTTGCCAGGCGATGCTCGCGAGGTCCGGCGCTGTCGGGCCGGCGCCACCGACCATCACCCAGGAGGTGTCGGCATCGAGCAGGGTGCGGAAGTTCATCGGGTTCTTGAGGACGGCGATCTTGCAATCGCGGATATCGACGCCCGCCGCCCGATACTGCTCGTCGCCGTACTCGTAGGTCGCGTAGGTCGGCACCACGATCCGCAGCCTGCCCGCCCGCAGGACGGCGGTCGGCCCCATCTGTCCCGGCGTGCCGGCGCTGATGCCGCCTGTATAGGTGAAGTGGCCGTCATGCAGGCTCTCGACGACGACCTCCGTCTCGACCGGGGGGTGGAAGCGTGGGTCGAGCGAGGAGCCGATGCGCATGCGGGCGGTTTTGCCGATGCCGAGGTCGAAGGCCTCTGCCGCCGCGGCCGGATCGACGACAAGGACGGCCGACTCCGCATCGGGGCCGGCACGCAGCAGAGCCGCCAGCACGGCCGGCGCATCGCCGGGCGCCCCGCCCCCGACGCAGTCGGGCGCATCGGAAATCAGGACGCGGGCGGGTCGGTCGAGGGCTTCACGAACGGCTTCGTCGGGAGACAGGCACGCAAGCTCGAAGGCCCGGCGCCGGTCCCACATCGCCAGCACGATCTCTTCGGCGACAGCCGTTGCCGCGGCAGGATCGGCGTCCGTGACCGCCACCCCGGCAATGCCGAGATCGTCGATGTCGAGCCAGGGCTGGACGGGGAAGTAGCTCGCGGCGAGCGCGCGCCCGTCCGCCTCGATCCGGCGCGCCAGTTCGCGGACCTGGGCCATCGGCGCATCGCCATTGGTGGAGCCACCGACGACGGGCAGCAGGGCGTCGATGCGCCGGAGCCGCGTCACCGGCCTGATGCGCCCGTGCAGCGCTCCCGCGAGCAATTCTGCGGCGCGCCGCCCGGTGCCATGGGCGTCGACATGTGGATAGGTCTCGTAGCCGACGAGGATGTCGGCGTTGTCGGCCATGCGCGGCGTAACATGCGCATGGAGGTCGAGGCTCGCGGCGATCGGGATGCCCGGGCCGAGCGCCGCACGCAGGGCCGCGATGAGCGCGCCTTCGGGATCCGTCTCGCCCTCGCAGATCATGGCCCCGTGCAGGGCGAGGAAGATGCCGTCGACAGGCTGTTTCAGGATGCCCGCGACGATCCTGTCGAGGGTCTCGCGGTAGAAGGCGCCCTCGACGACGCCGCCGGAACCGCCATGGGCGACGAGGATGGGGACGATCTCGAGCCCCTCCTTGCGCAGCGCTTCGAGTGCGCCGGTGACCGCGAGGTCGCGCCCCTCGACCGCCGGGAGAACGCCGTCTCCTTCGACGAGCACCTTGCGGCTGAACGTATCCCGGCGGTTGATCTGCGACGAGAGCGTGTTGCCTTCGAATTCGAAGCTGGCCAATGCGACGCGCATGAACGTCCTTCCCTTTGATAGCTGGTTGGCGATGGACGCGATCCGGATCGAAGGCTGCCGGCTTCCCTTGTTTCTCGGCAGCTTCGGTTCTCGGTTCGCGAGGAGGGGCGCATCGCGCCACCCCGGTGTTTCGGTTCCCTTCAAAGGCGCTTGGCAATGCGCGGATCGAGCGAGTCACGCAGTCCGTCGCCGAGGAGATTGACCGCCAGGACGGTGATCGAGAGAAAGATCGCGGGAAACAGCACGATATGCGGCCGGACCTGCCAGAGCGCGCGGCCCTCGGCCATGATGTTGCCCCAGGACGGCGTGGCGGGCGGGATGCCAGCCCCGATGAAGGACAGGATCGCCTCGACGATCATCGCGCTGGCGCAGATATAGGTCGCCTGCACCATCATCGGCGCGACTGTGTTGGGGAGGATGTGTCTGACGAGGATGCGCGGCACCCCTGCGCCGCAGGCGACGGCTGCCTCGACATAGGGCTGCTCGCGCAGCGACAGCACGACGCCGCGGACCAGCCGGGCGACGCGCGGGATTTCCGCGAGCGTGATCGCCAGGATGACGTTGCCGACCGATCCCCGCGTCAGCGCCATCAGGGCGATGGCGAGCAGGATGGGCGGGATCGACATCATGCCGTCGATGGCGCGCATGATGACGCCGTCGAGCTTCCTGACGAAGCCTGCGAGCACGCCGATCGCCAGCCCGGCGACCGAGGCGAGCACCGCAACGGAAAATCCCACGACGAGCGAGACGCGGGCGCCGTAGACGACGCGCGAATAGACGTCGCGCCCCAGCATGTCGGTCCCGAACCAGAATTGCTCCGAGGGCATTCGCGTACGCCGGGCCGGGGAGAGCTGCGTCGGGTCTATCGTCCAGAGCAGAGGGGCGAGGATGGCGCCCAGGGCGATGGCGAGCAGCAGCCCGCCGCCGATCGCAACCGAGGGGTGCCGGCGCAGATAGTGCAGGAAGCGTTTTTGCCGCGTCGCGCTCGCGAAGAGCCGGGTCGCGCCCGCTTCAGTGCCGGAGAGCGCGGTCAATAGCTGATCCTCGGGTCGACGAGCGTATAGGCGAGGTCGATCAGCAGGTTCACCAGCACATAGACGAAGCTGAACATCAGAACGACACCCTGAATGACCGGGTAGTCGCGCTGCAGGATCGCATCGACCGTCAGCCGGCCCAGCCCGGGAATCGCGAAGACGCTCTCGGTGACGACCGCGCCGCCGATCAGGAGCGCGATGCCGACGCCGATGATCGTGATCACCGGCACGGCGGCATTCTTGAGGGCATGTAGGAAGAAGACCTGCCGATGGGCCAGCCCCTTGGAGCGGGCGGTGCGGACATAGTCCTGCTGGAGCACCTCCAGCATGGTGGCGCGGGTGATGCGGGCGATCAGCGCGATATAGACGAAGCCGAGCGTGAGAGCGGGCAGGAGCAGGCTGCGAAGCCAGGGCCAGAAGCCCTCCGCCAGCGGCGCATAGCCCTGTACCGGCAGCCATTCCAGCTTGAGAGCGAAGACATAGGCGAGCAGATAGCCGATGACGAAGACCGGCACCGAAAAGCCGAGCACGGCAAAGCCCATCGCCGCCTTGTCGACGAGGCTTCCCGCCTTCCACGCCGCGAGCACGCCCATCGGGACCGCGACGAACACGGCGACGATCAGGGTCAGCACCATCAGCGACAGCGTCGGCTCGATGCGCTGGGCGATGAGCTGCGTCACCGGCCGGGCCGTGAAGATCGACGCGCCGAGATCGCCCTGCGCGACGCGCCCGGCCCATTCCCCGAAGCGGACCAGATAGGGTCTATCCAGGCCAAGGCTCTGCCGGATGCGCTCGACCTCGGCCGGCGAGGCCTGGTCGCCGGCGACCACGGCCGCCGGGTCGCCCGGGGCGATGTAGAGCAGCGAGAAGACGAAGAGGGCGACGAAGCCCATCACCGGGATGGTCGCGACGATGCGCCTGATCATGAAAGACAGCATGTCTGTTTCGCGTCGGTTACGGGGTTGTCGCTCCGGGGCCGTCGGCCGCCGTGCTCACGGCGGCGCCGTAAGGGACGTTGCGTCCGCCGAAGCGCCGGACGCGGATGTTGGCCTGCTCGGCATGGCCCACGAAGCCCTCCATGATGCAGAGTCGGGAGCAGACTTCGCCGATCAGAACGGAGGCTTCGTCGGTGAGCACACGCTGGTAGGTGCAGGTCTTCAGGAATTTCCCGACCCAGAGCCCGCCGGTGTAGCGCGCCGCCTTCTTGGTCGGGAGCGTGTGGTTCGTTCCGATCACCTTGTCGCCATAGGAGACGGTGGTGCGGACGCCGAGGAAGAGCGAGCCGTAGTTCTTGAGATGCTCGAGGAAGTAGTCTGGGTCCGCCGTCATGACCTGGACATGCTCGGAGGCGATCCTGTCGGCTTCCTCGACCATCTCGTCGCGGCTGTCGCAGACGATGACCTCGCCATGATCTTCCCAGGCCTTGCGCGCGATCTCTCCCGTCGGAAGGACGGCGAGCAGCCGCTCGATCTCTCGCATGGTTTCGCGAGCCAGCTTCTCGGAAGTCGTGAGCAGGATGGCGGGCGAATTGACGCCATGCTCCGCCTGTCCGAGCAGATCGGTGGCGCAGATTTCGCCGTCGACGGTCTCGTCGGCGATAACCAGCGTCTCCGTCGGGCCGGCGAAGAGATCGATGCCGACCCTGCCGAACAGCAGGCGCTTGGCTTCCGCCACATAGGCATTGCCGGGGCCGGCGAGCATGTCGACCGGCTTGATGCTTTCCGTTCCGAACGCCATGGCGGCGATCGCCTGGACACCACCGAGGCAATAGATCTCGTCGGCGCCGCCGAGATGCTGGGCCGCGACGATCAGGGGGGCGATCTCGCCCTTGAACGGCGGCGCGCAGGTGATGATGCGCTCGCAGCCCGCGACTTTGGCCGTGACGACTGACATATGCGCCGAGGCGAGCAGCGGATATTTGCCGCCGGGGACGTAGCAGCCGACATTGGCGATCGGGATGTTCCTGTGCCCGAGGACGACGCCGGGAAGCGTCTCGACCTCGATGTCCCGGAACGCAGCGCGCTGGGCCTGCGCAAAATTGCGGACCTGAGCCTGGGCGAACTCGATATCCTCCCGCTGCCGCGTCGTCAGACTGTCGACGCAAGCCTGGATTTCACTGTCGCTGAGCCGATACGATGGACGGTCCAGCCCGTCGAACCTGTTGGCTAGCGCGCGAACGGCTTGGTCGCCACCCGTCTCGACCTGCTCCAGCAAGTCCTCCACCGCCTTGGTGAGGGCCTTGTCCTGAACCGCATCGCCGGAACCTGCAGCCGTCTTCAAGCGCTTGATCATCTTGGCCTTCCGCGAAATCTGATCCGGCGAGTGTCCTGTGCCGATGCGCCGGCTGGCAATTTCGCAACAGCTTGATTGCTGACGCAAAGTGACGCAGTAGTTGCGTCGACCTGCTGCTGGGCAAAACGGGGAGCGGGAACGCCTTGAAACCGAACGATGTGGAACGGTTCGCCGCGAACCTCAGGTTCCTCTGCGAGCGGCACGGCTCGATCACCGCCGTATGCCGCAAGATCGGGCTCAACCGGCAGCAGTTCAACAAATACCTCTCGGGCGTTCATTTGCCGTCGCCGGGTAATGTCCGGCGGATCTCGCAGTTTTTCGGGCTGGGGCCAGCCGTCCTCTTCGCCGAGACCGACGAAGTCCGGATGCTCGTCGATGGCAATTATTTCCCGGTTCTGGATCGCTTGCGGGGCTCGCGCCAGTTCGACGACTTCATGAACGCCGCCGTGCTCGCCTCCAAGCAGGAATCCCTTGATATAACAGGTGTCTACGATAGATATCAGTATTCATCGATCTACAAGGGAGCGATCATTCGCTCCCTTCTGTGCATATACAACAACGAGAACCTCTATCAGCATTGCTATATCGAGCGGTTTCCGAGCGTGGATTCTCCCCCGAGGACCGATTACATCTTCAAGTATCACGGCTTTACGTTTCCGCTCGCCGGCAGGATTTTCTTCATCGATTTCGAAAGCGTGCAGAAGAACGAGCTGACGACATCGATTCTGATGCCCGTCCAGCGCAGCAAGACGAGGTTCATGTTCGGCATCGCCAGCGGCGTCGCGGCGACGATGCTGCGCGAGCCCTACGCGACCAGGACAGCCTTGCACTATCGGCGCTCGGGACTGATGCGCAAGGAAGACATGATAGTCGCGACGACCTTGCCGCCGGACGATCCCTCCATCCCGCGCGACATCCTGCAATATCTGGGCGATGGAGGGGATATGTTGAGAGCCGGTTGAGGCATCCAGACCGCGTCGCATGCGCAGACGGGGTGGAGAAGCGATGCTGGACGACCTGCGCGCTGCCATAGCCCATGTGTCGCGCCACGAGGCCGCCGCCGCCTGATTGCACCGGTTCGTTGCGGGAAACGCGATTTGCTGCGAAGCCGTAGCAGTCCCTCGTAGCAGGGGCGATTCCAGCTTCGACGGGGCGGGCAGGGCGATGGCGCAGGACGGGATCAGGCTGGTCAACGTGTTCACGCATCAGGGGCAGGGCGGCAATCCCTGCCCGATCGTGATCGATGCGGCGGCTTTGCAGGATGAGGACATGCGGGCGATCGCAGCCCGCTACGGCCATGAATCCGGCTTCGTCCGGCCGCCCTCCGGCACCGATTCCGATTTCACCTTCCGCTTCTGGGTGCCGCGTCACGAGATGGAAATGTGTGGCCACGCCACGATCGGCGCGCTCTGGTGCCTGGCGACGGCCGGCCGCCTCGATGCCGAGCAGATGCGGATCGAGACGCGCAGCGGCTCCGTTACCGGCTATGTCGAGAACCGTGAGGCCGAGAACCCGACGGTCGAGATCAGCCAGCCGGTAGGCAAGGTCGTCGACCTCAAGCGCGCGCAGGAGGAGGACGTGCTCGCAACGCTCCGGATTTCGCGCCGCGATCTGCTCGACCTGCCGATCCAGAACGCGGTGACCTCGCGCGTCAAGACGCTGATCCCGATGAAGAGCGCCGCGCATCTTCAGGCGCTGACGACCGATATGGCTCTCACCGAAAAATGCTGCGAGCGCATCGGCTCGACCGGGCTCTACCCTTACGCCGTCGCGGATCAGGCGCAGCGCCGCTTCGAGGCCCGGCAGTTCCCGAAATCCTCCGGCTACCCGGAAGACGCTGCGACCGGCATCGCCGCCGCGGCGCTGGCCTTCGGACTGCTCAAGAACGATCTCGTCCCCCGCGACAGCGGCCGCATCACCATCCTGCAGGGCCGGGCGATGAATGCGCTCTCGGAAATCCGGGTCAGGATCGGCTTCGCCGACGGTCGGCCTGTCGGCTGTCTCCTCGGCGGCGAGGTCATGCCGGCGGACGACCACGCGGTCTGATCGCAATCTCTGGATTGTCGCTGGGCAGAGGCACAATCGCTCGTCCTTGACACGTATGGTCGCTGCTGCTTAAACTTAACTCAATGGTTAAGTTTCAGGATGCGCAGCTCGACCGGACCTTCTCCGCCTTGGCGGACCCGACGCGGAGGGCCCTGCTGGCGCGGCTGGAGCGGGAGGACGGGCTGTCCGTCAGCGAGCTCGCGAAACCGTTTCCGGTTTCGCTGCCGGCGATCATGAAGCATCTCGACGTCCTCTCGGATGCCGGGTTGCTGACGCGGACCAAGGCCGGGCGCACCGTGTCCTGCCACCTGAATGCGGAGCCGATGGAGGAGGCGATGGGCTGGCTGGCGCGCTATCAGCGGTTCTGGACCGAGCGGCTCGATGCGCTGGAGGCGCTGCTCGAAGCGCGACGCAAGGGCGAAGGTTGAGGACGGGAGAGGGAACAGGGCGCATGCATCAACCGGTGACACCGAGCCTCACGATGAAGCGCCGCCTCAATGCGTCGCCGGCCGAAGTCTACAAGGCCTGGACCGATCCGGACCTGCTCGTCCGCTGGTTCGGTCCGGAGAATGTCGTGGCGCAGGAGGCGGAGATCGATCCGCGCGTCGACGGCGCCTATCATGTCGTGATGATCGAGAATACCGGCGAGCGCCACGAGGTCCTCGGCCGCTATCTCGAGGTGGTCGAGAACGAGCGCCTCGTCTTCAGCTGGTCATGGATCACGACACCCGAGCGCGTCTCGCGCGTCACCGTTACCCTGAAGCCGGACGGAGACGGCACGATCCTGACGCTTTTGCACGAGAAGCTCGCCGACGATGCCGCTGTCCGTGGTCACACCCATGGCTGGACCGGGACCATGGTCAAACTCGAGGCCTATTTCGCCTGAGCGATTGCGTGTGGGAGCACGCCGAAGAAGCCGCCGGCACCACGCCGGCGAACAGCAGAGGAGAGGAGACGATGGAACACAGGATCGTATCCCGTGAGGAGTGGCTTGCCGCGCGCAAAGCCCACCTCGCCAACGAGAAGGAGCTGACCCGGCGGCGCGACGCGCTTTCGGCCGAGCGGCGCGCGCTGCCCTGGGTCAGGGTCGAGAAGAACTACACCTTCGAAGGCTGGGATGGCGGGCTCTCGCTGGGCGATCTCTTCGCCGGCAACAGCCAGCTGATCATCTATCACTTCATGTTCGGGCCGGGCGCCCGGGAGGGCTGCCCGAGCTGCTCGTTCCTGGCCGATCATTTCGACGGCGCCAACCGGCATCTCAGGCACCATGACGTCAGCCTCGTCGTGGTCTCGCGGGCGCCCTATGCCGAGTTCCAGACTTTCCGGCACCGTATGGGCTGGGATTTCCCTTGGGTCTCATCGGCCAATAGCGACTTCAACTATGATTTCCACGTCTCGCCGAGCCCCGGGGAGAAGGCGGCCGGCCGCTACGAATACAATTACGCGATGCATGACGGGCAGGGCGGCGAGATGCCGGGCTTCAGCGTCTTCTATCGCAACGACGCGGGCGAGATCTTCCATACCTACTCGACCTATGCTCGCGGCGGCGACCTCCTGATCGGCGCCCATAACTTCCTCGACATGACCCCGAAGGGGCGCAACGAGGTCGGAATCATGGACTGGGTCCGCCATCACGACCGCTATCCGGGCAAGCCGCTGGGCGCGGCGAGCTTCCAGCCGGAACTCGCGGTGAGTTCCTGCAGCGACTGACAGCGGTTTTACGGACCCATTCCGGGCCCGTAGGGTTGATATCAACATTTTGGATGCGGCCGCCGCCGGCGACTGCGAGCAAGGAGAGATGCAATGGCCTATGTCGATGGTTTCGTCCTCGCGGTTCCCGCGGCGAACAAGGAAGCCTACCGCAAGCAGGCTGCCGATGCGGCGCCGCTGTTCCTCGAATTCGGCGTCCGGCGCCATGTCGAGACCTGGGGCGACGATGTCCCGGACGGCAAGGTGACGGATTTCAAGGGGGCGGTGAAGGCGACGCCGGACGAGGTCGTGGTCTTCTCCTGGTTCGAGTATCCCGACCGGGCGACGCGCGATGCCGCCAACGAGAGGATCATGAGCGATCCGCGCATGAAGGCGATGGGCGAGGCCATGCCTTTCGACGGCAAGCGCATGATCTATGGCGGCTTCGCCCCTATCCTCGACGAGGGCGAGGGTGGCGCGATGGGCTATCTCGACGGCGTCCTCGTCGCCGTGCCCGACGGGAGCAAGGCCGATTACCGCGATTTCTCGGCCAAGCACGCGGCGCTTTTCAAGGAATACGGCGCCCGCCGCATCGTCGATGCCTGGGGCGATGACGTGCCGGACGGCAAGCTCACCGATTTCAAGGGCGCGGTGAAGGCTGAAGCCGGCGAAACGGTCGTGTTCAGCTGGGTCGAGTGGCCGTCCAAGGAGGTGCGCGCCGCCGCCTGGGACAAGATGATGGCGGACCCGCGCATGGAGGCGCTGAAGATGCCCTTCGACGGCAAGCGCGTCGTCTATGGTGGCTTTGCGCCGATCTTCGATACCGGCCGCGGCTGAGCCCGCCGCACCGGATTCACGCGACGGCCATGCGGGGGACACCTTGCTCCCGCAGACCAAATAGCCGAGAGATCGGGCGGCTTCACCGGATCTCTCGTCATGTTTGCTGGCATTCCCCTCGGCGATCTCGCCTTCCTCGCCGTCTCGCTCGTGCTGGCCGGCGCGGTTACCGGGCTTCTGGCCGGCGTCTTCGGCGTCGGCGGCGGCGCGGTCATCGTGCCGGTGCTCTACGAGATCTTCCGCGTCATCGGCGTGGCCGAGGAGATCCGCATGCCGCTCAGCGTCGGCACCTCGCTCGCGATCATCATCCCGACCTCGATCCGCTCCTTCAACGCGCACCGGACCAAGGGGCTGGTCGATCTCTCGATCCTCAAGGTCTGGGCGGTGCCGGTGATCGTCGGCGTGCTTGCCGGCAGCTGGATCGCTCGCTTCGCGCCCGCCGATCTCTTCAAGATCGTCTTCGTGGCGGTGGCGACGGTCTCGGCGCTGCGCCTGCTCTTCGCGGCGGATCGCTGGAAATTCGGCGAGGACATGCCCGGCAAGCCGCTGATGGTCGCCTATGGCGGCATCATCGGCGTGCTTTCGGCGCTGATGGGCATCGGTGGCGGCCAGCTCTCCAGCCTGTTCATGACTTTCTATGGTCGCCCGATCCACCAGGCGGTCGCGACCTCCTCGGGACTAGGCGTGCTGATCTCGATCCCTGGCGCGATCGGCTTCATCTATGCCGGCTGGCCGCAGATGGCCCTGGGTACGCTGCCGCCGCTCTCCCTCGGCTATGTCTCGCTGATCGGCATGATCCTGTTCATCCCGACCTCGATCTGGACGGCGCCGATCGGCGCGCGATTGGCGCATCGGCTCTCCAAGCGCCGGCTTGAGATTGCCTTCGGCCTGTTCCTGCTCGTCGTCGCCAGCCGCTTCGTCTGGTCGCTCATCCACTGAGGCGAACGGCGATGAGCGAGATCGCGATCCGGCTGCTGCAGCCCGAGGACCACAAGGCGCTGGCCGCATTGATGGTCGAGATGCAGGGGCACTACAGCGTGCCGTGCCCGGCGTCCGAGGAGATCCTCTCGGGGCTCGCGGCTTTGCCGGCCGGCGTGGATATCCTCATCGCCGTCAAGGGCGAGACGGTCCTCGGCTTCGCCTCGGCCTGCAATCTCTATCCGGGACCGGGCCTGAAGACCGGCTATTTCCTCAAGGAGATCTATGTCGCCGATGCCGCACGGGGCGCCGGACTCGGCCGCAAGCTGATGACGGCACTGGCGGAGCTCGCCCTGGAGCGCGGTCATCGCCGCATAGACTGGACAGCCGATGCCGACGACGCCGCGCTGCTGCGCTTCTATGACGGGCTCGGTGCGGCTGCCTATCCGAAGAAGGTGTTCTATCGCCTGACTGGAGACGCGCTGGTCGGTCTGGCCGGCGCGGTCGAGGACTAATTTCAGCCTTTGCGATCGGCCAATCGCTCAGGCAACACCGCCATGATCGCCAGCCGCTCGGCCTCGCTCAGGCATCCCCATTGCGCGATCTCGGCGAGCGTCCGGCCGCAGCCCTCGCAGAGCTTGCTCGCGGGATCGATGACGCAGACCTTGATGCAGGGCGTCGAGGCGCCGTTCACCGCCCCGGCCACGCGATCGCGAGCGCAAGACCGAGATAGATCGCGATCTCGGCAAGTTGCTGGGCTGCACCGAGGATGTCCCCGGTCTGCCCGCCGATCAGGCGCCGTGCCATGCGCGATAGCACCGCCGCCGCGCCATGCGCCAGTCCGAAGCCGATCAGCAGGCCGGCGATCGGCAGTTCAGCCGCAAGCCCGATCCCGGTCGCGAGGAAGAGGCTCAAGCCCAGCGCGATCCGCGCCGTCAGAACGGTCGGCTGGCCGACCGCGGCGGCCGCACCGCTGCTGCGTGCAGCCGGCTGGGTTGCCAGCATGAAAAGGCCCTCGGCGCGGGACCAGGGGGCCGCGACGAGCAGCGCCGCCGCCGCCGCCCAGGCGCCGGAGCGGTCGAGGATCATCGCGATCAGGCTCGCCCGCAGCAGCAGCGACAGCCCCAGCGCCAGCGCACCATAGGAACCGATGCGGCTGTCCTTCATGATCTCCAGCCGGCGCTCGAGCGTATGCCCACCGAACAGGCCGTCGGCGCTGTCGGCGAGCCCATCCTCATGGAAGGCGCCGGTCGTCAGGGCGAGCACGGTCAGGGCGAGCGCTGCGACGACGAAACCGCTCAAGCCCGCAAGGCCAGCCCCCAGCGCGATCAGCGCGGCCGGCGCGGCGATGGCCAGCGCGGCGAAGGGCAGGGCGCGCGGGACCTCGCGGAAATCCGGGATGGCGTGGCCGTCGCTCTCGCCTGGCAGCAACGGCACCGGCAGGCGCGACCAGAAGCGCAGGCAGATCGCGGTCGCGATTCCCCAGCCCGGCCAGTCCGGCGGGGGCGTTTCGATCGTCGTTTCGGCCTCAGCCATGTCCGCCGCGCTGCTCCATTCGATTGTCTTCACGCCTCCGACCCTATAGCAGCAGCGTCAATCCTGCCGCCATGCCGATGCGCTGATGCGGCGCCCTCGCGTGATGGATTTGACCATGGCCGCCTCCGGATTGCCCTTCGACGATATCCGCGAACTCATTGCCGCGATGCCCGGTCCCGACATGGAAGCCGCGAATGCGGTCCGCGCCCGCGATGCCAATCTGACCAAGCCGGCCGGCAGCCTCGGCCGCATGGAGGAGATCGCCGAATGGCTCGCGGCCTGGCAGGGCAAGGGGAAGCCCGCGGTCGACCGGCCACTGGTCTGCGTCTTCGCCGGCAATCATGGCGTGGTCGCGCAGGGCGTCTCGGCCTATCCGCAGGCGGTGACGCGCCAGATGCTGGAGAATTTCGCGGCGGGCGGCGCGGCGATCAACCAGATTTGCGCGGCCTACGATCTCGGCTTCAAGGTCTTTGATCTCGCGCTCGACCTGCCGACCGGCGATTTCACGCAAACCGATGCGCTCGATGAGCGCGCCTGCGTCGCCACCATGGCTTTCGGCATGGAAGCGCTCGTCGGCGGCACGGACCTGCTCTGCCTGGGTGAGATGGGCATCGGCAACACCACCTCGGCGGCCGCGATCTATGCCGCGCTCTATGGCGGCGAGGCCGCGCATTGGTGCGGCCGCGGCACCGGCGTCGATGACGAGGGCCTGAAGCGCAAGGTTGCGGCGGTGGAAGCCGGCCTTGCCCTGCACTGCGCCCATCTCAAGGACCCGCTCGAAGTGCTGCGCCGTCTCGGCGGGCGCGAGGTCGCGGCGATCTGCGGGGCGATCATCGCGGCCCGCTCGCAGCGCATCCCGGTCATCCTCGACGGCTATGTGGTGACGGCTGCCGCCGCGATCCTGCACGCGATCGAGCCGTCCACCATCGACCATTGCATCGCCGGCCATCTCTCGTCCGAAGGTGCCCATGCCGATGTGCTTGCCCGTCTCGGCAAGGTGCCGTTGCTGGCGCTCGACATGCGCCTCGGCGAAGGCTCGGGCGCGGCGCTCGCCGCCGGCCTCGTCAAGGCGGCGGCGGCGGTCCATTCGGGCATGGCGACCTTCGAGCAGGCGCAGGTCGCGCGGAAGGACTAGCCTTCGTAATCCGTCTTCAGGCCCGCCCGCTCAGCATGGCGCTCCTGCGCCAGCTCGATCAGGCGGGTGATGAGGGCGGGGTAGGGCAGGCCGGAGGCTTCCATCATCTTCGGATACATGCTGATCGCGGTGAAGCCCGGCAGGGTGTTGATCTCGTTGAAGAAGAAGGCGCCGCTCTGGCGGTCGAGGAAGAAGTCGACGCGCGCCATCCCACTGCATTCCAGCGCCAGGAAGGCGTCGATCGCGAGCTGCCGCACGCGCGCCATCTGCTCGGCATCGAGCTTCGCCGGCAGGTCGACGCTGGCGCCGTCCTGGTCGAGATACTTGGCCTCGTAGGAATAGAACTCGTGCTGCGGGCCGGCATTGAGTTCGCTGGCGACGCTCGCCACCGGCGGGTCGCCGTCGAGCACGGCGACCTCGATCTCGCGGGCGTCGATGCCCTGCTCGATCAGAACCTTGGTGTCGTACTGGAAGGCATCGTCCAGTGCGGAGCCGAGCGCCTCCCAGCTCTTGACCTTATGGACGCCGACGCTGGAGCCCATGTTGCAGGGCTTGACGAAGACCGGAAGCGTGAGCCGCCCCTGCGCGACCTTGGCTGAGCCTGCCGGGTCGCGCCGCCAGTCGCGGCGCGACAAGGCGAGATAGGGCGCGACCGGCAGCCCGGCGAGCGCGGCCAGCCGCTTGGCGATGTCCTTGTGCATGCCGACCGCCGAGGCCAGCACGCCCGAGCCGACATAAGCCGCGCCGGCCAGCTCCAGCAGGCCCTGCATGGCGCCGTCCTCGCAGAGGGGGCCATGGATCACCGGAAACACGACATCGACCGGCGCGATGGCTGGTGCCGCGCTGTCGGCCGGCAGGATGGCGGTGCGCTGGCCCTGCGGCTCCAGCCGGATCGCGGGTGAATCGGCGGGGATCGGCAGGCTCTCGGTATTGGCCGTCTCGATCCGGCGCAGGTCGTGGCATTGCCAGCGGCCCTGCTTGTCGATGCTGACGGGAACGGGCTCGAACCGGTCGCGGTCGATATAGCGCAGGACGGAGGCCGCCGATTTCAGCGACACCTCATGCTCGCCCGACTTCCCGCCATAGAGCACGGCGACGCGCGTTTTCCGGTTCATGGTCCGATAGTCCGAGAGGCTGGAGGAAATGCTTCGACGAGGCGGTGAAAGGATGTCGCCGACGGGTGGGGCGAGATTCGGGCGCTCGCGATCACGCCGCCCGCGTCTTCGGCTCGGGCAGGGCGGCGAGCGTGTCCATCACGCGCTCGGCCGGCAGGGTGATCGTGACCTCGGTGCCGGCGCGCGGCCTGGACTTGAGGTGGAAGCCGCCGCCATGCAGGTCGATCAGACCCTTGACGATCGGCAGGCCGAGCCCCGAGCCCTGCTCCGCGGTCTTGATCGCGAGCGAGCCGCGCCCGAAGCTCTGCATCACGATCGGGATCTCGTTCTCGGGGATGCCCGGTCCGGTATCGGCGACGGAGACATATTGCCCGCCGGTCGCGGTCCAGCCGACCTTGATCGTGATCTCGCCGCCCTGGGGCGTGAACTTGATCGCGTTCGAGAGCACGTTGAGCACGGCCTGCCGGATGGCGCGCTCGTCCGCCCAGACGCGCGGCAATTGCGGCTCTGCCAGCGCGCGGATGCTCTGGCCCTTCGCCTTGGCGCGCAGCGCCAGCATGTGCTGGCAGTCCTCCACGACGCTGGGCAGCGAGAGCGCCTCCTCGTTCAGCTCGTATTTGCCGGCCTCGATCCGCGACAGGTCTAGGATTTCGTTGATCAGGTCGAGCAGATGCTGGCCCGATCCATGGATATCGCCCGAGTATTCCTTGTAGGCGGCATTGGCATGCTCGCCGAAGATCTCGTTCTTCATCACCTCGGAGAAGCCGAGGATGGCGTTGAGCGGGGTGCGCAGTTCGTGGCTCATCGTGGCCAGGAAGCGCGACTTGGCGAGGTTCGCCTCTTCCGCCTTGCGCCGCGCCTCGTCCGAATTGGCGTTGGCGGTTTCCAGTTCCGCGATCAGCGCGTCCTTCTCGGCCCGGAAGACGATCGAATCGACCGAGCTCGCATAGAGGCGGTTGGCGAGGAAGATGAAGAAGAGCTGGGCCGAGGCCGCCATCAGCGCCATGGTGACGCTGTCCATGTCGCGCCGGTCCCAGAAGAAGACCATGATCCCGGCGATGATCGGGGTCAGCCCGGCATAGACCGCGATCGGGATCGTCGCCGAGAGCATCACGGTGAGCGCGCTGACGATCAAAAGGGCGGTGGTGACGAAGACCTTGGCGCCGGGCGCGTCGACCGGGACGAACAAAAGCAGCAGCAGCGACCAGGCCAGGCCGTGCAGGCCCTCGGCGAAGGCGAAGAGCCGGCGCCAGAGCTTCAGCCGGACGTCGTCGGGGACCTGGGCGAGAAAGCGCCGCGCGATCAGCACGATGATCAGCGTCGTGAGCAGCACTGCGCCGCTCCACACCGCGACGATCGGGGTCGGCAGCCAGAGGCAGGCGGCGGCGGCGATGCCGAGCACCAGAACGAACGTGCCGGCCGAGCCGGCGATCCGGTACTGCGCGAAGACCCGCAGCAATTCGTTGTCGAAGGCGCGTTCCAGCCCGGTCGACGAGGTCAGCCGTTCGCGCGCGGACCTGACCTCGCGCGTGACCAGCTTCCGGCGCGCCACGGCCGAGGGGTCGGGTCCGCGCCCGCGCTGCACCTGTTCGGCCGTCACTTCCGTCATGGTCGGGTGCGTGTATCCTCATTCGGCCGCTGCGACATGCAGGGGCCGGCTCGCCATCATGGACACCAAATCGTTAAGCTCTTCCTGATGGCACCCTTCGGATTCGGTCGCTCCCGCTATGGACCTTTCGGCTGGCGCCGTGTCGGCCGGCCGGTCGACTTTGTGGTCGCGCTCGGGCTGCTCGGTTTTCTCGGTCTCGCCGGCGCGATCCTGCAATACCGCCTCGGCCCGGCGCGGGAACTCGTCGGCGCAGCCCAGGCGATCGACGGCGATTCGGTTCGCCTGCTCGGCGAGGAACTCCGGCTGGAGGGTATCGACGCGCCCGAATACCGCCAGAGCTGCACCGCGCGCGACGGCAGACGGGTGGCCTGCGGGCGTGAGGCGCGGCGCGCCCTGCAGGCGCTGTTCGCGCGCGGGGTCACGCGTTGCGAGATCGGCAAGGCCGACCGCTACGGCCGCGGGCTCGCCCGCTGCTGGCAGGGCGAGACCGACATCAACGCGACGCTGGTGCGCGAAGGCCACGCGGTCTCCTACGGCGCCTATCGCGCCGAGGAGGACGCGGCGCGGGCGGCCGGTCGCGGCATCTGGGCGACGCAGTTCGAGCGCCCGGAGGCCTGGCGCCGCAGCCAGGGCCGTTAGGAAGAGCCCATCGCAAATCGTTCAAATGACGGACGTCCTGTTCCGCGCCAGTTGCGATCTTCCGATCAGGCGGAAGCGCCGGGCTGGGAGGATTGAAACATGGTCGCGCCGTTCACCTATAATTTCTTCGGCCACCCCGAATTCATCTTCAATCTGAGCGGCTCGGTCGGGTTGAACGGCGCCAACAAGAGCGAGGATGTTCAGTTCATCCAGTTTGCTTTCAAGATTCTGGCGAGGCGCAGTCCCTTCGCGGAGCTGAACGCCGCGATCAAATCCATCGCCGTCGGTGAGCCCTGCACTGGCCGGGAAGGCGACAAGCTCGTCACGGCGATCCGGGCCTACCAGAAATGCCGGGCCGGCCTGACGGCTGACGGCAAGATCAATCTGGTTCCCACCAACACGAACGGGAAGCTCTATACGATATACGCGATCAACATGGATCTCGTCGTTGAAGAGGGGGTGGACTACCCTCGCGTCGACCGGGTGTCCGGCTGCCCGGCCCTTGTGAAACAGGCGATCAGGGACATCTTTCACGACACCAAGGGAGATTGAGCCGCTCCCGGTGTCCGCCCACGCCGCATACGCTCAACATGGTTGACCGCTGCGCCGCCGTCGTGATCGGGTGCCCTCCGACACGGAGGCTGTTCGATGAAGCTCTATGATGGCGGACGGGCGCCGAATCCACGGCGGGTCCGCATCTTCTTCGCGGAGAAGGGTGTGCCGCTGCCGGAGCTCGTGCCGGTCGACATCGCCCGCAAGGAACACCGGACCGAGGCCTTCACCAGGCTGAACCCCGCCCAGCGCCTGCCCGTCCTCGAACTCGACGACGGCACCGCGCTCGCCGAGACGATCGCGATCTGCCGCTATCTCGAGGCGCTGCACCCGCAGCCGCCATTGTTTGGTCGGGATGCGAAGGAACAAGCCACCATCGAGATGTGGAACCGGCGCGTCGAGCTTGGCCTGTTTGCCAGCGTCGCCGCGATCTTCCGCCACAGCCACCCCTCGATGGCGGAGCTGGAGGACCAGGTGCCGGAATGGGCCGAAGCCAATCGTGACCAGATGGACGACCATCTCTGGCTGATCGAGCTGCAGCTCGCGGCCAATCCCTTCATCTGCGGCGAGGCCCTGACGGTGGCCGACATCACCGCCGGCATCGCCATCGACTTCATGAAGCCGTCGCGCGTGCCGCTGCCGGAGGATTTCGTCCATATCCGCCGCTGGCATGGCGCGCTGTCAGCCCGGCCGAGCTGGAAGGTCTGATGCTTCGCCTGGTCCTGGCCCTGCTTGCCGCCCTGGCTTCGTCCGTTCCGGCCTCGGCCGCCGAAAGGCTGAGCGGCGAGGCGATCGAGCGCGCCTTTCGCGGCAACACGGTCTCCGGCCGCTACACCAATGGCGGCTTCTTCACCGAGTATCACGACCCGAATGGCCAGGCGCTCGGCCACAATGGCTGGCAGGCCAATACCGATGCCTGCTGGATCACCAAGCCTGACCGCATCTGCTATTATTACGGTCCGCAGAGCGACCGGACGGTGCATTGCTTCTCGGTCGAGATGAGCGGCGATCTCTATGTCCTGCGCAACAGCGGCAACGGCATGGTCAATGCTCTGGCCAAGATCGAGCCCGGCAATCCCCGTGGTCATACCGATAACGGCACGCCGTGGTATTGCGACGGGCTGATCTCGCGGGGGACCGAGCCCCCGATGAGCCGGAAACTGGCGCGGCGCTGATGTCCCGGTTTGCAGGCCTCGCGATTCTTGCCTTGAGTCTGCTGGCGGCGGCCCAGGCCGCGGCCGTCGAGCGACTGAGCGGCGAGCAGATCAGGCAGCTCTTCGAGGGCAACACCGTCTCGGGCCGCTATTCCGGCAGCAACCTGCCGTTCAGCGAATATCATCACGCCGATGGCCGGGCGAGCGGGCATAATCGCAACGTGCCGAACACCGATGCCTGCTGGATCACGACCCCGGACGCCGTCTGCTATTACTACGGCCCGCAGGAGAAGCGCCGCACCTATTGCTTCACCATCGAGACCAGCGGTGACCTCATCGTCATCCGCAGCCGCCCGAGCGGCCGCATCAACGGCCTCGCCCGCGTCGAGAAGGGCGATCCCTACGGCTACGCCGCGAGGAAATCCGACTGGGTTTGCGACGGGCTGATCTCGCAGGTGCCGGGCCGGTCGCGGCTGGCGCGCCGATGAACGCGACGGAGCGGCTCGACGAGGTGCTGGCGGAGCTGCGTGCCTGCCGCATCTGCCGCGACGAGCCTCGCTACCTGCCGCCCCTGCCGCATCAACCCCGCCCGGTCATCCAGGCATCGGTGACGGCCAGGATCTGCATCGCCGGCCAGGCGCCGGGCACGCGCGTCCATGCCAGCGGCCGGCCCTTCACCGACCCCTCGGGCGTGCGCCTCAGGAGCTGGCTCGGCATCGACGAGACGATTTTCTACGATGCGGCGAAGATCGCCGTGGTGCCGATGGGGTTCTGCTTTCCCGGCCTCGACGCCAAGGGCGGCGACAAGCCGCCGCGGCGGGAATGCGCGCCGACCTGGCGAACCCGCGTCTTCGCGGCGCTTCCCCGGATCGAGCTCGTCTTGGCAATCGGGCGCTATGCCCAGAACTGGCATCTCGGCCCGAAGGAGGCCGCCAATCTCTCCGCCACCGTCGCCAACTGGCGCGAGATCCTCGCCAGGCCGGTCCTGCCGCGCGTCCTGCCTTTGCCGCACCCGTCCTGGCGCAACAATGCCTGGCTCAAGCGCAACCCTTGGTTCGAGGACGAGCTCGTACCGGCCTTACGGGAAGAGGTGGCGCGGCTGCTGCGCTGACAGATTGGTTCAGTAGCGGAAGGGGCTGGAATCGAGCCCGCGATTGACCTGGCCGCGCACGCCGACGACCGAGCGGACGGGCCCCAGCGCCGTCTCTCCCCGGGTTTCGAGATAGACCAGCCCATCGGCCCGGCTGCCGTAGCCGTTGCGCGAACTCTTGCCGAACTCGGCGCGGACCGAGCCGCCGGCCCGCACGCAGAATGCGGAGCCCTCCACCCGGACGAATCCGGCACCGTATTCGGGGCAGGGGCGGGCGGCGGCGCCGGGCTTGGGAGCGGGCTTGGCGTAGACTTCATGCGGCGCGGGCTTTCGCGGCAGCGGCTCGCCGATCGACTGCGCCGAGGCTGCGGACGCGAGGCCGGACAGAAGCAGGGCAAGGGCAGTGCGGAGCATGGCTGGAATCCGAGGCGACGATCCCTGCTACTGAGCCAGCAAGGCGCAGTTGTGGCAAGGCCGCCGGCTCTCGGCCCGCCAATAGAAAACCCCGGCTTGCGCCGGGGTGAGTGTCCCTCGCGCTACGGCTCCGTTGGATCAGAGCTGGTTCGAAACGCGCGAGCGGATCAGGAAATTGTCGAACGTGTATTCGGCGATCTGGAACCAGAGATATTCGTCGCCGCGGAACGCCGCCATCGAATCGTAGAGCTTCTTGAAGTCCGGGTTCTTGGCGGAGGTTTCGGCATAGACCTCCTTCGAGGACTTCAGGCAGGCTTCGAGGATCTCCTGCGAGAACGGCCTGAGCTGCGCGCCGCCGGCGACGAGGCGCTTCAGCGCGGCCGGGTTGCGGGCATCGTATTTCGCCTGCATGTCGATATTGGCCTGGGCGGCGGCCGTGGTGAGCAGCGATTTGTAGGTCTTCGGCAGCTCGTTCCATTTCTTGTCGTTGATGAAGAAATGCAGTGCCGCGCCGCCCTCCCACCAGCCGGGATAGTAGTAGTAGGGCGCAACCTTGTTGAAGCCGAGCTTCTCGTCATCGGCCGGGCCGACCCATTCGGCCGCATCGATCGTGCCCTTTTCGAGCGCCGGATAGATGTCGCCGCCGCCGATCTGCTGCGGCACGACGCCGAGCTTGCTCACCACCTGCCCGGCGAAGCCGCCGATGCGCATCTTGATGCCTTGCAGGTCGGCGACCGTCTTGATCTCCTTGCGGAACCAGCCGCCCATCTGGCAGCCGGTATTGCCGCCGGGCAGGGCGTAGATGTTCGCCTTCTTGTAGAACTCGTTCAGAAGCTCGTTGCCGCCGCCATGGTAGAACCAGGCATTCTGCTGGCGCGAATTCAGCCCGAACGGCACCGCGGTGCCGAAGGCGAAGGTCGGGTCCTTGCCGACATAGTAATAGGATGCGGTATGGCACATCTCGACCGTGCCGTTGGTGACCGCATCTGCGGCTTGCAGGGCAGGCACGATCTCGCCGGCCGCGAAGACCTGGATCTGGAACTTGCCGTCCGTCGCTTCCGAGACCGCCTTCGCCAGCACCTCCGATGCGCCGAAGATCGTGTCGAGCGATTTCGGGAAGGATGATGTGACGCGCCATCTCACCTCGGGCATGGACTGCGCGATGGCCGGGCTCGCGATCACCCCGGCAGCAGCTCCGGCCCCGGCAACCTTCAGGAAATGACGACGACTCATCGATTTTGCCCTCCCCCAGGCCATGCGCGCCGGTTTTCCGGTCGTCGCGAACGCCTGTGAGGAAAGCAGGTCTGTTGTCGGGTGCAAGAGGAATTTGCATGGCAATCATGCAAATTCGTCATGAGTCGGCTGCGAACCTTTTCGAAGCGCGATCGATGAGGCCGCGCGTTTTCGCCGTTTCGATGAAAAAAGGCCCGGCTTTCGCCGGGCCTCCTGTCGATGAGCCGTCGTGGCGCCGGATCGCTCAGCGGGCGCGCGTGCGGACCTGGAAGACGTCGAAGCTGAGTTCGGCGACCTGCCACCAGAGATACTGGTCGGAACGGAAGGCGGCCATGGCCTCGATCGCCTTCTTGAAGTCCGGGTTCTTGGCCGAGATCTCGGCATAGAGCTCGTTGGAGGCCTTGAGGCAGGCTTCCATCACGTCCTGCGGGAAGGGGCGCAGCTGCGTGCCGGCCGCGACCAGGCGCTTCAGCGCCGGCGGGTTCACCACGTCGTACTTCGCCGCCATCTGCGTGTTGGCATAGGTGCAGGCGGCCGTCAGCGCGGCCTGGTAGGCCTTCGGCAGGGCGTTCCACTTCTCCAGGTTGACGAAGGCGTGGACGGTCGGCCCGCCCTCCCAGAAACCCGGATAGTAGTAGTACGGCGCGACCTTCGCGAAGCCGAGCTTCTCGTCGTCATAGGGGCCGACCCACTCGGCGCCGTCGATCGTGCCCTTTTCGAGCGCCGGATAGATGTCGCCGCCGCCGAGCTGCTGCGGCACGAGGCCGAGCTTCTGCAGCACCGAGCCGGCGATGCCGCCGATGCGCATCTTCAGGCCCTGGATGTCGGCGACCGACTTGATCTCCTTGCGGAACCAGCCGCCCATCTGCGCGCCGGTATTGCCGCAGGGCAGGCCGTAGGCGTTGAACTTCTTGTAGAACTCGTTGAACATCTCGTTGCCGCCATGCTGGAACAGCCAGGCGTTCTGCATGCGGGCATTGAGGCCGAACGGCACCGAGGCGGCGATCGCGAAGGTCGGGTCCTTGCCGACATAGTAATACGAGACGGTATGCGCCATCTCGACGGTGTTGTTCGTGACCGCATCGAGGGCCTGCAGCGCCGGAACGATTTCGCCGGCCGCGAAGACCTGGATCTGGAACTTGCCGTCGGTCAGCTCGGAGACCATCTTGGCCATGATCTCGGCGCCGGCATAGATCGTGTCGAGCGACTTCGGGAAGCTCGACGCCAGGCGCCATTTGATTTCCGGGTTCGACTGGGCGACGGCCGGCATGGCGACGGCGGTCGCGGCAGCGCCAGCCGCGGCGGTCTGGATAAACTGACGACGCTTCATCTAGACATTCTCCTCGGATGTTTGGCGGATGCGGGCGTTTCGAAACAGGTTCTGCCGCCCGGCGTTCGGAATCGGGTTGTAGCGAATGGATTTTCGAAGTGCGAGGGATTTCATCGCCGATTCCTGCGACTTTCGGCTAGTTTCCATCCCCATCTTGGCGGGCTTCTGCGGCAGTGGTTAAAGCGGGCATGATCGAGACCGAAAACCTCCGCCTGCGCCGTCCCGAAATCGGAGATCTCGAAGCGATCCATGCGATGCGCAGCGATCTCGCCATCGTCCGCTTTCTCGGCGGCCGGGCGCTCAATCGCGAGGAAGCCTGGCATCGGCTGACCCGCATCGTCGGCCACTGGGCCCTGCGCGGCTATGGCATGTTCGCGGTCGTCGAGAAGCGTAGCGGCGCCCTGGTCGGAGAGGTCGGCCTGTTCGACGGTTGCAGGGGTCTCTCCCCGGATTTCGACAATGCGCCGGAGGCCGGCTGGATTCTGGCCGGCGAGGCGCAGGGCAAGGGCTATGCGGGGGAGGCGGCGGCGGCCGCGCATCGCTGGTTCGCCGCTGCACATGGCGAGCAGCGCAGCGTCTGCATCATCGCGCCCGAGAATCTTGCCTCCTTCCGTGTGGCGCACAAGCTCGGCTACAAGAGCTTCGGACAGGTCGATTACCAGAACGGGCCGGTGGTGATGCTCGAACGCATTCCCGGCTGACGAAGCGGAGCGGGGAAATATGGATCAGGACAGGCTCGCGAAGCTGCGGGAGCGCTATTCCGGCAGCGGCGGCGGCGAAATCCGCGACCCGCATTTCGCCAAGGTGGCTGCCGGCCAGTTCACCGGCGACCAGCGCAAATGGCCCTTCGCGGATGTCGCGACCTTCCTCGGCGCGCCCTATCGCCCTGACGCCCTTGCCGCGCCCGGCCTCGGCGGCCTCGATGTCGCGATCATCGGCGTGCCCATGGATCTCGGCGTCACCAACCGCGCCGGCGCGCGCCTGGGCCCGCGCGCCGTCCGTGCGATCGAGCGCATGGGGCCGATGGATCATGCGCTGGGCACCGCGCCCTTCACCATGCTCAAGGCGGCCGATATCGGCGACGTGCCGTTCCGCTCGCGCTATTCGCTGGAGACCTGCCACGAGGATATCGAGGCGACCTTCAGGACGATCGTCGAGGCCGGCGTTTCGCCGCTTGCCGTCGGCGGCGACCATTCGATCACCTACTCGATCCTGAAGGCGGTCGGCGCGAAGCGTCCGGTCGGCATGGTCCATATCGACGCCCATTGCGACACCTCCGGCCCTTACGAGGGCTCGAAATTCCACCATGGCGGGCCGTTCCGGCAGGCTGTGCTCGACGGCGTGCTCGACCCGCAGCGGGTCATCCAGATCGGCATCCGCGGCGGCGCCGAATATCTCTGGGAGTTCTCCTACGAATCCGGCATGACCGTGATCCATGCCAACGAGGTCGACGATCTCGGCCTCGACGCGGTGATCGCCAAGGCGCTGGCCGTGATCGGCGACGGGCCGACCTATGTCTCCTTCGACGTCGATTCGCTCGATCCCGGCTTCGCGCCCGGCACCGGGACGCCGGAAGTCGGCGGCTTGAGCCCGCGCGAGGCCCTCGCGATCCTGCGGGCGCTGAAGGGGCGCGACATCGTCGCCGCGGATGTCGTAGAGGTGGCGCCGCAATACGACGCGACCAGCAATACGGCGCAATGTGCGGCCCAGGTGCTCTTTACGGAGCTCTGCCTGTTGGCTGAGGCGCGCGTTTCGGGAAAAGGAAGACCATGATTCGGATTCGATCGATCGCGCGGATCGCCGCGCTGAGCGGGTTGTGCCTGCTGACCCCGGCTGCGCGTGCAGAAGTGCCGGCCAATGGGCAGGCCTATCTGGATGCGGCCCTCGCTTCCGTCGAATCGCTGCTCAGGCTCTACGATGGCAAGGGAGCTCTGCCGCGCCTGTCCGATCCGGTCGATGGCAAGGTTCTCGCCGATGTCTGGAATGTGCCGGCGATTCTCGGCAAGGCACCCTATGGCGCCGCCGATCTCCCGGCGCTGCACGATATCGTGCAGAAGCAGACCCGCGTCCTTCAGGTCTACGCGCTGTTCCAGCCGGGGCAGGGCCGAAAGGAGCCGGACCTGGCCGCGAACGCCGTCGAATTCCAGGATGAATTGACCCGCGCGCGCGTCTTCCTGCTCAAGGCGGCCGGCGGCACCTTGTCGGCGATCAACGATTTCTCCTTCAGGCTGAAGGAGGAAGACAAGACCGAGGCGCGGGCGCAAGGCTTGCGGCAGATGCGGCTCGGCCTGCAGGAGATCGTCGTCGGCGCGGCGCTGGCGCTGCGCGGCGCCGGGCTGAGCGATGCGAATCGCCTGCTGATCGCGCAGGCTTTCGCGGAGAATGCCGGGGGCATCGCCGCCGCGCTCGCACCGCCGGACCGCAACGCCCTCGTCGGCGCGCTCCAGGCGGTGAGCCCGACCCTGAAGCCGGAAGCGCAGAAGGCGGTTGCGGAATTTGCCTCTGTCGTGGCCGCCGCTCCCTGCGAAGGCTTCTGCAAGGTCAATTGAGACAGGCCCGGCCTTTCAGGGCCGGGTCGCCAGCCAGATCACGTGGCGCGCCCCGCCGCCGGTGCGGCGGGCGCGTGCCGTCACCTCCTCGGTGGCGAAGCCGGCCTGGCGCAGCCGCCGGGTGAAGCCATGGTCCGGCCCCGAGGACCAGACCGCGAGAATGCCGCCGGGCCGCAGCGCGGCCTTGGCGGCCTGCAGCCCCGCCGCCCCGTAGAGCTGGTCGTTGCCGGCGACGGTCAGCCCCTCCGGACCATTGTCGACATCGAGCAGGATGGCGTCGTGGCGCCCTTGGCCGGCCGCGATGGCCGCGGCGACGTCGGTGACACGCATCTGCACGCGGGCATCGTCGAGGCTGCCGCCGAAGACTGCGGCCATCGGGCCCCGCGCCCAGGCGACGACGGCGGGGATCAACTCGGCCACCTCCACCTGCGCGTCATCAGGCAGCTTGGCAAGCGCGGCCCGCAAGGTGAAGCCCATCCCCAGGCCGCCGATCAGGATGCTCGGCTGCCGGCGCTGTCCCAGCCGGTCGCAGACCAGGGTCGCCAGCGCCTCCTCCGAGCCGCTGAGGCGGCTGTTCATCAGCTCGTTGCTGCCGAGCATGATCGAGAATTCGCTGCCGCGCTGCTTCAGCCGGAGGTCGCCGCTGCCGTCCGGCAGCGCTGCGGTATCGAGGGTGGTCCAGGGTATCACGTCGCTCTCGTCTGTCTGGGAAGCCGCCTTATAGCGCATTTGGCTCGAACGCCTGGAAGCCAAAACGATATGCGCTGATTGCATGAAATATCGTCACGCACGACGTTGATCGGTCGATGCTGCATGGCTATCTCATGTTGCGGCGCAGCATTGCGCCTGCTTCTCCGTGAAAGCCCGTCATGACACTCGCCGCGAACGATCGCAGCCTGGATGCGCCGGTATCCGCCCGTACGCCCGCCTCGGTGGGGCTGGTGCTGTTCGCGCTGGCCATGGGCGGCTTCGCCATCGGCACCACCGAATTCGCGGCGATGAGCCTGTTGCCTTATTTCTCGGCGGGGCTCGGCGTCGATGAGCCGACGGCCGGCCACGTCATCAGCGTCTATGCGCTCGGCGTCGTCGTCGGCGCGCCGCTGATCGCGGTGCTGGCGGCGCGCATCCCGCGCCGGACGCTGCTGATCGGGTTGATGGGCCTGTTCGCGCTCGGCAACGGGCTGAGCGCGCTCGCCCCGAACTATCACTGGATGCTGGTCTTCCGTTTCCTGAGCGGGCTGCCGCACGGCGCTTATTTCGGGGTCGCGGCGCTGGTCGCAGCCTCCCTCTCGGCGCCGAACCGGCGGGCGCAGTCGGTGGCGCGCGTCATGCTCGGTCTGACGGTCGCGACGATCATCGGCGTTCCCGCCGCAAGCTGGATGGGGCAGGTCCTGGGCTGGCGCTCGGGCTTTGCCATCGTCTCCGCGCTCGCCTTGCTGACGGCCCTCCTGATCGCGCTGTTTGCGCCGCGCGATGCAGTGCAGCCTGGCGCGAGCCCATTGCGGGAGCTCGGTGCGCTGAAGCGCCGGCAGGTCTGGCTGACGCTGGCGACCGGCGCCATCGGCTTCGGCGGGCTCTTCGCCGTCTACGCTTATCTCGCTTCGACCCTGATGGCGGTGACCGGGGTCTCGCCCGCACTGGTCCCGGTCGTGCTCGCGGTCTTCGGTCTGGGGCTGACGGCAGGCACGCTCGTCGCCGGCTGGGCGGCTGACAGGGCGCTCGTTCCCGCAACCGCAGGCATGCTGCTCTGGAGCGCCTTCTGGCTGGCGGCCTTTCCCTTCGCTGCTGGCAATATCTGGGCGGTGTCGCTGGTCATCTTCATGATCGGCAGCGGCGGCGGGCTCGGTGCCATGCTGCAGACCCGGTTGATGGATGTCGCCGACGACGCGCAGACGCTGGCTGCCGCGCTCAATCACAGCGCCTTCAACACCGCCAATGCGCTCGGCCCCTGGCTCGGTGGCATGGCGATCGCCGCTGGCTACGGCTGGACCTCGACCGGCTGGGTCGGTGCGGCGCTGGCGCTCGGCGGGCTCGCGATCTGGATCGTCGCGGTTCTCGACGCTCGCCGCTGAGTAGGGCGGCGGGTCTCCGCCCCGCCTGTACCCCTGCTTCTTTGGTCGCATCCCGGCGCCAGGCGCGGATTTGGACGCGCAAGCTGCGAAAAGCTGCATCGCTCCCTCTTGCGAGTGGAATGAAACTGCGCCCAATCTGTCGCCACAGAACCGGACCGGGACAACAGCAAGACCGGCCGGCTGAATCTGCGGAGGTCCCATGAAGAGTTTCGTTCGTTTTATCGCGGCGGCGGCGTTGACGGTCGTCGGCGCGACAGGGGCGCTCGCCCAGGCCAAGGAGTGGAAGGAGATCCGGATCGGCACGGAGGGTGCCTATCCGCCCTACAACAACCTGAATGCCAAGAAGGAGCTCGAGGGCTTCGAGATCGATTACGGCAACCTGCTCTGCGAGAAGATGAAGGTGAAATGCACCTGGGTCGTGCAGGATTGGGACGGCATCATCCCGGCGCTGCAGGCCAACAAGTATGACGTCATCTTCGCCGGCATGAACGCGACCGATGAACGCAAGAAGCAGGTCGACTTCACCTCCGTCTACAGCAAGACCCCGATCTGGGTGATCGGCCCGAAGACCACCAAGTCGGACGACATCTCGCCGGCCGCCCTCAAGGGCAAGTCGATCGGTGCGCAGGGCTCGACGATCCACGCCAACTACGTCGAGAAATTCTACAAGGATTCGACCGCGCGCCTCTATCCGACCCAGGAAGAGGCCAATCTCGATCTGCTCAACGGCCGTCTCGACTATATCGTCGCCGACGCGCTCGCCCTTGCCGATTTCCTCAAGGGGAAGGGCAAGGATTGCTGCAAGAAGATCGCCGAGGTGAAGCGCGACGACGCCATCCACGGCCCCGGCGTCGCCGGTGCGGTCCGCAAGTCCGACACGGCGCTGAAGGACATGATCAGCAAGGCCATCGCGGAGACCATGGCCGACGGCTCGCACAAGAAGCTCGAGGACAAGTGGTTCAAGTTCGACTGATCTGACATCGACGATGATCACCCGCCGGCCGCATCGGGCCGGCGGGCTTCAGTTCCTCGCGCGCCGGCCCTCCCATGTTCGACAAATTCGCTCTGCTTGGCTTCGGGGCCGGCGGCTGGGGCCTGGCCCTGCTGCAAGGTGCCGCCAACACCATATCCGTCGCGCTCGCGACCCTGCCGTTCGGCCTGGCCCTCGGCCTGATCATCGCGCTGTTGAAACGTTCCGACAGCGTGTTTTTGCGGGCGCTGGCGACGATCTACACCACCGTCTTCCGCGGCGTGCCGGAACTGCTGACGCTCTACATCATCTATTTCGGCATCCAGGTGCTGATGCAGCGCATCTGGACCGGCTTCTCGATCCCGCCCTTCGTCGCCGGCATGGTCGCGCTCGGCCTCGTGCTCGCGGCCTTCTCCAGCGAGGTCTGGGTCGGCGCTCTGAACTCGATCCAGAAGGGCCAGCGCGAGGCCGCTTCGGCGCTCGGCCTGTCGAAGGCGCAGTCCTTCCGCCTCGTCGTCTTCCCGCAGCTGATCCGCGTGGCGCTGCCCGGCCTCGGCAATAACTGGATGGTGCTGCTGAAGGAGACTTCGCTGATCTCGGTCATCACGCTGCAGGACATCATGTTCATCGCGACGCGGGCCAATGTCGTGACCAAGGAGCCGTTCCTGTTCTTCGGCACGGCGATGCTGCTCTATTTCTTTTTCTCGCTGGTTTCCGCCTGGGGCATCGACAAGCTCGAACAGCGCACCAATCGCGGCCAGGCCGCCTTCGGCGGAGCGACGCGATGAACTGGTGCGAATATCCCGGTTATCTCGTCGGCAGCGAGGTCCTGCAGAACTACGGCTGCCGGATGGCGAGCGGTCTCTGGGTCACCTTCGAACTGGTGGTGATCACGGTCGCCATCGGCTTCGTGCTGGCGCTCGGCCTCGCCATTGCCAGGCTCTATGGCCCGCGCTGGGCGCGGATGGCGGTCAGCGGCTACACCACCTTCCTGCGCGGCACGCCGCTGCTCTGCCAGCTCTTCCTCGTCTATTACGGCCTCGGCCAGTTCCGCGAGTTCTGGCAGGATGTTGGCCTGTGGTGGTTCTTCCGCGAGCCGTTCTACTGCGCGGCCTTCACCTTCACGATCAACACCGCCGCCTATCAGGCCGAGATCCTGCGCGGCGCCATCCAGTCGGTCCCGCGCGGGCAGTTCGAGGGGGCGCTCTCGCTTGGCCTGCATCGCTGGGCGACCCTGCGCCGCGTCGTGCTGCCGCAGGCGATGATCCTGGCGCTGCGCCCGCTCGGCAACGAATTGATCGTGATGATCAAGTCGAGCGCGATCGTCTCCCTGGTGACGCTGTTCGACCTGATGGGGGCGACGCGGCTGGCCTTCGCCCGCTCCTTCGATCTTTCGATCTATCTCTATGCCGCGCTGATCTATCTCGTGCTGGTCGAGATCATCCGGCGTGTCTGGGACAGGCTCGAAATCCGGCTGAGCCGCCACATGGCATTGCGCTGACCCGGCCTCAACCCGGCAGGGTCAGCACCACCGCGCCGCGAGGCGTCGCGACGACGGTATGCTCGTACTGGACCGTCGGCGCGCAAGGGTCGCTGTAGAGCGTCCAGCGGTCGCCGTCGCCATGCTCGGCCCAGTCCGCGCCCAGCGACAGGAAGGGCTCGACGGTGAAGACGAGCCCGTTCGTCATGGTCCGGCGCTCTTTGCGATCCGGCCAGGTCGCGATCTCCGTCGGCTCTTCGTGCAGCGAGCGGCCGACGCCGTGGCTCGCGAGATTGCGCACCAGCGTGTAGCCGTTCTTCTCGGCGAAGCGCCCGACGGCCTGCCCGATCCCTGCAAGCGGCTTGCCGGCGCCGACCTGGCCGATGCCGGCCCAAAGGGCGCGGCGGCCGTCGCGGCACAGGCGTTCCAGTTTCGGCCTGACCGGCGGCACGGCGAAGGATGCGCCGGTATCGCCGAAGAAGCCGTTCTTCTCGGCGGAGACGTCGATATTGACGAGGTCTCCCGCGAGGATGCGGCGTTCGCCGGGAATGCCGTGGGCGACCTCCTCGTTGACGCTGATGCAGGTCGCGCCGGGGAATTCATAGGCGAGTTCCGGGGCAGGGCGTGCGCCATGGCGTTCGAGATAGTCGCGGCCGATCGCGTCGAGCTCGGCCGTGGTCATGCCGGGTTCGATCGCCTTGCCCATGGCCGCGAGCGCGCGGGCCACGATGCCGCCGATCTCTTTCAGCGCCTGCAATTCATCGTCGTTCGATATGGTCATGAGCCGGAGCTAAGCCGCTGGTCCTCCGACCGCAAGGGAAAAGCCGCATGGGCGGATGGCGCGCAATCGCCTTCCCCGTCCGGCGTGCGCACGCTAAAGCGTGGACATCTTCGGAGAAAAGCGGGAGCTCGGCATGGCCAAAGTCGCATTCATCGGTCTCGGCGTGATGGGGTTTCCCATGGCCGGCCATCTCAAGGCCAAGGGGCATGAGGTCACCGTCTACAACCGCAACCCGACGAAAGCGCAGGAATGGGTCTCCCGCCATGGCGGCCTCTCGGCGCCGACCCCGGCCGATGCGGCCAAGGGCCAGGAGATCGTCTTCTGCTGCGTCGGCAATGACGATGACCTGCGCGCCGTGACGATCGGCGAGAACGGCGCCTTCGCCGGCATGGAGAAGGGCGCGGTCTTCGTCGACCACACCACGGCCTCGGCCAATGTCGCGCGCGAACTCTATGAGGCCGCGAAGCAGGGCGGCTTCGGCTTCGTCGATGCGCCCGTCTCGGGCGGGCAGGCCGGCGCCGAGAACGGCGTGTTGACCGTGATGTGCGGCGGCGAGCCCGAGACCTATGCCCGGGTCGAATCGGTGATCGCGAGCTTCGCCCGCATGTGCAAGCTGATGGGCCCGGCCGGCTCCGGTCAGCTCACCAAGATGGTCAACCAGATCTGCATCGCGGGACTGGTGCAGGGCCTGTCGGAGGGCGTGCATTTCGCCAAGCGCGCCGGGCTCGATGTCGAGGCCATGCTGGAGGTCATCTCGAAGGGCGCCGCCGGCTCCTGGCAGATGGAGAACCGCGGCAAGACGATGAACCAGAACAAGTTCGATTTCGGCTTCGCCGTCGACTGGATGCGCAAGGATCTCGGCATCGTCCTCGACGAGGCCCGCCGCAACGGCGCGCAACTGCCGGTCACCGCGCTGGTCGACCAGTTCTATGCCGAGGTCCAGAAGATGGGCGGCAAGCGCTGGGACACGTCGAGCCTGATCGCGCGCCTCGAAGGCTGAGGCTGCGCCGGGCAACCTTCGCGTCGGGCAGAACCACCCTTGTCATTCCGGGGCGCGCCGCAGGCGCGAACCCGGAACCCACGACTAGGTGAAACATCTCGTGCCCGTTGTCAGCGGCTCACCCGGTCGTGGGTTCCGGGTTCTTCGCTCCGCGAAGCCCCGGAATGACAGCGGAGTGCAGCGGCTTCGTTGGGCGGTCGTTCACACGGCCTGAGGCCGCTTCCGCACGAAGCTGACGGCGGCGAGGCCCGTTGCCGTCAGAAGCCAGATCAGCAGGTTCATCGATTGTGGCCAGATCGTCACGAGCCAGCTGATCAGCACGGTCAGCGCCGCGCTGAAGCCGAGCTGGACCGCGCCCAATAGCCCGGCAGCCGAGCCCGCCAGTTCCGGCCGGGCCGAGAGTGCCTCTGCCGTCGCGCCGGGGATCGTCATGCCGTTGCCCATCGCATTCACGGCCAGCGGCAGGAACAGCGCGAGCGGCGACCACCAGGGCGACAACGACAGGATAAGCGCCGCCGCGGTCCCGATGAACGAGATCACGAGGCCGCGCCGCACCATCGTCTGCGTGCCGACACGCACGGCCAGTCGCGACATCGCGAAATTGCCGAGCATGTAGCCGAGCGCGTTGAGGATGAAATACGTGCCGTAGACGTCCGAGCCGCGGCCCATCGTTTCGACGACGATATAGGGCGTCGCCGCGATGAACACGAAGAAGGCGGAGGAAGCCGACGATCCCGCCACGACGTTCAGCATGAAGTCGCGGTTGCGCACGAGCTCCGGAAAGACGCGGAAGACGCCGAGGAGTGAGCTCTGCCGGCCGAGATTGGGCGCCGTCTCGGGCAGGCGCGCGAGCGTGAAGACGAGCACGGCGACGCCGAACAGCGTCATGAACCAGAAGATCGCGCGCCAGCCGAAGGCGGTCTCGATCTGGCCGCCGAGCCAGGGCGCGAGCATCGGCGCCACCACCATCACCATGGTGACCGTGGCGATCTGGCTTGCGGCATGGTCGCGGTCGGCGGTGTCGCGGATGATGGCGCGCGACAAGGCGAAGACCGCGCCGCCGCCGGCCCCTTCCAGCACCCGCGCGATCAGCAGGATGTGGGTCGAGGGAGCGAACGCCCCCAGCACCGAGCCCAGCACGAACAGGGCCACGCCCGCATTGACGCAGGGGCGGCGCCCGAAGCGGTCCGATAGCGGCCCGATGATGAGCTGCGTTACGGCGACGGCGACCAGGAACAGCGTCAGCGTGAGCTGGATGGTGGCGTAGTTCGTGGTGAAATGCCGGGCGAGCGCCGGCGTGGCCGGAGCGAGCAGGTTGAGCGCGATCGGCTGCAGCGCCGAGATCGCGACGAGGATCGCGAGTGTCGGCTTGACCGCCGCCGTCACGCCGCCGGCTTTCGCGTGAGCTTCAGGTTGGAATCCGGCCGCACGCGCTGGCGATGCATGGTGTAGAGGCCGCTGCCGACGATGAGCGCGACGCCGATGGCGGCGTAGAGATCCGGCACGTCGCCCCAGACGACGTAACCCAGCACGGTCGCGAAGACGATGATGGCGTAGCGATATTGCGAGATCACGCCGACATCGGTGCGCCGGAAGGCGCTGATGATGAAGAAGGTGCCGATCGTCACCAGAACGGCGGCGAGCGCGATATAGACGGTTTCCAGCCGCCAGACCGGCAGCCACTCTTCGGTGAGGCCATAGGCGAGCGCGACGAGGCCGACGAGGATCGTCGTCGTCAGCGACACCACGGTCGAGGGGACTTCGGCGCCGATGGTGCGGGTCGTCAGGTCCCGGCCGGCGACGAGACAGGCGCTGATCACGGCGACGATGGCGGCGGCATTGAAGGATGCGGCACCCGGGCGCACCACGAACAGCACGCCGATGAAGCCGACGGTCAGCGCCATCGCGCGCCGCCAGCCAACGCTCTCGATCCGCAGCAGCACCGCCAGCGCGACGATGAGCAGCGGAGAGGCCATGTTGATCGCGGTGAGGTTGGCGAGCGGTATCAGGCCCAGCGACCAGCCGAAGGTCAGCGCGCTGAAGGCCTCGAGAACGCCCCGCTGCAGCACGCGCGGACGGAACGCAAGGTGCAGCCGGTCGCTTTCCCGCGCCGCGAAAACGAGCGCGAGTCCGACCACGACCGCGAAACCGGTCCTGAGTGCGATCGCCTGTCCGGCCGGATAGATCTCGCGAGCGAGTTTCATGAACACGTCGTTGACGACGAAAAGCGACATCGCGACGAGCATGAAGATGATGCCGCGGCGGTTTTCGGCAGCGCTGGCCAAGGGATGAAAATCCTGTTCGGGAGGCTTCAGGCCGGCAGCCTGTCCGTATGGCGCGGAAACCCAGCCATACAGGGGCTGGCGATGCGGGTCCAATGCGTCTCCGGCAGGGGCGGCGCGCGGCAGCGTGGAAGCCTTTGTTAACCAGCCGGGACCATAACCGGACCCGAGCTTGACCTATGGTGAGACTGGGTAGGGGATGCAGGGCAGGATTCGACGCTGGTTGGGCGCCCGAACTCCGGTGGAGGAAGTCCCCGCAGCGCCCTTGCCTGTGGAGGACGTCACGCCTCGGCAGGCCGCCGCGACCCAGCCTTATGACGTGTCCGCCCACGATGCCGTCGACGATATCGAGCGTGACATCCTGTTCGCGATGCAGCGACTGACGAAGGAATTGGGCGAAGTCGAGCAGCGTTCGACCGAGTCCGAAAGCGGCTCGCGTACCATCCTCGAGAATGCCGGCAGCATGCGCAGCGCCGTCGGCGCCGCCAGCGAGAACGCCTCCGCTCTTGCTGCCGCAACCCATCAGGTTTCGCAGGCGGCGGAGCAGGTCGACGGAGCGGTGGTCAGCGTTCGCGACAGGCTTGATGCCGCCGTGTCGCGGGCTGGTGAGGCTGCGGTGATGCTGGATGGCCTGGCCGACGCAACGGGAGAGATCAGGGGCATCGTCGATTCGATCGCCGAGATCGCGCGCCAGACCAATCTCCTTGCACTCAACGCGGCGATCGAGGCCGCCCGCGCCGGCGAGGCAGGGCGGGGGTTCGGGGTCGTCGCCCACGAGGTCAAGACCCTCGCCGTGGAGGTCAGCGACGCCGTCGGCCATATCCGCGAGCGTGTCGACCGGCTGACCCGTGCCGCGCAGGGCTCGACCGGTATCGTCAACGACACCCTGGAGATCGTCCGGGGCGTCAATCCGATCATGGCGACGATCGGACGGGCGTCCCAGGAGCAGGTGAATTCGACCGCGGAACTTTCCCGCAATGCGCGGGAAACGGCGCTCTTCGTCGAGGGCGTTGCACGCCGGGCCGACGAGATCGACCGGGTCGCGCATGAGACGGTGGCCGAGAACGAGCGCGCCCGCCGGGCCACGCAGAAGGGCAGCCGCCTGGTCGGCAACATGCTCAGGCGCTTCAAGCCCGTGCTGCGCCATTCGGCCTTCGCGGACCGGCGCCGCTTCGATCGCTTTCCCACGGCCCGTAGCGCGCATCTTGCGCTCGGCAGTGCCGATGTGTCCGGCCGGCTGGTCGATCTCGGCCGGGGCGGGGCCTTGCTGGCCGGCTCGCATCAGGCCCGGTTGCCGATCGGTGGCGCCGGCGTGGTCACGATCGAGGGCTTGCCGCCGCTACCTTGCCGCATGACAGGCACCAGCGAATTCGGCCTGCACCTTGCCTTCGCGGGCGATGCCGCTGCCGGCTGCGGCGAACTGGCGGGCATGATCGAGGAGATCGAGCGCTCCTGGCGTCCGCTGATCGAGCGCGCCCAGGATTTTGCACGGGAGACCGCGGCGGCGATGGAAGACGCCATCGACCGCGGTTTGCTCTCCGAGAATGATCTGTTCGATCTCCGCTATGTGCCGGTCCCCGAAGTCGAGCCGCGGCAATATCTGAGCCCGAGCCTGCCGGTGCTCGAAACGGTCCTGCCGCCTTTGCTCGCCGATGCGCTCGGCTCGGACAAACGTCTGGTTTTTGCTCTGCCGAGCGATCGCAACGGCTATGTCCCTGTGCATCATGCCGCCTGGTCCCAGTCGCCGCGCTCCGGCGATCCCGCCTGGAACGCCGCGTATGCCCGCAATCGCCGGATCGTCGACAGCCGCGCGGGCTTGAGCGCCGGGCGCTCGGTCCGCCCCTTCCTCGTCCAGCTCAGTCGGTACGAGCATGAGGACGGCCGCGCCGAACTGCTGAGCGAGATCAACGCCCCGCTGCGCGTCCGCGGCCGCCATTGGGGCGGTGTGCGGATGGCTTACCGGCTTTGATGGGACATCGTCGCGCTTGAGGGCGTGACCCGGTCCCGCCTGTCTACAACCGGTCCCAGTTCACGCTGATATTGAGCTTCTGGAAGGCCTGTTTCCACAGCGTGGCGGTCTGCTCGAGCCGGGCCGGATCGTAGACGCCCTGGACCTGATGTACGCTCAGCTCCCAGGTCCCTGCGCCCGAATCCTGCCAGACCTTGCCGAGCAGCCGCCGCAAACGCTCCGGATCGCGCGCGCCGGCGGCATTGCCGAACATCGTGAACTGACCCGAGTTCTGCAGCATGTCGGAGACGAGCAGGAGCTTGCGGTCTCCGCTCGGGACGCGGTTCTCGCGGCGCGAGACAACATCGCCGATCGCCTCGACGATCGGGGACTGATTGCCCTTTCCGGGCTGGGTCAGCACGGTCAAAGCCTCGTCGAGCGGGCGGCCGAATTTCTCGACCCATTTGACGTATTCGCGCCGCGGGTTGCCGATCAGTTCGCTCGCGGTCTTGCCGGGATTGCAGAGCGAGACCAGCGCAGGAAAACCCGGCTCGAACACGTCGTTGAACACATAGATCGACAGCATCCGGTCGGCCGGCAATTCGTCGCCGACCTGCTTGACCAATGTCTTGAGACGCCCGGCCTGCACTTCGCTCCACGGATCGCTCTTGTCGACGAGGATCAGCGTGTGGCCGACAGGCCCGGTCTTAGGGCACAAGGTCTCCTGGTCGCGCGGCGGGCCACGCAGCAGGGATGGCGCCGCGAAGAAGCCGACAAGGCCAAGCCCGGCGAGCACGGAGGCGACGATCGCCCAGTTCTCGGTCTTCATCCGTCAGCCTTTAGCGCTTCATTGCGGCGAAATCCTCAGCCGCCTGCTTCTGGGCCGCTTCGTCCTGCTCGAAGGCCTCGCGTCCGGCCTGCGCCGCCCTGAGCTTTACCTGCTCGATCTCGCCAGCAAGGTCGATGCCTCGCAGCAGCACCAGCCGGTCCCGGAGCTTGGCTTCGATCAGGGCCGGCATGCTGGTGAGCTGCTGCTCGAAATCATCGATCTGGCGGCGCGCTGCGACATATTCCGGCAGCTCCGCCGGCTGGTCGATCTCGGCGAGGTTGAGCGACTGGGTGAAATAGGCCGGGGCAAGATCGGTGCGGACCCTCAGATTGGCCTCACGATACTGCATCATCGCCGCGTCCTTTGCGGCGCGCAATTGCCCCAGCCGCGAGAGATAGAGATCGCGTGCCTTCTCGGCGGCGGCCTTCGCGCCCTGCAGCTTGCCGAGCTCGTCGCGGCAATCCTCGCGGAAACCGTCGACCTGGGTTCGGATCGCCTCCAGCTCCGGCAGCAACTCGGCATCGAGCCGGCGCCGCTCCTCCTCGACCGCGCTCCAGCGCTGGCGCCAGCGCTTATAGGCGGTGGCGTGGCCCGGATAGGTGCCGAAGGCGGTATAGCCCTTGGTCGCCGAGACGAAGGCGACGAGGCAGCCGATGATGACGAGCGCGACCGACTTGATGTCGTAGATCGCGAACGGGTTCTCCATCATCCGCGGCATCACCTGGAAAGAGCGTGCATCCGGGTTGGCGATCAGCATCTCCCGGTAGTGCCCGACCGCGAGGTTGAACAGCACGATCAGCGCGATCATCCCGGCATAGGCTGGCAGCGCCCAGAACAGATGCGAGCTTTTGACGTGCTGGCAGTAGCGCGCCGGTCCGACGCCCATGAAGAAGCCCAGCGCGATATTCAGCGCCGAGATGATGACCGCGGTCGCAGCGCCTCCCACCAGGCCGAAATCGCTGGCCTCGGCGAAGAAATTGCCGTTGAGCAGGCTCTCGATCACCAGCGGCACGACCAGGAAGAACAGGATGAACTGCCACTTGTCGAGCTTGGGATCGGCCCGGCGCTTGTTCTCGTAATTGAAGAAGGCGTATTCGCGCTTGGCCCGGAGAGCATCGTAGACGCGCTGCTCCAGCTCGCCGCCATGCTTGCTCAGCATCGCGCGCATCGTCGCCTCGACGCCGCGCACCCGCCCCTCGAAGCGCTGCTGCGTGAACAATTCGCGCCGGCTGATGATCTGCGCCTGGATGGCATTGAGCCGCTCCGCCGCCTCCTGCCGCAGCGTGGCGAAATGCTCGCGCGCCCGGGCGACCAGCGTCTGCTCGGTCTGCGAGAGCATCGTCGCGTGGGCAGGCGGCTGGTTCTCGACCGCATCGCTCGCGCCGTGATGCCCGGCCTTGACCGACTCGGCCAGATGATGGGCCGTCGGAGCAGGCGTCATGCGCACGACCCGCGAAGTTGCGCCATCGTCATTCGCCATGGGCGGCTCGCATCAGGAAATGGCGGGCCTCGACGACATCGAGCCAGAAGTCGCGGAAACCGGGATAGGCCGGGCGCAGATAGGCGCGCTTGAACCAGATCGTCAGTGCCACGAGACCGCAGAGGCCGAGCGTCGGCAGGACCGCGCCGGCAAGAGCTGGAATTCCCTCGGCAGACAGATGCGAAGCCATCAGCGCCAGCCCGAGCGCGCTCGCGATCGCCAGCAAGGCGAGGACACAGTGGCGCCCGGTGTCGTAGGCGAGTTGCAGGGCCGCGGTCATGATGACGATGGCGAAGGCCGCGCAGAGTTCGAGCACGGCAAGCCCCGCGACGACAGCCGCGATACCGGCCATGATTCCGGTCGGGGAGGCTGGCGACAGCACGAGGAAGACGCTGCACGCCGAAGACCAGGCCAGGAAAAGGCAGAACAGCAGCGTCGCGAGAAGAAGCATGGCGAGAAGGGGCAGGGCGCGCCGCAGGCTGGCAGCCATGATGGCGAGCCGCGCCGCATGGGTCTGCCTGATGGCATCATCGATCGCGCTCGCGGCCGCCTTGATCCGGCGGGCCATCGCCTTGAACTGTGACCGCATGCAACTCCACCCGTCGCAGGGACGGTGACCGCATTCGGCCGAAGGGTCAAGCGAGGGGCGGGCGCCTCGGCGGGCTCAGCCGCCGGTGACGCTCATGTGACGGCCGACGGCCGGGCCGGAATGGCGGCGATCGATGATGAAATCGTGGCCCTTCGGCTTGCGCGCGATCGCCTCGTCCATGGCGCGGAAGAGCAGGGCGTCATCCTGCGAGGCCCGGACGGGTGCGCGCAGGTCGGCGGCGTCTTCCTGGCCGAGGCACATATAGAGCGTGCCGGTGCAGGTCAGCCGCACGCGGTTGCAGCTCTCGCAGAAATTATGGGTCAGCGGCGTGATGAAGCCGACGAGCCCGCCGGTCTCCTTGACGCGGACATAGCGAGCCGGTCCGCCGGTGCGGTAGGGATCGTCGACCAGCGTGTACTTGTCCATCAGGCGCCCGCGCACGACCGAGAGCGGCAGGTACTGGTCGACGCGGCCGACCTCGATCTCGCCCATCGGCATGACCTCGATCAGGGTCAGGTCCATGCCGAGTCCGTGCGACCACAGCATCAGGTGCTCGATCTCGTCGTCGTTGACGCCTTTCAGCGCCACCGCGTTGATCTTGACCCGCATGCCGGCCTTGCGCGCCGCCTCGACGCCGTCGAGCACGACCTTGAGATCGCCCCGGCGGGTGATCTCGCGGAACTTGTCGGGGTCGAGCGTGTCGATCGAGACGTTGATGCGGCGCACGCCGTATCCGGCGAGTTCGGCGGCATAGCGATGCAGCAGCGAGCCGTTGGTGGTCAGCGTCAATTCGTCCAGCGCGCCGGAAGTGAGATGGCGCGAGAGCGAGCGGAACAGGCTCATGATGTCGCGGCGCACCAGCGGCTCGCCGCCGGTCAGGCGCAGCTTGCGGGTGCCGCGCGCGACGAAGGCGCTGGCGATCCGGTCGAGCTCCTCGAGCGTCAGCAGTTCCTTGCGCGGCAGGAACTTCATGTCTTCGGACATGCAATAGACGCAGCGGAAATCGCAGCGATCCGTCACCGAGATGCGCAGATAGGAAATCTTGCGGCCGAACGGGTCGACCAGGGGCGACCGCGTCAGCGGCTTCATGTCGTCGAGCAGCACGTCTGCCTCACGTTCCCGCATTGTGGAGCGGCCGGTCCGCACAGGATGCGGGCGCGCCTTCACATTGCTATAGCATGACATTGGCACTGCGCCCGTGAAGGTCAAGCGCCTGATCATGGTAGCCTGCGAAGGACGAATACCGCCCATGTCATCCTGGCCGACCGAACTGCGCCTCTCGAAGGACCGCCGGACCCTGCATGTCGCCTTCGAGGATGGCGCTCAATTCGCATTACCGGCCGAGCTCCTGCGCGTCGAAAGCCCCTCCGCCGAGGTCCAGGGCCACCATCCCAGCCAGAAGACCATCGTGCCCGGCAAGGCCGAGGTCGAGATTCTCCGGGTTGAGCCGGTCGGCCATTACGCCGTCAGGCTCGGCTTCGACGACATGCACGAGACCGGCATCTACGCCTGGGACTATCTGCGCGATCTTGGCGAGCAGGGCGAGGAGAAGATGCGGGCTTATGTCGCGGCCCTGGCCGAGAAGGGGCTGTCGCGCGAGCGGCGGCGGTAAGGAAAGGCTCCGGCTTTCGGCAGGCGCCGCTTCGGCGCCTGCTCAGGATGGTGCCACGCCGCCGGAGTGGAGATTGCGCTCGAAAGCGAGATTGGCGGGTTCGAAGCACATCAGCCGCTTCCACTCATGCAGGCCGGGCGAGCCGTGCTCCATGGCGCCATACATGAACCAGCGCAGGCCTTGGGTTTCCGGCGCCTGCCGGTCCAGCAGCCAGCGTGTGGTCTCAAGGAACAACAGCTTCATCGCGCCCGATTGCAGGTAGTCGCCATGGCACATGATGTCATGCGTGCGGCAGAGGTCGCCGACGCGCCGCAACGAGAGATGGGCGACCAGTCGCGGGCCGCTTTCTTCCTGCACGAAGGCGCCCCAGGCCATCGTCCAGTGGCTGGGACAGGGCGGGGACGAGGGCGGCTCCCGCGTATCGGCGATGACGGAAGCCGGGCGGAACCATGCGCTCAGCACCGGCCCGCCTGAGCGGAAGCGCTTGGAGGCGCCGATCGCCGCGATGCTCGCCCTGTAGCTTTCGGGGCGGATAGGCGCGCAGGTGATCCCGAGGCGCGCCGCCTTCTTTGCAGCCCGCGGGATATTGCCGTGCGAACGCTTGGACACGGCGCGCAGATAGGCCTCGGCCGTGGGATAGCGCGCCATGTCGAGGAGCATCGCCGTCGGCACGCCCCGGCGCCGAAAACCCGCCCGCGGGGCGTTGCGGCTGTGAAACCGGATCGCGTCGTCGACGAGGAGCCCGCAGAGCGGATGGTCGCAGCGGTGAGGCGCTTCCGCACGGATATGGGCAATCGGCAGGGCGGCGCCGGGCGGGAGGTCGAAATTCCGCAACCGCGACTTGCGCGCTGCGGATTGCCAGGGTTCCAGCAGCCTATGCAGCCGGCTGGTGAGAAAGCGGGCAAGCGCCATGGGATGGTCGTTCCGGGCAGGGGCGGCCAACGAAAAAGGCCGGCGTCGCCGCCGGCCTCGTTCCAACCGTGCGTTCCGCTCAGCGGGCGACCACGACGCGGGTGCCGACCTTGGCGCGTTCGTAAAGGTCGATCACGTCCTCGTTCAGCATGCGGATGCAGCCCGAGGAGACCGCCTGGCCGATCGTCTCCGGCTCGTTCGAGCCGTGGATGCGGTAGAGGGTCGAGCCGAGATAGAGCGCGCGCGCGCCCATCGGGTTGTCCGGGCCGCCGGCCATGAAGCGCGGCAGGTCGGGGCGACGCTTCAGCATCGAGGCCGGCGGCGTCCAGGTCGGCCATTCCTGCTTGCGCGAAATGGTCTGCGTCCCCGCCCAGTCGAAGCCCGGGCGGCCGACGCCGACGCCGTAGCGCATCGCCTTGCCATCGGCCATCACGAAATACAGGCGCCGCTCGGCCGAATCGATCACGATCGTGCCCGGCCTCTGCTTCGTCGGATAGTCGACGATCTCGCGCGGAATGGCTGTGGCCTGTGCCTTGGCCGGGTCCACATACTGGACCAGCGGCTGGCGGGTCAGAGGGTCGATTTCGGCTCGGGCGGCGGAGCCCAGAGCGAGCAGGCCAAGGCCCGCGAGCGAGGCCAGACGGAGGGAGCGAATCATCGGAGGAACCTCGGGCGGGTCGGGACGGCGGATCGCGAGAATGACGCAGAAAAGTCAACGTCTCATCAACGTCCTGTCAGCTTCCCCGTGACCGTGCAATCGCGCCGCAATCACATCGCCGGGAGCCATCGAGCTTTGCCGCGATGCGTTGCGCGCATGCAACATCGCTGGATTGCCGTCAGCTCCGCAATACGACGCAGGCACCGCGATCGGACTGGATGCGCCGGCACAATGCGATCGCCTCGGCCCGCGTCGCGGCCGGCAGGCGCACCCGGTAGAAGGCACGGGTGCCGCGGCTGCGCAGGCGCGTCCCGATCACCATCGGCGGCAACGCCCCGATGATGGCGCGATGGCGGGCTCCGGCCCGCTGGAAGGTCGCCAGCGCCCGCGCCTTCGAGAAATTGCCGGCGAGCTGAACGCCCCAGGGTGCGAAGGGCGCTTCCGCGATAGCGGGAAGGGCAGGGCGAGACCGTCGAATCGCGACGAGCGTCGGCGCACAGCTCGCCTGCGCATCGCTGTCGCGCGTCGCCGGCGGCATCGGCGGCGAGCGCCCGTCGCCATTGGCGCGATCGATCGCTTCGTCGGCCCAGTCCTCGGCGGTCCGGCCGGTGATGGCGAACACGTAGTTTTCGGTCTCGCCCGGCAGGAATCGGGCCTGCCCGGCCTTGCGCGCCGCAAGCCAGCCCGCGACGCGATTGGGCCCGCCGTTATAGGCTGCTGCGGCAAGGCCCCAGTTGCCGAAGCGGTCGCGCAGTTCCGCCAGGAAATGCGCTGCCTTGGGCACGGCCTGCTCGGGATCGAAGGGATCGGCGAGGCCGCGCTCGCGCGCCGTACCGGGCATGAACTGGGCGACGCCCTGCGCGCCGGCCGGGCTGGTGACGCCCGAGCGGAAGCTCGATTCCTGGAAGATCAGGCGGGTCAGGAAGGCGGCGGGCACGCCTTGCGCCTTCGCAGCGTCGTCGATCAGACGGCACAGCGCATCCTGGATGCCGGACGATGCCGGCAACGGCTCTTCCGCCGCCTGTGCGGGGCAGGACAGCGCGAAGGCGAGCAGCAGGGCTACAAGCCCGCGCGGCAAGCGGATCGAACGGTGGAAAGGGCCCGGCATCATCCACCCTCTCTGCCATGTTCGGCTGCTTGCGGCCATCAGGCGCGCCTTTCGCGTTGTGACGAGGTGCCGGCCTGTGCGATGAGGACGCCGCGCGGTCGCCGGGTCATCGAGTGGCCGTGCCTCGGTTCGGTGAAGCTCGCAGCGGAAGGCCGGAATGGCGAAGGCCTGGATTCAGTGGTCGCGATGGTTCCTGGGGGCAGCGGTCGTCGGCGCAGGCGTGCTCTTCGCCTTCGTCGCGACGCTCGATCCCTTCGGCATGCGCGTTCATGCCGGGCAGGCGCCGCGGCCGATCATGGATATCAACCAGCGCTTCATGTACCCGCAGCTCGTCCGCTCCGGGCGCTTCGATGCGGCGGTGATCGGCACCTCGACGATGCGGCTGCTCGACCCCGAGGTTCTGTCGCGCGGCCTCGACGCCCGCTTCGTCAATCTCGCGATGAATGCGGCAACCCCTTGGGAACAGACGCAGATGGCGCGGCTCTTCCGAGAGCATGTCCAGGCGCCCAAGCGCCTGATTTGGGGCATCGACACGACCTGGTGCGAGGCCGACGCGACCGATGAGGCCAGGCGCCTGACGCCGCGACCGGTGCCGGGCTGGCTCTCCCGTGATGTCGGCTGGAGCGACTGGCCGAAACTGCTCAACCTGACCAATCTCGAGATCGCCGGCCGGCTGATGGCCTATAAGCTCGGCTGGTCGCGAGAGCGCATCCGCGGCGACGGCTACGAGGTCTTCACACCGCCGGAGGCGAGCTACGATCTCGCCCGGGCGCGCAGCCATATCTATGCGAGCCATGGCGGCGCGATCGCCGATCTGGCGCCCCTGTCGCCATCGGCCGCCATAGCGCCGGCCGAGAGCGCCGGCTGGCACTTCCCGGCCCTGTCCTGGCTGGAGGAGAGCATTGCAGCCTTTCCGAAGGCGACGCAGGTGATGCTGGTGCTGCCGCCCGCTCATCTTGCGGCCTATCCGCGCCAGGGCTCGGCCGCCTGGCAGCGCTATGCCCGCTGCAAGGCGGATATCGCCGCGCTGGCCCGCCGCCATGGCGCGGTGGTCGTCGACTACGCCCACGCCTCGCCGATCACGGCGCAGGATGCCAATTACTGGGACCCGTTGCATTTTCGGCTGGCGATCGCGGCTCGCTTCGGCGAGGAACTCGCGCAGATCGGCAAGGGTGGTACGGCGCGAGACGACGGCGCAGCGATCGTATTGCGCTGACCGAGTCGATCGGCAGGCCCTGAGCTGCGGCGTTGAACCGGTTACCCTGCCGCAGCGACTACCTCACGGATGCACAATCCTGTTTTTGACTTTGCCCGCTGGCTCGCGCCGGCGGGCTTTTTGCGTTCGCGGGGAGCGGCCGGTATTGGAGCGTGATGGGTGGCGCATGCCGAACTCTGCCGTGCTGCCGTCGAACGCCCATCAGCACAGGATTGAAACCGATCATGCCGAAGCTCTGCAAATTCACCTCGCCTGCCGATGGCAAGCCCGTCTACGTCAATCCGGAGCAGGTGGCGGTCGTCTATCAGTTCAAGGGTGAGCCGCCGGACACGATCATCGCCTTCCGGAAGGACTTCCTTCTCGGCGTCAGGGAGAGTGTCGACGAGGTCGTGGCGACCCTCGAGCGGGCATCGTCGGATAAGGCTGGCTGACGCCAAGGCATACTGCGGCTGGACGCCGCACGCCGATAGATGATGAGGTTTGGGAGCGTCCGGGAAAATGGTGGGCGATACAGGGATCGAACCTGTGACCCCTCCCGTGTGAAGGGAGTGCTCTACCGCTGAGCTAATCGCCCGAACCCGGCCTCTCCTAGTCGGCGCGCCTCATGCCGTCAAGGATGCGCGGGAAGGAGATTTGAGCACGCGGTCGACTGCCCCGGCCAGCTCGTCGAAATGCTGGATGACGAAATCCGGCTCCAGCGTCTCGATCGGCACATCGGTATAGCCGAAGGGCACGCAGATCGTCGGGATGCCGGCGGCGCGCGCGGTCGCGATATCCGTGCGGGAATCGCCGATCATCACGGCCCGCGCCGGATCGGCCTTGGCTGCCGCGATCGTCAGGGTGAGATGGCGCGGATCCGGCTTGAAATAGGGGAAAGAGTCGCGCCCGGCGACCGCGGCGAAGCGCCCGGAAATGCCGAAATGGTCAAGGATAAGCCGTGTGTGCAGGATCGGCTTGTTGGTGCAGACCGCGAGCGCATACCCGTCGGCGGCGAGCGCATCGAGCGCTTCGAGCACGCCGTCGAAGAGATGGCTGTTTGCCGCGGTATCCTCGGCATAGATCGTCAGGAAATCCGCGAAGAGCCGCTCCAGCGTTTCGGCATCGAGCGGCCGGCCCGAAACCTTGAAGCCGCGTTCGATCAGGGCCCGGGCGCCCGCGCCGACCAGTTCGCGCGCCCGCTCCAGCGGCAGCGCCGCGAGGCCTTCGCGCACCAGGATCACGTTGAGGACCCGCATGATGTCCGGCGCCGTCTCGGCAAGCGTTCCGTCGAGATCGAAGACGACGATGGGAGGCAGGCTCATGGTCGGGACTTTCGAGGCGATGCGAGGGGGGAAGAGCTTCGGTTAAAGGTCTTCGGCGCCGGGCTGGCAAGTCCCGTGATGACGCCTCCCCAAATTTGCCGCACGGGATGGTATCGTTGCCGCGATTCGTCGCGCGGCCGGCGACAGGGAAGATTGTCATGTCGAAGATTACGGGAATCGCAGGCGCGGTGCTGGGGATGGCGGGCACGCTGCTGGGCGCGGCGCCGGCCTGGGCCGGTCCTTTCGAGTTCGCGCCCGCGCCGCAGAACGATCTCAACCGCGTCTATCGGATCGACAAGGCGACGGGCGAGGTCGGCGCCTGCCAGTTCCAGCTCAAGGAGGGCGGTGTCGGCCTGACGGTCTGCTTTCCCTCGGGCGAGGGGGCCGGCCCGCAGGCGCCCAGCGATTACGGCCTGATGCCGTCGCGCCATGAGAAGGAGGGTGGCATCTTCCGGGTCAATATCCGCACCGGCGAGATGAGCATCTGCTACGTCTTCGACGACAAGACGGTGTGCACGCCCCAGACGAAATGAAGCCGGGAGCCCTCCGCGCGCTGGACTCGAACGCGGCCGCGGGGCAGGAGAGCGCCGTCGTCCGCCAAGGCTGCTAGGATGGGACGGCAGGCGTTTTCCACAAGTTGAGCCGGACGAAGCTGATGACTGCCGACGACCTGAAGAAGCTGGCTGCCGCCCGCGCGCTCGAGCTCGTGCGGCCGGGGATGCGCCTTGGCCTCGGCACCGGCTCCACGGCGAAGCATTTCGTCGATCTGCTTGGCCTGCGTGTCGCGGCGGGCTTCGAGGTTCTCTGCGTCTCGACCTCCGAGGCGACGCAGGCCCAGGCGGTTGCGCTGGGCATTCCGATGTCGACGCTCGATGAGACGCCGGAGCTGGACCTCACCATCGACGGGGCCGACGAGGTCGATCCCCAGCTGCGCCTGATCAAGGGCGGCGGCGCGGCGCTGCTGCGCGAGAAGATCGTCGCGGCGGCTTCCGCCCGCATGATCGTGATCGCCGATGACGGCAAGCTGGTGCAGACGCTCGGCCGTTTCCCGCTGCCGATCGAGGTCGTGCCCTTCGGGCTCGAGGCGACGCGCCGGGCCGTGGCGGCGGCCATCGCCGCCGCGGGCTCGGCAGGCCGGCTCTCGCTGCGCCAGCGGGCGGGCGGCACGACGCTCGTCACCGATGGTGGCCACTATATCCTCGACGCCCATCTCGGCACGATCGAGCGCCCTGAGTTGCTCGCACAATCGCTGAACGTCGTGCCCGGCGTCGTCGAACACGGCCTGTTCATCGGGCTGGCCTCGGGCGCCATCCTGGCCGGCGCCGATGGGCTCCGGCTGCTCGGCAAGATCGAATGATTCCATTCCGGCGTAAGACACGCTAAGGAACGCGCCACAATGACCGATTCATCGTTGTCGGAGGCGCAATCGCGCGCTCCGGCGGTGGGTCGCTGATAAAGGGGTTTCAACGCATGATCCGTCGTTCTCTCGCCCGGGCTGCCCTTGGTCTGGCGCTCATCTGCGCAGCGCCCGCCTTTGCCCAGGCGCCGGCGCTGACGCCCAGCCATCTGCAGGTGGCGCGCGAGGTCGCGGACGTGACCGGCGTCACGGCCGGCATCACGAACATCTACGGCGAGTTCGAGAAGAGCGTGCAGGACATCCTCGCGACCCGACCCGAGATGAAGAAGGACGCGGACGCCGTCGTCGCCGCCCTGAAGCCGGAAGCCGACAAGCGCGCCGACGAGATGGCCAAGACCGCGGCCGAGGTCTTCGCCCGGAAGATGACCGAGGCGGACCTCAAGGAGATCGCCGCCTTCTTCAAGTCTCCGGTCGGCCAGCGCTACAATGCGCTGCGGCGCGAGGCGATGGACGATCTGCTGCTCGTCCTGCAGCCCTGGACCGTGCAGACCAGCCAGTATCTGTTCGACCGCTTCTCGCAGGAGATGCGCAAGCGCGGCCACACTTTCTGAGCCCAGGCGTGGCCTGAGCCGCACGATGTCGAAAAGGGCCGGCGAGCATGCGCCGGCCCTTTCTCGTTGCGGAGCGACCCGCTTCGGTCAGTTGACCGGGCCGCGGCCGCCGATGTCTTCCATCAGCGGGTCGCTGGGCAGAGTTCCGGTCTTGCGGTTGACGATGACGGTCACGACCCACAGCACCACGCCGACACCGATCAGCACGCCGGCGATCGTGTACTGGACCGAGGCGCGTCCGGTCCACGGCCCGGCCAGGAAGGCGCAGGAGATCGCGCCGACGATCGGCAGGAAGGTCGGCGTGCGGAAATGTCCGTGCTCGACCTTGTCCTTGCGCAGCACCAGCACGGCGACATTGACCACGGTGAAGACGCAAAGCAGCAGCAGCGCCGTCGTGCCGCCCAGCGCCGGCACCTCGCCGACGAAGGTGATCAGCGCGAACGCAAGCAGACTGGTGAAGCCGATCGCGACATAGGGCGTGCGGCGGGTCGGGTGGACCTTGCCGAGCACCGGCGGCAGCACATGCTCGCGGCTCATGCCGTAGACCAGCCGGCTCGCCATCAGCATGTTGATCAGGGCGCTGTTGGCGACCGCGAACATGGTGATGAAGCCGAAGATCCAGATCGGGAAGTTCGGCGCGCCGGCCTGCACCACCTTGAGCAACGGCGTCTCGCCCTCGCCGAGTTGCTCGGGCGGGACGAGCGTGATCGCCGAGACCGAGACCAGCACGTAGATCACGCCGGTGATGAAGAGGCCGGCGAGCAGGATCTTGGGGAAGATGCGGCTCGGGTCCTTGGTCTCCTCGGCCATGTTGACCGAGTCCTCGAAGCCCACCATGGCGAAGAAGGCCAGCGTCGTCGCCGCGATCACCGGCCAGAACACGCCACCATCGGCCGTCGTCTTGAACTCCATCACGCGCGAGACATCACCCTGGCCGGCGGCGATCGCCATCATGCCGATGGTGATGATGATCAGCAGGCCGGTGAGCTCGACGCAGGTCAGCACGACATTGGCCTTCACGCTCTCGCCGACGCCGCGCAGGTTCACGATCGCGACGATCACCATGAAGCCCAGTCCGATCAGCGTGATGCCGATGCCGCCGGAGAGCCCCAGCCCGAACGCGTTGGACATGTTGGCGGCGAAGGCGCGCGAGGCGGTCGAGGCCGAGGTGATGCCGGAGCACATCACCGCGAAGGCGACGATGAAGGTGATGAAATGCACCCCGAAAGCCTTGTGCGTGTAGAGCGCGGCGCCCGCGGCTTGCGGATATTTCGTGACGAGTTCGAGATAGCTGAAGGCCGTCACCATCGCGACCGCGAAGGCGACGAGGAAGGGCAGCCAGACGACGCCGCCGACCTGGTTCGCGACCTGCCCGGTCAGGGCATAGATGCCCGTGCCCAGGATATCGCCGACGATGAAGAGCAGGAGCAGCCATGGCCCCATGACGCGGTGCAGGCTGGGCTCGGCGGCGGTCTGGCCTTTTCCGGCCGGAGCGCCAAGCGTGGTGTCGCTCATCGATAGTCTCCCTCTGCCGCGGCATCGATGGCGATGCCGGCTCTGGGACAACACAGTTTCGCCGCGATGGTTCATCGGCTGGCCTGCTCTGTCCACTGGCCGGTTGTGCTCTGGCGTCATGGCGAAGCGGACGTTATGGCCGGACGCTCGAACTGAAACACCGGAGCCGGCGACATGACCCGCGATCTCGTCCTCGTGACCGGAGGCTCCGGCTTCCTTGCCGGGCACTGCATCCTGTCGCTGCTCGAAGCCGGTTACGACGTTCGCGCGACGCTGCGCGACCCGGCCCGCGAAGCCCCTCTCCGGGAAGCGTTGCGCTCGGCGGGGATGGATGCCGGCGACCGCCTGCAGGTCGCGGTCGCAGACCTGATGAGGGACGAAGGCTGGGTCGAGGCAGCATCCGGTTGCGCCTATGTCCAGCACGTGGCCTCGCCGCTGGCCGCCGCCGCACCGAAGGATGAGGACGAACTGATCCGCCCGGCGCGGGACGGGACGCTGCGCGTCCTGCGGGCTGCGCACCGGGCCGGGGTGAGGCGCGTCGTGCTGACCTCGTCCTTTGCCGCGATCGGCTATGGTCGCGCCGTGAAGCGCCCCTATGACGAGCGCGACTGGTCGAATGCCGCCGCGCCGGGGCTGGCTGCCTATCCGAAATCCAAGACGCTGGCCGAGCGGGCCGCCTGGGATTTCGTCGACGGCGAAGGGCAGGGGCTGGAGCTTTCGGTCGTCAACCCCGTCGGCATCTTCGGACCGCTGCTCGGTCGGGACCTGTCGGCTTCGATCCTGCTGGTCAAGACCATGCTGGACGGCAGGCTCTGGGCGGTGCCGCGCCTGATGTTCGGCGTGGTCGACGTGCGCGATGTCGCCGACCTGCATCTGCGCGCCATGACCGACGCGGCGGCAGCCGGCGAACGCTTTCTGGCCACGGCCGGCGACTTCATGACGATGCAGGCGATTGCCCAGGCGCTGAAGGATGGCCTTGGCGAGAACGCGGCTCGAGTTTCGACCCGCGTGCTGCCCGATTGGCTGGTGCGTTTTGCAGCGCGCTTCAGCGCGACCGCGCGTCAGGCGGCGACGCCCGAACTCGGCCGCAGCAAGAATGCGACGAGCGCCAAGGCGCAGGCCATGCTGGGCTGGCAGCCGCGCCCGGCCGCGGAGGCTCTCGTCGCCACGGGCAAGAGCCTCATCCGGCTCGGCTTCGTCAGTCCTCGGAAGCCTTGAAGCGGTTCAGCCCCTTCATCGCGAACGGTGCCACCAGCGCCAGGAAGGCGATGCCGAGCAGCGTCGCCGAGATCGGGTTCTCCAGCAGGATCATCGGATCGCCGAGGCTGATCTGCAGCGCGCGGCGCAACTGCGCCTCCGCCATCGGGCCGAGGATGAGCCCGACGACCATCGGTGCCACCGGATAGTCGTAGCGGCGCATCAGATAGCCCATGAAGCCGAAGGCGAAGAGCATGCCGAGCTCGACCGGCGAGCTGTTGACCGCCAGCGTGCCCATCGTCGCGAAGACGATGATGCCGGCATAGAGCCAGGGCTGCGGGATCGCCAGCAAACGGACCCAGAGCCCGATCAGCGGCAGGTTGAGGATCACCAGCATGACGTTGGCGACGAAGAGCGAGGCGATCAGGCCCCAGACCAGGTCAGGCTTCTCGGCGAAGAGCAGCGGGCCGGGATTCAGCCCGTATTGCTGGAAGCCGGCGAGCATGATCGCCGCCGTCGCCGAGGTCGGCAGGCCGAGCGTCAGCAGCGGCACCAGCGTGCCGGCGGCCGAGGCGTTATTGGCCGCTTCCGGCCCGGCGACGCCCTCGATCGCACCCTTGCCGAACTCGTCCGGGTATTTGCAGAGCTTCTTCTCGGTCGAATAGCTCAGGAAGGTCGGCACCTCGGCGCCGCCGGCCGGCAGGGCGCCGATCGGGAAACCGAAGGCGGTGCCGCGCAGCCAGGGCGCCCAGGAGCGCTTCCAGTCTTCCTTGGTCATCCACAGCGAGCCCTTGATCGGAATGATCTCCTCGGGGTCGCGGAAGCGCTTGGAGGCGACGTAGAAGGCCTCGCCCACCGCGAACAGACCGACGGCGAGCGTCGTGACCTCGACGCCGTTGAGCAGTTCCGGCACGCCGAAGGTCAGGCGCGCCTGGCCGGTGAGCTTGTCGATGCCAATCAGGCCCAGCGTGATGCCGAGGAACAGGCTCGTCAGGCCGCGCAGCGGCGAGTCGCCGAATGTCGCGGAGACCGTGACGAAGGCGACGATCATCAGCGCGAAATAGTCCCACGGCCCGAATTTCACCGCGATCTGGACGAGCCAGGGCGCCAGGAACGCAAGGCCGATCGTCGCGATCAGGCCGGCGACGAAGGAGCCGATCGCCGAGGTCGCGAGCGCCGGTCCGCCACGGCCGGCCTTGGCCATCTTGGAACCTTCGAGCGCGGTCGCGAGAGAGGCGCTTTCGCCCGGCGCATTGAGCAGGATCGCGGTGGTCGAGCCGCCATACATGCCGCCATAGTAGATGCCGGCGAACATGATCAGCGACCCGGCTGGATCGAGCTTGAACGTCACCGGCAGCAGCAGCGCCACGGTCAGCGCCGGGCCGATGCCCGGCAGCACGCCGACGGCCGTGCCGAGGAAGACGCCGATCAGGCAGAACATCAGCTTGGCGGGCTCGAAGGCGACGCCGAAACCGTGCATCAGGGAGAGCATCGTATCCATGTCGGGCTCTCCTCAGAGGAACAGGCGCTCGAGCGGACCCGACGGCAGGATCAGCGTCAGGAGCTTGGCGAAGACGAGGTAGATGACGAGGCCGAGCACGAAGCCGATCACGGCGTCGACCAGCAGGCCCTGCCGGCCCATGCCGCGGGCGGTGCAGGCGAAGACCACGGCGATGGCGATGATGAAGCCGCCGCCGAGCCCGATGCAGGCGATCAGGAAGATCAGGCCGCCCGCGATCCAGAGCAGGGCCTTGCTGTCGGCCTCCTCGGGCCGCGGCAGGCCCTCGCGGAAGGCGACCACGAAATGCGCCAGGCCGAGGATGACGAGCCCCGCCGCGACGACATAGGGCATGGCCGTCGGGCCGACGCCGTATGTGGAGGTGATCGTCTGCTGGGAGGCGTCATAGCCGACGAAGGCGGCGACGATCAGCAGCAGGACGCCCACCAGCAGGGCCGGTTTGTTGGCACCTTGCGTGCGCGTGTCGTTGGTCATGGCGTTCCCGCAGTGGTGGCCGGCGTCGTTCTTGGCGCTTCTGGCGGTTGGAAAAGGGGCCGGTTTCCCGGCCCCTGCTGGTTCTGGTGCGATGCTGGCTTACTTCACCAGGCCGACATCGACCATGACCTTGGAGACGCGTTCGATCTCGCCCTTCAGGAAGGTGTCGAAGGCGGCGCCGCCGAGGAAGGAATCGTCCCAGCCGCGGGCCTTGAGGATTTCCTGCCATTCCTTCGACTTGACCATCTTCTCGACCGTGTCGGTCAGGGCCTTGGTCTGCTCGGCGGAGAGGCCGGGAGGCGCCACGACAGAGCGCCAGTTCAGGAGCTCGAGATCGATGCCCTGCTCCTGCAGCGTCGGCGCGTCAGGCGCGTTCTCGAGGCGCTTGGGCGAGGAGACCGCGAGCACGCGCAGCTTGCCGGCCTTGATCTGACCCTCGAACTCGCCATAGCCGGAGACGCCGGCCGTGACGCGCCCGCCGAGCATCGCCGCCAGGGCCTCGCCGCCGCCCGAGAACGGGATGTAGTTGATCTTCTTGGCGTCGGCGCCGACAGCCTTCGCGAACAGCGCCGCGAGGATGTGGTCGGTACCGCCGGCCGAGCCGCCGGCCCAGGTCACCTTCGCCGGGTCGGCCTTCAGGCGCTCGGCCAGGTCCTTGGCGGTCTTGAGCGGCGATTCCGTCGGCACGACGATGACTTCGGCCTCGGCGGTGAGGCGCGCGATCGGCGTCACCTGGGTCAGGTTGACCGGCGACTTGTTGAGCAGGATGGCGCCGACCATGACGAAGCCGTTGACCATCAGCTGGTCGCCGGCGCCCTTGGCGCCGATCAACTGGGCGAGGCCGATGGTGCCGCCCGCGCCGGTCACGTTGTTGACCTGCACGCTCTTGACGATGCCGGCGGCCGTCAGCGCCTGCTGCATCGAGCGGGCCGTGCCGTCCCAGCCGCCGCCCGGCGCCGCGGGGGCCATGATCTTCAGCTCGGCGAGCTGGGCGAAGGCCGCCGTCGAGAGGGCAGCCAGGGCCACCGCCGTCAGGGCCGTGCGCTTCAGGATGGATGTCAGCATGAATTCCTCCGCTTGCGGGGCTTTGCCCCCGGGTTTCTTGAGGCGCTCCGCCTGTGGCACCTTGCCGCGCCGGTCGTCAATTGCGCCTGATTGCATAATCGGAAGTCAAGAATTTTCGACGACAGGGCGTTTTCGCCGCATCTTCTATGCCTTTGGTTCTACGACTCGATCGATTGTTCAGGGCGGCCACTGGCCGCGCCCGGCAGGATCGCGTAAGCGCAGGCCATGAGCCCCCCGATAATTCCCGGCTTCCCGCCTTCTGAGCCGATTCTGTCGCGGCGTCTCGTGCGTCTCGGCACGGGCCTGTTGATCGCATTGCCGCTGGCCATGTGGCTCGCGAACCGCTCCGCTCCGCTTGTCCTGGGATTGGCTGCCCTGTGCTTTCTCGCGTCGGTGGTCGCGGCCGAGGGTTGGTCCTCGCTTCTGCCGCGTCTCCGGGCACGGCTGCTTGCGCCGGCCGGGCTGGCGCTCGGCGGTTTCCTGCTCTGGTCGCTGGCCACCATCGCCTGGAGCCACCGCATGGGGCCGAGCCTGGCGATGTGGGGCGAGCTCGCCCTGCCGATGGCGAGCGGCCTCGTCATCGCTGCCAGCGGCCGCTTCCATCCGGATCGGCGGGAAAGCCGCGCTCTGGCGGTTGCGATCGCCCTTGCAGGGGTCCTGATGATGGCAGAACTCGCAACCAACCTGTCCGTGCGCATCGCGCTCGATATCGGCAAGCAGGTCACCTACATCTTCAACCGCCCCGTGCTGACCTGCCTTGTCCTGCTCCCCGTCGCGGTTGCGGGGCTCTCCTTGCGGTGGCGTGGCAGCGCGCTGGACTGGCTTCTGGCGGCGGCTGCGGTCGTGGTCGTCGCCATGATCTCCTTCGATTCCGAGAGCGGGGCGGCCGGCCTCGGTTTCCTGCTTCTCGCGCTGACCTGGCTCGCCGCCCGACTGCTGCCCCGCCTGATGCTCGCGCTCGTCGCCCTGGGTTTCGTCGCCACGATGGCGCTGGCGCCGGTGATGGGTCGCCTCGGTGATGAAGCGCTGCCGCAATCCCTGCATGAACGGCTCGCCAATTCCCATTCGCGCGACCGGGTCGACATCTGGCTGAGCTTCGGCGAGGCCATCCGGGCGCGCCCCGTGCTGGGCTCCGGTTTCGGCACGTCGCCCACACTGGATCGTCATCCGGTGGCGCTTGAAGTTTCGCCGCCGCGCCGCCAATTGCTCGCGGTCGGTCATCCGCACAGTGCGCCGGTCCAGGCCTGGGTCGAGACGGGCGCGATCGGTGCGGGCTTGCTGACGCTGGCTGGGCTGGCGCTGCTTTGGCGCCTGAGGCATCTGCCGGCGCGCGACCTTGCACCGCGCCTGGCGCTGGCCGCCAGCGCCTTCGGGGTAGCGACGGTGGCGCACGGGGCCTGGCAGGGGTGGTGGATCGCCGCGCTGGCGTTGGCGGCCGTCTGGTTTTTCTGCGGCGTGCCGTCTGCCGATCGGCACGATTGAGAGGATATCATGGCTGAGTTCGACGTCGATCTCTTCGTCATCGGGGCGGGTTCGGGCGGCACGCGTGCGGCACGCATCGCTGCCGGCCACGGCGCCCGCGTGATGATCGCCGAGGAGGACCGGATCGGCGGCACCTGCGTCATCCGCGGCTGCGTTCCCAAGAAGCTCTTCGTCTATGCCAGCCGCTTCGCCGAGGATTTCGAGGACGCTGCCGGCTTCGGCTGGACGCTGCCCCAGGCGCCCGTCTTCGACTGGCCGACATTGCGCGATGCCGTGGCCAACGAGGTCACGCGCCTGTCGGGCCTCTATCGCAAGGGGCTTGAGGGCGCCAAGGTCGAGATCCGCGAGGAGCGCGCCGTCGTCGAGGGGCCGCATCAGGTCCGGCTGGCGAAGAGCGGCGAGGTCATCCGCGCCCGTCACATCCTCGTCGCGACCGGCGGCTGGCCCTCCTTCGACCCCCCGATCCCCGGCGGCGAGCTCGGCATCTCCTCCAACGAGATCTTCCATCTGCCGGCGCTGCCGAAGCGCCTGCTGGTCGTCGGCGGCGGCTATATCGCGCTGGAATTCGCCAGCCTCTTCGCCCGCCTGGGCGTCGCGGTGACGGTGCTGCACCGGGGCGACAACATCCTGCGCGGCTTCGACGAGGACATCCGCAACCGCCTGCGCGACGCGCTCGTCCATGCCGGCATCACCCTGCGGCTCGGCTGCACGATCGAGCGGATCGAGGAACTGCCGGACGGTGCCCGCCGCGCCCATTGCGCCAAGGGGGCGCCGATCGACGCCGATATCGTCCTCGTTGCCACCGGCCGCCGGCCGAACACGCGCGGCCTTGGCCTGGAGCAGGCCGGCGTCGCGCTGGGCTCGCTCGGCGAAATCAAGGTCGATGCGGCATCAGCCAGCAGCGTGCCCTCGATCCATGCCGTCGGCGACGTGACCAACCGGGTCAACCTGACTCCGGTGGCGATCCGCGAGGGCCACGCCTTCGCCGACTCGACCTTCGGCAGCCGGAACTGGACCGTCGACCATGCCACCATCGCCTCGGCCGTCTTCACGACGCCGGAGATCGGCACCGTAGGCCTGTCGGAGGCTCAGGCCGTGGCGGCGGGGCACAAGGTCACCGTCTTTGAATCCGGCTTCCGCCCGATGAAGGCGACGATCTCCGGCCGGCAGGAGCGCATCTACATGAAGCTCGTCGTCGATGCGCAGTCGGACAAGGTACTCGGCGTCCATATCCTCGGCCACGATGCCGGCGAGATCGTCCAGGCCGTCGCGATCGCCGTGACGATGGGGGCGACCAAGGCCGATTTCGACCGCACCGTCGCGTTGCATCCCAGCGCAGCGGAAGAGCTGGTGACGATGCGCACGCCGCGGGCGGGCTGAGGCAACGAGCCACCCTTGTCATCCCGGGTTCTTCGCTTCGCGAAGCCCGAGAATGACAAAGCGCGTTCCCGCCGCTGCGTTGAATCACTCTGTGAAGCGCTTGAATCAGGGTGGCAGGCCGTTGCCGCGATAGGTCAACGGCTTCCGCTATTTCGTTGCGGAGAATCGCCTTTTCCGATGCGTTCGCCGAGCGGCGACGCTGCCGGGAGCGCGGCCTTCCGCCAGATGGTGGTCATTCCCACATCATCGGTGTATAGCCGCCCCTTCGCGCTACCAAGAGGTTAACGTTGCGCGATCTCACAGTCAGGAGCACGTAGTCCCATGTCCGAGCGGTGGACGCCAGAGAGCTGGAGGGCCAAGCCCGTCCAGCAGATTCCGGAATATCCGGACCAGGCAGCCTTGAAGGCGGTCGAGCAGCAGCTCGCCGGCTTTCCGCCGCTCGTTTTTGCAGGCGAGGCGCGCAAGCTCAAACGGGCGTTGAGCAAGGTCGCCGCCGGTGAGGCCTTCCTACTGCAGGGGGGCGATTGCGCCGAGAGCTTCGCCGAGCATTCGGCCGACAACATCCGCGACTTCTTCCGGCTGTTCCTGCAGATGGCGGTCGTCCTGACCTTTGCCGGCGGCTCGCCGGTGGTGAAGGTCGGCCGCATCGCCGGCCAGTTCGCCAAGCCGCGCTCGGCCCCGACCGAGACGATCGGCGGCGTCGAGCTGCCGAGCTACAAGGGCGACATCGTCAACGACAACGAGTTCACGGCCGAGGCGCGCATCCCCGATCCGCGTCGCCAGCTCGAGGGCTATCGTCAGTCGGCGGCGACGCTGAACCTGATCCGCGCCTTCGCGACCGGCGGCTATGCCAATCTCGACAACGCGCATCGCTGGATGCTCGGCTTCGTCAAGGATAGCCCGCAGTCGCATCGCTATCAGGAGGTGGCCGAGCGCATCACCGAGGCGCTGGACTTCATGCGCGCCATCGGCATCGATCCGGAGACCCATCCGGAGATGCGCACGACCGACTTCTACACCAGCCACGAGGCGCTGCTGCTCGGCTACGAGCAGGCGATGACGCGCACGGATTCGACGACCGGCGAATGGTACGCCACCTCCGGCCACATGGTCTGGATCGGCGACCGCACGCGTCAGATCGATCACGCCCATGTCGAGTTCTTCCGCGGCATCAAGAACCCGATCGGCCTGAAATGCGGCCCCTCGACCACGGTCGATGGCCTGCTCAAGCTGATCGACGTGCTCGATCCGCAGAACCAGGCGGGGCGGCTGACGCTGATCGCGCGCTTCGGCGCCGACAAGGTCTTCGACCATCTGCCGGCGCTGGTGCGGGCGACGAAGCGCGAAGGCCGCAACGTCGTCTGGTCCTGCGACCCGATGCACGGCAACACGGTCAAGGCCGCGAGCGGCTACAAGACCCGGCCCTTCGACCTGATCCTGGGCGAGGTGAGGAACTTCTTCGCCGTCCATGAGGCCGAAGGCACCCATGCCGGCGGCCTGCATCTGGAAATGACCGGCAAGAACGTCACCGAATGCACCGGCGGTGCCCGCGGCATGACCGATGCGGACCTCAACGACCGCTACCACACGTTCTGCGATCCGCGCCTCAATGCGGAGCAGGCGCTGGAGCTCGCCTTCATCGTCGCCGAGCTGGTCAAGCGCCAGCGCGCCGGCCGGGCGCGGCCCGAGGTCGAGGCGGCCGAGTAAGGCGTTTCGCCAGCGGACGAAAAAAGAAAAGGCCGGGGCTTTCGCCCCGGCCTTTTTTTGCAGTCTGTCGATGGTCGCTCAGAATTTAAGGGCGGCGCCGACACGGGCGGTATTGACGTTGACCGTCACGCCTTCGACGTCGTTGAAGCTGCTGAACAGATACTCGCCGCGGACCACAAAGTTGTCGGTGAGGGCGGCTTCCAAACCACCGCCCACCGAATAGCCGTAGCCCCAGACGTCCTTCTTCGCCCCGCCAAGAATGCGCGGCCAGCCGAAGTAATTGTTTCCGTTGGCGTTTGCCCAACCGGCAGCGACGGCGACGTTGGTGTCGAAGCGGCCGGCGGCGGCGCCGGCCGTGAAGTACGGCATCCACATGCCGTAGGCATAGCCGAGGCGGATACGGGCGTTGACGTAGTCGTTCAATCGCGCATTCTGGACGGAGGCAATCGCCATTGCACCAGAGCCCAGCAGGCGCGCTTCCAGCGTGGATGCGGATGTGGACTGGTCGATGCGGGAGTACTCCGCCTCGAAGCCGATGACCGCATCGCCGAAAGCCATGTTGTACCCGGCGAACACGCCGAAGCTTGTGCCACGATCGCTGCGGGGCGAGGTGAGGACGAGCTGTCCTGGATCGAGCTCGTTCAGGACAGTGGTGCCGTTATAGGCGCCTCTGGCGATGTCGAGAACGCCCTTGTCGGTGCGAAAACGTGTTTGCGAGAGGCCACCGAAGCCACCGAGATAGAAACCCGACCAATTGTAGGATCCGCCGGAGAATGTAGGAGCCGGTGGCGCGTCCTCGATCTGCGAGCCGCGCAGCACCGGATAATCGGCGGCCAGCGCGGGGGCGGTAAGTGTCGTGGCGGCGAGGGCGATGAGCCCGAAGCTTGGCGCGATGGAACGGATGCGCATCCTGATCTCCCCGAGCAGCGGTCCGGTTCCACCCGTTTCACCCTGCTCCGAGGATGATTCATGCCTCGGTAACCCTAATGTCGGGTTAACGGTGGGGAACTTCGGTCAACGACGCGATTGTCGCGTGCCGGCAAACGCGCCATAAGCCGGGCCATGACACTGTCTGCTGCAATTCGGCCTCTGGTTCGCTTCGCGCCGTCGCCCACCGGCTACCTTCATATCGGCAATGCCCGGCCGGCGTTGTTCAACTGGCTGTTCGCCCGCCGGCATGGCGGCCGCTTCCTGCTGCGCTACGACGATACCGACATCGCCCGCTCGAAGGCGGAATATGCCGAGGCCATCGCCGAGGACCTGGGCTGGCTCGGCATCGTGCCCGATCAGGTGATCCGCCAGTCAGAGCGGCTGGCGATCTATGACGCCGCAGCCGAGCGCCTGCGCGGGGCAGGGCGGCTCTACCCCTGCTACGAGACGGCAGACGAACTCGACCGGCGCCGCAAGCGCCAGCTCGCCCGCGGCCTGCCGCCGATCTACGACCGCGCCGCGCTGAAGCTTACCGACGAGCAGAAGGCGGCCTTCGCGGCGGAAGGACGTAAACCTCATTGGCGCTTCCTGCTGGAGGCCCGCGAGGTCGCCTGGGACGATCTGGTCCGCGGCGCCTCGCATGTCGATTGCGCCTCGCTCTCGGACCCGGTTCTGGTCCGCGAGGACGGCAGCTATCTCTACACGCTGCCCTCTGTCGTCGACGACATCGAGACCGGCGTGACCCATGTCATCCGCGGCGAGGACCACGTCACCAACACCGCGGTCCAGGCCCAGATCTTCGAGGCACTCGGCGCGAGCCTGCCCGTCTTCGGCCATCACAACCTGCTGACCACCACGAGCGGCGAGGGCCTGTCGAAGCGCCTCGGACATCTCTCGCTGCGCGGACTGCGTGAGACGGGCGTCGAGGCACTGGCCGTGGCGGCGCTCGCGACGCTGGTCGGCACCTCCGATGCGGTGCGCCCGGTCGCGAGCCTCGACGAGCTCGCAGGCCTTGTCGAACTCGCCCATGTCTCGCGCGCGCCGGCCAAGTTCGACGAGCACGAGCTGGAGACGCTGAGCGCCCGCACGCTGCATCAGTTGCCGCTGGCCGCGGTATCGGAGCGGTTGGCTGCGCTCGGCCTCCCGGTCGACGAGGCGTTCTGGCAGGCCGTGCGTGGCAACCTCGCGAAGCTGGACGAGGCCGCCCAGTGGTGGCGGGTCGTGCAGGGACCGGTCGCACCGGTGATCGCCGACGCCGGCTTCGCCGCGACGGCGGCTGAGCTGCTGCCGGCCGAGCCCTTCGACGCGACGACCTGGAAGAGCTGGACGCAAGCTGTCGCGGCCGCGACGGGCGCCAAGGGCAAGGCGCTGTTCATGCCGCTGCGCCAGGCGCTGACCGGGCTCGACCACGGGCCGGAGCTCGCCGCGCTGCTGCCGCTGATCGGGCGGGAGAAGGCGCTGAAGCGTCTTGCTGGCGCAACGAGCTGATCAACTTTCCGGACAGGAGTCGCTCAGCGAATGGTGTAGCGGCTCCATTGATGAGCGACGCTATCTCTCCCGAAACTGGTATTCGGTGCTTCGTGGTCGAGAAGCACAGCCACTGTTTTATCGCGAGCCGTTATGTGGTTGAGGCCTACGGAACGAAAGCTCGTGGGGAATTCATCGCCCTCACCGTGATCATCCTGCCCGCAGTCGATCTGGATTTCTCCGTCATCGAAGAAAACGACATGGCAAACGGGCCTGTCGTTCAGAAAGACATGATTGCAGACAAAACACCTTCGCTCCATTTGACCGCCCAAGAGTCCGCCTCTCACTCGTGCCGCTCCATCGCCGAAGCGTGCTTGGTGTCGCGCATGGTCGAATAGACCAGGAATGACAGGAAGATGATGCCGGCGAGGTAGTAGTAGAACCACTGCTCATGGCCCTGCTGCTTGAAGAACAGGGCGATGGCAGGCGCCGTGCCGCCGAAGATCGAGACCGTCACGGCATAGGGCACGGCAACGCCGGTGGCGCGGATCGCGGTCGGGAACAGCTCCGCCTTCACCACGGCATTGATCGAGGTGTAGCCCGCCGTGAACAGCCAGGCGCCGCAGAGCAGCAGGAAGGCGACGAAGGCCGATTTGGTTCCCGCCAGCGTGGTCAGGATCGGCACGGTCAATAGCGTGCCGGCGAGCCCGAAGAAGATCAGCAGTGGTTTGCGGCCGATACGGTCGGAGATCGCGCCATAGATCGGTTGCAGCACCGCCGCGAAGATCAGCGAGCCCGCGATGACATAGGTCGTGGTGATGTCGGAGAGGCCGACCGTCTGCTTGACGAAGGTCTGCATATAGGTGGTGAAGGTGTAGAAGGCGGCGGTGCCGCCGGCCGTCAGGCCGACCACGATCGCCACCTCGCGCGGGTATTTGAGCAGGCCCTTGAGCGAGCTTTCCTTCTTCATCGTCGCCTTGGCGGCCTCGAAGGATTCGGTCTCGTGCATATGCCGGCGCATGAACATCGCGGTGACGGCGAGAATCGCGCCGATGACGAAGGGGATGCGCCAGCCCCAGTCGACGAGCTGCTCATGCGTCAGGAAGACGTTCTGGAGCAGCAGCAGCACCAGGATCGCGGTGAGCTGGCCGCCGATCAGCGTCACGTACTGGAAGCTCGAATAGAAGCCGCGATGCTCGGGATCGGCGATTTCGGTGAGATAGGTCGCGCTCGCCCCGTATTCGCCGCCGAGGCTCAGGCCTTCGATAATGCGCGCCAGCGCCAGCAAGGCCGGTGCCGCGAAGCCGATCGTCGCATAGGTCGGGGTGAAGGCGATGATCAGTGAGCCGAAACACATCATCAGCACTGACACCATCAGCGAGAGCCACCGGCCATAGCGATCGGCGAGATGGCCGAAAAGCCAGCCGCCGATCGGCCGTACGATGAAGCCCGCCGCGAACAAGGTCGCGGCGTTGAGCTGTTGCACCACCGGATCATGCGAGGGAAAGAACGCCGGCGCGAAATAAAGCGCGAAGGCCGTATAGGCGTAGAAATCGTACCACTCGACGAGATTGCCGACCGAGCCGATGAAGATCGCCTTGAGGCGGCGTTTGGCATCGCCGAATTCGATGGGATGGGCGGGAGGTGTCGCAGTCGTCTCGGACATGGCGGCCTTCTGAGCTGGGGAGCGTCAGAGGCGGGCGCGCGGCGCGAGAGCCACGGGACGGGTCTGGCGGCCTCCCGGAGGCGGCTTAGATGGCCCTGTTATGCGGCGGTTTCGGCTATGCGTCCAGCAGCCGGCGTGCCGTTCCGGGGTGGTCTTCCATGCGTCGCTGGCATGGAACTTTTCGCCTTCAGGGCCGCGCGACCTGCGGGCTCAGGTTGGGCGCGAGATTGGGCGCGACAATCCGCACCGCGCGGCGCTCGCCGGTCGTGCTGCGCGATTCGCTCTTCAGCCCGTCCTTCTTGTCGAGCACCTTCTCACCCACCGCATCGGGGCCGACGCCAGCCGATTCGGTGCCGGATGTCGGCGAATCCTCGGATGGCATCGGCTTCTCGTCCGGGACCTCCGGAACGGGCGCCGGCACCGGCGCCACCGCCTGGGCGGCTGCTCCCTTGCGCTTGGGATCGGGCTTCGGACGCGACAGTTCGGCGGCGCGCTGCTCGCTGACGATGACGTCGCCCTTGCGCTTGTCGAGCAGGTATTCGGCATCCTTGAGGGCGGCCGACCAGCTCTGTCCCTGCCCGCGGCAGGTGCAGGCGGCATCGAAGCTGCGGGTATATTTGCCGGCATTGGCCAGCGAGGAATAGGGCTGGCCGGTCGCGCGCGAGGCAGCGTTCTGGATGTCGCCGCCGGTGCTCATGCCATAGGCCAGCGTCTCGGTGCCCGGGCAGAGCGCCTGGCACATCTCGTCGCCATTGCCGGTATTGTTCGAGAGCGGGAAGAAGAAGCCGTCGCAGGTCCGCACGCAGACGGTCTGCGGGCCGCCCAGGCGCGGCTTGGCCGGCTCGGTCGGCTGCTCGGGATCGAGTTCCGGCAGGGTCGAATCGATTTCGCCGGGGCCGGGGTCACGCCCGAAGATCGTGTCGAAGAAGCCGCGCGGCTGCGCCCGGCAGTTGTTGTTGATGGCCGACGCGAGCTGGGCGCGGCGTTGTTCGATGCCTCCACCCTCCGCCTGGCTCTGCAGCGCACCGTACTGGTTCTGCAACTGGCCGAGCTGCTGGCGGATGAAATTGCATTGCGGCGGCGGCGAGTCGAAAAAGCTGAAGCCGCGGTCGCAGCCCATGGAGCGATACTGGTTGCTCAGTTGCGCGAGCTGGGCGCCAACGCGCCGCGCGGCCTGCGCCGCGCGCGGATCGCCGCCGCTGCGGCCCTGCAGGCTTTCCAGCTCGGCGCGCCAGGCGTTGCAGGACGCCGACTGCGCCACAGCGGTGCCACCGAGGGCCGCCAGCATCAGAAGGGCCATGCCGAAGCGTCTGGAAAGTCGCAGCATCATCGCGGGTCGGGTCACGTCATCCATGGTCGAGCCGGCGGGCCGGCCCTGTTCGGGAGCTTTGGTCTAGAACACCCGCCAAACACGACGGAACTATGGAGCGGAGCCTCGCCTGATAGGCCGCGGGGACGCTCCATCGCGAGGGCCTCGCATGCCACATTCAGGCAGTCGCAGCAATCCGGGGACGCCTCGGCCGCGCCGGTGGTGGAAAACTTTCGCTTTCGCTAGAAGACCTGTGGCAGCGGCAAGGCCGCGCCGGCCTTCCGTGCAGCGCCAATGAGGCAAGCCCCGCCCATGTCCGATTATCTGCCTCTTCACGAAGCCGTCATCCCGGAGCTGCCGAACTATTATCGCGGCAAGGTCCGCGAGAATTACGACCTGCCCGACAACCGCCGCATCCTGATCTCGACCGACCGGCTCTCCGCCTTCGACCGGGCGATCGCCGCGATTCCGCTGAAGGGCCAGGTGCTGACGCAGACCGCGCGCTACTGGTTCGAGCAGACCGCCGATATCTGCCCCAACCATGTGCTGGAATACCCGGACCCGAACGTGGTGGTCGGCCGGCGGCTGGAGATCCTGCCCGTCGAGATGGTGGTGCGCGGTTATCTCGCCGGCACGACCGGCACCTCGATCCTGACCATGTACAAGCAGGGTCGGCGCGAGATGTACGGCATGACGCTGCCGGAGGGCCTGCGCGACAACGAGGCGCTGCCGCAGGCGATCATCACCCCAACCAGCAAGGCTTTTGACGGCGGCCATGACGAGCCGCTCTCGGCCGCGCAGATCGTCGGCGAGGGTTTGCTGACGCAGAAGCAATGGGACGAGGTTTCGGCCTATGCGCTGGCGCTCTTCGCCCGCGGCCAGAAGCTCGCCCGCGAGCGCGGGCTGATCCTCGCTGACACCAAATACGAGTTCGGCACCGATGCCGAGGGCCGCATCGTGCTGGCCGACGAGATCCATACGCCGGATTCCAGCCGCTACTGGTTCGCGGAAACTTATCCCGAGCGCTTCGCTACCGGCGGCAAGCCCGAATCCTTCGACAAGGATTTCGTGCGCAACTGGGTCGTGGCGCGCTGCGATCCCTATACGCAGGACCTGCCGCCGATCCCGCAGGAGCTGATCGACCAGACGTCGGCGGTCTATGTCCGGGCCTATGAGGCGATCACGGGCACGGCTTTCGCCTATCCGCCGAAGGGCGAGGATCCGGCGCAGCGCATCCGGCGCAATCTGGCGCAATATTTCTAAGCGGCGGGGCGCTTAAGCCCCGTCTTCTTCGCGATAATTCCCGGCCAGATGCCGGCCGCGCTCCGTCAGCGTCGAGAGCACGCGCTCGAACACCTTGAGCTCGTCGGGCGCGATGCCGTCGATCCAGCGGGCTTCGAAACCCAGCGCCAGCGGCACGATCTGGTCGTAGATGCGCTTGCCCGCCGGCGTCAGCGCGACGAAGGATTCGCGCCGGTCCTGCCGGTTCTCGGCGCGCGAGACCAGCCCGCGCTTCTCCAGCTCGCCCACGGCGCGCGAGACCTTGGTCTTGTGCATCTGGGCGAGCTCGCCGATGTCGCGCGAGGTCAGCTTGCCGAACTCGCCGAGCTGCGCGACCACCCGCCATTCCGGGATGCCGATGCCGAAGCGTTCGCCATAGATGCGCCCGAGCGCGCGTCCGCCGAGCGTGCCGACGACGTTGAGGCGATAGGGCAGGAAGCGCTCCAGATGGAGCGCCTGATCTTCCGTATCAGCGGCTGGCTTCTTCGTCATGATGATGACCGCTCGCGCCTCAGCGTGCCTTCAGCCGGTTCATGAACGAGTCGTAGGACAGTTCCGCGATCTGCCACCAGAGCAGGTTCTCGCCGCGGAAGGCGACCATCGAATCGTAGCCCTTCTTGAAGTCCGGGCTCTTGGCGCTGGTCTCGGCATAGTATTCCTCGGCCGCCTTCAGCGCCGCTTCCATCACCGGCAGCGGGAAAGCCTTGAGTTGCGCGCCCTGCGCCACCAGCCGGCGCAGGCCGCCCGGATTCACGAAGTCGTATTTGGCCAGCATCCAGTTATTGGCCGCCTCGCAGGCGTTCTGGACGATCGCCTGATAGTGCTTCGGCAGTTTGGCCCAGGCGTCCTTGCCGATGATCAGGTGCAGCATCGCGCCGCCCTCCCACCAGCCGGGATAATAGTAGTATTTGGCGACGCGGATGAAGCCGAGCTTCTCGTCGTCATAGGGGCCGACGAACTCGGCCGCATCGATCGCGCCGCGCTCCAGCGCCGGATAGACGTCACCGGGCGCGATCTGGGTCGGCACCACGCCGAGCTTGGCGAGAACCGCCCCGCCCATGCCGCCGATGCGGAACTTCAGGCCCTTGAGATCGTCGATGCTCTTCAATTCGTTGCGGAAGAAGCCGCCCATCTGGCAGCCGGAATTGCCGCAGGGGATCGCATAGGCGTTGAAGCGGTCGAGCACGCCGTTCACGATCTGCTCGCCGCCGCCGAAGAACCACCAGCTATGCTGCTGGCGGGCGTTGAGGCCGAAGGGGATGCCGGTGCCGAGGCCCAGCGTGGGGTCCTTGCCGATGTAGAAATAGGTCGGCGAATGCGCGCATTCGACCGTGCCGGACGAGACCGCGTCGAGTGCCTGCAGGCCGGGCACGATCTCGCCGGGCGCGAAGACCTGGATCTCGAACTTGCCGTCCGTCGCCTCGGAGACGAGCCTCGAGAACTGCTGGGCCGTGCCGAAGATCGTGTCGAGCGATTTCGGGAAGCTCGACGTCAGCCGCCATTTCACCTCGGGCTGCGACTGCGCGATCGCCGGCATCGCGACCGTCGTCGCGGCGGCGGCCAGTGCCCCCGATTTCAAAAAGCTGCGACGTTCCATATGGTTTCCTCCCGAAGGCTGGTTATGCCTTTATTGGCGCGTCCGGGAAGGAATGAAAAGACATGAAGCTTGCCTCGCTCGCGCATGGCCGTGACGGCCGTCTCGTCGTCGTCTCCAGGGATCTGACCCGCGCCACCGATGCCTTTCCGGTCGTGCCGACGCTGCAGGCGGCGCTTGACGACTGGGGCTGCCACGCCCCGCGCCTTGCCGATCTCGCCGAGGGGCTCGAGCACGGCTCCGTGCCGTCCTTCCGCTTCCACGAGCATGACTGCGCCGCGCCCCTGCCGCGCGCTTATCAATGGCTCGACGGCTCGGCCTATGTGAACCATGTCGATCTCGTCCGGAAGGCGCGCGGTGCCACGATGCCGGAGAGCTTCTGGACCGATCCGCTGATGTACCAGGGCGGCAGCGACGCCTCGCTCGGCCCGCGCCAGGCCGTGCAGGCCCGCAGCGAGGAGGACGGCATCGATTTCGAGGCCGAGATCGCGGTCGTCACCGGCGACGTGCCGATGGGCGCGACCCGCGAGGAAGCGCTCGGGTCGATCCGCCTCGTCATGCTCGTCAACGACGTGAGCCTGCGGAATCGAATTCCCGGCGAATTGGCGAAAGGCTTCGGCTTCGTTCAGTCGAAGCCGTCCTCGGCCTATTCTCCGGTCACGGTGACGCCGGACGAGCTGGGCGAGGCCTGGCGTGAGGGCCGGCTGCATCTGCCGCTGCTCGCACTGGTCAACGGCACGCTCTTCGGCAAGCCCGATGCCGGCGCCGACATGACCTTCGATTTCGGCACGCTGATCGCCCATGCCGCCGCGACGCGCCGCCTCTCGGCCGGCACGATCATCGGCGCCGGCACGGTCTCCAATCGCGACGCCGATGGCGGGCCCGGCCGGCCGGTCGCGGAAGGCGGGCAGGGTTATGCCTGCATCGCCGAGCAGCGCATGGTCGAGACGATCCGGCAGGGCGAGGCGAAAACGCCCTTCCTGCGGTTCGGCGATACGGTCCGCATTGAGATGAAGGACGCTTCCGGCCATTCGATCTTCGGTGCGATCGAGCAGGAAATCCTGCCCCACGGTTGATCGAGTTCCCGGCTGCCACGGCTTGGCGGCAGCCGGGCGGCCGGATAACGTTGCGACCGCAGCGCCGATCCCAGACGCGAGAGCCGAGACGCCATGACCGAGACCGTGCCGTTCTATTCGACCGCCATCCCGCTGGCCTTCTTCGTCTGGGGGCCGGTCCTGGTGGTGGTGCTGTTCTGGGCGGTCGGCGTCTGGTCGAACCGTCAGGGCGTGCCGCGCATGCTGGAAAGCGACTGGGACGGCTACAGCGTCGCCGATGTCGAGAAGCTCTTCACGCTCTATGGCGAGGACAAGCGCGCGCGTTACCGCAACCGCGTGCTGCCGGCCGATGTCGCCTGCGCCTTCACCTATGCGATCGTCGGCGCGCTGATCATCGCCGGCCTCAGCCTGCGCGGGCAGCCCTGGTGGGTGGCGGCGCTCTGCGGCGGCGGCTGGCTTCTGGGCGGGCTCTGCGATGTCGCGGAGAATTTCGCCGTGGCGCGGCTGCTCGATCGCTATCCGCAGGTCGATGGCGGCAATGTCGCCTTCGCCAGCACCATGACCCGGCTGAAGCTGGTTCTCTTCGCCCTCGGCGTCGTCGGTGCGCTCGCCGCCGCCTATCTCGTCTTCAAGCCGCTGGCGGGTTGATGGCCGCTCGAGGGAGATGCGTGATGAGACGACGACTGCCTGCGCTTCTGCTCTGGGGAGGCCTGTGCCTCTGCCTGGCTCGGCCGGCAGCGGCCGACGCCGAGCATGACCGCTGCATCGCCGCGTCCGACGGCACGAATACGGCCTGGGCCACCTGCGGCGCTGACCTGCTGAAGCGCGAGGACGGGCGACTCAACGGAGCCTGGAAGCGGGTCTTTGCCGGGCTGCCGGACGAGACGCGAAAGAACCTGCTCGACGAGCAGCGCGCCTGGAACGCCTTCAAGGAGACGAGCTGCCTGTTCTACCGCAGCGACGATTGGGGGCGGGAAGGGCAGGTGCTGCACTTTCCGCTCTGCCGTGCGGCGGTGATCGCCGAGCGCGTCAAGGCGCTGGAAGGTTACGGCACCTTCTTCAAGCAGTGACGGCGCGCTGCGAGGCTGGCATTCCGGCGCGAGCGCTACCATATCGCGTCGGCCCGAAGCCTGCCCCGTTCGAGACCTGCCGGAGTTCACGATGAGCCTGTCCCGCCGCCTGCCAGCCATGCTCCTCCTCGGTCTCGCCTGCGCCGGTCCGGCGATGGCGCAGGAAGACCTGATCTTCCGCAAGTCGACCGTCTGGAAGATGCTGACGCCGAACGACAAGCTCGCCGTCTACGGCGTCGACGATCCCATCGTCGAAGGCGTCGCCTGCCACTACACCGTGCCCGAGAAGGGCGGCGTCTCCGGCATGTTCGGCGTTGCCGAGGAGGTCTCCGAGGTCTCGCTCGCCTGCCGTCAGGTCGGTCCGATCAAGTTCAAGGAAAAGGCCGAGCAGGGCGATGTCGTCTTCCGTGAGCGCCGTTCGCTGGTCTGGAAGAAGATGCAGATCGTGCGCGGCTGCGATGCCAAGCGCAACGTGCTGGTCTATCTCGTCTATACAGACAAGCTGATCGACGGCTCGCCGCAGAACTCGACCTCGACCGTGCCGATCATGCCCTGGGGTAATTCGGGTGAGCCGCCGAAATGCTCGGACTGGATTCGGTGAAGGCATCAGATCGAAAAGTGGATTCCACTTTTCGGATAAATCTGATCGCAGACTAAAGAGTTAGATCGCCACTCTGCGTCCGACAGGCCGCCGCGATCTAGCGAGAGTTATTCGCCGCAGGTAATGCTGAGCGGCTGCTCGGCCAGTTGCGCCGGGCTCTGCTTCGTCACCGAGCCGGTGAAATCCTCGCGGGCGGCGACGCCGAAGGTGACCGCCTTGCCGAAGCCCTGCGATTCGCACCAGGCGTTCGCGACGATCTGGCCGCATTCGGCCCTGGAGGAGATGCAGTCGGCGACGCCGTAGCCGTCGCTGGCCGGGATCAGGAAGGTGCGCGGCTCGCTTGCGGCGGCTGAGCGGCTGCTCGGCATGATCGAGAGCGAGATGCCGGCGGCGACGACCCCGAGCAATCCGACAAAGGCCACGGCGCGGCGCATGAGGTGACGTTCCTGATGGATCGCGGACGGAGAGCCCGCGAATCGGGAGGATGGTTCCGCCCGGTTAAATTTGAATGAACTGCGGCAATATCGAGGCGATGCTGCATCGCAGCAATCGGGCGCCCTCTTGACGGAAAGCCCGCGGAAAGGCAATCAGTTCCTCCCATGACGCGAGCCGCCATCAACAGCCTCTGCATTATTTGCCGCTAGCTTTCGCTGGCCGGCTGCTCACGTCCTCGTCCTGAAAACGAACCGACAAAAGCGCCCCGGCCAGCGGCCAGGCCCTTTTTCGTATTTCGCCGTTCGTTTCGTTCCAGGATTTCGCCCCGATGTCGCCGACCCTGAGGCTCTACAACACGCTGACGCGCACGAAGCAGGACTTCGCGCCGATCGATCCGTCGAATGTCCGCATGTATGTCTGCGGCCCGACGGTCTATGATTACGCCCATATCGGCAATGCCCGCCCGGTCATCGTCTTCGATGTGCTTTACCGGCTTCTGCGTCATATCTATGGGGCGGAGCACGTCACCTATGCCCGCAACCTCACGGACGTCGACGACAAGATCAACGCCCGGGCGGCGCGTGACTATCCCGGCCTGCCGCTGAACGAGGCGATCGCGAAGGTCACCGAAACGACGACGGCGCAGTTTCACGCCGATATCGATGCGCTCGGAACACTGCGGCCGACGACGGAGCCGCGCGCCACCGAGCATATCGAGGAGATGAAGGCGATCATCGAGCGCCTGATCGCGCGCGGCGTCGCCTATGTCGCCGAGGAGCATGTGCTCTTCCACGTCCCGGCCGTCGCCCATCTCGTGAAGGCGCCGAAATACGGCACGCTTGCCCGCCGCTCGCTCGACGAGATGCTGGCCGGCGCCCGCGTCGACGTCGCGCCCTACAAGCGCGACGCGATGGATTTCGTGCTCTGGAAGCCGAGCCGTGACGGCATCGATCCCGGCTGGCCGTCGCCGGCCGGCATCGCCACGCCCGGCCGCCCCGGCTGGCATATCGAATGCTCGGCCATGTCGATGGCGAAGCTGCTGACGCCTTTCGGCGGTGGGCTCGCCTGCGACGATCCGATGAAGAACGCCTTCGACATCCATGGCGGCGGCATCGATCTCGTCTTCCCGCATCATGAGAACGAGATCGCCCAGTCCTGCTGCGCCTTTGGCGGTGGCGAGGGGCAGCCGCGCATGGCCAATATCTGGATGCATAACGGCTTCCTGCAGGTCGAAGGCGAGAAGATGTCGAAGAGCCTCGGCAACTTCGTCACCATCAACGAACTGCTGGAGACGGAGACTTTCGGTGGCCAGAAGTGGCATGGCCGCGTGCTGCGTTTGGCGATGCTGATGACCCAGTACCGTCAACCAATTGACTGGACAGCCGACCGATTGGTCGAGGCGCGTTCGGCTCTGTTTGAATGGAACGAGCTGTGCTTCGAGGCGCCCGAAGGGGATCAAAAAGTCGAAGAAGTCATCAGGCCTCTGTTCGATGATCTGAACACTCCAGCGGCAATCGCAGGGCTTCATGCCTTAGCCAAGGCCGTCCGCAGCGAAAACGGGCCTCCGAAAGTGGCCGCTGCCTCTCGACTGCGGAAGGCTCTGACGCTGCTGGGCCTCTATCACGATGGCCCTTCTGTCGAGCTACTTAGGCAGGACGTCCGAGATCGAGAGCTGGATCGCAAAGTTAATAGCCTGATCGCGGCCCGTCTCGACGCCCGCCGCGCGAAGAACTTCGCCGAGTCCGATCGCCTCCGCGACGAGCTCGCCGCGCTGGGCATCGCGCTCAAGGACGGCAAGGACCCCGCCACCGGCGCGCCGACGACCACTTGGGAGGTGAAGCGATGAGCCCGAAGATCCGCCCGGCGGGCTCGCTCTCCTTCGCCATCAAGCTGGTCATGCTGGCGATGGTCGTGCCGCGCGTCGTTCGCTTCAAATTGAGGCGGGAGCGATGAGCGCGGCCCGCGTCCATCTCTTCGACACGACGCTGCGCGACGGCGCCCAGACCACGGGAGTCGACTTCTCGCTCGACGACAAGCGCGCGGTCGCGGCCCTGCTCGACCGGCTCGGCGTCGATTATGTCGAAGGTGGCTATCCCGGCGCCAATCCGCTGGATACCGCCTTCTTCGAGCAGAAAGCGACGAAGCAGGCGAAATTCGCCGCTTTCGGCATGACCAAGCGGGCAGGGCGCTCGGCCGCCAACGATCCCGGCATCGCCGCGCTGCTGGCGGCGAAGGCCGACGCCATCGTCTTCGTCGCCAAGGCCTGGGACTATCATGTCCATGTCGCGCTCGAGATTTCGCTGGAGGAGAACCTCGCCGGCATCCGCGAGAGCGTCGAAGCGGCGAAGGCCGCTGGCCGCGAGGTGATGCTCGATTGCGAGCATTTCTTCGATGGCTACAAGGCCAATCCCGATTACGCGCTCGCCTGCGCCCGCACGGCCTATGAGGCCGGCGCCCGCTGGGTCGTGCTCTGCGACACCAATGGCGGCACATTGCCTGATGAGGTCGGTGCGATCGTGCGCGAAGTCGCGAAGGTCGTTCCCGGCGACAATCTCGGCATCCACGCCCATGACGATTGCGGCTGTGCGGTGGCCAACTCGCTGGCGGCGGTCGAGGCCGGCGCGCGTCAGATCCAGGGCACGCTCAACGGCCTCGGCGAGCGTTGCGGCAACGCCAATCTCGTCACCCTGATCGGCGCGCTCAAGCTAAAGGAGCGCTATCGCGGCCGCTTCGAACTCGGTGTCGACGAGGAGCAGCTCGGCGAATTGACCCATGTCTCGCGGGCGCTCGACGAGATGCTGAACCGCGCGCCGAACCGGCACGCGCCCTTCGTCGGCGCCTCCGCCTTCGCCACCAAGGCCGGCATCCATGCCTCGGCCGTGCTGAAGGACCCGCGCACCTACGAGCATGTCGCGCCGGAGGCGACCGGCAATACCCGCAAGGTCCTGATCTCCGACCAGGGCGGCAAGTCGAACCTCGTCGCCGAGTTGGAGCGCATCGGCGTCACGCTCGGCCGCGACGACCCGCGGCTCAACCGCGTGCTGCAGGAGGTCAAGGACAAGGAGGCGCAGGGCTATGCCTTCGAGGGCGCCGACGCTTCGTTCTTCCTGCTGGTGAAGCGCATTCTTGGCGAGGTCCCGGATTATTTCGCGGTCGAGCGTTTCGCCGTGAATGTCGAGCGCCGCCACAATGCGCTGGGCGAGCTCGTCACCTTCTCCGAGGCGATCGTGAAGGTGAAGGTCGGCGACGAGGTGCTGATCTCGGCGGCGGAGGGCGATGCCGGCCCGGTCAATGCGCTCGACATCGCCTTGCGCAAGGATCTCGGCCGCTATCAGTCGCTGATCGGCGGCTTGCGTCTCGTGGACTACAAGGTCCGTATCTTCCAGGGCGGCACGGATGCGGTGACGCGCGTGCTGATCGAATCCGGCGACGAGACGGGCGAGCGCTGGACCACCGTCGGCGTCAGCGCCAACATCATCGACGCTTCGTTCCAGGCACTGGTCGACTCGATCACCTACAAGCTGGTGAAGGCCGGCGCGACGGCGTGAAGAGCCTCTCGCCGAAAACGCTGGTCATCCCGGGCGAAGCGAAGCGCAGACCCGGGATCCATTCCTGAACCTTTGCCGGGAGCGCTCTGGCATGGATCCCGGATCGGCGCGGCTTCGCCGCTTGTCCGGGATGACCGTGTGGGAGGCGGTTAGACGCTCACTCCGTTAGGCGAATGACCCGGTCCCTGCACAGGTCCATATCGGCGTCGCTCTCGGCCTCATCGTCGAACCGCGCCTGCACCGTATAGGAGCAGCCCTGCGGCTTGTTGAGCTTGAGCGCGATGCTCTTGCCGGGCGCCAGCGGCTTGGCAAGCTTGGCGACGAGACGCGGCTGATCGCCGGGCGTGGCGATCGCGAAAGTGCTCAGCGGCACGGCGCGCTGGTTGGTGATCGTGATCTGCGGATGTGGCCGGGAATTCTGCGCCGTGGCGGGCAGGGCGAGCAAGAGGGCGGCGGCGATGCCGATCCCGGAAGCGACAAGCTGTTGAGCCTTCATGGTGTTTCCTTCCCTGATGGCGGGCGTCGAGCGCCATGGCCGGGATCAGATACCCGTGATGGGGCGCTGGCAAGGCAGCTTTCGGGCAGCCTGCCGCATGTCCCCGGCGCAACGACATTCCCATGCAAAGGCGCGCGATTGCGTCTATACGGGCGCTCTAACTGGAATCGTTTGAAAATGTCCGCGCCGTCTGCGCCGTCCCCGGCGCCGAGCTTTCATCGCTCTGCCGTGATCCAGCCCGGGTCCGGTTTCTTCGCCACTTTCCGTGCGCTCTGGCCCTATCTGTGGCCGGCGGAGCGCGCCGATCTGCGCGGCCGCGTCGTCGCGGCCTTTGCGCTGATGGTGGCCGGCCGGCTCGTGCTGATGGGCGTGCCCTTCACCTTCAAATGGGTGACGGATGCATTGGCCGGTTCCTATTCGAATCTGGAGAAATGGCTGCCCTGGCTGGTCGGCGCGCCGCTGGCGCTGACGATCCTCTACGGTCTCGCCCGTGTCGGCGCGGCCGCCTTCGTGCAGTTGCGTGATGCCATCTTCGCCCCGGTCTTCATGCATGCGGTGCGCACGCTCGCCTTGCAGACCTTCGGCCACCTCCACCACCTCTCGCTGCGCTTCCATCTCGAGCGCAAGACCGGTGGGCTCACCCGCGTGCTGGAGCGCGGCCGCAACGGCATCGAGGAGATGGTGCGCCTCGGCCTCAATCAGCTCGTGCCGGTGATCATCGAGGTTTCGTTGATCATCGCCGTGCTGCTGTATCTGTTCGACTGGCGCTATGTCGCCGTGCTGGTCGCGATGGTCACGGCCTACATGACCTACACCATCAAGGCGACGGAGTGGCGCATCGCCATCCGCTTGGCGATGAACGAGTCGGATACCGACGCCAATGCCAAGGCGATCGACTCGCTGCTCAACTACGAGACGGTGAAGTATTTCGGCGCCGAGGCCCGCGAGACCGCGCGCTACGACCAGTCGATGGCGCGCTACGAGCGCAACTCGATCAAGTCCTACACCTCGCTCGCCTGGCTGAATTTCGGCCAGGCCGCGATCTTCGCGGTGGGGCTGACGCTGTCGATGGTGATGGCGGTGCGCGGCTTCCAGGCGGGCACCAACACGGTCGGCGACCTCATCCTGATCAACGCCATGCTGATCCAGCTCTACATCCCCCTGAATTTCATGGGCACCGTCTATCGCGAGATCAAGCAGGCGACGCTCGACATTGCCCAGATGTTCTCTCTGATCGGCCGCGACCCCGAGATCCAGGACAAGCCTGGCGCCCTGCCGCTTGCGGTCCCGGCGGGAGAGGTCGCCTTCGAGGACGTGCATTTCGCCTATGTGCCGGAGCGGCCGATCCTGCGCGGCGTCTCGTTCAAGGTCCTGCCGGGGCAGACGATCGCCATCGTCGGCCCGTCCGGCGCCGGCAAATCGACGATCTCGCGCCTGCTCTTCCGCTTCTACGAACCGCAGAAGGGCCGCATCCTGATCGACGGCCAGCCGATCGCCGATGTCCAGCAGGTCTCGCTCAGGGCCGCGATCGGCATGGTCCCGCAGGATACGGTGCTGTTCAACGACACGATCGAGTACAACATCCTCTATGGCCGCCCCGAGGCATCGATGGAGGAGGTTGCGGAGGCCGCGCGCCTCGCCCAGATCGACCGCTTCATCCGCACGCTGCCGGAAGGCTACGCCACCTCGGTCGGCGAGCGCGGGCTGAAGCTCTCCGGTGGCGAGAAGCAGCGCGTCGCCATCGCCCGCACCATCCTGAAGGGGCCGCCGGTGCTCGTCCTCGACGAGGCGACCTCTGCGCTCGATTCCTTCACCGAGAAGGAGATCCAGGATGCGCTCGACCGGGTCAGCGAAGGCCGCACCACGCTGGTCATCGCCCATCGCCTGTCCACGGTGGTCAATGCCGACGAGATCATCGTGCTCGACAAGGGCCAGATCGTCGAGCGCGGCCATCACCGCGACCTGCTTGCGGCCGGCGGCGTCTATGCTGCGATGTGGAACCGCCAGCGCGAGGTCGACGAGGCCAAGGCGACCCTCCAGCGCGCCACCGAAGCCGAGGGCGAGAGCGTCAGGGTTACGCTGTCGTAAAATGCGCGTCATGCTCGGGCTTGACCCGAGCATCTCTTGCCGGAGGAGGCTCCAGCACTTCGTTCTGCCAGAGATTCTCGGGTCTGCGCTTCGTTCCGCCCGAGAATGACGTGCTTGGCCAGTTTGAAACCGCTCGCAAGCGCGGCCCCTTTCCTGCATGCTGCCCCGGCAGGGTGAAGCTGGGGGCTGCCATGTTCGATCCGACCACATTCGTGGGTTTCCACACCTGGCTGAGCCTGGTCGCCATCGTCGCCGGATTCCCGGTGACGGCCGGGCTGCTCCATGGACACACGCGGCCGGGCTGGACGGGAGTCTTCCTCTCCACAGCCTTCGCCACCAGCGCGACCGGCTTCGGCTTTCCGTTCAATGGCGTGTTGCCCTCCCACATTGTCGGGGCGATCCATATCGTGCTGGTCGCGATCGCGGGCTACGCGCTCTATGGGCGGCGGCTGGAAGGCGGCTGGCGCCGCATCTATGCGATCATGGCCGTGCTCTCCTTCTATCTGCTGATCTTCGTGCTGATCGCGCAGCTCTTCGGAAAGGTCCCGGCCCTGCATGCCCTGGCGCCGACGCAATCCGAGCCGCCTTTTGCCATTGCCCAGGGGATCGTCCTCGTCATCTTCGCGCTGCTGACCTGGAAGGTGGCGGTGCGCTTCGTTCAGGTCCCGCACCGGGCGGCTTGACCGGCGCGGCCGCGACATCGCGCGCCGTTCATCGACGCCGGCCGGGGGCTTTCCCTTCGCGGCGGAACCTCCTAAATCAGCGCAACGCTTGCTGCCGGCCCCCGGCGGCGGCCATGCCATTCCCGTGCGCCCGGCGCCGGCAGCCCAACGGAACTCCCTCATGTCCCTCGTCGATTCCGTCCGCAAGGTGATCGTGCCCATCCACAAGGAGGGTTATGTCTTCATCGCGATTGGCCTGGTGGCGACGATCATCCTCGCCAATCTCTGGTCGCCCTTCGGCTGGATCGGCGCGATCGTCACGATCTGGATCTGCTACTTCTTCCGCGATCCCGTCCGGGTCACGCCACAACGCGAAGGACTGGTGATCTCGCCGGCCGACGGCCGCATCAGCCAGATCGCGCAGGCCCTGCCGCCGCCGGAGCTCGAACTGCCGGCCGAGCCGATGACGCGCATTTCGATCTTCATGAACGTCTTCGATTGCCACGTGAACCGGGCACCGGTGCCCGGCCGCATCGCCAAGATCGCCTATACCCCCGGCCTCTTCCTCAATGCCGAGCTCGACAAGGCGAGCGACGACAACGAGCGCAATGCGCTGGCGATCGAGACCACATCCGGTATCGTCGGCGTCGTCCAGATCGCCGGGCTGATCGCCCGTCGCATCGTGCCCTTCGTCAAGGAAGGCGATGTGCTGGGGACCGGCGAGCGCTTCGGCCTGATCCGCTTCGGCTCGCGCGTCGACGTCTACCTGCCGACCCACGTCGTGCCGCTGGTCGGCGAGGGCCAGACCGCGATCGCCGGCGAGACCGTGCTCGCTGACATGAGCGGCAACGAGCTGGTCACGCGCAGCTTCCGCGACATCTGAGGGCGCGACCGAAGGGCAGTGTCATCCCGTGCGCGCTGCGGCTGCGAATGCCGCTGCGCAGATACAGGACCGTCCCCCGAAAAGGGACGCCCCCACCTGAACGCTGCCGGGAAGAACTCACTCTCCTGAGGACGGTCCCGCATCTGCGCAGCGGCACTTCGCGCCGCAGCGCGTGCGGGATGACGCTTGGCTGAGCCTAGCCTGCGCTCCCAAAACCGCGTATTCCGGCTGACATGAGCGACCTGTTTCCTCCCTTCGAGCCCGAGCGCGTCGAGTCCAAGCGCGCCCGCTTCAAGCCGATTCCCTTCCGGCTGCTGGCGCCGAACGTCATCACGCTGCTGGCGCTCTGCCTGGGCCTGACCGCGATGCGCCTCATCGTCGAGGGCAAGCTGGAGACGGCGACGATCTGCATCCTGATCGCAGCGGCGCTGGACGGCATAGACGGTCGCCTGGCGCGCCTGCTCAAGGGCACTTCGCGCTTTGGCGCCGAGCTCGATTCGCTCTCCGATTTCGTCAATTTCGGCGTCGCCACCGGCTATGTCCTGTGGATCTTCGTCCTGCACGACCTGAAATCCTTCGGCTGGATCATCGTGCTGACGCTGGCCTGCGCCATGGCGCTCAGGCTGGCGCGCTTCAACGTGATGATCGACGATCCCGATCGCCCGGACTGGCAGAAGGATTTCTTCGTCGGCATGCCGGCCCCTGCCGGCGCGATCACGGCGATGCTGCCGGTCTATCTGCACATCATCGGTGTGCCCGTGCAGGAATATGGCGCGCTCTTCGTCGGCATCTACATCCTGTTCATCGCCTTCCTGACGATCTCGCGGATTCCCTGCTATGCCGGCAAGACGCTCGGCACGCGTGTGCCACGCACCCAGGTGCTGCCGATCTTCGTCGCGGTCGTGATCGTCGCAGGCCTGCTCTTCGCCTACACCTTCGAGGTCCTGACGGTCGTCGTCGTCGCCTATCTCGCGCTGATTCCGGTCAGCGTGGTGCGTTACCGCAAGCTGGAGCGCGCGCATGCCCTGCCGGCGCCGGTCGCGGAAACCGCCTCCGATAGCCAGGCCTGACCGTCTGAATACAGGTCGGTTTAGCGATGATATCCGCTGAGCCGGGCGGCGTTGGCGCGGGTGCGTCGTGCGAAAGGCTCCAGCGTGCTGTCGGCAACCTTGACCGCCGCCGTGGCCAGATCGAACTGGCCGGGCGGGTGGAGGGCAAGGCCCCACCAGAACGCGGTCGTCGCCTGCATGGCGGCAAGGCTGCTCTCGAACACGGCCGAGGCCTTCTCCATCACGGCCTTGGTGGCCTCGCGCTGACCACGGCTGTCGCCGAAGGCGCCTTTCATCAGCAACGGCATCCGCATGGCGATGGTCAGGCCGGCGTCGGCCTGCATCGACATCAGGCGCGCCGCAAGAACCTGCGCCTCCGCCCCGGTCGCAAGGGCGGAGCCCGTCGATTTGCGCGATCTCGGCATGGTTAGGACTCCGGTAAGCCGACGAAACCAGGAGACGTAACGCCGAGGGGAAGGGAGTCTGCCGTCAAAGGCCCGGCTTGGCAATGCCTAGTATACCAGAGCCGTCGACCGTGACCGCATGGAACCGGAGTGCTCCGTCCGAAACCCGGAAGGCGATGTTCCGGCCGATACCGTCGTGGATGGATTTATCGCCCTGCCGAAATGCTCTAAGGCTTGATCCGCGCCGAAACCCTGCGGCCCGGATTCCTGTCGAGCAGCCTGTTGAGCCTTTTCTCTACTCCCAAACATTCCGGCTGGCGGCCGATGCTGGTTCTCGCGTCGGCGTCGCCACGCCGCCTCGCGCTGCTGGAACAGGCCGGGCTGAAGCCGGATGCGCTGCTCCCCGCCGATCTCGACGAGACCCCGCTGAAGGGCGAGCGCCCGCGCGATCTCGCCCGCCGGCTGGCGCGCGAGAAGGCGCAGGCCGCACGCGAGGGCGCGAAGGCCCGCGCCGATCTCGAAGGCTGCTATATCCTCGCTGCCGACACGGTCGTGGCGGTCGGGCGGCGCATCCTGCCCAAGGCCGAGATCGTCGACGAGGCGGCGGCCTGCCTGCGCCTGCTCTCCGGGCGGGCGCATCGCGTCTATACCGGCGTCGCGCTGGTGACGCCTTCGGGCACGGTCCGGGATCGCATCGTCGAGACGCGGCTGCGCTTCAAGCGGCTCTCCAGCGAGGATATCGAGACCTACCTCGCCTCCGGCGAATGGCGCGGCAAGGCCGGCGGCTATGCCGTGCAGGGCATCGCCGGCTCCTTCGTTGTCAAGCTCGTCGGCTCCTATACCGGCGTCGTCGGGCTGCCGCTCTACGAGACGGTCAATCTCCTCGGTGGCGAGGGCTTCCCCATCCGCTTCGGCTGGATGAACGCAGCCTGATACGGCGCCGATGCGGGTTGCCTGATCGCTTTTCACGACCGATCCTGCGGCCGGGAAACGCGACGCGCTGAACGCGCCGACAAGGGGGAAGCGGAGATGACGGGACGTCTGAGCGGCAAGGTCGCGATCGTGGCCGGGGCGGGTTCGATCGGGCCGGGCTGGGGCAACGGCAAGGCGACGGCGACGATCTTCGCCCGTGAGGGCGCGAAGGTCGTCTGCGCCGATATCAACCGCGACGCGGCCGAGGAGACGGCCGGCATCATCCGCAACGAGGGCGGCGAGGCATTCGCCATGCAGGCGGACGTGACCAAAGCCGAGCAGGTCGCCGATCTCGTCGCCCATGCGCTCGGCCGCTATGGCCGCATCGACATCCTCGACAACAATGTCGGCATCGCCGAGGTCGGCAGCGTGGTCGATCTCGCGGAGGAGGTCTGGGAGCGCGTCTTCAGGGTGAACCTCACCGGCCCGTTCCTGGCGATGAAGCACGTCATCCCGGTGATGCAGCGCCAGTTCGAGGAGACGGGCGAGGGCGGTTCGATCATCAACATCTCGTCGATCGCCTCGATCCGCCACACTGGCGTCCCTTATGCCAGCTATTCCGCGACCAAGGCGGCGCTGAACCAGCTCACCCGCACGACGGCGGCGCAATACGCTCCGCAGAAGATTCGCGTGAACGCGATCCTGCCCGGCCTGATGAAGACGCCGATGGTCGAGCATTCCGCCGGCCTTGCCGCCGTCTACGGCAAGGGCGATGTCGATGCGATGTGGGCCGCCCGCGCCGCGCAGGTCCCGATGGGGCACATGGGCGAGGCCTGGGACGTGGCCAATGCCGCGCTCTTCCTCGCCAGCGACGAGGCGCGCTACGTCACCGGCATAGAGCTCGTCGTCGATGGAGGAATCACGCTCAAATATGACTGACACCGAAAACGCCCCGCCGGCCGCGAAGCCCTGTCCGATCTGCGGCAAGCCGGCGGTCGCACGCTTCAAGCCGTTCTGTTCGGCGCGCTGCGCCGATATCGATCTCGGCCGCTGGCTCAAGGGCAGCTATGTGATCCCCGGCGAGCCGGTCGACGAGGCGGAAGAGGGCGCGCCGCCGCAGCGCGAGCGCGAGGACTGAGTTCTCCCGCCGCGCCTCATGGGTGTCGCCATCCTGCGCCACGATGGTAGCCTTACCCATCTGGCTCCGGAGTGGTTCGACAGATGAGCAGCGGCCCTGAACCTCACATCGTTATTGTCGGCGCCGGTTTCGGCGGGCTGGAAGCGGCGCGCAACCTCGCGGACGGGCCGGTCAGGATCACGCTGATCGACCAGCGCAACCATCATCTGTTCCAGCCGCTGCTCTATCAGGTCGCGACCGCTTCGCTGCCGACCTCGGAGATCGCCTGGCCGATCCGCTTCCTGCTGCGCGGCCACAAGAACGTCACGACCTTGCTCGGCACGGTCATGGGCGTCGACAAAGACAACAAGCAAGTGCTGCTGGAGGGCGAGCCGCCGATCGCCTTCGATACGCTGATCCTCGCGACCGGCGCGCGCCATTCCTATTTCGGCCATGACGAATGGGAGCCCTATGCGCCGGGCGTGAAGACGCTGGAGGATGCGACGCGCATCCGGCGGCGCATCCTCTCGGCCTTCGAGCAGGCGGAATGGGAAACGGCCCCGGAGCGGAGGGCGGAATGGCTGACCTTCGTGATCATCGGGGCGGGACCGACTGGCGTCGAACTCGCCGGAACCATCGCCGAGCTGGCGCATGACACATTGCGCGGTGATTTCCGCAATTTCGACACGCGCAGCGCCCGTGTGATTCTGGTCGAAGCCGGTCCGCGCATCCTGGCAGGTTTTACGGAAGATCTTTCCGCCTATGCCGAACGGGCGCTGAACGGCCTCGGGGTCGAGGTCAGGCTCGGCCAGCCGGTCTCCGAATGCCGCGCTGACGGCATCATGCTCGACGGGGCGTTTCTACCGGCCCGGACCATTCTCTGGGCTGCCGGCGTCGCAGCCTCGCCGGCGGCGGAATGGCTGGGAGCGGCGGCCGATCGGGCGGGCCGAGTCCGTGTCGAGCCCGATCTCTCGGCTCCCGGTGAGCCCGACATCTTCGTGATCGGCGATACCGCCTTCGTTGCGGGCGCCGACGGCAAGCCCGTGCCCGGCATCGCTCCGGCCGCCAAGCAGCAGGGGCGTTATGTCGCTGGCCTGATCAAGGCGCGGCTGCGGGGCAAGCCGGCTCCGCCTCCCTTCGGCTACAGGAACGCGGGCAATCTCGCAACGATCGGCAAGCGGGCGGCCATCGTCGATTTCGGCTGGATCAAGCTGCGCGGGCGCCTGGCCTGGTGGATCTGGGGCATCGCCCACATCTTCTTCCTGATCGGCCTGCGCAACCGGCTCGCCGTCGCGCTCAACTGGCTGTGGATCTATGTCAGCGGACACCGCAGCGCCCGACTCATCACGCAGCGCGAGCCAGGGGGCAGCCAAGACGCGCGGTGACGCGTCACGCGAACTGTTTCAAGCCGCCGATGTCTTTGTGGAGCCGACCGCATAGCGGAAGAATGGTGCCCAGGGACGGAGTCGAACCGCCGACACTGCGATTTTCAGTCGCATGCTCTACCAACTGAGCTACCTGGGCGAACCGGGAGCGGCGCGGGGCCGTCCGTGTTGGTGGGGGCGATATAGAGGCAGGCGCCCGGCCTGTCCAGTCACTTCAGCCGGCTTTCTTCACCGCGGCCGCCAACGGGCTTCCGGCCTGTGGATCGGATAGATGCAATCCGGTGCCGCCTGGCGGCGGATGCGATCCAGGAAGGCGCCGCTGCTTCCGGGATCGGCTGCGGCCGAGCACCGTGGCGAGGCCATCGATGGCGGCAGACGCCGCGCGCGGGCCTGCCCGATTCTCCGGTCGCGTCATGGCCCCATGACGCGACCGGGTGAAGCCGAAGACATGGCTCATGACCTGGAACGAAGCTTCGTCTAGCTCGCGGGATTCGCGCTTCTGGCGGTGGTGTTCGGCACAGGGATGGCCCCGGCGACCGTGAGCGACCGGTCAGTCTTCCGAATTCTGGGCGATCGGCGTTTCGGCGGGGCGGAAATGCTTGCCGTTGATGACGCGGACCAGGGTCCGCACGAGGGCGCTGACGACGATGACCAGCGGCAACGCGATCACGGCGTTGCCCTCCAGCGCCAGCCAGATCGCGAGGCCGCAGCTCACGACGATCCCGAGGACGAGCAGGGGCTTCATCTGGATGAGCATGGTCCCAATGCGGGAATCGGGCAAGTTTTGCCCGCAAACGAGGTTCATCGCCGGCTTCGATCGATAAGCCGACATGACGTTCGGAACCTGCGAAACGCAGAAGTCTGGTTGTCAGACAACTGATAACATGACAATGCTGCGCTCAGCAGGAAACCGCCATGCAGCTGTCGTCCATCGGATCCAGGCCCAATCTCGCGAGCGATGCCGCCACCGCGCTGGCGACGTCGATCCGCTCGGGCGCCTTGCAGCCCGGCGCGCGTTTGCCTTCCGAGACCGAGCTCGCCCGCCAGCTCGGCGTCAGCCGGCCGGTGGTGCGCGAGGCCATCGCCTATCTGAAGGCCGACGGTATCGTTGAAAGCCGGCGCGGGCTCGGGCTCTTCGTCAACCAGCAGGATTCCCTGCGCCTGCGGCGCGCGGAGATCGCGGCCTCCGAGCAGTCGATCCTGCAATTCCTGGAGTTCCGCCTCGGGCTGGAAGTGGAGGCGGCGCAATTGGCCTCGCTGCGCCATACGCCTGAGAATCTTGAGCATATGGGCGCCGCCGAGGCCGCGCTGAATGCTGCCGACGATGCGGGGGAGGACAGCTCCGCCCATGACCTGGCGCTCCATCTCGCCATTGCCACGGCCGCGCATAACCCACTCTTCCTGACCGTGCTCCAGTTCGTCTCGAGCCCGCTGCTGAACTCGATCCGCAGCATGCGCGACAAGGATCGCGGCGAGGAGGCCAACATCGCGATCCGCCGCGCCGATCATGCTGCGATCCTCGACCGCATCCGCGCCAGGGACCCGGCCGGGGCCGGCGAGGCGATGCGCAAGCATATCGGCGAATCCTATCGCCGTTACGCAGCCCAGCTCGCCGCGGGCGGCCCGATGCCGGCCCACCCGGCGCTCCAGACCAAAGCGAAATAGGACCTTCCATCGTGACCTCACCTTTCGATCTCTCGGGGCGCACCGCGCTCGTGACCGGTTCCTCGCGCGGGCTCGGCCGTGCCATGGCCGAAGGGCTCGCGGCAGCCGGCGCGAGCATCATCCTCAACGGTGCCGATGCTGGTCGTCTGGCGGAGGCGGTGGCGGCGATGAACGCGGCCGGGCACAAGGCCCGCGGCTTGAATTTCGACGTCACCGACGAGCAGGCGGTCGTGGCCGCCTTCGCCGCGCTCGATGCCGAGGGCATTGCGGTCGACATCCTCGTCAACAATGCCGGCATCCAGTTCCGCAAGCCGATGCTGGAGCTGGAGACGGCAGACTGGCGCCGCGTGCTCGACACCAATCTGACCAGCGCCTTCATCGTTGGCCGCGAGGCCGCCCGCCGGATGGCGAAGCGCGGCCATGGCAAGGTCATCAATATCGGCTCGCTGACCAGCGAGCTCGCCCGCGCCACGGTCGCGCCCTACACGGTGGCGAAGGGCGGCATCAAGATGCTGACCAAGGCCATGGCGGCCGAATGGGGCGAGCTCGGCATCCAGGCGAATGCGATCGGCCCCGGCTACATGCTCACCGACATGAACCAGGCGCTGATCGACAACCCGACCTTCGACGCCTGGGTGAAGGGGCGCACCCCGGCGCGCCGCTGGGGCCGCCCGGACGAGCTCGCCGGCACCTGCGTCTACCTGGCCTCCTCGGCCGCCGATTATGTCAGCGGCCAGATCATCTATGTCGACGGCGGCATGATCTCGGTGCTGTGAGCCTCCAATAGCCAACAAGCGGCGAGGGGCCTTGGCGCCCGCTCCCGAAAAGATCCAACAGGACGGAACGCCATGAAGATCACCGCCATCGAAACCCTGTGCGCCGAGGAATTCGGCAATGTGCTCTGGGTCCGCGTGCACACCGATTCGGGCCATGTCGGCCTGGGCGAGACCTTCTACGGTGCCCGCTCGGTCGAGGCGCATATCCACGACACGCTGGCCGGGCGCCTGCTCGGCAAGAACCCGCTGCATATCGAGGCGTTGCATCGCGAGATGACCAACCTGCCGATGGCGCAGTCCTCGACCGGTGCGGAATCCCGTGCGACCTCGGCGATCGACATCGCGCTCTGGGACCATTTCGGCAAAGTCTGCGGCCAGCCGGTGCATCAGATGCTCGGCGGGCTCTGCCGCGACAAGCAGCGCATCTACAACACCTGCGCCGGCACCCGCTATGTCCGCTCCAGCAACATCAAGCCGGTCTCGAACTGGAGCCTGGGCGACGAGGCCAGCCCCTATGAGGATCTCGACGGCTTCATGAACCGCGCCGATGTCCTTGCCGAAAGCCTGCTGGAGCAAGGCATCACGGCGATGAAGATCTGGCCCTTCGATCCCGCCGCGATCGAGAACCACGGCCTCCACATCACGGCCGAGCAGATGAAGAAGGCGGTCGAGCCCTTTGAAAAGATTCGCAAGGCCGTCGGCGACAAGATGGAGATCATGGTCGAGTTCCACTCGCTCTGGAACCTGCCGACCGCCAAGCAGATCGCCCGCGTGCTCGAGCCCTACAAGCCGACCTGGTACGAGGACCCGATCCGGATGAATTCGCCGCAGGCGCTGGCCGAATATGCCCGCTCGACCGATGTCTGGGTCTGCGCCAGCGAGACCCTGGGTTCGCGCTGGCCCTACAAGGACATGCTGGAGCGCGACGCCGCCCATGTCGTGATGGTCGACCTGTGCTGGACCGGCGGCCTGACCGAGGGTCGCAAGATCGCGGCGCTGGCCGAGACCTGGCACCGCCCCTTCGCGCCGCATGACTGCATCGGTCCGGTCGGCTTCGTCGCGGCGGTCCACACCTCCTTCAGCCAGCCGAACACGCTGATCCAGGAATCGGTGCGCGCCTTCTATCGCGGCTGGTATCTGGAGCTGGTCACCGAGATGCCGCGCATCGAGAACGGTTATGTCTACCCGACGGAAGCGCCCGGCCTCGGCGTCGACCTGCTGCCGGCCGTCTACGAGCGCTCCGATCTGACCGTGCGCCGCTCGACGCTCTGAGACGACAGCGTTCGGAAACAAAAAAGCCGCCGCCGGGATGCCGGCGGCGGCTTTCGCTTTGTGAAGCCCGGCTTACTCGGCCGGAGCCATCAGCGGCTCGTCGAGGAAATCGGGCAGCTTGCCGGCAAGCGCCGCCTTCAGGCGGTTCTCGTCGAGTTCGCCTTCCCAGCGTGCCACCACGACCGTGGCGACGGCATTGCCGATGAAGTTGGTCACCGCGCGGCATTCCGACATGAAGCGGTCGATGCCGAGGATCAGCGCCATGCCGGCGACCGGCACGGCCGGAACGACGGAGAGCGTCGCCGCAAGCGTGATGAAGCCGGCGCCGGTGATGCCGGCCGCGCCCTTCGAGGAGAGCATCGCGACGAGCAGCAGCAGGATCTGGTCGCCGAGCGGCAGATGGATGTCCATGGCCTGGGCGATGAACAGCGCCGCCAGCGTCATGTAGATATTGGTGCCGTCGAGATTGAAGGAATAGCCGGTCGGGATGACCAGGCCGACGACCGAGCGCTTGCAGCCGGCCGCTTCCATCTTTTCCATCAGGCTCGGCAGGGCCGCTTCCGAGGAAGAGGTGCCGACGACGAGGAGAATCTCGTCCTTGATGTAGCGGATCAGCGCCAGGATCGAGAAGCCGTTATAGCGCGCGACGATGCCGAGCACGCCGAGCACGAAGACCGCCGCCGTGATGTAGAAGGTCAGGATCAGGAAGGCGAGATTGGCGACCGAGCCGATGCCGTAGCGGCCGATGGTGAAGGCCATCGCGCCGAAGGCGCCGATCGGGGCGGCCTTCATCAGGATCGCCACCAGCTTGAAGATCGGCGTCGAGAGCGCCTGCAGGAAGTCGAGCACGGGCTTGCCGCGCTCGCCGACCATTGCCAGGGCCAGACCGAACAGCACCGAGAAGAACAGCACCTGCAGGATGTCGCCCGAGGCGAAGGCGCCGACGATCGTGTCCGGGATGATGTTTTGCAGGAAGCCGACGACGCTCGCGTCATGCGCCTTGGCGGCATAGCCCTGGACGGCCTTGGCATCGAGGCTGGCCGGGCTGATATGCAGGCCGGCGCCGGGCTGGACCACGTTGCCGATGATCAGGCCGACGATCAGCGCCAGCGTCGAGAAGCAGAGGAAATAGATCATCGCCTTGCCGGCGACGCGCCCGACCTTCTTCATGTCGGTCATCCCGGCGATGCCGGTCGAGACCGTCAGGAAGATCACCGGCGCGATGATCATCTTCACCAGCTTGATGAAGGAGTCGCCGAGCGGCTTCATCGCCGTGCCCTGGTCCGGCCAGAAATGGCCGAGCAGGATGCCCGCCGCGATGGCGAACAGCACCTGCACATAGAGATGCTGATAGAATTTTCTGGGATGCGCCGGATGAGCGGGCGCGATGTCGATCGGGGTCGCCATGTTCTGCTCCTTGGGTCGGCGGTCGTCTTGGTTTTGTTCGAAACCGCTGCCCCTCTTTCGCAACCCGCGTGCCAACCAGACCGTTTTCCGGAAATCCAAATAAACCAATGAGTTGCGGTTCATTTCGGAATCGTTTTGCGAGCGTTGCGGGCGGAATTCCGCACCCCGCCTCTTGATTTGTGCGGGATTCCGCACAACGACAGATGGATGAGCCGTTCCGGGCGCGATCCGTGGAAGAGTGCTGCGACGCTGCGCTGGCTGGTCTTCGGGCTGGTCGTCGCGGGGCTCGCGGTCGCCTCGCTTTTCACCGCCGGTGAGATCGGCCGCAGCCGCGCCATCGCCGCGACGGAGAGCCGGGCGACGGATGGCGGCACGCTGGCGCTTGCGATCCTGCGTGGCGAGCTGGAGAAGCAGCGCGCCCTGCCGGTGATCCTCGCCCGCGACCCCGATGTGCGGCAGGCCCTGACCGGCGGCAGCCGCCATGGGCTCGACCTCAAGCTGGAGGCGATCGCGAAGGAGGCCCGGGCAGCGGTGATCTATCTGCTCGGCCCGGACGGTGTCGCGATCGCGGCCAGCAACTGGAACGAGCCGACGAGCTTCGTCGGCAACGACTACAGCTTTCGCGACTATTTCAGGGGCGCGGTCGCGAATGGAGCGGCCGAGCAGTTCGCGCTCGGCACCGTCAGTCAGCGCCCCGGCCTCTATGTCACCCGGCGGATCGAGGAGGGCGGCCGCAGCCTGGGCGTCATCGTCGTCAAGGCCGAGTTCGACCGCGTCGAGGCCGATTGGCGCGCGCTCGGCGGCCAGACCTATGTCGTCGACAAGCGCGGCGTCGTGCTGCTCTCGACGGTCGAGGACTGGCGTTTCGGGGTCGAAGCGCCACTCGATCCGGCGACCGCGGCGGCGATCCGGGACTCGCTTCAGTTCGGCACCGCGCCGCTGACCTTGCTGCCCCTGCAGGAGCGCGGCGATCTCGTTCAGGGCGCCGGTGCCTTCGCCGGCCGCTATGTCCGTATGCGCCAGCCCGTCGCGACGACGGATTGGCTGCTCGAGGTGCTCCAGCCCGTCGATGCGGCGATCACTGCCGGGCGGGCGCAATCGCAGGCGCTGGTCGCGCTCCTGCTGATGCCGGGGGCGGCGCTTGCCGGTTTCGCTCTCTATCGCCGCCAGCGCAACCTCGCTCGGCAGGAGGCCGACGCCCGCTCCAAGGCCGAGCTGGAGGACCGCGTCGCCGAACGCACGGCCGAGCTCGCCGGTGCGAACGAGCGCCTCATGGCCGAGATGGCGAAGCGCACCCGCGCACAGGAGCGCCTCTCCAATCTCCGCGAGGAACTGGCCAAGGCCAACCGCCTCGCGACGCTCGGCCAGATCACCGCCGGCGTCGCCCATGAGGTCAACCAGCCGCTCGCGGCCTTGCGCACCTACGCCGAGAACGCCCGCGCCTTCCTCAAGCGCGCGGAGCCTGCGGATGCCGACGGAGCGCTGGTCCGCATCGTCTCGCTGACGGACCGGATCGGCGCGATCACCGAGGCTTTGCGCGGCTTCGCTCGCCGCAGCAAGGAGCCGCTCGCCCCGGTCCCGATCGGCACGATCATCGACGGCGCCCTGACCCTGCTCGAAGGCCCCTTGCGCCAGGCCGGCGTGACGCCGCTCGTCACCGTTCCGCCAGAACCGGTCCATGTCATCGCCCGCGCGATCGAGCTGGAGCAGGTCTTCGTCAACCTGTTGCGCAATGCCATCGAGGCGCTGATGGAAGGCGGGCAGGGCGGCGAGCCTGCGCTCGCCCTCACCGTCACGCCGAAGGACGAGCGGGTCGAGATCGCGATCACGGATCGCGGCCCCGGCCTGTCGGAGCAGGCGCTGGCGCAGCTCTTCGTCCCGTTCAGCACGTCGAAGCCCAAGGGGCTCGGTCTCGGGCTGGTGATCTCGCAGGACATGATCGTTTCCTTCGGCGGCACCTTGACCGCGACGAGCGCCCCCGGCGCTGGCGCCAGCTTCGTCATCACTCTCGAAAGGGCGGCGGCATGAGCGATTCTGCAGGCTCCATCGCAGCGATCGAGGTCTCCTTCGTCGATGACGATCCCGACCTGCGCGACGCCAATGTTCAGGCTTTGCGCCTCGCCGGCTTCCGGGCGGTGGCGCTGGCGTCCGGGGAGGACGCGCTGGCGCGGATCGGGCCGGACTATGCCGGCATCGTCGTCACCGATATCCGCATGCCCGGCATGGACGGGATCGAACTGTTCCGGCGGCTGCGGGCGCTCGATCCCGACATCCCGGTGATCATGATCTCCGGCCATGCCGATATCGCCACCGCCGTCGGCGCGATGAGCGAGGGCGCTTACGACTTCATCGCCAAGCCCTATGCCGGCGAGCGCCTTGTCGAAACGCTCCGGCGCGCGGCCGAGAAGCGCGTGCTCGTCCTTGAAAACCGGCGCCTGCGGGCGATGGCCGAGCAGGGCGAGGAGGAGACCGCGTTGATCGGCGAGACCGCCGCGATCACGCGCCTGCGTCAGACCATCCGCGAGCTTGCCGATGTCGATGTCGACGTGCTCGTGCTCGGCGAGACCGGGACCGGCAAGGAGGTCGTCGCCAGCCTGCTGCACCGGCTCGGCCGCCGCCGCGACAAGCCTTTCGTCGCGCTGAATTGCGGCGCGCTGCCCGACAGCGTCATCGAAAGCGAATTGTTCGGCTACGAGCCCGGCGCCTTCACCGGCGCGCAGAAAAAGCGGATCGGTCGCATCGAGCATTCCAGCGGCGGCACGCTCTTCCTCGACGAACTGGAGAGCATGCCGCCTTCGGCACAGGTCAAGCTGCTGCGCGTGCTGGAGATGCGCGAGATCGCGCCGCTCGGTTCGAACGATCTGCGCCGCGTCGATCTCAGGGTCGTGGCCGCGACAAAGGCCGATCTCGGCGACCACGCCCAGCGTCGCGATTTTCGCGAAGACCTCTACTACCGCCTGAACGTGGTGACGCTACGCATTCCGCCGCTACGCGAGCGCCGCCGCGACATTCCGCTGCTCTTCACGCGCTTTCTCGCCCGCGCGGCGGAAAAGTATCGCCGGCCGGTGCCGACGCTGGATCGTGCCGTCGAGCGCCATCTGGTCGAGAACGATTGGCCCGGCAATGTCCGCGAGCTCGTCCATTTCGCCGAGCGTGTCGCGCTTGGCCTCTCCAGCGATCTGCCGGCGCAATCAGCCCGCCCTGACGCTCCAGTCGCGAGCTTGCCGGATCGCCTCAATGCGATCGAGGCGAACCTGATCCGCGAGGCGCTGGAGGCCAATCGCGGCGATGTCCGCGCGACGCTGGAGATGCTCGGCATCCCCCGCAAGACTTTCTATGACAAGCTCGCGCGGCACGGCATCGATCGGGCGGCTTACGCGATAACGGAGTGAATTGGTCGCAATAACCTGCCGACTATTCTCGGAAACACGCGGGTCATCCCGGGCTTGACCCGGGATCCATTCCGGAACGCTTCCGATTGAGGTTCAGGCATGGATCCCGGATCTTCGCTTCGCTGCGTCCGGGATGACTCGCGCCTTCTTACAAGACGGCCAGTTCTCGGGACGTCAGGCGAACAGCGCCTGCGGGTCGGGCGTATACCGCCCGAGCTTGTCGCGATCGATCGTGACGCCGAGCCCCGGCAGGTCGGGAATCGTCAGCCAGCCTTCGGCATCGAGCGCGAAGGGCTTCGCCAGGATGCCGTCGACATAGGGGCTGCCGCCGATGAACTCGACGAGATCGGCATCGGGGAAGGCGCAGGACATCTGCAGGTCGGCGGCGAGGCCGAGCGCCGTGTTCCAGCCATGGCCGACATATTTGATGCCGAGATCATAGGCCATCCAGGCGATGCGGCGCTGCTCGGAGATGCCGCCGACCTTGGTGACGTCGGGCTGGACGACGTCGAGCGCGCCGGTCGTCAGCCAGGGAATGAAGTTCTGGCGCCGGGTCAGGACCTCGCAGCCGGCGATCGGCACGGGCGAGGAGCGGCGCAATTCGCGATAATCGTCGATCGCGTCGGGCCGGACCGGCTCCTCGAACCAGCCGACCTCGTAATCCGCCAACATCTCGGCTGTGCGCTTGGCCCATTTCAGCCCATGCGGCCAAAGCGCGTCGCTGGCGCCGGCATCGACGAAGAGCTTCGAGCGCTCGCCCGCCGCCTCGCGCGCAGCCCGGACGATCGCCTCGTCGAGCTTGACGTCGAGCGCCCGGCCGAACGGCCCCCAGCCGATCTTGAAGGCGCTGAAACCCTTGTCGCGATAGCTGGCGACGACATCCTTCATCGCCGCCGGCTCTTCCATCAGCAGCGAGCAATAGGGCTGCACGCGCTCGCGGTAGCGCCCGCCGAGCAGGCGCCCGACGCTGAGCCCCGTCGCCTGGCCGAGGATGTCCCACATCGCGATGTCGATGCCGCTGATCGTATGGGTCAGCGTGCCGCCGCGCCCCATCCAGAAGGTGTTCTGGTGCAGCTTCTCGCTGACGAAATCGGGCGAGAGCGCATCGGCGCCGAGGAAGAGCGGCTCCAGCACCTTCAGGCCTGCCTGAACGAGCCGGCCATCGGTGAAGACGCTGCCATAGCCGATCAGGCCCTGGTCGGTATGCACCGCGATCAGCGCATGGATCGAATCCTCCGGCCGGATCTCCGCCGACCAGCCGCCCTTCGGGCTCTCGCCGAAGAGGGGAGCAGCCTCGATCCGGGTGATGCGGAAGGGCGGGAGCCCGGCTGCCCGGCCTGCTGCGCGCGTCTGGATCGGCTGGTCGTTCACGGCATATCCCTTTCCCTGCGGCGCTTGGCGACGATGGTCTCGTAATCCATCGCGTGGTTCATGACGGTGATGTGCTCGTCGAGCGTGCGGGTGATCACCGCGATATCGCCGGCCTCGAAGGCGGCGAGCAGGTCGACATGTTCCTCGACCACGCCCGCCATCGGCTTGCCGAAGGTGGCGAGGCCGAAGATGATCGTGCATTGCGGGGCAAGCGTCTCCCACAGGTCGAAGGTGACGCTGTTGCCGCCGAGCCGGCAGAGCGCACGGTGGAAGTTGGTATCGGCGACCGCGACGCCATAGGCGCTGCCGCGCGCTGCCATCAATTCCATCTCGGCGACGGCGCGGCGCAACTCGTCAAGGTGATGGCCGCGGTTGCGACCGGCCGCGACGGCGCGCACCACCGCGCTGGCTTCAAGCGCAATGCGCGCCTCGATCAGGTCCGAGACGCGCTCGTTCGTCACCGGGCGGAGCCGAATGCCCTTGTAGGGCTCGCTGATCACGACGCCCTGGCTCTCGAGCAGGCGCAAAGCCTCGCGCACAGGCACGCGGCTGACCCCGAGCTTGCGGGCGAGATCGACCTCGACGATCCGGTCGCCCGGCAGGATCAGTCCTGCGGCCGCCCCGGCGATGATCGCCTCGATCGCATGGTCCACGAGCGTCTGCGGCTGCAGCGGCTGCCAATCGGGGGCGGCGCTTTTCGCTCGCTCCGGTGTCGCTGTTTCGGCTGCCCGCACTTGTCCGCCCGTATCCGTCATCCGGCTCTCTGCCTCTCGCTTGACAGGTCGTATGATCGTATACAATCATACGAAACGCAAGAGCGAGAGGGGTTCGCCATGGCGTCCGAAAGCCGGGTTCGTTGCGAGATTGATTTCGAGGTATCCGGGCGGCAGGCCGGTTATCTGCGGGCGCCCCTGTCGCGCAATACCTCCGGCTGGGGCGTCGTCGAAATCCCCGTGATCAGCGTGAAGAACGGCTCCGGCCCGACGATCCTGCTCACCGGTGGCGTCCATGGCGACGAGTACGAGGGTCAGATCGCTGTCTCGCGCCTCGCCCGCAGCCTCGATCCGGCGAAGGTGCAGGGGCGGGTCATCATGATCCCGGCGCTCAACATGCCTGCCGTCCTGAACGATACGCGCCTCTCGCCGGTCGACAACCGCGACATGAACCGCTGCTTCCCCGGCAATCCGCGCGGTACCTTCTCCGAGATGCTGGCGCATTTCGTCGATACCGTCGTGCTGCCGCTGGTCGATATCTCCGTCGATCTCCACACCGCCGGCCATTCCGGCGATTCAGCTCTCTCGACCAACATGCACTACGTTGCCGACGCTGCCCTGCGCGAGCGCACGATGGCGGCAGCCGCCGCTTTTGGGGCGCCCTACAACGTTGTGTTCTGGGGCGTCGACGAAGGCGCGACCCTGACCTCATCGGTCGAGCGGCGCGGCATCCTCTCGCTCGGCACCGAGCTCGGCGGCTGGGGCCGGGTCAATGTCGAGGGCGTGCGCATCGCCGACCGGGCGCTGACCAACATCCTCAAGCATTTCGGTCTGATGGACGGCAAGCCCGACACGACGCAGCGCGACGGCTCGCCCGGCACCCGCCACATGATGGTGCGCGATGCCGCCGGCTATTCCTTCGCGCCGGCCGGCGGTTTGTTCGAACCGCGCAATGTCGTCGGCGATCTCTGCCGCGCCGGCGATCTCGCGGGCTACCTGCATTTCGTCGAGGACATCGACCGCGACCCGCTGGAGGTGCGCTATCGCCGCGACGGCGTGCTCTGGATGTCCGCCGGTCCGGGCCGTGTCCAGCGTGGCGACGCCGTTGCCGTGCTGATGGAGGACTACGACGCGGCGCGCGCCGCCGCCTGACCAAGCTTACGCCTGAACCACACGTGCCTGACCATCAATCCTGAGGGGACAAGAACATGGCAAAGCACATCATCTTCGGCGCGGCTCTCGCGGCGGCGCTCATGCTCGGAGGGGCACAAGGCGCGCTGGCCCAGCGCAAGGGCGGCGACGTCGTCATCGGCATCAGCCAGGCGCCGCCTTCGCTCGATGCCCAGATCACCTCGGCGCAGGCCTCGCGCAACGTCACACTCCATATCTTCGAGACGCTCTATGCCCGCGACGAGAACGCCAAGCCCGTGCCGGAACTGGCCGAGGGCGTGACGGTCTCGCCCGACGGCAAGACCTATGTCTTCCCGATCCGCAAGGACGTGACCTTCCACAACGGCAAGAAGCTCGATGCCGCCGATGTCGTCGCCTCGCTGGAGCGCTATCGCAAGGTCGGCGCCTCGCCGGCGCTGGTCGCCGCGATCGACACGATCAAGGCAAGCGGCGAGCACGAGGTCACGGTCACGCTGAAGCAGGCGCAATCGACCTTCCTCGACAATCTCTCCTCGCCGCGCGCCCCGATCGCGATCTATCCCGCGAGCGAGGCGGCCAAGGAAGCCGGCAAGATCGAGATCATCGGCACGGGTCCGTACAAGTTCGTCGAGTACAAGCCGGACAGCCATGTCAAGCTGACGCGCTATGACGGCTATGCGCCCAATCCGAAGGGCACCGGCCGCGACGGCTTCGCCGGCAAGAAGGAAGCCTTCCTCGATACCGTCACCTTCCGCTTCATGCCGGAAGGCGGCGCCCGCACCGCAGCGCTCGAAGCCGGCCAGATCCAGTTCAACGAAACCGTCGATGGTCCGACCGCGAAGCGGCTCGGCACCGACAACCGCTTCACCATCCACAAGATGGTGCCGTTCGGCCTGCAGGTGATCAAGTTCAACCAGGCGCAGGCGCCGGCCAACGACGTGAACTTCCGGCTCGCCGTCCAGGCGGCCCTCGACATGGAGGAGATCATGGCGATCTCCTATGCCGACATCTACCAGATGGACCCGAGCTGGCTCTATCCGGGCTCCGCCTTCCATTCGACTGTCGGCAGCGACAAGTACAACAAGCACGACCTGAAACTCGCCAAGGAGCTTCTCGCGAAATCCTCCTACAAGGGCGGCAAGGTCACCTTCATCACCGACAATCTGCGCCCCAATGTCGACACCGCGACGCTGGTTCAGCAGAAGCTGAAGGAGATCGGCGTCGAGGTGGATATCTCCGTCGCCGACTGGCCGACCGTCTCGAAGATCGGCTTCACGCCGACGGGCTGGACCTTCTGGACGCACGGTTTCGGCATCGAGCCCTATGAAGGCCCGGGCTCGGTGATGGCGCCCTGGGTCAACGGCCTCTCGCAGCAGGCGAAGGACCCCGAGATCGACCGCATCGCCGCCGCTTTCAATGCTGAGATGGACGAGGGCAAGCGCAAGGCGCTCTACGACGCCTTCCAGAAGCACATGTACGACGCGGCAGTCGCGATGAAGGCCGGCAATTACGGGATCTTCCAGGCCTCCACGTCCAAGCTCAAGAACTTCAAGCCCTATCGCATCCCGCGCATGTGGGGCGTCTGGCTGGAGCCTTGAGCGCATGCGAGGTCGATGCCAGCCGTCGTAAGTATCGATCGCCGTCACATTAGCCGTGTCATCCCGGACAAGCCGCAAAGCGGCGCAGATCCGGGATCCATTCCTGAACCTTTGCCGGAAGCGTTCCGGAATGGATCCCGGTTCTCCCTTCGGTCGCCCGGGATGACGCGCACTTATCAGAACTAAGGCCTAACGCTCGGAAGGAGGGCGGCATGGGAAGCTTCCTGATCCGCCGGCTCGCGGGCGCCTTTCTCGTGCTCGTCCTGGTTTCGCTGATGTCCTTCGCGCTGATCTGGCTGGTGCCGGGGGATCCGGCGGCGGCCTTTCTCGACGCCTCGGCGACGCCGGAACAGGTCGCCAAGCTGCGCAGCGCGCTCGGGCTCGACCTCTCGCTGCCGCAGCAGATGCTCGGTTGGTACGGCCGCATTCTCAGCGGCGATCTCGGCCAGTCGATCCTGCTCAACCGCTCGGTGACGGCGGCCCTGATCGAGCGCCTGCCGGTCACGCTCTCGCTGGCGGCGCTGGCGCTGGCCTTCGCCGTGTTCTTCGGCGTTGCGGCGGGCATCGTCGCGGCGGTCAACCACAACCGCTGGCCCGATCAGGCGGTGATGACCACGGCCTTGCTTGGGCTTTCGGTTCCGGATTTCTGGCTCGGCCTCGTCATGGTGCTGGTCTTCGCGGTGTCGCTCGGCTGGCTGCCGAGCGGCGGCTTCACGCCCTTCCTGCAATCGCCGGCAGAATGGCTGCGCGGCATGATCCTCCCGGCACTGACGCTGGGGCTGGTCCAGGTCGGCTTCATCGCCCGGATGGCGCGCGCCTCGATGCTGGACACGCTCTCGCAGGATTATGTTCGTACCGCCGATGCCAAGGGGCTGGCCAAGCTCCATGTTGTCCTGCGCCACGCATTGCCGAACGCGTTGATCCCGATCCTCACCGTCATCGGCATCGTCTCCGGCGCTCTGCTCGGCGGCGCGGTCATCGTCGAGCAGGTCTTCTCGATCCCCGGCATCGGCCGTCTGATCGTCGGCGCCATCGCGTCGCGCGATTTCCCGGTGCTGCAGGGTGGTTTGCTCTTCCTCGCGGTCGTCTATCTCGCGATCAACCTCGTCGTCGACATTCTCTATGCCGTGGTCGATCCGCGCGTGAGGCTGGCCTGATGCAGGGCACGCCACTCGTCGGCCGCGCCCTCTGGGGGCGCCTGTTGCGCAACCGCTCCTTCGTGATCGGCGCCGTGCTGGTGCTGCTGATGGTCGCCGTCGCGCTTGCTGCCGATTGGCTCACGCCCTTCGATCCGCTCAAAAGCAATGTCCGGGCACGGCTCGCCGCGCCCAGCGAGATGCACTGGTTCGGCACGGATCATTTCGGCCGCGACATCCTCTCCCGCGTCATGATCGGCGCCCGCATCTCGCTCGCCATCGGTGCCTTCACGGTGGTCCTGGCCGGGATCGCGGGGACGCTGAGCGGCGCCATCGCCGGATACTTCTACCATCTCGACCAGCCGATCATGCGGATCATGGACGCACTGATGGCGTTTCCGTCGATCGTGCTCGCCATGGTCGTCTCGGCGGTGCTCGGCGCGTCGCTGACCAATGTCGTGATCGCGCTTGCCATCGCCACGACGCCGCATACCGCCCGCATCGTGCGCGCCTCGGTGCTGCTCGAAAAGGAGCAGGAATATGTCTCGGCCGCGCGCTCGATCGGCGTCGGCGAGATGACCATCCTGTTCAAGCATGTGCTGCGCAATGCCGCCGGCCCGCTGATCGTGCGGCTGACCTATGTCTTCGCCATCGCGATCCTCGCCGAAGCGGCTCTGTCCTTTGTCGGTGCCGGCCCGCCGCCACCGGCCGCCTCCTTCGGCTCGATCATCGCGCAAGGCCGCGATTTCATGCGCGAAGCCCCCTGGATCACGGTATTCCCGGGCCTCGCGATCATCACCTGCGTGCTCGGCCTCAACCTGCTCGGCGACGGCCTGCGCGACGTGCTCGACCCCCGCCTGAAATTCTGACCCGCCGGAGCCGCCCCGATGAAGCGCATCCTGATCGCCGACTGCAAGCAGGAGATCTCCTCCTTCAATCCGTTGCCGTCGCATTACGAGAACTTCCTGATCCATCATGGCGACGGCCTCTACATCCAGCGCGGCCAGAACCAGGAGTTGGGCGGCGCGCTCGCGGTCTTCGAGGCCAGGCCTGATATCGAGATCGTGCCGACGATCTGCGCGCGCTCCGGCAGCGCCGGCCCGCTTTCGGCTAAGGGCTGGAAGAAGCTATCTGAGGAAATCCTCGCCGCGATCTTCGCCAAGCTCGACCGCATCGACGGCATCTATGTCTCGCTGCACGGCGCGATGGGCGCCGATGGCGAGCTCGATCCGGAAGGCTACCTGCTGGAGAAATTGCGTCAGCGCGTCGGCCCGGACATGCCGATCGTGATCTCGCTCGATCTGCACGGCATCCTGACCGACCGCATGCTGCGCAACGTCGACGGGTTCGCGATCTACTGGACCTATCCTCATGTCGATTTCGCCGATACCGGCCGCCGCGCAGCCGAACTCCTGCTGAAGCTGATGGCCGGCGGCATCAAGCCCGTCGCCGCCCGTGTCGTCATTCCCGCGCTGGTGCGCGGCGACGAACTCATCACCAAGACCGGTTGCTATGGCGAGCTTCTGGCCGAATGCCGCCGGCTGGAGGAGGAGGGGCGGGCGCTCGCAGCCGGCATCATGATCGGCAACCCCTTCACCGACGTGCCCGAGCTCTGCTCGCAGGTGCTGATCCTCACCGATGGCGACAAGGCGGCGGCCGAGCGCGAGGCGATCCGGCTCGCCGAGGAATTCTGGCCCTTGCGCTTCCGCATGCAGGGCAAGCTCGTGCCGCTCGACCGAGCGGTTGCCCAGGCCCGCAGCATCGACGGCCCGGTGATCTTCACCGATGCCGCCGACGCGACCTCGTCCGGCGCCTCGGGCGACAGCAACGCGATCCTCGCCGCACTTCGCAAGGCCGGCTACGGCAAGCGGGTGCTGGCCCAGATCGTCGATGCGCCGGCAGCGGCTGCCGCGCACAAGGCGGGCGTTGGGGCGACGATCGAGATCACGCTCGGCGGCTCGATCGATCCCGCTCGCTTCCCGCCGATGCAGGTGAAAGCCAAGGTCAAGCTGCTCTCCGATGGCGAGGCCGCTCTGGAGACGATGAAGGCGCCGCTCAGCGCCGGGCCGACCGCCGTGCTGACCTGGGGCAATGTCACCGTCGTCGTGATGAGCCGCTCGGTCAGCCTGTTCGACCGCGCGATGTATTACGCGAACGGCATCGACCCGACCGATTTCGACCTGATCGTGGTGAAGTCGCCGCACACCGAGTTCCACATGTTCGACCAGTGGTGCGCGCGGAACTTCAATATCGACGCGCCCGGCGCGACCTCCGCAAATCTGAAGAGCCTGGGCCACACCGTCTGCGCCCGGCCGGTCTACCCGCTCGACGAGGGCGTCACCTTCGCGCCCCGCGCCACGATCTACGAGCTGTAAGGAGAAGACCCGTGCCCAGGATCGAGGCCGTCGATTTCTTCTATCTCGCCATGCCCGTCGTCACCGACGAGGCCGATGGCAGCCAGGATGCCTTGCTGGTCAGGGTCGTCGCCGGCGGCCATGTCGGCTGGGGCGAATGCGAGGCGGCGCCGCTGCCCTCCATCGCCGCCTTCATCTGCCCGATGTCGCATGGCGTCTGCCGGCCGGTCGCCGATTCCGTGCTCGGGCAGGCGCTGGAAAGCCCTGAAGACATCGCCCGTATCGCCGCCGCCGTCGCCTATAACTCGATGGACCTGCTGCAGGCGCCGCACACTTTCTCCGGCGTCGAGATGGCGCTCTGGGATATCCTCGGCAAGATGCGCTCCGAGCCGGTCTGGCGCCTGCTCGGCTATATGAAAAGCCATCCCAAGACGCCCTATGCCTCGGTGCTGTTCGGCGACACGGCGCAGGAAACCCTCGAACGCGCTCGCGATGCCCGCAGCCGCAACTTCCGCGCCGCCAAGTTCGGCTGGGGGCCGATCGGTCGCGGCAGCGTCGAGGCCGATGCCGAGCATTTCGTCGCGGCGCGCGAAGGGCTGGGGCAGGACGGCATCCTGCTCGTCGATACCGGCCAGATCTTCATCGAGGATGTCGAGCGCGCCGCCGCCCGCCTGCCCGCGATGGAGAAGGCCAACGTGCTCTGGTTCGAAGAGCCGTTCCACGCCAGCGCGCTCGAAGCCTATGGCGGTCTTGCCAAACGCAGTCCCAAGGTCCGGCTGGCCGGCGGGGAGGGCGCCCATAACGAGTCGATGGCCCGGCAGCTCATTGACTATGGCGGCATCGGCTATGTCCAGATCGATTGCGGGCGCATCGGCGGCATCGGCCCATCCAAGGCCGTGGCGGATTACGCGGTCGCCAAGGGCGTGACCTTCGTCAATCACACCTTCACCTCGCATCTGGCGCTCTCCGCCTCGCTCCAGCCCTATGCCGGTCTCGCTGCGCACGAGATCTGCGAGTATCCGGCCATGCCGAAGCCGCTCGCGACCGCGATCTCAGCCAATCACCTGGAGCGCGATACGAACGGGCAGGTCGCCGCGCCTGATACTCCCGGCCTCGGCATCGAGGTCGCGACGACCGCGCTGCGGGGCTACCTGCAGGAGGTCGAGATATCCGTCGGCGGCAACCGGCTCTACAGCACGCCGCGCCTCTGAAGCGATGTTCGCTTGACGGCGCGCCGCACCCTTATAGGGTGTGCGCCGATCGAGGTTCTCCGGGTTGCTCCCGGAGCTAAGAGGGAATTCGGTGAGGCACTTCCAGTGCCAAAGCCGAGGCTGCCCCCGCAACTGTAAGCGGCGAGCTCTCCGTCCATCGTCCACTGGCGCTTAAGGCGCCGGGAAGGCCGGGCGGAACCGGCATCGACCCGCGAGCCAGGAGACCTGCCCCGGTCGTCGAAGACGTCTTTCGGACGGGGTGTTCCGGAGCCTGTGTGTCGATGGTGGTTCTGCGCCGCTTGTCCGTCCCACATGCCCAAAGCTCCCCCGGCCGTCATCTCGGGGAGCGATGAAGTCCATGTTCATGAAGTCCACTGCACAGGCCGCTCAAGGCGGCTTGACGTTTGCCTGCCGCGCACTCTATCAGAAATGCAACATTGTTACATTTCGGATGGCCTCGATGCCGGCTGCGCGCCCGTTCAATTCCCTGCTCCGCCTGTCGGCCGCCGCGCTGTTCGGCGCTCTCGCCATCGGCACGGCCACTGCGGCGCCGACCAAGTACCCGCTGACGCTGGAGAACTGCCGCGAGACGATCACCTTCAACGCCGCGCCGAAGCGCGTCGTCGCGATCGGTCAGACCCAGACGGAAATCCTCTATGCGCTCGGTCTTGGCGATCGTGTCGTCGGCACCGCGGTCTGGTTCTCGCCGGTCGCCAAGCCCTATGAGGCGGTCAACGCCAAGGTGAAGCGCCTCGCCGATAACGATCCGAGCTTCGAGGCGGTGCTGGCGCAGGAGCCCGATCTCGTCACCGCGATGTTCGAATGGCATGTCGGGCCCAACGGCATCGTCGGCAAGCGCGACCAGTTCGCCAAGGTGAAGGTGCCCACATACGTCTCGCCGACCGATTGCGTCGGCAAGGACAATTCCGGTGCCGGCGACGGCGTTCGTACGCAGATGTTCACGATGGAGCTGGTCTATCGCAACATCCGCGAATTCGGCGCGATCTTCGATGTCGCCGACCGGGCCGAGACGCTCGTCGCTGAGCTCAAGGCCCGCGAGGACAAGGCGGTCGAGCAGGTCGCCAAGCTAAAGGCGCAGGAGGTGCCGGTCGTGGTCTGGTTCTCCAGCAAGGACATCAAGGGCGACGGCTTCATGGCCGGCAAGAACGGCGTGCCCGCCTATATCCTGTCCAAGCTCGGGGCCCGCAACATCATCTCGACCAATGAGGAATGGCCGCTGGTCGGCTGGGAGAGCATCGCTGCCGCCAACCCGGCCGTGATCGTCACCGTGAAGATGGACCGCCGCCGCTTCCCGGCCGACGATATCGAGAAGAAGCTGGAGTTCCTGAAGACCGACCCGGTCGCCAGCAAGCTCGACGCCGTCAGGAACAACCGCGTCGTCATCATGGATGTCGGGGCGACCCGCGCCGGGCTCGACACCATCGACGGCATCGAGACGCTCGCCAAGGCGATCGCCGGCTTCGGGCTTTCGCGTTGAGCCACGCCGCCCATGGGCCGAACTGGCCGGCGCGGATCGGCATCGCGCTGGCCTCGCTGCTGGCGCTGACCTTCTCGGTCGCGCTGGCGGTGACGATCGGCGAGATGCGCATCCCGCTGGACACGGCCCTGAAGGCGCTCGGCAACGGGCTGTTCGAGCTCGACTTCCCGGTCAGCGCGATCCAGCAGGGCGTGATCTTCGATTATCGCCTCAGCCGCGCCTTGATGGCAGGGCTCTGCGGCGGCGCGCTCGCCCTGTCCGGTGCGATCCTGCAGGCGCTGCTGCGCAATCCGCTGGCCGAGCCCTATATTCTCGGCATCTCCGCCGGTGCCTCGACCGGCGCCGTCGCGGTGCTGATCCTCGGCATCAGCATCGGCGGCACGGTGCTGTCGGTTTCGACCGGCGCCTTCATCGGCTCCTGCGCTGCGCTCGTGGTGGTCGCCATGCTGGCGGCGGGGGCGGGCGGGGCGAGCGACCGCGTCATCCTCGCCGGCGTCGCCACCTCGCAGCTGTTCAACGCAGCGACGGCGACGATCGTGACGACGCTCGCCAGTGCCGAACAGGCCCGCGGCGTGATGTTCTGGCTGCTCGGCAATTTCGGCGGCGTGCGCTGGCCCGATCTCTGGATGGCGGCGCCGGTCGCCTTCATCGGCTTCGGCATCTGCATGCTGCACGCCAAGGCGCTCGACGCCTTCGCCTTCGGCGTCGATGCGGCGGCCTCGCTCGGCGTCGCGGTGACGCGGGTGAAGGTCGTGCTCTTCGCCACGACGGCGGTGATGACGGCGGTGATGGTCTCGATCGTCGGGACGGTCGGCTTCGTCGGGCTGATCATCCCCCATGCCGCACGCTTCCTCGTCGGCTCCGGCCATGCCCGCCTGCTGCCGGCTTGCCTCGTCGTCGGCGCGATCTTCATGATCCTCGCCGACATCCTCTCGCGCGTGCTGATCCCGCAGCAGATCCTGCCGATCGGCGTGGTGACGGCCTTGTTCGGTGCGCCGGTCTTCGCCCTGATCCTTTACCGCGCCCGGAGGCCGGCATGACGCTCGCGACCCGCGAGGTCCGCTGGGGCGCCGGCGGCCGGATGATCGTCGATGGCGTGACGCTGGAAGCGGCGCCCGGCCGGGTGCTCGGCCTGATCGGTCCCAACGGCTCCGGCAAGTCGAGCCTGCTCCGATTGCTCTGCCGCCTGCGCAATGTCGCAAGCGGCGTCGTCACCCTCGACGGAAGCGACATCGCCGGCGTGCCGCGCCGCGAGCTTGCCCGCCGCCTCGCCTTCGTCGAGCAGCAGGCGACGACCGAGATCCAATTGTCGGTCTGCGACGTCGTCCGCCTCGGCCGCACGCCGCATCGCGCCGCGCTCGCCTTCTGGAGCGAGGCCGACGAGGCCGCCGTCAATGAGGCGCTGGCGCGGGTCGGGCTGACCGAGCGCCACGATCAGTTCTGGCACACGCTTTCAGGGGGAGAGCGCCAGCGCGTCCACATCGCCCGTGCGCTCGCGCAGGAACCGAGCGAGCTGATTCTGGACGAGCCGACCAACCATCTCGACATCCAGCACCAGCTCTCGATCCTGAGCCTCGTCCGCCGCCTCGGCATCACCTGCATCATGGCGCTGCACGACCTCAACCTCGCCGCCATGTTCTGCGACGAGATCGCGCTGCTGCATGACGGGCGCTTGCAGGCGGCCGGCGCGCCGGAGGAGGTCCTGACCGCCGAGGCGATCAAGGACATCTTCGGCGTTGCGGTCTCGATCCGACTGGGAGATTCAGGCCGCCGGCACATCGAGTATCTGATCGAGGCCGAGCCGCGGAAAGGCGTGCCCGGAAGCGGTTAAGGCGGGGCTTTTACTCCGCAGCCGCCTGCCGCTTGTCGAAGAAGCGCTCGCAGGCTTCGGCGACACGCGCGACGGAGGCGTCGTTCACATCGAGATGGGTCACCCAGCGCAATGTGCCGTACCGCCCGCTGACGGCGATGCCGCGTTCGCGCAGGAACGCGGCGAAGGCGGCGGTGTCGAGCGCCTTGGGCGACATGAACACCATATTGGTGCGGGCCGGCCCGGCGCCAAGCGCCGGGAAGCGCGCCAGTGCCTCCGCCAGAGCCGCGGCGCGCCGGTGATCCTCGCCGAGCCGCGAGACATTGTGCTCCAGCGCGTAGATCGCGGCTGCGGCGATCACGCCGGTCTGGCGCATGCCGCCGCCCAGCATCTTGCGGATCCGCCGGGCCTTCTCGATGAAATCCTTCGGTCCGACCAGAATGGACCCGACCGGCGCGCCGAGGCCCTTAGAGAGGCATAGCGACACGGTGTCGAACTGCCCCGCGATCCAGGCGGCATCGCGGTTGCTCGCCGCGGCCGCGTTCATCAGGCGGGCGCCGTCGAGATGGGTGGCGAGGCCGCGCGAGCGGGCAAGCCCGGTTGCAGCCTCCAGATAGGCGTCGGGTAGCACCTGGCCGTTGAAGGTGTTCTCCAGCGCCAGAAGCCGCGTCATTGCGAAGTGGAAATCGTTCGGCTTGATCGCATTGGCGATGGCGTCGAGCGCGATCGTGCCGTCGGCCTCGTTCGGAAGAGGCTGCGGCTGGATCGAGCCGAGCACGGCGGCGCCGCCACCTTCCAATCGATAAGTGTGGGCCATCTGGCCGACGATGTATTCCTCGCCGCGGCCGCAATGGGCCATCAGCCCGGCGAGGTTCGCCTGCGTGCCGGTGGGGAAGAACAAGGCCGATTCCTTGCCGAGCCGCTCGGCCGTCATCGCCTCCAGCCGCTTCGTCGTCGGGCAATCGTCATAGACGGCGTCGCCGACTTCGGCCGCGGCCATGGCGGCCCGCATCCCTTCGCCGGGGCGCGTTACCGTATCCGAACGGAAGTCATCCACGATCATCGATCCGATCCTTGCAGGCTGTGCGTCCACCCTATCGGGCGCTCGCCTGATCCATCATGCAAAAATGGCAGGGGAGGGCTCAGCATTCCGGCAGGTTGACTGCGAGCCCCCCGAGGCTGGTTTCCTTGAAGCGCTCGTTCATGGCCTCGCCGGTCTGCCGCATCGCCTCGATGCAGTTGTCGAGTGGCATGAAATGCGAGCCGTCACCGCGCAGAGCCAGCGACGCGGCCGCGACCGCCTTGATCGCGCCGATGCCGTTGCGCTCGATGCAGGGCACCTGGACGAGGCCCGCCGCGGGGTCGCAGGTCATGCCGAGATGGTGCTCCAGCGCGATCTCGGCCGCGTTCTCGATCTGCGCCGGCGAGCCGCCGAGCACGGCGCAGAGCCCGGCCGCGGCCATCGCGGCGGCGGAGCCGACTTCGCCCTGGCAGCCGGCCTCCGCTCCGGAGATCGAGGCGTTGTGCTTGATCAATCCGCCGATCGCTGCCGCCGTCAGCAGGAAATCGGAGACCTTTTCCGGCTCCGCCCCGACGCAATGGTCGAGATAATAGCGCAGCACCGCCGGCACGACGCCGGCGGCCCCGTTGGTCGGAGAGGTGACGACCCGGCCGCCGGCCGCGTTCTCCTCGTTCACCGCCATCGCATAGACGCTGAGCCAGTCGGTCGAGGCATGCGGCTGCGAGCGGTTGGCCAGCCGCTCGGCCGCCAGTTGCCGGTGGATATGCGCCGCCCTGCGCCGCACGCGCAGGCCGCCGGGCAGTTCGCCCTCCTGATTCATGCCGCGCTCGATGCAGTCGTTCATCACCGACCAGAGCCGGGCGAGGCCACTTTCGACCTCTTCCGCCGGCTGGAGATGGATTTCATTGGCGCGCTTCATCGCCGCGATCGACAGCCCGCTCTCCTTGGCCATGCGCAGCATCGTTGCCGCATTCGCGAATGGATAGGGCCAGGACGATGTCTGCGTAGAAGTGGCCGGCGCTTCGCGCTCCTGCGCCGTCACCACGAAGCCACCACCGATCGAATAATAGGTCTCGGACAACAACTCGACACCGGCGGCATCGCGGGCGCTGAAGACGAGGCCATTGGCATGGCCGGGCAAAGGCGGCCCGTAGTCGAAGACGATATCGGTCGCGGGATCGAAGGCCAGCGGCGGCAGGCCGTCATGGCGCAGCAGGTGGCTGCGGCCGAGTTCGTCGATCTGGCGTTCGGCCGCATCGAAATCGAAGGCGGCCGGCGTCCAGCCGAGCAGGCCGAGCGCCACGGCCCGGTCGGTGGCGTGGCCCTTTCCGGTGAAGGCGAGCGAGCCGTAGAGCGTCGCCTTGACGGCTGCCGCGCGATCGCGCGCTGGGTCCCGGCGCAGCAGGTCGAGGAAGTGCCCGGCCGCCGTCATCGGGCCCATCGTATGCGAGGACGAGGGGCCGATACCGATCTTGAAGACGTCGAATACGCTCAGGAACATTCCCGCCCCCTGTCGAAGCCGGTCCGGAAATCAGACGGAGATCGCCATTCCGTCGCGCTGCGGGTCGGCCCCGCCCGAACACGTGCCGTCGACGATCCCGATCGCATGAAGGGCCGCGAAAGGGAATGTCTGGGCCGAACGTTTGACGTCATATCCGGCGGCGGTGAGTTCGGCGCTGACATTGCGACGGATGCGGTTGGAGAGGTCGATCGTGTTCGAGACCGCCATGACCCGCGGTGCCGCGACGGCCTCGAAGGGCGGCATGCCGAAATCGATCATGTTCATGATGCCTTGCGCGATCGCCGGCGCGATATAGCTGCCGCCGGGCGCGCCGATGACGATGCGCGGCGTCTCGCCGTCGAAGACGATGGTCGGCGCGGCGGAAGAGGCGCGGCGCTTGCCGGGCGCGATCGACGCCGCCCGGCCGGGGCGCGGGTCGAAGCGGCTCATCGTGCCGTTATAGATGAAGCCGAGCCCGTCCGAGATCGCGCCGGAGGGGCTGCCCAGGGTATGGGTCAGCGCCACGGCGTTGCCCTCGCGGTCGACGACGGTGACATGCGTCGTCTCGCGCTGCGACTTGTCGAGCCTGTCGATGACCGCGCGCTCGCCACGCCGGATCGCCTCCGCCTGCTCGGCGGCGTGCTCCTTCGAGATCAGCCGGTCGACGGGCACGTCGACATAGGTCGGATCGCCCATGAAGCGATCCTTGTCGATGGTCATGCGCCGCATCGCCTCGGCGAGCAGGGTGATGTGCTCGGCGCTGCCATGCCTGAGCGCGCCGATGTCGAAATTCTCGAGGATGTGCAGGATCTGCAGCATCGACATGCCGCTCGCCGGCGGCGGCGAGGTCGAGATCCGGTGGCCCCGATAGGAGCCCCAGATCGGCTCGGCGACCGAGAGTTCATAAGCCGCAAAGTCGCGCTCACTGATCAGCCCGCCCTGGGCCGCGAAATCCGCCGCCATCCGGGCGGCCAGCGCGCCATGGTAGAAATCGTCCGGTCCCGCGCTCGCGAGATGCTCCAGCGTGGCGGCGAGATCGGGATTGACCAGCGTGTCGCCGACGCGCCTGGGGCTGCCATCGGGCCGGAAGTAGACGTCGCGTCCGGTCTTGCTGTAGCGCAGCTTGTCGCCGGTATTGACCTCACCGCCGCCGCTCTGGTCCTGGCTCCAGAACCAGTGCATGTGCGGCCGGACGAGCACGCCTTCATGCGCCTGCCTGATCGCCGGCGCCATCACGTCGCGCCAGTCCATCGTGCCGAATTGCGAGAGCGCATGGGCATAGCCCTTGACGCTGCCCGGCGTGCAGACGGCGAGATGGCCGAACTCGTTGATCCCGCCCTTGAGCAGGAAGGCGAAACCGTCCCGCGTCTGCCCCTGCAGATGCTGCAGCCACATGTCCGGCGTCGCGGCCAGCGGAGCTTTTGCATAGAACTCGACGATCTCATGGACGCCGCGGCGCGGCATGTAGACCTGCATCGAGCCGAAGCCGCCGATGCCGCACATCAGCGGATCGACCACGCCCTGCATGAAGGCGCAGGCGATCGCCGCGTCGATGGCGTTGCCGCCGCGCTCCAGAACCTCGGCCCCGGCCTCCGCTGCTTCCGGCTGCGGCGCGACGATCATCGCGTTCTTCATCGTCGGCATCGGTGGCGTTTCCTCGTCCCGGTTCGCGTCGGCGGCATCATCCGCACCGCGGCGAATCCTGCGGCCCCATCACTGCCTCATAATGCAGCGCTGGGTCCATCCTGATCCCGGCGGCCTGCGGCGGGACAGGCATCCTTCTGGAACATGGGCGAGGCGGCCGAGGGGACCATCGTCACGGGTCCGATGGTCTAGGCCGGCTTCCTGAGGTCGACGATCTTGATCGTTCCGCTCGGCTTGCGTTCATTCACCGCATCTTCGGAGATCTCGACGGGGTCCGAATGATGTTTCTCGGCCGCCAGGCCTTCGGGATCGTGCGGCTCGTAGGGAGCATGGGGACCGGTGGCGTGAGCCGAGCGCGGGTTCGGGCCGGCGCGGCTTTCGTTTTCGTCTCCTGGCTGCCCGGGCCTGCGAGCCGTGCTGAAGGCAGCCGGGACGCCGCTCGCCTGATCGGAAACCTTGCTCATCGATCGATCCTCCTTGGAGGTGAACCTCCGCGGGGCCGATCGGGTTCCGAATAGGCCTTGCCGATGCCCGGCTGCCGGCGGGATCAGCCGCCAAGCGCTTCCCGATGCGCCTTCGCGAGATCGGCCATGCTGTTGAAGCGGAAATCATATCTCGGCATGTCGCCCGGATGCATCGTCGCGCCGAAGCCGTCCTTGTCGTGGCGGCGATAGATCCAGCAGGAGGCCAGCCCGTGCCGGTTCGCCGGGCCATGGTCGTGGAACATGCTCTCGGCGGTGTGCAGGATCTCGTGCTTCCGGATGCCCAGCGTCTCCAGCTTTTCGAACATGTAGTCGAAATTCCGATCTGCCGGCTTGTAGGAACCGATATCCTCTGCCGTGTAGATCGCATCGAAGGCGACCTGGAGCTTCGCATTGCTTGCGGCGAAGCTCTCATTGTCGACATTCGACAGGATCACGAGCTTGTAGTGGCGCTTGAGATACTCAAGCGCTTCAGCGGAATCGGGGAAGGCCGGCCAGTTCTTGACCGATTGCCCATAGGCCAAGCATTCCTCCCAGGACGCCGACAGGCCCCATTCCTCAGCGAGGCGCTTGTAGACGATCGGCAGCAGGTCCCGGTAGATCCGGGTCGGCGTCTGCAATTGCTGCGACGATTCATGCCGCGCATGCGCTTCCAGTACCTGATCACGCGTGGGCGGGGTCGCGAGCCGGCTGGTGAGCGGCTTCAGCCCTTCGAACATGCCGGTTTCCCAGTCGATCAGCGTGCCGTAGCAGTCGAAGGTCAGAGCCTTGAAGTCGGTCAGTTGCATCGGTCTTGTCCCTTCTCCGAAAAAGGCTAGGCTACCTAAATACCTAATTCTATAGGTATCGGACACTTAAGTGTGCGGCTGGGTTATCGGCCTGAAAACCGGGCTGGAGGCGGTTCCGATGGATGTGGATTTCCGGCAGGCCTTCGAGAATGCCCCGGTCGGGCTTGTCGTGGGCCGCAATCGCATCATCCTGGCCTGCAATCATGATTTCGCCAGGATATTCCGCGGATCGATCGGCGATCTCGTCGGCCAGACCTTCGAGCGGTTCTACCCGACGCAATCCGATTACGAGGAGACCGGAAAGCGCGTCGGCGCGCGCCTGTCCGATGAGCGCAGCTATACCGATGACCGCGTGATGCGGCGCCTCGACGGCAGCCTGTTCTGGGTCAGGGTCAGCGGCTTCACCTATACGCCAGACGACGCGCACGGGCATGCGCTGTGGGTGTTCTCCGAGCTCGCAAAGGCTGAAGCTGCCGGGCCGTCGCTGCGAACCTCGCTGACGCCGCGCGAACGCGACGTCGCCGCACTCCTGATCGAGGGCAGGACGGGCAAGGAGGCCGCGAAGGCACTGGGCATCAGCCCGCGCACCGTCGACATCTATCGCGCCCGGCTGCTCCGGAAATACAACGTCAACAGCACCAGGCGACTGGTCGAGCTTCTGCTGAGCGGCTGACCGTCCGGCAGGCCGTGGGAGATGATGCCCACGGCCGGGCCGGCTCGAGCGGTTTCCGTCTCCGGGAGCTTCAGCCGATCGTCATCAGGCTCGCGTTGCCCCCGGCGGCCGTGGTGTTGATCGAGGTCGAGACCTCTTCCAGTAGCCAGTTCAGGCAATAGGCATCGGGATCGCGCTTCAGTTCCTCCGTGCTCGCCGCCTGGACCAGCACGAGCGGGCCGGAAAGCCCGGCGATCCGGCGGTTCACCTCGCCGATCCGCTGGGTGTCGCCCTCGACCAGCGCGCCCGAGAACGGGCCGTCGGCCTCCCAGTCCGAGGTCCAGCCGATGCGGGTTTCCACCGCAGCCGGCAGCCCCGACAGCGCTGCCTTCAACCCGGAGGCCGCGTCGATGACGAGCTGGTTGCCGGTCGCCAGCGCCGCCGCGACCTGCCGATGGAGGCCGGCTTCCGTCTGCGGCACGAGCAGGATGCGGCCGCGCGGATGCAGGGCGTAGAGATTGCGCTCGCCGACCGGGCCGGCCAGCTCGACATGCAAGCCCAGCGCCGAATGGCCGCCGGTCTCGCGGGCGGCATCCGCTTCCGCCTTCAGCCCCTTGCTCGCGAGCCAGGCGGCATATTCGAGCAGCGCCGGATCGATATGGACCGAGCTGTGCTGGGGCGGCACCGGCGCCTTGCGCACAAGGCGCCCGATATAGAGCGGCCCGCCGGCCTTCGGCCCGGTGCCGGAGAGGCCACGGCCGCCGAAGGGCTGCACGCCGACGACGGCGCCGATGATGTTGCGGTTCACATAGAGATTGCCCGCCTTGATGCGGCTTGTGACATGGGCGATCGTCTCGTCCAATCGCGTGTGCAGGCCGAAGGTCAGGCCGTAGCCGGAGCCGTTGACCTCGTCGATCAGCTTGTCGAGGTCCTCGCGCTCATAGCGGATGACGTGCAGGACCGGCCCAAAGACCTCGCGCTTCAGGTCGCTCAGGCTCTTCAATTCGACGATGGTCGGCGGCACGAAGGTGCCCTTCGCGGCGGCCTCCGGCAGCGGGAGCTGCTCGACCTTGCGGCCGAGGCCGCGCATGCGCGCGACATGCTCGTCGATTTCTCGCTGGGCACCCTCGCTGATCACCGGGCCGATATCCACACTGAGCTTGTCGGTGCGGCCGATGGTGAGTTCCTTGAGCGCGCCCTGCAGCATGTGCAGCGTGCGGTCGGCGATGTCCTGCTGCAGGCAGAGCACGCGCAGGGCCGAGCAGCGCTGGCCGGCGCTGTCGAAGGCCGAGGCGATGACGTCGGCGACGACCTGCTCGGCCAGCGCCGAGGAATCGACGATCATGCCGTTCTGGCCGCCGGTCTCGGCGATCAGCGGGATCGGCTTGCCCTCGGCCGAGAGGCGCTCCGCCAACTGGGCCTGGATGCCGCGCGCGACCTCGGTCGAGCCGGTGAACATCACGCCCGCCGTCTCCGCCGCGCCGACCAGAGCGGCGCCGAGGCGCCCGCTGCCCGGCGTGAACTGCAGGGCGCCGCGCGGGACGCCGGCCTCATGCAGGATCTTGACGCTCTCATGCGCGATGATCGGGGTGACGCCCGCGGGCTTGGCCATCACCGCGTTGCCCGCGACCAGCGCCGCCGCGACCTGCCCGGTGAAGATCGCCAACGGGAAGTTCCACGGGCTGATGCAGACGATCGGCCCGAGCGGCGCATGCGCCGGGCCCAGCGTCTTGCGCGCCTGGTCGGCATAATAGCGCAGGAAGTCGATGGCCTCGCGCACCTCGCTGATCGCGTTGGCAGCCGATTTGCCGGCCTCGCGCATGGCGATGCCCATCAGCGTCTCGATGCGCGCCTGCATGAGGTCGGCGGCGCGGTCGAGGCAGGCGGCACGTTCGGCCGGGGGCACGGCGGCCCAGGCCTTGCCGCCCTCGGCGGCGAGATGGGCGATCCTGGCGGCATCCTCGACGGCAAGCTCGGTGACCTGCCCGACGATGTCGGAATGATCCGCCGGATTCAGGACCGGTCGCGTCGTGCCGGCGGTGGAGTTATCCGCCAGCAGCGGCACGGCATGCCAGTTCTGCCCGACCGTGGCAGTGAGATTGCTCGCGAGCTCGGCCAAAGCCGCCTCGTTGGAGAGGTCGATACCCCCAGAATTGGCGCGGTCGGCGCCGTAGAGATCGGCCGGCAGCGCGATCTGGTCGTGCAGCCTGCCGATGACCGGCATCGCCTCGACCACGTCGACGGGGTCGGCGACGAGCGAGTCGATGGTCACGCTCGGATCGGAGATGCGGTTGACGAAGGAGGAGTTCGCGCCGTTTTCCAGCAGGCGCCGCACGAGATAGGCGAGCAGCGTCTCATGGGTGCCGACCGGCGCATAGATGCGGCAGGGCCGGTCGAGATTGTCCTTGCCGACGACCTCGTCATAGAGCGGCTCGCCCATGCCGTGCAGGCACTGGAACTCGTACTTCCCGACGGCAAAGTCGGTGCCGGCGAGGTGGTAGATCGTCGCCAGCGTCTGGGCGTTATGCGTCGCGAATTGCGGGAAGATCGCGTCGGGAGCTGCCAGGAGCTTGCGGGCGCAGGCGACATAGGCGACGTCGGTATGGACCTTGCGGGTATAGACCGGGAAATCGGCGAGCCCGTCGACCTGGGCGCGCTTGATCTCGGCATCCCAATAGGCGCCCTTGACGAGGCGCACCATCATGCGCCGGCCGGAGCGGCGGGCAAGATCGATGATCCAGTCGAGAACGAAGGGGCAGCGCTTGCCATAGGCCTGCACCACGAAGCCGAGGCCGTTCCAGCCCTGCAGCGCGTTATCGAAGCTCAGCGCCTCCAGCAGGTCGAGCGAGAGCTCCAGCCGGTCCGCCTCCTCGGCATCGATATTGAGGCCGATATCATAGCTCTTGGCGATCAGCGCGAGCTCGCGCACGAGCGGCAGCAATTCGCTCATCACCCGGCCGGCCTGCGCGCGGCTATAGCGCGGATGCAGGGCCGAGAGCTTGATCGAGATGCCTGGGCCTTCAAACACACCGCGCCCGTTCGCGGCCCGGCCGATGGCGTGGATCGCGTTCTCGTAATCGCGATAGTAGCGGGCGGCATCGGCTGCGGTGGTCGCGGCCTCGCCGAGCATGTCGTAGGAATAACGGAAGCCGCGCGCCTCCAGTGGCCGAGCGCGCTTCAGCGCCTCGTCGATCGTCTCGCCGGTGACGAACTGCTCGCCCATCATCCGCATGGCCATGTCGACGCCACGCCGGATCACCGGCTCGCCCGCGCGAGCGATGAGGCGCGTCAGGGCAGCGGCCAGGCTGCGATCATTCACGGTGGAGGTCAGCTTGCCGGTCACGACGAGGCCCCAGGTCGCGGCATTGACGAAGAGCGACTTGCCGCCGCCGACATGGGACTTCCAGTCGCCATCGGCGATCTTGTCGCGGATCAGCGCGTCGCGCGTTGCGGTATCCGGGATGCGCAGCAGCGCCTCGGCGAGGCACATCAGCGCGACGCCCTCCTGGCTGGAGAGCGAGTATTCCTGGACCAGACCCTCGACGCCGGTGCCCTTGTGTTTGGCCCGCAGCGCTTCGATCAGCTTGCGCCCCGTGCGCGCGATCTCCTGCTTGCTCGCTGGCGCCAGCTTCGCCGCTTCCAGCAGCGGGGGCAGGCACTCCGTTTCAGGCCGGCGATAGGCGGCGGTGATCGCCTGGCGCAGCGCCGACTGCTCGCGGATCGGTGGAGCGAAGCCCTCGAAAGGCGCCGGGCTGGAGGCGGTGTTGGCGGCGGCAGCGGTGGCTTGGCTCATGGCTTGTCCCGGCGGGTTCGAACGCGACGGGCCGGGGGCGATACCCTCTCCCGTTCTTTGCGCGGGAGCTTATCATGAGCGCGATTCTCAGGCGGTCTAAATTTTGTTATCCTGCAGTCCGTTCAGACTTCAGATTTGAGGATTGCAAGTGAAGAAGCCTAAGGAAATGCCGATCGAAGGCGATCTGGACGCGCTGGATCGCAAGATCCTCGACGTGCTCAGGGAGGACGGCCGGATCTCGATCGCCGAGCTTGGCGCGCGGATCGGCCTCTCCAAGACGCCCTGCCAGATCCGGTTCCGCCGGCTTGTCGACGACGGCTATATCGAGGGCTTCCGGGCAACGCTTAACCCGGCGAAGCTGAAGCTCGATCACATCGCCTTCGCCGAGGTCAAGCTGTCCGACACCACGGAAAAGGCGCTGACGAAATTCAACGAGGAGGTCAAGAAAATCAGGGAGGTCGAGGAGTGCCACATGATCGCGGGGCGCTTCGACTACCTTCTCAAGATCCGCACGCCGGATATCCGGCGCTATCGGGCCGTGCTGGGCGAGAAGATCTCGAACCTGCCCCATGTCGCGAACACCTCGACCAATGTCGCGATGGAAACGGTCAAGGAAACCTGGTGAGGCCCTCGCGCTTGCGGTGTCGGCATCGCCGGTAGGCGGCCCTGCTTGATCGCGACGACCCAATCCAGCCGCCGACCAGCGCACCTGCCGGGATGGGAGATCGCCGCAGCGATGCACAAGGTCCGACCGGACGCTCGCCGATGCATGAGAGTGCACACGTCCGTGCGCCGCAACCGCGTGCGAATTCAAGTTCAAGCGAACGAAGGAAGGGCAGAAAAAAGAGTGGCGGAGACGGAGGGATTCGAACCCTCGATACCCTTGTGGGGTATGCTCATTTAGCAAACGAGTGCCTTCAGCCTCTCGGCCACGTCTCCGGCGAGAGGCTCTATGCCCGATTGCAGAGCCGTTTGACAAGCCTCGTCGGCAACTTCCTTCGCTTCGCCTGTGCATGCACGCGAAGCCGATCATAGAGCACTCCGTTGGTAATGGAGAGGCCAAGCGGCACGGATTGCTGCTGCGGGCTAAAGCTGCTGCACAGGAGCCCTGCATTGGCTCGTCTTGCTCCACTGTCGGGCAGCCACTAGATTGAGCCTGTCCGTTGGGGTGCCGAGAGGCTGAGAGGCGTGGTCAGCGCCAACCCATCGTACCTGATCCGGGTAATGCCGGCGAAGGGAACGGTCTTCGGTTCGCAGACATCCTGTTCGCGCCCCAGGCCGCTGCCTTCCCGGGAGCAGGGAAGAGCATGACGGCAGAACGCCCTCATTCCAGCCTGAAGGTCGCGGTGGTCGGCGCTGGTGTCGTCGGCCTGGCCTGCGCCACCGAACTGTTGGCGCGCGGCGCGCAGGTCACGGTCCATGAGCGCGGTCCGCGCATCGGCGCCGAAGCCTGCTCCTGGTATGCCGGCGGCATGCTGGCGCCGTGGTGCGAGGGCGAGAGCGCCGAGGAGCCGGTGATCCGGCTCGGCCAGCAGGCGGCCGACTGGTGGGAGCGCCATGCCGGCGGTGTCGTCCGCAACGGCACGCTCGTGGTCGCGCCGAGCCGGGATCGTTCGGAATTGCGCCGCTTCGGGCAGCGCACGAGCCATTTCGAGGAGATCGATGGCGATGCGGTCGCCGTGATCGAGCCCGATCTCGCCGGACGGTTTTCGCGCGGCCTGTTCTTTGCGCGTGAAGGACATCTCGATCCGCGTGAAGCCATCGCCGTACTGGCCGAGCGCCTCGTCGCGAACGGCGGCACAATCCATTTCGACAGCGCCGTCGAGCCCGTCGATCTCGATGCCGATATCGTCCTCGATTGCCGGGGGCTGGCGGCGCGTGATGTCCTGCCGGACCTGCGCGGCGTCAAGGGCGAGATGCTGCTGCTGCGCAGCGACGATATCAGCCTGTCGCGCCCGGTCCGGCTGCTGCATCCGCGCATTCCGCTCTACATCGTCCCGCGCGTGGACGGGCTCTTCATGGTCGGTGCGACGATGATCGAGAGCGGCGAGCGGCGTCGCATCTCCGCTCGCGCCATGCTGGAACTGCTGGGCGCCGCCTATGCGCTGCATCCCGCTTTCGCCGAGGCCGAGGTGGTCGAGATCGGAACCGATGCCCGCCCGGCCTTTCCCGACAACCTGCCGCGGCTGACGCGTCGCGGCCGGGTGATCCATGTCAACGGGCTCTACCGCCACGGCTTCCTGCTCAGCCCCGCCATGGCGCGGATGGCGGCTGAGGCCGTGCTGAACCCGCAAGCAACACCGGAGATGCTGCATGACCTTGCTGCTTAACGGCGCCCCGCAGGACGTCGCGGCGAAGACGCTGGCCGAGGCGCTGGCGGAGCTGGGCTTCGGCGGCCGCATCGTCGCGACTGCGGTGAACGGCGATTTCGTGCCGGCCCGCAAGCGCGCCGAAACGGCCCTGAGCGAAGGCGATCGCATCGAGATCGTCGCGCCGATGCAAGGAGGCTGAGATGGCATCCTTCTATGGCTTCGAGCCGCAGAACCCGCTGTTCCTCGGCACGGCGCAATATCCGTCGCCCACGATCCTGGCCGAGGCGGTGAAGCGCTCGGGCGCCGAGGTCGTCACCGTTTCGCTGCGGCGGGAATCCTCCGGGGGCGCCGGCCAGGCCTTCTGGGCGCTGATCCGCGAGCTCGGCGTCAGGGTTCTGCCGAACACGGCCGGCTGCCACACCGTCAAGGAGGCGGTGACCACGGCGCAGATGGCGCGCGAGGTCTTCGGTACCGACTGGATCAAGCTCGAGGTGATCGGCGAGGACGACACGCTCCAGCCGGACGTGATCGCGCTGGTCGAGGCCGCACGCATTCTCGCCGATGACGGCTTCAAGGTCTTTCCCTACACGACCGAGGATCTCGTGGTCGGCGGGCGCCTGCTCGATGCCGGCTGCGAGGTGTTGATGCCATGGGGTGCGCCGATCGGGTCGGGCAGGGGGCTCAACAACCCCTATGGCCTGCGCAGCCTGCGCCAGCATTTCCCGGATGTGCCGCTTGTCGTCGATGCCGGCATCGGCCTGCCGTCCCATGCCGCGCAGGCGATGGAGATGGGTTATGACGGCATCCTGCTCAATACCGCAGTCGCCAAGGCGGGCGACCCCGCCGCGATGGCGGAGGCCTTCTCGCTCGCCATCCGCGCCGGTCGTCAGGCTTTTGCCGCGCAGCCGATCGAGGCGCGCGACATGGCCGCTCCCTCCACGCCCGTCATGGGCAAAGCCTTCCTGGCCTGAAAGATCGCTCCCGCATGAAGCTCGATCCGTTCTACCCCATCTTCGACAGCGCCGACTGGCTGGAGCGGATGCTGCCGCTCGGCGTCAAGCTGGTGCAGTTGCGCGTCAAGGACCGGCCCGAGACCGAGGTCGCCCGTGAGATCGCGCGGGCGAAGACGCTCTGCGCTGCGGCCGGTTGCGTGCTCGTCGTCAACGACTACTGGAAGCTCGCCATCGCCGAGGGCTGCGATTTCATCCATCTCGGCCAGGAGGATCTCGACGAGGCCGACCTCGATGCGATCCGCAAGGCGGGGCTCAAGCTCGGCATCAGCAGCCATGACGAGCCCGAGCTGGAGCGCGCGCTGGCGGCCAGGCCCGACTATGTCGCGCTCGGTCCGGTCTACCCGACCATCCTGAAGCAGATGCGCTTCGGCCCGCAAGGGCTGGAGCGGCTTGGCGAGTGGAAGCGCCGCATCGGCGACCTGCCGCTGGTCGGCATCGGCGGCATCTCGCTGGAACGGGCGCCGGGCGTCTTCGAGGCCGGCGCCGATATCGTCGCGGCGGTGACCGACATCACCTTGAACGCCGATCCCGAGGGCCGGCTGAAGGCCTGGGTCGCGGCGACGCGGAAGCACGCAGCAGCTTAAGCGTCATTCTCGGGCGGAGCGAAGCTTCGACCCTAGAATCTCATGACGAGAAGGCAGTGGTTTCCGAGATGCTCGGGTCAAGCCCGAGCATGACGGCCAACGAAAGGGCGCCTCAGCTCTCCGCCTCCGCCGACATCGTGTGACCGTCGACATGGCCGAGGCTGCGTTCGGGGTCGAGCCGGTCGCGCACGCGCTGCTTCAGCACCTTGGAATCCGGGAAGCCGCCATCGGCCTTGCGGTCCCAGATCAGTTCGCCGTCGTAATGGATCTGGAAGATGCCGCCGGTGCGCGGGATCAGAGCGACCTCGCCGAGATCCTGCCCGAAGGTCGAGAGCAGTTCCTGCCCGAGCCAGGCCGAGCGCAGCATCCAGTTGCACATCGAGCAATAGGTGATGGCGATGCGGGGGGCGGGCTTGGTCTGGGTCATGAGTGGTCACCGAAGCAGGAGGTCGTCTCCGACATCCCGCTTCGGAAGCCCCGATGCAAGTCCGAAAGCTGCATGGCCGATCGGCACGAGGCGTTTGTCTAAGTCTTTGTTTCGAATAAATAAAATGAGTGCGCTTAGACTTCGTCGATATAGCGCCGGCGCAGGTGGGCCTTGAACACCGCGGCGTCGAGCGGGCGACCAGTCGCTTCCGTCAGCAGCTCGTCGGTCGGGAGCAGCGAGCCCTTGCCGTGGATATTGGCGCGCAGCCAGCCGACCAGCGGACCGAAATCGCCCTTGCCGATACCGGGCAGGATCGAGGCCTCCGCCTTGCAGGCGGCATCGAAGATCTGGGCCGCGGTCATGGCGCCGAGCGTATAGGTCGGGAAATAGCCCCAGCCGCCGGACGGCCAATGGATATCCTGCAGGCAGCCCAGCCGGTCGTTTGGAACGGTGACGCCGAGCAGGGACTTCATCCCGGCGTTCCAGGCAGCGGGCAGCTCGGCAAGCGGCATCTCGTCGGCGATCAGTGCCTTCTCCAGCCGGTAGCGCAGGATGACATGGGCGGGATAGGTCACCTCGTCGGCATCGACGCGGATGAAGCCGGGCTCGACGCGGGTATAGCGATGCCACATCGCCTCGCTTTCCCAGGCCGGGCCGGTGCCGCCGAAGCTCTCGCGCATCAGCGGCGCGGCGTAAGCCAGGAACTGGCGCGAGCGGCAGGCTTGCATCTCCATCAGCAGCGACTGGCTCTCATGCAGGCTCATGCCGCGCGCCGCGCCGACCGGCTGGTTGAGATGCGCTTGAGGCCGGCCCTGCTCGTAGAGCGCGTGGCCGGTCTCGTGCAGCACGCCCATCAGCGCCTTGGTGAAATCGGTCTCGTCATAGCGCGTGGTGATGCGGACATCGTTGTCGGCGCCGCCGCAGAAAGGGTGCGTCGAGATATCGAGCCGGCCGCGCTCGAAATCATAGCCGAGCGCCGCCATGAACTTGAGGCCGAGCGCCCGCTGCGTCTTGGTCGCGAAAGGGCCTTCCAGCGCGGGCAAGGCAGGCCGGCGGGCCTGCACCGCCATCGCCTCCTGCGTGAAGCCCGGCAGGAAGGCGGCAAGATCGTCGAACAGCCCGTCGATCTTGGCGGAACGGCCGCCCGGCTCGTAATCGTTGAGCAGCGCGTCATAGGCGGAGAGCCCGAGCTTCTCGCCCTTGGCCCGGCCGATCTGGCGCTGCAGGTTAAGGACCTCGGCGAGATAGGGCAGGAGACCGGCGAAATCGGCATCGGCCCGCGCTTGGCGCCAGCGCATCTCGCAAGCGGAGATCGCCTTGCTCGACGCTTCCACCAGTTCGGAGGGCAGGGCGGTGTCGACCGTCCAGACGCGTCGGATCTCGCGCAGGTTGGCCTTCTCCCAGGCGCCGAGGCTGCCGTCGCTCTCGGCCTCGCCGAGCCAATCGCCGATGCGGCTATCGGTCGAGAGACCGTGGCGCATGACCTGGAGCAGGGCCATGCTTTCGGCCCGCGTCTCGGCCGCGCCCTTCGGCATCATCACGTCGTTGTCCCATTGCAGGATGCCGATGGCATTCGACAGGGCAGCGATGCGGCCGAAATGGGCGGAGAGGTCGGAATAGGCGGTCATGCGGCTCTCTGATGTGGGAAGGGGCGCGCAATTGAAGTGTTTTTCCCGACCCGGGCAAGCTGCGTCAGCAGCGCCGGGCCGGAATGCCGATGCTGGTACGGTTCAGGCGAACAGCTTGGAATATTGGCGCGGCTGCGAGCGCAGATACTGGTTCGGCGCCTTGACGGTGGCGCCGAGCTGGGCTGCCGCGTGCCAGGGCCAGCGCGGGTTGTAGAGGATGCCGCGCGCCAATGCGACGAAATCGGCCTCGCCGGTGCCGATGATCGCCTCGGCCTGCTCGGCCTCGGTGATCAGGCCGACCGCCATGGTGGCGATGCCCGTCGCCTCCTTCACGGCGCGCGCCAGCGGCACCTGATAGTTGGGGCCGAGCGGAACCTTTTGCGTGGCCGAGAGCCCACCGCCGGACATGTCGATGAAATCGGCGCCGCGCGCTTTGGCGGCTTGGGCGAAGGCGATGCTCTGCTCGATGTCCCAGCCGCCCTCGACCCAATCCGTGCCCGAAACGCGGAAGCCGACCGGATAGCCTGCCGGCACCACGGCTCGCACCGCATCGAGCACCGCGAGCGGGAAGCGCATCCGGTTCTCCAGCGAGCCGCCATACTCATCCTCGCGCTTGTTCGAGAACGGCGAGAGGAACTGGTGCATCAGATAGCCATGCGCGCCATGCAGCTCGATCGCGGCGAAGCCGAGCCGGACGGCCCGGCGGGCCGAATCCGCGAAGGCTTCGATCAGCCGGCCGATATCGTCGCTTGTGAGGGCACGGGGCGGCCGCGGATAGGTCTCGAAGCCGATTTCCGAGGGGGCTTCGACCGTCCAGCCGCCCTGGTCGAGGCCGAGCTGGCCGCCGCCCTTCCAGGGCTGGGCGAGAGAGGCCTTGCGCCCGGCATGGGCGAGCTGGATCGCAATCGGCATGTCCGACCAGCGGCGGGCGGAATCCAGCGCCTTGCCGAGCGCGGCTTCGGTTTCGTCGGACCAGAGGCCGAGGTCGAACGGGCTGATCCGGCCATCCGGCTCGACGGCTGTCGCCTCGATGATCAGGAGACCGGCGCCGGACAGCGCGAGATGGCCGAGATGGATGGTGTGCCAGTCGCTGGCGCAGCCATCCTGTGCCGAATACTGGCACATCGGGGCGATGACGATGCGGTTGGCAAGCGTAAGGCTGCCGAGCTGATAGGGGCTGAAGAGCTGGCTCATGTCGGGAATGGGTCTCGAAGGGGCAGGTTTCCGGCACAGTCTAGAAGCCTTCGCGCCGGCAAGGCCAGTGGCCCTCGCGCAAACGCGATGCCCGATGCGTGCAGATGCACCTCGCGGCGCCGGCGCTCTCGATGCTAGCCTCGACGCGACCCTTCGCGCTTGGAGACCGCCATGTCCGACGCTTCCGATTCCGTTGAGCTCACCCGTGACGGCGGCGTCGCCATCCTGACGCTCAACCGGCCGGCCGTGCTGAACGCCATCGACGCGCCGATGGCCGAACGCTTCCTCGCGCAGGTGAAGGCGATCGCGGCCAGCGGCGACGTGCGTGCTATCCTGCTGCAAGGCAATGGCCGGGCGTTCTGCGCCGGCGGCGACGTCTCGCAGTTCCTCGTGGGCAGCGACATCGCGGCCGGCATCGAGGCGATCATGGCGCCGCTGCATGAGGCGCTGCGTCTGCTCGATTCCCTACCGCAGCCTTCGGTTGCATGCCTGCACGGGGCCATCGCCGGCGGCGGCTTCAGCCTCGCGCTGGCCTGCGATCTCGCCGTCGCGGCCGACGATGCCCGCTTCACCATGGCCTACGCCCGGATCGGCGCGACGCCCGATCTCGGCGGCACCTACCGGCTCGCCCGCCTCGTCGGTCAGCGCAAGGCGCGCGAGATCGCGCTTCTGGCGGAGACCTTCGGAGCGGAGGACGCGCTGAAGATCGGCCTCGTCAACCGCGTCGTGCCGGCTGCTCAGGCGCGCGACGAAGCCTTGGCGCTGGCCCGCAAGCTCGCGGCGGGGCCGACCGGCGCGTATGGCCGCATCCGCACCCTCCTGACGGAGGCGCCGGATGCCGATCTCGCTGACCATCTCGACGCGGAGCGCGATGCCTTCCGCGAGACGACGGCGACTGCCGATTTCCGCGAGGGTGTGACGGCCTTTCTGGAAAAGCGGTCAGCCGCGTTCACCGGCCGGTGATGGGCATGGCTGCAGCGCCTGTTCACCTTTGCGTGCGTTGCACAATCTGCTCCTGAAAATGCCGTAATCGCACATATGATAAGCAGGCTTACGGTTGGGAGGCCTGTGAATGAAACGACCCCTGCGGCGGGAACTGATGTTCCAGCTCGTCGAAACCTCGCGTCTGCTCAGGACCTATGTTGAGCAGCGCGCCCGCCAGCACGGCACAACGCGGGCGCAATGGGGCGTGATGTCCCGGCTCAGGCGGCAGGAAGGGCTGAACCAGGCCGCCCTTGCCGAGCAGATGGACCTTCAGCCGATCTCGCTCGCCCGCCTGCTCGACCGCTTGCAGAGCCAGAACCTGATCGAGCGCCGCGAAGACCCTGCCGACCGCCGCGCCTACCGTCTCTTTCTCACCCCGGAAGGCCGGGCGCTGGTCGACGATCTCGATTCGGTGCGCACCGAGATCGCTCAGGAGGTGCTCGGCGGCGTCGAAGAGGCGGCGATCCTGTCGGCGCTCGAAACCTTGTCCGCGATCCGCGAACAGACCCGTACCCGATCCGAAGACAAGGCGCCGGCCTCTGCCGGCAACGCAGCCTGAGCGAGTGGACAGACAATGAAGCGTTCAGGATTGATCATCGGCGTCATCGTCGTCGGCCTCGCTGGCGGCGGCGCCTGGTATTTGCATTCGCGCACTCCTGAGGCCGCTCGCAGCGCGCGCGGCGGGAGAGGCGAGGGGGCCGCCGTGGCGGTGGTGTCCGCCGCCGCGATCCAGGCCGATTTCCCGGTGCGCAAGCACGCCATCGGCTTCGTCGAGACACCGGCGAGCGTGCTCGTGCGCTCGCGCATCGACAGCCAGATCATGGCCCAGCACGTCACGGACGGACAGTTCGTCAAGGCCGGCGACCTGCTCTTCACCCTCGATGATCGCGACATCAAGGCCCAGATCGCCAAGGACGAGGCGATGCTGGCCCGCGACGAGGCGACCCATACCCGCAATCTCGCCGATCTCGACCGCTACAGGCAGCTCTTCGCCCGCAATGCCGGCACGCAGGCGCAGGTCGATCAGGCGACGGCCGACGAGCGCAGCTCCGCCGCCTCGATCCAGGGCGACCATGCGACGCTCGACGCCGACCGGCTCAAGCTGGGCTACACCCGCATCACCGCGCCGATCGACGGGCGCATCGGCACGGTGCAGGTCACGCCGGGCAATCTCGTCAATGCCAGCGCCAACAGCAATGGCACCGGCCTCCTGACCATCACCCAGATGAAGCCCCTGCGCGTCTCCTTCGCCATGCCGGAGAGCGAATTGCCGGTCTTGCAAGGGGCGCTCGCTGCCGCGAAGCCCGTTCCGGTGACCGCCCGTGTGCCGAATGCCGCCCGCACGGCGACTGAGGGCAAGCTAAACTTCGTCGATTCCACCGTCGACATCACTTCCGGCACGATCACCGCCAAGGCCGCCTTCGCCAATGACGATCTCAGCCTCTGGCCGGGGCAGTATGTCGATGTCGAGATCATCCCGGAGACACTCACGGGCGTCACGGTGATCCCGACCGTCGCGGTGCAGACTGGCCAGAAGGGCCCCTACGCCTTCGTCATGAAGCCGGATTCAACGGTCGATCTCCGCCAGATCAAGGTTGCGCTCTCTGATGGCGAACGCACCGCCGTCACCGAGGGCGTTGCGCCGGGCGAGCGCGTCGTCACCGACGGCCAGATGCGCCTGAAGCAGGGCACCAGGGTGCGCGAGCGTGCGACTGCGGGCGAGAAGCCGGCGCAGGCGACGCCGGTTGCGGAAGGCGCACGCTCATGAACGTCTCGGCCTTCTGTATCCGCCATCCCGTCGCGACCATCCTGATGTCGGTCTCGCTGGTGCTGGCGGGGCTGTTCGCATACCGCTTCCTCCCGGTCGCGGCGCTGCCGCGCGCCGAGTTCCCGGTCGTCAACGTCTCCGCGCAATTGCCCGGCGCCTCGCCGGACACCATGGCGACCTCGGTCGCGACGCCGCTGATCAAGCAGTTCGGCACCATCGCAGGCATCGACTCGATCTCGACCACCAACTCGCAGGGCTCGACCTCGATCGCGATCCAGTTCGTGTTGAACCGCGATATCGACGCGGCCGCTGCCGACGTGCAGGCCGCGATCGCCCGCACGCAGCGCCAATTGCCGGTCGAGATGACGACGCAGCCGAGCTACCGCAAGGTGAACCCGGCCGATGCGCCGATCATCCTGATGGCCCTGAAGAGCGACGTGGTGCCGCTCTCCCAGCTCGATGCCTTCGCCCAGCAGGTGATCTCGCCAGCGCTCTCGACCGTCGACGGCGTCGCGCAGGTGCTGATCTGGGGCAGCCAGAAATACGCGGTGCGCATCCAGATCGACCCGACCGCACTCGCCGCGCGTGGCATCGGCCTCGACGAATTGCAGGCTGCGATCACCGCGACCAACGCCAATACGCCGGTCGGCACCATCCAGAACACCGCCCAGCAGCTTACCATCCAGGCGAAGACGCAGCTCGCCGACGCCGCCCAGTTCGCCAATGTCATCATCACCACGCGCTCGGGCAAGCCGGTCCGGCTCGGCGACGTCGCCAAGGTGATCGACTCCGTCGAGAACACGCAGACCCGCAGCACTTATGACGGCACGCCCGCGATCGTGCTCGCCGTGCAGCGCCAGCCCGACGCCAACACCGTCGAGGTGGTCGATCGTGTCAAGGCGATGATCCCAGCCTTCGAGGACCAGTTGCCGGCGGCGGCCTCGCTCTCGCTGCTCAACGACCGCTCGACCTCGATCCGGCAGGCGGTGGAGGACGTGCAGTTCACGCTGCTTTTGACCATCGCGCTGGTCGTCATGGTGATCTTCGTCTTCCTGCGCCGGGTTGCCGCGACCTTCATCCCGGCCGTCGCGGTGCCGATCTCGATCATCGCCACGCTGGCGGTGATGTACCTGCTGAATTTCTCGATCGACAACATCTCGCTGCTCGGCCTCACGCTCTCGGTCGGCCTCGTCGTCGACGACGCCATCGTCATGCTCGAGAACATCGTCCGGCACATGGAGGAGGACGGTCTCTCCGCCTACGAGGCCTCTCTGAAGGGCGCGGGCGAGATCGGCTTCACCATCGTCTCGATCTCGCTCTCGCTGGTCGCGGTCTTCATCCCCGTGCTGCTGATGGGCGGCGTCATCGGCCGCATCTTCAATGAGTTCGCGGTGGTGGTGACGGTCTCGATCCTCGCTTCCGCCTTCGTCTCGCTGACGCTGACGCCGATGCTCTGCTCGCGCCTGCTCTCGGGCTATTCCGAGCACCACCAGGAGAACGCGCTCGGCCGCTGGCTGGAGAAGGGCTTCGACAAGCTCCTCGCCGGCTACGATGCCGGCTTGAAATTCTGCCTGCGCGTCCAGCCGCTGATGCTGCTCGCCTTCTTCCTGACCATGGCCGGCAGCGTCTGGCTGCTCCAGAGCGCGCCGAAGGGCTTCTTCCCGCAGGAGGATATCGGCCAGCTCCAGGTCTCGACCGAGGCGCGGCAGGACATCTCCTTCGAGGCGATGCAGAAGCTGCAGGCCGAGGTCGCGGATATCTTCCGCAAGTCGCCTTACGTTGCGCATGTCGCCTCGACCGTCGGCGGCAATGGCGGCGGCGGCAGCGCGCTCAATGCCGGCCGCCTCTTCGTCGAACTGAAGCCGCTCGACGAGCGGCCTCATATCCAGGCGGTGTTGGCCTCGCTCAGGCGCGATCTCGCCCAGGTGGCCGGCATCAACACCTATATGACCCCCGTACAGAATCTGCGCATCGGCGCACGCTCCTCGAAGAGCCAGTACCAGCTCGTCGTGCAGGGGCTCGACCAGCAGCAGATGAATGGCTGGGCGGTCCGCCTCGCCGACGCAATGAGCCGCGACCGCTCGGCCTTCGTCGATGTCACCACGGACCTGCAGGACAATGCCCTGCAGGCGACCGTCATCGTCGACCGCGACAAGGCCAATGCCCTCGGCATCGGCTCCGATATCCTGCGCTCGACGCTCTATTCCGGCTTCGGCGTCCGTCAGGTCTCGACGATCTACACCGCCGGCGATAGCTACGATGTGGTCGTCGAGTTCAACCCGAACGAGCACTGGACGCCCGAGCGGCTGAACGCCATCCGCATCCGCACCAGATCCGGCACGCTGGTGCCGCTGGGCGCCATCGCCCGAATCGAGCGTACGGCCGGCCAGCTCACCGTGAACCAGCTCGGCCAGCTTCCGGCGGTGACGATCTCCTACAACCTGCCGGCGGGCGTCGCGCTCGGCGACAGCGTCAACCGCATCGAGGCGATCAAGGACGAGCTCGGCCTGCCCAAATCGATCTCGACCACGCTCGCCGGCACCGCCAAGACCTTCCAGGACTCGCTCGCCAATCAGGGCCTGCTGATCGCCGGTGCGATCCTGACGATCTATATCGTGCTCGGCATCCTCTACGAGAGCTTCATCCACCCGCTGACGATCCTGACCGGCCTGCCGTCGGCGGCGGTCGGGGCGCTGGGAGCGCTCCGGCTCTTCGACCTCGAGCTCTCGGTCATCGCCATCATCGGCCTGCTGATGCTGATCGGCATCGTCAAGAAGAACGCGATCATGATGATCGACGTGGCGCTGGTGCTCAGGCGGGAGGGGAAATCGGCACAGGAGGCGATCCATCAGGCCTGCGTGATGCGCTTCCGGCCGATCCTGATGACGACGCTCGCTGCGCTGATGGGCACCTTGCCGATCGCGCTCGGCGCCGGCGCCAGCGCCGAACTGCGTCAGCCGCTCGGCATCGCCGTCGTCGGCGGCCTGATGATCTCTCAGGTGCTGACGCTGTTCATCACGCCCGTCCTGTTCCTCTACATGGACAGGCTGTCGGAAGGGCTGGTGAAGCTCGGCGGCTTCTTCCGCGGCACGAAGCACGCTCCGCCCGTCACGCATCCGGCGGAGTGAGCCGTTGTCCAGCCAAGAAGGGACTGCGTTGAAAACCTCTTCCGGTAGAAAGAGGGCAGGATAGGGGGAGGGGCCGTTGGACAGTTTGGCCGGAACCCACCCGCTCAACCGAGGAGGGAACGCTCTACCAGTCCAACGGCCCAAATTTCGCCGCCCGCCTCTCTCCCTCTTGCCGGAGAAAGGCCCGCGCGGCCTGTGTCGAGCCGGTCTCGTGGGAGAGGTATGAGTCCGATCGCGGCCTCAGGCCGCGTCGAGACCGTACAGCGAGTGCAGCGTGCGCACCGCGAGCTCGGTATAGGCGGCGTCGATCAGCACCGAGAACTTGATCTCGGAGGTTGTGATCGCGCGGATGTTGATGCCCTTCTCGGCCAGCGCGCGGAAAGCGCGGGCGGCGACGCCCGCATGCGAGCGCATGCCGACACCGATCGCCGAGATCTTCACCACATCGGTCGCGCCCTGGATCTCCTGGTAGGAGATCGTGTCGTGCTTGCTTTCGAGCAGCGCCTTGGCGCGCTCGTAATCGGCTGTCGGCACGGTGAAGGTGATGTCGGTCGTCGCCTGGTCGTCCGAGACGACCTGGATGATCATGTCGACATTGATGTTGGCATCAGCGAGCGGGCCGAAGATCGCCGCGGCGACGCCGGGCTGGTCAGCCACGCGGCGGAGGGTGATCTGGGCTTCGTCCCGGGAGAAGGCGATGCCGGTGACGATGGGCTGTTCCACGATGTCGTCCTCGTCGCAGATGAGGGTGCCAGGATTGGGGTTTTCGGGGTCGTCGAAGGAAGAGCGCACATAGGTCGGCACGCGCTGCGTCATGGCGATCTCGACCGAGCGCACCTGCAGCACCTTGGAGCCGAGCGAGGCCATTTCGAGCATTTCCTCGAAGGAGACCTTGTCCATGCGTTTGGCCTTCGGCACCACGCGCGGGTCGGTGGTGTAGACGCCGTCGACATCGGTGTAGATGTCGCAGCGATCGGCCTTGAGGCCGGCGGCGAGCGCGACCGCGCTGGTATCGGAACCGCCGCGGCCGAGCGTGACGATGCGGTGCGTGCGCGGATTGACGCCTTGGAAGCCGGAGCAGACCGCGATCTCGCGGTTGCGGTCGAAGCCCGCAAGAATGCCGGCGCCGTCGACGCTCTCGATCCGGGCCGAGCCATGCGCGTCGGAGCCGTAGAGCGGAATCTGCCAGCCCTGCCAGGAGCGCGCCGGCAGGCCCATCTCCTGCAGCACGATGGCCATCAGCCCGGAGGTGACCTGCTCGCCCGAGGCGACGACGGTATCGTACTCGGCCTGGTCGAAGGCCGGGGCCGCTTCCTTGCACCAGCCGACCAGCTCGTTGGTCTTGCCGGACATGGCGGAGACCACGATCGCGACCTCGTTGCCGGCGTCGAACTCGCGTTTGACGTGGCGCGCCGCGTTCTTGATGCGCTCGACGTTGGCGACTGAGGTGCCGCCGAATTTCATCACCAGACGGGCCATGACGGTCTTTTCGATAGCTGTCCCCGGCAAGCCGGGTCGAAAGGTCGCCCTCGCACTTGCCGCGGGGCGGGTGTAGATGACGGGCGTCAGGCGCGGTGTCAATGCGGCATCGCATCAGCGAAGGACCGGTTCATGGCGGCTGAGACCCAGCGCACAAGCTCGACGATCGACCCGGCCGAGGTTGCGCGCTTCGATGCGATCGCCCGCGACTGGTGGGACCCGAAGGGCCCGATGGCCGTCCTGCACAAGTTCAACCCGGTCCGGCTCGCCTTCGTCCGCGATGAGGCCTGCGCGCATTTCGGCCGCGATCCCAGGCGAATGCGGGCGCTGGACGGCCTGAGCCTCGTCGATATCGGCTGCGGCGGCGGCGTGCTCTCGGAGCCGCTCGCAAGGCTCGGCGCCGAGGTCACCGGCCTCGACCCGGCCCCGACCAATATCGCGGTTGCTCGTGCCCATGCCGAGAAGGGCGGGCTTTCGATCGACTATCGCGAGGAGACGATCGAGGCGGTGGTGGAATCCGGCAAGCGCTTCGACATCGTGCTGGCGATGGAGGTCGTCGAGCATGTCGCCGATGTCGAGGCGTTCGTTGCCGCCTGCTGCGCCGCGGTGAAGCCGGATGGCCTGCTCGTCATGGCGACGCTCAATCGCACGCTGAAATCCTATGCGCTGGCCATCGTCGGCGCCGAATATGTCCTGCGCTGGCTGCCGAAGGGCACGCATGACTGGGAAAAGTTCGTGACGCCGGCTGAACTCGGCGGCGCGATCGAAGGCAATGGCTTCGCGCTGGGAACGCAGACCGGGGTGGTCTTCAATCCGCTGACCGGCCGCTGGACCGCCGCGCGCGACATGGACGTGAACTACATGCTCGCCGCCAGCCGGGGTGGCCGGCCATAGCACGGGCTGGCCGAGCTTGGGCGTGAGAGATGTCTCTCACGGCCGGATGACGGCCATCCCGATCAGCAGCAGCAGGCCCGACCCTGTCGCGATCACGACCCGCAGGGCCTCGGCCGGAAAACGCGTCGGAATGCCGTAGCGGTGCCAGAGCCATGCGCCGGCGAAAGCGCCCACCAGCAGGATGCCGGTGTTCAGCATCACGCCGAAACCGCCGTCGCCGAGCAGCAGGTCGGCGAGCCAGCCGAACAGCATCGCGCCGAGCACGATCATCGCGAGGACGATGATCACGGACATCAGGGGCATATCGGGCAGGCCGACCATCAGGAACAAGCCGCGCATCGTTTCTCCTTGGCGCCGCGCAGGACGTCAGCATCTCAGCAAACGATGAAGAAAGCGCAAGCGCCGGAAAGAAAGGGTTTTGCGCTGCAATGTGATTCCTTAGAGTAATGGCGCAGCGCAGCATAAGGTGCATGATCGGCATCCCATACCGCCGACACGCTCCGGGCTGGGCAACGACGGAACAGAGCAGGGAGACGACCATGTCGAAGTCGCAGGCCGCCGTGAAGCCGCTCAAGGATCTCTACGAGCTCGACGAATTGCCGCCGCTCGGCCATGTCCCGGATAAGATGTATGCCTGGGCGATCCGGCGCGAGCGCCATGGCCCGCCGCAGGACTCGTTCCAGGTCGAGGTCGTGCCGACCTGGTCGATCGGCGAGGAGGAGGTCCTGCTCCTCGTGATGGCCGGCGGTGTCAACTACAACGGCATCTGGGCGGGCCTGGGCCAGCCGATTTCGCCCTTCGACGTGCACAAGGCGCCGTTCCATGTCGCCGGTTCCGATTGCGCTGGCATCGTCTGGGCCGTCGGCTCCAAGGTGAAGCGCTGGAAGGTCGGCGACGAGGTCATCGTCCACTGCAACCAGGACGATGGTGACGACGAGGAGTGCAATGGCGGCGACCCGATGTTCTCGTCGACCCAGCGCATCTGGGGCTACGAGACGCCGGACGGCTCCTTCGCGCAATTCTGCCGGGTGCAGTCGCGCCAGCTCATGCAAAAGCCCAGGCACCTCGCCTGGGAGGAGGCTGCCTGCTACACGCTGACGCTGGCCACCGCCTATCGCATGCTGTTCGGCCATGCCCCGCACACGATCAAGCCGGGCGACAACGTTCTCGTCTGGGGCGCTTCGGGCGGCCTCGGCGTCTTCGGCGTCCAGCTCTGCGCGGCCTCCGGCGCCAACGCTATCGGCGTGATCTCGGACGAGACCAAGCGCGACTACGTGCTCGGCCTCGGGGCCAAGGGCGTGATCAACCGCAAGGACTTCAACTGCTGGGGCCAGATGCCCAAGGTCAATTCGCCCGAGTACAACGAGTGGACCAAGGAGGCCCGCAAGTTCGGCAAGGCGATCTGGGACATCACCGGCAAGAAGGATGTCGACATCGTCTTCGAGCATCCGGGCGAGGCGACCTTTCCCGTCTCCTGCCTCGTCGCCAAGCGCGGCGGCATGGTGGTGTTCTGCGCGGGCACCTCGGGCTTCAACATCACCTTCGACGCCCGCTATGTCTGGATGCGGCAGAAGCGCGTGCAAGGCTCGCATTTCGCCCATCTCAAGCAGGCGAGCGCGGCGAACCAGTTCGTCATCGACAGGCGCATCGACCCCTGCATGTCCGAGGTCTTCCCCTGGGACAAGATCCCGCTCGCCCATCACAAGATGTGGAAGAACGAGCATGCGCCGGGCAACATGTCCGTGCTGGTCTATGCGCCGCGCACGGGCCTGCGGACCTATGAGGATGTTGCCGAGGCGCTGGCCGGCTGAGCGTCGCGGAAGGGCGGTGGGCGTAAACGGCTTGTAATACGCAATCGGATTTTCTGTTCCGAGGCTGCGAATTGTCGTCGGTCCGCGATTGAACCCATCGACGATGGAAGCATGGGGTGGGGGCGCTGGCGCTCTGTCAGGTGCCGTCGATTGGCGCTAGAGACGGTGAGGTCCAGCGGTTCCGGGTTTCGATGTCCTCGCCTCTCATTCTGCGCGCGATACCGCTGCTCTTCACCTTCCTCTGGTCCACGGGCTGGGTGGTCGCCGGCTATTCGGCCCGCCATGCCGATGCCCTGACCTTCCTCGTCGTGCGCTTCTCCTGCGCCGCGGCGCTGCTGACGCTGATCGCGCTTGCGACCGGCGCGCCCTGGCCGCGCAGCCGCCGCGCCGTCATCGACGTGGCGATCACCGGCATCCTGCTGCACGGCATCTATCTCGCCGGCGTCTGGTGGGCGGTGCGCCATGGCCTGCCTGCCGGCATTTCCGGCCTGATCGCAGGGCTGCAGCCGATCCTGACGGCGCTCTTCGCGCCGGCCTTGGTCGGCGAGCGTATTTCCGGCCTACGTTGGCTCGGCATCGCCTGCGGCTTCCTCGGGATCGCACTGGTGCTGGAGCCGCAGCTCGCCAATGTCGAGCCGGCCGCGCTCTGGGGCATCGCCGTGCCGATGCTGATCAATATCGGCGGCATGTTCGCGGTGACCTTCGGTTCGTTCTACCAGAAGGCGCGGGTCGTCTCCGGCGACCTGCGGACGATCACCGCGATCCAGTATGTCGCGGCAGGGCTTGTCGTGCTGCCCTTCGCGGTGGCCTTCGAGCCGATGCGGATCGACTGGAACCTGACCATGCTGCTCGTGCTGGCCTGGTCGGTGATCGTGCTCTCGATCGGCAGCATCTGGCTCTATCTGTTCATGCTCCGGCGCGGCGAGGTCTCGCGCATCGTCACCTTCCTCTATCTGGTGCCGGCGCTCGTCGCGGTCGAGGCGTGGCTGCTCTTCGGGGAGACGCTGACCCCGCTCCAGATTGGCGGCATGGCCGTGACGATCCTCGGCGTCGTGCTCGCCAGCCGGAAGTAGGCTTCTCCCCAAAAAGGAGGGTTTCGGTTTCCTTCGATCTCGCTTTATGCTGCGTCGCAACAAAGGGAGGGTCGAAGACCATGAACGCCAATACGGCCGCAAAGGCTGAGAATCGCGCGAATGCGATCGCGCTGATCGCGGCGGCGCTGCCGGGCTTCGAAACCCTGTTCCAGGAGGCCGTTGCGGCAGTGCGGCAGAAGGTGCTGGTCGATGGCCGCATCTCCTCCGCCCGCCTGGAGGCCGAGCAGCACGCCGCCCACGGGCTGTCCTGGCTCGCGACCTACGTCACGGCCCTGCGCGAACTCAAGGCCTATGGCGAGCGCCTTGAGGCCGAAGGCCGCTACGGCGCCGTCGAGGATTACGCCCTGCGCATCGGCGCTGGCGAGTACGCCGCCCAGATCTTCGGCGGCATTCCGATGAGCCAGGGCGAGATCGTCAGGCTGCCGGCGCTTGGCCTGTCGCAGAAAGCCATTGCCGCCGCCGGCTCGGCAGCCGTCGATGCCCTGATCGCCGATGGCAACACGCCCGAGAACCGAGCCCGCTTCGTCGCCCTGTTCAGCCAGGACCAGGGTGCGGCCAGCATCGGCGACACCGGCCTCGACGAGACGCTCGAAGCGATCCGTTCGGAGATGCGCCGCTTCTGCGCCGCCGAGGTCACGCCGCATGCCCATGAATGGCATCTGGAGAACGAATACATCCCGATGCCGGTGGTCGAGAAGATGGCCGAGCTCGGCGTCTTCGGCCTGACCATCCCCGAGGAGTTCGGCGGCATGGGCCTGTCGAAGGTCTCGATGTGCGTCGTCTCGGAGGAGCTGTCGCGGGGCTATATCGGCGTCGGCTCACTCGGCACGCGTTCCGAGATCGCGGCGGAGCTGATCCTTTGCGGCGGCACGCCCGCGCAGAAGGAGAAGTGGCTGCCGAAGATCGCTTCCGGCGAGGTCCTGCCGACCGCCGTCTTCACTGAGCCCAATACCGGCTCCGACCTCGCCTCTCTGCGAACCAAGGCGGTGAAGGAGGGCGATGTCTGGAAGGTCCATGGCAACAAGACCTGGATCACCCATCCCGTCCGCGCCGACATCATGACGCTGCTGGTGCGTACCGATCCGTCGGAGCCCGGCTACAAGGGCCTCTCGATGCTGATCGCCGAGAAGCCGCGCGGCAGCGATGCCGATCCGTTCCCGGTCGAAGGGCTCACCGGCGGCGAGATCGAGGTGCTCGGCTATCGCGGCATGAAGGAATACGAGCTCGCCTTCGACGGTTTCGAGGTGAAGGGCGAAAACCTGCTCGGCGGCGTGCCGGGCCAGGGCTTCAAGCAATTGATGCAGACCTTCGAGGCGGCCCGCATCCAGACCGCGGCGCGCGCCATCGGCGTGGCGCAGTCGGCCTTCGATCTCGGTTTGCGCTATGCGCAGGAGCGCATCCAGTTCGGCAAGCCGCTGATCGCCTTCCCGCGTGTCGCCGACAAGCTCGCGATGATGGCGGCCGAGATCCTGATCGCCCGGCAGCTCACCTATTTCGCGGCGCGTGAGAAGGATGCCGACCGGCGCTGCGATCTGGAGGCCGGCATGGCCAAGCTGCTCGGCGCCCGAGTCGCCTGGGCAGCCGCCGACAACGCCCTCCAGATCCATGGCGGCAACGGCTTCGCGCTGGAATACCCGGTCAGCCGTGTGCTCTGCGACGCCCGCATCCTCAACATCTTCGAGGGCGCGGCCGAGATCCAGGCGCAGGTGATCGCGCGCCGGCTGGTCGAGGAATAGAGCATCGCGGCGGCCTGCCGCGTCGCATCGTGATAATTTCGACAAGATGTCCTTGCTCGGATGCGCGGCCGGCCGATGGAGCCGGCAGATCAGGAGACATCATGTCGAATCGCCTTGCCTTCGCTCTGGCCGGAACCGTGCTCGTCGGCGCCGCCGCGCTGCTCTCCGCTCCCGCGATGGCCCAGCAGAATCCGGCCGGTCAGCAGCCGAGCCCGCGCATCAGCGTGATCGGGGAAGGCGAGGTCGGCGTCGCGCCGGACATGGCGATCCTCAACCTCACCGTCCTGCGCGAGGCCGATACGGCCCGAGCTGCACTCACCGCCAACAACGAGGCGATGAAGCAGGTGCTGGCCGCGCTGAAGGAAGCTGGAATCGCCGAGCGCGATCTCCAGACCGCAGGTCTCAACATCCAGCCGCGCTATACCCAGCCCGGCAAGGACCGCAATGGCGAACCGAAGATCGTGGGCTACAGCGTCAGCAACGCGCTGACCGTGCGCGTGCGCAATCTCGCGGATGCCGGCGGCATTCTCGACAAGGTGGTGGGGCTCGGCGTCAACCAGGGCGGCGGCATCGCCTTCGTCAAGGACGATATCAAGCCGACGCTCACCGAGGCGCGCAAGCGCGCCGTTGCCGATGCGGTGGCACGTGCCAAGACGCTGGCGGAAGCGGCCGATGTGAAGCTCGGCAAGATCCTGTCGATCGAGGAGCAGTCGATCATGCCGCGCCCGATGCCCTATGGCGGTGGCGTGCGCATGGCGGCGAAGGATGCCTCCGTGCCTCTGGAAAGCGGCGAGAGCACCTACCGGACGCAGGTCAACGTGATCTTCGAGATCGCGCCCTGACCTCGCGTTTCTAGGCGCGCCCGGCCTGTTCCGGGCGCAGCTTCGATCCGGGGGCGGCCGGCAAACTGGTGATGACGACGCCGCAGAGGACCCAGAGCCCCGGCAGCAGAAGCTCGGACGGCGGCAATTCCGCCAGCAGGAGATAGGCGGCGAGCGTGATCAGCGGCACGCGCAAGGTGTCGCCGCTGCAAAGTTGCAGCGGCGTGGCATGGCGGGAGGCGTTGGCGAGCGCGGCCTGCGAGACGAAGCCGCCGACGATCAGCGCGAGCACGGCGCCGCCGATCACGGCAAGCTCGGGCAAGGCGAAGGCCAGCCGGTACGGCTGGGGCGGCGGCGACCACTGCTCCGGCACGAAGAACCAGAGCAGCAGATAAAGCGGCAGCTGGATCGTATGCATCAGCAGCACGATGGACAGCGTGCTGCGCTGTGCCGCCAGCCGAGCCAGCATGAGATTGGTGCTGGTCAGCGCCGCGACGGCGCCGATGGCGATGGCGAGGTCGCGATTGGGGACGGCGTCGAGCCGGAACACCAGCAAGCCGATGCCGGTCGCGAGCACGGCAAGGCCGACGGTTGCACCGGTGCTGGGTCGGCGGCGCAGGACCAGGAAGAGCAGCACGCCTGCGAAGAGCGGACCGGTGAACTCGATGGTGGTGACGAGCGCGAGCGGCAGGTGCGCCAGGCTCCAGATCAGCGCGAGCGAGCCGACGAGATGCAGGATGCTGCGGGCGATATCCTCGCGCAGCTTCGGGGGGAGAATGGTGCGACGCTGTTCCGCTCCGCCGGCCCAGACGGCCGAGCCTGCGATGGCAAGGCTGCCGATCGAGCGCAAGAGCCCGATCTCGATGACGGTGAGATAGCCCGAGAGCAGCCGGATGGAGAGAGCGATCGCGAGATAGGAGGCGAGATAGGCGCTCATCCACCCGAGGAAGGCCGGAAATCCTCGACCTGCCCCGTCCAGGGAATGCCCAGCAACATGCGCTCCAGGATGGCCATTCGCATCGGCACGGAGAGCTGGACCTGACGGAAATAGCCTGCGTTCGGGAGGCTGTCGCATGAGGTGTCGAGCTCCGAGAAGCGCGGAAGAGGGTTGAGGATCAGTGTGTCCGAACGGGCATCCAGGACCTTGCGGGCGGTCAGTGTGAAGGGCTCGCTCTCTTTTTCCTTGTCGACGGCTTCGTTGCCGAGGGAGGCGTGGGCGAATTTGCTCATGTCCTGCATCTGGATGCTGAGCACGTCATGGTCGAGCGTATGGCGGATGTCGTGGACGAGCCCGACCTGCGTGCCGAGATCGGCGAGCACGGTCATCGCCTCGCGCATCGCCGGGTTGAGCGGCGTATCCGGCAGGCAGCACAGCGTGAAGCGCTTCGGCGGGGAAAGGCGCAGCATCTTCACGAAGGAGATCGCGAAGCGGGCGCGTGAATCGCTCGACAGGGCGATGCTGAGATTCTCGATCGCGCCGCGCATCTGCCGGATCGCGAAGATGTCGACCAGAGCCTGGGTCGGGTGCTCGTCGGCGCCGTTGCCGGCATTGATGACCGGCAGATAGCTCAGCCGCCCGACGCGGTAGGGCATGTCCTCCATATGCGAGCGCACGATCAGCACGTCGCTGTAGAGCTCGACCGTATGGATATGGTCCTCGATCGATTCGCCGGTATCGGTGCCCATGCGGCTGCGGTCGGTGTCATAGGCGTCAATTGACTGGTGACCGAGCCGGGCGGCCGCGGTCTGGAAGCCGAGGCGGGTGCGTGTGCTGCGCTGGTCGAACAGGGTGGCGATCACCTTCGGCCGGCGGCGCGGGGCGGGCGGCTGCTCGGGCAGGGGCAGGCCGGCTTTTTCCAGCTCTTCTTCGTGGAGATGCCGCTCGGCGCGCGCGATGATGTCGTCGAGATCGAAGCGCGAGACGGCATCGGCGCTCAGCAGATCCTTCCCGCTCGGATAGTTCGGGCGCATCAGGGCCTCCGGCTCGCGCGATCGTCTGCGTCCGGGGCGCGTCAGGCAACCTGACTGAAGCGGCCCGGCTTGCGCGAGCCGGAACGCGAGCGCGTCGACCCCATTCGCCCCGTCGCCACACGATCGCCGATCATGGGCAGCAAATCCTCCGCTGTCATCGGCTGGGCGAAGATATAGCCCTGAATGCCGTGGACGGCGTGCTTTTCGATGACGGTGAGCTGCTCCTGCGTTTCCACGCCCTCGACGATGAGGCGCAGCTTCAGGTCATGCGCGAGTTGGGCGATTGCGTTCATCAGCGAATCCGCCTTGCGCGAGGTCCCGAGTTCCTGGGTAAAGGCCTGGTCGATCTTGATCGTGTCGATCGGCAGATGTGCGAGATAGCTGAGCGAGGAGTAGCCCGTGCCGAAATCGTCGAGCGCGATCCGCACGCCGAGCGCGCGCAGCGCGACGAGGCGCGAGACGACATGGTCGGGATCGTCGATCAGCGAGCTTTCGGTGATCTCGATCGTCAGCCGGTGAGGTTCGATGCCGCTCATCCGCAGGAGCGCCTCGACGACGCCGACGATGTCATGGCCATGATCGAACTGGCGGGCCGAGACGTTGACGCTGACGCCGACGCTGCGCGGCCAGGACAAGGCTGACCGGATCGCCTCGCCGAGCACCCAGGAGCCCAGCACGGTGATCAGCCCGGTCCGCTCGGCCAGCGGGATGAAGACCGCGGGGCTGATCATGCCGCGTCGTGGATGCTGCCAGCGCAGCAGCGCCTCGGCCATGGTCGCGGTGCCGGAGCGAGGGTTGTAGATCGGCTGGAAATGCAGCTCGAACTCGCCGCGGCGAATGGCGTCGCGCAGTTCCGTTTCGAGCGCCACGCCGTCTTCATGCTCATTGCGGATCGCATCGGTATACATGACGAAGCGGTTCCTCCCGTCGAGCTTGGCCCGATAGAGGGCGATGTCGACGCATTTCAGGGCCTCGTCGATCGAGGCGGCGCAGCCGGCGGGCGCGATTCCCATGCTGGCCGTGGCGGTGACGTGGCGTCCGCCGATGACGCGCTGGCTGGCGAGCATCATGACGAGGCGGGCCGCCAGCGCGCTGGCACCCTCGGCATCGCGCGTGGTGGCGACCATGAATTCGTCGCCGCCAGTGCGCGCGGCGATGTCGCCGACGCCGAGTTCTGCGAGCAGCGTTTCGCTGAAGCCCTGCAGCAGCGCATCGCCGATATCGTGGCCGAGGCTGTCATTGATGCTCTTGAAGCGGTCGATATCGATCGAGATCAGCGTGACCGGACGGCCGGAAGCGGCCATTTGCCGGATCTCGCGCATGAAGCCACGGCGGTTGTAGAGGCTGGTGATCGTGTCGTTGACGGCCAGATGCTCGAGCTCGCGCATGGTGCGCAGCCGGGCGAGGAAGATCCGGTGGATCACCTGGGCACTCGAAAAGGTCAGGACGGCCGTGAGCGCGACTGAAAGCCCGATCACCAGATAAGCGGGGTCCCGCGTCCACAGCAAGGCGAACGTAAAAGGCGTCGCCGCCGCCAGCACCTGCACGCGGGTGATCACCGGCCGCGAGCTGTTGCGCCCGGAAATGCCGGCGAGATAGCCGATCGTCTGGGCGATCGCCAGCGCCGCGACGGGCTCGTAGGTATAGCGCAGGATGGCATAGCAGCCGAAGGCCGAGATCAGGGCGGCGGTCGACCAGGCGCCGGCCATGGCAAGGTTTTCGAGCGTGCCGATCTGGCGTTCCGTCGACGTCGCGAGGTGGATGCCTGTGTAGTAGCGGTGCGACAGGTAGCGGAACACGCCGATCGCGACCATCGCTGCTGCCATGAGGTGGAAGACGATATCGCCGCCCGTCAGTAACGCGCTCGCGGCCATCACGGCCGCGACCGTGACGGTGCCGATGAAAATCGTGCCTGGCGTGGCATAAAGCGCTGCCACCAGTTCCGATTTCATGGCGAGATCGTTTTCGTGAACGTCGACGATCATCAGGCGTCCCGTCGCTGTGTCTGCTTTTTGGCCGGCGTAGGTGCTATTCTCGCTAAAAATCTATTAAAGAACTGTATGTCGCTTCGGAGGTTTCGCCGACAAATTATAATTCTACGCCGATATAGCGCGGCCGGCTGCGCAGACGGTACTTGGCGAAATCTTCAAACCCGCCTCTGGCCGGCTCCGCCTTCAGGCCTGCTGGCCGTTTTCCGGCGCCGCGGGCGAGGTCGAGGATGCGGTGCACTTCCGGCGCGACGCGCTGGCCATCGGCGCCGTAGCGCGAGGTTTGCGTGACATCGATCCGATAGGTCACGCCGTCGATCACGGCGAAATCGCATGCGGGGCAGGCTGGGCTGATCAGCGGCTGCTCGCTTCACTCAGCGCAGGCGATGCGGTTGAAGATGCCGGCAACGCGACCAGATATTCCCTTACGTCAGAATTGCTGACTTTCACGATCTGCACCGTATTCGGGTACAGGCAGGTGTCGGCGATACTCTTCAGCGCCGGCGGGCCAGCGGGGTTGACGATTCCGGCCTTGAGCGTCCTGCGGCGGTTGAGACGCTGTCACGCCGGGCGGTGGAAGCCTTCCATGCGCACCCGCCCGTCCGCGCCCTCGGTCCAGCCCCGGACGCTGCCATCCGCCTGCCGCTTCGCCTTCACCCGGAAGGTGCCGCCCGCGATGAGCGGGCTCAGGCCCCGGTAGTCGAGCCGGATCGGTGCGCCTCCGGTCAACGTCGCCAGGATGTTGGCGATCAATGTCGCCTGGATCGGTCCGTGCACGACCAGCCCGGCATAGCCTTCCGTCCCGGTCGCATAGGGGAAATCGTAGTGGATGCGATGGCCGTTGAAGGTCAGCGCCGAGTAGCGGAACAGCAGCAGCGGGCCGGCCTCGACCTCCCAGGTGAGGTCGGCAGGCTCGCCCGCGGCGGCCGGGCCCGGAGCGCCGGCAGCGGAAGCGCCCGGTTGCGCCGCTTCGCGATAGACGATGTCGTGCCGCTCGCGCAGCGCCACGCCGCGCTCGGTCGTATAGTCGTGGTGGACGGCGACGAAACAGAGCGGGCCGCTGCGACCTTCCTTGTAGGAGATCTCGCCGATCCGGGAATGCCTGATGACGCGGTCGCCCTCGCGCAGCGGCGACAGGGTCTCGATCCGCCCCCCGGCCCACATCCGCCGGGGCAACGGCACCGGCGGCAGGAACTCGCCTTTTGCGGCATGCCCATCGGGTCCGCAGGCGCCGATATCCGAGATCGGCGGTGCCAGGCACCAGTGCAGCGCCAGCGGCGCCTCGCCGGGATGGTGAGGGGCGAGACGGCGGCCGAAGGTGGCGACGAAGCTCTGCACCAGCCGCGGCGTGACGATGTCCTGCGCTTCCTCTGTCCTGCCGGTCCAGGCTGCGAGCTTGGCGATGTCGATGCTCATGAGGGGCTTTCCTCTGTCTGGCGGGCGAATTCGGCGCGCAGTGCCGCGTCGTGTTGGCCCAGCGCCGGAACCGGCCGCATTGCGACGCGCTGGCCATCGACGATAGCGGATGGCGCCAGCACCTCGACGAGGCCGTTCGGTGTCGGCACGGGCAGGGCGGTCGCCGCCGGATGGTCGATCAGCCCGCCCACGGTGGACACCGTGCCATAGGCGATGGCATGGCGATCCAGCGCGGCGGCGAGATCGGCAAAGCGCCGCCGGCCAAGGAGCACCTGCACCTCGCCGTCGAGGGTCGCGCGCTCCTTGACCCGCAGCACATTGGAGGCGAAGCGCGGATCATCAGCCAGTTCCGGGCTTTCGAGCACGTCGCGGGCGAAGACCTGCCATTCCCGCTCGCTCTGGATCGAGACCAGCACCTCGCCGTCGAGGAGCGCGAACACGCCATAAGGCGCGATCGAGGGATGGGCGAGGCCGACCCGCGCCGGCTCGATGCCGCCATAGCGGCGCGTGAGATAGGGCACGTTCATCAGCTCGGCCAGAGTATCGAACAGCGAAAGCGCGATCGCCGAGCCCTCGCCGGTGCGCGCCCGCTTCAGCAGCGCTTCGAGGATCGCGGCATAGGCCGCCTGTCCCGTGGCGATGTCGGCGATCGAGACGCCGATGCGCGACGGACCGGATTCGGCGGTGCCGGTGATGGCGGAGAGGCCCGATTCCGCCTGGATCAGCAGATCATAGGCCTTGCGCCGCTCATGCGGCGTACCCGGCGCATAGCCGGAAATATCGCACGTGATCAGCCGCGGATGGCGTTGTCGAAGCGTCCCGCTGCCGAGCCCGAGCCGGTCAGCCGCACCGGGCGCCAGATTCTGGATGAAGATGTCGGCCGACGCGATCATCGCCTCGACCAGCGCGAGGTCCTCCGGCTGTCGCAGGTCGACCCGGCAGGATTCCTTGCCCCGGTTGATCCAGACGAAATAGGAGGACTGGCCCTTGGCGAAGGCGTCATAGCCGCGCGCGAAATCGCCTTCCGGCCGCTCCAGCTTGATCACGCGTGCGCCGGCATCAGCGAGCTTGCAGCTCGCGACCGGCGCGGCCACCGCCTGCTCCAGCGCGACCACGACGATTCCTTCGAGCGCATTCGACATCGGCATCCCCTGGGCAGAGTGGAGAGGAAGAGCGCCCCGGTGACTGCAAGTCAAATGGGGCGGTTGGTTGGTGCGGGATGTGGCGTCTCGACAGATGGGAGCGCGGCGCCCGCGAGGCCGGCGCAACTTGAATCAACATGTCACGAATGGGCGCTATGTCTCTGATGGAATGCTGAAAGAGCCGCTGCCCAAGCTTGGCTTTGCCCGCCTCACATCCTGACGATATGCCGGATCGTGCGGCCCTCGTTCAGTGCGTCGAAGCCCTCGTTGATCTCGTCGAGGCTGCCGGAGCTGGTCCAGAGCTTGTCCACCGCCAGCCGCCCGCGCTGGTAGAGCTCGATGAAGCGCGGGATGTCGCGCGAGGGCACGCAGGAGCCGACATAGGAGCCCTTCAGCGTCCGCTCCTCCGCGACCAGCCTGACCGGCGAAAGCGACAGCGTATGGGCGGGGTTGGCGAGCCCGGCCGTCGTCGTCGTGCCGCCGCGCCGCGTGATCTGGTAGGCGAGGTCGAGCGCCCTGACCGAGCCCGCCATCTCAAGCCCGTGATCGACGCCGCCCTTGGTCGCTTGCCTGATCGCCTCGACTGCATCCGGCGTATCGGCCTTGAAGGCATCGGTTGCGCCGAGCGCCAGCGCCAGGTCGAGCTTGTCCTGCGCGAGATCGACGGCGATGACGCGCGAGGCGCCGCAGGCGATGGCACCGAGCAGGGCCGAGAGCCCGACCCCGCCGAGCCCGACCACTGCCACCGTCTCGCCGGCCTTGATCCGCGCCGTGTTCACGGCGGCACCGACGCCGGTCAGCACGGCGCAGCCGAACAGGGCCGCGATCTCATGCGGGATATCGGCCTCGATCTTGACCAGCGAACGGCGCGAGACCACCGCATGCTCGGCGAAAGCGGAAACGCCGATATGGTGATGCACCGGCTGGCCATCGACCGAGAGCCGGCGCCCGCCACCGAGCATCTCGCCACGGCCATTGGCGGCATTGCCGGGCTCGCACAGAGCAGGGCGGCCCTCGGCGCAGGGTGCGCAATGCCCGCAGGACGGCACGAACACCATCACCACCCGGTCGCCGGGTTTCAGGTCATCGACGCCCTCGCCGGTCTCGACGACCTCGCCGGCCGCCTCATGGCCGAGCACCATCGGCACCGGGCGAGGACGATTGCCGTCGATCACCGAGAGGTCGGAATGGCAAAGACCAGCGGCGCGGATGCGAACCAGAACCTCATCGCGCCCGGGCGGGGCGAGGTCGAGTTCCTCGATCCGCAGCGGGCGGCTCTGCGCGTAGGGCGCCGCAACCGGGCTGGCGTTCAGGACGGCGGCGCGAATCTTCATGAGGCGTCGGGCTCCGGTCTCGATATTCGTCGCCATCCCGACAGGAGAGGGCGCCGCTGTCAAAGCCTCAGGGCTAGCCTTCAGGCCGCGTCGGTCAATGTGCCGCCGAGGAAGAGCTGACCGATGCGCGGATCGGCGAGGATCTCCGCCGCCGGCCCCTGCATGCGGGTGCGGCCGAGTTCGAGCACCAGACCCTCGTCGGAAATCTCCAGCGCCGAGCGCGCGTTCTGCTCGACCATCAGGATCGACACGCCCTTGGCGCGAAGGTCCTTCAGGATGCCGAAGGTCTCCTGCACCATCAGCGGAGAAAGGCCGATCGAGGGCTCGTCGATCAGCACCAACTTGGGGTCGAGCAGCAGGCCGCGCACGATTTCGAGCTGCTTCTGCTCGCCGCCGGAGAGCGTCGAAGCCTGCTGGCCGGCCTTGGCGCGAAGCGCCGGGAAGCGATCGAGCGCCGCTTCCAGCCGTTGCGGCATGTCGGTGATCGCAGAGCCCGCGGCGACCGTGCCGAGCTCGATATTGTGGCGCACCGAGAGTTCGGGGAAGATGTTGCGCCCCTGCGGGACATAGCAGATGCCGGCTTCGAGCAGCTTGCGCTGGCTCCAGCCGGTGATGTCGCGACCGTCGAAGCGGATGCGGCCCTCGCGCAGCTTGATGAGGCCGAAGATCGCCTTGAACACGGTCGATTTGCCGGCACCGTTCGGCCCGATGACCGTGGTGATGGCGCCGCGCTTCACCGCAAACGAGGTGCCGTTCAGGATGGTCATGGCGCCATAGCCGCCGATCACGCTGTCGAGTTCGAGGATGGGGGTGTTCATCACCATGCTCCTCAATGACCCAAATAGGCTTCGATCACGGCCGGGTTGGCGCGGACCTCGGCCGGCGTGCCCTCGGCCAGAACCTTGCCCTCGGCCAGCACGATCACGCGGGTGCAGAGCGACATCACGAAATCCATGTTGTGCTCGATCACCACGAAGGTCGCGCCCTGCTCGGCATTGATCGCGCGCAGGCGCTCCTTCAGGTCGCCGAGCATGGTGAGGTTCACGCCGCCGGCCGGCTCGTCGAGCAGCACGAGGCGCGGGCCGGCCATGAAGGCCATCGCCGCGTCGAGCAGCTTCTGCTGGCCATAGGAGAGCCCGCCGGCCTTGGCGTCGGCGAGATGGCCGAGCTTGAAGAAGCCGATCATCTGCTCGGCCTTGTCGGAGAGGCCGGAATCGCGCGCACCGAACAGGCGCCCGAGCATCGAGCCCTGATGCTCCTGGCCGGCGAGGATCAGGTTCTCGCGCACCGAGAGTTCTGGGAAGACCTGCAGCAGCTGGAAGGTGCGGCTGACGCCGAGCCGGTTGAGCGCGGACGGGCGCATGTTGGTGACATCGCGGCCGTCGAGCTTCACCGCCCCTTGCGTCGGTTCGAGCTGGCCGAGGATGCAGTTGAACAGGGTCGACTTGCCGCAGCCGTTCGGCCCGATGATACCGAGGATTTCGCCCTCCTTCACCGAGAAGGATACGCCGTTCACGGCCTTGATGCCGCCGAAGGCCTTGTGCAGGTCGTGGACTTCGAGGACCGGGCTCATCGCGCGCCTCCGGTCTTGCGTCGTATAGCGTTCCAGCCGCGCTCGATCAGGCCGCTAACGCCTTGCGGGCAGATGACCAGCAGTGCCAGCACGATCGTCGCGAAGATGATCAGGTAGAGCGAGCCGGCGAAGCGCAGCCATTCCGGCAGCACGACGCCGAGCAGCGCGCCGACGAAGGGGCCGAAGAGATAGCCGGCCCCGCCCGCGACGACCATCAGCAGCAGGAACAGGCTCTGCGACAGCGAGAAGGGGGAGGGGTCGATGAACTCGACCAGCGGCGCATAGAGCGAGCCGGCGAAGCCGCCATAGGCCGAGCCGATGGCGAAGGCGAGCAAGGTGTAGGCGCGGGTATCGATGCCGAGGCTCGCGGCCCGGACCGGGTTTTCGCGGAGCGCCGTGAAGGCACGCCCCCAGGGCGAGCGGACGAGCCACCACAGCCCCAGCGACAGGATCAGCGTGACGATGACGACGAAGCGATGGAATTCCAGCGCGCCGAACAGCTTGATGCCCAGGAAATCGGGCCGGTTGATGTTGGAGATGCCGAAGACGCCGCCGGTCAGCCATTGCTCGTTGCGGAGCACGAGCCAGATCAGCGTCGAGAAGGCGAGCGTGACGAAGGCGAGGTAATGGTGGCGCACCCGCAACGCCGGAAAGCCGAGCAGAAGGCCCACAGTAAAGGTCAGCAGACCCGACAGCGCGAAGGCGGCATACCAGCTCACTCCGAATTTCGTCGTCAGGATCGCGGTCGTATAGGCGCCGAGCCCCATGAAGGCCGCCTGCGCCAGCGAGGTCTGGCCGGCATAGCCGAGCGTGAGGTTGAGTCCCATCACGCCGATGCTCATGACGAGCCAGAGCGAGAGCACATAAGTGCCGTAGCGGCCCATCCCGACTGGCGCGAACCAGAGTATGACGGCGCCGAGGAGGAGCCCGATCAGCGCGGCGTCGATCCGGCGGGCCGGGCGGCGCGAGGCGGCGGAATTCTGGACGGCGGGGGCGCTCATACGCGGCGCTCCTCCTTGCGGCCCATCAGCCCTTCCGGCTTGATTAGGATGATGGCGACGAGCAGGACGAGCGGCACGGCGAGCCGGTATTGCGACGAGACATAGGCCGCGGCGAGCGAATCCGCGACGCCGATCAACAGGCCGCCGACGAGCGCGCCGCGTACCTGATTGAAGCCGCCGACGATGGCGGCGATGAAGGCGAAGAGGCCGATGGTCTCGCCATTCGAGAATTTCGCCAGATAGATCGGCGAGATCAGGAGCGAGGCAACGACCGCGAGCGCGGCATTGAGCAGGAAGGTGAGCAGCACCATCCGCTCGACGGGGATGCCGAGGATGCGCGCGACCGTCGGGTTCTGCGCCGTGGCCTGCATCTGCCGACCGAGCCGCGTGCCGCCGACGAACCATTGCAGCAGGCCGATCGCGGCGAAGGCGACGACGATGATCGCGAGATGCTGGAGCGAGATCGATACGCTGAGCAGGTTGATCATGTCGGTCGGCACCAGCGAGGGGAAGCTTTGCGCCTCGGCCGAGAAGCCGTCCTTGGCGCCTTCCTTCATCACGATCGACAGCGCCATGGTGGCGATGGCGAGCGGCAGCACGCCATGCTTGATCATCGGGTCGACGACGACGAGCTTGAAGCCCGCGCCGAAGATCAGCAGGAAGACCGCGATACCGAGCAGTCCGCCGGCCCAGAGCGGCAGCCCCAGGAGCTTGACCGCGAGCAGGATCAGCACGGCCGGCAGCATGACGAACTCGCCCTGGGCGAAATTGATCGTCTGCGAGGTCTGCCAGACCAGCGTGAAGCCGATCGCGGCGAGCGCGTAGATCGCGCCCGTGGCGATGCCGGCGATGAGATAGGCGATGAATTCGGCCATGGCTTCCGCTTTGTGCCCAAACTCATGTCATCCCGGGCGACCGCAGGGCGACCCGGGATCCATTCCGGAACCTTTCCGATGAAGGCTCAGGCATGGATCCCGGATCTTCGCTTCGCTCCGTCCGGGATGACGTCGAGGGTATGCTGGCTGCTTACGGCTTGATCCGCGGCAGGGTGGTGTTGATCACCTGCTTGCCGTTGACGACTTCGGCCAGGAAGCTCTCACGGTCGAGATCGCCGTTCTGCTCGATCACGGTGTCGATCAGGATGCCCGGCTCCTCGCTCGCCTTGATCGTCGCGCCGCGCAGCGTGTCGGCGAGGCCCTTCTTGTCGAGCTTCTTCTGCTTCTCGGTCGCCCATTTCACCATGAACACGGCCATGTAGCCCTTCACGCCGTTATGGTCGGAGGCGAAGCCGTACTTTTCGCGGTAGCGCTTGCCGAATTCCTGCAAGGCCGGGATCGGCGCGTCGGTCGAGAGGCCGACATGGCCCTTGGCGCCATTGGCGGCGTCGCCGGCTAGCTCCAGCACCTTGGCGCCGAGCAGGGTGGTCTCGCCGATCATCGGCTTGGTGATGCCCTGCTGCTTGGCGGCGCGCAGGAAGCGGGCGCTCTCCTCTTCGTTCAGATAGACGAAGACGGCGTCGGCATTGGCGTTCTTCACCTTGATCGCATCGGCGGTGAAATCGGCCTGGCCCTGCTCGGTCGCGACGTCGACGGCGACCTTGATGCCGGCCTTCTCGAGTTCGGGCAGGATGGCATCGCGGCCGCCCTTGCCGAAATCGTTATTGACCCAGACCACGGCGATCGAGCCGGCCTTGACGGTGTCCTTGAGGTATTTGGCGATCTTCGGCATCGCCGCCGTCTGGCTGAGCGAGGTGCGGAAGATGTAGGGGTTGCCCTGCTTGGTGAAGCCGGCCGCCTCGCCGCCAACGATCTGGGCGATCTCGGCACGCTGCGAAATCTGCATGGAGGCGCCGATCGGCCCGGAGAAGATCGGGCCGAGAATGGCATAGGCGCCCTCGTCGATGCCGCGCTGCACGGCGGCGCGGGTGTTCCCCGGATTGGTCTGCGTGTCGTAATGCACGATCTCGACGGGCTTGCCGAGGATGCCGCCCTTGGCGTTGATGTCGGCGGCGGCCATGTCGGCGCCGTTCTTCCAGTTGGTCCCGGCGGCGGCGCCCGCACCCGACAATTCGATGACGTCGACCAGCTTGACCTTGTCCTGTGCCTGCACGGGCAGGCTGAGGGCGGCGCCGAGCGCGGCCGCCATGACCCAAAGCGATTTCATGTTCCTGTTTCCTCCCGGAGTGTCTTGTCGCATGCGCGGTCTTGATGCCGCGGGCGCTCGTCGGCTTTTTGCGCGGCTTTGGGGCGTCATGTCCAGAGGCGTCGAGGCCGGGCGGCGCTGAGGCTTTCGCTTTGCCGGGGATGGCGCTGGAACGGCCGCTGACGCGGGCTGTCAGCATGCGGCCGGATCGGCCTGCCGCGACGGGCCGATGGTGCTAGACAGAAGGAGCCTAGCCGGAGGACCCCGCATGAAACAGGACCCGTTGTTCGAGCGTCTCTGGGACGGCTCCGCCGCGATGGAGGAATGGACCACCGCAGTCTCGCATGGCGCGATCACGCAGGTGGACGACAACATCATCACCGTTCACACGACCTATTTCTGCGGCAGCGTGACGGCGGTCCGCACGGCGGAAGGCCTTGTGCTGATCGACACGGCCAAGCCCGACACGGCCAAGCAGACACTCGACGTCATCCGCTCCTGGGACGATGCTCCGATCCATACGGTGATCTTCACGCATGGCCATATCGACCATACCAGCGGCATCAAGCTGATCGACGAGGAAGCCGACCGCCGGGGCGTTCCACGCCCGCGCATCGTCGCCCATCGCAATGTCGCCCGGCGCATGCAGCGCTACGTTGACACGCACGGCTTCAACAGCCTCGTCCAGGGCCAGCAATTCAACATGCCCGGCTATGTCTATCCGATCGGCCAGCGCCGCCCGGACGCGGTCTATGACGATACCTTGTCGCTCTCGATCGGCGGGGAGAAGCTCGAACTCTTCCATGGCCGCGGCGAGACCGATGACGCGACCTTCGTCTGGTTGCCCGAGCGGCGCGTGCTGGCGAGCGGCGATTTCGTGATCTGGGTGTTCCCCAATGCTGGCAACCCCCGCAAAGCCCAGCGTTACGCCGCCGAATGGGCACAGGCGCTCCGGCGGATGGAAACGCTCAAGCCGGAAACGCTGATCCCCGGCCACGGACCCGTCGTCTTCGGCGCGGAACGGGTGTCGCGGATGCTGAGCGACGGCGCCGAGGCGCTGGAGCATCTTGTCCGCGAGACGCTGGCGCTGATGAATGCAGGGGCAACGCTCGAAGACGTCCTGAACAACGTCAAGGTTCCCAAGAGCTATCTCGCCAAGCCCTACCTGCTGCCGAAATACGACGATCCGGAGTTCTTGGTCCGCAGCATCTACCATCTCAATGCCGGCTGGTTCGACGGCAACGCCGCCCATCTGAAGCCGGCCCGGACTGCGGAACTTGCCGCCGAACTCGCCGAACTGGCCGGTGGCGCCCGCAAGCTGGCCGAGCGCGCCGAGGCTCTGGCGGGGCAGGGGCAGAGCCGGCTCGCCGTGGCGCTGGCGGAACTCGCGGCGGCGGCCGCACCCGACGATCCGCAGCTCCAGGCGATCCGCGCCGCGACGTTGCGCAAGCTGATCGACAGCGAATCCTCGCTGATGGGCAAGGCCTTCCTTGCCGTCTACGAGCGCGAGGCGGAAGGGCGCTCGAAGGGCTGAGGGCGGGTTTTGTCTATGGCGGGACCGCCAGTTCCTGCGACTTCCGGTCGAGCGCGCGGAACACCGGCAGCGACTGCGCTGCAAAGCTCTTCAGCTCGGCGTCGTCCCCTTCGTTGGCGTAGCGCTCCATCATCAGGGCGACTTCGCGATGCGTGCTGCGCTGGGCTTCGACATAGGCCTTGTCGAAGGCGGCGCCCTGCTTGTCGGTGAGGTCGCGCAGGAGGTCGAGATGGCGCCCGTCCGGCCGGTCGGGCAGGGCGATATCCGAACGCTTGGCGATGATGCGGCGCAGGCCGCTCGTCACCGCGCCCTGTTCGCTGGCGAGAGCGTGCGCGAAATCCTTGATCGCGGGCGAACTGCTCTTGTGCAGCGCCAGTGTCGCCGATTCCATGCCGAACATCTGGGCGATCGCGGTCTGGCGCACGAATTCCGCGGCCGGAACGGCGGACTGCGCTGTGGCGGCGGAGCCGAGCAGAACGAGGCCGGCGAACCCCTGCAAAAGCGTCCGCCGGGTACGAAGGATCATCTGGGTCATGTTCGGGGAACCGAAAAGCCGCCCGGAGGTTCCATGGCGCTGAAGCCGGGCACCGGTGCATCGCCTCGCCTTGTCGCGCCCGGCCGGCTGCGATAGCAGGACGTGACGCGCTTGCCCGTCCGGATGCAGAGGAATTCCCATGCCGACTACCGTCGAGACCGTGCGCGATGCGCTGGTGAAGGCCCGCCGCGACCGCTCGCTGGCCGAGATCGCGAGCCTGCCGGTGCCGGCGACCCTGTCCGAGGGGCTCAAGGCGCAGGCGGCCGTGGGCGAGGCGCTTGGCCTGGCCAAGGCCGGCTGGAAGGTCGGCATCGCCGAAGACGGCACGGCGGTCGCCGGCCTGATGCCCGGACCCTGGCTCGCGCCCGGCGAGGTCTATGAGGGTGCGATAGGTGCCGAGCTGCGCATCGAGATCGAGATCGCGCTCAGGCTTGCCCGGGACGTGTCGTTCCGCCCGGGCCAGCCCTGGTCGCGCGCCGAATTGCTGGGCTGCTGCGACAAGGCCTATCTCGGTATCGAGATCGTCGAGAGCCGCCTCGCCAACTGGTCCGGCAATGTCGCGTTCCCGCTCTGGCTCGCCGACGCGATGGGCCATGGCGGCTACCTCATTGGCCCCGAGCTCGACATCGCCACGTTGGACGATCTCACTGGCCTCGGCTGCTTCATCTCGCTCAACGGCGTGACGATCTACGACCAGCCGGCCGTTCACGGTAACGGCGACCCGATGACGCCTTTCCTCGCCTGGGCCAACCGCCCGCGCGACGATCTCGGCAGCCTGAAGGCGGGCCAGATCGTGACCACGGGCAGCCTCTGCGGCGGCGTGCTCTCGCCGGGCAAGGGCGAGGTCGTGACGCGACTTTCGCCGCTCGCGACGGTGACCTTAACCCTTCGTTAGCGGGAACGGTCGAGTCCTTGAGCATTGCGCATGTGGGCTCGCTGCCTATGATGGCGGCGGGCATGGGCATGATTTTGCGTGTGGCGGGGGTTGCTTGGAGGGTGGATGCGGTTCTGGCGTAGGGCAAGGCATGCGGTCGCGCTGAGCGGCGGCTGTGCGTTTGCCACACTGCTGAGCCTGCAGGCGGAACCTGCCCGGGCTTTCGACCTTTCGTCGCTCGACGTGTTCGGCCTCTTCACCAAGAAGGACGAGCCGCCGGCGCCGAGCCCGTCTGCCTTGCCCTACAAGCTCGAATTCGATCTCGGCGAGGCCGATGATGCCAAGGCCCTGACGCGCTCGCTGCAGGACGCCTCGCTGCTCTATCGCCTGCGCCAGGACGCCCCGCCCGACGGCGAGAGCCTGTCGCGCCGGATGGCGACCGATCTCAACCCGATGCTCGATGCGCTCTGGTCGCAGGGCTATTTCAACGCCGATGTGACGTTGATCGTCGACGGCGTCCCGCTCAAGGTCGGGGCCGAGCCGAACGCCACGCTGGTGCGGGCGCTGGAGGCGCATCGCAACCGCGACGCCGTGCCGATCACGGTCGTCGCCCGGCCCGGCAAGATCTTCGGCCTGCGCAGGATCGACATCGTCGAGCGCGACGAGTCCGGCTCCCCCGCGATCGCCGATGCGGTCAAGGTCTCTCGCCTGAAGGCCGGCGATCCCGCGACCGCTGCGGCTTTGCGGGCGGCGCAGGCGGCGCTGGTCGATCATATGCGGGCGCAATCGCGTCCGCTTGCCAAGGTCGTCGAGCTGCGTCCGGTCGTCGACCACGCTGCCGGCATCATGGACGTGACCTATGTCCTCGCGCCCGGGCCGCTCGCCGGCTTCGGCGACATCACGGTCGGCCAGACCGACGAGATCCCGCCGGAGGTCGTGCGCTCCTTCATCTATCTCGAACCGGGCGATCCCTACTCGCCGAAGGCGCTGGCCGATACCCGTCGCTCGATCGCGACGATCCCCGCTGTCGGCTCGGTCCGGCTCCGCGAGGGCGACAAGCTCGACGGTGCCGGCAATCTGCCGATCTTCGTCGAGGTGACCGAGCGGCCCAAGCGCCTGCTCGGCTTCTCGGCCCGCTATTCGACGATCGACGGCCCGGCGGTGAAGACCTATTGGGAGCACCGCAACCTGTTCGGCGGCGCCGAGCGCCTGCGGCTGGAGGCCAGCGTCTTCTTCGCGCCGCGCATCGACGGTACCAAGATCCAGCGCTTCGGCGACTTCAAGGAATCCGATCTCGGCGGCCGCTTCGCCTTCAGCTTCATGAAGCCGGCGCTCGGCGGCAGCCGCAATGACTGGCTGCTTGACGGCGTCGCGACGCGCGAGCGCGTCGGCCTCAACCGCTATGGCGGCTATACGGCGCGCTACGGCAACGTCACCTCGGCAATCCGCCACCGCTTCAGCGACACCTTCTCGGTCCAGGCCGGCATCGAGGTCGAGCGCGGCCAGACCAGCGACGTGCTGGGGCAGGTCGACTACACGCTGGTCGGTATCCCGCTCTCGGTGAAATACGATTCCACCGACAACCTGCTCGATCCGACGCGCGGTTTCCGCGCCACGGCCTCCTTCACGCCCTATCCGACCTTCCTCGGCTCGACGGTCGGCATCTATCAGACCAAGGCGGCGGTCTCCGGCTATTACGCGCTCGACGAGGACAAGCGCTACGTTCTCGCCGGTCGCGTCGGCTTCGGCTCCATTTCCGGCGCCAGCCTCGACGAGATCCCGGCGACGCGGCGCTTCTATGCCGGCGGCGGCGGCTCCGTGCGCGGCTATGCCTATCGCAGCCTCTCGCCGCTCGGCCCGTTCAGGCAGATCACCGGTGGCCGCAGCCTGCTGGAAGCCTCGGTCGAGGCCCGGATCAAGGTCACCGACACCATCGGTATCGTGCCCTTCTTCGATGCCGGCACCGCCTTCGAATCGAGCCTGCCGGACGGCAAGCAGAAGCTGCAGATGGCCGCCGGCCTGGGCTTCCGCTACTATACCGGCATCGGGCCGATCCGGGTCGACATCGCCGCGCCGCTCAATCCGCGCAAGGGCGACAAGCCGGTCGCGCTGTATGTCAGCATCGGGCAGGCCTTCTGATGCGCCGGCTCCTGACCATTCCGCGTCTCGCTCTCCTGGCCCTGCTGCTGACGGCGGGCTTCCTCTTCTCGGCGCATTTCGGCGGCTTCGCCCAGAACGCCCAGACCGATCGCGGCGTCGTCGCCGACCTGATCTCCAAGGCCCTGTCGAGCAGTACGAGCCAGGTCTCGATCGGCGAGGTCAACGGTGCGCTTTCCTCGGATGTCGAGATCCGCGACATCGTGCTCTCGGATCGCGATGGCGCCTGGCTCAGGCTCGACCGCGTCCGCCTGATCTGGACGCGCAGCGCCCTGCTGCTGCGCCGGCTCGATGTCGACCGGCTGGAGATCGGCAAGCTCGAAATCCTGCGCAAGCCCGCGCCGCAGCCGGCCGGCGCGGCTCCGCCGAGCAATGAGCCGATCCTGCCCGAATTGCCGCTCAAGGTGATCATCCGGGCGCTCCAGCTCAACGAACTCGCACTGGGCGAACCGGTACTCGGCGTCGCCGCCCGCTTGAGCGCCAGCGGCGCGGCGCGGCTGGGGCCGCCCAATGAGGGGCTCGACCTCAAGCTCGAGGCGAAGCGGCTCGATATGGGCGGACTCTTCGACGTCACCATGTCCTTCGTGCCCGAGAGCACGCGCCTGCAGCTCGCCGCCAAGCTCGACGAGCCGGCGGGCGGCCTGATCTCTAAGGTCGCCGGCCTGCCGGGCGAGCCGCCGGTGAAGCTCGACCTCAAGGGCGATGGCCCGCTCGATTCCTTCCGCTCCAGTCTCGTCTTCACGGCGGGCCCGACCATCGGCGCCGATGGCTCCGCAACGCTTACCCGCGCCGGGACCGAACGTCAGCTCGCGCTGGCCCTCGATGCCCGCATCGAAGGGCTGATGCCGGCGCCGGTGGCGCCGGTCTTCGCCGGCTCGACCCGGCTCGATGGCTCGGTCGGCTTCCGCGACGACAGCGGCATCGACATCCGCAATCTCGCGCTGGTCTCGGCGCTGGCGCGCCTCGACGTGCTCGGCCGCTACAATTCCGACAAGACGCTTGATCTGCGCGTCACCGCGGCTTCGCGTCCCAACGAGGGCGGCCGCACGGTCGCGTCCGGCACCGAGATCGGCAAGCTCGCCTTCGACGCGACGATCCGCGGCCCGGTGGCCGGACCGACCGTCGTCGCGAAACTCGACGCAAACGACGCCAAGCTACCGGCCGGGCAATTCGGCAAGCTCGCTCTTTCCTTCAACGCGACGCCGACCGGCACGATCGGCGAGCCCGGCACCCGCATCGCCCTGACCTCGGACGGAGAGGCCAGCGGCATCGTGCTGGCCGACAAGGCACTGATGCGCGCGGTCGGCGACAAGGTTACCTTCACCTTGCGCGGCACCGGACAGGATGATGGTACGGCCGATTTCGAGATGCTGAAGCTCGCGCTCTCCGGCGTCGAGCTGGATTACAAGGGCAAGCTCGGCCAGGCCCGCATGCTCGGACAGCTCAAGGCGGTTCTCCCCGATCTCGCCCGCTTGAGCGGGCTGGCCGGCCGCCCGCTCGGGGGCAGGGCGGATATCACCGCCGATCTCGACGCGACCCCGCGCACGAACAACTACACCGCGACGCTCGCGGGCAAGGCCGAGCGCCTTGCGACCGGCGAAGCCGCGCTCGACCGCCTGCTCGCCGGCAGCCTGACGCTGGCCGGCCGCGTCAATGCGCTCGCCGGCGACTATACGGTGAGCGGCCTGCGCGTCGCCGGCCAGCACGCGGCCTTCACCGCCGACGGCTCGATCGGACAGCAGCAATCCGACCTGAAGCTTGCGCTGAACCTGCCTGATCTCAAGCGCGCCGATCCGCGCCTGTCCGGTCGTGGTGACGTCACTGCCCAGATCACCGGCCCGCAGAACAGGCTCGATGCCACCGCCCGCATCGCCGTCGCCAACGCCACCGCGCTCGCCCGGCCGATCCCGCGCCTGACCATCGATGCCGTCGCGAAGGATCTGCAAGGCGCGCTCGACGCCAGCGTCACGCTGGCCGGCGAGGTCGATTCCAAGCCCGCGACCGGCTCGCTGCATCTCGCCCGCCAACCTGACGATGGCTGGAACCTCTCGACGCTCGATTTCGCCCTCGGCTCGATCCGCCTGAATGGCGGCCTCACCCTCGATCCGGCGAGCCGTGCCGCCGGCCGTCTGACGCTGACCGCCCGCAATCTCGACGATCTCTCGGCCCTGGCGCTGACCAAGCTCGGGGGCCAGCTCGATGCCGATATCGTGCTGGCGGCGCCGGAAGGCCGGCAGGATATCGACCTGACGGCCCGCGGTTCGCGTCTCGTCGGTCCGTCGCTGACCATCGACAAGCTCGATGCCCGCGCCAATGCCAGGGATATCTACGGCCGCCCGATGCTCGACGCGGCGATCGCCATCGACCGCGCCGTTGCGGCTGGCGAGGCAATCAGCGGCATCCGCTTCGATTCGAAGGGCGCGCCCGACGCCAGCGCCTTTACGCTCAGCGCCAATGCCCGCGGTTTCGCGTTGAAGGGGGCGGGTCGGCTTGTTCCGGGCGAGCCACTGAAGCTGGAGCTCGCCTCTTTCGACGCGCGCCGCGATGGCCGGGCGATCACGCTCGCCAATCCCGCTGCATTCAGCTTCCCGGCCTCCGGCGTCGAGATCGCCAATCTCGCTCTGCGGATCGACAAGGGGCGGGTGACGCTCGACGGTCGCGCCGGTGAGACGCTCGATCTGCGCTTCGCCGCCCGTGACGTGCCGCTGTCCGCCGCGAGCATCGCAGTGCCCAGCCTGAAGCTCGGCGGCACGCTGAACGCCGAGGCGCAGATCAAGGGCAAGCCGGGCGACCTCTCGGGCCCGTGGAAGCTCAGGATCGCGCAGCTCGTTGCGCCCGAAACCCGTCAGGCCGGCCTGCCGCCGGTCGAGATCCAGGGCGAGGGCGCGCTCAAGGGCGATGCCGCCGGCATCTCCGCGACCGTCAACGCCGGCAAGGGCGCCAGCCTGACATTGCGCGGCACCGCCCCGCTCAACGCCACCGGCCCGCTCGACCTCACCGCCCAGGGCCGGGTCGATGCCGCACTCGCCAACACCATGCTGGCCGCAGGCGGCCAGCGCGTCACGGGCGCGGTCGCCCTCGACATGCGCGCCGGCGGGACCGCGTCCGCCCCGCGCCTCAGCGGCAACGCGACCCTGACGGGCGGCAGCTTCACCGACGCTCTGCAAGGCATCCGCTTCAACGCCATCGAAGCGCGGATCGCCGCCAACGGCGACAACCTGACGATCGAGCGCGCCTCCGCCCGGACGCCGAATGGCGGCACGATCTCCGCCAGCGGCCAGGTCAAGGTCGATCCGGTCGCCGGCTTCCCCGGCAATATCCGGATTCGCGGCGATCGCGCCCAGCTCGTCTCGAGCGGACTGGTCACCGCCGTGGCAGGGCTGAACCTCGAAATCACCGGCCCGCTGGCGCAGCGTCCCCGCCTCGGCGGCCGGATCGATATCGCCTCGCTCGAAGTCTCCGTGCCCGATCGCCTGCCGGCGACGCTTCGGCCGGTCGACGGCATCAAGCATGTCAATGCCAAGGGCGCGGCGGCTGCCCGCCTCGCCGCCGCGCGCAAGGCGCAGAAGGCCAAGGGGCGCGGTGGCCGTGCAGCGCCGGCCTTCGATGCGGCGCTCGCCCTCACGGTCTCCGCTCCCAGCAAGGTCTTCATCCGCGGTCGCGGCATCGATGCCGAGCTCGGCGGCGAGATTCGTGTCGGCGGCACCTCCTCCGCGCCCGCATTGGATGGCGGCTTCGAACTGCGCCGCGGGCGGCTCAGCGTCCTGACCCAGCGGCTCGATTTCAGCCGCGGCCGGCTGACCTTCGCCGGCGGGCTGATTCCCGACCTCGACTTCATCGCCCAGACCAGCGCCGGCGATGTCACCGCTCGCATCATCATCAGCGGCCCCGCCGACCAGCCGGTCTTCGCCTTCACCTCGCAGCCCGAACTGCCGCCCGACGAGGTGCTGTCGCGGCTGCTCTTCGCCCGTGCCTCGGGTTCGCTCTCGGCGTTCCAGGCCCTGCAGCTCGCCCAGGCGGCGGCGCAGTTCGCCGGCGGCGGCGGTGACGATACCTTCGAGCGGCTGCGCAAATCGCTCGGCGTCGACAATCTCGACATCCAGATGGGCGAGGGCGGGCCGACCGTGGGAGCCTCGCGCTATATCAGCGACAATGTCTCCGTTGGCGTGAAGGTCGGCTCCAAGCCGGAGGATAGCGGCGTCTCGGTCGGCATCGACGTGACCAAGCGCCTGAAGCTCCAGGCCGAGACCGGGGCCGATGGCAGCGCTGCTGTCGGAATCGGGGCCGAGTGGGAGTACTGAGCAGGCCGCGTTGCCCGAAGAGGGCGCGCGAAGGGATTCGGCCCGATTCTGCTTTTCAGGGACGCGATTCCCGGGCGAGGCAAGCCGAAAACCTCTTGTGCGGTGCCGTTTCGGTTAATGCTTGGTGAATTTTGCCGGTCAAAGCGTGGCTCCCCTGCAACACCGGTTTCCAAAGCACCCCATTCACAGGCTCGGGCGGCGGATCGAGGTTGATCGGCGGGGCGGCTTTCGTATGGTGGGAATGCGTCGGGACGTTCCCGGTCGCTGTTTTTCGCCTTCGCCTCCGAAATAGGTCGGTGACGCAGGCGAAAGACCGGGAACAGGCAGGTTCTGCGATCAGGCTAGAAAGCTTGGGGCGGGGGGCAGGCTGAAGCCCGAGGGTCTCGAAACTCTTTTGGAGGTTACCAAATGAAGCTCGTCAAGAGCCTCCTCCTCGGTTCCGCCGCCGGCATCGCCGCGGTCGCCGGGGCTCAGGCCGCCGACCTTCCCTCGCGGAAGGCCGCTCCGGTCGAATACGTTCGTGTCTGCTCCGCTTTCGGCGCCGGCTTCTTCTACATCCCGGGCACCGACACCTGCCTTCGCATCGGTGGTCGTGTTCGCGCCGAGTACACCTTCGGTGAGCGTTGGAACGCTGGTCAGGACTCGTACGGCACCCGCGCTCGCGGCCGTATCTACATCGACGCTCGTAACCAGACTGCCTATGGCACGCTGCGCACGTTCGTTCGTTACGACCTGACGACCAGCACCGGCTCGTACCGCTACGGCGGCTCGAACGCTGGCGCCAACCGCTTCTCGGGCGTCAACGGCGTCAACGACGACGCTGCCTTCCTCGATAGCGCCTTCGTTCAGCTCGGCCCGTTGACCGCTGGTAAGATCCAGTCGTTCTACTCGTTCTACGCGAACGACTACGGCTTCCAGGTCCTGCGCACCTCTGACCGCCAGGTCAACACGCTCGCCTACACCGCCACGTTCGGCGGCGGCTTCAGCGCCACGATCTCGCTCGAAGACCCGAAGACGACCAACCGTCGCGCCTCGGTTCTGGCCTATCAGGGCACGACCTATCCTGACGTCGTCGCTTCGCTGCGCGTCGATCAGGGCTGGGGCTCGGCTCAGCTGTCGGGCGCCATCGGTGACCGTGGCATCTACTCGTCGCCGTGGGCGGTTCCCGCCGGCAACGGTGCCAAGAAGGACGAGATGGGCTGGGCAATCCAGGCCGGCGTGAAGTTCAACCTGCCGATGCTGGCTGCTGGCGACGCCCTGTTCCTGCAGGCCGGTTACGCCGACGGCGCTCTCGAGTACCTCGGTTGGGGTGGCACGGCCGGTCACGGCCGCCTGGCTGCCTACACGGTCAACAACTTCGGCGCCAACGCTTTCGGCAACCTGAAGTCGAACACCGGCTACAACCTGGTCGCGGCTCTGCGCCACTTCTGGACCCCGTCGATCCGTTCGGACTTCTTGGCTTCGTACTCGGCTCTTCAGACGAACGACTTCGCGATCAAGTCGGTCGACCCGAAGGAGCTGATGCTCGGCGCCAACCTGGTCTGGATGCCGGTCGCCGGTCTCGACATCGGTGTCGAGGTCCTCTACTCGCGCACCGAGTACGGTGTTCGCGTTCCGGACGCCAAGGCCTTCGCCGTCAACGGTCGTACGATCAAGTCGGACGACGCCTGGACCGGCCGTCTGCGCATTCAGCGCGACTTCTGATCGGTCTCCGATCTCTAGTCAGGGAGCCCCGGGGAAACCCGGGGCTTCTTTTTTATGTGGGTTGTTCCGGCTTCACTGTTGACGGGAGCCAGTCCCCCGGCCTGATCTGGCATAGGCGTCCCAGCCACGATCCCGCCAGGGATCGTCTACGGGCGCCCGTTGAATCGATATCTGCGGATCGCTCGACAAGCCTTTGACAAAACGAGGGTGATCCCGGTCATGGGGTACCGCGCCAGGCCCTCGGTCGGCGCGGCACAGGGGGCTGTGCATGTCTCAACCGGCGCGTTGGCTCTGGGGCCTGATCCCATTGGGCCTGTTGTGGGGAGCCGGCAATCTCGCGCTCGATACCGCGATCGAACGTGATGTCGGGCTGCGTGCCGAGCAGGCCGTCGCTGCGGTCGCCGGCACGACGCCTGGTGCTCGCCCGGTCGTTGCCCAGGTCGATGGCCGCGACGTCACCATCGGCGGCGAGGTCTTGTCCTCGGACGGCGCGAACAAGGCGATGGCCCGGCTGCATGGCGAATTCGGCGTGCGCAGGACGCTCGGCGGGCTGTCGCAGGTCGTCGCCCAGAAGCCCTATTCCTGGTTCGCCAGCCGCCAGTCCGACAGTGTGACGCTCGGCGGCTTCGTGCCCGATCTCGACACAGCGGCCGCCAATATGGCGGTGGCATCGGCAGCCTTGCCCGGCCTGCGGATTGACGATCGCCAGACCGTCGCCTTCGGCGCGCCCGAGGGCTTTGCCGCAATGGCGGTAGCGATGCTCGCCGAGCTGCCGAAACTGGCCTCGGGCCGCGTCGCCCTCGACGACGGCCGCTTCTGCATCGAAGGCAAGGCGGCCAGCTCGGATTCGTTCCTGGCCCTCGAGGCGGCGGTGGCACAGGCGCAGAGGCCGGGCTTCCGCTCCGTCAAATGCGATATCGAGCCGCCGACCGTGGCCCCCTATCGCTGGAGCGCCGAGCATGAGGCCGGCGCAGCATTGGTCATGCGCGGCTTCTACCCCGATCAGGACGCGCGCAAGCAGATGCTCGCGGCGGCGCGGCAGGCCTTCGGCGCCGGGGCTGCTCTTCGCGACGAGACGAAGCCGGCACTCGGGGCGCCTTCGGCCTTCCTTGTGAAAGTGACGCGCGCTCTCGGCGATCTGGCGCGGCTTCGGCAAGGAAAAGCCGAGATCGACGGTGAGAATTACGCCCTGACCGGGAAGGGGCCCGAGACCTACGAGGCCTGCCAGGCCTTGCGCCTGCAGATCGCCCAGCTGGACGGGCCGGATTCGGTGGCTCGGGCTGTGATCGAATGTCCCCCAATGCCCTTACCGTCGGTGCCGGTCGTCGTGCCGATGCCGGAGGTGCCGGGGCTGATCCTGCATGACGTGCTGCCCGCTTCGCCCAAGCCGCAGGGTTCTGCGTCCGCTCCGGCACCAGCTCCTGCAACGCCGCAAAACCCTGTCCCGCCGCCGGCAAGCACGCCGCCAGCGAGCACGCCGGTGGTGCCGCCCCGTGTGGTGGCGTCCGTGCCGCTGGAATGGAGCGCGGCTCGCAGTGACAGCGGCCTGCGCCTGAACGGGAAGTTGCCGGATGAGGCGGCGCGCACGAACCTGCTCGCCACGGTGCGGGGTCTCTTCGGCGACACGGCCGTCGACGATCGCATGACTGTCGAGCCGGCGTTGCGCTCCGATCTCGACCTGCCGGCCTCGACCGCCTTTGCGCTCGAGGCTCTGTCGAAGCTCCGGACCGGCTCCGTCAGCATCCGCGACAAGGCTTTTGCCATTGCCGGCGAGGCTGCGGATGCCGCGAGCCTTGCGGCGCTGCGCGACCTGTTCGCGCGCAATGCTCCCGCCGGCCTGGCATTGGCCGCCATGCCGGAGAGCGTCGTCGTGCGACCATACGGCTTGTCGCTATCGGCGGACCGGACCGGTTTGCGGCTCTCCGGATATCTGCCTGACCGGACAGCGCAGGCTGCGTTGCGGGCATTGGTCGCGGATTCCCCGCTGAAGGACCGCTTCGAGGACGCGACGACCCTCATTCCGGGCGCTCCGGCCGGCTTCGCCGAGGCGGCCCGCGCCGTCCTCTCTGATCTGCTGCGGCTCGATCTCGGTTCGGCCTCCATCGTTGATGACCGCGTGACGCTGCGCGGATTGACCTGCCGTGACCTGATCAGAAGTGAGATCGAGACCAGCGCCGCAACCGGCCTGCCAGCGGGTTACAAGGCCGATGCGGTGGTGAGCCTGCGCCAGACCGGTTGCGTGGTCGATCCGCCGGCAAGCTGCCAGAACGATCTCGACGGGCTGACCAAAAGCAACACCGTTCTGTTCGGCCAGGGGACTTCGGTGGTGGAACTCGATGCCACGACCGAGCGCGTCATCGGCGAGGCCGCGACCATTCTCAAGAAGTGCCCGGGCTCCCCTGTCGTGATCGAGGGGCACGCCAATCGCGATGGCGAGCGGCGCGGCTTCGACAATATGGATCTGTCGTTGCGCCGGGCCTTGCGCGTGCGCGACGAGCTGGCGCGGCGCGGTATCGAGACAGGCCAGCTTGCCGTCAAAGGCTATGGCAGCACCCGGCCGCTTGTGCCGCATGAAGCGCCGGAAGCACGAGCGATGAACCGCCGCGTGCAGTTCACCGTGGCGAAGTAGGAGTCCGACATGCTCTATCTCGCCAGCCAGTTCCTCTGGTTCCTGGTCGCAGCCTTCGGCCTCGGCTTCGCCATGGGCTGGATCAGCCATGATGGCGGCAAGACCCGCTTCTGGAGCGGCGCCTGGACCGTGGTCGCCGCATTCTGGATCGCCGGCGCCGCGTTGACCTGGCTGCAGCTTCTGAACGGCATGCTGGCGACCTGGGTCGAGACCGCGCTGCTGTTCACGGCGGCCTACTGGGTGGGCTGCGTCTGCGCGAGCCTTCTTCGCAAGCCGGCCGCCCTGCGGGCTTCGCAGGCTGGTGTCGCGCCCGTCGCGGCCGCTTCTTCGCCGGCAGTATCGCCCGCGCGACCACAGGCCCAACTGCCGCCTGTCGAGAACGAGGCTGAACTGCCCGGTCAGCGACCGGCAGGATTCGTCGCGGCCCACGACGGCAAGGCTGATGACCTGAAGCTGATCAAGGGCATCGGCCGGCAGAACGAGGGCCGTCTGCATGGCCTCGGCATCTGGCATTTCGAGCAGATTGCCAGCTGGACCTCCGAGAACGTCGAATGGGTTGGCGGCTATCTCGCCTTTCCCGGCCGGATCGAGCGCGAAGACTGGGTTGGCCAGGCGAAGCTCCTGGCGGCGGGAACGGAGACCGAGTTCGCCAGGCGGGCCAAGGCGGGCGAGGTCGAAAGCTCGCGCGATGACGGCACGGCGGGGCAGAGCAATGTCGCCGACATCGCCGAGGATGGGCGTTCGAAACCCTGAAACAGATCAGCCGGCGCGCCGCTCAGCACGCGCGACCAGCTTGCCGATCCGCCGGATCATGTCCTTCGTGCCGAGCAGCGGGGCATGGCCCTGTCCAGGCGCGGTGTAGATCTCGCAATCGGGATGGCGTTCCGCCATCTCCTCCAGCGTCTTCTCCGCCAGGAGATCGGAATTGGCGCCGCGGATCGCCAGCAGCGGCACGGTCTTGAGCGCGTCGAAATAGGTCCAGAGCACCGGCAGTGGCGCTTCGAGATCAAGCTCTTCCAGCACCTTCATCAGCCTGACGTCGTAATCGGGCCTGAGAGCCCCGTCGCGATCGGTCCAGGTGCGGCGCGCCATCATCTCCCACTCCTCTTCGCCGAGGATCGGGAACTGCTGGTCGGAGAGCCGTTTCAGGATCTCGGCGCCTTCCTGGAAACTCCGTGGAACCGGCAGCTTGCCGACATAGCCGCGGATGCGCAGCAGGCCGCGCGCGTCGATCACCGGGCCGACATCGTTGAAGACGACGCCGCGGATCATCGCCGGCCGTGCCGCCGCCAGCGCCATGGTCAGGAGGCCGCCACGCGAGGTGCCGACGAAGATCGCCTGCTCGATCCCGCTTGCGACCAGCACCTGGACGAGGTCGTCGAGCTCGATGCGGATGTCGTAGTTCTTCCAGTCCTTGTCGTATCCGGAGAGCCCGCGACCGCGATAGTCGAGCGCGAGCACGCGGCGCGGTTTGGCCTCGTCCTGCGACAAGGCGAGAGCCAGCTCGTGGAAGTCGGCCGCGGTGCGGGCGAAGCCCGGCAGGCAGACGACCGGCAGCGCGGTCTCGGCAAGCGGACCGTAATCGCGAAAATGCAGCTTGAGCCCGTCGCTGGCGCTGACGAAGCGGGAGGTGAAACCGGATTCGGGCATCAGGGGACTCGAAGGATGCAGGGGGACGCACCTAACCATGGCGCCGGCGCCTGCGGAAGCCGGCTTTCGGTTCAGGAAGCGCCCCAGCGTTGCAGCTTCGCGAGGCAATGGTTGAACTGGGCGAGCTCCTGCGGTGTCAGCATCGAGAGGAAATCGCGCTCCATCTCTTTGCCCAGCCGGTCGGCTTCCTCGCGGATGACTTCGCCTTGCGCGGTGAGATGCAGCGCCACGCGCCGCGCATCGGCGCTTTCCAGCGCGCGTTGGACCACCCCCGCATCGACCAGCTTGCGTAGATGCTTCGAGATCAGCGTCTGCTCGATGAAGGTCGCTTCCGACAAGGCCCGGGACGACAGCCCCGGCTGGTCGCCGATGGCCCGCATCACCCTGAGCTCACGGATATTGAGGCCGAGCCGCTCCTTGTAGACCTGCGAGGCCTTCGCCATCGCGGTCTGGCTCAATTGGTCGAGCCGGAAGGTCAGGAACGAGTCGCGGGCCATCTTGCCCCCTTGCTCAGCCTTGGGTGCGCGTCCGGTTCGCCAAGCCCAGCGCAAGCAGGGAGACTGCCGTGCAAGCGAGGAGATAATAGGACGGAACCATGTCGGAGCCGGTCTTCGCCACCAGCCAGGTCAGGGTGAAGGGCGCGAGCCCGCCGAACAGCAGCACCACGACATTGTAGGCGATCGACATGCCGGTCGAGCGCACCTGCGTCGGGAACATGCCGGCAAGGAGACCCGGCGTTGGTGCCCAGATCGCGGCGATCGAGAGCGCGCAGATCGCTTGCGCCGTGAGGAGCCGCTCGAAGCTCGGCTGCGCCACGACATAGGCGAGTAGCGGATAGGAGAGCAGCGCGAAGCTCAGCATGCCCAGGAGCCAGACGCGGAAGGCGCTCCAGCGATCGGCGAGATGGCCCATGATCGGGACGAAGATGAAGAGCAGGATGCCGCCGATCAGAGAGCTCAGCATGGCGCTGGTGAAGGGCAGCTTGAGCTGGCGGATCACATAGCCCGGCAGGAAGATGAACCAGACATAGTTCGAGGCCGTGCCGGGGATCATGATGCCGAAGCAGCGCAGCAGCGCGTTGCGATGCTCGGAGAGCACGGTGCGGAACGGCGTCTGGCCGCTGCTCTGCTTGGTGTCCTTCTCGTATTCCGGGGATTCGTCGACGAAGCGGCGGATATAGAAGCCGAGCGGCGTGATCAGGGAGCCCAGCAGGAACGGGATGCGCCAGCCCCAGCTCTGCAGATCCTCTGGCGTCAGCAGCGTCGCCAGCGCATAGCCGGAGAAAGCCGCGAGCGCGAGCGCCAGCGCCTGCGAGCACATCTGGAAGCTGCCGAACATCATCTTGCGGCCGGGCGGCGCATATTCGACCAGCATCGCGGTGGCCGAGGCGAACTCGGCTCCGACCGAGATGCCTTGCAGGATGCGGGCGAGGATCACGAGGATGGGTGCGAGAATGCCGATCGTCGCATAGCCCGGCGTCAGCCCGATCAGCACGGTCGAGAAGCCCATGATCAGGATCATCACGGTCAGGATCGGCTTGCGGCCGAAGCGGTCGGCATAGGTCGAGAGCAGCACGCCGCCGACCGGGCGGACGAGGAAGGAGATCGCGAAGGTTGCCGCCGTCAGCAGCGCCGAGACCAGAGGGTCCGAGGTCGGGAAGAAGACCTGCGCGATCACCGTGGCGAAGAAGCCGTAGACGAGGAAATCGTACCATTCGAGGCCGTTGCCGATCACCGAGGAGATCACGGCGCGGCGAACCATGGCTGGGGAGCGCGGCTCGGCGCCCTGGATTGCGGCGGCGGTCATGCGTTGGCTCCGGTCTGGCGCTCGACGAGGCGGCACAGGATGCTGGCGCCCACCGGCAGCAGCCGGTCGTCGAAATCGAAGGTCGGATGGTGGCACATCGCGCCGGGCTGGCCGAGGAAGATATAGGCGCCGGGCCATTGCCGCAGCATCAGCGCGAAATCGTCGGAGAAGGGCAGGGGCGTCAGGTCGGTCTGCACATTGGCCTCGCCGAGCACCTGTCCCGCCGCGGCGGCCGCAGCCGCGGCGGCACGGGGGTCGTTGAGGCAAGGCGGGCAGCTCGCCTTCTTCACGCAGGTGATCGTGCAGTTCGACATCATCGCAAAGCCCCGGCAGGCCGCGTCGAGCTTGTCGACGATGCGCGCCTCCGTCTCGTGATTGTAGGTGCGGATCGTGCCGCTGAGCTCGGCCGAGTCGGGGATGATGTTCGAGGCCGTGCCGGCGACGAGCTTGCCGAGGCTGATCACGGCCGGCTGCATTGGGTCGACATGGCGGCCGACGATCGAGGCGATTTCGGTCGCGAGCCGCGCCGCGACCTGCAGCGGGTCATCGGTCGTATGGGGCGCCGCGCCGTGGCCGCCCTTGCCCTTGATCGTGATCTCGAACACGGTCGTGCCGCTCAGCGTCGGGCCAGGGCGCACCGCGGCGGTACCTTCCTCGTAGAGCGGGATGGTGTGGAGCGCGTAGACCTCGGAGCAGGGGAAGCGTTCGAACAGGCCGTCCGCGATCATGCGCTCGGCGCCCTGGCCAATCTCCTCGGCCGGCTGGAAGATCAGATGGACCTTGCCGCGCTTCGGTGGATTGGCGGCGAGATGGCGGGCCGCGGCGAGCAGCATCACAGTATGGCCGTCATGGCCGCAGCCATGGAACTGGTTCTTGGTGGTCGAGCGGTAGTCGAGCCCGGTATCCTCCTCCATCGGCAGCGCATCCATGTCGGCGCGCAATCCGATGGCCGGCCCCTCCGCTGCGCCCCTGATGACGCCGACGAGCCCGGTGCCGCCGAGTCCGCGATGCACTTCGATGCCGAAGGAGGCGAGCGTCTTCGCGACGAAATCCGAGGTTCGGAATTCCTGGAAGGCGATTTCCGGATGGGCGTGAAGGTCGCGGCGCCAGGCCTCAAGCGTGGGCGCGAAATCGGCAATGTCTTGCAGCATCGAAATTCCTCCGCTGCCCCGCAGAGGTAGTTGAAAGTTTCAAATATTGCAATCTTCAGGGAAGATCGTTGCCGGGCTGGACAACGACGGTTGTCATCCCGGGCGCAGCGAAGCGGAGAGCCGGGATCCATTCCGGAGCGAGTATTGGAAAGGCTCCGGAATGGATCCCGGATCGGCGCGGCTGACGCCGCTTGTCCGGGATGACCGTGCGATTGGGAAGAAGCGCTGCTAGTCCCGCTTGCCGCCGCGCTTCAGGTCGTAGTCGATCAGGTAGGCCGTGCGCTGGTTCAACCGCTCGCGATAGACCTGCAGGTTCTCCATCACGCGCTGGACGTAGTTGCGCGTCTCGGAGAAGGGGATGCGCTCGACCCAATCGACGGCGTCGACCTCGGGATCGCGCGGGTCGCCATAGGCCGCGATCCATTTCTTCACATTGGGCGAGCCGGCATTATAGGCGGCGAAGGTCAGGATATAGGAGCCGCGCCACTCCTTGAGCAGGTCGTTGAGATGGGCCGCGCCCATCCGCGCCGCATAGAGCGGGTCCTGGCCCAGTTTCTGCCAGTCGAAGGGCAGGCCGGCGCGGCGCGCCGTCTCGCGCGCGGTCGCCGGCATCATCTGCATCAGCCCGCGCGCGCCGGCATGCGACATCGCGGTCGGGTCGAAGGCGCTCTCCTGCCTTGCGATCGCATGGACGATGGCGCGTTCCATCGGATCGCCGAGCACGTCGAATTCCGGGATGCCGTCGACCGGATAGGCCGCCATGTCGAGCGGGAAGCCGCGTTGCAGCGCCGCCTTGCCGATGCCGACCAGCGCACGCGCATCGGTCTCGCGCCGGGCAATGGCGGCGATCGCCTCCAGCGCCTCGGTGGTATGCAGGCGCTGCGCCAGGTCCTTCAGCATCAGCGTGGCGAGGTCGCGCTCGCCGATACGATAGAGCAGGCGCACGGCCCGGTGCCCTGGCAGGGTCTCGAGCCCGGCGGCGACCGTGCGCCGCAGCGGCAGGCCGGGTAGCCCGAGCTTCGCCCGGGCCAGCTGCCCGTAATAGGCGACCGGCTGCTCCGCGGCCTTGCCATAGGCGGCCCTGGCCTCGTCCGCCTTGCCCAGTTCCTCATAGGCGCGGCCCTGCCAATAGGTGGCGCGTGCGACCGAGATCGGCGTCTCGGCAATGCCCGCTGCCGCGTCGAAATGCTTCAGCGCCACATCCGGCTTCTTGAGAAAGCGCAGCGCGACGAAGCCGGCACTCCATTCGGCTTCGATCCGCTCGGCCGCATCCTCGGCGCCGTGACCGGACGAAACCTCATAGGCCTTCTGCGGCTGGCCGGCATCGAGGAGCTTGCGCGCGATGATGCGCCGCTCCTCCCACCAGCCATCGCCGTCGCCCAGCAGGGCCGGGTCGCGCGGGATCGCGGTCAGCGCCTTCACGGCATCGTCGAGCTTGTCGCCCCGCCGCGCCTGCTGGGCCTGCAGGAAAGCGAAGGAGAGATCGCCGCGCAGTGAGGCTGGCACCGCTGAAATCAGTTTCTCGGAGATCGGCCGACGCGCTTTGGCGCTCGCCAGCCGCGCCTTGGCCAGCACGATATAATCGGGCGAGACCCGGGCGGCATTGCGCAGAGCCGCCTGACCGCTCTCCCGGAACAGGAAGCGCTCGGTGCGCAGGCGGTGATCGTCCTTGGTCAGCGCCGCCTCGAAATCCTTGAGCACGATCTTTTCGAGCGCCTGCCCAAACGAATCCTTGCGCCAGCTCTGGCGGATGATGTCGGCGGCTTCTTCGGCCTTGCCTTCCTCCTTGAGCGCGAGCGCCAGCGCGATCCGCCCGGCCGCCGAGACGGGCTGCTGGCCATGGAAGAAGGCGCGCACGATCGCCGGGCTCTTCTTCTCGGCGATCAGCGCCTCTTCGGCGCGGCGTCGAAAACGGGTCGTGGCCGGATAGTTCGGATGCTCGCGCAGGAAGGCGTCGATCCGCGTGAAGGGAACGGCGCCGGCATTGGCATGGATCGCCACCCATTCGAGCAGCGAACGCGCGGTGCGGTCGGCGATGCGCGCAGCGAGATCGTCGCCCTCGGCAAGCGCATTGCGACGATAGGCGGCGACAGCCGCCTTGACGGCCTCCGCATTGATCGGGCTTTCGCCACGCAAGGCGTCGGCGGGATAGGGCGGCAGCGCGCTCGTCGTCTCGACATCGCCGAGCATGGCGAGCTTGCGCTGGCTGGCGAGCATGCCGTCGTCGCCCGCCTGCGTCGTCGAGGCGGAGAGCAGGGCAGGCAGCAGCAGGCCGATCAGTCTCCTCGCGGCGGCAGGCGAGGCCATGGCGGAACTCCAGGCTCGAACGGATATCTGTGATGGTCGGGGAAGCGGGTTGATGAACGCTTAACTATGAGGCCACGCATTTTCATGGCTTGCCGGCTTTGCCTTGGCGGGATGACGGTTTATGTGTGGCGGCCCCGCAACCCGCGTTTTCGTCCCAGGATCGTCCCATGACCAAGCACATTGCCTTCACCGGCTCGATGCCCGCTCTGGTCACGCCGTTCAAAGCCGGCAAGGTCGACGAGGCGGCGCTGCGCGCGCTGGTCGATTGGCAGATCGGCAACGGCTCGACCGGGCTCGTGCCCGTCGGCACCACCGGCGAGAGCCCGACGCTCTCCCATGACGAGCACAAGCGCGTCGTCGAGATCGTCATCGACCAGAACAAGGGCCGCGTCCCGGTCATCGCCGGCGCCGGCTCGAACAACACGATCGAGGCGATCGACCTCGCCGTTCATGCCGAGAAGGCCGGCGCCGATGCCGTGCTCGTGGTCACGCCCTATTACAACAAGCCGACCCAGGAGGGCATGTACCAGCACTTCAAGGCGGTGAACGATGCGATCGGGATTCCGATCATCATCTACAACATCCCGCCGCGCTCGGTGGTGGACATGTCGGTCGAGACGATGGCGCGGCTCTACGAGCTCAAGAACATCGCCGGCGTGAAGGACGCGACCGCCAATCTCGCCCGCGTCTCGCAGCAGCGCCACGCCTTAGGCGCGGATTTCATCCAGCTCTCGGGCGAGGACATGACCGCGCTGTCCTATATGGCGGCCGGCGGCCATGGCTGCATCTCGGTCGTCGCCAATGTCGCGCCGCGCCTTTGCGCCGACCTGATGGAGGCCGTCCAGAAGGGCGACTATGCGGGGGCGCTGAAGGTGCAGGACCGGCTGGTGCCGCTGCATGACGCGATCTTCAAGGAGCCCGGCCTCGCCGGGGCCAAGCATGGCCTCGCGCTGCTCGGCCGCATTGAGGAGGAGGTCCGCCTGCCGCTGATGCCGGTGACCCCGGCGACGGGCAAGGTCATTCGCGAGGCCATGGTTTTCGCCGGGCTGTTGAATGCTTAAGTGAGATAGGTGGCCGCGCCGCCTGGCGCGGTTATTCGCTGGCCGATCGCGGCGGGCGGTAGAACGACAAGGTCGGCGTTTCCAGGCGCTTGGGTGCCGATCCCGAATCGGATCTCAGGTTCTGGCAGCGCCGGTCGAGCAGCATGGATTTAGCGGAACGGCATGAAGAAACCTGATCCGGAGCGCTATCGCCTAGCAGCGGACAACCGCAAGGCGCGCTTCAACTACGAGATCAAGGAAACCGTGGAGGCGGGCATCGCCTTGCAGGGGACCGAGATCAAGTCACTGCGCGGCGGCAAGGCGACGATCGGAGAGAGCTATGCCGGCCCGATGGGGACGGAGCTCTTTCTGTTCAACGCCCATATTCCGGAATATCTCGAGGCGAACCGCTTCAATCACGAGGTCCGCCGGCCGCGGAAGCTCCTGCTTCACCGGCGGGAGATCAACAAGCTGATGGGCGCGGTCCAGCGCGAGGGCATGGCCCTGATCCCGCTCAAGGTCTACTTCAACGACAGGGGCAGGGCGAAGGTTGAGCTCGGCCTCGGCAAGGGCAAGAAGCTCCACGACAAGCGCGAGACCGAGAAAGAGCGCGACTGGAACCGCGACAAGCAGCGCCTGCTGAAGACGGGCGGGTAAAGGCCGCTGGCCTCACCCCTCGACCGGCTCGTCGCCTTGGCGAATGCCGTAGCGCCGCTCCAGTGACGGGTTTCCGGGAGTGCCCGGTGCGGCGCCGGCCCCGGTGCGGCTGGCGCGCTCGGCCGGGTCGCGGCCGATCTTCTGCATGAGCTGGGCGAGGTCGACGAATTCGTCGCATTGCCGGCGCAGCTCGTCCGAGACCATCGGCGGGTTGGTCGAGATCGTCGAGACCACCGAGACCTTGACGCCCTTGCGCTGCACGGCCTCGACCAGCGGCCGGAAATCGCCGTCGCCGGAGAACAGGTAGATCTGGTCGAGATGCGGCGCGAGTTCGAGCATCTCGATCGCCAGCTCGATATCCATGTTGCCCTTGACGCGGCGCCGGCCAGTGGCGTCGGTGAACTCCTTCGCGGCTTTGGTGATGACCCGGTAGCCGTTGTAGTCGAGCCAGTCGACCAGCGGCCTGATCGAGGAATACTCTTCGCTTTCCACCAATGTGGTGAAATAGAACGCGCGGATCAGGTTGCCGCGGCCCTGGAACTCCCGCAACAGGCGCCGATAGTCCATGTCGAAGCCGAGCTGCTTCGAAGTCGCGTAGAGATTGGCGCCGTCGATGAACAGCGCGATGCGCGGTGCGGCGCTCATGGCAATCACTCCTGCTAAAATATCTTTAGGTATGAAAATGGGCACCAAACGCGTTCTAACAATGTCGTTTTGCGACTGAAATTTGACAAGTTACAAGGAGCGGCCGTGGCACACTGACGCAGTCCGGTTTTCCGTTACGTCAGGGTCGCAGGCGCGCCGGATTGCCGACCGCGGTGCCGCCGGCCGGCACGTCGCGCGTGACGACGCTGCCCGCGCCGATGATGGCATCGTCCCCGATCGTGACGCCGGGCAGGATGATCGCGCCGCCGCCGATCCAGACATTGCTGCCGATGCTGACGGGGCGCCCGAATTCCAGCATCTGCCGGCGCCGGCCGGGATCGCGCGGATGATCGGCGGTCAGGATCTGGACACCGGGCCCGATCTGCGTGCCATCGCCGATGGTGACCGCGACAACGTCGAGGATGATGCAGTTGAAGTTGAGAAAAACGCCGTCGCCGAGGCTGATATTGTAGCCGTAATCGCAATGGAAGGGCGGGCGGATGACGACGCCTTGCCCGACGTGACCGAGCGCCTCGCGGAGCAACGGCAGCCGCTGTTCTGGCGCCGTACCGGGCGCGTTGAAGCGCTCCATCCAGGCGGTGGTACGGAGATTGTCAGCGACGAGTTCGGGGCTGTCGGCGCGATAGAGCTCGCCGGCCAGCATCTTGTCCTTCTCGCTGCGCATCGCGCCTTCCGTGCCGCTCAGCCTTTGCCCTTCGGAAATTCCAGCCCCATCTCGCGATAGCGTTCCGGGTCGTCGCTCCAGTTTTCGCGCACCTTCACGAACAGGAAGAGATGCACCTTGGCCTCGGCGGCTTCCGCGATCTCGACCCGGGCCTTCTGGCCGATCGCCTTGATCGTCTGGCCGCCTTCGCCGAGCACGATCTTCCGCTGGCCTTCGCGCTCGACATAGATCGTCTGCTCGATGCGGACGGAGCCGTCGGACTTCTGCTGCCAGCTCTCGGTCTCGACGGTGGAGCGATAGGGCAGTTCGTCGTGCAGCCGCTCGAACATCTTCTCGCGGGTGATCTCGGCGGCGAGGAAGCGCAGGGGCGCGTCCGAGATCTGGTCTTCCGGATAGAGCCAGGGGCCGAGCGGCAGCCGCTTCTCCAGCCAGGCCAGGATGTCCTTGACGCCGTAGCCGGTCAGCGCCGCGACCATGAAGGTCGTCTCGAAGCTGCCGAGCTCGTTCACCTTGGCGGTGATTTCGAGCAGCTTCTCCTTCGGCACCGTGTCGATCTTGTTGAGGATCAGGAATTTCGGCTGTTTCAGCTCGGCGAGCTTCTCGAACAGCGCCGTGTTTTCCTCATGGTCGAAGCGCGCGACATCGACGAGGACGCCGATCAGGTCGGCATCGGTGGCGCCGCCCCAGGCGCTCGTCACCATCGCGCGGTCGAGCCGGCGCTTGGGCGCGAAGATGCCGGGCGTATCGACGAAGATGACCTGCGCCGTGCCGGAAAGGGCGATGCCGCGCACCTGCGTGCGCGTCGTCTGCACCTTGCGCGAGACGATCGAGATCTTGGCGCCGACGAGCTGGTTGAGCAGGGTCGACTTGCCGGCATTGGGCGCGCCGATCAGCGCGACGAAGCCGCAGTGCGTGGCTTGGTCGGATTCAGACATTGTCGCCTTCCGGGTTGTCGTTCCACAGGCCCTCTCGCCTGAGAAAGGCTTCGGCCGCGGCCTGCTCGGCCAGTCGCTTGGAAGGGCCGCGCGCCTCGGCGTCGGCAAGCCCCGTGATCTTGGCGGCCACGACGAAGACCGGCGCATGGTCGGGGCCGGAGCGGCCGCGCTCGCTATAGGTCGGCGTCGGATAGCCCTTGCCTTGCGCCCATTCCTGCAGCGCGGTCTTGGCGTCGCGTAAGGGTCGGACCGGCTTCAGCATGCGTTCGCCGAAGGCGCGCTCGATCAGCGCGCGCGCCGCCTCGTAACCGCCATCGATGAAGACCGCGCCGATGATCGCCTCGCAGGCATCGGCCAGGATCGCCTTGTTCTTGCGGGCGCCGCCGAGAATCTCGCCTTCGCCGAGCCGCATGAACTGGCCGAGATTCCAGCCTTCGGCCACCTCCGCGCAGGTCTCCTTGCGCACGAGATCGGCGAGCCGGCGCGAGAGATTGCCTTCTTCAGACTGCGGAAACTGCCGAAACAGCAATTCGGCGACCGAAAGGCCGAGCACGCGATCGCCGAGGAATTCAAGGCGCTGGTAGCTCGCCAGCCGCGAGTCCTCGGCGCTCATATGGGTCAGCGCCGTCGCGAGAAGGCTCTGGTCCGCGAAACGATGCCCGAGCACGGCCTCGAGCCGCGCCGTATCCGGGGCCTTGCGCCCGCCGTCGCCCACCTTGCTCACTTGATGGAGCTGAACAGGCGGCTCCAGCGAACCGTGGAGGGCCATTCCCAGATCTTCCAGGCCGAGGCACCGTCGTCGATCGAGAAGAAGATGATCTCGGCTCGCCCGACGAAATTCTCGAACGGCACGAAACCGACGCTGCGATCACGCGAGTCGAGCGAATTGTCGCGGTTGTCGCCCATCATGAAGAAATGGCCGGGCGGCACGATGAAGACCTGCGTGTTGTCGAAGGTGCCGGTATCGCCCTCGCGCTCGATGATCTGGTGGCTGACGCCGTTGGGCAGGGTCTCGCGATACTGGATCACCGGAGCGCTGCGGCCCCAATTGTCGGTCGTGACGAAATCGGCGATGCGCTCGCGCTTCACGGGCGTGTTGTTGATGTGCAGGATGCCGTCGATCATCTGGATGCGGTCGCCGGGCAGGCCGATGACGCGCTTGATGTAATCGGTCGAATTGTCGCTCGGCAGCTTGAACACGGCGATGTCGCCGCGCTTCGGCTCGGCCGCCCAGACCCTCCCTGAGAACAGCGGCGGGCTGAACGGGATCGAGTGCTTGGAATAGCCGTAGGTGTATTTCGACACGAACAGATAGTCGCCGATCAGTAGCGTCGGAATCAGCGAGCCGGACGGGATGTTGAACGGCTGGAACAGCAGCGTGCGGATGACGAGCGCGATGAGCAGCGCCTGGACGACGACCTTGATCGTCTCGAGGACACCGCCCTCTTCCTTGGCCGCCTTGCTTTTGCTGTCGACGTCGTTGGCCACGCGGGCGCTCCTGAGGCTGCGATCCTGCGCGCGGTCTAGCCGACTATCGCGCCTGCGACAACGCGCAAGAGCGGGAGGAGGAGGGCATCGGCGGATGGCGCATGCGAATCGAGAATGGGAGAGTGGCGATATCAGGGCGGCTTTTGCCTCGGACGCAGATTGACGGCCCGGATTTTCGCCAACAGCATCACGATTGCGCGTTAATGGGGGAATCATTCATGAGCACGAAGAAATTAGCCGCCGAAGCCATCGGCACGTTCTGGCTGACCTTTGCGGGTTGCGGCAGTGCGGTCATCGCCGCGGGATTTCCGAATGTCGGTATCGGGTTGCTCGGCGTTTCGCTGGCGTTCGGCCTCACGGTCGTGACGATGGCCTATGCGATCGGCCATATCTCCGGCTGCCATCTCAACCCGGCGGTGACGGTCGGCCTCGCGGCCGGCGGGCGCTTCCCGACGGGGCAGGTCATTCCTTATATCATTGCGCAGGTGGTCGGCGCCGTCGTGGCGGCGGCCGTTCTGTATCAGATCGCCAGCGGCGCGCCGGGCTTCGATCTTGCCGGCGGTTTCGCCTCGAACGGCTATGCCGAGCATTCGCCCGGCAAGTACAACCTCGTCTCGGCCTTCCTCATGGAAGTCGTGATGACCATGATGTTCCTCTTCATCATCATGGGCTCGACCCATGGCAAGGCGCCGGCCGGCTTCGCCCCGCTGGCGATCGGCCTCGGTCTCTGCCTGATCCATCTCGTCAGCATCCCGGTGACCAACACCTCGGTGAACCCGGCCCGCAGCACCGGCCCGGCGCTCTTCGTCGGTGGCTGGGCGCTGCAGCAGCTCTGGCTGTTCTGGCTGGCGCCTCTGATCGGCGGCGTGCTCGGCGGCGTGATCTATCGCTGGCTGAGCAACGAGCCTGAAGGCGAAATCACCGGCCGCTGAGCGGCCGGGCAGGCAGGTAGAGCCTCAAGGAAAGCCGCCGTCGTCCCGGGCGCATCGCGATGCGGTGCCCCGGAATGGCGGCGGCTTTCGCACGAAGCGAGGGTGCCTCAGGCGACCGGCCGGGCCTCGATCACCACGAAGGCTTGCGCCAAAGGCGGATCGTCTGTCAGCGAGACATGGACGAAGGCTTCATGGCCCGGTGGGGTCATGGCCTTCAGCCGCTCGGCGGCGCCTCCGGTCAGGCGCAGCGTCGGGCGTCCGCCCGGCAGGTTGACCACCTCCATGTCGCGCCAGAAGACACCGGCGCGCAAGCCGGTGCCCAGCGCTTTCGAGCAGGCCTCCTTGGCGGCGAAGCGGCGGGCGTAGGAGGCGGCACGGGTCGCGCGACGATCAGATTTCGTGCGCTCGCCTTCGGTGAAGACGCGTTCGGTGAAACGATCGCCGAAGCGTTCGAGCGAGCGCTCGATCCGGCGGATGTCGCAGAGGTCGGAGCCGATGCCGAGGATCATGCTCGCGATGTAGCGCGCTTTTCGCCCGACAGGAACCGCTTCCGGAGCTGAAAAGGCGGGGAGCGGTCGTTCAGCCCCCGGCGCGCCCCTCGTCCATCGCCTGCCGCATCCGACGGATCGCCGCTTCGAGGCCGATGAAGATGGCCTCGCCGATCAGGAAGTGGCCGATATTGAACTCGACGAAGGCCGGTACCCGGGCGAGCGAGCGGGCCGTGTCGTAGTCGAGCCCGTGCCCGGCATGGACCTCGAGGCCGAGCTTCGCACCCAGGGCGGCACCGTCCGCCAGGCGCTGGAACTCGACCTTCGCCTTCGCTGCCTCGCCATCCAGGACGGCATGGCACCAGCTCCCGGTATGCAGTTCGATGACCGGCGCGCCGAGCTTGGCGGCCATTGCGATCGGCGCTTCGTCCGGCTCGATGAACAGCGAGACGCGACAGCCGGCCGCCTTCAGCCGGGCGATCGCCGGCGTCAGGTGGCTCTCCTGCCCGACGACATCGAGCCCGCCCTCCGTGGTGCGCTCCTCGCGCTTCTCCGGCACGAGGCAGGCCGCATGCGGCTTCAGCCGCTCCGCCAGCGCGATCATTTCGGGGGTGGCGCCCATCTCGAAATTGAGCGGCCTGGTCAGTTCGGTGGCGAGGCGCTCCATGTCGGCGTCGCGGATATGGCGCCGGTCCTCGCGCAAATGGGCGGTGATGCCGTCCGCGCCGGCGGCAATCGCGAGATGCGCCGCCCGGAGCGGGTCGGGCAGGGCGCCTCCGCGCGCGTTTCGCACCGTGGCGACGTGGTCGATATTGATGCCAAGACGCAGCCGATCGGCCATGATGCCCCCTGTGTTCTTGCGTCCTGCTTAGACGAAAGCAGCGCACCGGCTCAATGCAGGGATTGTGATGCCGGGCTCACGAATTGTGATCGGTCCGAAAGCGTGCCGAACCATTACCATTCGATGAAGCGGAATAAACGCTCCGCGTGAAGGTAATCGTAACCGGAACTCCGTAACGTCGACATCCGACATTGCAGAATTCAATCGGGCCGATGCAACTCCCACTGAAGAACGCGACTTTCCACACGGATGTTCAGCCGGACAGGCGCGATGGCCATCAGCCGCCGGATCGGGCGCTCGGCCGCGTCATCGCTTGCGACGGCTCGCGTGCCACGATCCTCAGCGCGGTCTCGACCGGCAACTGGCTGGCGACCGATGCCTGGGCCATCGGCCGTATGGTGTCGATCAACCTGGGTTCGAGCCGCATCGTCGCGCTGGTCTACAAGCTGCAGGCCGTCGACGACGCCTGGAACGAGGCGGAGGAGAACCCGATCCGGGTCGAGGTGGAGTTTCTTGGCGAGGTCTTGGAAAGCGCTGAGGGCCGGCTGCGTTTCCAGAGCGGCATCAGCAACTTTCCGCCGATCGGCGCGATCGCCCATCGCATCCGCTCCGGCGATCTCGCGCTCGTGCACGACCTCGGCGACCGCGCCGGCGTCGAGATCGGCCATGTCACGCAGGACGCGAGCATCCCTGCGACCGTCAGCGTCCAGGACATGCTCTCGCGCCATTTCGCCCTGGTCGGGACCACCGGCGTCGGCAAGTCGAGCGCGGTTGCGCTGCTGCTGCGCCGCGCCGTCTCCGTCCGGCCGCGCCTGCGCGTGCTGATCCTCGATCCGCACAACGAATATTCCAGCGCCTTTCCCGACCTCGCCCTGACCATCGACGGCGAAAGCCTCGATCTGCCATTCTGGATGTTCAAGCAGGATGAGCTGGCCGATGTCGTGTTTCGGGCGCGCGCCGCCCTCGACGACGAGCCGGACATCTTGCGCGAGGTCGTCTCGGCCGCGCGGGCGCGTTACCGCATGCCCAATGCGCAGGATAGGGCGCGCGATCTCGGCTCGAGCCTGTTGAAGCGTCCGCTGGATCTCGGCATCGCGCGCCAGTCGGCCGATACACCGCAGGTCGGGCCTGTCGATGCGGTCACCCCCTATCGGCTGAAGGACGTCTTCACGGTCATCGACGAGCTGATCGGCCTGCACGAGCAGCGCTGGCCCCGCGCGGCCCTGCGTTCGCTCAAGGTGCGGCTGGAATCGCTGCATGCCGATCCGCGCTACCGCTTCATGTTCGGGCGGGCGAACATGTACGAGACCGTCGCGCCGATCCTGGCCCAGATCTTCCGCATCCCGATGCATGGCCGGCCGATCACGGCGTTCCAGCTCGGCGGTTTGCCGGGCGAGGTCGTCAATGCGGTGGCCTCGGTGCTGTCGCGCCTGGCCTTCGATCTCGCCACCGCCAGTCAGGGCGCCTGCGAGATCCTGGTGCTGTGCGAGGAGGCGCATCGCTATGTCCCCTCGGACCCTTCGCTCGGCTTCTCCCCGACGCGCCAGGCCCTTGCCCGCATCGCCAAGGAAGGCCGCAAATACGGCGCCTATCTCGGTATCGTGACGCAGCGCCCCGGCGAGCTCGACCCGACCATCCTGTCGCAATGCTCGACCATCTTCGCGATGCGGCTGGCCAACGAGCGCGACCAGCAGATCATCCGCTCAGCGATCTCCGACGCCTCCGCCAGCACGATCAATTTCCTGTCCTCGATCGGCAATCGCGAGGCGATCGCCTTCGGCGAGGGCGTCGCCACCACGATGCGGATGCGCTTCGCCGAGCTCAAGCCGCACGAGCTGCCGGCGATGGGCGCGCGCGGCGGCGAGGGCACGAGCCGGTTCGAACCGACGCTGGACGACATGGTGCGCCGCATGGGCTCCTGACACGGTGCCGGCGGCGAGTGAAATTCTTGCATCGCTGTGGCTTTGCCTGTAAGGCCGTGCTCAATCCATTCCCTGCATCGCTGAGATCGGAAGAAGCCGGCCATGGCTCGCGTTACCGTTGAAGACTGCATCGACAAGGTCGAGAACCGCTTCGAGCTGGTGCTGCTCGCCAGCCACCGCGCGCGGATGATCCAGTCGGGCTCGTCGATCCTCGTCACCCGCGACAACGACAAGAACCCCGTCGTCGCACTGCGCGAGATCGCCGACGAGAAGCTCAAGCCCGAGGATCTGAAGGAAGACCTGATCCACTCGCTGCAGAAGCATGTCGAGGTCGATGAGCCGGAGCTGGAGACCGTTCCGCTGCTCGCCAGCCCGACCAGCGCTGCGACGCCCGACAGCGAAGTCCAGTTCGACCGGATGAGCGAAGAAGACCTTCTGCGCGGCCTCGACGGCCTCGTGCCGCCGACCGAGAGCGCCGACGACGAGGACTGATCCTCAGAGCATCGGCCCGAAAAGTGGCACGCGGTTTTCGGACAAAGCCGATGCAAGACCAAAGAACCAGAGTATCGGACTGAATACGATATTCAGTCCGATACTCTGGAAGGGAAATCCGGTGCGCTGATCGAATGTGAATCGATTGTTCACCGTTTCCCGCTAAAGCCCGGCAGTGCCGGGCTTTTTTCATGGCCCCCTTCCGGAAAACGCCTTGCTGCCGCCAATGCCTGTGCAAATAATAATGTGTTGCAATGATCGCAGGATGAGGCTGGGGCCCGCATGGGCATGATGCGGCAATACGAGCTCGTTGACCGGGTCAGGAGCTACAATCCGAATACCGACGAGGACCTGCTCAACCGGGCCTATGTCTATGCCATGCGCGCGCATGGCACGCAGAAGCGCGCCTCCGGCGATCCGTTCTTCGCGCATCCCCTCGAAGTCGCGGCGATCCTGACCGATCTCAAGCTCGATGACGCCACCATCGTCGCCGCCGTCCTGCACGACACGGTCGAGGACACGACCGCGACGCTCGAAGAGATCGAGAGCATGTTCGGGCCGGATATCCGCCGGCTGGTCGATGGTCTCACCAAGATCAAGAAGCTCGACCTCGTCTCGAAGAAGGCGGCGCAGGGCGAGAATTTCCGCAAGCTGCTCCTCGCCATCGCCGAGGATATCCGCGTCCTGCTGGTCAAGCTCGCCGACCGGCTGCACAACATGCGCACCCTGCATTTCGTCCCGCCCGAGAAGCGCCTGCGCATCGCCGAGGAGACGATCGAGATCTACGCCCCGCTCGCCGGGCGGATGGGCATGCAGGAACTGCGCGAGGAGCTGGAGGAACTCTCCTTCCGTCACATCAAGCCCGAGGCCCATGCCACCGTGACCAAGCGGCTGGAGGAGGTGACCGTGCGGGAGGGCAAGGTCATCGGCGAGATCGAGGAGGACCTGAAGGGCAAGCTCGCCGCCAGTGGCATCCGGGCCGAGGTCTTCGGGCGCCGCAAGCGGCCCTATTCGATCTGGAAGAAGATGGAGCGGAAATCCGTCTCCTTCGAGCAGCTCTCCGACATCTTCGGCTTCCGCGTCATCGTCGCGAAGCCGGAGGATTGCTACCGCGTGCTCGGCATCGTCCACATGACCTGGCCGATGGTGCCGGGCCGCTACAAGGACTACATCTCGACGCCCAAGCAGAACGACTACCGCTCGATCCATACGACCGTCGTCGGCCCCGGCCATAGCCGCGTCGAATTGCAGATCCGCACCGACAACATGGACCGCATCGCCGAATACGGCATCGCCGCCCATGCTCATTACAAGGATGGCCGGGCCGGCGAGCCGATCAGCCTGGCTGACGAGAGCCGCGCCTATCAATGGCTGCGCCGCACCGTCGACCTGCTGGCCGAGGGCGACAGCCCGGAAGAGTTCCTCGAACACACCAAGCTCGAGCTCTTCCACGACCAGGTCTTCTGCTTCACACCGAAGGGGCGGCTCATCGCCCTGCCGCGCGGCGCGACGCCGATCGACTTCGCCTATGCCGTCCATACCGATGTCGGCAACGGCGCCGTCGGCGCCAAGATCAATGGCCGCATCGCCCCGCTGCTGACCGAGTTGCAGAACGGCGACGAGGTCGAGATCACCCGCGCCGACGGGCAGGCCCCTCCGGCCGCCTGGGAATCGCTCGTCGTCACCGGCAAGGCCCGTGCCGCCATCCGCCGTGCCACCCGCACCGCGGTCCGCCGCCAATATGCCGGCCTCGGCCGCCAGATTCTCGAACGCGCCTTCTCGCGCGCCGAGCGCGCCTTCTCGGACGACAAGCTCAAGGCGGCGCTGAAGCGCCTCGCCCGCAACACCGTGGACGACGTGCTGGCAGCAGTCGGGCGCGGCGAGATGTATTCGGGCGACGTGGTCAAAGCGGTCTACCCGGATCTCGAACCGGAGAAGCGTGTCTCGACTGAGGGCAAGCCGGGCGCCGCTGCCGATGGCAAGGGCTGGTTCGAACTGCGCAAGGGCGAGAACCTCAAGTTCAAACTGCCGGGCGAGGAGCCGGATACCGCCATCCCGATTCGGGGCCTTGGCGGCGACCTGCCGGTGCGCTTCGCGCCGCAGGGCGGGGCCGTGCCGGGAGACCGCATCGTCGGCATCCTGACGCCGGGCGAGGGGGTGACGATCTATCCGATTCAGTCGCCGGCGCTCGCCGCCTTCGACAACGAGCCCGACCGCTGGCTCGATGTCCGCTGGGATCTGGACGACAAGGCGCCGCAGCGCTTTCCGGCCCGCATCGCCCTGAAGTCGATCAACGAGCCCGGCTCGCTCGCCCAGATCACCACGACGATCGCGGAGCATGACGGCAACATCGACTCCGTTTCGATGAACCGGCCGAACCCGGACTTCACCGACGTCACCATCGACCTCACGGTCTGGGACCTGAAGCACCTCTCGGCGATCATCAGCGAGTTGCGCGAGAAGCGTGTGATCAGCCGCGTCGAGCGCGTGGTCGGGTAGGGCGCTGCCAACGCCGTCATGCTCGGGCTTGACCCAAGCATCTCGGAAACCAGCCCGTCTCGTTATGAGATTCTCGGGTCGAAGCTGCGCGTCGCCCGAGAATGACGGGTTTATCCCCGGAACGCCGCCGCCAACTCGCGCACGAAGGCGCCCGCGCGTGGCGTCGCGACATTGCTTCTGAGCACGACCTGCGATCCGCCGAGCGAGGGCAGGCCCCATGCGGGCCCGACATCCACGCTGCCCGCCGGTGCGATCCGCGCGGCCAGCGGCGAGACGCCGAGCCCGACCTGAACGGCGGCCGCGACCGCCGCCATGCCGCCGCCGACGAAGGCCTCGCGCCAGGCGATACCGGCGCGATCGAGCGTATCCATGCTGTGCCGGCGCAGGCGGCATTCGGCGACGAGACTGACGAGCGGCACCGGCGCGTCGGCTTGCCTTACGAGATCGGGTGCCGCGAACCAACCGACGGCATCATCGCGCAGGACCTCTCCGGTGCGGCCCGGCCCAAGCCGGCGGACGACCACGACATCGAGTTCGCCCCGCTCGAATGCCTCCTCCAGAGCCCGTGACGGCTCGATCCTGAGATTGATGACGATGCCGGGATCGTGGGCGGCCAGGCGCGCCAGCACCGCCGGAACCTCGGCACCAACAGCCTGTTCGCTGATGCCGACCGCAATATGCTCCGGCGCCACCGTGAAGGCCGAGAGCGCCTTGCCATGCGCCGCCAGCAAGTCGCGCGCGGCAGGCAGGAAACGCTCGCCCTCGGCCGTCAGGCGGACGAGCCGGGGATGACGCTGCAGCAGCAAACGGCCGAGCCCGTCTTCCAGCCGTTTCACGCGCGTGCTGATCAGCGACTGCGTGGTGCCGAGCGCCTCGGCGGCGCGGGTGAAGCTTTTCAGCTCGGCCGCGCGCAGGAAGGAGGCGACGGCGTCGATATCCAGTGAAGTCATACATCATGATATCATATCATTGATATACAGGTAGATGTAGTTTTCAGATCATTGGAGCTGGCCTAGGGTTGCCTTCGAAAGGCGCTGTCGCGCCTCGACAAGGAAACGAGCCATGCCCCTGATCCGGATTTCCATGCGCCGTGGCCGCCCGGCCTCCGAGCCCGCCGCCATCGTCGACGGCGTCTACAAGGCGCTGCGCGAGACCTTCGAGGTTCCCGAGAAGGACCTCTTCGCCATCGTCCACCAGCACGATGCCGACGAATTCGTCTTCGACGCCAACTATTTCGGCTTCAACCGCAGCGAGAGCCTGGTGATCATTCAGCTCACCGTCGCCAATACCCGCGGCGTGACGCAGAAGAAGAAGCTCTATGCGGCTATCGCCGCGAACCTCGCCCGCGAACCAGGCCTCAGGCCCGACGACGTCTTCATCAACCTCGTCGAGGTCAAGCGCGAGGACTGGTCCTTCGGCGGCGGCATCGCGCAATACGTAGCCTGAAGGCGCTGCGCCCGCGGTTCCCTCCGAAGCGCTCCTGCCCTAAATCCTGTCCTCATGGAATGGACCGACGAGGGCACGATCATCGGCCTCAAGGCTCATGGCGAGAGCGCCGTGATCCTGGAGGCGATGACGCGCGGGCACGGCCGCCATCTCGGCCTGGTCAGGGGCGGGCGCTCGGCCAAGGCGCAAGCCTCGCTCCAGCCAGGCAACCATGTCTCGCTGACCTGGCGCGCCCGGCTCGACGAGCATCTCGGCGAATACAAGGTCGAGCTGCTGACGTCGCATGCCGCGCGCCTGATCGCCGCGCCGGTCGCGCTCTACGGGCTCGGCACCATCGCCGGGCTGCTGCGCCTCCTGCCGGAGCGCGATCCGCATCCTGGCCTCCATGAAGGGCTCTCCGTTCTCGTCGCTCATCTCGACGAGGCGGAGATGGCGCCGGCCCTGGTCATCCGCTTCGAACTGGCGATGCTCACCGAACTCGGCTTCGGGCTCGATCTGGCGCGCTGCGCCGTCACCGGCTCGCCTGACGATCTCAGCCATGTCTCGCCGAAATCTGGCAAGGCCGTCAGCCGGCGGGCAGCGCAACCCTATCTCGATCGCCTGTTGAAGCTGCCATCGTTCCTCGTCGAGGGGCAGGGCGGGCGCCGCCCTTCGCCGGCCGATATCCTCGCGGGCTTCGCCTTGACCGGCTTCTTCCTGCGCCGCCACATCCTGGAGCCGCGCGGCCTGCGCGAGCCTCCGGAGCGGGCGCGACTGGTCGAATTGGCGACGCGCGCTGCGGCGAATTCGCCCTCGGCCGAATCATCCACCGACTAAGCGCGAAATAGCGGCTTCCGCGTTTGCGCGGGCCGCTTCGTACCTGCATTGTTCTGGCGGGGCGACTCGCGCTGTGCCATAGAGACCGCGCGAAATACGACGAGACGAGGGCTGACGCAGCATGGGCAAACCGGTCGATCCGCCGCCGGAAGATGAAGCCGAGCGCATCGATCTGAAATCGGCGCTCGAAGAGCGCTATCTCGCCTATGCGCTCTCCACCATCATGCACCGCGCCCTGCCGGATGCGCGCGACGGGCTGAAGCCGGTCCACCGTCGCATCCTGCACGCGATGCGGCTGCTCCGGCTCGACCCCGGCCAGGTCCACAAGAAATGCGCCCGCATCGTCGGCGACGTCATCGGCAAGTTCCACCCGCATGGCGACCAGTCGGTCTATGACGCGCTGGTGCGCCTCGCCCAGGATTTCGCCCAGCGCTATCCGCTCGTCGACGGGCAGGGCAATTTCGGCAATATCGACGGCGATAACGCCGCCGCCTATCGTTACACCGAAGCGCGCATGACCGAGGTCGCGCGGCTCCTCCTCGAGGGCATCGACGAGGACGCGGTCGATTTCCGCGAGACCTATAATGGCGAGGACGAGGAGCCGGTCGTGCTCCCGGCTGCCTTCCCGAATCTGCTCGCCAACGGCTCGCAGGGCATCGCGGTCGGCATGGCGACGTCGATCCCGCCGCACAACGCGGCCGAGCTCTGCGACGCCGCGCTCTACCTGATCCAGCATCCGGAAACCTCTTCCGAACAGCTCATGACCTTCGTGCCCGGCCCGGATTTCCCGACCGGCGGCATCATCGTCGAGACCCGCGCCTCGATGGCGGAGACCTACCGCACCGGGCGCGGCGCCTTCCGCACCCGCGCCCGCTGGGTGAAGGAGGATCTCGACCGTGGTGCCTGGCAGGTCGTCGTCACCGAGATCCCCTACATGGTCTCGAAGGGCCGGCTGATCGAGAAGATCGCCGAACTGCTCAACGACAAGAAGCTGCCGCTGGTCGCCGACCTGCGCGACGAGTCCGCCGAAGACATCCGCATCGTCATCGAGCCGCGCGCCCGCAATGTCGATCCCAACCTGATGATGGAATCGCTCTTCCGGCTCTCCGAGCTCGAAGCGCGCATTTCGATGAACATGAACGTTCTGACCGGTGGGCTGGTGCCGCGCGTGCTCGGCCTTGCCGAGGCGCTGCGTGCCTGGCTCGACCATCGCCGCGAGGTGCTGCAGCGGCGCTCGCGCTTCCGGCTCGGCCAGATCGACAAGCGCCTCGAAATCCTGCGCGGCCTGCTGATCGTCTATCTCGACCTCGACCGGGTGATCAAAATCATCCGCGAGGAGGACGAGCCGAAGATCGAGCTGATGCGGTATTTCGAGCTCACGGAAGTGCAGGCCAACGCGATCCTCGACACGCGGCTGCGTGCCTTGCGCAAGCTCGAGGAGATGCAGCTCAAGACCGAGCTCGACGAATTGACCAAGGAGAAGGAGCAGGTCGAAGGCCTGCTCGCTTCCGAGGCGACGCAGTGGAAGACGATCGCGTGGGATATCCGGCAGGTGAAGAAGACTTTCGGCCCGGAAACGGCGATCGGCAAGCGCCGCACCGATTTCGCGGACATGCCGGACACCACCGATATCGACCTGACCCAGGCCATGGTCGAGCGCGAGCCGATCACCGTGGTCATCTCGAAGAAGGGCTGGATCAGGGCGCTGAAAGGCCATGTCCAGGACCGCTCCAGCTTCTCCTTCAAGGGAGACGACGCGCTCCAGACCGCCTTCTTCACCGAGACCACGGCGAAGGTGCTGGTGCTGGCCTCGAACGGCAAGGTCTTCACGCTGGATGCTTCCAAGCTGCCGGGCGGGCGCGGCTTCGGCGATCCGATCCGCCTGATGATCGAACTGGAGGAGACGGCCGAGATCGTCTCTGCCTTCCCGTACAAGCCGGGCTCGAAGCTGCTGATGGTCACGAGCGAGGGCAGGGGCTTTGTCGCGCCGGCCGACGATGTCGTCGCCAATACCCGTAAAGGGCGGCAGGTGCTCAATGTCGATGGCAAGACGGTCGCGGTGCTGGCGGTGCCGGCCGATGGCGACCATGTCGCGATCATCGGCGAGAACCGCAAACTGCTCTGCTTCCCGATCTCGGAAGTCGCGGAGATGGGCCGCGGCAAGGGCGTGCGCCTGCAGCGCTACAAGGATGGCGGCCTCTCCGACGCGAAGACCTTCAACCTTGCCGAGGGGCTGACCTGGCTCGACACCTCCGGCCGGACCTGGACGGTGACGCAGGCCGATCTGCTGGAATGGCTTGGCCACCGCGCCGAAGCCGGCCGCCTGCCGCCCAAGGGCTTCCCGAAGAGCAATACGTTCGGGGGATGAGGGGAAGGCACCCCGCGTCATGCTCGGGCTTGACCCGAGCATCTCGGAAACCAGCGCACTCCCGGCACGAGATTCTCGGGTCAAGCCCGAGAACGACGCCAGATCAAAAGCTTATGCGGGAAAGCGGAATCAATCCCGTAACCGCCTGAATCAAATCCTCAGCGGATCGCCTCGCCGACGACGCCGACTTCGAGACCCATCGTGATCTTGTCGGTGACGGCCCAGAGCACGCCGGCGCGCGCCTCGGGCCGCACGGCGATGCTGCTGCGGCTGAAAGGCGAGGAGAAATTGGTGGGGCCGAAGCGCCAGGTCTCGTTGGCCGCGCTCATGCCGACCGTGGTGTAGAGCATGACGTCAGGCGTCACCAGGACGCCGGCCTTGACCTTGAAGGCGCCAGCGAGGTCGCGCGTATAGGCGGCATTGCCGAAGCTCGGATAGCCGTAGCCGCCCATAGCCGGCATGTAGTCGATCGCGCCGGCGATGCCATAGACGAAATTGCCTTCCCGCCGCATCGTCCCGGCTTCAAGCCCGATCGTCGGCCCGGCGCTGGTGCGCATGTGCTTGCCGCTGGTGACCTGGAAGCCCGAGGAGATTCGGGCATAGGACCCCTCCCATTTCGGCGAGAGGCTGGGCTGGTCCCAGGCGAAGGAGGGCAGCGGCGCGAAGCCGGAGAGAGGCAGGAGCGCCTGCGCCTCAGCCGATGCGCCCGCTCCCAGCAAGGCGGCGAGCGTCGCGGCGGAAAGAAGCGGAAATCTCACGTCGAAAGCGTCCTCGCGACAGCGTGCCCCGTTGGAAGCTAGCATGGAGCGGGGCGAATGTCGCGGTTTTGTGGCCGGGCCCGGCTGCGGCTCAGCCGATCTTGGTCCTGAGCTTGAGGAAGCGCAGGGTGCGTTCCGCTGTCGCGAGATCGAGCTTGTCATAGGCGTCGACATCGTCGTCGACGTCGCGGGACGAGAAATAGAGCCGCCGTGCCCGCAATTGCAGGATGGCGCGGAAGGCGGTGGCGCCGATGCCGAGCGAGCGGCAGGCGACGGCGATGCCGCTGGAATCCCGCTGCATCAGCACGCGCAGCGCCTGTTCGATCGAGATGCCGCCGATTTCCGCGAGCACCTGCGAGAGGTGATAGGCGCGATCCTCGTCCGCCAGCATGGTGAGCACGTCGTCGACTTCGCGCACCTTGGCGGCGAGGTCGGAGAGCAGGAGCTTGACCTCGAGGCGTTGCTGGCGGGCCTGCCGGGCGAGCGAGACATTCGCGTCCGAGGCAGGCGTCGAGCCACCGCCGTCAGAGAATTGCTCGACGATCCGCAGCACGCGCTGGGCCCGGTTCGGCGCGAGATCGGAGCGGCGGGCGAGCGCGTCGGTGATGGCGGCGTCGCCCTCGCCGCGTTCGAGCAGCCGGTCGAAGCCGCGATCGGAGAAGGCCGCGCCTTCGTTGGCGCTGACGGTATGCAGCACCTTCTGGTCGCCACGCTCGACCAGGATGTCGGTGACGCCCTCGGACAGGCGCGCACGCTCGGCGATGGCGACGAGGTGCTGCTGCGACTGGCTGACGGCGATGGCGGCGAGGTCGGTATCGGTCAGGACCGGGGAAAGCGACAGCACCAGCCGCGCGACCTCGGCATTGCTGTCGCCGCCGAGCGTGACGGCGACGTTGTGCGGCAGGGTCGGCATGGTGGCGACGCGGTCGGCATAGCCCTTGCGATCCTCGTCGCCGAGATGGCCGAGCGAGCCTGTCGCGATCTCCCCATAATGCTCCTTCGCGGCCTCGTTGGGGTCGTGGTCGAGCAGGAACAGGTCCGTGACGGCATGGAGAAGCTGCCGGCGCGAATCCGACGACATGTCCGCCGGCATCCGGGTCAGGTTACGCAGCATGATGGCTCCCACGGCAAAGCAGTGGCAGCACTCTGCGCAGGTCCGGCTTGATTTACTCTTAAGGCGACAACGCTCTTTATCTGGACAACGGGGCGATGAGGCCCCGTTGTCCAGTCCGTGGAGGCCTGCCGCTCGGGGAGGCAGGCTCTTTCATTTATACACTTATAGGTTGCATTTTTCTTACCAGAACACTGTCGACCGCGACCATGACGATGAGCGACAGCCCCACCAGCGGAAAGACGAGCCCGCCGATGGCGAGCAGTGCGACGACCCCCCGCAGCGTCGCCTTCTCCGCAGGCAGCGGCGGCACGCCGAGCGACCCTTGCGGGCGCCGCTTCCACCACATCACCAGCGCGGAGACGCAGAGCAGGACGATAGCCAGGCAGGCAGCCAGCAGCACGAGCTGGTTCACCAGCCCGAATTCCTGGCCCATATGGACATTGATGCCCCATTCCAGCGCCTTGCCGAGCGGGCCGTAATCAGCATAGCTCATGTCGATCAGGGGCTTGCCGCTATACTGGTCGAGATGGATGACGCGCTGGAGCGCCATGTCCTTCGGGTAGACCGAGCCGGTATAGACGCCGCCCGGACCGCCCGGGAGATTGACGGCATAGCCGCGGGTCAGGCCCAGGCGGTCGAAGGTCGCGACGGCGGCGTCGAGGCCGATCGGTTCGCCCCCTGCAACCTGCGATACCGGTAGTTTGGCCTGCTCCAGCGACCATGTGGTCGGTGCGATATGGCCGAGATGCTCGTCCGACATCGGCAGGGCAACGCGGACACCGGCCGGATAGCCGAAATTATGGCCGTTGGCCCATTGGTTGACCTTGTTGCCCCACAGCACCGACCAGGGCATGCCGGTGATCGCCAGGAACAGGATGAAGCCGCCGGCGACGAGCCCGGTCACGGCATGGAGATCGCGCCAGAACACGCGCTGGCGCGGCTTGCCCCTGACCGTGACCACGCCACCGCTTTGCTTGCGCGGCCACCACAGATAGAGGCCGGTCAGCACCAGCAGGATCGCCCAGCCGCCGGCGATCTCGATCGCGCCGTTCGCGACCGGCCCGAAATAGGCGAGGCTGTGGATCTGCCGGATCACCCACATCACCGTGCCCTTGTCCGGAATCTGGCCAAGCACGCTGGCATCATAGGGGTCGACATAGACGACCATCCGCGCCCCCGCCGTATCGCGGATGGTGACTTCGGCGGAGGCGGTCGCGCTTTCCGGCGGGGTATATTTCACGGCTTGGCCGGGGAAGGCCTTCACCGCTTGCGCCACGATTTCGCTGGGCGGCCGCTCGCCCGTCATGCGGGCCTCGACCTGTTTGACGTCGCGATGGATCAGGCCGTCGATCTCGGCCTTGAACAGATAGAGCCCGCCGGTCACGGCCAGCAGGATGAGGAAGGGCAGGGTGATCAGGCCGGCATAGAAATGCCAGCGCCAGACGGCGCGATAGACGGATGCGGCTGGTCGGCCCGCGCGTTCGGGCGCGGCCGTCGCCGTTGAGACGATTGTCATGGATAAATCCTGGTCTGAGCTGAAGGGGGAGGGCTTCAGACCGGGAGAGGGGGAGCGCGTGCGCCGAGCGGATAGCCCGGCGCAGGCGGCGCCGAGACTTGCTCGGATGGCAGATGGCGGGCGAATGCGACGGCGGGCCGGCGCGCCACGAAGGCAGCGGCCGGAGATGGCGGCGGCAAGGCGATTGCCGCCGACAGGCACAGCGTCGCGCAGCAATCCGGCAGCTTCGCTCCGCCGCTATCCGGAGCGGGGTCGAACGGGGCCGTCTGGCCGGGCGCGCAGAGCGGATGCAGGAGGCCGGGCGAAGGCTGCGCCGACAAGCCGGCCGCAAGCGCGACCAGCGTCGTCTGCAGCACGAGGACATAGACGGCGACGAGCGCGACCGCGCTCCTCCGCCAGCTTATCCGTCCCGCCGTTCTCGTCATGGGACGAGGCTTAGCCAATCCGCTCGACCAGCGGAAGCGGGCTTCGTGACGCGCCCTTGCTTATGCCGGCAAACAAGCTGGGCCGAGCGGCTCGAAGCTCTTGTAGGTCAGGATGAATTCCTGATGGCCCAGTTCTTCCGATTTGGTCCGGCCACCCTGGCCGAGCGAGACGACGAGATCGCGGATTTCCGTGCCGACCTCGTCGAGCCCGGCGCGGCCTTCGAGGATGCGCCCGGCATCGACGTCCATGTCTTCGGACATCCGGCGATAGGTCTCGGGATTGGCGCAGATTTTTACCACCGGCGAGATCGCCGAGCCGACGACCGAGCCGCGCCCGGTCACGAACAGCACGCAATGCGCGCCGCAGGCGATCAGTTCGGCGATCTCGGCATTGTCATTGATATTGGGGAAGCCGAAGCGGACCTCGCCATCCGGCACGACATCGAGCAGATAGAGCCCGCCATGCGGCGGCACGTCGCCGGGCTTGATCAGGCCGGAGATCGGCGAAGCGCCCGACTTGGCATAGGCGCCCATCGATTTCTCCTCGATGGTCGAGAGCCCGCCCTCGGCATTGCCGGCGGCGAAGGAGCCGTATCCCAGCGTCGCGTAGTAGCGCGCCGCCTTGGCCACGGATTTCTCCAGCTCGGCGCCGAGTTCGGGCGTGATCGCGCGTGCCGCCATGATGTGCTCGCAGCCGATCAGCTCGCCGGTCTCCTCGAAGATACAGGCGGCGCCTTCCGCGATGAGCTGGTCGAAGGCGCGTCCTGCCGCGGGGTTCCCGGTGATGCCGGAGGTGCCGTCCGAGCCGCCGCAGACCGTGCCGACCACGAGCTCGGAGACCGCCATCGGGACCGTCTCCTGCGCGTCGAGCAGGCTGCGTTGTTCCTCGACCCAGGCCCGGCCCTCGCGGATCGAGGCGCGGGTGCCGCCGGTGCCCTGGATGATGATGGTCTTCACCGGCCGCCCGCTGGCGCGCACGGCCCGCTCCAGCGCGTATTTGTTGAAGCTCTCGCAGCCGAGCGAGACGAGCAGCACGGCGCCGACATTCGGATGGGTGCAGAGCTGCTCCATCATCCGCTCGGCATAGGGGTTGGGGTAACAGCCGGGAAAGCCGATGGCGTGGACGCCTTCCTCGCGCCAGGGCAGGGCGATCTCGCGGGCGACATGGTGGGCGCATTCGACGAGATAGGCGACCGCGACGGTGTTGCGGATGCCCTTGCGCCCGTCGGACCGGAGATAGCCGCGCATCGTGCTCATGCCGAGGCTCCCGCCTTGCGTTCGTCTTCGAGGTGATAGGTCGGCGTGTAGTCGCTGCGCATGTTGTGGACGTGGACATGGGCGGCCGGCGCGATCGCCTCGGTCGCGACGCCGATCGGCGCACCGTATTTCAGGATCTTCTCGCCGGCCGCGATGGCGCGCCGCGCGACCTTGTGGGCGAGCGCGATGTCGCGGTCGAGCGCGGCCGGGCCGGCGCCGGTCTCGACGCTCTCGCCGGCTTTCAGCCGAACCCGCGCGACGAGGACATTGTCGCGCGGGTCGAGCAGGATGAGGCGCGGATCGTGGGTCATGGTGAGCCGCCCTTCGAAGGAGGGATCGCGTCAGAACTTGCCGTATTGCAGATAGGCCTTCTGCGGATCGGTGCCAGCGAGGATCGCGGTGCGGACCTTGTTCTCGGCCGAGATCGCCGTCTCCGACTTGTCCAGCACCTCCTCGATGATCTCGACGGGAATGCGGACGACGCCGTCGCGGTCGGCGAGGATGTAGTCGCCCGGCCGAATCCAGACCTCGCCGATCTTGATCGGCTCGTCCACGGCCTTGGGCAGCCATGCGCCGACGATGTCGCGTGGCGTATAGGCCTTGAAATAGGCCTGGAAGCCCATCTCGACCATGAACTCGGTATCGCGCGAGAGCCCGTCGATGACGCAGCCGCGCACGCCCTTGTTCTTCAGCGTCTCGGCCGAGAGCTCGCCCATCAGCGCGATCTCGTTGGTGTTCGGCTGGCAGACCCAGACATGGCCGGGCTTGGCGGCGGAGAGCAGGCCGGTCCAGCCCAGCAGCGTCTCATGCGCGTCGAATTCGCCGGTCTTGCCCTCGACGGTGAAGGCGGGGCCAGCGAGCTTCTGGCCGGGCAGGAGCGGGCGCAGTTCCGGCGGCAGGACGAAGTCCTTCAGGCCCATCGCCCGCATCGTGTCGTGGATGATGCCGGTATAGCAGCGCTCCAGCCTGTCGGTCAGTTCCTGGCTCATCATTCCTCCGGTTCGGCCCCTGTCGCGCGGATCTGCTGCCGGGCCGCTAGCGATAGAGTGTCGGGAGGAGCGAGGCGCGGCAAGCGCGTTTTCCGCGCGTCGCGAATGCGTTTCAATCGGTTGAATCGTTGTGGTCGACGCGCTCCCAGCCCTGCGGCATCAGGCGCTCCTGCGGCAGGAAGCGCGATTTGTAGGCCATCTTGGGCGAGCCCTCGACCCAGTAGCCGAGATAGACGTAAGGCAGGCCGAGCCGGCGCGCCCGGGCGATATGGTCGAGCACCATGAAGGTGCCGAGCGAGCGCAGCTCCAGACCGGGGTCATAGACCGAATAAACCATCGAGAGCCCGTCGCTGAGCGTATCGGTCAGGGCCATCGCGAAGAGATCGCCTTCGCCGCGTCCGGTGAAGCCGGAATCGGGGCCGCGGCGGCGATATTCGATCAGGCTGGTCTCGACATGGCTGTCCTCGACCATCATCGCAAAATCGAGCGCCGACATCGTCGCCATGCCGCCATCGGGATGGCGCTCGTCGAGATAGGAGCGGAACAGGGAATAGTGCTCGGAGCGCGGCCGCGGCGGCAGGGCCTCGCCGATCAGGTCGCTGTTGCGGGCAAGCACGCGGCGGAAACTACGCGACAGGCGGAAATCGTCGACGCAGACCCTGACCGAGACGCAAGCTCGGCAGATTTCGCAGGCCGGCCGGTAGGCAATGCTCTGCGAGCGCCGGAAGCCGCCTTGCGAGAGCACGTCGTTGAGCTCGCGCGCCTGCGAGCCGACGAGGTGCGTGAACACCTTCCGCTCCTCGCGCCCCGGCAGATAGGGGCACGCGGTCGGCGAGGTCAGGTAGAATTGCGGGGCATCCCGCAATGGGCGCGTCACGTCGGCTGGCTCCCCGGAAGCTTCCACCTTCAATGTAGCATCGGCCGCACCGGCAACAAGCGCGGCGCGGCCGATCGGGAAGCGGTTCTCGGCTTTTTGATCTGGCTCAACCGGTCAGGCGCGCACGACGACCAGTCCGGTCAGCAGGTCGTGGCCCATGCGCCGGTCCGCGCGGGCGAAGCCGCAGGCGACGTCGACGAGCCAGAGCAGGAAGGTGCCGGCCGCAACATAGAACAGCAGCGCATGCACGGCAGCGGCGAGCCCGTCGGGGCGTCCGCCGGAAGCGGTCTCGACCCGCAAGCCCGCGATGCGCATGCCCCAGGTCGATTGCTTGCGCCCGCCGATCGTCAGCGCGGCATAGCCGAGCGCGGTCGCGACCGTGGCGATCGGAATCAGCAGCCAGGTCGCGCCGAAGGTGACGATGCCGAGCGCGAACAGCAGGAAGAAGACCAGCCAGCCCAGAAAGAACAACGCGACGATGTCGACGAGCCAGGCGAACAGTCGCGAGCCAAGAACGCCGCTGACGTTCTGGTAGGGACGCGGCTCCAGCGCCGTGATCGGCGGCTGGCCATAACGGGTATCGCTCATCGGGATTTCGATCCTCCATCGGCGCGCGGGAAATTGGCGCCCGGGAGATAATGTTTGATCAGCGGGCCGGTTCCGCAAGACCGCGCGGCAGAATCCGCCGTGGTGCGAAGCCGTTTTTGGCGAGCGCATCCTCGATCGCGCGCGAATGCGCTGCCCCGCGCGTCTCCACCGTGACGTCGAGTGAGACGCCCTTGGCGGGCACGTCGAGGAAGAGGCGGCCATGGCTGACCTCGAGGATATTGGCGCCTTCCTCGCCGAGCAGGCTCGCGATCCGGCCGAGCAGGCCCGGCCGGTCGCTGGTGGTCAGGCGGAAGGCGACGATGCGGTCCTCGCGCTCCAGCTCGCGCACCATGATCGCTGCGAGCAGGCGCGTGTCGATATTGCCGCCGGTGAGCACGAGTCCGACCTTGCGGCCGGCATAGCGCTCCGGTTCCTTGAGCATCGCGGCAAGGCCCGCTGCGCCCGCCCCCTCGGCCAGGCTGTGCTGAAGGCTCGCATAGGCGTTGACGGCGCGCTCGATCAGGTCCTCGCCGACGAGGACGATGTCGCCGACGAGGCTCGATATCACCGGCAGGGCGAGCTGGCCGACGGTCTTGACTGCGATGCCTTCGGCCAGCGTCGGCCCGCCGATCGGCTTGTCCTGCGCCTGTACGGCGTTGAAGAAGGACGGGTAGAGCGCGGCTTCGACGCCGATCAGTTCGATGCCCGGCTTGATCGCCTTGGCCGCGATCGCGTTGCCGGCCATCAGCCCGCCGCCGCCGAGCGGGATGACCAGCACGTCGAGATCGGGCTCGTCGGCCAGCATCTCGCGCGCGATCGTCCCTTGCCCCGCCATCACCGCCGCGTCGTCATAAGGGTGGACGAAGGTGAGCTGCTCGCTGCCTGCGAGCTCGTGAGCCTTGTCGGCGCATTCGTAGAGGGTCTCGCCATGCAGCACGACGCGGGCACCATGGGCGCGGGTGTTCTCGACTTTCACCAGCGGCGTCGTCTCCGGCATCACGATCGTCGCAGGCGTGCCGAAGCGCCTGGCGTGGTAGGCGACGGCCTGGGCATGGTTGCCGGCCGACATCGCGATGACGCCGCGCGCCCGCTCGGCCTCGCTCAGCGAGAGCAGCTTGTTGACCGCGCCGCGCTCCTTGAAGGAGGCGGTCGCCTGCATGTTCTCGTGCTTCACCAGTACGGTCGCGCCGGTCAGCTCCGACAGGCGCGGCGCCGGCACCAGCGGCGTGCGCAGCACATGCCCCGCGATCCGGCCGGCGGCTGCGTCGATATCCTCAGGGGTGATCGCGAAGCTCTCGCTCATGCTCGGGTCTCGTTTCCAGTCGGCGGCCTTGAAAGGACTGGGCCTCACACCCGTCGCGGCGTCAATTCGCCATCGCCGAAAAAGCCGCCGGGGCGCCAGATCAGCACGATGGCGAGCAGGCAATAGACGGCAAGGTCGCGCTGCTCGATCGGCAGCGTCGCCGACCAGACCGCCTCGAAGGCGGCGATGCAGAGGCCGCCGAGCGCCGCCCCGCTGACCGAGCCGATGCCACCGAGGATTGCCGCGACGAGCGCCTTCAGCCCGAGCGAGAAGCCGCCCGCGAAGCCCATGCCGCCATAGATCGCGGTGACGATGACACCGGCGATGCCGCAGGCCGCGCAGGCGATGATGACGGCGACGTCATGGACGGCGCGGGCATCGACGCCGAACAGCGCGGCGGTCTTCGCATCGTCCGATACCGCCCGCCAGGCCCGGCCATAGGCCGTACGCCGGATCAGCAGGACGACGCCGAGCGTCGCACCGAGGCCGATGGCGGCGAGTGCCAGCGCGAGCGGATTCAGCGTGACCACGAAATCGCCGGCATGCGCCAGCGCGATCGGCGTGTTGAACACCGGCGGCAGCCAGCGCAGTTCAGGCCCCTGCGCCAGCCGGAGATATTCCGACATCGCGATGGCGAGCCCGATCGTGGCGATCAGCATCTGCTGACCGGTGGCGCGTTCGAGATGGCGCAGCACGAAGCGGCCCATGGCGAAGCCATGCAGGGCGCAGACGGCGATCGCCACGGTGAAGGCGACGGCGAGGCCGGAGAGCGGCGTCGAGATCGCAAGCGAGAGCAATAGCGCGACCCCGACGACGGAGGCGAGCGCGCCTAGCGCCGCGAATTCGCCGAAGCTCAGGATGATCCGCCCGGTCAGGCCGTAGACAAGCGCATAGGCCGCCGCGAGCATGCCGTAGATCGCGGCCGAGGGCAGGGCGCTCAGGCCCTGCTGCAGGCCGTAGGCGAGGCCGGCCGGGATCGCCGGCAGCGTCTCGGCAGCGGGTTCGGCCGGGTCCGGCGGCGGCGAGGCCCGATCCTCCAGATAGAAGCGTCGCAGCAGGTAGAAGCTCGCATCGGCCATCGGCCGCCCATCGGAAGCGATGCCGACAAGCGCACCGCGGCTCGGCCCGCTGCCCTCGCCGGCGAACAGGCAGTCGATGCTCCGGTGGCGCGAAAGGCCGTCGCCGAGCTGGACCCGGTAGAACAGCCGCAGCGCCCGCGGCACCGGACCGTTGGTGGTCCGTTCGATCTCGATACGGGCGTTCGGCGGATTGAGCGGCGGGATCGCCTGCCGGCAGAGTCGCATCTGGTCGGTGTCGAAATCGCTGCCGCAGCCCGCGAGGGCGAGCGTGACGACGGCCAGAATCGACAGGAGGAGCGGGCGCATGCTGGCACCACGGTAGCGCTTGCGGGGCGGGGGTGTCATCCCGTGCGCGGTGCAGCGCGAAGCGGTGCTCCGCAGACACGGGACCGTCGGCAGAAAGAGGCGCCTTTTCCTGGGGACGGTCCCGCATCTGCGCAGCGGCATTGCACGCCGCAGCGCGTGCGGGAAGACGCGCTAGCTCGAAGCGTGCGAGCCGAGATAGCGGCTCAGGATCTGAACCTCGTCCGTCAGTTCCTGCGCCTTGTCATCCCGGCCGAGGCGCCGATAATCCGCTTCCGCGTCGTTCCGGGCCCGAATTTCGGCTTCGACCAACTGGCGAATATCATCCTGGCTCAGTCCTCGGCGCGGCACCTCAACAGCGCTGTCGCCGAAGGCATGGAAGACATAGGTGTCGTGCTTGTCCCCGACGGGAACGGCCTGCGCATTGTCGATCGCGGAGATCAAGCCGCGCAGGGTTGTTACCTCGGCGGCGTTCCGCTCCCGCATAGCCGTCCGCAAGTCGGCCTTCAGCACGGTCAGGAAGCTCTGGCTTTCATCCGTCGTCATGTCGAAACCGTAGATGTTCCTGGGCCGCGCTGTCATCCCGTGACAAGAAGGCGCCTTTCCTGCAGGCGATCCCGCATCTGCGCAGCAGCACTGTCGTGCCGCAGCGCGTGCGGGATGACACCCTCTGAGGCGATGCTCTGTCTGCTGCTGCGCTTTTTGCTTACGCGCCGGCCTTCAGCTTCTTCGCCACGCGCGGCGCGAAATAGGTGAGCACACCGTCGGCCCCGGCGCGCTTGAAGGCGAGCAGGCTCTCCAGCATCGCCTTGTCGCCGTCGAGCCAGCCATTGTTCGCGGCGGCCATGATCATCGCGTACTCGCCGGAGACCTGGTAGGCGAAGGTCGGCACGCGGAAATGGTCCTTCACCCGCGCCACCACGTCGAGATAGGGCAGGCCGGGCTTGATCATGACCATGTCGGCGCCCTCTTCGAGATCGAGCATCACTTCCGCGATCGCCTCGTCGGAATTGGCCGGATCCATCTGGTAGGTGCGCTTGTCGCCGACGAGCGTGGCATTGGTGCCGATCGCGTCGCGGAACGGGCCGTAGAAGGCCGAAGCATATTTCGCCGCATAGGCCATGATCTGCACGTCCTCATGGCCATCGCCGTCGAGCGCGGCCCGGATCGCACCGATGCGCCCGTCCATCATGTCGGAGGGGGCAATCACGTCGGCCCCCGCATCGGCGAGCGCGAGCGCCTGTCCGACGAGGATCTGGACGCTGGCGTCGTTGAGGACGCGCTCGCCCTCCATGACGCCGTCATGGCCATGCGAGGTGTAAGGGTCGAGCGCGGCGTCGCAGATGATGCCGATCCCGGGCACCTCGCGCTTGATCGCGCGCACGGCGCGGCACATCAGGTTGCCGGTATTGAGCGCCTCCGAGCCGGTGGGGTCGCGCAGGGCCTTGTCCACGAAGGGGAAGGGCGCGATGGCGGGGATGCCAAGGGCGGCCGCCTCGGCTGCCTGGCGCACGGCCTCGTCGATATTGAGCCGGTCGACGCCGGGCATCCATTCGACCGGCGAGCGGGCCTCGCGCGAATCCATCAGGAAGATCGGCCAGATCAGGTCGTCGGTCGTCAGCGCCGATTCCCGCACCAGCCGGCGCGACCAATCCGCCTTGCGGTTGCGCCGCATGCGGCGCGTCAGGCCGAGCGAAGGCGCCTCGTCCTGGCGGGACAGGGGGGTGGGGAAAGGCCGCACGACCCGGGATTCCATGGCAATTGCCTCAAGCGATAATCGGTACAGGCGCGGCTTTCGTCATGCGGGCGAAACCGACCGACGCTTTCCATAACACATCGGAACGATTCCAAAACAGGGCGCATGGTCGCAAGTTTGCCGGCGTCACCTCAGTCATGGCCGCCTGCCGCCCGCCGATCCGTCGCGTTGACAAGCCTTGCCCCGCCTTCCAGAACCGCAGCCCATCGAAGCGGGATCGGACCATGATTCAGGATCGCGAGATCATCTGCGAGATTCGCGGTGCCGCCGGCGTCGTGGTGCTCAACCGGCCGAAGGCGCTGAACGCGCTGAGCCTCGGTATGGTCCGCGAACTCGCCCGTGCGCTCGACGCCTGGGAGCACGATCCGCAGGTCGCGCGTGTCGTCGTCATCAGCACCAGCGAGAAGGCCTTCTCGGCCGGAGGCGATATCCGCTGGCTGCATGATTGCGGCAAGGCCGGGCGGCATGACGAGATGCTCGCCTTCTGGGGCGAGGAATACATCCTCAACCACCGCATCAAGACCTATCCCAAGCCCTATGTCGCGCTGATCGACGGCATCGTCATGGGCGGCGGCGTCGGCATCTCCTTGCATGGCAGCCACCGCATCGCCGGCGACCGCTATCTCTTCGCCATGCCGGAGGTCGGCATCGGCTTCTTCCCGGATGTCGGCGCGACCTATGCCCTGCCGCGTCTCGACGGCGGCTTCGGCAATTTCCTGGCCCTGACCGGCGAGCGCGTCGGCGCGGCCGATGCGATTTCGTCCGGGCTGGCGACCCATGGCGTGCCCAGCGAGCGGATGGCGGAACTCGCGGATGCGCTGACCCGGCCGGGCGCGATCGACGATATTCTCGCCGGCTTCACCTTGCAGCGCGGGCCCGGCCCCCTGCACGGCGAGCGGGCGATGATGGCCGAGGCCTTCACGGCGGCGACCTTGCCGGAGGTGATCCAGCGCCTGCGCCAGGCTGCCGAAAGCGGAAGTGGCTTTGCCGGCAAGCTGCTCCAGACCATCGCGGTCAAATCGCCGACAAGCGTCGCCATCGCCTTCGAGCAGATGCGCCGCGGCGGCGGCCTCGATTTCGCGGAAGCGATGCGCACCGAATACCGCATCGTCTCGCGCATCGCGCGCGGCCATGATTTCTATGAGGGCGTGCGCGCCGTGGTGATCGACAAGGATCAGGCACCACGCTGGCAGCCATCGACGCTCGATGCGGTCGATCCGGCCGCTATCGCTGCCTATTTTGCGCCGCTCGGCACCGGTGAACTGAAGCTGGAGGGCTGAGCTTGGGTTTGGGTGGGAACGGCGAGGCCCTGCGCGGCACCGGGACGGGCGAGGCCGAAGGCAGGCAGGCGAACCGGTGGCGGCTTGTCCTCGTCTGGTTCCTGCGCCTGCTCTCGGCCTTCTGGCTCGCCAAGGGACTGACGGCCTGGGCCGTGATCTTCGGCCTGCCCGGAAACCCGCAACCGCCCTTCGAGAACCGCCTGCTGAGCTATCAGGCGATCATCGTCTATTTCGCGGTGATCGACCTCGTTGCCGCCGTCGGCCTCTGGCTGACCTCGACCTGGGGTGGCGTGCTCTGGCTGCTGGCCGCGATCAGCCAGATGCTGCTCGGCTTCCTCTTCCCGCGCTTCGTGCCGATGACGGCCTGGCTCGTCGGCCTCTATATCGGGCTGATCGCCGTCTATTTCCTGGCGACCTGGGCGGCCGAGAACGAGGCGGAATAGCGGGTGCCGCGACAGCCCGGCCACCACGCGCGGCCGGTCGATTGCGCCGAGTCATGGTAAGAATCACTTTAGCTTAAGCGTTTCTGGCTTCACTTACGATTCACCCAAAGGGGTAAATCCCTGATTCATCCTGATATTTAAACTCGTTTTCATCCGGTCCAGCTTATGGTGTGTTTCAGAAGCGGACCGGGAGGCAAATCCTGGCCGACACACAACAGGCGGGATATACCATGAAAGCGAGCGTCAAGACTTCTGAGGTTGCCAAGACTGGTGATGCAGATCTCAACGTGAAGCCTCTTTATCTTGAGTCCCTCACGCTGGTGGAGCGTCTGCATCGCCGCCTGCTCGACGTCATCAAGGATGAGTTCGAGCGCCGCGGCCGTGACGACGTCAACAGCGTGCAGGCGCTGCTGCTCTACAATATCGGCGATGCCGAGCTCTCGGCCAGCGAGCTGCGGACCCGCGGCTACTATCTCGGCTCGAACGTCTCCTACAACGTCAAGAAGCTGGTCGAGCTCGGCTATCTCCACCACGCCCGGTCGCGCATCGACCGCCGCTCGGTCCGCATCAGCCTGACCGAGAAGGGCGCGAGCGTGCACGATATCGTGAAGGGCGTGTACGACAAGCATGTCCGCACGGTCGAACAGATCGGCGGCATCGCGGCCGACGATTTCGAGCGGATGAACAACGCCTTGCTGCGCCTGGAGCGCTTCTGGACCGACCAGATCCGCTACAAGCTCTGAGATAAAGCGGTTTTCCTGCGACCGCATCATATCCGCCTGCCTGAGCGCGGCTGGGACGACGTCCCGGTCGCGCCGGCCTGTTTTCGGTCGGTGCTGAGCCTCGACTGTGGTTTTGCTGCCATGCATGCGGCAAAACGTGGCCATGCCCTAAAATCGCCTCTGTCATCACGCCTCGTTAACTGTGCTAGGACACCGTCGATCGCCGAGAGGTCGCCGTCGCACCATTGCGTCGCCAGCGTCGCCCCATCAGGCGGCGTTTTCTTGTGGCCTGCGTTGCAAGCGTGAAGCCTTGAAGAGGGAAGAGATGTCGCAATTGAGCCTGACCCGCCGCGAAACGGTGCTGGCCCTGCTTTCGAGCGCCGCCACGGTCGCCGCTGCACCGGCGCTCGCCCAGCAGGCCGAGTGGCGCCAGAGCTACGATGCCGGCGCGCGCAATGCCGTGGCGCGATCCTCGACGCCGATGCTGTCGGCCGAGGCCCTGCAGGCGACCGAGCAGGCGATCGTGGCCTATCGTGACCTCGCCGCGCGCGGCGGCTGGCCGCAGGTCCAGTTGCCCGATCGCATGGGCGTGGGCGCCAAGGGGCAGGGTGTCGTGACCCTGCGTCGCCGCCTGATCATCACCGGCGATCTCGATGCCGCGGCCGGCGACAGCAACATCTATGATTCCTATGTCGAGGCGGGCGTGCGCCGCTTCCAGTCTCGCGTCGGCCTGTCGACGACGGGCGCGATCAATCGTGCGACCGTCGCTGCCCTCAACGTGCCGATCGACCGCCGTATCCGCCAGCTCGAGACCAATGTCGTCCGGCTGCGTAGCTGGTCCGGCAATCTCGGCGGCCGCTATGTCGTCGCCAATATTCCGGCTGCTATGGTCGAGACCGTCGAGAACGGCCATGTCGCGACGCGCCATGCAGCCGGCGTCGGCAAGATCGACCGCCAGTCGCCCTTGCTCCAGACCCGGATCCCCGAAGTCAATTTCAATCCGACCTGGACGGTTCCCGCCTCGATCATCCGCAAGGATCTGATCCCGAAGATGCGCAAGGAGCCGGGCTATCTCACCGAGAACAAGATCCGCATCATCTCGTCCAGCGGCAGCGAGATTTCGCCGGCCAGCGTGAACTGGAATTCCGACGAGGCGACGCGCTACACCTTCCGGCAGGACCCGGGCGGCGAGTTCAACTCGCTCGGCTTCGTGCGCATCAACATTCCGAGCCCGCACGGTGTCTACATGCACGACACGCCGTCGAAGGGCATCTTCGGCGACGACTATCGCTTCGTCTCCTCGGGCTGCATGCGTGTCCAGAACGTGCGCGACTACGTCGCCTGGCTCCTGAAGAACACGCCTGGCTGGGATCGCGCCAAGATCGACGAGACGATCCAGTCCGGCCAGCGCGTCAACGCCCGCATCGCCGATCCGGTCGCGTGCTACTGGGTCTATATCACTGCCTGGGCCACGCCCGATGGCGGCGTGCAGTTCCGCGACGACATCTACAACAAGGACGGCCTCGGGCCGGCGCCGGTCGCGGCGCTGCAGGGCGATCAGGACATCTGACGCTCCGGTTTCGGCTGTGCTTTTCGAACCCGCCGGTGATCCGGCGGGTTTTTCTTTGAGAGCGGCTTCGCGGGGCTTAGCGCACGGTGACTGTGATGCATCCCGAAAGGGTGACGCCCGGTACCTTCGGCGTGGTGTTGCTGGTGCAGAACGTGTCGCTGCCCTGGAAACCCTTGTTGGGTGTGTAGGTCAGTCCGCTCCTTGTCACAGCGACCTTGCCCGAGCCGGGTGCTCTGGTGACGGTGACCTGGGTTGCCGGGATTCTCGTCTTGGCGGTTTCGTTGATCACGCCCGGGAAGCTTATGCGGCACGTCTTGTCCGCCATGCTCATCTCGAATTGGCCGGCCCCGTTACCGGTGCCCCAGCCCCTTCCGTTGGTTCCGGTGCAGGCGGCTTGGGCAGACGAAAGCGCGGCATATCCGGCGGCGACGAAGGTGATCATGGTGATGAGAACGCGCATATCTTTCCTCCCTGAATCTATACGGAGACTACTTTCGGGCAGGAGGGGAGCAGCGGCAAGCGTTTCGTGAGGTTGAGGGGCCTCGACGGAAATGCAGGGCTGGCAACGAAGGGATTATCGCCCGCTCAATAGCAGGTTCGTCGCCAAGGATGCTGGCAAGGCGGAGATCTTGACTGCCTCACTCTACGACAGGACAGGCCAGAGGCGGCTCAATGAGATATTCCACTGCGATTGAGCTGTGCCGGTTGCTTCCGAGGCCGGCGCCGGCAAGCTTCAGCGCGTCAGCCAGGACGGCATGACGTAACCGACGCAGCGCGCTTCTCCAGGCCCTGGATTCATGACCTCGAAGGCCGGGACGGGGCAGTTGTTTCGGGGCGCGGGGTTGCCGAGGCGTGTGATGCTGCCGTCGCCGTCGCCGTCGAACCAGCGATGGACGCTGGTCGAGCCGCCCGGGTAGTATTGCGTGGTCACCTGCCAGCCTTCGGCTGCGGCATCCTGGCTGATCAGCGGCATCGACAGGACGAAGACGCTCGCGCTGCCGAGCAATACCTTCCTGATTTGCTTGGAGATCGGTAGAGTCGAAGCCGGAACACGGCTCGCGTTCTGTTTTGGGGCGTTCTGTGTCATCGAGAGGCATCCAGTGTTGCGCTAGGTCATGCGCAGCAAGCTGCAAGCCATAAATCGTTAACCATGATGGCGGCCCGATGTCTTTGCGACGCGTCCGGTTCCGGCTCCTTCGATGCGGGCAGGAGGGAAGCCGGCCGACCGCCCCGCACTTCGCGAGGCGGACGATCAACGCTTCGAGCGGACGATCGCCCCGAATCTCGCCAGCAGGGCGGCAAGCGCCATGATCGTCAGAAGCCAGGCGGTTCCGCGGAACAGTTCGCCATATCCATGGGCGGCGATCAGGGGCGTGCTGACCAGAGGCGAGCAGAACTGGCCGATGAAGATCGATGCGGTCAGGATACCTCCCGCCATGCCCCTTGAGCGCCGGGGCGCGAGATCGAGCGCCATGGCGACGAAGCTCGGCGAAACCAGCGCGTAGCCGGCCCCGATCAGGAGCGCCGCCGCAAACAGACCCGGCATCGATGCCGTGCGCGACAGGAGCAGGAAGCCCAGCGCCATCGCCGCGTAGCCGATTGCGAAAACGCCCGCCGCACCGCTCGCCCGCCGGACATGCCGATAGAGCAGGGCGGTGCAGCCGCCGGAGATCATCAGCAGGCCGAGGACCGTCCCGGTCATCACCGCGCTCTCATAGCCCCGGCTCTCCAGGAAGAACGAGATCTGCGTCGGCATCAGGAAGAAGATCATGTTCGTCACGCCCTGCAGCAGGAAGAGCGCAGCGAGCAGGCTGCACCAGGACGGGTGTCCGTCATGGTCGCTGGCGGGCATGGCGCCCGTCGCGGCAGCGACGCGCGGCGGCTCGACGATGACCAGCCACATCAGCGGCAGGAAGATTGCGGCCAGCCCGTAGATCGCGAAGGGCAGGCGAGGCGACAGCGTCGCCGCCCAGCCGGCCAGCGAAATGAAGACCAGCCCGCCGAAATTCCGCGCCGAGATCTGCAGGCCGGTCAGGGCGTTGCGGTCGTCGCCGGTGAAATAATCGCCGATCAGCGCGGTCTGCGCCGTCATGATCAGCGCGACGGCGACGCCGAGCACGAGGCGGCTCGCGAAGATCGACGGCAGGTCGGGCAGGACAAGCCCGGCGCTGCCCGCGATCACGAACAGCACGACGCCGACGAGAAGCATCGCACGCCGGCCGATCCGGTCGGCAGCGAAACCCGCGAGCGGTGCAAACAGAGCGACGCTGAGCGAGGGCGCCGGCACCAGAAGCCGCGTCAGCAGCGCCGCGTTGGGGTCGTCGGCGAACAGGCGCTCGATGCCCGGAAGCGCGGGGCTGATCGTCGCGTTCGCCATGGTGGTGAGCGATGCGGCCATCAGCAGGGCGATGGCGCGCGAGTCCGCCCAGATCGGGCTTTCTCGTGTTGTGACAATGCTTTCCATGATTTTTCCTCTTGCCGAATTCATGCGTTCGGCAGAGCCTACGAATTCAAGTCGACTTGAGGTCAAGCATGCTGTTGCTGGATATTGGAAAGGTCGCGGAGCGCTCGGGCGTGCCGGCCTCGACCCTGCGCTATTACGAGGAGGTCGGGCTCATTCGCTCGGAGGCGCGTCGCGGCCTGCGGCGGCAGTTCGACCCCGATGTCCTGCTCAGACTGTCGCTGATCGGGCTGGGCAAGACCGCGGGCTTCTCGCTGGAGGAGATCGCCGCGATGTTCGGCGCGGACGGGAAGCCGAACATCCCGCGCGAGCAGTTGCGGGCCCGGGCCGACGAGCTCCAGCGGCAGATGGTCGGGCTGAGGACCCTGCGCGATGCTCTGCGCCATGTCGCGGATTGCCGTGCGCCGACTCACCTGGAATGCCCGACCTTCCGGGCGCTGCTGCGCACGGCTTCGCGCCGCCAGCTCGCCTACACGCCGTCCCGGTCGGAGAAGGAGAAGAAAATGCTGTCGAAGCGGCGCGCTCCGGGCAATTGACCGCTGCGGCGATGCAGCTTTTCCCGCGCGCGATCTATCGCTTGGACAGCCCTCCGCCGCATGATAGGGGAGCCGCGACGAAGCCGGGCGCCCACCGGCCGTTGAACTTCAGGAGCCGGACATGACCGACGCCGCGCTGAACAAGCACCTCTCGAACTCCTTCTTCGGCGCTTCGCTGCATGATGCCGATCCCGAGATCGCGCGCGCGATCGACCTGGAGCTCGGTCGCCAGCGCGATGAGATCGAATTGATCGCCTCCGAGAACATCGTCTCCCGCGCCGTGCTCGAGGCGCAGGGCTCGGTGATGACCAATAAATACGCCGAGGGTTATCCGGGCCGCCGCTATTACGGCGGTTGCCAGTTCGTCGACATCGCCGAGAAGCTCGCGATCGAGCGCGCCACCCGGCTCTTCGGCTGCACTTACGCCAACGTTCAGCCGAACTCCGGCTCGCAGGCCAACCAGGGCGTCTTCATGGCGCTGATGCAGCCCGGCGACACCTTCATGGGCCTCGATCTCGCCGCTGGCGGGCACCTGACCCATGGCGCGCCGGTCAACCAGTCCGGCAAGTGGTTCAACGTCGTCTCCTACGGCGTCTGCGTGGTCGACCAGATGATCGACTACGACGCGATGGAGCGCCTCGCCGTCGAGCACAAGCCGAAGGTCATCGTCGCCGGCGGCTCGGCCTATGCCCGTCACTGGGATTTCGCCCGCTTCCGCGAGATCGCCGACAAAGTCGGCGCCTATTTCATGGTCGACATCGCGCATTTCGCCGGGCTCGTCGCCGGTGGCGCGCATCCCTCGCCGTTCCCGCATGCCCATGTCGTCACCACCACGACGCACAAGACCCTGCGCGGCCCGCGCGGCGGCATGATCCTGACCAATGACGAGGCGATCGCCAAGAAGGTCAATTCGGCGATCTTCCCGGGCATCCAGGGCGGCCCGCTGATGCATGTCATCGCCGCCAAGGCGGTCTCCTTCCACGAAGCGCTGCAGCCGGAATTCAAGACCTATGCCCATGCCGTCGTCGCCAATGCCAAGGCGCTGGCCGAGACGCTGAGGTCGAAGGGCTTCGACCTCGTCACCGGCGGCACCGACAACCACCTGATGCTGGTCGACCTGCGCTCGAAGAAACTGACCGGCAAGGCGGCGGAAGCCGCGCTCGGCCGCGCCCACATCACCTGCAACAAGAACGGCATCCCCTTCGACCCCGAGAAGCCGATGACGACCTCCGGCATCCGCCTGGGCACCCCGGCGGCGACCTCGCGCGGCTTCGGCATCGCCGAGTTCAAGCAGGTCGGCGAGTTGATCGCCGAGGTGCTGGACGGCCTCAGCCAGAATGGTGAGGAAGGCAATGCCGCCGTCGAGCAGGCTGTGACCGCCAAGGTCAAGGCGCTCACCGCGCGCTTCCCGATCTATTGAGGCTTCGTTGAAGGGGCTCTGAGAAAGGCTGGCGAACCGGAATGCGCTGTCCCTATTGCAGCTCCCTCGACACGCAGGTGAAGGACTCCCGTCCAACCGACGATCACGCCTCGATCCGCCGCCGCCGGGTCTGCCCCGATTGCGGCGGCCGCTTCACCACCTTCGAGCGCGTGCAGTTGCGGGAGCTCACTGTCGTGAAGCGCTCGGGCCGGCGGACGCCCTTCGACCGCGACAAGCTGGAGATCTCGATCGCGCATGCCCTGCGCAAGCGCCCGGTCACGCCGGAGCGGATCGAGCGCATGGTCAACGGCATCGTGCGCCAGCTCGAAAGCTCGGGCGAGGCGGAGATCCAGAGCTCGACCGTCGGCGAACTGGTGATGGAGGGGCTGAAAGGCCTCGACGACGTCGCCTATGTCCGCTTCGCCTCGGTCTACAAGAACTTCCGCGAGGCGAAGGATTTCGAGGAACTGCTCGGCCAGCTCGGCACCATCGACGAGGAGGGCATCTCCGCCCCGCCGCCGCGCGCCGATGACTGATCCCAGAGCATTTTCGCGCGAAGCGGGCACCGCTTCGCATCGGGAAAATGCGCCAGAACAGAAATCTGCGATCGACCGCGCCTTCATGCGTCAGGCGCTCGCCTATGGCGCGCGGGGTCTCGGCACGACTTCGACGAACCCGTCTGTCGGCGCCATCATTACCCGCGATACGCCGGACGGTCCCGTGGTGGTCGCGCGTGGCCACACCCAGCCCGGCGGCCGCCCGCATGGCGAGGCGCATGCCTTCTCGCGAGCCGGCGCTGCCTCGATGGGCGGCACGCTCTATGTCACGCTCGAACCCTGCTCGCATCGCTCGGTGCGCGGCGGCATCCCTTGCGTCGAGCACACCATCCTCTCGGGCGTGAAGCGCGTCGTCTCCGCGATGTCCGATCCGAATCCCTTCATCGCCGGGCTCGGCCATGCCCTGCTGCGCACAGCCGGCATCGAGGTCACGGTCGGCGTGCTGGAGGAGGAGGCGCGGCAGGCGCATCGCGGCTATCTCACGCGCATCACGCAAGGCCGCCCGATGGTGACCTTCAAGATCGCCCGCACCGCCGATGGCTATGCCGGCGGAGCAGGGGGCGTTCCGCTCGCCGTGTCGAGCCCGGTTGCCGGCGGCTGGGTCCATCTCCAGCGCGCGCATCACGATGTCATCATGCTCGGCATCGGCTCCGTGCTGGCGGACGATCCGCAGCTCACGGTGCGCCTGCCTGGCATGGCTGACCGTTCGCCGATCCGCGTCATCCTCGACACCCATCTGCGCCTGCCCCTGACCTCGAAGCTCGTCCGCACGGCCCATGAGGTTCCCGTCTGGGTGATCGCGGCCGAGACCGCGCCGATCGAGCCGGAACAGGCGCTGGTCGCCGCCGGCGTCGAGGTTATGCGGGTCTCGATGGCCCCCGACGGCCATCTCGACCTTGGTGAGGCGCTGACCTTGCTCGGGACACGCGGCATCAACCGCGTCTTTTCGGAAGGCGGCCCGCGCATCGGTGAGAAGCTGGCGCTCGCGGGTCTCGCGGATGAGGTCATCGTCTCGACCTCTCCGAAAACGCTGGGGCAGCCCGGCATCCTTGCCGTGCGTCCGGGGCTTGCCGCTGCGCTGGCCGACCCCGATCTATACGCCCTTGTCGAGGCCGGTCAGATCGGTCACGACCGTTTCGAGCATTTCACGAGGAGAGGCTGATGTTCACCGGCATCGTCACCGCCATCGGCGAGGTCGTGGAGGCCGATCGCAAGGGGCCGAGCCTCAAGCGCCTCGCCATCGCCTGCCCCTATGAGGCAGAAGGCATCGCCATCGGCGCCTCGATCGCCTGCGCGGGCGTCTGCCTCACCGTCACCGCATTGCGCGCTCGCACGGATGGCGAGCCCGGCTGCATCTTCCAGGTCGAGGCTGCAGCCGAGACGCTGGCGAAGACGGTCGTCGGCACCTGGGAGCCGGGCACGCGCATCAATCTCGAACGCTCGCTCAAGGTTGGCGACGAACTCGGCGGCCATCTTGTCGTCGGCCATGTCGACGGCCCCGGCCGCATCCTGAAGATCGATGCGATCGAGCCCGATCCCGACGAGCCCTGGGGTGCGACGGCACGCTTTCATATCCGCGCCCCGCAGGGGCTGGAGCGTTTCATCGCGACCAAGGGCTCGATCTGCCTCGACGGCACCTCGCTCACCATCAACACGGTCGAGGACGATGTCTTCACCGTGCTGCTGATCCCGCACTCCTTCGCGGTCACCACCTGGGGGGAGCGCAAGGAGGGTGACTCCGTTCATGTCGAGGTCGATCTGATGGCACGGTATGCCGCGCGGCTTGCGGAGGCGCGCCCGCAAGGGTAACGAGCCCGATCACGTTCCAAGAAGGACAGAAGAAATGGCCGGACCCCGGCAGACCTCGGCCGACAAGGCCGCAACTCCTGCCGTCGAGATCGACGGCGCCCGCGTCCTCGTCGTCGAGGCACGCTTCTACGACAAGCTTGCCGATGAACTGCTGGCCGGCGCGACCGCCGTGCTGGAAGAGGCAGGCTGCCGCGTCGACGTCGTCACCGTCCCCGGCGCGCTTGAAATCCCCTCGGCGATCGTCATCGGCCTGCGTGCCGCCGACGAGTCAGTCGATCCCTATGAGGCGGTCGTCGCGCTCGGCACCGTCATCCGCGGCGAGACCGGCCATTACGACATCGTCGCCGGCGAAAGCTCGCGTGCGCTGATGGACCTCTCGGTCGCTTTTGCGCTCCCGCTCGGCAACGGCATCCTCACCGTCGAGAACGAGGCGCAGGCCTGGGCTCGCGCCAACCGCTCGGACATGAACAAGGGCGGCGGGGCCGCCGAAGCGGCGCTCGCCGTGCTGCGCTACAAGCGCTCCCTGGCGGAGCCGTCCCAATGAGCCGCGCCGAGAAGCGGCGCGGGGCGCGGCTCTCGGTCGTGCAGGCGCTCTACGAGATGGAAATCGGCGGCCGCGGCGTCGTCGAGGCGATGGCCGAGTTCGAGCATTTCTGGATCGGCAAGGAGGTCGAGGAGATCGAACTGCCGCAAGCCGAGATCGCCTTCTTCCGCGACATCCTCGGCGGCGTCGTCCGCGAGCAGCGCCTGGTGGACCGCACGGTCGACGAATTGCTGGCCAAGGACTGGCCGTTGAAGCGCGTCGAGGCCGTCGTGCGTGCGATCCTGCGCGCCGGCGCCTATGAGCTCGCCTTCCGCAAGGACGTGCCGGCCCGCGCCGTGATTTCCGAATATGTCGCGGTCGCGCGCGCCTTCTACGAGGGCGACGAGATCGGCATGATCAACGCCGTGCTCGACCGTATGGCCCGCGACTTCCGCGCCGAAGAGTTCGACCCAGCCAGCGCCTGATGACCGAACCGTCCCGCCCCGGCGAATTCGAGCTGATCGCCCGCTATTTCGCGCCGATCGCCGGGCCGGGCGGGCTTGGCCTCCTCGACGATGCCGGGCTGCTGCGGCCCGGCCGCGGCTATGAGGTCGTGGTCACAGCCGACGCTCTCGTCGCCGGCGTCCATTTCTTCCCGGACGATCCGGCGGACGCGATCGGCTGGAAGGCGCTCGCCGTCAATCTCTCCGATCTCGCTGCCAAGGGAGCGAAGCCGGAAGGCTTCGTCCTGACGCTTGCCCTGCCGGGCGGTTGGACCGGAGGCTGGCTTGCCGATTTCGCAGCGGGGCTCGCCCGCATGGCCGAGGCGGCGGGCTGCCCGCTCATCGGCGGCGATACCGTTTCGACCAGCGGGCCCCTTACCCTCTCGATCACCGCATTCGGCACGGTTCCGGCCGGGCGGATGGTGAAACGCTCCGGCGCGAAGCCGGGCGATGTCGTGCTCGTCTCCGGCAGCATCGGCGACGGCGCGCTTGGCCTCAAGGTCCATGGCCCCGACAAGCCGGACTGGGTCGCTACGCTCGGCGCCGAGGATCGCGCCTTCCTCGCCGATCGCTATCTGCATCCGCAGCCGCGCCATGCTCTCGCGGACGCCTTGCAGCGCCATGCTTCGGCGGCGATGGACATCTCAGACGGACTCGTCGGCGATCTCGCCAAGCTGTTGAAAGCCTCGAGTGCAGGCGCCGAGATCGATCTCGACGCGATCCCGCTCTCGGGCCCGGCCCGCGCCGCGCTCATGGCCGCTCCCGCACTGGCGGAACTGGCCTGGACCGGCGGAGACGACTACGAAATTCTCTGCACGGCCTCGGAAAGGGAATATCCTACTCTGATTGCGGCGGCGGAAGGATCAATGCTTCTGCTGACGCCGATCGGGCGGATCTCGGACGAGGCCGGCGTGGTGACTTATCGCGGGAAGGGTGGGGCGCACAGCTTCGCGCAGGGCTCCTTCTCTCATTTCTGACGGCGGCGCATCACGGCGACCGCGAGGCGCGTTGTGATGAATCAGCATGTTCCGGCTCTCGATGGCGACGGGCTCGCAAAGCGCAATGCGCTGGTCCTCGCTGGTGCCCAGGCGCTCGGCGGCGCCAATCCGGCCATCATCGTCTCGCTCGGCGGCATTGTCGGGGCGCAGCTCGTGGCCGACCAGGCCTTTGCGACCGTGCCGGTCAGCCTGCTTCAACTCGGTATCGCTGCGGGCGTCATCCCGGCTGCGATGATCATGCGCCGGCTGGGCCGGCGCAGCGGCTACCTGATCGGAGCGCTCGTGGGCGCGGCGGGTGCGAGCATTGCGGCCGGCGGTGTCTCGCTGCGCCTGTTCTGGCTGTTCTGCCTCGGCACCTTCGTTTGCGGGCTCTATGGCTCCTTCGTCCAGAGCTACCGCTTCGCGGCGGCCGATACCGCGACCGATCATTTCAGGCCCCGCGCGATTTCCTGGGTCATGATCGGCGGCCTTGCCGCAGGCGTCATCGGCCCGCAATCGGTCTACTGGACGCGCGACCTCACGCCGGCCGCGCCCTTCGCCGCCAGCTTCATCGCCCAGGGCATGCTCGCGCTGGTCGCGATCCTGATCGTCTCGCGCCTGCGTGCGCCGCCGATGGCCGCAGTCCGTTCAGGCGGCGGGCGTCCGCTCGGCGAGATCATGCGCCAGCCGAAATTTATCGCCTCGGTCACGGCCTCGCTCGTCGCCTACGGGCTGATGAGCTTCGTGATGACGGCGGCGCCGATGGCGATGGTCGCCTGCGGCCATTCGGTCGGCGACGCCACGCTCGGCATCCAGTGGCATGTGCTGGCGATGTTCGGGCCGAGCTTCTTCACCGGTCGCCTGATCGCCCGCTTCGGCAAGGGCACGGTAACGGCGGTTGGCCTCGGCCTGACCGCACTCGCCGCCGTCGTCGGCCTCACCGGCTTGAGCGTCGGCCATTTCTGGCTGGCGCTGATCCTGCTCGGCGTCGGCTGGAACTTCGGCTTCATCGGCGCGACGGCCCTGGTGACGGATTGCTACCGGCCGGAGGAGCGGGTGAAGGTCCAGGCAGCCAACGATTTCCTCGTCTTCGGTTCGGTCGCCATCGCCTCCTTCTCGTCGGGCGGCCTGCTCAGCCATGGCGGCTGGAACGCGGTGAACTGGCTGGTCTTCCCGCCGGTGATGGTTGCTCTCCTGCTGGTGGCATGGCAGCGCTTCCAGCGGCCCGCCACGGCCTGAGCCAGGCCCGCTAACCTCGATTGGAGCAGACTGATGAACAACCGCGCCTTCCCGCCCGCGACCGGCCAGGTTCCGCCCGGCGCCATCGGGCATAATCGCGGTGTCATCAAATCCAACTACGCCTTCATGCCGCCGGAGGGCGTGCTGGTCAGCCGCCTGCCGCAATATCGCGACACGATCGTGCGCGTCCTCACCGGGCCGGTCATGGGCGCGGCCTTCGCTCAATACGTCCTCGAGATCGCGCCTGGCGGCGGTACGCCGGCCGCCTTCAGCGAAGACGGCATCCAGCACTTCTTCTATGTTCTCTCCGGCGAAGTCCGGATCGCCGTCGCGGGCGGTGCGACGCAGGCGCTCACGGCGGGCGGGTTCGCCTATCTGCCGCCGGCGACCGCGTTCACCCTGCGCAACGAATCGACGGAAGGCGTCCGCGTGCTCGCCCTGCGCAAGCGCTACGAGCCGGTGCCGGGGCTCGCCGTGCCGGAGCCGATCGTCTCGTATCAGGACGCCGTGCCGATGGCGAATCACACCGGCATGGAAGGGCGCGGCTTCCAGTTCCTGCTGCCCTATGGCGACATGCGCTTCGATTTCGAGATGAACCTGATGTGGTTCAAGCCGGGCGTCTGCTTCCCGGCGGTCGAGACGCATGTGATGGAGCACGGCCTCTACATGCTGGAAGGGCAGGGACTCTACCTGCTCGGCGCCGACTGGCACGAGATCTGGGAGCGGGATTTCATCTGGATGGGCGGCTTTTGCCCGCAGCAATTCTACCCGACCGGCTACGGCGACGCCTGCTACCTGCTCTACAAGAACGTCAATCGCGACCTCGCCCTGTGACGATCCACCGATCCGCCTGACATTCGAGCGGATTTGTCAGTCGAGGCGTTTGCGCTCTTCGCCGAAACTTGCCACAAATTCGCCTGACACTGGCGACGCGGAGCGGGCCCTGAGTCTTGAGGGCCCGTTTTTTCGCTGCCTGACGTCCAATGCTGCAAAAAATGAGGAGCGACAGCGCTCCCGCCGACTGCAAGCTCTAGGGTCAGGAAATCGAATGTCAGCTCTGCTTCTCATCATCATATTGAGTGCGCTTTCCATAGCCTACGGCGTCTGGGCCTATGGCGATGTGATGAAGCGCGATGCCGGCAACCAGCGCATGCAGGAGATTTCCGGTGCGGTCGCCGAAGGCGCGCAGGCCTATCTCAAGCGCCAGTATCTCACGATTTCCATGGTCGGCGTCGTGCTCTTCATCGCGCTCGCCTGGCTGCTCGGCAAATGGGTGGCGATCGGCTTCCTGATCGGCGCGGTGCTCTCGGGCGTCGCCGGCTTCATCGGCATGAACGTCTCGGTGCGCGCCAATGTCCGCACCGCCCAGGCCGCGATGCAGTCGCTGGGCGAGGGCCTCGACGTCGCCTTCAAGGCGGGCGCCGTGACCGGCATGCTTGTCGCCGGCCTCGCGCTCCTTGGCGTCGCGGTCTACTACGGCGTCCTGACCTCCTATCTCGGCTTTGAGCCTTCCAGCCGCACGGTGATCGATTCACTGGTGGCACTGGGCTTCGGTGCGTCGCTGATCTCGATCTTCGCCCGTCTCGGCGGCGGTATCTTCACCAAGGGTGCTGACGTCGGCGCCGACCTCGTCGGCAAGGTCGAGGCTGGCATCCCCGAAGACGATCCGCGCAACCCCGCGACCATCGCCGACAACGTCGGCGACAATGTCGGCGACTGCGCCGGCATGGCCGCCGACCTGTTCGAGACCTATGCGGTGACGCTGGTCGCGACCATGGTTCTCGCCGCGATCTTCTTCGCCGGCCAGCCTGCTCTCGGCACGATGATGCTCTACCCGATGGCGATCGGCGCGGCCTGCATCGTCACCTCGATCATCGGCACCTTCTTCGTGAAGCTCGGCGCCAACCAGTCGATCATGGGCGCGCTCTACAAGGGCTTCATCGCCGCCGGCGTGCTTTCGGTCGGTGCGATCGCGGCGGTGAACTATGCCATGTTCGGCGGCTTCTCGGCCTCCTTCACCACGACGCAGAACGTCACCTTTACCTCGGGCAGTCTCTTCGCCTGCGCGCTGGTCGGCCTCGCGGTGACGCTGCTCATCGTCGTCATCACCGAATACTACACCGGCACTGGCAAGCGCCCGGTGGTCTCGATCGCCCAGGCCTCGGTGACCGGCCACGGCACCAACGTCATCCAGGGCCTCGCGGTCTCGCTGGAATCGACCGCCCTGCCGACGATCGTCATCATCGCCGGCATCATCGTCTCCTACAGCTTCGCCGGCCTGTTCGGCATCGCCATCGCGACGACGGCCATGCTGGCGCTGGCCGGTGTCGTCGTGGCGCTCGACGCCTTCGGCCCGGTCACGGACAATGCCGGCGGCATCGCCGAGATGGCGGGCCTGCCCAAGGAGGTCCGCCACTCCACCGACGCGCTCGACGCGGTCGGCAACACCACCAAGGCGATCACCAAGGGCTATGCCATCGGCTCGGCCGGCCTCGGCGCATTGGTGCTCTTCGCGGCCTATACCTCGGACCTGAACTTCTTCATCGGGGAAGCCAACAAGGCGGGATCGACGACCTTCCAGTACTTCAAGGGCGTCACGGTCGATTTCACCCTGTCGAACCCTTATGTCGTCGTCGGCCTGCTGCTCGGCGGCCTGATCCCCTTCCTCTTCGCCGGCATGGGCATGACGGCGGTCGGACGCGCTGCGGGCTCCGTCGTCGAGGAGGTCCGCCGGCAGTTCAAGGAGAAGCCCGGCATCATGCAAGGCACGGACCGGCCCGATTACGGCCGCGCCGTCGACATGCTGACGCGCGCCGCGATCAAGGAAATGGTGGTGCCCTCGCTCCTGCCGGTGCTGGCGCCGATCGTGACCTATTTCGTGATCTACTGGATCGCCGGCAAGAACAACGCCTTCGCAGCCGTCGGCGCCATGCTGATGGGCGTGATCGTCACCGGCATCTTCGTCGCGATCTCGATGACCTCGGGCGGCGGCGCCTGGGACAACGCCAAGAAGAGCTTCGAGGACGGCTTCGTCGACAAGGATGGCGTGCGCCATCTCAAGGGCTCCGAGGCGCATAAGGCTTCGGTGACCGGCGACACCGTCGGCGACCCCTACAAGGACACGGCGGGCCCCGCCGTGAACCCCGCGATCAAGATCACCAACATCATCGCGCTCCTGCTGCTGGCGATCCTGGCGCATTCCTGATCGCAGGCAGCATCGAGACGATCGCGAACCCGCGGCGAAAGCCGCGGGTTTTTCTTTGGGCTCGCCGGAGAGCGGAAAATGTTTGAAGGCAATAGCTTGCGGACCTGACTTGAATCGGTTCGACAACCTCTTGAATCAAGCTCCGAAGCTACGGCCGGGTCCGTAGCGTTCCCGCATGCGCCGGCATCGCCCCGCTGGCATGGTCCCGCCAACCCCAGGAGGACCCATGTCCACGCAAACGCTCGACCGCCCCGCCGCTGCCCCCAACCGCGCTGTGGAGCTTGCCCTCCTGCTGGTGCTGGCCGTGCTCTGGGGCGGCTCCTACACCTTCATCAAACTCGGCGTGGAGACGATCCCGCCGCTGACCCTGATCGCGGCCCGGACCCTCATCGCTGGCCTCGTTCTGCTCATGGTCATCCGCTGGCGCGGCCTGCGTTTGCCGCGCGACCTCGCGACGTGGCGACTATTCATCGTCCAGGCCTGCCTCAACAGCGTCGTCCCCTTCACCCTGATCGCCTGGGCAGAGCGCAGCGTCGATGCCGGGCTGGCGACGATCCTGAGCTCGACCAGCCCGATCTTCGTTGTCCTGCTCTCCTGTCTGTCGGCTTCGGCGGAACGCCTGCCGCGCCTGCGCCTGGCCGGAATCGCGGCCGGTCTCGCCGGCACCGTCCTGATCGTCGGCAGGCAGGCGATGTCGGGTTTCGGCGAGCAGCTCTGGGCCCAGCTCGCCCTGGTCGCCGCCAGCATCTGCTATGGCGGGGCGGCCTTGTTCGGACGCAGCTTCAAGGGGCTCGATCCGATCATGCCGGCTGCGGGCTCGCTGCTCTGCGGCGCGTTCGTCCTGCTGCCGCTCAGCCTGGTGCTGGACCGACCCTGGACGCTGTCGCCCTCGGTGCAATCGATCCAGGCGCTGGTCGCGCTGTCGCTGGTCTCGACCGCTCTGGCCTTCGTGATCTATTTCCGGCTGATCGCGCGGCTGGGCTCGGTCGCGACGACATCGGTCGCCTATCTGCGGGTGCCCACTGGCGTGCTGATCGGCATGGTCTTCCTCGGCGAGGCGCTGGTGCCGACCGCCTGGGCCGGGCTCGTCCTCGTCATCGCCGGCGTGTTGGCGATGACGTTGCCGCTGCGCAGTCGCTCGCCGGCAGCCTGATCGACCCTCAGTGCTGCGAAGGCGCAAAAAAGCCCGCGGTTCGCACCGCGGGCTTTTGATGTCCGGTGACCTGAAGGCGCCCGCTTACGAGCCGAGCGGGTTGAACTTGGTGACGCCCTTGAACAGGTTGCGCAGGAAGCTCTGCTCCTCGCCGCCCGTCGGGGTGGTGCGGCTGATGAAGTCGAAGATGATGCCGTCCTGCAGGCCGTAATGCGCGATGCGCTCGACCTTGAAGCTCTTGTTGAAATAGATCACCAGCACCTGCTGGTCGATGGTCTGCGGATCCTGGAACTGGAACCGGCGGCGCATCGTCTGGCTGATATAGTAGAAGGTCCGGTTGCCGATCGTCGAGGTCGTCGACGGGGTGCCGAGCGTCGTCAGCACGGCCTGCACGTCCATGCCCGGCTTGACCTGCGCGATCAGCGCATCGTCCATCACGAAGCCGCGCTTGAACTCCTCGTTGATGCCCGCCGAGGTCGGCAGCACGAAGCCGCCTGCATCGGGGCCGCAGCCTGCAAGCATGAGGGAGGTGGTCGCGAGGGCTCCGAGCAGAGCCGTGCGGCGGGTGATCTGGGTCATGCGGGCACGATCCGAAAGGCGAGCACGGCCCGGGACGATCCCAAGCCGCTTGTCAAAAGGGTAAGGGTTGGCGTAACGCCCGAGAATGGCTTTGGCAAGGCGAGTGCGCCCCGGCAGCAGCGGGCGGGAGTAAACAGGTGATTTTCGGGTTGTTCGGCAAGCGTGCCAATCGGCGCTCTCCTGTGGACACGCTGTTCGGGCGGGTCGCCGAGGCCTCGCGCCTGCCTGCGCTTTATATCGATGGGGGGATTCCCGACAGCTTCGAAGGCCGTTTCGAATCGCTGACCCTGCATGTCCTGCTGGTGCTGCGCCGGCTGCGCGAATTGCCGCCTCCGGCCGCCGATCTGGCGCAGGAATTCATCGATGCCTGCTTCGCCTATCTCGAGCTCGGTTTCCGCAATGGCGGCATCAGCGATGTCGCCGTGCCCAAGCGAATGAAGAAGATCGGCCAGATGTTCTACGGCCGGGTGCAGGCCTATGAGGCCGCGCTGGCCGCTCCCGGTCTGGAGGCACTGGCCGAAGCGCTGGGGCGCAACGCCTGCGTACCGGAAGCGGCGCCTGCGCTGGCCGCCTATGCTCGTGCCGCACAGGAGGCGCTCGCCACCGCCGATCTGGACGGCATCATGAACCGGGACAATCTCTTTCCCGCCTTCTCGGCCCGGGAGGTCGCTCATGACGCCTGATCGTGCCCCAGCCTTGCCGCTCAGCCATCCGATCCGGATCGAGGCGATCCGCACCCGCGGCACCGAGGTCGTGGTGCGGGCGGAGGCCGCGCAGCTGCCGGCCATCGCGGCGCAGCTCGGCCTCGTGTCCATCGAATTCCTGGAGGCGCGCCATGTCCTGTCGCGCAATGGCGAGCGCGTGAAGCTCGAAGGGCGCATCGCGGCCCGGCTCCACCAGGCCTGCGTCGTGACGCTCGAGCCGTTCCCGGTTCAGCTCGACATACCCGTCAAGCTCGATTTCACATCGGAGGAGGAGAGCGCGGCCTTCGCCCGGCGCAACGAGCGGGACGATACCGAGATCGATATCGAAGTGCTGCTGAACGAGGACGATCCGCCCGAGCCGATCATCGACGGCGTGATCGATCTCGGCGGGGTCACACTGGAGTTCCTCGCGCTGGCGCTTGATCCCTATCCGCGCAAGCCCGGTGCCAGCTTCGACTCGTCCGCGGGCGACGCCGCCGTGGAATCGCCTTTCGCGGCGCTGGCAAAGTTGAAACGCGGTGACTGAAGCGCTTCGCGGCCCTTGCGCGGCTTGCGGCGCTGGCCCAAACCGCTATTGTCCGGCCGGCACTGAGCCGCCCCGGATTGAAGGTCGGCCATCTCCGGGACACGCCAGAATTCCATGACAAGACCGGTTACAATCGCGCTCGATGCGATGGGCGGGGACCACGGCCCGACCATCGTCATACCCGGCGCCGCGTTGATGCTCGAGCGCCGTCCGGATGCCCGATTCGTCATCTTCGGCGACGAGAAGCAGGTGCTTCCGCTGATCGATCAGCACCCGAAGCTCAAGGCGGTAACGACATTCCACCACACCGAGGTCTCGGTGAAGATGGACGACAAGCCGAGCCAGGCGTTGCGCTATGGCCGCTACAAATCCTCGATGTGGCGCGCGATCGACGCGACCAAGACGGGCGAGGCGGATGTCACGGTTTCGGCCGGCAATACCGGCGCGCTGATGGCGATGTCGAAATTCTGCCTGAAGTCGATGGCGCAGGTCGACCGGCCGGCGATCGCCTGCCTGTGGCCGACGGCCCGAGGCGAGAGCATCGTGCTCGATGTCGGCGCCACCATCGGTGCGGATGCGCGCCATCTCGTCGACCTCGCCGTGATGGGCGCGGCCATGGCCCGCGTCGTGCTCGATCTCGACCGGCCGACCGTCGGCCTGCTCAATGTCGGCGTCGAGGAGATCAAAGGCGTCGAGGCGGTCAAGGAAGCCGGCCGCATCCTGCGCGAAAGCAACCTGCCGCATCTCGCCTATCACGGCTTCGTCGAGGGCGATGATCTCGGCAAGGGCACGGTCGATGTCGTGGTCACCGAGGGCTTTACCGGCAACATCGCTCTGAAGACGGCCGAAGGCACCGCCCGTCAGATCGCCGATTACCTGCGCGCCGCGATGAGCCGCTCGCTGATGGCGAAGATCGGCTATGTCTTCGCCCGTGGCGCCTTCGCGGCGCTGAAGGACAAGCTCGACCCGCGCAAGTCGAACGGCGGCGTCTTTCTCGGGCTGGAAGGCATCGTCATCAAGAGCCATGGCGGTACGGATGCGATCGGCTTCGCCAGCGCCGCCGAATTGGGCTATGAAATGGCACGCGAGGACCTGATGGCGAAGGTCCGCGAAATGGTCGCCGCGAGCACGCGTCCGGAGCTGATGGCCGCGCAGCCCGCCGAGGCGGAATAGGGAACAACCTTCTTGTCCATCCTGCGCTCTCAAGTCGTCGGCTGCGGCTCCTACCTGCCCGCGCGCATCGTCACGAATGCCGAGCTGGCCGCCCGCGTCGACACCAGCGACGAGTGGATCGTCCAGCGCACCGGCATCCGCCAGCGCCATGTCGCGGCCGATGACGAGCCGACCTCGGTGGTCGGCCTCAAGGCGGCGCAGGCGGCGATCGCCGACGCCGGCATCGACCCGTCCGAGATCGACCTGATCATCGTCGCGACCGCGACGCCGGATCACACTTTTCCCGCCACGGCGACGCAGATCCAGGCGGCACTCGGCATTACCGGCGGCGCGGCCTTCGACCTGCAGGCGGTCTGCTCGGGCTTCGTCTTTGCGCTCGCGACCGCCGACAAGTTCCTGACCACGGGCGGTGCCCGCGCCGCCCTGGTGATCGGCGCCGAGACCTTCTCGCGCATCCTCGACTGGGAGGACCGCGCCACCTGCGTGCTGTTCGGCGACGGCGCTGGCGCCGTCGTGCTGAAAGCCGCGCCGGGCGAGGGGACGCTTGCCGATCGCGGCATCCTCACCACCCATATCCGCTCGGACGGCCGCCACAAGGACAAGCTCTATGTCGACGGCGGCGCGGGCTCGACCAAGACGGTCGGCTTCCTGCGCATGGAAGGCAAGGAGGTCTTCCGCCACGCCGTCACCAACCTGGCCGAGACGGTACGCCACACCTTCGAGCAGACGGGCTTGTCCGGCGCCGATATCGACTGGTTCGTGCCGCACCAGGCCAACCGGCGCATCATCGACGCCACGGCCGACAAGCTCGGCATCAGCCACGACCATGTCGTCGTCACCGTCGACCGCCACGGCAACACCTCTGCGGCCTCGATACCGCTTGCTCTGGCCGAGGCCCATGCCGACGGCCGCATCAAGCGCGGACAGCTCGTCCTGATCGAGGCGATGGGCGGCGGCTTCACCTGGGGCTCGGCCCTGATCCGCTGGTGACCCAGCGGTAGATAATTCACGAAAATTGTCATGAATCATCGTCATTTCGGGTCGGTTCTGGCCTAAGCCGGCACAATCGCCGCGCTTGAGGATTGACCCGCGCGACGGGGGCGCCTAGCGTCCGCCGTCCATAATGGCGAAGGGTTGGCGGTTTCAGGCCGCCGCCCGCAATACGCCTTGGAGGATATGAATGGCGGGGCAAACGGTCACTCGTGCGGACCTGTGCGAGGCTGTCTACCAGAAGATCGGCTTGTCGCGGACGGAGTCGTCGAAGCTTGTCGAGGCGGTGCTCGACGAGATCTGCGACGCGGTCGCGCGCGGCGAGAATGTGAAGTTGTCCTCGTTCGGATCGTTCGTCGTGCGAGACAAAGGCGAACGAATCGGGCGTAATCCCAAAACTGGCGTTGAGGTCCCGATCGAGCCGCGTCGCGTGATGGTGTTCAAGCCCTCGAACGTGATGAAGGCCCGCATCAACGGGCAGACGGGTGAGGGTGAGACTGAGTGAGCCTGGAGTTCCACGCCGGCGATACAGAGGCCGAATTGGACACCAAGAGCCCAGATGCCTTCCGGACCATCAGCGAGGTCGCCGAAGACCTCGACATACCCCAGCACGTCCTGCGTTTCTGGGAGACCCGCTTCAGCCAGATCAAGCCGCTGAAGCGCGGCGGCGGACGCCGCTATTACCGGCCTGACGACGTCGCCCTGCTCAAGGGCATCCGGCGCCTGCTCTATGGCGAAGGCTATACGATCAAGGGCCTGCAGCGCATCCTGAAGGAGCAGGGGCCGCGCCATGTCCAGGCGATCGGCCGGGGTGCACCGATCGGGGCGATGAGCAGCGCAGCGCCGGCGGTCACGCCGGGCGGTCCGGGCGCCATGCCTGGCGCCGCTGCCGAGGCGGGACCCGAACGGCTGGCGCCTTATCGGCAGCCCGTTCCCGAAGGGCTTGACGACATCTCGGTCCTCACGGCGGTGCTGAAGGAGCTCGGCGAGTGCCGACGCATCCTCGAGCAGGCCCTGCAGCCGGCGCCGGACTCCGCCTGATCCAGACTTGCGGTCGCGCCCGGGGCGTTTGCGTCGATGCAGGCGCGACGCGGGTTGATCGCTCCGCTCTTGACCATAGCTTCAAGGCCGAGGACGACCTGGCACGTCCCGTACCGGCGCGGATCGTCGCGCCTCATCACTGGGGAGCGCCGGCATGGCCTGGCTTTATCTGTTCATCGCGGGCCTGTTCGAGGTCGGCTGGGCCATCGGCCTGAAATACACGCAAGGCTTCACCCGGCTCGTCCCGACTTTGTTCACCGGCGCCAGCATGGTCGTCAGCTTGGGCCTGCTCGGCCTTGCCCTGAAATCGCTGCCCGTCGGCACGGCTTACGCGGTCTGGACCGGCATCGGCACGATCGGCACGGCGATCCTCGGCATCGCTCTGCTGGGCGAACCGGCGGGCGCTCTGCGGCTCGCCTGCATCGGCCTGATCGTGGCCGGGATCGTCGGACTCAAGCTGGTCTCGGCGTAAGCGCCGAGGCTCAGCTCCGGCGCCAGGATTCCGGCCAGTAGCCGCCGCGCTCGATCATGACGATCAGGACGATGACCGCCAGCGTGACCAGAATGGTCATGAGCTTAGCGTTCCAGGGCACGCCGCGGCCGATCAGCCAGATCAGGCTGAGGCCGATGATCAGGGGAATGACGATCTCCATCGGGCGAGCCTACAGCACGGAGCCGGTCGATGGGAAATTTTCCGTCGCCCTCGCTCGGCGGCCGGGATTCTGCCAAAGGCTGCCGGCGCTATTTCTTTTGGAACTCGATTCCGACGCGCAGGCCCACGGTGGAGGAGAAATCGAAGCCCGGTGGAAGGATGTTGATCCTGGCCCGGTCCGACCAGACCGAGGCCTGGATCGAGACGCCCGCATCGAAGCCTACGACGGCATCGATCTGAATCTGCCGGACTGGGCCAAGCCGCACTTCCGATTTCGTGATGTTGGCGATTGCCTTCGTCTCGATCTTGGCCCCCGCGGAGGCCTGGCCGATAGCCCCGCCCAGGCCGATGGCTCCTTTGATCGTCGTCCAGAAATTGGCCTGGGCTCCCAACTGCAGGCGGTTGGCGACATTGATCACAGGTGTCGAGATGCCGGCGGACGAACGAAACTCGACCGAGAGATTGCGATCTTCGATGCTGGCTTTAGGCAAGAACTCGCTCTTGAAATAAGGCCGTATGAAACCGGGCAGCTGCGGTTGCAGGACCTTGTCGACCGAATAGCTGACGGAAAAGCCTTTGAAATCCTTGAACTCGCCGTAAAGATACAGGGTATGGGGCAGCCGGGGGTCGAATGTCGGCAGCTTGTCCAGGACATGGAACGGCCCCAGTTGCTTGACGCCGTGGGCGATCATCGTCGCGGTGCGCAGTCCCGGCTGCCGTAGCTCCAGTTGGGGCAGCTCGAGCCCTGTCTTTTCGAGCCGTGGCGCATCGGTCCAGAGTTTGACCAGCTTGTCGCGCGATAGCAGGGCGCCCGCCGCGTCGAGCAGCGGCGGCGGCGGCAGGCTCTTCCCGGTAAGCTCGAAGGCCTTCTCGGGAATCATCAAGGTCATGGTCTGCGTCAGCGAATGTTCGTCGAACAGGCGGGTCGCGGTGTCGTTGCCGACCTTGCCATCGTCCCCAAGCCCACAGGCGCGCTGGAAAGTCTTGACCGCGCTTTCGGTGTTGTCACCGAAGATGCCGTCGACCTTGAGGTTGTTCTTGCCGCCATAGACCATGTTGATCGTGTGCTGGACGGAGGCTGTATTGTTGCAGCGCGCCCCTTTGGCGATCGATTTCTTGGCAGGCTCCGGCATGTTCGGCCCCCCGTCGCGGCTGGCCCTGACAATCGCGGGCGGCCGCCAGCGCCGCGATTCCGGCAGCGCCCGAAACAGGCTGCCGCCTTCCTCCAGAGCTAACATTGCGGAAGCTCCGGCCTCGTCATTCACATGAGGGATGAGCGGCGTGGGACCCTGCTATGGAAGCTGGGATTCCGCAGGCGCACCGGCCGGCGCCGCGGTCCGGCCGATCGGGCGCTCCCCCTCGACCAGCGGCTTCAACCGCCCGAGCTCGACCGCCAGGAAATCGAGGAAGAGCCGGACGCGGGGCGTATGCCGCATGTCCGGATGGGTCAGCAGCCAGAGGTCGGCTGCGAGATCGGGATCGGGCTCGCCGAAACGCCTGAGGCCGGGGCGCGTGTCGCCGATGAAGCAGGGCAGGAAGCCGATGCCGATCCCGGCCTCGACCGCCTCGGCAAGGCCGAGCACGGTATTGAGCTTGTAGACGACACGCTCCGGCGTGACGTGGCGGGCGAGATAGCGCACCGCGCTCAGCATGGTGAACTGGTCGCCGAGCGAAACCCAGCTGCGCTCCCACAGGCTTTCGCGAGAGGGAAGCTCCGCATCGGGGAAATCGGCGGCACGGCCATAGAGCGCCCAGGCGATCCGGGCGGGCTTGCGGCCGACCAGCGTCTCCGGCGGATTGTCGGTGGCGCGGATCGCGACATCGGCGTCGCGCTTGGAGAGATTGGCGGCCTGGTTGCCGATCAGGATGTCGAGCCGGATGTCCGGGCATTGCGCGAGGAAACGGGCAAAGAGCGGCGTCAGCAGGTCGACCAGCAGGGAGTCGTTGGTGGCGACGCGCAACTCGCCGGCCGGCTTGATCTCCTGCCCCGCGAGCTTGCGCGAGAAAGCGGTGATGTCGTCGTCGACGCGGCCGGCGAGCTGGATCATTTCCTCGCCGGCTGGCGTCGCGACATAGCCGCTGCGGTGACGCTCGAACAGCTTGGTGCCGAGCGCCTCCTCGATCTGGCCGAGGCGACGGAACACCGTCGAGTGGTTGACGCCGAGCGCTGCCGCGGCCGCCGGCAGCGCCCGTTTGTCGGCGATCGCCTTGATCAGGCGGAAATCGTCCCAGGCCAGAGGCTTCGCGGCTTGATTCATCCGCTCACTCTCGGCCAAGGGACGCTCCCCTTCAAGGCGGGCTCGCGTCACGCCAAGGCCGGCTTGGCGCTGAGGGCCGAGCGCGTGCCGGCGACGGCAAGCGCGCCATCGCCGATCAGCACATGCGCGAAGGCGGTGAGCGCAAGGAAGGCCGGATATTCCCAGCCGCCATTCGGCGCATTGAAGACCCAGCCGTTCGGGGCGTGGATGGCGAGAGCGCCCAGCAGGACCGGCAGCAGCGCGGCTGAGACGAGACGGCCATGGAAGCCGATGAGGATGGCGATGCCGCCGATGAGCTCGGCCAGCATGATCGGCCAGGCGAGGAAGCCGGGCAGTCCGACCTGCCCAAGAAAACCGGTGAAGCCGGCGGGCGTGAAGATGACGAGCTTGAGATAGGCGTGGGCGATGAACATCAGGCCGAGCGCGACGCGCAGGCCAAGGGCGCCATAAGGAGCGAGGCGATTGTCGATCATGGGACGTCTCCTGAAACAGGACCGGTTGGTCTCGAGGCAGAAGATCGATCGGACTCATGCGCAAATCAAATTGTAGATTGGCGATAGTCACATTGCATCAATGCAATGAATTGCCTCTGGCGCTCGGCCGCTTCCATGCCGATCTTCCAGCCAACGGGGCGGATATCTGCCCATCGGGATCGAGAACACGGAGGAGCTTGCCATGCAGATCAACGGCCTTCATCACGTCACCGCCATCTCTGGCCCGGCGCGCCGCAATCTCGACTTCTATGCTCGGGTGCTCGGCCTGCGCCTCGTCAAGAAGACCGTCAATTTCGACGATCCCGGCACCTATCACCTCTATTTCGGCGATGTGGATGCCGCGCCCGGCTCGATCCTGACCTTCTTCCCGTGGGAGCATGCCGCTCCGGGCCGCCTCGGCGTCGGCGAGACGCAGGAGACGGTCTTCCGGGTTCCGGAAGGTTCGATCGGCTTCTGGGCGCATCGCTTCGTCGAGCAGGGCGTGCCGCATGAGGTGCCGGTCAAGCGCTTCGGCGAGACCGTGCTGAGCTTCCGCGATCCGGACGGCATGAGGCTCGCCCTTGTTGGCCTGCCCGGTGTCGAGAAGGAGCCGGCTTGGGCTGACGGCGGCATTCCCGCCGAGCATGGGCTGCGCGGCTTCCACAGCGTCAGCCTGCTGCTGGCCGATGCCGCACCGACGGGGGCCATCCTCAGCGACGTTTTCGGTTTCACCGAGATCGGGCGCGAGGACACGCTGATCCGCTATGCCGCGAAGGGCACGGCGATCGGCGGGGTGATCGACCTGCGCGTCGCCGGCGGCTTCCTGCCGGCCCGGCAGGGCGCGGGCTCGGTCCACCATATCGCCTTCCGGGCGGCCGATGACGCCGCGCAGGGGGAGATGGTGCGCCGTCTCGTTCAGAACCACGGCATCAGCCCCACGGAACAGCGCGACCGGAATTATTTCCGCTCGGTCTATTTCCGTGAGCCGGGCCATGTCCTGTTCGAGATCGCGACCGATATCCCCGGCTTCGCGATCGACGAGCCCGCGGCCGAGCTCGGCCGTTCGCTGAAGCTGCCGCCTCAGTACGAGGCGCATCGCAAGGAGATCGAGGCGGTCCTGCCCGACCTCGGCTGACGAGACCCGCCGCCCGCCGTTCAGGCGGGCGGCGGAGCGACACCACGACGCCTTGCCTGCTTATCGCAAGGGGCAGGGCGGTTCCGCTCGATGAAGGGAGACGACCATGACCGCCACGACCGTCGATACCGATTTCATCCATGTCTTCGAGCCGGGCAGCGATCCGGCCCGCAGGCCGCTCCTGCTCCTGCATGGCACCGGCGGCGACGAGCGCGACCTGCTCTCGCTCGGTCGCACCGTCGCGCCGGGAGCAAGCCTGCTCTCGCCGCGCGGCAAGGTTCTCGAAGGAGCGGCGCCGCGCTTCTTCCGCCGCCTGGCCGAGGGTGTCTTCGACGAGGCTGATCTCAGGCAGCGCACCGACGAGCTGGCCGATTTCGTGCTCTTGGCGCGGGAGCGCTACGGCCTGCCGGCGCCGATCGCGCTCGGCTTCTCCAACGGTGCGAATATTGCGGCGGCGCTGTTGCTGCAGCGGCCCGAGATCCTGGCCGGTGCCGCGCTCCTGCGCGCGATGGTTCCCTTCGCCGAGCCGCCGCGCGCCGATCTCACGGGCAAGCCGGTGTTGATCCTGTCGGGCGCGCTCGATCCGATCGTGCCGAAAGCCAATGCCGAAGCGCTGGCGCGCCAGCTCGGTGAGAGCGGCGCCGCCGTCGAGCATCGCGCATTGCCCGCGGGGCATGGTCTCGGGCAGGCCGATATCGGCCTTCTCGGCGACTGGCTGGCGCGCAACTGATCAAAGGCAGCATCGGGAGCATCGGACTGATTACGGCATTCAGTCCGGTGCTCTAGGCCCGGGCGAGCACGTTTCCGACCGGGTCCGCCACGATGAGGCGGCGCGCCTTCCCGGCCTGCTCGGCCATCAGGGCCATGTCGATCCGTTGGCGATACTCCGCCCAGGACCCCAGGTTCAATCCGCAATTGGCGCAGGAGACCACGCTCGCATCGCTGAGCGCGTGCGGAACAGAGACGCCCGGCGAGCCGCAATCCCCGCAATGGAATCCATTTTGTCTCAACGCGATACCGTCCATGCTGATCGTCGACGCAGCGGCAATCCGCGTGCCGCATCGGCATCAAAGGCCATCGCAGATGACCATTGCCTGAACGTGCTTCGTGATCGGAAGCCGGCGGCTATTCGACGGCGGAGGTCAGTTCGCGATGTTGGTTATGCTGGTTTCGCTCGGCTTCGGAGCGCGAAGAGACCAGGCGCAGAACCGGGCGGACCGCTGGCTGCGCCGAAGCGAGATCTTTCCGCCCGGCGGCCGCACGCCGGATTTGGGCACGCCGCGCGATAAGCGACATCTGTTGCTTGTGTTTCATGATCGAATGACCCGGAGCCGCACTTTCATCATCGCTCCAACGCAAGTGTTCGCGCAGCCCCCATTTGGGGTGTCCGCTTTCGAAAGGCCGATGCGATGTCCGGATCAGGTTCTGAGAATGAGGATCAGGGCCGCGCCCGTCGATCGCCGATCCGGCGCTCTAGAAGGCGGGTTCGGCGCCGTCGGCCTGACGGCAATCGCCTGGGCGATACGAGCCGTTGCCGTCATGCGACGGGATTGTTCATGATCGTCTCGAAGCGCATTGCATCTGCCGCGCCTCGCCACTATAAGCCGACCCGTCGGAGCGTAGCGCAGCCCGGTTAGCGCACTTGTCTGGGGGACAAGGGGTCGGAGGTTCGAATCCTCTCGCTCCGACCATTCAAATCCCTGAAAATCAACGGCCAGCCGTCTCCCGTATGCTTTCGGGCGTCGCGAGGCGCCTTTGCGGCGCTATGAGCCGAGCCTGATTCGAGGCGATGGATTCGCCTTTCGCTCGCGCCGTTGCGGCTCCCGTGATTAACCCTTCCTTAGGCTTGTCGTTGCTCTCGCGCCGTCGCGCAGCCAATGTCGTGATCGGGGCGGGCAGGGCACGAAGAGGCGGAAGCGATCATGTCCATGGCGAGTCTTGCGATCACGGCCGCCGAGCCGGGCCGTCGGGAGATGACGGAAGCCGCCGGTTCGCTTGCGAATTTCTTCACCGGGATCAAGCCCGATTGGCACTCGCAATGGGCCTGGGATCACTATGAGGCGACCATCCTCGGACTGGCGCATCAGTTCGGCCTGCGCCGCGTCTGCGAGATCGGCGGCGGCCGCGATCCCCTGTTCACCCAGGAGCAGGCCGCCCGCAACGGCATCGATCTCATCGTCAACGATATCGATGCCGGCGAGCTGGCGCTGACGGCGCGCGGACTCAAGACCGCACGCTTCGACATCGCCGGGGACCTGAGCGAGCCGGATGTCACCCGTGGCGGCTATGACATGATGGTGTCGCGCATGGTCTTCGAACATGTCGACGGGGTCGAGCGGGCCTGGGCCAATATCCATGAGCTGCTGGCTCCCGGCGGCGTGGCGCTGGCCTTCTTCCCGACGCTCTGGGCGCCGGTCTTTGCCCTCAACCATGTCCTGCCGGAGAAGGTCTCGCACGCCATCGTCCACGCCCTGTTCCCGGCGCGTCGCGACGGCGGCGGCGATCCGAAATTCCCCGCGCTCTATGATTGGTGCCGCGGCAACCCCGCCTTGCTCGAGCCGATGCTGAGGCGGGCGGGCTTCGCCGAAACCCATGTCCAGCGCTTCTGGGGGCACGGCTATTTCGACCGGATGCCGGGTCTGAAGCAGGTCGATCACGTCTTCAACGCGCTGGCGGCGCGTGTCGGCTGGAGCTTCGTGACGACCTATGCCTATGTCGTCGTCCGCAAGGGCCGGGGCTGAGCACGCTTCGCCTGCTTCGAGACGGCATCAACCCGGCTGGAGAAGACCTGCCTCAGCCTGCGGTATGGCCGGCTTCGCCGTCTTTTGCCCAGCGTGATCTGTCCATGGCCGGACGCTGTTCGCGCGCCGCACCCGTGGTGGAGGGGAAACGCAGCCTGCGCCCGATCGGACGTTCGACCCAGCGGTAGAGCAGGCTGGATGCGACGGCTGCAACCGCGATGGCGACCGCGATGTAGATCTCCAGTGGCAGCGCCCCGCCGACCAGCCTGATCCAGACCTCCCGGAGCGGGCGCAGCGCGAAGGGGTGAAACAGATAGAGGCTGTAGGAGGCGTTGCCGAGCCCGGTGAGGAGCAGCGCCAGGCGCGGCGTGGCGCCGCGATAGAGCGCCGCTCCTGCGACGATCATCACGGCCGGGATGCCCCAGCGCAGCGCCGGCAGGGTCGTTTCCCCGGCGTCGAGGCCGTGAATCCTGAAGATGGCGGCGAAGCCGAGGACCACGAGCAGCGCAGCGCCCGGCCCCGGAAGGCTCACGCCTTGCCTGTGGAGCAGTGCCAGGAGGCAGCCGAACAGGAATTCGAGGATGATCTGCTGCGTCCAGAAGGCGAGCTGGACCTGCGCCGGCTGCAGCAGCATCCCCGCCAGGGCGAGGCCGCCGATGACGAGCGTGAGCGCGGCCATTCCGCGCCGCAGGGGCAGCAGCATCGCGCCGGCAAACAGCATGTAGAAGAACATTTCGAGGTTGAGCGTCCAGCCCAGCGCCATCACGGGCCTGGTCTCGTCGCCGCCGCGCAGGCTCGGGATGAAGAGATAGGAGGCGAGGATGTGCTGCCAGTCGCCGAGCGGAACGTTCAGGAGCTGGGGAGCGGCGAGGCCGCCGAGCAGCAGGATGCTGGTCAGGAGCCAGTAGAGCGGCACGATCCGGGCGATCCGCCGGGTGAGGAATACCCGCCATGCCCCCGGCCGGCCGAACAGATCGGCCGAGGTGTGGACCATGATGAAGCCGGAAATCACGAAGAAGATGTCGACGCCGATGCCCCAGCGCATGAAGGACAGGTCGATGGCGGGCAGGCCCACGCGCGCGCCGATGGCTTCCGTCTCATGGGCGGCATGGCCGAGGACGACCAGCAGCGCCGCGATCGCGCGCAAGGCCTGGATGCTCTCGATCTGGCCGGATGGCGCCGTTCCGCTGGCCAATGGCGCAGCCGCCGTCATGAGCGCCCCTCCGCGCCGCCGTCTCCCGGCCCGAGTGCCGCCAGGCCCCAGATCAGGCCGAGCATCAGGTAGAGATGCCGCCAGTGGTCGCTGTCGATCTGGAAGCCCTGCAGGATGGTGACGAAGAGCACCGACCAGATCGCGATGGCGTGGAGCTGGGTCGGGCCGGGCCGGAACACCACCCGCCAGCCGACATAGCAGGTCGCCACCATCAGGCTGATCCATGACAGCCCGCCGAGCCAGCCATAGGAGGCGAAGGCGTTGATATAGACGTTGTGCGGGTCGGCCTGGTTGAAGAGCCAGCGGAACTGCAGCGGTCCGAAGCCGTTCGGTGCGTCCAGCAGCATCGGGATGGCGCGCAACTGGTTGCCGAAGCGCCCCGTGACGCCCTGGTCATATTCCTGGTCGAGGCTGGCGCGCGCGTCGAAGACGTTGCGGATATCCTCGAAGGACAGCGCGACCAGGAGCGCGGCCACCATGGCGACGAGCGCTGCCAGCGACATGGTGACGATCCGGCGCCGGCTGGCGGCGCTCGGAGCGGTCAGGAAGGTGAGGGCGATCATGAGCGCCGTCGAGACGACGAGCACGCCCCAGGCGCCGCGCGAGAAGGTGAAGAACAGCGCGGCGAGCGGGATGCTCAACGTGACCAGGCCGCGCGCCATGCCGACCTGGCCGGTCAGGATGCGCTGCAGCACATAGACGATCGGCAGGGCCAGATAAGGGCCCAGCACGTTGGGGTCCTTGAACGTTCCGGCGGCGCGGCCATAGAGCGTGAAGATCGAGCCGAGCCCGGCAATGTCGAAATAGCCGAGCAGCCCCGCAAACCCTGCGACCCAGGCGGCGAACAGCCAGCCGCGGCGCAGGGTCTCCAGCCGGCCGGCCGCATCCTGGGACATGATCCCGGCGACGAAGACGCAGGTGATCATCAGATAGACCGACACCGCGGTGAAGCGCACCGAGTCGCCGTCGCCCATCCAGGGAATGAGCGAGAGGATGCCGCCGATATTGTAGCCGAGCAGCAGGACCGCGAGCGGCAGAAGCTTCTGCGAGAACCGGATGCCGGTGAGCGCGAAGACGAACAGCGCCAGCAGGAAGACGACCTCGTAGGGCGAGGGCTCGACCAGGGCGAGGCCGCTGGCGGCGCCGAGCAGCCAGAGGGTGCCGCGCTTGATGGCGGCGTAGGAAATCGCCAGGCGCGAGGCCCGGCCTGCCTGCGGCGGGTTTTGCGCCAGCGCGCTCAATAGGCGTTCTCGTTCTTGGTCAGGAGCGAGAACGGCGTCTTCACCAGGATGTAGAGGTCGAGCAGCACCGACCAGTTCTCGATATAGTAGAGGTCGTGCTCGACGCGCCGCTGGATCTTTTCCTCGGTGTCGGTCTCGCCGCGCCAGCCGTTGATCTGGGCCCAGCCGGTGATGCCAGGCTTGACCTTGTGACGTGCGAAATAGCCGTCCACCACCTGCTCATAGGCGCGGTTGGAGGCCTTGGCATGGATGGCATGCGGCCGGGGGCCGACCAGCGATAGGTCGCCCTTGAACACGACGTTCAGGAGCTGCGGCAATTCGTCGATCGAGGTCTTGCGGATGAAGCGGCCGACGCGCGTCACGCGCGGATCGTCCCTGGTGACCTGCTTGGCAGCGTTATGGTCGGCCATGTCGTTGCGCAGCGAGCGGAATTTCAGGACGTCGACGGTCTCGTTGTTGAAGCCGTAGCGCTTCTGGCGGAAGAACACCGGCCCCGTGGTATCGAGCTTGATCGCGATCGCCGTCACCAGCATCACCGGCGAGAGCGCGATCAGGGCGAGCGTGCCGACGACCTTGTCGAACGCCCATTTGACGACGATGTCCCAGTCGGCGATCGGCCGGTCGAACACGTCGAGCACGGGCACCGCGCCGAAATAGGAATAGGAGCGCGGCCGCAACCGCAGCTTCGACAGATGAGCCGAGAGGCGGATGTCGATCGGCAGTACCCAGAGCTTGCGCAGCATGGTCAGGAGCCGCGCCTCCGCCGAGATCGGCAGGGTGAAGATGACGAGGTCCAGCTTGGTGCGGCGTGCGAATTCGACGAGGTCGTCGATCGTGCCGAGCTTGGGATAGCCGGCGACGAGATCGGGCGAGCGCTCGTCGTTGCGGTCGTCGAAGACGCCGCAGATGCGCAGGCCCGTATCCTTCTGGCTTTCCAGGGCGCGGATCAGCGCTTCGCCGGCCTCGCCGCCGCCGACGATGGCCGTGCGCCGCTCCAGCCGGCCGGTGCGGGTGAGATAGCGCACGCCCGCCGTGGTGACCACGCGCCCGGCGAGCAGGGCGCCGGCACCGGCGAAATAGAAACCGATCAGCCAGCCGCGCGAAACCTGATCGCCGATCTTCAGGAAGAAGAAGGCCGCGAGCGCGACCAGGAACAGCATCGTCCAGCCGGCGACCAGGCGCACGCCGCTGCCGACGAAATGGCGCAAAGCTCCGATCGGGTAGAGTTGCAGCGCCTGGAAGACCGCAAGCGAGCCAAGAGCCAGCGCTGCGACCGTCACCTGATAGGGCAGCGTGTACTCGACCTTGCCGGCCGCATAGAGCCAGTAGATCAGCCCGCCAGTCCCGAGCACGGCGATCAGGTCGAGCAGCCGGGCCGCGCCTTCGATCATCACGGGCGACAGCGTCGGCTTGACGGGAATGGCCGCGATGCGCTCGGCCAGCGGGTGGAAGCGCCGCGTCTGGCCCTTGTCGGACCCACCGAACATCGCCGGCGAGGCCGAGGCGGCCGCATCCGCCTTCATCATATCGCGGACGTCGAAAGTCCCCATGACCCATACACCCTCAACTCGGAGCGTCGCGCCGGAGTGCGGCGATCCCGGTTCGGCTGTATCCGAAATTGCTCTCGGAACGTTTAACCCGACCGCTTGCTGTTTCGGCGGATTCGTAAGGCTCCGGAGCGCCGCGAAGGCGCATGCCGCATGTTCTATGGAGGGTGCCAAAACGCGATGGCGAAAAAGTGGATTTTGTCTTGGTCGGCCAGTGATTTGGCACAGGTTTAAAACGCCTGAAAAAGTTGCGATTTCCCGCAAGTGATTGTTATTGCAAGTGATCGCGTGTTGACAGAATAGAACGGCGTAGGCATATTGGCTGTCGATGAGTGTCTGAGAAGCATATAACGCTCAAGAAGAGCGCCGCGCCCCGACAGGTGTTTTTTGCCTATGGCGTCGGTTGCTGGAGTTAAGCTCCGGCTCAGTCTTCTTTTCGGATCTGTCGATTTAAAACTCTAACGATTGCTTGGCTGTCCCTGCGTCGCACCCGTGACGTTCAGCGCCGGCTTCGCCCGTGTGCAACATGTCTTTTCATTGGTTGGTTCTGCTCGCGGCGATCGCCGTCGAGATCGTCGCGACGGCCGCGCTGAAGTCGGCTGTCTCCACCTCATGGCTCGTCGGCACGCTGCCGCTGATCCTGATCGGCTTCTCCTTCATCCTGCTCAGCATCGCGTTGCGGGTCATTCCGATGGCGGTCGCCTATGCCGTCTGGGAAGGGCTCGGCATCGTCGGCATCGCGCTGATCGGCCATGTGCTCTTCGGAGAGCATCTGACGGCTGCCCGCGCGGCCGGCCTGGCCGCGATCCTGGCCGGCATTCTCCTCATCGAGAACGGAGTGGGGCACGAACGCAGTGAGGGTGACGGGAGGCTCGTGTGACCGCCTCCTTCACGCAGGCTGCGCCTTTCCTCTGGCTGCTGCTGGCCGTCACGCTGGAAATCGGCGGCACCTATCTGCTCAAGCTCTCGGACGGCATGGCCCGTCGCACGATGGGCGCCGGCGGTATCGTGCTCGTCATGGGCGCCTTCGCGGCGCTCGCCCAGGCGATCAGGGGCATGGACCTGTCGGTCGCCTATGCGGTCTGGGGCGGGGCGGGTCTGGTGATCACCGCGATCATCGGCGCGCTGGTCTTCGGCCAGCGCATCAGGCCGGTGGGCTGGCTCGGCATCCTGCTGGTGGTCTGCGGCGTCGTCGCGCTCAAGCTGGTCTGAGGCGGGGCTTCAGGCGATGCCGCGCGTCTTCAACGCATCGCGATAGGCGGCGATGACGCCGTCGATCATGTCGTCCAGACGGAAGTTCTGGTGGACATGGCCGGCGAGGTCGGCCGCCTGGGCGAGGCGCTCGGCTTCCGGCGTATCGAGCATCGCCCGGATCGCCCCGGCAAGGATCGTCGGGTCGTTGGCCTGGATCAATCGCTGGCGATGATTGGGGCCGTAGATCTCGCCGATACCGCCGACATCGGTCGAGATCAGCGGCTGGGCAGCCGCGGCTGCTTCCAGGATGACATAGGGCAGGGATTCGGCCCGCGACGGGATCACCATGGCGCGGGCGCGGGCCAGGGCCTTGCGGATGGGTGCCGGTGGCTCGAAGACGCACTGGTCGGCGACGCCGCGTTCGCGCGTCATCTGCCGCAATTCGTCTTCGTCCGGCCCCGAGCCGATGATGAGGATCCGCGGCATCAGCCCGTCGCGGCGGCGCAGCAGCGCCAGCGCGTCGATCAGCGTGTCGACGCCCTTGGCCGAGCGCAGTTCACCCAGATAGAGCAGGTCGAATTCCGCCGCGCCATGGTCGATCGGCTCGAATTCCGCGTCGGAGACGCCGTTGAGCACCACCCGATGGTCCGTGCGCGGTGCATGGCCGACATGGGCCTCGAAGCGCCCGGCGATGAAGCGGCTCTCGAACAGGAACATGTCGGTCGCGCCTTCGAGCAGGCGCTCGACGCTCATATAGACCTTATGCTCCACGCTGCCGGGCTTGTAGTTGAAGCTGCCGCCATGGGGCGTGTAGGCGGTGACATAGCGCCGGCCAGGCGAGAACAGGGCAGGGATCCGGCCATAGACCCCGCCTTTCGAGCCGTGGCAATGCACGACATCCGGCGCGAGGCGCCGCCGCAGCGACATCTCCGACAGCTGCGCCTTGAGGTCGGTGGCGCTCGGATAGCGCGACATCGGCACCCGCGTCACGCCCAGCGTCAACTGCCCGGCAAGCTCGCGAAAAACTTCGTCGGCTCGTGCCCCGCCGGTGCTGGAATCGCAGAAGATGCCGACATCGTGCCCGCGCTCGACCTGGCCGCGGGCGACGTCGAGGACGTGTCGGAACAGCCCGCCAAGCGGTGCCCGAAAGACATGCAGGATTTTCAAGGGGCGGGAAGCCGGGCTGTCCGTCATGGGGCGCGGCGCGATCTCAGAACCAGCGTTCCTTGATGACGATGGTGTCGCCGGGCTGGACCGGATAGGTGATCGGCACGGTCGCGGTCACGGTCTGTCCCTCGATCTGGCGCGTCACCTCGGCAGAGGAGCGCAGGCCGCGCGGCGTGAAGCCACCGGCAATGGCAACGGCCGTCTGCACGGTCATGCCGTTCACATAGGGGAACTGGCCGGACGTGGTGACCTCGCCGAGCACGAAGAACGGCCGGTAGGTATCGACCTCGACCGAAACCTTGGGTTCGCGCAGATAGCCGCCGCGCAGCTTGGCCTCGATCGCCTGGGCGAGCTGCACCGTCGTGCGTCCCTGCGCCTCGACCGAGCCGATCAGCGGCATGGCGATGCGCCCGGCGCCGTCGACCGCATAGATATTGGAGAGATTGTCCTGCCCGAAGACGATGATGCGCAGCCGGTCGCCACTGGCGAGCCGATAAGGCCCCGCCGGTTCGGCGAGCGCATAGTCCGACGCCGGATAGCGGGGCGCGCAAGCGCCCGCCATCATGGCGGCGGCCAAGGCGAGAGAGGCGAGACGTCGACTCATCACTGGCTTACCCGTGCAGAACTCGCCCGATCTTTAGGCCCGGTATGGTTAACAAAGGCTTCCCGTGGGCCGTTTTGGGTGCCGGGGCGGCGGAAGGATGGTTCAAGCGCCGCCGTCCGGCCGTCGAGATCAAGGCCCAGAATGTCGCGCTCGGCGGACTGGCGACGGCCGTCAATAAGCTCGATGGCCAAGTCGAACGCCTGCACCGACAACGGCAAGTCTTGAGGTAAAAGCCTCCAGATAGATACCCGATGCCGCCAGTGATCATGATTAACAAATTGAGATTGTTAGCAGTTCATTAGGCTTACTGAGCGTTCAATGTCGCCCGCGTCCCTTCCAGGGGGCGAGAGTTTTGCGTCGATAGGTGGGCCCATGACCGCTCAAGCTGGGATTGATGCGCGCGGCGCCGGAGAAGGCCGGGGCGACATGCTCGATCTCTCCGCCCTCTGGGCGGCGATCAAGCGCCGCAAGTTCTGGATCATTGCGCCGACGCTCGCCGCGCTCGGCCTGTCTTTCGTCGCGGTGAACGTGGTGACACCGCGTTATACCGGCGAAGCGAAGCTGCTGCTGGAGAGCCGCGGCGGCTTCTTTACGCTATCGGGCCAGGCGCCGGCCGATAGCAGCCAGTTCGATTCCGAGGCCGTGCAGAGCCAGGTCCAGGTCATCATGTCCCGCGACTTGGCGCGCGAGGCGATCAAGCGGATCGGGCTGGTCGGCAACGGCGAATTCGATTCGGGCGTCGGTGCGTTGAGCGCCCTACGCAAGCTCGCCGTGATGATCGGGCTCGGCGGCCATCCGGCCGACCGCTCTCCCGAAGAGCGCGTCCTCGAGAAATATTATGACCGTTTGCTGGTCTACCCCGTCGGCCGTTCGCGCATTGTCTCCGTCGAGTTCACCTCGCGCGATGCGGCGCTCGCCGCCAAGGGCGCCAACACCATCGCCGAGACCTATCTCGAGTTCCAGGAAGCGGCGAAGCAGGAGAACGCCCGCAACGCCTCGAACTGGCTCTCAACCACGATCGAACCCCTGCGCAAGCGCGTCGCCGAAGCCGAGGCCAAGGTCGAGGATTACCGCTCGAAGAACGGCCTGTTCTCCGGGCCCAACAACACGACCATCTCCTCCCAGCAGCTTACCGACCTGTCGGCGCAGCTCTCCAGCGCCCGCAGCCAGCAGGCGGAGTCGCAGGCCAAGGCGGGGTTGATCCGCGACGCCATCAAGCAGGGGCGTACGTTCGAGATCCCCGATGTCGCCAATAACGACCTCGTCCGCCGGCTGATCGAGCAGCGCGTCAACCTGCGCGCCCAGATCGCGGCGGAATCACGCAGCCTCCTGCCGGAGCATCCGCGGATCAAGGAGCTCAACGCCCAGCTTCTCGATCTCGAAGGCCAGCTCCGCGCCGCTGCCGAGCGCACGGTGCGCACGCTGGAGAACGAGGCCAAGATCGCCGGCCAGCGCGTCGAGAGCTTCCAGGCCGCGCTCGACGGGCAGAAGAAGAACGTCTCCAGCGCCAATGACAGCGAGGTGCAGCTGCGCGCGCTGGAGCGCGAGGCCCGCACGCTGCGCGAACAGCTCGAGCAGTACATGCAGCGCTACCGCGAGGCCGTCGCGCGCGACACGATGAATGCGACGCCGGCCGATGCGCGCATCATCTCGCGCGCGGTGGAGCCGACCGAACCTTCCTTCCCGAAGAAGGTGCCGGTGGTGCTGGTCGCGACGCTCGCGACCTTCCTGATCGCGCTTGCGACGATCGTGACCCGCGAATTGCTCAACGGCCAGGGCAGGTCTCTGCCGGACGCTCCGCGCGGACCGCGCTGGGTGTCCGCCGGCTCCTCGGAAGATGAGATGGAGACGCCTGACCCGGTGCCGGGTGCGCCGCGCCATGCGCGTGTCGCCGGTCTGCTCACACATGCCGGAAAGCTCGGTCAGGCCCGGCTCGACCTCGACCGGCCCGAGCTGACCTTGGCGGAGATTGCGGAGCGGACCCACGAGCCGGCGCGCGGCATGGCGCCGCTGGCGCTGGTCCTGGATGGTGCCGGCGACGGGGCCGCCAGGCCGCGCGATCTCGCCGAACTGCTCGCCCAGCGCTGCCGCTGCGTGCTCGTCGACCTGTCCTCGGATCACGGGGGCGGGGAGGCCGGCTTCTCGGAGCTGCTTGCCGGTGAAGCGCTGTTCTCCGACATCATCACCCGGGCGTCGGGTTCGCGGCTGCATCGCATCGGCGCCGGCCGCGCCGGCCGCGCTGCGGTTCTGGCCGCACCCGATCTGGTCGACGTCGCGCTCGATGCGCTCTGCGAGACCTATGACTGGGTGCTGGTCGCCGCCGCCTCCAACGACGACGGCACGGTGCTGGCGCCGGTCGCCCGCCGGGCGCAGGCCGGGCTCGTCATGAGCGGGCAGGTCGGCAACGGCCATGCCCTCGAGACGGCCTACCGCCTGAGCGAATTGACCGAAGCGCCGGTCACGCTGATCCTCGACGCCGAGGGCGGCGTGCCCATGCCCCCGGTTTCGCGCACGGAAATGCCCGTCGGCGCCTGAGAAACAGGGCGGCCCTACTCCTCCTCGGAGCGCCTGCTCCTGAGCCAGCCCGATGCGCGCTGGGCGAGCTTCAGCGCCATCGGCGAGCGCTTGATCCGCCGTTTCAAGTCGCGCTTCGTTCGGGCGATCCGGGCGAAGACGCGGCCCTTGAAGGTCAGGGGCAGGAAGCTGTCGACGAGATCGTCATGGTCGTCGCAGAAGGTGGTCTTGTAGCGGGCCTCCCCGACGCCGAGATCGAAGACCGCGACACCCTCGCGGGCTTTCAGGCGGATCAGTTCGGCCAGCAGCAACTCCCCCGGGCTGGTCTTGACGGTTTCGCTGGCCATGTCGAACGAGGTCGCCATGCCGGAGAAGCGTTCGCCCTGGATCGTGCCGACATAGGTCGCCACCGAGCGGCCGGCCAGGTCGAGGGAATAGAGTTCGATCGACGGGCGAGCGCTGCCGCATGCTATCGCCGCGCGCTCCAGGAAGGCGCGCATCGCCGGCTCGGCGAAGGGGTCGGGCACGCCCATGCTGCGGAAGCGCTCGGCCTTCTGTGACAGGAAGGCGTCGATGATGCGCGTGATCTCTTCGGGCGTTGCCGCTCGTACCAGCGTCGATGGCCCGAAATCCTTGAAGCGGCTGTGCTTGTTCTTGAGCTTCTTGCGGGCATGGCTGCTCATCGAGCGCCTGAGCGTCGCGTCCCCGTCCCCGGCGATCAGGGCGAGCTTGTAGGCGCGGCTCGGGCTCGGACCGGCGGCGAGTTGCGCCGCGGGATTGGTGACGCCCTGCCAGGTGACGGGCTGGTTGACGAAGGCCAGCGCATCGAGCCCGCCGATCGCGGTGCCGATCTCCGTCAGCATCTGCGCGGCCAGCGCTGCATCGAGTTGTGCGGCGAAACCCGGAGCGTAGAGCCCCATATGGTAGTTCGCGTGCTTGCCACCGATGAACTCGGCGAAGCGGAAGCCACTGCGCCCGGTGACGGTAAGCGGCACCAGCGCGCAGAGCGCCCCGGCGGCGTCATGCACCAGGGCGTAGCGGAAGGTCATGTCATGCGCCGCCCCGATCGTCTCGGCGAAATGCCTGACCCAGTCATAGCTCTGATAGGGCGTCACCAGCGCCTTCGCCTCGAAGGCGCGCCATGTGTCCGCCAGCGCGGCGACATCTGTCTCGATCGCGATCGAGGCCCAGGGGCGCGTTACGGGGCGGCTGGCGGTGATCGCGTCCGGCGGGGCCGGCGTTGGTGCGGCGATGGTGGGCATGCGTCCTTCGCCCGTGCGAGCAGAACAGATGTAAGCGTCCTTAACCCGTCATTGTGAACGGATCGGCCACACTCGCCCGGCCCGGCCGCGTGATCGCGCGATAGCGTTAGCGGGGGGTTGCAAAGGGGCGGCAAAAGTTGGCGGCGATGAACGGGCGTCACAAGGCCATCGCGGCCGCATTCCGGGTGATGGCGGCGACGGGCGCCGACCGCTGGAGCCGCGGCTTCGCGCAAGGGCAGGGCGTGATCCTGACCCTGCATCATGTCCGGGCGGCGCAGACGGGTGGCTTCGCGCCGAACGCCCTGCTCGACATCACCCCCGGCTTCCTCGACCGAGCGCTTCGCCTGATCCGGGCCGAGGGCTACGACATCGTCTCGCTGCAGGAGGCGCTGGCGCGCCTGCGCAATCCGAAGCCCGGCCGCTTCTTCGTCGCGCTGACCTTCGATGACGGCTATCGCGACAATGTCGAGGAGGCTTGGCCAGTCCTGGCCAGGCACGAGGCGCCCTGGACGCTGTTCGTGACGCCGGGTTTTGCCGACCGCACGGCGCGGCTCTGGTGGCTGGAGCTGGAGGAGGCGATCCGGGCCTTGCCGCGGCTCGATCTGGCCTTGCCGGATGGCCGTTTCACCGCCCGGACCGAGACCGATGCCGAGAAGAACCGCGCCTTTGCGAAGCTCTACTGGCGTCTGCGCCGCGGCCCGGAAGCGATTCTGCTCTCAGTGATTTCGGATCTTGCGGCCGAAGCCGGCATCGATTTGGTCGCTCTCGTCGAGCGCGAATGCCTGCCCTGGGATACGCTGCGGGCCTTGTCCGGCGCACCGGGCGTGACCATCGGCGCCCATACCCTGACGCATCCGATGCTGGCGAAGCACGACGCGGATGTCGCGCGCCGCGAGATCGTGGGGAGCAAGGCGCGGTTAGAGGCGGAACTGGGCATCCCGATCCGCCATTTCGCCTATCCGGTCGGCGATCCCGGCTCGGCCGGGCCGCGCGATTTCGCGCTTGTCGCGGAGGCGGGCTTCGAGAGCGCCGTCACGACGCGGCCGGGTCATCTCCTCCCCGAGCATGCCGCCCATCTCCACGCCCTGCCGCGCGTCTCGCTCAACGGCCTTCACCAGAACGAAGCAGCGCTGCGGGCGCTGCTGTCGGGGCTGCCGTTCTGGTTACGGAGCAGGGGGCGGAAACTGGACGTCGCCTGATAACGATCAAGCCTCGTCCTTGCGCTCCATCCACTTGATCAGCGGCAGCAGCGGCAGCACCCAGGCGAGGCCGAGCACGATATAGGCGATGGTCTGCACCGGCTTCGACGCCTCGGTGATCCGCCCCTGCGCCAGCGCCATCGCGACGAGCGCATAGACGCAGACGAAGACGAGGATCAGCACGGTCCCGAGCAGCTTGCGGTTGCGTTGTTTCATCGGGCTCTCCACGGGGCAGACCTGGCTGCTGCGGCAATGCGGGCGTTGTCGCGCCGGAGCGACGGGTCTATGTCACCGGCAGCCGCGCTTGTGAAGCGATGCGCGCCTGAATATCCCTGCCTGCGACCGAAAGCCCGCCCGTGACACTCGCCCTCGACCAGACCCGCGCCGACGCCAGGGCCGACCATGCCGGCACCCGCCGCTGGCTCTGGATCGTGGCCGGCCTCGTCTTCCTGATGGTCGTGGTCGGCGGCGCGACGCGGCTCACCGGCTCCGGCCTCTCGATCACCGAGTGGAAGCCGATCACCGGGGCGATGCCGCCGCTTTCCGCCGATGCCTGGGCCGAGGAATTCGGCAAATACCGCGCGAGCCCGCAATACCAGCTCCTCAACGAAGGCATGAGCCTCGGCCAGTTCCAGTTCATCTACTGGTGGGAATGGGGCCACCGCCAGCTCGGCCGCTTCATCGGACTGATCTATCTCGCCGGCTTCCTCGTCGTCGCCTTGCGCCGCGCTCTGCCGGCCCGGCAGATCGCGACGCTGTTCGGCATGGGCCTGCTGCTCGGCCTGCAGGGCACGATCGGCTGGATCATGGTCGCGTCGGGTCTCCAGCCCGGGATGGTTGCCGTGGCGCCGGTCAAGCTGACGCTGCATCTGACTTTTGCCGGCCTGTTCTTCGCCTCGGTCGTCGCCTTCGCGACGACGCTGACGCCGCTGCGCCGGATCGAACCGGTGCGAGGCAGGGGAGCTGCATGGCTGCTGCTGCTCCTGCTCTTCGTGCAGATCGCGCTCGGCGGGCTCGTCGCCGGCTCCAAGGCGGGCTTCACCTTCAACACCTGGCCGCTGATGGATGGCGCGCTGGTGCCGCCCGGCTCGCAGCTCTTCGCCCGGACGCCGTTCTGGGAGAACTTCGTCGACAATGTCGCGCTGGTGCAGTTCAACCACCGCATCGGCGCCTACATCCTTTTCGCCGTCGCGTTGTGGAATGTGCTGAGATTGCGCCGGGCGGCGCCGGGATCGGGCAGCGCCAAGCGTTCGACCGCCATCGCCGGGCTCGTGCTGGCGCAATCGGCGCTCGGCATCGTCACGCTGTTGCTGGTGGTGCCGCTCTGGGCCGGGCTCGCCCATCAGGCGCTCGGCTTCGCCGTGCTGGCGATGGGCGTGGTCCACCTCACCCGCACTGAGCAGGCGGCGCGGGGATAAAAAGCCCTATCCGACAAAAAAGGCGCCGTTTCCGGCGCCTTTCTCATGTCAGGAATGATGGTTCCGATCAGGCCAGCGCCTGATCCAGATCCGCGATCAGATCCTCGACATCCTCGAGCCCGATCGAGAGGCGCACCACCTGCGGCCCCGCGCCGGACGCGGTCTTCTGCTCGTCGGTGAGCTGGCGATGCGTCGTCGAGGCCGGGTGGATCACCAGCGAGCGCGTGTCGCCGATATTGGCGAGATGCGAGAACAGCTTCAGGTTCGAGACCAGCTTGACGCCGGCGTCGTAGCCGCCCTTGAGCCCGAAGGTGAAGACCGCGCCGGCGCCCTTCGGCGTATAGCGCTTGGCCAATGCCTCGTATTTATCGCCGGCCAGGCCGGGATAGCTGACCCACTCGACCGCCGGATGCTTCTGGAGGTGCTCGGCGACCTTCTGTGTGCTCTCGCAGTGCCTCTGCATGCGCAGCGGCAAGGTCTCGATGCCGGTCAGCAGCATGAAGGCGTTGAAGGGCGAGAGCGCCGGCCCGAGATCGCGCAAGCCGAGCACGCGGGTCGCGATGGCGAAGGCGAAATTGCCGAAGGTCTCGCCCAGCACCATGCCGTTATATTCCGGCCGCGGCTTGGAGAGCATCGGGTAGCGGTCGTCGCCGACCCAGTTGAACGAACCGCCATCGACGATCAGACCGCCGATCGAGTTGCCATGGCCGCCGAGGAACTTGGTCGCCGAATGCACGACGATGTCGGCGCCGTGCTCGAACGGGCGCAGCAGATAGGGCGAGGCCATCGTGTTGTCGACGATGAGCGGGATGTTGTGCTTCTTCGCGATCGCGCTGATTGCTGCGATATCGACGATGACACCGCCGGGATTGGCGATGGATTCGATGAAGATCGCCTTGGTCTTCGGCGTCACGGCGGCGGCGAAGCCTTCGAGATCGTCAGGATCGGCCCAGATCACGTTCCAGCCGAAGTTCTTGTAGGAATGGTTGAACTGGTTGATCGAGCCGCCATAGAGCTTGCGCGACGCCACGAATTCGTCGCCCGGCTGCAGCAGCGCGTGGAAGCACAGGAACTCGGCCGCATGGCCGGAGGCGACGGCGAGCGCGGCCGTGCCGCCCTCCAGCGCCGCGACGCGCTCTTCCAGCACCGCGTTCGTCGGGTTGCCGAGGCGGGTGTAGATATTGCCGAAGGCCTGCAGGCCGAACAGCGAGGCGGCATGGTCGACATCGTCGAAGACGAAGGAGGTCGTCTGATAGATCGGCGTGGCGCGTGCGCCGGTCGCTGCGTCGGGAGCCGCTCCGGCATGGATGGCGAGTGTGTGGAACCCCGGTGCGCGGTCGGTCATGGCTGCTCCCTATGGTCTGACGTCGAAAACGGATCGTTCGATTTAACGAACGGCTCGCGAGGCGTCAATTCGGAGCAGGCGGCGGGGTCAGGTGCCCGGCCGGTGGATCGTCAGCTTCTGGAAGCCCTTGCCGGCGAGCACCGGCTTCTTCGACGATAGGATGCGCGAATTGATGCCCTGCCAGCCGATCTCGCCGGACAGCCGCCCATATTCGATCTTGGGACAACGGTTCATGATCACGGTGACGCCCTTCGCCTCGGCCCGGGCCGCGGCCTCGTCGTTGCGCACCGAAAGCTGCATCCAGATCACCTTGGGCAGCGGATCGAGCGCCAGCGCCTCGTCGGTGATCGGTCCGGCGGCTTGCGAGTTGCGGAAGATCTCGACCATGTCGATCGGGCCGGGGATGTCCTTCAGCGCGGCATAGACCGTCTTGCCGAGGATCGTCTGGCCAGCGAGGCCGGGATTGACCGGGATCACGTCATAGCCGCGGTCGATGAGGTATTTCGTCACGATCCAGCTCGGCCGCGCCTCGTTGGCGGAGGCGCCGACCAGCGCGATCCGCTTCACGGATTTCAGGATGTCGCGGATCAGGCTGTCGGGATAGGCGTCGTGGGTCATGAATCTGGAGCTCAGCGGCAGGGAAGGCGCAGGATCGATATAGGCAGGATCGATATAGGACGGAGCAAACGCACCGTCATCCCGGACGCAGCGAAGCGGAGATCCGGGATCCATTCCGGAGCGTTTCCAATGGAGGTTCCGGCATGGATCCCGGGTCTCCCTCCGGTCGCCCGGGATGACATGGAGGTTGTTATTCTCCCTCCCATATTGGCGCGCGCTTTTTCATGAAGGCTCCGATGCCTTCCTCGGCATCGCGCGCGAGCATGTTCTCGACCATCACCGCCGAGGCGTGGTCATAGGCCACCTTCAACCCCATCTCGCGCTGCTCATAGAAGGCGCGCTTGCCGATTTTGACGATCGCCGGTGACTTCGAGGCGATGATCGCAGCAAGCCGCCGCGCCTCCGCCAGTGCGTCGCCGGCCGGCACGACGCGATTGACCAGCCCCATCCGGGCCGCTTCGTCCGCCGGCACCATCTCGCCGAGAAGCAACATCTCCAGCGCATGCTTGGCCGAGAGGTTGCGCGAGAGCGCGACCATCGGCGTCGAGCAGAACAGCCCGATATGGACACCCGGCGTGCAGAAGCGGGCGCTTTCGCCCGCAACCGCGAGGTCGCAGCTCGCGACGAGCTGGCAACCTGCGGCCGTCGCCGTGCCCTCGACGGCTGCGATCACCGGCTGGGGCAGGGCGGTGATCTGCTGCATCATGGCCGAGCAGCGCCCGAGGACATCCGTGAAATAGGCTCGGCCCCGATCGGGGTCGGCGCGATGGGCGGTCATCTCCTTGAGATCGTGCCCGGCGCTGAATACTGGTCCGGCCGCCGTGAGGATCACGACCTTGACCGATCGATCGGTGGCGATGGCGGCAAAGGTCTCGCTCAGCGCCGCCAACATCGCTTCGCTCAGCGGGTTGCGCGCTTGCGGGCGGTTCAGCGTCAGCGTCGCGACGCCGCCGGCGTCCTGGCGCAGCAGGACGGGCGCGGCCTCCGGCTGATGATGGGCGTTCATGGCGCTTCCTTTCCGCATTTCCGCCTATTGTCGGAGCCGGCCCGCCATGCTGCAAGGGGAGAAGTCCCGCCTCAGCCTTCGGTTTTCCGCATGACGACCCGCATGAGCGCCTCCGAGATCGATGCCTATCTCGACGAGGTCTTCCCGCAGCTCCATTATGGCGGGCGCACCTATTTCATCGAGGCGGTCGGGCCGATGACGGCCCGGATGCGCTGCGACTATCATGAGAAGCATCTGCGCCCGGGCGGCACGATCTCGGGCCCGACCATGATGGCGCTGGCCGATCTCGCGCTCTATGCGGCGATCCTCGCCCAGATCGGGCCGGTCGGCCTCGCGGTGACGACGAGCCTCAATTTCAATTTCCTGCGCAAGCCCGGCCAGGCCGCGCTGATCGGCGAGGCGAGGCTGCTCAAGCTCGGCAAGCGGCTCGCGGTCGGCGAGGTCGGTCTCTATTCGCAAGGGGAGGCGGAGATGGTCTGCCACGCGACAGGGACCTATTCGATCCCAGTCGCGCGGTAACTGCTTGCCGCTCTTGTGCCGCCTCAGGCCGCTTGCTGGAGAGCCCGCGCCGCAAAGACCTCCTTTGCGGCGAAGAGCCCGTTGAGGGCGGCGGGAAAACCGGCATAGACGGCCATCTGGATCAGCACTTCCACGATCTCGTCGCGGCTGAGCCCGACATTCAACCCAGCCTCGATATGCACCTTCAGTTGCGATGTCGCATTGCCGAGCGCGGCCAGGGCCGCAATTGTCGCGATTTCCCGCTGTCTGAGATCGAGGCCCGAGCGCGTGTAGATGTCGCCGAAGGGAAATTCGACGATGTAGCGTGCAAAGTCGGGCGCGATATCGGCAAGCTGGTCGATCACCCTGGTTCCGGCTTCGCCGTCAATGGCCGCCAGGGCCTGCCAGCCTCTCTCGAACCGCTCGTTCGTGCCGTTCTGTTGTTGCGTCATGGTTCGTCTCCACCGTGTCCAAGCCGGCATAGCCGGCGATCTTGGTGTCGAGGACGGCAAGGCAGGCCTGAAGCTCGGCGACATGAGCCCGGACCTTGGCCCGATGCTCCATCAGCAGAAGGCGGCGGTCTTCCTCCGTTGCAGGGCCGCGTTCGCGCAGGCGCGCATATCGCAGCATGTCGCGGATCGGCATTCCGGTCGTCTTCAGACGGCCGATGAAGTCGATCCAGGACAGAATGGAGGCGTCGTATTCGCGGTGTTGGGACGAGGCGCGAGAGGCATAAGGCAGCAGCTTGATTCGCTCGTAATAGCGGATCGTATGCGCCGACAGCCCGGTGCGCCTCGCGAGGTCCCCGATCTTCATGGTTCGCCTTGTTCGTCGTGACGCTGACCTAGCTACATCTTTGAGTGCACTCTAAGTCAAGGGCGGGCCACGGCATTGGTTTGGCGATGCCTCAAGCACATCCTGTGTTCCAATTTGCCGGGCGAGCGCGTGATGGGGCAGGGAATGGTGCGGCGTTGGAGATGAAAGCGGTATCCTGATACCATTTCGTTCATCGCTATGAGAAAATTGCATTTTTCGGGTTTTGCGTTTTCATGAATGCTTGACAGCCGGCTTCCTTGCCCCTATCCCGACGCCACACCGCCGCCGGGCTCTCCGGCGGCTTGTCCTTTTTTAACGCAACCGAAGGGTGCCGCGATGAAGACCGTCTCGCTCAAGCCCGCCGATGTCGAAAAGAAGTGGGTTGTGATCGACGCCTCCGGGCTCGTCGTCGGCCGCCTCGCCTCCGTTGTGGCGATGCGTCTGCGCGGCAAGCACAAGGCCGCCTACACCCCCCATGTCGACTGTGGCGACAATGTCATCGTGATCAACGCCGAGAAGGTCTCCCTGACCGGCCGCAAGCGCGAGCAGAAGAACTACTATCACCACACGGGCTTCCCGGGTGGCATCAAGGAGCGTTCGGCCAAGTTCATCCTGGAAGGCCGCTTCCCTGAGCGTATCCTCGAGAAGGCCGTCGAGCGCATGCTGCCGCGCGGGCCGCTCTTCCGCCAGATCCTTGGCAACCTGCGCGTCTACAAGGGCGCGGAGCATCCGCATGCTGCTCAGTCGCCGGAGGCGCTCGACGTCGCCGCGCTCAACAGCAAGAACAAGAGGGTCTGACGATGGCCGAGGTTCTTCAGTCTCTCTCCCAGCTCGGCGAAGTCGCCAAGCCCGAGCAGCCCGCTGCTCCCGTCCACGTCAAGAAGGTCGATGCGCAGGGCCGCGCCTATGCCACCGGCAAGCGCAAGAACGCCATCGCTCGCGTCTGGATCAAGCCCGGCTCGGGCAAGGTCACCGTCAACGGCCGCGACCAGGAGGTCTACTTCGCCCGCCCGGTGCTGCGCCTCGTGCTCAAGCAGCCGCTGCAGCTCGTCGACCGCGTGACCCAGTACGACGTCGTCGTCTCGGTCAAGGGCGGTGGCCTCTCCGGCCAAGCCGGCGCGGTGCGCCACGGCATCTCCAAGGCGCTGACCTTCTACGAGCCGGAGCTTCGCGGCCCGCTCAAGAAGGAAGGCTTCCTGACCCGCGACTCGCGTGTCGTCGAGCGTAAGAAGTTCGGCAAGGCCAAGGCCCGCCGCAGCTTCCAGTTCTCGAAGCGCTGATCGTTTCCGGATCATCCGGTATGCGGAAGGGCGGCTCGCAAGAGCCGCCCTTTTCGTATTGGCTGTCCCTGTCGCGCCCGATCAGCAGGAGCCTGCCATGAGCCGCCCCGTTCTTCTCGTCACCGGCGGCAGCCGCGGCATCGGTGCCGCGATCTGCATCATGGCCGCCGGGCGCGGCTACGACGTCGCGGTGAACTACCAGAGCAACGCCAAGGCCGCGGCCGAAGTCGTCGCGGCCTGCGAGGCGGCAGGCGCGAAGGCTGTGGCGCTGCAGGGCGACATGGCTGATGTCACCGACATCATCCGCATCTTTGCCGAGGCGAAGGCGGCGCTGGGCCCGCTGACCCATGTCGTCAACAATGCAGGCATCACCGGCAAGTCGGGGCCGCTCGTCGACGCCGATACTGCCCTCATCCGCGAATGCATCGACGTCAACGTCACCGGGGCGATCCTTGTCGCGCGGGAGGCGGCCCGTGCGCTGATGGCGAACAAAGGCGTGCAGGGCAGGGCGATCGTCAACATCTCCTCCGTTGCGGCCGAGCTGGGCTCGCCCGGCGAATATGTCTGGTACGCTGCCTCGAAGGGAGCCGTGGATTCCCTGACCATCGGCCTCGCCAAGGAGCTCGCGCCGCACGGTGTCCGCGTGAACGCGGTGGCACCCGGCATCACCGAGACCGAGATTCACGCGCTGTCCACCGGCGAGGCTGGTCGCGTCGCCCGGATCGCGCCGCTGATTCCGCTGAAGCGCGCTGCGACCGCCGAAGAGATCGCCGAGGCGGTGCTGTTCCTGCTCTCGGAGGCATCGAGTTACACGACCGGCATCATTCTCAAGGTCGCCGGCGGGCGCTAGCTTCAGCGGCGGGTCTCGCGCAATCTCCGCCTCTGATGTAGCAAATGCCCATGCGCGTCCTTCTTGTCCTGATCGCCTTCGGCATGATTGCGGTGCCGGCCCTGCTGATGCTGGCGCGTGAGGAACTCCCGCGCGCGCAGCGCATCGGCCGGGCGCTGCTCGTCTTCCTGGCTCCGGCGGTGGCGCTCGGGCTGATCCACGGCGTGCCGGACCTCGATGGCCGGGCGCTCAACAACCCCAATGCCTGGACGATGCTGCGGCTCGTCCTGACCGCGCTCGCCCTGATCCTGCCCTGGTGCCTCTATGTCTGGCTCACCGCGCGTCGCTGACCGTTCGAGACGTCCACGGACGAAGCCACCGGCATGTCGAAACTATCCGCGAAAGCATTGAATCGCTTTGCGAGGAAAGACCGCGAAGCGATTCCCGCGCTTCAACTTTCGTGCCCGACAAGTCCATCGTCATTGCTTCGCTGCGCTCGCAGCGACGGGACGGAGCGCAAGCTCCGATTGACAGCTCGCTCAAGCGCGAACATATACGAGGCCATGATGACGAGCTTCACCCGACGTCGCCCCTGTCAGGCCGCCCCGGCGCGCCCGCGATGACGTTCGGCTGAAGCCCGAATGCCCGCGACCGCGCCCGAGGCGCGGTTTTTTTATGCCCGAAGCCCATCCATTGCTGTGTCTGCCCAGCCACCGGGGATCCCGATGAGCCAGAACCTGAAAACCATCTTCATCGACGGCGAAGCCGGCACCACCGGGCTCGGCATCCGCGAACGTCTGGCCGTGGTGCCGGAGGTCGCGGTCAAGAGCATCGACCCCGACAAGCGCAAGGACCCCGCCGCGCGCAAGGACATGATGGCGAGCGTCGATCTCGTCGTGCTCTGCCTGCCCGACGAGGCTGCGAAGGAATCGGTCGCGCTGGCTGATCAGCTTGGCTCCGATGCGCCCAAGATCGTCGATGCCGCGACCGCGCATCGCGTCGCTCCGGGCTGGGTCTACGGCTTCGCCGAGCTCGAGCCCGGCCATGCCGGGAAGATCGCCAAAGCCGACCGCGTCGCCAATCCCGGCTGCTATCCGACCGGCGCCATCGCGCTCTTGCGCCCGCTCGTCGATGCTGGGCTGATGGCGCAGGACCATCCGGTCACGGTCAATGCCGTCTCCGGCTATTCCGGCGGCGGCAAGTCGATGATTGAGGATTTCGAGACCGGCGTCGCTCCGGCCTTCGAGCTTTACGGTCTCGGGCTCCGCCACAAGCACCTGCCTGAATTGCAGGCCTATGCCCGCCTGACCCGGCGGCCGATCTTCGTGCCTTCCGTCGGCAATTTCCGGCAGGGCATGTTGGTCTCGGTGCCGCTGCATCTCGACGCGCTTCCTGGACGGCCTGGCGTCGCCGATCTCCACCACGCCCTGGCCGAGCGCTATGCCGGCTCGACCTATGTCAGCGTCGTCCCGCAGGACGGGAAGGGTGGCAAGATCGAGCCGGAAGCGCTGAACGACACCAACAAGCTGGAACTTACGGTGTTCGGGCAGGACGATCTCGGCCAGGCGGTGCTGGTCGCGCGGCTCGACAATCTCGGCAAGGGCGCGTCGGGTGCGGCGGTGCAGAACATCCGCCTGATGCTCGGCCTGCCGGAGGGCTGAGCCGCAGCCTGTGGCTTTCACCTAAAAATGCATCTGATCTCCATCATTTGAAGGAGACATTTGCGCGCGGAGCGTTAGATTGTTGGTCCCGCGAGAGGGATGGACGTGGCAGGCAGCGAGTTCGAGAATGCGTTGATCGACGGCATCTACGAAGCCGCGATCGTGCCTGAGAGTTGGCCCGCCGTGCTTCGCGACACGGCCCGGATCGCCAGCTGCCGCGAGGCGCTGCTCGGAACGGTTCTGCATGACGACGTGCGTCTGCTCGCCTCGTCACCCGAATTCGGTGACGACTACGAGGAAGTCCTGCGCCGCATCCCGTTTGGGGTCAACGAGCGGGCGCAGCGCCTGCTCGCGCATGGACGCCACGGCTTTATCACCGACGAGGATGTTTTCAGCCGCGACGAGCTCGCGCGCGAGCCGGTCTATCAGGACTTCCTGATCCCGGCCGGATACGGCTCCGGGGTCGCGACGGTGATTGCGGCTCCGACCGGCGACACCACGATCGTCCATTGCGAGCGGACCTTTGCCGAAGGCACCGTCGATGGGCAGGCCATCGCCGCGCTGGATCGCTTGCGCCCGCATTTCGCCCGGGCCGGGCTGCTTGGGCGCCGGCTGGCGATGGAGCGTGCGCGCGCCGCTTCGCAGGCTCTCGAGCTTATGGGGCTTCCGGCGGCGGTTCTCGGTCTGCGTGGCCATGTGCTCGATGCCAACGCCCTGTTCCAGGACCTGATTCCAGGGGTGTTTCTCGATCGCGCGGCGCGCCTTTCCCTCGCCTACGGCCCGGCCGACGACATGCTCGCGACGGTGATCGCGGGCTTCTCGCGCGCGGACCTGCCCCAGCCCGTCCGTTCCCTGCCGATTCCGGCCTGGCGCGGTACGAATCCGATGGTCGTGCATGTCGCGCCCGTGCGGGGCCGCGCGCGCGACATCTTCTCCTTTGCGGGGGCCATCATCGTCGCCACGCCGGTTGCAGCGGGGGCGGGGCCTGATGCCGGCCTGATCGCCGGCTTGTTCGATCTGACTCCGGCCGAGGCGCGGCTGGCAGCGGCCATCGCCGCCGGACACCCGCCGCGGGCCGCGGCAGTGCGTCTCGGCGTGACCGAGGCCACGGCGCGCACGACGCTGAAACGCATCCTCGCCAAGACAGGCACGCGCCGGCAGGCCGATCTGGTCGGCCTGTTGAAGAGCGCGGCCGGGCCGCGCTGAAGTCGTTGCGAGCAGATCGGGAAATCCGTTCGCTGCCATCGGGAAAGTCGATGGCGCGGCCGGAATAAGCCGATTTTTCCGCCGGTTATTCCGTCTAGAAAGCAAAAAGCCCCCATTTGGGGGTGGAAAATCGGCTCTGTGCAGCCATGGTGGTGGGGCTCGACAAGGCCGCAGGGCCTGGAGGCGGGCACAGCTTGCACTGCCGAAGCCGGGTCAAGCAGCTTCGGCAGTGCCTTTTCGCGCTGCCCGCATGCCGACGCTTCCCGCTGACATGAAAAGGGGCGCCGTAGCGCCCCTTCTGGATCAGCCCTTGTAGGGCACGAAGTTCTGCTTCTGCTCGCCGAGCCCCTCGATGCCGAGGGTGACGACCTCGCCGCCCTTGAGGAAGCGCGGCGGCTTGAAGCCGAGGCCGACGCCGGGAGGCGTGCCGGTGGTGATGACGTCACCCGGATCGAGGCGCATGAACTGGCTGATATAATGGACCAGATAGGCCGCGCCGAAGATCATCGTCTTGGTCGAGCCGTTCTGCACGCGCTCGCCATCGACCTCGAGCCACATGCCGAGATTCTGGATGTCCTTGACCTCGTCGGTGGTGACGAGCCACGGGCCCAGCGGCCCGAAGGTCGGGCAGCCCTTGCCCTTGGCCCACTGGCCGCCGCGCTCCTGCTGGAAGGCGCGCTCCGAGACGTCGTTGCAGACGCAGAAGCCGGCGATCGCGGCCATCGCGTCCTTCTCCTCGATATAGGAGCCGCCATCGCCGATCACGATGGCGAGTTCGACTTCCCAGTCGGTCTTCTGCGAGCCCTTCGGGATGATCACGTCGTCATTGGGCCCGACGATGCAGTTCGGGGCCTTGTTGAACAGGATCGGTTCCTTCGGGATCTCGGCGCCGGTCTCCGCCGCATGGTCGGCGAAGTTCAGGCCGACGGCGATGAAGTTGCGGACATCCGCGACGCAGGCGCCGATGCGCGGCGAGCCTGAGACCAGCGGCAGCGATTCCGGCGAGAGCGCCTTGATCTTGGCGAGCGAGGCCGCGGTCAGCGCCTTGCCGGCGAGGTCTGGAATGACGCCGGACAGGTCGCGCAACCCGCCCTTGGCATCGAGAAGGGCCGGTTTCTCCTGGCCGGGTGCGCCGTAGCGGAGCAGTTTCAAGGTGTTTCCCCCGTTTCAAACGATCTAAATGGGTCGGGGATTCTGATCGGATGCCGGCCCGAAACACAAGCCCGTCACCGCGCATAGCGTATCCGCGGCGCGCAGGCGGGTGGGTTGTTGCCGGAATGCCACGACTCTTTTCAAAGCGAAGTTTCCGACGAAGGGAGCAGCCGGGGGGAAGGGCGGCCGAAGACACTCAAAACCGGCAATAGTTCTCATATAAACTATACCTTTCTGAACGATCCCGCTGAAGCTTGTTCAGAAAAGGTCATTTTTGGAGAGTTTTGGAAGATCACGGGTCCAAATGGGCAGCTCGTAAGGCGAATCCGTGGCACGTGAAGCAGGATTGCGGCCGCAAACGGCTCAGGTCATGCTTCGAATCAAGCGAGGTGTCTGGCCTCGAAAAACCTTGGAACCGGGATGGATTCGATGAAGGGCCTTGTTCGTACAGCCGCTGCCGCCTCGGTTTCGCTCGCTGCTCTCCTCGCGGCCGGAGCCGCCTCGGCGAGTTCCTTCGCCATCCGCAGCGGCCAGGGCGCCGAAGGTCTCGGCATGGCCTATGCCGGCTCGGCCTCGGGCGGCATCGGCATGAGCGCGATGGCCTGGAACCCCGCGACCATCACCATGTTCCCCGGCCGCACCAGCAACTGGAACTACACCTATCTCAACGCCAATGGCGACTATGAGCCGACGAGGCCCTCGCGGATCGGCGGTCCGGCCGCGCCGGCGCCGCTGAACCCGATCCAGTTCGGCACCGGCAATCTCGGTGGCGACGGCGCGATGATCCCTGCCTCGGCCAGCGCCTGGCAGCTCACCGATCGGCTCTGGGTCGGCATGACCACGGGCGCACCCTATGGCCTGCGTTCCAAGCCTGAAAACCAGGTTCACGCCGCCCAGGTTTACGGGCGTTCGGCCAAGGTCACGACCATCAACGTCTCGCCGACCGTCGGCTACAAGGTCAACGACTGGCTCTCGGTCGGCGCCGCTCTGCAGGTCCAGTACCTGAGCGCCAAGCTGAAGCAGGCCGGCGGCCTCGGGCCCGCGGCCTCCCCGGTCATTCTCGAAGGCGACACGATCGATTTCGGCTATCGCCTCGGCGTGACGCTGACCCCGTTCGAGGGAACCAATATCGGCGTGGCCTATCGTTCTGCGATCCGCCAGACGCTCGAAGGGTCGCTGGCCACGCCGACGCCGATCCTCGCTCGCTTCCCGGTCAAGGCCAACCTGAACCTGCCCGACTCGGTCGTCGTCGGCGTTTCGCAGGTCATCAACGAGCAATGGCAGGTCCATGCCGGGGTCGAGTGGACGAACTGGAGCCGCTTCCGCAACATCCCGATCGTCAACGAGCTCAACGGTCGTCCGCAGACCAGCCTGAATTTCCAGTATGACGACGCCTGGTTCTTCAGCGGCGGCGTCGAGTACAAGTACAGCAAGGACCTGACGCTGCGCGCCGGCATCGGATACGAGATGTCCGCGGTCAACGACCGCAACCGCACCATCTATATCTCCGATAATGATCGTCTCTGGCTCAGCGCCGGTGCGAGCTATCAGATCACCGACCGGATCAAGCTGGATCTCGGCTACACCTATATCGACGTGAAGAAGGCGTCGGTGAACTATAATCCGGGGCATCCGCAGTGGAACCCGGCCGTGCCGGTCTACTACGCCGCCGAAGCCAAGCCCTATGTTCATATCGCCTCGGTCGGCATCACCTACCGCTGGGACGATCCGAAGCAGAACATCCCGGTGCAGCCGGTGGTCCGCAAATACTGAGCGGGACCGTTCCCGCGACAAGAGCCGGCCTTCGGGCCGGTTTTTTTGTTAGTGCGACTAGGGTCGGTCTGCGGCGTGTGCAGCCTGGACGGGAGCGAGGCGGGGCCTACTCGGGATGCCGGGCATTCCACGCCTCGGCATAGTCCGAGCACATGCGATAGACGGCATCGCGATTTGTGAAGCCTGCCGGGTTGGACCGGGACGGCAGGGCCGTTTGAAACGGCACATAGCCCTGATGGGCCAGCCGCCAAAGCCGTCGCAGCTCGTTCAGCGGTTCGGCATGATCGTCGATGCGCAGATCGAAGCTCGGAAATGGCGCCTCCGTCCAGATGCGGATCGCACAGGACTGCCGCCCTCGCTTGTCGCCTCCGACGCGTTCGCCGGCTTCCATGGCGACGATGAGGCGCTCGTCGAAATCAAGGGTTGCCGCCGCGAGATACGCCTTGAGGGTTTCTTCGACGACCTCCGGACCTGCCAGCATGTTTCCTGCGACGGAGACATCGGGGCCGCCGACGCTGCCGCTCCATTCGATGCATGCCGGGCCGGTATGGGCAGCCGCGCGGCCGGCGCGATCGATCAGATGCACCTGCCTGTGATCGCGGCCTTCATCGAGCGCCGCCAAGGCCGAGACGATCTCCTGCGCGGAGTAGCCTTCCTGCAGCATCCTCAGGCCATCGACGCCGAAGAACGGATTGGCGAAGGCCTGGGTCGCAATCACTCCGGTTCGGCCGGCTCCATAGGGAACGACGGCCCCAACCGCCAGCGCCCGCGACGCGCATAGCACGCCAAACGCGCCGGTCTGGGTGTCCCGCGCAACGATCGACCATGTCATGCGTCATTCCCTGACTTCGAAGAGGCGTGGAATAACCGCCGCCACCATCGACACCCGGCCGTCGTCATCGACCTTGTGCCGAGCGTCCATGTCTGGCGTGGCGAAGAGCGGGAAATGCTCACGGAGAGGGCTCATCGAGCCGCCTCGGCGCGAAGGCGGGGATGGTCCCCACCAGGGCGGTCATGACGGCGACGAAAGCCTACGCCTTCACCTTCACATAGGTGCCGGGCGCGTCGGCGAGCGCCTTGAGCTTGCCGCCGCCGGGTTCGCGGGCCGGGACCTTCTTCGGCGCCTGGGCTTCAAGCCAGCTGAACCAATGCGGCCACCAGGACCCCGGATGCTCGTCCGCCTTGGCCAGCCAGTCGGCATAGCGGCCCTCCACCGGGCCGCCGGTCCAGTACTGGTACTTCACCTTCGCCGGTGAGTTGACGACGCCGGCGATATGGCCCGATCCGGCGACGACATGCTCGACCGGCCCGCCGAAGCATTGCGAGCCGTTGAAGACCGACTGGGCCGGCGCAATATGGTCCTCGCGCGCCGCGAGATTGTAGATCGGGATCGTCACCTGCTTGAGGTCGAGCGCCTTGCCGCCGATCCGCATCCCGCCCTTGGACAGCTTGTTGTCGAGATAGCAGTTGCGCAGATAGAAAGAGTGGTTCGCCGCCGGCATCCGCGTCGAATCCGAATTCCAGTAGAGCAGGTCGAAGGGCGTCGGCGCCTTGCCCTTCAGATAGTTGTTGACGGCATAGGACCAGATCAGGTCGTTCGGCCGCAGCATGTTGAAAGCGCCCGACATGCGCGCGCCGTCGAGATAGCCGGTCTTGGCCATCTGCTCCTCGATGGCGCGGATCTGCTCCTCGTCGACGAAGACCGAGAGCTCGCCGGCCTGCGAGAAATCGACCTGCGTCGTGAAGAAGGTTGCGCTCTCGATGCGCTTGTCGCGTACCGCTGCCATATAGGCCAGCGTCACGCCCAGCAGCGTGCCGCCGACGCAGTAGCCGATCGCCGAGACCTTCTTTTCCCCCGTCGCTTCCTCGATCGTGTCGAGCGCGGCGAAGATGCCCTCGCGCATATAGCTCTCGAAATCCTTGGCGGCATGTCGCGCATCCGGATTGACCCAGGAGATGCAGAAGACGGTCAGCCCCTGCGCCACGCACCAGCGGATGAAGCTCTTCTCCGGATTGAGGTCGAGGATGTAGAACTTGTTGATCCAGGGCGGCACGATCAATAGCGGCCGCTTCAGCACCTGCGGGGTCGAGGGCGCATACTGGATCAGCTCGATGATCTCGTTGCGAAAGATCACCTTGCCCGGCGTCGTCGCGATATTGACGCCGACCTCGAAGGAGCCGCCGTCGGACTGGCGGATCTTGAGTTCGCCGCCGCCGGCCTCGACGTCCTCGGCGTACATCTTCATGCCGCGCACGAGGTTCTCGCCGTTCTGCTGCATCGTCTCGCGCAGCAATTCGGGATTGGTGGCGACGAAATTGGTCGGCGAGAGGGCGCCTGCGATCTGCTTGATGTAGAAGCGGGCCTTCTCGCGCGTATGCGGGTCGAGATCGTCGGCCTTGTCGACCATGGTCTCGGCCCAGCGCGAGCCGATCAGATAGGCCTGCTTGATGAAGTCGAAGGTCGGGTGGTTCCAGTCGGGGTCCTTGAAGCGGCCGTCGCGCTTGTCCGGCTCGGCGACGGGCGCGACCTCCTCGCCACTCGCGCGCTTCAGCGCCGTGCTCCACAGGTTCATGAAGTCGCTGGTGAGGGACGCCTGCGCCTCGATGATCTTGGAGGGATCGTTGACCCAGCGCTCGGCGACGCGGCCGAGTGTCTTGACCATGTCGCTGGCCTCGTCGGCCTGGCCGGTCTTGGCCTCGCCGCGCTCGATCGGTTTGAGGTAGGCGGCGGTGATCTTGCCGTATTCCTCGACGAGCCGCCCCATATTCTGCGCGAACTGGTCGAAATCGGGAGCGGCGGCCTCGGCCGGGCCGGCGGTGTCCTTCGGCCTGTCGCTTTTCCCGCTCATGTCTCGCCCTTTCCCCCAGTCGTTATAGGATAGCGCATGGCGCTCCATTTTGGTCCTATTAAGGACGCAGCCGCTATGCTTTACCAAGCAAAATCGACAACCGCTGGATGATCCGATGCCGACTGAAATCTCCGCGAAAAAGCTGCTCCTGATGCCGGCGGCGCTGGTCGTGGTCGGCACGGCGCTCGCCGGCTGCGGCAGCGACGAGGGCTTCAAGGGGGTCGCCGAGGCTGCGGGTCTGGCAACCACCCCGCAGCAATCGAAGGCCTTTGTCCGGGAGGCTCGCCCGACCGATCTCGAATATGTTCCGATCGGGTCGAGCGTGACCCGGGCGGCGCCGCGCAAGCCGGTCGAGGACTACAAGAAGATCGAGGCCGGGCTCGACGCCAAGCAGAAGGCCAACGAAGCGGCTGGCAACACGGCCAAGGCGCTGGGCGCGACGCCGCCACCGGAACCGGCGAAGATCCCGCAGAACTGAGGACAGGCTTGCTTCCAGCAGGGCGATGCGGCTGCTGGCCAACTTCTCCGCACTGCGAATCGCACAATATTGCGTCATTGGCCCTGTCATGACGAAAGATGCGATGCTAAGCACCCTCGGCGCAAGGATGTAATCCGCGCGAAAACATGACACCGCCTCCGGGCGGCCGAGGACCTGTTCGAGATGACCGATTTTCACCGCATCAAGCGCCTGCCGCCCTACGTTTTCGAACAGGTCAACAAGATCAAGGCCGCCGAGCGCGCCAAGGGCGTCGACATCATCGACCTCGGCATGGGGAATCCCGACCTACCGGCGCCGAAGCATGTCATCGAGAAGCTGGTCGAGACCGCCGGCAAGCCGCGCACCGATCGCTATTCCGCCTCGAAGGGCATCGGGGGCCTGCGCCGTGCACAGGCGAACTATTACGAGCGCCGCTTCGGCGTGAAGCTGAATCCCGATACGCAGGTCGTCGCGACGCTGGGCTCTAAGGAAGGCTTCGCCAATATGGCGCAGGCCATTACCGGGCCGGGCGACGTCGTGCTGGTGCCGAATCCCAGCTACCCGATCCACGCCTTCGGCTTCCTGATGGCGGGCGGCGTGATTCGCTCCGTCCCGGCCGAGCCGACCCCGGCGATGTTCCCGGCGCTGGAGCGGGCGATGATGCATTCGGTGCCGAAGCCGATCGCGCTCGTCACCTGCTATCCGGCCAATCCGACCGCCTATGTCGCCTCGCTTGATTTCTACCGCGACCTCGTGGCCTTCGCGAAGAAGCACGAGCTGATCCTGCTCTCCGACCTTGCCTATGCCGAAGTCTATTTCGACGAGAACAACCCGCCGCCCTCGATGCTGCAGGTGCCGGGCGCGATCGATGTCGCGGTCGAGTTCACCTCGATGTCGAAGACCTTCTCGATGGCCGGCTGGCGCATGGGCTTCGCCGTCGGCAACGAGCGTTTGCTCGCCGCACTCGCGCGGGTGAAGTCCTATCTCGACTACGGCGCCTATACGCCGATCCAGGTTGCGGCTGCCGCTGCGCTCAACGGCCCTGACGACTGCATCCGCGAGATGCGCGAGATCTACCGCAAGCGCCGCGATGCGCTGGTCGAGAGCTTCGGCAAGGCCGGCTGGGACTTCCCGGCGCCGGAAGCCTCGATGTTCGCCTGGGTCGCTATCCCCGAGAAGTTCCGCCATCTCGGCTCGTTGGAATTCTCGAAGCTGCTGATCGAGAAGGCCGAGGTCGCGGTCGCGCCGGGCATCGGCTTCGGCGAGCATGGCGACGACTATGTCCGCATCGCCATCGTCGAGAACGAGCAGCGCATCCGTCAGGCCGCGCGCAATATCGGTCGCTTCCTCAAGGGCGCCGATACGACCCTGCACAACGTCATCCAGATGCCGAAGGCGGGGTAGGGCACTTCGGCTGCGGCATCGCATGCCTCTGGACCGCGCCCGCAAAACATGGGAACCGATGCGGTGCGGACGGATCGCTCCGCATCGCGCCCGAGGCTCGTTTCCATGTCACGAAAAGGCCGTCTGCTCGGCGTCGCTTTCGCCGTCTTCGCGCTGGTCTGCTTCGTCGCGACCTACGACTATTCCAGGGGGCGCATCCCGCAGACGCGCTCGGCCCTGGTCTTGGATGTGCTGGCGGTGACCAATGGCCGCGAATGTGCCCGCGACGCGACCGAGATCGTCACCCGCTACATCCCGCTCGGGACTGGCCGGGCCGATGCCGAGCGCGTTCTCTCCGAAGTGACGATCGACCCGCCCAAACCGTGGTTCTGGACTCCCGCTGTCGAGAACAGCACCGTGTCCGAAGGCACGACGATCGAGGCGCTGCATACCATCAAGGCGACGGCCTTCGGCACCAACCTGCTGCGCATCTATCTCGGTTTCGAGGACGGCAAGGTCAAGCGCGTCGCCGCCGAGGTCGTCTGCCATTTTGGTTGAGACGCGGTCGATCCGAACAGGGTCGTTTCGCTAGGTCAGTTGCTGCGCTATCCTGTCGGAGGGCTGCAACGACAGGTGCTGCCATGGAAGCGACGGACAAGGTTTTCGCCGGTCCCGTTCCGCAGATTTACGACCGGCTGCTCGTACCCCTGATTTTTAAACCCTATGCCGAAGACCTGGCGGCCCGTGTGATGGCCGGGGACCCCCGGCGCATTCTCGAGGTCGCGGCGGGGACGGGCGCACTGACACAGGAAATGGCGGCGCGGCTCGATGGAGGAAGCATCGTCGCGACCGATCTCAACCCCGCGATGCTCGATCTCGCTGCCGCGCGATTCCCGAACGACGGCAGGATCACCTGCCGCCAGGCGGATGCGCTCGATCTGCCCTTCGCGGGCGAGAGCTTCGACACCGTCACCTGCCAGTTCGGGGTGATGTTCTTTCCGGACAAGGCGAAGGGTTATGCCGAGGCGCGCCGCGTGCTGAAGCCGGGCGGGCGGTTTCTGTTCAATGTCTGGGACGCGGTGGAGAGCAACGATTTCACGGCGGTCATGCTGGATGCGCTGGCCGAGCTGTTTCCCGGCGATCCGCCGCGCTTTCTCGCGCGCACGCCGCATGGCTATCATGATGTCGGCACGATCGAACTCGACATCATGTCCGGTGGCTTTCCGCGGCCGGAGATCGAGCGGGTCGAGAAGCGTTCCCGTGCCGATTCCGCCGCTGATGTCGCGATCGGCCTCTGCCAGGGCACGCCGATGCGTGGCGAGATCGAGGCGCGCGGCACGCCGGAGCTCAGAGCTGTTACGGAGGCCGTGGCGAAGGCTCTGGAGCGCCGCTTCGGTTCAGGCGCGATCGAGGGAGCTCTCTCCGCCTTCGTGGTTTCGGCCCGGAAAGCCGAGGCTTGAGGCGATTCCGGGAGCGTCGGAGTGTGGCTCTCCGTTGACACGAAACCCGCCTCATGCGACGCCGCGCGCATGACCAGCGTGCCTCTTTCGCCTGCCTCCCAGCCCCTGCGCGTCGGACTTGCCGGCCTCGGTACGGTCGGCGCCTCCACCTTGCGCATCCTGCGCCGGCAGGAAAATGCGCTTGCAGCGCGCTGCGGCCGCGCAATCCGGGTCACCGCCGTCTCGGCGCGCGACCGTAACCGCGACCGCGGCATCGATCTCGGCGGGCTCGCCTGGTTCGACGATCCGGTCGCGCTGGCGAATTCGGATGATATCGACTGCTTCGTCGAATTGATCGGTGGCTCCGACGGCCCGGCCAAGGCAGCGGTCGAGGCGGCCTTGTCTGCCGGCAAGCATGTCGTTACCGCCAACAAGGCTCTGCTCGCGGCGCATGGCGTCGCGCTCGCCGACCTCGCCGAGAGCAAGGGCGTGGCGCTGGCCTTCGAGGCCTCCTCGGCCGGTGGCATTCCCGTCGTGAAGACCCTGCGCGAGGCGCTGGCCGGCAACAATGTCAGCCGCATCTCCGGCATTCTCAACGGCACCTGCAACTACATCCTCTCCCGGATGGAGCAGGAGGGGCTGACCTTCGAGGCCTGCCTGAAGGACGCGCAGCGCCTCGGCTATGCCGAAGCCGACCCGACCTTCGACGTCGAGGGTTTCGACACCGCCCATAAGCTTGCGATCCTGACGAGCCTCGCCTTCGGTACGAAGATCGACGCCGAAGCGATTCATGTCGAAGGGATTTCGGCGATCACGCCGCTCGACCTGAAGATGGCCGACGATCTCGGCTACCGCATCAAGCTGCTCGGCGTGGCCGAGCGGACCAAGACCGGGATCGAGCAACGCGTGCACCCGACCATGGTGCCGAAATCCTCCCCGATCGCGCAGGTGATGGGCGTGCTCAACGCGGTCTCGATCGACGCCGATGCGGTCCGCGAGATCACGCTGGTCGGCCCTGGCGCCGGCGGCGACCCGACGGCCTCCGCCGTCGTCGCCGACATCGCCGATGTCGCGCGCGGCACCGCCGGCCTGCCCTTCGGCCTGCCGATCGCGCGTCTGGAAGAGCCGAAGCGTGCCCCGATGCAGCGTCATGAGGGCGGCTATTATGTCCGCCTCGCCGTGGCCGATCGTCCCGGTGCCGCCGCGGCCATCGCAACCCGCATGGCCGAGGCCGATATCTCGCTGGAAAGCATCGTCCAGCGCCGCTCGCCCGAGGCCGTGACGCGCGATCCCGGCGGCCGCTCCGGCGCGCCGGTTCCGGTCGTGCTCATTACCTATGCCACGAGCGAAGCCGCTATCCGCGCCGCGCTGGAAAAGGTCACGGCCGACGGCCATGTCGCGGAACCGCCGCAAGTTATCCGCATAGAGCGGGAACAGGCCTAGAGCAGGATGCGTAAAAGTGGGAACCGGTTTTTCGCGCCAATCCTGCTCTGACACTATCTTGCTCTAGCGCCGTACCCGCCAAACTCATTGCAAGGGGACTTATTTCATGTCCGTCGATCTCCGCATCTCCCCCGACCAGATCATCGAGCGCTATCTCTCGATGGAGCTCGTGCGTGTCACCGAGCGCGCCGCCGTCGCAGCGGCCCGCCTGCGTGGCCATGGCAACGAGAAGGCGGCCGACCAGGCCGCGGTCGATGCGATGCGCCGTGAATTGAACCGCCTGCCGATCGACGGCGAGATCGTCATCGGCGAGGGCGAACGCGACGAGGCGCCGATGCTCTTCATCGGCGAGAAGGTCGGCAACAAGCAGGGCCCGAAGGTGCATATCGCGGTCGATCCGCTCGAAGGCACCACGCTCTGCGCCAAGGACATGCCCGGCTCGATCGCGGTGATGGCGATGGCCGGCGCCGGCAGCCTGCTCTACGCTCCCGACGTCTACATGGACAAGATCGCTTGCGGCCCGGGCTACGCCAAGGGCGTGATCGACCTCGACGCCTCGCCGGCCGACAACATCAACGCGCTGGCCAAGGCCAAGGGCGTCAAGCCGAACGAGATCTCGACGCTGATCATGGACCGCCCGCGCCATGCCAAGCTGATCGAGGAGGTTCGCAAGACCGGTTGCTCGATCCGCCTGATCACCGATGGCGACGTCGCCGGCGTGATCTTCTGCACCCAGCCCGAGAAGACTGGCATTGACCTGTATCTCGGCATCGGCGGCGCGCCGGAAGGCGTGCTCGCTGCGGCGGCACTCCGCTGCGTCGGCGGCCAGATGCAGGGCCGTTTGATCCTCGACACCGAGGAGAAGCGTGTGCGCGCCCACGGCATGGGCGTGCTCGATCCCAACAAGAAATACGACATGTCGGAAATGGCCTCGGGCGACGTCATCGTCTGCGCGACCGGCGTCACCGATGGCGGCATGCTTTCGGGCGTGCGCTTCGGCAAGGATTTCATCGAGACCGAGACGCTGGTCTATCGCTCGATCACTGGCACGGTCCGCCGCATCTATGGCGAGCACCGCGAGTTCTCGAAGTTCCAGCTCGATTGAGCTGAACCGAGTCGACGAGACGTCATTCTCGGGCTGATCCGAGAATCTCACGCCGGAAGAGGCGTGAGCAGCCTCCCTCGTCAAGAGATGCTCGGGACAAGCCCGAGCATGACGGTCCTCTGCCGGCTGCCTTTTCCACTTGTTTGCGGCGCGTAGGGCGGATGCCGACGGCCCGGCAAGGTCGACACAGGTTGACCTCGCCGGCCGCTTGCGCGACGCCGGATGCATCATGAGTCTGATGCCGCCCCGTGCCTTTCTCGGCGTGACCCGTTCGGTGCTCGGCCGCCCCTGGCGCGACCGGCTCGACATTGCCGGCCTCGGCCGCGCCGAGGCGCTGAGCCAGCTGCAGGGCCTGCCGGATATCCTCGCCCGCCTGCTTGCCGCGCGCGGTGTCGAGCCCGGTGAGGCCGCCCGCTTCCTCGAGCCGAAGCTGCGCGACGTCCTGCCCGATCCCGCTGTCCTGATCGACATGGAGGCCGCTGCCGCCCGACTGGCGCAGGCGGGCATGAAAGGCGAGCGCGTCGCGATCTTCGGCGATTACGATGTCGACGGCGCCTGCTCTTCAGCCCTGCTCGCAGGCTTCCTGGCCCAGGCCGGCGCGCGCCCGCGCATCCATATCCCCGACCGCCTGATCGAAGGCTACGGCCCCAACAGCGAGGCCATCCGCATGCTGGCGGGCGAGGGCGCAACCCTGCTCGTCACGGTCGATTGCGGCACCACCAGTGAGGAGCCGCTCGCCGAGGCGCGCCGGCTCGGCCTCGATGTCGTCGTGCTCGACCATCACCAGGCGCCGGAGCGGCTGCCTGCCGTCGAGGCGCTGGTCAATCCGAACCGGCAGGACGATCTCTCCGGCCTCGGCCATCTCTGCGCCGCCGGCGTGGTCTTCCTCGCGCTGGTCGCGACCAGCCGGGCGCTGCGCCGACTGGACCATTGGGCGGCACGCGGCGGCGAGCCCGATCTGCTGGCGGCGCTCGATCTCGTCGCCCTGGCGACCGTCGCGGATGTCGTGCCGCTGCAGGGCCTCAACCGCGCCTTCGTTCGGCAGGGACTGGCGATGATGCGCAGCCGCGCCCGGCCGGGCCTTGCCGCGCTGATGGACGTTTCCGGCCTCGACGGCCCGATCCAGCCCTGGCATCTCGGCTTCCTGCTCGGGCCACGCATCAATGCGGGCGGACGCATCGGCGATGCCGCGTTGGGCGCCCGCCTGCTCCTGACCGATGACGAGGTCGAGGCACGGACCATCGCGACCGAGCTCAACCGCCTGAACCAGGAGCGCCAGGAGATCGAGCGCCTCGCCGTGCTGGAGGCGGTCTCGCAGGCCGAGCACGAGCTTGCGGGCATGGCCGAGATGCCGGTGCTGCTCGCCGGCAGCGCCGACTGGCATCCCGGCATCGTCGGCCTCGTCGCGGCCCGGTTGAAGGAGCGATTCCGCCGCCCGGCCTTCGCGCTGGCGCTCAACGGGGAGGGCGGGGCGACCGGCTCGGGCCGCTCGGTCGCCGGCGTCGATCTCGGCCGCGCCGTGCGCGCCGCCGTAGAGGCTGGACATGCGGTCAAGGGCGGCGGCCATGCCATGGCGGCGGGCGTGACGCTGGCGGCTGGCCAGGCGAGCGCTTTCCACGCTTTCCTGAACGAGCATCTTTTGCGCGAGGTCACCGCCGTCGGCGACGCCGAGGCCCTGCTCGTCGATGCCGCACTCAGCGCCGGCGGTGCCAGTCCGCGGCTGCTCGCCGAGATCGACAAGGCCGGCCCCTTTGGCTCCGGAAGCCCTGAGCCGGTCTTTGTCTTCCCGGCGCATCGGCTGACCGACGCCGTCGAAATCGGCACCGGCGGCCATGTCCGCATCAAGCTGCGTTCTGGCGATGGCGCCAGCATCGGCGGCATCGCCTTCCGCGCTGCGCAGGAGCCGCTGGGGCAGGCGTTGTTCGCCGCGCGCGGCGAGAGCGTGCACCTCGCCGCGACGCTCTCGCTCAACCGCTGGGGCGGGCGGGAAACGGCGGAACTGCGCATCCTCGATCTCGCCCGGCCGGTCTGAGAGGCTGCCGGCTATTTTCTTGTGATCGGGTGCTTGCGGAGGAGCAGGCCTGCCACTATACCTCGCCCCGCTTCGGCACGAACCCCAGCGGTTCGCGGCAGAGCGGTCTTCGTCTATCGGTTAGGACACCAGCCTTTCACGCTGGGGAGACGGGTTCGACTCCCGTAGACCGCGCCATTCCCCCATTCCGGTGCAGAACTGCGAATATCGGCCCCCGCGAAGAAGGGGCGATGGCCTACGCGACGCTGGGCGGCGCGTCTCAGCGGAAGCCCGGCGGCGATATCGCATGGCCGAACCACTCGACGAAGCCGATGATGTCGAAGACCGGGCGGCCGGTTACCGCGGCGATCGCGGCCGAATGGGGCGGCAGATTGGTGCATTCGCACAGGATCGCCCCGACATTCGGGTGACGATGCACCAGGGCCTGCGCGGCGGCGACGGCCTCGCGTTCCAGCTCGGCGAAGTCGGCAACACCGCCACGGTTGCCATAGACCGACCGGAACAGGGTGTCCGGCGGCAGCCCTGCGATCGGCGTGTCCGGGCGCACGCCCACGGCCGCGAGATGCTGCGCGCTCAGGGCCTCGGCCGCGAAAGTGAGGATGCCGACCTGCTGGCCCGCCGGCAGCATCGCCTCGATCAGCGGCGCCTGCAGCAGGCTGCTCGTCGCGACGGGGACCGGCAGTGCGGCGCAGAGCTCCTTCTGCAGCAGGGCCAGGAACCCGCAACTCGTCGTGATGCCGCGCACGCCGCAGGCGATGAGATCCTGTGCTGCCGCGATGAAGGGCTTGAGGAATTCCTCCGGGCGGCCATGGACGATCGCCGCCGGATCGGCGCCGCGCACCACGCGAAACTGCACCGGGAACCGCCATGTCCGGCCATTGCCGATGTCGCCCGGCAGCCGGCGGAAATGCGTGTCGAGCATCAGCACGCCGATGCTCAGATCGTTGACGGCAGCGGTCGGCGGGCGTGTCGTGGCATCGGTCATGAGAGGGGCTCCGATAAGCTCTGCTGCAGCGCTGTTGCCGAGGTTTCGAAGAACCAGGCGAGGAAGCGGTTCTCCCGCAGCAGCGCAAAGGGGATGTCCTCCTGCGCGAGGAGCCCGGACTTCCCGATCGAACCGCAACGGAGAAGGTCCAGCACGGCCGCGACATGGGACGCAGCGGTGCGCCGCATGGCGCCGACCATGACGCCGCCGATCTCCACCGGTTCGATCTCTCTCAGAAAATGCTCGGCGACCTCGCTGCCGTCATGGCCGGAGGTCGCGACGATCGAGATCAGCAGGCGATCATCCGGGATCTCGGGCAAGCCGTTGAGGAAGAGATTGCGCAGCAGATAGAGGCGCTCGCGCAGCTTCAGCTCGTCCAGCAGGAACGCGATGCAGTCGGCATGCCCGGGATAGCGGATCGTATAGGAGACCAGGCTCGCGACCTTCCCCGCCAGGCGCTCGCAGAGCGTGTCGGGGATGGCGCTCGAAACGAAGGCCTCATAATCGCATGAACCGAGGCGCAGGGGGCTGCAGCGCGACATTGGCGCGAGCTCGGTCTTGTGGCCGTCGATCAGGGCGACGGAGGGGCGCGTGTACTCGCGCAGCGTCGCGTCGATATCCCAGATCAAGCCGTAGCCCAGGCGGCCGGACGGCTGCTGCGGCAATCCGCCGATCCGCACCGCGATGTCCGGCTCGTTCCCGCAGCGCGAGGCGAGGTCGAGCACCAGCCCCGAAACCAGGCCCGGAGAGATGCCGCATTGCGCGACGAAGCAGCTGGAGGCGACCTCGGCCTCGCGCCGGATAGCCTCCAGTGCAGTCCCGTCGTCGCCGAGGTCGAGATAATGCGTGCCGTGGCGCCGGGCCGCCGCAGCCACCATCGGTGTCGCCGAGGATGGCAGCGCTGCGACGACGGCATCGGCGCCGGTCAGGAGCTGATCGAGCCGGGCCGGGTGGCTGGGATCGGCGTCGGCGAGCGGGAGCCCAAGCTCTTTGACCCTTCGGCGTCCAGGTTCCGTCGGATCGGCCATGAGGACGTCGAATTCCGGCTTCTCACGCAGGAGCAGCGCCAGCGCCGTGCCGATGCGGCCGGCGCCGATGATGACGACCTTGAAGCGCCGCCTGCCGTTTTCCTGCCGGTCAGGCATGGAAGCGGGCGAGGAACGACTTGAGACGTTCGTTGTCGGGGGCGTGCAGAACGTGATCCGGGCTGCCCTGTTCGGCGATGCGCCCATCTTCCATGAAGACGACGCGGTCGGAGACATCGGCGGCGAAGGAGATCTCGTGCGTGACGAGGACCATCGTCATGCCCTGTTCGGCGAGGCTGCGCACGACGCCCAGCACCTCGCCGACGAGCTCGGGATCGAGCGCACTGGTGATCTCGTCGAGCAGGAGCGCGTCCGGCTGCATGGCAAGTGCCCGGGCGATGGCCACGCGTTGCTTCTGCCCGCCCGAAAGCTGGTCCGGTCGTGCATCGCGCTTCTCGGCGAGCCCGACCTTGGCGATATAGTCCATCGCGATGTCGACCGCCTCTCCGCGCGGCTTGCGCTGCACGGTGACGGGGCCTTCGATCACGTTCTCCAGCACGCTCATATGCGGAAACAGGTTGAAGTGCTGGAACACCATGCCGACATGGCGCCTCAATTCGCCGAGGCCGAGGAGCTGGCCGTCGCCGCGGAACTTCGGGACGACGCGGCGGCCGCGATAGAGGATCTCTCCGCTGTCCGGCACCTCGAGCATGTTCATGCAGCGAATGAAGGTCGACTTGCCGGAGCCCGACGGGCCGATGATCGCGACGACCTCGCCGCTCGTCAGGGACAGATCGATGCCGTGAAGGACGGGAAACGCGCCGAAGCTCTTGGTGATGGCGCGGGCTTCGAGGACGGTTTCGCGGGCGCCGGATGTGGGAAGGGTGCTCATGGGATGGTTCTCGCTCAATGGCTGCCGCGCGTCCGGCTCTCGACGATGTCGGCGAACTTCGTGATCGGGAACAGGATGACGAAATAGAGCACCGCGAGGACGGTGTAGGATTCCAGCGGGCGGTAGGTCTGCCCGTTGACGATGCTGGCCATATAGGTGAGCTCGGCCACCGAGATCACCGAGATCAGCGAGGTGTTCTTGAACTGCGTCACCGACTGGTTGATGAAGGCCGGCATCATCCGGCGGATTGCCTGCGGCAGCACGATGCGCCGCATGACCTGCCAGCCGGACATGCCGATCGCAGCGCCCGCTTCGGACTGCCCCTTGTCGATCGAGACGATGCCGCCGCGGAAGACCTCGGCATAGAACGCCGCCGCATAGAGCGAGAGCGTGATCAGCGCTGCCGCCCAGTTGGCCAAGTCGAAGCCGAGCAGCAGCGGCAGGGCGTAATAGATCCAGAGCAGTTGCACGAGCAGCGGCGTGCACCGGAACAGTTCCTGAAAGCCCTGCGCCAGCCAGCTCAGCAGACGGATGCCCGAGAGCCGCGCGAAGCAGAGGAGCAGCCCGAGGACCAGCCCGATGGCGATGGAACTCACCGTGTAGACGATGGTGATCCAGGCGCCCCAAAGGAACAGGTCGCTCGCCTGGAAGATTGGGGCGAAGCTCCACGTGTACATGTCATGCCAATCTTTGTTGGAAACGGCCCGAAAGCAGGATGCGAAGGTCGGCAAGCCGTTTTCGCGGTTATCCTGCCCTCATTCGCGACGGGAGTCCGGTTCGGGTTTCAGGCGGATCACGGTGATTCCGCCTGAAATCATGCAGCCTGACCGGGCCTTGTTCAGCCGCCGAAGCCGAAGCCTTCGGGCATGTCGTCGAGCGTGATGCCGAAGGGCGCCAGGCTCTTCACGATCCAGGTCTGGTTGTTGCCGATGCGCCGATTGTACTCGGCCCAGGCGGAGACGAAGGCGCGCGACTTCTCGTCGGCCTTCCAGTTCATCGCGACCACGGACGGAGTCGAGAGAACCGGCGACGGCACCATCACCTTGCCGATGCCGCTCGCCTTCTTGCTCATGACGAGGCCGTTCAGCATCGTGTTGACGAGGCCATCGGCCTTGCCGCTGATCACGGCCACGATGGCCTCGTCGCGCGACTTGAAGCGCAGCATCTTCGCCTTGGGCAGGTACTGCTGGGAGATGAGATCCTGCGACGAACCCAGATCGACCGCGAAGGTGTATTTCGGGTCGTTGAGCTCGGCCCAGCTCAGCTTCGAGAGCTCCGCCTTGGGCGAGACGATGATGAAGCTGTTGAAATAGGTCGGGTTCGAGAAGGCGACCGAAAGCGAGCGCTGCGGCGTGGCTGTGACGCCGAGCGCGAGATCGGCCTTGCCGCTCTGAACATCGAGGATGGAGTTCGGCCAGCTCGACTCGACGACCTCCAGCTTGACGCCGAGGGTGTTGGCGATGTCGCGGGCCATCTCGATGGCGAAACCGCGCCATTCGCCGGTGCGCGGATCCTTGTTGAAGTAGGGGTCCTCGTTGATGATCCCGGGAATGCGCAGCACGCCGCGCGCGCGGATCGCCTCGATGGTGTCCTCGGCCCGGGCCGAGGATTGAAGTGCCAGCAATCCAAGGCCGGCGGCGCAGATGGCGCGAATGATCGACTTCATGAGATTTCCACTCCGTTCCCTTTGCCGATGTTTTTCGGTCTTGTGCTGGTTGCTAGGACGGCAAAAGCCTATGCGACACACTTGAGCGGACAATGCGAGAGTAGGACACCCTCCTACCGGTTTTCTTATATGTTCGGGTGGCTCGCGAAGGCCTTCAGGCTTGCTTCCAGCACCTTGAGGTTCTCCGGGCGCAGGGGCGCAAGGGGGGCACGCAGTTCGTTGCCGATCAGGCCGGTTCTCGCCAGCGCAGTCTTCACCGGCACCGGGTTGCTCTCGATGAAGAGGTCGCCGATCAGGTCGAACAGCGCCTCGTGGATGCGGCGGGCCTCGTGCGGGCCGCCCTCGAACCAGGCCCGGCACAAAGCCACGATCTCGGCCGGGCGCAGGTTCGAGGCCACGCTTGTCACGCCGTCGGCGCCGAGCGCCAGGAAAGGCAGGGTCAGCCCGTCATCGCCCGAATGGATCACGAAATCCTGCCCGAGCGCCAGCCTGAGTTCCGTGATGCGCTCCGCCTTGCCGCCCGCTTCCTTGATGCCGACGATGTTGGAATGAGCTGCTGCGAGCCGGGCCGCGGTCGCGGGAGCGATCTCGACGCCGGTGCGTCCCGGCACGCTGTAGAGCATGATCGGCAGGCCGACCGCGCTGGCGATGGCCGAGAAGTGATCAAACAGCCCGTCCTGCGAGGGCTTGTTGTAGTAGGGCGTCACCAGCAGGAGGCCGTCCGCGCCCGCCGCCTCGGCGCGTACCGCCTTGCCGATCGCGAGCTGCGTCGCGTTCGAGCCTGCGCCGGCCATGACGAAGGCCCGCCCGCGCGCCGCCTTGACCGTGGTGCGGATGACGGTGTCGGCTTCCTCGTCGCTCAGCGTCGCGGCCTCGCCGGTCGTGCCGACGGGCACCAGCCCGGCGATACCGGCGGCGATCTGCGCCTCGATGAGATTCTCGAGCGCGGGAATATCGAGCCCCCCGTCGCGGAACGGCGTGACCAGCGCAGTGAAGACACCGGTGAGGCGGCGGCGCAGTTCTGGATCGATCATCGGCTTAACTCCCTGCATCGTCAGTCTATGACGACCTTGATTTCGCTCATTTCACGCAACGTCATGTGGATGCCCTCGCGCCCGAGCCCGCTCGACTTGATGCCGCCGAACGGGACGTTCTCGGCGCGGAAATCGGGCCCCTCATTGACCATCACGCCACCGACGCGCAGCCGGCGCGCAACGCGCTTCACCAGCGCATGGTCATTGGTGAAAAGCCCAGCCTGCAGCCCGTAGGCGCCGCCATTGATCTCGGCGATCACCGCTTCGGGATCGTGGAAGGGGCGCACCGCGAGCACCGGCCCGAAGGTCTCCGATCGGACGAGTTCCGTCTGCGCCGGAACGGCATCGAGCAGGGTCGGCGCGAACAGCGTGCCGCGGCGGCTGCCGCCGGCGACGATCCGGGCGCCGTCCGCGACGGCGAGCTTGACGCGCCGCTCGACCTCGGCCGCGGCCGGCTCGTCGATGACGGTGCCCATGACGGTTGAGGCATCGGCCGGATCGCCGGTCGAAACCTGCGCGACCTTTGCGGCGATGCGCTCGATCATCGTCTCGCGGATCGCATCGTGCAGGTAGAGGCGCTTCACGGCCGCGCAGCTCTGGCCGGCGATCTCGAAGCGGTGGGTGATCGCGACCTCGGCGGCGCGGTCGAGATCCGCATCCGGCATGACGATCAGCGGGTCGTTGCCGCCGAGTTCCATCAGGCAGCGCACGAGGCCCGAGGCATTCTTCAGCGCCAGGCCCGCCGCCGGCCCGCCGGTGAAGCTGAGCAGGTCGATATCGCCGCTCGCGATCATCGCCGCGACATCGGCGCCGCCATGGACGACGCTGAACAGGCCGGCGGGAAAGCCCGCCTCCTCGGCCAGCTCCGCCAGTCGCCGGGCGGCGAGCGGAGCCTTCGGCGAGGGCTTGGCCACGACGGCGTTGCCGGCCGCGATCGCGGGGCCGAGCTTGTGGCAGAGCAGGTTGAGCGGATAGTTGAACGGCGTGATCGCGCCGAGGACGCCTGCCGGTTCATGGGTGATCACGGCCTGCTTGTCCGGCGCGCCCGGTACGATGGCCGTCGGCAGCACCTCGCCATGAAGCACGGTCACGGCATCGCCGCTCAGCCGCAGCGTGTTGCGGGCGCGACGAACCTCGTTGCGCGCCTCGGTGATCGTCTTGCCGACCTCCGCGCAGATCGTCCGGGCCATCGCCTCGGCCTCGTCGCCAAGGCGTTCCGCGAGGCGATGGAGCAGGTCCTTGCGTTCGGCAGGCGTGCTGAAGCGGAAGCTCGCCCAGGCCTTGCGCGCCCGGCGCAGGGCGTCGGCGACGGCAATCTCGTCGGCCTGGCGAACCTGACCGATGATGGAGCCGTCGAACGGATTGGTGACCTCGACCATGGAGGCGGCGGTGGCCCGGACAGGCTTGGCGAGGGACAGGGGCACGGTCAGATCACTCCGTTTCATCTGTTGTCAGGCGGGCGAGCGCTGCGACCGAAACCGGTCGCAGCGGCCAGCGCGGGGGAATTGCGGCCGGCAGTGGCTGGCCGCGCAGGGCCGCGATCATCGGGCCGCAGAAGCGGCCTTGGCAGGCGCCGAGCCCGAAGCGGCCCATCAGCCGGATCTCGCGAGCGGAAGCGTCCTGCGCCAGAGCCGCAAGCTCCGCATAGCTGCGGCCTTCGCATCGGCAGATCAGCGTCTCGGGGGCGGGCACGACGGGCTCGCTATGGAGCGCCCGGGTGAGGGCGGCCTGGAAGCCGCGCGCCCGGATCAAGCCCCGCTCGTCCGACCACGCGCGCGGCGTGGCCTGGCCGAGGCGGGCGAGCACCTGCGTTGCAGCACGGCGGCCATCGAGGATCGCGGCATCGGCTCCGAGCGCTTCCCGCCCGTCGCCGGCGAGCAGGACCGGCACGGCCGCGTCGGGGTCCGGCAGCGGAATGCCCGTACGGTTCGGCTCGATGCCGTCATGGATCAGCAGATGCCGCACGCGCAGGACTTGCCGCTGATCGCCGACCCGGATGCCGACCTTGAGCCCGTCGCCATCCGGCTCCGCCTGCGTGACGATCGCTCCGCAGCGATAGGGCACGCGGCTCGTAGCGAGCGTCGTTGCATAGGCCGCAGCCTCGCTCATCGGGCCCCATGACAGAGCGAGTCGGCCCAGCGCCGCCGGGGCGTTCCAGGGCCGGCCGCGCTCCAGCACGGCGACGGGCGGATTGCCGGCCTTGGCCAGTTGGGCCGCCAGGGCGGGCAGAAGCGCCCCGCTGCCGGCCACCAGGATCGGGCCTTCCGGAGGGCGGCCGGTTTCCTTGAGCAGCACCTGCGCCCCGCCGGCGCTCATCACGCCGGGCCGTTCCCAGCCGGGGAAAGGACGGATCGCCTCGACGGCGCCGACGGCGATGATCGCCGCGCGAGGGCGGCGCGCGAAGACGCAGGCCGCGCGACGATCGTCGAACAGGAAATGCCCTTCGCTGTCGACTCCGAGAAAGATGGTCTCGGTCCGGGTCTCGATCCGGCCGGCGCAGGCTTGCAGCCGGACCATCAACCCGGCCCAGTTGCGGCGGTGCCGGGCAGGGCGCCAGACATGGCTGTCGTTGCCGGCGGCCGGCTGGCGATGGATGGCGCCGCCGAACTGGTCTCGCTGCTCGATCAGGAGGACGGGCAGCCCGGCTTCCGCGATGGTCGCGGCGGCGCTCGCGCCTGCCGGCCCGGCGCCGACGACGAGGATGGGGGCCTCACGCATGTCGGGCTCCGACAAGGGGCAGCGAGCCGAGCCGAAGGCCCACGCGCGCCGGCGTCAGGCAGGCCTCGACCGGTGCCGCGCCCATCACGGCGACGACGCAGCCCTGGCAGGCGCCAATTCCGCAGAAGACGCGCCCGCCTGGCGCATTCGATGGCTGGCCGAGATCGGCAAGGCCGGCACGCAGCAGCGCCGCGGCGATCGTCTCGCCCGGCTGGAAGGCCACCGGGTCGCCGTTCCAGAAGAAATGGCTGGTCATGCGTGGACCTCGGCCCGGACCAGGCGTTGCGGCGACAAGGAGGACAAGTCGGCTTCGGGTCTCTCGCCGAGCAGCAGGCGGGCGGCGCTCGCGCCCATGAACGGGCCGAGGCAGATGCCGTCGCCTTCGAAGCCGGTGGCGATGACCACGCCCGGGCGATGCGGATGCGGGCCGACGACAGGCAGGCCGTCGCGGGATGCCGACCTGACGCCGGCGAAGCTGCGCAGGACGCGGCGGGCCGCCAGCGGCGGGTAAAGATCGAGCGCCTCCCGCAGGATCGCCGCGATCGTCACGGCATCGGTGCTGTGGTCGCTGCGATGGTCCTCGCGGCTGCCGCCGATGAGGAACTGGCCCGTCATCAGCGGGTCGATCACCAGCCCGATATGGCTGTTGTCGCGTACGATGCCGCGTTTCGCCGCGAGATATGAAGCAGCCATCAGATGACCGTCGATGGCCGGGCCGGCAGTTGTGGCTCGATCGGTGACGGCCATCTGGCCCTTCCGCGGGATCAGGATCTCGCCGAGTCCGAGCAGCGGCGCCGAGCCGATGCCCGCTGCAACGAGCACCGCATCGGCCGGAAGGAATTCGTCGCGGATCAAGATGCCGCAGGCGCGGCCGGCCCGCATGACGATCTCTGAAACGGGCGCGTTGCGGCGGATGTCGACACGGCTCGTCGCCAGCAGGCGCTGCGTGATCTCGTAGCCCAGCGCATGCCCGTCATCGGGAATCTCGAGCGCGGCGCAGACGCTGTCGCCGAGGCCCGGAATGCGCCCGAGAAGCGTCGCGCGATCGACCTCGATGACGCGTTCGCCCGCGGCCGCCAGGTCCGCGCCATGCCGGGCGACGAGATCGGCCTCGATGGCCGTGCGGGCGACGAGGAAGGTTGAGCGACGGTGGAACAGGCCGCGAAACAACCCGTCCCGCTCGTGGCGCACGTAGAAGGCGCGAGCGTGGCGGGCGAGATCCATCATCGGGCCTGGCCGCTTGCTCGCCACCGAGACCGCTCCGTCCGAGGCGCCGGTCGCGCCCGCCGCCGGTCCGGAAGCATCGAGCAGCGTTACCCGCGCCCCTGCGGCGGCGAGGAAATGGGCGGCGGAGGCGCCGACGATCCCCGTGCCGATCACGGCGACATGAAGGGGTGAAGAGGAGGCCATGCAGAAGCGGTTCGTCCCGTAAAGCGATGGCCCGAACCTCGTCGGCTTCACCTATGGGGTCGATCCAAATCATCCGCCTCGACTTGCATCATTGTTTGCAAGTCACCGAAGCCAGGCTGTTGTAGGAGAGGTGACGCACCGGCCGAGGGGGGCGCATGCGCGAAGCCAATCTGACGCTCATCCAGACGTTCTTCATCGTCGCGCGCGACGGCTCGTATTCCGCCGCCGCCCGCAAGCTCGGCATGAGCTACCAATCGGCCGCGAACCATGTCCGCCGGCTCGAGCAGCTGTTGAGCGAACGGCTGGTCGTCTCCGAGCAGGGCGCGAAGACGGTGACCCTGACGCCGCGCGGACGCAGCCTCTACAAGCTCCTGCTGCCTGAGCTCGACACGATGCTGACCCGGCTTGACCGGACGCTTCAGAAGGAGCGGCCGGTGCTGCGCATCGGCTTGCCGCAGGCGATCTTCTTCTACCTGATGCCGCCGATCCTGGCGCAGTTCCGCGCGCTTTTCCCGCAGGTCGAGATCATCGCCTTCGAGCGCGATACCGCTCTGCCGGAGATGATCCGCGACGGCAGCCTCGACCTGTGCATTACCGAGCGCTATTTCGGCGACCCCAATGTGCCGCAGCACCTTGTCTGCACGTATCGGCCGGCGCTCGTTTTCCCGCGCGAGTGGGGCGCGCCGCCACAAGGAGAGATCAGGCAATGGGTCCAGGGGCGCCCCTTCGTGACCTATGAGCCCGGCCAGCTCCTGCGCAACCTCGCCATCGACTACCTGCAGGCGGGCGATACCGAGATGGAGATCGCGATCTCGACTTCGGGGAGTTCGAGCGTCAAGCGCTGCGTCGAGGCAGGTCTCGGCTATGCGATCATCCCCGCCTGGTGCATCGACGGCACCGAGACCACGATTACCGCGATCGACCTGCCGGAACTGCCCGAGATTCCCATCTACTTCGGCGAAGCCAGCTTTCTGGCACGGAACCCGTACGTCGTTGCGCTAAGGCAGCTTTGCGTGGGCTTCACGTCCGTGATGGGATGAAGACCCTGTCGGCACGCGCCACGAAGCTCTGTCCACCCATGCGCTCTTTCGAAAATGTCCCGGTCGGCGAGCCCTGCGGATCCGGAGCGGACTGGCCGTTCCTGGCGGCACGGCACCTGTTGAGAGAACCGGCATGGGACGCGATCTCCGGCATCCTGAAGGACCTTGGCACGCGGGCCGATGTCGATCGGGCCTGGATGTTCGAATATGACGATGGCCTGCTGCGCTTCCACAACACCCATGAATGGTGTCGGGACGGCGTGCGCTCGCATGTCCAGGACCTTCAGGACGCCCCGGTGACCATGATCGGCTGGCTGCATCGCTCCCTGGTGAAAGGCGAAGCGGTCATGATCCACGATGTCGAGCGCTTGCCGCGGCTCGCCGGCCCCCTGGCGACCGAAATGCTGCGGCAGGACGACAAGAGCGTCCTGAGCGTGCCGGTCTTCGGCAAGGACAGGCTGCGGGCCTGTATCGGCTTCGACATGACGCGGACGCGGCGGACATGGAACGCGAGCGAGGCGGGCTCGCTCGCAGCCTGCGCCGAACTGATCGGCCTGGCGCTCTACAAGGAAGCTCCCGAGGGGCTTCCGCCGCCCGAGGCGCAGGCGCGCAGCGTGGGCGCATTTCCGCCGCTGCTCTATCTGCGCCGAGGCGGCGAGATTCGGGGTGTCGCGCCGGGCGAGATTCTCGGCCTGCGCTCGGCCAGGGACTATACGCAGGTCTGGTTGATCGGGGGCTCCGTCATGCTCGATGCCCGCCCATTGGGCTTGTGGACCGCGCTCCTGCCCGCGGCCGACTTCCTGCGCATTCACCGCACCGCGATCGTCAACCTGAAGCATGTCAGTAAGATCGGACCGGCAGGCGCAGGCAATGGCAAGTGGACGGTGCAACTGCGCGCCAGCGAGGCGGTCTGGAGCGTCTCGCGCCCTTACCGGCAGGCTCTCCGGGAACGCCTCGGCATCTGATTCGCGGCAGGTTCGGGGCAAACGGTTTCAAGGCATCCTGCCGGCGCGGCGGTAAGGCCGGATTAATCCTCGTGCGAAATGGCATGTCGATTCGTCGGCACCAGCCGGCGATCGGTCGAAACGGGCTTGCCAGCCAGGGCTTCGGTTGCCTCCATTCGCGGACTTTCCGGCATCGGCCGAGCGTTTCGAGGGGTACCGTGATGCGCAGGAGCTTCGGTCTCTCGTCGCGCTGGCTATCCTGTTCCGTCTCCGGCCTGGCATTGGTGACGGCTGCCGACCTGCTTGCCGGCATGCCGGCGCTCGCCCAGAGCTGTCCTTCAGGCGCCGTGATCTGCATCGACAACTCGGGAGCCAGCGGGCGCGACGGGAAATCGGCCGGAAACCACAATGACAACGGCGAGAACGGCCAGTCGGGACGCGACATCACGACCCAGATTCTGTCACTCGGAGTGGCTTCGACCATTCCCGGTCAAGGCGGCGTCCTGCTGCGCAGCAATGGTGGCAAGGGCGGCGAGAGCTCGGACCGCCACAACCATTGGGGCGGCAATGGCGGCGACGGAGGCGCGATCACAGTCATCGCGCGCCCGACATCGCAGACGCCCTCCGGCCCGTTCTTCAGCCAGCTCGGGCCGGGACTGACGCTGGTCTCGCTCGGCGGCAATGGCGGGGCGACGAGCATCGTCACCGGCGGTCACAGCTATGGCCAGGCGGGTCATGGCGGAAAGCTGACGACGGATCTGACCCTCTCCAACGCGACCGTCACGGGGCATTTCCTGTGGGCGACCACTGCGGGCGGCTCGGCCTTCGACGCGGCGGCGCGGCATCTGGCGGTCAACGAGAAGGCCGGTGACGGCGGACGCGGAGGCGATATCGCTTCGACAATCGCCGCCGGCACGATCACGGTCCTGGGGCCGAGCATGGCCGGAGCCGCGATCGGACTTGCCTCGAGCGGGGGCAATGGCGGCGGCGGTCGCGGCAACAGCGTCAATCCAAACTATGATGGCGAATCGGGCCTTGGCGGCGCCGGCGGGCGGATCGACCTGACCTTCAGCGGCGTGCTGACGACGGCGGTCGGAGGCATCGCGGCCAGCAGCGTCGGCGGACATGGCGGCTCCGGGTTGCCGGCGGGGGCGTTGAGCTCCGGCAGTGCCGGCGGTGCCGGCGGCCAGGGGGGCGACATCAACATCATCCTGCGCGGCCCGGCTTCGCATATCGCGGCGACGGGAGACGGCGCCTTCGGCGTCCGTGCCACGAGCATCGGCGGCAACGGCGGCGATGGCAGCAAGGGCCATGTCGCGGGGCCGGAAGGCTATGACGGCGGCAATGGCGGCGGCACCGGCCGGATCACCATCTCGAACGCGATCGGCATCACCACGATCGGCCGCGACAGCTATGGCATCGGCGCCTTCGCCACAGGCGGGAAGGGCGGTGCCGGCGGTAACGACCACGGCGTGATCTGGTCGAGCGGCGGCAGTGGCGGCAGTGGCGGCGGCGATGCCGCGATCAGCATCACCAATGCGGGCGCGATCAGCGCCGGCGGCGACACGCCCGAGACCAGCGAGAACGCCAAGGGCATCGTCGCGCGCAGCATCGGTGGCGGCGGTGCCACCGGCGGCAGCACGCAGGGCGGCTTCGTCTCCGCCGGAGGCAGCGGCGGCAATGCGGGCGATGGCGGCCTGGTCACGGTGACGAACACGCGCTCCGGCAGCATCGCCACCCATGGCGCCTTCGGCACGGGGATCGACGCGATGTCGATCGGCGGCGGCGGTGGCGATGCCGGCATCGCGCGCGCCATCAGCGTCGGGCCGCTCGGCGTCAGCCTTGGCGGCAGCGGCGGTGGTGGCCGTTCGGGCGGCGCCGTCTCGGTCGGCAATAGCGGCGTGGTCGCGACCTTCGGCGCCAATGCCACCGGCATCAGCGTCAAGAGCATCGGCGGCGGCGGCGGCAGTGGCGGCGCCGCGAACCTGATCGCGATCGGGGTCGGACTCAATGTCGGCGTCAATATCGGCGGCAGTGGTGGCAGCGGCGGCAATGGCGGCACCGCCAGCCTCGTCAACGAGGGCGAGGTTACGACGGCCGGCGCACAGAGCATCGGCGCGACCGTACAGAGCATCGGGGGCGGCGGCGGTAATGGCGGTTCGGTCTGGACGAAGCAGCTCACCGTGGGCGTGCCGATCAGCGGCAGCCCGACAGGGCCTGCGGCCGCCGCGCTGAGCGTCGCGGTCGGCGGGGCCGGCGGCAGTGGCGGGACCGGCGGCAGCGTCGACGCCCAGCAATTGGGCGCGATCAGGACGGCAGGCGCCGGCGCGCATGGCCTCGTCGCCCAAAGCATCGGCGGTGGCGGCGGCATCGGCGGCTCAACCGCCACGCAGAGCCTGACCCTGCTCGCCGCCTCGCAATTCACCACTGGCGTCGCCGTTGGCGGAGCGGGCGGCATCGGCGGCGTCGGCGGCGCGGTCAACGTCCTGAACAGAGGCACGATCGCGACCGGTGGCGACAATGCTCGGGGCATCATCGCGCAAAGCATCGGTGGGAGCGGCGGTGTCGGCGGCAGCGCGCTGGCCGAGGTCAGCGGCGCGCAGATCGTGCCCCTGCCGGAAGGGACGCCGCAGGCTGCACCGACGACGTTCGGCGTCGCGACCTCGGTCGGCGGGCATGGCGGCCTCGGCGCTGTCGGTGGCAGCGTCGTCCTCAGCAATGAGGGGACGATTACCAGCACGGGCATCGCCGCGGCCGGCATCTATGCCCAGAGCGTGGGCGGCGGTGGCGGGGCGGGCGGAAGCTCCCAGGGCAAGACCAGCCCGTCGCAGCGCGGGACCAGCGCGATCACGGTCGGCGGCACCGGCGGCAGCGGCAATCACGGCGGCTCGGTCACGATCGCCAATCGCGGCACCGTCTCGACGGCCGGCGAGATGTCCTATGGAATCTTCGCACAGAGCATCGGCGGGGGCGGCGGCGATGGCGGCAATGCGGAGCGGCTCACCGGCAATTCGTTGGCATCCGCGATCGGCGGTGACATCAGCGCACTCTTCCGCCTGATCAGCACGCTGCGCGCGGTCTCGGCAGATAAATGGGTGACGAGCCAGTTCACGCCCTCCTTCACCAGCAACGTCACGGTCGGCGGCAATGGCGGTAGCGGCAGCCATGGCGGCACGGTCGCGATCGACAATGCCGGAACGTTGCGGACCACGGGAACCGGCGCGCATGCGATCGTCGCGCAGAGCATCGGTGGTGGTGGCGGCAATGGCGGCAGCGCCGATTCCCATGCGATCAGCACGCTGGCGACGACCCTGGTCGATGCGCTCGGAACGCTCGCCGCCGCCGGCGCGAATTTCCGGCAATTTCCCGAGACCTTCGGCCTCAACCTCAATCTCGGCGGGCGCGGTGGCGGCTCCAGCGATGGCGGCGCGGTCAAGGTCGCCAATAGCGGCACGATCGAAACGGGCGGCGCCGGAGCAGCCGGCATCTTCGCCCAGAGCATCGGCGGTGGCGGTGGCAATGGCGGCAGCGTCGGCCGCAGCGTCGAGGACATCGCTAGGGATCTGTTCTCCGACGCCAACATGCGCACGACCGTTCTGCACGCGCTGCTCGACGCGGTTCCGCTCCTGCAGGCGCAAGGCGGGGCCAGCCTTTCCTTCAATGTCGGCGGCGCCGGTGGTAGCGGTGGCAATGCCGGCCATGTCGAGATCGCCAATACCGGCCAGATCACGACCCATGGCGATCAGGCGCCGGCCATCTTCGCCCAGACGGTCGGCGGGGGCGGCGGCAATGCCGGCAGCAGCCATACGGCGCTCGGCAATCAGTCCTTCAATATCGGCCTGAACATCGGCCGCGGCGGCGGAGCCGGCGGCCATGGCGGTGGCGGACTACGCGTCGCCGATGATCCGACCGACTATGCGGTCGTGATCGAGAACCGCGGGCGGATCGGCACCGACGGCGTGGATTCACCCGGCATCTTCGCCCAGAGTGTCGGCGGCGGCGGCGGGCGCAGCGCGTCCCGCTTCGGCGGCGGTGCGGGTGTCGGCAACATGCCGATCTCGCTCAGCGGCGCGACCAAGGTCGGGGCCTTCGGTGCGAACGGGCATGGCGGCAATGTCTTCGTCAGGTCGACTGGCCGAATCGAAACCTCGGGCCTGCTGTCGCACGCGATCATGGCCCAGAGCATCGGCGGCGGCGGCGGTGCGGCGAGCCTGGTGTTCGACCGCCCGACCTCCGGCTCGCACGACATCACGCTTGGGGCGGAAACTGGACGCGGCAAGGCCGATGGCGGCAAGGTCAGGGTCGCTGTCGACGGCCTGATCAGGACCTCCGGCGACCTCGCCTTTGGGGTCCTCGCCCAGAGCGTCGGCGGTGGCGGCGGCTATGTCGCAACGGCGGCCACGCAGGGCGCGCTCGCCTTTCCGATGACACTCACCCTCAATGCCACCCGCGGCGTGCAGGGTTGGGGGCAGGACATCGCCGTCGCCCTGGGCAAGGACGGCGATCTGACCACCACGGGCAAGGCGGCGCATGGCATCGTCGCCCAGAGTGTCGGTGCCGGCGGCGGCATCGCCGCGCTGACGACGCAGCCGGGTCTCGTCACCCTCAACCCGGTCTCGCTCTTCGGTTCGGTGACCTATGGCGATGGCGGCGCTGTTGGCGTCAGGGTCGACGGATCGGTGGAAACCTATGGACAGGGCTCCATCGCCATCCTGGCGCAAAGCCTTGGCGGGGGCGGCGGCATCGCCGGCGACCTCTCGTCGATCTCCTACGATACCGGGCTGGTCCGGTCCGCGCCCGGCAACGTCCAGGGTGCAGGTGGCAATGGCGGTGCGGTGAAGGTCGCCGTCGGGGACAATGGCTGGGTCGCAAGCTTTGGGGCTCGCGCTCCCGCCATCGTGGCGATGAGCCTAGGCGGCGGGGCGATCTTCAAGGATGGCGGCATCCTGCTCGAGGCGAACCAGGGCAGTTGGGGGACCAACACCAAGGGCGGCAAGGTCGAGATCACGGTCGGGCGCGATGCCGTGGTGCATGCGGGCGGGGCCGGGGCGCCGGCGATCGTCGCGGTCAGCATGAGTGCCAGCCCCGGCGTAAACAACCGCTCGACGCCGATCGCGATCAGCATCGCTCCCGGTGCGCATGTCACCAGCGAGCGGGATGCCGCGATCCTCGCGATCAGCGAGTTCTACACGCGCGTCGATAATGCCGGCGTGATCAGTGGCAAGGTCGCCGGGCGCTCGACGAAAGGCGGCCTGTCGATCAGCAATAGCGGGACCATGATCGGTGATATCCTTACCACCGGAGATCCCTTCAACAGCGACATCGACAACCGGCCCGGCGGCATCCTCGCGATGGGCGCGCAATATCAGACACGGCTGTACAACTCCGGGACGATCAATCCGGGCGGTGCGGTGGCGCATGGCGGAAGCATCGCCACGACGCGGATCGCGAGCGTCTTCGAACAGAGCCCGGGCGGAATCTATCAGGCCGACGTCGATTTCGGCGCCGGCACCGCCGACATGATCTCCGTAGCAAGCTCGGGCACGGCGCCGTCACTGGCCGGTCAGCTTGAACCGCAGCTCCAGAAGCCCCGGCCGGGCGTCTCGCTGCAGGTTGCGCATTTCGACGATCGGCCGACGGGGGACTTCTCGATCAAGAGTGCGACGACCGCCTATAGCTACCGGATGCACCAGAGCCCGGACGGGCGCGACCTTTTCCTGACGGTCGACGGCCATTTCGGGCTCGCCAATGGCGGCCTGAGCGCCGACCGGTCGCGCGTCGCGAAGCACATCCAGGCGCTGTGGGACAGCGGCGACACGCGGGCAGGCCCATTGTTCGATGCTTTTACGAGCGTCGAGACGCTCGCGCATCACGGCAGCGTCGTCGATGCGATCGCCAATGACGGGGTCGGCGCGCGGTCCGCCAATCAGATCAACGAGTCGTTCGCCTTCTTCAACCGGCTGATGAGCTGTCCGGCCTTCACGGGGCCCGGTGCGGCGCTCTCCGAAAGCGATTGCAACTGGGCGCGGGTCGGCTCGAACTGGATGCGTCGCGGCAGCAGCACCAGTGATAGCGGCTTTCGGATCAGGCAGACCACGTTGAGCCTCGGGGCGCAGCGAGAGTTCGTACCCGGTTGGTTCCTCGGCGGCGCGGCGAGCTATGGCTTCGGGCGGACCAGCACGGCGGCCGGCTCGACAAGCGACAATGACAGCTTCATCGGGGGCCTCACGTTGAAGCGCCAGCTCGGCCCCTGGCAGTTCGCCGCGGCGGTGCAGATCGGCCGCGACATGGCGAAGACGTCGCGCCGGGCGCCGGGAGGCATCGCCACGAGCGAGCCGCAGCTCGATTTCGGCGGCGGCCGCCTGCGCGCCGCCTACCAGATGGATTTCGGCAGCTGGTACGCCAAGCCCTTCGTCGATCTCGATCTCAACTACGCGGTGCAGCGCGGCCATCGCGAGAGCGGGGCCGGCTGGTTCGATCTCGCGGTCCATCGCAGCGATCGTTTCACCGTCATGGCGACGCCGAGCCTGGAGATCGGCGCGCGCCACGACCTCGAGGGCATGACGTTGCGTTCCTATCTCTCTGCGGGCGTGAGCATCCTGCCGACCAGCGACTGGACCTCGAAGCTGCATCTCGCCGCCTTCGACGCAGCCCCCTTCACCCTCGTGACAGGGCTGCCGAAGACCTATGGCAACGTCTCGGCCGGCCTGGAGCTGGTCACCGCGAAAGGCTTCGAACTCCGCGCCGAATACACGGCGCGCGCCGCCAGCCGCTATCTCGACCAGTCGGCGACCCTGCGCGCGGCCTACCGGTTCTAGACCCCTGTACCCGGCGACACATCGGAATGACACGGAGCGATCATGACACTTATCGGCAAGGCAGGCGTCGCATTGGCGGCGCTCCATATCCTGACGGCAACGGCCGGCGCGCAGTCCAAGGATCTCGCCTTGCGCGATGCCGTCTCGATGGCGGCCACGGCGATGTTCCTGAACTCCGGCGCGCCCGGCCTGATCGTCGCCGTCGTCCATGGTGACGAGACCGAGATCGCCGGCGTCGGCGAGACCGCGCCGGGTAGCAAGGTCGAGCCGGACGGGCGCTCGATCCTGCGCCTCGGCTCGATCTCGAAAGTGCTCACCGGCGATCTCCTGGCGGATATGGCGGCACAAGGCGGCGTCGGCCTGAGCGATCCGTTTACCCGTTACGCGCCGCCCGGAAGCAGCGTGAAATCCTTCGGCGGCCAGCCCTTCACCTTGCTGGATCTCGCGACGCATTCGGCGGGACTGCCGCGCGAGTTGCGTGATCCGGCCGCCACGGGCGAAGGCAACCCGTTTGCCGCCTACAGGGGCGACTACTACTGGAGCTGGATGCGGCAGAACGCGCCGGCTTACGCACCGGGCACAACCGCGATCTACTCAAATGTCGGCTTCGGGTTGCTCGGCGAGGCTCTCGCCCAGGCCGGCGGCAAATCCTTCCCCGACCTGCTCCGCGACAGGATCACCGCGCCGCTTGGCATGGCCGATACGGTCGCCCGGCTTTCGGACGCGCAGAAGCCGCGCCTGATGACGGGGCTCGACCCGTTCGGCAATCCCGACCCGAACTGGGAGGCGACGCCGATCATGGCGGCCAGCGGCGGGTTCTATTCGACGGCCGACGACATGGCGCGCTGGATGCGCTGGCACCTTTCAGGCGAGGCTCAGGCGACGATGGCGCTGGCCCATGCGCTCTGGCGCCCGCATGACGGCTTGCGCCGCGCTGTCGGGGTCGAGGTCACGGATTCGGAAGGCATGGGGCTGGGCTGGGTCGTCAGCCGCGCGCGTGACGGCGTGCCGCTGCTGCTCGGGAAGAGCGGCGGGCTCGGCGGGTTCATGACCTATGTCGTGCTCGCGCCCAATCGCAAGCTCGGCATCTTCGTGGCGGCAAGCCGCGTCAATTTCGCGATGTTCGAGGGTATCCGGCAATCGGTCCGAAATCTCGCAGCGGAACTGGCGCCAGTGGGCTCCCAGGCGCCGGCTCGCTGAAAGTATCTCTGCGGCCCGCATCGTTCCCGCATTCGCGCCAGCCGCTGTCGGCTCAGCTGATCCCGAGCAGGCGGATCAGGCCGAGGCTGATGATCGCCAGGATGATCAACGAAAGGGTGACCGCGGTGGTGACGCGTCCGCCGGCCCTGGCAACGACACGGACATCGACTCCCAGGCCCAGAGCCGCCATTGAAATGATGGTCAGGACGGTTGCGATGTGGGAGATCGGGCCGAGCGCGGCCTGCGGGATGAAGCCATGCGTCCGCAGGGCTGCCATCGCCAGGAAGGCGATGATGAACCACGGGACCAGCTTGTTGAAGGCGATGCGCTGCCGCGTGGCGCTGTTCCCGACCGCGCCTGCCGGAGCCGTCCCGGTCGCGTCGTCCTGCAGCCTGTGCCGCAGCAGCGACAGCACCAGGACGACAGGCCCGAGCATGAGGACACGGACGAGCTTGACGAGCGTCCCGATCTGGACGCTGGCGGTGGCGACAGGCGCGGTCGCGGCCAGCACCTGCGGGACGGCATAGACCGTCAGCCCGGCCAGGACGCCGTACTGGGTTTCGGACAGCCTGAGCAGCGGAACGAGCAGCGGCAGGCCGAGCACGACCAGGACGCCTAGCACCGCGGTGAAAGCAATGGAGGCGGCAACGTCCTTGCCGTCCGCGCCGATGACCGGTGCGACCGCGGCGATGGCGGAGTTGCCGCAGATCGAATTGCCGCAGGCGACGAGGACCGCCATGCGCTTCGGCAGACCGAGCGTCCGCCCGATCAGGAAGCTGAAGGCGAGGGTTAGCGCCACCACCACTGCGATGCCGGCGATCAAGGCCGGCCCGGCGGCGACGATCATCGCAGCGTTCAAGGACGCGCCGAGCAGGACGATGGCAATCTCCAGGACGGTTTTCGCCGAGAATGCGATCCCGGCGCGCCAGGTGTCCGAGGGCGTCCAGACGGACCGGACAGCGGCGCCGATCAGGATTGCCAGCACCAGGGCCTCGAGCCAGGCCCGGCCCGTGGTCGCAGCCTCGACATGCTCCAGCGCGAAGGCGATCGCGCTGATGCCGACGCAAAGGCCCAGGCCGGGCAGGATTCGTCCCACTCCCCGCGATATCGAACCGGGAGACAGGGGCAAAGGATTGGAAGAACGCATGGTAGCCATAGGGAAATTGTCCTCTCCGCTGACCTAGCCGGAGAAGAATTCAGCTGTCCATTGCATTATTCCGACCGTTTCGTTTCATCAGATCGAACGATGGGTGCTCGGCGATGTCAGCCGCTTCTTTGGAAGAGCCTGTCGGCCATGGGCGCGCGGCCGCATGGCGACGTTCGAGGCCCCCTTTCGAGGGTTCCCTGCGTTCAGGCCCGCAAGATTCCGGCCGTCATCCGCCCTCCCACGTCATGCGACCCTCCGGCTCCGGCACTTGAAATCAGAACAATTCAAGTATCTCGTAGGCCAGCTCGTCGGTGCCGTCGCGTCGGCAAGTGGAATCGGCTCGCCAGCGGGCGGAGGATCGGACGTGAAGACAGGCCTGTCCCGCAGAAGCTTTCTCAAGGCCGGCGCAGCCGGCATTGCCATCAAGGTTTCGCTGCTGCCGTCGCCCACGCAAGCGGAGCTGATCGAGACGCCGCCGCGTCCCGGCGCCGATTGGCTCGCTGCCGGTGGCAAGCCGAAATACCGCCTCGACGCGATTGCCAAGGTGACCGGCGGCAAGACCTTCTCGCGCGACTATCGGGCCCGCGACCTCGCAGGCTGGCCGAAAGAGCAGGCGCACGCCTTCACGCTCAAGGCGACGCGGGTCGATCGCGTCTTCGACGGCATCGATCTCGGCCTGCTCGGCGATGACCTGAAGCCCGACCGGCTCGTCCTGCATGAGGATCTCGTTGCCGATGGCGTCGCGATTCCCGTGCCCGGCTTCTATGGCGACGTCTTCTTCGTTCCCAAGGGCCAGACGGCCCGGCTGCTCGGCCAGCCCGTCGCCATGCTCATCTATCACGACTTCGCCCGCTACGACGCGGCCAAGCGCAAGCTGCGCTTCAACGACAAGGTCGTGCGCTACGGTCCCGAGGGGCCCTCGACGACGCCGGGGCCTTACGGCGCTGCGCGCTATGTCCGGATCGACGGTGGGAACCCCGACGCCGAGGACCGTTACTCGTCGCTCAAGGAGACGACGATCCGCGCCGGCTTCAAGGGCGAGGAGCCGCAATGGCCGGCCCCCGGCGACGGCGATGCGATGGCCCGCGGTATGGCGGCCGCAGCCGAGATCGAACGCGAGATCGCCGCTGCCGACGATGAGGCGCTGGTGCTGCGGCGTTCCTTCACCAGCCAGTCCGCCGATGCCTCGGCCATGGAAGCCGATAACGGCAATGTCTGGTACGACCGCGCTAGCGGCCTGCTGCATGCGCTGATCGCCACCCAATCGCCCTATGAGGTGGCGGAAATGGCGGCGCATATGGTCTCGAAGTCGACATTCCCGCTGAAAAGCATCGACCTCAAGGTCGGCTACACCGTCGGCTATGGCACCAAGGACCACGCGATCTTCCCGTTCTACTGCGTGCTCGCCGGGCTTTATGGCGACGGCCGCCCGGTCAGGCTCGCCAACGACCGCTACGAACAGTTCCAGACCGCGCTGAAGCGCCATGGCTTCCAGATGGAGAAGGTCATGGTCATCGACCGCAAGACCGGGCGGTTCCGGGCGATGACCGGGCGCTACCGCACCGATGGCGGCGGGCGTGAGAACTTCTCGGTCTCGGTCGGAACGGTCGGCGCGACGGCGGCGCAGTCGATCTACTACCTGCCGAAGAGCGATTTCTCGGCGACGATCGTCTCGTCGCGCGCGGTCGATGCCGGTTCGATGCGCGGCTACGGCACGCTGCAGACGATGGCGGCGACCGAGATGATGGTCGATGAAGCCGCCGAGGCGCTCGGCCTCGACCCCATGGAGTTCCGGCGCCGCAACGCGCTGAAGGCGGGGATGAAGAACTCGCAGGGCGCGATCCCCTCCGGCGCCATGCGCCATGGCGAGATCCTCGACCGCGCGCAGCAGCACCCGCTCTGGGCGAACAGGCAGACGCGCAAGGCAGCCTTCGAAGCCGCCAATCCCGGCAAGAAATACGGCGTCGGCTACGGCCATGTGCACAAGGATTACGGCACCGGCGCGGAGTCGGCGCTCTGCGCGCTCGAATTCGATGCAGCCGGGCGATTGAAGCTCTCGCATGTCGCGCATGAGATCGGCACGGGCGCCACGACCTCGCAGGCGGTAATGGCTGCCGGCCTGCTCGGGCGACAACCCGACGAGACCGAGTTCGGCAAGGTGCGCTGGCCGCAGATGCCGCTGGAGACCACCGACGAGCCCTACACGCTCTCCCAGGAGGAAGAGGACAAGCGCAAGGCCAATCCGCGCTGGACGCCGAGCTTCACCTCGCCGATGAGCGCCTCCAACAGCGTCTATTATCTCGGCCATGCGACGCGCGAGGCCGCGCGGGTACTGGTCGATCTCGCGATCTGGCCGGCGGCGCGCTCGCTCTGGTCGCGCGGCATCGGCGGCGGCCAGATGGCGCCGGAGGCGGTGCGCCGCGAGGATCTGCGTATCGTCGATGGCAGGGTCACGGCCGCCGCGATGCAGCCGCTCGCCTTCGCCGAGATCGCGGCGGAAGCGCACCGGCTCGGCCTCGTCACCGGCGTCACCGTGCACAGCTTCAACCGCTGGCAATGGGCCGAAGCGGAATTCGACCTGCCCGATACCGGAAAACGCCGCTTCGCCATCGACGCGCTCGCCGTGAAATATGGCGAGGGCGCCCCGGCCGCGCGCCGGGATCTGATGACGCAGGACGGCTGGCATTTCGTCGAACGTGCCGCGGTCTTCTACCCGCCGGCGCAGCGCAACAATGCCGGCGTCACCTATTACGCGCCGATGGCGACGCTGGCCGAAATCGTCGTCGATACCGGCAGTGGCGAGATCAGCCTGCTCTCGCATCACTCGATCCTGGAATGCGGCAACCAGATCGTTCCGGAGCTGGTTTCCGGCCAGATCCAGGGCGGCATCGCCATGGGCATCGGCCACGCGCTGAAGGAGTATCTGCCGCTGCACGAGGACGGACCGGGCGACGGCACCTGGAACTGGAACCGCTATGAATTGCCGGTCTCGAAGGACGTCGCCGTCTGGTCGCAGACCGCGGAGGTGCTGCCGCCGCTCTCGGACACCGATCCGCCCAAGGGCATGGCCGAGGTGGTGATGATCGCGGTCGTTCCGGCGATCGCGAACGCCGTCGCGCATGCCATCGGCAAGCGCTTCTACAGCCTGCCGATCACATCCGAGAAGATCCGGGAGGCGCTGGCATGACCATCGCGATGAAGCCGCTCTCCCTCACCATCAACGACAAGCCCGTCGGCCCCATCGACGTGCCCGAGACGATGATGATGCAGGATTTCCTCTTCGAGTATCTCGACCTGACCGGCTCGCGCATGGGCTGCGGCCAGGGCATCTGCCATGCCTGCACGGTGGTGCTGGAGAAGCCCGATGGCTCGCTCGAGGAGATGCGCACCTGCATCACCGGCGCGCACTGGTTCGCCGGGCGCAAGGTCAGGACCGTGGAAGGGCAAGCCAAACGCGACGCCAGCGGGACCATCACGGCGCTTTCGCCGGTCCAGCAGGCCTTCATCGAGCATTTCTCGTTCCAGTGCGGCTATTGCACGCCGGGCTTCGTCACCGGCGCGACGGTGCTGCTCGACCAGTTGAAGCGCAATCCGGTCAAGCGCGAGGCGCTGGAGCAGGTGATCAGCGAGGCGCTCGACCGCCATATCTGCCGCTGCACCGGCTATGTCCGCTATTTCGAGGCCGTGCGCGACCTCGCCCTCAAGACTCCCGGCTTGGTGAAGGCGTAACGCGCATGGCGAGGAAGCTGCTTCTGGCGGTTGTGACGATCGCCGTCCTCGGGGTGCTTGCGGCGGGTGCCGTCTTCCTCGGCCTGTTCGAACGCAGTGTCGTGGCCAAGGATATCGAGCAGCCGCTCTCGGCCGAGCAGATGAAGACGCTGGCCAGGCGCGGCGCCTATGTCGCCGTCGCCGCCGATTGCTATGCCTGCCACGTCACCAAGGGCGGCGCGCCCTGGGCAGGCGGTCTGCCGTTCGAGACACCGTTCGGGACGATCTATTCGACCAATATCTCACCCGACAAGGAGCATGGCATCGGCGCCTGGACGCGGGCCGAGTTCCACCGCGCGGTGCGCGATGGTGTCGGCAAGCAGGGCCATCTCTACCCGGCCATGCCTTATGCTTCCTATCGCAAGCTGACGGCCGAGGACGTCGACGCGGTCTATGCCTTCCTGATGAGCCGTGAGCCGATGAAGGTGGCGAACAAGGCCAATCATCTGCCCTTTCCCTTCAACATCCGGCAGGGTCTGGCCTTCTGGAACCTGGTCAACCTCTCCTCCGACACCAAGACGGAGGTCGCCGGCCGCTCGGCTCAATGGAATCGCGGCCGCTATCTGACCGACGCGCTCGCCCATTGCGGCGAATGCCATACGCCGCGCAACCTCACGATGGGGATGAAGGACAGCGCCTATCTGCAAGGCGCGGAACTCGAAGGCGTCGTCGCGCCCGATATCACCAAGGCCGGGCTGACGCGGATGGGCTTCGACCCGCTGGTGTTCGCGAGCTTCATGAAATCGGGCATCTCGGCGCAAGGCGCGATGACCAACCAGATGTTCGAGGTCGTCCATTTCTCGACCCAGTATTTCACCGCCGACGATCTCGCTGCGATGTCGGCCTATCTCTTCGATCTCGACAAATTGCCGGAGCGCACGACCCCGCCGGCGCCGCCAACTCCCGTCACGGTCTCGGCTGAGACCGCGGCCTCGGCGCGCGCCAGCTATCTCGCCGTCTGCGCCAGTTGCCATGGCGGCGAGGGGCAGGGCATCCCGCATGTCGTGGTGCCGCTCGCGACCAATGCCTCGCTGCGCCTGGCGGATGCACGCAACCTCAACAAGGTCATCCTCTCCGGCATTCCTGCCCAGCGCTTCCCGGGGCTTGAGCGCATGCAGCCCATGCCCGGCTTTGCCGCGCATCTCACCGACCAGCAGGTCGCCGATCTCTCCAACTGGCTGCGCGCAAGCTGGGGTGGCCAGCAGCCGACTGTCACGGCGGAGGAGGTCCGCAAGCAGCGTTGAGGAACGAGGTCGAGCATCACCCACCGCCCATCGCCTCTGCCCCGCTGCGAATGCATTCCCCGTTCTCCCGGGTTGCGCCCGGCAGCGGCTGTGTTCTCCCGCGGGACCTGCTAGGGGAAGGATATTCTCCGTGTTAGCCGGCAGGGTCTCATGCAGTTTTCTCCCAATTTCGACGAGCGGATCGATCGCCGCGGCACCCATTCGGCCAAATGGGACAAGATGGAAACCGTCTATGGCGTGCCGGCCGATGGCGGCATCGCGATGTGGGTGGCGGATATGGACTTCCGCCCGCCGGCCTGCGTCCAGACCGCGCTCGATGGCATGAACGCCCACGGCATCTACGGCTATTTCGGCGATGACCGGGCCTATCTCGCGGCGATCCGCTGGTGGATGTCGAACCGGCACGGCTGGGAGGTCTCACCCGACTCGATCTTCACCACGCATGGCCTCGTCAACGGCACGGCGCTCTGCGTCGAGGCCTATACCAAGCCCGGCGACGGCGTCGTGCTGATGACGCCGGTCTATCACGCCTTCGCGCGCATCGTGACCTCGTCTGGGCGGCGCGTCGTCGAATGCCCGCTGGCGCTGGAGGAGGGGCGTTACGTCCTCGACATCCCCGCCTGGGATGCCGCGATGACCGGCACCGAGCGCATGCTCATCCTCTGCTCGCCGCATAATCCGGGCGGGCGCGTCTGGACGCGGGACGAATTGCGGGCGATCGCCGATTTCTGCAAGCGCCACGACCTCATTCTCGTCTCGGACGAGATCCACCACGATCTGGTCATGCCCGGCCAGAAGCACATGGTGATGCCGGTCGCGGCGCCCGAGATCATGGACCGCCTGGTCATGATGACGGCGACCACCAAGACCTTCAACATCGCCGGCGCCCATGTCGGCAACGTCATCATCCCCGACGAGCGGCTGCGCAACCTGTTCCGCGGGCGCATGGAAGCGCTCGGCATCTCCCCGAATTCCTTCGGCATGGCGATGGCGACCGCGGCCTACAGCCCGGAGGGCGCCGCCTGGGTCGATGCCCTCAACCTCTATCTCGACGGCAACCGCCGTATCTTCGACACCGGGATCAACGCGATTCCGGGCGTGCGCTCGATGCCGCTCGAGTCGACTTATCTCGCCTGGGCGGATTTCTCGGGAACGGGGATGGATACGGCCGAGTTCACGGCGCGCGTCGAGAAGCAGGCGAAGATCGCCATCAATCACGGCCCGACCTTCGGCAAGGGCGGCGAGAGCTTCCTGCGCTTCAACCTGGCGACGCCGCGCGATGTGGTCACGGAGGCGGTCGAGCGCCTGAAGCTCGCCTTCGCCGACCTGCAATAAGACGGAACGGCAAGCTTCCGGAAGGAAAGGCCCGTGCTGCCGATTGACGGAAGCCGGGCCGCGTGGAACATCGTCGACACTACCGTAATATGGGGATGGAACAATGAAGTTGACCTTGGCGCTTGCCGCTGCTGCCGTTTGCGCCGTTTCGGTGTCGGCCGAAGCGCAGACCCTGAAGACCATTCAGTCGCGTGGCGTTCTGAACTGCGGGACCGGTGCGAATCTCGCCGGCTTCGCGGTGCCGGACGCGAATGGCGTCCTGACCGGCATCAACGCCGATTATTGCCGGGCGCTGGCCGCGGCCGTCTTCGGCGACAAGTCCAAGGTGAAGTTCATCCAGCTCCCCTCGAAGGACCGGATCACCGCGCTCCAGTCGGGCGAGACCGATCTCATCGCCGCCACCACGACCTGGACCATGAGCCGCGACACCACGCTCGGCCAGAACTTCCGCGCGACCTACTACTATGACGGCCAAGGCTTCATGGTGAAGAAGTCGCTGAACATCAAATCGGCGAAGGAGCTCAGCGGCGCCTCGATCTGCATCCAGCAGGGCACCACGACCGAGCTCAACACCGCGGACTATTTCCGCAAGAACAACATGAAGTTCGAGCCGGTGACCTTCGCCACCAACAACGAGGCGACCGAGGCCTATGAGAGCGGCCGCTGCGACGCCTTCACCACGGACGCGTCCGGCCTCTACGCCGAGCGTATGCGCTTCAAGGCCCCGGCCGATCACATCGTGCTGCCGGAGACGATCTCGAAGGAGCCGCTGGGCTACGTCACCCGCCACGGCGACGACCAGTGGTTCGACATCGTCACCTGGGTCCATTTCGCGCAGGTCACGGCCGAGGAACTCGGCGTGACCCAGGCGAATGTCGACGAGATGCGCGAGAAGTCCGACAACCCGGAGATCAAGCGCCTGCTCGGCAAGGAAGGCACCTTCGGCGAGGCGCTCGGCCTCAAGAACGACTGGGCCTATAACGCCATCAAGGCGACCGGCAATTACGGCGAGATGTTCGAGCGCAATCTCGGCCAGGGCTCGCTCCTCAAGATCGCGCGCGGCCAGAATGCGCTCTGGACCAATGGCGGCCTGCAATACGCGGCGCCGATCCGCTGATCACGACGCGATCCGGTTGACGGAACAGGGAAAGGCCCGGCTGCGACGAGCAGCCGGGCCTTTCTGCATTGGGCCAAGCGTGCGGCGCTTGTCCGCAATCCGCGAAAACCCCTTGCGATCGTTCGCGGACCGGCGGAATGAGGGAAGGGCTGTTTCAGTTCGAAAAGGTGAGGGTAAAGGCGATGACGGCTCCGATCGTTCCGGCAGGCGAAGCTGTGGCCGAAAGCGAGGCGTTTCGCCCGCATACCTCGCATTGGGGCGTGTTCTCGGCCCGCATGAAGGAAGGGCAGCTTGAGGTCCGTCCGCATGAGGGCGATCCCGATCCCAACGAGATCATCCAGAATTTCCCGGCGGCGCTACGCCATCGCGCCCGCATCGCGCAGCCGATGGTCCGCCGCGGCTGGCTGGAGAACGGGCCGGGTCCCGACGATCGCCGCGGACGCGACGAATACGTGCCGATGTCCTGGTCGGCGGTGCTCGACAAGCTCGCCGCCGAACTGCGCCGCGTGCGCGACGACCACGGCCCCGGCGCGATCTTCGGCGGCTCCTATGGCTGGGCCAGCGCCGGCCGCTTCCACCATGCCCAGAGCCAGATCCACCGCTTCCTGAACACCTCGACCGGTGGCTATGTGAAGTCGGTCAACAGCTATTCCTCGGGCGCCTCCTCCGTCCTCGTGCCGCATATCATCGGCGACTACGAGGATCTGGTGAAGCGCAACGTCTCCTGGGAGCAGATCGCCGATCACAGCGAGATCGTGCTCGCCTTCGGCGGCATGGCGCTGAAGAACAGCATGGTCGCCGGCGGTGGCACCAGCCGCCATGTCGAGCGCGGCGCGATGGAGCGGGCGCAGGAGCGCGGTTGCGAATTCGTGCTGGTCAGCCCGCTGCGCAGCGATCTGCCGGCCGGAGCCCGCGCCGACTGGGTGGCGAACAAGCCCGGCAGCGACACGGCGCTGATGCTGGCGCTGGTCCACACGCTCGTCGTCAACGGCCTGCACGACCGCGCCTTCCTCGACCGCTACACGGCCGGCTGGCCGGTCTTCGAGCGTTATCTGCTCGGCGAGACCGACGGGCAGCCGAAGGACGCCAACTGGGCCGCGCCGATCGCCGGCCTGCCGGCCGAGGAGATCGTCGCGCTGGCGAAGCGTCTCCACGGCAAGCGCGCGCTCATCGTCGTGGCCCATGCCCTGCAGCGCGCTGCCCATGGCGAGCAGCCGGTCTGGATGGGCATGGTGCTCGCGGCGGCGCTGGGCCAGATCGGCCTGCCCGGCGGCGGCTACGGCTACGGCCTCGGCGCCATCGCCTATTACGGCCGGCGCTACAATGCCGTGCCGATGCCGACCTTCTCGCAAGGGAAAAACCCGATCAGCGATTACATCCCGGTCGCCCGCATCTCGGACATGCTGCTCAACCCGGGCACGACCTATCGCTATAACGGTGAGACCCGGACCTATCCCGAGATCAAGCTGGTCTATTGGGCCGGCGGCAACCCGTTCCACCACCACCAGGACCTGAACCGCCTGCGCGAGGCCTTCGCCCGCATCGACACGCTGGTCGTGCACGAGCTCGCCTGGACCGCGACGGCGCGTCACGCCGATATCGTGCTGCCCTGCACGATGACGCTGGAGCGCGAGGATATCGGCGGCAACCCCAACGATCCGCTGCTGGTGCCGATGCATCCGGTGGTCGCGCCCTATGGCGAGGCCCGCGACGATTACGCGATCTTCGCCGATCTCGCCGAGCGCCTCGGCACCGGCGAGGCCTTCACCGAGGGCCGCACCGCCCGGCAATGGCTGGAGCATCTCTACGAGCCGACCCGCACGGCTCTTGCCGAGAAAGGCCTGCCGGCACCGAGCTTCGCCGAATTCTGGGCGGGCGAGGGTTTCGACCTGCCGCAGCAGCCGGATGATGGCGGCAATCTGCGCGCCTTCCGGGCCGACCCGGACGCTTCGCCGCTACGGACCCCGAGCGGCAAGCTGGAGATCTACTCCGAGACCATCGCCGGCTTCGGCGAGGCGGATTGCCCCGGCCACCCGACCTGGCTCGGCGCAACCAATGTGCCGGATGACGCCAACCCCTATGTGCTCGTCGCCAACCAGCCCCGGACCCGCCTGCACAGCCAGTTCGATTTCGGCGGCCACAGCAACGACGCCAAGCATCGCGGGCGCGAGATCGCGCATATGCATCCGGACGATGCAGGCCTGCGCGGCATAGCCGATGGCGACATCATCCGGCTCTCGAACGAGCGCGGCGCTTGCCTTGCCGCCGTCCATGTCACCGACGGCATCCGCAAGGGCGTGATCCAGTTGCCGACCGGCGCCTGGTACGACCCCGCCGACGCGAACGAGGACAAGCCGCTCTGTGTCCACGGCAATCCGAACGTGCTGACCCGCGATATCGGCACCTCGGCGCTGGCGCAGGGCTGCACCGGGCAGCTCACGACGGTGCAGGTCGCGCGCTTCGACGGCAACCTGCCGCCGATCCAGGCCTTCGATCCGCCAGGGTCGCGCACGGCGGAAGCCGCCGAGTAAACACCGAAATCCGCGATCCGCCGCTGGGAAAACCGGTGGTGGAGCGCGCGCGCCGACGACGAAACAACCCGCCGCCTGCCTCCGCGAGACCGCATGTCCTCCTATATCGACACCTATTACCGCCGCACCCTCGCGACGCAGGAGAGCTATCCGCCGGCCGAAGGCACGCTGAAGACGGATATCTGCATCGTCGGCGGCGGCCTGGCCGGCCTCACCGCCGCGCTCAACCTTGCCCGCGCCGGCCGCTCCGTCCTGTTGCTGGAGGCGCAGCGCGTCGCCTGGGGCGCGTCGGGCCGCAATGGCGGCTTCGTCAGCCCGGGCTATGCGACCTCGCTTGCCGCGATCGAGCGCCAGACGGGGCGCGAGCAGGCCGACGAGCTCTATCGTCTGACGATGGAAGGCGTCGAGATCGTCCGCGGCAATATCGAAAGCCTCGCGATCACGGAAGCCGCCCCGTCGCCGGGCATCATGAAGGTCGTGCGCTATGATGGCGGCGCCGGGCTTCAGGCCGTGCGCGACACGCAGGAGAAGCGCTTCGGCCGCAAGCTACGCTATCTCGGCCGCGACGAGACCCGCGCGCTGCTCAACTCGCCAAAATACCACGCCTCGCTCACGGCCGACGATTCCTTCCATTTCCATCCGCTGAACTACGCCCGCGCGCTCGCCCGCGAGATCGTCCGGCTCGGCGGCAAGATCCATGAGGGCTCGCCGGTCATCTCCTGTGAACTCGACGGCGCCGTGAAGCGGCTGAAGACGGCGAAGGCGACGATCGAGGCCGATCAGGTGCTGTTCACCACCGGCGGCTATACCGGCGACGTGCTGCCGGCGCTGCGGCGCGCCTATATCCCGATCGCGACTTATGTGCTGCTGACCGAGGCCGCGCCGGACCTGATCCGCCAGGCGATCCGCATCGGCACCGGCGTCGGCGACGACCGGCGGGCGGGCGACTATTACCGCACGGTCGAGGGCGGCTCGCGCATCCTCTGGGGCGGGCGCATCACGACGCGCACGACCGAGCCCAGCGATGTCGCCGCGATCTTGCGCCACGAGATGGTCACGACCTATCCGCAGCTCGCCGAACTCAAGGTCGAGGCCGCTTGGTCCGGCCTGATGTCCTATGCGCGCCATCTCATGCCGCAGATCGGCCAGTACCGGCCGGGCGTCTGGTACTGCACTGCTTTCGGCGGCCACGGCATGAACACGACCGCAATCGGCGGCACCGTCATCGCCGAGGCGATCCGGGGCGCCAGCGACCGCTACAAGCTCTTCGCGCCCTTCGGCCTGGTCTGGAATGGCGGTCCTTTCGGCACCGCCGCCGTCCAGTTGACCTATTGGGGCTACCAGGCCGCCGACCTGCTCCGCGGGCGGTAGCCGCGGCGAGCCCCAACGCCGCTTAACCTACGGGTTCAGCCTGCACAACGGCCGTGGCGAGACCGGTATCCGCTCGCGACGGCGGCTGCACGAGTTCGATCATCCGGAGCGAGCCGAGGCCTTGCGGCGCGCGATGCGCGATCAGGATCAGGGCGCTCGCGGGCAGTGCCTGCCGTAGCGCGGCGAGCACCTGCGCCTCGCTCTCGGCATCCAGCGCGCTGGTCGCCTCATCGAGCACGAGCCAGTCGGGCTTTTGAAGCAATGCGCGCGCCAGGGCGAAGCGCTGCCGCTCGCCCCCGGAGAGGCCGCGCCGCATGTCGATCCAGCCTTCCGCGTCGAGCGGCCAGAGCGCCTCCAGCCCGACGGCGGCGAGCGCCTCGCGCAGCCTCTCGTCGTCGACGGCCTCCGGCGATTGCGGATAGGCGAGGGTGGTGCGGAGATCGCCGAGCGGCAGATAGGGCTGCTGCGGCAGGACGAGGATACGCCCCTCCGGCCGTTCGATCCGGCCCTCGCCATGTATCCAGAGCCCGGCGATGGCCTTGGCCAGCGTGCTCTTGCCATGGCCGGAAGGCGCCGCGAGCCAATAGCTGCCGCCGGCCTCCAGCATGAGATTCGGGATCGGCGCGAGATGGCGCCCCGCGGGCGTCGCGAGCATGAGATCGCGCAGCCGCAGCCTCGCCTCGCCCGTCTTGTGCAGGGCAGGGCCCGCCACCGGTGCGGCCGCGCTTTCGGCAGCCCTCATGAAATGCGACAGGCGGCTCGCTGCCGCCGCGAGCTCGGTCAGGTCGCGATAGGAGAACACGAACCAGGACAGCGTGGTCACCACGTTCTGGAAGGCTGAGCCGATCTGCATCAGCCCGCCGAAGGTGACGCGTCCGGCAAGATAGGCCGGCAGCGCCAGGAAGAGCGGGATGCGCAGCACCGTCTGGAAATAGGGCCGCGTGAAGAAGCCGAGGATCAGCTCGCGATTGGCCAGTCTCTGCCAGTTCCCGGCGATCGCGCCGAAGCGCTCGCGGAACAGCCTTCGCTCGGCCGGCTCGCCATCGGCCAGCGCCACGGCCTCGACGTGCTCGCGCAGCCTGACCAGCGAGAAGCGGAAATCGGCCTCGCGCCGCTGCTGCTCGATGTTGAGCGCCTTCAGCGGGCGCCCGAGCCCATGCGTGATGAAGGTGGCGATCGCCACGTAGAGCGGCGCGGCCCAGACCATGTAGCGCGGGACTTCAATCGCGTAGCCGAACAGGCTGAACGACAGCGCGAACGTTGAAAGCGACCAGAGGATCGAGACATAGGTCACCAGCGCGACGCTATTCGTGGCGAGCTCCATGCCTTCGATCGTGAGCTTCTCGACGAAGATGCGGCAATCCTCGGCGATGCGCTGGTCGGGATTGTCGAGCCCGTGGTCGGTGCGCTCGCGCAGATGCCAATAGGCCTTGCCGGCGAGCCAGCGATCCAGCGCGGCCTCGGTCAGCGCGCGCCGCCAGCGGATCTGCACCATCTTGCGCAGATAGGCGCTGGAGAGATGCAGGCCCACGCTGATCGCGATGAGGCCGAAGAAGATCGCGATCTGCCTCAGCGCGCCGTCGACATCGAGCTTCTGCAGCGCGTTGTAGAAATCCGCGGTCCAGGAAATCAGCCGGACCATGACTTGAACGCTGGCGAGGCCGAGCCCGAAGATCAGCAGGAAATAGAGCGCGCCGACCTTGCCGCCCGGCCCGGCGATGCAAAGCCGGGTCAGCCCGACGATCTGCGAGAGCACGGCCCTCATGACGCGGCCCGCGCCGTCCGCCGCGATTGCGGAGGCTCGGGCGTATCGAGTCGGAAGAGCACGTCGGCGATGCCGGCCACGGCGCTGGGGTCATGGGTTGCGGCTGTCTCCGGCAGCAGGACCGCGACATCCTCGATGCCGAGATCGCGCAGCTGGAACGGCGTGCCATGGCCGTATTCGAGATGGCCACGCCCGATGATCCCCACGACCAGCGGATCGTCCTCCGCTGCCGCGAGGTGGTCGGCGATCCGGCAGGCGAAGGAGCGATCCCAGCACTGCTGCGCCCGCACGAAGCGGTCGAAGCGCTCCGGCGCCATCGCTTCCGGTCGGGCCGATCCGCTGAACCGGCCGGTGATCGCCGCGAGATAGGCACGATAGCCCTCGGTCGCAGGAGCTGCCGGCGTGACGCCGTCGCGCTCGTCGACCGGGATCGCTTCCCAGCCGACCTGTCCGACCCGTGTGACCAGAGGCCGATGGCAGTTCAGTGCCAGCATCTTCACCCGCTGCTGCCGGCAGAAATGGAACAGCGGCAGGTAGAGCGCGGGATCGAAACCCCAGACCTCAGCCCACTCGCTGCGCTCGATGAAGGTCGCGGTATCCAGCTCGCCTGCGACCCAGGCGTCGAGCACCGGCTGGATGCGCAGCGGAAACATCTCGAAGCCGACAGCCATCTGCGGCCGCAGCAGGTGCAGGCAGGTCGTGACATGGAGCTGCCAGCGGTGGATCTCGGCGACGTCGTGCGTCTCGCCGAGCAGGACGACGCGCTTGCGCGCCATCGCCTGCATCAGTTCGCCCTGCGCCAGCAGCCGGCCCGTCTCCGGGCAGAGCCAGCTAGCGCGCGGATGGGCGAAGCTTGCGACGGCCGGGCTGGCGTCAGCCGCGAGCATCGACACCCGGCACCTCTGCGAAAGCCGCCGCCGGACCGCGCAGGACGAGGCCGAAGCTCTTGCCCTCGGCGTCGCGGGCCTGAAGGGAAACGACGCCCCCGCTTTCCGTTCGCGCCCAGCCGGAGACCACGCCGGCCTTGAGATGCAGGTGGAAATCGCCCTGCATGATGTTGACGAAGCCCATCGCCGGCTTCGGCTCGGGCAGGGCGCCTTGCCAGTGCTGGAACAGGCCGGCGCGCTCGACATCGATGGCGATCGCTTTGCCGCTGGCCAGGATCGCCGCGAAGCTGCGGGCGCCGAGATCATCCTCCGGCACCTCGGCGGAGCCGCCGCTGCCCGGCGCCTCGCGCTGGACCGGCTCCAGCGCCTCGCCGGCGCCGAACGGCTCAAGCGCCTTGTCGAAGGGCTCCAGCCCGTCGAGCCCGATCAGGCTGAACAGCATCTCGCCGGCCGCATCCTGGCATTCCAGGCGCGGCAGCACGCGCTCGCGCATCTTGCTGGTTCGGTCGGCGACGATGCGCACGACGGTTGCGAGGTCGATGCGGCTGTCATGGCAGGCGCCGGACAGGCGGGCTTCGTTTCCGGCGATGGTCACGGTCTCGACTGCGCCCATCCGTTCATGGGTGGCACCGCCGGAACGGGTGCTCAGCATGACGCGGCCCATGGCGGGCAGGCTCTGCAGGATTTCGGCCGGCGATTGCACGAGCTTTTCGCGCGGGTTGGTCTCGTTGCTCATGATGGTCTCCAAAAGGGTTGCGACGCCCCGGGGTCTCGGCCGGGGCGCCGCTGATCCGCCGGGCTTTTGGCGTCCGGCGTCTCGAACAGGATCAGAATTCGACGGAAGCGGAGAGCTTGAAGGTGCGCCCCGGTGCGGTCTGCAGTTCCAGTGGGTTGGCGGCGGCAACGCAACTGGCCGGGCTGGTGCAGACAGCCGCCGTCTTCGCATAGGTCGTCCCGCCGACCAGGTTGGCGAAGTAGCGCTTGTCGAAGATGTTATCGACGCCGCCGCGCACGGTGATGGACGAGGTCGGCTTCCAGCTCAGATAGGCGTCGAACACCGAATAGCCGCCCTGCTTGAAGAGGGTGGGCGAGCTTGCCCGGGTGGCGCCGCCCGCGAAGGTGCCGATCACTTCGGCCTCGAGCCCGTATTCGGGCATCATGTATTTCAACCCGGTGACGGCCTTGAACGGATTGACGTCGAAGGGCGTGACGGGGAGGCCCGCCTCGATGCGCTGCTTGCCGTATTGGTAGCTGAGCGTCGCGCTCGCCAGCCAGCGCTCGTGGAAGCGCCATTCGGCGGAGGCCTCGATACCGGAGATCTGCACCTGCGACAGATTCCGGGAGGTGTAATCGTTGGTGCCGGGGATGTTGTACAGGGACTGGATGAAGTCCTTGTAGCGCGCGTGGAAGACGCCGACCGAGAACCAGCCATCCGCGAACTTGCCACGGAAACCGGCTTCGTAGGAGCGGACGCTTTCCGGCCGCAGGTCAGGGTTCGGGATCAGGTTGAAGCCCGTCGACGGCAGCGAGGTATAGAGCTGCTCGGCCGTCGGCATCTTGAAGCCTTCGGCATAGCGGCCATAGATCGAATAGGTGTCGTCGAGCTTGAAGATCGTGCCGATCTGCGGGACCAGCCGGTGCGAGGTGAGTTCGCGCGGCTCCTTGCCCACCGCGATCTGGTAGCCCGGCCCCGGCTTGGGATCGATGTTATAGTTCGCGTAGCGCAGGCCGGGCGTGATCGTCCAGCGGCCTGACAGCAGCTCGATTTCGTCCTGGAGATAGAAATCGTAGCGGTTCGTCGTCGAGTTCGCAAAGTTGAAGCCGCCGGCGATCGTCGTCGTGGTCACGCCCGTGGCGAGGTTCTTCACATCGTCCTGGCGCTTGTAGTTGGTCTTGGTGATGTCGCCCTGGAAACCGTAGGTCAGGCGGTGGAAGCTCGGGCCGAGCCCGAAGCTTGACTTCGCCTGGATGTCGAGCTGCGAGAACTGCTCGGAATAGTCGTGCAGGCCGCGGGTGAAGCGCTGCTGGCCGTTGGCGAGTGTCTGCAGGTTGTTGGTGACGAAGGTCCGCTCCTGCGGCGAGAACGAGGCCTGCCAGCGCACGGAATCGAGGAAGCTCAAGCCCGCCTGCCATTCGTGCTCGAGCGCGACCCGCTTGCGGCTCTTGACCTGGTTGCGGATGTTCGGCCCGTTGCGGATGCCGGAACTCACGACGTTGTAGTTGTAGAGCTGGTTCACCGTCGAATCGCTGTCGTAGTATTCGCCGGTCAGCTTGAAGGTGTGGTCTGTTGTCGGCTTGAAGACGAGCTTGGCGAAGCTGTTCCAGACGGTGACGTCGAGCGGGTTCAGCCGGTCGCAGCCGAGGAAGCGCATCGTCGGCACCGGGCAGCCCCAGCGGCCGCCATCGGCGCGCGCCTTGGTCAACCGTGCCTCCTGGGCGCTCTTCTGGCTGACGCCGACGATGCCCTCCAGCATCGGCGAGAAGCGGAAGGCCGCGATCCCGGTCTTCACGAAGGATCGGTCGAGACTGTCATAGCTGGTGCTCAGCCGGGCGGCGTAGGGCTTGTCCTTGCCCTTCAACAGGTCTTCCGGGTCGAGCGTGCGGTAGGCGACGATGCCGCCGAGCGCGTCCGCGCCCCACAGCACCGAGCCCGGCCCGCGCACGATCTCGACATTCTTGAGGAAGGGCAGGTCGACGAAGTCGCGGTTGCCGTCGGTGACGCGCTCGATCACGCGCGAACCGTCGACCTGCATCTGCACCCGGTTGCCGCCGACGCCGCGGATGGTGAAACCGCCGTAATTGCCGAACGGGTCGGTGCTGCTGGTGATGCGGTTGACGCTGACGCCCGGCTGGTAGCGCACGAGGTCCTGCGTGTCGCGGGTGATCCGCTCGTCGAGTTCCTGCCGCGTGATCACGCTGACGGTGCCGGGAACATCGAGAACCTGCTTCTCGCCGCGCGATGCCGTGACCGTGATCTGGTCGAGCGGGATCATCTGCTCACTGCTGGGCGCATTGACCTGCGGCGCTTGCGTTTGCGCCTGTGCCACCGAAAGAGCTGTTGTCGACAGCAAAGCTGCCAGGAAAGTCAATCTAGAATTATTATTCATTACGTAACCCCAGTCCCATGTCCGGGGCGTGTAATAGTCTTCTCAAAGGATTCGCAAGTTGATTCTTTGCGCGATGGCAATATAATAATTGCTATAATTCAAAAGAAAAGCCTTCGATATAATATAGTTATTACAATAGCCTGTTGTGTAAAGCCCTATCTGAACAAATGGAGAGAGAATTTGTTCAATGCTCCGTGGCCAGTGAAGCTGGAGCTTTGGCTCGACTCCGCGGGCGGCGGTCAGATCAGTGCCAGCAGGTGCAGCCCGACGAAACAGCCGGCGCCGCCGGCGATCAGCAGGAGCGGATTGACCGGCGTCAGCATCAGCAGGGCTGTCGAGACCAGCGCGATGCCGCGGCCGAGCCAGCCGCTGTCGAGGGACTGGATCAGCACATAGCTCGCCGCCAGGATCATGCCCGCAGCGACCGGTCGCAAGCCCCTCTCAAGCGCGCGCAGCAGGCGGGCGCCCTCGTAGCGCGACCAGATATGGGCGACGCCGTAGATCAGGAAGGCGGTCGGCCCGAAGATGCCGGCGGTGGCGGCGAGCGCGCCCCAGAACCCGGCGATCTGCCAGCCGATCAGCGTCGCCAGCAGCGAGCCCGGCCCCGGCGCCAGCCGCGCGATCGCGAAGGCGTCGACGAATTGCGCGGCGCTCATCCACTGATGCACCTCGACGATCTGGCGATGCATGTCGGCGATGGCGCTCTGGCCGCCGCCGATGGTCACCAGCGAGAGCGGCAGGAAGACGAGCAGGATGCTGAAGGGCAGGGATTGCATCCGGTCGCTCAACCGTCCCGGTAGGTCACGGCGACGCTGAGCGAGCCGAAGCCGAGCACCGTCCAGAGCAATGGCCATTTCAGGATCGCGACCGCGACGAAGGTCGCGGCCATGATCGCGAGCGGGAAGACCCGGCGCGGCACCCGGCGCGCGGCGGTCAGCCCCATCGCCAGCGACAGGCCGATCGCACCCGAAGCTGCGCCGCTCAGCGCGACATGGCTGAGTTCATAGCTGCTGAGCGAGGCGAAGGCGCTGCCGATCAGGACGATGACGAAGGCGGCGGGCACGACGATGCCGAGCCAGGAGGCGATGGCGCCGTTGCGTCCGCCGAGCTTGTAGCCGATCCAGATCGCCATGTTGGTGACATTGACGCCGGGCAGGGCCTGCGCGACCGAGAGCCCGTTGAGGAAATCCTCCTCGCTCATCAGGCGCCGCCGCTGCACAAATTCGCGGAGCATCCAGCCGCTCAGGCCGCCGCCGAAGCTGGTCAGCCCGATCCGCGTGAAGATCAGGAAGAGCTGCGGCGCGCTCGGGCGCTCGGCCAAGTTATCCGGCATCTGATTCTGCGCCATGGGACGGCTGATGAATCCAGAAAGCAGGCTTCACCGGGATTGGCCAGCGCTGAAGCGCATTGCCGGCATGAAGCCGTGCTCTGCAACGCTTCGCGCAGGCGGTGGTCGTTAGCGAGTCGGAGCGTCCGACCGTCGCAAGGTGCGCTTGACGGCGCGCTTCAATTGGGCGCCGGCCTTGCGCACGAGTTCGCGATTGCTGCCCGCGCGTTTCTTGCCGCCTGGCGAGGATGCGGGAAGGGGCAGGGGAGTCTCCTTGGCATGCAAGACTGCCCTGCCGGGGCCCGGCGGCTCGGCCGGCGCGATCATGAAATCGGGGCCGCTGACCGGCAGCGCCGCCATGGCCGGATCGACGAAGGCCTTGATCGGCAGGTGGTCTGAGGCGATGCGCGCGAGTGGCGTATCGTGGACTGCGACTTGCGACAGGATTTCCGGGCGGTTGGCGATGATCCGGTCGAGCGCCAGCAAGGGCAGCCCGGCCGGGAAGCTCGGGACCGGCACGGGCATCGCGCCGAAGGCGGCATCGAGCGCGCTCAGTGCCGAGCGGCCGCCGAGGCGCCATTCGTTGAGATCGCCGAGCAGGAGGGTGGGGCGCTCGTCCCGGCTGCGCATCAGGTCGATGATCATCCGGGCCTGCTGCGAGCGCGAGCGCCTGAGCAGGCCAAGATGGGCCGCGACGATCCGAAGTGCCGCGCCGCTCTCGAGGTCGATATCGACGACCAGCGCGCCGCGCGGCTCCAGCCCCGGCAGCGAGACCTGATGGACGTCGCGCACCAGCCCCTGCCGGAACAGTACGACATTGCCGTGCCAGCCATGCGCCGCGGCATTGGTGCTTTCCACGGGAACAGGGACGAGGCCGGTCTCGTCTTTCAGCCGGGCGAGGTCGAGCAGGCCGTGGCGGGCGCCGAAGCGCTTGTCGGCCTCCTGCAGGGCGATGACATCCGGCGCGATCTCGCGGATCACCTGCCCGATCCGGCCGGGATCGAAGCGGCCATCGACGCCGACGCATTTATGGACGTTGTAGGAGGCGACCAGCGTGCCCCCGGAACGACCGTTCTCTCCGGCCGAAACGGTGCCGGGGCGGTTGTTGCGCTGGCGCAGCGAGGCGATGATGCTGGCGGGCAGGCTCTGGTTCTTCTTCTGCATCGCTCCGCCGGCTCGTGCTCCGGATCCGCCTTGGTAGGGCGGGTCACGGTTTAGGCGCCTCTGGCATCAGGGATATGACTGCTTCGGCTCAGAGATAGGGCGAGCCGAGCCAGATCAGCCTGTCGATCAGACGCATGACATAGGGCCGGGCGCGCAGGCCGGCAAGCGTGACCGGGGTCGCAGTCGACATCACCGTCTCGATCCGGCGCTCGATCGCGCGGGCGAATCCATGGTCGAGAACCTCGAGGTCGATCTCGAAGTTCAGGCGCAGCGAACGCGGGTCGAGATTGGAGGAGCCGACATAGGCCCAGCTCCCGTCGACGGCGAGGAGCTTGGAATGGTCGAAGGCACCGGTGGAGCGCCAGATCCGGCAATAATTCTTCAGGATCTGGTCGAATTGCGCGGTCATCGCGCGGTCGACCAGCACGAGGTTGTTGACCGAGGGCACGACGATATCGATGTCGACGCCGCGTCGCGCCGCGGTGACGAGCGCGCTGATCAGTTCCTGGTCGGGCAGGAAATAGGGCGACATGATCTTGACCGACTGGCGCGCCACCGACAGCGCGCCCATCAACAGCTTGTGATTGGTTTCCAGATAGGAATCCGGCCCGGTGGGCACCGCGCGCGCCAGCACCGGCATGCCGCTTCGCGCCAGCTCCGGAATCTCCCAGGCCGGGCCGGCCAGTGCTTCGCCGGTGGCGAAGCACCAGTCCTCGGCCGCGACGGCGAAGAGATCGGCCACCACAGGCCCTTCGATGCGGAAATGCGTGTCATGGGCGAAGGCATCACCGGCGAATTCGCGGGTGAAACCCTCGCGGATGTTCATCCCGCCCATGAAGCCGATCGCGCCGTCGACGACGATGATCTTCCGGTGCGTCCTGAGATTGGCATAGGGCAGCCGCAGGCCCATGATGATGTTGCCGTTGAAGACGTCGACCGCGACCCCGCCCTCGCGCAGGTGCCCGGCGATGCTCGGCACCGAATAGCGCGCCCCGACCGCGTCGATCAGCACCCGGGCCGCGACGCCGCGTTTCTGCGCTTCGATCAGCGCATCGGCGATGCGCAGGCCGATCGGGTCCCGGTCGAAGATGTAGCTTTCCAGGATGATGCTGCGCTCAGCCGCCGCGATGGCGGCGAGCATCGCGCCATAGGCCTCGTCGCCGGTCTCCAGCGTGTCGATGCGGTTGCCGGTGGTCAGGGGGTGGCGGGCGACGCGGTCGCCGAGCGTCTTGAGCGCGAGGAAGCGCCGGCCGAAATGCGTCGCGACCGCCTCGTCCTCGACATGGAAATCGGCCGCCGCCATGCCATGGCCGGGGCGCTGGGCCAGGATCGAGGCGCGGCGGATGCGGTTGACCCCGGCGATGGCGTAGAGCAGCGGTCCGATGATCGGCGAGAGGATGATGACGCCGACCCAGCCGATGGCGGCGCGCACCTCGTCCTTGGTCATCACCGCATGCGCGCCGGCGACGGCCGACAGCGCGATCGTGATGACCGCGAGGATATGCGGCCAATAGGTCGAGAGAATCCCCCACATGCTGCTGAGGCTAGAGCATTTTCGAGCGAAGTGGGCGTCGGTTCGCATGAAGAAATTGCGATAAATGAAAACCGAGAGCCTGCGGCGGAGCGGATATTCCGGGCGCTGCTCTTCCGAACGCGCCTCTGCACATGTCAGTGCCGTGGCCTCGAGAGCTGTTTGCGCAGCAGCTTCGGAATGACGAGACCCGCCCCGCGTCATTCTCTGGCAGGGGCATGGGGAAGGCGGGAAGACTCGACTCGCCTTCCGGTGGGGAGCGTTCTATAAAGAACAAAGAGAGAACATAAGCTTTGCCCCATGCCCGAAATCGCCTCGACCCTGTCCGATCTGCGCCGCAGCCTCTCAGAGGCCGCCTTGCGGGGCGGGCCGGTTGCGGCCGGGCGGATCGGCCTCGGCGTGCCTGCGCTGGACGAAGCCCTGAACGGCGGGCTCGCACGGGCGGCGCTGCATGAGGTCTACGCTGCCGAGGTCGCCGATCTCGCCGCCGCGACCGGCTTCGCGCTCGGCCTCGCGCTGCGGGCGGGGGTGGCAGATGAGAAGGCCGGAGCATTTTCGAGCGAAGTGGGCATCGGTTCGCGTGAAGAAACGCGGAATGGCTCCAACGAGCGTTCCATCCTGTGGGCGCGGCAGGATTTCGTCGATGCCGAAGCCGGGCGATTGCACGCGCCGGGATTGAACGAATTCGGCCTCGATCCGTCACGCCTCCTGCTGGTGCGGGCGCGCGACGGCGAGGGCGTGTTGCGGGCGGGCGCCGAGGCGGCGCGCTGTGCCGCGCTGGGCGCCGTGCTGATCGAACCCTGGGGCGAGCCGCGCCCTTTCGACCTGACGGCGAGCCGCCGTCTCGCTCTGGCGGCGGAAGCCTCGGGCGTGCCGGTGCTGCTGCTGCGCGTCGCGGCGACCGAGGCGCCGAGCGCGGCGCGCACGCGCTGGCAGGTGAGGGCGCTGGCCTCGCGGGCCTTGGAGGCGAATGCGCCGGGCGCGCCGGCCTTCGCCCTGAGATTGCTGCGCCAGCGCGGCGGCGCGGCCGAACGTGAGTGGCGTGTGGAGTGGGACCGTGACCGACATTGCTTTGCGGAACGCAGCCTTTTCGACCGAGCTTCCCGGACAGACCATGCCGCGCCGCTATCTCGCCCTCTGGTTCCCCTTCCTGGCGACGGACAGATTGCGGCGGACGGGCGCGATTCCGACCTCCGGCGCGCCGGCTGAGAAGCCGCACGTGCTGACCGAGATGCAGGGCAATGCCCTGCGCCTCGTCGATTGCGACCGGCGCGCCGTCGATCTCGGCCTGACGCGCGGGATGACGCTGGCCGATGCTCGCGCTCGCATTCCCGATCTCGTCGCGCTGGAGACGCAAGCTCAGGCCGATTGCGAATTCCTCGAAGCGCTCGCCGGTTTCTGCGACCGTTTCACGCCGCTTGTCGCGCTCGACGAACCGCATGGCCTGATCCTCGACATCACCGGCTGCGCCCATCTCTTCGGCGGCGAGAGGGGGCTCGGTAATCTGGCTGGGCGCGCCATGCAACGCGGCGGCCTCAAGCTCAAGGCCGCCATCGCCGGCACGCCCGACGCCGCCCGTGCCTGCGCGCGGCACGGTCTCGGCGGCATCATCCCGCCCGGCCAGGAGGAGGCGTGGCTCCGCCCGCTGCCGACCGCCGCGCTGGATACCGACGCGGAGACCGTGATCGCGCTCTCCCGCGCCGGCCTCAAGACGCTCGACCATCTCGCGGAGCGCCCTTCGGAAACGCTCTCGGCCCGCTTCGGCGAGGCGCTGGCGGTCAAGCTCCGGCGTATCCTCGGCCATGAGGATCGCCGCATCACGCCGTTGCGCCCGCCGCCCGACTGCGTTGTGGAGCGCCATTTCGCCGAGCCTTTCGCCGACACCGCGAGCCTCGAGGCTGTCGTCGTCAGGCTGATCGGGGAGGCGGCGCGGGTCTTGGAGGCACGCGGCGAGGGCGGTCGCGTCTTCGAGCTCGGCTTCTTTCGCAGCGACGGCGCGGTGCGCCGCCTCGCCATCGAGACCGGCCACCCGTCGCGCGACGCCAAGGCACTGCTCAGGCTCTATCGCGAGCGCGTGGAAACCTTGTCCGATCCGCTCGATCCCGGCTTCGGCTTCGATGCGATCAAGCTCGCAGTGCCGCTCTGCGAGCCGCTCGACACGCCGCAGCACAGCCTCGATGGCCGCGCGGTCGAGGAGGAGGCAGTGGCCGATCTGGTCGACCGGCTCGTCACCCGCTTCGGCCGCGACCGGGTGCTGCGCTTCGCGGCGCAGGATACGCATCACCCCGTTAGGGCCGCGAAGGCGCTGTCGGCCGCTGCGCCGCTGCCGGACGCAGCTTGGTCCGTACCGGAGCCGCAGGAGCCGCCGGCCCGCCCGCTCCAGCTCTTCGAGCCGCCCCAGCCTGTCGAGGCCATCGCGGAAGTACCGGATGGCCCGCCGATCCGCTTCCGCTGGCGGCGCCTCATCCATGACATCGCCCGCGCCGAAGGCCCCGAGCGCATCGCGCCCGAATGGTGGCGCGACGGCTCCGACGAGCCGATGCGCGACTATTACCGCGTCGAGGATGCGCAAGGGCGCCGTTTCTGGCTCTACCGGATCGGCTTCTACGAGGCCGACAGCGCTCCGCCGCGCTGGTTCCTGCACGGGCTCTTCGCATGAATCAGATTGCGAATGCCTTCGCCGAACCCGTTGCCGCCTCGCATTTTTCCTTCCTGCGCGGCGCTTCGCCGGGGCCGCATATGGTGCTGACGGCGCTGCTGCTCGGTTATTCCGGCATCGGTATCGCCGACCGCAACACGGTGGCGGGCGTGGTGCGCGCCTGGGCGGCGCTGAAGCAGTTGCGCGAAGACGGTCTGCCGGCGCCCGACAAGGTCAGGCAAGGCGGCAGCCCCGGCGAATACATCTGGGTCGAGAACCCGGATTTCGCTGATCATCCCATCGAGCCCGAGCCGATGAAGGCGATGGCGAAGAAGTTCAAGCTCGCGACCGGCACCCGCCTCGTCTTCGCCGACGGCACGCCAGACATCGTCGTCTATCCCGCCAATCGTGACGGCTGGGGCCGGCTCTGCCGCCTGCTCAGCTATGGCAACCTGAAGGACGGTGTGAAGAAGGGTGAATGCCACCTCGTCCTCGACGACCTCCTGAACGATGCCCGCGACCTGCTGCTGATCCTGATGCCGGCGCGCAGCCTCGATGGTCTGCCCGCATTGCTCGCCAAGCTCGACAATGCCGCTCCCGGTGCAATCTGGCTTGCCGCCAGCATGCACCGGCGCGGCGACGACCGCCGCCGCCTCGCGCGTCTCAAGGCGATTGCCGCCGCGACCCGCACCCCGCTGATCGCGACCAATGACGCGCTCTATGATTCCATCGCGCAGCGCGACCTGCAGGATGTGCTGAGCTGCATCCGCGAGGGCACCACCATCGAGCGGGCCGGGCGCCTGCTCGAATCCAATGCCGAGCGCCATCTCAAGCTGCCGCAGGAAATGGCCCGCCTGTTTCGCGATGCGCCCGAGGCCATCGCCGAGACGCAAGCCCTGTTCTCCCGCATCGAGTTCGATCTCGGTGAGCTTGAATATGAATACCCCGACGAGCCGATCCCGCCCGGCTGGAAGGATCAGGACTGGCTGGAAGAGCTGGTCCACCAGCGCAGCCTGATCAGTTACCCGGAAGGAGTACCTGCAAAGGTGGAGGGGCTTCTGACCAAGGAGCTCGCGCTGATCAAGAAGCTCAAATATGCCCGCTACTTCCTGACCATCCGCCAGATCGTCGAGTTTGCCGATAGCAGGGGCATCCTTTGCCAGGGCCGCGGTTCTGCCGCCAATTCCGCCGTCTGCTACGTGCTCGGCATCACCGCGGTCGACCCCGCCGACAACGACGTGCTGTTCGAGCGCTTCATCTCGACCGAGCGCAAGGAGCCGCCCGATATCGACGTCGATTTCGAGCATGAGCGGCGCGAGGAGGTGATTCAGTGGATCTATGAGAAATACGGCCGCCACCGCGCCGGCATCGCCGCCACCGTGATCCATTACCGGCCACGCAGCGCCATCCGCGAGGCCGGCAAGGTACTGGGCCTGACCGAGGACGTTACAGCCCGCATCGCCGATACCAATTGGGGAAGCTGGGGCAGCGAGATCGGCGATGCCCGGGTCCGTCAGGCCGGGCTCGATCCGACCAATCCGACGATCCGCCGCGCCGTCGATTTCGCCAGCCGGCTCTTGGGCTATCCGCGCCATCTTTCGCAGCATGTCGGCGGTTTCGTCCTGTCGCGCGGGCGCCTCGACGAGACCGTGCCGATCGGCAACGCCGCGATGGAGGACCGGACCTTCATCGAATGGGACCGCGACGACATCGACGAGCTCAGATTGATGAAGGTCGATGTGCTCGCACTGGGCATGCTGACCTGCATCCGCAAGGCGTTCGATCTGATCAGGGAGAACGGGGGAAAGGACTATGCGCTCGCCGACTTCAAGGACGGCGACGAAGCGACCTATGACATGCTCTGCGAGGGCAAGTCGCTCGGCGTCTTCCAGGTCGAGAGCCGCGCCCAGATGAACATGCTGCCGCGGCTCAGGCCGCGGGAGTTCTACGACCTCGTCATTCAGGTCGCGATCGTCCGGCCCGGCCCGATTCAGGGGAATATGGTTCATCCCTATCTGAAGCGGAGGGCGGGAATCGAGAAAGTCGTGTTTCCGAAGCCCGCACCTCCTCATGATCCCAACGAGCTTCATGAGGTTCTGAACAAGACCCTCGGCGTGCCACTCTTTCAGGAGCAGGCGATGAAGCTCGCCATGGTGGCGGCCGAGTTTTCCGACATCGAAGCCAACGGCCTGCGTAAGGCGATGGCGACCTTCCGCAATGCCGGCACCATCCACCATTTCCAGGACAAGATGGTCGAACGCATGGTCGCGCGCGGCTATGAACGCGACTTTGCCCAGCGTTGCTTCGACCAGATCAGGGGCTTCGGCAGCTATGGCTTCCCGGAGAGCCACGCGGCTTCCTTCGCCAAGCTGGTCTACATCTCCTCCTTCCTAAAGAAGCATTATCCGGCCGCTTTCGCCGCCGCATTGTTGAATTCCCAGCCGATGGGCTTCTACGCTCCCGCCCAGATCGTCCGGGAGGCGGAGGAGAACGGCGGTGTCGAACCACGACCCGCCGATGTCAATTCCAGCTTCTCGGACAACAGCTTGGAAGCTGTTTCGGAATCAAGTTCTTATCATGATCGGCCGCATCAGGAGAGCAAACGGGATCCCTTCGCCCTGCGCCTCGGCTTCCGTCAGATCGACGGTTTCAAGGATGACTGGGGCAACGCCATCTCAAAGGAGCGAGAAACGGGCGACCCCTATCGCGACGTCGAGGAACTGATGCGCCGGGCCAATCTCCCCGCCCGCGCCATGCGCCTGCTTGCCGATGCCGATGCCTTCCGCTCGCTCGGGCTCGACCGGCGCGAGGCGCTCTGGGCCGTGCGTCGCCTGCCGGATGATCCGGCGCTGCCGCTGTTTCAGGTTGCGCAGGCGCGCGAGCTAGGCTCGGAGCGGAGTATGGCGCTGCCGGTCATGCCGCTGGCCGAGCATATCGTCGCCGATTACCAGACCGTCCGGCTCTCGCTGAAGGGGCACCCGATGCAGCTCCTGCGCCCGCGCTTCCGTCATGAGGGCGTGCTGAGCTGCGCCGAGACCGAGGCGAAGCCCGATGCCGCCTTCGTCCGCACGGCGGGAATCGTGCTGGTGCGGCAGCGGCCGGGCAAGGGCAACGCCATCTTCGTCACGCTGGAGGACGAGACCGGCATCACCAATGTCGTGATCTGGGCGCGATTGTTCGAGCGTTTCCGCCGCGAGGTCATGGGCGCGCGGCTGATGCTGGTCGAGGGCAGGGTGCAGAAAAGCGTCGAGGGCGTCACCCATCTCATGGCCCAGCGTATCGCCGACCGCTCGGTCGACCTGCTCTCGCTCTCAGACACGCATCGTGCCGAGGTTCCGATGCCCATCGACGAACTCAAGAACCCGCCTTTGCCGCGCCATCGCCACCCGCGCAATGTGCGCATTCTCCCGAAATCCCGGGATTTCCATTGAATTTGCGCAGCTAAGGGGCGTGCAGGGCACTCACCAAAACAAACTTCTCCAATGGAAGTAAAATAAGAAAAAACACGCTACTTGCTGTAAATTGAACCTTGGTCGTCATGGGTATAAGTGGTTCGTTCGATTTACCGAACAGGCGGCCACGACCATGGCGAACGGCTTCGGCTCGGACGAACCCTCGACGACAACGCCGGCAGAGGCGCTGCTGGCGCATCGCGCGGCCGCGCTCGATGTGGCGTTCGGCAAGGCGGACGTGCCCGCGCGCGTTTCCGGCATCGTCGCGGAAGCGAACGGGCGAGTAGTCTTCACCACCTCCTTCGGTCTCGAAGATCAGGTCCTGACCCATTTCATCGCGACCGCAAAGCTGCCTGTCACCTTCGCCACGCTCGATACCGGCCGGCTCTTTCCCGAGGTCTATGCGCTCTGGCAGGAGACCGAGGAACGCTACGGCATCGTGATCCGCCCCTATTACCCTCGCCACGACACGCTCGAGCTTCACGTGCGCCAGAACGGCATCAACGGCTTCTATGCCTCGCGCGACGCCCGCAAGTCATGCTGCGATATCCGCAAGGTCGAGCCGCTGGGCCGGGCGCTCGCCGGCGCCGATATCTGGCTGACCGGCCTGCGCGCCGATCAGTCGGCTGCCCGCGGCGGGGTGAAGCTGGCGGAGGCCGATGCGGCGCGGGGCCTCGTCAAGGCGAGCCCGCTGATCGATTGGTCGCGTGAACAGGCGCTCGCCTTCGCGCAGGAGAACGCCGTGCCGCTCAATCCGCTGCACGCGCAGGGTTTCGTTTCGATCGGTTGCCAGCCCTGCACCCGTGCCATCCGCCCCGGCGAGCCCGAGCGGGCCGGGCGCTGGTGGTGGGAGGACGATGCGGCCAAGGAATGCGGCCTGCATGTCGGGCAGGACGGAAAATTGGCGCGCGCCAAAGCCGCGCCGCTGGAGGCGCGTGCATGATCCAGCTCAGCCATCTCCAGAAGCTCGAGGCGGAAGCGATCTTCATCATCCGCGAGGTCGTCGCGACCTGCGACAAGCCGGTGCTGCTCTATTCGATCGGCAAGGACTCGGCCGTCCTGCTGCATCTCGTGATGAAGGCCTTCTATCCGGCAAAGCCGCCTTTTCCGCTGCTCCATGTCGACACGACCTGGAAGTTCCGCGAGATGATCGCCTTCCGTGACGAGACGGCGAAGCGGCTCGGGCTCGATCTGATCGTTCATATCAACCGCGAAGGCGTCGAGGCCGGGATCAACCCGTTCACTTCGGGCTCGCGCGTCCATACCGACGTGATGAAGACGCAAGGGCTGAAGCAGGCGCTCGACCTCCACAAGTTCGATGCGGCCTTTGGCGGTGCGCGCCGTGACGAGGAGAAGAGCCGGGCCAAGGAGCGCGTCTTCTCGCTGCGTAGCCCTGAGCATCGCTGGGACCCGAAAAACCAGCGTCCTGAGCCCTGGCAGCTTTTCAACACCCGCAAGCATCGCGGCGAGAGCTTTCGCGTCTTCCCGCTCTCCAATTGGACCGAGCGCGACGTCTGGGACTACATCGCGCTGGAGAACATCCCCGTCGTGCCGCTCTATTTCGCCGCGCCCAGGCCGGTCGTCCGGCGCGACGGCGCCTGGATCATGCGCGACGACGAGCGCATGGGGCTCCTTCCCGGCGAGACGGTCGAAACCCGCATGGTCCGCTTCCGCACGCTCGGCTGCTACCCGCTGACCGGCGCGGTGGAGAGCGAGGCGACGAACCTCACCGACATCATCGCCGAGATGCGCTCGTCGCGATCCTCAGAGCGGCAGGGCCGCGTCATCGATCATGACGGCTCGGGCTCGATGGAGCAGAAGAAGCAGGAAGGCTATTTCTGATGGGCTTCGCCGTTGCCAAGAAAAAGGCACCGAAACCGGTGCAGACGCCGCTTCCGGCCAACGATGCTCCAGCTTCGTCCGAAACAGGCCAGCATTCGCTGCTGCGCTTCATCACCTGCGGCTCGGTCGATGACGGCAAGTCGACCCTGATCGGTCGCATGCTCTACGAGGCCGGCGCCGTCTTCGACGACCAGCTCAGCACCCTCGACAGCGATTCCCGCAAGTTCGGCACGCAAGGCGAGGCGCCCGATTTCGCGCTGCTGGTCGACGGCCTCTCGGCCGAGCGCGAGCAGGGCATCACCATCGATGTCGCCTATCGCTATTTCGCGACGCAGACGCGCAGCTTCATCGTCGCCGACACGCCCGGCCACGAGCAGTACACCCGCAACATGGCGACGGGCGCCTCCACCGCCGATCTCGCCATCATCCTGGTGGATGCCCGCAAAGGCCTGCTGCCGCAGACGCGCCGCCATTCCTTCATCGTCTCGCTGGTCGGCGTCCGCCATGTCGTGGTTGCCATCAACAAGATGGACCTCGTCGGTTATGACGAAGCGGTTTTCGAGCGCATCGCGGACGACTATCGCGCGGCGGTGAAAAGCCTTGGCTTTGCCTCGATCCGCTTCATCCCGGTCTCGGCCCGCGACGGCGAGAACGTCATGCGCCCGTCGACGCTGATGCCCTGGTATGATGGCCCGGCGCTACTGCCCTATCTTGAGGGCGTCGCGGCCGCCCGTGCTGCCCCCAGTGACGAAGGCTTCGTCCTGCCGGTGCAATGGGTCAACCGGCCCGATCTCGATTTCCGCGGCTATGCTGGTACGCCGGTTGCCGGTCGCGCTCGTGTCGGAGACCCCGTCGTCGCGCTGCCCTCCGGCCGCACCAGCCGCATCGCACGTTTGATCGGCGCAGCCGGCGAGGCAAGCCAGATCGCTGCCGGCCAGGCCGCGACGGTCGCACTGGAGAACGATATCGACGTCTCGCGTGGCGACGTCATCGCCGCTGCCGGGGCGGCGCTGCCGGTGAGCCGCGGCCTGAAGGCACGCCTGCTCTGGACGGGCGAGCGGGCCATGCTCGAAGGCGGCCAATTTCTGGTGAAGCTCGCGACGCAGAGCGCCAATGCGACGGTCGAGACGCTGCATCACAGCATCGATATCGAGGGCTTCCAGCCGCTGCCGGCGCAGAGCCTGGGCATGAACGGCATCGGTCTCGTCACGCTCCGGCTCGATCGGCCGCTGGTCTCGCTGCCCTACGCGCAGAGCCACCAGCTTGGCGGTTTCATCCTGATCGACCGGATCAGCAACGAGACGGTGGCCTTCGGCTTCGTCGAACCCGTCGAGGGCGAGGCTCGACAGGCCGTGGGCGAGGGCGGGGCGCTGGTACGGGCGCAACGCGGCGTCCTTCGCATCGTCGGCCGGCGGGGCACGCCGGACCGCCGGGCATGGCTTGCCGGGATCAGCTGGCGTGTGTTGAGCACGGCCGGGCTGTTCGCGGCAGCCTTCGTGCTGACGGCCAATGCGGCAGCATCCCTGGCGCTCGCCTTCGGCGACATCCTGCTGCGTCCCGGCTTGCGGGCGCTGCATATGCGGCTCTGGCGCAAGGCGCCGGTCGGGGCGTTGCAGGACGGCGCGGGGATTTAGGGCGCGGGGTCAGGCACCGACCACCGCCGTCGCCTCGATCTCCAGCAGCGCCTCCGGCTCGACCAGTGCGGTGACGGCGACCACCGCCATGGCCGGGAAATGCCGGCCGAAGACCTCGCGATAGGCCGGCCCCATCTCCCTGAGGCTGGCGCGATAGGTCGCGATATCCGTGACATACCAGGTCAGCCGCACGATATCCTCGACGCGCCCGCCGCCGGCCTCGACCACCGCCCTGATATTGAGGAAGGTCTGGCGCAACTGGCCGATGAAGCCCTCGGCGAAGACGCCTTGCGCGTCCCAGCCGACGAGCCCGCCGGTCACCAGCACACGGCCTTCCGCCACCATGCCGTTGGCATAGCCGCGCGGCTGCGGCCAGCCTTCGGGCAGGATGGCGCGGGATTGGAAGTGGTCGGACATGGCGTATCGCCTCGTTTTCGGCCGTTCAGGCTCTGTCGAAAGATAGATTAACTCTCGCCCTGGGCCATCTGGCGCAGGGCGAAGCGTTGCAGCTTGCCGGTCGCTGTTTTCGGCAGGGCGGCGACGAATTCGATCGCGCGCGGGTATTTGTAGGGCGCGATGCTGGCCTTCACGTGCTCCTGCAGCACCTTGGCCAGCGCGGCGTCGCCGGTGACGCCCTCGCGCAGCACGACATAGGCCTTCACGATCTGTCCGCGCTCGGGGCAGGGTGCGCCGACCACGCCGCATTCGGCCACGGCTTCATGCATCAGCAGGCAGGCTTCCACCTCGGGACCGGCAATATTGTATCCGGCCGAGACGATCATGTCGTCGGAACGGGCCTGGTACCAGAAGTAGCCATCCGCATCGCGCAGATAGGTGTCGCCGGTGATGTTCCAGCCGTTCAGGACATAGACCGCCTGGCGCGGGTCGGCGAGGTAGCGGCAGCCGGTCGGGCCGCGGACGGCGAGGCGCCCGGGGGTGCCGTCCGGCACATCGCGCCCCTCGGCGTCGACGATCTTCGCCTCATAGCCCGGCACCGGAGTTCCGGTCGCGCCCGGCCGGATCGCCTCGCGCGGCGCGCCGATGAAGATATGCAGCATCTCGGTTGCGCCGATGCCGTCGAGCAGCGGCATGCCGGTCCGCGCCTGCCAGGCATCGAAGGTCGCCTTGGGCAGCGCCTCGCCGGCGGAGACGCAAGTTCGGAGCGAGGCGATGTCGCGCCCGTCGAGCTTGTCGAGCATGGCGCGATAGGCGGTGGGCGCCGTGAAGACGACGCTGACCTTGTGGCGCTCGATCGCGTCGATGAGATCGGCCGGGCCGGCCTTCTCGGGCAGCACCATCGCCGCACCGATCCGCATCGGGAAGAGCACGAGCCCGCCGAGTCCGAAGGTGAAAGCGAGCGGCGGCGAGCCGGTGAAGCGATCATCCGGAGAGGCCTTCAGCACGCGCGCGCCGTAGCAGTCGCAGATCGCCAGCATGTCCTGGTGGAAATGCATCGTGCCCTTGGGCTCGCCGGTGGTGCCGGAGGTGAAGGCGATCAGGCAGACATCGTCTCGCGCCGTGTCGGCGGCTTCGAAATGCTCATAGCCAGATTGCGTCATCAGGGCTTCCAGCTCGCTCTTGGCACTGCCGAAGGCGACGATGCGGGCCAATTCCGGCACCTGCCCCTTGGCGGTCTCCAGCTCGGCCGTAAGGCGGTGGTCGCAAAGCGCGAGCGTGATCTTCGCCTTGCGCAGGGGATAGGCAAGCTCGCCCGCCCGCAGCATCGGCATGGTCGCGACAGCGACGCCACCGGCCTTGATGACGGCGAGATAGGCGGCGACCATCATCGGCGTGTTGCCGGCGCGCAGCAGCACGCGGTTGCCGCTGACCATGCCGAGATCGCGGGTCAGCACATTGGCGATACGGTTCACCTGCTCGGCGAGATCGGCATAGCTCCAGTGCAGATCATTGGCGATCACGGCCGTGCGTCCGCCGCGCCCCTCGGCGATGTGCCGGTCGAGCAATTCGGCGACGCAGTTCAGCCGTTCAGGATAAGTCAGTCCCGCTTCTTCCAGTTTGAGATCGGGCCAGCTTTCGCGCGGGGGCAGGTTGTCCCGCGCGAAGCTGTCCTGATGTCCCGATCTCGCGAACCCGGTTGCTGTCATTGCATTCCCCTGCAAGAGCCGGATCCGATCAGGTCCCCTCGGCCTGACCGGTGAATCCGCCTCTAACGATCTGTTCTTCCGGCATGTGCTTTCAGAAGATCGCGCGCGATCACGACCTTCTGGACCTCCGAGGCGCCCTCGTAGATGCGCAGTGCCCGGATCTCCCGGTAGAGTTCTTCGACCTTGACGCCCTTGGTGACGCCAAGCCCGCCATGGATCTGGACGGCCCGGTCGATCACCTTCTGGGCGTTCTCGGTCGCGACGAGCTTCGCCAGCGCGGCCTCGCGGGTGACGCGCGCCGCGCCGCGGTCCTTGGTCCAGGCCGCGCGGTAGACGAGGAGGGCGGCGGCATCGACCTCGGCAGCACTGTCGGCGATGGCCGCCTGCGACAACTGGAGATCGCCGAGCGTGCCGCCGAAGAGCTCGCGGCCATTGGCATGGGTCAGCGTCTCATGCAGCGCCCGTCTCGCGAAGCCGAGCGCGGCGGCGCCGACCGTCGAGCGGAAGATATCGAGCGTCGCCATCGCGACCTTGAAGCCGTCGCCGGGCCCGCCGATGCGGTTATCGAGCGGGACGCGGCAGCTTTCGAAGCGCAAGGTGGCCAGCGGATGCGGCGCGATCACCTCGATGCGTTCCGCGATGGTGAGGCCGGGCGTGTCGGCCTCGACCAGGAAGGCGGAGAGGCCGCGCGCGCCCGGGGCCTCGCCGGTGCGAGCGAAGACGACATAATGGTCGGCGATGCCGCCATTCGAGATCCAGCTCTTCTCGCCGCCGATGCGGACATGGGTATTGCCGTCCGGCGTCGCGGTCGTCGCCATCGCTGCGACATCCGATCCGGCTTCCTTTTCGGACAGCGCAAAGGCGGCGATGCGCTTGCCGGCAGCGACATCCGGCAGGATGTGCCGCTTCATCGCCTCGGAGCCGGCGATCGAGATCGCGCCGGTGCCGAGTCCCTGCATGGCGAAGGCGAAATCCGCGAGCCCGTCATGCGCGGCCAAAATCTCGCGGGCGAGGCAGAGGGTACGCACGTCGAGCTTGTCGTTGAGCCCGCCATAGGCAGCCGGCACGGCAGCCTTCAGGAAGCCCGCTGCACCCAAAGCCGCGACGCGCGCCCGGCAGGCCTCGTCCACGTCGTCGTGGGGCAGGTCGGCGAGATAGGAATCGGCCCAGCCGGACAATTCGGCGGCGAAAGCGCGATGGCTCTCCTCGAAGAACGGCCAGTCCAGCGTGTCGCCGAGGATGTCGAGGCCGAGAGGAGAAGCGCTGCTCATCTCAGTTGCCCTCGAAGACCGGCTTCTGCTTGTTGGCGAAGGCGTGATAGGCGCGGGAAAAGTCTTCGGTCTGCATGCAGAGCGCCTGCGCCACGGCTTCCGCCTCGATCGCGCTCTCGACCGACATCGCCCATTCCATTTCGAGCATGCGCTTGGTCATCGCATTGGCGAAGGTCGGGCCATCAGCCAGTTCGGCAGCGAGCGTCTGCGCTTCCGGCAGCACGGCCTCGGAGGCGCAGATGCGGTTGAGGAAGCCCCAGCGCTCGGCTTCCTCGCCCCTGAGCACGCGGCCGGTATAGAGCAGTTCCGCGGCGCGGCCCTGGCCGATGATCCGCGGCAGCATCGCGCAGGCGCCCATGTCGCAACCAGCAAGGCCCACGCGGTTGAACAGGAAGGCGATCTTGCTGCCGGCCGTGCCGAGCCTGAGGTCGGAAGCCATCGCGACGATCGCGCCGGCCCCGGCGCAGACGCCATCGATCGCGGCGACGATCGGCTGCGGGCAGGCCCGCATCGCCTTGACCAGCTCGCCGGTCATCCGGGTGAACTTGAGCAGGTCCTTGGTCTCCATCGCGACCAGCGGCCCGATGATCTCGAAGACGTCGCCGCCCGAGGAGAAATTGCCGCCGGCGCCGGTCACCACGATCGCCTTGACCGCCTCTTCCTTCTGCGCGGCGAGGAAGAAATCCGTGAGTTCGCGGTAGCTTGCGAAGGTCAGCGGATTCTTTTTCTCAGGCCGGTTCAGCGTCACCGTCGCGACCTTTCCGGAGACCGAGAGGCTGAAATGCTCCGGCGTGAAACCTGCCAGCGGCAGGGTCGTGGCATTGGCGATCTCTGCCATCAGGCGTCTCCCTTGGCGGCTTCGCCGATCCGCCCCGCGATGGCGCGATGCAGCGAGGTCTTGGTCTCTCCGAGCAGCCGGAAAAGCTGCGCGATGGCGGGCTGGTCGAGTCCGGCGAACAACTCGGCGATCCAGTCCTCATGGCGCTCGGCCATGGCGCGGAAGACCTTGCGACCCTGTGCGGTCAGGGTGAGGATCTGCACGCGCCGGTCCTGCGGGGCGGAGCGCTTGTCGACGAGCCCATCCGTCACGAGGCCGGCGACGACGGCGGTGACATTGCCGTTGGAGACCATCAGGCGCTGCGAGACCTCGCCGACGGTCATGCCGACCGCCGTCTTGTCGAGCTGGGCCATCAGGTCGAAGCGCGGCAGCGTGGTCTTGAACTCCTCGCGCAGCCGGTTGCGGATCTCAGTCTCGATCAGGGTCGAGCAGGTCAGCATCCGCAGCCAGAGACGCAACTCGTCCTTGTGGTCGCCGGGGCGCTCGCTGGCCTTGGTCTCGCGGTCCAGCACGAGGGCGGAAGAGGGCGTTTCCATCTCAGAACTCCCCGCCATTGATCATGAGCGACTGGCCGGTGACGGCATCGCTGCCCGGCCCGCACAGGTAGAGCACGGCGGCGGCGACCTCTTCCGGTGCGATCAGCCGGCCTTGCGGATTGTCCTTGATCATGGCCGCCAGCGCGTCCTCGCGGCTCTTGCCGGTCTTGTTGGCGACATTGTCGATGCTGGCGGTCGCCATGTCGGTATCGGCATAGCCGGGGCAGACCGCGTTGACGGTGACGCCGGAGCGCGCCGTCTCCAGCGCCAGTGACTTCACCAGCCCGATCACGGCATGTTTCGCCGCCGTATAGGCGCTGACATAAGGGTAGCCGCGATGCCCCGCCGTCGAGGCGATGGCGATCAGGCGGCCGCGGCGGTGCTCCAGCATGGCCGGCAAAGTGGCGTGGAACAGGTTCACCGTGCCGATCAGGTTGATGTCGAGCATACGACGGAAGCGTTCGTTGTCGCTGCGCATGAACGGGCCGGTTTCGACCGCGCCGGCATTGGCGATGGCGATGTCATAGGCATGCTGGCGGGAGAGCCGATCCAGCGCTGCGGAGACCGAGGCTTCGTCGCGCACGTCGCAGGCCGCGAAATCCGCGGCGACGCCAGCTGCGACGGCCTCCCGCAGAGTCGCCTCGTCGCGCCCGAGGATGCTGACCCTGGCTCCGGCTGCTGTCAGCCCGGCGGCGATGGCCCGGCCGATGCCGCGTCCGCCGCCCGTCACCAGTGCACGCTGTTCCCGCAGTGTCATGGCCGCTCGACCTCCGGATGAGAATATATTTTAAGTCTGAAGGAATTTGCAAGCAGCCTGATGGCAGCCGCGATGCAAGGGTATTTCGAACGCAAGCTGGCAATCCGGTAGGGCGCTTTTGAGTATCGAGCGGCATGGCCCCGCGGTGGCTGCCGCAAAATCCTCTTGAGGCCAAAAACATTTCAGGCTTAAAATAATTTCTCAAGCCGGATCGACCCGGCTCCCGGATGGAGGCGTCGATGCGTATCGCGGTCGTGGGCGGAGGGCCGGCGGGGCTCTATTTCGCGCTCCTGATGAAGCGGGATTGGCCGGAGCTGACGGTCGACGTCTTCGAGCGCAACCAGCCGGACGACACCTTCGGCTTCGGCGTGGTCTTCTCCGACCAGACGCTCGATACGTTCAAGATGGCGGATGCGCAGAGCTATGCCGCGATCCGGGACAATTTCGCCTACTGGGACGACATCGAGATCCACTTCAAGGGCGACACCTTCCGCGTGCCTGGCAACGGCTTCTGCGGCTGCTCGCGCCGCTCGCTGCTGATGCTGGTGCAGGCGAGGGCGCGCGAGCTCGGCGTCAACCTGCATTTCGGCAGCGAGATCGCCGACACCGAGACCTTGAAGCGCGATTACGATCTCGTCGTCGGCGCCGACGGCATCAACAGCCGCATCCGCGAGAACTGGCGTGAGCGCTTCCAGCCGCAGACTGACTTGCGCCCCAACCATTTCACCTGGATGGGCTCGACCCGTCCCTTCGACGCCTTCACCTTCTTCTTCAGGGAGACGGAGCACGGCGTCTTCATCGCCCATTGCTACCAGTACGAGGCCGGCCGCTCGACCTGGGTGCTGGAGACCGACCCCGAGACCTTCGCGAAGGCTGGCCTGGGCGCCATGGACGAGGCGCAGTCGGCAGCTTTCCTCGAAGGCGTCTTCGCTGAGGAACTGCAGGGCCACAAGCTCATCACCAACCGCTCGCTCTGGCGCAATTTCCCGATGATCCGCTGCCGTCATTGGGTGGTCGAGAATGTCGTGCTGATTGGCGACGCCAAGGCGACGGCGCATTTCTCGATCGGCTCAGGCACCAAGCTCGCGATGGAGGATGCCATCGCCCTGCACAGGGCGATGGGGCAGGCGAAGCTCGATGTCGCTGCCGGCCTGAAGCTGTTCGAGACGCAGCGCCGCGAGGAGGTCGAGAAGACCCAGCATGCGGCGGATGTCTCGCTGGTCTGGTTCGAGGAATTGAAACGCTTCTGGGATTTCGAGCCCTTGCGCTTCGCCTTCGGCCTGATGACCCGCTCCAAGGCGATCACCTATGACAATCTGGCACTGCGCGCGCCGGAGATGGTCTCGGCTGTCGACAAGCTCGTCGCCGATGGCCTTGGAGACTTTGCCAAGCGCCGCAAGGACGGCTCTCCGGTGCCGCCGGCCTTCCAGCCGTTCAAGCTGCGCGAGATGCGGGTCGAGAACCGCATGACGCTCTCGCCGATGTGCCAGTATTCGGCGCAGGACGGCCTGCCTGATGATTGGCACCTGATGCATTACGGCTCCCGCGCCATCGGCGGCCCGGGCCTGATCTTCACCGAGATGACCTGCGTCGCGCCCGATGCCCGCATCACGCCCGGCTGCACCGGGCTCTGGAACGATGCGCAGGAAGCCGCCTGGAAGCGGATCACCGACTTCGTCCACGCCCATTCAGCGGCAAAAATCTGCCTGCAGCTCGGCCATGCCGGGCGAAAAGGCGCGACCAGGCTGATGTGGGAGGGCATGGACCGACCGCTGCCGGACGGCGCCTGGCCGATCGTCTCGGCGTCGCCCTTGCCCTACTATCCCGAAAGCCAGGTGCCGCGCGAGATGACCCACGCCGACATGGACCTGGTCAAGGCGCAGTTCGTCGCCGCGGCCGAGCGTGGCGAACGGGCCGGCTTCGACATGCTGGAGCTGCACTGCGCCCATGGCTATCTGCTCGCAAGCTTCCTCTCGCCGCTGACCAACAGGCGCACGGACGACTATGGCGGCCCGGTCGAAAATCGGTTGCGCTATCCGCTGGAGGTCTTCCGGGCTCTGCGCGAGGCCTGGCCGCGCGAGAAGCCGATGTCGGTGCGCATCTCCGCTACGGACTGGGCCGAGGGCGGCCTCTCGGCGGCCGATTCCGTCGCCATTGCCGAGGCTTTCGCCGCCGAGGGCTGTGACCTCGTCGACGTCTCGACCGGCCAGACTGCCCGGGAATCGCGGCCCATCTACGGCCGCATGTTCCAGACGCCGTTCTCGGACCGCATCCGCAACGAGGCGCAGGTGGCGACCATGTGCGTCGGCAACATCACGACAGCCGATCAGGTCAACACCATCATCGCGGCCGGCCGCGCCGATCTCGTCGCGCTCGGGCGGCCGCACCTCGCCGATCCATCCTTCGTGCTGCGCGCTGCCGCCTGGTACGGCGTCGATGCCGACCAGCCGGTGCAGTACGGGCCCGGCAAGGACCAGCTCATGCGCAACACGCCGCGGGAGCGCGAGGAGCTCGAGACGCTGAAGCTCAAGGCCAAGCCCAGCCGCCACGCGCCGGTCATCGAGGCCTGAGACTCTATTTTGCGCCCTGCGAACGCCCGGAAGGTGAAACCTCCGGGATGGTCGGCGCCGTGGCAGGGCGCTCGCCGAACGGGCTGGCCGAAGGTGGGTTGCGCCGCAGCCGGAAGGCGAGATAGGCCGCAGCCGCCGCCGAGAGCAGGCCGAGATAGGCCAGCAGACCGTTCGGCCCGACCGTCTGCATGAAGGCGGCGGCGACCAGGGGGCCGATCGCCGAGCCTGTCGCCCAGAGGAAGAGCAATTGCGCCGAGAGGCCGAGCGCCCGTTCGCGGCCGAGCCGGAAATAGGCATGCGCGACGGCGACCGTGTAGATCGGCATCGCCCCTGCGCCGATCAGGGCGAAAAGCCCGAACAGCCAGAAGCGCGTATGAGGCACGGAGAGCCAGAGCACGACGCCGAGCGCCAGCGAGCAGAGCACGACCGAGACGGTGGCGGTCAGCATGATCTTGCGGCTCTCGACGCGGTCTGCCAGCAGCCCGAGCGGCCATTGCAGCACGAGCGCGCCGATCTGGATGCCGGCGGTCAGCAGGATCGCCCAGGCCTGGTCGAGGCCGATCAGGATGCCGTAGGCCGGTGCGATATTGGTCAGCGCGCCGCCCATCAGCCCGACATAGAGACAGCCGATCACCGAGGCCGGCGCGTATTGCCACATCGTGTTGAGCCGGACCGAGACGACCTCGCCCGATTCAGGTCCCTTGGCGCGGGTCATGCCGACCGGGATCAGTGCGATCGAGAAGGTCGCGCTCGCCAGCAGGAAGACATCGTGCGATTGCAGCGAGACATAGCCGACACCGATCTGCGAGCCGATCAGCGCCAGGCGGTTGAGGATCTGGTAGAAGCCGAACAGGCGCCCGCGCTGGCCGGCCTTGGCCTGGCCGCTGATCCAGCTCTCGATGCAGATCGCATGGCCGGCGCCGGCGAAGCCCATGCCGAGCCGTGAGATACCCCAGAAATCGAGCGATGTGAGCGCGAAGCTGATCGTCAGAACCGCCTGCAGCGCCGCGAAGACGCCGAAGGCGCGGATATGCCCGACACGGCGGATGAAAGCGGGGATGACGAAGCAGCCGGCGAGGAAGCCGACGGAATAGGCCGAGCCGACAAGGCCGATCAGCAGCGGCGCCTTCTGCTCCAGCGCCATCTTGAGCGGCACGACCGTGTTCACGATGGTCGAGGCGATCTGCAGGATCAGAGCGCCGCTGACGATTGCGCCGAGCGCTGCGACGGAACTCGTCCGGGGCTCGGCTGGCTGGCTCACGGCGGTCCCGGCCTCCGGCGCAGCGGCCACTGAATCCTGCGATTCCGGCGGCTGCAACTCCTGCGGTTGCGATGCTTGCGACATATCCGATTCGAAGGCCGGTTGGTGAGAAATAGGTTGGAATTGCAGCCTTGCCCGAAAAAATGGGCCAATCGGGGCAGGTCGCGAAAAAACCCGTCTTTCTTCCTCCATCGTCCGGTCTCGATCGCGCCGTCTTCGCGTGGCCTTGGAGGCGCGCGCCGGGCCCTGTGCCGCCGCGCGCGAACCGCGAAAAATTATCGATCCGGTTCACCGGCGATTAACCAAGGCGGCGCCTTATCGATACGGAACGAAGTTTGGGTTCTCCCGGCATGTCCTGTCACACCGCGATGCGCACCGTGCCTCCCTCGGTCGAGGCGCGTGCGGCCGTGCTGTGCCTGCGGCCGCCGGGCGTGGCGTAAGCGTATCGAGAGTGCGGCGGATGACGTATGCGACCTATGTGCGGGAAGGTGGCGCGCCCTATGTGCGGCCGCGTCGTCGCCGCAGGCCCTTGCTGAAGGGGCTTCTCCTCGCGCTCGCCCTGAGCGGCGGCGCCATGTCCGGCTTCTGGATGCTGGGGCAGGGCGCGCCCGGCCCCGATGCGGAGAAGGTGCCCGCCGCAATCGCCCATAAGGGATCGGCCGGTCATGTCGCGCAGCAGCAGGCGCCGGCCTATAGCGGCCTGCTCGATCCCTCCCTGTCGGGCGGCAAGGGTGCCTCCTTCGTCCAGGGCGCTCCCGTCCGCTCCGCGTTCCAGCCGGCGGCCCCGGTGCCGCCATCCTCGTCGCTCGCCGCTGTCGCTCCCGCGGAGCCCGCCTTGCCGCTGCCGCCGCAGCCTCCGGTCACGCTGGCGGAGAAGGCCGCTCCCATGCCGGTGCCGCGCCCCTTGGATCTGCTGCCGAAGGCCGGTCCGCAGCAGCTCCAGCCGCAACAAGTCCAGCCGCGCGTCGCCCAGCCGACGACGTCGCGTCGCAACCGGACGGCTGCCGCCGCGCCGACGCCCGGGGACAACCGCAGCTTCTTCGAGAAGCTTTTCGGCGTGCAGAAGCAGCAGGAGCCGGCCGGGACCGTGCTCGCCTATGCCGCGCCGCAGGACGACATCATCGATCGTGGCCGCATCACCCGTCTCAGCCCCTCGGCCGGCACCCCCACGCGCACCGCCGAGGCCGGCACCGCGATCTACGATATCGCGGCCAAGATGGTCTATCTGCCGAATGGCGAGCGACTGGAGGCTCATTCAGGCCTCGGCGAGATGATGGACGATGTCCGCTACGCCCATGTCCGGATGAAGGGCGTCACCCCGCCGCACACCTATACCTTGACCGAGCGCGAGGCACTGTTCCACGGCGTGCGCGCCATTCGCCTGAACCCGGTCGGCGGCAGCGGCGCGATCCACGGCCGGGCCGGGCTCCTCGCCCATACCTATCTGCTCGGCCCGCGTGGCGACTCGAACGGCTGTATTTCCTTCAAGGATTACGATCGCTTCCTGCAGGCCTTCCTGCGCGGCGAGATCAAGCGCATCGTTGTGGTGGCGAGCCTCTGAGCGCAGGCGACTGCGCTAAGGCCGCTGCTGACGATTTGCCGTCCGCAACGCGATCCCGGTCGCGGTCAGAACGCAGCCCAGGAAGAAGGGCGGGACGAAGACCATAAGGGCTTCGGTATCCTCCCAGCGAAAGCGGAAGCGGGAGAGGCTGCAGCCGCCCGAATGCAGGCCGCAGGCGAAGAGGTTCAACGCGACCCAGCCCGCGAAGGCGACGAGGCAGAGAACCGCCCCGCCTCCGATCAGAAGCCAGCTCGCGCGCCGCATTCAGGCTTCTCCGTGAGGCGCGGCGCGGTTAGCCGCGCGCCGCCTTCGCCTTCTTCTCCGTCGCGTCCGGCTCGGCCGCTTTCTTGGCGGCCGTCTTCTTGGCAGGCGCCTTCTTTGCAGCAGCCTTCTTGGCCGGAGCCTTGGCCTTGGCTGCACCGCTGGCGGCCTTCGGCTTACCCTTGCCGCCCTTCGCCTCGGCCTTGGCGTTCGCCAGCTCGATCGCCTGTTCCAGGGTGATGCTCTCCGCGGTCATCGTCTTGGGCAGGGTCGCGAAGATCTTGCCCCAGGCGACATAGGGGCCGTATTTGCCGGCCTTGACCTCCAGCGCCCCGCCGGCGGGATGGTCACCCAGCGCCCGGCCCGGCGTCGCCGCCCGGCCGCCGCGCCCACCGCCGGCCTCCTTGGCGACGATCAGGTCGATGGCGCGGTTGGCGCCAAGCTCGAGCACGTCGTCGTCCTTGTCGATATTGGCGTAGACCTTGCCGTGCTGGACATAAGGCCCGAAGCGCCCGATGCCGACGAGGATCGGCTCGCCGCTCTCGGGATGCCGGGCGACTTCGCGCGGCAGGGAGAGGAGCGCCAACGCCTTCTCCAGCGTGACGCTCGACGGGCTCATGCCCTTGGGCAGGCTGGAGCGCTTGGGCTTCTCGCCCTCGCCGAGCTGGATATAGGGGCCGAAGCGGCCGTCGCGCAGCGTGACTTCGAGGTTCGTCACCGGATCGGTGCCGAGGATGCGCACGCCGGGCGTGCCCTGGCCGCCCTCGGCCGAGGCCTCGCCATCGGCGGCAGGGACGGAGAGGGGCCGCGTATAGCGGCATTCCGGGTAGTTCGAGCAACCGACGAAGGCGCCGAACTTGCCGAGCTTGAGCGAAAGCTGGCCGTTACCGCAGGTCGGGCAGACCCGCGGATCGGAGCCGTCGGCCTTCTTCGGGAAGATGTACTCGCCGAGGATGCCGTTCAGCGCTTCCAGCACATCGCCGACGCGCAGGTCCTTGGTCTCGCCGATCGAGGCCTGGAACTCGTCCCAGAACGCGCGCAGCAGCGCCTTCCAGTCGACTTCGGCGTTCGAAACGCGGTCGAGGTTCTCCTCGAGATTCGCGGTGAAGTCGAACTCGACATAGCGCTTGAAGAAACTCTCCAGGAACGCCGTGACCAGCATGCCCTTGTCCTCGGGCACGAGGCGCTTCTTCTCGATGCGGACATATTCGCGGTCGCGCAAAGTCGAGAGCGTCGCGGCATAGGTCGAGGGCCGGCCGATGCCGAGCTCTTCCATGCGCTTGACGAGGCTCGCTTCCGAGAAGCGCGGCGGCGGCTCCGTGAAATGCTGGTCGGCGGCGATGTCGCGCTTCTCCAGCGGGTCGCCGGCCTTCATCGCCGGCAGCTTCTTGGAGTCCTCGTCTTCCTCGTCGTCGCGGCTTTCCTGATAGAGCGTCAGGAAACCGTCGAAGAGCACGACCTGCCCGGAGGCGCGCAATTCCAGGTTGCGGGCGCCGACCTTGGCCGCGATGTCGACCGTCGTGCGCTCCATCTCGGCCGATTCCATCTGGCTCGCGATGGTGCGCTTCCAGATCAGTTCGTAGAGCTTGGCCTGCTCGGGTTCGAGCTGGCGCGCGACCATGGCCGGCAGGCGGCCGAGATCGGTCGGGCGGATGGCCTCGTGGGCCTCCTGCGCGTTCTTGGCCTTGACCATGTATTTGCGCGGCGCGTTCGGCACGTATTTGGCGCCGAACTCCTTGCCGATGACGTTGCGCGCCGCGGTGATCGCCGAGGCGTCCATGTCGACGCCGTCGGTTCGCATATAGGTGATGAGGCCGACGGTCTCGCCGCCGATGTCGACGCCTTCATAGAGCCGCTGCGCCAGCTGCATCGTCCGCGCCGGGGCGAGGCCGAGCTTGCGCGAGGCTTCCTGCTGCAGCGTCGAGGTCTGGAACGGCGGCTGTGGGTGGCGCTTGACCGGCTTGGCCTCGACTTCGCTGACGGCGAAGAGGGCGGTTTCCAGCGCCGCCTTGAAGGCCTTGGCCTCCTCCTCGTTGCCGATATCGAGCCGGGTGATCTTCTTGCCGTCGGCGCCGACGAGCCGGGCCTCGAAGGTCTGGCCGGATTCCGTCGCGAGCGTCGCAACCAGCGACCAGTATTCGCGGGCCCGGAAGGCCTCGATCTCCCGCTCGCGGTCGCAGACGAGGCGCAGCGCCACCGACTGCACGCGGCCGGCCGAGCGCGCGCCCGGCAACTTGCGCCACAGCACCGGGGAGAGGGTGAAGCCGACGAGATAGTCGAGCGCGCGGCGCGCCAGATAGGCATCGACCAGCGCCTGGTCGATCTGGCGCGGATTGGCCAGCGCCTTCTGCACGGCGTCCTTGGTCACGGCGTTGAAGGTGACGCGCTCGACGGGAATGCCTTTCAGCACCTTCTTCTGGTTCAGCGCTTCCAGCACATGCCAGGAGATCGCCTCGCCCTCGCGATCCGGGTCGGTGGCGAGGATCAGCTTCTCGGCGCCCTTCACGGCGCGCGCGATCTCGGCGACCTGCTTGGCGCCGCGGCCCTCGATCTCCCATTTCATGGAGAAGTCGTTGTCGGGCTCGACCGAGCCGTCCTTGGCCGGCAGGTCACGGATATGCCCGAACGAGGCGATGACCTCGTAATCGGAGCCGAGATATTTGTTGATCGTCTTGGCCTTGGCCGGCGACTCGACGACGAGGAGCTTCATGATTTTCGTGTCTCGATAACAGCCTTGATCAGAGCGCGGAACCGGCCGTAACGGACGGTCCCGCGACCCGCAAGACCGCTGCGGTTCGGAAGATGCGCGCGAAAGTGGTTCAGCGCGCCGGCTCTGTCAAACCCCGAATGGATGACAACGACGATCGCCGGCCCGCTGATGCAGCGGTGAGACATGGGGGCGATCGCCGGCTTTGCAAGCGGGGGCCTCAGCCCCGCGCCGCCACCAGCCGGTCGATGAAGCCGTCGGTCTGGGCGCCGTTGATCCAGCGCAGCACCGCGACGACATCCTGCTCCGGGTCGACCCAGATCACGTTGCTGCCGGCGCCCAGCGCCGAGAAGGACGCGGCCGGCACGCCGGGGCGCGCCGCCAGCCACCAGAGATAGCCGTAATTGGCCAGGGTGGGCGAGGGCGTCAGCATGCGCCTGACCCAGTCGCGGGACAGGATCTGCCGGCCGCCCCAATCGCCCTCGCGGCCGATCAGCAGGCCGAAGCGGGCATGGTCGCGCGCGCCGATGAACAGCCCGCCGCCCCAATGGCCGCCGCCCGGCACCGACTGGATCGAGCGTCCGTCGATCTCGGTGAAGGAGGTGCTGTAGCCCTCCCAGCGCCAGTCCGGCGAGGCGCCGATCGGGTTCATGACCCGCTCGCGCAGCACCTCCGGCAACGGGCGGCGGAAGCGCTCCAGCAGCGCATAGCTGAGGACGTTCACGCGCACGTCGTTATATTCGTAGAAGGAGCCCGGCGTCTTGAGTTCGCGGCGCTGGCCCTTGCGGCTGTTGTCCGCGCCGGGCCCGATCTGGCGGTTATGGTCGACCTGGTCGGACTTGCCGAAGATCTCGCCCTGCCACTCACTGGATTGCTGCAGCAGGTGCCGCCAGGTGATCTGGCCGTTATGGGCGCCGGCGAAGACCGGGCCGGCGACCGTCGCACCGACCGGCTCCTCGACATCCTTGATCAGTCCATCATCGAAGGCGATGCCGGCGAGCACGGCGAGATAGCTCTTGGCGATCGAGAAGGTCATGTCGGTGCGGGCGGTGTCGCCCCATTCGGCGACGATGCGCCCGCCCTTCAGGATCAGCCCTGCCGGGCCGCCGCGCTCGCGCACCGGGCCGACGATCTCGGTCCAGGGGCCGCGCTCGTTCCACTCGACATTCCCGACATAGCTGCCGTCCGGATAATAGAGGCTGCGCGGCCAGGGGCTCTCCTGCTCGCGGGCGAACTCGACCGCGGCCTTCAGCCTCTCCGGGTCGAAGCCGGCCTCGGCGGGCGCGATCGTCTGCCAGAGGGCCCCATTGGGGGCGGGAACGAAGGCATCGGTCGGGCTGGACAAGGCGGCATCCTCACACGGCGGAAAACCCGATTGGTAGCGCCGTTTCGGCGAAAGCTCCAAGACCCGCAAGACAACACCCACAGGACATGTGTCCTCCCAGCCGGGAGGAGCTTGCGCCGCACCCGACTCGCGCCTAAACAGCCTGCTTCAAATGACATCGCCAGCACCGCTCTATCCGCACCGCCATCTCCTCGGGATCGAGGGGTTGTCCCATCTGGACATCGAGGCGCTGTTGGACAGGGCCGAGGACTATGTCGCGCTCTCCCGCCAGGTCGAGAAGAAGGCGGCGACCTTGCGCGGCCGCACCCAGATCAACCTGTTCTTCGAGCCCTCGACCCGGACGCAGGCCTCCTTCGAGCTGGCCGGCAAGCGCCTCGGTGCCGATGTCATGAACATGTCCGTCGCCTCTTCTTCGGTGAAGAAGGGCGAGACGCTGATCGACACCGCCGCGACGCTCAACGCCATGCGGCCGGACATCATCGTCGTGCGTCACCATGCAGCGGGGGCGGTCAACCTGCTCGCCCGCAAGGTTGGATGCTCGGTGGTCAATGCCGGCGACGGCGCCCATGAGCATCCGACGCAGGCGCTGCTCGACGCATTGACCATCCGCCGCAACAAGGGCCGCATCCAGGGCCTGACGGTGGCGATCTGCGGCGACATCCTGCATTCGCGCGTCGCCCGCTCCAACATCATCCTGCTCAACGCGCTGGGCGCGAAAGTCCGGCTGATCGCGCCGACGACGCTGCTGCCGGTTGGCATCGAGCGCATGGGCGTCGAAATCTTCACCGATATGAACAAGGGGCTGGAGGGCGCCGACATCGTGATGATGCTGCGCCTCCAGCTCGAGCGCATGCATGGCGCCTTCGTGCCCTCGCCGAAGGAGTATTTCCGCTATTACGGGCTCGATCACGAGAAGCTGGAGCGCGCTCAAGCTGACGCGCTGGTGATGCATCCGGGCCCGATGAATCGTGGCGTCGAGATTTCTTCTGCGGTCGCCGACGGCGCCCAGTCGCTGATCCGCGAGCAGGTCGAGATGGGGGTCGCCGTCCGCATGGCCGTGCTCGACGCGCTGGCCCAGCATCTGCCGAATGCGTAAGCGTAAAGAGAGCGGACATGGCTGACACGCAGGACATCGCGACGCGGGACTCGGCGATCGTCAACGCTCGCCTGATCGACCCCGCAACCGGTCGCGAAGAAGCGGGCTCCGTCCTGCTCCGCAACGGCACGATCGCCGCGGTCGAATGGCAGGGCGCCCCCGCTACGGGCGAGGGCGTGCGCCGCATCGATGCGAAGGGCCAGGTACTGACGCCCGGCCTCGTCGACCTCCGCGCCTTTCTGGGCGAGCCCGGCGCCGAATTCCGCGAGACGCTCGGTACCGGCTCACAGGCCGCGGCCGCCGGCGGCGTCACCACGGTCGTCTGCCGCCCGGATACCAATCCGCCGATCGACGACCCCGCGATCATCGATTTCGTCAAGCGCCGCGCCCGCGACAAGGCCGTCGTCAACGTCCTCTCCTGTGCCGCCCTGACCAAGGGCCTGCATGGCCAGGAGATCACCGAGTTCGGCCTGCTGCTGGAAGCCGGCGCGGTCGCCTTCTGCGACGGCGCCAGGGGCCTGCGCAATCCGCAGGTCATGCGCCGGGCCATGATCTATGCCCGGAATTTCGACGCCCTGATCATGAACCATGTCGAGGACCCCGAGCTGCGCGGCTCGGGCGTGATGAACGAGGGCGAGTTCGCCAGCCGCAAGGGCCTGCCGGGCATACCCGTAGAGGCCGAGACGGTGATGCTGGAGCGCGACATCCGCCTCGCTCGCGCGAGCGGCGCCCGCTACCACGCCGCGATGATCTCCTGCGCGGAATCGGCCGAGCTGGTGCGTCGTGCCAAGCAGGACGGCGTGCGCGTCACCTGCGGGGTCTCGATCAACAACCTCACCCTCAACGAGAACGACGTCGGCGAGTACCGCACCTTCTGCAAGGTCACGCCGCCGCTGCGCCACGAGGACGACCGCCTCGCGATGGTCGCGGCGCTGGCCGAGGGCGTGATCGACGTCGTCGTCTCCGATCACGATCCTCAGGACGTCGAGACCAAGCGCCAGCCCTTCGCCGAATGCGCCGACGGCGCGCTCGGCATCGAGACCATGCTCTCGGCTGCCCAGCGCATGGTCCAGGCCGGGCAGATCGGCCTGCCGCAATTGCTCGCCGCCTTGTCGGCACGGCCGGCCGCCTTGCTCGGGCTCTCCGCCGGCAGGCTCGCTGTCGGGGCGCCCGCCGACCTCGTTCTGTTCGATCCCGAGGCGCCTTTCGTCGTCGACAAGCGCAAGCTCAAGTCCCGCGCCAAGAACTCGCCCTTCGACGAGGCACGGCTGGAAGGCATCGTGCAGGCGACCTTCGTCGGCGGCCGGGTGGTCTACGAAGCCGAGCCGGGCTAGGCTACCTGCGAACCGGGGGAACGGGCGGCATGACGGATGTTCTGAACTGGGGCCTCTCCGGCTCCGCCACGCTGATCGCCCTCGTCGTCGGCTATCTCTTCGGCTCGATCCCCTTCGGCATCATCCTGACCAGGCTCGCCGGTGGGCCGGACCTGCGCAGCATCGGCTCCGGCAATATCGGCGCGACCAATGTGCTGCGCACCGGCAACAAGAAGCTCGCGGCGGCCACTCTCGTCGGCGACATGCTCAAGGGCACGGTGGCTGTCCTGGTCGGCTCGCGCTTCCTCGGCGGCGCCGAGGCCGCGCTGGCGGCCGGCGCCGGCGCCTTCCTCGGGCATCTCTTCCCGGTCTGGCTCGGTTTCAAGGGCGGCAAGGGCGTCGCGACCTATCTTGGCGTGCTGATCGGCGTGAAGGCTTCGATCGCGCTGGTCTTCGCCGCGATCTGGCTGAGCCTGGCCTATCTGTTCCGCTATTCCTCTCTCTCGGCTCTGGTCGCGAGCGTGTTGACGCCGCTCCTGCTCTGGTTCTGGGTCGGGATGCCGAAGGCGGCGCTCGTCATGGCCGGGCTCACCGTCCTGCTCTGGATCATGCACCGGGAGAACATCGCCCGGCTATTGGCCGGACGCGAAGGCAAGATCGGCCAGAAGGGCTGACAGGGGCATGGCTGGGATCGTCCTCTCCGATCGCCAGCGTCTCGATTGGTTGCGGTTGATCCGCAGCGAGAGCATCGGCCCGCGCAGCTTCCGCACCCTGATGAACCGCTGCGGCGGCGCGGCCGCGGCACTCGATGCGCTGCCCGACCTCGCCCGGCAGGCGGGCCGCGCCATCCGCATCTGCCCGGCAGGCGAGGCCGAGCGCGAATTCGAGGGACTGTCGCGCCTCGGCGGCCGCTTCATCGCGCTCGGCGAAGTCGGATATCCCGTCCCGCTGCAGGCGATCGATTCGGCCCCGCCCTTGCTGGCGGTGCTCGGGCGCGGCGACATCCTGCAACGCCCTGGCGTGGCCATGGTCGGTTCGCGCAACGCCTCGGCCGCGGGGATGAAGTTCACGGCGCGGCTTGCCCGCGAGCTCGGCGAGGCCGATTTCACCGTGGTCTCGGGGTTGGCGCGCGGCATCGATACGGCAGCCCATGAGGCAAGCCTCGAAACCGGCACGGTCGCCGTGCTCGCCGGCGGGCTCGACGAGATCTACCCGCCGCAGAACATCCCGCTCGCCCGCCGCATCCTGGAGCGCGGCGCGCTGATCAGCGAGATGCCGCTCGGCTGGGTCGCGCGGGCGCGCGACTTCCCCCGCCGCAACCGCCTGGTCTCGGGGCTGTCACTCGGCACGGTCGTGGTCGAGGCGGCGCGCCGTTCGGGCTCCCTGATCACCGCGCGCTTCGCCAACGAGCAGGGCAGGCTGGTCTTCGCCGTTCCGGGCTCGCCGCTCGATCCGCGCGCCGAGGGCGGCAACCACCTGATCCGGGAAGGGGCGACGCTCTGCGCCGAGGCGGCCCATGTCATCGAAGCGCTTCAGCCCTTGCGCCAGCGCGAGCTCGACCTGTCCTTCCCGGTGCAAGCCATGCGCGAGGTCATCGGAGAGCCCGCCTCCGAGGCGATGTGGGACGAACTCGACCTGCCCGAGATCATGCCGGCGCCCGGCTATGCCCGGCATGAAGACGGCTTCGAGCCGGAGCCACCGTCATCATTGCAGGCGAAGGGCGCTGCCGATTCCGGCCGGCTGGTGCTCGATCTTCTCGGCCCCACTCCGATCGGGCTTGACGATCTCGTCCGTGCCAGCGGGCTTGCGGCCCGCGAGATCGGTCATATCCTCGTCGAGCTGGAGCTCTCGGGAACGATACGGCGCCACCCCGGCGGGGCATTGTCGCGCAACCTGCCCTGAACCGGCCAGGCCGGTTTCAATGACGGTCGCTGCGCGGCGATGCCAGTCGCTCGATTTCCGCCGAGGCCTCGATTCTGGCCATTTCGAGAAAGTAGCTGAGGGCGCTGAGCCTGGCATCGCGGGCCATGGCGCGGAGTTCCGCCGCCATCCCCTCGATGAAGCAGGCGGCCTCCAGCGGCGACATCGGCCGGCTGGGAATGTCGTCTTCGCTGAGCCCTCCCGGATCGGGCTCAAGTGCGACCAGCTTGGAGACTTTGTGTTTCATGGCGAATGGATTCCCTCGCATAATCGGGGATCGACTCGTCCGGCGGGCTTTGCTTCCCGGACAGATATGCAATCATAGATTGCATTTATGAATGAATTTCAAGTTTCCGTATACTATGCCAGAAGAAGGACCGCTGCCGGAAGCGTCGCCAGGGCGAGCAGCGTCTGCAGCGTCGTGATCTCGGCCATCAGCGGGGCGTCGCCGCCGAGGTCGCGTGCCAGGAAATAGGCGGCGGTGGCCGTCGGGACGGCGCCTGCGACCACCGTCATCGCAAGGGCCGGGCCGGTGACGCCGAACCAGCCGGCATAGAGCCAGGCCAGCACCGGCATGACCGCGAGCTTGAGCCCGACGGCAACGGCATGCGCCAGCCGTGGCCGGGCCAGGCGGTCGAGGTCGAGCGCCGAGCCGACCACGAGCAGCCCGATGCCGAGCGAGGCACGCCCGAGCACGTCGAGATAGCCGGTGAAGGCGGTGGGCAGCAGCCACTGAACCTGATTGAACACGAGGCCGACCGCCGAGGACCAGATGAAGGGGTTGTAGAGAATCGAGCGGATCATCGCGCTCAGGCTCATCGGCTTGCCGCTGGCGAAGCGGGCGAGCACGAAGACGCACATGACGTTGAGCAGCGGGATCATCGTGGCGACGGCGATCGCCATCAGCGTCGTGCCGGTGCGGCCCTGCAGGCCGGCCGCCAGCGCGAGGCCGACGAAGCTGTTCCAGCGCACCGAGCCCTGGAAGATCGAGGTGAAGGCCGGTCCCCCGATACCGACCCGCGCCAGCAGCGGGCGGGCGAGCAGGAGCAGGGCGGCGACGCTGAGGATGGCGAGGACGAGGCTCGCGCCCATGCCGAGGACCGGAACGCTGCGCAGGTCGGCCATGGCCAGCGTATGGATCACCACCGCCGGAAACAGGACCTGGTAGGTCAGGCGCTCGACGCCGACCCAATGCGCCGGCGAGACGATGTTGCGCGCCTTCAGGAACCAGCCCGTCGCGATGACGAGGAAGACGGCGATCAGGCTATCGAGCATGGAGGGGCCGGAAACGAGGGCGGGGCAGGAGGCCGTGGCGAGAGGCTGTCGGGAACAATGGAGATGGGCAGCCGTTTTACTGTCGAACTGACCTGTCCCTGTCATGCCCGTTCGTGGCCGGCAAGGGCGCGGGAGAAGGACCGTCCTGTCCCTGCCGCAATGCTGCCGCGATTGGTTCAGGTCCCATTCAACCGGATTGCCCCATACTGGCTTCAACATTGGGTGATCTCGTGAAAGGAGATGCCGTCATGATGTCTCTGAAGAAGAAAGTCGCTGTTGCGCTGACCGCCGCGAGCGTTGCCGCGGGCAGCTTTGCCGTTCCCGCCATGGCGGCCGAAACGCGCGGCTTCGACGCGGCGCGCCTCGACAAGGCCCAGGCCGAATATACGCAGTATCGCTACCGTCACGGCTATCGTGGCCATTGGCGCGGCTCGTCGCGCGGCGCGGCGGTTGCCGGTGCGATCGGTCTCGGCATCCTTGGCGCTGCGGCCATCGCGGCCAACAGGAATGCTTATGCGGGGCCGAGCTACTACGACGACGATGGCTATTATGCGCCGCTGGCGCCGGTCTACGTCGCGCCGAGGCGCTACTACGCCCCCTATGGCTATCAGCCCTATGATTTCCGGGACTATCGCTGAGATCGATCGCAGCTAGACCGGCAAGGCCCGCGCCGTCGCGCGGGCCTTTCTGTGTGACGATATATTTGGGATTTGGCGTCATGAAGCGCGGTCATGGACTTTCCGATGGGGGTATCGCCACGATGAAATCGCTTCGAAAGACACTGGTCGCAAGCCTCGGTCTGGTCGCGCTGGCCTGGGCTTCCGCTCAGCCGGCCGTCGCCCAGTATTACGGCGGCCAGGGCAACGGCTACGAGCGCCGTGGCCAGGAACGCAACGGCTATGACCGCAACGGCTATCAACGCAACGGCTATGAACGCCGCGACTCCTGGCGTGACGATGATCGTGGCTCGCGTTTCGGCCGGGACGACGGGCGCGGTGGCTACGGTCGCCGCACGCAGAATCCGATGGCCGGGATGAGCCTTGAAGAGCAGAAGCGCGCGGTCAAGAACGAGCGCGAGGCGCAGAAGAAGGCGTTCAAGCGCGGCCAGATCTTCCAATAGGTCCAGGCTGGCACGACGCCGGCAAGGACGGCTTTCACGAAGGCCGCTTCGCCATCCGGCCGGCGGCCTTCAGTCGTATTGGCTTTCGTCTTCGCCATCCTCCTGCGGTCCGAGCCGGCCCAGCCGGTCGAGCGCGCCTTGCAGGATATAGGCGGCCGCCATCTTGTCGACGACGGCGGCGCGCTTGGCGCGCGAGGCGTCGGCATCGAGCAGGGTCCGCGTCACGGCAAGCGTCGACATGCGCTCGTCCCAGAACACGATCGGCAGGTCGGTCAGCGGCACGAGATTGCGCACGAAGGCGCGGGTCGACTGCACGCGCGGTCCTTCCGTGCCGTCCATATTGAGCGGCAGGCCGATGACCAGCCCGGCGACCTGGTGCTTGCCGGCGATCTTCAGCAGCGCTGCTGCATCGAGCCCGAACTTGACCCGCTGGATCGTCTCCAGCGGCGTCGCGATCTGCCGCTCCACATCCGAGAGCGCCAGCCCGATCGTCTTGCTGCCGAGATCGAGCCCGAGCAGCCGGGCATGCGCCGGCAGGTCGAGGAAGGCTTCGAGCGGGACGACGGCGCTGGTCATGGCATGGCGGTATCACGCGCCGGCCGGCCTCGCGAGCGATACCTTCTTCGATGCGCCCGGCGAATGACGGGTTCCCGGCGGCTGTAGCGCGGAAGCCATCGCGCATCGCCGGCTATCAGGCTATATCCGCGCGCTTGAAAAGCGGCGCTGCCGCATAAAGGATAGTCCCGTGCCGGCGCGCATCTCGCTCCATGTTCCCGACAAGCACCTGCTCGGCGCCTATCAGGCGGCGTTGCGCGGCGGCTGGTCGCCGAATACGACGCGTAACGTCGCGCCCGAGCATCTCGCTGCCATTGCCGCCGATCCCGACGCTTTCCTCGCCGAGATCCGTGGCGGCCCCGGCCGCATCCGCCTGCCGGATGGCCGCGAGGTCGACCGCATTCCCGGCCCGACGCGCTGGATCTTCGCCGAGGATCGTCCCGAGCGGCCCTTCATCGGTTCGATCAACCTGCGCTGGCAGGAGGATGCGGCGGGTCGCCCGATCCTCGCCCTGCCGGAGCATGTCCTCGGCCATGTCGGCTACACCATCCTGCCGGCCTTCGCCGGGCGCGGCTACGCGACGGCGGCGCTTGCGGCGATGCTCGGCGTGGCACGCGAAGCCGGGCTGCCCGAGATCAGCATCACCTGCGACGCGACCAACCAGGCCTCGCGCCGCATCATCGAGAAGAATGGCGGGCGGCTGGTCGAGACTTTCGTCGCGCCGCTCTACGGCCCCGATCAACGCCTCCGTTTCAGCGTCAGCACCGCACCATGACCGATATCGTCATCACCGAGTTCATCGACGACACCGCTCTCGCCAACCTGAAAGCGCGGTTCGCGGTCCATTACGACCCCGAGCTCTATGCCGATATCGACGAGATGGCGCGGCTTTTCGCCGATGTCCCGGCCGTGATCGTGCGCAACCAGACGCAAGTGCGTGGCAAGGTGCTGGAAGTGGCGAGGGCGCTCAAGGTCATCGGCCGCCTCGGCGTCGGCCTCGACAATCTCGACATGGAGACTTGCGCCGCCCGTGGCATCCGCGTCTTCCCGGCGACCGGCGCCAACAGCCTCTCCGTCGTCGAATATGTCATCGGCACGACGATGACCCTGCTGCGCGGCGCCTATTACGCCAATGCCGCGATGCTGGCCGGCGAGTTTCCCAAGACCAGGCTGATCGGCCGCGAGATCGCCGGCAAGCTGATGGGCCTTGTCGGCTTCGGCTCCATCGCCCGCGACGTCGCCCACCATGCCCGCGCGATCGGGATGGAGGTCGCTGCCTACCATCCGCGCCTCCCCATCGATGATCCGGCCTGGAGCGGCGTGCGGCGGCTGGAGCTCGACGAATTGCTGGAGCAGGCCGACATCATCAGCCTGCATGTCCCGCTGACCTCGGAAACCCGTGGCATGATCGACGCCAAGGCCTTCGCCCGGATGAAACCGGACGCGATCGTGATCAACACGGCGCGCGGCGGCATTCTGGACGAGGCGGCTCTGGTGAAGGCGCTCAAGGCCGGCAAGCTCGGCGGCGCGGCGATCGATGCCTACGAGCAGGAGCCGCTCGGCAAGGACGCCGCCAAGGTCTTCACCGGGGCGCCGAACCTGATCCTGACGCCGCATATCGCCGGGAATACGGTGGAATCGAATGGGCGTGTGTCCGGGCTCGTCGCCGAGAAGGTCATGGCGGCGCTGGACGAGCGGATTTAGGGCGATCTGGACAGCCAGGGAGCGACGGCTTTCGCTCCCTGGCTAACCTCGAAACGGATTGAATAATCGCCTCGAGGCCCGTTTCATGGCCAGACAGGTGCGCCGTCCAGCCCTGTGCTTTCCGGTAGACCGCAGATCAGGTTCGCATTCTGCAGCGCCTGACCAGCTGCGCCTTTACCGAGATTGTCGACCACGCCCATCGCGATGATCAGGTCGCGCTCCGGGTCGGCCGCATAGCTGACGAATGCGAGATTCGAGCCGGTCGCCCATTTAGTCTGCGGTGGCTTGTTGGTCACGCGGACGAATGCCCGCTCGGCGTAGAAGCGCCGCGCCGCGTCCAGGCACTCGTCCGTGGTGGCGCGGCCGCGACAGTAGATGGTGGCGAGGATGCCGCGAGTCATCGGCACCAGATGGGGCGTGAACACCAGCCCGGCCGCGCTGCCGCCGCTCAGCCGTTCGATCGTCTTGGCGATCTCGGGCATGTGGACATGCTTGAGCAGGCCATAGGGCACCAGGTTCTCGTTGCTCTCGGCATAGCCGAACTTGCTGTCGCCGCCCCGGCCGGCACCGGAGATGCCCGTCTTGACGTCGATCACGATGTTGCCGGGCTCGATCAGCTTGGAGGCCAGCAGCGGAGCCAGTGCGGTCAGCGTCGCTGCAGGAAAGCAGCCGGGGTTGGCAACGCGGGTCCGGCCCTCGATCTGCGCCGGCCAGATGTCGGCCAGGCCGTATGCCCAGCCCTCGACATAGCGGTGGTCACCGCCGATATCGACGATCTTCACGTCCTGGGGGACGCGTGCCAGCGCGTCGGCCGAGGCGCCCGTGGGCAGCGACGCGAAGAGCACGTCGAGCTTCGGCAAGGTTGCCGGGTCCCATTTCTCGATCACCAGTCCGGCCAGCTTGGTCGGCACGCCGGGGAAGCGATCCACCAATCGGCTGCCGGCGCTGCTGTCGCCGGCCGCGTAGACCAGCTCGAAAGACGGGTGGCTCGCGATCAGGCGCAATGCTTCGCCGCCGCCGAAGCCACTGATCCCGACAATGCCGACGCGAATGCTCATGATGATGTCCTTCTGGGGTTCGGGCAAAAGAAAACCCCCGGAGCCGAGGGCTGCGGAGGTTCGGGAACACGGGCCGGGGGCCGCTTCGGCGGATGAAGCCTACGGTGAGGCTGTCATCATGCGGAAGGGCGCTGATCGACGCGCAGCCGGAAGAGCCGCCGCTTGTGTGAAGCAGCGTCGGCGTCGATCACAGAGGTTCCGGTTTCCGCGCATGTCCCGCGACACTGTCGCTGCCCCTATTCATCGTCAAGCGGAAACTCCGCGTTCGCCGCAACGCGGACGCTGCGCGCTCAGCAAGCGTTCCAGCTCGCCATCAAAAGCTCACACGAAATCGAACCGGTCGACATCGACCAACCCCTTGTCGGTGATCTTGAGATGCGGGATCACCGGCAGGGTCAGGAAGGCGACCTGCAGGAAGGGCTCGGCCAGCACGACGCCGAGCGATTTCGCGGCGGCGCGTAGTTTTTCAAGATCGTGCCTGACTGCCTCGAAGGGCTCTTCGCTCATCAGCCCGGCGACCGGCAGCGCCAGCTCCGCCGTGACCTTCCCGCCATCGGCCACGGCGAAGCCGCCGCCGGTCTCGATCAGCCGGTTGGCCGCCGCCGCCATCGAGGCCTCGTCGACGCCGACGACGCAGAGATTATGGCTGTCATGGCCGACGGAGGAGGCGATGGCGCCGCGCTTCATGCCGAAGCCATGGACGAAGCCGCCCGCAATGCCGCCATTCTTGCCGTGCCGCTCGATCACCGTGACCTTGATCGCATCCTGCGCCAGATCGGGCAGGGCCTCGCCGTCGCGCGAGGGCAGGGCCATCGCCAGGCGCTCGGTGATGATCCGCCCCGGCACCACGCCGATCACCGGCGTCTCGCCGTCGCGGGCCTTAACGGTGAAGTCGGCGGGCGCGAGCTTGCGGCTCTTCACGCTGCCGAGTCCGACCGGAGCGATCGTCGCTCGGTCCGCGAACAGCGCCTCCTCGACCAGCCGGCCACCCGTCAGGACCTGCTTCACCGAGCAGGCGGCGAGGTCCTCGACCAGCACGATATCGGCGCGCTTGCCCGGCCCGATGAAGCCGCGATCGAACAGCCCGAAATTCCGCGCCGCCGACAAGGAGGCGACGCGATAGGTCGCCAGAACATCCGCACCCTCGGCGATGGCGGTGCGGATCATGTAGTCGAGATGGCCCTCCTCGCCGATATCGAGCGGGTTGCGGTCATCGGTGCAGAAGGCGAGGAAGGGCGAGGTGTCGCGGGAGATCAGCGGGATCAACTGATGCAGGTCCTTCGAGACCGAGCCCTCGCGGATCAGGATCGCCATGCCCTTGGCAAGCTTTTCGCGAGCCTCGTCGGCCGTGGTCGTCTCGTGGTCGGTGCGGATGCCAGCCGCGAGATAGGCGTTGAGGTCCATGCCACGGACAAGCGGCGCATGGCCGTCGATATGGCGATGCGAGAAGGCCTCCAGCTTGGCGAGGCAGCCGGGGTCGCGATGGATCACGCCCGGAAAATTCATGAATTCGGCCAAGCCGATCACCTTGGGGTGATCCATCATCGGCGTGAGGTCGCCGGCCTCCAGCGCGGCCCCCGCCGTCTCCAGATGCGTCGCCGGCACGCAGCTTGAGAGATTGACGCGCAGATCCATCCGCATCGCCTCGGCGCAGGCGAGGAAATAGCGGATTCCCTCGGTGCCGAGCACGTTCGAAATCTCGTGCGGGTCGCAGATCGCGGTGGTGACGCCATGCGGCAGCACGCAGCGCTCGAATTCGAGCGGCGTCACCAGCGAGGACTCGATGTGCAGGTGCGTGTCGATGAAGCCGGGCACGGCGATGAGGCCCCTGGCATCGACGACGCGCTTGCCCTCATAGGTCCCGTAGGTCCCGACGATGGTATCACCGCAGATCGCGATATCGCTCTCGACCAGCGCGCCGGTGACGAGGTCTAGGAGCTTCGCGCCCTTGATGACGAGATCGGCCGGCTCGTCGCCATGCCCCTGGGCGATCCGGCGGGCCAATTCTTGACTGGAGACCGTGGCGGCGTCGGTCATGGGGCGATTTCCGTCTGACATCATCGCACGAACCTGCACGGGCTGTTCCAGCTTGTCGATATATCCCAACGCGAGTCATCCCGGACAAGCGGCGTAGCCGCGCCGATCCGGGATCCATTCCGGAACGCAAGCCATCTTGAGCGCCTAAGCGTGCATCGGGCATCGTTCCGGAATGGGTCCCGGGTCTACGCTTCGCTCCGCCCGGGACGACGGCGCGGGTATTTCTCGATGTGGGTCTATCTTCTCGCCAGCAAGAAGCATGGAACGCTTTATGTCGGCGTGACCAATGCATTGTCGCGTCGGGTGGGGGAGCACCGTAATGGTCAAGGCTCTGAATTCGCGTCCCGTTATGGCGCCTTGCGCCTTGTCTACGCCGAGCACTTCGCGAGTCCGGGCGAAGCCATCGCTCATGAAAAGCGCATCAAGCATTGGCGTCGAAGCTGGAAGATCGCGCTGATCGAGCGTGCCAATCCCGAGTGGAATGATCTATATCCGACGACGCATTTCGATTGATCGAAAGCCCGGAGCCTTCGCATGAAACTCACCTGGTACGGCCATTCCGCCTTCCGCGTCGATCTCGACGGCGCCGCCATCCTGATCGACCCGTTCTTCACCGGAAACCCGGCCTTCGAGGGCGATGTCGCCGCGATCTCCAAGGGTATCAGCCATATCGTGGTCACCCACGGCCATGGCGACCATGTCGGCGACACGCTCGATATCGCCGGGAAGACCGGCGCGACCGTCATCACGAATTACGATCTCGCCATGCACCTGGCCTCGCAGGGGCTGAAGAGCTTTCAGCCGATGAACACCGGCGGCACGGTCGATCTCGGCCCGTTCAGCGTCACGCTCACGCGCGCCGATCATTCGGCCGGCATGGGCGAGGGCGGCGTCAACGTCCCCGTCGGCAGCGCCAATGGCGCGATCATCAAGGCCAAGGGCGAGAAGACGCTCTGGCACATGGGCGATACCGACATCTTCTCCGACATGGCGCTGCTCAGCGAGATCCACGGCGTCGAGGCCTGCATCTGCCCGATCGGTGACCGTTTCACGATGGGCGGCAAGGTTGCCGCGCTGGCCATGACCCGCTTCGTCAAGCCGAAGCTGGCGATCCCCAGCCATTACGGCACCTTCCCGATCATCGACCAGAATGCCGACGCCTTCGTCGCCGGCATGCAGGGCAGTGGCATCGACGTGATCCTGCCGAAGAAGGGTGAGGCTTTCGCGATCTGAGCCGGAGAATCCGGCCTGATCGCTCAATGCTGATTTACGTTTGCCCGTTCGCCGCGCTATAGCGCGGCGAACCGTTTTCCGGCGCGCGATCCGCGCCCTCTTCAGGAGTCCGCCATGTCGGTCGATCTCGCCACCGTCAAACGCGTCGCGCATCTCGCGCGCATCGCCGTGCCGGAGGCCGATCTGCCCAAGCTGCAAGGCGAGCTCAACGCCATTCTCGGCTTCGTCGAGCAGCTCAACGAGGTGAATGTCGATGGCGTTGAGCCGATGACCTCGGTGACGCCGATGGCGATCTTGCAGCGCGAGGACGTGGTCAATGACGGCGAGATCGCCAACGCGATCGTCGCCAACGCCCCGGCCTCCGAGGACAACTATTTCATGGTGCCGAAGGTGATCGAATAAGCGCGAGGCGCGCCTGTTCGATCGTCCCGGAGGCGCGAAGCGTCATCCGGGATCACCATCTGCATACAGAACGGAACTGAAACCGTGACCGATCTCACCCGCCTGACGCTGACCGAGGCCCGCGACGGCCTGAAGGCCAAGACCTTCTCCGCGACCGAACTGACGAAGGCGCATATCGCCGCCGTCGAGAAGGCCCGTGCCCTCAACGCCTATGTGCTGGAAACCCCCGAGCACGCCCTGAAGCAGGCTGCCGCCTCCGACGAGAAGCTCGCCAAGGGCGAGGCTGGCCCGCTCGAAGGCCTGCCGCTCGGCATCAAGGACCTGTTCGCGACCAACGGCGTGCGCACTACGGCCTGCTCGAAGATCCTCGGCAACTTCGTGCCGGCCTATGAGTCGACCGTGACGAGCCAGCTCTGGCGCGACGGCGCCGTGATGCTCGGCAAGCTCAACAACGACGAATTCGCCATGGGCTCGTCCAACGAGACCAGCGCTTTCGGCAATGTCGTGAACCCGTGGCGCCGCAAGGGTTCCAATGTCGGTTCTGGCGCCGGTGGCGCCGTCGAAGGCAACCATCTCGTGCCGGGCGGTTCGTCGGGCGGTTCGGCTTCGGCCGTCGCCGCCGGTCTCTGCTTGGCCGCGACCGCGACCGATACCGGCGGCTCGATCCGCCAGCCGGCGGCCTTCACCGGCACGGTCGGCATCAAGCCGACCTATGGCCGCTGCTCGCGCTGGGGCACGGTCGCCTTCGCCTCCTCGCTCGACCAGGCCGGGCCGATCGCCAAGACCGTGCGCGACGCGGCGGTGATGCTGCGCTCCATGTCCGGCCACGATCCCAAGGACACCACTTCGGTCAACATGGCCGTGCCGGATTACGAGGCCGCGGTCGGGCGCTCGGTGAAAGGCATGAAGATCGGCATCCCCCGCGAATACCGGCTGGATGGCCTCAATGCCGAGATCGATGCGCTCTGGCAGCAGGGCATCGAATGGCTGAGGGCCGCAGGCGCCGAGATCGTCGAGATCTCGCTGCCGCATACCAAATACGCCCTGCCGGCCTATTACATCGTCGCCCCGGCCGAGGCCTCCTCGAACCTCGCCCGTTATGACGGCGTCCGCTACGGCCTGCGCGAGCAGGGCAGGGACATCGTCGAGATGTACGAGAAGACCCGCGCCGCCGGCTTCGGCGCCGAGGTCAAGCGCCGCATCATGATCGGCACCTATGTGCTATCGGCCGGCTATTACGACGCCTATTACGTCCGGGCTCAGAAGATCCGCACGCTGATCAAGCGCGATTTCGAGGCGGTCTATGCGCAGGGCATCGACGCGGTGCTGACGCCGGCGACGCCGTCGGCGGCCTTCGGCATCGGCGAGAAAGGCTCGGCCGATCCGGTCGAGATGTACCTGAACGACATCTTCACGGTGACGGTGAACATGGCCGGCCTGCCCGGCATCGCCGTGCCCGCTGGCCTGGATGCTCAGGGCCTGCCGCTGGGCCTTCAGCTCATCGGTCGCCCCTTCGACGAGGAGACCTTGTTCTCGCTCGGCGAAGTGATCGAGCAGGCGGCGGGCCGCTTCCCGGTCTCCGAGCGCTGGTGGGGCTGAGCGGAGTTCGGCCCCCGGGCTGCTGACAGAACGCTTCGCCATCCGGACGCTTGGTGAAGCCGCCCCGCCCCGGGATGGCATGAGCTGCGCTTGGCCGTTAGGCTGGTTGCCTCTTCAAAGGAGACGGCGATGATCGTCAGCCGCGCGATGGCCTATGCCTGCCTGATGGTGTTCGCCGGCATGCTCGTGCTCATCGCCGCGCTGATGATCCTGCTGACGATCGTCCAGATGGCGCGTGGCGAGACGATTCCGGATTTGGGCGCCAGGGCGATCGGCACGGTGATCGCCGCCGGCCTCGCGCCGCTCTGCCGGGCATTGGCGCGACGTCTGGTCTAGGCCCGCCGGGCAGGGGCGGCGAACGAAAAAGGGGCCGCATCGCTGCGGCCCCTTTCCTGTTTGGCTGTCCCGGGCCTTCCGTGGCCTCAATGCGCCCCGGTCGGCTGCCCCGCCGCGGCCTTGCGCTTCGTCCCGCGCAGATCCGCCAGCCAGCGCACCATCACGTAGAACACCGGCGTGAAGATGAGGCCGAAGAAGGTCACGCCCAGCATGCCGGAGAACACCGCGATGCCCATCGCCTGGCGCATCTCGGCGCCGGCACCGACCGAGACGGTCAGCGGCAGCACGCCGAGGATGAAGGCCATCGAGGTCATCAGGATCGGCCGCAGGCGGGTCTTGGCGGCGGCGATCGCCGCGTCGCGGCGGTGCATGCCCTCGTCCTCGGCCTGCTTGGCGAACTCGACGATCAGGATCGCGTTCTTGGCTGCAAGGCCGACGAGCACCACCAGGCCGATATCCACCAGGATGTTGCGGTCGAGCCCGGCATAGTTCACCCCGAACATCGCCGCCAGGATACACATCGGCACGATCAGGATGACCGAGAGCGGCAGGAGCCAGCTTTCGTAGAGCGCCGCCAGCAGCAGGAAGACGAACACCACCGCCAGCCCGAAGGCGATCACCGCGGTGTTGCCGGCGAGCTTCTCCTGCAGCGCGATCTCGGTCCATTCGAAGCCGAACCCGGCCGGCAGCCGCTCCGCCGCGATCTTCTCGACCGCCGCGATGCCCTGTCCGGTCGAGAAGCCGTGTGCCATCGAGAGCTGCACCTCCGCCGCCGGATAGAGGTTGTAGCGCGGCACGCGATAGGCGCCGGTCGTGTCATGGAAGGACGCGACCGAGCCGATCGGCACCATCTCGCCATCCGCATTGCGGGTCTTGAGCGTGGCGACGTCGCGCGTGGTCAGGCGGAACGGGTTGTCGGCCTGCGCCGTGACGCGAAAGGTGCGGCCCAGCAGGTTGAAGTCGTTGATATAGGCCGAGCCCATATAGACCGACAGGGTCTCGAAGATGCGCGTCACCGGCACGCCGAGCATCTCCGCCTTGGTGCGGTCGATATCGGCATAGATCTGCGGCGTCTTGGTCGAGAACAGCGTGAAGGGCTGCTGGATGCCCGGGACCTGCGCGGCCGAGCCGGCGACGGTCCAGGCCGCCCCTTCAAGCGCCGCAAGCCCGCGTCCGCCGCGATCCTGCACATAGCCCTTCAGGCCGCCGCCGGTGCCGATGCCCGGAATGGCCGGCGGCTCGATCAGCAGGGTGAAGGCCTCAGTGATCCCGAACATCTGCTGGCGCAGATCGTTCAGGATGCCCTGTGTGGTCAGGCCCTGCTTCTCGCGATCCTTGAACGGCGAGAGGGTGACGAAGGCGACGCCCGCGTTCGGCGCGATCGTGAAGGTCGCTCCGTCGAGACCGGCGAAGGCGACGGTATGCGCCACGCCGGGGCGTGACTGCAGGATCTCGTTGGCCTTGCGCAGCACCGTGTCGGTACGTTGCAGCGAGGAACCCGGCGGCAACTGGATCACGGCGATGAAATAGCCGCGGTCGAGTTGCGGCACGAGGCCGGTCGGGGTCTTGCGGATATCGTAGACGGTTGCCGCGATCAGACCGGAATAGACGATCAGCAGGATCACCGCGATCCGGATGAGCCGCGAGGTGACGCGGCCATAGGTTCGCGACAGCCAGTCGAAGCCGGCGTTGAAATAGTGGAAGAACCAGCGGACCGGCGCGCCCAGCTTGTAGAGGAAGCCGTGCTGCTCGTGCTCGTCATGCTTCTTGTGCGCCTTGAGCAGCACCGCCGACATCGCCGGCGAGAGCGTCAGCGAGACGAAGCAGGAGATTGCCGTCGAGGCTGCGATCGTCACCGCGAACTGCTGGTAGAACGTGCCCTGCAGGCCGCTGATGAAGGCGGTCGGGATGAACACCGCGCAAAGCACGAGCGCGATGGCGAGCAGCGCGCCGCCGACCTCGTCCATGGTCTTGTGCGCGGCTTCCTTGGGCGTCATGCCCTCGGCCAGATAACGCTCGACATTCTCCACCACGACGATCGCGTCGTCGACGACGATGCCGATGGCCAGCACGAGCGCCAGCAGCGAGATCGTGTTGAAGGAGATGCCGACCGCGCTCATCACCAGGAAGGTGCCGACCAGCGAGACCGGGATCGCGACGATCGGGATGATCGCGGCGCGCCAGGTCTGCAGGAACAGGATGACCACGATCACGACGAGCACGACCGCTTCGAGCAGCGTCCGCACGACGGCATCGACGGATTCGCCGATGAACTCGGTCGGGTTGTAGATGATGCGGTGCTCGAGGCCGACCGGGAACTGCTTGGCCATGTCGGCCATCGTCGCGATCAGCTTGTCCGAGGTCGCGAGCGCGTTCGAGCCCGGGCGCTGGAAGACGCCGATGGCGACGGTGTTCTTGTTATCGAGATAGGCGTTGGTGGTGTAGTCCTGCGAGCCGAGCTCGACGCGGGCGATATCGCGGACGCGGATCGTGCCGCCATCGGCGTCCGAGCGCACGACGATGTTCTCGAACTCGGAGATATCCGTCAGGCGGCCGAGGGTGTTGACCGAGAGCTGGAAGGCCTCGTCCGACTTCGCCGGCGGCTGGTTCAGCGCGCCGGCCGCGACCTGGACGTTCGCCGCCCGGAGCGCGGCGACGACGTCGCCGGCCGTCAGGTTGCGCGCCGCCACCTTGGCCGGGTCCAGCCAGATGCGCATCGAGAAGTCGCGTGCGCCGAAGACCTGCACGTCGCCGACGCCGTCGACGCGGGTCAGCACGTCCTTCACGTAGAGCGAGGCGTAGTTGGAGATGTACTGCGCGTCGCGCGACCCGTCCGGCGAGATCATGTTGATGACCATCAGGAAGTCGGGCGAGGCCTTGCGCACCTGCAGGCCGAGCTGGCGCACTTCCGCCGGCAGGCGCGCTTCGGCCTGCGAGACGCGGTTCTGCACCAGCACCTGGGCCTGGTCGACATCGACGCCGGCCTTGAACACGACGTTGATGGTCACGCGCCCGTCGCCGGTCGACTGCGACGTGATGTAGAGCATGTCGTCGACGCCGTTCACCTCCTGCTCGATCGGCGTCGCCACCGTGGCGGCCACCGTCTCGGCCGAGGCGCCGGGATAGGTCGCGGTGATCGACACCGTCGGCGGCGCGATCTCGGGATATTCGGCGATCGGCAGCGAGCGCTGCGCGATGGCGCCGGCGATCGTCAGCAGCACCGAGAGCACGGTGGCGAAGATCGGCCGGTCGATGAAGAAATGGGCGAAGCGGAACATGGGGATGTCCTGGCCGGAATAAAGCGGGCGGGCGCCCGTTGGCGTCCATGATTCGATGCCGGGCCAGGCAGGGCCCGAGAGGCGGGCACCGGCTTTTGCGGAAAGCCGGTGCGGCAGGCGCTCAGTTGGTCGTCGCGACCTTGATCTCGCCGGGCTGCGGGGCGACGGTGACGCCCGGGCGGACCATCGGATTGGCGGTGCCGCCGACGATCACCTTGTCCTCGGGCGTCAGCCCGGACCGGATCACCCTGAGGCCTTCGCTGAGCGGCCCGAGCACAACCGGCTTCGGCACGACCTTGTTCTCGGGGCCGAGCGTCAACACGATCTTGTGGGCCTGGTCCGAGGCGATGACCGTGTCCGGCACCAGCAGCGCGTCGGATTCGCCGGCGTAGAAGCGCAGGCGTCCGAACACGCCCGGCGTCAGGAACTGGTCCTTGTTCTCGAACACGGCGCGGCCGCGGATCGTCGCCGAACGGGCGTTGAGCGCGTTGTCGAGGAAGTTGACCTTGCCGCGGCGGCCCCATTTGGGTTCGTCGGACAGGCGCACCTCGACCACCGTCCCGGCATCCTTGCTGGCCCCGTCGCGCGGATTGCTCATCCGGGCATAGCGCAGGTAATCGGCTTCCGAGACGTCGAAGGTGAAGTAGATCGGCGCGACCGCGACGATGGTCGTCAGCAGCGACGCACCCGACTGGCCGCCGGCGATCAGGTTGCCCGGATCGACGCGGCGGTTCGAGATGCGCCCGGCGAGCGGCGCGCGCACCTCGGTCCATTCGAGGTTGAGCTCGGCGTTCTTCAGGTTCGCCTCGGCACCCTGCAGCGACCCGACCGCACTGTTCAGGTTGGCGCGGCGCTGGTCGACGTCGCGCGCCGTGATCGTGCGGTTCTGGGTCAGGCCCTCGGCGCGCTCGACTTCATTCTGGGCGAGCTCGACCTGGGCCTTGGCGCGCGCGACTTCGGCGCGGGCCACGTCGACGGCCAGTTTGTAAGGCCGCTGATCGATGGTAAAGAGCAGGTCGCCCTTCTGGACGAGCGAGCCGTCGGAGAAATGCACGCTGTCGATGAAGCCGGAGACGCGGGCGCGCACGTCGACCTGTTCACTGGCCTCGAAGCGACCGGTGTACTCGTCCCAGTTGGTGATGCGCTTGGCGAGCGGGTTGGCGACCTGGACCGGAGGGGCCGGAGGAGCCCCCTGTGCGGCGGCGTCGAAAGCCGTCAGGGCGGTCGACGTGAAGATGGCGGTGAGCACCAGACCGATGAAACGGCTGCGTGACATGACGGAACTCCGGGTAACGAGCCGGCCCAACCAATGAGGGTTTCCGGCATTTTGCGCAAGAAGGGGTGGCGAGTGACGAATGTCAAGAACCATCACCCGTCAATCGGCGCGATATAGCGCCACATAAGCCACATTCCCGCCATCTGGTTGCAGGAGCGCAACGCGACGGGCCATTTTCGCCTCTCGTGAGTGCTGTGCCGGTGCAACGGGTGCTTGCCGCCCGCCCGCCGACATCGTAACGCGTAGGCGCTGGAGCATGCGCCGATCAGATTGCGTTGCAATATGATCGGGTCACGCGTCCTCTAATATAACTTGGAGACGGATTCATCGATCAGGTTTCGACGTGATCGGATCCGACTCTATCAGCCGGAAGAGTCCAGATGAACGCGCATGCCCGCCCCGCCGACCCGAAGAAGCTGATCAAGGGCGCGACCGGCGATTGGGAGATCGTGGTCGGCATGGAAATCCATGCCCAGGTCACCTCCAATGCCAAGCTGTTCTCCGGCGCCTCGACCGGCTTCGGTGCCGAGCCGAACGAGCATGTCAGCCTCGTCGACGCCGCCATGCCCGGCATGCTGCCGGTGATCAATGCGGAATGCGTCAGGCAGGCGGTGCGTACGGGCTTGGGCCTCAACGCGCAGATCAACAACCGCTCGGTCTTCGACCGCAAGAACTACTTCTACCCGGACCTGCCGCAGGGCTACCAGATCAGCCAGTACAAGAGCCCGATCGTGGGCGAGGGCGAGATCGTCGTCGATCTCTCGCCGACCGAGCAGATCACCGTCGGCATCGAGCGGCTGCATCTGGAGCAGGATGCCGGCAAGTCGATCCACGACCAGCACCCGACGATGAGCTTCGTCGACCTCAACCGTTCCGGCGTCGCGCTGATGGAGATCGTCTCCAGGCCCGACCTGCGCTCGGCCGAGGAAGCCAAGGCCTATGTCACCAAGCTGCGCACCATCCTGCGCTATCTCGGCACCTGCGACGGCGACATGGAGAAGGGTAACCTGCGCGCCGACGTCAACGTTTCCGTCCGCAAGCCCGGCGCGGAGCTGGGAACCCGCTGCGAGATCAAGAACGTCAACTCGATCCGCTTCATCGGCCAGGCGGTCGAGACCGAGGCGCGTCGCCAGATCGGCATCATCGAGGATGGCGGCACGATCGATCAGGAAACCCGCCTCTACGATCCCGGCAAGGGCGAGACGCGCTCGATGCGCTCCAAGGAAGAAGCGCACGATTACCGCTACTTCCCCGACCCGGACCTGCTGCCGCTCGAATTCGACGATGCCTTCGTCGAGAGCCTGAAGGGCGCGCTGCCGGAACTGCCGGACGCCAAGAAGGCGCGCTTCATCGCGACTTACGGGCTCTCGCCCTATGATGCCTCGGTGCTGGTCGCCGAGCGCGAGCAGGCCGATTATTTCGAGGAGGTCGCCAAGGGTCGCGACGGCAAGGCCGCCGCCAACTGGGTCATCAACGAACTATTCGGCCGCCTCAACAAGGAAGGCAAGGACGTCACGACCTCGCCCGTCTCGGCCGCGCAGCTCGGCGGGCTCGTCGACCTGATCGGTGAGGGCGTCATCTCCGGCCGCATCGCCAAGGACCTGTTCGAGATCCTCTGGACCGAGGGCGGCGACCCGCGCGAGATCGTCGAGACCCGCGGCATGAAGCAGGTCACCGATACCGGCGCCATCGAGAAGGCCGTGGACGAACTGATCGCCGCCAATCCCGACAAGGTCGAGCAGGTCAAGGCCAAGCCGACCATGCTGGGCTGGTTCGTCGGCCAGGCCATGAAGGCCTCGGGTGGCAAGGCCAATCCGCAGGCCCTGAACGAGATCCTGAAGCAGAAACTCGGCATCGAGTGATCATGTGACGCCAGCCGATCTCGTCATCCGCGACGCCGAAGCCGCCGATCTCCCGGCGGTCAGGGCGCTTTTGGTCGAGACCTGGCACGCCACCTATGACGGGATCTATGGCTGGCAGCGCGTCGCCGAGATCACCAATGCCTGGCACTCCCTCGAGAACCTGAAGGCGCAGCTCGGGCGCGACGAGGGCGTCTTCCTCGTCGCGCTGGTCGGCGAGGAGATCGTCGCGACGGCCTCGGCCCGGCAGGAGCGTGACGGCGCGGCCCTGCTGACGCGGCTCTATGTCCTGCCGACCCGGCAGGGCGTCGGCATCGGGCGCACTCTGCTGCAGGTCGCGCTGGCCTGCTTTCCGGAGGCGCCGGTGGCGCGGCTGGAGGTCGAGAGCCAGAACGAGCCGGCCATCACCTTCTACGAGCGCATGGGCTTCTTCCTGCAAAGGCAGGCGCGCTTCGACGGGCGTGACGATACGCCCAATACGCTCCTGATGGCGAAGCGCCTCTTCGTCGCCTGACGTAGGCGCCCAACAAACGAGACAGGCCTATGACGAAAACCGACGCTTCCGAAATCCGCATGCGCGAGGCGGCGAGGGCCGACGTATCGCGCGTCGCAGAGCTGATCATGCATGGCGCTTCCGTGCAGAAGCGCACGCCGGGAGAGATCGTGGCCGAGGCGCAGGACCCGGTCTATATCAAGGCCTTCGATGTGATCGCGGCCAACCCCTACAACACGCTCTTCGTCGCCGAGCATGAAGGTAAGGTCGTCGGCACCTACCAGATCACCGTCCTGCCGGGCCTGGCCGAGCGCGGGCGCATCCGCGCCAAGATCGAGAGCGTCCATGTCGCGCCGGAATGCCGGGGGCGGGGGATCGGTGCGATCATGATGCGCCATGCGCTCTCCTTCGCGGCGCAGAAGGGCGTCGGCCTCGTCGAACTGACCTCGCACAAGGCCCGGCCCGACGCGCATCGCTTCTACGCTGGCCTCGGCTTCGAGCAGAGCCACGAGGGCTTCAAGATGGCGCTCTCGCCCTGAGCGAGCCCGCCGTCAGGGCATGGCGCGGTCGCGCCGAAAGCGCACCGCAGCCCCTTCCGGGGCCTTCGCAAGCTTCCTAGGTTCGATGGCGAGGCCTCCCGCCTGAAAGGAAGCGACCGATGTCCGCAGCCCCCGCCAAGCCGATCGACCTATATTACTGGCCGACGCCGAACGGCACCAAGATCACGATCATGCTCGAGGAGACCGGGCTGCCCTACGCCATCGTTCCGGTGAACATCGGCAAGGGCGACCAGTTCAAGCCGGACTTCCTCGCGATATCCCCGAACAACCGCATGCCGGCGATCGTCGATCCCGACGGGCCGGGCGGCAAGCCGATCTCGGTCTTCGAATCCGGCGCGATCCTGCAATATCTCGGCCGCAAGACCGGAAAATTCTATCCGAAGGACGAACGCGGCCGCGTCGAAGTCGACGAATGGCTGTTCTGGCAGATGGGCGGTTTCGGCCCGATGCTCGGCCAGACCCATCATTTCCGCCTCTACGCGCCCGAGCCCGTGCCCTACGCCATTGATCGCTACACCAACGAGACCAACCGCCTCTATGGCGTGCTGAACAAGCGTCTCGAAGGCCGCGACTATATCTGCGGCGATTATTCCATCGCCGACATGGCCTGCATCGGCTGGGCCCGTGGCTGGGAAAAGCAGGGCCAGGACCTGAAGCAGTTCCCGAATGTCGCGCGCTGGCTGGAGACGATGCAGGCGCGCCCGGCCGTGCAGCGCGGGCTGAAGGTCGGCGAAGAGCTGCGCAATCCGGCGGGCATCAGCACGCCGGAGGAAAAGGCGATCCTGTTCGGCCAGAAGGCGCGCTGAACACGGGCCGTCATGCCCGGGCTTGACCCGGGCATCTCACGACGAGAGATCGCCTCTTCCGGGATGAGATCCTCGGGGCTGCGCTTCGCTACGTCCGAGGATGACGTTTTCCCGCCGTTGGCGGCAAAACCTCAATTCATCCGGTTCCACTTCACCGAGCGGCAGATCAGCCCGCCCATGACGCAGCCTGCGGTGGTCAGCGTGCCGCCCGAGAGCGTCATCGTGCCCGAATAGGTCTTGCCGTCCTCGGGATTGAAGGCGCTGCCGCTCCACTTGTTGGCGCCGTTCGGCTTCATGTCGTAGAAGATGCGCTGGCCGACCTTGGCCGGCCCGTTCGTCTCCTTGAGCCAGGAGAGCGAGCCGCAGAGGGCCTCGCCGCATTTGCTGAAGCGCACGCGCGAGGCGCCGGTATCGCGCTCCCAGGTGCCGACCACGTCCTGCGCCGCAGCAGTCGTGACGCTCGCCAGCAGGCCGAGCGTCGCGAAGGCAGCAAGCTTCGATCCGGTTCCGTGATGCATCCGATCCTCCCGTGTCCGACCAGCTATGCCTGCATGGTTCAGATATGAACTATATCCGGGATCGAGCCCGTCTCCAAGCTGCCGCAGCGGAAGAGGTTTCCGCCGCTTCCGCCGCGCAAGGTGAATCCATTCTCAATGCGCCCCAGGGTGACGCAAGATCAGGGTATTGAGATTATTGCGAATTTCGCGATTCCGGGGTGAATCCTTCGTTGATTTAACCGCCCGCTTACGTCTCGTTGAGACTCGATTCATCGCGAAATTTAGGAGGCATTTTAAAGATCGGACCCACTCTCGCAGTCATCAGCCGGGGCCTTTGGACGGGTGGCCGGCACAACGACAAGAGGGTGGTTGTCATGGCACGCATGGAGATGAACGCTGTTCCTGCTTCGCTGGTGATCCCGGCGGAGGTGTCGGCGGAAGCCTATTACGAACTCGGGCTGATGCACGCCTCGGGGCGGGCGGGAGCTGTCGATCTGGTCAAGGCGCAGATGTGGTTCAACGTCGCCTTTGCCCGCGGCTGCGCCCGGGCAGCGGCGCACCGTCAGGAACTGGCGCTCGAGATGAATCGCGACGAGATCGCCTCGGCCCTGCGCGAAGCCCGCGCTTTCCTGACGCGGCACTGAGGCCACGTTCGGTATCCGGAGGATGCCGCCCTGCTGCGCCGTTCAGAACGCCGCGATGCCGCCGGAAGGCGGGGGCTGGTTGCCCCTGCGGTCGCGGGTGATGGAGTCCGGTGTCACGAGCAGGATTTGACAAAGCATTGCCAGGCAGCTGGCGAAGGCGAGAGCAATGAGCACCATGGATCGGCTCCTTGTCGTCAACGCCCTATCCTAACATGGAATTGATCCGCCGGCTCATGGATTCCGGGCATGATGGCCCGGCGCACAAGCCTTGTAGGGTGCGAAGGTGGTCGCTATAAGCGCGCCACATTTCCCTTCTCCGTACCCCTTCCAAGGATCGATCGATGGCTGTCCAGCGTACCTTCTCCATTCTCAAGCCCGATGCGACGAAGCGCAATCTCACCGGCGCGGTCAACGCGGTCATCGAGAAGGCCGGCCTGCGCATCGTCGCGCAGAAGCGCATCCAGATGACCAAGGCCCAGGCCGAGACCTTCTATGCGGTCCACTCGGCCCGTCCGTTCTTCGGCGAGCTCGTCGAGTTCATGACCTCCGGCCCGGTGGTCGTGCAGGTTCTGGAAGGCGAGGACGGCATCGCCAAGTATCGCGAAGTGATGGGCGCCACCAACCCGGCCAACGCTGCCGAGGGCACCGTCCGCAAGCTCTTCGCCCTCTCGGTCGGCGAGAACACCGTGCACGGCTCGGACGCTCCGGAGACGGCTGCGATCGAGATCGCCCAGTTCTTCGCTGGCAACGAGATCGTCGGCTGATCCCAGCCGTCTGCTGAAACGCAGAAAGGCGGGCCGGTATCCGGCCCGCCTTTTCTTTTGCGGTTTGGGGACGTCATGGCAGGGGGAGCCCCCGCCATGGCGCGGCGGCTCGTCAGAGCCCGAAGGAGTAGCTCGTTCCCGTGTCGAACGAATAGCTCGCCGACAGGCCGAAGGTGAGCGAATCGCGTGAGCCGAACGGCCTGACGATCGGCGAGCGCGTGGCGTCGCCGACAAGGCGCTTGTATTCGACATAGGCCGTGGTCTTGAGCTGGTCGGACCAGTGATAGGTCACTTGCGCCAGGGCGCCGACCGTGTGGACGCCGGCGTTGTAGCGCTGTAGCAGGCCGCCGGTGCCCGGCTGGGCGCCGCGGGTGCCGAAATAGGTCCGGACGTAGTCGGCCGAGGTGATCCGCATGCGCGGGCCGATGCCGAGCGTCCATTGTCCGACGGTCGAGAAGGCGTCGAGCTTGAAATCGGCGACGACGCCGTCATGCGCGACGACGCCGCGGCGCAGGTCGACGCGGCCGCGCAGCCAGGAGGTCGGGTAGAACTCGGCGAAGCCGCCGAGCTCGGCGCCGAACTTGGTCGCAGGCACTGCCACGAGGGCCGGATTGACCTTGGCCGAGCGCTTCCAGAGCAGGTCGCCCGAGAAGCCGATGCGCCAGCCCTGGCCGGAGAAGACGCCGATGCTGAGCATCGTATCGTCCTCGGCGCTCCACCAGGTGCTCTTCAGGCCCTTGCCCAGCGAGATGATCGGGCGGGCCCGGAAGACGTAATCGTCCGAGCCGGTGTAGTCGGGCTGGTAGCGTACGCCGGCGCCGACCGTGATGTACCAGTTCTGCGCCGACTGGGGGGAAGTCAGGGTCGAGTAGTCGCTCGACTGGGCCTGGGCATAGCCAGTTAGCGACAGGGCGAGGCAGGTCGAAAGACCTGCCAGATACGCAACGCAACGCATGATCCAGAACTCCGACGCGACGGCGTCTCCGATAAGGTATGCCCGCAATCTGGCGGAGGAGGTTTAATGCGCGGTTAAGGTTCCCATTTCGTTATCTTCAGCATTTTCAAGTGGTTGATCTTAGGGGCCTTTCACGCGTCGTCAGCTTCTGCACGGTTTCGCTCTGTCCTGGCGGCGAGGCGGGACCAGGCTGCCGGCTGGCCGACAGGCCATGTCGAGCCGTTCGAAAGCGCCAAACAGCACTCCGCCTCCGGCTGCCAAGCCTCCGCGTGCATACTGGCCCTGCCGAAACGAGGGTGGCGCATCGCTCGATGGCTTCTTATCTCTGTTGCGATGCACAATTTATGCTGCGTCGCAGCTAGGCGGTGAGGCTGACATGGCAAAAAGGAACTCCGGCTCGGTCCGCCGGCGCAAATCCTCCGAACAGCGGAGGCAGTGGCGCGCGGTCGTCGAAGCGTGGAAGCAGGGCGGCCTCGAGTGGCAAGGCGCTTGGGGACCGCCGCCCAGCCAGATCGGCTGCTTGTGCCCGCGCTCCATTCTGGTCGAGCTCGGACTGGCGGTGCCTGTGGCCGCCTAGAGGCGACGGGCAGGGCTCGCGGTGCGGGTGGGGGCAGGCCCGGATACCGCCCGTTAATCGATGACGGGGAGAATGATCGCAAGGCCGGGAATGGCGGCCGAAAGGCGCTCCAGGAGCAGCGGCGATCATGGAACTGGCGATCCTCTGGCTGCTCTGTGCGGCCGTGTTCCTCGAGCTGGCGGACAGTGCGCCCGAGGCCGACTGAAGCTTCGGCTCGAAAAGGGGCATGCGGTTCTCGGGAAAGGCGATGCAGGACCGGGAACGGCCGCATTGACCGTGTCGGCATCGGCCAGGCGGTCCTCTCAAATGGCCGGAACCTGCGGGCTCCGAGCGGATTGTGCCGCCGGTGCTGCGAACGCCTGCTCTGGGGCGCGCCGCCCATGAATCGGTAGTCCGGCGATGATCCGCCTCTTGACCTCGGGCCCGCTCTATGGCCATGCCGGGGCAGGGGCTCGGCATCGTGGTCTTCGATGCGCTCCGTTCTCGAAGGGCAGGCGGAATCATGAAGATGCGGCGGATGGGTGCGGTCGTTCTGGCCGGTGGACTGTCGATTCTGGCGAGCGTTTCGGCCTATGCCGCAAGCAGCTCGACGACCTTGCCGCCGCCCGACCCGACGGCGAAGAACCTGACCCCCTACATGATCCAGCTGCGCGCCTTCGACGCCTGCCTGATCACGCAGTCGCAATTGATGGGCACCACGCGCGAAGCCGTCCACACCCCCTGCAGCTGCTACGCCAAGGGCACGGTCAACGCGATGACCAAGGACGAGATTCAGGCCTTCCGCGACACCGGCTATTTCAACGACACGGCCCGCCAGAAGGGCCTGCAGTTCATCGACCAGTGCAAGCTGAAGCGCCCGTTCTGAACTGACGGCTGCGCCGGCTCGCCGGCGGCATCCCTCTCGCGACGGCCGCCTTGCTGCTGACACGCTCCTGACAGAACCTGTCAGCGCGGTCGAGCCATTCTGCCGCAGGTCCACATCGTTGCCCGTTCGATCGTCTCGGTCGAACGGCATGGGTGCTGGATCGGGAGACGAGTGGGGAGACGCCGCCGTGCAGCGCGCTGAACGATTGCTCGACATGATCCAGAGCCTGCGTCGCCGCAGGCGCCCGGTGACGGCCGAGACGCTGGCTTCCGAGCTCGACGTCTCCGTGCGTACGGTCTACCGCGACATCGGCGCCTTGGTGCGCCAGGGCGTGCCCGTGCGCGGCGAGGCCGGCATCGGCTACGTGCTTGACGCAGGCTTCGACCTGCCGCCCCTGATGCTCTCGCCCGACGAGATCGAGGCCGTGCTGGTCGGCATGCGCTGGCTCAGCGAGCGGGCCGATCCGGTGCTCGCGCGGGCTGCCGAGGATGTGGTCAGCAAGGTTGCGGCGGTGCTGCCGCCGCATCTGCGGCCGATCCTGCTCGATGGTGCGCTGTTCGCGGCCTCCCATCCCGGCGACGTCCCGGCCGATCAGGTAGATGTCGCGGCCGTGCGTGCCGCCATCCGCAACGGCCGCAAGCTCTCGATCCACTACAGCGACGAGAGCGGCCAGGCGACGCAGCGGATGATCTGGCCGATCGGCATGACGTTCTACGAGCGCGTGCGCGTCGTCATCGCCTGGTGCGAGCTCCGGCAGGCCTTCCGCCATTTCCGCACCGACCGCATGACCGGCCTCGCCGCGCTGGAGGAGCGCTATCCCGCGCGCCGTGCCGATCTCTTCCGCCGCTGGCAGAAGGAGGAGGAGAGGGCGAAAGAGGAGTGGGAGCGCTGCAAGCGCGAGGGCGATGCTGCGGCTCAGCCGCGGATCACGACGCCGCCTTCGAGCTTGGCTCGGCCGGACGCGACCTCCGCCAGCGCGGCCGGATAGAGCTTGTGCTCCTCGACGAGGACGCGCTGCGACAGCGTCTCCTCGTCGTCGCCGGGCAGGACCGGCACCTTCGCCTGCAGGATCACCGGCCCGGCATCGAGTTCCGGCACGACGAAATGCACCGAGCAGCCATGCTCGGCAACGCCGGCTTCCAGAGCCTGGCGATGCGTATGCGTGCCCTTGAACAGCGGCAGGAGCGACGGGTGGATGTTGATCATCCGCCCTTCCCAGCGCGCCACGAACCAAGGTGTCAGGATCCGCATGAAACCGGCGAGCACGAGCAGGTCGATCTGGTTCACCCGCAGCGCTTCATCCACCGCGCGCTCGAAGGCCTCGCGGTCCTTGCCGAAGGGGCGATGATCGACCGTCGCCGTGGCGATGCCGAAATCGCGTGCCCGGTCGAGCCCGGCGACATCGGGAATGTTCGAGATGACCAGCGCGATCTGGGCCGGATAGCCCGGTGCCTGCGCCGCTTGCGCCAGCGAGACCATGTTCGAGCCGCGCCCGGAGATCAGCACCCCGACGCGCTTGCGGGGAGGGATGGCGCTCACAGCGAGAGCTTGCCGCGATAGCTGACCTGCTCCTCGCCGCTGGCGACAGGCACGATCTCGCCGAGCTTCACCGGCGCTTCGCCTGCGGCCTTCAGCGCGGCGAGAACCTCATCCGCCTTGCTGGCATCAGCCGCGACGATCATGCCGACGCCGCAGTTGAAGGTGCGCAGCATCTCGCGCTCGGCGACGCCGCCGACCTGGGCAAGCCAGCCGAACACGGCCGGGACCGGGATGGCGGTGAGATCGAGCGCGACGCCGAGCCCCTCCGGGAGGACGCGCGGAATATTGTCGGGGAAGCCGCCGCCGGTGATATGCGCCAGCGCCTTGATGCCGTCCGTCGCCTTCAGCGCCTGCAGCAGCGGCTTCACATAGATGCGGGTCGGCTCCAGCAGTGCTTCGGCCAGGCTCTTGCCGGGCGCGAAGGGGGCGGGCGCCTCCCAGCCGAGGCCGCTGACCTCGACGATGCGGCGAACCAGCGAATAGCCGTTCGAATGCACGCCGGAGGAGGGCAGGCCGAAGACCAGGTCGCCGGGCTTCAGGTCCTCGCGCGGCAGGAGCGTGCCGCGCTCCGCGGCGCCGACCGCGAAGCCCGCGAGGTCGTAATCCTTATCGGCATACATGCCGGGCATCTCGGCGGTCTCGCCGCCGATCAATGCGCAGCCGGCCTGGCGGCAGCCATCGGCGATGCCGCGGACGATCTCGACGCCGACCTTCGGGTCGAGCTTGCCGGTGGCGTAATAGTCGAGGAAGAGCAGGGGCTCGGCACCCTGGACGATCAGGTCGTTGACGCACATCGCGACGAGGTCGATGCCGATCGTCGCGTGCAGCCCGCTCTCGATGGCGATCTTGACCTTGGTGCCGACGCCGTCATTGGCCGCGACTAGGATCGGATCGCTGAAGCCGGCGGCTTTGAGGTCGAACAATCCGCCGAAGCCGCCGATCTCCGCATCGGCGCCCGGCCGGCGCGTCGCGCGCACCAGCGGCTTGATCTCGTCGACCATGGCGTTGCCGGCGTCGATATCGACGCCTGCCTGCGCATAGGTCAGTCCGTTTGCGCCGGGCTTGCTCATTGCGTTTCGCCTTCCTTCTGCTCGCGCGAGCGATAGGCAAGCGCGCCCGCGCTGGCAAGGCATCTGCGCCGGCTTTGTCGATTTCTCACAGGCGAGGCGACGTCATTCCGACTGGACGCAGGATCTCTGTCCGGAGAGCATTGGTCTTTTCCGCGGTTCGCGCGAAACTGCCGCCATGACGATCCCCAACCTGATCACCATCGGTCGCCTGTTCCTGGTGCCGCTGGTCATCGTCATGATCGTCGGTGCGAACTGGCAGGCAGCTTTCATCCTCTTCGTCGTCGCCGGCATCTCGGATGCGGTCGACGGCTTCCTCGCCAAGCGCTGCGGCATGGCGAGCGAGCTGGGAGCGTGGCTCGACCCCGTCGCCGACAAGGCGCTGATCGTCTCGATCTACATCACTCTGGCGATCGTCGGCGCGATCCCGGTCTGGCTCGTCGTCCTCGTGGTCGCGCGCGACCTGATGATCGTGTCGGCGGTGATCCTGTCCTGGCTGCTCGACAAGCCGTTGACGATCGCGCCGATCGTCGTCAGCAAGCTCAACACTGCCGCGCAGATCGGCTTCGCCGCGCTGGCGCTCGGTTCGCGCGCCTTCGGGATCGAGCTCGGCGCTGCCGCTCTGGTCTGTGAACTCCTCGTCGCTCTGTTGACGGTCGCCTCGATGACGGCCTATCTCGCCTTCTGGCTGCGCCACATGGCAGGTTGACGGGGCTTTATCCGCCATTGCGGCTTGGAACCCCGGGCCTCGATGCACATTTGTCTTGTCCCGCCGGCCGTGAAACGCGAGAGAGGCTGATCGATGACGTTGCAGCGCCAGATCGGCTTCTGGGTCGGCTCCCTTCTCGTATTCGTCCTGGTTCTGGTGATGCTGCGGGACGTGATGCTGCCCTTCATCGCGGCGCTGGCGCTGGCCTATCTGCTCGACCCGCTCGCCGACAGGCTGGAGCGCATGGGCATGAACCGGTTGGCGGCGACGATCGTCATCCTCGTCGTCTTCCTGCTCATCTTCGTGCTGGGGCTGGTGCTGCTGGCGCCGCTGCTCGGCCAGCAGCTTGCCGGGCTCGTCGCCCGCCTGCCGGGCGACGCCGCCAAGCTGCAGGCGCTGGTGCTGGAGAAGGGGGCGCCCTGGCTGGAGCGCTTCGGCGGCGCCGACCTGACCAAGGAAGCGCAGAATTCGCTCGGCAATCTCGTCGGCGACGGCATGAAATGGGTCGGCGGCCTGCTGCAATCGCTCTGGAGCGGCGGCACCGCCATCGTCGGGGTGTTCTCGCTCCTGGTGCTGACGCCGGTCATCGCCTTCTACCTGCTGGTCGACTGGGACCGCATGGTCGCGACCGTCGATAGCTGGCTGCCGCTCGACCATCGCGACACCATCCGTAGCCTGCTGCACGAGATGGACATGGCGATCGCCGGCTTCCTGCGCGGGCAGGCACTGGTCTGCGTTCTGCTTGGTGGCTTCTATGCGATCGGCCTCAGTGTCATCGGCGTGAATTTCGGCGCGCTGATCGGCATCATTTCGGGTTTCCTCTCCTTCATTCCCTATGTCGGCTCGCTGACGGGGCTCGTGCTCTCGGTCGGCGTCGCGACGGTGCAGTTCTGGCCGGACTGGACCTGGCCGCTGGCGACGCTTGGCGTCTTCCTGGCCGGGCAATTCCTCGAGGGAAATATCTTCCAGCCGAAATTCGTCGGTGATTCCATCGGCGTGCATCCGGTCTGGCTAATGTTCGCGCTGCTTGCTTTCGGCTCGCTGTTCGGCTTCGTGGGCTTGCTGCTTGCCGTGCCGCTCGCGGCTGTCATCGGCGTGCTCTGCCGCTTTGCCCTGAGGCAATATCTCGCCAGCAACCTCTATCACGGCGGCGATGCCACCCGCGCTGCGGCGGCAAAGGCGCGCGTCGACGCCGACGCCTGAGCCGCCATGTCCGACATTCCGCCACGCCCGCGCCAGCTCGCCTTCGACCTGCCGGTCGACAGCCGCCATGGCGTCGAGGATTTTCTCGTCGGCTCTTCCAACGAGGCGGCTTACAGCCTGATCGAGAGCTGGCCCGCCTGGCCGGAGGCTTGGCTGCGCCTGACCGGGCCGGAAGGGGCCGGCAAGACCCATCTTGCCGCGATCTGGGCCCGCGCCGCCCATGCCTGGACGATTTCGGCAGCGGAGCTGAACGAGGCGGAGGTGCCCCACCTCGTGTCCGGCGGGGCGCTGGTGATCGAGGATTGCGATGCCGGCCGCCTCGACGAGCCCGCCCTGTTCCATCTGATGAACGCGATCAAGGCGCGTGGCGGCTCGCTGTTGCTGACGGCCAGGCGCTCGCCCGATCTCTGGGGCGTTAGCGTGCCGGATCTGCTGTCGCGACTCCGGCTGGCGCCGGCCGCGACGATCGAACCGCCGGATGACGGGCTGCTGCGGGCACTGCTGGTCAAGCTCTTCATCGACCGCCAGCTCGTGGTCGATATCGCCGTGATCGACGCTCTCGCCATGCGGATGGAACGTTCCTTCGCCGCCGCGCGGCAGGTGGTCGATCGGCTTGACCGGCTCGCACTCGAACGCGGACGCCGGGTGACGCGCCCGCTGGTGCAGGAGGCGCTGGCGGAACTGTTCCCGGAGGAGCCGGGTTGAACCCGGCCATCTCTGCGCAGGCCGCATGCTTCAAATCATGTCGCTTGTCATCGAACCGTCGCACTAGAATGGCTTCAACGGCGGCATGAGCGGCAAGACGACCAGGACGCGAGTGAAGCGCATGACCCTCGACACGGTGATCGACGAGTCGGAGAAGCTCTCCAGCGAAGCTGATGCGGCGCCCCTGCGCCAGCAGCCGGAGCGTTTCATGAACCGCGAGCTCTCCTGGCTCCAGTTCAACCGCCGCGTCATGGAGGAAGCCTCGAACCGCAGCCACCCGCTGCTGGAGCAGCTGCGCTTCCTCTCGATCTCCGCGAACAATCTCGACGAATTCTTCATGGTCCGCGTCTCCGGCCTGCGCGAGCAGCTCAAGGCCGGCGTGACCACGCGCAGCCAGGACGGCCTGACGCCGGCCGGCCAGCTCGTCGCCATCGGCGAGGCCGTCGCGGCACTGACCGCCGACCAGCAGGCGCGCTGGGCCGAATTGCGTCATGAGCTGCACGAGAACCGCATCCACCTGCTGCAGCCCGGCGATATCGGCGCGCAGGACCGAATCTGGCTGGAGGACTACTTCCTCAATTACATCTTCCCGGTGCTGACGCCGCTGGCGATCGACCCGGCGCATCCCTTCCCCTTCATTCCCAATCTGGGCTTCACCATCGCGCTGGCGCTGGAGCGCAAGAATGATGGCCGTCAGCTCGACGCGTTGATCCGCGTGCCGACCAAGATCGACCGCTTCATCGAATTGCCGGATCTGGCGCGCGAGGGTTTGCACCGCTTCATCGCGCTCGACGACGCGGTCTCGCTGTTCATCAGCAAGCTCTTCCCCGGCTACGAGGTGAAGGGCGCCGGCTCCTTCCGCATCATCCGCGACTCCGATCTCGACATCGAGGAGGAGGCAGAGGACCTCGTCCGCGTCTTCGAAACGATGCTGAAGCAGCGCCGCCTCGGCGTGGTGATCCGGCTCGAGCTCTCGACCGGCATGCCGGACCATCTGCGCCGTTTGATCGTGCGCGAGCTCAAGGTCGACAGCGACGAGGTCGTCGAGGTCAACGGCCTGATCGGCCTGACCGAGCTCTCGCAGCTCGTCGGCGTCGACCGGCCGGACCTGAAGTTCAAACCGTACAATGCCCGTTTCCCTGAGCGTATCCGCGAGCATGGCGGCGATTGCTTCGCTGCGATCCGCCAGAAGGACCTGCTCGTCCACCATCCCTATGAGAGCTTCGATGTCGTCGTGCAGTTCCTGCAGCAGGCGGCGCGCGATCCCAATGTCGTCGCGATCAAGCAGACGCTCTACCGCACCTCATCGAACTCGCCGATCGTCAAGGCGCTGACGGAAGCGGCCGAGGCCGGCAAGTCGGTGACGGCACTGGTCGAGCTTAAGGCCCGCTTCGACGAGGAAGCCAATATCCGCTGGGCCAAGGAGATGGAGCGGGCCGGCGTCCAGGTCGTCTATGGCTTCATCGAGCTCAAGACCCACGCCAAGCTCTCGCTGGTGGTGCGCCGCGAGGCCGGTCAGCTCGTCAGCTACTGCCATATCGCGACCGGCAACTACCACCCGATCACGGCGCGCATCTATACCGACGTCTCCTTCTTCACCGCCGATCCGGTGATCGCGCAGGACGTCGCCCGCGTCTTCAACTTCATCACCGGCTATGCCGAGCCGGCCGGGCTGGAGCGCATGGCCGTCTCGCCGACTGGTCTGAAGCAGCGTCTGCTCGCCGACATCGCCGAGGAGGTCGCGCATGTGAAGGCCGGCCGCAAGGGCGCGATCTGGGGCAAGTGCAATTCGCTGGTCGATCCGGAGATCATCGACGCGCTCTATGACGCGAGCCAGGCCGGCGTCGAGATCGACTTCGTCGTGCGCGGCATCTGCTGCCTGCGGCCGGGCGTGCCCGGCTTGTCCGAGAATATCCGCGTCAAGTCGATCATCGGCCGCTTCCTCGAGCATACGCGCATCTACGCTTTCGGTGCCGGCCACGGCATGCCCGGACCCAAGGCCAAGATCTACATCTCCTCGGCCGATCTGATGCCGCGCAATCTCGATCGCCGTGTCGAGGCGCTGACGCCGATCCTGAATCCGACGGTGCATCAGCAGTTGCTGGATCAGATCATGTTGGCCAACCTGCTCGACAACGAGCAGAGCTGGACGATATTGCCCGATGGCGGCTCGCGCCGCATTGTCCCCGCGCCGAACGAAGAGCCGTTCAATGCGCATAAGTACTTCATGACGAACCCGAGTCTGTCCGGACGTGGAAAATCGCTCTCCAATTCAAGTCCCCGCTCCCTCGCACGCCGAGGGGGACGCAAGGCCTGAGCCCAGGCACGCGCCGGGGCGGCTCGCGCTCTCCCATACCATTGCCATCGTCGATATCGGCTCGAACTCGGTCCGTCTTGTCGTCTACGAGATGCTGGCGCGCGCGCCCGCCCAGGTCTTCAACGAGAAGGAGATGGCGGGTCTCGGTCGCCAGGTCGCCACGACCGGACGCCTCGCCGACGATGCCATCGCCAAGGCGATCAACGCGCTGGTCCGCTTCCGCATCCTCTGCGAAGCCATGCATGTCGGGGAACTCCGCGTCATCGCGACGGCGGCGGCGCGCTATGCCAGCAACGGGCCCGAGTTCATCGCGCGTGCCGAGGAGGCGATCGGCCAGCCGATCGAACTGATCTCGGGCGGGCGCGAAGCCGTGCTCTCCGGCCTCGGCGTGATCTCGGGCTTCGATGTGCCGGACGGTGTCGTCGGCGACCTCGGCGGCGGCAGCCTGGAGCTGATCTCGGTCAAAGGCGGTTCGGTGGGGCAGGGCGCCAGCGTGCCGCTCGGCGGCCTTGCCTTGCTCGACCGCTCGAAGGGCTCGCTGAGGGTTGCCGAGAAAATCGTCAAGGACGAACTCGACAAGCTGCCGCAGCTCGCTGCGATGAAGGGGCGGGACTTCTATGCCGTCGGTGGGACCTGGCGCGCGCTTGCCACCCTTCATCAGCACCGCATGGCCTATCCGCTCAACGTGATGCACGGCTATGCCGTGCCGACGCGCGACGTCGCCGATTTCGTCAAGCTGGTCGAGCGGGCCGATGCCTCGGTGCTCGATGCGATCGATTCAGTGTCGTCGGCCCGCCGTCCGCTGCTGGCCTATGGCGCGCTGGTGCTAGATGAGCTGATCAAGCGCGGCAAGCCGCGGGGCATCATCATCTCGGCGCAGGGCGTGCGCGAAGGCCTGCTGCACGAGCAGCTCTCGCCGGAGGAGCAGAATGCCGATCCGCTCTTGCAGGCGGCGCGTGACTACAACCTGCTGCGCGCACGCGATCCCCGCCACGCGGCCGAGCTGATCAATTGGACCCGCGGCATCCTCGAAACGGCCGGCCTGCCGCAGGACGAGCCATCCGGCCGGATGATCGAGACCGTCTGCCTGCTCTCCGATATCGGCTGGCGCGCCCATCCGGATTATCGCGGCGAGCAGAGCATGAACGTCATCGCCCATGCCTATTTCACCGGCATCGACCATGTCGGGCGGGCTTTCCTGGCGCTGGCGATCTTCCACCGCTATGCCGGGATGAAGGCGAGCTCGCCGGGGGCGGCGGGACTGAAGACGCTGTTGCCGCCGGCCATTCTCGCGCGAGCGCTGCTGATCGCGGCGATCTTCCGCGTCGCCTATCTGCTTTCGGCCGGCATGGCGGGCATCCTGCCGCGCATTCCGGCGGCTTGCGTCGACAATCGCCTGCTGTTGCGCTTTCCCGACGATCTGTCGGCGCTGGCGAGCGAGCGTGTCGAGGGGCGGCTCAAGCAGCTCGCGAAGCTGCTCGGCCGCGATTTCGAGATCGGCAGGCTCTGAGGCCTTCCCCTGCCGTCATTGCGAGGAGCGAAGCGGCGAAGCAATCCAGGGGTCGTAGAGCTCCGCCGCCCTGGATTGCTTCGCTGCGCTCGCAATGACGCCGGAGGTTCCGGCGCCTTTTCGTCCAGAGGTTCTCGGGTCGAAGCTGCGCTTCGCCCGGGAATGACGGCCGGGTGGCCCACGCTCAGCCGACCGCCCGCAACCGCGCGAAGCCGGCATCGAGATCGGCCTTGAGGTCCTCGATGTCCTCCAGCCCGATATGGATGCGGATCGTCGGCCCCTTGAAGCCGGGCTCGGTCGCAGTGCGATAGCTCTTGCAGTCGAAGGGCAGGACGAGGCTCTCATAGCCGCCCCAGGACGCGCCGATCCCGAACAGCGTCAGCCCGTCCAGCATCGCGCCGACGGCTTTCATCGAGACCGGTTTCAATTCGAAGGTGAAGAGCGAGGAGGCGCCGGTGAAATCGCGCTTCCAGATCTCGTGCCCGGGCGCGCCCGGCAGGGCAGGGTGCAGGACCTGAGCGACCTCGGGCCGCGCGCGCAGCCATTCCGCCATGGCGATGCCGGCCGGCATCTGCTCCTTCAGGCGGATGGCCATCGTGCGCATGCCACGCAGCGTCAGGAAGGCGTCTTCCGGGGCGATGATCAGGCCGAGCTGGCCCCAGGTTGCGCGCAACGCCTTGAACAGCTCCGGCGTGCGGGCCGAGACGGTGCCGATCAGCACGTCGGAATGGGCGGCGTAATATTTGGTACCAGCCTGCACGGAGAGGTCGACGCCGAAGCCATGGGCATCGAAGAACAGCGGCGTCGCCCAGGTGTTGTCCATCGCGACGAGAATGTCGCGCTCATGCGCAGCCGCCACGATGGCCGGGATATCCTGCATCTCGAAGGTCTGCGAGCCCGGAGCCTCGGTCCAGATCGCCCTGGTGTTCGGCTTGAACAGCTTGGCGATGTCGGCGCCGACCAGCGGGTCGTAATAGGTCGTCTCGACGCCCATCCGCTTCAGGAAGGTATCGCAGAAGATCCGCGTCGGCCGGTAGACGCTGTCCGTCACCAGAACGTGATCGCCGGCCGAGAGCATGGCGAGAAAGGCAAGTGTGCAGGCCATCAGGCCCGATGGCGTCACGACGACGCCCGCGCCGCCCTCGATCGTGTTGGCGGCGGCGATCAGCGCGTCGATCGTCGGGTTGCCGTCCGTGCCGTAGGTGTAGCGCGCCTTGCGCACCAGGAAGTCCTCGGTGTTCGGATAGACCACCGTCGAGCCTCGTACGATAGGCGGATTGACAAACCCGTAGCTGTCGGCGGGGTCGCGGCCTGCCAGGACGAGGCGCGTGCGCTCGCCGAGGCGCGCAAATTCAGGCGAAGTCAGCTTTTTCATGGAAAGGCACGGCCAAAAAACGGAAAAATTGTGGCCGGGCTTGACCACTCCCCACAAACTCGCATGTGATATATGCAGCGAACAAGGGGCGGCTCATGCGTATGGCGGTTGCTTGACGCTCATGAGTCGCTCTGGCAATCGACGCGATGATATGGGGACGCCGCGCGAAAGCGGGATGAACCGAGCGGCGAAAAAGCCGCCGGCGGCGGGACCAGACAAATCTTCCGGCATCAGCCGGACAGGGGTTCCAACGGGAGAGTACCGATGAAGAAGTTTGTAGCAGCCGCCCTTGCAGCAGGCATCGGCCTGGCGATGTCCGCGACGGGGGCTTCGGCCCAGGCCACGCTGGCGCAGGTCAAGCAGCGCGGCATTCTCAACTGCGGCTCGAACACCGGCCTCGCCGGCTTCGGCGTGCCGGATGCGCAGGGCAACTGGAAGGGGCTCGACGTCGATCTTTGCCGTGCCATCGCCGCGACGATCTTCAACGATCCCAGCAAGGTGAAGTTCATCCCGCTCTCGGCCAAGGATCGCTTCACCGCGCTCCAGTCGGGCGAAGTCGACGTGCTCGTCCGCAACTCGACCTGGACGATGACGCGCGACGCCTCGCTCGGCCTGCTCTTCACCGGCGTGAACTATTATGACGGCCAGGGCTTCCTGGTCCGCAAGAAGCTCGGCGTGAATTCGGCGCTGCAGCTTTCGGGCGCGTCGGTCTGCACCCAGCAGGGCACCACGACCGAGCTCAACCTCGCTGACTATTTCCGCGCCAACAACCTCAAGTACGAAGTCGTCGCCTTCGCGACCTCGGACGAGACGGTCAAGGCTTACGATGCCGGTCGCTGCGACGCCTTCACCACCGACGCCTCGGGCCTCTATGCCGAACGCCTGAAGCTGACGAACCCCGACGAGCATCTCGTTCTGCCGGAGATCATCTCGAAGGAGCCGCTCGGCCCCTCCGTCCGCAACAACGACCCGCAGTGGTTCAACCTGGTGAAGTGGACCCATTTTGCCATGCTGAACGCCGAGGAGCTCGGCGTCACCCAGGCGAATGTCGACCAGCAGCTGAAGTCCGAGAACCCCGAGATCAAGCGTCTGCTCGGCACCGAGGGCAAGTTCGGCGAGCAGATCGGCCTGACGCCGGACTGGGTCGTCCGCATCGTCAAGCATGTCGGCAACTACGGCGAATCCTTCGAGCGCAACGTGGGCCAGGGCTCGCTGCTCAAGATCGCCCGCGGCCAGAACGGTCTCTGGACCAAGGGCGGCCTGCAATACGCCCCGCCGGTTCGCTGAGAGGCATGCGGGGCGCCGGTTGTCTGACCGGCGCCCCGTTCTCGCATGCGCTCGCCGAAGCGGTCCTCGTTGATCGGCCGCGATCATCTGAACGTCGATTGCCGGGTGGTGTCGCCGCCGCTGTCACCCGGGTCTGACTCCGCCATGGGAAAGGCCGGGATGCCGACCATCCTTGCGCTGGTATTGGCCGCCATGGCCGCCCTCGCGCCCGACTGTGGACGAGCGGCGCCAGCCGGCGGCCTGCTGGAGCAGGTCAGGCATCGCGGCGCCGTCATCTGCGGCGTGGCTCCTTCGCTGGCGGGGTTTTCCATTCCCGACAGGCAGGGGCGCTGGACCGGTTTCGATGTCGATCTCTGCCGGGCCGTCGCGGCCGCGATCTTCGACGATCCCGAGAAGGTGAAATTCATTCCCCTCCTGTCGAAGGACCGCTTCACCGCGCTCCAGACGGGCGAGGTCGATCTCCTGTCACGCACCTCGACCTGGTCGATGGCGCGCGATACCGCACTCGGTCTCAACTTCACCGGCATCAATTTCTATGGCGGCGAAGGCTTCATGGTTCGTGCCAGGCTCGGCCTGACTTCTGCCTTGCAGCTTGCCGGCTCGTCCGTCTGCACCGAACAGGGCACCACGACCGAGCTCAATGTTGCCGACTTCTTTCGCAGCCACGGCCTGAAATATGAGATCGTCACCTTCAAGGGCAGCGAGGAGACCGTCGACGCCTATGCCAGCGGCCGCTGCGACGCCTATGCCTATGACCGGGCCGGGCTCGCGATCCAGCGGATGAAGCTGGCAGCGCCGCAGGAGCACGTCATCCTGCCCGAAACGATCTCGAAGGAGCCGCTCGGCCCCGCCGTCCGCCATGGCGACGACCAATGGTTCGACCTGGTGAAGTGGACGCTCTTCGCCATGGTCGATGCCGAAGAGTTGGGCGTGGGCCAGGGCAATGTCGATTCCATGCGGGCCTCGGAGCGGCCTGACGTCCGCCGGCTGCTCGGCCTGGAGGGTCATTTCGGCGAGGCACTCGGCCTGGATCGCGACTGGGCCTATCGCATCGTTCGCCATGTCGGCAATTATGGTGAATCTTTTGAGCGAAATCTCGGTCGGGACTCGCCTCTGAAGATCGAACGTGGCCAGAATGCGCTGTGGACCAAGGGGGGCCTGCAATACGCTCCGCCGATCCGCTGAAGACGACCGGCGGGCAGCCGGTTCGAAAGATGACGGCACAGGGCGAGGCAGCCCTGTGCGAGACGAAGGAATCGAGGCAGGGGTCGCGCCGGTTGGCGCGAAGCTTGCTGGCTGGCCGAGGGCGGGACGAACCCGCTCCGAACAGGGGAACCGCATGAGGAACATCATCGCGCCGGCGGCCGCCGGTGCCGGATACCTGTCGCAGAGCAACGCGCTGCGCCGGACCGGGACGTGAGGGAAGGGCGCGCGGCCTGCCGGCCGGGCGCCGTTCGCAAAACCAGAAGAGTGGCACGGACAACAAGACGACCGCAGCGCAACCGCACCGCTGCAGGATCGCCGGCCACGACAAGCGAAACAAAAAGGGCGTGACAGGTGTCGAGCATTCCGAGCGAACAGGTATCACCCGGCAAGGCGTCGTTATTCTACGACCCGAAGGTCCGGGGCTATGTCTATCAGGCCGCTCTGGTGGCGATCGTCGTCTTCCTGATCTGGTCGGCGGCTTCGAACGCGATCGAGAACCTGCGCGCGCAGAAGATCGCCTCCGGCTTCGGCTTCTGGCACAACGCCGCCGGCTTCGACATCAACCAGAAGCTGATCCCGTTCTCGGCCGCGGGCGGCTCGACCTATGGCGACGCATTCATCGTCGGCCTGTTGAACACGCTGCTGGTCGCCGGGCTCGGCATCATCTTTGCGACCTTCCTCGGCTTCTTCGTCGGTGTCGCCCGGCTGTCGAACAACTGGGTCATCTCCAAGCTGGCGATGATCTATGTCGAGGTCATCCGCAACATCCCGCTGCTGCTCCAGCTGTTCTTCTGGTACAACGCAGTGCTGAAGCCGCTGCCGAACCCGCGCCAGTCCATCGAGCTGCCGGCTGGAGCGCTGCTCAACAATCGCGGCCTCTACCTTCCCGATCCGCACCTGGGTCCCGGCGGCAGCCTGATCATATGGGCGTTCCTGATCGGTCTCGTCGCCACCTTCATCTTCCGCTCCTGGGCGCACAAGCAGCAGGCCGCGACCGGCAGGCAATATCCGATCGGCTGGGTCGCGCTCGCCCTGATCGTGGTCGTGCCGGCGCTGATCTATTTCGTCCTGGGCCGGCCGGTCACCTTCGTCTATCCCGAACTCGCCGGCTTCAATCTGCGCGGGGGTGTCCAGATCTTCCCGGAATTCGTCGCGCTGCTGATCGGCCTGACGACCTATACGGCCGGCTTCATCGCGGAGGTCGTGCGCGCCGGCATCCTCGCGGTGTCGAAAGGGCAGACCGAGGCCGCCCATGCGCTGGGCCTGCGCAACGGGCCGACGCTGAAGCTCGTCGTCATTCCGCAGGCGATGCGCGTCATCATCCCGCCGCTGACCTCCAACTACCTCAACCTGACCAAGAACTCGTCGCTGGCGGTCGCGATCGGCTATCCCGATCTCGTTCAGGTCTTCACCGGCACGGTGCTGAACCAGACCGGCCAGGCAGTCGAGGTCGTGGCGATCACGATGGCGGTCTATCTGACGATCTCGCTGGTGACATCGCTGTTCATGAACATCTACAACAAGCGCATGGCGCTGGTGGAACGGTGAGGGCCGCGCGATGACCGACGCAACAACCGAAAACGCGCCCTACGCCTTCGTCCGCAGGGAAACCCTCGAGCAGGAGCCGGCACCGCTCTCCGTCGCCGGCCCGCTGGCCTGGATCAGGACGAACCTGTTCTCGAGCCCGCTCAATATCATCCTGACGCTGCTCTGCGTCTGGCTGGTGATCGACACGGTTCCGGGGATGATCCGCTTCTACTTCCTCGATGCGGTCTGGACCGGCACGAACCGCGATGCCTGCCTCGCCGACAAGGTCGGCCGCCCGGTCGGCGCCTGCTGGGCCTATATCGCGGACCGCACCCAGTACTTCATCTACGGCTCCTATCCGGTGGCGGAGCGCTGGCGGGTCAACATCGTCTTCGCGATGTTCGCGCTCGGCGTGGTCTGGCTGCTCTGGAACAAGATGCCGCTGAAGAAGGTCGGCTTCTTCTTCTTCTTCGTCATCATGCCGGCGAGCGCCTTCATCCTGCTGCTTGGCGGCGAGCGCGCGGAGAGCTTCCTGCGCTTCCTGATCCTCGTCACCTTCGCGCTGGCGGTGCTCTATCTGGTGCTCTCCTTCGCACCGGGGCTGATGAAGTTCTGGATCGGCGAGGGCCAGCTCGCGGTCGAGGAGGCCATGCCGGCCTGGCAGCGCTTCTACCGGCCCAAGCGCCTGATCCTGATCTCGCTCGTCGTCTTCGGGCTCCTGGCGGTGCTCGCCGACAAGGTCGGGCTGCCGCGCGTCGATACCGGCCTCTGGGGCGGCATGACCGTCACCTTCCTGATCTCGGCGGTCGGCATCGTCTTCTCGCTGCCACTCGGCGTGCTGTTGGCGCTCGGCCGCCGCTCCAAGCTGCCGGCGATCCAGCTGCTCTCGGTGATCTTCATCGAGTTCGTGCGCGGCGTGCCGCTGATCACGGTGCTGTTCATGGCGAACACCATGCTGCCGCTCTTCGTGCCGCAGGAATATTCGCCGGACCGTTTGCTGCGGCCGCTGATCGGCGTCGCGCTCTTCGCCGCCGCCTATATGGCGGAGGTGGTGCGCGGCGGCCTGCAGGCGATGCCGAAGGGCCAGTACGAGGGCGCGATGTCGCTCGGCCTCGGCTACTGGCAGATGATGCGCCTGATCATCCTGCCGCAGGCGCTGCGGATCGTAATCCCCGGCATCGTCAACACCTTCATCGGGCTGTTCAAGGATACGACGCTGGTCACCATCGTCGGCATCTTCGACTTCCTGCGCACCATCGAGGCGACGCTGATCGATCCGACCTGGGCGACGCCGACGACACGGTCGACAGGTTACGCCTTCGCCGCCATCTTCTATTTCCTGTGCTGCTGGGGGATGTCGCGCTACTCGATCGCGGTCGAGAAGCGCCTCGCCGCCGGCCAAAAACGTTGAGAGGGACGACAACCATGGCAATGGCAGAAACCAAGACGACCGACTCCCGCCCCGCGGCCCTGAAGCAGACCTCGCTAAACACGGCGACGGCGGTCGAGATGATCGGCGTCAACAAGTGGTACGGCGAGTTCCATGTGCTGCGCGACATCAACCTGAAGGTCAGCCGCGGCGAGAAGCTGGTCATCTGCGGCCCGTCCGGCTCGGGCAAGTCGACGATGATCCGCTGCATCAACCGGCTGGAGGAGCATCAGAAGGGCCAGATCATCGTCGATGGCACGGAGCTCACCAACGATCTCAAGAAGATCGACGAGATCCGCCGCGACGTCGGCATGGTCTTCCAGCACTTCAACCTGTTCCCGCATCTGACGATCCTCGAGAACCTGACGCTGGCGCCGATCTGGGTGCGCAAGATGCCCAAGAAGGATGCCGAGGAGATCGGCATGCACTATCTCAAGCGCGTCAAAATCCCCGAGCAGGCCCATAAATATCCGGGCCAGCTCTCGGGCGGCCAGCAGCAGCGCGTCGCGATCGCCCGCTCTCTCTGCATGAGCCCGAAGATCATGCTGTTCGACGAGCCGACCTCGGCGCTCGATCCCGAGATGGTCAAGGAGGTGCTCGACACCATGGTCTCGCTGGCCGACGAGGGCATGACCATGCTCTGCGTCACCCACGAGATGGGCTTCGCCCGCCAGGTCGCCGACCGCGTCATCTTCATGGATGCCGGCCAGATCGTCGAGATGAACACCCCGAACGAGTTCTTCAAGAACCCGCAGCACGAGCGCACCAAGCTCTTCCTCTCGCAGATCCTGCACTGAGGGCAGGCGCTTCCGTCATCGATTGCCAACGCGTCGGCTCTCGCCGGCGCGTTTTGCGTTTCAGGGGATGTCGGAACGAATCCTTGCGTAACCGGTTGGTGACGGGAACGGAGGATACGTCATGAAACGTCTTGTTCCTGCCCTGCTCGTCGCGCTTCTGATGAGTGGCGGAGCCTATGCCCAGTCGATCAATGTCGGCCCCGGCGGCGTCAGCGTCGATACGCGCTCGCCGCGCGAGCGGGCCATCGATCGCGAAATCCGCGAGGAGCGGCGCGACCGGTACGATCGTCATCGCGAGCGTGAATGGCGCCGTGCGAATTCGCGCCGCGACTGCCGCACCGTGACGACCGAGCGCGAGACCCCGCGCGGGGTCGTGCGCCGGACGACCCGCGTCTGCGATTGAGTTCAGCCGTGCCGGAAGGCGCGACATCTGCCCATGAGAAGGCCCGCGACGCCGAGCGTCGCGGGCCTTCTGCCAAGATCGGGCTTACTTGCCGTCACGCGCCTTCACGGCCTGGTCGGGGAAGTCCGAGAACAGGCCGTCGAGGCCGAGCGCGAAGAAGGCCTTGTATTCGGCGCCAGCCTCTCCCTTGAAGTCGGAGGTCAGCCGCTTCGGCTCGCTGCGGAAGGTCCAGCTATGGACCAGCAGGCCGGCGGCATGGGCGTCCTTCACGACATTGGTCGGGGCGATCAGCGTGCGGTCGCGCTCGTCGATGGCGCCGTCGCCGTTGAGATCCTGTGGCTTGCCGTCGGCGCCGATCGTCTGCTTGGAGCCGATCAGATAGGGCTTCCAGGGGCCGACGCCGTCGGCATAGGTCGCGATCTCCTTCAGGCCCTCGGCCGAGAGCATGTCCTGGAAGGTCCGCTTGTCGCCGAGCACGGCGAAATCATAGGGGCGGTCGAAGGGAGCGGCGAGCGTGACCTTGCCGTCCTTGTCGACGCCGTCGCCGTCGACGAGCTGGACGAGGCGCAATTGCGTCTTCGGGCGCAGGTATTTGAGGTTCGCGGTCTCGAAGCTCTGGATGAAGACCGGCGCGGTCTTGTCGGTCCAGCCGGCCGCCTTGAGCATGTCGAGCAGTTTGTCCTCGAAGGCGAGGCCGAGCGCGGCGTGATAGGTCGGGTGCTTGGTCTCCGGATAGATCCCGATGGTGCGGCCGGTGCGGGTGCTTTCGGCCTTGGCGAGGTCGATCACCTCCTGGAAGGTCGGGATCTGGTATTGGCCGTTATGCGATTGGTCGCGATCGGCGAAGGCCTGCTTCGCCTTCAGCGTCTTGATCTCGGCGGCGGTGAAGTCATTGGCGAACCAGTCGGTGGTGTCGACGCCGTCGACCTTGCGCGTGGTCTTGCGATTGGCGAATTCCGGGCGATCCGCGACATCGGTCGTGCCTGATAGCATCGGCTCGTGGCGGACGACGAGCACGCCGTCCCTGGTCGAGACGAGGTCCGGCTCGATGAAGTCGGCGCCCTGCTCGATCGCGAGCTTGTAGCCCTCGATCGTATGCTCGGGCAGGTAGCCGCTGGCGCCGCGATGGGCGATGACGAGCGGCTTCTGGCCGGACAGCGTCGGAGCCGCCTGCGCAAGCGCGACCGGTGCCTGGAAGGACAGCGCGGCAAGGAGCGTGGTCGAGAGAAGGAAGTTCTTTGTCATGGCCTGACCCGGTCTTGCGGAAATGCCGGCGAACTTAGGTCGGCGGATATGACGCCGCCATGAAGGCTGGCGCTTAGTGAATCTGGGGCGGGTCTGGGGCGCCGCGCGGAAGCGTGTGGCGCGGCATCTGGTCGAAACTGTCGCCGCTCAACCGCGCGGAATGCAACGACGTTCACGCTCCGTCGATTGGCCTTGCCGGGCCCTGAGGCCTGGATTTGTGCCGCCGGTCACCTCGAGGATCTGTCCTCGCGGGCATCTGCCGTCATCGACCAGTATCTTTTGACCGGCTCGGATCAGCCCTTTGGCCGGCTCGTGGCGATAGATCTGCTGGGCTGCCGCCGCATCTGCCAGCGCGAACGATAGAAGAGCTAGCGAGAGAGCCCCGAAGCGTATCATCGACCGTTCCTCCACCTTGGTGGAAGGCTAGCATCGGCGCTGTCCCGATGACAGTTGGCCGAAAGTTGAGCGGCCGCGTGCCGCGGGTCTTCTACCGATCGCGTCGCCCATATAAAAACCCGCCCCGGCAGAAGCCGGCGCGGGTTTTGGTGCGATTGCCGATGCGAGCGGGATCGGCCGGCCGCTTCGACGCAGCCAGCCTTTGCCGCTCCGCGAAATCTCAGCGGCGGTTCTCGAGGGTCGTCTTGGCGTCGAGGCGCTTGGAGGCCGGCGGGGTGTAGTCCGGCTGCTGGGTGGCGCAGGCGGCGAGGCCGAGCGCGACGAGGCTCAGGATGACGATGCGGCTGGCGCTTTTCATGTGTGTGTATCCCAATGGCCGCGACATGCGGTTGCATCGTCTTTCCGCTTGTGGAACGACCGCGTCAAGAGTGTGGCAATGGGGTCTTCATGTCCCTGCGTCATGCTTGAATCGGTCGAAATTCGTTCGACTCCGTCTTTGCGGTGTTCCGGAATGCGTCCGGCGCCAGGATTGAAGCGTCATGACCCCAGCCGCCCGGATCAGTGCCGCCATCGAGGTACTCCAGGATATCGTCGAGCGCCGCCGGCCGGCCTCCGATTCCCTGAAGGACTGGGGCCTGTCGCGCCGTTTCGCCGGCTCCAAGGACCGCGCCGCCATCGCCTCGCTGGTCTATGATGCGCTCCGCCGCAAGGCCTCCTCCGGCTATGCGATGGCGTCGGAGACGCCGCGTGCGCTCGTCCTCGGCATGCTCGCGGGTTTGCGCGGCCTCGGCGTCGCGGAGATCGCGGACCTCTGCTCTGGCGAAAACCACGCGCCGGAACCCTTGAGCGACGACGAGACCGCGCTTCTCACCGCTTTCTCGGTCGAGGGCGCGCCCGAATGGGTGCAGGCCGACGTGCCGGAATGGCTCTGGCCTTCTTTCCGCGCGGGATTGGGCGAGGTCGCCATCGCTGAGGGCGAGGCGCTGGCCGCGCGCGCGCCGATCGATCTGCGCGTCAATCGCCTGAAGGCGGGCAGGGACGCCGTGTTGAACGATCTGGCCCATCTTGAGCCGGAGCAGGGACCCTGGTCTCCGGATGCGCTGCGTTTCCAGCCTGGCCATGACGGGCGCGGCCCTTCGCTGCAGACCGAGCCCGGCTTCTTCGCTGGCGCTTTCGAGATCCAGGACGAGGGCTCGCAACTGGTGACGCTGCTCGCCGGTGCCCGGCCCGGCCAGACCGTGATCGACCTCTGTGCCGGGGCAGGGGGCAAGACGCTGGCGCTCGCGGCGTTGATGGCCAATCGCGGCAGCCTCTACGCCACCGATCTCGACAGCCGCCGCCTCGCGCCCCTGCATGACCGGCTCGCCCGCTCGGGCGCCGGCATCGTCGAGGTTCGCATTCCCCGCTCGCGCGGCCACGAGCCCTTCGCCGATATCGCCGGACAGGTCGATCTCGTCCTGGTCGACGCGCCTTGCACCGGCTCCGGCACCTGGCGGCGTAACCCGGATGCGAAATGGCGCGTGCGCCCGGGCGCACTGGCCGAGCGCATCAAGGACCAGGCCGAGGTGCTGGCCCGCGCCGCCAGGCTGGTGAAGCCGGGCGGCCGCATCGCCTACATCACCTGCTCGGTGCTGCCGGAGGAGAACGACGAGGCCATCCGCGCCTTTCTCGCCAAGCATGCGAGCTTCTCCGCAATCGCGCCGATCGACGTGCTCAGGGGCGCCGAAAGCGACTTCTCCCTGCTCGCCCGCTTCGCCACCACCCACGGCCTGCAGCTCTCGCCGCGGCGCACCGGCACGGATGGGTTCTATCTGGCCTGCCTGACGCGCAACGCGTGAGCGTTAGCGGCTGCGCTTCCGCATCGACACTGCGCTGAAACTCTGCGAGGTTTCCACTCGGCGACGTGTTCGGCCGGGACCTTCCCCGGCCGGGATGGGAGATGGTGACATGCCCAACAAGCCCGCGATCGTTCTGGTTCATGGCTTCTGGGGCGGGGCCGCCCACTGGTCGAAGGTCATTCTCGAATTGTCGCGACGCGGCCATGCCGATCTTCACGCCGTCGAGAATCCGCTGACCTCGCTGGCGGATGACGCCGAGCGCACCCGCAAGATGGTGCGGCAGATCGCAGGCCCCGTCGTGCTCGTCGGCCATTCCTATGGCGGCAAGGTCATCACCGAGATGGGTGACCTGCCGAACGTCAAGGCGCTGGTCTTCATTGCGGCCTTCGCGCCCGATGCCGGCGAAAGCGCGGGCGGTATCAGCCAGGCCAGGCCGCCGCAGGCCTTCCCCAACATCGCACCGGATAGCGACGGCTATCTCTGGATCAAGCCGGACAAGTTCCACGAGAGCTTCTGCCAGGATCTCTCGGCCGATGAAGCCCTGGTGATGGCGATCGCGCAGAAGGCGCCGCTCGGCTCGACCTTCGGCGACACCGTGACGGCCCCGGCCTGGAAGAAGAAGCCGAACTGGTACCAGATCTCGACCGCCGACCGGATGATCGCCCCGGAAAACCAGAAGATGATGGCGGAGCGCATGCGTCCGCAGAAGACCCTGAGGCTCGATGCCAGCCACGCCTCGCTCGCCTCGCGCCCGGCCGAGATTTCTGACCTGATCGAGGATGCCGCCAAGGCCTAGCGGTAGGGCCGCCATGCGTTCGGGCGCGGCCCCGTTGCGCGCGCCCGCGCGATCCATTAACGGAACGCGATGACGAGCGCTCAGCCCCATCACGACTCCATCCTCATCATCGATTTCGGCTCGCAGGTGACGCAGCTCATCGCGCGGCGTATCCGCGAGATCGGCGTCTATTGCGAGATCGCCCCGTTCCAGTCCGCTTCCGAGGCCTTCGCCCGCATGAAGCCAAAGGGCGTGATCTTCTCGGGAGGCCCCGCTTCGGTGCCGGACGAGGGCAGCCCCCGCGCGCCAGAAGCGGTCTTCAGCGCGAACATTCCCCTGATGGGCATCTGCTACGGCCAGCAGACCATGGCGCATCAGCTCGGCGGCAAGGTCGAGGGCGGGCATGCTGCCGAATTCGGCCGCGCCGATGTCGAGATCGTCACGCCCTCGGCGCTGTTCGAAGGTGTCTGGGAGCAGGGCGGCCGCTATCCGGTCTGGATGAGCCATGGCGACCGGGTCACGCAGCTCCCGGCCGGTTTCACCGTCAAGGCGACCTCCGAGAACGCCCCCTATGCCGTGGCGAGCGACGAGGAGCGCCGTTTCTACTCGACGATGTTCCACCCCGAGGTGGTCCATACCCCCGATGGCGGCAAGCTGCTGCGCAACTTCGTCGTCGAGATCTGCGGCTGCAAGCCGGACTGGAGCATGTCGGCCTATCGCTCCGAGATGCAGAAGAAGATCAAGGAGCAGGTCGGCACCGGCCGCGTCATCTGCGGGCTCTCCGGTGGCGTCGATTCCGCCGTGGCGGCGGTGCTGATCCACGAGGCGATCGGCGACCAGCTCACCTGTGTTTTCGTCGACCATGGTCTGATGCGGATGAACGAGGCCGAGGAGGTCGTCCGCCTGTTCAAGGATCACTACAACATCCCGCTGGTTCATGTTGAAGCCGAAGAGCTTTTCCTCTCCGAACTTGCCAAGTGCGGCGCCGATCCGGAAGCCAAGCGCAAGACCATCGGCCGGCTCTTCATCGATGTCTTCGATGCCGAAGCCGCCAAGCTCGGCGGCGCCGATTTCCTGGCGCAGGGCACGCTCTATCCCGACGTGATCGAGAGCGTCTCCTTCTCCGGCGGTCCTTCGGTCACGATCAAGAGCCACCACAATGTCGGCGGCCTGCCCGAGCGCATGAAGATGAAGCTCGTCGAGCCGCTGCGCGAGCTGTTCAAGGACGAGGTTCGCGTGCTCGGCCGCGAGCTCGGCCTGCCCGAGGCCTTCGTCGGCCGCCATCCCTTCCCGGGGCCGGGCCTCGCCATCCGCTGCCCCGGCGAGATCACCAGGGAGAAGCTCGACATCCTGCGCAAGGCGGATGCGATCTATCTCGACGAGATCCGCAAGGCCGGCCTCTACGACGTGATCTGGCAGGCCTTCGCCGTGCTGCTGCCGGTGCGAACCGTCGGCGTGATGGGCGATTACCGCACCTATGACCATGTCTGCGCGCTGCGCGCCGTGACCTCGGTCGACGGCATGACCGCGGATTTCTATCCCTTCGACATGAACTTCCTCGGCCGCGCCGCGACCCGGATCATCAACGAGGTCAAGGGCATCAACCGCGTCGTCTACGACGTGACGAGCAAGCCGCCCGGCACGATCGAGTGGGAGTGACCCAGGCCGCTCCGGGCGTCTTCAAGATTGCGCTGGAGCACGCTCCAACGCATTGAAGCCGGATAGGGCGCCTGCCGCGACGAGCGGGGCCGGAGCAACTATGTTGCGTCGCGCGCCCACTCGTCTCCCCAGATCATGACCGAGTGCCCGGGCGAGACTGTCCGGTACTGGCGGATCGGAGGTTCGAAATCGGCCGGCCTGATCGGGCTTCTGATCTCGGCGTCGGAGACGGGCCGCGGTTGGTGGCGACGCTCCGGGTCCGCGACCGGCACCGCGGCGAGCAGCCGTTTGGTATAGGGATGCTGCGGACTGCCGAAGATCGCGGCACGGGGTCCGATCTCGACGATCTCGCCGAGATACATCACCGCCACACGGTGGCTGACACGCTCCACCACCGCCATGTCATGCGAGATGAACACGTAGCTCAGCCCCATCTGGGCCTGCAGGTCGAGCATCAGGTTCACCACCTGCGCCTTGACCGACACATCCAGCGCCGAAACGGATTCGTCGGCGACGATCAGGCGCGGTTCGAGCGCCAATGCGCGGGCGATGCAGATGCGCTGGCGTTGCCCTCCCGAGAATTCGTGAGGATAGCGGCGGGCCATGTCGGTCTGCAGCCCGACCCGCTCCAGCAGGTCCGCGACCTTGTCCCGGGCCTTGGCCGGCGTGGCGAGGCCGTGGATGACGAGCGGCTCGGCGATCGCCCTGCCGACTGTCTCGCGCGGGTTGAGGCTGCCGAACGGGTCCTGGAAGATCATTTGGATGCGTCGGCGCTGTTCGCGCAGTTCGTCGGCGCCCAGCTTTAGCATGTCCACGCCGTCGAGCAGGATCGAGCCGGATTCCGGCTCGATCAGCCGCAGCAGGGAGCGGCCCGTGGTCGACTTGCCGCAGCCGGATTCCCCGACCAGCGCCAGGGTCTCGCCCGCGCGGAGGTCGAAGGAGACGTTCTCGACCGCGTGCACACGCCCCGTGATCCGGCCGCGAATGGCGGAGCGGATCGGGAAGCGCGTCGTCAGATTGCTGACCTGAAGGAGAGGGCGCTCCTGGTCCCTGACGGTGTCTGGAACCTCCGTCGGAATATCAGACGTGCCGGTGCTGCGATCCACGATCGGGAAGCGCATCGGCCGTTCGCGGCCGTTCATGGCGCCGAGCTTCGGAACCGCGGCGAGTAGCGCCTTGGTGTAGGGATGCTGCGGCCGCCGGAAGATCTCGGCGGTGGTCCCGGCTTCGACCGCCTCGCCATTGAACATGACGACGGTCCGGTCGGCGATCTCGGCAACCACGCCCATGTCGTGGGTGACGAAGAGGATCGCCATGCCCTCTTCCTTCTGGAGATCCTTGATGAGCTCGAGGATCTGCGCCTGGATCGTGACATCGAGCGCCGTGGTCGGCTCGTCGGCGATCAGGAGCTTCGGCTTGCAGGCCAAGGCGAGCGCGATCATCACGCGCTGGCGCATCCCTCCCGACAATTCGAAGGGGAACTGGTCGAGGCGGCGCTCCGGGTCCGAGATGCGGACCTTGCGCAGCATCTCCAGGGCGAGCCTGCGCGCTTCCGCCTGCGAGCAATCCCGATGCGCCAGGATGGCCTCGGCGATCTGGTCGCCGATCCGGTAGACCGGGTTGAGGCTGGTCATCGGCTCCTGGAAGATCATGGCGATATCGCTGCCGCGCAGCGAGCAGGCCGTCTCGTCCGGGAGATCGGCCAGGTCGTAGGTCTGGCCCGATTTCGCCGCGAAGGCGATCCGCCCGCCGGTGACCCGCGCGACGCCCTTCGGCAGCAGCCCCATGATCGACAGGCTGGTGACCGATTTGCCGGAACCGGATTCGCCGACCACCGCCAGCGTCTCGCCGCGCCTGAGATCGAAGGAGATGTCCTTCACCGCGGCCACGGCGCCGTTCGGCGTGGCGAACTCGGTCCGCAACCCCGCCACGGAGAGCTGGACGCCCTCTGGAAGGCGGACGTCGCTGCGACCCTGCAGGTCGCTCGTGCCTTCCTTGTCCTCGGGCAGGCCCTTCAGCTTGGTCGTGCGGGGGTCGAACACGTCGCGCACCGCGTCGCAGAGCGCGTTGACGATGAAGATCGTCGTCACCAGCGCGGCGCAGGGCCAGACCAGGCCGAGCGGATTGATCTCCAGATAGGCGCGCGCACCGCGGATCATCAGGCCCCAGGACGGCGTCGGCGGCACGATGCCGAGCCCGAGGAAGCTCAGTCCGGACTCGACCACGATCGCCGAGGCGACCACCAGCGAGAACTGCACGAAGAGCGGCGCGGCGATGTTGGGCAGGATCGTCCGCCGCAGGATGCGGGACGGGCCTGCCCCGATGGCGCGCATTGCCTCGACATATTCCTTCTGCCTGACGGCGCGGACCTCGCCATAGGCGATCCGGGCGAATTCCGGCGCATAGAAGACCGAGAGCGTGACGATCAGCGTTGCCGTGCCGGGGCCGGTCAGGGCGATGACGAGTAGGGCCAGCAGGATCGGCGGGAAGGACAGCATGAACTCCGCCGTGCGGACGGTGAGCACCTCGGCGATGCCGCCGAAATAGCCGCCGATCATGCCGGCGCTGACGCCGACGAGGGCCGCCACCGCGCCGGTCGCGAGAGCAACGCTGAGCGAGACCTGCGCGCCGTAGAGCAGCCGGCTCAGGACGTCGCGGCCGAACTCGTCCTGCCCCAGCCAATGTTCGACCGAGGGCGGTGCCAGCCGCCCGCCGATATCCAGGGTCAGGGGGTCGTAGGGAGCGATCACCGGCGCCAGGACGGCGATCAGGATCAGGATGAAAAGCGCGATCAGCGATGGCGCGAGATGGCGCGCCTTGGGATTCCGCCACAGGGTGAGCAAGCCGTTCATGACGCGCGCACCTGCGGATCGAGAACCGAATAAAGCACGTCGACGACGAGATTGAGCAGGATGAAGAGCGTCGCTGTGACGAGCACCACCCCCTGGACCTCGGGATAGTCCCGGTGCTCGACGGCCCGGACGAGGAAGCCGCTCATGCCCGGCCAGTTGAAGATGAACTCGACGAGCACGGTGCCGCCGAGCATCGAGCCCATCTGGAGGCCGGTCACCGTCAGGACGGGCCCCAGCGCATTGCGCACGACATGGCGGCGCAGGACGCGCGGTTCCCGCAGGCCTTTCGCCCGCGCCGTGCGCACCCAGTCCTGCTGGAGCACGTCGAGCACGGTCGAGCGCGTCATGCGGATGATGATCGCCGACAATCCGACGGCGACCGCTGTCGCCGGCATCAGCAGCAGCGTGAGATGCGTCGCCGGGGACTGGCTGAACGGCACGAATCCGCCGGCCGGCGCGATGCGCAGCAGCAGCGCGAAGACCAGGATGAACAGGGTGCCGAGCACGAAGGTCGGCACCGACAAGGCGAGGCTCGTCGCGGTGCCCAGCACCCGGTCGATCCCGCGACCCCGGTTGCGTGCGGCCAGCACGCCGAGCGGGATTCCCACGAGCAGGGACAGGATCGTCGCCGCGCCGATCAATTCGAGCGTGCGCGGCAGGCGCTGCGCGATGTTCTTCAGGACCGGCTCGTTGTCGAGGAAGCTCCTGCCGAGATCGCCGCGCGCCAGGCGCGACAGATAGCTCGCATACTGCTCCGCGAGCGGGCGGTCGAGGCCGAGGCGCGTGCGCAGTTCGGCCGCGACGGCGGGGTCGGGCTTGCCGCCATCGGCCGAAAGCATGACCTCGACCGGATCACCCGGCACGACATGCAGGATCATGAACACGGCGGTGGCGACCATGAAGATCATCACGGCGGCCACCGCGCACCTTTTCACAATGTAAGCGAGCATGATGCGGCTCTGTGCCCTCTGCCCGCTCAGCTGACCGAGGCGGTGTCGAAGGCCATGCCGACCTGATTGTTCATCTGGTCCGACAGCACCTTGAAGCCCTTGACCCGGTCGCGCACGCCCCAGCCCTGCGCCCGGAAATTGAGGAAGGTGACGGGAACGCTGTCGGCGACCGCACGCTGCAGCTCCGCATAGATCTTCACGCGGGTGGCGGTGTCGCTCTCGTGGCGGCCCCTGTTCAGCAATTCGTCGAGCTTGGGGTCCGACAGGCCGAAGGAACGGCGATAGGAATCGGAGCCGGAGCCGAAGAAGGCGGTCAGATCATCGGGATCGCCGAGGTCCGGCCCACCGCCATTGACGGCGAAATGATAGCGCCCCTCATTGCCCTGGCTGACCCGGACGCCCCATTCCGGCAAGCTGAGCTTCACCTGCATGCCGACAGCCGCCAGATGCTGCTGCATGATCTCGGCGATGTCCTTGTGGAAGCCGTAGGTGCTGGTCGCCAGCAGCGTCGCCTGGACGTTCTGGGCGCCGGCCTCCTTCAGCAGGCTCCGGGCGCGGTCGGGATCATAGGGCCAGAGATGCTCGAGCTCGGGGACGGCGTAGGGCGAGCCGGCTGGCAGCGGCACGCCGTCCAGGACCTTGCCGGCGCCGAAGAAGGCCGCCTTGACGATGTCCTCGCGCTTGACGGCGTGAGCCACGGCGCGGCGCACCTTCGGATCGGTGAACGGACCCTCCTTCAGGTTGAAGACCACGTACATGAACGAGCCGAGCGAGTTCTGGAGCGTCAGCCCCTTGGTCTGCGAGAGGCCCTTCATGCTCTGCCACGGGACATATTCGATGATGTCGACGTCGCCGGCGTTCAGGGCCGCGATGCGCAGGCTGTCATCGGGATAGGCGACGAAGCGGACGGTCTCGGTCGCGGGCTGGCCGGGCCGGTAGAAATCGGTCCTCGCCTTGAAGGTCAGCGATACGCCCTTTTCGGAATTTTCCAGCCTGTAGGGGCCGGCGCCGATCATGGCATCGGGATTGTCCATCTTTCCGGCGAAGACGATCGGCGCCATCTGTCCGGCCAGCGCCAGGATGAAGGAGGGCGTCGGCTGCTTGAGCACGATGCGGACCGTCTTCGGATCCTCGACTGCGATCGTCTCGACCGCCTGGAAGGCCTGGCGGACATAGGCCGTGGACTTCTCGCCGCGGATGGCATCGAACGAGGCCTTGACGTCTTCGGCGGTGACCGGCTTGCCGTTCTGGAAGGTCGCGTTCGGGCGGAGCTTGAAGCGATAGGTCCTGGAGTCGGGCTGCTCCCAGGATTCGGCGAGTTCGGGCTGCACCGCCCCCTTCTCGTCGAAGCAGAGGAGCCCGCGGAACAGCAGGGCCTTGACCGTCACCGCCGCCTGGCCGGACCAGTCGAACGGGCGCAGGTTCGGCGGATAGGCCGACAACGCATAGGTGATCGTACCGGGGGCGGCTGCGTTTGCGGCCTTCGACAAGGCTGCGGGAACGAGCAGGCCGGCACCGAGCGCGGCACTACCCTGCAGGAATTGACGACGGTCCGTCGCGAAATGCCGTCCGTCCGACGTGCTTCGATTGTTCGCCATAACCCTCTCCCTTTTTGTTTTCGTTGGAATTGCATGGCTGCCGAACTGCAGGACCAACATTCCATTGCGGATGAGCCCGTCCGGCTCCGGTTGACATCGGCGGGGCATTTTTCCGCCTGTGGGCCCGAAGCGCCCCTCCGAGGCTGCGAGCCGACTGGATCGGCGGCATTGCACAAGGCTTTCCACCGCGCCCGAGCCAGCCTCCCCATCTTCAGGCTATAAGTCCAAGTCGAAATTTCTAGGCTTGTATTCTTCAAGTTATAGATTTCGCAGCGAAGCCAGGCCCGTGGCCCGAGCGCCGTGGCGCTCGGGGCGTGCGTTGGGATTCGCTTGAGACGCCGGCCTTTCCCGCTGAATCTTGAGGCTGCAGCGGGACCTGCGATCGCGCCCGGCTACGCAGCCGACTTCCTGCGCCCCTCCCGGAGAAGCATCAGGGCCTGGTCGACCAGCGCATCGCCATATCCTGTCCGGGCGTGCTCTTCGGTCATGATGTCGTTGAGCAGATCGGCTGCGATCAGCGCGACCGGCCGCTCGGCCGGATTCCCGAAGCCGCCACCGCCCGGGGTGGCGATGCGCACCGTCTCGCCGGTGTCGATCAGGAGCTGGGCGATCTTCGAGGGAAGCGCCTGCTCGCGCGACGTTCCGGGGTTGCGGGTGACGCGGCCCACGCCGCCATGCCCGCCGCCTTCCGCACCGGGCGCGCCGGCCTTGTGCCGGTCCGAGCGCGCTTCGAGATTGGTCCTGTCATGCAGCGCCCGCACCGTGCGGGCGATGCCCATGCCGCCGCGCCAGCGGCCGCAGCCGGCGGAATCCCGGACCAATGTGTATTCCTCCACATGCAGCGGGAATTCGTTCTCCATCGCTTCCGTCGGCAGGTTGAGCGAGTTGGTGACATGGACATGGACCCCGTCCATGCCGTCGCCGTCGCAGCGCCCGCCGCCGCCGCCGCCGACCGTCTCGCCGCAGATATAGAAGCTGCCGTTCTCGGGGCGGTGGCCGGAGAAGCCGAAGGAGGGCAGTACGTCATAGGCCGAGGCGATCCGCGTGTCCGGATCGACCAGCGGCTGGAAGGCGCCGAAGATCGCGCCGGCGAGGCGCTGGCAGGCGATGGTGCGCGAGCCCACCGGCGCCGGCGAACGCGGATTGACGATGGTGCCTTCCGGCGCCCTGAGCACGATCGAATCCATCATGCCGGAATTCGCCATGAGCTCGGGATCGAGCAGCGCCTTGACGCAGTAATAGGCCGTGGCCCTGAGCGCGTTCTCGGCAATGTTGATCGCCCCCCGCGCCTCCGGCCCGCTGCCGGTGAGATCGATCACGAGCTTGCCTTCCTCGACGCTGACGGCGGCGCAAAGCGGCACCATCTCGCCGTCGGGCAGGCCGTCATCGTCGAGCCAGGCCGTGAAGCGGCTGGGCGCTCCTGCTGCGAGCCCGGCGATACGCAGGTCGAGCCGGCGTTTCGTATAGGCGAGAAGGTCATGGATGCGCGCCTTGAAGCCGTCCACGCCCATCCTGCGAACCAGTTCCAGCGCCGCATCGGAGCCCCGCGCATTGGTCGCGATCTGGACCCGCAGGTCGAGCAGGCGCTCTTCCGGCAGGCGCGAATTCAGCGCGATCAGGTTGAGCAGGTCCTCGTCGACCTCGCCCTCGCGGCAGACCCGCATCACGGGGAGGCGCAGGCCCTCCTCGAAGATCGAGCGGGCCGTCGGCGAGGTCGAGCCCGGCACGGCGCCGCCGACATCGGTGTGATGGCCGATATTGACCACGAAGGCGATCAGCTCATCGCCCTGGAACACCGGGGTGCCGACCGCGATATCGGGCAGATGGGTGCCGCCGGCGGCATAGGGATCGTTGGAGATGAAGGCGTCGCCGGGGCGGATCTCCTCACGCGGATAGCGCTTGAGCAACCCTTCGACCACGCCCATCAGCGAGCCGAGATGAACCGGGATATGCGTCCCTTGCGCCACCAGCCGGCCCTTGCCGTCGAACAGCCCGACCGAGAAGTCGCGGCGCTCCTTGATCTGCGCCGAGAAGGACGAGCGCATCATGTTGATCGCCATGGTCTCGGTGATCGAGAGCAGGCGGTTGGCGAAGACCTCCATCGCGATCGCATCGAAACCGGCGATCGACCCGGCAGCTCTGTTGGGCATCGTCATGATCGGGTCCTCACCGCTGCAGCGTGATATGGATGTTGCCGAAGCCGTCGACCTCGGCGCTCTGGCGCGGGAGAACGACGGTCGTGCCGCTCATCTCCTCGACGATCGCCGGCCCCTCGAACGGCACGCCGGCGGGCAGGAGTGCGCGCCGATAGATCGGGGTGTGGACCCAGCCGCGCTCCGGGCCGAGATAGACTTGGCGCGTCTCGATCCGGGCGGCATCGAGCGACGAACCTTGCGCGGGAGCGGCGCTCTCGCCCTTCCTGACGTGGCAGACCGCCTTGAGCCGGACATTGACGACCTCGATGTCGCGGCCCTCCAGGCTGTAGCCGAACTGGTCGGCATGGGCGCGATGGAAGCTGCTCGCGAATGCGTCGAGCGCGCCGTCGCTCAGCGCGTCGAGAGGCACCGGGATGTAGTGGCTCTGGCCGCGATAGCGCGCATCGAGGGTGAAATGCAGCTCCTTGGCCGCATCGGGAATGGCTTCCGTGGCGAGCCAGGCGCGCCCGGCCTCGGAGAGTTCGGCGCCGAGCGCGACGAGCTCGGCCCAGCTCTCGCCGTTCACGCGGACCAGGGCGGTGCGGACGTAGTCGCGGCTGAGATCCGACAGCAGGACGCCGCGCGCGCAGAGCGTGCCGGGCTCCTGCGGCACGACGATCTTGTTGAGGCCGCACTCTTCCGCGACATCGGCGGCGTGCAGGGGGCCGGCGCCGCCGAAGGCGAAGAGCGTGAAGCCGGCGAGATCATGCCCGTGCTCGATCGAGACCGAGCGGATCGCCCGGCTCATATTGGCGGTGGCGATGCTGACGACGCCATGCGCGGCATCCTCGACGGAGATGCCAAGCGGATCGGCGATCTGGCTGCGGATCGCCGCATAGGCCAGGCCACGGTCGACCTTCATCCGCCCTTCGAGCAGCGCCACGGGGTTCAGCCGGCCGAGCACGATATTGGCATCGGTCAGCGTGACCTCGGTGCCGCCGCGCAGATAAGAGATCGGCCCCGGCATCGCGCCGGCGCTGGTCGGTCCCACCTTCAGCGCGCCGGCATCGTCGAGCCGCGCGATGCTGCCGCCGCCGGCGCCGATGACATGGATGTCGACCATCGGCATCCTGACCGGGTGCCCCGCGACCAGCCGGCTCGAGGTGAACTGCGCCCGCCCGCCGGTGATCAGCGACACGTCGGTGCTGGTGCCGCCGACATCGAAGGTGATGATCTCGCTCTCTCCGATCTCCGCCCCGATCCGGGCCGAGCCGATCACCCCGGCCGCCGGTCCCGAGAGGCAGGTCAGCACCGGCAGTTCCTCGACGGTCTGCACCGGCAGGAGCCCGCCATTGGAGTGGAAGGTCAGCGGCTCGACCTTGATGCCGGAGGACGCGATCTTCTCGCGCAGCCGGTGCAGGTATTTCTGGGTATGCGGGCCGACATAGGCGTTGAGCACGGTGGTCGAGAACCGCTCGTACTCGCGGAATTCGGCGACGACCTCGGAGGAGACGCTGACATAGAGCTCGGGCGCGACGCGCTTGATCAGGTCGCGTACCGCCCGCTCGTGCTCGGGGTTGCGGTAGGAGTGCAGGAAGCCGACCGCGACCGCCTTGACGCCGCTGTCCCGTAGCTGGACGACGAGCTTCTCCACCGCCGCGAGGTCCGGCGCCGCCAACGTCGTCCCCGATTTGTCGAGACGCTCGTCGACCTCGACCCGGCGATGCCGCTCGACCAGTTCCGTGGGCTTGCGCACCGACCAGTCGAACAGCGAGGGCCGGGTCTGGCGGCCGATCGCCAGCACGTCGCGAAAGCCCTTGGTGGTCAGGAGGCCGGTCGGAACGCCGCGCCGCTCGATCACCATGTTGGTGGCGACGGTCGTGCCATGGCCGACATAGCCGACATCCTCCGGTGAAACCGCGTTGAGCGCGAGCATCTCGACGATGCCCGACGCGATCGCCCGCGACGGATCGTCCGGCGTCGACGGCACCTTGTGGAAGGCTGTCGGGCCGCCCTCCGTATTGACCATGACGAAGTCCGTGAATGTCCCGCCCACGTCCACACCGATCCGGTACATCTCGCCTTCACTCCCTCTGGTTGTCCGGCATCACGCCGCCGCGCGCTGCTGCATGAGCCGCTTGGCGCCGAAGCCCTCGATCGATCGTTCTGTGCTGCCGCGGATGACAAGATCGGCCATGATCGCGCCGACCACCGGCACGAGCTGGAAGCCGTGTCCCGAAAAGCCGAAGGCGTGAAAGGCCCCCTTCGCGTTCGGCGAAGCGCAGATCACCGGCAGGTGATCCTTCGTCGTGGCCTCCATGCCGGCCCAGGTCCTGACGATGCGCAGCGCGCTGATCGAAGGGAACAGGTCCGTCGCGGCGCGCGCGCCCTTGGCGAGTTCCTGGAAGTCGACGAAGCTCTTCTGGGCCTCGATATCGGCCCGGCCCTGCAGGCCGCCGCCGATGACCAGCGTTCCCTGCTCGGACTGCTTGAACGAGAGCGGCCGCCCGACGATGCTGATCACGGGCTTGAGCAGCGGTGCGATGCGCTCCGTGACGATCATCATCGAGGCCTTGAGCCCGAGCGGGACGTCGTCGCCCAGCATCGCGGCGATCTTGCCCGCCCAGGCACCGGCGGCATTGATCACCGTCGGCGCGACGAAATCCCCGGCCGGCGTGCGCAGGCGCCAATCACCCCCGGCCTGTTCGATCGCATCGACCCCGACACCCTCGTGGATCGTCACGCCCGCCGCCTCGGCGCTCCTTCGGAACGCCAGCAGGGTCCGGTGCGGGTCCGCCGCACCGTCGCGCCGGGCGATCAGGGCTCCCACGCAGTGCGGCGAGATCGCCGGCACGAGCGTCAGCAGCTCGGCCCGGTCGATCAGCTCCTCATGCTCGTATCCGGCCTCCCGCATGCGGGCGAGACGGCTCTCGAGCTTGGGCAGGTGGTGCGCGTGTTCGGCGATATTGAGCTGGCCATGGGCGTGGAAGCCGCAGCTGTCTCCAACGAGCCCCGCGATGCCGTGCCACATCTCCATGGCTTCGAGGGAGATCGGGATCTCGGCGGGATCGCGGTTGAGCGTGCGGACACCGGCAGCGCTCGCTCCCGACGCGTGACGCCCGACCCAGGATTTTTCGAGGATCGTGACGCGGCGACCTGCGCGCGCCAGATGCAGGGCGGCCGACAGGCCGTGAAGCCCCCCGCCGATGACGAGCGTGTCGATGGCCTTCCCGCTCATGGCACGGAATCCATCATGTCGAGCGCGGCGAGCTCGCCCAGCGTGACCGGCTTGAGCGGCGGGCGGACCCTGTAGAGCCCGAGATCGGGCACGGCCCGGCCTTCGGCGGCCGCAAGCACATGGGCGACCGTATAGCCGCACTGGCGACCCTGGCATGGGCCCATGCCGGCGCGCGTGAAGGCCTTGACCTGGTTCGGGCCGGGCCGGCTGGCGCTGACCTGCTCGCGGATCGCTGCGACGCGGACCTCCTCGCAGCGGCAGGCGATGGTCCGGTCCGGTGGAACGAAGACGGCCGGCCGCGGGCGATAGTAGCGATCGAGGAACGCGCGTGGCGACAGCGCGTCCGCCAGGCGGGAGCGGATCGGCTTCGCGAGGGCTTCCGCCGCCGCTTCGGACAGCCGGCTCGTGCTGGCCGCGATCCCGAGGGCTGCGAGTTCGCCCCGCAGGCAGGCGGCCCTGGCGCCGCCGATACCCGCCCCGTCTCCCGCGACGAAGACATGTCGCTCCGATGTCTCGCCCCAGCCGTCGAGTTCAGGGGCAAAACTGTCCTGCCCGCTGTTCCAGACGTGCCGGCAGCCGAGTGCGAGGGTCGGATGGATCGTCGGGACGAGGCCTTCATGGACGAGGAGAAGGTCCGCCGGAACGGTCGCGGCGCGGCCGTCGGCCGTGACGTAGCGGATGCTTTCGAGCCCGTGCTCGCCGATCGCCTCGATCTCGGCGACATGCCGGACACAGGGAACCTGCCGCCTGAGCCGGATGATCCAGCCCAGCCCCTTCAGGAGATCGCCCGGCGCGCCGAACAGGGCCGCGGGCAATGCCGCCATGGCTGCCACGGCCCGCCCGGGCGGCGTGGTATCGAGGAAGCCGGCGATCTGCCCCCCTGCCTGCAGCAGCTGGATCGCATAGAGCAGCGGAAGCGGACCGGAGCCGGCGATCCAGACCGGCTTGTCGGGAATCTGGCCCGAGGACTTCAGGACGATCTGTGCCGCGCCGACCGTCATCACGCCCGGCAGCGTCCAGCCGGGGAAGGGAACCGGGCGTTCCTGCGCGCCCGTCGCCAACAGCACGCGATCGGCTGCGACGGAGCTGGCGGAGCCGCCGCGACGCAGATAGGCGCGGGCTCCCGCCTCGACATGCCAGACCTGCGTGCCCGGCTCGTAATCGACACCGCTGGCGCGAAACTGCCGGACCACGGCCGCACCTTCGGCATAGGCCTTGCCGAGAAGGTCGGCCCGCGCGGTTGCGGCCACGGTCTCGATATTCCGCCAGATCTGCCCGCCGGGCGAGGGCTGTTCGTCGACGACGAGCACATCCAGACCATGCCGCTTGGCCACGACGGCTGCCGACATTCCGGCCGGGCCGGCCCCGACGATGAGGAGATCGACACGCCGGCTCATGGTGTCACGTCCGGCCGGCCCTGCTGGCGCTCGATGCGCATGCCCTCGCGAACCGGCGCGAGGCAGGTCTGGACCGACGACACGCCGTCGACCACCGCGAGGCAGTCGAAGCACACGCCCATCATGCAGTAGGGGGCACGCCGCGCGCCCGAAACCGGCGTTGTCCGCGCCCAGAACGGCGCCTGCCGCAGGAGCACGGCTGCAACGCTTTCACCGGCGATGGCGAGGACGGGATGTCCATCGACATGGACCGTCAGCGAACTGCCCGTATCCTGATCCAGCTTCCTGAACATGAAAATGCCTTCCGGATGTCTCGACGCGGGGCCGCGGCTCTTAACGGCCGGTCGCCAGGGGCCATGATCCGGCCCGGGATCCGGCCGAGGCGCGCCTTGCCGCCCCGAAATGCCTCGTCAGCCTTGACCCACGCATGATGTTCCCTCCGTGTTGACGACGGTAGGGAGCGGCATACTATTATGTCCAATAGAAATCTGACCGCACTCTATTCCCAGAGTTATAGCATGCCCCGCGCGCTCAACCTGAGGCAGATCGAGATCTTCAAGGCTCTGATCGAGCACGGCACGGTCAGTCGCGCGGCCGAGGCGCTCTACATCTCGCAGCCGGCCGCGAGTAAGCTCCTGATGCAATTGGAGAAGGACAACGGTCTCAAACTTTTCGATCGCTACAAGGGCCGACTGGTTCCCACTGCGCAGGGCTTGCGGCTGCATGAGGAGGTCGCCCGGATCTTCGTCGGGGTGCGCCAGGTCGAAAGCGCGATCGGATTGATCAAGCGCGAAGATCAGGGGCGCCTGGTCGTGGGCGTGATCCCGGCGCTCAGCGGCGCCTATATCCAGCGCACCACGATGAGCTTCCTCAAGCGCAATCCGAATGTCTATTGCTGGATCAAGTCGCCCAGCTCGCAATGGATTCCCGAATATGTCCTGACGCGCGTCCTCGACATCGGGATCGTCACCGCCCGCGTCGAGAACCCGTTCATCGTCACCGAACCGCTGTTCGAGCACCCGCTGCTCTGCATCATGCCGCTGGGGCATCCGCTCGCCGAGCGCAAGGTCGTCCGCCCCGATGATCTGAACGGTGTCCCGTTCGTCGCCTTCAACACGGAAACCTATACGGGGCAGAAGGTTTCGGCGATGTTCGACGCCTATGACGTTCGATCCAATGTCGTCCTGACGGCCGATTCGAATTCGACGCTTTGCCATTTCGTCGCAGCCGGCCTCGGCGTGTCGCTCGTCCATCCGCTCTTCATCGCAGGCGTGGAAAAGCAGGTGGTCGTCAGGCCGTTCGAGCCGACCATACCGCTGGACTTCCTGGTCTGCTTCGGGCGCGATGCGCGGAATCTCCCGCTCATCTCGGAATTCGCGACCGAAGCCAGGATGATGGCGACGAGCTTCGTCGACGATCTCGCGAAAAGCTGGAGCTGAACCCGTTCACGACATCGCCTTAAGGGAGCGCAAGGGAGTGCGGTTTTCTCACATCGAGGCCTTTCGCGCGGTCATGATCACCGGGTCGACCACGGCCGCCGCCCGGATTCTCCACACGTCGCAGCCGAATGTGAGCCGCTCGATCGCGCAACTGGAAAAGGCCGCGGGGTTGCAGCTGTTCGAGCGAATGCCGGGAAAGGTCGTGCCGACGACGGACGGCCTGTCGTTCTTCAACGAGGTTCAGCGCAGCTTCCACGGCCTCCGGCGATTGGAGGAGGCGGCAAACCGCATTCGCCGGTTCAGCGGAGGTCTTCTGCGGATCGGATCGATCCAGACCCTGGCACATGGCCTGATCCCGCGCTCGATCAAGCGATTTGCCGAAATCTATCCGGAAACCGGCATTTCGATTCATGCGGGACATTCGGCGGCGGTGTCGCAATGGGTGGATGAAATGTCCTGCGATGTCGGAATCGTATCGCATCTCTACGAGAATTACGGGTTTTCCAGCGAGGAACTGTACAGCGTCGACGGGGTCTGCCTGATGCCGGCGGAGCATCGCCTGGCCGGCAAGGCGGCGGTGCGCCCGGCCGATCTCGCCGACGAGCCCTATATCTCCTTCGCGCAGAACGACCACGGCCGTTCGAACGTCGACGAGGTGTTCTCGAAGGCCGGAATCGATCGGCGCATCACCCTGGAAACGCCGTTCAGTACGATCACCTGCGCGCTGGTCGCACAAGGGCTCGGCGTGGCGATCGTCAATCCACTCGCGGCGCAGGACTACCGGCATCTGGGCGTCGTCATGCGCCCCTTCCGCCCCTCGATCAAGCATGAAGCCCTGCTGATCTATCCGAAGGGGCGTCCGGAAAACCGTTTGGTCGCCAGCTTCATCGAGATCCTCAAGGCCGTGACGATGGAGGAGAAGGCAGCCCTCTCGGCTGTGCGGGAGCGCGGCGAAAAATAGCGAAAACCGCGCCGGGACGGGCGTCAATCCGCTCCCGGAACGGGGCCTGGAAATCCGCGGCGGCGGAAGGCGAAGCCTATATCATAACTGCATAGACCCCCGGTGTATTTCTATTTGCTCTAATGACAGGCGGTTCATAGCCTGCCTGCTCATGAGATCGTGGTGCGGGAGGAGCGCGCGCCACATCTCAGATCAGATAAAAAATTCGGAGGGGTCATGAATCGATTTCGTAATCTGTTGCTGGCGGGAACCCTGGCTTTTGCTTCCCCCGCATTGGCTCAGCAAACCATGTATGTCGCCGGCCCCGGCGGCAGCACGCAGAAACTCTTCCAAAGCCAGATCATTCCCGAGTTCGAATCCAAGCATAACGTCAAGATTACTTACGTTCCCGGGATTTCGAGCGAGATCGTCGCGAAGCTGCAGGCTCAGGCCGGCAAGCAGGAGATCAATGTCGCCATCTTCGACGACGGGCCGCTCTATCAGGCGATCCAGTTCGGCTATTGCGACAAGCTGAGCGACGCCCCGATCTACAAGGATATCTATCCGTTCGCCCAGTTCGGCGGAAATGGCATCGGCGTCGGGCTGGTGGCGACCGGCATCGCCTACAATGCTGCGAACTACAAGAAGAAGGGTTGGCCGGCGCCGACCTCCTGGAAGGACCTGACCGACAGGAAGCTGGAGGGGCGCCTGACCGCTTCCTCGCTGTCCGGCACCTACGGGGTCCATACGCTCGTGATGTTCGCCCGCATCAACGGCGGCGACGAGAGCAATATCGAGCCCGGCTTCGACTCCATCCGGAAATCGTTGGCGCCGAACGTCCTGAGCTGGTCTTCCTCGCCCGCGAAGCTCGCCGAGATGTTCCAGAACAACGATGTCGACGTAGCCGTTTGGGGCAGCAGCCGCGCGATCGCACTGAAGAACACCGGCTTCCCGATGGAGTTCGTGTATCCGAAGGAGGGGACGCCCGCGCTCGTGCTCGGCGCCTGCCCGGTGGTCCAGAACAGTCTTCCCGAAGCATCGCAGGCTTTCCTGCAATATCTCGTCACGCCCGAGATCCAGGCGAAGCTGGCCACGGAAGGCTTCGGCCCCACCAATCGCCAGACCAGGCTGGATGACAAGCTGGCCGCGCAGGTCCCCTACGGCGATGAGCGCGTCGGCAGGATGATCTCGGTCAAGTGGAGCGAGATCAACAAGAACCGCGCCGAGTGGACCAATCGCTGGAACCGCACGATCGAGAGATAAGGGCGCAAGCGCCCGATCTCCGCAGCCGTCGAAGCGAAGGCCCATCGAAATGAGCAGTTTGTCTCTGCGCGCCCTGTCGAAGAGCTATGGCCCGGTCCAGGCCGTTCGCGGCGTGGACCTGGATGTGAACGAAGGCGAATTCCTCTCGCTGCTCGGCCCATCGGGCTGCGGCAAGACGACGACCCTGCAGATGGTGGCGGGCTTCGTTCCGCCGACGACGGGGAGCATCGTCGTCGACGGGCAGGACCTGACCAGCATCGCGCCGGAGAAGCGCGACATGGGCGTCGTCTTCCAGAGCTATGCGCTCTTTCCGCATATGAACGTGGCCCAGAATATCGGCTTTGGCCTCGAGATGCGCCGGGTCGAGCGCGGTGAGCTGAAGCGACGGGTCGAAGAGGCCCTGGCGATGGTCCGCCTGGCCGGTCTCGAGGGGCGTTATCCCAGCGAGCTGTCCGGTGGCCAACGCCAGCGTGTCGCCATCGCCCGCGCCCTGGCCATCCGTCCGCGGGTTCTCCTGCTGGACGAGCCGATGTCGAATCTCGACGCCAAGCTTCGCGGCGAGATGCATGTCGAGCTCCGCTCCCTGCAGCGGCGGCTCGGCATCACCGCGATCCTCGTCACGCACGATCAGGTCGAGGCGATGACGATGAGCGACCGAATCGCCGTCATGACGAATGGCGGGATCGCGCAGCTCGGCACGCCGCAGGAGGTCTATGACAGGCCGGCATCGCAATTCGCTTCGAGCTTCCTGGGGCACACGAACGTGCTGAGCGGACGGATCGAAAGCCGGATCGCCGACGAGGCGACCGTCCGGGTCGGACCGACCTCGTTCCGGACCAGGGTCGCGAAAGATCAGGCGGGGCCCGAGATCGCTGTGTTCGTCCGTCCGGAGCGCCTGCGCCTCGGCTCTCCGGACCAGGCCACCCTCCAGGGGCGTGTCAGTACCCGCCTATTCCTCGGCGGGTCGTGGATCTACGAAATCGAGACCGAACTCGGCATGCTTCGTATCACCCAGCAGAATACCGGGACAGTGCAGCCCGAGGAGGGGGAAACGATCGGGGTGAGCTGGAACGCCGAGGATCTGCGCGTCATCGCGACGGAGCGTTCCGATGGCTAGCTCGACCCCCCAGACCAACCGCGGCCTGCCCTGGCTGCTCTCGCTGCCAGCTCTCGCGCTCTTTCTCGCCTTGCTGGCCATTCCGCTGGTTCTGACTGCGATCCTGTCGTTCAACGCCTTCGACGGCATGCGCGGCATCCAGCAGAGCTATGGTTTCGGCAACTATCTCGAAGTCCTGCTCGACGGCTACTACCGGGAAATCTTCCTGCGGACGGGCGGGATGGCGCTCGCTGTCACGCTGATCTGCATTGTCCTCGGGGTGCCCGAGACCCTGATCCTCGCCAAGATGAAGCCGGTCTGGCGCGGCACCTTCTTCGTCGTGATCCTCGGACCGCTGCTGATCTCCGTCGTCGTGCGCACGTTGGGCTGGTCGGTGCTGCTCGGCAGCCAGGGCGTGGTGAACACGGCGCTTCGCGGGCTCGGCCTGGTGGACGAGCCGATCCGGCTGCTGTTCTCGATGACAGGCGTCATCATCGTCCTGACCCATGTTTTCCTGCCCTTCATGGTCATTGCCGTGTGGAGCGCCATGCAGCGCCTCGATGGGCAGATCGAGCACGCGGCCCGCTCGCTCGGAGCGGGGCCTTTCACCACCTTCCGCCGCATCATGCTGCCGCAGCTGATGCCCGGCATCCTGTCCGGAGCCATCATCGTCTTCGCCCTGGCGGCATCGGCCTATGCCACCCCGGCGATCATCGGCGGGCGCAGGGTCAAGGTCGTCGCCACCACGCTCTACGACGAGTTCTTCAACTCGCTGAACTGGCCGCTCGGAGCCGCGATCGCGGTGCTCCTGCTGCTTGCCAACATCCTGATCATCGTCGGCTGCAACCGGCTCGTCGAGCGGCGTTTCAAGCAGGTGTTCGCATGAGCGGCCGGGATATCTCAAGGAACGGGCCGCTGGCGCTGGTCTTCCATGCGCTGCTCACCGTGTTCATCCTGGCGCCGCTGGTCGTGGTGATGCTGGTCTCGCTCTCCGACAAGGAATACCTGTCCATGCCCTTCGACGGCATGTCGCTGCGCTGGTACCGGGAAATCCTGGCGGCGCCGGAACTCATCAGCGCGTTCTGGCTGTCGATCTGGCTCGGTCTGGCCTCGGCGACATTGGCGACGATCGTCGCCGTCCCCGCGGCGCTCGCGATCGCCCGTCATCGGTTTTTCGGACGCGACGGGTTGATGGCGTTCCTGATGTCGCCGCTGATGATCCCCCATGTCGTGCTCGGCGTCGCCTTCCTGCGCTTTTTCTCGATCATGGAGTGGACCGGCTCCTTCGTGGCCCTGGTGCTCGTTCATGCGATCACCGTCGTGCCGTATTCGCTGCGGCTGACGCTCGCCGCCGTGATCGGGCTCGAACGTGATGCGGAGACGGCCGCCCGGTCGCTCGGAGCCTCGCGAGCGGTCGCCTTCCGCCGCATTCTCCTGCCGCTCATCCTGCCGGGCGTCGCGGCGGGATGGGTGCTCGCCTTCATCCAGAGCTTCGACGAGGTCACGATGACGATCTTCGTCGCGACGCCCGGAACCACGACGCTGCCCGTCGCGCTCTACAACCGCATATCCCAGCTCACGGACCCGGTGACGACGTCGGTCTCCACCATCCTGATCCTGGGAACGATGGCCTTCATGTTCATCCTCGACCGCATGGTCGGCCTGGACAGGGTTCTCATCGGAAAGAAATAGCCGAAACGACCGTCCCGACCGGTCGCCCGATCGGCGCCGGCAGGACAGTTGCGCCCGAAATTCGAGACGAAAGCCGGTCTGGACCGGAGTTGCGGACATGAGCAGCCAGACGATGACGGTGGTAGGGGGCGGGCTTGTCGGGGCCGCCATTGCCTACGGAGCGCTGCGGGCGGGAATGCGCGTCCGCGTTCTCGACCAGGGAGATACCGCGTTTCGCGCCTCGCGCGGCAATTTCGGCCTGGTCTGGGTCTCGAGCAAGGGCGGCAAGATGCCCCGCTACGCGAGCTGGAGCCGCGATGCGCTGAAGCTCTGGCCGAACCTGCAGAAGGAACTGGTCGATCTGACCGATGTCGACGCCGGTCTCGAACAGCCGGGAGGCTTCTGGCTGGGCTTCAACGACGCCGATGTCAGGGCGCGCGCCGATCTTCTGGAACGGATCGATCGCGAGGTCGGCGGCATCCCCTTCAAGATGATGGACCCCTCCGAGCTCCGGCAATATCTCCCCGGGATCGGGCCGGCTGTGGTGGGCGGGAGCTTCTGCCCGCTCGACGGCCACGCCAATCCCCTGATGTTGCTGCGCGGCCTGCATGCCGCGCTTCGCCATCGCGGGGCGGATGTGATCACCGGCGTCGACATCGCCGAGATCAGGCACGATCCCGCCAACGGGTCCTTCGAGGCGGTCTCGCAGGATCGCCAGAGCTGGAAGAGCGACCGGATCGTGCTAGCGGCAGGGCTCGGCAATGCCGGATTGGCCGCGCAGGTCGGCCTGCACGCCCCCATCGCATCCACGCGCGGCCAGGTCCTCATCACCGAGCGGCTGAAGCCGTTCCTCGACTACCCCACGAACAAGTGCCGGCAGACGCGGGAGGGCAGCGTCCAGATCGGTTCGACCTCCGAGGATGTCGGCCTCGACGATGGCACGACGACCGACAAGATCGAGGTACTGGCACGCCGCGCGGTCGAAACCTTTCCGGCCCTGGCGCGCGCGCGCCTTGTCCGGGCCTGGGGCGCCCTGCGGCCTCTGACCCCGGACGGTTACCCGATCTACCAGGAATCGGCGTCCTGCCCGGGGGCCTTCCTCGCCACCAGCCATAGCGGCGTCACGCTCGCGGCGGCCCATTGCTACGTCGTCGGCCCCTGGATGGCCGGTCTCTCGCAGGTGCCGGCCGGGTTCGAGGTGTTCACCGGCGATCGCTTCCTGGACGCCGATGCGAGCTTCTCCCATGACCATTGAACCGCTCTTCACCGTGCCGGACGCGCCGGCCGACGCCTCGGTCACGATCGTCTTCGAGGGCACGCCCTTGCGGGTTCCAGCCGGCATCACGGTTGCCGCGGCCCTGCTCGTCGGCGGCGTCAGGGAATTCCGGTCGAGCGTTGTCGGCGGTGTTCCGCGCGCGCCTTACTGCATGATGGGCGTCTGCTTTGAATGTCTCGTCGAGATCGACGGGGTGCCGGCGCGGCAGAGCTGCCTGATTCCCGTCCACGAAGGGATGGTCGTCGCGCGCCAGCTCGGTGCGGCCCATCTCGATGAATTCAGCCTCGGAGAAGAGCCATGAGCGCTGCGGCGGATCTCGTCGTCGTCGGCTGTGGGCCGGCGGGCATGGCTGCGGCCTGCGAGGCGCGCGCGCTCGGTCTCTCGGTCATCGTTCTCGACGAACAGCCGGCGCTCGGCGGGCAGATCTATCGCAACATCGAAGCCGCGCCCGCCGATCGCATCGCGGTCCTCGGCAAGGACTACGAGGCCGGGCGCAGCCTCGCGGCCGAGTTCCGCAACAGCGGTGCCGGGCATCTGCAGGGAGCGACCGTCTGGAACGTCGCGCAGAACGGTGCCGTGGACTACGTGGCGGACGGACGATCGCGACAGGTCGTCGGCAAGGCCGTGCTGCTCGCCAGCGGCGCCATGGAACGGCCGTTTCCGATCCGGGGCTGGACGCTTCCCGGCGTCCTCGGAGCAGGCGCCGCGCAGATCCTGCTGAAAGGCTCCGGCGCCCTGCCCAGCGGGCCGGTCGTCCTGGCCGGTTGCGGGCCGCTGCTCTACCTCCTCGCCTGGCAATATTTCCGTGCCGGCGTGACGATTGCGGCCATCGTCGATACGACGGCAGGGTCGGGCTATCTGGGCGCCATACGGCACGGTGTCGGTGCCGTGCGCGGCTGGCGCGATCTTGCCAAGGGCCTCAAGCTGATCGCGACGCTGCGCCGGCACGGTGTCAGGTTCCATTCAGGTGCGAGCGATCTCGCGATTGAGGGCGAGCGGCAAGCCGAGGGCCTGTCTTTTGTCCATCGTGGCCGGCGGATGACGATCCCAACCTCGCTGGTCCTGCTGCATCAGGGCGTCGTGCCGAACACCCAGCTCTCGTGGTCGACGGGCGCGGCTCATCGCTGGGACGGCGAACAGCTATGCTGGTTGCCCGAGACGGACCGTTGGGGCCGGCTGGGTGAAACGCCGCTCTACGTGGCAGGAGACAGCCGGGCGATCGTTGGTGCGCAGGCCTCGGCAACCCAGGGAAGGCTGTCGGCGCTCGCCATCGCCGAGCGTGCCGGCCGCGCCGTCGACGCCGGCCGGCGCGCGGCACTGCTGACTCTATTCGAACGGCAAAGCCATATCCGGCGCTTCCTGAACAGCCTCTACCGGCCGGCCGATGCGAACCGCATCCCGCGCGACCCTGCGGTCATCGTCTGCCGGTGCGAAGAGGTCACGGCTGGGCAGATCCGCGGCTATGTCGAGCTCGGCTGCCGCGGCCCGAACCAGACGAAGGCGTTCGGCCGCTGCGGAATGGGCCCCTGTCAGGGGCGTCTGTGCGGACTGACGGTGACGGAGATCATCGCCGAGGCGCGCGGCGCGACCCCTGACGACGTGGGCTACTACCGCATCAGGGCGCCGATCAAGCCGGTCATGCTCGGCGACTTCGTCGATTGAATTCCCGCCCCCTATTTCACCACGAGGAGAAGACCATGAACGACATCGTCCGCATCGAAACCGATCCGCGCCGCAGCCGCGTCGTCGTCTACAACGGCGTCGTCTATGTCGGCGGCATGACCGCCGACGATCGCAGCCAGGACATCAAGGGGCAGACCCGGCAGACGCTCGAAAAGATCGAGCAGTTCCTCGCCAGGGCGGGAACCGACAAGAGCCGCGTATTGACCGCGCAGATCTGGATCAAGGATCTCGCCCGCGATTTCGAGGGCATGAACGAGATCTGGAATGCCTGGACCGCACCGAACGCCGCGCCGACCCGCGCGACGGCTCAGTGCGAGATGGGGGCGCCGGACGTCCTTGTCGAGATCATCGTGACGGCCGCGGCCGGCCGGTAATCGCACGGAGCAGGGCGCAGGGGGACGGGCCATGAAAATCGCCGAACTGCGAACCTATGTGCTCGCGGATGCCAACAAGCACTACCTCTACGCGGCCATCCAGACCGACCGGGGCATCGTCGGTTTCGGCGAAGCGACGCTCGACCATCGCTGGCCGTCTGTCGCCGCTGGTATCGAGGAAGGCTTTCGGGCCATAGCGGGGCAGGATCCGACCACGGTCGCGAAGCATTGGGCACTGCTCAAGGACAAGGTCTATTGGGGCGAGGGCGCCAGCAGCATGGCGGCTCTCGCCGCGATCGATCAGGCGCTGTGGGACATCACCGGCAAGGCCTACGGCCTGCCGGTGCACAAGCTCCTCGGCGGCGCCGTGCGGGATCGCGTCGGCGTCTACCTGAATCAGTGGTGGGCCGGATACCGGTCGACGCAAGACCTGATCCGGAAGGCGCAGGACGCGGTTTCGCGCGGCGCCTCCGCCCTGAAATGGTATCCGTTCGGGACCGCCGATCAGCTCCAGTATCGCGTTCGGCAGCACGACGTGCCGAAAGCGGTGGCGGAGGTGCGGGCGGTTCGCGACGCCGTCGGCCCCTCGATCGGATTGATGGTCGATCTCTGGCGCCGGCTCGACTGGGCCTCGGCGGCGCAGTTCTGCTCCGGCGTGGCTGATTGCGACCTCGTCTTCGTCGAGGAACCGACCGAGTTCCAGAGCGCGGACGCGCTGGCACGGCTGTCATCGGCCACGCGGACCCGCATCGCCTTCGGAGAAAGGCTGCATTCCCGCCGGCAATTCGCGGAGATCATCGAGCGGCAGGCGGTCGGGCTGGTGCAACCCTCGATCATCCGCGTTGGAGGGTTGACCGAGGCCATCAAGATCGCCAACGCGGCCGAGACCTACAATATCGGCGTCGTGCCGCATAATCCGCACGGACCCGTCGCGATCGCCGCGTCGGTGACGCTGGCGGCGCTGGTGCCCAATTTCGTGATCCTCGAATCCTACGAGAACGACAATCCGCCCTCGCGCAGCCAGTTCGTCCGGCAGGGGCCGATGATCGTCGGAGACGGCTATCAGGTGCCGGAAGCGCTCGGGCTTGGCGTCGACATCGACGAGATGGCGCTGGCAGGGCTGGCGATTGCGACGCGGGTGGTGCGCGCCTGAGGACGCGGCGAGGGAAAGCCTTTCAGCGGCTTGCCGCAAGACGGTCCCAGGCGGTCGAGATGAAAGCAGGGCCCCCTTTGGCAAAAGGCGGCTCGCGACCTGCTAACTTGTGACGGCCAAAATCCCGGCCGGCCCCGGCCCGTTTGCCTCTCCGAAACGACTGTCTGGCATCTATGCCGTTCTGTTGTCCGGAGGTGGATGTGGAAACATCGCTCTATCTGCCCGTCAAGCGCTTCCTCGAAGGGCTCGGCTACGCCGTGAAGGGCGAGATCGGGCATTGCGATCTCGTCGGCCTGCGCGACGATGATCCGTCCGTCGTGGTGATCGGCGAGCTGAAGCTGAGCTTCAATCTCGAACTCATCCTGCAGGGCGTCGACCGCATGAGCCTCGGCGACGAGATCTGGCTCGCAGCCCAGCTCTCTGCCAGGGGAAAGGGGCGCGAAAGCGATCCGCGCTATCGCAACCTCTGCCGGCGACTCGGCTTCGGATTGCTCGGGGTCTCCAAATCCGGACATGTCGATATCCTGGTGTCTCCGGTCGCGCCCACGCCGCGCAAGGACCCGCGCCGGCGCTCGCGGCTGGTGGATGAGCACAAGCGCCGCCAGGGCGATCCGGCGATGGGCGGCGGCACACGCAGACCGATCATGACGGCCTATCGCCAGCAGGCGCTGGCCTGTGCCGCGGCGATGGCCGGGGAGCCGAAGCGGCCGCGGGACCTCAAGCCCTCCTGCCCGGACGCCCAGAAGATCCTGCATCGCAACGTCTATGGCTGGTTCGAGCGGTCCGGGCGCGGCGTCTACGCGCTCACCGAAGCCGGCCGCAGCGCTCTGGCGATGTGGCGGCCCCAGCTTCCCGCCAGCCCGGATGGGTCGGCCGTGGTCGTCTGAACGGGCTCGGCCGCCCGCCATGGATGCGCCGCATGGCGCTTGTAGAGCCTTCCGGCGTCATTCCATTGCGATGAAAGGAATTGCCTCGATGTCTGGTCGGAGATGTCTTGCCGCTGGAACCCTGTCGCTTGCCGCACTGATGCTCGCGGCCTGCCAGAGCGATGCGCAGCAGGCTCCTGTGGGAGCTGCGCCCGGCTTGCCCGGCCTATGCCGGGAAGATGCGGCCGAGACGCTGGCGGGCAAGGGGCGCATCAGTGATGCCGAGGCCCAGCAGGTCACGGGCGCATCGACCGTCCGGCAGATTCGGCCGGGGCAGGGCGTGACGATGGACTATCGCAAGGAACGGGTGACGATCGAGACCGATCCGAAGACAGGCAGGATCGTCCGCGCCTATTGCGGGTAGGCGCGAGGCGGCGGCGTTCTTAGGCATGCGGCGGCGATTGATCCGGCCGCCGCGACCTTGAAGTTCCAAACGAAAAAACCGCCCGAAAGGGCGGTTTTTCAAAGCGAAATCAGATCGGGAGGCTATGGCCTCACTTGATCTTGGTTTCCTTGAACTCGACGTGCTTGCGCGCGACGGGGTCGTACTTCTTCTTCGACATCTTCTCGGTCATCGTACGCGAGTTTTTCTTCGTCACGTAGAAGAAGCCGGTGTCGGCGGTCGAAAGCAGTTTGATCTTGATCGTCACGGCCTTGGCCATGGGTCTATCCTCGAGCCATGCGGGCCAAAGGCCCTCGGAAAAGAAAATGGCCGGGCGAACCCGGCAAACCGTCAGCGCGGGGAATGCCGCAACGGGCCGGCGAAGTCAAGGAAGAATAGCTTGGCGACGCGAATGGCCCTCAAAGCTCCTCGCGCACGAAGCTACCGCGCTTCTCCCAATAGAACGGGACCGGCAGATAAGGCGCGAAGCCGCCCTCGATGCGGGCCTCGACCTCCTGGATGAGGACCTTGGTGATCGTCGGCAGGTCGAGCTCCTTGGCCTCGTCGAAATCGACCCAGACCAGGTCGACCAGCTCCGAATCGGGGCCGATGATGCCGTCGATCCGCTTGGCGACGGCGGAGGCGTCGATCGCGAAGAAGCGGGTGTCGAAGCGCTTCGGCCGGCGCGGCGGCGTGATCGCACGGGCGACGAAGGTGACGGCCGACAGGTCGGGGAAGACGCCCTGCGCCGCGAAGTCGCTCCAGCTTCCGGCCGGCGCGGTTTCCGGCGCGCCGAACTCGTCGGAGCCGAAGAGCAGCCCGGTTTCCTCGAAGGTCTCGCGGATGGCGGCGAGCGCCAGCGCCCGCGCCTTGGCGGCGCTGGGGCGCAGGCAGCGCTTGCCGAGCCGGTCCTCACAGATCTGCGGCACCGCGCCGGTCGCGGCCATCAGCCGGTCGCCGGCATCGACCCGCCCGCCGGGAAAGACGTATTTGCCCGGCATGAATTTGTGGCCCGCGTGGCGCTTACCCATCAGCACCTTCGGCCGCGCACCGCTGCGATCCAGGATCATCATGGTCGCGGCGTCCTTGGGACGCTGGTTGGCGGTGGTGCGCGCCCGCTCGGCCTGGGTCAGGGTGACGGTGTGATCGGTCATGAACGTGATTCCGAAGAAGGCAGGGGCTGGCGTTCGGGCCGGTCGGGCTCGCCGCCGAAGCCGTGCATGCGCACGGCCCATTGCAGGCCGACGACGCCGCCCTTCACGGGCTGCATCATTGCGATGGACAGGATCAGAGTCAGCGCCGGCCAGACGACCATGTGCAGCCACATCGGCCAGTCGCCGAATTTCTCCGCCAGCAGCAGGCCGCCGACGATGATATGGCCGACGATGGTGATGACGATATAGGGCGGCAGGTCGTCGGCCCGCTGGTGATGCAGGTCCTCGCCGCAGGCCTCGCAGGTGTCGACCGGCTTCAGGAAGGCGCGGAACAGCCGGCCCCTCCCGCAATGCGGGCAGTGGCCCCTCAAGCCGCGCGCGACGGCCTGGCGCCAGTCGCGCGCGTCGAGATGCGCCTCCGCGCTGTGAATCTGAACGCCCATCACCGCCTCTTGCCGGGCTTGCTCTTGCCCGGCTTGCTTTTGCCGAAGCCACCGCCGCCCGGCTTGCCCTTCTTGCCGAAGCTCGCCGGCCGGCTCGTCCCGAAGGGGACTGCGCCGCCGCGCCGCTTGCCGGTGCGTCCCGTCGCCACGACGCGTCCCTCCGAAAGCAGTTCGAAGCGCAGGGCGCCCGCGACCGGCGCTGCCTCGACCAGCTTGACATGGACGCGGTCGCCGAGGCGCCAGCTCTCTCCGGTACGCTCGCCGATCAGCGCATGCGCGGCCTCGTCATAGCGGTAGTAGTCGCCGCCCAGCGTCGAGGCCGGAATGAAGCCGTCGGCACCGGTGCCGTCGAGCTTCACGAACAGGCCGGCCTTGTGCACGCCGCCGATGCGCCCGTCGAAGCTCGCGCCGATCTGGTCGGCGAGGAAATGCGCGATCAGCCGGTCGGTGGTCTCGCGTTCGGCGGCCATGGCGCGCCGCTCGGCCGCCGAGATGCGGGTTGCAACCTCGCGCAGCTCCGCGAGCGTGGTGCTCTTCGGCAGGCCGTCGTCGCCGAGCCTCAGCGCCGTGATCAGCGCGCGGTGCACGACCAGGTCGGCATAGCGCCGGATCGGCGAGGTGAAATGGGCGTAGCGACGCAGGTTGAGGCCGAAATGCCCGTAATTCTCGGCGACATACTCGGCTTGGGCCTGCGTGCGCAGCACGACCTCGTTGATCAGCGTCTCGTTTTCCGAGCCCTTGATCATGCCGAGGATGCGGTTGAACAGCACGGGCCGGAGTGCCCCATCCTGCGGCAGCTTGATGCCGATCGAGGCCAGCACTTCGCCGAGCGCCCGCATCTTCTCCAGCGAGGGCTCGTCATGGCAGCGATAGATCAGCTGGCTGCCGGCCTTTTCCAGCGTCTCGGCCGCCGCGACATTGGCGAGGATCATGAATTCCTCGATCAGGCGATGGGCGGCGAGCCGGTCCGGCACGATGACGCGATCGACCGAGCCGTCGGGCTTCAGGATCAGCTTGCGCTCGGGCAGGTCGAGTTCGAGCGGCTGGCGCTGGTCGCGGGCGCGGGCCGCAATGCCATAGGCCGCCCAGAGCGGCATCAGCACGCTCTCGCGGATCGGCGCGGTCTTCTCGTCGGTCTGCCCGTCGATGGCGGCTTGCGCCTGCTGATAGGAGAGCTTCGCCGCCGAGCGCATCAGCACGCGGTGGAAGGAATGGCTCTTCTTCGAGCCGTCGGCCTTGAGCACGAGCCGGACGGCAAGCGCCGGCCGGTCCTCGTGCTCGCGCAAGGAACAGAGATCGTTCGAGATCCGCTCCGGCAGCATCGGCACGACGCGGTCGGGGAAATAGACTGAGTTGCCGCGCTCCAGCGCCTCGCGGTCGAGCGCCGAATGCGGCGTCACATAGGCCGCGACATCGGCGATGGCGACGGTGACGACGAAGCCGCCGGGATTGTCCGGGTTGTCGTCCGGCACGGCATGGACCGCGTCGTCATGGTCCTTGGCGTCGGCGGGGTCGATGGTGACGAGCGGCAGCTCGCGCCAGTCCTCGCGGCCTTTCAGGCTGGCAAGCGGTGCGTTCGCGGCTTCCTGAAGGGCGGCGGGTGGAAATTCATGCGGAATGCCATGGGCATGGATCGCGATCAGACTGACCGCGCGCTCGGACTTGATCGAGCCCAGTCGCTCGCGGACCTGCGCCTCGGGCGGGCCGAAGCGACTCTCCCGGCGCAAACTGACCGAGACGAGGTCGCCATCTTGCGCTTCGCCGGTGCGGCCCTTCGGGATGATCGCCTCGCGCCCCTGCGCCTTCTTGTCGATCGGCACCAGCCGGCCGGAGCCGTCGGGCAGGGCGCGGAAGATGCCGAGCACGGCGGCCTTCGCCTTGCCCATCACCTTGAGCACCCGGCCGGAATAGCCGAAGCCCTCGACGCCGCGCAGCCGCGTCAGCTTGAGGATGACCTGATCGCCGACGCCCGGCGCCGGCCCGGCCGATTTGTCCTTGCGGCGTCCCTCGCGGGTGCGCTCGATCAGGATCTGCGGCGGCGCTCCGCTCTCCGCCTCGTCCCATTCCAGCGGCTGGGCGACGAGGTCGCCCTCGCGGTCGCGGCGCTTGATCTCGGAGAGCAGGACGGGCGGCAGCGCGCCGCGCGGATGGACCGGCCGCTCCTTGCCGTCGCCGCCGATCTCGCCTTCCTCCGCCATCTCCTTGAGCAGGCGCTTCAGCCAGATCTTGCCGCCGCCATCGAGCCCGAAAGCCCTCGCGATCTCGCGGCGGCCGACCTCGCGGCCGGCGGCGCGCTCCTCCTCGATGAAGTCGAGAATGGCCTCGCGGCTCGGATCAGGAACGGACACGGCCGGTACTCGGGGCATTGGGCAGGGAAAAGCATGACACGCCGCCTGTCTGCCACGGCTTGCGGCCGGGCGCCAGCTTTGGCGGCCTGAAAGCAAGAAGGGCAGCCCTTGCGAGCTGCCCTTCCATTGCCGAACCGCGACCCGGCGAACCGGATCTGAAGGTGCGAAAACTCACGCGGAATAGAAACCCCAGCAAGAAGAGGTCCAGATCCGCCCGCCTTGCACCAGCGGTTGATGACAATGAGACACTGGATCACCTCCTTTCAGTTGTTACCGACATGAAGGAGGCTAAGGCGATTCTCGGGGACTCGTAAATGCCAAAAAATGCACTGGATGAGCACGACGAAAGTCGCGATCCAGACCGTGAATGCGGAGAGCGATCCGCGTGTTGCACAGGGATGAGGCAGGCAAGTCTGCGCGAACAGCATGCGTTGCAAGCGGTTATCCGTGCAGCTTCAGCCCCTTGGTGATCTTGTCGATCTCCTTGCGCTCGGCATGCAGGCCGAGACCGACGAGGTCGAGTGCATCCGTCGCAACCGCAGCGACAGCGGCGCGGTTGTCCATGTCATTGCCGGTTGCGAACAGGTCCTTCGTATAGAGATGCGGCCGGACGCCGCGCTGCTGCGCCCGTTGGAGTATAGTCGAGAGCTCCGCTGCGCTTGCCGCGAAGATCAGGATCGGCTGGCGGATCAGCGGCCCGTAGAAGCGGCCGGATGCATCCCGGTAGGGCTCGCCCGCGAGTTCCGGAGAGGCTCCAGCGAGACCGCCGGCGAGGAAGCTGGCGACATTGAGTTTTTGCCAGGTTGCGAGATCATCGCGAACCACGATGGCTATCTTGGTATCGTAACGCATGGACGCATCGCTAACCGAGGCCGGCAAGGCCCGTCTTGAACGATCGTGCGGGCCTGAGCAGGACTGGGTCCGGCTCGGCACCGGCGCTGATGGCATCGAGCGCATGGAAGCGTTCTTCCGGGGCTATGCCTATGATCCGCACCGCCACGACACCTATGCCTTCGGGCTGACGCTGTCGGGCGTGCAATCCTTCGATTACCGCGGCGCAAGGCGCGACAGTCTCGGTGGCCACGCCATCGTCCTGCATCCCGACGAGGTCCATAACGGGCGCTCCGGCATCGAGAGCGGCTTCCGTTACCGCATGCTCTATGTCGAGCCGCGCCTGATCCGGCAGGCGATGGGCGAGGGCGGCCGGGCACTGCCCTTCATATCTACAGCGGTTTCACAGGAGCCGCGTTTGGTCGCGGCGATCGCCCGCGCGCTGCGCGATCTCGATCAGCCGCTCGATCCTCTGGCGGTCGATGATCTCCTCGAACGACTGGCGCAGGCCCTGTTGGCGCTCGATCCCTCGGCGGCGCGTGCTTGTCCGTCGCGGCTCGAAAACAGGGCCCTTGAGCGCGCTCGGGACTATCTCGACGCGCACACCGCCGAGACCGTCGATTCGAGCCGCCTGGAAGCCATGACCGGGCTCGATCGTTTCACCTTGGCGCGCCAGTTCCGCGCCGCCTTCGGCACCAGCCCCTATAACTACCTCGTGATGCGTCGCCTCGACCGTGCCCGTCGCATGCTGGCGGAGGACACACCTCTAGCTGACCTGGCCTTCGCCTGTGGCTTCGCCGATCAGAGCCATTTCACCCGCCAGTTCCGCCGCGCCTATGGCGTCACGCCGGGGCGTTGGCGGGCCTTGCAGCAGCAAATCCGGGGTTGAGACCTGCGTCGCATCGGCTTGCCCCGCCTGCCGGCTCCATGCTTGAAGCAGCGAAAGCCGGCTTTGCGGAGTATCTGACATGCAGCTTGGAGTGATCGGCCTCGGCCGGATGGGTGGCAATATCGTGCGCCGGCTGATGCGCGCCGGCCATCAATGCGTGGTCTATGATCGTGATCCGAAGCCGGGTCAGGCGCTCGCCGCCGATGGCGCGACACTGGCCAGCGATCTCAAGGATATGGTCGCCAAGCTCAAGGCGCCGCGCGCCATCTGGGTGATGCTGCCGGCCGGCAAGATCACCGAGGCGACGCTGACCGAGCTCGCCGGCCTCCTCAGTGAGGGCGATACGCTGATCGACGGCGGCAATGCCTTCTGGAAGGACGATGTCCGCCGCGGCAAGGAGCTGGCGGCCAAGGGCATCCATTACATGGATATCGGCACCTCCGGCGGCGTCCATGGCCTCGATCGCGGCTATTGCCTGATGATCGGCGGCGACAAGGAAGCCTTCGACCGGCTGGAACCGATCTTCGCGACGCTGGCGCCCGGCAAGGGCGAGATCGAGCCGACCCGGCATCGCGAGGGCCGCAACCCGACGAGCGAGCAGGGCTATCTCCATTGCGGCCCGACCGGCTCCGGCCATTTCGTCAAGATGGTCCATAACGGCATCGAATACGGCATGATGCAGGCCTTCGCGGAGGGCTTCGACCTGCTGCGCAACGCCTCGGCCAAGGAAGGCCTGCCGGCCGAATACGGCTTTGACTTCGACACGGCAGAGATCGCCGAGGTCTGGCGCCGCGGCTCGGTCGTCACCTCCTGGCTGCTCGACCTGACGGCCGAGGCGCTCGCCGCCGACGAGGAGCTCTCTTCCTATACCGGGAATGTCTCGGATTCCGGCGAGGGCCGCTGGACGGTCGACGCCGCCGTCGAGACCGCGACCCCGGCCGAGGTGCTGACCTCGGCGCTGTTCGCGCGCTTCCGCTCGCGCGTCGACCACACTTTCGGCGAGAAGATCCTCTCGGCGATGCGCGCCGGCTTCGGCGGCCATGTCGAACCCAAGAAGCAGGGCTGATACGGTGGCAGAGGCAGCAGGCGGTGGCCGCCCGGCCGTCATCGTCGTCATGGGCGTCGCGAGCTCGGGCAAGACCTCGCTCGGCGAGCGTCTGGCGGAGCGCCTCGGCTGGCCCTTCCGCGACGCCGATTCCTTCCATCCCCCCGAGAACGTCGCCAAGATGGCCGGCGGCACGCCGCTGAACGACGAGGATCGCAAGCCCTGGCTCGCCGCCATCGCCGCCTGGATCGACGATCTCCGGGCCAAGGGCGAGCACGGCATCGTCACCTGCTCGGCGCTGAAGCGCGCCTATCGGCAGGTGATCGTCGGCGACCGGCCGGATGTCGCGCTGGTCTATCTCAAGGGCTCGCGCGAGCTGATCGGCCGGCGCATGGCCGCCCGCCAGCACCATTTCATGCCGCCGGCCCTGCTCGACAGCCAGTTCGCCGCGCTGGAGGAGCCGGGTGCGGACGAGAAGCCGCTGGTCGTCTCGGTCGAGGACAGCAAGGACGCGATCGTGCAGGACGTGGTCGATCGGCTGGGCCTCTGAGGAGCGGCCTCACGTCACCTCGAACCAGCTCCATAGCCCGAGGTCGAAGCGCTCCAGCACCGTCGACGAGATCAGCCAGCGGCCGGGATTGTCGGCAATGAAGGCGATGTGCAGCTTCTTCCGCTCGGGAATCTGCACGGTATCGAGGAAATAGTTCTCCCAGCCGTCGTCGAGCGGGTGCAGCAGCCGGAAGCTGTGGCCGTGGACGTGGAACGGCTGGACGAAGGCGGTGCGGTTGTCGATCGCCATCACGATCGGCGTGCCGCGCTTGACGCTGAACAGCGGCTTGCCGTCGAAGGAGCCGGTGCCGCCATTCACCCGCCAGGGGCAGGCGAGATCGAGCCCTGTGAAATCGAGCTTCTGGTCCTCGGTGAGCCTGGCGCCGCCCTCGATGACGAGCGCGGGCCGGAGCGCGTCCTGCATCCGCACGCCCAGCGGCAGGGCAGGGTTGAGCTTCAGGGCGGGCATGGCTGCGGGCGGAACCTGCGGCTGCCCCGCCGTCACGATCCTGACCAGCGGCAGCCCGCCACCGATCAGGGCGCTGACATTGACGGCGGCACCGACCTCGATCGGCAGGTCGAGGATCACGTCGTAGCGCGTGCCCGGCGCGAAGGGCAGCTGCGAGCGCACAGGCTCGAAACTCTCGGTCGGCTGGCTGTCGACCGCAATCACGGTCGCCTTTCCGCCGTCGAAGCGCAATCGCATGATCCGGGCATTGCAGGCATTGGCGAGCCTGAGGCGAATCCGCGCACCGGGCCGGGCCGAGATCGGCTGCGGCGGCGAGCGGCCGTTGACGGTGAGCCAACTGCCGAGGCGCCCGGCCGAGGCCGAGGCATTCCCTTGCAGCACGAAGGGCTGGAGCGCCTGGTCGTCGCCGAGGAGCCAGTCGGTTATGAGGACGGGCAGGTCGAGATCGACCGGAGGCGGCTCCTTCTCCTCGACGATGACGAGGCCGCTCAGGCCCCGGCCAGCGGGTTCGGATGAACTGCCGGCCCGAAGCGGGCGATAGAGCAGGGTGCCCGAATCCGCCGGCGTGATCCGGAATTCGCCGGTCTCTCCCGGCGCGATGGGTGGGCGCGTGAAGCTGGCGGCGCCATCCCGTTCGGCCTCGCCGCGCAGGCCGTACCAGTGCAGGTCGAGCGGGGCCGTCGTCTTGTTCTCGATCTTCACGGCCAGCGTTTCGCCCTGCTTGATTCGCAGGGGCGGGGCCGGCGTGCTGCCGTCGAATGCCCAGATTTCCGTATCGACCGGCGGTGACGGACGCAGCCTTGCCTTCGCTGGCGCGGCCACGAGCGTCCGCCGCTGCGGCTCGCTTGCCGGCTTGGTGGTCGGGGCGGGAGCTTGCGCGAAACCCGCTGAGGGCGCGATCAGGCAGGCTCCGCCGAGCCCCGCCAGCCATTGGCGACGCGTGAGCGGGAGCGGGGAGGCGGCGGGCGGTTTCGTCATGCCATACCGCATAATCCGGGCGGCCCGCTCTGGCGAGAGCCGGTTCGGGTCCCCCGGCGAAATGCCCGGCGCAGCGCCTGTTTTGCAGAACCGTCATTTTTTTGCTGCATGGCCCGGTCGAAATGCGTATAGGCCTGCGGCTTGACGATGGCCGCGCTGCGTTTGCTCGCGCGCAGCGCTATCGGACCGGCGGGCGTGGCGGAATTGGTAGACGCACTGGTTTTAGGTACCAGCGGCGAAAGTCGTGGGGGTTCGAGTCCCTCCGCCCGCACCATCGGTCTAGTTTTTTCGCGAGCGCGGCGGCGGTCGAACCGGCGTCGCGCTTTGGACATTGAGACGTAAACGAGCTGTTGGCGGTACAAAAATGAACGTGACCGAAACCCTGTCCCAGGGCCTCAAGCGCGAATTCCAGGTGGTGCTGAACGCCGCCGACCTGAAGACCAGGCTCGATGGCAGCCTCCAGGACCTCCAGGGCAAGGCCAAGATCAACGGCTTCCGCCCGGGCAAGGTGCCGGTCGCGCATCTGCGCCGCCTCTATGGCCGCTCGGTCATGTCCGACGTGCTGCAGAACGCCGTCAACGAGGCGAACCAGAAGATCGTCGCCGACAACAACCTGAAGCTCGCCTTCGAGCCGCAGATCCGCTTCCCCGAGAACAAGGAAGAGATCGAGGCCGCGATGGAGGCCAAGGGCGATCTCGCCTTCACCGTCGCGCTGGAAGTGCTCCCGAAGATCGAGCTCGCCGACCTCTCGGACGTTTCGCTGGTGAAGCCGGTCGCCGAGGTTCCGGACGCCGATGTCGATGCCGCGCTTCTGCGCATGGCTGCCGGCAACCGCAGCTACACCTCGAAGGGCGAGAAGGCCAAGGCCGAGAAGGGCGACCGCCTGATCATCTCCTTCGTCGGCACGCTCGACGGTGAGAAGTTCGACGGCGGCACGGGCGAGGGCATCCCGCTCGATCTCGGCGCCGGCCAGTTCATCCCGGGCTTCGAGGAGCAGCTCGAGGGCGCCAAGACCGGCGAGACCCGCACCGTCAAGGTGACTTTCCCCGAGAACTATGCGGCCGAGAACCTCGCCGGCAAGCCGGCCGAGTTCGAGGTCACCGTGACCGACGTCCAGGGCCCGGACGCCGTCAAGATCGACGACGAACTCGCCAAGGGCTTCGGCATGGAGTCGCTCGACAAGCTCAAGGAAGCCGTGCGCGAGCAGATCGGCCGTGATTTCGTCGCCCAGTCGCGCCGCAAGCTCAAGAAGGGCCTGCTCGACGCGCTCGACGGCAAGTACAGCTTCGAGCTGCCGCCGACCCTGGTCGAGCAGGAGTTCACCAGCGTCTGGGGCCAGGTCGAGGCCGACATGAAGCAGGCCAACAAGACCTTCGCCGACGAGGACACCACCGAGGACGCCGCGCGCGCCGACTACCGCAAGATCGCCGAGCGCCGCGTGCGCCTGGGCCTCGTGCTGGCCGAGATCGGCGAGCAGGCCAAGGTCCAGATCTCGGATGACGAGGTCACCCAGGCCCTGATCGAGCGCGCCCGCTCCTTCCCCGGCCAGGAGAAGGAAGTCTGGGAGTTCTATCGCAAGAACCCGCAGGCTCTCGCCGAGATCCGCGCTCCGATCTTCGAGGAGAAGGTCGTCGACCATCTGCTCGGCCAGGTGAAGGTCGAGGACCAGACGGTTTCGCGCGAGGCGCTCTACGCCGACGAGGATGCCGAGGACACCGCCGAGGCCAAGCCGAAGAAGGCCGCCGCCAAGAAGGCGAAGAAGGCCGAGGCCAAGGCCGACGACGCCTCCGCCTGAGCCTCACGGCAACCTTAACGACAGCTATCGCGCCGCCGGCCTTCGCGACCGGCGGCGCTTCCCTTTTCAGCCGCGACTGCCGTGCTTAAGTGAGTGTCTGCCTAGACACCGCTGATTCGACATCTCGCTGGCTTCCCCAGCGCTCCACCTCAAGGACAGATCCATGCTTCGCGATCCGCTCGAGACCTACAACAATCTCGTCCCGATGGTGGTCGAGCAGTCGAGCCGCGGTGAACGCGCCTTCGACATCTATTCGCGCCTGCTGCGCGAGCGCATCATCTTCCTGACCGGCCCGGTCGAGGATTACTCGGCGTCGCTGATCGTGGCGCAGCTCCTGTTTCTCGAGGCCGAGAACCCCAAGAAGGAAATCTCCTTCTACATCAACTCGCCCGGCGGCGTGGTGACGTCCGGCCTCTCGATCTACGACACCATGCAGCTGATCCGCTGCCCGGTGACCACGGTCTGCATCGGCCAGGCCGCCTCGATGGGCTCGCTGCTGCTGACGGCCGGTGCCAAGGACATGCGCTTCGCCCTGCCGAACGCCCGCATCATGGTTCACCAGCCCTCCGGCGGCTATCAGGGCCAGGTCACCGACATCCTGATCCACGCCCGGGAAGTCGAGAGCCTGAAGAAGCGGCTGAACGAAATCTACGTGAAGCATACCGGGCGTCCCTACGAGGACATCGTCGCCGCGCTGGAGCGCGACAATTTCATGACCGCCGAGCAGGCCCGCGATTTCGGCCTGATCGACAAGGTCATGGAGCGCCGCGCCGAGCCCGAGGCCTGATCGCGGCGCTCGCGATCCTGTGGGTTGGCCCGGCCTTCCGGAGCCCCCATATTGCATTGAGGATCGGCCCCGTGTTTGCATGGGGCCGGGGGTGAGCGGACGAGCGCTCCAATCTGATCCGGCTTAGGCCGGCCCTGCGTATCCGAATGTACCGGAACGGGCCGTTAACCTAATCATCGTGATCTGAGCGCTTAGATATGACGGAGAGACGACGGCTGCATCCGCCACTGGCGATGCGGCTCCCGGCTCCCGAACTGGAGATGGACGATGGCTAACAAGCCCGGCGGCGACTCGAAGAGCACGCTTTACTGCTCTTTCTGCGGCAAGAGCCAACACGAGGTCCGCAAGCTCATCGCGGGCCCGACCGTGTTCATCTGCGATGAATGCGTCGAGCTCTGCATGGACATCATCCGCGAGGAATCCAAATCCGCGCTGGTGAAGTCGAAGGACGGCGTGCCGACTCCCAAGGAGATCCGCAAGGTCCTCGACGACTATGTCATCGGCCAGGAGCACGCCAAGAAGGTGCTCTCGGTGGCGGTGCACAACCATTACAAGCGCCTCTCGCACGCGACGAAGCAGAACGACGTCGAGCTGGCGAAGTCGAACATCCTGCTGATCGGGCCGACCGGCTCGGGCAAGACGCTGCTTGCGCAGACGCTCGCCCGCATCCTCGACGTGCCCTTCACCATGGCCGATGCGACGACGCTGACCGAGGCCGGCTATGTCGGCGAGGATGTCGAGAACATCATCCTCAAGCTGCTCCAGGCTTCCGACTACAATGTCGAGCGGGCGCAGCGCGGCATCGTCTATATCGACGAGATCGACAAGATCAGCCGCAAGTCGGACAATCCCTCGATCACCCGCGACGTCTCGGGCGAGGGCGTCCAGCAGGCGCTGCTGAAGATCATGGAAGGCACCGTCGCCTCCGTGCCGCCGCAGGGCGGGCGCAAGCATCCGCAGCAGGAATTCCTGCAGGTCGACACCACCAATATCCTCTTCATCTGCGGTGGCGCCTTCGCCGGTCTCGACAAGATCATCTCGAGCCGCGGGCAGGGCACCTCGATCGGCTTCGGCGCCAAGGTCGAGGCCCCGGACGACCGCCGCATCGGCCAGATCTTCCGTCAGGTCGAGCCCGAGGATCTGCTGAAGTTCGGCCTGATCCCCGAATTCGTCGGCCGCCTGCCCGTCCTGGCGACGCTGGAGGATCTCGACGAGCCGGCGCTGAAGACCATCCTGACCGAGCCGAAGAATGCGCTCGTCAAGCAGTATCAGCGCCTGTTCGAGATGGAGGACACCCAGCTCACCTTCACCGACGAGGCCGTCAGCCTGATCGCCCGCAAGGCGATCGAGCGGAAGACCGGCGCGCGCGGCCTGCGCTCGATCATGGAGAGCATCCTGCTCGAGACCATGTACGAACTGCCCGGCCTCGAAGGCGTCGAGCAGGTGGTGATCGGCCCCGAGGCGGTGGAGAGCAAGGCCCGCCCGCTCTTCATCTATGCCGAGCGCGAGGACGAGACGAAGACCGCCTCGGCCTCCTGACCTTTCCTGCAATGCGACAACAGGACGCGCGCCCTTGGCGCGCGTTTTGCGTTGTGATGGGCATGGGTCGGTCGCGGTTTCGCATCGCAACAGCCCTGCGCGAGATTGAACCACCTCTTCTCGCGGCATCCGTCCCTCGTCCGTTGCAGGACAGCGGTGCATGGGCCGGATACCTCGCTTGAAAGCCGGCGAGGAAGTCTCCACTTTAGGTGCACTTGCGAGAGTCGCATGCCTTGGAGGGTGCGATGCGCGAGGGCGGAGAGGCGAATGGTCGCCTTGGCCGCACACGTCCGATCGTTCCGCCCATTTCGGGGGTCCGCCGGGCGCAACTGCAAAGGAATTGCCATGACTGGCTCGACGCCACGCGCTCCCTTCGTCCCAGGCGAGGCCGGCACCTTCCCGGTACTGCCTTTGCGCGACATCGTCGTTTTCCCCCACATGATCGTCCCGCTCTTCGTCGGCCGCGAGAAGTCCATCCGCGCGCTTGAGGAAGTGGTGAAGACGGACGGGCTGATCCTGCTGGCGACACAGAAGAACGCCGGCGACGATGATCCGCAGCCCGACGAGATCTACGAGATCGGCACGCTCGCCCGCGTGCTGCAGCTGCTGAAACTGCCCGATTCCACCGTGAAGGTGCTTGTCGAAGGCGTCGGCCGTGCCAAGGCCTCGTCCTATTCGGCGAGCGAATCCTTCTACGAGGCCGAGGCCACCGGCTTGGCCGAGGAAGAAGGCAAGAAGGTCGAGGTCGAGGCGCTCGCCCGTTCGGTCGTCAGCGAGTTCGAGAGCTATGTGAAGCTCAACAAGAAGATCTCGGGCGAGATCGTCGCTGCGGTCACGCAGATCGACGAGCCGACCAAGCTCGCCGATACCGTCGCCTCGCATCTGGCGGTCAAGATCGCCGATCGCCAGGGCGTGCTGGAGATCACCAACGTCGCCCATCGCCTGGAGAAGGTCCTGTCGCTCATGGAGAGCGAGATGTCCGTGCTGCAGGTCGAGAAGCGCATCCGCTCGCGCGTCAAGCGCCAGATGGAGAAGACCCAGCGCGAGTACTATCTCAACGAGCAGATGAAGGCGATCCAGAAGGAGCTCGGCGACGGCGATGAAGGCCGCGACGAGCTGGCCGAGCTGGAGGAGCGCATCGCCCAGACCAAGCTGACCAAGGAAGCCCGCGACAAGGCGACGGCCGAGCTGAAGAAGCTGCGCCAGATGTCGCCGATGTCCGCGGAAGCGACCGTGGTGCGCAACTATCTCGACTGGATGCTCGGCATCCCGTGGGGGAAGCGCTCAAAGATCAAGAAGGATCTCAACGCCGCCCAGCTGGTGCTCGACGACGATCATTTCGGCCTCGACAAGGTCAAGGACCGCATCGTCGAATATCTCGCCGTGCAGCAGCGCGCCAACAAGCTCGCCGGTCCGATTCTGTGCCTCGTCGGCCCTCCGGGCGTCGGCAAGACCTCGCTCGGCAAGTCGATCGCCAAGGCGACCGGCCGTGAGTTCGTGCGCATGTCGCTCGGCGGCGTGCGTGACGAGGCCGAGATCCGCGGTCACCGCCGCACCTATATCGGCTCGATGCCCGGCAAGATCATCCAGTCGATGAAGAAGGCCAAGACCTCCAACCCGCTCATCCTGCTCGACGAGATCGACAAGATGGGCCAGGACTTCCGCGGCGATCCCTCGGCGGCCCTGCTGGAGGTGCTCGACCCCGAGCAGAACTCGACCTTCAACGACCATTACCTCGAGGTCGACTACGACCTGTCGAACGTGATGTTCGTGACGACGGCGAATACGCTGAACATCCCGCCGGCCCTGCTGGACCGGATGGAGGTGATCCGCATCGCCGGCTACACCGAGGAAGAGAAGACGGAGATCGCCCGCAAGCACCTGATCCCGAATGCGATCAAGAAGCATGGGCTCAGCGGCAAGGAGTGGTCGATCACGGACGAGGCCGTGCAGACGCTGGTGCGGCGCTATACCCGCGAGGCCGGCGTCCGCAACCTCGAGCGCGAGCTCTCCAACACGGTCCGCAAGGGCGTGAAGGACATCGTGCTCGGCAAGAAGGCCAAGGTCGTGGTCAACGAGCCGTTGCTTGAGGAGTATCTCGGCCCGCCGCGCTATCGCTACGGCATGGCGGAGACGGAGGATCAGGTCGGTGTCGTCACCGGTCTGGCCTGGACCGAGGTCGGCGGCGAGTTGCTGACGATCGAGGGCGTCATGGTGCCCGGCAAGGGCCGCATGACCGTCACCGGCAACCTGCGCGACGTGATGAAGGAATCGATCTCGGCGGCGGCGTCCTATGTCCGCTCGCGGGCCGTCGATTTCGGCATCGAGCCGCCGCTCTTCGACCGGCGTGACATCCACGTCCACGTTCCCGAGGGGGCGACCCCGAAGGACGGCCCGTCGGCCGGCATCGCGATGGCGACCACCATCGTCTCGATCCTGACGGGCATCCCGACCAACCGGGACGTCGCCATGACCGGCGAGGTCACGCTGCGGGGCAGGGTGCTGCCGATCGGCGGTCTGAAGGAGAAGCTCCTGGCGGCGCTTCGCGGCGGCATCAAGAAGGTGCTGATCCCCGAGGAGAACGCCAAGGACCTGATCGACCTGCCGAAGTCCGTCCGTGACGGGCTGGAGATCGTGCCCGTAGCGCGCATGGAGCAGGTGCTCCAGCACGCGCTGACCCGCCAGCCGGTTCCGATCGTCTGGGAAGAGGATCTCAAGGCTCCGCTGCCCAAGGGCGGGGATGAGGATGCCGCGGGCCTCGTCGCCCACTGACCTCGGATCCAGGAAGAACGAACCGCCGGCGCGCAAGCGCCGGCGGTTTTCTTTTGGGCGCAAGGCCGGTCATTGCCGCAAGGTCTGTTCAGGACCATTTTAAGCCTGCTTCTCCGCAGGCAGTTCGATCAGAGGGCCATGAAGCTGCGACGCCTTCCGAAACGCAGGCCGAAACCGGATGGATGGGCTGCATTCGATAGCCTGCCCGCGCCGGTACGTCGGGCGTTGGCGGAGGCGGATCATCCGCTGAATCCGCTGAAGCTGGCCGGTTCGGTCGATGTCGAAGAAGCGATCCGCCGTGTCGCCCGGCTCGACGCCGCGGCCAGGCGACGTACGGAGCGAGCTGGTTAGCGACCAACAGGCTGCGACGGCAGGTGCCTGACGGATCTGGTGGGCGGTGACGGGCTCGAACCGCCGACCCTCTCGGTGTAAACGAGATGCTCTACCAACTGAGCTAACCGCCCCTCGCGGTCGCCTTTAAGGCCTTGGCCGCCGCATCGCAAGCATTGTCGGGCGAGCGTCTTGCCAAGGCTTGCGGGCGGCCGAATTCCGCCATCTTCATCGTCACCCTGCCGGGCTCATGGAGATCAGCCGCTTGACCCGTTCTCGTCCCGTCCTGCGTTGCGTACTGGCAGGCACCTACCTCGGCCTCGTCCTCGCTGCAGGGCGGGCTGCGGCGCAGTCGCTCCTGCCCGATTCCTTCTTCGTCGATCGTCCGGCCTTTTCCCATCCGGAGCAGCCCGGCAAGCCGGCGAGCTGCGAGAGCATCGCGGCGCAGCTCCCGGATTCGGTGCCACGCGATTCGCGTGTCGACATGGCGATCGCGGGAACGGTGAGTCTCATCCGGACGGACGGTGCGCTTTGGTATGTCGCGGTCTGTGCCGCACCGGGCGTCCGGGTTCTGTGCGTGACCTATGGCGCCGGCGACCTGAAGCTGGGCGACAAGGCGGTCCTGCGCGGCGGATATAACCGCCAGGACAGTCGCCACGTCCTGCTCGATCCCTGCCTGGCATCGCCATGGAACGAGGGTGACGCGGCCGAGTGATAGGAGAGGGCGAGGATAATTTTCCCCAGATGCGATTTTGCCGGCGTCACTCGCTTGACACTTCCGGTCGGGGGCAATACTCACCACGTCGCTGACGGCGAATGCCCCAGCCGCCCTGCGCGGGCGTAGCTCAGTTGGTTAGAGTGCCGGCCTGTCACGCCGGAGGTCGCGGGTTCGAGCCCCGTCGCCCGCGCCATATAAATCAAAGCCTTAGCTCGCTTGGCCGCCCGGTCGTTACACTTTCCGGAGCAGGCTCATTACACCTTTCATCTCGGTTTGTTCTTTCTGAGTTTGGCGCGCCCTTCGCGACGGCTGGCATCGACGTCACGGACGATGGCGATGTTGACCGGGCTGTAGGTCTTCTGAAGCCGGGTCAACTCTAACTCCAGCGCAGTGCGCCAGCGGACAGTTCCAGAAACTCGTCGCCGACAACGGCGTCACCCCATGGATGCTGGCCACCGCGTAGCGGAAACGCGCGCCGTCGCACTGACGATGCCATGAACGCCGACCTCACAACCAAACCACGGATGATACCGATGGAGAGCCTCTCGGAACTCGGTCCCGTGGGCGTTCGCAAGCCTAGCTTGACGACGTGGTTTGCAGGCACTCGACGATCGGCTGCATCAGCCTAACCGCCAGGTCCATGAAGCCGTCAGCAGGCCGGGGGGACAGGTTGGGATGTTGAGTACAGGCCCTGAGATTCTCTGCGGATGCATTTTCGGTTGCGCAGCCTAGGCTTGCGGCAGCCTCGGAAGATCGCTTGCGATGGCGTTCCATCATTGTGGGACCCGCTTCTTGCGAAGCCGAAGGCCCATTGATTTTGAGAAGGACGGACAGGGATGCGCGCGAAAATTGCAGTCTTCGTCATCGGCTTGGCTCTTGCGGGGTGCAATGCCAACTCTGCCGATCAGCGGACCCTCGGCGGTGCGGCCATTGGCGCTGGGACCGGTGCCATCGTTGGCGGCATTGCGGGAGGTGGGCGTGGAGCGGCGATCGGTGCCGCTGTGGGCGGTGTCACGGGCGCCGTGATTGGCCGGGCGACCACTCCGAACAACTGCCTTTATCGTGACCGCCATGGGCGCGTGTTCGAGGCGCGCTGCCCTTGACGTTCTGAAACAAGCCCGCTGGCCCGACGATCGTCGGGAATGACCGGCCCGTTGCTTCGCCTGACGGGAGTTTGGGAGCCCGAGGGCAGAGACCTGACCGATTGGCTTGGGGCGTATGTCGGGCTGGCGCCCGGTGCGCTGGTGGCAGGAGAAGCATGATATGGTGAGCAGACGGCTGGTTCTGTCTGGACTTCTCGGGCTGGCCGGTTCGGCTTTGTTCGACATTGCCATCGGCGCTGCCGCGACAGGCGAGGCAGCGCTGCCAGAAGGGACGGCGCGTGCGCTGGACCAGGTCGATGTGGCATTCAGCCAACGCCCGCAACTGTACTATAATCGGAAGCGGCAGTTTCGCCCCCGGCAGCCGCGTAGCCAGAAATGGCGTGCCCCGCGGCTTCGCCGCTCCCGAGGTCGTTTGCGGCCTCCACGTCGAGCCACGCCGTCCTGACGGGTCTCCGCGATTGGAGCGGGATTTGACATCGGCTCGCCCGCTTGTGTGGCGCGCGGTGCGCCCGAGTGCAGGCCCACGAGTCTGACGGGCTGGCTCCCGCACACGGGATGGGGGCTGTTCCGATTTGCCGTCAGCGGCGCCCGCGGTGCCGGGGCGGCGGGGGCAGCGGCCGGCGGTTGCGCTGGCGATAGCGATGCCAGTTCTTCCGGCGCGGCCGCGGATTTTCTGGCCGAGCGGGAAGGGTAGCCGCGCCCGGTGACCGCGGCTGCGGCGGGCCTTGCGTGAATTCTGCATCCAGCGTGTCGAGCGCGCTTGTTGCCACTGCGGATCGTGCCTCGACCGGTGCCGTCTTCGCTGTCGCCGCAATCAGCACGCCGCCGACAAGTGAAATCAAAAATGATCTGCGTTCCATCTGCATCTCGTCAACTACCTTGATCGTTATGTGCGCTCGGTGGAGCTATGGCTCCTAGTACCATTGCCATGCCAATGCTCGCGATCGTTCCCGATCGGAGCAGAGTTCGGTAATCGAACTCCAGTCGGTGTCTTCGTTTTTTGTGGAAGCGGCAAGATGATCTGCCTGTGCCTTTGATTGACGAGGGCTAATTAAAAGCGCGAGCGGAGCGTGCCGCCATCGCTTCGGTTGCTTGCGAAATTCAGAAGCGCCAGATCAGGGGCACGATGAAGACCGCCACGACGAAGAACCAGATCAGCAGCGGCAGCCCGAGTTTCCAGTAATCGCTGAAGACGTAGCCGCCTGGTCCCATCACCATCAGATTGGTTGGCGTCGCAATCGGCGTCAGGAAGGCGCCGGCTGCGGCGACCGCCGTGCTCATCAGCACCGGCCGCGGCGAGATGCCCATGGCGGTGGCTGCGGCGACGCCGATCGGGATGACGATCAGCGCCGTCGCGGTATTGCTGATGAGCTGGCCCAGCACCGCGGTCAGGACGAACAGGCCGGCGAGCAGCGCGGTCGGCCCGGCGTCTCCCACCATCGAGACGAGGTGGTCGGCCAGCATCTTCGCCGCGCCGGTCTGGATCATCGCGGTCGAGAGCGGCATCATCGCGCCGACGAGGATCACGGTCGTCCAGCTGATCGCGCGGTAGGATTGCTCGACGGTCATGATGCCGCAGAGGATGATCGCACCGGCCGCCAGCAGGCCCGCCACGGCAGACGGAACGATGCCGGTGGCCAGCATCACGACCATCGCGAACAGGATGATGATCGCCTGCTTGGCGCCCGGACCCATCGGCACGGCCTGGCGCCGCACCAGTTCCGGGGAGCTGACGACGAGGACGTCGGGATCGTCGAGATGGGTGTCGAGCGCCTTCCAGGTGCCCTGCAGCAGCATGGTGTCGCCAGCCTGCAGCACGACGCCGGCCGTCTTGGTTTTGCCGGCGTTCGGAGCCTCGCTCGCGCCGCGTTGCACGGCCAGGATGATCAGGTCGCCGCTTTCGGTGACCATGCCGGGGAACACGGTCTGGCCGATCAGGCCTGAGCGCGGCGGGATCACCACCTCGGCCAGGCCGGAGCGGCGGTTGAACAGGGTTTCTTCGCCATCGCCCGCGCCTTCCTCGCGGAACGCGAGGTGCATCTGCGCCGCGAAATTGGCCGCGGCCTCGGCATCGCCGCGCAGCAGCAGATGGTCGCCCTCGGCGATCGTCGTGCGACGCAGCGGCCCGGCCGTGTCGCCGTCCTGAACCGCAACGAGCTGGAGCCCGGACCATGTGCCGAGGTCGACTTCGTCGGAGCGCTTCCCGACATAGGGGCAGGTCGCGCGGACGCGTAGTTGATGGACGCCGCTCGCCAGCCCGTATTGCTCGACCAGCGTCCTGGCGTGGCGGCTGAAATCGGCCGGCATGGTCGCGCCGTTGCGCTGGGGCAGAAGCTTCTCCCCGAACAGGATGATGATCGCCATGGTGCCGGCGAGCAGCGGGATGCCGGCCAGCGCGAACTCGAAGAAGCCGAAGCCGCCGACGCCGGCATCGAGCCCGGCTTCGGAAACCAGCACGTTCACCGGTGTGCCGGTCAAAGCGAGCATTGAGCCGGCATGTCCGGCGAAGACCAGCGGCATCAGCAATTGCGAGGAGTTGCGTCGCAGGCGGACGGCGGTGACGACGACGACCGGCAGCAGCGCGGCGACCGCACCGTTCAGGCTGATCAGCGCGACCAGAAGTGACACCAGCCCCATCATGAGCAGCAGGAGCCGCGTTCGGCTTTCCTCTCCGGCCCCCTTGATCAGGAGCTGGCCGGCCCAGGCGGTGACGCCCGTGACCTCGAGCCCGGAGCTGACGACGAACAGGGAGGCGATGAAGATGACGGCGGGATCACCAAGCCCGGCGAGCGCCTGAGGCAGGGTGAGCACGCCGGTCGCCCAGAGGCCGAGCGCAGTGCCCATCGCGACGAGCACGACAGGCACCTTGTTCGTAACGAACAGGACCACGGTAATGGCGACGATGATGCCGGTATAGGCGATCGGACTCACGCATCAGCTCCTTGGGGGTGGTCTCGGCCGCAGACCCGTTTGAAGGGTCTCAGTCTTCGAGCGTCGCCATCAGGATGCCGAGACGGCAGCCCTTCTCGTACTCGGTGAGATTCACATATTCCTTGATCGTGTGGATCTCGGCCTGGCCGGCGCCGATCGTGATGGTCGGGACGCCGTGCTTGTCGAGCCAGTTGGCATCGAGGCCGCCATTGGAGAACAGGTAGTTCGGTTCGATACCCAGGATGTCGAGCGCCTTGGCAGCGCGCTTGACCACAGCCGAATCCTTGGCGAGCTCGAAGGGTGGATAGGCCGGCTTGTGGGTGAACGTCACCTTCGCCGTCTCGCCGCCATCGTCCTTCACCTCGCCTTGAGCCTTGGCGAAGGCGGTCTTGAAGGCCTCGGCGATCTTGGTGGCGAAAGCGGCCTCGGGGCTGCGCGCCTCGCCGCGGATATAAGCATAGTCGGTGACGACATTGGTCGCGTCGCCCGCGGCGACCGTGCCGCCCTTGCCGCCGAAGATGCCGACATTGCTGGTGCCGCGGCCATCGGACTTCACGATCTTGCCGAACCAGCCCTCGCGGCGAGCTTCCGCAAGTGCGATCGCGCCGACGAGCGTCGCCGAGATGCCCTTTTCGGGCGCGACGCCGGCATGGGAGGCCTTGCCGGTGATCTCGACTTCCCAGTTTTCCTGGCCGACCGCGCCGATCAGCAATTCGGAGGCGAGCTGGCCGTCGACATTGATGCACATGACGGCGCCGCCGAGATCCTTAGGGTTGAGCTCGCGCGCGCCGTGCAGCCCGCTTTCCTCGCGCACCGTGAACAGCAGCGTGATCGGCGGATGGGGCAATTTGTTCTTGATCAGCGTCTCGGCCAGCACGACGAGCAGCGCCACGCCGGTGCGGGCATCGCCGCCGAGCGCGGTGGTGCCGTCAGAGACGATGCGGTCACCCTCGCGCTTCGGCTTGGCCCCGGCGCAGAGCGGCACGGTGTCGAGATGGGTCGAGAACAGCAGGCGCGGACCGGCCTTGGTGCCGGGCAGGTCGACGATGAGGTTGCCGGTCTCGGTCGGCAGCGGGATGCGCTTGTTGGCATCGTCGAAGCGGATGGCCGAGGCCGGCACGCCGACGGCCTTCAGCGCCTCGCTGACGGCAGCGCCGATATTGGCTTCCTTGCCGGTCACGCCCTCGACCGAGAGGAAGCGCATGAGATGCGCGATGGCGGCTTCGACGTCGAGCGGAATGGCGGGTGTCGTCATGATCTGCATCCGAACGGGTTGGATTGGCGACGGGAGGGCTGCGATGGGGCTCAGAGCCCCCAGGGCAGGCCGAGCATCTTCCAGACGGCGAACAGAGCCGTCCAAAGCACGAACATCCACACGACATAGGGCAGCATCAGCGAGACCACGGTGCCGACGCCGGCATTCCTGTCGTATCTTTGGATGAAGCCGACCACGAGGGCGAAGTAGGCGTTGAGCGGGGTAATCGCGTTCATCGGCGAATCGCCGATGCGATAGGCCGCGAGCACGGCTTCCGGCTCGACGCCGAGCTTCATCAGCAGGGGCACGAAGACGGGGGCGAAGATCGCCCATTTCGCGATCGCGCCAGTGAGAAGCAGGTCGATGATCGCGACTACCACGATGAAACCGAGCAGCAGCGGCAGGGCGCCGATATTGGCGGCCTGGAGCATGCCCGAAAGGCTCAGCGCCATGACCGTGCCGATATTGGTGTAGGTGAAGTAGGCGACGAACTGGCTGAGCACGAAGAACAGGAAGATCGTGCCGCCCATGCTTTTGATCGATTTTTCGATCGCGGCGATGACCTCCGCCAGGGTCTTCAGCGTGCCGGCGCCGATGCCATAGGCCCAGCCGGTGACCAGGAACATCAGCATGATGAGCGCGATCAGGCCGTTCATGAAGGGCGAGTTGCCGATCAACTCTCCGGTGGTCGGATTGCGCAGGGGCGCGCCCGCGGGGAGCGTGAGGAGGCAGAACACCGCGATCAGTCCGAGGAGGCCGAGACCGGCGAAGCGAAGACCGCGCGACTCCGCCTCGGACAGCACGGCGCCTTGCTCGGTGACTGTTCCCTCGGCCGCCAGCTTCGGATCGTAGCTGCCCAGGCGCGGCGAAATCATCTTGTCGGTGATGAACGCGATGATGACGGTCAGAAACAGCACCGAGGCGATCGAGAACCAGAGATTGGATGCGAGGCCGATCGTGCGATTGGGATCGACAAGGCGGGCAGCGTCATTGGTGAACTCGACCAGAACCGCATCGAGCGGCTTGATCAGCATGTTGACGGTGAAGGCACCGGCGACCGCTGCGAAGCCGAGCGCCAGGCCCGCGACCGGATGGCGGCCGACAGCGAGATAGGCAATGCCGGCGAGCGGGATCAGGACGAGATAGCCGGCATCGGCCGCGATGCTGGCGATGATGCCGACGAAGGCGAGGATATAGGTCAGCGCCCAGTGCGGCGAGACGATTACAAGCTTGCGGATCAGCGCGGTGACGAGCCCTGATTCCTCGGCGACGCCGGCGCCGATCATCGCGACGATCATCAGCCCGACGGCCGTGAAGCTCATGAAATTCGGGATCAGCGACGAATACATGAAGCGGATGCCGTCGATGGTCAGCAGGCTCTGGATCGCCGTGCTCGCCGCCTCGATTTTATGGGTGTCGGGGTTGATCCGCTCGTAGGTGACGGCGGTGCCGAACAGCCCCAGCACAGCCGAGAGGGCAATGACGATGCCGATCAGGATCAGGAAGATGACAACGGGGTGGGGAACCATGTTTCCCACCTTCTCGACGGTGTCGAGAAACCTCTGCATGGTCGTTTTCGGCGCGACGGTGGCAGTGGTCATCGCATTCCCCCCTTGAGCCCAGGCTTTCAGCAGCGAACCCGCGGCCGATGTGCCGAAGACTCCGGCACCCGCAAAGCTCCGAGCGTGATGGGGGAACCTTAAGTCCGGGAGCCGGGAGAGCATCGGCAGAGAATCCCAAACTTTGGGCCTTCTGTCCCAAAGTCTCCTTCCTCGCGCCCGTAGGCGGGGTGTGGGCTTGCCGCCGGCGGGGTGGCTTTCTACGGTCCGCTGCGGTGAGGGCCTTTGTCGGCCGATGATCGACCGGGGCGGAACGATGCCGGACCAGGGCCAGGATGCGGGGGAAGGGATGTTCGAGGCGTCGAGATGAACGGCGTGACATGGCTGGAGCGGTGCCGGCGCCCCGCTCGCGCGCGTTTGTCCTGGCTCCTGCTCGTCGCGCTCGCCGCCGGTCTGGCGGCTTGCGCATCGACGCCGCGCGGGCTCCTGGAGCCGGTGGCGCCCGTTCCCGGCACCGACAGCGTCAACATGCTGGCGGCGACGACGCGCGCGCCCTCCGCCGATGCCGGCGTCCTGTTCAGCGGCGAGCGGGGCGAGGGCGTCTCGTTCCGGAATATCGTCGTCTCGATCCCGCGCAACCGCGAGGTCGGCAGCATCCAGCTCCCACGATCGGTTCCCGGGAATCCCGCCACGGATTTCACCGTCACCGCCTCCACGGCGCTGCCGAAAGCCAAGCTCGCCGACTGGTTCAGGTCGACGAGCGGACGCTCGAAGCGCGTCTTCGTGTTCGTGCACGGCTTCAATACGCCGTTCGACCGAGCCGTCTTCCGCTTCGCGCAGCTGGCGCATGATGCCGACGCCGATGCCTCGCCGGTTCTCTTCTCCTGGCCCTCGCGCGGCTACCTGCTCGACTACAGCCGCGACTTCGACAATGCGTCCTATTCGCGCTCCGACCTCGCGGACCTGCTGGGCGTCGCGGCCGCCGCCCCCTCTGTCCGCGAGATCGTGATCCTGGCCCATTCGATGGGAAGCTGGCCCGCCGTCGAGGCGGTCCGGCAGATCGCGCTCAAAAGCGGCGGCGTCCCGCGCAAGATCACCAATCTCATCCTGGCGTCGCCGGATCTCGATGTCGGCGTCTTCCGCCGCCAGATCGAGGATATGGGGCCGAAGCGACCGCAGATCACGCTGTTCACGGCCCAGCACGACCGGGCGCTGCAGGTCTCCCGCTTCATCGCGCGCGGTGCGACGCGGCTCGGCGGCATCGACCCGACGCAAGAGGAATACCGCAACCAATTCGCCGGATTCTCCGGGATCACTGTGATCGACCTCTCCGCGATCAATGCGGGCGACCGCCTCAACCACGACCTGTTCGCGGCGAGCCCGGATGCAGTGCGCCTCATCGGCGACCGGCTGCTGCAGGGACAGGTGATCACCGATTTCGACGTCCCGGCGCCCCTGGCGGCGGCGGGGGCGATCAGCTCGGCCGCGACTCTTCTGGTCACCGCGCCAATCCGAGTCTTCGATGCAGCAACGACGCCATAGGGTTGACGGGCCGGGCGGCGAAAGCCAATATTGACGGATATTCGGCGATAATTCGAATTTTAGACTGTTGTTAGATAACTCTACTTTCGGCCAGCCCTGTTGAGTTAGATCAATTTCGTCCAAATGCGACCAGTGTTATGATCAGATCCTGTTTCTGTGGCCTGCGCAAAACCGCAGAGTAATCGGAGTATCTGATGCCGGCTTTCTCTCATGGTGGGGTGAGGAAGGACGTCAGCATGTTTTCTGTGGCGCAGTTTTGCACCATGGAGCTTCAGGCTAAGGACCAGTTCGACGCCTGGCGTTCCTTGCACAAGGACACGATCGAGCTTTTTCCGACAGGGGAGCGGTCGGCGGGATTTGCCGCTGCATTCTCGTCCTGGACCCTGGGGGAGCTTGTCCTGACACGTGTTGTCTATTCGGGCGCGCCGGGCCGGCAATGGCGGCACCACCCCAAATCCTATCTGGACCATTGGTGTGTGGTGCTGGCGCGGGCGGTGGCAGCCGACGGCTCGGCGCGGGGAGAGCTGAGCTTTCGTTCGCTGGCGCTGCCCTATGAGGGCCAGGCGCAGGACAGCGAGGTCATCACCCTCTATCTGCCGCGTGATCAGCGCCCGGTCGATGAGCAGCGCCTCGATGGAGCCCACGGTGTCGAGGTGAGCCCGGATTTCGCACCGCTGCTCAGCGACTACATGGACGGCCTTGTCCGGCATCTGCCTCACGTCACCCCGGAGCACGCCGCGAACCTGGAGATGCCGACAAGGGCCCTCATCGCGGCCTGCATCACGCCCCTATCGACCTATCAGGAGCCTGCGCGCTCCGCCTTGGGGGCGGCTCTCATCGACAGGGCGCGCGCCGTCGTGCGCCAGAACATGGCCGCCCCGGATTTCGGTCCCGAGCGGCTGGTCCGCCTGCTGGCGATGTCCCGCTCGAAACTGTATCGGCTTTTCGAGAACAGCGGCGGAGTGGCTCATTTCATCAATAGAGAGCGCCTGCGCGAGGCGCATCTCCGCCTGAGTTCCCAGCGTGAAACGCTCTCCATCCACGCCATTGGAAACGAGGTTGGATTCGTCGATCACTCGACCTTCAGCCGGGCCTTCCGGCGGGAGTTCGGCTACAGCCCGACCGAGGCGCGCGAGCGCGGGATCGTCCGCTCCTTCGCCGATGAACGGGAAGGGCTGGGCCAGGGTTGACCGGTGCGGCTTCCATCACGCCCGAAAACGCGGCCATCTGACCGGCCGAGCCCAAACCCGCCGCTCGGGGAGTGGGCCTGATGACAGGTGTGCCCACCGGGCGGCTTTCGCTTCTTTACGCAATTCTGTTCTTCGAGCTCGGGGTCAATCTTCCGTTCTTCCCGCTCTGGCTCCAGGCGCAGTCGCTCGAGAGTGACGCGATCGGCATCATCCTGGCGACCCCGTTGCTGGTTCGGGTCGTGGCCAATCCCGTGGTCGGAGCGCTCGCCGACCGCAGCGGGCGCATTGCGGTGGCGCTCACGCTGTGCGCCATGCTGGTTGCGGCTGGCACCGGTCTCCTGACCGTCGCGCGCGGCTTCTGGCCGATCCTCCTCGTCGTCATCGCCATCGCCCTCGCGCAGGGACCGTTGATCGCGCTGGCCGATGTCATGACTCTCGGCCGCCTCGCCGGGGCGCCGCGGTCGGAACTCGCCTATGGCCGTATCCGTTTGTGGGGATCGCTCGGCTTCGCCGCCGCCAATCTCGCGGCCGGCTGGTCGCTCGAATGGTTCTCGACCGACGCGATCGTTGTGCTGTTGCTGGTCTCGGCGATTCTCACCGCCGTTGCCGCCGCCCGTTGCATAACGGGTGCCGTGAACCGCCCGCGAGACGATGCGCAAAGCGCCGCATGGCCGGCGCATCCGCTGCTTCTCGTCTGCACAATTGCCGGTGCCGCGTTCGTGCAGGCGAGCCACGCGGCGTTCTACGGTTTCGGCACGCTGCACTGGCAGGCGATCGGGACTTCCGGCGCCGCGATGGGCGGGCTCTGGGCTCTCGGCGTCCTGTCCGAGGTCGTCGTGTTTTCATGCCTGGGCTACCGCATGAACGGAGCCGCGAGCGCAGCCGGCCTGTTGGTGGCGTCGGCCGCGACGGCGATCCTGCGCTGGGGAGCGATGTCGCGGGATCCCGACCTCTCCACCCTGATGTGCCTTCAGGTGACGCAGGGCCTGACGTTCGGGGCCACTCATCTTGCCAGCATCTTCCTGCTGACGAGACTGGCTCCGGGCAGCATGCAGGCGCGCGCCCAGGCCTGGCTCGCCGGCGGGTGGGCCGGCGTGATGGCCGTTCTGACGACGCTGTCCGGCCGGCTCTACGAAAGCTGGGGGGAGCAGATCTACCTGGTGATGGCCGCGGTCGCTGCCGTTGGATTACTGCTGCTGCTGCCTGTCGCTTTCGCCCTGCGCGCACCGCGGCTCGAGAACCGCCTTCCCTGACGCTAGGGAACTCGGCCTTTTCCAACAATGGGATGACCAGCCCAGAGTTGGGATTCTGAGCTGATCCGCCTTTTCTTCGGGGTTGCTAGCCTCTCTGTGTCGTCCTGAAAGGGCTTTGCGGGCCGTAAACGCGCCCGTTGGCATGCGGGGGCGCGGTCGTCAGGGGAAGGGTTCGATGCAGAGGCAAGGCTTGGGATGCCAGGGTGCGCCGCTGCAGCGGCAGGAGGCTGCGAGGGAGCGGGCATGAGGCACAGCGAGGCTTCATCGCGGCTGGGCCGTCTTGCGGTCGTGACCGCCATCGCGCTCGCCGTCGCCTCCTGCAACCGTGAGGAGAAGGAGGCTCCGGCGCCGGTTCGCTTCGTCCGGACCGTGACCGTCGAGCCGCCACGCCAGGCGCCCGATCTCGCCTTCACCGGCCATATCGAGGCGCAGGACCAGGCGTCGCTGGCCTTCCGCATCGGCGGTCGCCTGGCGGAACGCCTGGTCGGTCTTGGCGCGACCGTCCGCGAGGGGGAGACCGTCGCGCGACTCGACCCCGAGAACGAGCTGAACGATCTCCGCTCCGTTCAGGCCGCGTTGACTGCGGCGCAGGGCAATCTGCGCAAGGCGGAAAACCAGTTCCAGCGGCAGAGCCATCTGCTCGAACGCCACATCACGACGCAGGCGGATTTCGAGAGCGCGCAACAGGCACTCACCGCCGCGCGCGCCCAGGTCGATGCGGCCCAGGCACGGGTCCGGTCTGCGGAGGACGTCGTCGGCTTCACAACGCTGAAGGCCGATGCGCCGGGCGTCGTCACGCGCGTCGGCGCGGAACCTTCGGAAGTCGTTTCAGCCGGCCGTATGATCGTCCAGCTGGCGCGGCGGGAGGGCCGCGACGCCGTCTTCGAGATTCCGGCCGATCTGGTGCGACAGCTCACGCCCGATATGCAGGTGCGCGTCGCCCTGAGCGGGGAGGCCGGTGCGGAGGCGACCGGCCGGGTGCGCGAGATCGCGCCGCAGGCCGATCCCGTGACTCGGACCTTCCGGATCAGGGTCGGCCTGACCGACCCGTCCCCGGCCTTCCGTCTCGGCGCAGCCGTCTCGGGCTCGATCCGTGGCGCCGAAGGCGGGGCCATCACCATCCCCGCGACGGCGCTGGCGCGGCGCGACCAGGCCACCGGCGTATGGGTGGTGGACCCTAAGAACCTGACCGTTTCGCTGCGCAAGCTCGATGTCGCGAGCGCGGACCCGGCGGCCGCCAAGATCTCTAAGGGATTGGACATAGGCGACATCGTCGTCACCGCTGGTGCCGGGCTTCTACGTGAAGGCCAGCGCGTACGCTTGATCGGAGCGGAGCCGCGATGAGCTTCAACCTCTCGGAATGGGCGCTGAAGAGCCGCTCGGTCGTGATCTACCTCATGATCATCGCGGTCGCTGCCGGGGTCTTCGCCTTCGTCAAGCTCGGCCGCAACGAGGATCCGGCCTTCGTCATCAAGACAATGGTGGTCTCCGCGATCTGGCCCGGCGCCACGATGGAAGACACGCTGAGCCAGGTGACCGAACGCCTCGAACGGCAGCTCGAGGAAACCCCCGGGCTCGACAGCGTGCGCAGCTTCACCAGGCCGGGCGTGACGACGATCTTCGTCAACCTCAAGGGCGACGTTCCCGGCCGCCAGGTCCAGGACACCTGGTACCGGGTACGCAACCTGATTGCCGACATGCGGCACACGTTGCCGGCTGGCACGCTCGGGCCGTTCTTCAACGACCGCTTCGGTGACACTTTCGGCATCATTTACGGCTTCACCTCGGACGGCTTCACCAGCCGCGACCTGCGCGACCATGTCGAGGCGATCCGTTCGCGGCTGCTGCTCGTGCCAGACGTCTCGAAGATCGAGATCGTCGGCGCGCAGGACGAGCGCATCTTCATCGAGTTCTCGGTCAGGGAACTGGCCAATCTCGGCCTCGATCGCTCGGCGCTGCTCGGGGCTCTGCAGGCCCAAAATGTCGTGCGACCGGCCGGTGAGGTGCAGACGCAGGACGAGAAGTTCTCGGTGCGCGTCTCCGGCGCCTTCCAATCGGAGGCGGATCTGCTCGGCATCAATTTCCCGGTGGGCGACCGTATGGTGCGGCTGGCCGACATCGCGACTATCAGGCGCGGCCATGCCGATCCGCCGACGCCGATGTTCCGGGTGAACGGGCGTGACGCAATCGGGCTGGGCATCGCCATGCGCGACGGCGGCGACATCCTGGCGCTCGGCAGCAACATCAAGAAGGCGATGGCCGAGGTCACTGCCGGCCTGCCTCTCGGCATCGAGCCCTATCTCGTCGCCGACCAGGCGGTGACGGTCTCGCACGCGATCGACGATTTCATGATGTCGCTCTGGCAGGCCGTCGGCATCATCCTGGTCGTCAGCTTCATCAGCCTCGGCGTGCGGCCGGGCCTCGTCGTGGCTCTCGCGATACCGCTGACGCTCGCCATCGTCTTCGCTTGCATGCTGGTCGCCGGCATCGACATGCAGCGCATCTCGCTCGGCGCCCTGATCATCGCGCTCGCGCTGCTCGTCGACGATGCGATGACCACGACAGACGCCATGGTCACGCGACTCGCCGCCGGCGAGGAGAAGATGAAGGCGGCGACCTTCGCCTTCGAGAAATACGCCACCGCGATGCTGGCCGGCACGCTGGTGACGATCGCCGGCTTCGTGCCGATCGGCTTCGCCGCAAGCTCGGCCGGCGAATATACCTTCTCGCTCTTCGCGGTGGTGACGATCGCGCTGGTCGTCTCCTGGTTCGTGGCCGTGCTGTTCGCACCCGTGCTCGGCGTCGCCATGCTGAAAGCACCCGACGCCTCCGCACAGCAGAAGGAGCCGGGGCGTGTCGAGCGCGGCTTCCGAAGCTTTCTCTCAAGCGCGATCAAGCTGCGCTGGGTCACGATCGCGGTCACGCTCGGCCTGTTCGCCGCCTCGCTCCTGGCGCTGCCGCTGGTGCCGCGGCAGTTCTTCCCGGCGTCGGACCGGCCGGAGCTGCTCGTCGATCTCACGTTGCCGCAGAACGCCTCGATCTATGCGAGCGAGGACATGGTCAACCGCTTCGAGGCTTCGTTGAAGGGCGATCCCGATGTCGAGCGCTGGAGCACCTATGTCGGCCGCGGCGCTATCCGCTTCTACCTGCCGCTGAATGCGCAATTGCCGAACGACTTCTTCAGCCAGGCCGTGATCGTCGCCAAGGATGTGGCGGCGCGCGAGCGGCTGCAGAAGAAGCTCGAAGCCCTTCTCGCCAAGGACTTCCCCAATGTGGTCGGGCGTGTCTCGCCGCTCGAACTCGGCCCCCCGGTCGGCTGGCCAGTGCAGTACCGCGTCAGCGGCCCCGATATCGCCGAGGTCCGCACCATCGCGATGAAGCTGGCACAGGTGGTCGCGGCAAATCCCAAGGCGCAGCAGATCAATTTCGACTGGATCGAGCCCGCCCGCGAACTGCGCCTGCGCGTCGACCAGGACGAGGCGCGCCGGCTCGGCCTCAGCTCCGCGGCTGTCGCCGCCATCGTCAACACGGTGGTCTCGGGGACGGTTGTGACGCAGGTGCGGGATTCCATCTATCTCGTCGATGTCGTCGTGCGGGCGCAGGATGCGGAGCGGGCCTCGCTCGACACGTTGCGGAGCATGCAGGTCGCGCTGCCGAGCGGCCGTTCGGTGCCGGTCTCGCAGTTCGTGAGCTTCAGCTACGGCCTCGACACGCCGTTGATCTGGCGCCGTGACCGCGTGCCCAACCTGACGGTCTCGGCCGATGTGCCGCCCGGGATATTGCCGGACGCGGTGGTCGGCGCGCTGCAACCCTCGGTGGACGGGCTCAGGAAAACACTGCCGGCAGGGTACGACATTGCCGTCGGCGGCACGGTCGAGGAAAGCGCCAAGTCGCAAGCCTCGGTCATCGCGGTGATCCCGGTGATGCTGCTGATCATGTTCACGGTGCTGATGGCGCAGCTCAGGAGCTTCCGGCTCTTCGCGATTGTGCTGAGCATCGCGCCGCTCGGCCTGATCGGCGTCGTCGCCGCGCTGCTGCTCTCCGGCAAACCGCTGGGCTTCGTCGCGCTGCTTGGCATCCTCGCCTTGATCGGCATCATCACCAAGAACGCGGTGATCCTGGTCGGGCAGATCGAGGATGAGCGCGCGGCCGGCAAGGGCGTGGTCGAGGCCGCAGTCGACGCCGCCGGCACGCGCTTCCGGCCGATCGTGCTGACCGCGATCTCGACGGTGCTCGGCATGATCCCGATCGCGCCGACCGTGTTCTGGGGGCCGATGGCCTTCGCGATCATGGGCGGCCTGCTGGTCGCGACGGTGCTGACCCTCGTCCTCCTCCCCGTCCTTTACGTCACCGTCTTCGGCGCCGCGACCGCGCGCAACGGCAAGACGAAGCGGATGGCCAGTGTGGGAGCGTCCCGATCATGAGCGCGATCATCACGAGGCGGATGCTTGCGAGAGGTATCGGACGCATTGCCGCCGTCACGTTGCTGGGGGCGGTCCTCGTCTCCTGCGGCGATGAGAAGGCACCGCAGGCGGAGGGGCGGCCGGTCGGCGTCGTCACGGTGGAGGCGGGGCAGTTCTCCGACGACGTCCAACTCAGTGGCGAGATTCAGGCCAAGAAGGACGTTTCGCTCGCCTTCCGCATCGGCGGGCGTGTCCTTGAACGCCCGGTCAATGTCGGCGACCAGGTGAAGGCGGGGCAGGTCATCGCCCGACTTGACCCCGCTCTCGAACAGAATGCGCTGGCGGCTGCCAAGGCGGCACTGGAAGCCGCGCGCGGCGAGGTCAGCACGGCGCGCAGCACCTTCGAGCGCCAGGAACGCCTGATGGCGCAAGGCTTCACGACCCGGCCGCGCTACGATCAAGCCCGGCGGGCGCAGGAAACGGCGCAGGCCACGCTCGAAAATGCCGAGGCGCAGGTCGAGTTGGCGCAAGATCGCCTTGGGTTCACTGCGTTGCGCACAGATGTTGCGGGCGTCGTGACCGCGCGCCGGATCGAGCCCGGCGAGGTGATCCAGCCGGGTCAGGTCGTCGTCCAAATTGCCCGCGACGACAGCCGCGACGCGGTGTTCAACGTGCCGGCAGCGGTGCTCGACACCCATCTCAGCGATGCCCGAATCCGTGTCGCGCTGGCTGATGCTCCTGCTGTGACGGCATATGGCTCGGTGCGCGAAGTCGCGCCGCAGGCCGATCCGGTGACGCGTACCTTTGCCGTTCGGGTCGGGCTGCAAGACCCACCGGAGGCGATGCGCCTCGGCTCGACGGTCGTCGGCACGATCGAACTCACCACCGCGGCGATCGTTTCCATTCCGGCGAGCGCACTGACCCAGCAAGGCCGTTCGCCCGCCGTATGGGTCGTCGACCCCGCCAAATCGACCGTCTCCCTGCGCGATATCGATGTGTTGCGGTTCGATGCCGGCACGATCATCCTCTCCCAGGGGCTGGCGCCCGGCGAAATCATCGTATCGGCCGGCGCTCAAGCCCTGCATCCCGGCCAGCGCGTCAGGCTGTTGCCTAGGCAATTGCCTTCGTCGCGGCAGCAGGCGGCCGTGTCGCCGTGACCGTCGCGGGCGGAGGCCGATGCGGATGGCGAACAGCGGCATTCCAGAATTTGGCCCACCGACATTGCAGTTTCCTTGGCAGAGGGCATCCATGGAGATCGTTCCGGCAGCCGGAGAAGCGGAGAAACTCGGGACGGAATTTCTCGTCCTGGGGGTTTTCTGCGACGGTCCGCTGATGGGTTCGGCGCGGGCGGTGAACAATCGGTCGGCCGGCCGGCTCGCCGCCATCCTCGACCAGGCTGGCCTCGGGGAAACCGTCGGCGCGACCTGCCTGATCGGAAAGCTGCCCGGTGTCGCGGCGCATCGCCTTCTGCTGGTCGGCCTTGGCAAAGCCGGACGGTTTTCCGACAGGGCCTATCGGCAGGCGCTCGCGGCGGTGGCCGTGGCCCTGAACGACGATCCGGTCGCGGAGGTGGTCGTCACGCTCGCGGAGAACGAGGTGCCCCGCCGGGCGCTCAGCTGGCGGATGCAGCAGGCCGCGCGGATTCTCGCCGATGGCCGCTTCGACTTCGGGCTGCCCGATCGAAACATCCGGGGCGAAAAATGCACCATTACGCTGCTCGTGCCGCAGGCCCTGACTTCGGAGTTGGTCGGAGCGCTGCGGCAGGGCGTGGCGATCGGCGAGGGCGTTTCCTTCGCCAAGGAGCTGGGGGATCTCTCACCGGACCTGTGCACGCCGGCTTTCATCGCGCGGACGCTGCAGGCGATGTCGAACCAATTCGGCTTCAGCCTCGATGTGCTGGGGAGGCACGAATTCGAGGAGCATGGCATGATGCACTTTCTGGCAAGAGAGAACGCTGTGGCCGGCGCCTGCAAGCTCTTCGTCGTGAGGAGCGATCATCGGGAGGCGGCTGGCCGCCCGATCGTCCTGATCGGTGACGATGTCGCGGCGCTCCAGGCGCCTGCCAAGCACGAGCCGTTCGCGCCTCCTTCAGCCTGCGACATGCACGGCATCGGGAGCGTGCTGGGCGCGATGCGGACGGTCGAGCGGCTGGGGCTCGCCTTGAATGTCGTGGGTCTCATCGTCGCCAGCCAGCGTGGAGCATCATGTATCGACAGGGATGACGGCCACCGAGCGCGGAAACCCTCGCTCCTGGGGGACGTGCTCGGCTACGCCGCTCATTTTTCGCCGAGCTGTGTCATCACCGTCGCTGCGCTGAGCCGCGCAAGCTTCATCGCGCTGGGCAGCCATGCCAGCGGCTTGTTCGCCAATGACGAAGGCTTGGCATCGGAACTGTCGAAATGCGGTGGGATATCGGGCGACGGTGTATGGCAGCTTCCGTTGTGGGAAGATGACCCGCCATTACCCGCGGGCCAGGACGCTGAGGCCGATCAAGAGATCGAATGTCCCGCCGATGCGATCGCGGCCGCCTCCAATCTGGCCCGCTTCGCCACCGCCTATCCCTGGGCGCATCTGGACATCGCCGGAACCGCATCGACGGCACAGCGGAGGAGATCGACAGGGCGTCCGGTGCCGTTATTGGCGGAATTCCTGGTCGGCCGGGCACGAGCGGTGCCGGGGCACGCGATCTTTTCTCCCCGCTCAAGCAGGAACTCCATTCATGAGTGATCTCGTTTTCATCGCCTTCCCGACGGAACAGAAGGCTGAGGAAGTTCGCCAGAAGGTCCTTTCGCTCCAGCGCGAGTATCTGATCGAGCTCGGCGATGCGGTCGTCGTGGTCAAGGACGAGAAGGGTCAGGTAAAGCTCAACCAGATGATCAACCTGACCGCGACGGGCGCTGCCTCGGGCGCGCTCTGGGGCACGCTGATCGGCTTCATCTTCCTGGCGCCGCTGGTCGGCACGGCGCTCGGCGCCGCCTCGGGCGCGCTGAGCGGCAAGTTCACCGATATCGGCATCAACGACAAGTTCATGAAAGATGCCGCCTCGGCGCTGCAGCCGAACACGGCTGGCCTCTTCCTGCTGATCCGCAAGATGACGACGGACAAGGTTCTGGCCGATCTCAAGGGCGTCGGCGGCACCTTGATCAGCACCTCCTTCGACGAAACGAAGGAAGCCCAGCTGCGCGAAGCCCTCTCGGCCGCGGCGAGCGCCGAGGCATCGCCGGCGTGACCCTCGACTGGAGCTTGGGTGCAGAGGCCGCCGTCTGGGCAGCCTCGACCGTGCGCCTCGACGATTTCCGGCCCCTGCTTCCGGCAGAGGAGGAGATCGTCGCCAAGCTCCAGTCCGGCAGCTTCGACAGGCTCGGCAACGGGGTCCTGCCCGCCGAGCCTGATCCGGCGCGTATCGTGCGCGCCTCGTTCCTGCGCTTCCTGATGCTCGGCGGCGAGGCAGGCTGCCGGCCGCACGAGAAGGGCGTACTCGTTCATGGCGCCTGGATTTCCGAGGTTCTTGAGCTTGAGGCCTGTCGCATCTTTCGCGACATCGGCCTGAACGATTGCCATTTCGAGGCAGCGCCGATCCTGCGCGCCGCCATCATCAATCGGCTCTTTCTGGACGGCTCTCGGCTACCCGGCCTGCAGGCCGAGCGACTCGAGGCGCGCGGCGGCATCTACCTTCGGGGGGCGGATGTCGAGGGCGGAATCAACCTTGACCAGGCGCGCCTCGGCGGCAACCTCGAATGCGACGGAGCGACGATCCGCAATCGCAGCGGTTATGCTCTGCTGGGCCGCAGCCTGGAGGTGCGCAACGTGCTCCTGCGCGGCGCGACCCTGCGCGGCGGCGTGAATCTGGCCGGCGCGGTCCTGGCGGCCGATCTCGACGCCGCGGGCGCGACCGTTCCGGCCTTCGAGCGAACCGCGATCGACGCGACCGAGATCACCTGCCATGGCAGTATCGTGCTGAGAAACGCACACGTCACCGGCGAGGTGCGACTGACCGGGTCCGCTATCGCTGGTGATCTCGATTGTTCCGGTACGCTTGTCGATCATGCCGGGGATACCGCCCTCGACGCCAGCCGGGCGGCTATCAAGGGCGCCTTCTTTTTGCGCCGCGACGCTCGGTTGGACGGCACGCTGGCGCTGACCGGTGCCTCGATCGGCACGATCCATGACGAGGCGGCCTCCTGGCCGAAGCCAGGCGAATTATTGCTCAATCGCTGCCGCTATGGCGCCTTCATCGACGGGCCGGTCGATGCAGAAAGCCGCCTGGACTGGCTGGCGCGCCAGACACCCGCACGCTGGGGCGAGGACTTCTGGCCGCAACCCTACGAGCAGCTCGCGGCGGTCTTCCGCGAGATGGGGCATGGCGAGGATGCCAGCTCGGTGCTCGTCATCAAGGAAAGGCTGCAGCGCCGGGCCCGCCGGGCGCGGACGGAAAGTCCGGTCTGGCGGGCGCTTCTCTTCGTCGCCGACGGTATCCTCGGGATCACGCTCGGCTATGGCCGCAGGCCGCTCTTCGCGCTCGTCTGGCTTGTGTTCTTCTGGCTCGCAGGCGTCGGGATCTTCGCCTATGCGGAGGGCCAGGGCGCGGTGATGCCCAACAGCGCCGTCGTGCTGCGCGCGCCGGAATGGACCTTGTGCGGCATCGCGCATGGGGAGCAGAGGCCGCTGGTCGCCAGCGGTCCGTCACAAGGGCTGGCTGTGCCGGGCCAGACCCAGCTCGACTGCTTCCGGCAGCGCTGGGAAGCCTCGAGCTACCCCGCCTTCAGCCCGTGGATGTATTCGCTCGACACGTTGCTGCCGGTGCTGGACATGGGACAGCGCAGTTTCTGGCGACCGAATCCGGCGAAGCCCGGAGGGCGCGTCGCCATCAGCTATTTCTACTTCCAATCGATCGTCGGCTGGGCCTTGAGCCTGCTCGCGGTCGCGGGTTTCTCGGGGCTGGTGAAGTCGTCATGACGCGGCCGGTTCCGCCAACAACGGTGATGTCGTGAGCAAGACGCCTGCTTCCTCCAGCCAAGCCGGCGGCGCGAGCGCCCCGCCGCGCAAGCCGCTCGATATCGATCTCGCTTTGCAGGGTGGGGGCGCGCATGGTGCCTTCACCTGGGGCGTGCTGAACCGGATCCTCGAGGAGGACTGGCTGACGATCGAGGCGATCTCGGGCACCTCGGCCGGGGCGATGAATGCGGCGGTCCTGGCCTCCGGCTATGTCACCGGCGGACGGGGTGGCGCGCGCGAGGCGCTGAACCAGTTCTGGCGGAAGGTCTCCGAGGCGGCGAAGTTCAGCCCGTTCCAGCGTTCGCCGCTGGACGTGCTGCTCGGGCGCTGGACGCTCGACACCTCGCCGCTTTTCGTCGCGATGGACATGATGTCCCGGGTCGTCTCGCCCTACAGCCTCAATCCGGCGGGCACGAACCCGCTGACAGAGATCCTTGCCGAGGTGATCGATTTCGACGCCATCGCGAAAAGCCCGATCAAGCTGTTCATCTCCGCGACGAATGTCCGCACCGGCCGCAATCGCGTCTTCCGCAACGCCGAGATCACGCCTGAAGTGCTGCTCGCCTCGGCTTGCCTGCCGACCCTGTTCCAGGCGGTCGAGATCGACGGCGAGAGCTATTGGGACGGCGGCTATTCCGGCAACCCGACCATGACGCCGCTGATCGAGGAGAGCAATGCCAGCGATACGATCCTCGTCCAGATCAATCCGGTGGAGCGGCCGGGAACGCCGCGGACGGCGCGTGACATTCTGAACCGTCTCAACGAGGTCTCCTTCAACGCGGTTCTGTTGAAGGAGCTCCGCATGATGGCGCTCCTGCAACGCGAGGCGCTTTCCGGGGGCGGCGAGGGTGCGCGTTGGGCGCGGATGCGGGTCCACCGCATCACCAGCGACGCCATGACCGAGCTCGGTTACTCTTCGAAGCTCAATGCCGAATGGGAGTTCCTGACGATGCTGCACGACGAGGGCAGACGTTCGGCAGAGGCCTTCTACCAGGCAAATCGCAACGAGATCGGCAAGCGCTCGACGCTCGATCTCGCCGAACTCACCAAGGGGGTCTGACCGGTGCTCATGCTGAACGGCCGCACAACCTCGATATTGCCGCCGATGCGAGGACGGACAGGATCATGACGAGCGGCAATATCCATCAGGCCGGTCTGGTCGTGGTCGCCACCATCATCGTGGTGGCGGCGTTGTCGATCGCGAGCTCGGTCTTTGCGCCGGTCGCCTTCGCGCTGTTCATCATCGCGCTGGTCTGGCCGTTGCAGAAGGCCCTGCAGGGCGTCCTGCCGCGCCTTCTGGCGCTGGCGGTCTGCGTCGTGGTCATGGTCGTCGCCTTCGTCGGCTTCGGCTCCCTGATCGCTTGGGCCTTCGGCCGTGTCGGCCGCTGGATCGTCAGCGATGCCGCCCGTTTCCAGACCTTCTACGACCAGGTCACGGTTTGGCTCGAAGGGCACGGGATCGCGGTCGCCGGGGCCTGGTCCGAGGCGTTCAGCGTCAGCTGGATGCTGCGCACCGCCCAGACCGTCACGGGGCGCCTCAACAGCACGATGAGCTTCTGGCTGGTGGTGCTGGTCTATGTTTTCCTCGGCCTGCTCGAAGTCGATGAGTTCGGCCGCAAGCTCAGGAGCATGCGCAATCGCGCCACCGGCGACCTGCTGCTGCGCGGCAGCATCGCGACGGCGGTCAAGATCCGCCGCTACATGCTGGTCCGGACGGCAATGAGCGTGATCACCGGCGTGCTGGTCTGGGCCTTCGCTAAGTCTGTCGGCCTGCAACTGGCCGAGGAATGGGGCTTCATCGCCTTTTTGCTCAACTACATCCCGTTCCTGGGCCCGCTGGTCGCGACGGTCTTCCCGACCCTGTTCGCCATGACGCAGTTCGGCTCCTGGCAAGCGGTGATCGCGGTCTTCGCCTGCCTCAACCTGATCCAGTTCGTGGTCGGGAGCTATGTCGAGCCGCGGGTCGCCGGCAGCGCCCTTTCGATCTCGCCGGCGACCGTCCTGTTCTCGGTGTTCTTCTGGAGTTATCTCTGGGGGGTCTTCGGCGCCTTCATCGGCGTGCCGATCACCATCGCTCTGCTCACCTTCTGTGCCCTGCATCCGTCGACGCTGTGGCTGGCCGAAATCTTCGGCTCGCCACAGAAGGACGAGAAGATCGCGGAAGGCTCGTCCGTCACGCCATGACGGCGGGCGGCGCGGGTTCGATCACGATGCGCTGCGGTTCCAGCAGCGCTATCCCGCCGGGCGCCGCCGCCAGCGTGTGGATGTAGAAGCAGGTCGGTTCGTCATCCGTCGCCTCCATCACCGGCGACGGCGCGGAGACGATCTTCAGCGCGCCGCAACGGCCGATCCAGTCGATATGGCGGTGCCCATGCATCGCGACCATTCGGGAGGCGACCGGTCGCAGCAGCCGCAGGAGCCGGCTGCCATTGATCAGGGCCGTGCCGATGCGCTCCGAAAACGCTTTTGCCGGCCGCGGATATTCGACCGGATGGTGATGGAGCGCCAGGATCCAGCGCGCCTGCGGAAAGGCGCGGGTCGCGGCGAGCAACGCCTGCATATCCTCCTCGGCGACGAGGCCGAGTGCGTTGGTGAAGGAGAAATGCGCTTCCACGTTGGAGTTCAGCAGGATGACGCCGAGTCCGTCGGGCTCGGCCGGTGGCAGCACCATCGGGAAGGCATCCTCCCAGATCGCGGCGAGGCCGATTGAGAGGCGCAAGCCCCCCGAATCGGCGAAAGCGGCGATCCTGCCGCGATGCGGTTCCAGCGTGGCGGCGAGACTGCCGGCGAGGTGGCTTCGGCTGTCGTCGAAAAGCTGCACGCGCTCGCCCTGGAGAGCCGCCATGGCCGAGAGCGTGCGCATCTGGCGCAGGCGCTTGCCCGGGCTGCCCGGCAATTCGAGCCGGGCAGGATTGGCGCGGTCGACGATGTTGACGTCGTGGTTGCCGGGCAGGATCAGGCTGCGCTCGGCGAGAGCGGGGTGGCGCAACATGGCGTCGAGGAACTCGGCCCATTCGGCCGAGCGCCCGGCGTCTGTCATGTCGCCGGTGATGAGCAGCAGGTCGAGCGGCTCGGCCTCATGGATTTCAGCCAGCCGCTCGAGCGCCTGGCGAAAGCGTTCGTTGCCGCGCGGGCCGGCGCGCCCGCTCTCGATCCTGAAGCCGTAGCGCTCGCCGACGACATGGACGTCGGAGAGATGCGCGACGCGCCACCGGCGGGCCGAGGCCGGCACGGTGTCGAAGCCGTCGAGATCCTGCGGCTGGTCCATGAACCCGTCGGCGATACCCCAGAGCAGCGAGGCCGCTGCCAGATAGAGCGACATCAGCACGACGGCATTGGCGAGGGCGGGAAGGACGAGCCGGACCGGATCGACGAAGTCGGCGAAGCCGCCGGACCAGCGCGTGGCCGGCCAGACGATGGCGGCAACCGCGCCGGCAACGAGGCAACCGACCAGCCCCGCGCCGATCGCGCTGCCCGCGCGCCAGGTCGCCCGCCTGCCCGGAGCGGCGGCGGCGGGGATGAAGCGCTCGGCGAGATGCTGCAGCCCCTCGCGGCAGATGGCGTAGCCCGGCTGCACCACAAGCGCGTTCAGCGACCAGAAGCTCTTCTCCGCCAGGCGGAATAGCGGCCGGAAACCGTACCAGCCGACGGCGCCGACCAAAGCGAGCAGCACCAGCGAGCCGACCCCGGCGAGTGCCGTCACGCGGCCTGACACGGACGCGACCCAGGCCGACATGACGAGGGGGGCCGCGCCCAGCAGGAGGCTCGGCAGCAGGGCACCCAGAACCCAGGCGAGCGCCAGCTTGGGCAGGCTGATCTCGCCAAGCAGGCTGCCCGCGATGGCGATCAGCGAGTGCTTCTTGGTGCTGCTCGCGTCGTCTTCCGCGTCGCCGTGCCGCGGTTCGATGATCATCGGCATGATGATGCGGCCGGCCGGGCGGCAGGCGTCGAGGGAAGATCGAGCTGCGGCATGCGGTCCCCGGACAGAGCGAGCCGCCATCCTGCGCAGATCGGGCGCCTTCCTGCCAGCCACTGCACTGAGAAATGGGACGTGGCGCACAGTCATGAGACATCGGGCTGATGTTGCCCGGGGAGGTGGGCGCTACCCTCATGCTGAACGGGGCAGGGTATCGACCGGAGGCGGGCGAGACGATGGGTGGAGCGGCCGCGGCCGACGACGTGCGGCTCCCGGCTCTCCTGATCCGGGGGCTTTGCCTGCTGCTGCTGTGGGTGACCCTGATCGGCCCCGCACCGATGGACCTGCCGGTCGGGCTCGTCGCCAGCGCCGCCGGAGTCTGGGCCAGTACGGCGCTGTGGCCACCCGGCGGTAAGCTTTCGCCAGCGGGCCTCGCGCGGTTCCTGATCCGCTTCCTGCCGCAATCGGTGGCCGCCGGGCTCGACGTGGCGCGGCGCGCCTTTGCACGCGAACCCGACTTGCGGCCGGGCTTCGCGACCTGCCGTTCCAGCATTCCCGACGGCATGGCGCGCGATTCCGCCTGCGCGGTGATGAGCCTGCAGCCGGGCAAGTTGCCGGTTGCCATTGAGAGCGACGGGACCCTGCATATCCATTGCCTCGATCTGCGTGAGGCCGTGGCCGAGCAGGTTGCGGCCGACGAGGTCGCTTTCCGCCGAATCCTCGAACGGGATCGGCGTGATGGCTGATTTTCTGACCACTGCGGCGTTGTTCATCCTGGCGGTCACGGCCATCGCACTGTTGCGCGTGCTGCGCTCCCGGATCACGGCCGAACGCATGATGGCGGTGCAATTGCTCGGGACCGGCGGAGCGGCGGTTCTTCTGCTGCTGGGGGTGGCATCCGGCTCTGCGGCTGCGAGCGATGTCGCGCTGCTGCTCACTTTGTTCGCGGCGTTCTCCTGCGTGGCTTTCGTCCTGGGCTCCGCTGGGCAGGACGCGGACCGCACTTCGTCGGGAGAGCAGCCATGAGCGCCCTTCTCGACACCGTCACCGTCGTCCTGGTGAGCGTGGGGGCATTGCTCTTCCTGGCCGGCGCGCTCGGCCTGCTGCGCTTTCCCGACACGCTGAGCCGGTTGCATGCGATCAGCAAGGCCGACAATCTCGGGCTCGGGCTGATCGTGCTCGGTCTCCTGCCGCAATCGGCGAGTATCGCGGGCGGCTTGAAGCTCGTCTGCATCTGGCTGCTCGCGCAGCTTTCGGCCGCGACGGCGAGCCAGTTGCTCGCCCGTGCCGTCCATCGCGACCGAACCGAGCGATGATGGCGCTGTTCGACCTTGCGCTCGTCGCCTTGCTGCTGATGCTCGCGCTTCGCGTCGTCGTCGAGCCGGACGAGCGCAGCGCGATCATCACCTTCCTCGCCTTCGGCCTGCTGCTCGGGCTCGCCTGGGTCCGGCTGGCGGCGCCCGACGTCGCCTTGACGGAGATCGCGATCGGTGGCGGCGCGACCGGGATCCTGCTGTTGCGGGCGGAAGCTGCCCTGCGCGGCCGCGGCAAGCAGGCGAAGCCGGTGACGCGCACGGGCAAGCTCGCCGTCGCTGCGGGCTGCGCCGCAATCTCCGCCGGGCTCGGCTTTGCCGTGCTGACCTTCTCCACACCGGCACCGACGCTCGCGCCGGCCGCCGCGCAGGCGCTTCCCGCGACGGGCCTGGGCAATCCCGTCACCGCCGTCCTGCTGGCCTTTCGCGCGCTCGATACGCTGCTGGAGAAGGTCGTGGTGCTGCTCGCCCTGATCGGGGTCTGGTCGCTGGCGCCCGACGCGGTCTGGGGCGGCGCTCCCGATGTGAAGCCCGCCGCCGTTCCGGGGCCGCTCGCCTATCTCGGGCGTGTCCTGCCGCCTTTCGGCGTCGTCATCGGCGTCTACATGTTCTGGGTCGGGGCGGATGCGCCGGGCGGCACCTTCCAGGCCGGGACAGTGCTCGCGGCGATGTGGCTGCTGGTGATGATGGCGGGGCTTCATCCGCCCCCCGACACGGCCCGGTGGTTGCTACGGCTGGTGCTGGCCGGCGGGCCGATCCTGTTCCTGGCGATCGCCTTCCTCGGCTTCGCCTTCGCCGACGGCTTCCTCGCCTATCCGAAGGCACTGGCCAAACCCCTGATCCTGGCGATCGAGGCGGCGTTGACACTCTCCGTCGCTGCGGCGCTCGCCATGCTGGTCGCGGGGCCGGCCCGCAAGGCACCGGCGCGATGATGGCGGTGCTTCAGCCCGGCGTCCTGTTCGGCCTGTGCGGGGCAGCGCTCGTCGGCATCGGCCTGTTCGCCGTCATCACCCATCCCGGGCTGCTGCGACGGATCGTCGGCTGCAACATCCTCGGCGCGGGCATCTTCCTCGTTTTCGGCGCCGTCGCGCGGCGCGGCGCCGGGCCGGGCTTCGACGCCGACCCGGTGCCGCAGGCCCTGGTGATCACCGGCATCGTCGTCGCCTTCTCGGCCAGCGCACTGGCCGTCGCCTTGCTGAAGCGGCTCGCCGAGCTGACTGTCGGCGATCGAGCGGCCCCCGATGAATCGCGGAGTGGCTTGTGACGCCGCTCATCCATGCCACCACGCCGGGCGGCTTCCTGCTGGTCCTGGCCGTGATCCTGCCGGTCTGCGCGGTGCTCGCCATCCTCGCCTGCGGGCCGCGCAGCGCGGCCCGGATCGCGCTGGCGACGTTTGCGGCAGGGCTCGTCGTCGCCATCGCCATCGCCACCGAGTTGATATCGAGCGGGAAAGCGCTTTCCTATGTCGTCGGCGCCTGGCAGCCGCCGCTTGGCATCGCTCTGCGGGCCGACGGGCTATCGGGGGCGATGCTGGTCATGACGGCGCTGGTCGTGGTCGCGGTCGGCCTGTTCGCGCATATCCAGCACGGGCTCCAGGCGGACGCTGGCGGCGGACGGGCGCAGACGACCTTCTGGGTGATGCTGCTGGCGCTTTGGAGCGCGCTGAATGCCGTCTTCGTCGGCGAGGATCTGTTCAACCTCTATGTCGCGCTGGAGCTGCTGACCTTCGCGGCGGTGCCGCTGGTCTGCCTCGACGGCCGGGCGGAGACCGTCACGGCGGCGTTGCGCTATCTGCTGTTCGCGCTGATCGGCTCGCTGCTCTATCTGCTTGGGGCCGGCCTGATCTACGGCCAGTACGGCACGCTCGACCTGCTCGCGCTGGCGCAGCTTGGCCGGCAGGACCCGGCGCTCGCGGTTGCGCTGGCGCTGATGATCGTCGGGCTTCTGGCCAAGGCGGCGCTGTTTCCGTTGCATCTCTGGCTGCCGCCGGCCCATGCCGGGGCGCCGGCTCCGGCGAGCGCTGTCCTGTCGGCGCTGGTGATCAAGGCGCCGGTTTTCCTGATCCTGCGGTTGGTGCTCGACGTCGCGCCCCCGCAGGCGGCCGCGATCGCAGGCCAGATGCTCGCCGTCCTCGGCGCTGCCTCGATCCTGTTCTGCAGCGTCATGGCGCTCCGGCAGGCGCGGCTGAAGCTGATGATCGCCTATTCGACCGTGGCGCAGATCGGCTATCTCTTCATCGTCTTCCCGTTGGCTGCCGGCAGCGCCGACCTGCCGCCATGGGGCACGATCGCCTGGACAGGCGGCGCTCTCCAGCTGGTCTCCCATGCGCTGGCGAAGGCGGCGATGTTCCTGGCGGCGGGCGTCATTGCCGAGGCCTTCGGTCATGATCGCATCGCCGATCTCGGCGGCTTCGGCCGGGTGCTGCCGATCAGCGCGGCCGCCTTTGGCCTCGCGGGTCTGTCGCTGATGGGTATTCCGCCGAGCGGCGGCTTCGTCGCCAAATGCCTGCTGCTGACGGCCGCAGTGATCCAGGGAAATCCCTGGCTGGCAGCAACCATCCTGGCCGGCGGGGTTCTGGCCGGTGCCTACGTCTTCCGCGTGATCGACAAGGCGCTGGCCGTCCCCACCGTTCCGATCGTGGCGCGCCGTGCCGTGCCGCGCCGGCTCGAATGCGCGGCGCTCGCCTTGGCCATTGCAGCCGTGCTGATCGGTTTCGTGCCGCTGCGGCCCTTCGGCTTCCTGCAGATCGGCCGCGATGGCCTGAACATGGCATGGGCGCCATGAGCAGCGCCGGCCTGCTTCTCGCCGCAGCGCTGTTCTTCCCGCTCGTGCTCGCGATCTGCTGCCTGTCCGCGCGGTTCCGGGCGAGGGCCCTGGCCGTGGTCGTCATCGCGCCGCTGCCGGCCCTCGCGGCGGCGGTCCTCGTACCGGAAGGTCGCTTCGCCTTCTTCCCGGCGCCGTTCCGGCTGACGCTGGTGCTCGACCAGCCGGGCGCGATCCTGCTCGGGGGCGCCGCGCTGTTGTGGAGCGCTGCCGGCGCCTACGCGGCCTCGCTCATGGCGCGCGACCCGGCTGCGCCGCGCTTTGCAATCTGGTGGCTGCTGACCCTCACCGGGAGCCTCGGCCTCTTCATCGTCGGCGACGTCGTGAATTTCTACCTGCTGTTCACCCTGGCGAGCCTCGCCGCTTATGGGCTGATCATCCACGAGCAGAGCGCCTCCGCGCACCGGGCCGGTGTCATCTATGTCGGGCTCGCGCTGCTGGGAGAGGCCTTCCTGCTGATCGCGCTGGTGATGCTGTCGGCGATGCATCCCGACGCCAATCCACAGATCCGCAGCGTCGTCGCCGAATTGCCGGCCTCGCCGATGCGTGACGGCACCCTCGCGCTGTTCATCATCGGCTTCGCGCTGAAGATGGGGCTGGTACCACTGCATGTCTGGCTGCCCTTGGCGCATCCCGCGGCGCCGACGCCGGCTTCGGCGGTGCTGAGCGGCGTGGTGGTCAAGGCGGGCGTGATCGGGCTGATCCGCTTCCTGCCCTTCGAGGCCGGGGCGCCGCTCTGGGGCTCCGTGCTGATCGGGGTCGGCCTCGTCACGGCCTATTGCGGCGTCATCGTCGGCATCATCCAGCCGCGGGCGAAGACGGTGCTGGCCTATTCCACCGTGAGCCAGATGGGGCTGCTGGCCGTGCTGCTCGGTGTCGGCCTCGACACCGCCGATCCTGGCGTCACAAACCTGACGGCCTATTACGCCGTTCACCACACACTGGTGAAGGGCGCGCTGTTCCTGGGCGTCGGCATCCTCGCCACGACAGGAGGGCGCCGCCTCAGGCTCGCGCTGCTGCTCACCGCGGTGCTCGCGCTGAGCCTCGGCGGCATGCCGCTGACCAGCGGTGCGCTGGCCAAGCTCGCGACCAAGCCATTGTTCGGCTATGGCTGGCTCGCTGGCGCGATGACGCTGGCCGGCGCCGGCAGCACCGCGCTGATGCTGCATTTCCTGCTGATCCTGCGCCGCGACACGGCGGGCAATGCGGCGGGATCGCCAGCGCTCGGGCAGCTCTTGCCCTGGCTGGTCGTGGTGGCTGCCGCCTTCCTCATCCCGTGGTCGCTCTATCCGGCGGTTTCCGGCGAAACGGTTTCCGGCCTGCTCCAGCCGGAGGCGCTCTGGAAGGTGACCTGGCCGATGCTGCTCGGCGCGGTCGCGATGCTGTTCGTCCATCGATTGCCGCAACGGCTCGGTGCGATTCCGGAAGGCGACATCATCGTCCTCGCACAAGCCGCACAACCGGTTGCCCGCCGCTTTTCGGATCGGATCGGGGATATCGACGCCCATTTTCGCCGCTGGCCCGTTGCCGGGTTCGTCCTGATCGCTCTTGCCATCCTGCTTGGCGGCGTTTTGATGTTGCAGGCCTGAAAGGGCGGCAGGAGGCCTCGACGTGACACCGATCCAGAGCACCGCCCTCGTCACCATGGCCGCGATCGTGCTGTTCACCTGGAACAGGCTGCCGGTCGTCGTGGTTGCGATCGGCGCGGCGCTGGCGCTGTGGGCGACGGGCGTCGTCACGCTCGACCAGGCCTTCGCCGGCTTCGGCGACCGCGCCGCCCTCTTCGTTGCCAGTCTCTTCATTATCAGCGCGGCGCTCGAAAGAACGGGCATCACCGCCTGGGCCGGACAATACCTGATCGCGAAGGCGGGAACTGAAGGGCTGACACGGCTGCTGGTCATCATCATGGTCGCGGCCGGTTGTCTGAGTGCCCTCATCAGCGGCAGCGGCGCGGTCGCGGCGCTGATGCCGGTCGCGGTCATGGCGGCGGTCCGCCTGCGCCAATCGCCGGCGCAGCTCCTGATGCCGCTCGCCTTCGCCTCCCATGCCGGCGCGAACCTGTTGCTGACCGGGGCGCCGAAGAACATCCTGGTGTCGGAGGCGCTGGAGGATGCGGGGCTCGCCGGCTTCGCCTTCGCGGAGTTCGCGTTGGTCGGGTTGCCGCTTCTGGTCGGGACCATCGCGATCATCCTGCTGCTGGGCAAGCGCCTGTTGCCGCAGCAGAGCAGCGCGCGGCTGCCGGCCGATTTCAGCCGGCACGCCCAGACCCTCGTCGAGCATTACGGGCTGAGCGACGGCGTCTTCCGGCTGCGCGTGCGTTCGACCTCCACCTATGTCGGCATCCCACCCGACGAGATCGATGTCGGGTCGGCCGGGCGGCTCAACCTCATGGCCGTACAGGCGGGGGAAACGCGGACGCCGCTGCGGGCCCCGGCGGTCTCCGAGGGCGATTACCTGCTCGTACGCGGCGATGCAGAGGCGATCGCGACGCTGGCTGCCGACAAGCATCTGGCCTTGCGCGAGGAGGGTGCGCAGCCGGGGTTGTTCAGTCGCCGTTCCGGCCTCGCCGAGGTGGTGATCCCGCCGCGCTCGGCCTTGATCGGCCGCGCGCTGTTCCCGGGCATGGTGACCGATAGCGGTGATCTCGTCGTGCTGGCCGTGCAGCGAGCCGGCGTCGACGTCGAGCCGGGCGAGACCTTGCTTGCCGGCGACACCATGCTTCTCGAAGGGACCTGGGAGGCGCTGGATTTGCGCCTCGACGACCCCGACGTGCTCGTCGTCAACTCGCCCGATCTGGTCCGGCGCCAGGCGGTGCCGATGGGGGCCGGCGCCGGGGTGACGCTCGCCGTGCTGGCCAGCCTCGTCGCGATGCTCGCGACGGGCATCCTGCCGCCTGCGGTGGCCGGACTCATCTGCGCCGGTGCCCTGATCCTCGCCGGCATCATGACCGTGGAGCAGGCCTATCGCGCGATCAACTGGACGACGGTGATCCTGATCGCGGCGATGATGCCGCTCTCCACGGCAATGGTGCAGTCGGGGGCGGCCAAGGTGGTGGCCGACCAGCTGGTGACGCTGACGGGTGGAGCAGGCCCCTTCGTCTTCCTCGGCGGCCTCTTCGTGCTGACCGCGAGCCTCGGCCAGGTCATGAGCAACACGGCGACGACGATGCTGGTCATTCCGATCGCCATGGCGGCCGCCGCGGGCCTGGGCGTCTCACCGCGCCCGGTGCTGATGAGCCTGTGCATTGCCGGCTCGGCCTCGTTCCTGACGCCGATCGCGACCGCGACCAACATGATGGTGATGGGGCCGGGCGGCTACAGCTTCACCAGCTACTGGAAGCTTGGAGCGCCGCTGATGCTCTGGTTCTTCGTCATGGCCGTATTCTACGTGCCGCTGGTCTGGCGCTTCTGAATGTCGCCGCCTTCACCTACTTGCTCTCCGAGGCCGGCTATGGACCCCAACCGGCTGGTTGAACGCAGCAAATCCCATTTTCGGCAGGTAAGATGACAGGCTATCGCACGAGAATGCTTCTCCTTCCGCTGCGCTGGAGCCGTAACCTGTCCGGCATCGGACTGGCGCTGGGCACGTTCCTGTTTGCGGCTTCGCTGACCCCGACGCTCGTTCCGCGCACTGCTCTGACCCAAGGGGTTCTTGGAGGAGTCTGCTTTGCCATCGGCTACGGTCTCGGCACGGCCTGGCGCTGGTTTTGGGCGTATCTGGAGATGCCGGAGCCGAACGAGCGCATGCGGCGCATCGGCAATATCGTCATCGCCTGCGTCTGCCTGCCGGTGGCCGTGATCTTTCTGGCCAACGCTGTGGGGTGGCAGAATTCCATCCGCAAGGTGATGGCGATGGAGCCGATCGACAGCGCCCATCCGCTTCAGGTCAGCCTGATCGCGCTCGCGACCTTCGCCGTGCTGCTGGCTCTTGGGCGGCTGTTCAGGCTTGTCGCCCTGTTTCTGGCGCGGCGACCGCTGCGCTTCATGCCGCGGCGCGTCGCCTTCGCCGCTGGCCTCACGATCACGACGCTGCTGCTGTGGACGCTGGCGAATGGTTTCCTGGTCCGCATCAGCTTTCGCATGCTCGATTCCTCCTTCCGCGAGCGCGACGCCCTGATCGAGCCGACCAGCCCGCAACCGATCGACCCGCTCCAGTCGGGAAGTGCCGCCTCGCTTGTGAAATGGCAGGAATTGGGGCGTGCGGGCCGGGAATTCGTAGCCTCGCGGCCGAGCACGGCCGAGATTGCGGCGATGACAGGGAGGCCCGCCTCGCAGCCCATCAGGCTCTATGTCGGGCTGCGGGCCGCCGGATCTGCGCAGGCGCGGGCACGGTTGGCGTTGGAGGAGCTAAAGCGCGCCGGCGCCTTCGAGCGCGCGATCCTCGTCGTGATCACGCCGACCGGCACCGGCTGGGTCGACCCCTCCGCCATCGCTCCGATCGAATATCTCGGCGACGGCAACGTCGCCAGCGTGGCACTGCAGTATTCCTATTTGTCGAGCCCGCTGTCGCTGCTGGCCCAGCCCGAATATGGCTCGGAGGCGGCGCAGGCGCTGTTCGCCGAGGTGTACGGCTATTGGACGGGCTTGCCCAAGGACCGCAGGCCACGGCTCTATCTGCACGGGCTGAGCCTTGGCTCGATGAATTCGGAGCGCTCGGTCGAGCTGCTCGACATGATCGGCGACCCGGTCGACGGCGCCTTGTGGAGCGGCCCTCCCTTCGGCAGCCGCTTCTGGCGCAGCATCACGGATCGGCGCAATCCCGGCTCCCCCGCCTGGCTTCCTGAATATCGTGACGGTCGCTTCGTCCGCTTCATGAACCAGGAGGGTCCGCGCGTGACCCCCGAGACGCCTTGGGGCGTCCTGCGGATCGTCTATCTCCAATATGCCAGCGACGCGGTCACCTTCTTCGACCGGAACTCCTTCTTCCGGCGGCCTGCCTGGCTCGAGCCGGTGCGCGGCCCGGATGTTTCCCCGGAGTTCCGCTGGTATCCGATCGTGACGGGTCTGCAGCTCGCGCTCGACATGGCTTTCGCGACGCGGACGCCGATGGGCTACGGGCACGTCTATGCCCCCCAGCACTATGTCGATGCCTGGGTCGCGGTTGCCGATATCCGGAACTGGTCGCAGGTGAGTCTGGCTTCGTTGAAGCGGCATCTCTTGGAAAAAGCTCAGCGCAGGACCGACGATCGGGACGGAGAGGAGGGCCCCTACGACAATCGCGGGGGCTGACCACCGGGGCGGCAAGAGTGTCGCGCCCGAGCGCGCCGAACGAAGGCTTCAGAAGCCGCTTTTCTCGCCCTGAAGATAGGCTGCGACGTTTCGGGCGAGCTCCGACATCGTCAGATCGTGGTTGAAGCGCCCGGTTCTGATGAAGGTCACGGCCTGGGCGACGACCAGCGGGTTGTTCATCATGAAGGTGTGGGTCACCGGCAGCACGATGTGATCGGTCATGCCATCGAGCTTCGTGCTCTCCACGGAGACCTTGCCGTCGTTCGGGCCGGCGAAGAAATGCGACAGGAGCGGGTTGAGCGAGAGTGTTCCGGCGATGATGCCCAGCTCGTAATCTGCCTTGGGCAGGGAGTTGGGCAGGCTGTCCGGGTCCGTTCCGAGTTGTCGGCCGGCGGGTCCGTTGATCAGCTCGAAAGCCGGCAGGCGACCGAGCCCATCCACCAGTTCCGAGCCGTGATTGGGCGGGGCCAGCATCACGACGCGCCCGAGCTCGCGCGGACGGTTCTGCCGTAGCCAGGCACGCAGGAGGATGCCTCCCATCGAATGGGTTACGAAATGCATCCGCTTCCCGTTGCAGCTTCGGGCGGCGTTCTCGACGTGGCTTAGCAGGCCTTCTATCGCATGGTTCGTTGAATCGTAGGTTTCGTTGATGACGTTGTAGCCAGCAGCCGAAAGCAGCTTTTCGATGAGCAGAAGTGACGATCTGCTTCGTGCGAGACCATGAAGCAGGATGACTGTTTCGGATTCGCTCGTCATTTGCTTCGCGTTTCGTACCGTGTCGGACACTCGGGCTCGCTCCCGGCTCTCCGTTTCACCGTGCCCGGGGCCGGCGGGTTGAACATCAGGCCGCCATGGCTCTGGTGGAGCGCTTGCCGAAGATGGCGGTGCGAACCGGGCCTTGAACATGCTCCATGCTCATTCACGCGGCCCCATCCTCCATTGCCTTTCGAAGCGGCGTGGTTTGAACCCGCCATGGCGCTCGCGCGTCTTGGCTCTACCCTGTGAGAAAACCACGACAGCGCATGCTCCGGAGCCGACTCGATTGCGTCACAACAGGTTCTTGTGGAGCCGGCCGTCCTTCATGATCACGGTGAAATTCCGGTGCGGGTCTTCGAGCAGCTTGAAGTCGTCGAGCGGGTTGCCGTTGACGACGAGGATGTCGGCGAGGGCGCCCTCCGCGAGGACGCCGATCGGCGCCGGGTAAGGATTGCGGGGGCCGGAGAGCTGCAGCAGCGCAGCGTTTCCCGAGGTCGCCATCTGCAGGGCTTCTGCGTTGGTGTACCAGTTGCTCAGATGGGTGAGCATGATGTTCTGGCGCTGGGTCAGGGCCGGCGAGAACAGGACATCGGAGCCCCAGGCGGTCTTGATGCCGAGGCTACGAGCGAATTTGTAGATCTTGGGCGTTCCCACAAAGATCTGCTGGGCGCGCTCGACGCCCGGCCCGCTCTGCGAGTCCGCGTCTTCCATGCTGAGGAAGGGCTGCGTGCTCAGCCACGCGCCCTTCTCCGCGATCATCCTCGCCGTGCCCTCGTCCATGAGATGCGCATGCTCGATCGAGGTCACGCCGGCCGCCAGCGAGCGCTGGATGGCGCGGGAGGTGTAGGCATGCACAGTCACATAGGTGTTCCAGTCCTGCGCCACGGCGACGGCCGTGCGAAGCTCGTCCTCGCTGAAGGTCAGGATGTCCAGCGGGCTGCGCGGCGAGGAGACGCCGCCGCCGCCCATGAGCTTGATCTGCGAGGCGCCTTGGAGAAGCTGCTCGCGCACCCGCATCTTGAGATCGCCGAGGCTGTCGACGATCGCGGCCCCGCCTATCAGCTCGCCCTTGCTCAGCCGGCCGCCGTCACGCGGGATCTCGCTCGGCAAGCGCAGGTCGCCATGGCCGCCGGAGGTGGTGATCAGCGCCCCGGAGGGGAAGATGCGCGGGCCGGGAATGACGCCGCTGTCGATCGCCTGCTTGAAGGAGAAGACCGGGCCGCCCAGGTCGCGGATCGTGGTGAAGCCGCGCAGCAAGGTGCGGTTGGCCTCGGCGGTCGAGGCGGCGAAGATGATGCCCGGATCGCCGTTGAGCAGGATGTTCAGCGGCACGGCGGCGAAGATCGCATGCCAGTGTGCGTCGATGAGGCCGGGAAGGAGAACCCCGTTGCGGCAGGCGATGACGGTGGCGTCGCCGGGGGGCGGAGCATTGCTGAAATCGACGGACGCGATCCGGTTGTTCTCGACCAGGAGCTGCGCGCGCTCTTTCACCTGGCCCGAGACGCTGTCGAAGAGCCGGGCTTCGCGGAACAGAATCCGGCTGGGCGGCGCGGAGGTCTGCGCCCCGGCGGAGCGGGGCAGCAAGCCGGCGACCGTGGCGGCGGCCGCGCCGCCGAGCAGGCCACGCCGCGAGAACGCCGCGAGGCGGCGGGAGGCCTTGTGAAGGTCGGGATTGCAGCAGCCGCAGCCGGCACGACGCGCCAGATGGCCGTATTTCTCGCCCAGTCTCAGCATTGGCTTCCTCCTGCTCGTCGACCTGGCATGTGGCGATTCATTCGACGACCACGTCGCCGCCGACCGCTTGAGCACTATCGAACAGCATGAATACGATCGGCGTACCGGCCTCGGCCGTGGCGTCGGTCCTGCGGGCGCCGACCTTGCCGCTGCGCGGTGCCGTATATTCCGCGACCACCTCCCCGAAGGTGTTGCGCTGGACCGCGACCTTCTGCCCGGCTTCGACCGTCTCGTTGAGCTTGACCAGAAGCTCGACGAAACCGCCTCTGTTCGTGACGATCGGCAGCATGCCGTCGGCGACGAAGACGTTCGAATCCTGGCCCGTCCTGCCGATGGCCCCGGCGACGATGCCGTGATGCTTGAGGACGTTCATCGTCCCTTCGACGAAGAGCGCGATCATCTCGTGATCGAACACGCGCGGCCGGCCGATCTCGGGCGTGAAGGCCGGAATACCCGCCGCGATCAGCGCATTTGCCAGGAGACCGGGGTAGGCGGGATTGTCGAAAATCTGCTCGATCGGGTAGAGCTCGGCCATCGCCTTGACTTCGGGCAGATCCATGCGCGCGAGATGGAACGCGGTCATGTCCATTCCCGTGGCGGCGGTATGGAAGTCGATGCCGTAATCGAGATTCGCGCGCAGCAACCGATTGAACACCAGGCCCGCATGGCGGCTCGGTGCGTCGGGGGCGTTTTCATTGCCGGGAAACAGCCGGTTGATATCGATGAGGTCGATCCCGCGCCCGGAACTCGGCCAGCGCCGCTCCATCCCTTCGATCGCCGGGCGCGAGACGTCGAACACGGCCAGCACCGTTCCGGACATCCCGGCCGGTTCGAGCTGCCTCATCACGGACTGGACGGTGTGCATCGGGCTCATCTCATCGCCGTGAATGCCGCTGATCAGTCCGAGCCGCTTGCCGGGGGCGGCGCCCTTGGCCACCATCACCGACACGTACCAATGCTGGCCCGTCGGCATCTGCACGCCCTGGAAGTAGAAGCTGTGCTTGCCGGGCGCGAGGTCCGCGACATCGAGGGCGCTGATCACGCGCTTGCCGTCGATGATATCGCCCGTATAGACGGTGCCCGATCCTGCGCTGGGAGAAGCCGTCGGCGCTACCGCGGCGGATTGCGCCTGTGCCTGCTCCGCCTTCAGCGCTACGGCCGCACCGACCGTTGCCGCGATCATAAAATCGCGACGGTCGAGGCTTTCGGCTCGTTCAATCGTCATCGTTACGATCCTCAGTGTGCCAAGAGTACATGCATAGGAGCGACAGGCAACGATGCAGGGCAACCCCATAGCGGTGTCCTGCTCATTATCTCGGTACGAACGACTTTGAGATACCGGCGTTTCGGGGCGATTTATGAAAGGAGAAGCGGAAATACAGTCACAGTGCGTGGGCGATGACCGTCATGGGAAGCGGTCGCGCTTGGCCGTTGACGGGCGGCTTTCACCTGCAACACGCGCTCGGCATACGGGAGGGCGAAGGCGTTCGGCTTGTTTTGCGGCCTAACGGGTCTGGCGAGAAGAGGAAAACCTTGACTGCCAGCACGTCCTCATTGGTCAGCAAGGTGCAGGCGGCGCTCCAGTCCATCATCAAGCCGCTTAAGGATCAGATAGCCAAGGATGAGTAATTGAGAATTAGGTCAGTATTTCAATCGCATAGGCGCTCGCAAATTGATCCGGCCCGGCCCACCAACCTGGACAGGACATGCGATGACAGGGGTGTCATCGGCCGTCGCGTGCGAGTGATCGAAGGTCAACAGGGCAGGGGATTCGCTCGTTGCCCCCCGGATAAACGAGATTTCGAATGTCGCGGAAGCCCTCGGCGAGGCTGTTCTTTGTCCTCGGGTTGACGTCGCCGAACGCGAGGCCGAGCCCCTTCCAGGCGCGCAGCCAGTCGTCGTGGCTTTCCTGATCCCTACTGTGCTTCTCGCCCTTCGCGGCGCGAGCCGCGCAGAGCAGGAAGCGCTGGGCCGTTGCTATGGCGCCTCGAAGGCCCCGAGACTGACAACGTCCCCGTTCGAAGGCATGTTGGGGGGCAGCCCGAGTGGGCTTCCTGCGCCAATCAGCCTGCTCCCCTTCGCCAGTCTCAAAAAGCCCGAGATTGGCAGGGAGCCGTCCGCCTGGCGGGGACCGCGCGCAATCGTATCGTCGATGGACTGAAAGTCGTTCAAAGACACGTCGAAATTCGTTGGCGAGAGGGACCTTAGGGCCGCGCCGTTGCTTGCATTGTGCGACTGAGACAGAAGCGAGATGTCGAAGTCGTGCCTTCCGCTTTGCGTGAGGGCTATATTGTTCTGAAGCACCGTGCTCGCATTATGCTGAATGATGAAGGCGTAACCCACCCCACCGCGCGCATTGTTGAAAGAGACATTGTTGAAGACGGCCAGCGGCTGCAGCCCGCCATTATAGCCGTTGTCATCAAAACCGTTTGTCTTGTTGCTCCAGGCAAGGCACCGGGTCACTGTGTGGCCGCCATAGATGCCGGTGGCGCCTGGACGCCGCCCTCCCAGCTTGAAACCGCAGCCGTCGCCACTCTCGTTACGGTTGATCGAGCCGTCGGAGTTGTATCCGTTCTCGAAGGCCCAGTTCTGATCGATAAGGCATGGCGAACCGTTGAGGCTGTCCTTGGCCCTCGAGGGGTTGAAGAAGTCGAAGCCGTCGTCCGTGTTGCGCCAAACGCGGTTACCGGTAATGACGGTTCCGGTGCTGTCGGCGAGCGAAACCGAGATCCCATCGGCATTTCCGCCAGTTGCGCCCGGTCCTCCGCCGTGATTGCCAAAGGAGTCGCAATTGCGCACGATGTTGTGATTGCCCTGCCCCAGGATTCCCAGGCCGGTGCCATATTCGTCGTTGAGCCAGCCATTGTCGCGGAAGACGCAGCGCTCAATCAATAAATCGTGATGGGTGCCGTTGACGAAGCACCCGCCCATCGGGCCATGGCGAACGGTGAGTCCGCGCAGTGTCAGGTGGGAAGCATCCATGATAACGAGCGCAAACCCGCCGGCTGATGTGCGCGAAGGCCACGCCTGATACCGTTGCGTCGGGGGCCTCATTGCGGCTCCGTCGATCACGGGAGACTCGCCGGGATAGTTCTCGATGACGATCGGACGGCCCGGCGCTCCGTCGTGGCCAGCGAGAAGCCATCCTTCGGCGGCACCGTCGAAGCCGTATTCTCCCCCTCGCAGCAGGATCGTATCGCCGCCATAGGCGTGGGCGAAGGCATGAGGAAGCGTGGCGAACGGGCGCTCGACCGTGCCCCGCTCCGGATAGTCGCCGTCCTCGCCCATGGGCGCGACGTAGAACGTCCGGCCGGTTCCGTTCGCCCGGCTCGGGGGCGACGCACTTGCAGCCTCATGGCTCACTGCCGAAGCTTGGCCGAATGCCTCTAATCCATGAAGCCCTGCGGCCGCGAGGCTGCCAGCGTTGAGGAGAAAACTGCGGCGAGACTCCATTGGAAATCCTCCAGGGTCCAAGGCCGGGATCCACCGGCGTCGGCGCGTCAGGTCATGAGTGAAACCAACGGCGCAGCGGCGAGTTAACCTAACTGCACCCTAGAATTGTTTTATTGACAGAAATCAGCTATTATTGATGTTGGGGGTATCGATCAATCGAGGATCTCGCATGGGCTCCAGTCCATATAGAGATAAGTCGAAGTTTATAATAAGAAAAAGGCAGATACCTGCTAGAAATGCTTTGAAATTATCGAGCTTGAATACAAGTTTAATGCGGTCAAAGGGGCTATATAATTATTTTTCTGTTCTATATCAGCTAATCTCTAATTGTAATGGAGAATTAATTAATCCTAGCATGCCTGGTTCTGCAGAAGATTTATTTGATAAATTCTATTTTCTTAGTCTCGATAACAAAGAGCTTCGGCATAGGCTCGACAATTTCGTACCGCTAGTTTTGTCCGTCATTAAGTTGACGGCCGAGAGTAGTACTACGGTGACGGAATTATGTGATGCGTTGGAAGGGCGCCTTCGCGCTATCGCAAACGCTGATGTATCCACGCGAAAGGGCGTGGATCATTGCTCGCTGGAGGAGCTCGTCCGCCTCGAGCTTTCTCCGTATTGCCGCTCCAATCAGTTCGACGTGATCGGGCCGACGGTTGGGCTCCGTAGTGGGCTTGCGCAGTCGTTCTCGATCATCATTCACGAACTCACGACAAATGCAGTCAAACATGGGGCATTGAGCTGCCCGACAGGGAAGGTGCTGGTCCGTTGGAGCATTCAACCCATCGACAGCACCCGCGCGAGCCTGTGCCTGCAGTGGCTTGAACGGGACGGGCCTCAAGCGACGGGGAGCTGCAAACGCGGGTTCGGGACTTCAATTTTGTGTGATGACGGCAAAGCGATCACCGGCGGAACCTCGACGCTGGGACTCTCGCCGGAGGGCCTGGAATATGTCCTCACCACAGCTCTGGACTTGTAGGCTCGGCACTCCGCCGGAATCGGAGGCTCCCGATCACGGTCCTCACTCCTTCCTTTCAAGCCATTGTTGAGCAAACAGCGCCGCGGAGGCCCTGTTCGTGGCTCCAAGCACACGGATGACCGCCGCCGCATGAATCTTGACAGTCGCCTCCGCAATGGCGAGCTCGCGTGCAATCTCCTTGTTGGACTTGCCCTGCGCCAGTAGGGCAAGGACGTCCCGTTGGCGGTTCGTCAGGCGGATGAGTTGCGAGCGGCTGGACTCGGTTACTTTTACCATCTCGCGCCAGGAAGCGAGTCCCTTCGTGAGGGCCAGGCGCGGCGTGACATAGATTTTCCCGGCAAGAACGTCCTCTATGCCGGCAACAATTTCTTCGTCAGTCTGAAGTTTCGAAATATAGCCGTGAAATCCGCAAGCAAGGCATTCCAGAATGTCAGTAGCTGCTTCGGACGCGGACAGCGCGACCAGATGGATGTTCCGGCAGTTTGCGCTCAGGTCGCTGAGACCCTCGATCGGAATGCGGCGCGGCATATGCAGGTCAATGATAAGAAGATCGAGATCTGGATTTTTCTCGACCGTTGACAGGATTGTGGGAAGCGAGTCCGCTGTCAGGAGATCGGCATCGGGGAATGCGCGCTGAAGGACCAGGTGAAGGCCCTTGCGATAAATCCCATGGTCGTCGGCTAACAGGATGCGCCACATTGTCGTGCCTGGCTCCCTGGCGTCTGCCGCGCCGTCGGATCAGCACATGCCCCTCGACTTATTATGACGCCCATATACCACAAATTCTGGGAACTGTCGCAAGCGGACGGCCATTGCCTTCAGGCTTCGGCATCTTCCCATTTGGGTGACTGAGCGACCCGAGCGAGCTGCGCCATGTCTCGGTAGCAAATGGTTTTCCGGGTCGGGAGGTCGATCAAACCGCGCGCCCGGAATGCCGCCAATGTACGGCACGCGGTTTCCATCGACATCCCCAAGTAATCAGCGACGTCATTGCGGGGAATTGTGAAACGGAGCGCCTGCGCGCGCCTCGGATCCTGCGGAAGGTGTTCGTAGATCTGAAGCAGGAACCACGCCATTCGGCTCGTGGCGCTCTTCTTGCCCGTGGCTGCCAGGAGGCAGATGGACGCCTGAAGCGCCTGGTCCGTGCCGGACGACTCGAACGTGCCGACGTCCTCATGACTGCGCGGCCTCAGCACGCAGCGCGTGACGGCCTCCGCAGTATAGCGTTGCAGAGCCGCGGCCTGGATAATGTCGCCGGGCCAAAAGAATGCCAGGATTTGGCGCGAACCATCGCTCCAGAGACGCGCGGCCCGAACGGTGCCCTCGACAATCTCGATGGCTTGCGGCTGTCGTTCGTCCTGCCAGAAGAGGACGGCGTTGCGAGCAAGCACTCTGTGGCGGATATCCCTCGCGCTTGGCGAGCGTTCCTCCAGCAGCGAATGAGAAGCTGTAGCGATCTGAAGCATGTTGCGATCCCTTGATCGCAACCAAGGTATTCGTTCTCTCAACCCTGCCAATCACGCAGAAGGATTAGACCTTACGCTCGAGGCGTAAGCCCTCGGACTAAGGCGAACGTCGTAGTTCGTCAGTGCGCGACGATGAAGGGGTCTCTGCCCGATCGCTACCGCGAATCATGCATGTGAGATCTTAACACAGTGTTAAACGAGGCGAGATCGCTTAAAGAGCGCGGCCAAGGGGCTCGCCACAAGGGCCCAGAGGGATCCAAACCCATAGCTGAAGTGAAGCGTAGCCAGCGCCACAGGGAGGAGCAGCAGATGCGCGCCGCGTTCTCGTGCCGCCGCGAGAAGGGTGGCGAAAGCCAGAACGCCCAGGTAAGCCAGCAAAGCAATCAGACCAGGAAGCCCCCCCGACCACGCAATTGTGATCAGGGCGGCACAGCTCAATGTGAGGACCAGCGCAAGCGGAGCGAAATGCCGCCAGCTAACGGCATCTGGCCTCTCCCGGGCAGCTCTGACCACCCCGATGCCGTTGGCGAAATACTGCCTCCAGAGCGACCTCAGAGTTTGCCGCGGCAGGTACCAGGCCCGTATTGCGGGCGACAGGTAGAGGCCATACCCCAAACCCTGAATGCGCGCGTTGAAGTCGTTATCCTCGGCGCGATGCAGATCTTCCCGCAGCAGCCCCACGCGATCCACGATGTGCTTCCAATAGCAGCCGTTCCAGATCGCGTCGGCCCAGCCTTCCGCGCCGTCCCGGCGGAATTTCGCGACGCCTACTCCGAAAGGGCTCTTATGCGCGGCGACGATGGCACGGCCGATCAGTGTCCTGCCGGCAGAGGGGCGTGCGATGGCGCCCACGCCTCCGGCGCCCGTTGCCAGCAGCGCCTCGACGCTGTTTGTCACGACATCGGGGTCATAGCGCGCATGCGCGTCCAGCCGGTTTACGATGTCCCCCGTCGCCCGCTCCAGCGCCAGGTTTATGCCGGCCGCCGGTCCGCGTTTCGGGTTCCGGATCACACGGACCCTGTCATCCACGTCGCTGAGCCGCAGCAGAGCCTCGTAAGTCCCGTCCTGCGAGCAACCATCCGCGAACCAGAATTCGACAATCCGCTCGTAATCCTGGGCGAGCAAATCCGTCACGAGCCGGTCAAGGCAATCGATCTCGTTGTAGACGGGCACGATGACGCTGACCGTCGGGCGACACGGTGGAGCTGTGCTCGGGTGGTCACCGATGGCGCAGCGATAGTTATGCTCGGCGGCGAGCGATCTCGTCATGAACACCCCCGAGAACACGGGCCCGATTCACTTCAAGGATGTTATCTTGCATCAGCGCACGCCCGTTTCGTCGCAGGCGCTCACGAAGCTCTGGCGCGCGCACCATCTTCTCGATCGCCCCGGCCAACGCAGGGACGTCCCGCGGAGGCACCAGCAGAGCGGTTTCTTCGTCCGTGAGAAACGAGGGAATTCCCCCCACTGTCGTCGCGACCGTTGGAAGGCCGATGGACAAGGCCTCGTTGATGACCTGCGGAAAACCCTCGGTTGTGGAGGACAGGACCATGGCTCCCGCCTTCTCGTAGAGGTCGAAGAGCGGCCGACCGTAGGGAACATAGCCATGAAACGTCACCTGCGACGCAACGCCGAGCTTTGAAGCCAATTCCCGGAGTTCCTGATCCATCGCACCTGTGCCGACGAGATCGACATGACAGTGCAGGCCGCGCTGGTTGAGCTGCGCCATGGCCTCGAACAGGAAACGATGTCCCTTCTCCGGAGCCAACCGGCAGACCTTGATGAGGCGCCTGGGATCGGATCCCGCGGACATCTGCGAGAACATCTCGAACTGTGCACGGTCGACAAGGCAGGGAAAGTGATTGTGCGCGCGGCCGCAGAAGCGGCTGTAGACCTTCGTCATCTCCTCGCCGACCGCAAAGACCGTCCGGTCGCGGGCCAACCGCTTGAAATCCCATTCGAGAAGGCGGGCGGCGAGCATCGCGGCGTGACGCTCCAATCCGCGGTGGGCGCTCATTTGCTCGATGAGGTTCTGGCGCACCATCAGGACAACCGGGATGCCTTGAGCGCTGCACATTCGGGCGACGAGCTGGCCAATAGGGTGGGGCCCGCAGATGACGAGCACATCCCAGTTCTTGGACTGCTCATGCACGGATTCGCGAATCCGACGATACATGCGGGGGTCGGCCCGCCAGAGCCGGTACAGGCTGGGATAGAACGGCAGCGCGCATAGAGAGAAGGTGGAGCCGTCCAGGACGTAAGGAGCCCGCCCGGGGGTCGGCGCCTCGCGTCCAATGAAAGTGATCTGGTCGACGAAGCCGGCGAAGCTCGCCGGGAAGAGGATGAACGACTCCTCGGTCGAGAGGACAGGCCCCTCGCGCCAGAATACTTGGTCGACAAAGAAGGCGACATGCATTGGCTTCAAGGTCTCAGGTGGGTTGCTCACAGAATGACCAAAGCTCGCGTGCGATTTCGACTGGACTTCGCGCCTTCTCGACGGCTGCGCAGGCTGCCTGACCCACGCGTCGGCGCAGCTCCGGATCTGCGATAAGACGGGAAACGTGCTGCGCCAGCTCCGTCGTATCCTGTGTCGCTGTGAACCCGGTTGCGCCGTCCTCGATCAACTCGCCGACTCCATTGACGCGGGTCGCCACGCAGGGCTTTCCGGCTGCCATCGCCTCCAGGACGACATTCGGCGTGCCCTCGTAATCGGACGTGAGAAGAAAGATGTCGGCGGCGCAGATCAGTTCGCGGGCATCCGGCACCGCGCCGACGAGGCGTACGATGTTCTGAAGGCCCAGATCTTCGATCTGGCGTTCGAGATCGCCACGGCAGCCGAGGTTCTCGCCGGCGATGACTGCCTGCACCGGACCATCCGTTTTAACTTTGTCGATGATGTCGAGAAAGCGGTCGAAGCGCTTCTGGCTCACGAGCCGACCGACCCCAACGATGAGGACAGTGTCCTCTTGAAGGCCAAGCCGGCCCCGCCACTGCGCGCGTAACGCAGCAACCTCGCTCGGGCTTGGGGTCTCGACCCCGTTCGGCACGTAAGCTGCTTTGGGACACACGGTTCTGTGGCTCGAAAGCTGCTCGAAGGTGTCGCGGGAATTGCATATGGCCGTGGAGACGCCAGCGAGGCTGGCCCAAGCCCAGACCGATCGGAGACGCGTGGGCAGATCGGCGAATAGCGCATTGCGGAAGGATCCGACGCGCTGAATGCCCGTCCCAGTGAGGGCCAGACCGAAGGCGTTGGTGTACGAAGACCAGGAGAAAAAGCATGTCGCGCCCTGCGCCACGCAGGCGGTGCGCAATTGCGCCATTTTGGCTATTCGACCCCCGGCCAGCAGTACGACGGGAATGCCCAGGGCCCGGATGGGAGCTTCCCAGAAACCCAGTTCTCCGGAGACGTAGACGGTAGGCGTCCAGCGCGTGCGGTCGCAGTGGGCCAGGAACATGTAGAGCTGCCTTTCGCTGCCGCCTTGCGAAAGCTGCCCGATAAGGACTGCGACCGCCCTCGGGGCACCGGGGCGTGCGGCGGCAGCGGTGCCGGGACGGCCTGCCGCACTGAGAAGGCTTCCCAGCATCATGACAGGGCTTCTCTGGAATGTTCAGCGCGATGGGCGCCGGCTGTGACGGGAGACCCGAAGATCGCCGGCGAGAGAGCGGCGCAGACAGCTTCGAGGCTGTGCCGGCCCCTTACATAGGCCAATGCGCGGACGCCGATCCGATCATTCAGCGACCCGCGCCGTGTCAGCAACCGCACGTCGTTGCGCAGTTCGACATCGCCTCCGCTGAGAAGGCCGATATCTTGCTGCTCAATGATGCCGCCAGGATCCACTGCAAGCGAAACGACCGGCACTCCCAGACTCCACGCCTCCAGCATCGAATTCGGAAAGCCTTCTCCGCTCGAGGTGTTCACGAGGACCTTGCTGCGAGCGAGCAGCGACATCACGACATCCGCCGGCTGCGGCCCCCAATAGGTGACGTTGCTCAACGACTGAATCCGTTGCTCGAGCTCGACACGGGAGGCTGCGGGCAACGTCGGATCGAACCCGCCGACGACGCTGCATGAGAGATCCGGCGCCGATGCCGCGAGGTCGAGGAATCTCTCGAGACGTTTCTCCGGGCGGATCTGAGCGACCCAGATGGCGTCGATCGACGTGCCCTCGAAATCTCTCGGGACAGAGGCGAAGGACCGCACCAGATTCGGCACGCAAATCGTCCGGCCCTGCAAACGGTGGGCAAGTCGAGCTCGCTGCCCCTCATGCTGCGCCAGGATCGCCTCAGCACTGTGAAGGCCCAAGGCGTAAAGCGGCGCGTGCAGCCAACGTCTGTAGGAATAGGCGTGCCAAGGTCGGCAATGGTCGTCGTGAGCCAGCGCGTAAATGAAGCGCGCTCGCCCGTCGAAACGGCCAAGCAGCCCTTGCAGCGCCAGAAAGTCGCTCGGCAGCCGCGCATAGATCACATCTGGCGAAGCGCCCCTCAACGCGCGCCAGAACGCTGCGATGCTCGAAGGGTTCAGCCATCGCGGCGCGGCGTCGATGCAGGTGACGGAGGCGAGTTCCGTTGGTGGACAACGTTGGCTTTCGTCACCGTAGATCAGGCTCACCTTATGGCCGAGCTCTGCCATCGCAGCCGCGAGATGGGCCACCTGGGCCTCGGCCCCGCCAGAGGTCCGTGAATCGCCACCGAGCACGTCGATCGAACGGCGGCCAGGCGAGAAGAAGCACCACCGCAGGCTCTGCCCCTTTAACGAAGGTTGCATCGAGCACGTCTCCCGACCACGTCCCGGACCCGGGCCCGCTTCCCCCGGCGCCATGCGGGAAGTCGCCCTCTGGCCTAAGCCTGCGTCTTCATGCGCTCCTGCTGTCCTCTGCATCGGAACACTCGGCTCCGTGATTGCGAGGCGGCTATCTGCGCGGGTCAGTTGATAAACGAATGACCTCCGAGCCGAGTTGACGCGCGTCATATTCAGTTTGCTGCCGATAGCGCCTACTCGGTTGACGCCAGACAGGCTTGACCGGCTCAGGTCCATGGCTGGCGTCGATACGCTTCCATCCCGGCGGCGTGCAGGCGAGCAAGGCGAAACAGAAACGATGTGCGGCATTTGCGGCTGGTTCGGACCGGCACAAGCGGCAGGCCCCGAGCTGACCGCCGCAATGACTGTGCCCCTGCAACATCGCGGTCCTGACGATCTTGGAATCGAGGGGGGAGACGGCTGGAGCCTCGGCTTCCGCCGCCTCAGCATCCTGGATCTCAGCCCCCTTGGGCATCAGCCGATGCGAAGCCCTGACGGGAGCTGCTGGCTGGCGTTCAACGGCGAGATCTACAACTATCTCGAGCTGCGCCGCGAGCTCGAACGTGCAGGCGAGGCGTTCCAGAGCGGATCCGACACCGAGGTGCTGCTGCGGCTGCTCATGCGCCTCGGGGCGGGCGCGTTGCCGCTTCTGAACGGCATGTTCGCACTGGCCTTTGTGGACACGAAGCAGCGGAGCTTCATGCTTGCCCGTGACCGGCTGGGCGTAAAGCCCCTCTATTACTGGGATCAGAAAGGCCACCTGCGGTTCGCCTCGGAACTGAAGGGCTTGCTGGCTTGTCCTGACGCCCCCCGGGAGATCGACCGTTCCGCGGTGGCGCAGTACCTGGCGCTCGGCTACCTGCCGGGCGAAACCTGCATTTTCGAGGGATACCGGAAGCTGCCGCCGGGCCATGTCCTCGCAGGCTCGCTCGACCGGCCCCATGCGGCATCGCTGGCACCCTATTGGGACCTGACCCTCAACGACGATCCTGCTCGGCGAAGCGCCAGCCCCGCCGAACTGGATGAACTCGAGAGTTTGCTCTTCGACGCGGTCCGCATCCGGCTCCGGAGCGACGTTCCTGTTGGTGTTTTCCTGTCGGGCGGAATCGATAGCGGCCTGGTCGCAGCCATGGCGGCGAAGACGGGAAAAGCCCCGCTCGCGCTGACCGTCGGCTTCGCGGAAGAGCAATGGGACGAAAGCGCGCTCGCTCGCACAACCGCGGCCCATGCCGGGCTTGAGCACCGCGTGATCCCGCAACGCGCCGGCGAGCTCAGCGATATCGACCGGCTGGCCTGGCTCTTCGACGAACCCTTCGGCGACCCGTCCGCCTTGCCGAGCTTCACGCTCTGCGAGGCGGCGGCGAGCCATGCGACGGTGTTTCTCTCCGGAGACGGCGGCGACGAGGCGTTCGGCGGCTATCGTCGATATGTCGAAAGCGCCCGCCGGGAAGGTTTGATCCGGGCAGCCGGCCGTTTCGGCCTCGCGCTGGGTGCGGCGAGCCGGCTTTTGCCGCAGGCGTCGCTCGCCCGCTACCAGCTTTCCAAGCTCAGCTTGCCGGATTGGGGAGCGGCGGCGGTTTTCGACGAGCTGCCTGATGATCCGGTGATGGACGATTGCATTCACCCGGATCTGCGGCCGTTTCTGCGGAACGCCAGCAGCCCGGTATGGGAGAGATGGCGGATGAGCCGCGGCGCGCCGCTGACGGCGCGCCAGCAGAAGCTCGACTATAGCCTCTATCTCCCCGACGATGTGTTGGTGAAGGTCGATCGGGCATCGATGGCCCATTCGATCGAGGTTCGGTCGCCGCTGCTCGATGTCCGCATCGTCGAATGGGCCGCGCGCCTGCCCCGTGCATGCCTGCTGGATCACTCCCAGGGGAAGCTGCCTCTAAGGGCTCTCGCCGCCCGATTTCTCCCGGAGGTTACCGGCCGAAGCCCGAAGCGGGGCTTCGGCGTTCCCCTGGGCGACTGGTTTCGCGAACCGGCCGGCCGCGCCATGGTCAGGGAAAGGCTTCTCGACCGCGGCGGCAGAGAGCGGGGGTTCTGGAGCCTGAATGGGGTGGAGCGGATCCTTGGTCTGCACAGCTCGGGGCGGAGCCGGGATTTCGGCCTGCTGCTGTGGCGCCTGCTGATGCTGGAAGCCTGGTGCCGCCATTATGCGGCAGGACCAGCTCAGCATCGGCGAGCGCAGTCCCGTTTACAGGGCGCTGTCGCGTAAGTGCGTCAGGGCGTCACCTGTGCTGTGGCATCCCAAACACCGACCGCTGTTCCATGAGCCCGCCTGCCCGGTGCGCTGCGGGGCGAGTGAAACAGCGGTCGGTTCTTACCGGTGTCCAGCTAGCCGATCCCCAATCGCGACCAGGATCAAGAGAACCGCACGAAGACAGCCTTTTTCAATGGCTCCAGATACAGATCTGCATGACCTGGGTTGTCCGGGCGATCACCTTCTATGGTCGCTTTACGAGTGAAACGACGTAGCTGTGCTTTCCGGATTTCAGAGGGGGAATTTCCTGCAGCGTCTCGAAACTGATGTTGCACGACTGGCCCAGCAAAATCCGAAGCGAGGTGGCGATCTCGTCCAAAGCGGATTGCGCCGGAGCCGTCTTCACGACCATCTTGACGACGACGTCGTCGTAGTCGCGCTGGACGATCTGCGTCTTGAGAAGCCAACCGGCCTCGTGAAAGACTGTGAGAAAATAAACGAAGAAGATTCCCGATACGGCCGTTCCATCCCTCAAGATAAACGCGTCCGTCTGGCGTCCCGACACCGTCTGCAATTGTTCGACGAACGGCAAGGGACCGTCGGAGAATTTGCCGACCACGGCGCGATCCCCGAGTCTGTACCTGATGAGCGGCATCGCGAAATTCGTGAGATTGGTGACGAGGACCTCGCCCTCTTCCCCTTCCTGGCAGGGCTGACCGTCAGGCTTCACGACCTCGACGAGGTTGCAGTAGTCAAACACCTCCAGGCCACTGTTCTCTGTCCGCTCACCGGCAATGTCGCCAACTTCGCGACACCCGTATCTGTTCAGCGTCGGACAGCCGAACGCGCGCGAAATCTCCTCCCTCATGAACGGGTGCAGCGTGCCCGCGCTGGTAATGACGTGTCTCACGCCGGAGACCCTGGTCTCGCGGGCATTTGCGAAGCGAGCAAGTTCGAAGGCGCTGTCCGCGTAGGCCTCGATGAGAACGGGACGATATTGCCGAATCCAATCCAGATAGCGCAACATCGCCGTCTCGCTCATCTTGAACGAGTTCGCCCATTTCTGGTTGCGAACGAAGCCGCTGAGCTTGTTGCGCCACCCCAGAGTACCGGACACCACGTCCCGATCGGACCCCCAAAGCTTGACCAGGGACTCGCCGGCGTCCCTTCCGACCCAGCCGTGATACGTCTCGGTCATGGCGATACCCATCGCGTTGTAATCCTGGTCCTGGATCACGGCGACGGGCTCTCCCGAACTTCCCCCGGAACTGTTCTTGTACGAATGTCTCGAGCTCAAGTCGTCGCTCTTCAAACTCTCAGGGGAGTTCTGCAGGAAGCTCCTCGTTAGCGGTGGCACCTTCCCGAAGCTGGCGAGATCAATGACGTCACCACGCGCGATCTCCCGATCGACCAGCAGCTTTCGGTAGTGCGGCACGTGTCGCGCTGCGTGCCTGAGCAACTGCGTCAGACGCTGATCCCGCAGGTTTCGCCGCGCTTCGCGGGGCAGGGCATAAAAGTCCGAGATCAAGGTGCGGCATCGCGGGATCGGGCGGTTCATGACGCGCTCGTCGTAGAACTTCAGCATGGGGCGGCGCCAGTTAATCATGTGCCCTCCGAAGTATGAGCCGCGAGATCAGCTTGCGATCGTCGGGGCGGATGATGAAACCTATGAGTATGATCAAGTATAGTGCCGATATCGCGCCAGCCATCGCCGCGAGACTGATCCAATCGAGCGGTGGCCATTCGGCGGCAAGTGCCCTGCAAGCCAGCGCTATCCCGAGCACCGCCGCAGCTCCACCCGCGAGCCGGGGCAGGAACGCCCACCAGTCCAAGCCGAGCACGCGTGCGGCGTATACCGGAAGGATGAGCGTGTTCTTCAAGGTCCAAACGATCGCGGCCGCCGCCGCGATGCCGAGCACGCCCCAATTGGCCCAGAGGGCGAGCGCGACCGCCAGCCCAATGTTCACGACGCCGAGCACCAGCGTCACCAAACCCTGCTGCTTCACCTTGTTGTGCGCGGTGAGGAGGTACCCGATCGGCCGGCCCGCCAGATTCACCGCCAGATGAGCCACGAGGACTGCCAGGAGCATGTCGAACTCGGCGAAATCCGGCCCGAGCCACAGCGACAGGAGTGGGCGGCCGAGTCCGCAGAGAAGCCCGACCGGCAGGGCCAGCCCGAAGGCGAGAAAGCCGACGGCGGATTCCAGCAGTCTGCGCACACCCGTGACATCGCCGATGGCGTAGCGGGCCATGATCATCGGGCTGAAAATCGGTATGACCACCTCGGCCAGCGTGTGCATGAGCACCGCGAAAGCAAGCAATGCGCCGTAACGACCGGTCATGGTTGAACCGAACAATGCGTTCACGATGAGGAGGTCGACCTGCATGAGCAGCAGCATTCCGGCCGTGTTCACCGCCGACCAGGCGCCGAAATTCAACAGCGGCCGGAAGTGGTGGGGATCCACATCTGCGCGATGCAGGCGCAACTGCGGGGTCAGCCGTCGCCACGCGATCACGCAACTGCCCAGGCCGAGGAGGGCGGAGGCGATCAGGCCGAGGCCGACATGCAGGAGGCTCGCCGGCCAGACAAGGAAGCACAGGGCCACGATCCCGACCCTGCTCAAGGCAACCGCGGACCGAATGGCGTTGCGGACGTCGAACCGGTGAGTGATCAGGCTCGATGCGTCGAAAGGGCTTCCGACGAGGAATGTCAGGGCGGTGAAGAAGGAGCCCGCAAGCAGGAACCGCGCCGCGCCCTCGAGGCCCGGCGGCACCTCGAAGAGTTGGGGAAAGAGCCAAACCGCCGGGGCCATCGGAACCAGCAGGAAGCAACTGACTGCGATGGTCAGCATCACGGCACTGTTGAACGTTCTTTGCGCGGCGGGCAGGTTTCCACGGTTCAGATCGATCGCCAGGTTGCGGTAGATCGCACCGTTCACCCCCTCGCATACGATCATCGCGAACATGACCAAGGAGGACGACAGGGGAACCATCCCGTAGGCGGCAACCCCGAGATGCTTCAGCAGGAAAGGGATGTACCAGAACATGATGCCGGTGTTCAGCACGACGTAAACGAGGCTGCTGCCGACGTTGACGACGAACCGCCCGCTGGCCTCGTCACGCGGCGGGGCGGCTGCGCGCGCGTTCATCGCCCCCTCGCTAGCCGCGGTCATGACGACGCTTCGACAGCCAGGGGCCGCCCTCCTGTGCGCTTCGATCGTCGGCCTCCTGCACTAAGGACGGGATCAGGAGCAGGGCGAGTATGACGATGAGGCTGGCGTGGTTTTCCAACCCTCCCGCCTTGAGCCATGTGGACCCGTACGCCGCCGTGGCTCCGATCACGGTCAAGTAGTATCCGTCCGGACAGGAAGGAGAGAGCAACCAGCGGGAGCGGGAGCGCACGAAACTCCGTATCGCGGATCCGATCATGCAGACGTAGATGATCAGCCCGACCAGACCCGTGTCCACACCGACCTCGAGAAACGGCTGGTGGCTGGGCAGATCCGTGCGGTGATTGACCTCGCTGGTCAGCGACGCGATGTAGGGGTGCAGCCTGAAGGGGCCGTTGCCGATGCCGGCTCCGGTCAGCAGATGGTCGCGCATGAACAGAAGGCTTGCTTCCCACAAGACAGACCGTCCGCCGAGCTCGCCGCCATCTCCTTCGACAGCCCTTTGAATGAGGGTGTCGAAGAGGAACGGGGCGAAGAGGAACAGGCAAAGAATGAGCGCGACGCCGCCGACGGCCCATTTCCGCGCGGGTCTGAAGAACAGCAGCATCAGCAACAGGAGGCCGACCGAAATCGCGCCTCCTCGCGATCCGCTGAGTGCGATCAACGCCACGGCGCAAAGCATGTAGGTTATTGCCAGGATGAGCATGGACCTCCGGCGAGGCCCGTCACTTCGCATCACCGGCCAGATGACCCCGGGAAGTGCCATGATCAGCATGACGCCCAAGGTATTCTCATTCATGTTGAAACTTTTCAGTCTGGTTCCAAACACGAAATCGGTGAACAGGGCCGTATAAATCCCGCAAAGGATCATGAGCCAGCCCATCAAGCTCAACATCCGCATGAAGCGGTCTACTGCCGGCAGCGATCTCACCTCGTTGCAGATCAAAAACAGCAGGATAAAGCTGAACGTCCAGGCGATCAGCTTGCGGCGACCTTCGACGAGATCCGGCGCCCAGAGCAGCGTCACGAGCCCCCATGCGATGTACAGCGCGAGGAGAAGGCAAGTGGGGTTCCATTTGACCGTCTCGTTCCCGCTCAGCGCCCGGACGAGCCAGATCCCAAGAGCTGCGACGACCGTGCCGTTGCTGGCGAGCATGTAGATCCCCTCCACCCGAAGGTCCCCTGGCGGCAGCAGGAGCACGAACGCGGCGAGCAGGAGCGCGGCAAGCGGGTTTCGCAGCAGCAGCAGGCCGATCGTCGCCACGACGGCCAAGCCGATGAGCATTACGGGGACGGATGGGTTCCTCAAGATCAGGAGCGCGAGGGCAACGAGCGACAGGAGACCGGCACCGCCGACCCAGGACGCGACATGCACGAGCGATTGCCGCGCCGTTCGGGCCGTCACCGCGTAACCTCCCGAGGCGGCCCGCTGGTTCCGCGCGATGCACGGCGGCGGGGCATGTCCACGGCGACGGGCAGGTAGCCGAGGTGAGCCGCCAAGTCATGGTGGCGGGCCACAAAGACGCGCGCGCTCTTGCCCGCTTCCCGGTTCATGGCGTCGACGTTGTATCGTCGTAGCCAGCGCAGCAGGAACTCCAGCACAGGCTTGGCGCTGATGGGCATCAGCCGCTTGCGCCGGGCACCTGCTTGGATGACAGCTTTCATCGCCGGCCTCCTCTCGCTGCGATCGAAACCCTACGTCGGCCGGGCTTCGCAGTCTTGATGAGGATCAATTCGCTGAAAGGTTCTGCCAATAGTGTCCGGAAGTCGGGAAGCACAACTCGAAGCCGACGGCACGGCCGAAAAGCACGAGATCGGAAAGCGCATCTCTGACGCAGTGGGGCCCCCACGACGGTAGGGGACTAATGGGGCAGAAGCAGATCTTGTTGCCGGAGATCGACCTTGATGTCGTCGATGTCCAGGCGGTCGCGATAACGGCCACCCCTCGAGGCGAAACGATGATCAGCCTTGAGATGTCCGGCGGCCAGATCATGAATTTGATCTTCTCGCCAGCGACGCTCGCCCAGCTTGAGGCAATGCTTGACATAGCGAACGAGGCTCGCACCAGGGAGCGCCCGATCCAGTAAAGGCAGGCGCCCATGTGCGTGCGGCCGGCAGCCAAGCATGCTCTGAGAGGAGATCTGAACCGCGCCGGGTTTCCCGGAGGCGGTTCACAGCGACTGACGCCGGCTTTGCTTTGTCGCACCGGTGGATCAGTGCGACCGAAGCCATGTCATCGCGAGAGCATTTTCGAGCGCAGCGGACACCGGTTCGCGTGAAGAAAAGGTCTCCGGAGCGGGTTCACTGCACCGCTGCCGTCGAAGCATCCTCACGCCGGAACACGACTTCGACGGTGTCGCCCGGCATCAGCTCGGTGTCCTCGGACGCGGGAATGCGATCCCAGTTCGTTCGAGCTTTACGGATGATCGTGACGCCCGGCCGCGCGACGTTGGCGCCCGTTTCGAGGACGACCATCTGCCCAAGCACACGCAGCTTCTCTGTCGCGCCATCGAGCCGCGCTCTCAGCTCGGTCATACGCAGCTGCGATTCCCTGCTTTCGCGTAGCACGTCGATGCGCCTTTGGGTGTCGACCTTGTCCAGGCGCCAAAGCAGTTCATCCCGCTGTTGCTTGACCTGGGTCAGGTTCGCAATCGTCTGAAGGCGCCGGGTCGACGACAGCAGGACGGCCCGGCGACTATCCGTGACGCGCGGGCTCGGCAAGCTGCCGGTGCCGAAGAGTTTGTTCACGCGATCAAGCTCTGCCATGTCGGCTTGGAGGCCGCTCTGCTCCCCCTGCACTTGCGTGGTGAGAGTCTCGATCTGCTCGCCGGCCTGTCGCACCATACTCTCCAGATAGGCCCGCTCGCTCTTGGTTTCCTTGAGGCGAACCTGCAGGTAACGGGTCTCGACGCGCAGAAAGTCGGCAAGCGAAGCGGCCGATATGGACAGGTACCCGAGGGGCTGTTCCTTGATCGTTTCGGATCCATCGAGTTCCGCGGCAAGCCGCCAGGAGACAACATGCTCCTTGGCAAGCGCGCTTGTCGCAGTTCGGTATTCGCGCTCCGCCTCCGCGATCTCGACGCCTGACTGCCCGGGACGGCCCCGTACTGTGCTCGGGCCGCCTGAGAGAGCAATGGCATGGCGCGCCGTCATCTGTGGCCGGTAGGCGTACTGCCCCGGGTTGAGCACGTCGCCGCTCACATAGATGGGCCGGTACTCGACGACTGCCGTGGTGACATCGCCAGGCTGAAGCAACACGATCCGCTCGCGCCCGTCGGGCATTCGCTGGCGGAGGATTTTCGCTGCGAAGGCTGTCTCGACCCGGTCCTGCAGCACCTGCGGGGCCGATCCTGCCGCCATCACTGCCCCTAGCATTGGGATGATGATGGTTCCGTCGGGCTGCACCGGCATACGCTGCCGCAGCTCCGGCATTGGCGCGACGGCGATTTCCACCACGTCGCCGGGAGAGAGCAGATATTCAGCGCGGCAAGCTCCATGCGTCCAGAGCAAAGCTATGCCGGCCATGAGCAGTGTCGCTGCCCAGCCCTTGCGCGCAGATGGATGTCCCATCGAGAGCCTCGTATCGGTTCTGGAGCCGGCGCCGCGCGGCGGTCCAGGCAGGGCGGTGAGATCAGGTCATGAAATTGCTCTGCGAGCGCACCCGGCCCATCGCGAGACGGGTCCGCCACCATTCGGTGGTACGCCCGATGCCCTCGCGCAGGCCGGTCCGTGGCTGCCAGCCCGTAACCGCCGCGAAGCGGCTGCAGTCGGCCAGAAGCGCACGCACTTCCGAGTTGGCAGGTCGCATCCGGACGCCCTCTTGGACCACCGGTTTGGAAGTGCCGGAGAGTTCGAGCACCAGGTCGATCAGGTTGGCCACTGTCACGCCGTGCTGGCTTCCAGCATTGTAGGCTCGGCCGAACTCCAGATCCGGGGATGATCCCGCCATCAAAAAGGCAGCTACGGTGTCTTCCACGAAGGTGAGGTCGCGCACCGGCGTCGTGTCGCCGACCCGTATGGCGGCGCAGTTCGGATCCAGAGCCTGTCGGATGAGCGTCGGAATGATCGCCCGCTCGCTCTGCCGTGGACCAAATGTATTGAAAGGACGCAGCGTCACGACAGGCAAACCGAATGACCGGGCAAAAGCTTCCGACATCATGTCGGCACCGATCTTGGATGCCGAATAGGGAGATTGGCCCTGCAACGGGTGCTCTTCCGAGATCGGCATCTTCAACGCCGTTCCATACACCTCGCTTGTCGAGGTATGGACGATCCGCTCCGTCCCACTCTGGCGGGCAGCTTCGAGGATGTTCAGGGTTCCGAGGATGTTCGTTTCGACATAAGTCTGCGCGGCGGCGTAGGAGTGCGGGATGGCGATCAGCGCTGCGAGGTGGAAGATGATGTCTTGACCCGGCACGACGCGCGAGATGAAGGCCGCGTCGCGGACATCGCCGCGGACGAGATCGAGCCGGCCTTTGGTCGCCTCCGGGATTTCGTCCAGCCAGCCATGGCTGTCGAAGGAGTTGTAGAGGGTTAAAGCCGTGACCCTGGCGCCGCAATTCACGAGCGCCTCGGTGAGATGCGAGCCGATGAAGCCGTCGGCGCCCGTCACAAGCACCTTTGCACCATCATAGGACATGGCATGACCTCCTGGACTGGACATTCTAGGTTCGCACCGGCTCAGGCGCGGCGTTCGACTTGCCTGAGGCCTGCGCTCGCGACCGAGGCCCAGCCGCAGATCGCCAGGAAGCTCCTGATCATGATCACGACATCCGATGCCAGGCTTCTGCTGCGGAAGTAGTCGAGGTCGATGCGCGCCTTCAGCGGAAACACGACGGTGCGATAGAACTCGTTGACGTCGGCACCTTTCGGGAAGGCGGCGGCCTCGTTCCGGAATATGATCTGGCACGGGCCGACGAGGCCGGGCTTGTATCTGAGCAACTCTTCCCAGCCGTTATGGAAGCAATCCGCGAAAGCAAGGCTCTCCGGCCGTGGTCCGACGATCGCCATGTCGCCCTTGATCACGTTCCAGAACTGCGGCAACTCGTCGAGCTTCGTCTTCATAAGCAGGCGCCCGACCTGGGTCATCCGGGGGTCCTGCTCGAGCGTCAACGGGCAGCCTGCCTGGCCGGCGTCTGCATGGAACTTCCTGAACTTGTACATACGAAAACGCCGGCCGCCCTGTCCAAGTCGAGTTTGACAGAACAGCGTTGGCTGCCCGGATTCCAGCCATATGGCGATCGTTATGAGCAGCATGAGCGGCGCCAGCAAAAACAACGCAGCGCCGGCTAGTAGAATATCGGCGGCTCGCCTGAGCCATGTTTGCGCCGTTTCGGCGACCGGCAGTCCCAAGAAGCCTTGTCCGTTCATGTGAAAGAACTCCTCAGCCACTTGCGAGGTTGGCGTGCTTGCTTTTGTCTCGCATTACGAACGCAGCCGGCGGAACGCGCTCGCCAAGCGCGTCCGCAAGTGCCGATGTAACTCTTTCGACATCATCGAGCCCCATGCGCGGGTGCAACGGCAGCGTAAGCTCATGATCGGTGAAGGCCTCGGTCCGGGGAAGATTTACGTCTGGATAGAGGCCGCGATAGAAGGAAAGACGATGGATTGCCGGATAGTGGATCGTGGTCTGGATGCCCTTCGCACGTAAGTGATCGATCACGTCCTGACGGTCGGAAGAAGCCGGCAGCACCACCGGCATGATGTGATGGACGGAAGGTCGCCGCGCTTCGAAAGGGATGGCGACGCTGGGGCAATTCTCACCAATGCGCCGCCGATAGGACTCCGCCAGGATCTTCCGTTTCGCATTCCACTCTTTAAGGTGGCCGAGCTGGACGAGGCCGATGGCGGCCCTCAACTCGTCGAGCCGATAGTTGAAGCCGAGCATCGTCACATCGTAGATCGGCGTCCGGCTGGAGCGCCGCTGGAAGGTGCCGCTCGTCAGCCCATGCCCTCGCGCACGCCGGATGGTGTCGAGCAGGGAGGCATCGCGGGCGAGGACCACCCCGCCTTCCGCCGTCGTCATGTTCTTGTTTCCGTAGAAGCTGAACGCCGCGGCGTCGCCGATTGCGCCTGCGCCCGGAAGCCCGGAGGCATGAGCGGCGTCCTCGATCAGCATCAGGCCCCGCTCACGCGCGAAGGCCTGCCATGGCTCGGGATCGACCATGTATCCTGCGAAATGAACGAGGATCACGGCTTTCGTCCGGGGCGTGCATTTGGCGGCAGCGTCCTGGATGGACATCAGCGGCTGCGCCGAAGACTCGATGTCCACGAAAATCGGCGTGCCGCCGACATAGAGCACGCAATTCGCCGTCGCCACGAAGGTGAGGGCCGGCACGAGAACCTCGTCGCCCGGGCCGATCCCAAGAGCATGCAGGATGAGATGCAGCCCGGCTGTGCAGGAACTCACCGAAACAGCGTCGTCGGCTGCATGCGCCTCGGCGAAAGCGCGCTCGAAACTGCTCACCCGCTCGCCCATTGTGATCCAGCCGCTGTCGATGACATCGGCGAGAGCGGCCTTTTCTTGCGATCCGAGGATGGGCTCCGAGACGAGAAGCATGGGCTCTGCTTTCATGTACGCTGCTTTCCTGACGAGTGTTTCGGACGTCGTGCGGAGTTGTGGCGTTAGCTGGCCACTGCGAGCAGCGAAGGCGCCCGCTCTTCCCACTTGATGTCCTGCGCGTTGTGGAAGTCCTCGACGCGCCCGATGTCGAGCCAAAGCCCTTGGTGCTTGAAGACGTGGATGGGAACGTCTTTCTCGAGCAAGCAAAGCGCCAGGTCATCGAGGCCGAAGGGGATGCCCGCGGGGATGTACTTGATGACATCGGGCTCCATGCAATAGACGCCCATGCTCACGCTGTTGGACAGCGTCGGCTTCTCCGTGAAACTCGTGATGCGGTTTTCCAGATCTTCGATGATACCGAAATCCATACGAGTGGATCGGACCGTCGTGGCGATCGTCAGCGGGCCGCCATGCTTGCGGTGCGCCAACCCGAAGGCTGGAAGGTTGAGGTCGGTCAGCACGTCACCGTTCAACATCAGAAAGGTGCCGTCCAGATGCTCCCGCAGCAGCGTCAGCGACCCAACGGTGCCCAGCGGCTCGACCTCTTGTGAGTAGGTGATCTTGAGGCCCCACTGCTGACCGTCGCCACAGAAGCTGCGGATCAGGTGACCGAGGTAGCCCGTCGTGATGTAGACGTCCTCGATGTTGTTGCGGCGAAGCCATCGAAGCAGGAGCTCGAGAACTGGCCGCGCCCCTATCGGCATGAGCGGCTTCGGAAGAACGGATGTGTAGGGCATCAAGCGCGTGCCCTTGCCGCCTGCTTGAATGACTGCCTTCATGCCAGCCTCCTTCAATGGAGCATGAAAGCTAGGCGCGCTGCCACAACTCGTCTTGATTTCGGTCAACTTGCAGCTGACTGCGCCGCAATAGCATTCGCTCGACAGCTAGCCCGCTTTGCGACGCCAGTTCGATGAACGAAAGCAGAGTCGATCAGCATGAGTCAGAACCCAGGCGAGTTCATCCCGATCGGGAGGTTGTCCAGTCGCGCAGCCCTCGGGGCCGACACGCAGCCTTCCCTGCCGCCAGAGCAGATGTTCCACGAGATCATCAATCTCGTTCGTCGACGCAGGATTTTCATCGCGAAGGTTGTTTTGGCCGGCACGCTTCTGACCGGCGTCGCTGCCTTCGTTGTTCCCCCCGCTTATACGGCCACCGCGCAGTTCATGTTTGAGCCCACCCAAGCTCAGATGGCGGCCGGCCTGCTTGAGACCGTCGTGGATACGCACATCGCGACGCTCACGTCGGACGCCCGCCTGCGCGACGTGCTGAAGGCATTGCCGGACCTGCCGCAGTACAAGGCGGTGTCGGCGCGTGCCGTGTCCCAGATGGCGAACCCGACGCTGGGGGATCGGCTGCGGGGCTCGCTGGTCGCAATCGGGAAAGGCCTCAAGAACGTCGTTCTTCCGAGTCCAAATCCTCCGGAGGCCTTGCAGGCTGCCAACGGGCTGCCAAGCCTGGACGCCATGAAGAACTCCCTTCTTGTCCGGCAGGAACGGCGCTCCAACGTGATCTCGATCAGCTACAGGGACGTCGACCCCGAAAGAGCAGCGATCATCGTCAATCAGGTCGTACAGACGCATGTCGATCGCTTGACGGATAGGATGCAGCAGCAGGCGGACGCGCTTCGAACAGGGCTGGACAATCGCCTGATCCAATCGCAGGCCGAGCTCGAAGCCGCGGACGAGGCGCTCCGGGCGCACGTCTCGGCGCACGGAACGCCAAGCGCGGACGCAGCGGCGGGTGAGCTGACCGCTGAGACGTCCCGTCAGCTGGAGCTGGTGCGATCCGAGCTGTTGCGCCGGCAGGAGCGACTCGAGCAGGTTCGAAAGCTGCAGCTTTCGGGGGCACCGCCGGAAAAGATCGATGCGCTTCTGCGTGAACCGCTGGTTGGCACTCAATTCGCGCGCGCCGTCGCGCCGATCACGGCGCCCGAAAGCCAAGCCGATGTGAACTCCGGAACGATAGCAGCCAAGCCCACAGTGTCTGGCGCGGACTCCGAGCAGCGCCTGCAACGTCTGGAGCACGATGTCGACGTCTTCCGCTTGCAGGAGCACTCCCTCGCTGAGCGCATTGCTTCGCTGCAGGCCGCATCCGGCGCCGACCTCGCTCAGCGTCGCGAGCGGCAGACTCTCGAAAGGCGTGCTACGACGGCTGCCGATGTCGTCCGGGATCTCCTACGTCAGCAACAGCAGCTGAAAGATCCGAGCTCGACGGGAGTTCAGATCCTGGCTCAAGCTTCGGTACCGCAGCGCCCGAGTTCGCTCAGTCCTTACCTCTACATCTCGGCCGCGATGATCGCGTTCGCGGCGCTCGGAGGGGGGGCTGCTTCCGTTCTGGAGCGCATGGATCGCAGCCTACGAAGCGAGCGTGAGCTCGCGACCACCCTGGGAATCGGGTGCATCGGCCTGGTCCCGGAGGCCGAAGAGGGGCGGTACAATGGCCGCTGGCGGCTGCCCGAATGTCCGTCTCCGCCCTATGACCAGGCGATCGAGGCTGTCGCCGCGGTGGCGCTCGAGGTCATTCAGCATCGGGGCGATGGAAAGATCCTGGCAGTCACATCCAGCGGACCGGGCGAGGGAAAAACGGCGTTGGCGGTCGGCATTGCGGCGTACGCTGCCCGCTTTCAACGACGGGTGCTGTTGATATGTGCCGACGCTCCGCGCCAGGACGTGAAACTGACCGGCCTGAGCAGCGAAACGAACCTGGATAGCGACGTCTCGGCCCAACGCGCTTCGTTGGAAATCCGTCGCGACTCCGCTCTCGGGTTCGACTGCCTCGCCCTCGATGAGATCGGAGATGCCAACACGGCTTCCCTTGTCGGCAGTCAGCTCGCAAACAGCCTCGACAAACTGCGTGACCGCTACGACTACATGATCATCGCCGCGCCGGGCGTTTTTGAATCCGCTGGTATCCGCATTCTCGCGGCAAGGGTGGACGGCGTGCTCTTTGCCGTACGTTGGGGTAGCACCCGCCGCGATGTTGCTGCAAACGCAATCGAACTGCTGATGAAGCCCGCACTGCTGAGCGGTGGGCCACGACCTAAAATCTTCGCTGTACTCACGCGTGTGAACCTGAAGGCTCATGCCGGCTACCGTCGGGGCGACACAGGAGAGTTCCTCGGGAAACGCCCGCAGCGCTCCGGCGGCTCCGGCCTGCACGTCTCATAAGTGAGGTCTTCGTGATGTGCCGGCCTCGGTGAACGCATGTTTCATGTCATGTCCCAGATTGGCGGGCTGCTGGCACCCTCAAACGGAATTGCGATGATGGGGCTTCTGGGCCTGATCGTCATGGTGGCGACCCCTTGGCGACGGGTGGGGTTGGCGCTTGCGGGGGGCGGTATTTGCGGGATTCTGGCAGCCGGCCTCCTGCCTGTCGGCAACTGGGCGATCTTTCCACTGGAGCAACGTTTTCCTGCTTTCGTCGACGACGGTCGCCCCATCACCGGCATTATCGTGCTGTCGGGCGCGCTGGAAGTGACGAGATCCGCGGCGCGACGCGAGTTCGCGCTCAACGGAGCTGCGGAGCGCATTTTTGCCTTCATGGATCTCGCGCGGCGTTATCCAGGTGCGCGGCTGGTCTACTCCGGTGGCAACTCCAAGATCGGATCGAGGTTGCCGCCGGAAGCATGGACGGCAACCGAATACCTGAAGACTCTCGGACTGCCGGGGGACCGTCTCACCATCGAGACCCGGTCCCATAACACTTGGGAGAATGCTCGCGAAACACGGAATCTCGTGCGGCCCAGCCCAGGCGAACGTTGGCTGCTCGTGACGTCCGCCTGGCATATGCCGCGAGCGATGGGCAGCTTCGAGCAGGTAGGTTTCCGCGTGATCCCTTATCCCGTCGACTTTCAGACAAATGGAACTCGGGATCTTGAGCAGCCGTTCACCGTCGTCAGTCAGGGCCTTGAGCGTCTGGATCTCGCCGCGAGGGAATGGTTAGGTCTGATCGGATATCGTCTGAGTGGTCGAACCGGCGCCTTGTTCCCGGGTCCTGGGACCGAACCGAAGCCCAGCGAAGCGAAACTCGCGATAGCGAATTGATGAGGCGTGTCTCATCAACAGCCAGCCATTGCTCGGCGCGAGAACATCCGGACGAGAACCAGATCCTGCCTCCCATTTGGCGCAAAATCGCGACCGAAGGGAGAATTGCGCCGCGTGAACCGGACGCGGCAAGAATCCCGTTTCGTCATTTTGTTTGACGAACGTTTCATCCCCGAGCCTCACGCGACTTGATACCGGTCAAGTGCTCCACTGGGGCGTTCTAGTTAACTCGACCTCGGGACCGAGACCCGCAGAACCAGATGTCGGTCATTCGCCTGTACCGAGAAAGTCATGTTTCCGTCGCCCGGATCTTCGACAGAGCGCGGGCGTGAGCAGGCGCCGACCGCCGTCGCGGTGCTCACCAGACTGGCGGCGGCTCAGCTTTCCGCTCAGGGCATCGATCCCGAGCCGCGGATGATCGAGGCCGGGCTATCTCCTTCGCTCTTGGACAATCCCGACGAGCGCGTCCCCGTGCGTCGGCAAATCGCGTTCCTCAATATCGCGGCCGACGAGCTGGGCGATGATCTCCTCGGCTTTCACCTCGCGCAGAGCTTTGATCTGCGGGCGCTCGGCTTCGTTCACTACATCATGGCCTCGGCCGAAACCCTCGCGGAGGCTCTGGCTTATCAGGAACTGTATGGGGTGTTCGCGAACGAGGCCTTGAAGATCCGCGAAGGCAGCGGGGAAGGGGTGTCCCTTGAGCTTAGCTATGTCGGGGTTGAGCGGCACCTCGATCGCCACCAGGCCGAATTCTGGCTGACAACCACGTTGCGACAATGCCGCTTGTTCAGTGGCCGCGAACTCGTGCCGACCTCAGCGTCGATGGTTCATTCACGCCCGGGCCGGGTCGCCGAGATGGAACGCTACTTTGGCCTTCAGATCGACTTCGGCGCGGAGCTGGACCTTCTGGCCTTCGCTCGGGACACCAAAGAACTGCCTCTGACGACCGGTGATCACTTTCTGAAGGAGCTCCTGGCAGGGCTGCATCGGAAGGCGTTTCCGTATTCTGCTGGGGAAGCCGGCTCCCTGCGCACCCGGGTCGAGAATGCGATCATGCCGCGGCTACGACATGGGACGCCAAAGGTCGAGGCCATCGCGCGAGACCTCGGTACGAGCGCCCGCACCCTGACGCGTCGACTGGCTGATTTGGGCATCAGCTTCAGTGAGGTCCTCGACGAACTGCGCTACCAGCTCGCGGTGCAATATCTCCGGGACGGAACGTCGACGGTTTCGCAGGTGACCTGGCTGCTCGGATACCGCGAGCCGAGTGCTTCCGTGCGGGCCTTCAAACGATGGACAGGCAAGACGCCGACGGCGTTTCGACGGGAGTTGAAGCGCGGCGCCGGCCGATGAATGGCGATGCGGCGCATTGTCCCAAATCGCGCTTGGCTTGAAACTCAACGGATATGGCGGGTCAGGCCAAGACGGCCGCGCATTCATATCCTATGTTTGATTCGGCTGCCGGAGATCGAGGCAGCCATAACTCCGCTCCCTGGAAAACATCCAGGGCAACCCATGCCGATGGCTACCCAATAAATGGAATCGTAGTCGCGACGATGCGGCTGCTATTTCGCCATGCGAGGGATGCTTGACGTCGTGGCGCATGCCTGACTCGTCAGCATTCAACAATCAGCAAGCATGGCTTGTGAGTTTGCTGATGTTCGGTGTCGGGCAGCGTTGATCACCCGATGCCTCCTCGTCCGCTTAAGCGGGAGTCAATCCCATAACGCGGCTCACTGGCCCTGCATCTGCGGGGACGGCGAGCTTTTTACTGATCAGGGGCCGGAGGCACGTCGAAGCGACGTGGCGCCGGATGTTCCCCTGTTGAGAAAGGGCGCTATGACTATCTTCTACGTTTCACCCACTGGCTCCGATAGCCAGGCCGGCACTCTCGACCGGCCTTTTGCCTCCCTGCAATATGCCCACGATCTGGCAAAGCCGGGGGACACCATCTATCTGCGGGGTGGCGTCTATAGCCTGAAAGAAGGCATCCAGCTCACGAATGACGGGGAAAGCGGCCGGCCGATCACGGTCACGAACTACCCCGGCGAGAAGCCGATCCTGGACGGCTCGCACATGACGTCGAGCGAGTACTACGGGCGCTCCGGCGCCGGCGGCTGGGTGCTCGATGGGTCGAGCATTTCCTGGAACAACATTTCCGGGCTGGAGGTTCGCGGCGGGCCGATGGGCGGCATCGTGATCCGTGACGAGTCCCACAACAACATCATCGAGCGGCTCGACGTGCACGACAACGGCCGGCTGTCCCAGTGGGAAGGCAAGGGCGTCTCGCTCTTCGGGCCGGGCTCGAACAATCTCTTCCAGAATATCGATTCCCACGACAATCACGACCTGAGTGGCGACAACGCTGACGGTTTCCAGATCAGCACGAGCGGCGCCGGCAACGTCTTGCGCGGCAACCGCGCCTGGAACAATTCCGACGACGGCTTCGATTTCTTCAATATCCAGGATGGCACGAAGGGCGCGGGAGTGCTCATCGAGGGCAACTGGGCTTTCAACAACGGCTACGACGCGTCGGGCAAGGCCGAGGGCGATGGCAACGGCTTCAAGCTCGGTGGCCAGCGGCCGGGGGGCGGCGCCGAATCCGGCGGCCACACCGTGATCAACAACGTCTCCTGGGGCAATCTGTCGAACGGCTTCGACCAGAACGATGCCACCATCGACAGCGTTCTCCAGAATAATTCGGCCTACAATAACGGGGCGTATAACTACGCCTACTGGTCTGGCCACAACAGCTTCGTCAACAACCTCTCGGCGGGCAGCGGCAAGGCCGCGGTCTCAGGTGCCGGAAGCGCGTCGAACAACTCCTGGAACTTTACCGCCCCGACGAGCAACGACTTCGTCTCCCTCAACGATGCGGGTGCGCGTGGCGCGCGTGCTGCCGACGGCTCGCTTCCCACGACGGACTTCCTTCACCTCTCATCCGGCAGCGCGCTGGTCGACAAGGGCAAGGATGTCGGGCTCTCCTATGCCGGGAAGGCTCCGGATCTCGGGAGCTTCGAGAGCGGCATGGCGACGGGTTCCAAGCCCCTACCCGATAATCCTGGTACGGGAACCCAGCCGGACAATCCGGCGACCCAGCCGGACAATCCGGTGACCAAGCCTGACACCCCCGTAACCCAGCCGGACAATCCTGCAACCAAGCCGGACAATCCTGTCGAGACAGCCAAGGTTTTCGGAACCGACAAGGCCGACAAGATGGTCGGCACGAGCGGGAATGACTGGATCCACGGGAATGCCGGTGCGGACGTCATCGACGGCGGTGCAGGAAACGATACACTTCTCGGCGGCAGCGGAGCCGACAAGCTGATCGGCGGCCTGGGAGCCGATACGATGTCGGGAGGCGCCGGGCCCGACACGTTCATTTTCCGGTCGCCGTCAGAGAGCCTTCCGGGAGCCGGCAACCGGGACGTGATCGAGTGGTTCCAGCGCGGCGCGGACAAGCTCGACCTCAGCCTGATCGACGCCAACACTGCTGTCAGGGGAGATCAAGTCTTCCACTTTGCCGGCAAGACGAGCGTGGTTGAGGCAAACTCGGTGTCCTACTTCCATAGCGGCCACCACACCATCATCCAGGGCGATGTGAATGGGGACGGCCACGCCGACTTCCAGATCGAACTCAACCAGGCAATCAACCTCAGCCGAGATCACTTCATTCTCTGACGGGATTGACCATCACCATTATTCCGGCTCGCGCCCGCGCGAGCCGGTCAAAAACGGCCTCCCGTGGCTTCCAGGCTCGGGATAGCGAAAACGACCAGGATGACGCGCCGCCTCGAGCCGGAGCGTCCAAGCGCCTGAATGGCTGGTGCGGAGTGCCACCGCCAAGAATCTTTCTCGGTGGAGTCGCGGGTCTTGAGCGGCGCACCTTTTCCTTTGAACCGACGAGGCTCCATTGCTTCATCTCCTCCCGGCCCGCAATCTCCAGCAGACCGCTTCAACTTTTCTCGTTCAGGGCGCCGTCACGCTGAGGGCACACGGACGTGCGCTTTTCAGGCGCCTTGCCAGCCTTTCGCATTCCGCCCAGGGCGTGACGCGTGCGCACGCAGGACGAGAGAAGATGGTTGCTTTCGGCATCCGTCTAGGAGAGACGCTCGCGCGGTCTCCGCTTACCGCGGCTATCTCCCAATGGCGCGGAGCATTTGTGGCGATCGCGGTCCTGAGTGGGGCCCTGAACCTGCTGACGCTCGCCAGCTCGCTTTACATGCTGGAGATTTACGACCGGGTCCTGCCGAGCCGCAGCATTCCGACGCTCGTGGGCCTCACGCTGCTGATCGTCATGCTGTACGTGTTCTACGCGCTCTTCGACATCCTGCGCGGTCGCCTTCTGTTGCGGATCGGCTGCGCTCTTGACGAAGGGCTGAATGGGAAGGTCTTCCAGGCGATCCTCTCGGGGCCGCTCCAGGCCAAGAATGCTGGCGAGGGCCTGCAGCCGATGCGCGACCTTGACCAGGTTCGCGGCTTCCTGTCAGGCAGCGGGCCGGGAGCGCTGTTCGATCTTCCCTGGATTCCTCTGTACCTGGGCCTGTGCTTTCTATTCCACTTCTGGATTGGCGCTACGGCGCTCATCGGCACCATCGTTCTGGTCGCCCTAACGGTCCTTACGGAGCGGCTCACACAAAAGCCGTCGACGGCGGCGAGCGGGGCTGCCGCCCACCGGATTTCCATCGCAGAAGTCGGGCGGCGCAACGCCGAGGCCGTCCATGCGATGGGCATGGGCGGCGAGATGGGCGCGCTCTGGAAGGTGGTCAGCGACGAGCATCGGCTTCAACATCAGCGCGCCGCCGAAGTTGCAGGGGGCTTTGCCTCAACGTCCCGAGTGCTGCGCATGCTGTTGCAATCGATCGTGCTGGGCGTGGGCGCCTACCTCGTCATTCAGCAGGAAGCGACGGCAGGCATCATCGTCGCGAGCTCGATCCTGACCTCGCGCGCGCTCGCTCCCGTCGATCTTGCCATCGGCAACTGGAAGGGATTTGTCAGGGCGCGCCAAGGGTGGGGCCGGCTGAAGGAGATGTTCGAAGCCCAGCCGTCTCAGGCGCCTGCGCTCGCGTTGCCTGCTCCGACGGAACTGATCACCGTCGAGGCGGCGTCCGTCTCTCCGCCCGGCGGGCAGCGCCTGACGGCGTCCAATGTCAGCTTCGCGCTTCGGGCGGGGCAGGGGCTCGGCGTCATCGGGCAGAGCGCGTCCGGGAAGTCCTCGCTTGCCCGCATGCTTGTTGGCGTTTGGCAGCCCCTGACCGGCACCGTCCGCATGGATGGCTCTTCTCTGCGTCATTGGCGGCCGGAGGAGCTTGGGCATCATGTCGGTTATCTCCCTCAAGAGGTCGAGCTCTTTTCAGGTACCGTTGCCGCCAACATCGCACGTTTCCGCAGCGACGCGACGGCCGAGCGCATCATTGAAGCCGCCAAGGCGTCGGGCGTCCATGAGCTTATCCAGCGCCTGCCGGAAGGCTATCAGACCCAGATCGGCGAGCGCGGAACGGCTCTTTCGGCGGGGCAGCGGCAACGCATCGCCCTTGCGCGAGCTCTCTACGGGAATCCCTTTCTGGTTGTGCTCGACGAGCCGAACTCGAACCTTGATGCCGAAGGCGAGCAGGCCCTGACCGACGCCATCTTCCAAGTTCGCCGAAGGGGCGGCGTCGTGGTGGTCATCGCCCACCGGCCGAGCGCCCTGACAGCGTTGGATCAGGTCCTCGTGATGGCGGAAGGACGAGTCCAGGCCTTCGGTCCCAAGGACGAGGTGCTTTCCACCAGCTTGAAGGCGGTGCCGACATCCGCTGGCATTTTCGATCGCGCAGCGAGCAGAACCTGATGGAGCTTAGAATATTGGACGACGTCTCTCACCCCACGCGGCTTTCGATCCAGCGCCATGTTCTGGCGGTCGGAATCAGCCTTGGAACCCTGCTGATCGGCGTGGGCGGATGGGCTGCGACAACCGAGTTTTCAGGCGCGGTGGTTGCGCATGGTTCGCTCGTTGTCGAGTCGGAAGTGAAGAAGGTGCAGCACCCCACTGGCGGGGTCATCAGCGAGTTGCGCGTCCGGGACGGTGACCGCGTCAAAGCAGGCGACGTCATTATCCGCCTCGACGAAACCGTGACGCAGGCCAACCTCGCCGTCGTGAGCAAGGCTCTCAACGAGGCCCTCGCGCAACAAGCGCGACTGGAAGCCGAGCGCGACGGAGCTACCGAAGTCGCCTTTCCCCGCGAGCTGTCGACAGCAGCAGAAAGATCGCCGGATGTCGCAGCGCTCTTAAGCGGAGAGCGCAGGCTCTTCGAGCTGCGAGGGACAGCGCGATCGGGCTTGAAGGCCCAGCACCTCGAACGCATCGGCCAGATGCGGGATCAGATCCGGGCCTTTTCGGAGCAGATCGTCGCGAAGGACCGCGAAGCCAGCCTCATCGCGCAGGAGCTCGAAGGTGTGCGCGACCTTCATAGCAAGAAGCTCGTTTCGATCACCCGATTGAACGCCCTGGAGCGGGATGCTGCACGTATCACCGGCGAGAAAGGCACCCTGGTCTCATCAGTGGCTCAGGCCAAAGGCAGGATCACTGAGACCGAGCTACAGATCCTTCAGATCGATGAGGATCTTCGTACCGAAGTCGGCAAGACGCTCGCCGATCTTCGTGGCAAGATTTCCGAGCTGGTTGAACGGAAAGTCACAGCGGAGGACCAGCTCAAGCGCGTGGATATCCGGGCTCCCCAATCCGGCACTGTGCACCAGATGGCGGTTCACACAATTGGCGGCGTCGCCTCTCCGGGCGAAACCTTGATGCTGATCGTGCCCGCCTCTGATCGCCTGACGGTGCAGGCGAGGGTGCGACCTCAGGATATCGAGCAGGTATACTCCGGGCAGCGCGCCGGGTTGCGTTTCTCGGCCCTCAACCAGCGGACCACGCCCGAGATCGAGGGCGAAGTGTCCCGCGTATCTCCCGATCTCACCGTCGATCAGCGGACTGGGCAAGACTTCTACACCCTTCGCGTCGCCATCCTGGACGGCGAACTCGCACGGCTCCAGGGGGCCAAGGTCGGGCCGGGCATGCCCGTCGAGGTTTTTGTGCGCACGCAGCAGAGGACGGTTTTCTCGTATTTCGCCAAGCCGCTTGCGGACCAGATCGCGCGAGCATTCCGGGAGAGATAGGCGCCGAGCCCTCAGAGGCGAACGCGCAGTTCTGATCGGCGGGCAGTTGCTTCGCAGACTCCGCCCAACGTCCCCTACCGGGTCCTCGACCCCACATCAGCCATCGACCCGGCGCCGAAGGCAGGCCGGTTCGCGATCGCACGGGTCATCCGTGTTCTTGCCAACGATCAAGAATTTTTTCTTGAGATCGGCTCGACTACGGACGTGGTCGCAAGGGGCGCTGAAATTTCCTCGGGACATACTGGGAGACGCACATGCTAGGTGTGACAACCCTATCGAAGTTCGCGTGCGATGATTGTGGCAGCATCTCCGTCATTCTTCCTACGGAGCTCATCGACTCGGCTCTTGTACGGTGCAGCGGCTGCGGTCGCGATTACGGTCGCTGGGGAGAGTTCAAGCAGGAGGTGGACCAAATCATCTCCGCAGAACCACGTCGGATGAACGGCAACAACCATCACTTTCAGGTTGGTTTGGATTCTTAGGACGACGATTTCCGACATGCATGACTGCAGACGGTGCTCTTGTTGCTGATTCCATTGCGCTTTCCGGGATGGAAGACGGCGATCGCACATCGTTCGGTCGGTCAGGAGCAGCTTTCGTCCTCGCCGAACGCCATGGGACGGAACTCGCGGAAATTCTTGCCCAGCTGACTCTTCGTGCATGCCGCAGGAGCGCGAGGCCTGCCGCCCTCCTGCGCCGGCGCCTAGCCCTTCGTGCGGAAGATCGGGGCGTTGTCCATCAGCTCGTATGGCAGGCCCTCTAGCTACGCCTCGATCAGCCGCGAATACAACGCCCGCAACGGTTTCGGCATCCCCTGAAGGCATCGTGGCGTGCCGGGCTCAAGGTTGCCCTGCATCCGCGCTGGGCCATCGGCGTGATGCCGCACGCCCTGGCGACAGGCAGGTTGTTCTCCCGGCATTCCGGCAAACTCAGCGCGGGCGAAAGGTCTCGTCCAACGCCTCGAGTTCCCGGGCGAGATTGCTGCGAAGCCAGAGCGCGACCTCGGCGACGATCGGGTTCAGGGGCCTCGACCGGGGTGCGATCAGGCTGTGGTGTCGGCCGGTCCGGATGACGAGGTCCGAAGCCGGCACCAATGTGCCCTTCACTAGGCTGCTCGACACGACGCTCAGCCAGCCCAGGGCGATGCCGTCCCCGTTCAGCGCTGCCTGGAGGATGACGGAATAGTCCGTGAACTCGTGCCAGACCCCTTTGGAGGCGTTGCGATGGGCGACATTGCCCCATTCCCTGGCCCATTCATGCGTGGCGTGGTCGCTCAGCCAGAGAAACACATGCCCGGCGCCGTCGCCCCGGTGATCCAGTTTGCCGCGCGCGTCGAGATAGGCGGGGCTGCAGACCGGGAAGACGATCTCGGGTGCAAAGGACCAGCGATGGTAGTTCGGGTCATCGTCCGCGATGATGCGTGTCGCGAGGTCGACATTGTCGGGCACGCCGCGCAGGACGCCCGGGATCAGATCGAACCGGATATCGATCTGCGGAAAGGCGGCATGGAATTCGCCGAGGCGTGGCAGCAGCCAATGGGCCACGAAAGAGCTCGACATAGACAGTGTGACGATGGGCTTTGTCCCGTGCTGTCGTCGCTGGATCGCCTCGATGGTTTCCGCGATGCGTCCGACGGCATCGCCGACGACGGCGTAGAGGTCGCTGCCGTCCACGGTCAATGCGAGACCACGGGCGCGCCGCTCGAATAGCCTCGCTCCGATGGCGGCTTCCAGTTCCGCGACGCTGCGGCTGGCGGAAGGCTGGCTGACGTTGAATTCCGCTGCCGCGGCGGTGAAGCTGCCGGTCCGGGCCGCGGCTTCGAAGACCAGAAGCCCGCGAGCGGACGGGACGAGACGGGACAGTTGAGCCATACGCTGAGCGTATGCTTCTCCCAGGCTTTTTCAATCTGTTCCTGTTCCAAGAACATCGTCATCATCGGCGTCGACGGGCCCGGGATCGGGCCGGCGCCTCCTGCATCGTCGCGGCCGCGGGGTGGCGTGGCTTCAATCCTGGTCCGGTCACAAGGGGGGCATTCGGTGAGCGAGGCCATCGTCACAGCAGATCGTCGTTCGGCTGCCGCCGGCGACCCCCTGCTTCAACCCTTCGCGATCAAGAACCTCCGGCTGCGCAACCGCATCGTCAGCACCAGCCATGCCTCGATGCTGGATGAAGGCGGCCTGCCGCTCGAACGCTATCAGCGCTATCACGAGGAAAAGGCCCGCGGCGGCCTCGCCATGACGATGATCGGCGGCTCCGCCATGACCTCGCCGGATTCCAGCTGGGGTGGCGGCCAGCTCGATCTCTCCAGCGACCGCATCATTCCGCATCTGCAAGCGCTGTCCGAGCGCATTCACGGCCATGGCGCCGCCGTGATGTGCCAGGTGTCGCATCTCGGTCGCCGCGCCACCTCCTATGGCTGGAACTGGCTTCCGGTGCTGGCGCCGTCGCGCGTCAGGGAAACGCGCAACCGCAATTTCCCCAAGGAGATGGACGATGCGGATATCGCGCGGATCATCCGGGACTATGCCGATGCGGCGCTGCGCTGCCTGCAGGGCGGGCTCGACGGCGTCGAGACCGTGACCGGCGGCCATCTCATCGGCCAGTTCCTCTCGCCGCGCACCAACAAGCGCACGGATGGTTTCGGCGGCTCGGCGGAAAACCGGGCGCGCTTCGGGCTCATGGTCCACGAGGCGATCCGCAAGCGCGTCGGCGACGAGGCGATCGTCGGCATCCGCTTCGTGATCGACGAAGGTGTCGCAGATGGTTCGGATTTCGACGATTGCCTCGAGCTTGCCCGGATATTCGAACGCGAAGGCCATATCGACTATTTCAACTGCATCTATGGCCGCATGGATACCGACCTCGCGCTGGCCGAGGACAACATGCCCGGGATGTTCCAGCGCAACGCGCCCTATCTCGCTTCGGTGGAGCAGTTCCGCCGCGAGACGAAGCTGCCCTTGATCCATGCCGGCGGCATCCGCGACGTGGCGACCGCGCGCCATACGATCCGCGAGGGGGTCGTCGACCTCGTCGGCATGACGCGCGCTCATATCGCCGACCCGCATCTGGTCGAGAAGATCAGGCGCGGAGAGGAGGAGCGCATCAGGCCCTGCGTTGGCGCCTCCTACTGCCTCTACAAGAAGGTCAACTGTATCCATAACGCCGCCAGCGGGCGCGAAACCGTGCTCGGCCATGAGGTCGCGCCGGCCTCGCGCCGGCTGAAGGCCGTGGTGGTCGGCGGCGGACCGGCCGGGCTCGAAGCCGCCCGCGTCTGCGCCGAGCGGGGGCATTCGGTCGTGCTGTTCGAGGCTGCGGCGAAGCTCGGTGGCCAGTTGCTCGTCGCCACGGCTGCCGAGGAACGCCGCGACCTGATCAGCATCGTCGATTGGCGCATCGCCGAACTCGAACGGCTTGGCGTCGATGTCCGGACGAATTGCTATGCCGAGGCTGACACCGTCCGTGCCGAGATGCCGGACCTCGTGGTCGTCGCCACCGGCGGCATTCCCGATACCGACTGGTTCGAAGGTTCGGACCTCTGCGACAGCGCCTGGGACGTGCTGACCGGCACGGTGCCGGGCAAGGCCGACGTGCTCGTCTATGACGGGACCGGCCGGCAGGCCGCGGCGTCCTGTGCGCTGCAGCTCGCCCGGCAGGGCAAGGCCGTCTGCATCGCGACGCCCGACGACGCGCTTGCCGTCGAGATGTCCTATATCGACAAATCGAGCTTCCGGAAGCGCTTCGCCGAGCTCGGCATCCGCTCGCTCGTCGATGTCAGGCTGGAGAAGGTCGAGCGCCGCGGCAACGCGCTGCAGGCCACGTTCCGCAACGAGTTGACCGGCGCGGAAACCCAGGTCGAGGCCAGCCAGGTCGTCGTCGAATACGGTACGCTGCCGGCCGCCGAGATCTACCACGACCTGCGGCATCTCTCGGCCAATGACGGAGTGACCGATATCGCCTTCATGCTTGGCAGCGCGGAGGCGGCCGCTCCTGCGCCGGGAGGCTTCCTCCTGCATCGCATCGGCGACGCGGTCTCGAGCCGGGACCTCTATTCCGCGATCTACGAAGCCTACCGGCTCTGCTCGAAGCTCTGAGCGGTCGTCAGGATCAAGCCGCGGCAGGGCTGCGGCCGGTTTCCGCCTTGGCGAAGCGCTCGATCCGGAAGTCCTGGAGCGGGATCTCCGTGGTGCCCGTCGCGATCAATTCGGCCATCGTGTCGCCGACGCCCGGACCGAGCTGGAAGCCGTGCCCGCTGAATCCGAAGGCATGGAATAGCCCCGGCGTGGTGCTGGACGGGCCCATGACCGGCAGCATGTCGGCGAGATAGCCTTCGCAACCCGACCAGGTGCGGATCACCGAGACCTTGTCCAGGGCCGGCAGCAATTGCCGCAGGGCGCGAAGCTGCGCCGGCAGCCGCGCCGGATCGGCCCTGGCGTGGCCGGGATCGAGATTGACAGCGACCCGCTCGGCTGCACCGCCGAAGATGATGTTGCCGCGCTCGACCTGCCGGAAATAGGCGTCGGTTCCGTGGCGACGGGTCCAGATGCCGACGACCGGCAGGATGCGATGGGGCAGGGGCTCGGTGACGCCCATCTGCGGCCCGCGCGGGGTGAGGGGAACCGGCTCGCCGAATTGCGCGGCGATCTGCATGCCCCAGGCGCCGGCGGTGTTGAGCAGCTTGCCGGCCTCGAACACGCCCTTCGACGTGGAAACGCGGAAACCGGTTTCCGTCTTCTCGATGCGGCCGACCTCGCAGTCCTCGACGATCTCCGCACCGAGCCGCCGCGCCGCATCGGCGAAGGCCGGCGCGATCAGGCGCGGATTGCCGGAGCCGTCATGCGGGGAAAAGGAAGCCGCGATCGCTCCGGGGCCGAGACCGGGAAAGCGCGCGCGGATCTCGTTGGCGCCGAGTTCCTCCAGCTCGAGCCCCCAGGGCCGTGCGGCATCGGCATAGGCGCGCATGTCCACCAGCGCGTCCTCCTCGAAGACTAGCCGGAGATGGCCGGTGGAGCGGAATTCGACGTCGCGGCCGAGCAGGCGCTCCGCCTCGCCCCAGAGTGTGCGGGAGCGATGCGCCAGCGGCAGTTGCGTGAGATGCCGGCCGGTCCGGCGGATATTGCCGAAGGAGGCGACGGTGGCGCCCGTTCCGACACGGTTGCGTTCGATCAGCGTGACCTTCAGGCCGCGCCGTCTCAGGAAGAAGGTTGCGGCAGTCCCCATCAGGCCGCCGCCGAGCACGATCACATCCATGTCCAGCCTCTTGCCGCAAAGGCGGCAATGTCCACGCCACCGAACCTGACGCGGGCGCACGGAACCGTCAAAGACGCGATGGCCGGCAGGCCATAAGTCCAGCCTATGGTCCTGCCCCGCATGTCTCTTGGACCACGCCGCGGCTTCCGTGCCAGCTTCCGGCCGCCAGCAAGAGGAGCGGACATGGACGGCGGAACTGTGCCGAGTGCGGACTGGAAGGTCGGTGTCGATATCGGCGGCACCTTCATCGATTTCTGCGCGCTCGAAACGCATTCGGGCCAGGTTGCGTCGCTGAAGGTGCTGACGACGCCGGACGATCCCGGCGCCGAGCTGATGACCGGCCTCTCGCTGCTGGCCGAGCGCGAGGGTCTCGATCCCCGCGCCGTCACCCGCTTCGTCCACGGCACGACGGTGGGCGTCAACACCATCATCCAGCGCAAGGGGGCGCCGCTTGCGCTCTTCACCAATGCCGGCTTCGAGGATGTGATCGAGCTGGCCCGGCTGCGCATGCCCGAGACCTATTCGCTGTTCTGCTGCCGCCCGGAGCAGCTCATCACCCGCGACAGGGTGTTCGGCATCCCGGCCCGGATGCGCTCTGACGGGCGCGAGACGGTCAGGCCCGATCTCGACGAGGTCGCAGCCGCTGTCGCTTCGGCGAAGGCGCGGGGCGCCGTCGGCATCGTCATCGCCTTCCTGCACGCCTGGCGCGACGGCGCGCAGGAGGAGGCGGTCAAGGCCGCGATCGCCCGGCTGGCTCCGGAGCTCTTCGTCTTCACGTCGGCCGAGGTCTGGCCGGTCATCCGTGAATACGAGCGGACGACGACGGCGATCCTCAACGCCTATGTGCATCCCCGCATCGCCGGCTACCTGACGGCGCTGGAACAGCGGCTCGCGGATCGCGGCGTGCCGGCCCGCGCGCTCCTGACCAAGTCGAACGGCGGCGTCATGAACGCTGCCGAGGGCAAGCGCGCCTGCGTCTCGATGCTTCTTTCCGGCACCGCCTCGGGCGTCATCGGGGCGACCTGGTTCGCGCGACAGGCCGGCGAGAAGCGCGTGCTGACGCTCGATATCGGCGGGACCTCGGCCGATTTCGCCCTGATCATCCACGGTGAACCCCAATACGGCACCGGCGAGATGATCGGCGAGTTCCCGCTCTATATCCCCTCGGTCTCGGTGAGCTCGATCGGCATCGGTGGCGGCTCGATCGCCTCGGTCGACGGACAGGGCGTGCTGCGCGTCGGGCCGGAATCGGCCGGTTCGACGCCGGGGCCGGCCTGCTATGGCCGCGGCGGCGAGCAGGCGACCGTCACCGACGCGATGGTGGTCTGCGGCTGGCTCGGCCATAGCGAGATGGCCTATGGCCAGTTGAAGATGGATGCGGGCCTTGCCCGCGCTGCCGTCGGGCGGCTGGCCGAAAAGCTCGGGCGGCCGCTGGAGGACACGGCGCAGGCGATCCTCGACATCGCCGTTTCCGAGATGTTCGTCGAGGTCGAGAAGCTGTCCTCGCGGGCCGGCGTCGACCTGAAGGATTTCACCCTGATGCCCTTCGGCGGCGGCGGCCCGATGCTCGGTGCCTTCCTCGCACGCGAGCTCGGCATGAACAGGTTGCTGGCGCCGCGCCGGCCGGGCGTCGTCTCCGCGCTGGGCGGCCTCGTCGCCGATCTGCGCGGCGATTTCGTCCGCACGCTTTTCGCCGAACTCTCGGCTGCGGTTTTGCCGCAACTGAAGGCGGCGGCGGCTGCGATGGTCCAGGATGGGCGCAACTGGCTGGCTGCGCAGGGGCATGTCGGCCCCGCCGATCTCAGGTTTTCGGCGGATATGCGCTATGTCGGCCAGAGCTACGAGATCGAGGTTCCCCTGCTGCCGGCCTGGCTGGAAGCCGGCGACCCGGCGGCGATTGCCGCCGAGTTCCATCGCACGCATGCGCGTATCTACGATTTCGATGATCCGGATGGGCGCGTCGAGATCGTGAACCTGCGCCTTTCGGCCATCGGCGCCGGCCCGGTTCTCTCTTTCCCGGAGGCTGAGGCGGTCGATGCGGTCGCCGTGCCGGAGCGCGAGCTGACGATCCATACCGGCGGTGCGCGAAGGGCGGTCGGTCTCTATCGCAGGGCCGACTTGAAACCCGGCAGCCGTTTCGCCGGGCCGGCCGTCGTCGCGCAGGAGGATACCACCGTCGCCATCCCCGCCGGAGCGACGGCGCGGATCGACAGCCATCTCAACCTGCACCTGACCTTCGCGGAGTGATGCCGATGTTCGACCGGATGAAGCTTCAGGTGCTCGCCAACCATGCGCGCGCGGCCGCCGAGAACATGGCGCATACGCTGCATCGCACCGCCCATTCCGCCTTCGTCAAGGAGACGGAGGATTTCACGGTGATGTTGATCAGCCGGCGCGGCGACACCTTCGCCGTGCCGATGGAACTGGGCGCGACCTGGTATCCCGGGCTGTCCTGGGCGCCAGCACTGGCGATGGTCGACGACTACAAGCCCGGCGACGTCGCCTTCACCAACGATCCCTATTCCTGCTTCGTCGCCACCCACGCACCCGACACCCATCTCTGGAAGCCGGTCCTCCACGAGGGCGAGATCGTCGCCTGGACCGGCGGCCACATCCACAACACCGATATGGGCGGCGCGGTGCCCGCCTCGCTCTCGCGGGCGCTGACCGAGATCCATCAGGAGGGCATCCGCTTCCCGCCGATGAAGCTCGTCAACGAAGGCGTCTTCGACGAGCAGATCCTCAGGATCATGACGACCAATGTGCGCAAGCCGGACCTCAACATCGGCGACATCAAGGCGCTGGTCGGCGCGCTCAACACCGGCGAGCGCAAGGTTCTGGCGATGATCGAGAAGTTCGGCCGTGATGCTTTCCTTGAAGGCGTCGACGCGCTGCTCGACCACGCCGAGGCGCAGGCGCGCGAGGTGCTGCGCGGCATGCCGGACGGAACCTGGGAGTTCGCGGATTACGCCGACGAGGACTCGGTCGAGGCCAATCCCTGCCGCCTGAAGCTCAAGCTCACCATCCGCGGCGACGAGGCGGTGCTGGACTTCACCGGCTCCGATCCGCAACTCGGCTCCTCGCTCAACGTGCCGAGCGGCGGCAATCCCCGGCATACGATCCTGCTGGTCGGGGTCTACTACGTCCTCTACACGCTGAACCCGAAGATCCTGCTCAATACCGGGCTGACGCGCCCCTTCACCTGCATTGCGCCCGAGGGAACGGTCCTGAACCCGGTCTTCCCGGCGGCGGTCGGCATGCGCTCGCTCACCTGTGCGCGTTTGCGCTCGGTGATCTTCGGGGCGTTCTCCCAGGCTGTGCCGGAACGGCTGCCGGCCGCGCCCGCCGGCAACAATTGCATCGTCAACGTGATGACCACCGACGAGCGCACCAGCCGGACCGTCATTGCTGCGGTCAACCCGGTGGTGGGCGGTGGCGGCGGCATGCCGCACCGCGACGGCACCAACGGCTCCGGCGCAGATGCCGCCTATCTCAAGAACACGCCGATCGAGATCACCGAGACCGAGACGCCGGTGGAATTCGTCAAATACGGGCTGGCGCAGGACAGCGGCGGCGCCGGGCGTTGGCGCGGTGGCCTCGCCACCGAAATGGCGTTCCGCGTCTTCGCGCCCGACAGCCGCATCACCGCCCGCAACCGGGACCGCAGCTTCTTCCGTCCCTGGGGCGTGCTGGGCGGAAAGGCCGCGGGCCTCTCCGACATGGTGGTCAACCCGGGGCAGCCGGAAGCGCGGCGGCTCGGCAATATCGATACCGCCGTCCTCCAGCCCGGCGACGTGCTGGAAATCCGCTCGGCCGGCGGCGGTGGCCGGGGGCACCCGTTCGACCGGGAGGCCTGGCGCGTCGCGGAGGATGTCGTGCGCGGCTATGTTTCGCCGGAAGCGGCGGAGCGGGATTACGGCGTCGTCATGCAAGGCGAAGTCCTGGACGAGGAAGCGACGAAGGCAAGGCGCGCCGACCGCTCGCCGGTATCCGGCCATTTCCACTTCGGCCCGGAGCGCGAGGGCTACGAGGCGCAATGGACGCCCGGTGCCTATGACAGGCTGACGGCGATCCTCGCCGGCCTGCCGACCCATTGGCGCTTCTTCGCCAAGACCGAGATCTTCCGCCGCATGACCGGCAGGGTCGGTGCCCAGGGTGTGGATGAGGCCTTTGCCGCAGCCAGGGTCCGGTTTCCCGAGATGCCGCAGCCTCGGCTATCCTATGCCGAGGCTGCGGAGTAAACATGGCTGCAGGAGAGGCGATGGGGCGGCTGGTTCGGCTGACGGAGATGGATCGCGCGCCGCTGCGCTTCGTCCTCGACGGCAGCGAGCATCGCGCCCTGGCGGGCGACACCGTACTCAGCGCGGTGCTCTCGGCTGCGCCCGCTTTGCGCCGCTCCGAGTTCGGCCCGGAGGCTCGCGCCGGCTTCTGCCTGATGGGCGCCTGTCAGGATTGCTGGATCTGGCAGGAGGATGGGCCGCGGCTGCGGGCCTGCTCGACGCCTCTGGTTGAAGGCATGCGCCTGCTGTCCGACATTCCCGGCGATTGGCCATGAGCGGTCCCGACGAACTGCGCGTGGTCGTCGTCGGCGCCGGACCTGCCGGCATCCGCGCCGCCGAGACATTGGTCGCCGCAGGCCTGAAGCCCGTTGTCATCGACGAGGGCGAGCGGGCGGGCGGGCAGATCTATCGCAGGCCGCCGCAAGGCTTCACGCGCCCGCCCGAGACCCTCTACGGCTCGGAGACCGCGAAGGCGGTCGCCCTGCACGAGACCTTCGACGCCATGGCGGCGGCGGGCCGCCTCGCTCATCATCCACGCAGCTCCGTCGTCGCCATCGCGGACGGGCGGTTGCAGGTGCTCGACGGGGCGGGTTCGCGCTGGATCGCCTATGATCGGCTGATCCTCGCGACCGGAGCGATGGATCGCGTCATGCCCGTGCCGGGCTGGGAGAATGCGGGGGTCTACGGGCTCGGCGCGATGCAAATCGCCTTGAAGGCGCAAGGGGCGGCGCTGGGGCGGCGCCTCGTTCTGGCTGGGTCGGGGCCGCTCTTGACCCTGCTCGCGGTGCAGTTGCTGAAGGCCGGTGCAGGGATTGCGGCGGTGCTGGACACGGCGCCCATGCGCCGGCAGTTGCACGGCTTTCCCGGTCTGTCGGCCAGGCCGCTCTTTGCCCTGCGCGGGTTGATGATGCGCCGGCGCCTTGCCGGGCTCTACCATGCCGGTGTCCAACTGGAGCGTATCGAGGCCGATGAGCGCGGCCCGGTTGCCTTGCTCTGGCGCGACGCCCGTGGCCGGGAGCAGCGCACGGCTTGTGATGCGGTCGGCCTGGGCTGGCATCTGCGGGCGGAGACCCGCCTCGCGGACCTGGCGGGTTGCGATTTCGCCTATGACGAAACCTGGCGGCAATGGCTGCCGAAGGCCGATGCGGTCGGCCGGGCGGTACCGGGCGTCTATCTCGCCGGTGACGGCCTCCGGATTCTCGGCGCCGACGGGGCTGAGGTCGCCGGACGCCTGGCCGCCGCGGCATGCTTGCAGGACCTTGGCTTGCCCGCACCGGACATGGCGGGCGACAGGCGCCGTCTCGCGCGATTGAGCCGCTTCGCACGCGGCGTCGCCGAGGCCTTTCCCTGGCCGGCCGAGACGGCGGCGGGATTGCCTGATGAGACGGTGATCTGCCGCTGCGAAGGCGTGACGGCCGGCGAATTGCGCAAGACCGTCGATTTCGGCGGCGGCGAGGTCAATCGCGCGAAATCGCTGGGGCGTGTCGGCATGGGGCGCTGCCAGGGGCGCTATTGCGAGATCGCCGCGGCGGAGATCGTCGCCGGCAGCGCGGGCCATGGTTGTGTCGCAGCGGCGGGCCGGCTGCGCGGCCAGGCCCCGGTGAGGCCGGTTCCGGTCGCAGCCTTGCTTCAGGATGCGGTTGTCGAGGGGTAGAACGGCGTATTCAGGCGTTGCCGGGCCGGCCGAGGTCCCGGCACGCGGCACGCAGGCAGTCGCGCATCAATTCATGGCTGGCCGAGAGCGGCCGGTCATTGCTGGTCAGGATCGCGATCGGCACCTCGATCCGGGGCTCGAATGGCCGCGTCACGACGCCGTTGAACTGCTCCCAGGGCAGGAGGCTGTCGACGATGGCGATGCCCAGCCCGTCGCGCACATAGGGCAGGGCCGTGATCGAGAGATCGATCTCGATCGCCGGTGCATAGGCGAAGTCCTCGGCTTCGGCCGAGGCTGCCAGCAGCCGGCCCGGCAAGGTGTCGGCGCGATAGGAGATCAGGGTCTCGTCGCTGATATCGGCGAAACGGACGCAGTCCAGCCCCGCCAGCCGATGCTCGGCCGAGACGACGCAGACCAGCGTGGCGCGCCCCACCGTCTCGGCATGGATGCCGGCATGCGGCAGGTTGTTCATGGCGATGCCAAGCGACACCTCGCCATTGCGCAGCATCTCGACGATGGCCGTCTGCGAGGCGATCAGCGAGCGCACCACGATCTCGGGATGGGCTTCCCGGAAGGCGGTCAGGGCGCGGGGCACGATCGACATGGAAGGCGGTGCGGAGGCGGCGAGCCGGACGAGGCCGGTGCGGCCGTGCCGCATGTCGATCGTCCGGCGCCTGAGCGCATCGAGTTCGCCGAAGATGTGCTCGGCCTGGGAGTAGAGCTCCTCGGCCTCCTGCGTCGGCACCAGCCGGCCGCGCACGCGGTTGAACAGCTTGAAGCCGAGCTGGTCCTCGGCATGGAGCAGGATCTGGCTCAGGGCCGGCTGCGAGATGTTCAGCATCGCGGCCGCGCCGGTCACCGTGCCGCAGCGCATCAGCGTGCAGAAGACTTCGAGTTGGCGCGCCCGCATCTGTCGTCCCATCAACGGCGATAGCGCAGACATCGCCGCCGTCGAGGCGGATGTCCAGTCTCAACCGCCGCTGGGCTGGCCTTCCGGGATTATCGCTGGTCCCAGCGATCACGCATTTCGTAGAACAGCACGGCGAGCGGCAGGAACCAGGGCTTGCCGTAATAGAGCGGCCGGCTGCGGAAGGGCAGGTCGGCATAGGCGCTGGGCGCATCCGTGCTGCCGAGCATGCGCTGCGCGATCCTGTGGCCGAACCAGCTCGCCCGCGCGATGCCGGTGCCATTGTAGCCGCAGGCGTAGAAGACGCCGTCCTGCTCGCCGAGATGGGGCAGCTTGTCGAAGGTGAAGCCGGTCTGGCCGTGCCAGTAATGCGTGATCGGCGTCCGTTCCAGCTCGGGGAAGACCTGGAGCATCTGCTTGCGCAGATGGGTAGCATTGGCGTGGCCGACATTCTCGCCGGTCACCTTGAGCACGCGCCCGCCGAAGAGAATCCGGGTCCCGTCGGGCGAGGGGCGGTAATAGGTCACGACGCGCTGGCTGCCCGCCAGCATGCGCCGCTTCGGCATGAGGCGATCCATCACCTCGGCCGGTAGCTGTCCGGTCGCGATCAGCGCGCTGCGGATCGGAATGATCCGCCGTTGCAGGAAGGGCAGGAGCGCTCCGGTATAGCCGTTGGTCGCGACGAGGAGTTGCTTCGCCGTGATTGTCCGCCCCCCGACGGAGAGGCTGAACCCACCGGCCTGCGATGCGATGGCCGTGACGCGGGCACCGCCGACGATCTGCACGCCGAGGTGGCGCGCGGCCTCGGCAAGGCCGGCGACATAGCGGGCCGGGTGCAGGCCGGCATAGCCGGGCATGGCGAGGCCGCCATGGTAGAGTTCGGTTCCGATCTCGCCCTGCTGCTCGGCGCGCGGGACCAGGTAGGCATCGCAGGGCATGACCTGCCGGATGCGGTCGAGATTGCGCCCCATCGCCTCATAGAGGCGCGGCGTCATCGCGCCCCGGAAATAGCCGACCACCGCAAGGTCGCAGGCGATGGCCTCGCGGGCCACGACATCCTTGACGTGCTGCAAGGCGAGGAAGCTTTCCTCGACGATGGCACGCGCCTTGTCGGGCCCATAGGCCATCGCGGTGTCGAAGGTGGCCCAGCCCGGGCCGAGCATGCCACCGTTGCGGGAGGAGGCGCCCCAGCCGGGAGCTTCCGCGTCCAGCACGGTAACCTGCTTGCCGGCCCGGGCCAGCGTCAGCGCGGCGTTGAGCCCGGTGAAGCCGGCCCCCACGATCGCGACTTCGCTCTGCGCCGGCAGTTCGGCCGCAGCCGGGGCTGCCGGTTTCGCAGCATCCCACCAATAGGGTGTGTCGACCGCATCATCGCTGAAGAACGGACCGGTCAGGCGAGCCATGCGTATGTCCTCACGAAGGCAGGATGCGCCGCAGGAAATCCTGCGTGCGCGGGTTCTGCGGACGGCTTAGAACTTCGTCGGGCGGCCCCTCTTCGACGAGGACGCCACCATCGAGGAACAGCACGCGGTCGGCGACCTCGCGGGCAAAGCCCATCTCATGGGTGACGACGACCATCGTCATGCCTTCGTCGGCGAGCGACCGCATGACGGCGAGGACCTCGCCGACGAGCTCCGGATCGAGCGCCGATGTCGGCTCGTCGAACAGGATCGCGTCGGGCTTCATGCCGAGCGCACGCGCGATCGCGACGCGCTGCTGCTGGCCGCCGGAGAGCTGGGCGGGATAGGCGTCGATCTTGGCGCCGAGCCCGACACGGGTGAGCAGATCCCGCGAGCGCTTCAGCACCTCCTCGCGCGGCTCCTTCTTCACGAAGATCGGGCCTTCTGCGACATTTTCCAGTGCTGTCCGGTGTGGAAACAGGTTGAAGCGCTGGAACACCATGGCGACGCGGGTCCGCAACTGCCGGATGGCGGAGGATCCTGTGTCGACCCGTTGCCCGTGTACCGCGATCGAGCCGCCCTGATAGGTCTCGAGGCCGTTGATGCAGCGCAGGAGGGTCGACTTGCCGGAACCGGATGGTCCGATGATGCAGACCACCTCGCCCTTCTCGACCGAGAAGGAGACATCGTGGATGACCTCGACCGTGCCGAAGGATTTTCTGATGTTGCGCAGTTCGATGATGCTCATCGGGCCTGCCTCAGGCGGCGTTCGAGCCAGCCGTTGAAGGCGGTGAGCGGCAGGCTCATCGCGAGGTAGATCAGGGCAACCATCGTGAAGATCGTGGTGTTCTCGAAGGTGGAGGATGCCAGCAGCTTGCCCTGCAGAGAGAGCTCCGCGACGGTGATCGTCGAGGCGAGCGAGGAATCCTTGAGCAGCATGACCATGGTGCTGCCATAGGGCGGGAGTGCCACGCGGATCGCCTGGGGCAGGACGACGCGCCGCATCAGCAGGCCCCAGCCCATGCCGATCGAAAGCGCCGCTTCCGTCTGGCCGCGGTCGATCGCCTCGATGCCGGAGCGGAAGACTTCGGCCATATAGGGCGAATAGGCGATGCCGAGGCCGATGATGGCGGCCTGGACGGCCGTCAGCGACAGGCCGAGATCCGGCAGCACGAAATAGATGTAGAAGAGGGTGACGATACCCGGGATGCCGCGCACGATGACGATGATCGTGCGCGCCGTCCAGGCGAGCGGCGCGATGCCGCTCACCCGCATGAAGGCCCAGACCAGGCCCAGCGCCGTCGCGAGGACGAAGGCGCCGAGCGTGACCAGCAGCGTGAGGTAGACGCCCTGCATCAGGATCGGCAGGTATGTCGGAACCTGGCTGAGAAAATGCGTCATGACTGGATGGATGGCGCGCGCTCAGAGACCCCATTTCTTCAGGATCGTCTCGAATCGGCCGTCCTTCTTCATGTTCGCGAGGCTGGTGTTGATCTTCCCCAGCAGCTCGGCATTGCCCTGCTTGACGGCGATGTTGATCGGTCCCGGCACCGAGGGCTTGTAGGACTTGACCAGCCGCAGTTGCGGGAAGCGCCCCTGCGCAAGGTTGTAGGCCAGGATCGGATAGTCGCCGATGCCGGCATCGAGCCGGCCGTTGGAGACGTCGCGCAGGATGTCGGGCAGGCTGTCATAGGCGCCGACCTCGGCTGGCGCGCCCGAGGCCTTGAGGGCGTCGATATAGCGCGTGCCGATCTGGCCGCCGACCTTCTTGCCCTTGAGATCCGCGAAGCCGGCATAATCCTTGGAGTCGTCCGACTTGACCACGAGACCCTCGCCATAGGCGTAGACGTCCTCGCTGAAGTCGACGACCTTGGCGCGCTCCGGCGAGCCGTACATGGCGGCGGAAATGATATCGATCTTGCCGGAGGTCAGCGAGGCGATCAGCGTCGAGAACTGCATCGGCTGGATCTCGACCTTGAAGCCGGCGTCCTTGCCGACCTCCTCGATCACGTCGACCATCATCCCCTGGATGGTGTTCGTCTTGGCGTCGAGGAAGGTGAACGGCGTGCCCGTCGGCGTCGAACCGACCTTGTAGACCGTCTGTGCCTGGGCGGTCGCTGCGGCGGCCATCATGGCGAGCGCTGCAACCGTCGTTCTGAACCCGATCATCCCGTTCCCCTTTTTGCTTCGAATTCGCTCGTCTTTCCGAACTGGCCCATGCAGCATCCGTGCCCGGCGCAGCGAGCGAAAAGACGGATTTTTCCCGGGCCCATAAGCCGGGCTTATGCGGTCCGGGCGTGTACCGTTCCGCCGGTCTAGAACTCGGCCACCTTGCCGAAGGCAGAGCCCTCCAGTCGCTCCGGCCGATAGGGTGCCGGATCGACGATCGGCTTCGCACCGGTCACGATATCCGCGATCATGTGACCGGCGCCGGGACCGATGCCGAAGCCGTGGCCGCTGAACCCGGCTGCGAGGATGAATCCGGGCAGACCCGTGAGCTCTCCGATGGCCGGCACGCCGTCCGGCGTCGAGTCGATATAGCCAGCCCAGCGCGCCGCGACCGGCACGGCCTTCAGGGCAGGCAGCAGACGCTGCGCCCGCTTATGGGTCTCGGCGATCTGGCGCGGATCGGGCGTCGGATCGAGGATGCGGTTGGCCTCCATCGGCGTCGGCGCATCGAGCTTCCAGCGACCGAGCGTCTCATGGCCGGCCTTCCAGCCGTCCAGCCCACCGATGGCGAGGTTGCGCCAGCGCCGCAGGAACATCGGCACGAACTGGCGGGCGAAGCGCAGTTGCTGAGGCGTCGGGTCGACGCGGGCCCCGCCGCTGATCGCCAGCGTGTAGCCGCCATCGCTGCGCCGGGTCACCGAGACCGCCGCCGTATGCAGAGCGTCCGGGAGGCCGGTCGCGCCGGGCGCGACCGATAGAATCGACGATCTGACAGAGGATTGCGGGAAGCGGATGCCATATTGGTTTAGGAATGAGGACGCCCAGGCACCGCCAGCGTGGATCACGGTCGTTGTGCGGATCGTGCCCTTCTCCGTCACGACGGCGCAGACGCGCCCGCCCGCCGTCTCGATGCCGCGCGCCGCGCAGAACTGATGCACGGTCCCGCCGGCCTTGAGGATGCCGCGCGCGATCACCGGTGCGGCCCGGGCAGGATCGGCCGTGCCATCCGTCGGCGAGAACACGCCGCCCTTCCAGCGCTTCCCGGTCGCGCTGCCGCGGTTCGAGGCTTCCTCCGGCGAGAGCATGTTGGTGACGACACCCTCGCTGCGGGCGAAATCGCGCCATTTCGCCCAACTGGCGAGCTGTGTGTCGTCATCGCTCAGATAGAGCAGGCCGCAGCGACGGAAGCCGAGATCTTCTCCGATCTCTCCGGCGAAGCGATCCCAAAGGGTCAGGCTTTCGGTCGCCATCGGCAGTTCGCGCGCGTCGCGGTTCTGCTGCCGGCACCAGCCCCAGTTGCGGCTCGACTGTTCGGCGCCGATCCGGCCCTTCTCGATGAGCGCGACCTTCACGCCGCGGCGGGCGAGATAATAGGCGGCACAGGTGCCGACGATGCCGCCACCGATGACGACGACATCGGCGCTCTCCGGCAAAGCGGGGCTGGTTTCGATCTCGAACAGTGGCGCCGGCATCACGGTCTCCTTGCCAGGAGACTAGCCGGCGACGAAACTGTCCGTGCACCGCAGATCGCGCCGGCACGGCATTTCCTTCGCTTTGACCGCCCGATTTCGCGATGAATATTGGGCAAGCCCCCTGCACGCCTGTTTTTTGGGCGCGGCATTATCTGCTGTCGCATTGCCGCATGTGCCGGTTTGCGGCATGGTCGCGTCGAGGAGCCGGCACGCATGCCGCCCCGCCAGCGCCAAGCCCGACGAGGCCCGCATGAAGCTTGACCAGATCGATATCAAGATCCTCTACGAGCTGCAGAAGAACGGCCGGATCACCAATGTCGAGCTGGCCGAGCTGGTGAACCTGTCGCCGAGCCCCTGCCTGATGCGCGTCAAGAAGCTGCAGCAGGACGGCTACATCACCGGCTATTCCGCCCGCATCAACGTCGGCAAGCTCGGCCAGACCCTGACCGTCTTCACCGAGGTGACGCTGAAGAATCACCGGCAGATCGACTTCGCCCGCTTCCTGGCCGCCATCGAGAAGCTCGATCAGGTGATCGAATGCCATCTGGTCTCGGGCGGTTACGACTATCTCGTGAAGTTCGTCACCAGCGGCATCATCGAATACCAGACCCTGATGGAGCGGTTGATCGACCTCGATATCGGCATCGACAAGTATTTCAGCTTCGTCGTGCTGAAATCGCCGATCGTGAAGCCGCATATGCCGCTGACCAGCCTGTTTCCGGTCACGGCGACGAGTTGAGCTTCAGCGCTTCGCGAAGGCCGCGACGAGCTCCGGGTCGCGTTCGAGCTTGTCGAGCCAGGCCGGGTCGAGCTTGGGCACGGACGACATCAGCAGGCGCGAATAGGGGTGGCCGGTGGTGCTGCCGACCTGGTCTGCAGGCAGCTGCTCGACCTTCACGCCACGATACATGACCGCGACCTCGTCGCAGATCGCCTGCACCGTCGTCAGGTCGTGGCTGATGAAGAGATAGGACAGGCCGAGCTCGCGCTGCAGGTCCTTCAGCAGTTCGATGATGGCAGCGGCGACCACCGTGTCGAGCGCGGAGGTGATCTCGTCGCAGAGAATCAGCTCGGGGTCCGCGGCGAGCGCGCGGGCCAGGTTCACGCGCTGCTTCTGCCCGCCCGACAATTCGCTCGGTAGCCGGTGCTTCAGGGCGCGGGGCAGATGCACCAGCTCGAGCAGCCGGTCGATGCGCGCGTCGCGGGCGGCGCCACGCAGGCCGTGGTAGAAGGTGAGCGGCCGGCCCAGGATGTCCTCGATCGGCTTGGCCGGATTGAGCGCTGTATCGGCCGACTGGAACACGATCTGGAGCTTTCGCAATTCATCGGCGCTCCGGTCCTGCGCGCGGGGCGCCATCGGCTTGCCGTCGAAGGAGATCGTTCCGGAGGAGGGCGGGATGATGCCGGCGATCGCGCGCGCCAGCGTGGACTTGCCGCAGCCGGATTCGCCGATGATCCCGAGATTGCGCCCGCGCTCCAGCTTGAAGCTGACCTTGTCGACCGCCAGGATCAGCGGCGTTCCATCAGCGCGTGGCTTGCCGTAGCCGGCACTGATGGACGCAAGCTCCAGGACCGGTCGGGGCGCCGTGTCGTCCGGGCTCGCGACTTGCACGGGCACGCGCCCGGGCGGTGCGAAGGCCGCCAGCAATTCCTGGGTATAGGGATGTTTCGGCGCCGAGAGGATCTGGGCCGTGGCGCCGATTTCCTGGATGACGCCGCCCTTCAGCACGACGATGCGGTCGGCGATCTGGGCGACGACCGCCAGGTCGTGCGAGACATAGACGCCGGCCATCCGGCCCTGGCGCATCACGGATTTGAAGGCGCGCAGAACCTCGATCTGCGTGGTGACGTCGAGCGCGGTCGTCGGCTCGTCGAAGATCACCACCTTCGGGTCACCGATCAGGGCCATGGCAGCGGAGAGGCGCTGGAGCTGGCCGCCGGACACCTGGTGCGGGTAGCGCGTGCCGATCGTCTCCGGCGAAGGCAGGGACAGCGCGCGGAACAGGTCCACCGCCTTGGCTTCGGCCTCGGCGCGGGGCATCAGTTCGTGGATGCGGGTGATCTCGATCACCTGGTCCATGATCCGCTGCGCCGGATTGAAGGCGGCGGCCGCGCTCTGCGGCACATAGGAAACTGTGACGCCGCGGATTTTCGCCCGATCCTTCTCGGGCAGGTTGGCCATGTCGCGTCCGTCGATGCTGACAGTGCCGCCGGCAATGCGGCAGCCGGTCCGCGTATAGCCGAGCAGGGTCAGTGCGATCGTGGTCTTGCCCGAGCCGCTTTCGCCGATCAGCGCGACGATCTCGCCCGGCGCGATCTCGAAGCTCACGCCCTTGATGATCTCGACGCGCCGGCCGGCATCGGTGGTCGCCTCGACCTTGAGGTCCCGGATTTCGACGAGAGGGCTCATCATTCGCTCCGGTCGCGGATTTTCTGCGGCAGGTTGTCGATCAGCAGGTTGACCGCGATCGTCAGGCTGGCGATGGCGAAGGAGGGGGCCATCACGGCCGGCGCACCGAAGGGCAGGCCGCCGATATTCTCGCGTACCAGCGAGCCCCAGTCGGCCTCCGGCGGCTGCACGCCGAGCCCGAGGAAGGATAGGCCGGACAAGAGCAGCACGATGAAGACGAAGCGCAAGCCGACATCGGCGAGCACCGGCCCGATGATGTTGGGCAGGATCTCGGCGCGGATCAGGTAGCTCAGCTTCTCGCCGCGGATGCGCGCCACGGTGACGAAATCCGTGGTGTTGACGTTGACCGCGAGCGCCCGCGCGAAGCGATAGGAGCCGGGCGTGTAGATGATGCCGAGGATCAGCATCAGCACGGGAATCGAGGAACCGACGCCGGCAACGGCAACGAGAGCGAACAGCTTGCTGGGAATCGAGCTGAGCGCATCGATGAAGCGGCTCAGCACCGTGTCGAACCAGCCGCCGCTGACGGCAGCGGCCATGCCGAGCGTGACACCGATCGAGCAGGCGATCAGCGTCGCCGCCAGCGAGATGCCGACGGTGTAGCGCGCGCCGAACAGGATGCGCGAGAGCATGTCGCGGCCGAGATAGTCGGTACCGAGCGGGAACTGCAGGCTCATCGGGCCGAAATAGTCGGTGTCGACGATGTCGCTGATGCCGTAGGGCGTCACGTAGGGCGCAAGGATCGCGATCGCAGCCCAGGCGAGGATGATGACGAGGCTGATCCAGCCCGTGAGGTTGAACCGATATCCCGCCCGGCGTGGCTTGAGGATCGTGGTGGTGGCGTCGGTTGCCATGGTCAGCGCAATTTCGGGTTCGACAGGATGGCGATGACGTCCGCCGTCGTGATCAGCAGCAGGTAGACGACACAGAAGATCATCGCGCAGCTCTGGATCAGCGGCAGGTCCCGCGTCGCCACGGCATCGACCATCAGCTTGGCGATGCCGGGATAGTTGAAGATCGTCTCGACGATGATGACGCCGCCGAGCAGATAGGAGAGCGACAGCGCCACCGCGTTGACGATCGGGCCGAGCGCATTGGGCAGCGCATGGCGCAGCACGACCCGCGTGCGGGAGGCGCCCTTGAGCTGCGCCATCTCGACATAGGGCGTGTCGAGGGTTTCGACGACGGCGGCACGCGACATCCGGATCATCTGCGCGGAGATGACGAAGCTCAGCGTGAACACCGGCATTGCATAGATGCGCAGCATCTCGCCGAAGGAGTGGACGTCACGCGCGAAGGACAGCGCCGGCAGCCATTTCAGCCAGACGGCGAAGATCAGCACGCCCGCCGTGGCGATCATGAATTCCGGCACCGAAATCACCGTGATCGTCGCCATCGTGACCGAGCGATCATAGAGCGTGCCGCGCAGCATGGCGGAGGTGATCCCGAGCGCGAGCGCGATCGGAACCGAGAAGAGGGCGGTCGCGGCCGCGAGCTGGAGCGAATTGCCGAGCCGCCCGGCGATGAGCTCCGCGATCGGCCGGTTATTGGCGTAGGATATGCCGAGATCGCCGGTCAGCATTCCACCGAGCCAGCGGAAGAAGCGCAGGATCGCCGGGTCGTTGAGATGCATCGCCGTGCGAAGCCCTGCCACGGCCTCCGGCGTCGCCGCCTGGCCGAGCAGCACCTCCGCCACGTCGCCGGGCAGGATCTGGGTGGCGCAGAACACCACGAACGAGACGATCAGCAGCGTCAGCAGCGCGACGAGCAGCCGTCCGCCCAGCAGGGACAACAGGTGAAGGTTCATCGACGCTCCCGCAGCTGACACCTCCAGGTGGAGTGTGACATGAAAAGGGGGCCGGGCGCACGCGCCCGGCCCGCAGGAGAAAAAGGGCTCAGCCTTCGAGCCAGACGTACTCGGCGAAGGCGTAGCCCATCATTCCGCCGAGCGGGTTCGGAAGCAGGCCCTTGAGCTTGTTCGAGATGGCATCGACGTTCGAGATGTAGACCGGGATCGCGGTGCCGGCCTCGTCGGCGACCATCACCTGCATCTCGCCGTAGATCTGCTTGCGCTTGGCCTCGTCGAGCGAGCCGCGCGCCTCCAGCAGCATCTTGTCGAACTTCTCGGACTTGTACTGGCTCTCGTTCCACGGCGCGGTGGAGGCGTAGAGCAGCGAGAACAGGATGTCCGGCGTCGGCCGCGGGTTGATGTTGCCGAAATGGACCGGGGCCTTCAGCCAGTAGTTCGACCAGTAGCCATCCGAGGGAACGCGCTGGATGTCGAACTTCATGCCGATCGCGTTGCCGGCCTGCTGGACGAGAACTGCCATGTCGACCGACGAGCCGGCGGCGTCCGAGGCGACGATCGGGATCGACTGGCCGAGCACGCCGGCCTTCTGGAAGAGCGACTTGGCCCGCTCGGGATCGAACGCCTTCGGCTTCAAATCCTTGTTGTGATAGACGTTCATCGGCGGAACGGGCTGGTCGTTGGCGATTTCGGCCAGGCCGCGCAAAGCCGATTTCTGGATCTGCTCGCGGTTGAGCAGGTATTTCATGCCGGCCACGAAATCCGCCTTGTTGCCGGGCGCCATGTCCAGCCGCATGTTGAGGTTCGTGTAGTTGCCGGTCGTGGTCTTCGACAAGACGACGTTCGGCTGGCTCTCGACCAGGCGCATCGAGCGCGGATTGATCGCGGCGGCCATATGGATATCGCCGGAGAGCAGCGCGTTGACGCGCGCGGTGTCGTCGGTGATCGCGAAGAACTCGAAGGAATCGAGATTCGCCCCGCCGGACTTGAAGTAGTTCTTGTTCCGGGCGGCGATCGAGCGCACGCCGGGCTCGAAGGACTCGCAGGTGAAGGCACCGGTGCCGTTCGCCTTGGCGAAATTCGTGGTCCCGTCGGCGATGATCATGAAGTGGTGTGTCGACAGGATGGTCGGCAGGTCGCCGTTCGGCGCCGCGAGCGTGATCTCGACGGTCAGCGGGTCGACCGCCTTGAACTCGGTCATCTGCTTGGCGAGCGAGTTCGACTTCGAGCCGACGGCGGGGTCGAGATGGCGCTTCAGCGAGTAGATGACGTCGGCCGAGGTCAGCGGCTTGCCGTCATGGAAGGTGACGCCCTTCTTGAGCGTGACGGTCCAGACCTTGGCGTCCTTGGTCTCGAACTTGTCGGCGAGCTCCATCTGCAGCTTGCCGTCGCCGTCCAGGAAGGTCAGGCGGTTGTAGAAGGCGCAGCAGCGGACATAGTCCGTCGACAGCGAGGCCTTGGCGGGGTCGAGCGTGTCGGCGGTCGAGGACGACCAGCCGGCCGCCTTCAGGTTGCCGCCCTTCACCGGCGTGGCGGCGAGCGCGGAGGTGGCGCGCGCCAGCACGAGGCTGCTGGCGGAAGCGGCAAGGCCGCCGGCCATCAGCATCTGCAGGAGGTCGCGGCGGCTGGCGCCGCGGCGGATCGCATTCTCGACGATGGCGTCGTCGGCACTCGTCCAGCTGGAAGAAATCTTGTCGGTCATGCTCATTCCCCTCTTCTGATTTGCGCCGTTGCGCCGGCGTTGGTCTTCTTCGTTGCGGGTTCCTTCAAGCCACCAGACGGCTCTCGACGGCATCGGCGAGCGCGCCCATCGAGGTGAAGTGGAAGTCAGGCTCGGTGAAGCGTTCAGGTTCGATCGTGCCGCCATAGCCGGCTTGCGCGTGGCGCCGCTGGATCCAGCAATTAGTCAGGCCGAGCTTCCGGGAGATTCCGATGTCGTGGTACTGGCTCTGCGCGACATGCAGGATCTGCTCGCGCGAGCCGCCCTCCTTCTCGACGAAGGCGAAGACCTGCTCGAAGAAGGCCGGGTCCGGCTTCTCGGTGCCGGTGTCGTCGACGGTGAAGCCGGCATGGAACGGGTTGCCGAGGGCGCGGGAGAAATGCTCGAAAGCCCAGCGCTGGGCATTTGTCATCGCGATCAGCTTGTAGCGCTTCGCCAGCCGGGCGAGGGCCTCGGCGCTGTCCGGGAACGGGCGCCAGTCCTTGACGGCGTCCCGCAGGCGCTGCGCATGGCTCTCGCCTGCCGGCAGGCCGAGCTTCGGCGCGATCACGCCGTAGACCCGGACGAGATCGTCGGGGAAGTGCTGGACATCCGGCATATAGCGGGCGGCGCGGTAGAGGTTCAGTGCCTCCTCGCCGTCGAAGGGAACCCCGGCCTCGCGGGCGATGGCTTCGAGGCTGCCGACAAGGCCGCCCTCGAAATCGATCAGCGTGCCCACGACGTCGAAGGTCATGTAGCGGAAGTCGCCGAAACCCTTAGCCATCGCTTCTCCGCTTCTCCCGCTTTTGCGTGCGGGTATCCGTGATCGTCGGCGAGCGCGGTCGCGTCGCCTCGGGGTTGCTCGGTCGCTGGTCGCGACGGTTGCGTTCTGTTCCCCGGCCGCTCTGCGCCGGCCGTGAATGAGTTTCCCACCGCTGGCTCGCCGGATTCACCGAATGTCGAAAACCGGGCGGCACAAAATTCCGAATTCGCGGAGTTCGCGGAATATCGGCTGTTGCGGAAGCGGGCGCGAGGAGAAGCTGCGTCCGCTCCCGATGACGTGATGGACCTGGCGGTCACGCCATCACGGCGCGCACATCCGAGTCGGCCAGCGTCTCGTCGAGCGTCGCACGGGTCCGTTCGACGATCGCGTCGATCTCGCTGTCGGTGCAGCACAGCGGCGGCGCGTAGCCCAGCACGCCGTTGCCGAAGGCCCGGATGACCAGACCCCTGTCCCAGGCGCGGTCGAAGATGCGCTGGGCCGGCGCGGAGGACGCGGGCAGCGGCGTCTTCTTCGCCTTGTCGGTCACGAGTTCGACGGCGGCCAGCATGCCGCGGCCGCGCACCTCGCCGACGAGGGGATGATCGCTGAGGCTTTCGAGCCCCGCCATCAGGCGCGCACCGGCCTTGCGGCCGTTGTCGAGCAGGCCGTTGTCGTAGAGGCGCAGCACCTCGAGGCCGACTGCGGCGCTGACCGGATGGGCCGAATAGGTGTAGCCATGGCCCACCGCCGCCGCGCCCGCGCCGTCCGCGATGACCGCGTAGACCTTCTGCGACATCAGCACGGCGCCCATCGGCACATAGCCGGAGGTCAGTCCCTTCGCGACGGTCATCAGATCGGGGACGATATCCTCGTCCTCGCAGGCGAAGAGCGGACCCGTGCGCCCGAATCCGGTGATCACCTCGTCGGCGACGAAGAGGATGTCGAGCTCGCGGCAGAGCTCGCGCACCGCCTTGACCCAGCCGGGCGGCGGAACGAGCACGCCGCCGGAGCCCTGGATCGGCTCGCAATAAAATGCCGCGACCCGCTCGGCGCCGCCCACGGCCTCGACCTTGGCCCTGAGCGCCGCCAGCGAGGCGGCGATGACGGCGTCGGGCGCCGAGCCCGCCGGGTTGCGGTAGGTATAATGCGACGGAATTTTATGCTGCCAGTCATAGGGCACGCCGAAGCCGGCATGGAAGACGGGCAGGGCGGTGAGGCCGGCACCGACGGTCGAGGAGCCGTGATAGCCCTGCTCGATCGAGATGAACTGGTCCTTCTGCGGCTTGCCGCGCGCCTGCTGGTAGTAGCGGATGAAGCGGACCGTGCTGTCGATGGCGTCCGAACCGCCAAGCGTGAAATAGATGCGGTTAAGGTCGCCCGGCGCACGCTCGGCGAGTTCCGCCGCCAGCCGGATCGCCGGCTCGGAGCCGAGGCCGAAATAGCCGGTCGCATAGGCGAGTTCGCGCATCTGGTTGGCAGCGGCCTCGACGATGCTGTCATGACCGTAGCCGGCGTTCACGCACCACAGCCCGGCGAAACCGTCGATGAGCTGCTTGCCGGAGGCGTCCGTGATGGTCGCGCCTTTCGCCGAGCGCAGCACGCGCACCCCGGCCTTCTCGTGGCCGCGATAGGAGGCGACCGGATGAATCCAATGTTCGCGATCGAGTTCGATCAGGGAATTGCTCAACATGGCGGTTCTCCAGCTTATCCGAGCGCCTGACTGGCGAGAGCGAAGGGTTGGGCGGGGCCGATCGGTTGCCGGTTCGCCGCGTTGCGGCGCATGGCGATGCCGCCGCCGGCATGCGCGAGGCCGCAGGCGGCGAGCCAGGGGGAGAGCCCGGCGGGCAAGGGCGTGTCGACCCGCAGGAAGGTGCCGGTCCGGGCATTCATCAGGAACGACAGAATGGCTTGCGCCTGCGTTTCGGTCTCCGCGATCACGGGGCCGATCACCTCGCCGCGCCCGAACGGGCGCAAGGCTCCGAAACCGGCGATGCGGTCTCCTTCGCGCAGGACCGCGATCTGCGCGGTCTCGGCAAGGAAGTGGAGCAGAGTGCGGCGATCGAATCCGAGCGCCTGGCGATCGAGGGCGGCAATAGTGGCGAAATCCTCGGCGCGCGCCCATGCGATGCCGCGCATCGGGACCGGAGCCGCTATCCCCTCGCGAAGATTGCCCTGATGCTGGCGGATCTCATGAGCCGCGCGGAAGCCTAGCTTCTCGTAGAGGGGCAGGCCGTCTGCAGTCGCCGTGAGGCAGCATTCCCGCTCGCCGCAAGCCTGCAGGGCGGCATCCATCAGCCGGCGGCCGAGTCCGCGGCCGCGCATCGTGGCAGCCACGATCACCATGGCGATCCTGGCGGATTCGTCGGCAAACGGGGTCATCATGGCGGTGCCGACCACGACGTCGCCCTGGAGCATGACGAAGCCGTCGCTGAGCGCGAGCAGCATCGCCCAGTCCTCGCGCTGATGCGGCCAGCCCGCTTCGCGCGAGAGCTGAAGGGCGCCGTCGAGGTGGTGTTCCTCGAACGCGACGAGATCGATCGTTTCCTGGTCCATGCTGCTTCGCTTCATATCCGTTGCATCATGGATAAGCCGCATGCCGGCGCAGTTCCTCCCGAGGAACGGGCTCAGGCGATATCTTCGGCCGTAGGAACGTGCGGCGACCGCATGGAATGCCACGGCCAGGCGGAAAGGGGCGGGGGCCGCCTCGCGAGGCGCATCGGCTGCGGTGGGGAGGCGCAACACTGTGCCACAGCCCCGGGGGCGGACGGCAGTTTGTGCTTCCCGCCGCGGGCAATGCGGTGCTCGCGCCGTTTGAGGCCCGTCTATGATCCCTGCAACGGCCACAACCGTTTCGCCACAGGGGATTTGCGCGGATGACTGTCTTCAAGCCGAAATTCGTCACCTTCGATTGCCACGGCACGCTGATCTATTTCGCGATGGATAAGGCGGCGCGCGCGCTCTACGGCGACAAGCTGGACGAGCCGGCCATGCAGCGCTTCATCACGAATTTCTCGGCCTATCGGCTCGACGAGATCCTCGGCGACTGGAAGCCCTATGAGGAGGTCGTCTATAATTCGCTGGAGCGCGCCTGCCGCCGCAACGGCGTCGCCTTCCGCCCCGAGGATGCGCGCTGGGTCTACGAGCAGGTGCCGACCTGGGGACCGCATGCGGATGTGCCGGCCGGGCTCGCAAAGGTGGCGAAGGAAATCCCGCTCGTCATTCTCTCCAATGCGGATAACGACCAGATTCCGCATAATGTCGCCCGGCTCGGCGCCCCCTTCCATGCCGTCTACACGGCCGAGCAGGCTCGCTCCTACAAGCCGCGCATGAAGGGCTTCGAGTACATGTTCGACATGCTGGGCTGCGGGCCGGAGGACGTCTGCCACGTCTCGTCCTCGTTCCGCTACGACCTGATGACGGCCCATGATCTCGGCATCAGGAACAAGGTCTGGGTCAATCGCGGGCACGAGCCGGCAAACCCGTATTACGGCTATACCGAGATCAAGGACATCGGCGGCCTGCCCGGCGTCTTCGGCCTCTGAGGCAAGGGCAGGGGACATAGGCGCGATGCAGTTCAAGTCCTATTGGCATGATACGGCGGCGCCCTTCGACGGCGCCGTTTCCGGGCCGGTCGAGGGCAGCTATGACGTGGCGGTGATCGGCGGCGGCTTCACGGGTCTTGCGGCGGCGCGCCAATTGGCCATGGCCGGTGCGAAAGTCGTCGTCCTGGAAGCCCGAAGCGTCGGTTACGGCGCCTCGGGCCGCAATGGCGGCCATCTCAACAACGGCCTCGCCCACAGCTTCGTCGGTGCCAAGGAGGCCCTCGGCACCGAGCGTGCCGTCGCGCTCTACAAGGCCTTCGACGACTCGGTCGATACGATCGAGCGGATCGTGGCGGAGGAGGGCATCGACTGTGCCTTCCGCCGCGCCGGCAAGCTCAAGCTCGCCTCGAAGCCGGAGCACGTCGCCTCGCTCACCCGCAATTTCGAGGTGCTGCATCGCGAGGCCGATCCCGATACCGCGATGCTGAGCCGGGCCGAGCTCAAGAACGAGATCGGCTCCGACGGCTTCCATGGCGCGATGCTCTCGAAGAAGAGCGCGATGATGCATATGGGCCGCTTCGTCGCCGGGCTCGCCGCCGCCGCGGCGCGTCATGGTGCGGTCATCCATGAAGACGCCCCGGTCACCGGGCGGCGGCAGGAGGCCGGGCGACATATCCTCGACACGCCGCGCGGCAGCGTTTCCGCCAGGGATGTGCTGGTCGCGACCGGCGCCTATACCTCCGGCCCCTTCGCTTGGTTTCGCCGGCGCGTCATCGCGGTCGGGAGCTTCCTGATCGCGACGCGGCCGCTCACCGAAGCCGAGGCCGCTGCGACCATGCCGGGCAACCGCACGGCCGTGACCTCGCTGAACATCGGCAACTACTTCCGCCTCGCACCCGACAACCGGCTGATCTTCGGCGGCCGGGCGCGCTTCTCCGCCACCTCCGACCAGACCTCCGATGCAAAGAGCGGCGCGATCCTGCGTGCGAGCCTTGCCGGCATCTTCCCGCAGCTCAGGGATGTCGAGATCGACTATTGCTGGGGCGGGCTGGTCGATATGACCAAGGACCGCTATCCGCGCGCCGGCTACGAAGACGGTGTCTGGTACGCGATGGGCTATTCCGGGCACGGCGCGCAGATGTCGACCCATCTCGGCATGATCATGGCCGATGCGATCCTCGGCCGGCCGGATCGCAACCCGCTGAAGGGGCTGTCCTGGCCGCCGGTTCCGGGCCATTTCGGCAAGCCCTGGTTCCTGCCGCTGGTGGGACTTTACTACAAGGCGCTCGACCGGATTCAGTGAGGCGCATCGCACCGTCGCGACAGTGCGAATGGGCGCCGGGGAAACTCCCGGCGCCCATTCTGTTTTCAGAGACCGCCGATGTGGAAGGCCTTGACCTCGAGATATTCCTCGATGCCGAGCTGCGAGCCCTCGCGGCCGAGGCCGGACTGCTTGACGCCGCCGAAGGGGGCGACCTCCATCGAGATCGCGCCGGTATTGAGGCCGACCATGCCGAATTCCAGCGCCTCGCCGACGCGCCAGGAGCGGCGCATGTCCTGCGTGAAGAAATAGGCGGCCAGGCCGAAGGGCGTGCCGTTGGCGACGGTAATCGCCTCCGCCTCGCTGCGGAAGCGGAAGAGCGGCGCCACCGGGCCGAACGTCTCCTCGCTCGCCAGGAGCATCTCGGTCGTCGCTTCGCCCAGGACGGTCGGCGTGGCGTATTGCTTGCCGTTCGGCATCCCGGCCGCGCTGGCCAGGCGCCTGGCGCCCTTCGCGAGGGCGTCGTCGACATGGCGCCCGATCTTCTCCAGCGCGGCGGCATTGATCATCGGGCCGATATCGATGCCGGCCTCGGTCCCCGGGCCGACCTTCATCGCCGTGACGCGGGCCGAAAGCCTCTCGGCGAAGCGGTCATAGATGCCGTCCTGCACCAGGATGCGGTTGGCGCAGACGCAGGTCTGGCCGCCATTGCGGAACTTGGAGGCGAGGATGCCGTCGATCGCGAGGTCGAGATCGGCATCGTCGAAGACGATGAAGGGTGCGTTGCCGCCGAGCTCCAGGCTGAGCCGCTTGATGCTGTCGGAGGCCTGCCGCATCAGGAGCGCGCCGACGCGCGTCGAGCCGGTGAAGGAGATCTTGCGAACGCCGAGATTGCCGGTGAGCTCGGCGCCGATCTCGGTCGGCAGGCCAGTGACGATGTTGACGACGCCGGCCGGGATGCCGGCCCGCTCCGCCAGCACGCCGAGCGCCAGCGCCGAATAGGGCGTCAGTTCCGAAGGCTTGATCACGACGGTGCAGCCGGCGGCAAGCGCCGGCGCGACCTTGCGGGTGATCATCGCGTTCGGGAAGTTCCAGGGCGTGACGATGCCGCAGACACCGACCGGCTGCTTGAGCACGATGATGCGCCGGTCGGCGGTCGGGGCGGGGATGGTCGAGCCGTAGATGCGGCGGGCTTCCTCGGCGAACCACTTCACGAAGGAGGCGCCGTAGCGGATCTCGCCGCGGGATTCGGCGAGCGGCTTGCCCTGCTCGCGGGTCAGGATCAGCGCGAGGTCCTCGAGATGCTCGAGCATCAGGCCATGCCAGGCTTCCAGCAGCACCGCGCGCTCGGCCGGGGTTCGGGCGCGCCAGCTCTCGAAAGCGGCCGTGGCGGCGTCGATCGCGGCGCGGGTCTCAGGCGTGCCGGCGTCCGGCACCGTGCCGAGAACCGCTTGCATGGCGGGATCGACGACGTCGAGCGTGCGGCCCGAGGCCGCGCTGATCCACTCGCCGCCGACAAGGCAGGCTTCCTGCACGAGTCCGGGGTCGCGAAGGCCTTCGATGGTCATCTCTGCTGTCCTCTCAAGCCAGCGCCGCGACGATGGCGCCGGTGATCTCGGTTGTCTTGTGCTCGCCGGGCTTCGTGCCGATGCCACGAGCGGTTGCGGCTTCGATAGCGCCGATCACGGCGGCTGCCGCGCGCGATTCCCCGAGATGGTCCAGCATCATCGCGCCGGACCAGATCGCCGCGATCGGGTTGGCGATGCCGAGATGGGCGATGTCGGGGGCCGAGCCATGCACCGGCTCGAACATCGAGGGTGCGTTGCGCTCCGGGTTGATATTGGCGGAAGCCGCATAGCCCAGCCCGCCCTGGATGGCCGCGCCGAGATCGGTCAGGATGTCGCCGAACAGGTTCGATGCGACGACGACGTCGAGGCTTTCCGGCGCCATCACCATCCGCGCCGCCATGGCGTCGATATGGTAGTTCGCGACCTCGACATCGGGATAGTCGGCCGCGACCTGGGCGGTGACCTCGTCCCAGAACACCATCGAGTATTTCTGCGCGTTCGACTTCGTCACCGAGGCGAGCTTGCCGCGGCGCTTGCGGGCCTGCTCGAAGCCGAAGCGCAGGATGCGTTCGACGCCCTTGCGGGTGAAGATCGCCGTCTCGACCGCGACTTCGTCGCCCGTGCCGTTATGGATGCGGCCCCCGGCGCCCGAATACTCACCCTCGGTGTTTTCGCGGATGCAGAGGATGTCGAAGGCGCTGGCGCGCAGCGGCCCCTCGACGCCAGGCAGCAGCCGGTGCGGCCTGATATTGGCGTATTGCACGAAGGCCTTGCGGATCGGCAGCAGGAGCCCGTGGAGAGAGACTGAATCCGGCACGCGCTTCGGCCAGCCGACCGCACCGAGCAGGATCGCGTCGAAGCCGCGCAGCGTCTCGATGCCGTCCGGCGGCATCATCGCGCCGGTCTTCTCGTAGAAATCGCAGGACCAGGGGAAGCCCGTGCCGTCGAGCGCGAAGCCCGCGCCGGCCGCCGCCTTGTTCAGCACCTGCCAGGTCGCGTCGATGACGGCGGTGCCGATGCCGTCGCCCGGGATCAGGGCGATCTTGTAGGATTTCACGGTGCAGTCTCCTCAGACGGCGATCAGGACGCTCTTGGATTTGCGATTGGCGAGATAGGCCTCGCGGCCGAGATCCTTGCCGAGGCCGGACTGCTTGTAGCCTCCGGTCGGCAGGATGTGGTCCCGCGAACGGCCATAGCGGTTGACCCAGACGGTGCCGGCCTGGAGGCGGTCGATCGCACGCAGCGCCCGCGACAGATCGCGCGTGTAGAGGCCGGCGCAGAGCCCATAGGTCGGATGATCGGCGAGCCCGAGCCCTTCCTCTTCCTCCCGGAAGGTCTGGACGGTCAGGACCGGTCCGAAGATTTCCTCGGTCACGGCGGGCGAACTGGCGTCGACGCCCTCCAGCACGGTCGGCGCATAGAAATAGCCGGCATGGTCGAGGCGTTGCCCGCCCAGGCGGCAAGTGACGCCGCGCGCCACCGCCGCATCGACGATGCCAGCCATGCGGCCGATCTGCCGCTCGGAGATGATCGGCGAATAGGCGCTCGCGGCGTCCCAGGTCGGGCCGGGCCGGACGGTGCGCATGCGCTCGACGATGAGCCCGACGAGCTCCTCCGCGACGCTCTCCGCCACGATCAGCCGCGAGCCGGCGACGCAGGCCTGGCCGGCATTGCCGAGGATGCTGCGGGCGATGGCGCCGGCCGCGAGCGGCAGGTCGGCATCGGCGAAGACGAGCTGCGGGCTTTTTCCGCCGAGCTCGAGTGTCATCGGCTTGATGCCTGTACGGGCGATGTTTTCCATGATCGCGGCGCCGGCGGCGGTCGAGCCGGTGAACGAGACCTTGGCGATGTCGGGATGGCCGGTGATCGCGGTGCCGGTGGTCCGGCCGTCGCCGAGCACGATATTGACCAGGCCCGCCGGCAAGCCGGCCCGCACCGACTGTTCCGCCAGGTAGAGCGTCGCGAAAGGCGTCATCTCCGAAGGTTTCAGCACGACGGCATTGCCGGCCGCGAGTGCGGGGCCGAGCTTCCAGCCGGCCATGTTGATCGGGAAGTTCCAGGGCGTGATCGCGCCGACGACGCCATAGGGCTCCGTCGCGATCATGCCGAAGCTGCCGGAGCCTGTCGGGACGAGATTGCCGCCTTCCTTGTCGGCAAATTCGGCGAAGAAGCGGATCTGCTCGGCCGTCACAGGGACGTCGCCCGCCATGAGCTCGGAGATCGGCCGGGTCGAGGCGATGGCCTCCAGCCGCGCCAGCGTTTCCGCTTCCGCCTCGATGAGGTCGGCCCAGCGATGCAGCGCGCGGGCGCGTTCCCGCGGCGCCAGGCGCCCCCAGCCGCTGTCGGCCAGGGCTGCCTTCGCGGCGGCCACGGCGCGGTCGACGAGGCCGGCATCGCCGACCGGGCAAGCGGCGAAAGCGGCCGCGTCCGAAGGGCGATGCAGGTCGATGCCATCCTTGGCATCGACCCATTCGCCGCCGATGAAATGGCCGCGCGGGAGCGTGACCGAGGAGGGATCGAAACTTAGCGGCACGGCGGATCTCCAGCTGGCGGTCGTGTCAGGCTAGATCGGCCACACCCGCAGTTTGCGCCTCTGAACGTGCCGGCGCCGATCGGAAATCCCGTTTGCTCCGCGCGGCGCGGCCGATTCTTCGGCGCGCCCTCAGCCGGCAATGACGTAGATCTTCCGGACGGTCTCGATCGTCTTCCAGACGCCGACATAGCCGGGCTTCATCACGAAGCTGTCGCCGGCGCGGAAGATGCGCGGCGGCTGGCCTTCCTCGGTCAGCTCCACGACGCCCGAGAGGATGTAGCAGAATTCCATCGTCTCGCCCTTGATCGAGCGGGTCTCGCCCGGCGTGGCTTCCCACACGCCCGTGCGGACGGGGTCCTTGCGGGATTCGTCCTGCGCCCAGGTCTTGAAGGAGGGATCGCCGGAGATCAGGCGGTCCGCGGCCGCCTTTGAATGCTTGGGCTCGCCGGTTCCGGCGAGGTCGAGCTTGACGAGGAGAGACATGGGAAAGCCTTTCGTTGGGCAGGGGGGATTCAGTAGCCGCGGCTGCGATCGACCAGGCCGATCGGCGGCAGGCCGGAGCGATGGCGACGGATATTCTCGATGACGGCCCTCGCCGCGGGCTCGGCCTCCACCTTGCTGGCGATATGCGGCGTCAGGATCACCTTGGGATGGCTCCACAGGCGATGGCCGGGCGGAAGCGGCTCCGGCTCCGTGACGTCGAGCACGGCGCCGGACAAATGGCCTCTGTCGAGTGCATCGAGCAGGGCGGCCTGGTCGAGATGCTGGCCGCGGCCGACATGCACGAGGCCCGCGCCAACGGGGAGTTGCGCAAAGAGCTCCGCATCCAGAATGCCGGTCGTCTCGGGCGTGAGCGGCAGCAGGCAGATCAGGATATCGGTCTCGGCGAGCAGGGTGGACAGGCCCGCCGCGCCATGAAGGCAGCGTATCCCGTCGATCGATCGCGGCGAGCGGCTCCAGCCGGATATCGGAAAGCCGAAGGGCTTCAGGCGGTCGATGACGGCCGATCCCATCATGCCCAGGCCGAGCACGCCGATCCGGCGGTCGGTGGCGGATACGATATCATACGCCTCCCAATGCGCGGCGTTCTGCTGGGCGATGTAGAGCGGCCATTGCCGATGCAGGGCGAGCACGCCGAGCGTCACGTATTCCTGCATCATCCGGGTGATGCCTTCCTCGACCATTCGGACGACGAGGACGCCGGGCGGCAATCCGTCCGTCTTCATCTGGTCGATCCCGGCGCCGATCGAGAACAGGATTTCGAGATTGGCAAGGCGGTGGAGATCGTCCGGGGCCGTCCAGGTGACGAGATAGCGGATATCGGCGGGATCATAGGCATCGCCGGCCTTGAGGAAGCGGATATCCGGCAATTCCTCGGCGAAGCGCGCTGAAAACACCCGGGCCCGCTCATCGGTGGAGTTGAAGAGGAAGGTCAAGGCGAGCTCCGTGAGATCGGAAGATCAGGCTGTTCCTGCACGAATTCTGCGCCGAGCCGTTCGCGCATCCCGTCACGGGCGGCTCCGGGTCAAGGCGGCGTTGGCGACATGATAGGGCCGGCGCACCGGCCTTCGCATCGTTTCGGCACCGCCTCGCGGACTTCCCTGCCGAATTGCCGTGGAATAACGGTGCTTCCTGTTGCGGGATTGGTTTAGAACCGATCGGTACCCGGCTGGAATCGACAGCCGGGCAGAGCCGTGGACACGGCGGAGGCTGCGATTTGGAGACGATCGCCCGACTGCATATCGACACGTTCGAGCTCAGCTTGCGCGACATCAGGCAGGTCGATCCCACGCTGCTGCATGCGCTGTCCGTTTCGGTGGGCTGGCCGCATCGGGAAGGCGACTGGCAGATGCTGCTCGATCTGGGGCAGGGGCTTGCCGCTGTCGACGAGATCGGACGCGTCGTCGGAACCGTGATGTGGCTCCGCTACCGGCCGGATTTCGCCATGGTCTGCATGCTGATCACCTTGCCCCGCCTGCAGGAGCAGGGGGCGGGAAGCTGGCTCATGGAGAAGGCGCATGAGCTGAATCCGGGAGTCGTTTTCGGTCTCACCGCGACGCGGGAGGCGAAGCGGCTCTATCGCTCGCTCGGCTACGGGTACGAGCAGAAGGTCCTGCGTTGTCAGGGGGAGGCCGCCCCGGATGCGCTCAATCCTGGAAAGGTCATGCCTTTCGCCAGGACGGAAGGCTCGCTTCGTCCGCTCCAGGCCGAGGATCACGACAGCCTTCTGCGGCTCGACTGTGCGGCGATCGGCCTGGATCGCTCCGCCGTTTTCCGTTCCCTGCTTCCGGTATCCCAGGGACATGTCCTGATCCGCAACGAGGAGATCGTCTCCTTCGCCCTTTGCCGGCCGTTCGGGCGAGGGCACGTCATCGGCCCGGTTATCGCTGCGACCGAGGCCGATGCGATCGCGGTCTCGCGCCCCTATGTCGAGGTCCATGCCGGCAGGTTCCTGCGAGCCGACACGCCGGCCTGCAATACCGCCTTCACGAACTTCCTCGTCGCCAGCGGCATGCAGATCCACGACAGCGCCACATCGATGGGGCTGGGGCGGGCCCCCTACATGCCGTCGATCCCGGGCGGTCCGCGCCGCATCGCGCTCGCCAGTCAGGCGCTCGGCTAGCGAAGCGGCCTGGAGGCTGGCTCCGGGTCCATGCCCGGATGGGGCGCGGGCCTATCTGACTTCGTTGACATAGGCGTGAGCGGCCGTCGTCGCGCGATGCCATCCGAGGATCGTGGGCACGCCCGCCTGATCGTAGGCGACCTCGTCGATGGTGAGCACGGCTTCACGCCCGCCGAGTTCGAGCAGCGCGATATCCTCGTCATCGGCGAGATCGGCGGTGATCTGTTCGCGAACCGCGGAAATCCGGATACCGTAGCGTTCCAGCAGGTGGAGATAGAGCAGGGGCGGCAGGTCGGTGGTGCCGCACGGCCAGTCCGGCAGCCGTTCCTGTGCCATGATCATCCTGTCGTGCATCACCGGGCGGCCATCGACATGGCGAACGCGGCGAATCCTGATCACGCCTCCGGCCCTGATCTGCAGCGCCTCCGCCTGTGCCGGCGTGGCGGGCAGGGCCTCGACGCTCAGGAACCGGCTGGTCGAGCGGACGAGACTGCCATCGGCCCGGTGCAGGCGGAAATACTGGAAGAAGAAGCGCAGGCTGTGATGCGGCGTCCGGCCGGTCACGACCGTGCCGGTCTTGCGGCGGCGCGTCAGCAGCCCCTCCGCCACCAGATCGCTCATCGCGCGGCGCACCGTGCCGACAGCGATGCCGAAGCCCTGGGCGAGGGACGTCTCGCTGGGAAGAACCATCCCCGGCTGCCATTCGCCGACCAGGATCGCTTCAGACATGTGTCGCTTCACGCGCTCATAGAGCGGCGCAGCTTCGCCGGCGCCGAAATTCGGCAGGGTCGGCGCCGCCGCTCTGGCATCGCTGCCCGTTCCGGCCGCAGCGGCCGTCGCATTTTTGGCATTGACAGGGGGCATGCCGCTGAGTCCTATTTCTATATAGTTTATATGAAAGAGAGGGGACCGCAAATGGCATTGCCAGAAGCGGCATTTCGATTGCTCCATCGCAGATCGTACGGGCGCCGGACAAGCGCGGCGTCGCTGGGCTGAACGATGGTCGAGCCTGTATCCCTCCGACAAAACGAGACGGCGCTGGCGGAGGCCTGCGGCTGGATTGCCGCCAATGCCGACGATGCGGTCGCCGCGCTCGGCCGAATGATCGCGGTCGACACCTCGTTCCCGCCCGGCCTGGGCTACGATGATTTCGCCGACCTCATGGAGGCGCTCGTCGCCCCGCTCGGCCTCGAGGCCGAACGGGTCACGGTGCCCGAGAGCCTGTGGAAGGTGCCGAATGGACCGGCGGCCGGCCCGCGCACGAACCTGATCGCCAGCCGCGCCGGCGGGCGGCCGGTCTGCGGCCTTTATTTCCACGTCGACACGGTGCCGGCCGCGGCGGACTGGAAAACCGATCCGCTGCGCATGGAGCGCGACGGCGATCGCCTGATCGGCCTGGGCGCGGCCGACATGAAGGGTTGCGTCGCCGCGATCCTGCTGGCGTTGCGCGCCGCCCGGACCTGCGGCGTCGAACTCGCCTACGACCCGATGCTGCTGTTCTGCACCGACGAGGAGGGCGGCCTCTATCCCGGCATCCGCTACCTCGCCGAGCAGGGCCGCCTTCCCGAGCACATCCTCAACTTCAACGGCAGCGCCGAGGCGCGGGTCTGGGCCGGCTGCTTCGGCCTGTTCAACCTGCTCGTCCGCATCCATGGCCAAGCCGTCCATGCCGGTGAAGGCAACCGCAAGGGCTCCGGCCTCAACGCGATCGACGGCGCGCTGCCGCTGCTCAACGCGCTGACGGAGCTGAAGGCGCAGATCGCAACCCGTGTCTCGGCCCTGCCGCCGCCGCCCGGCAAGCCGCCGCTCGCAGCCCAGCTCAACCTCGCGGCGATCCAGGGCGGCACGGCTGGCGGCCAGGTTCCGGCCCTCGTCGAGCTGACGCTCAACCGGCGCTATGCCCCGGAGGAGCGCTTCGAGGAGGCTCTGGCCGAGATCGAGGCGGTGATCCGCCGCAGCATCGCCGCCGTGCCGGGCCTTTCGGTCGAGACGGCGCTGGTCGGGCATCTGATGCCGACCGCCGACCCGGCCGGGCCGCATTGGCCGCGCTGGCAGGCCGCGATGGGGCAGGGCTTCGGCTATGCGCCGGAGGACTTCCGCAAATGGGGCGCGGCGAGCTGCTCCGATTTCGGCTGGGTCCAGCGCGCGACCGGCCGGCAGGAGGTGCTGCTCGGCGGGCTCGGCCGGCCCGACCGCAACATCCACTCGCCGGGCGAATACACCACGGTGCCGGACATCGTCTCGCTGGCGCAGGCGGTGCTGTCCTATCTCGCCGCCGATTTCAGGCCCGACGTCAACCCCGATCTATCTCCCAAGAGCTGAAGGAGCGTTCCATGCCGAGCATCCATCGTCGCGATTTCCTCGCCGCTTCCGCCGCTCTCAGCGGCCTCGCCCTGTCCGGCGTTCCGGCCTTCGCGCAGACGCCGCGCCGGGGCGGCACGCTGCGCGTCAGCGTCGATCAGGCGGTTTCCAAGCTCAATCCGCTCGTCACCCGCGTGAACCCGGAATATCTCGTCGCCGAACTGCTCTACTCCAACCTGACCCGGCTCAAGCCCGACATGAGCGCCGAGCCCGATCTCGCTGAATCCTGGACGAATTCCGCTGACCTGACCGAGTGGACCTTCGCTCTGCGCAAGGGCCTGAGCTTCCATGACGGCTCGCCCTGCACGGCGGCCGATGTCGTCGCGACCTTCGAAGCCATCCTCGACGCCAAGACCGCCTCGCCGGCCCGCCAGAATGTCGGCCCGATCGCCAAGGTCGTGGCCAAGGACGATGCCACCGTCGTCTTCAGCCTCTCGGCTCCCTTCGCCGACCTGCCGGTGACGCTGGCCTACACCAACGCCAAGATCGTGCCGGCCGCGGTCATCAAGGGTGGCCTCCAGAAGCTCGACCGCGAAGCCGTCGGCACGGGCCCGTTCAAGCTCGTCTCCTTCGAGCCGGAGCGGCAGATCGTCGTCGCCCGCAACGACGCCTATTACGACAAGGCCCGGCCCTATCTCGACCGGATCGAGATCCTCGTCTTCCCGGATGTCAGCGCCGAGGCGTCAGCGCTCATCGCTGGCGATACCGACCTGATCAGCACGACCCCGCCGACCGAATTCGGCCGCCTGCAGAAGGCGAGCGGCGTCAAGGCGCTGCGCGTGCCGTCGGGCCAGTTCTGCAACGTCAATTTCGGCTGCGACCAGAAGCCCTTCAACGATGTGCGCGTGCGCCAGGCGCTGGCTCTCACCGTCGACCGCGCCGCCATGGTCGATTTCGTCACCGAGGGCTTCGGCTCGCCCGGCAACGATACGCCGCTCAACCCGGCCTATCGCTTCTATGCCGACCTGCCGGCGAAAAAGGCCGACATCGCCAAGGCCAAGGCGCTGCTGGCGGAAGCCGGCTATCCGAAGGGGCTCGAGGCGACGCTGATCGCCTCCGATCGGCCGGGCCAGCGCACCCAGCTCGCGGTCGCGCTGCGCGAGATGGCCAAGCCCGCCGGCTTCGACATCAAGGTCGAGACCATGCCGCATGCGACCTATCTCGATCAGGTCTGGAAGAAGGGTTCCTTCTATGTCGGCTTCTACAACATGCAGGCGACGGCCGACGCCATCTTCTCGCTGCTCTACACCTCGAACGCCGCCTGGAACGAGACGCGCTGGAACAATGCGGCCTTCGACAAGGTCGTCTTCGAGGCACGGGCGACCGTCGACGAGACCAAGCGCCGCGCGCTCTATGCCGAGGCGCAGAAGCTGATGAATGCCGAGGTGCCCTCGATCATCCCGGCCTTCTTCGACCTGCTCGGCGCCCAGCGCGAATGGGTCGAGGGCTATCAGCTGCATCCGCGCGGTGCCGTGTTCCGGCTCGACCATGTCTCGCTCGGCGCCAACGCGCCGAAGCGTAGCTGAGCAAGCGGGGCGAGCCAGCGTGTCGCCGGCCTATATCCTCAAGCGGGTCCTGCTGATCGGCTACACGCTGCTCGTCGTGTCGCTGATCGTCTTCGCGATCACCCAAATCCTGCCGGCGGACGCAGCCGTGATGATGCTGGGCGAGAACGCGACGCCTGATGCGCTGGCGGCCCTGCGGACCAAGATGGGGCTGAACGACCCGATCTGGATGCAGTATCTGCACTGGCTCGGCGGCGTCGTCCGCGGCGATTTCGGCGTCTCGATGCGCACCGGCCAGCCGGTCGCGCCGGCGATGATCGAGGCGCTCGGCCGCTCGCTGCTGCTCGCCCTGTTCTCGATCCTGCTGATGCTGGCGGTCGCGATCCCGCTCGGCATCGTCGCGGCGGTGAGAAGGGGCAGGGCGGCCGATCTCGGCGTCAGCTTCCTGTCCTATGTCGGCGTTTCGGTGCCGGAATTCGTCACGGCGACGCTGGTCGTGCTCGTGCTGGCCGACTGGCTGCAATGGCTGCCGGCGACGGGCTACGTGCCGTTGACGGAGGACCCGTTGCGCGGCTTGAAGCATCTCGTCCTGCCGGTGCTGACGGTCTCGATGATTCTGATCGCGCATGTCTCGCGCATGGTGCGTTCGGAGCTCGTCGACGTGCTGCACTCCGACTATATCCGCGCCGCACGTCTGAAAGGGCTGTCGAAGCGGCAGGTGCTGTTCAAGCATGGCCTGCGCAACGCACTGCTGCCGACGATCACGATCGTCGCGCTCGATGTCGGCTATCTGCTCGGCGGCGTCATCGTGGTCGAGGAGATCTTCGCCCTGCCGGGGATCGGCCGCCAGCTCATCGTCGCGATCCAGGCGCGCGACCTGCCCTCGATCCAGGCCGGAGCGCTGATCATGGCGACGACCTATGCCGTCGCCAATTTCCTCGCCGACATCGCTTACGCCTGGCTCGACCGGAGGATCCAGTATGATTGAGATCCTCAGGCGCATGCTGCGCTCGCCGCAAGGCGCGCTCGGCCTCCTGATCGTCGGGCTGATCCTGCTCGTCGTGATCGCCGGACCCTGGGTCGCGCCGCAGGACCCCGAGAAGATGGCGCCGCTGATGCGCTACAAGCCGCCGAGCGCGCAGTTCTGGCTCGGCACCGACCAGTATGGCCGCGACATCCTCAGCCGCCTGCTGCACGGCGCCCGCGCCACCGTCGTGATGGCGGTGCTGGCGACGGCGCTGGGCACGCTCGTCGGCGCCGTGATCGGCACCGTCTCGGCCTTCCTCGGCGGGCGCAGCGACGAGGCGATCATGCGCACGGTCGACGCGATCATGTCGATCCCGAGCCTGCTGCTGGCGCTTCTGATCGTGAACCTGCTTGGCAAGAGCAGCCTCAACGCGCTGCTCGCCATCGCGCTCGCCTTCGCGCCTGGCATGGCGCGGGTGACGCGCTCGGTCGCGCTTGCCGTGCGCAAGCAGGATTACGTCAATGCCGCGGTGGCGCGTGGCGAGAGCGCGGCCTTCATCGTCGGGCGCGAGATGCTGCCGAACGTGGTGGCGCCGATCATCGTCGAGATGACGATCCGCGTCGCCTTCGCGGTGATGCTGTTCGCGACGCTCTCCTTCCTCGGACTGGGCGCCCAGCCGCCGGCGTCCGAATGGGGCCTCATGGTCGCGGAAGCTCGCCGCTTCATGCATCTGAGCGCCTGGATGATCCTGTGGCCGAGCCTTGCCATCGCGCTGGTCGCGATCGGCTTCAACCTGCTCGGCGACGGCCTGCGCGATGCGCTGAACCCGAGGACCTGAGCGATGAGCGAAACGATCCTCGACATTGCCGGCTACGGTCTCGACTACGCGACGCCGACCGGCTTCATGCGCGCCCTCGACGACGTGACGCTCCAGGTCGCCAAGGGCGAGGTGCTCGGCCTCGTCGGCGAATCCGGCTCCGGCAAGACCTCGCTCGCCTGGGCGATCATGCGCTATCTGCCGGCGAGCGCGCGCGAGGCCGGCGCCATCCGCCTGACCGGGCAGGACCTGCTCAAGGCTTCGGAAGCCGAGATCGAGGCGATCCGCGGCAAGCGCATCGGCATGGTCTTCCAGGACCCGAGCACCTCGCTCAACCCGACCCTGCCGCTCGGCGAGCAGCTCGCCGAAGTGCTGGTGCGCCATCGTGGCCTGACGCGGAAACAGGCCTGGGCCGAGGGCGAGGAACGGCTCGCCCGTGTCGGCCTGAAGATCCCGAAGCAGATGATGCGGCGCTACCCCCATGAGGCGTCGGGTGGCGAGAAGCAGCGCGTGGTCATCGCCACCGCCTTCGCCTGCCAGCCGGAATGCATCATCTTCGACGAGCCGACGACCGCGCTCGACGTGATCACGGCAAGGCAGATTCTCGACCTCTTCAAGGAGCTGCAGGCCGAGACCGGCGTCGCCTCGCTCTACATCTCGCATGACCTCGCGCTGGTCTCGCAGATTGCCACGAAGGTCGCGGTGATCCATCGCGGCAGGATCGTCGAGGAGGGGGCGCTCGGTGAGGTCTTCGCCCGGCCGCAGGATGCCTATACCCGCAAGCTGCTCGCCGCCGTGCCGCGGCCGGACCGCCGATTGGTCGAGACGAGCGCGCCCGAAGCAACGAAGCCGCTGGTCGAGGTCGAGAAGGTCAGCGTGCTCTATGGCCGCAAGCCCTTCCTCGGCAGCCTGCTCGGTCGCGCCAACACGCAGTTCACGGGTAACCGGGAGGTCAGCCTGTCGGTAATGCCCGGAGAAATCCTAGGCATCGTCGGCGAGTCAGGCTCGGGCAAGTCGACGCTCGCCAAGGCGATGACGGGGCTCAACCGCTTCGAGGGCGAGATCCGCTTCGGCGGACGGCGGATCACCGGTCTCGGCGATATGGACCGGGCCTATCGCCGCGATGTCCAGATCATCTTCCAGCACCCGGATTCCTCGCTCAATCCGCGCCAGCGCATCCGGGAGATCCTGTCGCGGCCGCTCGCGCTCTATGGCGAGCCGGGCTCCCGCCGGGACGCGGCTGCGATCGGTGAATTGCTGGAGCAGGTAAGGCTACCGGCGGCTTACGCCGAGCGCTATCCGCATCAGTTGTCCGGCGGCGAGAAGCAGCGCGTCGCCATCGCACGCGCCTTCGCCTCCAAGCCCAGGCTCGTGATCTGCGATGAGATCACCTCGGCGCTCGACGTCTCCGTGCAGGCGTCTGTGGTCGAGCTTCTGGTCGATCTGCAGAAGCGCTTCGGCACGGCCTATCTGTTCATCACCCACGATCTCAATCTGGTGCGCCAGATCGCTCACCGGATCGCGGTGATGTATCGCGGCGACCTCGTCGATCTCGTCGATATCGCCGCGCTCTCGACCGGCCCCCTCCACCCCTACACCCAATCCCTGCTCGAAGCCGTGCCCGCCCCGGCCACGGCCGCCTGACATTCGAGGCCATACGCATGAATCCCCGCGACCTGATCCATTCGCTCGACGAGAAAGCCTGCCTCGCGCTCCTTTCCGACTGGGTGAAGCACAAGAGCTATTCGGAGACCGAGGGCGAGAAGGCGCTCGTCCACCATGTCGTCGGCCAGATGAGGGCGATGGGCATCGAGGCGGAGGCGCAGGCCTTCGACGAGGGCCGGCGCGCCAACGCCATCGGCCGCTGGAAGGGCACGGGCGGCGGCAAGAGCCTGCTGTTCAACGGCCATCTCGACACCAATCCGGCGACCGAGGGCTGGACCGTCGATCCCTGGGGCGGCGTGGTCGACGACGAGTTCATCTACGGCATCGGCGTCTCCAACATGAAGGCGGGCGACGCGGCCTATTACTGCGCGGTCAAGACGCTGATCGACGCCGGCGTGAAGCTGAAGGGCGATGTGATCCTGACCTTCGTCGTCGGCGAATTGCAGGGTGGCGTCGGCACGGTCGCCGCGATCCGCAGCGGCATCCGCGCCGATTACTTCGTCAACAGCGAGCCGACCGACCTGCAGGCCGTCACCATGCATGCCTGCGCCTTCTCCTTCATCATCGAACTCACCGGCAACACCCGCCATCTCTCCAAGCGCGAGCAGGCGGTCGATGCGATCATGGCGGCCTGCGACCTGATCCCGCGGCTCAACGCCATGACGTTCTCGGGCGCGCCGTCGGCCGAGCATGAATCGATCAACCGCGTCCATGTCGGCGTCGTCCACGGCGCGCTCGGCAAGGAGCTGCACGAATGGCGCGCGCCGCAGGTGGCGGATTACTGCAAGCTCAAGGGCTCAGGCCGCTTCGCGCCCGGGCAGACACAGGAGGGCGCGCTCGCCGACATGCAGCGGGAGCTTTCTGCGCTGGAGCAGCGCTTCCCCGGGCTGAAGGCGTCGATCCGCATCGAGAAGAAGGAAGGGCACCAGTCGATGCCGGCCTTCGAGGTCGCCAAGGACGCCCGCATCGTCAAGACCGTCAACGCGGCCTACGAGGCGGTGCGCGGCGAGAAGCAGCCGACGGGCGCGATCAAGCCGCCGGGCTTCTTCGGCACCGATGCCGGCCATCTCTATGCCGAGGCCGGGATGGAGGGCATCGTCTGCGGGCCGGGCGGGCGCTACAACACCATGCCTGACGAGCGCGTCGATATCCGCGACTTCCTCGACATGGTTCGCATCTACCTGCTGACCATCCTCGACATCTGCGAGGTGGCGTGAGCCCGCTCTTTCCGTCCGAGGAATTCGCAGGGCGGGTCGCCAAGGCCCGCGCGGCGATGACGGAGGCGGGCGCCGAACTGCTGCTCGTCGACCATGCCGAGTTCCTGGCATGGCTGACCGGCTACACGGTCTCCGAGACGATGTACCGGGCCGCCTTCCTGCCAAGGGAGGGCGAGCCCTGGTTCGTGCTGCGCGAACTCGACGCCGGCCCGTGCCGGGATGCCTGCTGGTTCGGGGATATCGTCGGCTTCGCTGATACATCGGAGCCGCATCAGGCCATGGCCGACGAGATCCGCCGGCGCGGTTTCGCGCAGGCTCGGATCGGCGCCGACCATGCCTCCTACGGTTTCACTGCGGCGACGCGCGAGCGCCTCGCCGCGCTCCTGCCCGATGCGCGCTTCGTCGACCTGCCGCGTGCGAGCGATCTGTTGCGGGCGGTGAAGTCGCCGGCCGAGATCGCCCTGATCGCAGAGGCGGCGGCAATCGCCGACAAGGCGATGGCGGCCATCGTCGCGAAGGCCCTGCCGGGAATCTCGCCGCGTGCCGCGGCTGCGGTCGCGGCCGCCTGTTTCCTGGAGAACGGAGCCGATACCGGCGAGACCGGCCCGATCGTGCCGGGCGTCGGCGACCACGAGTTTCTTCATGGCGTGATGACGGCCCAGCCGCTGGCCGAAGGCGACATCCTGCATGTCGAGCTGATCCCGAAGCGTCGCAACTACGGTGCGCGGCTGATGCGGCCGGTGCTGATCGGGGCGGACCGGCGCGGGTTGTCGCCGCTCGCCGCGCGTCTCGTGGCCTTGCAGGATCGGCAGATTGCGGCGATGCGGCCAGGCGCCCTGGCCTGCGAGGTCGATGCGATCCTGCGCGGCGCCGTGCTCGCGGAGGACTTGCGCCCGGTCTATGACAACGTCACCGGATATGCGCTCGGTCTGTATGGCCGCACGCCGCGCACCAGCGACTTCTCCCGCGTCTTCCTGCCGAACGCGCGCTGGCAGCTCGAGGAGGGCATGGTCTTTCACATGTATGTGTCGGCCGGTGGCCTGGGCTTCAGCGAGACCGTCGTCGTGGAGGCGGGCGGTGGGCGGCGCCTGACATCGGCGCCGCGCGCGCTGCTTTCCGCCAGCTCGCGGTAGGTCGGGCTGATCCAGTCTCGGGTCGTGGCGCTTCGCGCCGAGGCGGCCAAGCTGCCTTGATGAGCGATCGCATGCTGCGACACTGGCCGGGTGCCGTTGGAATGACGGCTCTTGCGACGCTCGCGATCAGGCACCGATCATCTCGCGCAGATGGCGCGCGAACATGGCCGGCAGCGAAGGCAGCGGCCTGCCGCTTTTCTTGACGAGGCTGATCTGCCTGACGAAGCCGACGGCCTCTATCGGGCGCGAGCGCAGGTTCGGGAATGCATCGATCTCCTTGGCCGAGGAAGGCAGGAAGGTGATGCCCAGCCCGGCCTGCACCATCCCGGCCGCCGTCATCATGTAGGTCGCTTCCCCCGCCGCCGTCGGGATCAGGCCGGCGGCGTGGAAGCCCGCCTCCACCACGGCCCGGACGCTCGTATCGGGGTCCATCATGATCAGCGGGTAGAGCAGGAGCAGGTCAGGCGTCACCGCTTGCGCCTCCGCAAGCGGGTGGGTGTGGGGGAAGACGACATGCATGCTGTCCTCGAAAGCCAGCAGCACGTCGACATTGCCTGTGTTCGCCGGACCGCCGGTGATCCCGAGATCGACCTCCTCGGCCTCCACCAGGGACAGGATGCGGCGTGCGATGACATCCCGGATGCGAAAATCGGCTCCGGGATGGGCCGTGCGGAATGACTTGATGGCTCGGGGCAACAGGCCGGCGGCAGCGGTCGGCAGCGCGGCGATCCTGACCAGGCCCTGATAGCCGGTTCCCTGGTTGCGGACGTCCCCGATCACGCCATCCAGGTCCTGGACCAGACGCGCCAGAACCGGCAGTAGGTCCCGCCCGGTCTGGGTCAGGGTGACCGATCGCGACGTCCGCTCGAACAGCCGGACCGACAGCGCTTCCTCGAGCTTCCGGATCTGCACCGTCAAGGTCGGCTGGGCGACATGCAGCAACGCAGCTGCGCGCGTGAAGCTGTTCAATCGCGCGACGGCCACGAAAGCCTTGATCTGGCGGAAGCTGACATCCATAGGAAAAAGCTATTGTAGAGATTGAATTATTTCAATTGTTTAATCGTAACTGAGCCCTCAGCCTGTGCGGCATGAGATCGATCAGACTTGGCGCTGGGGCAGGTTTCGCGGGGGATCGGATCGAGCCCGCCATCGAGCTCGCCCGAAACGGGCGCCTCGACTATCTCGTCTTCGAATGCCTTGCCGAGAGGACGATCGCGCTGGCCCAGCAGGCGCGGCTCGCGGATCCGTCCAAAGGATACGATCCCCTGCTCGAACGGCGCATGCTCGCCGTGCTTCGGCCATGCCGCGACGCTGGCACCCGGATCGTCACCAATATGGGGGCCGCCAATCCGCTGGCGGCTGCCGAACTCGTCCGCGACGTCGCGCGCCGCCAGGGATTGACCGGCCTCAAGGTTGCGGCGGTGACGGGCGACGACGTTCTCGAACAGATTAGCGGCAGCGACATCGCGCTCCTTGAAGGCGGCAGGCTGGCCGATCTCGGGGATCGCGTGATCTCGGCCAATGCCTATATCGGCGCGCGCCCGATCGCCGATGCGCTTGGGCGTGGGGCGGATGTCGTCGTTACCGGTCGCGCGGCAGATCCCGCCCTGTTCCTGGGGCCCCTCATCCATGCCTTCGGCTGGAAGCCGGACGACTGGGAGAAGCTCGGCAAGGGCGTGCTGGTCGGCCATCTGCTCGAATGCGCCGGACAGATCACCGGCGGCTACTTCGCCGATCCGGGCGTGAAGGATGTTCCCGGTCTCGCGCGGCTGGGCTTTCCGATCGGGGAAGTCAGCGAAAACGGCGACCTGATCGTCACCAAGTTGGACACGGCAGGCGGAGCCGTGACGACCGCCACGGTCAAGGAACAGTTGCTCTACGAGATCGAAGATCCTGCCCGCTATCTTCAGCCTGACGTCGTCGCCGATTTCTCGCGCGTGCGTGTCCATTCGGCAGGAGCCGATCGCGTGGCTGTCGAAGGCGGGCGCGGAGAGCCCAGCACCGGCCTGCTCAAGGTCTCCATCGGCTATCGCGACGGGTTCGTCGGTGAGGGCCAGATGTCCTATGCGGGCACTGGTGCGGTCGAGCGTGGCCGCCTGGCGCTCGAGATCGTGCGCGAACGCCTGGCGCTCTGCGGCGTCCCCATGACGGAAGCCCGTTTCGACCTGATCGGCGTCGACGCCTTGCACGGCGCTGAGCTGTCGCGCGGCGGCGATCCCTACGAGGTCCGCATCCGGGTTACCGCGCGCACCGATGCCGCAGACAGCGCCAGGGCGATCGGGGACGAGGTCGAGACGCTCTACACCAACGGCCCGGCCGGCGGCGGCGGGGGCTGGAAATCGGTCAGGCCGGTCATCGCGATCGCTTCGGCCCTGGTGCCCCAGAGCATCGTCTCGACCCAGCTCAGCTTCTTCGAGGCCTGATGCCATGAAGCTTCGCCAGATCGCGCATTCCCGGACCGGCGACAAGGGCAATGTCGCGACCATATCCGTCATTGCCTTCGATGAAGGCGATTACCCCTTCATCGCCGAACACGTCACGGCAGAGCTCGTGGCGGCGCTCTTCGCCGGCGTCGCGAGCGGTCCTGTCACGCGTTACGAGCTGCCTGCGCTCGGTGCCCTGAATTTCGTCATGAAGGGCGCCCTCGGCGGCGGCGTGACACGCTCGCTGGCGCTCGATGCCCACGGCAAGGGCCTCAGCTCGGCACTGCTCGATCTCGAACTGCCGGAACCGGCGCGCGCCGGGCGGCACCCGCTGACATGACGACAAACAAATCCTGGAGGGGAACGACAATGGCCACAAGACGCGGATTTCTCGCCGGCATGGCATCCGCCCTGAGCATGCCGTCCATCGTGCGAGCCCAAGGCGCCTCCGTCCTCAAATTCGCCCCGCAATCGGATGTCGCGATTCTCGACCCGATCATGAGCGTGTCCTACGTCACGCGAAACCACGCGATGCTGATCTTCGACACGCTGTATGGAGCCGACGAACATAACCGGGCCCAGCCGCAGATGGTCGAGGGCCATCTCGTCGAGCAGGGCGGGTTGCAGTGGACGCTGACCTTGCGGGAGGGGCTGCGCTTTCATGACGGCTCGCCGGTTCTCGCCCGCGACGTGGTTGCAAGCCTGAAACGGTGGTGGAAGCGCGACAATGTCGGCCAGGTCCTGGCGGCGCTCACGGACGAGCTTTCGGCCGTTTCGGACCGGGCAGTCCGTTTTCGGCTCAAGGCGCCTTTCCCGATGCTGCCGGATGCCCTGGGCAAGTTCGGAACCAACAATGCGGTCATCATGCCGGAGCGGCTCGCGCTGACGGAGGCGACCGTCCAGGTGACGGAGATGGTCGGCAGCGGCCCCTACCGCTTCGTTCCCGGCGAGAGGGTGCCGGGCAGTCGCCTCGCCTATGAAAAATTCGCGGGCTACGTGCCGCGCCAGGGGGGCCAGACCAGCGCCTTGGCTGGCCCCAAGATCGCTCATTTCGACAGGGTCGAGTGGGTGGTCATGCCTGATGTCGCGACTGCCGCCTCGGCGCTTCAGACCGGGGAAATCGATTGGTGGGAGCAGCCCGCCTCCGATTACTGGGACCTGCTCGCCTCCAAGGACAACGTCAAGCTCGACCTGATCGACACGTTCGGGTCGGCCGGGGTGATCCGCTTCAACTTCCTGCAGGGGCCGACGAGCGATGTGCGCGTCCGGCGGGCCGCATTGGCAGCCATCAGCCAGAAGGACGTGATGACCGCGGTCATCGGCGAGGACCCCAAATACTGGCGCGACAAGGTCGGGTATTTCCTTCCCGGCACACCGATGGCCAGCACGATCGGTCTCGACGCGCAGAAGGAGCCGCCGGATCGGGACTTCGTGCAGCGCACGCTGAAGGAGGCCGGCTACAAGGGAGAGCCTCTCGTCTATCTCGTGCCGGGCGACATCGCCACGCTCAAGGCCCAGGGCGAGGTGGTGACCGACGCGCTCAAGCGGGCCGGCTTCAACATCGACATGCAGGTGATGGACTGGGGCACGGTGCTCGCCCGTGCAAACAACCGGGAGGCCCCCGACAAGGGCGGATGGCACATTGTCGGGACGTTCACCGCCGGCGTCGGCTTGCTCAACCCGTCGAGCAACAACTTCCTGCGTGGGAGCGGCACCTCCGCCATCTTCGGCTGGTCCGATATCCCGCGGCTGGAAGAACTCCGCATGGACTGGTTCCGGGCCGCGGACGAAAAGGCCCAGGCCGCGATCTGCGCCGAGATCCAGCGGGTCGCCTTCGAGGCGGTGCCATACGCACCGACCGGCCTTTACTACCAGCAGACCGCCTATCGCAGCAATCTGACGGGCGTGCAGAAGGGCCTGCCGCTGTTCTATGGAGTGCGCCGGACATGAGCACGGACAAGGCGGAGCCGCGTCGTTACGTTCCGCGGGGCGAAGATTTCCTCCTGCTCTCGCCGACATGGCAGGCCTATGCCTACCGCAATGTCGACAGCATGTTCGCCACCCGGTCCATTCGACGAGGCCAGCAGGCCTTTCCGCTCAAGCGGGCTGCCGAAATCGCGGTCGAATACGAAACGGGCGGCGAGCGCCGGGGCATCGACGACTATATCTATCGGGCCAATGTCGCCGGGCTTCTCGTCTTGCAGGGCGATGCGATCCGGCTCGAGCGCTATGCGCTGGGCCTGGAGGAGCATCTGCGATGGTCATCCATGTCGATGATCAAGTCGTTGACGACGACGCTGGTCGGCGCCGCTCTTCAGGATGGGGCGATCGCGAGCCTCGACGATGCGGTCTCGCTCTATCTGCCGGCGCTGCGCGGCAGCGCCTATGACGCGGTCAGCGTCCGCAATCTCATCACCATGTCGTCGGGCGTCGACTGGAACGAGGATTACACCGACCGCAATTCCCATGTGAATCGTTACAGCAAATCGCTCGGCGATAAGGTCCCGGGAGGCGTCCTGGCGCTGATGCGAAGCGTGCGCGGCCTGCACAAGCCGGGCTCGCAGTTTCTGTACAACACCGGCGATACCTATGTTCTCGGAGCGTTGCTCTCGGCAGCCACGGGCCGGACGCTGGCCGACTACATGTCCAGCAAGATCTGGTCGCGGTTCGGCATGGAATTCGATGCCTTCTACACCCTCGAGTCCGAGGGCGGCCAGGAGATCGGCGGCAGCCGTGCGGGCATGGCGCTGCGGGACTTCGGCCGGTTCGGGCTTTTTCTGCTGCATGGCGGTGAGATCGGCGGCGAGACCGTCCTGCCACCGAATTGGCTCGACGACGCCGGTTCGCGCGTGTTCACCCTCGACCCGTCGACCAACAGCTATGGTGCCGATGGCTACGGCTACAGCTGGTGGATCGATCCGGACGGCGCCATGGTTGCAGTGGGTTTCGCCGGGCAGACGCTTTATGTGAACCGCAAGGCCAATGTCGTCATCGTGACGCTGTCGTGCCAGCCCCAGCCCCCGTTCGCGGCCAGCTACGACATCGATATCAGGTCCGAACGGTTCGCCTTCAAGGATGCCGTGCTCGACCGAATCCGGGAGGGCGGCTGACAACAGCCGTCGAGCCGGGCTTCACGCACTCAGCATGGTCGCCGCGGCTGATGCCTGCCAGCCCTGCAGCTCGCGCCAGTTCGGCTCCAGTGCGGCGAAGCGCGATAGCTTGAAGGAGGAGATGTCGGCGAAGCTGCAGGCCCCGTCGAGCACGAGATCGCGGATCGCATGGCCGCTCGCCGGCGACAGGCCGAAGCCGACGCTCGACAGCGTGGCGACCACGACATTCGCCTGCGCATCGAGCCGGTCGATCACCGGGCGGCCGTCGGGCGTATTCTCGATCACGCCGGCCCAGGAGCGGATGATGCGGGCATGGGCGGCCTTGGGCAGAAGCTCGGCGAGGCGCTTGCCCATGTGCAGCATCAGCGGGGTGGTTGGTTTCGCCGGCGTGCCTTCCTGGGCCAGAGCCAGCCATTCATGCGGCCCGCCGCCATAGGCGAGGTTGCCGCGCAGCGTCTGGCGGCCATAGAGGCCGCAACCGTCGACGCCGCCGAGCGGCATCAGGGGCAGGGGCTCCGTCACGATCATCTCGCAGCGGGCGGACTGCACCGGCACCTCTTGTCCGAGCATCGCCGACAAGCGCCCCGTCTGCGGGCCGGCCGCGAGCACGAGGCTGTCGCAGCCGATCGGGCCGCGATCGGTCTCGACCGCGGTGACTCGCCCGCCCTCGCTGCGGAACCCGGTGACGGTGGTGTGCTGCAGGATGCGCCCACCATGGTCCTGCATCGCCCAGGCATAGCCCTGCAGCGTGCGGTGTGGATTGGCGTGGCCGCCGAACTTGTAGTGATAGCCGCCGACCACGGTGTCGCCCGCCAGCGGCACCATCTCCTTGGCCTGCTTGAGGTCGAGCACCGCCGACTGGAAGCCCTGCCGCTCGGCATTGCGCAACGCGCGCCCATAGAGCGCCATCTGGTGCTCGCTGGCGGCGAGGCGGATGCGCTCGCCCCGGAACTCGGTGGGATAGCCGAGCAATTCGTCCATGAGCGGCCAGAGCCGCTGCTCCTCGGCGAAAAGAGGCGAATGGTGGTGCGAGCAGCCGCCGCCATTGCGTCCGGAGGCTTCCCAGCCGATCAGCCCCTTCTCCAGCACCAGCACGTCGACGCCGTCGCGCGCCAGCCACCAGCCGGCGGAGAGGCCGGTGACGCCGCCACCGACGATGACGACCGAAGCTCCCTTGATCTCGCTCATGGCGGCTCTCACTCGCTCGCGACGGGGCCAGTCGCGTCATTGCTCGCGACGGTGTAGCGCTCAGGCGCTTCCCAGAACGGCACCCACTGCGCGTGCATGCCGAACCAGGTGTCCCAATGCTCCGCCTGACCGGGCGCCTCCGGCATAGGCGCCGTCATCGCCAGCGGCATCGGCCTGACCGGGGCGCGGTAGCCGGCGAGCGGGATTGCGGAAAGCGGCTGCGCGGCGCCCAGCGCCAGCAGGCCTGCGACCTGCTCGCGGCAGCGGCGGCCCTGGCAGGGCCCCATGCCGGCCCGCGTCAGCCGCTTGACCTGGTCTGGATTGGGCGGGCCCTCGCCGAGCAGCGCCGACAGCGAGCGATCGTTGCGGCGCTCGTCCCGCCAGTCGAGATAGCGCGGCGGGCGAACCTCGAGGATCTCGCGGGCCGTCACTTCCTCGCATTGGCAGACGTGGAATTCGGCCCGCGCCTCGATCACGCTCGCCCGAACCCAGGCCAGGCGGTAGTCGCCGATGTCGTAGGCCGGTGCCGGCGGGTGTTCGGACTTGTTTCCCGTCGCAACCTGACCCAGCGCCGCCACGGCGCGCGCGGCCTCTGCCTCGGCGATCGTGCGGTCGCGGGTCTTGGCCGGCCAGATCCCGGCGCAGTCGCCGACCGCATGGACATGGGCGATGCTGGTGCGCTGATCCGCATCCAGAACCGGGGCATAGCCGCCACGTCCGGCCTGGAACGATACCTTGCCGCCGGCCGCATCGAGCAGGTCCACGACCGGCGTGGTGCCGACCGCGAGCACGATGCCGTCGCAGGCGATGGCGCGCTCGTCGCCGGTCGGCCGGCCGTTTTCATCCAGTCTTGCGACCATCGCCGCCTCGACCGCGTCGCGGCCCGTCGCCTCGCGCACGACATGGCCGGTCAGGATGTCCGTGCCACCTTCGCGCAGGCTGGCCAGCAGGTCCTCGTCGCCCACAGGTTCCGGCGCCTGCTCGACGATCGCTGCGATCGTGACGCCTGCCTCGCGCAAGGCGATCGCGGTGGCCAGCGCTTCCGTGTTCGAGCCGAGAATGACCACCTTGCGCGGGCCGAAGGCGCCGTAGCGCATCGCGAGATTGAGGGCAGCGGTGGCGCCCAGCACCCCCGGCTTCTCCCAGCCGGGAAAGCCGAGGCCCATGTCGCGCCGGCCGCAGGCGAGGATGACGTGCCGGGCTTGCACCAGGACGCTGCGCTCTCCGTCGGCGAGGCCTGCGACCAGCCCCGGCATCCAGCCGAGTGTCGGCCCGTTCGCGTAGAGCCCCCAGCAGGCCGTCCCGAGGCGGACGTCGACCCCCGCTTCGAAAGCCTCCTCGATCCGCGGTTCGGAGGCGATGAAGGCCTCCATCATGGCGTTGCGGTTGCGGGCATTCGCCGCGATGCCCTGCCCGAAATGCAGGGGCACATCGTCGCCCATCGTCGTGAACGGAATCGGGTTCTCGTCGACCAGCAGGACACCGAGCCCGCGCGCCGCGGCCCCGATCGCGGCTTCGAGCCCGGCCGGTCCGCCGCCGACGACGAGCACGTCGACCTTCTCGTCGATGGGCAGGGGCTTGCCGGTGACGGATTTGGGGTCTGGGGCCGGGATGTTCATGGATCACCCTTGCGAATGACGCTGTTCAGTCTCGGGTCGATACCGGCGGAGGTTCGGCCCGGTTGGTGCGGCGTGGCGTGTCAGAGCACCTGTTCGAGGAAGGCGCGCGTGCGCGGCTCGCGCGGCGCGCCGAAGAAGTCTGCCGGCGGCGCATGCTCGACGATGACGCCGCCATCGGTGAAATAGACGTGGTCGGCGACCTCGCGCGCGAAGCCCATCTCGTGGGTGACGAGGATGCAGGTCATGCCTTCCGCGGCGAGGTCGCGGATGGTGACCAGCACCTCCTTCTTGGTCTCGGGGTCGAGCGCGGCGGTGACCTCGTCGAACAGCATTACCTTGGGGTTCATCGCCAGCGAGCGGGCGATGGCGACGCGCTGCTGCTGGCCGCCCGAGAGCTCGCCCGGATAGGCATCGTGCTTGTGCGAGAGCCCGACCTTGGCGAGCAGGCGCCTGGCCCGCTCCTCGACCTCGGCCCGGTCCTGCTTCAGCACATGGATCGGCGCCATCATCACGTTCTGCAGCGCGTTCTTGTGCGGGAACAGATTGTATTGCTGGAAGACGATGCCGACGTCGCGGCGCAGCGCCAGCTTGTCGAGCGCGGGATCGTTGACCTGCCGGCCGGCGACGGTGATCGAGCCCTTGTTGATCGGCACCAGCGCGTTGATGCAGCGCAGCAGCGTCGACTTGCCGGAGCCGGAGGGGCCGATGACGCAGACGGTCTCGCCGCGGCGGATGGTGAGGCTGACATCCCTGAGGACCGGGAAGGCGCCGAAGGCCTTCTCGACCCCTTCGATGACGACGACCGGCTCGCCGAGTTGGTGTCTGGCGACCATGGTCATCCCTTCACGTTGAAGCGGCGTTCGAGCGCCATGGTGAGGCGTGCGATCGGGTAGCAATAGGCGAAGAACATCAGGAGCAGCAGCAGGTACATCGGCAGCATCAGCTCCGGCCGGCTCTCGGCGACGAGCGCGGCGCGCGTCACCGTCAGCCCGTCCTGGATGCCAACGACGGAGATCAGCGTCGTCGCCATGGTCAGGATGGCATAGAGGTTCATCCAGGGCGGAAGCATCCGCTTGAAGGCCTGCGGCAGGATGATCATCCACATCGTCTGCCGGCGGGTGAAGGCGAGCGCCTCGGCCGATTCCCACTGGCCGGAGGGGATCGAGCGGATGCCGCCGCGCACGATCTCGGAGACGTTGGCCGCGACCGGCAGCGCCAGTCCGATGATCGCCTTGATCCAGGCCGGGAAGGCGATGGTGACCGGGCCGAGCCTGATTTCGAAGGGCAGCAGGAACATCGCGTAGAACAGCAGGACGAGCCAGGGCGCGTTGCGGAAGAACTGCGTCGCGGCCCAGGCCGGCTTGCGCAGCGCCGCGGATGGCGAGACCTGGCCGATGCCGAACAGCACGCCGACCGCCGTACCCAGCGCCATCGAGAGGAAGCTGATCAGCAGGTTGAACAGGAAGCCCTGGAAGATCAGCGGCGCCCAGCGCCACAGGATGGTTACGGCGCCGTCACGCGCCGCCGGCCCGGTCGCCTGCGCCACGGCCAGCGAGGCCGCGAAGACGATTGCCGTGCCCGCGACGAGGCTGGCGCTCAGCAGGGCCGGTGCGGCAAGGCCGCTGGGCGCGATCGGCGCGGCGCGGAACGGTTTCAGGACCGGGAGATCGGTGGCGCCCGCCTTCATGGCATGTAGCCCGGAATGCGCATGGCCTTCTCCCAGCGATGCATCACCCAGACCAGCACCGCGACAAGCAGCACATAGACGACGAGCAGCACGTTCATCATCTCGCGGACGTTGAACATCTCCGACCAGATCTGCGATGCCGCGTAGAGCAGTTCGGGTACGCCGATCGCATAGGCGAGGGTGGTGGTCTTCACGAGATTGACGAGGTTGTTGTTGAGCGCCGGCAGGCAAATCCGGAAGGCCAGCGGCAGCACGATCTGGCGCCAGAGCTGGAAGCGGGTGTAGCCGAGCGATTCCGCCGCCTCGACCATCGTCTCGGGCACGGCCTCGATCCCGGCGCGGAAGATCTCGACATTGAACGCCCCGGCGAAGAGCGAGAAGGCGATGATCGCCCAGCCCGTGCCGCTGACCAGCGGGGACTGCCCGCCGAAGCCGTCCGAGACCGTCGGCAGCATGCTGCCGACGGCGAAATAGAAGAAGGAGAGCTGCACCAGCGGCGGCGTGTTGCGGAAGAACTGGACGTAAATCCGCACCACGAGGCGGCCGAGCCGCGAGCCGCTGCCCGCAACCCAGACGCCGATGAGCCCGATCGCCAGCGAGGCCAGGATCGAGACGACGCAGATATAGGTCGTGGTCCACAATCCCGTGAGGAAGCGGGAGCGATCGAAAGCATCGTAGAAGATCGAGAAGTTGAGCCCCTGCGTATCGTTCAGGCGCTCGAAGAAGGCTGCGATCATGAGCTCTTCCGTTTGGCTCCGGGTCATTCCGGCCAAGCCGCGCGAGCGGCGCGGAGCCGGAATCCATCGATCGGCGTCGGTGCTCTACGATGGATTCCGGGTCTCGCTTCGCTCGCCCGGAATGACGAGGGAGGCAGCAGGATCGGCGGGCGGTTTTACGAGCCCTTCAGCTTCTTGTTGGTCTCGATCAGGTAGGGGCTCTGCTTGATGCCCCATTTGGTCTCGAGCGCCAGCAGCTTGCCGCTCTTGTGCCACTCGACCGACATCTCCTTGAGCAGCTTGCCGAAAGCGCCGTCGAGATCGTCGAGACGCACGGCGATGGCCCAGAGCTGCGGGTCTTCCGAGTTGAGCGGCATCTCGTAATTCGCCCATTTCGGATCGCCGCCCGAGAGCGTCGAGACGATCAACGTGTCGTCGAAGAGGAAGGCGACGCAGTTGTTGCCGAGCAGCGCGTTCAGCCCATCCGGCACCGACGGGAACACGACCAGCTCCGGCGAGTAGACCTGCGAGACGCGGCGGTTGTAATAGGCGCCCTGCACGGCGCAGACCTTGCGGCCCTTCAGGTCTTCCCATTTCTTGAGGCCGGCGCTCTTGGGCGCGAGCACGTTGGTGGCGCCGGCATAGTAGTTCGGCTCGATCATGCCGATCTGCTTGCGTCGCTCGGCCGTGTCGCCGAGCGTTGCGGCGATCATGTCGATGCGGCCCTGGCGCAGGAACTCGATGCGATTGGCGGCGATGACCGGCACCATCTCCAGCTTGACGCCGAGCTTGGCGGCAACCTCCTGCGCGAGATCGATCTCGAGGCCGACGATCTTGCCTGACGGATCGAGGAAGCCCCAGGGCTTGTAGTCGTTCTTCACGCCGACGGTGAGGACGCCCTTCTCCTTGATCTTGGCGAGGGTGTCCTGCGCCATGGCAGGTGCGGCGGCGAGCGTGGCGGCGACCGCCAGCGCGAGAGCGGTGAGCTTGTTCATCGGTCGCGATCCCCTGTGTTTTATTTGAAGCCTTAGACTTCAGGTGGATCGGTACGCAGAATTGACCCCATGCGACGCATTCTTGACGTTTAGCGCCGAGCGATGGGGTGGTGGGGCAGCCGCTCCGATCGGGGAGGATGGCCGAAGCGCCCGCTATAGCTGCGGGAGAAATGGCTGGCGCTGGCGAAGCCGCAGGCCAGGGCGATTTCCAGGATCGACAGGCTGGTCTGCCGCAGCAGGTCGCGCGCCCGGTCGAGGCGCAAGGCCAGGTAGTGCTCGCCCAGCGACCGGCCGAGATGCTGGCGGAACAGGCGTTCGAGCTGGCGCAGCGACACATTGGCCAGGCGGGCGAGGGCTTCGCGCGGCTCCGGATCCTCCAGCGTCTGCTCCATGCGGGCGATGACCCGCAGCAATGGCGCATGCGCGATGCCCAGCCGTTCGCGCAGCGGCATGCGCTGCGGCCCTGCGCCCTCCCGGACCTGCGTTTGCAGGAACCACTCGCTGACGGCGAGCGCGAGGTCGCTGCCATGCTCGCGGGCGATCACGGCGTGCAGCATGTCGAGCGGGGCCGTGCCGCCGCTGCAGGTCAGCCGGTCGCGGTCGATCTCGTAGAGCGAGCGGCGCAGGTCGAGGCGCGGGTACTCTTCCAGGAAAGCGGCCGCATGCTCCCAATGGATCGTGAACCGGTAGCCGCTCAGCAGATTGGCCCGCGCCAGCAGATAAGGGCCGCCCGAGACGCCGCCGATCCGGACGCCCCGCCTTGCCAGCTGCCGCAGCCAGGAAAAGGTCGGCTGGTGGTGGAAGAGAGCGGGATTTCCCCCGGCGCAGACGAACAGGTAATCGAGCCGGAGCTCGGCCCCGACGGGAGCATCCGCCGCGATGGCGACGCCGTTCGATGCCGGGGCGGGCGCTCCGTCGATCGAGATATGGCTCCAGCGATAGAGCGGGCGCCCCGACAACCGGTTGGCGGCCCGCAGCGGCTCGATCGACGAGGCATAGGGCAGCAGCGCGAAATCCGGGATCAGCAGGAAGCCGACATGGGTCGGTGTGCCGTCGTCGCTTCCAGACAATCGCATGTCGCTATCAAGCATGTCGTCGAACTTATGTCGGTCAATCTCTCGATGACAAGATCGACCGGATCATCCGATGCGCTATTCCGCCTTCTCGCTGCTCGCCCAGGCTTTCCGGGGCCATAAGGGTTGGACGCCGGCCTGGCGCGACCCTGAGCCCAAAGCTGAATACGACGTCATCATCATCGGCGGCGGCGGACATGGGCTCGCCACGGCGCATTACCTCGCCAGCCGGCACGACATCACCAATGTCGCGGTGCTGGAGAAGGGCTATCTCGGCTCCGGCAATGTCGGCCGCAACACCACGATCATCCGCTCGAACTATCTCCTGCCCGGCAATACGCCGTTCTACGAATTGTCGATGAAGCTCTGGGAAGGGCTGGAGCAGGACCTGAACTACAACGCCATGGTCAGCCAGCGCGGCGTGATCAATCTCTATCATTCCGACGCGCAGCGCGACGCCTTCGCCCGCCGCGGCAACGCGATGCGGCTCGCCGGGGTCGATTCCGAACTGCTCGGCCAGGAGCAGGTGAGGGCGATGCTGCCCTATCTCGATTACGACAATGCCCGTTTCCCTGTGCAGGGCGGGCTATTGCAGCGCCGCGGCGGCTCGGCCCGGCACGATGCGGTCGCCTGGGGCTATGCGCGTGCCGCCGACAGTCGCGGCGTCGACATGCTCCAGAACTGCGAGGTCACCGGCATTACCATGGTCGGTGGACGGGCCGTCGGCGTCGAGACCTCGCGCGGGCCGATCCGGGCGAAGAAAATCGCTATGGCGGTCGCCGGCAACTCGGGGCGGGTGGCGGCGATGGCCGGCCTGCGCCTGCCGATCGAGACCCATGTCCTCCAGGCCTTCGTGTCGGAGGGGCTCAAGCCACTGATCGACACCGTCGTCACCTTCGGCGCCGGGCATTTCTACATCAGCCAATCCGACAAGGGCGGGCTGGTCTTCGGCGGCGATATCGACGGCTACAATTCCTACGCCCAGCGCGGCAACCTGCCGGTGATCGAGGACGTGATGGAATCGGCCATGGCGCTGTGGCCGGGCCTCGGCCGGGTGCGCATGCTGCGCCACTGGGGCGGCGTCATGGACATGTCGATGGATGGCTCGCCGATCATCGACACGACGCCGATCGACGGGCTCTACCTCAATTCCGGCTGGTGCTATGGCGGCTTCAAGGCGACGCCGGCCTCAGGCTTCTGCTTCGCCCATCTGATCGCGACGGGAGAGCCGCATCCGGTCGCGGCCGCCTATCGGCTCGATCGCTTCGCCACCGGGCGAGTGATCGACGAAAAGGGCGCCGGCGCCCAGCCGAACCTGCACTGACCGCGCGCTGCCGAGGACCTTGCCATGCGCATCACCTGTCCCCATTGCGGCGCGCGCGACGCCCAGGAATTCACCTATCTCGGCGCGGCCGATCTCAAGCGGCCCGACGGCATGACGGCGACCGAAGCCGCGATGACCGATTACGTCTACCAGCGTGAAAACCCTGCCGGCACGCATCGCGAGCTCTGGTATCACGGCGCCGGCTGCCACGCCTGGCTGATCGTGACCCGCGATACCCGCACCCATGCGATCGCTGCGGTCGAGGCCGCGAAGTCGCGCAAGACCGGAGCGGCGGCATGAGCGGGCAGTCCTTCCGGCTCGTCTCCGGCGGCCTGGTCGACCGCGATCGGGCCCTGAACTTCAGCTTCGACGGCAAGCCCTATCGGGGCTTTGCCGGCGATTCGCTCGCTTCGGCCTTGCTCGCCAACGGCGTGCGCCTTGTCGGACGCTCCTTCAAATACCATCGCCCGCGCGGCGTGCTCTCGGCCGGACCGGAGGAACCGAACGCGCTGGTGGAACTGCGCTCCGGCGCGCGCCGCGAACCGAACACCCGCGCCACTGTCACCGAGCTGTTCGACGGGCTCGATGCCACCAGTCAGAACCGCTGGCCCTCGCTCGCCTTCGATATGCTCTCGCTCAACGGTCTGGTCTCGCCGGCGCTCGTCGCGGGCTTCTACTACAAGACCTTCATGTGGCCGGCGGCCTTCTGGGAGAAGCTCTATGAGCCGCTGATCCGCCGTGCCGCCGGCCTCGGCCGCGCTGCTGACGCCGAAGACCCGGACCATTACGAGAAGGCCTTCGCCTTCTGCGACCTGCTCGTGATCGGCGGCGGCCCTGCGGGCCTCGCGGCCGCTCTGGCGGCGGGGCGCAGCGGCGCCCGCGTCATTCTCTGCGACGAGGATTTCCGCCTCGGCGGGCGCCTGCTGGCAGAGAAGCGCGAGATCGATAGCAAGCCGGCCGCCGAGTGGCTGGCCGCGACGCTGGCCGAGCTCGAAAGCCTGCCGGAGGTGCGGATCATGTCGCGCACCACCGTCTTCGGTCTCTACGACCACGGCATCTATGGTGCGGTCGAGCGCGTTGGCGATCATCTGCCGGAGCCGGCGCCCCATCAGCCGCGTCAGCGCGGCTGGCGCATCCATGCCAGGCGGGCGATCCTCGCTGCAGGCGCGCTGGAACGGCCGATCGTCTTCCCCGGCAACGATGTGCCGGGCGTCATGCTGGCCGGCGCGGCGCGCACTTACGTCAATCGCTATGGTGTTCTGCCGGGGCGCGAGACGGTGCTGTTTACCGCCGGCGACGACGGCTGGACGACGGCGCGTGACATCGCGGCTGCCGGCGGCAAGGTCGCAGCTATCGTCGATGCGCGCGGTGAAGCCGATCCGGCACGAAAGGCGCTCGCCGACAAGCTCGGGGCGCGGCTGTTTGCCGGCGGCGTGATCGAAGGCACGCGGGGCGGCCGTCAGCTCGACGGCGTCACCATTCGCGATGCCTCCGGCGCGACGACGGCGCTCGCTTGCGACCTGCTCGCCGTCTCGAACGGCTGGAACCCGACGCTGCACCTGACTTCGCATCAGAACGGCAAGGCGGTCTGGGACGAGGCTCTGCAATGCTTCGTGCCGGGAACCCTACCGGCGGGGCTGGCCGTGGCTGGCAGCGCGGCCGGGCATTTCACCCTGGCGCAGGCGCTGGAGGATGGCGCACGGCTCGGCCGGGAGGCTGCCGCCGAGGCGGGGCTGAAGCCGGCCGCTGCGGGGCCGGTGCCGACGACCGATCCCGAGACGACGGCGCTGCAGCCGGTCTGGCGGGTGAAGGGCGCGAAAGGCAAGGCCTTCGTCGATTACCAGAATGACGTCACCGACAAGGATGTCGAACTCGCGGCGCGCGAGGGCTTCCGGCCGGTCGAGCATCTCAAGCGCTATACCACGCTCGGCATGGCGACCGATCAGGGCAAGACCTCGAACCTCTCCGGCCTCGCCATCATGGCCGAGCAGACGGGTAAGACGATCCCGCAGACGGGAACCACGACCTTCCGGCCGCCCTATACGCCGGTGGCGATCGGCGCCCTTGCCGGCCATCACCGTGGCAAGGAATTCCGGCCGGTACGGCTGGCGCCGACCCATGACTGGTCGAAGGAGCAGGGCGCCGTCTTCGTCGAGGCCGGCCAGTGGCTGCGGGCGCAATACTACCCGAAGCCCGGCGAGACCGACTGGCTGACCACCGTCAACCGCGAAGTCCAGGCCGTGCGGGCCGGCGTCGGCCTCTGCGATGTCTCGACGCTGGGCAAGATCGACATCCAGGGCGCGGACGCCGCCGAATTCCTGGAGCGCGTCTACATCAACGGCTGGAAGGCGCTGCCGGTCGGCAAGGCGCGCTACGGCCTGATGCTGCGCGAGGACGGCTTCGTCATGGATGACGGCACGACCTCCCGCCTCGGCGACAGCCATTTCCTGATGACGACCACGACGGCCAATGCCGGCAAGGTGATGCAGCATCTGGAATTCTGCCATCAGGTGCTCTGGCCGGAGCTCGACATCCGCATGGTCTCGGTCTCCGAGCAATGGGCGCAGGTCGCTGTCGCCGGGCCGAAGGCGCGCGAGACCCTGCGTGCCGTCGTCGATCCCGCGCATGACATTTCGAACGAGGCCTTTCCCTATTTGGCGGCGCGCGCCGTCACTGTCGGTGGCGGCATCCCGGCCCGGCTCTTCCGGATCTCGTTCTCGGGTGAACTGGCCTATGAGCTCGCCGTTGCCGCTGACCATGGTGACGCGATGATGCGGGCCCTGATGCGAGCGGGCGAGCGCTTCGGCATCACGCCCTACGGCACCGAGGCGCTCGGCGTGATGCGTATCGAGAAGGGCCATGTCGCCGGCAACGAGCTCAACGGCCAGACCACGGCGCGCGATCTCGGCCTCGGCAAGATGATGTCGGCGAAAAAGGACTATCTCGGCCGCCTGATGGCGGGCCGTCAGGCTCTCGTCGAGAAGGACAGGCCGTCCTTCGTCGGCTTCAGGCCGGTCGATCCGACGCAGCGCCTGCGCGCCGGCGCCCATTTCATCGGCATCGGTAAGGCGGACATCATGGAGAACGACGAGGGTTACATGACCTCCGTCGCCTATTCCCCGCATCTGAACCACTGGATGGGGCTCGGCCTGATCAAGGGAGGCGCAGCCCGCATCGGCGAGCGCGTGCGCGCCTACGACCCCGTCCGCAACGGCGACATCGTCGTCGAGATCTGTTCGCCCGTCTTCGTCGATCCGGAAGGAGCCCGCCTCCATGGCTGAGATCGCGACCGTGTCGACAGCGGTTTCCTGGGCGCCGCGCGGTGCCTGGGCCGGCATCGCGCAGCCCGGCTCCTTCGGTGCAACGGGAGGGGCCGGCGTCCTCGCGACGCTGCTCGATGGCTTCGGGCTGGCGACCCTGATCGCTGCGCCGGGCGCGGCGCCGGCCCTGTCGCGGATCGTCGAGGCGCGGCTCGGCATCCCGCTGCCGCAGGCGCCGAAGATCGCCTCGGGTCAGGCTCATGATGCGATCTGGGCTGGTCCGGACCAATGGCTGCTGCGCGCCGCCTCGCGTGACGGCTTTGCCGGGCTCCTTGCCGAACTCGCCCCCCATGCCGCCGTCAGCGACCAGAGCGATGCGCGCGCCGCCGTCAGGCTCTCGGGGCCGCGTGTCCGCGACGTGCTGGCGAAGGGCGTGATGCTCGATCTCCACCCTGCGGCCTTCGCGGTGGGCGATGTCGCCTTGACCAGCATCGCCCATGTCGGCGTGCAGATCTGGCGGCTCGCCGACGGGCCGGATGGTGCCATGTTCGAGATCCTGGTTCCGCGCAGCATGGCGGGAAGCTTCTGGGCCTGGTTCACCGCATCGGCGGCCGAGTTCGGTTGCGCGATATCGGCAGCTCCGGCCCCAAGGCCGCGATAGGGGCCGAAACCCGCAAAGGGCTCTCCGCCGACGGGCTTCCGGACAAGCGCGTGCGCAGGCTTTCTCAGCGCGAACCGATCACGTCCTGAACGGTCTCGAAGAAGCTGCGCACCAGCGGCAGGCGCTGGCGCTCGGCCCGGCAGACAATGTATTCGCCAACATCGAAATCGGCCCCGGTGATGATGATCCGCTTCAGGCCGGCCTCCGGCTTGAACTCCGCCGCGAACACCACCCCGATCCCGAAACCGAAGGCGACGGCTTCGCGCACGGCCTCGCGCGATTGCACCTCCAGCAGGTTCGCAGGCTTGATGCCGGCGAGCGAAAGCCGGCTCTCGAAGACCTCCCGCGTGATCGAGCCGCGCTCGCGCAGCACGATGTCCTGGCCGGCGAAAGCCTCGATCGGGATCTGGTCGTGCCGTGCCAGCTCGTGCTGGTCGGAGACGAAGGCGACCAGATCGTCCGAGCGCAGCCTGACGCTGTGAATGCGCGGGTCGGAATTGGCGCGCGCGGTGATCGCGACGTCGGCGGCGAAATCCATGATCCGGTCAACGACTTCGGAGGAGTTGCCGATGCTGAGGGAGAAGGTCAGGCCCGGATAGCGTTCGCGCATCCGCGCCAGCGCCGGCATCACATGGGTGGCGCTGTCGGCCGCGATCCGCAGATGGCCACGCTGCAATGTACGGCTGCCGGCGAGAAGTGATTCCGCCTCATCCTCGGCTGCGAACAGCCGCGCCGTGACCACGAACAGGCTCTGCCCGAGCGGGGTCAATTTCACCTGCCGCCCGGCGCGGTCGAACAGCCTGACGCCATAGGCATCCTCCAGCCCGCGGACCTGGGCGGAGAGGGTGGGCTGGCTGACATGGCGCGTCTTCGCTGCGCCGGTGAAGCTCTGCGCCTCGGCGACGGCATGGAAGGCCGCAAGGCCGGAATAACTGATGGCCATATTTATATAGATCCTATCTATAGTAGATATGGAAACGATGTATTGGACCTATGTCAACGGCTCTCCTAGCTTCGCGATCATCCGCCGCAACGACATCGCGAGACCATCATGGCCCAGGCCCGCCGCCCTGCCTCCTCCGAAACCGGTGATCCGCTCCTCCTGACCCCCGGCCCGCTGACCACGAGCAAGGCCATCAAGGAAGCGATGGTGCATGATTGGGGCTCGCGCGACGCGACCTTTGTCGGCATCAACAAGGCGGTCCTGGAAGAGCTTCCGAAGATCATCCATGGCGGCGAGGATTTCGTGACCGTGCCGATGCAGGGCTCCGGCACCTTCGCGGTCGAGGCGATGCTGACGACCTTCGTGCCGCGTGACGGCAAGATCCTGATCCTGATCAACGGCGCCTACGGCCAGCGCGCCAAGCGCATCGTCGAGATCGCCGGGCGCGCCGTCGCCGTCCACGAGACCGCGGAAGACACCCCGCCGGATCTCGCCGAGATCGACCGCATGCTGGTGGCGGACACCGCCATCACCCACATCTTTACCGTCCATTGCGAGACGACCAGCGGCATCCGCAACCCGGTCGAGGCGATCGCCGCGCTCGCCAAGCGCCATGGCCGCCGCCTGCTGGTCGACTCGATGAGCGCTTTCGGCGCCCTGCCGCTCGACAGCCGCGAGGTCTATTTCGACGCCGTCGCCGCCTCCTCGAACAAGTGCATCCAGGGCGTTCCCGGCCTCGGCTTCGTCATCGCCCGCAAGAGCGCGCTCGCCGAGACCAAGGGCAACGCCACCACGCTGGTGCTCGATCTCCACGACCAGAACGCCGGCTTCGAGCGCACCGGCCAGTACCGCTTCACCCCGCCGATCCATGTCATCGTCGCCTTCCACGCGGCCTTGCAGGAGTTCTGGGCCGAGGGCGGTGTCGCCGGGCGCGGCGAGCGCTATGCCGAGAACGCCCGCATCCTGATCGAGGGCATGGAAGGCCTCGGCTTCCGCACGCTGCTGCCGGCCGCGCGCCAGGCGCCGATCATCGTCACCTTCCACATGCCGGAGGACAAGAACTTCGTCTTCCAGCGCTTCTACGACGCGCTGAAGGATGCCGGCTACGTCATCTATCCCGGCAAGCTGACGGTCGCCGACAGCTTCCGCATCGGCTGTATCGGTGCGCTCGGCGCGCAGGACATGCGCGCCTTCGTCGCCACGGTGTCGGATGTCCTTGATGAAATGGGCGTCGGCCTGAAGTCGGCCGCGTAAGGAGCCCTGAGATGACAATGCACACGAAGATCGGCTCGGATGTTGTTGCGAACGGTCGCAACTATGCCCGCCCGCAGCGCCCGACGGTGGTGATCTGCATGGACGGCTCGGAGCCGGCCTATATCGAGGCGGCCAGCGCCAAAGGCCTGACGCCGAACCTCGACCGGATCATGAAGACCGGCGCCAGCACGCACGCCTATTCGGTGATCCCGAGCTTCACCAACCCGAACAACCTCTCGATCATCACCGGCCGCCCGCCGGCCGTGCACGGCATCGCCGGCAACTTCTTCTATGACCGCGAGGCCAAGGAAGAGGTGATGATGAACGACGCCCGCTTCCTGCGCGCGCCGACCATCCTGGCCGAGTTCCAGAAGGCCGGCTTCAAGGTCGCGATGGTCACCGCCAAGGACAAGTTGCGCACTTTGCTCGGCAAGGGGCTCGACTTCGCCTCCGGCAGCGCCATCGCTTTCTCCTCGGAGAAGGCCGACAAGGCCAATAGGCCTGAGAACGGCATTGCGGACGTGCTCGATTTCGTCGGCATGCCCGTGCCGTCGGTCTATTCGGCCGATCTGTCGGAATTCGTCTTCGCCGCCGGCGTCAAGCTGCTGGAGACCTTCAAGCCCGACCTGATGTATCTCTCGACCACCGACTATGTGCAGCACAAGGCGGCGCCCGGTTCGGAGATGGCGGACTCGTTCTACGCCATGTTCGACGGTTACGTCGGCAAGCTCGACGCGCTCGGCTGCACGCTGGTCATCACCGCAGATCACGGCATGAACGACAAGCACCTCGCCAATGGCGAGCCGGATGTCGTCTATCTCCAGAGCCTGATGGATGAATGGTACGGCAAGGGCACGATGCGCGTGATCCTGCCGATCACCGACCCTTACGTGGTCCATCACGGCGCGCTCGGCTCCTTCGCCACGGTCTATCTGCCCGATGGCGTGAGCCAGGAAGAGGTTGCGGCCCGCATCTCCGGTTTGGACGGCATCGCGCTGGCGGTGACCTCGGCGGAAGCCTGCGAGCGCTTCGAATTGCCGGCCGACCGGATCGGCGATGTCGTGGTCGTCTCGACCCGCCAGAAGGTGATCGGCACCTCGCCGGACAGGCATGATCTCTCCGGCCTGACCGAGCCTTTGCGCTCGCATGGCGGCATCACCGAGCAGCGCGTGCCGATGATCGCCAACCGGCCGATCACGGTGCCGATGGGTCGCACGCTTCGCAATTTCGACGTCTTCGACGTCGCCCTGAACCTGGTGAACTGAGATGAACGCTGCGGTGAAGCCGCCGGTGCGGCGCGAGGCGATGCGCATCGCCGGCAAGCTGGTCACGACCGACGACATGGTCGAGGTCAGGAACCCCTATGATGACAGCATCGTCGGCCTGATCCCGGCCGCCCGGCCCGAGCATGTCCGCGAGGCCTTCGCCAAGGCGAAGGCGTTCAAGCCGACGCTCTCGCGCTACGAGCGCCAGCAGATCCTGCAGAAGACGGCCGAGCTGCTGCGGGACCGCAAGGAACTCTTCGCCAAGCTGATCACGGCGGAAGCCGGCCTGTGCTGGAAGGACTCGCTCTATGAGGCCAGCCGCGCCTATGACGTCTGGTCCTTCGCGGCGCAGCTCACCATCAAGGACGATGGCGAGATGTTCTCCTGCGACATCTCGCCGAACGGCAAGGCGCGCAAGATCTTCACGACGCGCCAGCCGCTGCTCGGCGTGATCTCGGCGATCACCCCGTTCAACCACCCGCTCAACATGGTCAGCCACAAGCTGGCCCCGGCGATCGCGACCAACAACCGCCTCGTGCTGAAGCCGACCGAGCTGACGCCATTGACCGCGCTGGCGCTCGCCGACGTGCTCTACGAGGCCGGCCTGCCGCCGGAGATGCTCTCGGTCGTCACCGGCAATCCCTCGACCATGGGCGATGCGATGATCACCGACCCGGACGCGGATCTGGTGACCTTCACCGGCTCGGTCCGCGTCGGCAAGCACATCGCCGCGACCGCCGGCTACAAGCGCATCGTGCTGGAACTGGGCGGCAACGACCCGCTGATCGTCATGGAGGATGCCGATCTCGACAAGGCGGCCGAGCTCGCCGTCACCGGCGCGACCAAGAACTCGGGCCAGCGCTGCACGGCGGTGAAGCGCATCCTGGTGGTCGAGAGCGTCGCCGACGCCTTCTCCAGGCTCGTCGTCGAGAAGGCGAAGAAGCTGAAATGTGGTGATCCGATGGACCCCGCCACCGATGTCGGCTGCGTCATCAATGCCCGCTCGGCCGCGCTCTTCCAGGCTCGCGTCGACGATGCCGTGAGCAAGGGCGCCGAGGTGCTCTACGGCAAGCGGGCGGAAGGGGCGCTGTTCCACCCGACCGTGGTCGACAAGATCCCTTACACCTGCGAGCTGGTGCATGAGGAGACCTTCGGCCCGGTGATCCCGATCATCCGCGTGCCCGACGACATCGCCGAGGTGATCCGGATCTCGAACTCCACCGCCTATGGTCTCTCTTCCGGCATCTGCACGAACCGCTACGATTACATCCAGCGTTTCGTCGCTGACCTCGAGGTCGGCACGGTCAATCTCTGGGAAGTCCCGGGCTACCGGATCGAGATGTCTCCCTTCGGCGGTATCAAGGATTCCGGCCTCGGTTACAAGGAGGGCGTCGTCGAGGCCATGAAATCCTTCACAAACGTCAAGACGTGGTCGATGCCCTGGACCGCGTGAAACAAGAAAAGCCAACGCAGGCGGAGCGATCCGCCTGCGTTTTCGTCTGTCAGGGGAAGAAAACGTCGCAAGAGCGTTCAAACCAATCGAAAAACAGGGGATGAGAATATGAAGAACTGGCTTGCTTCCTGCGTCATCGGGGCCATCGCGCTCGCGCTTCCGGGCGTTGCCCAGGCGCAGAAGACCAAGGTCACCGTCTACACGGCCCTTGAGAACGATCAGCTCGCGCCGTTCAAGGCCTCGATCGAGAAGGCCGTGCCCGAGGTGGAGGTCGTCTGGGTCCGTGACTCCACCGGCGTCATCACCGCCCGATTCCTGGCCGAGAAGGACAATCCCCGCGCCGACATGGTGATGGGCCTGGCCGCCTCGAGCCTGCTGATGTTCGAGAAGGCGAACCTGCTCGAAACCTACAAGCCCGCCGGAGCCGATGCGCTGAAACCGGTCTTCCGCGACGGCAAGGAGCCCTACACCTGGACCGGCATGGACGCCTATCTCGGCGTCGTCTGCTACAATACGGCCGAGGCCAAGGGCGTGCCGGTCCCGAGTTCCTGGAAGGACCTGCTCAACCCGGCCTTCAAGGGCAAGATCGTGATGCCGCACCCGGCTTCGTCGGGCACCGGCTATCTGATGGTCGCAGGCTGGCTGCAGAGCATGGGCGAGGCCGAGGGCTGGAAGTTCATGGACGGGCTGCACGAGAATATCGGCGCCTACCTGCATTCCGGCTCGGCGCCCTGCGTCCAGGCGGCGCGCGGCGAGCGCACGATCGGGCTCGCGCTCGACATGCGCGGCGCTTCCGAGAAGAGCAAGGGCGCACCGATCGAGGTCGTGATCCCGAAGGAGGGCGTGGGCTGGGAGATGGAGGCCAGCGCCATCGTCAAGGGCTCCAAGAACCTCGCTCTCGCCAAGAAGATCGCCGACTGGTCGACGACCAAGGACGCCAACGAGCTCTATTCGAAGACCTACGCGATCGTCGCCGCGCCAGGCGTCGGCACCAAGCCGGCCAACTATCCCGCCAATGCCGAAGCCGGCATGATCAAGAACGATCTCGGCTGGATGGCCGATAACCGCGACCGCGTGCTCGCCGAATGGTCGAAGCGCTACGAGTCCAAGGCGGCGCCGAAGAACTGAGCCTTTGCCATGCCGCCGGCCGCTCGGGCGGCCGGCGGCATGGTCTGTGCAAGACGTCTAGAGAAGTCCCGCCGTTGTCCGCGGGACGGATCTCTGCCCGTTCAGATGAAGGCCGGCCCGATGTCCACCACCACGACCCCGTTCCTCTCGGTCCGCAATCTCGCCAAGAATTTCGGCGCGTTCCGGGCGCTTCACGATATCGATCTCGATATCCATCGCGGCGAATTCGTCTGCTTCCTCGGCCCGTCCGGCTGCGGCAAGACCACCTTGCTGCGGGCGGTCGCCGGCCTTGATCTCCAGGATAGCGGCACGATCCATATGGGTGGGCGCGACGTCTCGCATGCCAGCCCGTCCGAGCGCGATTTCGGCATCGTCTTCCAGTCCTATGCGCTCTTTCCCAATCTCACCGTCGCCGACAATGTCGGCTACGGGCTGGTCAACCGGCGCCGCACCCGCGACGAGATCGCCAAGCGCGTCAATGAACTCCTGACGCTCGTCGGCTTGCCGGAGCAGGGCAGGAAATATCCGGTCCAGCTTTCGGGCGGCCAGCAGCAGCGCGTGGCGCTGGCGCGTGCGCTTGCCACCGCGCCGGAATTGCTCCTGCTCGACGAGCCGCTTTCGGCGCTCGACGCCAAGGTCCGGGAGCGCCTGCGCGGCGAGATGCGCTCGCTGCAGCAGCGACTGGGTGTGACCACGATCATGGTGACGCATGACCAGGAGGAGGCGCTCGCCATGGCCGACCGCATCGTCGTGATGCGGGATGGCGCGGTCGAGCAGGTCGGCTCGCCCGAGGAGATCTACCGTCGCCCGGCGACGCCCTTCGTCGCCGATTTCGTCGGGCACATGACTTTCATGGACGCGATCGTGACCGGGCCGGGCAAGGTCCGCGTCGACGAGCTCGACCTCGTCGTCGCCAATGCCGCGCCCTTCGCCGCGGGCACGCCGGTGCGTCTGGCGATGCGGCCGGAGGAGGTCCGCACCCGCGGCATCGGCGCGGAGACGCCGAACCGCTTCGAGGCGACGATCGGGGATCTCGCCTTCCTCGGCTCCTATTGCCGGGCGCATCTTGAACCGACCGGCTCGCGCGCGACCCGGATCGCCGCCGATTTCTCGTCCAACGCGATGCGCGATCTCGGGATCGTGCCGGGGCAGGTGCGCACAGTCGCCTTTCCGCCCGAGGCCCTGCACGTCTTTGCCGGGGAGGGACGATGAGCGATCTCGTACAGCCCCTGCCGATGACCGATACCCCCGTGAAAGTCGCACCGCTGCGGGTCAGCGAGCGTCACGTCGCCGGCGCGCTCATCCTGGCCCTCTGCGCCGTGCTGGTCTTGATCATCGCCCTGCCGCTCTGGGCGCTGCTCTCCAAGAGCCTGGAGAACACGGACGGCAAGTTCGTCGGCCTCGCCAATTTCGTCAGCTATGCGACGACGCCCTCGCTGTTCTATTCGCTGCTGAACAGCCTGCTCGTCGCCGGCGTGACGACCGCGATCGTGGTGCCGCTCGCCTTCCTTTACGCTTATGCTTTGCGCCGCAGCTGCATCCCGGCCAAGGGCGCCTTCTACGCCGCCGCGATGGTCCCGGTCTTTGCGCCTTCGCTGCTCTCGGGCCTGGCGCTGATCTACCTCTTCGGCAACCAGGGCATTCTGAAATCCTGGATGATGGGCGCCTCGCTTTACGGCCCCGTCGGCATCATTGCGGCCGAGGTGCTCTACTGCTTCCCCCATGCGATGCTGATCCTCGTCACGGCGCTGGCACTCTCCGACGGCCGTTTGCGCGAGGCGGCGGACGCGATGGGCACCTCGCGCTGGCGCATCTTCCACACAATCACCCTGCCGGGTGCGCGCTACGGCGTGATCAGCGCGACCTTCGTCGTCTTCACGCTGGTCATCACCGATTTCGGCATTCCCAAGGTGATCGGCGGGCAGTTCAGCGTGCTGGCGACCGACGCCTACCGGCAGGTGGTCGGCCAGCAGAATTTCCCGATGGGCGCGGTCGTCGGCATCATCCTGCTGGTGCCGGCCGTGCTCGCCTTCTTCGTCGACCGTGTCGTGCAGCGGCGCCAGAGCGCCATGCTCTCGGCCCGTGCCGTGCCTTATGTTCCCAAGCCGGAGCGGCGCCGCGACCTCGGGTTGCTCGGCTTCGTCAGCCTGGTCGCGCTCGCCATCGTCGGCCCTTATGCGATCGCCTTCTGGGGTTCCTTCGTCAAATACTGGCCGTACAACCTGTCGCTGACGCTGGGCAATTACGACTTCTCGGCAGTCGAGCCCGATGGCTGGGGTCCGTATCGCAACTCGCTGCTGCTGGCTTCGCTGACGGCGGTGATCGGCACGTCGCTGATCTTCACCGGCGCCTACCTGATCGAGAAGGTGAAGCTGTTCCCGCGGCTGCGCGCCTTCGCCCAGTTCCTGGCGATGCTGCCGATGGCGGTGCCCGGCCTCGTGCTCGGCCTCGGCTATGTCTTCTTCTACAATGCCGGCTGGAACCCGCTCGGCTTCCTCTATGGGACGCTGGCGATCCTGGTGATCAACACCGTCGCGCATTTCTACACGGTCGGGCACATCACGGCGCTGACCAGCCTGAAGCAGCTCGACGGCGAGTTCGAGTCGGTTTCCGCCTCGCTCAAGGTGCCGTTCTGGTCGACCTTCCGCCGCGTGACCGCGCCGATCTGCCTGCCGGCGATCCTCGACATCGCGGTCTATGTCTTCGTCAACGCGCTGACCACGGTCTCCGCCGTGATCTTCCTCTATGGGGCCGACACCAAGCTCGCCTCGATCGCGATCGTCCATATGGACGAGGCGGGCGCCATGGCCTCGGCCGCGGGCATGGCGAGCGTCATCATGGCCACCGCGATCGCCGTGAAGCTCCTTCATGTCGGTCTCGACAATCTGGTCTTCGGCCGCCTGCAGCAATGGCGCCAGCGTTAGGATATCGACTGTGCGTCTTGGAGTGATCGCCGACATCCATGGCAACCTGCCCGCGCTCGAAGCGGTACTGGCCAAACTCGATGCGCTCGCGCCGGATCGCATCGTCAATCTCGGCGATTGCGCCTCAAGCCCGCTCTGGCCGGTCGAGACCGTCGCGCTGCTGCGGTCACGCGTGATGAGCCATGTCCGGGGCAATCACGACCGGGCGATGGGCGCGGCCTCGCCCGACGAACTCGGCACCTCGGACAGCTACGCCTGGCAGGCGCTCGATCCGGAGTCCCGTGCCTGGCTCGCCGGCCTGCCTGTCGAGATCACGGTGGAAGGCGCGCTCTGCTTCCACGCCTGTCCCGGCAACGACTCGACCTATCTGATGGAGGAGGTCCAGAACGGGTATCTCGTGCCGTCTCCGATCCCGACGATCGAACAGCGCCTCGCCGGGCGGACGGCGCCCCTCATGCTCTGCGGGCACAGCCATCAAACGCGCACGGCGCGGTTGAGCTCCGGTGCGGTGGTCCTCAATCCCGGCAGCGCCGGCAATCCGGCCTATCGCGACGCCAAGCCGCCCCATGTGTCCGAGAGCGGCATGCCGCACGCTCGCTTCGCCGTCGTCACGCTCGGGACGGAGATCACAATCGAGCATCACCTCGTCGCCTATGACTGGGAGCGCTCGGCCCGGCGTGCCGAGGAGAGCGGGCGAACGGATTGGGCGCACGCTCTGCGGACGGGAAGGGCGCTGCCCTAGCGCTGTCATCCACGCAGGGATCGCGCCAGCGCGAAGAAGGCCTGGATGATCTTGCTGTTGCGGCGCTCGTGCAGGCAGATCAGCTTCTCGTGCATCAGGAGCGGCGGCCCGCCGAGCGGGATGCGGACGAGCCGCGGATCGTCCTCGCCGAATTCGGCCGCCGAGACGAAGCCGATGCCGCCGCCTGCCGCCACGATGGCGCGCACCGCCTCGCGGCCTTCCGCTTCGACGGCGTAACTTAGCGCAACACCCTGTTCCGCCGCCCGCTGCTCCAGCAATTGCCGCGTGCGTGAGCCACGCTCGCGCATGACCAGCGGCCATGTCGCCAGCTCCTGCAATGAAAGCGCTGGACGCGCTGCCGCGGGATGGCCCTTCGCCGCGAAGGCGATGATCGGTGAGACGTTGAGCGGCAGCACTTCGAAGGGCCGCTCGTCGGCAAGTTCGCCGAGCACGCCGATCTCGGCATCGTAGCCGATCAACGTCTCGACGATGCTCCCGGTATTGCCCTGCGCGATCGAGACCTGGATGCCGGGATGGCGCTTGCGGAAGGCGGTGAGCACGTCGAGCACATGATGCACGGAATCGGCGACGATCCGGAGTGCGCCGGTACGCAGCGAGCGCTCCTCCTGCAGAAGCTCCAGCGCCTCGCCCTCGGCCCCGAACAGGCGATGCGTGACCGCGAGAAGCCTCTGACCGGCCGGTGTCAGGACGACCTGGCGATGGCGGCGGCTGAACAGCGCGACGTCGTATTCCTCCTCCAGCTTGCGGACCTGATCCGAGATCGCCGGCTGGGTGAGGTTGAGCGCCAGCGCCGCTTTCGAGAAGCCGCCGGACAGCGCGACCTGATGGAAGGCCCGGAGCTGGACATGACGCATGACGGACGAAGCCTCGAAAATCGATGCGCGACGATATCGCTGAAATTTATACCTGGATATGAAATAGCGATTTTTCAGATTGATAAGGCGCAGGCATTGTGACCTCGACAGCGCTGCACCGGCGCGAACCGAGGCCTTGCCATGCGCGCCGAAACCGCTGCCATCGTTCATACCGAAGGCGAATCCAACACCTCCGCGGCACGCAGCGACTGGTCTGCGGGGATCGGCGATGCTGGAACCCGCGAATTGCTGGCGCGCGATTCCGCCGCCTTCCTGCACCAGAGCCTGTCGAGTCCTTGCCTCACCGCCATCGCCAAGGCGGAGGGCATCTGGATCGAGGACACGATGGGGCGCCGCTACATGGATTTCCATGGCAACAGCGTCCACCATATCGGCTATGGCCATCCGCGCCTGAAGGAGGCGATCAAGGCGCAGCTCGACGAGCTCTGCTTCGCGCCGCGCCGCTTCACCTGCGAGCCGGCGGTCGAACTGGCCGAGACGCTCGCGCAGATGGCGCCGGGCGACCTCGGCAAGGTGCTGTTCACCACCGGCGGCTCGGATGCGATCGAGGTCGCGCTGAGGCTCGCCCGCGCCGCGACCGGCCGCTTCAAGACCTTGTCCTTCTGGGATGCCTTCCATGGTGCCGGCTTCGGCGCCTCCAGCGTCGGCGGCGAGGCGACTTTCCGCTCCGGCATCGCTGGGCCGTTACTGCCGGGCGCCGAGCATGTCGCGCCCTGGGGCACCCGCAACTGCGCCTATGGCCATGACAATCTGGAGGATTCGGCGCGCGCCTGTGCCCGCATGATCTCCTATGTGCTGGCGCGGGAAGGGGACGTCGCGGCCGTCGTCGCCGAGCCGATGCGGGCGACGCCTTATCCACCGGCGCCCGGCTTCTGGAAAAGCGTGCGCGAGGCCTGCGACCGGCATGGCACGTTGCTGATCTTCGACGAGATCCCGACCGGACTCGGCAAGACCGGGCGCTTCTTCGCCCATGAGCATGACGATGTGCAGCCGGACATGGTCGTGCTCGGCAAGGCGCTGGGCGGCGGTATCCTGCCGATCGCCGCGGTGATCGCGCGGCGCGATCTCGATGTCGCCGGCGGCTATGCGATCGGCCATTACACCCATGAGAAGAACCCGGTCACCACCCGTGCGGCGCTGACCACGATCAACATCATCCGCGAGGAGGGGCTGGCGGAACGCGCCGCTGAGCTCGGCGCTTATGCGATGGAGCGGCTGCGAAATTTCGGCGCGAGCTGCCCGGCCGTCGGCGACGTGCGCGGACGCGGCCTACTCTTCGGGGTCGAGCTTGTCGCGGATCGCGATGCCTGGACGCCCGACAATACGCTCGCCGAGCGGGTCTATTACCGCTGCCTCGAAGCCGGGCTGAGCTTCAAGATCAGCCAGGGCAATGTGCTGACCCTGTCGCCGCCGATGGTGATCGCGCGGGCCGATCTCGAACGCGCGCTCGGCATTGTCGAGCAGGCGATCCTGGCCGGCTGAGGGAACGATGATGAAGGCCGTCCGCACCGACCGGGAACTGGAATGCCCGGAGATCGACGCCGGCTTGCGTGCGCGGGGCGTCGACCTCGTCACGCTCCCCGACGGGATTCCCGAGGAGGCGCTGATGCGGGAGGTCGCCGACGCCGACCTGCTATTGATGTGCTACACGCCCGTCACGGCGCGAGTAATCGCGGCGGCGCCCAGGCTCAAGGGCATCGTCAAATACGGCGTCGGCATCGATGCGATCGACATCCCCGCCGCGATCGCGCGCGGAATCCCCGTGGTCAACGTGCCCGAATATGCCGAGGAGACGGTCGCGGAGGGCGCCTTCGCTCTGATGATCGCGCTGGCCAAGCGCCTGCCGGAGATCGGCCAAGCCGTGCAAAGCGAGGGCTGGATTTGGCCGGCTGCGCGCTGGCTCGGCCGCGACATCGCCGGGGCGACGCTGGGCTTGGTCGGTACCGGCAAGATCGGCCGCAGCATGGCGCGGATGGCGGGGCAGGGGTTCCGGGCGCGCGTTCTCGGCTACGATCCGCATGTCGATGCCGCGACCATGGCGGCGGCCGGGATCGAGAAGGTCGACGACCTCCACGCGATGCTCCGGCAATGCGATCTGGTCTCGCTGCACAGCGTCCTGAACGACGCGACGCGCCACATCATCGGACGGGCCGAGCTCGCCTGCCTCAAGCCCGGAGCCATCCTCGTCAATGTCTCGCGCGGCGCGCTGATCGACGAGGCGGCGCTGGTCGAGGCGGTGCTGGCGGGGAAGCTCGGCGGTGTCGGGCTCGACGTCTACAGCCAGGAGCCGCTCGCCCGGCAGGGCCATCCGCTCAGCCCTTTGTTCGGCTGTGACGACGTCATCCTGTTCCCGCACCTGACCTTCTTCACGGCCGAGGCGATGCGGCGGCTTTCGGACGACACGCTAGCCCGCTGCTTCGAAATCCTCGACGGCAGGCTGGTCGAAATCCGCTCCTACGATCCGCGTCTGCGCGCGCAAACGCGGAACGTCGCTTTCGCCTGAGCGGACTCAGGCGAGGATCAGGGCGCTGCTCACCTCTTGCGGTCGAGTGGCGCCGCGAGGCTCGCGCTGACCGGAACGGTGGTGCCGGCGAGGTCGATAGACCAGCTCCGTGCATCGAGCCAGGCCTGGTCGATCGGCTGGTCGCTTGAGGCCCAGCCCAGAGCCACGATGCCGTCGAGGCTCGCGCCGAAAGCGGCCGAGGTGATCTCGCCGACCGGCTTGCCATCCGCCAGGATCGCTTCGCCGCCCCAGGCCATCTGCCCGTCCGGGCGCGGCCCGACAAGGGCGATCAGGCGCTTCGTCCGCGGCGCGGCCTTGGCGGCGACGAGCGCCTTGCGGCCGAGGAAGTCGCCCTTGTCGAGCTTCACCGCGAAGCCGAGCCCGGCCTCGTAAGGGCTGACGTCCGGCGTCAATTCGCGGCCCCAGGCGCGGAAACCCTTTTCGATGCGCAGCGAGTCCACGGCGTAATAGCCGGCATCGACCAGTCCGAGATCGGCCCCGGCCTCATGCAGCGCATCGTAGATCGCGGCGGTGAACTCGACGGGCGCATAGAGTTCGAAGCCGTCGCCGAGATAGGAGCGGCGGCAGGCCCAGGTCGTTGCATAGCCGATCGTGATCTTGCGGATCGCATTGGCCGGGAAATCGGCGAGGTCGAAGGAGGTCGGCGAGAGCCGGGCCAGGATCTCGGGCACCTTTGGCCCGGCGAGCGAGAGCACGGCATAGGACGAGGTCACGTCGGTCAGCGTCACGCCTTGCGGAAGCTGCCGCCTGATCCAATGGGCGTCGCGCGTCGCCTGGGCGGTGCCGGTGAGCAGGAGATAGCTGTCGGGCGCGATCCGGGCGGCGGTGAGGTCGCTTTCGAACGTACCTCGGGCATTGAGCAGCGCGGTATAGACGGAGGTACCGACCGGAACCGCGACATCATTGGCGGCGAGGCGTTGCAGGGCGGTCTCGGCCTGCGGCCCCTGCAGCAGGAACTTGGCGAAGCTCGACATGTCGACGAGCCCGGCCGCTTCTCGACAGGCGCGATGCTCGGCCGCGACCGTCTCGAACCAGTTCTGCTGACCGAAGGAATAGCCGATCGAGCGCTCTGCCTCGGTGCGGGCGAAATAATTGGCGCGCTCCCAGCCCATTTTCGAGCCGAAGACGGCGCCCTTGGCGGCGAGCCGGTCATAGAGCGGCGAGCGCCGGAAGGGGCGGGCGGTGTCGAGCTCGCGGTTCGGCCAGGGCATGGCGTAATGCAGGCCGAGCGTTTCCTTGATGCGGTCCTTCAGCCAGGCCGGGTTGTTGTTGAAATCGGCGAAGCGACGGATATCGACCGGCCAGAGGTCACTCGTCGCCTCGCCCTCGACGATCCATTCGGCCAGCGCCCGGCCGGCGCCGCCGGCCGACGCGATGCCCATCGAGTTGAAGCCGGCGCCGACATAAACGCCGGCCACCTCCGGCGCCTCGCCGAGCAGGAAGTTGTTGTCCGGCGTGAAGCTCTCGGGGCCGTTGAGGAAGGTCTTGATCTCGGCGGTCTCCAGCGCCGGCACACGCTGCAGCGCGTTCTCCATCAGAATGCCGAACTGGTCCCAATCGTCGGGCAGGAGCTGGAATTCGAACGGGTAGGGGATGCCGTCCATGCCCCAGGGCTTCGCATCCGGCTCGAACCCGCCCATGACGAGCCCGCCGACCTCCTCCTTGAAGTAGATATAGCCGTCGGGATCGCGCATCACCGGCAGATCGGGCGAGACGCCCGCGATCTTGCCGGTGACGATGTACATATGCTCGGCCGAATGCAGCGGCACCGAGACGCCACACATCTGGCCAATAGTGCGCGACCACTGTCCGGCGCAGATGACCAGCACCTCGCATTCGACCCGGCCCTGATCGGTCTGGACCGCCTTGACCCGGCCCTTCTCCGTCTCGATGCCGGTGACGCGGATGCCCTCGCGGACGATCGCGCCGCCGCTGCGGGCGCCGCGCGCCAGCGCCTGTGTGATGTCGGAGGGGTTGGCCTTGCCGTCGCCGGGCAGCCAGACGCCGCCGACGAGATCGTCGGTGCGCATCACCGGCCATTTATCGCCGGCCTCCTGCGGGCTGAGCTCCTCGATCTCGACGCGCTGCGCGCGTGCAGCCGAGATCGTCCGGCGCAGTTGCGTCATGCGCTCCTGCGTGCGGGCGACAGAGACCGAGCCGCAGCGCTTCCAGCCAGTGGCGAGCCCGGTCTCGCTCTCCAGCGAGGCGTAGAGCTCGGTCGAGTAGCGGATCAGGCGCGTCATGCTGGACTGGCTGCGGAGCTGTCCGACGAGGCCGGCCGCATGCCAGGTCGTGCCGGAGGAGAGGCGCCCCTGTTCCAGCAGCAGCACGTCGCGCCAGCCGAGCTTGGTCAGGTGATAGGCGACCGAGCAGCCGATGATGCCGCCGCCGATGATGACGACACGGGATTGGGTGGGAATGGACATGAGCGCCTCCACGATGGAAGGCAGCTTAGCGACGGAATTTCATAAAACAACAAAAAACCACAAAAACAGTCATATCAGGAAGCGAGGACGCGAACCCCCTGTTCCGCCAGTTTCGTGGCGAGCGGCGCGGGCGGGGCCTGATCGACCAGAAGCCCGGCGAAAGGTCGGTCGCCGCCGATGCGGCTGGGCAGGACGAGCCCGAACTTGCTGTGGTCCGCCATCAGGAAGCCCTGTTCCGCCGCGTTCAGCAGGGCGGTGCGGGTCGCGGCGCCAGCGCGGGTGTAATCGGTGAGGTGGCCGTTCGGATCGACGCCGCCGACGCTGACGAAGGTGAAATCGGCGGAGAGCCGCGCGATTGCCCTGAGCGTCTCCGCGCCGGTGGTCGCATCCTCGTTGCGATCGAACTCGCCGCCGATCAGGAAGACGCGGGCGCCGGCCAGCCGGCTGACGAGCCGGGCATTCTCCAGCGAGGTCGTATGCACGATCAGGCGCTTGCGGTCGGACCGGGCCAAGGCGCGGGCCAAGGCCTCGGTCGTCGTGCCGGAATCGAGCAGGATGGTCATGCCGTCGCCGATCAGCGAGACCGCGAGATCGGCGATCGCCTCCTTACCGGCGCGGTTCACGGTGCGGCGGCTGGCGAAGGAGGCTTCCGAGCGCTCGTTGCGGATCGCGCCGCCATGGACGATCGCGAGCAGGCTGCCCGCCGACAGCGCCTTGAGATCGCGCCTGACGGTCTCGCGCGAGACGTCGAGCGCCTGCGCCAGCTCCTCCACCGTGACGGAGCCCGTCTCATCGAGCTTCGCCAGAATGGCGTTGTGCCGTCGTGCTGCGATGTCGCGTGTCATGGCAGCGGAGCCAGCTAGGCCGTGGCCCCGATCCCGCCGATGCAGGTGTATTTCACGTCGAGATAGTCCTGCAGGCCGTATTTCGAGCCCTCCGAGCCGAGCCCGGATTCCTTGACACCGCCGAAGGGCGCGACCTCGGTGGTCACCAGTCCCTCGTTCACGCCGACGATGCCGTATTGCAGCGCCTCCGAGACCCGGAAGGTGCGGCCGAGATCGCGCGTGTAGAAATAGCAGGCGAGCCCGTATTCGGTGTCGTTGGCGAGGCGCAGCGCCTCCTCCTCGGTCTCGAAGCGGAAGACCGGGGCGACCGGGCCGAAGATCTCCTCGCGCGCGAACTGCATGGCGCTGGTCGCGCCTGCGATGACGGTCGGCTCGTAGAAGCTCAGGCCCAGCTCCGAGCGCTTGCCGCCGGTTGCCACGGTGCCGCCCTTGGCCTTGGCGTCAGCCACCATCTCCTCGACCTTGGCGATCGCCTTGTCGTCGATCAGCGGACCCTGTGTCACGCCGGTCTCGAGACCGGAGCCGAGCTTGAGCTTCTTCACCGCCGCGGTCAGCTTTTCGACGAAGGCGTCGTAGATGCCGGCCTGCGCGTAGAAGCGGTTGGTGCAGACGCAGGTCTGGCCGGAATTGCGGAATTTTGCGGCGATCGCGCCTTCGACCGCCCGGTCGAGATCAGCGTCGTCGAAGACGATGAAGGGCGCGTTGCCGCCGAGCTCCATCGAGACCTTCTTGACCGTCTCGGCCGCCTGCTTCAGCAGCACCTTGCCGACCGGGGTCGAGCCGGTGAAGGTGATCTTGCGCACCAGCGGATTGCCGGTGAGCTCGCCGCCGACGGTGCGGGCATCACCCGTCACGACATTGACGACGCCGGCCGGGATGCCGGCCTTCTCGGCGAGGATGCCCCAGGCCAGTGCCGAATAGGGCGTCTGCGACGCCGGCTTGGCGACAACGGTGCAGCCGGCGGCCAGCGCCGGGCCGATCTTGCGGGCCAGCATCGAGGAGGGGAAGTTCCAGGGCGTGATCGCGCCGACGACGCCAAGCGGCTGCTTGGTCACGATGATGCGCCGGTCGGCCCAGGGCGAGGGGATGACGTCGCCATAGACGCGCCGCGCCTCCTCGGCGAACCACAGCACATAGGCCGCGCTCATGCCGACCTCGCCCTTCGCCTCGGCCAGCGGCTTGCCCTGCTCGCGGGTCAGGAGCTCGGCCAGCGCGTCCTGGTGCTTCATGATCTCGTCGGCGAGCTTGCGCAGCAGCACGGCGCGCTCCTGCGCGGTCTTGGCAGCCCAGGCCGGGAAGGCGGCATGCGCGGCTTCGATCGCGGCGCGCGTCTCCTCGACCCCGGCCGAAGGAACCGAACCCATCGATTTGCCGGTCGCCGGGTCGATCACGGGAATCGTCCCGCCAGAGGCCTTCTCCAGCCAGCGCCCGCCGACGAAGATCGCGTCGCGCTTGAAATCGCTCCACTGGGACATGATTCAGCCTTTCAGAAATCTGGAGAGTCGCTGCCTCATGCCGTCATGGCGCCCAATGGCGACAAGGCGATACGAGAATGGCGTCATGCATCCGTTCTACTGTGCGGCCGTCGCCATGTGAACACGCAGCGGCCCGAAGCTCGCTGCGATAGGGTTGCGGTGGTCCATGCCGCTGCGGCGGCCGTGCACTGCACCCCAGGCGTCGGAGGCCATTTACGCCGCGCCTGCAATGGATAGGCTCGCCACGATTCCCGCCGCTTTCCACCTGCGCCGGGTCGTTGCTCGAGAAAGGTGTTCCGATGACCGAAAGCCTCCGTCCGTCCGCCACCGAGCGCCTTGACCAGGCGCTCGGCCGGATTCGCGATCCGAAGCTCGAAGGGGGGAAGGTCTTCACGACGCTCTATGAAGCCTCCGCGCGGCGCGAGGCCGAGGCGTCCGATGCCCGGATCGCGGCCGGGAAGCCGTTGGGGCCGCTGGATGGCCGGATCGTCTCGATCAAGGACCTGTTCGACGTCGCCGGCGAGACGACGCGCGCCGGCGCAGCCGTCCTGCGCCGCCAGCCGCCGGCCGCGGCCGATGCGCCGATCGTCCAGCGTCTGCGTGCTGCCGGCGTCGTCATCGTCGGCAAAACGCAGATGACCGAATTCGCCTTTTCGGCGCTCGGCACCAACGCCCATGACCCCGTCGCAGGCAATCCGCATGATCGCAGCCGCGCGCCTGGCGGCTCGTCCTCGGGCGCCGTCGTCTCGGTGGTGGACGGCATGGCCGAGATCGCGATCGGCAGCGACACGGGCGGCTCGATCCGCATTCCGGCTGCCCTGACCGGCGCGGTCGGCTTCAAGCCGACCTCCGGCCGCGTTCCGACGACCGGCGCCTTCTCCCTTTCGAGCACGCTCGACACGGTCGGCCCGATCGCCCGATCCGTCGCCGATTGCGCCATGACCGATGCCGTTCTGGCAGGGCAGGCGCCATCGCCGCTGGCGCCGCGGCCGCAGGCCCGCTTCGTGGTCGCACGTGGGCGCCTGTTCGATGCGATGGAGGCCGAGGTCACCGAGGCGTTCGAAGCGGGTCTGGACCGGTTGCGGCGCGCCGGCCTGAGCGTCGAGGACGGTTCGCTCGATCCGAGTCTCGATGCTCTGGCCGCGCTCGACAAGATCGGCGGCTTCCCGTCGATCGAGCTCGGCGCGACCCTGCGCGATCTCGGCGTCGACGGCCTCGACGAGGTCGATCCCAAGACCCGCGTGCGCATCGAGGCCGGCGCCGGCATCCTCGGCGTCGATTATGTCCGTATGCAGCGCCGGCGCGCGGCGGCTGTCGTGGCTTTCGCGGCGGCGATGACCGAGGATACCGTCTATCTCGTCCCGACGACCCCGATCCGGGCGCCGCTCCTCGCCTCGGTCGCCGGCGATGCCGGCTTCCACCATGCCAACGGCCTCGTGCTGCGCAACCCCCGCATCGGTAACCTGCTCGACACCCCCTCGCTCTCGCTGCCCCTGCCGGTCCCGGCCGGCGCGCTGCCGGTCGGGATGATGCTGATCGGCCGGCGCGGCGCGGATCGCCCGCTGCTGGCGATGGCTGCAAGTGCCGAGGCCGCGCTCGCCCGCGTGTGAGCGGAATCGGTCGGTTCGCGCTCGCCTGGAGGCGTGGCGGTCTAGCCGTATCTGCGCCCGTTGGCGAAGGGGCCGACGCGCCAGCCGAGCTTGTCCTCGATGCGCCGGGCCGCAGCCTTCACGGCTTCGACGAAATTCGCATGCTCCTCGTTGACGCGGAATTCGGGCAGGACGATCGAGACGGTGATCGGGCAAGCGCCGGCCTCGTCCAGCACCGGCGCCGCGATGCAGGCGACCGCGTAGTCGGACTCGCCGGCCTGAATCGACACGCCCGCCGCGAGCGCGTCGCGCGCCTGTGCGAGCAGGGTGGCGGGATCGGTGACGGCGCGCCCGGTCGGCGACGCCTTGGCGCTTCTGCGGAAGAGCGCGGACCGCTCGGCATCGTCCAGCCCGGCGACCAGCAACCGGCCGGACGCGGTCCAGTTCAGCGGCACGCGCGTGCCGACGCGCGAGGTGATCACGAAATGGCCGGGACCCTCGGCCATCGCCTCGACCACCATCATGCCGCCGTCACGGCCACAGATCTGCACGGTCTCGCCGACCTCGCGCGCCAGCACATGCATCTCATGCGTCGCGACATTGATGACCTGGAGGTCACGGGCATAGGCGAGGCCGTAATGGTAGAGCCGGGGACCGAGCCAGACGCCGCCATCGCCGGAGCGCGCCAGCAGGCTCTTGTCGAGCAGATCCTCGACGATGGCATAGACGGTCGAAAGCGGCGCGCCGATCGCGCGGGCGACCTCATAGGCCGTCTGGGCCCGGCCCTCCTGCTGGAGGTGGTCGAGGATCTGCACGGCGCGGTCGATGCCGCTGACGCGCGAGCGTCGCTGCGGCGCGCGCTCCGGCTCGTCTCCGCTGGCTTCCGTCGTCGTGGCTTTGGTCATGTCCGGGCTTTCATCCCTGCCGCGTATCGACTCAAACGGCGGTGACCCGCAGTGGTTTCCGTCGGGGCCGCGAACCTCTCCGCTTTGCCGCCCGTTTCGTCAACGTCGGTCCCTATAGCATCGGCCCGAAAAGTGGCATCCGGTTTTCGGGCAAAGCCGATGCAAGATCAAAGAGCTAGAGTATCGGACTGAATACGATATTCAGTCCGATACTCTAGTCCGGCCATTTCGCCAGCGAGGCGGCGCGCCGGTTGCGGCGCTCGATCAGCGGGCTTGCGATGATCGTGTTGCTGCGCCGCGCGGTCTCCAGTTCGGTGACAATGCGCGCGGCGACGATCTCTTCCTCATCCGGATGCAGGTTGCAGGGATCGAGGAAGAAATGGCCGTGTTCGACCTCGTGATCCCTGACGATGACCGGCGGCGTGCCGCGCGCCAGCGCGTCGGCGAGGTCCCAGGCGGTGATATGCGCCTGCTCGGGATCGACGGAGAGCTTCATCCGGTCGAGCGGATTGTTGGTCGGATCGGGCTCGATGACGGCCGTCACGCCGGGCCGCTCGGTGAAACGGGAAAGCCAGAGGTCGAGCGCGCGCTGCTCGCGCGCCCTGATGCCGGCATGGTCGCGCTTCTCCCAGGCTTCGAGCGCCGCCATCGTGCCGAGCACGCTTTCCTTGCCGACTTTCATGCCGCGGCCGATGCCGCCATTCTGGATGAAGGCGGCACGGACCAGCGCCTTGCGCCCGGCCACGATGCCGCCGGTCGGCCCGCCCAGGAACTTGTGCGAGGAATAGAGCACGATGTCGGCGCCGGCTTCGAGGAAGCCACGCAGGTCGTATTCGGAGGCCGCATCGACGATGACCGGCACGCCGCGCTCGTGGCAGATCGCTGCGAACTCGTCGAGCGGCAGCAGCCCGTACTGGACCGTATGGTGCGAGACGACGTAGAGCGCGGCCGCCGTGTGCTCCGAGATCGCACCGGCGAGCTGGTAGGCGCGGGCGCTGGTGGCCTGTCCGATGACGATCGGCGTCGCGCCCGCAAGCCGGATCGCCTGTTCGACCGGCGCGCCATAGCCGACCATATGCCCCATCATCACCACGACCTCGTCCTGGAGGCCGCTGGCATCCGGCAGTTGCTCGACGGCGTAGAGGTCGTCGCCCGTCATCGCGCCGGCGATCGCCAGCGTGATCCCGGCCGAGCAGGAGGCGGTGACGAAGCCGGCCTCGCTGCCGCAGAGCCGCGCGATGACGGCGCTGGCCTTGCGCTGGAGATCGTCGATCTCGACGAATTGCGGCAGGATCGCCGTCATTGCCGCGACCGCTTCCGGCACGACGATCGAGGCGCCGAGTGCGGTCATCGTACCCGAGACATTGATGACGGGGCGCAGGCCGAGGGAGGGGCGGATATCGGGGGCAGTCATCGGTTTCTCCTGGAGGGCGGGCGGGGCGATGGCCCCGGTTAGAGCATCGGCTCGATGCTCTAGGACACGGCGACGATCGCCTCGATCTCGACGGTGATCTGGCGTGGCAGCGAGCCGAAGCCGACAGCCGAGCGGGCGTGCCGGCCGGCTTCGCCGAAGACGGCGACGAAGAGGTCGGAACAGCCGTTGATGACGGCCGGGTGATCGCCGAAATCCGGCTCGGCATTGACCATGCCGAGCAGCTTGACGATACGCCGGACGCGGCCGAGGTCGCCGAGCGCACCATGCAGCACGGCGAGCAGGTTGAGGCCGGTCAGCCGGGCATGGTCATAGGCCTGGGCGACGCTGACGTCGCGGCCGACCTTGCCGGTATGGAGCCGGCCGTCCTCATGCGTCGGCCCCTGGCCGGAGAGATAGATCAGGTCGCCTTCGCGGATATGGGTCGCGAAATTGCCGATCGGCCGCGGCAGGTCGGGTAGCGTGAGGCCGAGCTCCCCCAGGCGCCGGTAGGGTGCCGTGTCGGGCAGGGTGGACAGGGCGGCGCTCATGGTTTCCTCACGCCGCGTTGGGGCGGAAGCCGGCGAAGCGCGACAGGAAGGACCGCAACCGCTCATGCGGCTGTTCGCCGAAAACCTGCGCGGGCGGCGCGTCGATCACGATCCGGCCCTGGTCGGTGAAGACGACGCGGTCCGCCACCTCCTGCGCGAAGGCCATCTCATGCGTGACGAGGATCATGGTGCGGCCCTCGGAGGCGAGCTCCTGCACCACGGCCAGAACCTCGCCGACGAGTTCCGGATCGAGCGCGGAGGTGATCTCGTCGAGCAACAGCACCTTCGGCTCCATCGCCACGGCCCGCGCGATGCCGACGCGTTGCTGCTGGCCGCCTGACATCTGCGCTGGCAAGGCATCGACCTTCGCGGCAAGTCCGACGCGCGCGAGCCATTTCTCGGCGGTGGCGCGTGCCTCGGCCTTGGGGCGCCCGCGCGATTTCATCAGGCCGAGCATGATGTTCTGCGCGGCGGTGAGATGCGGAAACAGGTTGAACTGCTGGAACACCATGGCCGCATCGACGCGGATCGCGGCAAGCTCCCGGTCGTTGCGGCGCTTGCGGCCCCCAGTGCCATCGCGATAGCCGACCTCGGTGCCATCGATCCGGATCGAGCCGCCGTCATACTCCTCAAGGAAGTTGATGCAGCGCAGCAGCGTGGTCTTGCCGCTGCCGGAGGGGCCGATGATCGCGACGACCTCGCCCTTGCCGACGGAGAGGTCGACGCCCTTCAGCACCTGGTTGGCGCCGAAGGACTTGGTCAGGCCCTCGATCGCGATGACCGGTTGCGCGGCGGAGGGACGGGCATCCGTCTCGGCCATGGATGCCTCCTTTCAGACGAAGCGCTTCTCGAGCCGGCGGCTGAGCGCCGAGAGCGGGAAGTTGATGGCGAAATACATCAGCGCGCCGATCAGATAGAGCGGCAGCGCCACATGGGTGCGCCCGATCACCTGCTGCAGCGACAGCATCAGGTCGACGATCCCGAGCAGCGAGACCAGCGAGGAGCCCTTCACAGTGTCGACGACGCTGTTGACGAAGGGCGGCAGAAAACGGCGCACGGCCTGCGGCGCCAGCACATGCGCGAAGCGGTCGAACATCGTGAGGCCGATCGCCTTGGCGGCCTCGGTCTGGCCGGCCGGGATCGACTGGAACGAGCCGCGCGTGATCTCGATGATCTGCGCCGATTTGAACGCCGTCAGCGCGACGATCGCGGCGAGCAGGCTCGGCAGGTTCACCTTGATCGCCGGCAGGCCGTAATAGACGAAATAGAGCAGCACGAGGATCGGCACGCCGCGGACGAAATCGGCATAGAGCCGGATCGGCGCACGCGCCCAGAGCGGCCCGAAGGCGAGCACGCAGCCGAGCGGCAAGCCGACGATCAGCGACAGAACGATCACGCAGGCCGAGACCAAGAGGGTCGTCAGCAGGCCGTCGACGAGGAAGGGCAGGGTCTGGATCAGCGTCGCCATGCCGTCACCGCGCGATCGCGTAGCGCCGCTCGGCGAGCCGAAGCAGCAGCAGGATGGCATAGCTGGTGATCAGGTAGATCGGCGTCGCCACGAGATAGACCTCGACGGTGCGGAAGGTCTGGGTCTCGATCCAGCGCATGCCATAGGCAAGCTCGGGCACGGCGATGGCCGAGGCGATCGAGGTGTCCTTGAACAGCGAGACATAGGTGTTGGAGAGCGAGGGCAGGGCGATGCGCATCGCCGTCGGCAGGCGCACATGCCAGAGCACCTTCATCGGCGTGAGCCCGATCGCCTTGCCGGCCTCGATCAGCCCGCGCGGCACGGCCTCCAGCCCGGCCCGCATCACCTCGACCAGATAGGCGCCGGAATAGATCGACAGCGTCGCGACGAAGGAGGTCACCGCGTCATATTGCAGGTCGATGGCGCTGGGGATGCCGTAGAAGACGAGATAGACCAGCAGCAGCAGCGGCACGTTGCGGACGAATTCGACATAGGCCGCGATCAGCGGGCGCGCCCATTTCGGGCCGTCCAGGCTGATCAGCGCCAGTACGAGGCCGATCGCCATGCCGATCGCGATGCTCGCGGCGGCGAGTTCGAGGCTGAGCCAGAGCCCCTCGAACAGCTTGCCGGCATAGCGCCAGACGATCGCGAAGTTGAAATGGTAGTTCGCCATGGTCCCGCGATCAGCCGGGCGACAGGGACGGAAGGGCGCCGGGCGCCCTTCCGCTTGCGAAGCGTGGAACGCTCAGAACCGGGGAAGGCCGGGCTGGCGCTGCGGCGGCTCGGCGCCGAAATAATCCTTCACCGCCGCGTCGTAGAGCTCGTTCTGGTGGCCGAAGATCGCGATGTCGAAGGTGGTGTTGACGAAGCGCACCCAGTCCGGGTCGCCCTGCTTCATGCCGGCGCCGTAGAGCATCGTGTTCCAGGACTTGCCGGCATCGGCGTATTTGTCGGGATGGCGCTTGGCGAGCCACCAGACGGTGGAGAGATCGACCGCAGCGGCATCCGCTCGCTTGGAGTCGAGCGCCAGGATGACATTGGCCTGGCTGTCGAGCTGCATCACGGTCGATTGCGGCAGCACCTTCTTCACCGAAGCCTCGGCATCGACGTTCTGCAGGATCGAGACGCGGGCCGAGGAGCCGGCCTTGAGCAGCGCGTCGAAGCTCTTCTTGTCGCTGTCCGGCCGGGTCAGGAGCGCGATGCCCTCGACATAATAGGGGCGCGAGAAAGCGATCAACTGGGCGCGGGCCGGCGACATCGTCATGAACTGGATGACGATGTCGACCTTGCCGGTATTGATGTTGGGGATGCGCTGGGCCGCGTCCTGCCGGACGAATTCGACCTTGCTGGCGTCGTCGAACAGCCCCTTGGCCAGGATGCGGCCCATGGTGATGTCCATGCCGACGAGCTGGCCCTTCTCGTCCTCGAAATGCCAGGGCGCATTGGTGGAGCCCGTGCCGACGATCAGCTTGCCGCGATCCAGCACCGTGCGCAGCAGGCTGTTGGGCGCCGATTGGGCCGCGGCCTCGCGGGCGGTGCTCGCAGCCGCAGCCAGCGCGAGGCCGCCGACCAGTCCACCCTTCAGCAGAAGCCTTTTGCCTTCATCCGTCTCGCTCATCGGCGTTTCCCCTCTTTGCAAGAATAATCCATAATTAGAGAATATATCTTGTAATTAAGGATGCTAGAGAGTCTTTCGCCCGGAAGTCAAGCGCCCGGCCGGCGGGCGTCCGCGCCGGGGCGGCACAGGGTCGCGCCGCAGCATCGTGCCTGCAACTTCGGCGGGCTGCGCCGGAGTTTCGCGAGCCACGGAAGGCATTGACAAGCTCGCACACGAAATCATTCTTTCCCTTCGGCCGTTCGAGCCGCCAAAAACAGGGAGGGGTATTCGATGGTGCCGGTCTCTCGCCGTACCGTGCTCGCCGCCGGTGCAACCCTGCCTCTCCTGGGCTTGCGCGCTCGTGCCCAGGCCGCGGGCAAGGTGCTCCGCTTCGGTCTGTCGAGCTTTCCGCCGAGCCTCCAGCCCTGGCTTCACACCGGCACGGCGGCGCTCACGGTCAAGCTCCTGATCTTCCGGGGGCTGACCGGCTTCGACGAGAAGGGCGAGGTCAGGCCTGAGCTCGCCGAGTCCTGGGCGCGCGAGGGCGAGACGACCTGGGTCTTCAAGCTGCGCCAGGCGACCTTCCAGAACGGCAAGCCGGTCACCGCCGAAGACGTGAAATGGACGCTGGAGCAGGTCGCTGCGCCCAATTCGACCGCCTTCATGAAGGCCGAGTTCGGCGGTGTGGAGCGCATCGAGACGCCCGATGCCCGCACCGTCCGGATCGTCATGAAGCAGCCGACCGTGACGCTGCCGATCTGGCTCGCGAGCCCGCATATGCCGATCATCGCCAAGGACTCGATCGAGGGGCGGGCCGGGCTCGGCGTCGGCGCCGGTCCGTTCATGATCAAGGCGCAGGAGCGCGGCGCCTTGATCGAGGTCGCGAAATTCGACAAATACTACAAGCCGGGCCTGCCGAAGCTCGACGGCATCAGGCTCGTCGCCTATGCCGACGAGAACCTGCGTGTCGCAGCCCTCCAGGCCGGCGATGTCGACCTGATCGAATACGTGCCCTGGCAATCCATGGGCACGATCGAGAAGGATTCGCGCCTACGGCTGGTCGCGGTCGACGGGCCCTTCATGGGGCTGAACTTCAATGGCGGCGCCGGGCCGTTCAAGGATGTCCGTCTGCGCCAGGCGGTGGCGCACGCCATCCGCCGCGAGGACATCGTGCAGGCGGCCTTCTTCGGTCGCGGCAGCAAGCTGCAAGGCATCCCGATCGCATCGAGCAGCCCCTATTTCGACAAGGGCCGCTCCGAGTTCTGGAACTACGATCCGGCCAAGGCCAAGAAGCTGATGGCCGAAGCCGGCGTGCCGAACGGCTTCACCTGTACGCTGCTCTCGACCGCCCAGTACGGCATGCACAAATCGACCGCCGAGGTCGTGCAGGCTAATTTGGCCGAGATCGGCATCCAGGTGACGCTGAACCTGCCGGACTGGGCGGCCCGCGTCGATCTGGCCGGCAAGGGCCGTTACGATTTCATGGTGCAGGGCACGACCGCTGATAATAACGACCCCGACGGCCTTGCCCCGCTGATCGACGGCGACCTGCCGCCCAATATGGCCCGAAGCTGGCAGATTCCCACACCCGAAATCCATGCGCTCTTCGCCAAGGGCCGCGCCGAGTTCGATCCGGCCAAGCGCAAGGCGATCTATGCCGAGCTGGAGAAGCTCGCTCTGGAGCAGGCGCCGCTCGTCGGCCTCGCCTGGCGCTCGCAGGGCTATGCCATGGTGACGGGCCTCAGCGGCTTCAAATGCTATCCGGGCGGCACGAACTTCTTCTCGGCCTATTCACTGGACGAGGCGGCGCTCGCCTGAGCGCCCGCTTCACCTCGCCCGTGTCGTCCGCTCCAGCCGCGCGAACCTCTCCAGCCGGAAGGGCTTGGGATCGATCAGCGGTGTGCGGCCGCTGACCAGGTCGGCGATCAGGCGGCCGGCGCCGGGGCCGATGCCGAAACCATGGCCCGAGAAGCCCGTCGCAAGGAAAAAGCCGGGCAGGCGTGGCACCTCACCGATGATCGGCACGGCATCGGGCGTCGCATCGATCAAGCCGCCCCAGCTTTCCCTGATTCTGAGGCCGGCAAAGGCGGGGAAGGCGGCGATCAGGTTGCGCCGCGCTTCCTGCAGGATGCCCTCGGACGGCTTGGGGTCGAGGATGCGCGTGCGCTCGAACGGCGTTTCCTGATCGAGCGACCAGCTTTTCGGCGTGCGGGCCTCCTCCAGGAAGCGCCCGCCGAGCCGCAGCCGCAATTCATGGCGCTGCCTGGCCAGGGACGGCAGGAAATCGAAGAGCAGCCGGAAGCTGTCCGGCACGATCTCGGCGACGCTCGCCCCGCGATGAGCGATCGTGTAGCCGCCATCCTGCCGCTTGCGGAAGGCGAAATCGGAAGCACCCACGGCATGGGTCGGCGGGCCGTCGAGCGGTTCGGTCCGGAACACCGAGCCCAGAATCTTGAGCGCCGGCAGGTCGATGCCGAGATTGCCGAGGAACAGCCGCGACCAGGCGCCGCCTGCCAATACGACACGCTGGCAGGCGATCCGCCCGCGCTCGGTGACGACGCCGCTGACGCGTCCCCCGGCCGTCTCGATGCCGCGCACGGCGCAGCGCGTCAGCACGGTGCCGCCATGGCGGCGCAGCGCCCGCGCCATCGCCGGAACGGCCTTTTGCGGCTCGGCCCGGGCATCGCTCGGGGTGAACATCGCCCCGGCATAGGCGCGTTTCCCCCCGGGCAGGACGGCCTCGATCTCGCGCTTGATCAGGAGCCGGGAGTCGAGCTGATAGGTCCTCGCGTGCTCGAGCCAGGCCTCCTGCTCGGCGAACTTCGCTGCCGTGTCGGCGACATAGACGATGCCGGAGCGCGTGAAGCCGGTATCGCCGCCGACGAGCCGGTCCATATCCTCCCAGAGCCGCATGCTTTCGAGCCCGAGCGGGATTTCGCCTGGATCGCGCCCCATGACGCGCACCCAGCCCCAGTTGCGCCCGGACTGCTCATGGCCGACCTCGCCCTTCTCGCAGACGGTGACCGAGATGCCCTCGCGCGCCAGGAAGAGCGCCGTGGTGATGCCGATGATGCCGCCGCCGATGACGACGACATCGCTGGCGGCGGGAAGGGACGGGTCCGGCTCGATGGTCTCGATGGTGATGCCCATCACGAAGGCTCCGGCGGTGGCGGGAAGGGGCAGGCGGTCGGCGGCACGATGATAGACCAAGCGCGGCACCCTTCGTAAACCCGAGGAGCCCTCCGCAGAGCCAGTCCTGCGCTGATCGAAGAGATGTTCGGCGTCGACGGCGCTTTCATCGCCGCCGCTTCGCTTGCCATACTGGGAGCCGGCGTCGCAGCCTGCCGAGGCGGCGATGCTGTAACGGGAGGAAGGCAGAGATGGCGTGGCGGATCGGGATCGATTCCGGGGGCACATTCACCGATGTCTGCCTGTTCGAGGATGCGACCGGCATGGTCGCGGTCTGGAAGGTGCCGTCGACGCCTGACGATCCCTCCCGCGCCATCGCGCGCGGCACGCAGGAAGGCGTCGAGCGCGTCGGCGCCGGCCCTGGTGACATCGTCTATTTCGGACACGGCACCACGGTCGGCACCAATGCGCTCATCCAGCACCGCGGCGTGAAGACGGGACTGATCACCACCGAAGGCTTCCGCGACCTGATCGAGATCGGCCGGCAGAAGCGGCCGGACCTCTACGACCTCCAGGCCGACAAGGCCCCGCCGCTGGTCACCCGCGACCTGCGCTTCGGCGTCGCCGAGCGTGTCCGCCATGATGGCACGGTCGAGACGCCGCTGGACGAAGAGGCCGTGCGGCAGGCCGCGCGGGCGCTGAAGGCAGAGGGCGTCAAGGCGGTCGCCATCGGCTTCCTCTACGGCTTCGTCCGGCCGGAGCACGAGGAGGCGGCCAAGCGCATCGTCACCGAGGAATTCCCCGAGGCCTTCATCTGCGCCTCGCATGAGGTCGCGCCCGAGTTCCGCGAGTACGAGCGCATCTCGACCGCGGTGGTCAACGCCTATCTCGGCCCGGTCATGCAGAGCTATATCCGCCGCCTCGCCGACCGATTGAAAGAACTCGGCCTCAAGGCGGTGCCGCATCTGACGCAGTCCAATGGCGGCGTCATCGGCTTCGACATGGCGGCGCGCCTGCCGGTGCGCACGGTGCTCTCCGGCCCCTCGACCGGCGTTGTTGCGGCGCAGGCGATCGGCGCCATGATCGGCATCCCGAACCTCATCACCTTCGACATGGGCGGCACCTCCTCCGACGTCGCCCTGCTCGATGACGGCGAGGCCAAGCTCGCTTCGGAAGCCAATGTCCACGGCTACCCGATCAAGGCGCCGATGCTCGATATCCATACGGTCGGCGCCGGCGGTGGTTCGCTCGCCGCGATCGATTCCGGCGGCCTGCTCAAGGTCGGGCCGCGCTCGGCCGGCGCTGATCCCGGCCCGGTCTGCTATGGGCGCGGCGCGACCGAGCCTGCCGTCACCGACGCCAATGTCGTGCTCCAGACCTTGAATCCGACGCATCTGCTCGGCGGCCGCATGCCGATCGACCAGAGCCTGTCGAAACAGGCGATCGGCCGGCTCGCCGACGAACTCGGCCTCGATGTGATGGCGACGGCGCAGGGCATCATCTCGGTCGTCACCGCCAACATGGCCAAGGCGATCCGCGTCATCAGCGTCCAGCGCGGCCATGATCCGCGCGATTACGCGCTGGTCGCCTTCGGCGGGGCCGGGCCGCTGCATGCCGCGCGGCTCGCCCGCGAGCTCGACATGAAGCGCATCGTCGTGCCCCGCAATCCCGGTATCGGCTGCGCGCTCGGCCTGCTGCTCACCGACCTGCGCGCCAATTTCGCCACGACCCGGCTCGCGACGCTCTCTGACGCGTTGGTCCCCGACATGGCGGAGATCTTCGTCGCCCTGCAGGAGCAGGCGGATCACTGGTTCGAAGAGGAGGGCGTTGCATCGGCCGACCGCCGGCTGAAGCGCACCGCCGACCTGCGCTATCACGGCCAGAACTACGAACTCGGCATCGACGTGCCGGACGGGCCGATCACGCCGGCGACCGTGGCTGCGCTGGCGGAGGGCTTCGCCGCCACGCACAAGCGGCTCTACGGCTTCGTCGCCGAGGGCGAGGCGGTCCAGCTCGTGACCTATCGTGTCGAGGCGGTCGGCCTCGTGCCCAAGGCCGCGTTCCGGCCGGAGCCCGATGCCGGGCCGGGTGCGTCCCACGCCGTCATCGGCAGCCGCGAGGTCTGGTTCCCCGAGGCCGGCGGCTTCGTCGCCTGCCCAATCTACGACCGCGACAAGCTCAAATCCGGCAACCGCTTCGCCGGCCCGGCCATCGTCGAGCAGATGGATTCGACGACCGTTCTGCTGCCGGGCATGACCGCGACGGTCGAGCCCTATCTCAACCTGATCCTGGAGATGCCGTGATGACCGCGCCCGCATCCGTCAGCGTCGACCCGATCACCGTCGAGGTCATCGGCTCCTCCTTCGCCTCGATCGCCGAGGAGATGGGCGAAGCTCTGGTCAAGGCGAGCTACTCGACCAACATCAAGGAGCGCCGCGACTGCTCGACCGCGCTTTTCGATGTCGAAGGCCAGACGCTCTGCCAGGCCGAGCACATCCCGATGCATCTCGGCTCCTTCATCGGCATCATCCCGCATATCCTGAAGCGCCACTCCGTCGCGGAGATGAAGCCGGGCGACGTCTTCATCGGCAACGATGCCTATGAGGGCGGCGGCACCCATCTGCCCGATATCGTGCTGGCCGAGCCGGTCTTCCACGAAGGCGTGATGATCGCCTGGGCGGTCAACACCGCGCATCATTCGGATTTCGCCGATCGCGGCCACGCCCATATCTATCAGGAGGGCCTGCGCATCCCGCCGATCCGTCTCTACGATGGCGGCGTGCTGATGAAGGACGTGCAGGAGCTGATCCTGCTCAACTGTCAGGTGCCGCGCGAGCGCCTCTCGGACCTGCGCGCCCAGATGGCGGCGAACCGTCTCGGCGTCGAGCGCCTGCGCGCGCTCTGCGACAAATACGGCCGCGACACCGTGCTCGCCGCCGGCAAGGCCTTGCAGGACTATGCCGAGCGCAAGATGCGCGCCGGCATCGCCTCGATTCCCGACGGGACCTATCGCTTCTCCGATTCCTTCGACAATCCCGAGATCGACGAGCCACTGACCTTCTCGGTCGCGATCACCGTCGCGGGCGAGGAGATGACGCTCGCCTTCGACTCGCCGCCGCAGATGCGGGCCGGCTTCAACATGGTCTACACCGCGCTGCTCTCGACCGTGTATTACGCGGTCAAGACCGTGGCCGACCCGACCATCCCGCCCAATGCCGGACTGGCACGGCCGCTTACGGTCACCGCGACGGAAGGCACGGTCCTGAACTGCGTGCATCCGGCCGCCGTCAACGGCCGCATCGCCGCCTGCCAGCGCGTGGTCGACCTGATCCATGGCGCGCTCGCGCAGGCCGTGCCCGACCGCGTGATCGCGGCCTGCTCGGGCGCGGTCGCCTCAGCGACCTTCGCCGGCGAGCAGCCCGGCAGCGGCGAACTCTGGGTCTATCTGGAGACGATCGGCGGCGGTTCCGGCGCCCGCACGAACAAGGACGGGCTCCACGGCGTCCACGTCCACATGACCAACACTTCGAACCTGCCGGTCGAGGCGCTGGAGCTCGAATACCCGCTGACCCTACTGCGCTACGAGCTGGTCGACGGTTCAGGCGGGGACGGCCGCCAGCGCGGCGGCATGGGCCTGCGCCGCGTCTACCGCGCCGAGGCGCCATGCCGCCTGAGCGTCGACAACTCGCGGCTGACCTCGCGGCCCTGGGGCCTCGCCGGTGGCGGCGAAGGGCAGGGCGGATCGTTTTCCTTCAGCGAGGGCGTCGTCCCCTTCTTCAAGGGCGATGGCGCGCTGGAGAAGGGCCAGATCGTCGAGATCATCACGCCCGGCGCCGGCGGCTACGGCCCGGCCGCGGAGCGCAGCGCCGAGGCGCGGGCACGCGACAAGGCCGAGCAGCGGGGGTGAGATGGGTTGGCGAGGGCTGCGGCCCTCGCTCTGCGCCGCTTAGGCGGCAAGCCACAACAACGAGCGCGGCGACAGCCTGAGCGTCGCCCCGCTGCCGACCTCGAACAGGCCGCTGCCGGACTGGAACGGCACGTCGACCGCCACTTCCGTCGTACCGATCCGGACGCCATAGCGCACGCTCGCGCCGAGGAACTCGCGATTGGCGACGGTGCAGGGCAGGGCCAGCATCCCATCGCTGGCCGGGCCCGCATCACCGAGACTGGCATGCTGCGGCCGGAAGACCAACTTGGCGCCTTCCGGCACCTGAGCATCGGCCGGAACCGGAACCCGCGTCCCGCCCTCGATCTCGAAGACTCGGGTCCCGCCGTTGCCGGAAAGCTTGCCGCCAAGGATATTCGCCGTTCCGAGGAAGCCGGCGACGAACAGGTTCGCCGGCCGCTCGTAGAGTTCCATCGGCGTGCCGACCTGCTGGACGATGCCATCGTTCATCACGGCGATGCGGTCGCAGATCGTGTTCGCCTCCTCCTGGTCGTGGGTGACGAAGATCGTGGTCAGCCCCAGCCGCTGCTGCAGGTCGCGCAATTCGCGGCGCACCTGCACGCGCATCTTGGCGTCGAGATTGGAGAGCGGCTCGTCGAGCAGCAGCACCTTGGGCTCGACCGCGACGGTGCGCGCCACAGCGACGCGCTGCTGCTGGCCGCCCGAGAGCTGCGAGGGCCGCCGCTCGGCGAGATGGGCGAGCCCAACGAGCCCCAGCGCCGCCTCGACGCGCCGCTCGACCTCGGCGCGCTTCACGCCGCGCTCCTCCAGCCCGAAGGCGACGTTGCGGCGCACGGTCATATGCGGCCAGAGCGCATAGGATTGGAAGACCATGCCGACATCGCGCTTCCACGGCGGCAGGTCGGTGATCGGCTTGCCGCCGATCCGGACCTCGCCGGTATCGGCATGGTTGAAGCCGGCGATCAGGCGCAGCAGCGTGGTCTTGCCGCAGCCGGACGGGCCGAGGAAGGCGAAGAACTCGCCCGGCTCGATCGCGAGGTTGACGTTCTTGAGCACATGGTTGGTGCCGTAGGACAGGTTGACGCCTTCGATGTCGACGGAGACGGCGGGCGTGGTCAGGGAGACGGTCGCGTTCATGATCAGTGGCCCATTCCCTTGGCCTTCTGGCTGCGTTCGATGATGAGATGGGAGAGGAAGGTGCAGGCCGCGACGAGGATCACCGCGACGACGCCGAGCGCGGCACCGGGGCCGCGCCCCGCCGCCGACTGCATGAAGACATAGAGCCCGTAAGCCAGCGGCGCGTCGGAATTGGACTGCACCAGCATCAATGTCGCCGAGAGCTCCACCGCCGCCGTCGAGAACGAGGTGACGAAGCCGGCAAGGATGCCGCCCGCCATCAGCGGCACGACGATGCGCCGAACCGTGCGCGCCTTGGTGGCTCCCAGGTTCTCGGCCGCTTCCTCGAGCGAAACCGAGATCTGCTGGAGCGCGGCATAGCAGGCGCGCAGGGCATAGGGCAGGCGCCGGATCGCCAGCGCCATCACGATGGTGATCCAGAGCGCCGCGAGCGGCGTCCCGTCCGGCAGAGTGATGCCGTAGAAGGTCCTGAGATAGCCGATGCCGAGCACCACGCCGGGGATGGCGAGCGCGGCCGACGCCATCCAGTCGAGCCATTCGCGGCCGATCAGCTTGGTACGCAGCACCAGATAGGCGATGGCGACGCCGAGCACGACGTCGATGCCGCCGGCGATCGAGGCATAGATCAGCGTGTTCTTGATGTAGACCGAGCTCTCGCCGAAGACGCGGGCGTAATGCGCCGTGGTGAAGGCATCGGGCAGCGGCGAGAACGACCAGATCGTGGCGAAGGAGAGCAGCAGCAGGCCCAGATGCGGCGCCAGCACCAGCGCCAGGATCAGGATGACGATGCCGTAGCCGAACACGGCCTCCATCGGCGTCATCACCCGCTTGGCGAGGCCGCCGCCGCCGCGCTGCGTCGTGGCATAGTCGCGGCCCTTGAGCGCCCTCGCGGAGAGCCACATCGCCAGGACCGAAGCGATGATCAGCACGACCGAAATGACATAGCCCATCGGGTCGGCGATGCCGATCGAGGTCACCCTGAGATAGGCCTGCGGCGCCAGCATGTCCTTGACGTTGAGCAGGAGCGGCGTCGCGAGATCGTCGAAGACCTTGACGAAGACGAGTGAGGCGCCGGCGAGATAGCCCGGCATGGCGAGCGGAAAGACGATGCGTCGGAACAGCCGGAAGCCCGAGGAGCCGAGATTCTGCGCGGCCTCTTCCATGGCGCGGTCGACATTGCGCAGCGCCGCCGAGAGATTGATCAGGATGAACGGGAAATAATGGACCGACTGGACGAAGATGACGCCGTTCAGCCCCTCCATGAAGTCGATCTTGAAGCCGAACCAGTCGTCGAGCAGCAGGTTGACCGAGCCGTTGCGGCCGAAGAAGAGCTGCATCGCCACCGCGCCGACGAAGGGCGGCATGATCAATGGCAGGAAGCCGAGCGTCTGCACGATGGCCGCGCCGCGGAAGACGAAGCGCGTCGTCAGATAGGCCAGCGGCAGGGCGAAGACCGAGGCCCAGACCACTGACATCGCAGAGACATAGAACGAGTTCCACAACGAGCGCATGAATAGCTCGGTGCGGACGAAGTCGTAGAAATTGACCAGAGTGAAGGTCGATGTGCCCTTCTCGGTGAAGGCGACATAGATCACCGTCGCCACCGGCAGCACCAGGAACATCAGCAGGAAGGCGGCGATCGCCAGCGCCAGCGCGATCTGGCCGGGCGTGCCGGCGATGCGACGGGGGCGGGGAACCGAGGTCGGAATGGCTGTCATGGGTGCGGCCGGGTGTCATCCCGTGCGCGCTGCGGCATGCAAATGCCGCTGCGCAGACACGGGACCGTTTTCAGGAAAAGGCGCCGACTGGTCGCGCGGTCCCGTGTCTGCGCCGCAGCGTTTCACGCTGCAGCGCGCATGGGAAGATACGCAGGACAACGCGCGCTTACTTCGCCGCCTTGAGCGCCTCTTCTGCCTTGGCCTTGGCCTTGGCGTAGTTGTCGCGGGCGAAGCTCGCCCACTGCGCCTCGACCTCGGCCTGGCGGGCGCCCTTCTCCTTGCCGCCAGTGAAGGCGCCGCGCAGCTCGGGGCTAGCGGCCTGCGCCTCGCTCACCGGCATGGCGGCGATCAGGACGCGGGCCTCATCGGCCAGCGCCTTCGCCTTGTCGTTCGGCTTTTTGGCCAGCGCCGCATCGACCTCGTGCAGCACCTTGGTGACACCCTTCAGCCCGTCGAGCTGGAAGGAGATCATCTGGTCGAACAGCGTGTCGACCACTGCCGTGCGCTGCTCCGACTTGTCGACGTCGAAGCCGATCATCTTCTGGAAGCGCGGATCGGTGAAGGGGTTCGGATAGTCGGCGCCGGCCTTGGCATAGACGGCCGGGTTGACCGGCAGGCGGCGGATGCCGGGCTCGAGCAGCACTTCCTGGCCCGTCGGCGAGAGCAGGAACTCGATGAAGGCTTCAGCCGCAGCCTTGTTCGGCGGGTTGGCGATGATGCCGACATTGGCCGGAACCACCGTCGTCACGCTCGGATAGACGAACTTGACCGGGAAACCGGAGGCCTGGGCCGAGAAGGCGAAGAAGTCGATGACGATGCCGACGCCGACCTGGCCGGAATTGACCTGCTCCGGCACGCCGAAGGAGCGCTCGTTGATCGAGCGGAAATTGCCGGCCATCTCCTTGATGGTGCGCCAGCCCTTGTCCCAGCCTTCGCCCTGCAGGATCGTCTCGATCGTCAGGTGCGTCGTGCCGGAGCGCGAGGGCGCCGCGATCGAGACATGGTCATAGAACACGGGCTTGGCGAGATCCTGCCAGTCCTTGGGCTCGGGCAGCTTGTTGGCCTTGGCATAACGGTCGTTCCACATGATGCCGTAGCCGGAGGCCGCGAAGCCGAAATAGAAGCCGGCGGGATCGTTGATCGGATAGGAGCCGATCTTCTCGGGGATGCCGGTCGCCTTGGGCTTGTAGGCGGTGAGCAGCTTCTTGCCCTTCAGCACCTCGAAGGCATCGGGCGCCGAGGCCCAGAACAAGTCGACCTGGTTATTGGCCTTGGTCTCCTCGACGTATTTCACGCCGGCATTGGTGTTGCGGTTCTGCACTTCGAGCGTGACGCCCGGAACCGCCTTCTCGAAGGCCTTCTTGATCGGATCGGTGACGTCCTTGGAGAAGGAGGTCACCACCGTGACCTTGCCGGCTGGCGCCTGCGCCAGCGCGATGGCCGTAAACGAGGCGCTGAGCGACAGGCCGAGGGTGGCCGCGAGCGCGAGCCTGCGATTGAGCATGATTTCCTCCGAAGCGTTTTTTCTGTTCGACGTCGAGGTCGATGGCTTCTTCTCAGCAACGGTGATGCCAAGTTTCGGCGGCTTTGATTTCCTTGCGGAATTCGGAAGGAAGGGTCCTCAGATACCCAATTTCGGGGGCATGGCGGTAACCGACCAACATCCCCGATGGGTCATTGCGGTAACATTGCCGCTCAGTCCGCGAGCGCCGTCGCGCCGCTCAGGCCATAGCGGCGCATCTTGAGGTAGAGCGTCTTGCGGGTGATGCCGAGCGCCGACGCGGTGACGCCGATGCGCCCGCCATGACGCTTCAAGGCGGCGCCGATCGCCTCCGCCTCGGCGATGGCGACCAGCTCCTCCAGCGTGCGCTCTGCACCATCGGAGGCTGAGGCGCCGGCATCTTCATCCTCGAAATCCTCATCCATGCCGAGCAGGCTGCGCTCGGCGGCGTTGCGCAATTCGCGCACGTTCCCCGGCCAGTCCTGCCGCGTCAGCCGCTGCAAGAGGTCGCGCCCGAGCGGCGGGGCCGAGCGGCCGACGCGCGCGGCGGCGAGCGCGAGGAAGTGCTGGAACAGCAGCGGGATATCCTCGCGACGGTCGCGCAAAGGCGGCAGGCGCAGGGTCACGACGTTCAGCCGATAGACCAGGTCCTCGCGAAAGCCGCCGGCCTTGGCGAGCGCGGCGAGGTCGCTCTTGGTCGCCGCGACGATGCGGATATCGACCGCGACCTCCTTGTTGGAGCCGAGACGCTCGATCCGCCGCTCCTGCAAGGCGCGCAGCAGGCGCACCTGCGCCGCCACCGGCATCGACTCGATCTCGTCGAGGAAGAGCGTGCCGCCGCTGGCATGCTCGATCTTGCCGATCCGGCGCTCGCGCGCCCCGGTGAAGGCGCCGGCCTCGTGGCCGAACAGCTCGCTCTCGATCATGGTCTCGGGGATCGCCCCGCAATTCACCGCGACGAAGCGCCCGGCTCGGCGATTGCCGAGATCGTGCAGCGCGCGCGCCGCGACCTCCTTGCCGGTCCCGGTCTCGCCGAAGAGCAGCACGTCGGTATCGGCATCGGCGAGCAGGGCGAGCCGGCTGCGCAGCTTTGCCATTGTCGGCGAATGGCCGACGAGGCGGGTCGACCATGGGTCTTCGCGATTCGCACCCGCCCTGAGCGAGCGATTCTCGATGATCAGCCGGCGGTATTCGCTGGCGCGCCGGATCGTCTCGATCAGGCGGACGGGATCGGCCGGCTTTTCGACGAAATCCCAGGCACCTTCGCGGATCGCCTTCACCGCCATGGGAACATCGGCATGGCCGGTGATCAGTACGACCGGGATCTCCGCATCGACGGCGGTCACCGCGGAAAGCAGCCCGAACCCATCGCGGCCGGGCATGCGGACATCGCTGACCAGCACGACGGAGGCGTCGCGGCCAAGCTCGGCGAGCGCGGCATCGCCCGAGCGCTTCGCGGTGACCGCGAAGCCTTCGAGCTCCAGCGTCAGCCGCCAGGCTTCGAGCACCTCGGCATCGTCATCGACGAGGACGATTGTCGGAGCGCTCATGCGTCGATTTCCAGCGGTGCCATGACGTGGGCTGTCGTCCCTTCGAGGGTAATCAGGAAGCGGGTGCCTTCGGGGCCGGTTTCGGCGACCACGAGCGATCCGCCGAGGTCCTTGATGATGTTGTAGGACAGCGAGAGCCCGAGGCCGAGCCCCGAGCCCACCGGCTTGGTGGTGAAGAACGGGTCGAAGATGCGCTCCAGATGCGCCCGGTCGATGCCGGGGCCGCTATCCGAGACCCAGATCTCGACCTTGTGGCCATTTCGCCGCGCACCGATCGCGATCGTCGCATCCTCCATGCCGGCGACGGCGTCGAGCGCGTTCGCGATCAGATTGACCAGCACCTGCTCCAGCCGGATTTCCTCGGCATGGACATGGAGGCGCCCCGCCGGCAGGCCCCGCTGGAGCGTCACGCGCTCAGCCTCGAAGCGCGGCCCGAACAGCGACAGCGCGGTCTCGACGACATCGCCGACCGCAACCGGCGCCAGGACAACGCCGGGCTTGCGGGCGAACCGGCGCAGATGCGCGATCAGGTCGGCCGCGCGCGTGGTCAGCGCCTGGATGCGGCCGATCGCCTTTCGGGCCTCCTCGGGCCGGCCCCGCTCCAGCAGCAGCGCGCCGTTATGGGCGTGGGAGCGGATCGCCGCGAGCGGCTGGTTCAGCTCATGGCTCAGGCCCGCCGCCATTTGTCCCAGCGCCGCGAGCTTGGCCGCCTGGATCAGGTCGTCGCGGGTCTGCTGGAAGACCGCGAGCGCGCGGGTGAGGTCGCCGAGCTCGTCATTGCCCGCCTTCGGCAGTAGCGCCGAGGACTGGCCGCTGGCGATGCTGGTCGCGGCCTCGGTCAGGACTCGCAGGCGCGCCACCAGATGGCGCCGGACATAGAACCAACCGATCAGCAGCGCGCCTAATAGTGAGGCGGCCGCGATGGCGAGCAGCAGGTTGCGGCCGAGCCGGATCGCTTCGGCCGAGCGGTCGGCGGCCTCCTTCGCCACCGCCTCGGTCCGCTGCACCTCCTGCGACACCAGCGTGCCGAGTTCCGTGACGAGGCGACGGCTCTCCGAGATCAGGCGCTGCGCATCGGCGAGCGCAGCAAGCTCGGAGCGCTTGAGGCCAGGCAGGCCGGTCGTGGTGTCCGCAAGCCCGATCAGGCGCTGCGTGATCTGCCGGACCGTGATCGTGTCGGCCCAGCCCGCAAGCGCCTTGGCCTCGACTTCGAGCTGGTCGACCGCCTCGCCGATGACATGGCCGGTCTGCTCCATGTCCTCGCGGGTCTGCACCGTGCCGAGCCGTCCGAACAGGCCGACGATCAGGTTGGCCTGGGCGTTGAGCGTCATCAGTGCTTCGCTCTTGCGGGTTTCCTCGCGGATCGTGTTCGGCTTGGCCGAGGTCGAGGCCTCGTTGCCGCTCTGGCCCAGCGCTGCCTCGATATTGAAGCGGGCATCGTCGGTCAGCGGTTCGATCTCGTCGATGAGATCGGCCTGGAGCCAGCGCAATTCCTCGCTGACGCCGCGGATGCGCTCGGCCAGCGTGAAACGCCGCCCCGAGACGTCGTCGATAGCATTGAGATTGCGGCGGATCTCGGCTGCCACGGCTGTCAGGGCCGGTGCGTCGAAGCCGCTGCCGGCACGCTCAGACAGCACCTTGTCGAGTTCGCCCAAGCGCTCGCCGACCACGCGCCGGCCGCGCTCATAGCCGTCGCGTCGCTCGGCGTTGGCGAGTTCCGGCATGCCGGCAATGACGCGGGCACTGGCTTCCGCCAGCCGTGCAGCGGAAGCGAGGCCGGGCAGATGCTCGCGGGCGATCGCCGCCAGCTCCTTGCTCAATCGCTCATAGGAGATGACGCCTACGATGCCGGCGCCGACCGCAAAGAGGCCGACGCCGAGGAAGGCCGCGATCAACCGTCCGCCGATGCCGAAGCGGCGCCTGGATAAGGCAGGCGTCATGGCCTGCTCCCGGTCAGGCTCTCGTCGCGCCAGCCCAGCGCGGTCAGCCGCTCGGCCGCCTGCTGCAGGCTGTCGCCGGCCTCGGTTGCGTGAGTCACGATCGCGTTCCGGAGTGCGGCCTCGATCCGCGCCTGCTCCTCGGGCACGGGCAGGCCGCGCGGCACGCGGACGATATTCTGGAAACGCCCGGGCTCTCCGAGTTCGGCAGCGGAGACCGGCGGCTGCGTCAGGGCGGCTCGCGCCCGGGTCAGGAGCTTGGCGGCCTGCTCGTCGGGGCGCGTAAGCAGGGCCGCTTCCATCGCCTGCAGGCTGCGCCAGAGCCTGGCATGCTCGGTGCGGCGGAAGGTGATCCACTCGTCGAAGATCAGGTTGACCAGCTCGTAGCGCCCGGCAGAAAGCCCGGCGTCGAAGCCAGTGCGATTGAAGATGCCTTCGGTCTCCGAAAGATGCGGCGGCGTCTCGTCCGGCCCATAGGCCGACGGCGAGACGGCGAGGCGGCCGATCCGGGGCTCACGCAGCATCTTCTGCCCTTCGGGCGAGAGCACGAAATCGATGAAGAGCTCGGCTTCCTTCGGGTTGGGTGAGGTCGCAAGCCTTGCGATGCTCGCAGGCGCGAACAAGGTCTCGCCGGGCAGTACGAAGCGGTTGCCCTCGCCCTCGGTCGTCCTGGCCTCCGTCAGGAAATCGATGGAGATGCCGATGCCGAAGCGGCCGCGGGCGACCCCGGCGGTGACGCCGAAGCTGCGCGCCGTGATCGTCGCGAGATTGCCGCCGATCGCCGACCACAGGGCCCAGCCGCGCTCCCAGCCGAGCGATTGCAGCAGCGCCTCGACCATGAGGTGCGTGGTGCCGGAGCGGGCAGGCGAGGTCAGGCCGATATGCCCGGCATAGACCGGCGCGGCGAGATCGGCCCAGTTGCGCGGCACCGGCAGGCCGCGCGCCGCGAGGTAGGCGGGGTTGTAGACCAGCCCGTAGCCCGAGACGGCGAAGCCGAGATAGCGATGATCGGGGTCGTTGACCGGATAGCCGGCGATGGTCTCCGGCGCGCCGGTCGCCCGCGGCTGCAACGGCGCCAGCAGGTTCGCGCGCTTCAGCAATTCGAAGGCGTCGGGCGCGGACGCCCAGAACAGGTCGGCATCCGGTCGCTTCTGCGTGCGGATATCGATGACGGCCGCCGTGGTCTTGCGCTGCACGACCTCGACCGCGATGTCGGGATGCCGGTTGCGGAACGCGTTGCGGAAGGGCTCGAAGAACGAGGGCGGAAACGAGGTGATGATCTGGACGCGCCGTCCCTCGGCCATGCCGATGGCAGGCCAGCCGAAGGCCAGCACGGCGATGACGACAAGCCTGATCTCTGCGGCGAAGCGGGCCATGAATCCGTCATATAGCCGGCTCGACGGTCCGGCTAGGCTGCCGCGCGTCAGTCGAATTCCTTCCTGAACTTCTCGCTGACGGTTGTGGCGGTGCGGAAGCGTTCGATCGAGAACGGTTCCAGCGGCGTCGCTGTTTCGCCGTCGACGATCATCTCGCTGAGGCACAGGCCCACGCCGGGACCGATCTGGAAGCCGTGGCCGCAGAAGCCGAAGGCATGGAACAGGCCGGGCGTCGTCCCGCTCGGGCCGATCACCGGGATCATGTCGGGCAGATAGGCCTCGATGCCGGACCAGACACGGATGACATGGCACTGCGCCAGCATCGGCGCGACGCGGGCGAGCGCCCGCATCGCGGCAAGCGTCTTGGCTGGGGGCACCGGTGCGCGGTTCGCCTGCGGATCCGCGGCGGTGCGCGGATAGCCGGCGAGGATGATGTTGCCGCGCGGGATCTGGCGGAAGATCACAGAGCCGTCGATCGCCTGCACCGAAGGCTCGATCCGATAGGGGAAAGGCTCGGTCACGAATTGCGGTGGCCCGGCCGGAAAGACTGGCGCGGTCTCGCCGAATCGCTCGGCGATCTCCAGCGCCCAGGCCCCGGCGCAGTTGACCAGCGCGCCGCAGCTCAGCCTGGTGCCATCGGCCAGCGTCAGCGAAAAACCGTCACCTCCGCGGTCCACGGCTGTGACGCGCGTGTTCTCAAGAATGGTGGCGCCATGTCTCGCTGCTGCCCGTGCCACGGCCGGGGTGGCGAGCCTTGGATTGGCGGTGGCGTCGCGTGCCGAGAAGGTCGCGGCCATGGCGCGCTCGCCGAGCCAGGGCCAGCGCCGGCGCAGGTCGGAGGGCCCGATCCGCTCGATCGCGAGCCCGTAGGATTCGGAGACCTTGGCGTAGCCTTCGAGCTTCGCGTGCTCCTCTTCGTCATAGGCGAGGTAGAGATGACCGGTCTGCTCGAACTCGCAGCCTTCGCCGATCAGCGCGTCGAAATCCTCCCACAGCGCCTGCGAGCGCAGCGACAGCGGGTATTGGCCGGGAAAGCGACCCTGCAGGCGCAGGTTGCCGAAATTGACGCCGCTCGACTGGGCGCCGACGACGCCTTTCTCGATCAGCGTCACGCGCTGGCCGCGTCTGGCAAGGAAGAAGGCGGTCCAGGCGCCGATCAGCCCGCCGCCGATAATCGCGACGTCCGTGGTCCGCGCGCTCATGCCGGTTCTTCCGCGGCGGCGAGTGCGATCGGCTTGACCGGCGCCTGCCCGCGCAGGCGCCCGGCGGCGTCGCCGCCTTGCCCGGCCCCGGCCGCGACGATCTCCTGCAGAGCCGGTCCGCAGACGCGGCCCTGGCAGCGCCCCATGCCGCAGCGGGTCATCGCCTTGACGCGGTTGACCTCGACCGGGCCGAGGCTTTGCGCCATGGCGGCGCGGGCCTCGCCGATGGTGACGTTCTCGCAGCGGCAGAGCGTGACGGAATCGGGCAGGGCGGCGATCTGCTGCTTCGGCCAGGCGAAGACCTGCGCCAGCCCGCGTTGAAAGCCACGCAGCCGCGCGACCCGTCGTGCCAGCGGCCTGATCGCCGCAATATCCTGCGGCCGGCCGAGATCGGAGAGGATGGCATGGGCAGCGAGCGCCCCGCTGGCTTCGGCTGCATCGGCGCCGCCGATCCGCACGCCATCGCCGGCGAGGTAGAGCCCCGGCCGCGCCCGGCCGAAGCCGTCGATCTTCGGCAGGAACAGCCGGAAATCCGGGTCGTAGGCGAAGTCCGCTCCGGCGAGATCGGCGAGCTGCGTCTCGGGCTTGAGGCCATAGCCGAGCGCAACCGCATCGCAGGCGAAGCGCCGTTCCCGCCCGCTGCCGTCGCGCAGGACGAGAGCCTCGACACGGCCGTCTCCCTCGACGGCGACCGGCGTCACGCCGTTCAGCATCGGGATGCCCGCGCGCAGGGCCGTGGCCATATACCAGAGGCCGCGCAGCAGCGTGCGCGGCGCGCCGAGCAAGGCCGGCATCGCCGCGAGCTTGGCTGAGAATGGCGTCGTATCGGCGATCACCGCGATCTCGGCCCCCATCGCGCGATACTGCTTCGCGGCCAGCGCCAGCAAGGGCGAGGAGCCGAGGAAGGCGACGCGGCTGCCGATCAGGCAGCCCTGGTCCTTGAGTGCGACCTGCGCCCCGCCCAGTGTGAACACGCCGGGCAGGGTCCAGCCGGGCAAAGGGGCGATCCGGTCCATCGCGCCGCTGGCGATGAGTAGCTTGTCGCAATCGAGCGTCTCGGCCCGGCCATCGCGCAGCAGATGCAGACGCTTGCCGTCGATCGCCCAGACCAGCGTCTGGGGCCGGTAATCGATCTGGGGACGGAGCGCCGCGAAGCGTGCGTGCAGCGCGGCGTATCGGCCGGCTTCCGAGCCCATCAGCTTGTTCATGTCGAGCGCGAGGTCGTCGGCCGGCCGACGATAGCCCTGTCCGCCGGCGCGCGCGCCTTCGTCGATCAGGATCGGCCTCAGCCCGTTCGCGACGAGGATTTCGGCCGCGCTGATCCCGGCCGGCCCGGCTCCGATGATGACGATCTCAGCCATGGGCGCCGGCCATCGCCTGCGGTTCGGCGAAAAGCTCCATGCCTTCGCTCACAGGCGTGGTGCAGGCCCTGATCCGGCCGCCCGTGGCGCTCCAGACCCAGCAATCCTGGCAGGCCCCCATCAGGCAGAAGCCGGCGCGCGGCTCGCCGCCGAATTCGAGATGGCGGATGAGGGCGCCGTTTTCCAGAAGCGCGGCGAGCACGCTGTCACCGGCGGTCGCGCGGATCGGCAGGCCGTCGAAGCTGAGGGTCACTGCCGCTCCGCTCCGAAATGCCACGCGGCGGAACTGGGCCTGCGAACGGTCCATGCGACCTCAGATTTATCTCAATGCAATAGAAGTTCGTGTATTTTGATAAATCAAACGATATCCTGTCAAGGCCATCGGCCCGGTTTCCTCAGACGCGCGAGATGGCGTGGGCGGCGGCGATGACCAGCGAGGAGAAGCGCGAGACGACCTCCTCATGGCTGTAGCGCGAGGTCGAGGTCGCGATGTTGACGGCGGCCTCCGGGCGGCCGTGATGGTCGACCACCACCGCGGCGATCGAGGCATCGCCGAGATAGACCTCCTCGAAGGCGGTCGCGTAGCCCTGGGCGGCCGACTGGCGCAATTTCTCGCGCAGGGCCTCGCGCTCCCAGGTCGTGGAGGGCGTATGCGCCCTGCGGTCGGACGCATCGATGATCGCCATCGCCTCGCTCTCGGGCAGGCGCGACAGCATCGCGATGCCCGGTGCGGTGGCATAGGCGGGCATGCGCGTGCCGATGATGACGTCGGTGTTGAGGACGTGCCGGCTCAGGAAACGCGAGACGAAGATGATCTCGGTCTCTTCCCGCACGGTGAGGTTCACCGTCTCCTCCGTCTCCTTGCTGAGATGCATGAGATAGGGCATCGCCCGGTCGAGCAGGCGGCTGCTGCGCACGAAATGATAGCCGAGATCGAGCGTCTTCGCCGTCAGCTCGAAGCGCTTGGTCTGCGCATCCTTGCGCAAGTAACCGAGCCTGGTGAGCGTATGGGTGAAGCGCTGAGCCGCGCTGACATCCATCCCCGTCTCGGAGGCGACCTGCGACAGGTTGAGCGTTGGGTGCTGGCGGCCGAAGGCGGAGAGCACCCGGAACGCCTTCTCGACCGAATTGACCATCAGGGCGTCGTCCTTGCGGCCGGCGTGATCTGGCGGCTGCGTCGCGCGCTTGCGGCCGGTCTGTGTCTCTTCGGGCATCGTCATCGGGCCTGCTCTCCTCGGCGCGATCAATGGCTGCGGCTAACGATCTTGACAAGCTGGGTCGTTCGCGCAGAATAAGCAATAGAAATTATCGCATTGCAATAAAAACTCATCGGAGAGCGCTATGAAGGACTCTGTTCTGGTCGAGCTGCGTGGCGCGGTCGGCATCATCACGCTCAATCGCCCCGAGATCCTGAATGCCTGGAACGCACCGATGCGCGAGCGCCTGGTCGCCTGCTTCGACGAGATGGAGGCGAACGAGGCGGTCCGTGCCATCGTCCTGACGGGTGCGGGCGAGCGCGCCTTCGGCGCCGGCCAGGACCTCAACGAGACCAAGACCTTCGACCCTGATCGCGCCGAGCTCTGGATGGGGGAATGGGAGCGGCTCTACGACCGCATGCGCTCGCTCTCCAAGCCGCTGATCGCGGCGCTGAACGGCGTCGCTGCTGGTTCCGCCTTCCAGGTGGCGCTGCTCTGCGACCTGCGCATCGGCCATGCCGGGGTCACCATGGGCCAGCCCGAGATCAATTCCGGCATCGCCTCGGTCACCGGCCCCTGGATCATGAAGGAGATGATCGGGATCGCCCGCACCATCGATCTGACCCTGACCGGCCGGATGATGGATGCCGACGAGTGCTTCCGCATCGGCCTGATCAACCGGATCGTGCCGAAGGAGCAGGTGATGCAGGCTTCGCTCGCGCTGGCCGAGGAGCTCGCCGGCAAGCCGCCGGTCGCCATGCGCCTCAACAAGGCCCGCTTCCGCGAGGTCACCGAGGAGAGCTTCCGCGAGTGCCTCGCCGCCGGCATCCGCAACCAGCGCGCGGCCTACGCCACCGGCGAACCGGCCCGGATGATGGAGGAATTCCTCGCCAAGCGCGGGGCGCGCAAGACCGCCTGACCATCTGACCACCCACGGGGAAATGCGGAAAACCGCTTGTAAGGGGAGAAGACGATGACGAACCTGACCACGAAGCCGACCCGGCGCACCCTGCTGCAACTTGCCGGCGGCGTTGCTGCCGGCGCGGTCGCCGCGCCTTACCTGTCGGACACGGCGCGCGCCGCGACCCAGATCACCGTCGCCGATCCCGGCGGACCGTTCGGCCCGGCCTTTCGCAAGGCCTTCTACGACCCGTTCGAGAAGGCGACCGGCAACAAGGTCGTCAACGTCGCCCGCGAGGCCGAGCCCACCGCCCAGTTCAAGGCGATGGTCGAGACCAAGTCCTATACCTGGGACGTCTGCACGCTGACGCTTTCGGCCCGCGACATCCTCAAGAAGCAGGGCCTGCTCGACCCGATCGGCTTCTCGCATGCCGACGTGCCGAAGCTGATGCCGGAAGCGATCTCGGCCGAGTTCATGGGCACGGACGTCTACTCGACCGTCTTCGCCTATCGCACCGACCGCGTGAAGAACGCACCGGCGAGCTGGACCGACTTCTTCAATGTCGAGAAGTTCCCCGGCCGGCGCGCGCTGCGCAAGAACCCGATCGACACGATCGAGCAGGCGCTGCTCGCCGACGGCGTGCCGCTCGACAAGCTCTATCCGCTCGATATCGAGCGCGCTTTCAAGGTGCTCGACAAGATCAAGCCGCATGTCGCGGTCTGGTGGACGGGCGGCGCACAGTCGACGCAGCTCCTGCAGAGCGGCGAGGTCGACATGCTGCCGGGCTGGAACGCCCGCCTGCAGGCGGCGATCGACGGCGGCACGCCGGCAAAGATCGTCTGGAACCAGGGCCTCTACTCGATCGAGGGCTGGGGCCTGCCGAAGGGCGGCCCGAAGGCGGATGTCGCGCGCCAGTTCATCCGCTTCTGCTCCGATCCGAAGGCGCAGGCCGCTTTCACCGAGGCGCTTGCCTACGGCCCGACCAATCTCGACGCCTACCAGACGATCGCAGCGGATCGTGCCAAGGTCCTGCCGACCTCGCCGGAGAACCTGAAGCAGATGGCGATCGCCAACGAGGATTGGTGGAGTGCCAACCGCTCCAAGGTCACCGAGCGCTTCAACGCCTGGCTGCTGGCCTGATGGTGACGGGGGCGGGGGCCGGGATGGCTGTGCGCGAGCCGAACACGGGCAAGCTGGTCATCGAAGGACTTGGCAAGCGCTATGGCGCGACCACGGCCCTCGAGCCCAGCTCGCTCAGCGTTGCCGAGGGCGAGTTCCTCACCTTGCTGGGGCCTTCGGGCTCCGGCAAGACGACGCTGCTCCAGCTCATCTGCGGCCTCGTCGAGGCCAGCGAGGGCCGAGTGGTGATCGACGGGCGCGACCAGTCGAACATGCCGGTCCACCAGCGCGATATCGGCCTCGTCTTCCAGCACTACGCTCTGTTCCCGCACCTGACCGTGGCGGAGAACATCGCCTTTCCGCTCAAGATGCGTGGGCGTCCCTCGGCCGAGATCGCCGGCCGGGTCGCGTCCACGCTCGACATGGTCCATCTCGGCCATCTCGCCGGGCGCTTCCCGCGCGAATTGTCCGGGGGCCAGCAGCAGCGCGTCGCGCTGGCGCGCTGCTTCGTCTACCAGCCTTCGATCATCCTGATGGACGAGCCGCTCGGCGCCCTCGACAAGAAGCTGCGCGAGCACATGCAGATCGAGATCAAGCGTTTGCACCGCGAGAGCGGCGCCACCATCGTCTACGTCACGCACGATCAGGAAGAGGCGCTCGCGATGTCCGACCGCATCTGCCTGATGAACCACGCGAAGATCGAGCAGCTCGGCACGCCGCGCGAGATCTACGAGCGCCCGCGCACGGCCTTCGCCGCCGATTTCATCGGCATCTCCAACATCTTCCGCGGCAGCTGGGACGGCAACGGCGCGCTCGATACCCCGCATGGCCGCTTCGCCCTGCCGCGTGGCGCCCATTGCCAGAGCAAGGATGCGGCGCTGGTCATCCGGCCCGAGAACCTCCATCTCGGCGAGCGCGACGGCAACGCCGTCAGCGGCCGGGTCAGCGAGATCGTCTATGCCGGCTCGGAGACGCGCGTGATCGCCGCGCTCGGCGATGGCAGCCCGCTCGTGCTGCGGCTCGGGCCGGACGATCCGGTGCCCGCCATCGATCAGGCCATCGTCGCCGGCTGGGCCCGCGACAAGGCGGTGCTGGTCGCATGAGCGCGGTCGCGGCACGAGCGGCTCCGGCGCGCCGGAGCGGGTTCCGGTTCGGCCCATTGTGGCTCGCGGTCCCCGGGCTCCTCTTCCTCGCGGTCTTCTTCGCCTGGCCGGTGGCGCAATTGCTCGGCCTCAGCGTCGTCGATCCCGAGAATGGCGGTTTGTCGACCGAGTCCTATCGGCGCATCGCCGCGACCGACGTCTATCTGCGCGTGCTCGGCATCACCTTCCGCATCGCCGGCTGGACTGCGCTCTGGTCGCTCCTGATCGGCTATCCGCTGGCCTATTGGCTGGCGCGTTTGCCGGACATGTTCCGCGGTCGCATGCTGCTCTTCGTCATGGTGCCGTTCTGGACGAGCTATCTCGTCAAGACCTTCGCCTGGATGATCGTGCTCGGCCGCAGCGGCATCATCAATTCGCTGGCGACGGGCTCCGGCCTCGTCGACCAGCCCCTGCCGCTATTGCACAACATGTTCGGCGTGATGGTCGGCATGGTCCATGCCATGGTGCCGCTCGCCGTGATGACCATGCTGCCGGTGATGACCGGCATCGACCGCCGCCTCGTCCAGGCCGCGCAGACGCTGGGCGCCGCGCCGGCGCGAGCCTTCTGGCTGGTCTATTTCAAGCTCTCGCTGCCGGGCGTCGCCGCGGCGGGCCTGCTCGTCTTCATCTCCTCGCTCGGCTTCTTCATCGTGCCGGCCTTCCTCGGCGGACGGCAGGAGACGATGCTGGCGCAGCTCATCATCACCCAGGTCCAGGAGCTGCTGAACTGGTCCTTCGCCGGGGCGCTGGCCGCGATGATGCTGGCGGCGGCGCTGGTCTCCTGCTGGATCTACGACCGGCTCTTCGGCATCTCGACGATTGCCGGCGGCTCAGCGCAGGCCGGAGCCGGGCGCATCCGCGATCTCGGCCTCGCCATTCTCGGGGTCGTGGGCAACATTGCCGGGCGCGCCGCCGCCTTAGCACAGCGCGTACTAGGCAAGCGCGTCTGTGCCGCGCTGCTGCCGGGCTTCTGCTGGCTCGTCATCGGCTTCCTCGTGCTGCCGACGCTTTTGGTGATCCCGCTCGCCTTCACCTCCTCGCAATTCCTCGAATTCCCGCCGCCGGGCTACGGAATCGGCTGGTTCCGCACCTATTTCGAATCGCCGCTCTGGATTCAGGCGACGATCCGTTCCTTCATGGTCGCCTTCGCCACGGCGCTGGCTGCGACCGCGATCGGCGGCTTCGCGGCGCTGGCGCTGGCCCATAGCCGCACGCGCTGGAGCGGGCTGATCTTCGCCTTCTTCCTCGCGCCGATGATCGTGCCGCGCATCGTCATTGCGGTCGGGCTGTTCTATCTCTTCGCCCGCATCGGTCTCGTCGCCACCGATCTCGGCCTGATCATCGGCCATACGGTGCTCGCGATCCCGTTCACGCTCGTCACCATCGCCGCCGTGCTCAAGACCTATGACCAGCGGCTCGACCAGGCGGCAGCGACCCTCGGGGCCAACCGTGTCCGCACCCTCACGGGCGTGACGATCCCGCTGGTGAAGGGCGGCCTCGTCGCGGCCTTCCTCTTCGCCTTCATCACCTCCTTCGACGAACTGACCATCGCGATCTTCATCTCGGGCGGCGTTAAGACGACCCTGCCGAAGCAGATGTGGGACGACATGATCCTGCAGCTCAACCCGACGCTTGCCGCGGTTTCGGTCGTCGTCTTCGTGGTGGTGACGGTGATGCTGCTCCTGGCCGAACGCTTCCGCTCCTCCTCTTCTTCCTGATCCTGTCGACCGAAGCGCAACCATGACCTCCCCAGACCAAGACGGCTTCGTAGGCCTCCTGACCGCGCGCGCAGCCGCCGAGCCGGACCGCATCTATGCCCGCTTCGGCGGAGAGCCGGTGAGCTATGGCGAGATCGAGCGGCGCTCGGCCGCCTTCGCGGCGCATCTGCGGGCGCAGGGCATCGTCGCGGGCGACCGCGTCGCGGTGATGATGCGCAATTCCATCGCGACCATCGCCGTGGTCTTCGGTCTCGCAAGGGCCGGCGTCGCCTGGGTGCCGGTCAATGCCCAGCAGCGCGGCGAGGGGCTGAACTATCTCCTGACGCATTCGAGCCCGCGCCTCGTCGTGGCCGATGCCGAGCTCGCGCCGCAGATCGCCGAGGCGATGGGGCCGGATGCGACCCTGCCGGTGCTGCTCCATGCGCCGGACGGCGCGCTCGACGCCGTGCTCGCCACGCCCGCGCGTTTCGACGAACCGGCACCGGCAGCCGATGCCGTGTTCGCGATCATGTACACCTCCGGCACGACCGGGCGGCCGAAAGGCGTGATCGTCTCGCACCGCATGCTGCGGCTGGCGGCCGAAAGCGTCGTCCGCCTGTCCGATGCAAAGCCGGGCGATGTCTTCTTCGTCTGGGAGCCGCTCTATCACATCGGCGGCGCCCAGCTTCTGCCGCTGCCGATGATCCGCGACGTGACGCTGGCCATGGTCGAGCGCTTCAGCGCCAGCCGCTTCTGGGCGCAGGTCCGGGAGGAGGGCGCGACCCATATCCACTATCTCGGCGGCATCCTGCAGATCCTGTTGAAGCAGCCGCCTTCCGCTGGAGATCGCGAGCACGGCGTGCGCATCGCCTGGGGCGGCGGCTGCCCGGCCGATATCTGGCCGCAGTTCCGCGATCGCTTCGGCACCGAGATTCGCGAATGCTACGGCATGACCGAAGCCTCCAGCCTGACCACCTGCAATACCAGCGGCGTGGTCGGCTCGGTCGGGCGCCCGATGCCCTGGTTCGCCGTCAGGCTGCTCGATGGCGAGGGCAAGCCCGTCGCGGCGGGCGAGCGCGGCGAGATCGTCGTCGAGACCAGCATCCCCGGCGCGATCTTCCCCGGCTATCTCGACAACCCCGAAGCGACCGCGAAGGCCCTGCGCAACGGCGCCCTCCATACCGGCGACCTCGGCTCCTTCGACGCCGATGGCAATCTCTATTTTCACGGCCGCATGACCGACAGCGTGCGCTGCCGCGGCGAGAACGTCTCGGCCTGGGAGGTCGAGCATGTCGCCGCCGAGCACGACGCGGTCGAGGATTGCGCCATGATCGGCGTTGCCGCCGATATCGGCGAGCAGGACATCAAGCTCTTCGTCAAGCCGCGTCATGGCGCGATCATTGATCCGCAGGCCTTGTCCGGCTGGCTCGGCCAGCGGCTCGCGCCCTACCAGAACCCGCGCTACATCGCCTTGGTCGACGAGTTCGAGCGCACGGCGAGCCAGCGCATCATGAAGCACAGGCTCTCGCCCCGGCTCGACGATTGCTGGGACCGGGCCGGGACGGGGCGCTGACATGGCCGGCTGCGACATCCTCATTTCGGGCACCGGCGGTTTCGCCGCACGGATCGCCTTCGACATCGCCGCCACGGCCCGCGAGCCGGTCGATGTGGTCATTGCCGGTCGCAATCTCGAACGGCTGAACTGGCTGCGCACGGCCGCCAATGCCCGCGCCGCGCTCTTCGGAGCGAAGGCGCGCTTCACCACCCATGCGATCGATCTGCTTGCTCCGGACGCCTCAGACACGCTGCTCGCGGCGACCGGCCCGCGCATCGTCGTGCAGGCCGCCTCGATCCAGACCTCGCAGGTGATCGCCCAGAGCGGCAATGCCTGGACGCGCCTCGTCGCGGAGGGCGGCCTGAGCGCGACGGCCGTCTTTCAGGCGCTGATCAGCGCCCGCGTCGCTGCCGCCATCACGCGCAGCCGCAAGCCGGTGACCCTGGTCAATTGCAGCTTCCCCGATGTGGTCAACGGCATGATCCGCGCGATGGGGCACGAGGTCGCCTGCGGCATGGGAAATGTCGCGATCCTGTCCAACGTCTTCGCCGGCTCGGCCGCAGTGCCTGCCGGCACCGAGGTCAAGGTCCTCGCGCATTACCAGAACCTTTCAGCCTGGCGGCGCCGTCCCGAGGAACGCGACGGACGTGCCCCGCGCGTCTGGCTGGATGGCGAGGAGGTCGCCGACGTCTATGCCCGCTTCGCCGATATCCAGCTCACGCCCGAGCCGGTGATCGAGATTTCCGGCGCGAGCGGCGTGCCGATGCTGCTCGCCATGGCGGCGGGCCGGCCCTGGCAGGGGCATGTGCCCGGCCCGGATGGCTTGCCCGGAGGCTATCCGGTCCGGCTCGCGGGCGGCAGGCTCGAACTCGATCTGCCGCCGGGGCTGAAGCGCGAGGACGCCATCGCCTGGAACGCGTCCTTCGAGGCAGCCAACGGCCTCGTCGTGTCGTCCGAGGGGAGGGCGAGCTTTACCGGCATCCTCGGCGGCAGGGTCGCGGGTCACATTCCGGAGCTGCGGGATGGGTTCGACATCCGCGAGCTGGAAGCCGTGTGCGAAACGCTTCTCGGCTTGCGCGAGACCTTGATGCGAAGCGCGTAGCCCGCGTTGCCGCGGATTGTGCCGCTATACGGGGCGTGCCACTATTCCGCCTCATTCGCGGCGGGGTTCCTTATGAGCAACACATCGACCGGCGGATTTACCGCCGCGCCCGGGCAGTTTCGCATCGGCTCGGTCATGAACAAGACTTTCGCGATCCTCGGACGTCAGTTCGGCAAGTTCGCCCTGCTGGCGCTTGTGCCGATGATCCCGATCTTCCTGCTGACGCTGGGCGCGCTGTCGTCGGGTGCCCCCTCGCCGTCGGGCATCGCCTTCGGTGCGGTGCTGACCGGGCTCCTGACCTTCGTGCTCCAGACCGTGGCGCAGGCGACGAGCCTTTACGGTGCCTTCCAGGAGATGCGCCAGCAGCCCTTCACCATCGGCGACTCCCTGCGGATCGGGCTCGCACGTGCCGTTCCCGTCATCGGTGTCGGCATCCTCGTCGGTCTCGCGACCGGTCTAGGCTTCCTGCTCTTCGTCGTGCCGGGCGCCATCATCGGCTGCATGCTCTATGTCGCGATCCCCGCCTGCGTCATCGAGAAGACCGGGGTGACGGCGAGCATGAGCCGCAGCGTCGCGCTGACCAAGGGCTATCGCTGGCAGATCTTCGGGCTCTTCCTGCTGGTCATCGTCATCGCCCTGGTCGGCGCTCTCGTGCTGGCGCGGATCGGTGGCGGCGGCCTGATCGGGGATATTCTCGGCTTTGCCTGGCAGGTCGTCTCGACCGCTTTCGGTGCCGTGCTCTCGGCCGTGATCTATCACGATCTGCGCATGGCCAAGGAAGGTATCGACCTCGATACGCTGGCGAGCGTCTTCGACTGACGCACGCTTGCCGAACTGCGGCAGGCCCTCACGGGCCGGTCGCAGCCGGCTCGTGCTTGTCGGCGCGGTAGCGGCCGAATTGCTGCTCGCCTTCGAGATGCGCCCGCTCGGCCGTGTAGAAGGCCCTGAGGAAATCGAGCGTCTCGACTGGCGGAACCTCTTCCGTCCAGCCGATCTTGCGGCGGATCTTCTCGCAGACCTGACGCTGCATGCTGTGCGTGTCGGGTGAGGACGGGCGGCGCAGCAGCTCCTCCAGAACCTGCAATTCGAAGGCGCCATAGGCGTCGAGCTGCTTGCGGCTGAAGACGAAGCGGCTCTGCGCCTCCGCGAGTTCGGCCAGCAGGGCCCGCCGCGGCACCGAGATGACCATGGTCCCGCCGATCAGGTCGCCGGCCCGCAGGTGGTCGCGGTTGAAGAAGGGCAGGGCCGAGAGGGCGACCGCCCAGCCGAAATAGCTCGCCGCCGTCCAGAATTCCGCGCCGGCCCCGATCTTCGGCACGGCGAAGAACAGCCCGAGCGGCAGGAAGATCTCGACCTCGCGCGTCAGGTTGCGGGCGACGATCGCGCCGGGCAGCAGCGGGCCGCCGCTGCGGTCGATCACCTTCAGGTTGACGATGCGCTTGCCCGGCGTCGCGCCCTGGCTCTGCAGCTCGAAATGGATGAAGTAGAGGTTCCGGAGCAGGAAGGACAGAAACAGCACGACCGTGACCGTCACCGAGCCGGTGACGCCGTGGAGCAGGGTCAGGCCCAGCACGAGGAAGAGCAGGGCGGTCGCCAGCATCCAGAACAGGAAGTCGATCAGGAAGGCGACGAGCCGCTCGCCATGGTTGGCGATGTCGACCTCCAGCGTCACGCCCTCCGGCGTGCTGATCTCGCGCCGGTTGCGGGTGGTGCCGTCGAGCAGGCGGTTGATGCGGTCAAGTCGCTGGGCCATGCTTCAGCGCCTGCCGCTCAGGAGGAAATAGGCGGTCCACAGGGCGCCGGTCGCCGCACCGATCGCCAGCCGCCAGGGCGTCGAGGCGATGAGTTGGCGTAAGCCCCCCTCGATGATCCCCGCGACGAAGAGCATCAGCACAGCTCCGCCGGCGAGCCCGGCCGCCGCCTTGCCGGCCATGGCCAGGCTGTCGAGGCGGCTGTAGCGACCCGGAAACAGGATCTTCTCGGCGATGACGAGCCCGCCGGCGCCGCACAGGATCAATGCGCCGATCTCGGTCACGCCATGGATCGAGATCCAGCCGATGAAATCGACGAGCAGCCCGCGATTGTAGTGCAGGGCGAGGAAAGCGCCGAGTATGAGACCCTGATAGCCGAGCAGCAGCAATGTCGGCACGCCGCCGAGCACGCCGAGCCCGAAGGTCATGATTCCAATCGTCGCGTTGTGCCGGAACAGGAAATTGGCGAAGACGACGAAAGAATCGACGAAACCGGGCCAGGGCGCGAAGATTTCGGTCCGGCGCAATTGGTCGGCGGTGCTTGCAGCCCCGCGCCCGCCGGCCATGCTCTCGGGCACGAGCATGCCGAACCAGGCTTCGTTGGGCAGCACCATCAGGTAGCCGATGGCGATTCCGGCGGCGATGGCGAGCGTCGCCAGCAGGATGTGCCAGCCGGCCGCGCGGACGGCAGCCGGGAAACCGCGCTTCAGGAAGCCGCCGAGCGCTTCGAGGATGCCGATGCGCGGCCCGTAGACGACGAAGAAAGCGCGCAGCACCAGCCCTTCGAGATAGAGGATGAGGTTGCGGTCGAGCGCGATCGAGCGGGCGACGGAAAGCGAAGAGGCCGCGGTCCGATAGAGCAAGGGCAGTTCCTGCAACTCCTCGGCGGAGAGGCGCGACAGGCCCTTCTTCTCGACACGTGAGACGAGACCGTCGAGCATCCGCCAGGCCGTCTCGCGGCTGCGGCGGAATTCGGCGCTGCGCAGCGTCACGGTCGCGACCGGGGCCGGTGGGGGAGCGGCGGAAGGGCGAAGCGGTTCTATAGCAGCCCCCTCTGCTTGATCGTGAGGTAGCGGTTGACGAGGCCGACGGCGAGGCCGCGCGGCGGGATTTCCAGGCAATGCACGCCCATCCGCGCCAGCCGCTCCAGCACGACGGCGCGCTCGCGCTGCAGGTCGCGCGCGATGACCGCCTCGGCGACCGGCCCGAAGCCGGCGGGCTCGGCATCGACGATATCGGCGAGCAGCGGATCGCGCAGGGTGACGAAGATCACGGCATGGCGGTTGGCCATGCGTTGCAGGCTTTCGAGCAGCAGTCCCGCTGTCGTCGTGTCGATGAACTCGGTGAACAGCACCACCAGCGCCCGGCGCTTCAGGCGGCTGTTCAGCTCGGCGAGGCCGAGGGTGAAATTGGTCTCTTCGGCACGGTAGCCGAGCTGGCCGGACGCATTCTGGAGCCTGGCGAAGGCGTTTCGGCCGGGCGAAGGCTGGAGATATTGCCGGATGCGTGAATCGAAGCCGAACGAGCCGACATGGTCGCCGCTGCGCAGCGCGACCCAGCCCAGCAGCAAGCCGGCATGGATGGCGTGATCGAGCCGCGGCAGGCCGTCGATCGGCTCGGCCATCAGGTAGCCGGTGTCGAAGGCGAGCACGATCTGGTGGTTGCGCTCGATCCGGAATTCCTTCGACAGCAGCTTGAGATGCTTGGCCGAGTGCTTCCAGTCGATGAAGCGGTTGTCGAGGCCCTGGACATGGTCGCGCAGCGCTTCGAACTCGGTGCCTTCGCCCTTCTGGCGTTGGACCTTGATGCCGTCGACGGCATCGCGGCTGAAGAACTGCACGGCGGCCGAGGCGATGCCGCGGATATCGGGCACGACGTCGATCGTCAGCGCCTGCGGCCGGCGCTCGCTCCGGCCGGCGAGACCCAGCGGCCCGCGCCAGTGCAGCCACAACGCCTCGATCGTGATCCGCCCGCGCCGCAGTGGCCGGATCGGCAGCGTGACCGATCCGACAGCCTCCGGCGGGACATCGAGCCGGGCTGGTTCGGGCGGGGCTGCATCGCCGCTCTGCTCCGGCAGGACCTGGATGGACACGGCCCGTGATGCGCCTTCGATGGCGCCGCTGACGCTCAATTGGCCGTCGCTGCCGATATACAAGCGCGGTGGCGCATCGACCGTCAGCGAAAGCCGCGACGGCCGGGCGCAGAGCAGGGCGTCGAGCCCGATCAGCGCCAGCACGAACAGGCCGAGATCGAGCGCGATCGGCCAGAGCGTCTGGTCATGGATCAGCAATCCAATGGCGACCGGCACGGTCGCCCCGAAGAGCAGAACGGCGCGCGGTGTCGGCCTGATCATCGCGGCACGGCGACCTGGTCGATCAGTTCCACGATGACCTTGTCGCTGACCAGCCCGTCGATCTCGGCATTAGGGGCGAGCACGATCCGGTGCCGCAGCAGCGGCAGGGCGATGCCCTTGACGTCGTCGGGGATGACGAAGTCGCGCCCCTGCGTCGCGGCCCGTGCCCGGCTGGCCGAGGCCAGCATCGTCGCGGCGCGGGGCGAGGCGCCGGTCTCGATCGCCGGATGGTTGCGGGTCGCGCGGATCAGGTCGACGACATAGCCGACCAGAGGCTCGCCGAGAGCGATCCCGCCGACCAGCGCCCGCGCCGCCAGCAGGTCCTGCTCAGAGACGATAGAGGCAAGGCCGAACTCCGCGAGCTTCGGCATGGCGGCGCGGTGCCCGTGCCGCGCGACGATGGCGAACTCCTCCTCGCGGCTCGGATAGGCGAGGTTGATCTTGAACAGGAAGCGGTCGAGCTGCGCCTCGGGCAGCGGATAGGTGCCCTGCTGCTCGATCGGGTTCTGCGTCGCCACCACCATGAAGGCCTCGCCCAGCGGATGGGTCGTGCCGTCGATGGTGACGTTGCGCTCATTCATCGCCTGCAGCAGTGCGGCCTGCGTCTTGGGCGGCGTGCGGTTGATCTCGTCGGCGAGCAGGATGTCGGTGAAGATCGGGCCGCGCGTCAGGTTGAAGCTGCTGGTGCGGAAATCGAAGAGATTGGTGCCGAGCAGGTCACCCGGCATCATGTCCGGCGTGAACTGGATACGCCCGAAGCGCAGCGACAGCCCGGCGGCGAAGGACTGCGCCAGCAGCGTCTTGGCCGTGCCCGGCACGCCTTCCAGCAGCACATGCCCGCCGCAGAGCAGGCTGACGAGCATCAGCTCGACGACCTCGTCCTGGCCGACGACGGCTTTGCGGATCTCGCCGCGAAGCGCTTCAGTGATCGTCGAGACGTCGCGGAGTTCCATGCGGCAGATCCTTGCGCCAGTGATGGAGGGCCTGCGCCGCGGCAAGCAGCGAGGCGAGATTGCGGGGGCCGGCCGCAGGGCTGTCGCCCAGCCCTGAGAGGGGTTTCGGGTCGATGCCGCGCGCCTCGGAGGCCCGCGCGAGCCACTCGGTGAGCGCGGCGCCTTCGAGCCCGGCCGGCGCTCGCAACGCCCGCGCCGCGTCCTGAAGCGTCATCGCGATATAGCGCTGCAGGATCGCGGCATGGTGCCCGGCATAGTCGACCAGCGCCGCGGCATTGCCGATCAGAGCATGCCGGCCGGCATCGAGCCGGCGCGGCGCCGGCAGCGGCGCGCCGAAACGCCCCATCGCCGCCCAGAGCAATAGCGCGACCGCGACCAGGATCTGGACGAGCACCAGGTTCAGTGGGAATTCATAGAGGAACTTCAGCAGGTTCGGCGGCGATCTTCTGAAGCCGTGGATGGTCTCGTCGAAGACCAGCGTGCCGCTTTTCCCGTCCAGCAACGCGGCGACGATGTCGCGTGCGAAGGTGGCGTTCCCGCCCTTGCCGATGCCGTGGTTCTCGATCGGGTCGGGATCGGCCAGAATGAGCGTCCGGCGGTTGCCCTGCCGCAACTCGCCGAGCAGGATGCCGTCCGGCGTCGAGATCAGCGGCGTGAGGTTCGAGCCCTTGATGAGCTGGAGCTCGCCCTGGACGGTCGGGTCCGCCGCTGGAATCGTCTTCTGGAAGGAGGCCGGCGGCTTGCTCCGGACGATATCGCCGCCGCTCACGGCAGCGCCGAGCACGGATTGGACTTGTAGCGCTGGAGCCAGTTCCGCCTCGCCGATCCAGTCCTTGCGCCGCTCGCCCGGTTTCACGGTCCATTTCGGCAGGACGAGCAGGATGCGGCCGGCGATCCGGAGCTTGTTGCGATTCTCCTCGCCCGCGAGGCTCCCGGAGGGCTCGGCGAGGATGAGCACGCCGTTCTCGCCGACGGCGGCAAGCGGGCGGTCCTCGGCTTGCACCGTCTTGTGGCCGAGACCCTCGAGCAGGTCATGGAAGGCGAGATGCCCGACGGCGGAGCTGGAATAGCTGTTGGCGCCGGAGGCGAGGCCGCCCGCCTCGCGCCCGCCCATCCCCGTCAGCAGCAGAGATGCCGCGAAGAGTGCAAGGAGCGCCGCGGCGAGTGCGGCCAGAACGCGCGGCTGGAAGGTCATTCCCCCCATCAGGCCGCTCCGGTCGCCAACGAGCGCCGCAGCGTCTCGAATTCCTGCCGGCAGCCGAGATAGTCCTTCTGCCCGGCCGGCCGCCCGCCGAAATAGGTCTGCTCGACCGCCTGGACGATCGCGCCGAGCGCGCCGGTCCCGCTCTGTGGCAGGGCAACCCGGCGCAGGATCTCGCGGCTGGTCAGCGACACTGAGAAGCTGGTGCCGAGTCGCAATCGGATTTCGGCGAGGCTCTTCAGCAGCAGCACATGCATGGCTTCGCCATACTGCCCCCGGCGCGCGAGATCGTCCGCTTCGAGCTGTGCTTCCTCCATCCGGCCGGAAGGGTCGGAGAAGCCGGACATTGTCTCGGCCGCTTTGATCCGGCGCGAGCGGCTGAAGGCGGGCAGGCTGTCGCGCAGGGACCAGAGCGTCACGGCGACGCCGAGAATCACGGCGCCCCAGAGCAAGATGCGCAGCGTGTCGGGCGAGAGGTCGAATTTCAGCCAGTCGAGCCAGCCCGGCTGGCGTGGCTCGGGCACCGGCATTGTCGTCTGGATATCGTGGCGGCGGATGGCCAGCCTGACGATCTCGCCCGCATCGCTGGCGGCCTGCGCCACGCCGCTCAGGGTGACGGCGCAGAATGCAACGAGCAGGAGAGGCAGTCGCTTCACAACCTTCGAATCCGTCGGCGGCCGAAGGGCACTATGGCGAAGAAACCGGCCGCGCCATACCCGGAGAATGCACGGCGGGGCGATATGCCCCGCCGGCCTATGCGATCAGTTCAGGCTGGCGCGCTTCATGAAGGCGCCGGCCTTCATGATCAGCGGGATATGCCGGCCCTGGCGGGTCAAGAGCGAGAGGTCCTTCAGCGGGTCGCCGTCGACGACGATGAGGTCGGCATGGGCGCCGGCCGCGACCGTGCCGATCAGGCCTTCCATCTTCAGGAGCTTCGCCGCGACATGGGTCGCCGAGGCGATGACCTCATGGGCCGGCAGGGCGCGGCCGCGGATTACGAACTCCTCCGACTGGTACTTGTGCATCTCGCCGAGCAGGTCGCTGCCATAGGCCATGGTCAGGCCGGCCTTCTTCATGATGGCGAGCGATTCCATGCCGGCCGAGCGCACGACATCGACCTTCGCGACCGAATCCGGCGGGAAGCCGAGCTTCGGCCCGTCCGAGACCAGCTTGTCATAGGTCACCAGCGTCGGCACGGCGACGGCACCCTTGGAGGCTGCGAGCTTCGCCGTCTCGGCCTTGATCAGGTTGCAATGCTCCAGCGAATGCACGCCGGCCTCGACGCAGCGGCGGATGGCGTCGTCGGTATAGACATGGGCCGAGACATAGGTGCCGGCCATTCGGGCTTCCTCGACCACGGCCTCCAGCTCGCTCACCGAGAAGCCGAGGAAATGGATCGGGTCGGTCGGCGAGGCACAGCCGCCATTGGCCATGATCTTGATGAAGTCGGCCCCGCCTTTGAGCTCCTCGCGCGCCGCGCGGCGGACATTGTCGACGCCGTCGCAGATGCGGCCGAGCGCGCCCAGCCGATGGCGCTCGATCACGCTTGGGCGGTCGTCATAGCGGCCGCGGAAATCGGCATGGCCGCCGGTCTGGCTCAGCGCCTTGCCCGAGATGACGAGGCGCGGCGTCGGGAAATCGCCTTCCTCGGTTGCCTGCTTCAGGCCGAAATCGGCGCCGCCGACATCGCGTACGGTGGTGAAGCCGCGCATCAGCATGGCCCGCATGATCCCGAAGGAGCGCGCGGTGACCAGCGAATCCGGCAGGCGCGAATTCGCGCCGAGATCGGCGACGCCGGCGACGACATGGACATGGGCGTCGATCAGGCCGGGCATCAAGGTCTTGCCCTTGAGGTCGACGACCTTGGCCTTGGCCGAGGTCACCGACTTGCCGACCTCGCGGATGGTGCCGCCCTCGACGAGGACGCTGACGGGTGCGCCCGCTTCCGGCGCCGAGCCGTCGACGATGCGGGCATTGGTGAAGAGGGTGGAAGCCACGGGTATGTTCCTTCGAACAGAACGGGAAATCGGGATCAGGCGGCCTTGTTGGCGGCACGCGCGGCGAGGAAGCCGGGTACCAGCAGCGGCGCCAGACGCTCGACCGGCGCGACATGCTCCTCGCGGTAGTGGTGCTCCGGCGCGAGCAGGTTGATCGTGCCGACCACTTTGCCGTCATAGATCGCGGGGATGTTGATCACGGAGCCCAGCCCCATGCTTTCGATCAGCTCGTGATCGAAGAAGGCCCAGCGGATGCCGGCCTTGTCCTTGCCGAGATAGGGCTGGCGGCCGTCCAGCACATGCTTGCCCCAGGGCGTCGGGCCCATCGTCTTGCGGCCGGAGACCGGGTACTCGGTCGGCCGGTTGGAAAAGATGCGCGCGACTTCCTGCCCGTCGACATAGAGCAGCGTGAACAGCTCGTGGCCGACGAGGCGGCGGGTGATGTCCTCGAAGGCCTTGAAGACCGTATCGGGCTGGCCGGGCTCCTTGATGAGGGCGGAGAGGGTGGCGAGATCGTCGGACATGGGCAGGCCTTCTTTGCTTCAAGCGGCGGTCGGAGGAACCGGCGCCTTCGGGATGCGCTCGGGCAGGATGCCCTGCGGCTTGAGGTGCAGGACGAGGATGAGGGCGATGCCGATCAGCATCTCGCGCGTGGCGGCGAGCTGGACCGGCTGGAGGCCGGGCACCCATTCGGTGACGAAGCGTGTCGCCTCCAGGAAGATCACGACGAGATAGGCGCCAAGCACGGCCCCGCTCGGACGCCCGACACCGCCGGCCGTGACGGCAAGGAAGATGTAGATCGTAATCAGCGGCTGGAAATGATCCGGCGAGACATAGGACTGGAAATGGGCGTAGAGCGCGCCCGCCAGCGCCGCGATCGCCGCCGAGAGCGCGAAGGCCTGGAGCTTGAAGCGCAGCACCGGCTTGCCGGCGAAGGCCGCGAGCTGCTGGTCTTCGCGGATCGCCTTCAAGGCGCGGCCATAGGGCGAGCCATCGAGCCGGCGCAGCAGCGCCCAGACGATCACCAACACCAGCGTGGCGAGGCCGAGATAGAACCAGGCGAAGTTCTGCGTGCCGAGCTCGGCCTTGAGCGGCGCCTTGATGCCGGAAATGCCGTCGGAGCCATTGGTCAGCCAGCGCTCGTTGAGCGCCACGAGCCGGATGACCTCCGCGAAGCCGAGCGTGACGATGGCAAGATAATCGTCACGCAGGCGCAAGGTTGCGAAGGTGACTATGAGCCCGACCGCAGCACCCACGACCAGCGCCGCCCCCCAGCCGATCAGAACCGGCGCGCCGGCACCGGTCGCCAGCGCCGAGGCATAGGCGCCGACGGCGAAGAAGCCGGCGAGGCCGAGATTGACGAGGCCGGCGCTGCCCCAGATCAGGTTCAGGCTGAGCGCGAGCAGGCCGTAGATGGCGCAGAGCGTCAGGGTGAAGATCAGATAGGACAGCATCAGGCGGCCCTTTCCCCGAGGAGGCCGCGCGGCCGGAAGGTCAGCATCAGCAGGATCGCGACGAAGCCGACGCCGGTGCGATAGGTCGCGGGCACGACGAGCAGCGCCAGTTCCTCGGCGATGCCGAGCATCAGCGCGCCGGCGACCGCGCCGGGGATCGAGCCCAGACCGCCGAGCACGGCGGCGGCGAAGACCGAGAGCAGCACGCGATAGCCGGTCAGCGGATCGATCGAGGTGTCCAATCCGATCAGAACGCCGCCGACGCCGGTCAGCCCCGCGCCGAGGAACAGCGTGACGATCGCGATCTTCGCGGGGTCGATGCCCTTGAGCCGGGCGAGATCGGGGTTGTCCGCGACGGCGCGCATCGCCTTGCCGAAGCGGGTATAGCGCAGGAACAGGAACATCGTCGCCATGATCGCGACGGCCAGCAGCAGGCTCTGGAGCTGCTGCGGGCCGATGCGCAGGTCGCCGAAGCGCATGTCGCGCGCGATCGGCAGGTCGTAGCCGCGCATCTCGTTGCCGAAGATGAAGCGGACGATATTCTCCAGCACGAGATTGAGCGCGATCGAGGCGATGGCCACGATCAGCGCGCCGTTGCCGCGCAGGCGCTTCAGCGAGGTCTCCTCGGCGACGACCCCGACGAAGCCGGTCACCGCGAAGGCGACGAGGAGCGCGGCCGGTATCGGCAGCCCCATCGCGACATTCGCCCACCAAGCGGCAAAGGCGCCGATGGTGGCATAGGCCGCGATGGCGAAGTTCGGATAGCGCAGCACCGCGAAGATGGCGGAGAAGCCGATGGCCGGGACGGCGATCAGCGTCCCGGTCATCACCCCGTTGATGAGCGCCTGCAGGAGCTGGCTCACGCGATCTTCACCAGCGCCAGCTTGCCTGATTGCACCTGCTCGTAGCGGAACTGGCAATCGGCGATGTCGCCGGTCTCGGTGAAGTCGCAGGGGCCGCTGGCGCCGTCATAATCGACCGGCTGCTTGGCCGCGATCGCCTTCAGCCCGTCGATGGCGTTGTCCACCTTGGCGCCGCCCTGCGCCTGGCTGACCTTGCGCACCGCTTCCTTGATCGCGGTGCCCGAGCTGTCGCCGGCGATGGCGATCGCCATCAGGATCAGGTTGATCTGGTCGTAGACCTGCGTGGTGTACGGATCGGGCGAGGCGACGCCGATCATCTTGACCAGCCGCGCATAGGCCTTCGAGCCCTCGGCCGGCGAGGGCGCGATGGTGAAGGTCTTGTCGACGACCTCGGCCGGCACACTCTCGACCAGCTTCTGGTTGACGGCATAGCCGAAGGCGACCTTCAGCCCCGAATAGCCAGCGCGGTAGGCATCCTTCAGCATGACGGCGGTATCGGGCGTGTAGCCGCCGAAGATGATCGCGTCGGGCTTGAAGCGCAGCACCTCGTCGATCTCGCTGCGATAGGCCGGCTTCTTGTCGTCATAGATCAGCGAGCCGGTCTCGCCGCCGGCCTTCTTCACGGCCTCGGTGATATTGTCGAACTGGCTTTTGGCGAAGGGCGTCTGCGGCGAGAGGAAGAAGACGCGCTTGGCCTTCTCTGCGATGCAGAACTCGCCGAACTTGCGGCCCTGCAGCGTCGTGTTCGGCTGGGTGCGGATCAGGTAGCCCTGATGCGGCAGCTGCGTGATCGAATCGGCGCCGGAGACAGTCGCGAGGAAGGTCTTCGATTCCCAGCACAGCGGCGCGACGGCGGTGGTGACCGCGGAGGACCAGGTGCCGAGGATGGCCGAGACCTTGTCGACATCGATCAGCTTGCGGGCGGCGCGCACGCCGGCTTCCGGGCTGGTCTGGTCGTCCTCCGAGATCAGCTCGACCTTGCGGCCGAGCACGCCGCCGGCGGCATTGACCTCGTCGACGACGGCCTTGACCGCCTTGACCATGACCGGGCCATAGGGGCCGCCCGCGCCGGTGAGCGGCGTCAGCGTGCCGATCTTGATCGGGGCGCCCTGGGCGAGCGCGCGGCCGGGCAGCGCTGAGAGGCCGGCAAGTGCGGCGGCGCCAGCCAGAAGCGTACGGCGGTCGGTCGTGAAAGCGGTCATGATGTTCCCCTGTTGTCTTGTTGGTTTGCTGTCGTGTCGGCGTCGTCCTAGCCGCCAAGGAAGAGCCGGCGGATTTCGGGATCGGTGGCGAGCGCGGGGCCCGCGCCCTCGCGGCTGTTGCGGCCGGAAACCAGCACATAGCCGCGCGTCGAGATCTGCAGCGCTTCGAGCGCATGCTGCTCGACCATCAGGATCGGCAGGCCGCCCTTGTTGAGCGCGACGATCGCGTCGAACAACTCGTCGGCGGCCTTGGGCGAGAGCCCCGCCGTCGGCTCGTCGAGCAGCAGCAGGGCAGGGGCGTTCATCAGTCCCATCGCCATGGCGAGGATCTGGCGCTGGCCGCCCGAGAGTGTGCGCGCCAGCGCCTTGCGCTTCTCCGCCAGCATCGGATAGCGCGCATAGAGCTCCTCAGCTCGCGCGCCGACCTTGCCCGGCTCCTGGAAGCCACTGATCTCGAGATTCTCCGCGACCGTCATCGCGCCGAAGACGTTGCGCTCCTGCGGCACGAAACCGATGCCGGCCTTCGCCCGGCCGAGCGCGTTCTCGCGGGTGACGTCGTCGCCCTTGAGCTTGATCGTACCGTCGCGCGCCTGGACGAGGCCTGCGATGGTCTTGAGCAGCGTCGACTTGCCGGCGCCGTTCGGGCCGATGATCGAGACGATCTCGCCGGGCGCCACCGTGAGCGAGGTGCCCTTCAGGATCTGCTCGGCCGCGCCATAGCCGGCAACGACGCCGTCGACGGCAAGCAATTCGCCCTGTGCCGCGCTCAATGACGCCTCCCGAGATAGGCTTCCTGCACGCGGGTGTCGGTGGCGACCTCGTCGAACGTGCCCTGTGTCAGCGTCTTGCCCTCGGCCATGACGATGACGGGCGCGCAGAGCTTCTTGATCAGCCCCATGTCGTGCTCGATCAGGCAGATGGTCAGCCCGTCGCGGTTGAGCGCGACGAGATGCGCGGCGATCTGCTCGGTCAGGCTCGGATTGACGCCCGCCATCGGCTCGTCGAGCAGCAGGATCTTGGGCTCGGCCATCAGCGCGCGGCCGATCTCGACCAGCTTCTTCTGGCCGCCGGAGAGCGCGGTCACGGGGTTGTCGAGCACATGGTCGAGCTTCAATCGGCGGGCGATGCCGAAGGCGCGCTCGGAGAGCTCGGCCTCGCGCCGCTTGGCCCCACCCGTGCCGATCAGCCCGGCCAGCAGGCCTTCGCCCGGCTGGTCGGCGCCATAGAGCATCAGATGCTGGAAGACGCTGAGCTTGGGAAAGCCGCGCGCGAGCTGGAAGGAGCGTACCAGCCCCGCCGCGACGAGCTTCTCCGGCGGCATCCCGGCTGTTTCCGTCGTGCCGAGCCGGACCGAGCCGGCCTGCGGCCGGTAGAGCCCGGAAACCGCATTGAACAGGGTCGACTTGCCGGCTCCGTTCGGCCCGATCAGCCCGGTGAATGAGCCCTGCGGCACCGCGAAATCGACGCCGCGCAATACCTGCACGCCGTAGAAGCCGAGCTTCAGCCCCTGGATGGTCAGTGCAGCCGTCATGCTGTCGCCGTCTTGCGCCGGCCGGTGAGGGCGGCCGCGGGTTTCATCGGGAAATGCTGCCGGACCTGCTGCTTCCAGAAGCCGAGCAGGCCCTCGTAATAGGCCGGGTCGTTCGGCCGCAGCACGGTCTGGCTGATCATGCCGCGCACCAGGCACATCGTCGCGTTCATCACGGTGCGGGTATGGTCGGGGTCGGTGCCGGCGCGGGCCGCGAGCGCGGTCCAGACCGCGTCGAGCCCGGCATGAAATTCCTTGACCGTCGGGATGAGATCGGCGCGGAAGGCCGGGTTGTGGCGGGCCTCCGGCAGATATTCCATCGTCACGTAGAACAGCCGGTCGTCCATCATCCGCCAGGCGTAGTCGACGATCTCGTCGCTGGAGCCGCCGCGCGCCATGAAATCCTCGGCGAAGCGGTGCAGGTCGCGGGCTGCCTTGCCCAGCATGTCGGCGACGGAGGCGCTGATGATCGCCTCACGGCCGGCGAAATGATGAGTCAGTGCACCCCTGGAGACGCCGGCCATGCGGGCGATCTCCGGGGTGGTGGTGCGGGCCAGCCCCTGGTCGTGCAGCAGGTCGATGGTCGCGTTCATCAGCCGCGCGGATGTCTCCGCGCTGCGCTCCTTCTGCGATCGTCGCTTGCCGGAAACCCTCATGCCGACCTCGCTCCCCTGACGATTGGAAAACGGTGCGGGCTCACTTACAAACAGTCAAGCCTGTTTTTTGAAAGCCGAGAGAGTGTCCTGAATGCGGGACCTGTCGTGACTTTCAAAGGAGCGGGCATCCCGGGCGGAGCGCAGCGAATAGTTGTCACGGTCGGGCTTGCCCCGGCCAACCACGTCTCCATTGATGCCGTGCGGTGTCCAAGGCATGGATGCTCGCCACAAGGGCGAGCATGACGTGAGCTGGAACCGCGCCTTCGCGGAAAGGATCCTACCAGGGCCGCCGCGGCCCGGTGTCGATATGGATCAGGCCGTTCCAGTAGACATGATGGCCGCCGACCTCGGGCATGGCGCGCACCCATTCCAGCACGGCGCGGGGCCTGGCGCCGGGGACGCGGAAATCCATCGCCTGACAGCCCTTGTGATAGGAGCCGCGGCGGGCGCGCCAGGGCGGCCGCCAGGTCGAGGTCACCTTAACCGCCCCGTACTTGTCGGCGATCTTGCCGAGAATCTGCTTCAGTTCCTGCGGCAGGCAGGCGGTCGAGGTGCCGGGATCGGTCGAGATGCCCGGTCGCTCCGCCTTCTCGTTCGGGTCGAAGTCCGGCTCGGCGCCGGCCTTCTGGCCCGGCGTCAGCTTCGGCCACTCGACGCCCTCGTCGTCGTCCGGCTCGCCGGGGCTGGGCGGTGACGCGGGAGCCGCCGGCGTCTCCGATCCCTGTGTCACCGCCGGCGTCTCTTCGGAGAAGGCCAGCGCGGGCGTATCGGGGGCGGAGGCGCGCGGCGTCGGCGGCGGTACCACGATCGGCGGCAGTTTCGGCGTGCCTTCGAGATCGAGGTCGAACGGGCGCTGCGGCGGTAGCGGCGCGCGCATCGGCTCGCCGTCCTGAGCGCGGATAACGGTCGTCGAGAGCAGCAGGGCGAGCGCCGGCATGGCCAGAACCCGCGGAAGGCCGGCGCGGGTCATCGTGCCGTCATGCGTCCGGATTCCGCTGGCAAGGAGGAGGGGCGAGGGGCACGAAACATCGCAGGCCTTTCGGGGAAAGCGCTCGCACAGCCGGCAACGATTCGGCAGGGTGAACGGATGATTGCCGTTCCCGCATGCCGAAAGCAGGCGGTTTTGTCGGATTTTCGCCACTGCTCTGCAGGGCGATGGCGGGACGTGGCCGGATTTTGCCGCATTCTGCGCTGGGTTCAACCCGGATACGGCGATTGTGCGGCGCGGCGGAGTCTTGCTTCATTCTAATCGAGGGTCTAAGCGACTGGGACAGCGCGCCGCCCCACGGCCGTCTGAAGTGAGTTCGACCATGCAAGCTGCCACGGTGCCTTCCATCCTGAGCGACTACCTGCCTCTGGTGCTGTTCATCGGCGTCTCGGCGGTCATCGGCCTGGCCCTGCTCATCGCGCCCTTCGCGATCGCCTATTCGAAGCCGGATGCGGAAAAGCTCTCGGCCTATGAATGCGGCTTCAACGCCTTCGACGACGCGCGCATGAAGTTCGACGTCCGGTTCTACCTGGTCGCGATTCTCTTCATCATCTTCGATCTGGAGGTCGCGTTCCTGTTCCCCTGGGCCGTCGCCTTCGGCGGGCTCGGCTGGTATGGCTTCTGGTCGATGATGATCTTTCTCGGCGTGCTCACCGTGGGTTTCATCTACGAGTGGCGCAAGGGCGCGCTGGAGTGGGACTGACTGTCGGGTTGCGAGGCGGCGCTCCGCTTTCGATCCGGCAGGCAAAGGTTCACAAGGATTAGGTTATGGCAATCACAGCGATCGATCGTGGTGATCCGCTCGTTGCGCAGGCGCCGAGGGGCTTGCTCGGTCCCGACGGCAAGCCGCTGGGGACGCGTGATCCCTTCTTCGTCGAGATCAACAACGAGCTGGCCGACAAGGGCTTCCTCGTCACCGCGACCGACGATCTGATCAACTGGGCCCGCACGGGCTCGCTGATGTGGATGACCTTCGGCCTGGCCTGCTGCGCCGTCGAGATGATGCAGCTCTCGATGCCGCGCTACGATGTCGAGCGCTTCGGCTTCGCGCCGCGCGCCTCGCCGCGCCAGTCCGACGTGATGATCGTCGCGGGCACGCTGACCAACAAGATGGCTCCCGCTCTGCGCAAGGTCTACGACCAGATGCCGGAGCCGCGCTACGTCATCTCGATGGGCTCCTGCGCCAATGGCGGCGGCTACTACCACTACAGCTACTCGGTGGTGCGCGGCTGCGACCGCATCGTCCCGATCGACATCTATGTCCCGGGCTGCCCGCCGACGGCAGAGGCGCTGCTTTACGGCGTCCTGCTGCTGCAGAAGAAGATCCGCCGCACCGGCACGATCGAGCGCTGAGCGCTCCGTCGGTCGATGCTGCAGGCGATGAAGGTGAGACGATGAGCGAAGCGCTCGTACAACTCGGCGAAGAGATCAAGGCCGCGCTGCCCGGCGCGGTGACGGAGGCGGTCGTCGCCTTCGAGGAGCTCACGATCCATGCCGAGGCGGCTTCGATCGTCGCGGTCCTGCGTGCGCTCTACAGCGATCCGCGCTTCCGCTTCGTGAACTTCACCGATCTCGCCGGCGCCGACTATCCCGGCCGCGAGAAGCGCTTCGACGTCGTCTACCATCTGCTGGCGCCGCATCATAACCGCCGCATTCGCGTCAAGGTCCAGACCGACGAGGCGACGCCCGTCCCCTCCGTGATCGAGGTCTTCCCGGCGGCGAACTGGTTCGAGCGCGAGGCTTACGACTTCTACGGCATCCTGTTCTCCGGCCATCCTGACCTGCGCCGCATCCTCACCGATTACGGTTTTGAGGGTTATCCGCTGCGCAAGGACTTCCCGCTGACCGGCTTCGTCGAGGTCCGCTACGACGACGAGCAGAAGCGTGTCGTCTACGAGCCGGTGAAGCTCAACCAGGAATTCCGCAACTTCGATTTCCTCTCGCCGTGGGAAGGCACGGACTACGTGCTGCCGGGCGACGAGAAGGCGAAGGGGGCGTGATGACGGCTGCGGCGGAAAAACTCTCCGGCGGTTGTCTCTGCGGTTCCATCCGCTTCACGGCGACGCCCAAGAACGATGAGATGGATGTCTGCCATTGCGGCATGTGCCGGAAATGGAGCGGCGGCGTCTTCATGGCCGTGTCCTGTGGCGACGTGACGATCGAGGACGACAGCCAGCTCGGCAGCTACGTCTCGTCCGAATGGGCGATGCGGCAGTTCTGCCGGAACTGCGGCTCGAGCCTGTTCTGGCGCCTGCGCGAAGGCGAGGGCCATGTCGCCGTGGCCTTCCAGAGCTTCGACGACACCGGATCGTTCAAGTTCCTCGAAGAGATCTTCATCGATGAAAAGCCGGCGCTTTATGCCTTCGCCGGCGAGCGCCCGCGGCTGACGGGTGCCGAAGTGATGGCGCGCTTCCAGGCGCAGCAGGAAGGCCGGTCATGACCGAGCACAATATCCGCAATTTCTCGATCAATTTCGGCCCGCAGCACCCGGCCGCGCACGGCGTGCTGCGCCTCGTGCTGGAGCTCGACGGCGAGATCGTCGAGCGCGTCGATCCCCATATCGGCCTGCTGCATCGCGGCACCGAGAAGCTGATCGAGGCCAAGACCTATCTCCAGGCTGTGCCCTATTTCGACCGGCTCGACTATGTCGCGCCGATGAACCAGGAGCATGCCTTTGCGCTGGCGGTCGAGCGCCTCGTCGGCGTGACCGTGCCGCGCCGCGGCCAGCTCATCCGCGTGCTCTATTCCGAGATCGGCCGCATCCTCTCGCATCTGCTCAACGTCACCACGCAGGCGATGGACGTCGGCGCCCTCACGCCTCCGCTCTGGGGCTTCGAGGAGCGCGAGAAGCTGATGATCTTCTACGAGCGGGCCTGCGGCGCGCGCATGCATGCGGCCTATGTCCGGCCCGGCGGCGTGCACCAGGACATCCCGGTCTCGCTGATCCATGACATCGCCGAGTGGTGCGATCCCTTCCTCAAGGTCTGCGACGACCTCGAAGGGCTGCTCAGCGACAACCGCATCTTCAAGCAGCGCAACGTCGATATCGGCGTGGTCGATCTCGAGACCTGCTGGAAATGGGGCTTCTCGGGCGTGATGGTGCGCGGCTCCGGCGCGCCCTGGGACCTGCGCAAGTCGCAGCCCTACGAGTGCTACGAGGAGATGGAATTCGACATCCCCGTCGGCAAGAACGGCGACTGCTTCGACCGCTACCACATCCGCATGGAAGAGATGCGCCAGTCGGTGCGCATCATGAAGCAGTGCTGCGACAAGCTCTTGGCGCCTGATGGCGGCGGCCCGGTCTCCTCGCTCGACGGCAAGATGGTGCCGCCCAAGCGCGGCGAGATGAAGCGCTCGATGGAAGCGCTGATCCACCACTTCAAGCTCTATACCGAGGGCTACAAGGTGCCGGCCGGCGAGGTCTATGCCGCCGTCGAGGCGCCGAAGGGCGAATTTGGCGTCTATCTGGTCTCGGACGGCACCAACAAGCCCTATCGCTGCAAGATCAAGGCCCCGGGCTTCGCCCATCTCCAGGCCATGGATTTCATGTGCCGCAAGCACATGCTCGCCGACGTCTCCGCGATCCTCGGCTCCCTCGATATCGTCTTTGGTGAGGTGGACCGCTAATGTCCGTCCGTCGTCTCGCGCCCGATCCCATCCAGCCTGCCTCCTTCGCCTTCACCGCGGCGAACGAGAACTGGATCGACCAGCAGATCGCCAAGTACCCCGAAGGCCGCCAGGCTTCCGCCGTCATCCCGCTTTTGTGGAAGGCGCAGGAGCAGGAGGGCTGGGTCTCGCGCGCCGTGATCGAGACCGTCGCGAAGCGCTTAGGGATGGCGCCGATGCGCGTGCTGGAGGTCGCGACCTTCTACACGATGTTCAACCTGCAGCCGGTTGGCGAGTTTTTCGTCCAGCTCTGCGGCACGACGCCCTGCGCGCTGCGCGGCGCGGAAGCGCTGAAGAAGGTCTGCGAGGACGTCATCGGCCCGCAATCGACCGTGACCGCCGACGGCAAGCTCTCCTGGCTCGAAGTCGAGTGCCTGGGGGCCTGCTGCAACGCTCCGATGGCGCAGATCAATGTCGATTACTACGAGGACCTGACGCCGGCTTCCTTCCGCCAGCTTCTCGACGACATGCGCAATGGCCGCGCCACCAAGCCCGGCCCGCAGAACGGCCGCACCGGCTCCGAGCCGGAAGGCGGCCCGCAGACGTTGACCGACAAGGCGCTCTATGACGGCTCGATGATCGGCGCCGGCGACTGGCAGAAGCGCGTCGTCGAGCAGCGCAAGGCTGCCGCCGAGGCCGCCGCCGCCAAGGCCGCCGCCGAGGCTGAGGCCAAGAAAGCAGCTGAAGCCGAGGCCAAGAAGGCCGAGGCGACCCCGGCCGCCGTCGCTGCCAAGCCTGCGACCGAGACGGCTGCTGCCGGCCGTCCGAAGCCCTCTGCTCCCGCCCAGCCTTCGAGCGCCGCGAACGATACGCCGGCCGCCAAGGGCAAGGTCGAGAAGAAGGATGTCGCCGAGGCTGCCAAGCCTGCTGCTGCGGCCAAGCCTGCTGCTGCGGCCAAGCCCGCTGCTGTGGCGAAGCCCGCGCCGGCGTCGGCTGCGACCGACGAGAGCAAGCCCGAATTGCTGACCGCTGCCCGCGGCGGCAAGGGCGACGATCTCGAACTGATCTGGGGCGTCGGGCCGAAGTTGGCTAAGATGCTCAACGAGATGGGGGTCTGGCATTTCGACCAGATCGCCAAATGGACACCGGCGGAGCTCGCCTGGGTCGATGCGCGGCTGACCGGCTTCAAGGGCCGGGCGCTGCGTGACGACTGGATTGCTCAGTCGAAGAAGCTCGCGACGGGCTGGCGCCCGGAGTCGAAGCTTGGCGACAAGCCGGCAGAGTGAGGCACTAGGACATGCTCGCAGATCGCGATCGCATCTTCACCAATCTCTACGGCCTGCATGACCGTACCCTGAAGGGTGCGATCAAGCGCGGCGGCTGGGATGGCACCAAGTTCATCCTGGAGCAGGGCCGGGACTGGATCATCGACGAGATGAAGAAGTCCGGCCTGCGCGGCCGCGGCGGCGCCGGCTTCCCGACCGGGCTGAAATGGTCGTTCATGCCCAAGCAGAGCGACGGGCGCCCGCATTATCTCGTCGTCAACGCCGACGAGTCGGAGCCGGGCACCTGCAAGGATCGCGAGATCATGCGCAACGACCCGCATACGCTGGTCGAGGGCTGCCTGATCGCCTCCTTCGCCATGGGCGCGCACGCGGCCTATATCTACATCCGCGGTGAATATATCCGCGAGCGCGAGGCGCTGCAGCGCGCCGTCGACGAGGCCTATGCCGCCAAGTTGATCGGCAAGGACAACGTCCACGGCTATCCCTTTGATCTCTATGTGCATCACGGCGCCGGCGCCTATATCTGCGGCGAGGAGACGGCGCTGCTGGAGAGCCTCGAAGGCAAGAAGGGCATGCCGCGGCTGAAGCCGCCATTCCCCGCCAATATGGGCCTCTATGGCTGCCCGACCACGGTGAACAACGTCGAGTCGATCGCGGTCGCCCCGACCATCCTGCGCCGCGGCGCGAGCTGGTTCTCCTCGCTCGGCACGCCGAATAATGTCGGCACCAAGGTGTTCTGCATTTCCGGCCACGTGAACAAGCCCTGCAACGTCGAGGAGGCGATGGGCATCCCGTTCCGTGAGCTGATCGAGAAGCATTGCGGCGGCATCCGCGGCGGCTGGGACAATCTCAAGGCGGTCATCCCCGGCGGTTCTTCGGTCCGCATGGTCCCGGCCGAGCAGATCATCGACACGCCGATGGATTTCGACTCGCTCTCGAAGCTGCGCTCCGGCCTCGGCACGGCGGCGGTCATCGTGATGGACAAGTCGACCGACATCGTCCGCGCCATCGCCCGCATCAGCCATTTCTACAAGCACGAGAGCTGCGGCCAGTGCACGCCTTGCCGCGAGGGCACGGGCTGGATGTGGCGCGTCATGGAGCGCATGGCCGAGGGCCGCGCCCAGAAGCGCGAGATCGACATGCTGCTCGACGTCACCAAGCAGATCGAGGGCCACACCATCTGCGCGCTCGGCGACGCAGCCGCCTGGCCGATCCAGGGCCTGATCGCGCATTTCCGTCACGAGATCGAGCAGCGCATCGACGACTATGCCGCCAACCCGCACAGCGAGCCTGTGCGCCTGATGGCGGCGGAGTGAGACCATGACGAAACTCCTCATCGACGGCGTCGAGGTCGACGTACCCGCCGAGTACACGGTTCTCCAGGCCTGCGAGGCGGCTGGCGCCGAGGTGCCGCGCTTCTGCTTCCACGAGCGCCTCTCGATCGCCGGCAACTGCCGCATGTGCCTCGTCGAGGTGAAGGGTGGCCCGCCGAAGCCGCAGGCCTCCTGCGCCATCGGCGTGCGCGATCTGCGCCCCGGCCCGAACGGCGAGCCGCCGGTCGTCCTGACCAAGTCGCCGATGGTCAAGAAGGCCCGCGAAGGGGTGATGGAGTTCCTGCTCATCAACCACCCGCTGGATTGCCCGATCTGCGACCAGGGCGGCGAGTGCGACCTGCAGGACCAGGCGATGGCCTATGGCGTCGACACCTCCCGCTATGCGGAGAACAAGCGCGCGGTCGAGGACAAGTATATCGGCCCGCTGGTCAAGACCTCGATGACGCGCTGCATCCAGTGCACGCGCTGCGTCCGCTTCACCACCGAGGTCGCCGGCGCCTCCGACCTCGGCGCCATCGGCCGCGGCGAGGACATGGAGATCACGACCTATCTCGAGCAGGCGATGTCGTCGGAGCTGCAGGGCAACGTCGTCGATCTCTGCCCGGTCGGCGCGCTGACCTCGAAGCCCTACCAGAACAAGGCCCGGCCCTGGGAGCTCTCCAAGACCGAGAGCATCGACGTGATGGACGCCGTCGGCTCGGCCATCCGCGTCGACTCGCGCGGCAAGGAAGTGATGCGCATCCTGCCCCGCCTCAACGAGGCGGTGAACGAGGAATGGATCTCCGACAAGACCCGCCATGTCGCCGACGGCCTGCGCACGCAGCGTCTCGACCGGCCCTATATCCGCGAGAACGGCCGCCTGCGTCCCGCGAGCTGGAACGAGGCCTTCGCCGCCATCGCCAATAAGGTGAAGGGGACGGCGCCTGAGAAGATCGGCGCGATCGCCGGCGATCTCGCCGCGGTCGAGGAGATGTTCGCGCTGAAGAGCCTGATCGCCTCGCTCGGCTCCGCCAATCTCGACGCCCGCCAGGACGGCACGAAGCTGCATCCCAAGTTCGGCCGCGCGTCCTACGTCCTCAACGCGGGCATCGCCGGCATCGAGGACGCGACCTCGCTGCTGATCATCGGCTCTAACCCGCGCCGCGAGGCGCCGATCCTGAACGCCCGCATCCGCAAGCGCTGGCTGCGTGGCGACTTCAAGGTCAGCGTCATCGGCGACAAGGCCGACCTGACCTATACCTACGATTATCTTGGCGCCGGCCCGGAAACGCTGGCCGAGGTCGTGAAGTCGGCCGCTGCCGCTGGCGGCAAGCCAATGGTGCTGGTCGGGCAGGGCGCTCTCGCCCGTGCCGACGGCGAGGCCGTGCTTTCGCTCGCCGCCAAGGCGGCGCAGGCGCTCGGCGCCGTCGCTGAGGGCTGGAACGGCTTCGGCGTGATCCATACCGCCGCCGCCCGCGTCGGCGCACTCGATCTCGGCTTTGTGCCGGGCGAGGGCGGTCTCGATGCGGCTGCGATGGTCAAGCCGGGTGCGCTCGACGTGCTCTTCCTGCTCGGCGCCGACGAGATCGAGGTGCCGGAAGGCGCTTTCGTGATCTACCAGGGCACGCATGGCGACAAGGGCGCGCATCGCGCCGACGTCATCCTGCCGGGCGCGGCCTATACCGAGAAGTCCGGCACCTATGTGAACACGGAAGGCCGTGTGCAGATGGGCGACCGCGCCACCTTCCCGCCGGGCGATGCCCGCGAGGACTGGGCGATCCTGCGCGCGCTCTCAGGAGCTCTCGGCAAGACGCTGCCCTTCGACTCGCTGCCCGGCCTGCGCAAGGCGCTCTACGACGCGCACCCGCATTTCGCGGCGCTCGACGGCCTCCCAGTCAACGACGCCTCGGAGATCGGCAAGCTCGCCGGCCTCGGCGGCAAGACCGACAAGGCGGGCTTCGCGCCCGTCGTCGCCGATTTCTATCAGACCAACCCGATCGCGCGTGCCTCCGCCATCATGGCGGAATGCTCGGCGCTGGCCTCCGGCCGGCATCAGCAGGCGGCGGAGTAAGCGGCCATGAACTGGGACCTCGTCCTCGATATCGCGATCATCCTCGGCAAGAGCCTGCTGCTGCTGGTCTGCCTGCTGGTCTTCATCGCCTATATCCTGCTGGCCGACCGCAAGGTCTGGGCGGCGGTGCAGCTCCGCCGCGGCCCGAACGTGGTCGGACCCTGGGGCCTGTTCCAGAGCTTCGCGGACCTGATCAAGTTCGCGCTCAAGGAGCCGATCATCCCGTCCGGTGCCAACAAGGGCATCTTCCTGCTGGCGCCCTTCATCTCCTGCCTTCTGGCGCTCGGCGCCTGGGCGGTGATCCCGGTGGCGGAAGGCTGGGCGATCGCCGACATCAATGTCGGCGTGCTCTACATCCTCGCGATCTCCTCGCTCGGCGTCTACGGCATCATCATGGCCGGCTGGGCCTCGAACTCGAAATACCCGTTCATGAGCGCGCTGCGCTCGGCGGCGCAGATGGTGTCCTACGAGGTCTCGATCGGCTTCGTCATCATCACCGTGCTGCTCTGCGTCGGCTCGCTGAACCTCTCGGCGGTGGTCGAGGCGCAGCAGAACCGGGGTCTTGCGCATGCGCTCGGCGTGCCGTGGCTCTCGATCCTGAACTGGTACTTCATCCCGCTCTTTCCGATGTTCGTGGTCTTCTTCATCTCGGCGCTGGCCGAGACGAACCGGCCGCCCTTCGATCTGGCCGAGGCGGAATCCGAGCTCGTGGCGGGCTTCATGGTCGAATATTCCTCGACGCCGTACCTGCTGTTCATGCTCGGTGAATACGTGGCGATCATGACCATGTGCTCGCTGACCACGATCCTGTTCCTCGGCGGCTGGGCCCCTCCGGTCGCGCTGCCGCCCTTCACCTGGCTGCCCGGCGTGTTCTGGTTCGCGCTCAAGGTCTGCTTCGTGTTCTTCATGTTCGCGCTGGTGAAGGCCTTCGTGCCGCGCTACCGCTACGATCAGTTGATGCGCCTGGGCTGGAAGGTCTTTCTGCCGCTCTCCATCGGTAGCGTGGTGATCGTGGCGCTGGTGCTGCAGTTAACCGGCTGGGGCCCGGTCGCGGGATGAGTTGGGCCGGCCCGCTCGGTGCCCTGATCGGCTTCGGGCTCGGCCTGCTGGAATACCGGCTGATGTCGGCCGTGGTGATCGGGGCGCTCCGGCGCACGGATCGCTCGGAGACCGAAGCCGAGAGAGCTGACTACGAGCGCCGCATCCGCATCCTGCGAGCGGTTCTGGTTGTGATGACGATCGGCGTGATGCCGGTTCTGGGTTTCGTAATCGGCCGGACTGTGTTCGGCTGAGGATGTAAAGGACGAAGGCGATGTCACTCGCGCAAGCCGCAAGGGGCCTGCTGCTGAAGGAGTTCGTCGGGGCTATCGGCCTGTCGATGCGCTATTTCTTCAAGCCGAAGGCGACGCTGAACTACCCGTTCGAGAAGGGCCAGCTTTCGCCGCGCTTCCGTGGCGAGCATGCCTTGCGCCGCTATCCGAACGGCGAGGAGCGCTGCATCGCCTGCAAGCTCTGCGAGGCGATCTGCCCGGCGCAGGCCATCACCATCGAGGCCGGCCCGCGCCGCAACGACGGCACGCGTCGCACCACCCGTTACGACATCGACATGACCAAGTGCATCTACTGCGGTTTCTGCCAGGAAGCCTGCCCGGTCGATGCCATCGTCGAGGGGCCGAATTTCGAGTTCGCGACCGAGACCCGCGAGGAGCTGTTCTACGACAAGGACAAGCTGCTCGCGAACGGCGCGCGCTGGGAACGCGAGATCGCGCGCAACATCGCGATGGATGCGCCCTATCGGTGATTGACCGACCTCCGGCGTCGTCCCGCGATGATGCCGAAGGGTGCGATTGAGTTCACAGACCCGCCGTGCGGTTGTCCCGCCCGGCGGGCCTGATTATAGACGCTCCAAATTGCTGCGGGCCTTCTGAGTCCCGGAGCACGAACCAAACGAGGACCGCGCCGAAAAGGGGCGGGAAGGGCTGGCCGAGATGAATGCCGCAGCGGCTTTCTTCTATCTCTTCGCAGGGGTGACCGTGGCATCCGCCTTCATGGTGGTGACCTCGCGCAACCCCGTGCATTCCGTGCTGTTCCTGATCCTGGCCTTCGTCAACGCGGCCGGGCTCTTCATGCTGCTCGGTGCCGAGTTCCTCGCGATGCTGCTGGTCGTCGTCTATGTCGGCGCGGTCGCGGTGCTCTTCCTCTTCGTGGTGATGATGCTCGACGTCGATTTCGCCGAGTTCCGCCAGGGCTTCCTGAACTACCTGCCGATCGGCGCGCTGATCGGCTTCATCTTCGCCGTCGAGCTTTTGCTGGTCGTCGGCGCCTGGGTCATCGATCCGCAGATCGTCAAGGCGCCGGTCGCCGCGATCCCGGCGGGCATCTCGAACACCGAGGCGCTCGGCCGCGTGCTCTACACCCAGTATGTCTACTACTTCCAGGCGGCCGGCCTCGTGCTGCTCGTCGCCATGATCGGCGCGATCGTGCTGACGCTGCGCGACCGCCCCGGCATCAAGCGCCAGCACGTCCCGACGCAGAACGCCCGCACCAAGGACGCGGCGATGGCGGTCAAGCAGGTGCCTTCGCGCGCCGGCGTTCCCGAGGAGATGGCGTGATGACGATCGGACTGGGCCATTATCTCGCCGTCAGCGCCATCCTCTTCACGCTCGGCGTGCTCGGCATCTTCATCAACCGCAAGAACGTCATCGTCATCCTGATGTCGGTCGAGCTCATCCTGCTCTCGGTCAACCTGAACTTCGTCGCCTTCTCGAGCTTCCTGAACGACATCGTCGGCCAGGTTTTCGCGCTGCTCGTGCTCACGGTGGCGGCGGCTGAGGCCGCGATCGGTCTCGCCATTCTCGTCGTCTACTTCCGCAACCGCGGCACGATCGCGGTGGAAGACATCAACATGATGAAAGGCTGAGCGCGCCCCAGCGCCTGGACCTCACTGCCATGTATCACGCGATCGTCTTCCTCCCTCTCATCGGCTTCCTGATCGCCGGCCTCTTTGGCCGGCTGATCGGCGCGCGCGGCTCCGAGATCGTCACGACCTCGCTGCTGATGGTCTCCGCCGCCCTGTCCTGGGTCGCGCTCACCCAGGTCGGCTTCGGCTCCGGCACGACCCGCGTGCAGGTCGCGAGCTGGATCTCGTCCGGCGAATTGCAGGTCGACTGGGCCTTCCGCGTGGATACGCTGACGGCGGTGATGCTGGTCGTGGTCAACACGGTCTCCAGCCTCGTGCACCTCTACTCGATCGGCTACATGCACGAGGACGAGCACCGCTCGCGCTTCTTCGCCTATCTCTCGCTCTTCACCTTCGCGATGCTGATGCTGGTGACGGCGGACAACCTCGTCCAGATGTTCTTCGGCTGGGAGGGCGTCGGCCTCGCCTCCTATCTGCTGATCGGCTTCTGGTATCAGAAGCCCTCGGCCAATGCGGCTGCGATGAAGGCCTTCATCGTCAACCGCGTCGGCGATTTCGGCTTCCTGCTCGGCATCTTCCTGATCTTCGTGCTCTTCGGTGCCGTCACCTTCGACGCCATCTTCCCGCGCGCCGGCGAGATGGCGAGCCAGAGCTTCCGCTTCCTTGGCTATGACTGGAACGCCCTGACCCTGACCTGCCTGCTGCTGTTCATGGGCGCGATGGGCAAGTCGGCGCAGTTCCTGCTGCACACCTGGCTGCCGGACGCGATGGAAGGCCCGACCCCGGTTTCGGCGCTCATCCATGCCGCGACGATGGTCACCGCCGGGGTGTTCATGGTCGCGCGGCTGTCGCCGGTGTTCGAATACGCGCCCGTCGCACTCACCGTCGTCGTCGTCATTGGCGCCACCACCGCCTTTTTCGCGGCGACGGTCGGCCTCGTGCAGAACGACATCAAGCGCGTCATCGCCTATTCGACCTGTTCGCAGCTCGGCTACATGTTCGTCGCGCTCGGCGTCGGCAACTATGGCGCCGGCATCTTCCACCTGTTCACCCACGCCTTCTTCAAGGCGCTGCTGTTCCTCGGCGCCGGCTCGGTCATCCACGCGATGCATCACGAGCAGGACATGCGCCACATGGGCGGCCTCCGGAAGCACATCCCCCTGACTGCCGCCGCCATGACGATCGGCACGCTGGCGCTGACCGGATTCCCGGGCTTCGCCGGCTACTTCTCGAAGGATGCGGTCATCGAGAGCGCCTACGCCTCGGTGGCGCATGGCGGCCTCGCCTCGTCCTATGCCTTCGTGCTGCTGGTCGTCGCAGCCGGCATGACCTCGTTCTACTCCTGGCGGCTCTATTTCATGACCTTCGAGGGCGCGCCGCGCTGGGGCCATGGTCACGACGCGCATGGTCACGGCCATGACGATCACGCCCATGCCGCTGATGGGCACGACGGTCACGGCCACGGCCATGACCACACGCCGCATGAGAGCCCCTGGACGATGCTGGTTCCGCTCGCCGTGCTCTCGCTCGGCGCGATCGTGGCCGGCTACGCCTTCAAGGAAGCCTTCATCGGCCATGACTTCGAGCATTTCTGGAAGTCGGCGCTGTTCATGGGCAAGGACAACCACATCCTGCACGCCATGCACGAAGTCCCGAAATGGGTCGTCTGGTCGCCCTTCGTGGCGATGGTGATCGGCTTCGCGCTGGCCTGGTACATGTATGTTCGCCGGCCCGAGATTCCGGGCAAGCTGGCGGCCGCCAACCCGGCGCTCTACCAGTTCCTGCTCAACAAGTGGTACTTCGACGAACTCTACGACTTCCTGTTCGTCAGGCCCGCGAAGTGGCTCGGCCGCTTCCTCTGGAAGAAGGGCGATGGCCTCGTCATCGACGGCTTCGGCCCGGACGGCGTCTCGGCCCGCGTGGTCGACGTCACCAATCGGGTGGTCCGGCTTCAGACCGGCTATCTCTATCACTATGCCTTCGCCATGCTCATCGGTGTCGCTGGGCTCGTGACCTGGTATCTCGTGGCGCGCGGGTGAGATGATGTTCGGTTTCGGTATCCTCACCGGTCTCCTGATCCTGCCGCTGGTCGGCGCTGCCTTCATCCTGGTGCAGCGTGGCGACGAGGCTTCGGTCAACTCCAATGCGCGCTGGGCGGCGCTCGTCACGACGGTGCTCACCTTTGTGCTGGCCTGCGTCGCCTGGGGGCGCTTCGACACGGCCAATCCCGGCTTCCAGCTGGTCGAGACCCATGGCTGGGTTTCGGAGTCCATCAAGTTCAAGCTCGGCGTCGACGGCTTCTCCTTCCCCTTCATCGTGCTGACGGCCTTCCTGATGCCGTTCTGCATCCTCGCCTCCTGGACTTCGGTCGAGAAGCGGGTGCGCGAATACATGATCGCGTTCCTGGTGCTGGAAGCGCTGATGATCGGCGTCTTCGCGGCGCTCGACCTCGTGCTGTTCTACCTGTTCTTCGAGGCTGGCCTGATCCCGATGTTCCTGATCATCGGCATCTGGGGCGGCAAGCGGCGCGTCTACGCCTCCTACAAGTTCTTCCTCTACACGCTGCTCGGCTCGGTGCTGATGCTGCTGGCGGTGATGGCGATGTACTGGAACGCCGGCACCACCGACATCCCGACACTGCTGGCGCACAAGTTCCCGTCGCAGATGCAGCCCTGGCTGTGGCTCGCCTTCTTCGCCTCCTTCGCGGTGAAGATGCCGATGTGGCCGGTCCATACCTGGCTGCCCGACGCCCACGTCGAGGCGCCGACCGCCGGCTCCGTCGTTCTGGCGGCGATCCTGCTGAAGATGGGCGGCTACGGCTTCATCCGTTTCTCGATCCCGATGTTCCCGGAAGCCTCGGCGCTGTTCGCGCCGCTGGTTTTCGCCCTCTCCGTCATCGCCATCGTCTACACCTCGCTGGTGGCGCTGATGCAGGAGGACATGAAGAAGCTGATCGCCTATTCCTCGGTCGCCCATATGGGCTTCGTAACGATGGGCCTGTTCACCCTGACGCCGCAGGGCATCCAGGGTGCGATGTACCAGATGGTCAGCCACGGGCTGGTCTCGGGCGCGCTCTTCCTCTGCGTCGGCGTGATCTACGATCGCATGCACACCCGCGAGATCGCCGCCTATGGCGGGCTCGTGAACCGCATGCCGGCCTATGCCGTCGTCTTCATGATCTTCACGATGGCCAATGTCGGCCTGCCTGGCACCTCGGGCTTCGTCGGCGAGTTCCTGACGCTGCTCGGCGCCTTCCGCGCCAACCCCTGGGTGGCTTTCATCGCGACGTCGGGCGTCATCCTCTCGGCTGCCTACGCGCTCTGGCTCTACCGCCGCGTCGTCTTCGGCGAGCTGGTCAAGCCGGAGCTGAAGGACATCAAGGACCTGAACCCGCGTGAATTCGTGATCCTGGTCCCGCTCGTCCTGCTGACGATCTGGTACGGCATCCAGCCGCACACGATCCTCGACGCCTTCGCGGCGCCGACCGAAGCGCTCATCAAGAACTATCAGGCAGCCCTCGCCGTCGCCAAGACGGCGCTGGCGGCCGCGCAGTAAGGTCTCGTCATGGCTCTGCCCGCTCTCGGCCCGGCCCTGCCGGAAATCATCCTCGCCCTCGGCGCCATCACGATGGTGCTGGTCGGTGCGATCCAGGGCGAGCGCGCCACGCGCCTGCTCGAAGGGCTGGCGCTCGCGCTGCTCGCGGTCGCGCTGGTGATGGTTGTCTCAGGCAGCGGCAAGATGCTGACCTTCAACGATGGCTTCATCGTCGACGGCTTTGCCCGCTTCATGAAGGTGCTGACGCTCATCGGCGCCGGCGCCTCCATCCTGCTTTCGGCCGATACGCTGCGGCGCCAGGGCACGATGCGTTTCGAATTCCCGATCCTGGTCGTGCTCGCGACGATCGGCATGATGATGATGATCTCGGCGAACGATCTCATCAGCCTCTATGTCGGCCTCGAGCTGCAGTCGCTGGCGCTCTATGTCGTCGCCGCATTCGACCGCGACAACGCGAAATCGACCGAAGCCGGCCTGAAGTATTTCGTGCTCGGCGCGCTCTCCTCCGGAATGCTGCTCTATGGCGGCTCGCTGGTTTACGGCTTCACCGGCACCGTCACCTTCCCGGGCATCGCCGCGGCGACGGCGGGCGGCCATGCCGGCATCGGCCTGATCTTCGGCATCGTCTTCATCGCCGCCGGTGTCGCCTTCAAGATCTCGGCCGTGCCGTTCCACATGTGGACGCCGGACGTCTACGAGGGCGCGCCCACCCCGGTCGCGGCCTTCTTCGCCTCGGCGCCCAAGATGGCCGCCATGGCGATGGTGATCCGCGTCTTCATCGGCGCCTTCCCGGGCGCGATCCATGACTGGCGCCAGATCATCGTCTTCATCTCGATCGCCTCGATGGCGCTCGGCGCCTTCGCCGCGATCGGCCAGCGCAACATCAAGCGCCTGCTCGCCTACTCCTCGATCGCCAACATGGGCTACGCGCTGGTCGGCCTCGCCGCCGGCACGGCCGAGGGCGTGCAGGGCGTGATGACCTATATGGCGATCTATCTCGCCACGACGCTTGCCGCCTTCGCCTGCGTGCTGATGATGCGCCGCGACGGTAAGCTGGTCGAGGACATCTCGGAACTCGCCGGCCTGTCCCGCACCAATGGCTGGATGGCGTTCGCGATGTCGATGATGATGTTCTCGCTTGCCGGCATCCCGCCGCTCGCGGGCTTCTGGGCGAAGTGGTACGTCTTCCTCGCCGCGATCAATGCGAAGCTCTATGTGCTCGCCGTCATCGGCGTGCTGACCAGCGTGGTCGGCGCCTATTACTACCTGCGCCTCGTCAAGGTGATGTATTTCGATGAGCCGAAGCCGGCCTTCGAGACGTCCGATCTCGGCGTTCGCGCGGTGCTGCTGGTCTCGGCGGTCTTCGTGCTGGTGCTCTCGCTGGTGCCGGCACCGCTCTTCGACTCGGCGGCGGCTGCGGCCAAGTCGCTGTTTTGATGTCTCCCCGTCATGGTCGGGCTTGTCCCGACCATCCACGTCTTCGCTGGCCGAGGGGCGTGTTCAAGACGTGGATGCTCGCCACAAGGGCGAGCATGACGGCGTCGACCAACTCCCATGCTCGGTGAGGGCGCCCGCGCCGCGGGCTATCGGCTGATCGTCCGCGACGAGGTCGGCTCCACCATGGAGGAGGCGCGTCGCGCGCTCGATCAGGGCGAACCGGGCAAGCTCTGGATCGTCGCCCGCAGCCAGAATTCCGGCAGGGGTCGTCATGGCCGGCAATGGGGCTCGCCGCCCGGCAATCTCTACGCCAGCCTGCTGCTGACCGATCCGTGCGAACCGGCGCTGGCGCCGCAACTGGGTTTCGTGGTGGGCCTCGCCTTGCACGATGCCGCCGCGAAGCTGCTTGGTCCGGCCGCATCCGGGCTGAAGCTGAAATGGCCGAACGACCTGCTGCTCGACCGCGCCAAGACCTCCGGCCTGCTGCTGGAGGGCGAGAGCCGGGCAGGGCGGCTCAACATCATCGTCGGCTGCGGCGTCAACATCGCCTCCTGCCCTCCCGATACGCCCTATCCCGCTACCTTTCTCAAGGCTACGGCGCCGCAGGCCAATGTCGAGGCCATGCTCACGGGCCTGAGCGATGCCTTCGCCCGGCGCTTCGCCGTCTGGTCGCAAGCCGGCGGCTTCGGCCCGACCCGCGCCGCCTGGCTGGAACGCGCCGCCTTCCTGGGTGAGACCATCACCATTCGCCTGCCCGAAGGGCCGCTCACCGGCATCTTCATCGGCCTCGACCCGACCGGGCGCCTCGAACTCGAAACCGAAGCCGGCCGCCGCGTCATCGATGCCGGCGACCTCTTCTTCGGCCCTCCGGGCTGATCCAGCCATCTCTCCAGCCTCCGTCGATCTGGAGGCTACCTTGCTGGCGTGCTAGGGCTCGTTGCCATCACGCGGCATAAGATCAAGCCATTGCCAAAATCAGGATTGCCAGTGACCCGTTCCAGCGACCAGCTCGTCTTCGTTCCCCTCGGCGGCCTCGGCGAGATCGGCATGAACGCCGCTCTCTACGGCTTCGGGCCCGAGGGCCGGCGAAAGTGGATCCTGGTCGATTGCGGCCTGTCCTTCGCCGGGCCGGAGGCGCCGGGCGTCGATATCGTCCTGCCCGACCTGCGCTACATCATCGAGGAACGGGCGAACCTCCTCGGCATCGTCATCACCCATGCCCATGAGGACCATATCGGCGCGCTCGCGGCGCTCTGGCCCTCCCTGCGCGCGCCGGTCTATTGCACGCGCTTCGCCGCCGGCCTCCTCGCCACGCGCCGCCTCTCCGAGCCCGGCGCGCCGAGCGTCGAGATCAACGTCGTGCCGCAAGGCGGGGCGATCACGCTCGGTCCGTTCGACATCGAGTTCGTGCCGGTGGCCCACTCGATCCCGGAATCGAACGCGCTGGCGATCCGCACGCCCGCCGGTCTCGTCGTCCATACCGGCGACTGGAAGATCGACCCGACCCCGCGCGTCGGCCTGCCCACCGACGAGAAGCGCCTGCGCGAGCTCGGCGACGAGGGCGTGCTGGCGCTGGTCTGCGATTCCACCAATGTCATGCGCGACGGCACCAGCCCGAGCGAGGCCGATGTCGCCGCCAAGATGAAGGAACTGGTCGCCTCGGCGCCGGGACGCGTCGCCGTCACCACCTTCGCCTCCAATGTCGCGCGCCTGCGCGCCGTCGCGGAAGCCGCGATGGCCAACGACCGCGAGGTCGTGGTCGTCGGCCGCGCCATGGACCGCGTCATCGATGTCGCCCGCGAATGCGGCTATCTCGACGGCATTCCCGGATTCCGCGCGGTCGATGCCTATGGCTACCTGCCGCGCGACAAGGTCGTGGCGCTGGTCACCGGCAGCCAGGGCGAGCCGCGCGCCGCGCTCTCGCGCATTGCCTCGGACGACCATCCCGAGATCGCGCTCTCGCCTGGCGACCGCGTGATCTTCTCGTCGCGCACCATTCCCGGCAACGAGAAGTCGGTCGGCAACATCCTGAACGCGCTGGCCCGCGACAAGATCGAGATCATCACCGACCGGACGCATCTGGTCCATGTTTCCGGCCATCCGCGCCGCGAGGAGATGGCCCGGCTCTACGGTTGGCTAAAACCGCAGATCGCGATCCCCGCCCATGGCGAGGACCTGCATCTGGCCGAGCATGAAACCTTCGCCAGAAGCCTTGGCGTCAAGCATGTGCTGCGCGCCGGCAACGGCGATGTGGTCGCGATCTCGGGCGAGGGCGCCCGCAAGGTCGACGAGGTCAGGCATGGCCGGCTCTACCAGGACGGCTCGCTGCTGGTGAATGCTCTCGAGAAAACCATTCAGGAGCGTCGCCGCCTGTCCTTCGCCGGCATCGTTTCGATCGCGGTGGCCATCGACGACAAGGGCGGCATCGCCGGCGAGCCGGAGATCGCCGTGCTCGGCCTGCCGCCGCGCACGCTTGGCGGCATCGATTTCGATGAATACGTCGCCGATACCGTGGGCGATCTGCTCGATAATATCCCGAAGGCCCGCCGCCGCGACCCCGAGGCCCTGCGCAACGCGCTGGAGCGCGGCGTGCGCAGCGCCGTCAACGACGAGTGGGGCAAGAAGCCGCTGGTGCATGCTCTCGTGATCGAGGTGTAGAAAGGCCGTACGGCCACGCCGGAGAGGATGAAGATGATCGGACGCCTGAACCACGTCGCCATTGCGGTGAAGGACCTCGAAGCCTCCACGGCGCTCTACCGCGACACGCTGGGTGCGCGCGTCTCGCAGCCTCAGCCTGAGCCGGAGCACGGCGTCACGGTCGTCTTCGTCGAGCTGCCGAACACCAAGATCGAATTGCTGGAGCCGCTCGGCGCCGACTCGCCGATCGCGAAGTTTCTCGAGCGCAATGCGGATGGCGGCATCCATCACATCTGCTACGAGGTCGACGACATCCTCGCGGCGCGTGACCGGCTGAAGGCGCAAGGGGCCCGCGTGCTCGGCTCCGGCGAGCCGCGCATCGGCGCCCACGGCAAGCCGGTGCTCTTCCTGCACCCCAAGGACTTCCTCGGTACGCTGGTCGAACTCGAACAGGCCTGACGACAATGACCGCCATTGCTTTTCTCGGCCAGCCGGAAGCCGGCTCGCCACGCCCCTTCAGCGCCGCGACCGTCGCGGGCGGGCTCGTCTTCGTCTCCGGGCATTCGGCGCCGCATGACCCGGCGCGTGGCGTCCATCGCGGCGCGACACCCGCCGAGGAAGTCCGCAATGCGCTCGGCCGCGTCGCCGAGATCCTGGCGGAGGCGGGAAGTTCCCTCGACCGCGTCGTGCAGATGACGATGCTGATCACCGACCCGGCCGATTATGCCGCCTGCAACGCCGAATACGTGAAGCATTTCCCCGGTGGCCTGCCGGCCCGTCATACTGCGCGCTTCGGCGTGCCGACCGAGGCGAAGGTCGCCTTTTCCTGCATCGCGCTCGCGGGGGCCTCAGCATGAATATCGTCGGCGGCCTCGCCCTTTATTTCGTGATCTGGTGGATCACGCTCTTCGCGGTGCTGCCCTTCGGCATCCGCAGCCAGCACGAGGCGGGCGAGGTCGTGGCCGGCACCGAGCCTGGCGCGCCCGTGTTCCCCGGATTGCTGAAGAAGGCCGTCATCACCTCGCTGATCGCGGCCGTGATCTTCGCCGGCGTCTGGTATCTCTGGGTGACCTACGACATCTGAGGTCAGGCGCATCCGCTCAGGGTACCGCCCAAGAAAAAAGGCAAGGCCGATGCCTTGCCTTTGGTAGTCCGCTTTTACCGCTGCACCGGCGCACGTCTCCGAAAAGCGTGCGACTCATTTTGCAAGGCGGGCGTTTGTTCCTCCCAAGACCTGGTCCGCAGCGCTTCGACTGGCAAAGCGCTCCCAGCGCCGGAAGGATTAGCCGATTGTGACGGCTCTGTCACCAGTTTAGGCAGCATCAGCCTGGAATTTTTGCAAGATTAGTCTTCCTTGCACTTGTGCAGTGCAGCAAGGGCAGGCGCGTGTCGATGCGATGCCTTGTTCCGGTCAAAGGATAGGGCTATCGACCGGCATCCGCCGGGCTCGCCGGCGGCCATGGAGATTTTCATGCTGCGCAGCTCGCTCGCCGCCCTTGCCGTCGTCGCCTCGCTCGGTTTCGCCCAGGCACAGACGCCGAAGGCCGATCCGGAAAACACCGTCATCCTCGAGACCAAGGATGGCCCCGTGACGATCCGCCTGCGGCCGGATCTCGCGCCGAAACATGTCGCCCAGATCAAGGCACTGGTGAAGCGCGGCTTCTATGACGGCATCGTCTTCCACCGCGTCATCGACGGCTTCATGGCCCAGACCGGCGATCCGACGGGCACCGGCACCGGCAAGTCCGACCTGCCGAACCTGCCCGCCGAGTTCACCCCGACGCCCTACAAGGTCGGCTCGCTCGGCATGGCCCGCTCGTCCTCGCCGGATTCAGCCAATTCGCAGTTCTTCATCTGCTACGAGGGTTGCGGCTCGCTGACCGGCCAGTACACGCTCTTCGGCGAGGTCGTTTCCGGCATGGATGCCGTGCGCAAGATCAAGAAGGGCTCCAGCGCCAATAACGGCCAGGTGAGCAACCCCGACAAGATCGTCCGCATGCGCATGCAGGCCGACGCCAAGTAAGCCGGCTCGAAGCGGGCAGGACGAGCCGGGGAGGGTGCGGCGATGCTTCGGACGGCCCTGATCGGGATCGCCGTGGTGCTCGGCCTGGGCGGAGCGCTCGCGCAGGAGACGCGCGATCTCGGCCTGCCGCCGCCTTCCGGCTCGCAGAATCCGGTTCTGCCCCCGCCTTCGGGCTCGCAGAACCCGATCCTGCCGCCGCAGAGCGGCCAACGCTACAATCCTGGTGTCGGCGGCCCCTTCAGGGGCGACGACATTCCCGGCCTCGACCAGCGCCGGCTCGGTTCGCCGCGCGTTCTGCAGGGCACCGGCGAGATCGGCCTGATCGGTCAGGTCACGCCTGACGCGCCGCCGGACGGCACGGAAACCGTCGACCGGCTCGACGAGATCGCGCCGGCTGTGCGGCGCTGCTGGAACCCGCCGCCATTGCCCGGTGATCTGACGGGCGCGATGGTGTCGCTGCGCTTCAGCATGCGGCGTGACGGCAGCCTCTTCGGGCAGCCGCGCGTCACCTGGGAGACCAAGCGCGGCGATGCCGCATTCCAGCAGCGCTTCAGCGATTCCGCCGTCGCCGCCATCCGCTCCTGCACGCCGATGAGGTTGTCGGCGGGCCTCGGAGCGAGTATCGCGGGGCGACCCTTCACCATCCGCTTCCACGGCCGCACGCGGCTCAATGAAAGGCAAACCTGATGTCCCTCGATCCCGAGAACACCCTCGTCATGGAAACCACCAAGGGCAAGGTGGTGATCAAGCTGCGTCCCGATCTCGCGCCGGGCCATGTCGAGCGCATCAAGCTGCTCGCTCGCGAGGGCTTCTATGACGGCATCGTCTTCCACCGCGTCATCGACGGCTTCATGGCCCAGGTCGGCTGCCCGCACGGCACCGGCACCGGCGGCTCGAGCTATCCGGACCTGAAGCAGGAGTTCAACGCCGAGCCGCATGTCCGCGGCATCTGCTCGATGGCCCGCGCCCAGAACCCGAACTCGGCCAACAGCCAGTTCTTCATCGTGTTCGACGATGCCCGCTTCCTCGACAAGCAGTACACCGTCTGGGGCGAGGTCGTCGAAGGCATGGATAATGTCGACCTGATCAAGCGTGGCGAGCCGGTGCGCGATCCCGACTCGATCGTCTCAATGAAGGTGATGGCCGACGCGGCCTGATCTTCGATAGTTTGAGGCGAGCCCTCATCCCGGGACGCGAGCGGCGCTCGCAGCCAATGGGGTGAGGGCTCGTTTCGTTTGACCAGAAGGACGCTGCGGCTGTGAACGTCGATCTCTTCGATTTCGACCTGCCCGAGGACCGGATCGCGCTGCGGCCCGCGAGTCCGCGCGATGCCGCGCGTTTGCTCGTAGTTCGTCCGGATGCGCCGGAGACGCTGGAGGATCGCGGCATCCGCGATCTCGTCTCGCTGCTTCAGCCCGGCGACGCGCTCGTCCTCAACGATACGCGCGTGATCCCATCCCGGCTGCGCGGGCGGCGCTATCGCGGCGAGGATTCGGCCCGCATCGAGATCATGCTGCACAAGCGCGAGAGCGAGGATCGTTGGCTCGCCTTCGCCCGCCCGGCCAAGAAATTGGCGCCTGGCGAGCGCGTGGTTTTCGATTCGGAGGCCGCCAGCAATGCCTGCGAGCTCGGCCGCCTGCACGCGGAGGTGATCGCGAAGGGCGAGGGCGGCGAGGTCGAATTGCAGTTCAGCCTGACCGGCGCCTATCTCGACGAGGCGATCGAGCGGCTCGGCGAATTGCCACTGCCGCCCTATATCGCCGGCAAGCGCCCGACCGACAGCGCCGACACGGCCGATTACCAGACCAATTTCGCTCGGAAGGACGGCGCCGTCGCCGCGCCGACCGCGGGCCTGCATTTCACGCCGGAGCTATTGGCGGCGCTGGACGCCCGCGGCGTCAGCCGGCATTTCGTCACGCTCCATGTCGGTGCCGGCACCTTCCTCCCGGTGAAGGCCGACGACACCGACGACCACCGTATGCACGCCGAATGGGGCACGGTCTCAGCCGAGACGGCTGCGGCGCTGAACGCCGTCAAGGCAAAGGGCGGGCGCATCGTCTGCGTCGGCACGACCTCGCTGCGCCTCATCGAGAGCGCGGCCGCCGAGGACGGCACGATCCAGCCTTTCTCCGGCGACACCGCGATCTTCATCACGCCGGGCTACCGCTTCCGTGCGGTCGACATGCTGATGACGAATTTCCATCTGCCGCGCTCGACGCTCTTCATGCTCGTCTCCGCCTTCTGCGGACTCGACATGATGAAACGGGCCTATGCCCATGCGATCGCGGCAAATTACCGCTTCTACTCCTACGGCGACGGCAGCCTGCTCTTCCGGGCAGGCTGACCGCGCCCGCAGGCCTTACTTCGCCGGCAGCGGCGGCACGCCCTTCTGCCAGACCGGCCAGTCCGCGACGATGTGATCGACCACCTTCGAGCCCACCGCCTCGACATTGGCGACGGTCTCGGCGAAGCCGCCCGCCGTTTGGCCGGGCGCCGGGTCGAGATGCTGCAGCGTCGTCTCGTTCGGGTTGCCCTGGTCGAAATTGACCGCGCCGCGCAGGCTCATGATCCGGTCGGTGCCGAATTGCCGCTTGATCACCAGCGTGATCGCGGCCGCCTCCATCTCGGTGATGACGTAGTCGTCGGCGCCGTAGAGCTTGGCCATATATTGCGCCTCCTTCGACAGGCCTGGTCCGTGGAAGAAGGTGTCGCCGGTCATATGCGTGCCGACCTGTACCGAGGGCGCGGCCTGCGCCTTCTTGTCGGGATAGCGCATGCGATACTGCTTCGCGGAGTCGGAATCCTGAAGGTTCACGCCGGAGCCGAGCTTCACCGCCCAGTTCACCAGAACGGGGTTAAGCTGGAAGACGCGGTAGCTCTCATAGCCCTTGCGCGGCATGAAGACGGGCTCGCCGGGCTTGCCTTCCTCCGGCGCCCAGCGATGACCGAGATCGTAATCGACCAGCCAGCTCCCCCAGGAGACATCGCCGATCGTGCCGCGCGAAGGCGGCGTGCCGGCGACGCCGCTCAGCACGAAATAGGCCTGTGAGAAATCATAGGCCGGGTCGAGCAGGATCGCCTGCATCGAGGACGAGGAATTGACCTTGCCCATGCCGAGCACGGCGCCACAGACGCCGTCGCCATTGCAGAAGACCGGCTTCAGCGCGCCCTTGACCTCATGCGGCTGGCTCGCCTTCCAGTAGCGCTCGTACCAGTGCTGGAACTCGCCGGCCCGGTCGCCGGTATTCTCGCCGATCTCGAACATCGCGGCGATGAAGACCTTGACCTTGATCGGTTGGGTCTGCGCGGCAGCAGGGGCCGCGAGCGCACCAAAGGCGGCGAAGGCGAGGGCGGCGAGGCCGGCCCGTCTGGTTGTCGTCTGCTTCATGGAACTCTCCACGGCCGAAAGCTGAAAGGCCGTCCGGGGCGGGCGCAGCAGGGGCCGAGCCAATTTTGCCATGTTCGGAGCCCGCTCGTCCATCATGGTCGATGCTCCATGCACTGAACCGGCTCGCATTCCCCGGCTGAAAATGCTACCGGGCTCCCAACAGGGATTTTGACAGTCAAATGGCCGATATTTTTCGCGAGATCGAAGAGGAAGTCCGCCGCGACAAGGCGGCGGAGCTCTGGAAGAAATATGGCTGGGTCGTCACCAGCCTCGCCGTGCTGGCGGTGTTGGCCGTCGCCGGCTGGCAGTTCTGGCTGTATCGCGAGAATCAGGCCTCGCAGGCCGTCGGCGCGCGCCTCGAAGCGGCGCTGAAATCCTCGCGTGACGGCGACGCCACCCAGGCCGAGACGATCCTGAAGGAGCTCTCGACCACGGCGCCGGCCGGCTACCGCCTGATCGCCCGCTTCCGCCTCGCGGCCGAGACGGCCAAGCGCGACCCGGCCGCCGGCGCCGCAGCCTTCGATGCGCTCGCCGGCGACGCTTCGCTCGACCAGACCTATCGCGACCTCGCGAAGCTGCGCGCCGGCATCCTGCGCGTCGATCTCGCGCCCTATCCCGAGATCAAGGCGGCGCTGGAGCCGCTGGCCTCTGCCCAGGGCGTCTGGCGCCACACGGCTCGCGAGTTCCTCGGCATCGCCGCGCTCAAGGCCAACCTCTTCGAGGATGCCGGGCGCTGGTTCGATGCCGCGATCACCGATCCGCAGGCGCCGCGCGGCCTGCGCCAGCGTGTCGAGCTCTATCTCGCTCTGGTCCGTGGCGGCCCCGTCACGGTGAAGAACTGAACCGGAGCCTCGCTCCAACGCCGCCGCCGCCCCGGCTCCTCGCTTCGGCAGGCCGGGACGACGGCGAAAATGTGTGAAATCTGATGACAGCCATCGTCGCCCTGATCGGGCGCCCCAATGTCGGCAAGTCGACGCTGTTCAACCGGCTGGTCGGCAAGAAGCTCGCCCTGGTTGACGACCGGCCGGGTGTGACGCGCGACCGCCGCGAGGGTGATGCCACTCTCGGCCATCTCCGCTTCAAGGTGATCGACACCGCCGGCCTCGAAGAGGCCGACAAGGAGTCGCTGGCCGGCCGCATGCGCGCCCAGACCGAGACCGCGATCGCGCAGGCCGACGTCGTGCTCTTCATGATCGACGCCCGCCTCGGCATCACGCCGATGGACCAGCCCTTCGCCGATCTGGTGCGCCGCTCCGGCAAGCCGGTGATCCTGCTCGCCAACAAGGCCGAGGGGAAGAAGGGCACCGACGGCATCATCGAGTCTTACGGGCTCGGCCTCGGCGATCCCGTGCCGTTCTCGGCCGAGCATGGCGAGGGCACCTCGGACCTGCTCGAGGCGCTCGCGCCTTACATCCCCGATGAGCCCGAGGACGACGAGGACGAGACGGCCTGGGCGGACGTTCCCGCCGCCGATTCGGATGACGAGGAGGATATCGATCCCGATCGCCCCTTGCGCGTCACCATCATCGGCCGCCCGAATGCCGGCAAGTCGACGCTGGTCAACCGCATGATCGGCGAGGACCGGATGCTGACGGGCCCCGAGGCCGGCATCACCCGCGACACCATCTCGGTCGACTGGGAATGGCGCGGCCGCAAGGTCAAGCTCTTCGACACCGCCGGCATGCGCAAGCGCGCCCGCATCGAGGAGAAGCTGGAGAAGCTTTCGGTCGCGGATTCGCTGCGCGCGATCCGCTTCGCCGAGGTCGTCGTCGTGCTGCTCGACGCCACCATCCCCTTCGAGAAGCAGGACCTGACGCTGGTCGACCTGACCGAGCGCGAGGGCCGCTCCGTCGTCATCGGCCTCAACAAATGGGACCTCGTCGCCGACAAGCAGGGCCTGCTGGCCGAGCTCAAGGAGAAGGCCAACCATCTCCTGGCGCAGGTCCGCGGCGTGCCGATCATCCCGCTCTCCGGCCTTGCCGGCGAAGGCATCGACAAGCTGATGCAGGGCGTGTTCTCCGCCTACGGGGTCTGGAACCGCCGCGTTTCGACCGCGCGGATCAACCGCTGGCTCGAAGGCGTGCTCTCGGCGCATCCGCCCCCGGCCGTGGCCGGCCGACGCATCAAGATTCGCTACATGACGCAGGCCAAGGCCCGCCCGCCGACCTTCGCGCTGTTCGGCAACCAGCTCGATCATCTGCCGGTGTCCTACACCCGCTATCTCGTCAACAATCTCCGGGAAGCCTTCGAATTGCCGGGCACGCCGATTCGGCTGCATCGCCGCGGCGGCGACAATCCCTATGACAAGGGGCGCAAGAGCTGATGAGGGTTGCTGTCGTCGGGGCCGGTATCGCCGGGCTTTCCACCGCCTGGTCGCTCAGCAAGCGCGGGCATGAGGTGACGCTGTTCGAGCAGGCGCCGCAGATCCCCAACCCTTATGCGGCCTCGGGCGACCAGCACCGCATCATCCGCCGCGCCTATGGCGGCGCCGACGGCTATGCCCGCACCATCACCGAGGCCTTCGAGGCCTGGGGCGAGCTCTGGGCCGATCTCGGCAAGCAGCATTACGCGCCTTGCGGCGTGCTGGGCATCTCCCAGACCGAGGGCGACGAGGGCGAGGAATATCGCGAAGGCCTCGACCGCATGGCCTCGCCCTACGAGCTCTATGAAGCAGCCGAGGCCGCCCGGCGCTATCCCTTCATCGATCCGGCGACGATCCGCTACGCCTATCTCAGCCCCGAGGGCGGCGCGCTGTTCCCGGCCCGCATCGCCGCAGACATGGTCCGCCTGCTGCGCGAGCGTGGCGTCACCTTGCGCGAGGGCGCGACGGTCACCGCGATCGATCCCGAGAGCGGCCGCATCGGTCTCGCGAATGGCGAGGCGGCGAGCTTCGACCGCATCGTGGTCAGCTCCGGCGCCTGGGTGCTGAAGCTCCTGCCGGAGCTTGCCGAGGTGCTGACGACCTATCGCACCGCCGTCGCCTATCTCTCCCCGCCTGATGACCTGAAGGCCGCCTGGGAGGCTGCCCCGGTCATCGTCGATGTCGGCGGCACGGTCGATGGCTATGTCCTGCCGCCGGTCGACGGCACCGGCCTCAAGGTCGGCGCCGGCGTGCACAAGCGCCCGCGCCAGCCCGACGAGGAGCGCGAGCCGCGGGCCGGCGAAGGCGAGCAGATCCGCGATTATTTCGCGCCGCCCTTCGCACGCATCGCCGAATATCGCGTCGATCGCGTCGTCACCTGCGCCTACACCTTCACGGCGGATCGCAAGTTCCTGTCGCGGCAGATCGGCCGCGTGACGGCCGTCTCGGCCTGCTCCGGCCATGGCTACAAGTTCGGCGCGGCGGTCGGCCGGCGCGTCGCGGCTGCGGTCGAGAGCGGCGATCAGGCCGGCCTGCTGCGCTGGCTCAGGGCCGAGTGACCGGCGCGGGCGCGCCTGCATCGCGCGCCGAAAGGGCCTTGGCCTTCGCCTCGTCAGCTGCCGCCTCGGCCTCCTGGCCGGCTGCGCGTCTGGCGGCTGCGCGGAAGCGATAATTATCGTCGGCATCCGGCGCGAGACGGATCGCCTCGCTGAAATCGGCGATGGCGCGGTTGGTGTCACCCTTGCTGAAATGGGTCAGGCCGCGGACCGACCAGGCTTTTTCGAGACGCGGCGCCAGAGCGATTGCACGGTCGAGATCGGCGAGAGCCTTGGCGGGCTCGCCGAGCGAGGCCTGGATCGACGCGCGTGTGACGAAGAACTCCGCCTGCGATGGATCGAGCCCGATGGCCGTATTGAGGTCGCTCAGGGCTCGCGGCAAGTCACGCATGTAGAGCAGCCGGGCTTTGCCGCGCTTCCAGAACGCGCTCGCCGTCTTCGGCGCAAGCGCGATGACACGGGCATAGTCGGCAAGGGCCCGCGTGTAGGCTGTGCCCGTTCCCGGTGCCAGGAGATCGGCGCGATCCAGAAGGGTGGCGACAAGCGCCTCACCCGTCAGCCCGTGGTGCTCCACCAGCGCGTTGCAGGCGGCGAGAGCCTTGTCATGGTGCGCAATGATCTGAGCCGGATCGGATGAGGGCTCGTCATGCCCCGAACGGCAGATCTGGCGCAGGTCCGCGACGGAATCGGCAAGAGCCGGTCCCCCGATCAGGATGGCGGCGAGGCAGAGCGCTGTCGGGGAGAGTGACCAACGGACGGAAGGCAAAACCACGCTGTCTCCTTCGTCTTGGTATGGCTGCGTCTCAGGCCGGCAACTGCGGCGTCAGCACCTTGCCCTGCGGGAAGTCGAAGATCCTGCCGCTCTCGGCCCAATCGGGCGAAGCCAGCCGGACCAGATGCGGCGCCAGCTCCTCCGGCGTCTTCAGCGTCTGCGGGTCTTCGCCCGGCATGGCCTCGGCCCGCATCTTGGTGCGCAGGGGGCCGGGATTGACCAGCATGAGCTTGACCGGGGTCGTCGCCGTCTCGGCCGCATAGGTGCGTCCCAGAGCCTCCACGGCGGCCTTGGAGACCGAGTAGGGACCCCAATAGGCCGTGCACTTATGCGCGGCGCCCGAGGTCATCAGCAGGACGCGTCCGGCATCGGATGCGCGCAGCGCCGGATCGAGTGCCTTGAGCAGGCGCCAGTTGGCGGTGACGTTGATGTCGAGGACCCTGGCCCAGTCCTTCTCGGTGACATGGTCGAGCGGGCTCAGCGAGCCGAGCACGCCGGCATTGGCGAGCAGGATGTCGAGCTTGCCCCAGCGCTCCGTCACGGCGTGGCCGAGCTTCTCCAGCCCGCCGGCGTCAGCGAGGTCGAGCGGCACCAGCGTGGCGCTGCCGCCGATCGCTACGATCTCGTCATCGAGCTCCTCGAGCGCGCCGGCCGTGCGGGCGAGCGCTATGACATGGGCGCCTGCCTCGGCGAAGGCCAGCGCCACGGCGCGGCCGATGCCGCGCGAAGCGCCGGTGACGAGCGCGACGCGCCCCTTGAGCGGTTGGGTCATGATGAAAGTCGCCCCGTTTCCCTCGCGCCGTCATCCCGGACAAGCCGCGATAGCGGCGCCGATCCGGGATCCATTCCGGAGCGCTTCCGATGAACGTTCAGGCATGGATCCCGGGTCTGCGCTTCGCGTCGCCCGGGATGACAGCCCTTGTGGAAAAGCTCAGCCGGCTTCGGCCAGCAGCGAGATCCGCTGCTTGGCGCTCTCGCCGATCAGATCGGTCAGCGAGGTCGGATAGTCGCCGGTGAAGCAATGGTCGGTGAATTGCGGCCGGACGGGATCGCGCCGCTCATGGCCCATCGCCCGGTAGAGCCCGTCCACCGAGATGAAGGCCAGCGAATCGGCGCCGACGAACTGGCGCATCTCCTCCAGCGAATGGGTCGCGGCGAGCAGCTTCTCCCGATCGGGCGTATCGATGCCGTAATAGTCGGGATGGGTGATCGGCGGCGAGGAGATGCGGAAATGCACCTCCTTGGCGCCGGCCTCGCGCATCATCTTCACGATCTTGAACGAGGTCGTGCCGCGCACGATCGAGTCGTCGACCAGGATGATGCGCTTGCCCTCGACCACCGAGCGGTTGGCCGAATGCTTCAGCTTGACGCCGAGCTCGCGGACTTTCTGCGTCGGCTCGATGAAGGTACGGCCGACATAGTGGTTGCGGATGATGCCGAGCTCGAAGGGGATGCCGCTGGCCTGGGCATAGCCCAGCGCCGCCGGCACGCCGGAATCCGGCACGGGCACGACGACATCGGCCTCGGTCGGCGCTTCCTGCGCCAGCACGGCACCCATCGCCTTGCGGCGCTCGTAGATGCTGCGGCCCTTCACGATCGAATCGGGGCGGGCGAAGTAGATGTATTCGAAGATGCAGGGCCGCTCGGCCACCGGCGGGAAGGGCTTGTGGCTCTCGATCCCGCTCTCTGAGATGATCACGACCTCGCCGTTCTCGATCTCGCGGACGAACTTGGCGCCGATGATGTCGAGCGCGCAGGTCTCCGAGGTCAGGATCGGGCAGCCATCGAGATCGCCGAGCACGAGCGGGCGGATGCCGAGCGGATCGCGGGCGCCGATCAGCTTCTTGTTGGTCATGCCGACGAAGGCATAGGCGCCCTCGATCTGGCGGATCGCCTCGATGAAGCGGTCGACGAATTGCTGCTTGCGGCTGCGCGCCACGAGATGCAGCAGCACCTCGGTATCGGAGGTCGACTGGTAGATCGCGCCGTCGCGGACAAGGTTGCGGCGCAGCGTCAGCCCGTTGGTCAGGTTGCCGTTATGCGCGACGGCGAAGCCGCCGCCATGCAGTTCGGCGAAGAGCGGCTGGACGTTGCGCAGGATCGTCTCGCCGGTCGTCGAGTAGCGGACATGGCCGATGGCCTGCTTGCCCTTGAGCTTGTCGATGACGCTCGCTTCCGAGAAGGCATCGCCGACGAGGCCAAGGCGGCGCTCCGAGTGAAAGCGCTTGCCGTCGAAGGAGACGATACCCGCCGCCTCCTGGCCGCGATGCTGAAGCGCGTGCAGGCCGAGCGCCGTCAGCGCTGCCGCGTCGGCATGGCCGTAGATGCCGAAGACGCCGCATTCTTCCCGGAGCCGGTCGGCATTGGGGTCGAAGGCGGTATCACGCTCGGTGTGCGAGATCATGTCGAGCTCCACGCGCTGGGACGGTTTAGCTGAGCCTCAATTAGGGACGGGCAGGCGCCGGCGCAACGGGTGCCGGCGCCACCGGTGCCGGCGTCGCGGGGCTGCGCGGCTCTTCCGCCGGAGCCTCGGGCGCGGTCTCGGTGGTCTGCTTCTTCAGCAGGTTCTTGATGAAGTCGGCGTTGACGTCCTGCGGCAGCATGGAGATCAGCGAACGGCCGGTCTCTTCGAGCATCGGCTTGGCCTTGGCATCCTTGGCCCAGACCGGCATCTTCTCGGCTCCGACCAGGGCTGCGAAGAACAGATAGCCGATCACCGCCAGCAGCAGACCGCGCGCCGCACCGAAGACGAAGCCGAGCGTGCGGTCGAGCGCGCCGATGCGCGAATCCAGCACGAAGTCCGAGACCCGCGCCGTGATCAGCGAGACGACGATCAGCGTGCCCAGGAACAAAGCCGCGATCGAGGCGACCAGCGCGATCGTGCCCTGCGCCGAGCTTGCCGGGATGTATTGCTGGATGAAGGGCACGAGCTGCGGGTGGAAAAGCCAGGCGACGACTGCCGCGGCGACCCAGGAGGCGATCGCAAGCACCTCGCGCGTGAAGCCGCGCACGGCTGCGAGCAAAGCCGAGATCAGAACCACGCCGATGACGACGAGATCAAGAATGGTGACAGGCATTGGGAGGGCCGCTTTGCTGTGGTCAGGTGCCGGCCAGCCGGAGCAGGGCGGCCGTTTCGGCTTTGCTATACGCGTTCCCGCCCTCTGCGTCACCCTTTCGGCGGAGTCATTTCACATCTCTGCGAGGTGCACGCGCCGCGATATCGGCAACGAGTTCCGTGACATGGCCGAAACGCCTGAGCGAGAGCCCGTTGCCGTCGCCATGATCGGTGCCGCCGCTCGGCATCAGCGCTGCCTCGAAGCCGAGCTTGGCGGCCTCCCGGAGGCGCGCGGCCGCGACGGCGACCGGGCGAATCGCGCCCGAGAGCGCGATCTCGCCGAAATAGACCGCTTCCTGCGGCAGGGTCGCTCCGCTCAGCGAGGACACCAGCGCCGCCGCGACCGCAACATCGGCCGCCGGCTCGTTGACGCGCAACCCCCCGGCGACATTGAGATAGACGTCGTGCTGGCCGAGCCTCAAGCCGCCATGCGTTTCGAGCACGGCCAGCACCATGGCGAGCCGGCTGTTCTCCCAGCCGACGACAGCGCGCCGCGGCGTGCCGAGCGCGGTCGGCGCCACCAGTGCCTGGATCTCGACCAGCACCGGCCGCGTGCCCTCCATGCCGGCGAAGACGGCCGCGCCCGGTGCCGGCTGGTCGCGCCCCGCGAGGAACAGCGCCGAGGGGTTGGTGACCTCCGACAGGCCCTTGCCGGTCATCTCGAAGACGCCGATTTCGTCGGTCGCGCCGAAGCGGTTCTTCTGGCCGCGCAGGATACGGAACGAGTGCGCGCCTTCGCCTTCGAAGGACAGCACGGCATCGACCATGTGCTCGACCACGCGCGGGCCGGCGATCTGGCCGTCCTTGGTGACGTGGCCGACCAGGATCAGGCAGGCGCCTGATGTCTTGGCGTAGCGGATCAGCGCCTGCGCCGAACCGCGCACCTGCGTCACCGTGCCCGGCGCGCTCTCGACCTCGCCGGACCACATCGTCTGGATCGAATCGATCACCACCAGGGCAGGGCGCTCGCCCTGACCCAGCGTCGCGATGATGTCCTCGACATTGGTCTCGGCCGCGAGATCGACCGGCGCCTCGGCCAGCCCCATCCGCTCGGCCCGGAGGCGCACCTGCCCGGTCGATTCCTCGCCCGAGACATAGACGACGCGCCGGCCGGCCTTGGCGAGCGCCGCGCAGGCCTGCATCAAGAGCGTCGACTTGCCGATGCCGGGATCGCCGCCGATCAGCAGAACCGAACCCGGCACGAAGCCGCCGCCGGTAACGCGGTCCAGTTCGCCGATGCCGGAGACGATGCGTGGCGCGTCCTGCGTCTCGCCCTTCAGCGTTTCCAGCGCGAAGACGCGGCCGCGGGCGCGCCCGCCGGAGGAAAGCCGCCCGCCGCCGGGAACGGGCGCGGCTTGAGCTTCCTCGACCAGCGAGGACCATGTCCCGCAGGCGTCGCACTTGCCCTGCCAGCGATGATAGACCGCGCCGCAGGCCTGGCAGTGATAGGTGGGACCGCGCTTGGCCATCAGCCGCCGATATAGCGCCGCTGGTAGCGGCGGCCGAGGCTGGTCAGGATTTCGTAGCCGATCGTCTTGGCGCCGCCGCCGACCGTTTCGAGATCGAGCGGGCCGCCGATCAGGGTCACGCTCGCGCCGCGCTTGGCGGCATCCGCGGGAGCATCGGTGACGTCGATGATGATCAGGTCCATCGAAACCGAGCCCACGAAGGGGCAGGAGACGCCATCGATCAGCACTGAGCCGCCGGTCGAGGTATCGGTCCAGCTGCCGTTGCGCGGATAGCCATCGGCATAGCCGAGGCAGATCGTGGCGAGCTTGCGCTTGCCCTTGGCCGTCCAGCGACCGTTATAGCCGACCTGCGTGCCGGCCTCGACCTCGCGGGTCTGGATGATCGTCGCCTCCAGCCCGACGACCGGCTTCATCGGATTCGGCTGCCCGGGCGTCGGATTGCCGCCATAGAGCGCATAGCCCGGCCGGGTGAGCTGGTAGGACGGGCAGTCCTTCAGGAAATGGCCCGACGAGTTCTTGAGTGAAGCCGGCACCTCCGGCAGGGCCGCGGCGATCTCGGCGAAGGCGGCGATCTGGCGGGCATTGGCCGGGTCGGTCTCGACTTCGGACGAGGCGAAATGGCTCATGACCAGCCCGATTCCGGCCGCCGCGATCACGCCCGAGCGCTCGCGGGCGAGATTGAGACCCTCGCCCGGCCAGAGGCCGAGCCGGTTCATCGCGGTGTCGACATGCAGCGCCGCCGGCCGGACCTGCGCACCGGTCTGCCGGAACGAGGCCCATTCCAGCAATTCCTCATGCGAGCCCAGAACCGGCGACAGGCCATGCGCGGCGAAGGTCTCGGCGGCGCCGGGCAGCAGCCCGTTCAGCACGTAGATCGTGGCGTCCGGAGCGACCTTGCGGGTGCGGATGGCCTCCGAGACATGGGCGACGAAGAAGCTCTTGCAGCCGGCTTTCGCCAGCGCCGTCACGGCGGGCTCGATGCCGATGCCATAGGCGTCGGCCTTGACCACGGCGCCGGCTTCGGTGCCGGCCCGCTTCCCCAGCAGGCGCCAGTTCGAGATCAATGCGTCGAGATCGATGGTGAGGGTCGCGCCGAAGGCGGCGGAATCAGGCAGGTCGGCAGGCATCATTCACGGTCCGGCAGGCGCATCTCATCGGCGCGATCGGAGAAGCGTGTCACATCCGCGTCGAACTGCAAGGCCACGGCGCCGGTCGGGCCGTGACGCTGCTTGCCGATGATCAGCTCGGCGACGCCGTGCATCGCCTCCATCTCGATCTGCCACTTGTTGTGCTCTTCGGTCCCCGGCCGCGGCTCCTTGCCCTTGAGGTAGTATTCCTCGCGGTAGACGAACATCACCACGTCGGCGTCCTGCTCGATCGAGCCGGATTCACGCAGGTCCGAGAGCTGCGGGCGCTTGTCGTCGCGATTTTCGACCTGGCGCGAGAGCTGCGAGAGCGCGATGATCGGAACGTTGAGCTCCTTGGCCAGCGCCTTCAGGCTGGTGGTGATCTCGGTCAGCTCCTGCACGCGGTTCTGGCTGTTCTTGGACGAGCCGGAGAGGAGCTGCAGGTAGTCGATGAACAGGACGTCGAGCCCCTTCTGGCGCTTCAGGCGGCGCGCGCGCGCCATCAACTGCGCGATCGAGATGCCGCCGGTCTGGTCGATATAGAGCGGCAACTTCTCGATCTGGGCGGCGACGTCGGTCAGGCGGGCGAAATCGCCCTCGGTGATGCGGCCCTGCCGAATCTTGTAGGAGGAAATGCTCGACTGCTCGGCGACGATACGGGTCGCAAGCTGATCGGCCGACATTTCGAGCGAGAAGAAGCCGACGATGCCGCCATCGACCGACTTGATCGAGCCGTCCTCCTGCCGCTCGCCGCGCCAGGCCTTGGCGATGTTGAAGGCGATATTGGTCGCGAGCGAGGTCTTGCCCATGGCGGGGCGCCCGGCGAGCACGAGCAGGTCCGAGCGCTGCAGGCCGCCCATGCGCTGGTCGACGTCGCGCAGGCCCGTCGAGATGCCCGACAGGCCACCGGCGCGCTGGTAGGCGCTCGCCGCCATGTCGATGGCGAGGCGCAGGGCGCCGTCGAATTTCTGGAAGCCGCCTTCGTAGCGGCCCTTCTCGGCGAGCTCGTAGAGCCGGCGCTCGGCATCCTCGATCTGCTCGCGCGGCGCCATCTCGACCGGCGCGTCATAGGCGACGTTGACGAGGTCCTCGCCGACGCCGATGAGCTGGCGGCGTATCGCGAGGTCGTAGACCGTCCGGCCGTAATCGGCGGCGTTGATGACGGTCGTCGCCTCGGCGGCGAGGCGGGCAAGATACTGGCTCGGCGTGATCTCGCCGAGATCGAGGTCGTTGACGAAGGTCTTGAGCGTGATCGGCGTCGCGACCTTGCCGGCCCGGATGAGGCTCGATGCCAGCTCGTAGATGCGCTGGTGGATAGGCTCGAAGAAATGGTCCGGCAGCAGGAAGTCGGAAACGCGGTAGAACGCGTCGTTATTGACCAGGATCGCGCCCAGCAGCGCCTGCTCCGCCTCGATATTGTGAGGCTGGACGCGGAATTCGGCCTCGCGGTTGTCGAGGCGGGCGACGAGGGCGGTGACGGGGGCCATGGCTGCCTTGGTAAGTAAGCTCTTACTTACGTGTTCAAGCCGGCATTCGACCGCGGGTAGCGGAGCGCATGGCGGCAACTGAGTCGGAGTGAACCTAGTTTAGCACTCCGCCAGCTTCTGCCAGCATGTTGAGGGTCTATTCCCGCAGTTCACAGGACAGACGAAAAAGGCGCCGTGTTGCCACGGCGCCCTTGACTCGTTTCGGGAGCGATAAGGCTCAGCGATCGTCGTCGCCACCGGCCTCGGCCAGCGCCGCACCGACCTCGAGGCCGAGATCGTCGAGATCGAACCTCTCCTGGGCCGTGACGTTCTCGCCGGCGGCCTGACGGTCGGCCTCTTCAGCCGAGCGGGCGACGTTGACGGTGACGGTGACCGCGACTTCCGGGTGCAGCACGACCGGGACGGTGTGCAGGCCGAGCGTCTTGATCGGGGTGTTCAGGGTCACCTGGCCGCGCGAGACGTTGAAGCCGTCCTTGGTCAGGGCCTCGGCGATGTCACGGGTCGAGACCGAGCCGTAGAGCACGCCGGACTCGCCGGACTGGCGCAGGATGGTGACGCTCTGGCCGTTGAGGCGCTCGGCGACCGCATCGGCTTCCGACTTCAGCTCGAGGTTGCGGGTCTCGAGCTCGAGCTTCTGGCTCTCGAAGCGCTTCTTGTTGTCTTCGGTGGCGCGCAGCGCCTTGCCACGGGCGAGCAGGTAGTTGCGGCCGAAGCCGTCACGGACCTTCACGACGTCGCCCATCTGGCCGAGCTTGGCGACGCGTTCGAGCAGGATCACTTCCATTTTGTCTTCTCCTTGATCTGTCTGTGGTCAGGGTTTCAGGAACGGGTAGGCGGAGGCGGCAGCGCGGCCTGCCTGCGCAGGCCGAGAAGCGTGTCGATGACGCCGGCGATCGCGAGCAGCGGCGTCAGCAGGGCCTGCATCACGACGAGCGCGACATAGACCGAGATCAGCATCGGCATCCGCCAGGCACGCCCGCGCGAGATGTCGTGCAGCGTGGCGAGCCCGCTGAACATGAAGGCGGCAAGCAGCGCGCCGACGAAGGCCATCGCGGCGACGCCGATGAAGCCGCCCGTGGTCGCGACGAAGGCGCCGGCGATCAGCAGCAGCAGGGCCTGCCGCGGCAGCGTGGTCGAGGGAATGAAGGGCCAGGGGCGCGGCAAACGGTCGGACATCTTCACCGTGCGGGCCGCGAGCCAGAGATTGGCCGTGATGGTGGTGACGAAGGAGGCGCCGATGCCGAGCGGCACGGCCGGAGCCAGGCTGTCAGCCAGCTCCTTCACCTGGATATCGGCGGGCAATGCGATCAGCTTGCCGCGCACCATCTCGCCCAGCAGGTTCTCTATCATGCGCGCGATCACCGAGCGATAGGTCTCGTAATCGGTGGTCATCACCAGCGCGCTGCCGACGGTCGCGAGCGCCGCGGTGGCAGCGATCCAGAGCAAGAGGTTGCCGAGCGGATACCACTCGACCCGGCCCTCGATGTCGCCGCGGGCGAGCAGGGCGAGATAGGCGATCCACCAGGCCGGCAGGCCGATGATCAGGGCAAAGGCGATGCCGCCGGTCGGAGCCAGCGCAACCGCGACGGCGAGCGCACCGGCCACCGTGGCGAACAGCCCCGAGCGGTGGTTCCAGCCCAGCGATGCGATGAAGATCGGGAGAGGAGCGGCCGAATACAGCAGAGCAGCCAGCGGCGATCCGGTGATCACCACTGAGAAGAGCAGGGCCGAAACGAGGCCCGCGCCGATGCCGACAATCGGAATCATAAAGTCCGTCCTGCTGTCCCGCTGCTCGCAAGCCTTGTGGGCTCGGCAGGGTGAGAGGCTTCTGGCCTCAACGAACCCGAGGGAGTTTCACCGACGGGCGACTGGTTGATCTTGAAAGCGAAAACCGGAGGCGAAAGGGTACGCCTCCGGAATTTATCGTGTGCCGGAACCGAACGAACGGCTCAGCGGATGACGTAGGGCAGCAGGCCGAGGAAGCGGGCGCGCTTGATCGCCTGGGCGAGTTCGCGCTGCTTCTTGGCGGAGACCGCCGTGATGCGGGACGGAACGATCTTGCCGCGCTCGGAGATGTAGCGCGAGAGCAGACGCACGTCCTTGTAGTCGATCTTCGGGGCGCCTTCGCCCGAGAAGGGGCAGGACTTGCGGCGGCGGAAGAAGGGGCGACGGGCGCCAGCGGATGCAGTCGACATTCTCAGGCCTCCGCTTCGGCGGTTTCGGTCGCTTCGTCGTCACGGCGCGGACGATCACGGCGCGGGCCGCGGTCGAAACGGTCGCCGCCACGCTCCGGACGGTCATCGCGGTCACGCTTCTGCAGCATGGCCGACTGACCTTCCTCGAGCTCCTCGACCTTGATGGTCATGAAGCGCAGGATGTCCTCGTTGATGCGCATCTGGCGCTCCATCTCCAGCACGGCGGCGGAGGGAGCCTCGATGTTCAGCAGCGTGTAATGCGCCTTGCGGTTCTTCTTGATGCGGTAGCCGAGGGACTTGACGCCCCAATACTCGACCTTGCGGATGGCGCCGCCATTCGCTTCGATCACGCCCTTGAACTGCTCGACAAGAGCTTCGACCTGCTGCGCGCTGACATCCTGCCGCGCGAGCAGCACATGCTCGTACAATGCCATATGTGGCCTTCCTTGTTTCACCCTGCTTCGCCCGGCGCGGAGCCCTCCGAGCCCTGGATAAGGCCCGACAGGATTTCATCGAAGGCGGAGACACGGGATGACGGTTCCGAAGAACCTGCGCTCTTCCTTGCGGGCAAGCGCCATCCGTTCAGCCTCCGGCCGAACAAGCAGGAGGCGGTGGTTACAGTGTCCGGTGCGCCGTGGCAACCGGAATCTCGTGTGGACGAGCGTCTGTCGGGCGGAAAAGATGGGCGTTGTGCTTGACTTGGCCGCTAAACCGATGTGACAGCCCCGTCATAATACATAAGTAGTGAAGAACGAGGCGTTCCGCACATGACCACAGCCTTCATCTTTCCGGGCCAGGGTTCGCAGGCCGTCGGCATGGGCAAGAGCCTGGCCGAGAACTTCGCCGTCGCGAAAGCGGTCTTCGACGAGGTCGATGCGGCGCTGTCGCAGAAGCTCTCGGCCGTGATGTGGGAGGGGCCTTCCGAGGAGCTGACCCTAACGGCCAATGCCCAGCCGGCGCTGATGGCGGTGAGCCTCGCGGTGGTGCGGATCCTGGAAAGCGAAGCCGGGCTCGACCTGAAGCGCGATTCAGCCTTTGTCGCCGGTCATTCGCTCGGCGAGTATTCGGCGCTGGCTGCGGCCGGGACCTTCTCGATCGGCGATGCCGCCCGCCTGCTGCGCATTCGTGGCGACGCCATGCAGAAGGCCGTGCCGGCGGGGCAGGGCGCGATGGCGGCGCTGCTCGGTGCCGAGCTCGATCTCGCCCGCGAGATCGCCGCGGCCGCAGCGCAGGGTGAAGTCTGCGAAGCCGCCAACGACAATGGCGGCGGTCAGGTCGTGCTCTCCGGCGCCAAGGCCGCGATCGAGCGCGCCATCGCGCTCGCCGGCGAGCGCGGCGTGAAGCGCGCCATGCTGCTGCCGGTTTCCGCGCCCTTCCATTGCGCCCTGATGCAGCCGGCCGCCGACGCAATGCGTGATGCCCTCGCCAAGGTCGCGATGCAGGCGCCGGTGGTGCCGGTCGTCGCCAATGTCGGTGCCGGGCCGCTGAGCGACCCCGATGCGATCCGGGCTTCGCTCGTCGCGCAGGTCACCGGTACGGTGCGCTGGCGCGAATGCGTGCAGGCGATGGCGGCCGCTGGCGTCACCGATTTCGTCGAGGCCGGCAGCGGCAAGGTGCTGGCCGGGCTCGTCAAGCGTATCGTCGCAGGCGCGGCGCCGGTCTCGATCGGCACGGCCGATGACGTTGCGGCCTGGAAGGCCCGCAAGGAATAAGTGCAGAAACCCGGGACGGGCTGCAGCGGCAGGATGCCGAACAAGGGGAGCGAACATGTTTGATCTGACCGGCCGCAAGGCCCTGGTGACCGGCGCGACAGGCGGCCTCGGCGGCGCCATCGCCCGGACACTGCATGCGCAGGGTGCCAGCGTCGCGATCTCCGGAACGCGCGCGGAAGCGCTCGAAGCGCTGGCGGCCGAGCTCGGCGAGCGCGTCGTGATCGCGCCCTGCAATCTCTCCGACAAGGATTCGGTCGAGGCGCTCGTGCCGACTGCCGAGGAGAAGCTTGGCGGGCTCGACATTCTCGTCAACAATGCTGGCATCACCCGCGACAACCTATTCATCCGGCTCAAGGACGAGGACTGGGACAGCGTGCTCGCGGTCAACCTCACCGCGGCCTTCCGGCTGTCGCGCGCTGCGGTGAAGTCGATGATGCGCCGCCGCTACGGCCGAATCGTCGCGATCGGCTCCGTCGTCGGCACGATGGGCAATCCGGGCCAGGGCAACTATGCCGCCGCCAAGGCGGGCCTGATCGGCATGTCCAAGGCGCTCGCAGCCGAGGTCGCGAGCCGCAACATCACCGTCAACGTGGTCGCGCCGGGCTTTATCGAGTCGCCGATGACCCAGGCGCTCAACGACAAGCAGCGCGAGGGCATCCTCTCCGACGTGCCGATGGGGCGGCTGGGTGAGGGCGCGGATGTGGCCGCGGCCGTCGCCTTTCTCGCCAGCACGGAGGCCGGCTACGTGACCGGGCAGACGCTGCACGTCAACGGCGGAATGGCAATGATCTAGGGGCGTTAGCGCCCATTCCGGATCGGCTTTGATAAGCTGGAAGCGCTCTCGCCAGTCCGTAAAGGGTATGTTAACTAGCGCCGTCTCGCTGCCGCCGGGCGTTCCGAGGGGACTTGACGAAACCTCGGTTGTTGCGTTTGTGCAGGCTTCAAGCTTTCCGGATCGCGGGCCCCCTCCAGGTGGCGCGGCGGCTCGGAATGAGATTCCTCCACCGCGTCGCACCCCTGCGATGCGTTTTCAGTTTCAAAGTCTAAGGAAGAGACCCATGAGCGATGTTGCCGAGCGCGTGAAGAAGATCGTGGTCGAGCACCTCGGCGTCGAGGCCGACAAGGTCGTCGACGGCGCCAACTTCATCGAGGACCTGGGCGCGGACAGCCTCGACACCGTCGAGCTCGTGATGGCCTTCGAGGAAGAGTTCGGGGTCGAGATCCCGGACGATGCCGCCGAGACGATCGTGACCGTCGGCGACGCCGTCAAGTTCCTGTCGTCGAAGAGCGCCTGATCGACCTTAAGGGTTGGTCTACGCAGAAAGAGCCATGGCTTCTCGCAGTTATCCGATGCGGCGTGTTGTCGTAACCGGGCTCGGCATGGTGACGCCGCTTGCATGCGGCGTCGAGCCGACCTGGTCGCGCCTTCTTGCCGGTGCCAGCGGCGCCGGCCCCATCACATCCTTCGACGCCAGCGATCTGCCGGCGCGGATCGCCTGCAACATCCCACGGGGTGACGGCAGCGACGGGACCTTCAATCCCGATCAGTGGATGGAGCCGAAGGAGCAGCGCAAGGTCGATGATTTCATCGTCTTCGCCATGGCGGCGGCCACGCAGGCGTTGCAGGACGCCGGCTGGAAGCCGGAAAGCTACGAGGACCAGACCCGCACCGGCGTCGCCATCGGCTCCGGTATCGGCGGGTTGGGCGGTATCTACGAGGCTTCGCTTCTGCTCAAGGAGCGCGGCCCGCGCCGCCTCTCGCCTTTCTTCATTCCCGGCCGCCTGAGCAATCTGGCGGCGGGTTACGTCTCGATCGAGCACGGGCTGAAAGGTCCGAATCACGCCGTCGTGACCGCCTGTTCGACCGGTGCGCATGCGATCGGCGACGCCTCCCGCATGATCGCGCTGGGTGATGCCGAGGTCATGGTCGCAGGCGGCGCCGAATCCGCGGTGAACCGCATCGGCATTGCTGGCTTCTGCGCCTGCCGCGCGCTTTCGACCGGTTTCAACGATACGCCCGAAAAGGCCTCGCGCCCCTATGACAAGGACCGCGACGGCTTCGTGATGGGCGAGGGCGCCGGTGTCGTCGTGCTCGAGGAACTCGAGCACGCGCTTGCCCGCGGCGCGCATATCTATGCCGAAATCGTCGGTTACGGCATGTCGGGCGACGCCTATCACATCACCTCGCCCTCCGAGGATGGCGATGGCGCCTATCGCTGCATGCAGGCCGCGCTGGACCGCGCCGGCATCACGGCGTCCGACCTCGACTATATCAATGCCCACGGCACCTCGACGCCGCTTGGCGACGAGATCGAATTGCGCGCCGTCGAGCGGTTGCTGGCCAATGCTTCGAGGCGTCCGTCGATGTCGTCGACCAAGTCGGCGACCGGCCATCTGCTCGGCGCTGCCGGTGCGATCGAGGCGATCTTCACCGTGCTCGCCATCCGCGACCAGACTGCGCCCCCGACGATCAATCTCGACAATCCTTCGGTCGAGACCGAGATCGACCTGGTCCCGCATGTCGCGCGCAAGCGCGAGATCGATTACGCCCTGTCGAACTCCTTCGGTTTCGGCGGCACCAATGCCTCGCTGGTGATGCGGCGCTACAGGCCCGAGCATTGAACCGCTGCGAAACAGCGCGGTTTCGCCATAATCTTGGGTAGAGTTGGCGACGACTGCGGCTGAATGCGTGATTCCGCGTTCACAGCCGCACCGAAACCGGCTCTAATGCCGTCGCCCGACTGAGTGCGGCTGCATGCCCACTCCGGCAGGCGCGGTCCAGTTTGCACCGTGCCGAGACCATCACCCCCGTGCTGCGAGCGTCCTGATCGTGAATGATACGCCCCGCGTCGCCCCGAAGAGTCCGAGCGAGGCCCTCAAGCCCGTAGCGCCGCCGGCCCCGCCGCCGAAGGTTCGCCGCCGCCGGCGCAGCCCTTTCCTGTCGATGCTGAGCGGGCTGTTCACGGTCGCGCTCGTCGGCGCCGGCGTGGTCGGCGCCGGGATCGCCGTCGTCTCGAACCAGAGCAAGGCGCCGGGGCCGCTGGCCAGCGACCGGGCCGTGATCATCCCCAGGGAGAGCGGGCTCACCGAGATCGCCGAACTGCTGCAGCGCGAGGGGTTGATCGAGCACCCGCTTTCGTTCCGCGTCGCCGCCGTCGTCGGCGGTGACTGGCACAAGCTCAAGGCCGGCGAGTACCTGTTCAAGGCGCGTATCAGCCCCCAGGAGATCCTCGACATCATCTCGAGCGGCAAGGTGGTCGAGCATTCGATCACCATTCCCGAGGGGTTGACGAGCGAACAGGTCGTCGAGCGGTTGCGCAACAACGACCTCCTGACCGGCGAGATCGCACAGGTGCCGAAGGAAGGCTCGATCCTGCCTGACACCTATCGCTTCCCGCGCGGTTTTTCGCGGAAGGGCATCATCGATCAGATGGGGCGGAGCCAGAATGCGATCTTGAAGAGCATTTGGCTGCGCAAGCCCGCTGATCTCCCGATCAAGACACCCGAGGAACTCGTCATCCTCGCCTCCATCGTCGAGAAGGAGACCGGGCGCGCCGATGAGCGGCCGCGCGTCGCCGGCGTCTTCATCAACCGTTTGAACCAGAAGATGCGGCTGCAATCCGACCCGACGATCGTCTACGGCCTCGTCGGCGGCAAGGGCACGCTCGGCCGGCCGATCCAGCGCAGCGAGATCAGGCAGGCGACGCCCTACAACACCTATGTCATCAACGGCCTGCCGCCGGGGCCGATCGCCAATCCCGGTCGCGCCGCCATGGAGGCGGTGGTCAACCACTCGCGGACCAAGGACCTCTACTTCGTCGCCGACGGCAGCGGCGGCCACGCCTTCGCCGAGACGCTGGAGCAGCACAACCGCAATGTCGGACGCTGGCGCCAGATCGAGACGACGCGGACGCAGCAGCAGGGCGGCAAGCCGCCGGCCGAGGCCGTCGACAAGGTCGAGCCGCCGGCAGGTCCCGACAACCGCACCGAGGCGCCGGCCACGACGCAGCCCGCAGCCGACAATACCGGCTCCGCTGGCGTCCCCGTCGCCCAGCCGACCGGTGCGATTGCGGGAACACGCGCCCGCGCCTTCGACGCTTCGGAAGGCACGACGCGGGATCCGCTGCTCAACAAGAGCTTCGACCTGAACTCGCCCAAGCAGGTGCCGCAGCTCAAGCCCTGAGTTGCAGGCCCCGGAAGGCTCGCAATCCCCATTTTCCGGCGGCAGCCCGCTTGCTGTCATGGATGCGCGCCACTACGGTCCCGCCGATCTTGAATGAAGGCGGCAGGGGCAATGTCCATCGAAAGCATGACGGGCTTTGCCCGCGCGGCGGGAACGGCCGGAGTCCATGGCTGGGCCTGGGAAATCCGCAGCGTCAACGGGCGTGGGCTCGATTTGCGTGTCCGTGTCCCGCCCGGCTTCGAGGTCCTCGCCGAGGCCGCTCGCAAGAAGCTGGGCGCCGCCTTCTCGCGGGGAACGCTGCACGTCAACCTTGCCGTCACCAGCGATGCCGGTCCGCCGCGCCCCCGCGTCAACGAGGCCGTCCTGGCCGCGCTGCTCGAGGCGGTCGAAAGGCTGCCGCCGGCCGCCGGCATCAATCCGCCATCCTATGACGGGCTGCTCGGCATCCGCGGCGTCGTCGACTATGCCGACGAGGCGCAGGATGCGCTCGGCGCGGTCGAAGCTCCGGCCCTTGCCGGCCTCGAAGCCGCCACCGATGCCTTGAAGGAAGCGCGGGCCGCCGAAGGGCGCGCGCTCGAAGCGATCGTTCTCGGTCATCTCGAAACCATCGCCCGCCTCGCCGGCGAGGCGGAGGGGCACCCCGCCCGCAGCAGCGATGCGATCCGGGCCCGGATTGCGGCACAGGTCGAGGCCCTGCTCGGGGCGAATAACGGCTTCGATCCGCAGCGCCTCCATCAGGAAGCGGCATTGATCGCTGTGCGTGCCGATATCCGCGAGGAGATCGACCGGTTGCAGGCCCATGTCGCGGCTTTGCGCGAATTGCTGGCCAAGGGGGGGCCGATTGGCCGCAAGCTCGACTTCCTCTCGCAGGAATTCGGCCGCGAGGCCTCGACGCTCTGCGCCAAGGCCAATGATCCCGGCCTGTCGCGCATCGGCCTCGAATTGCGCACGGTCGTCGACCAGATGCGCGAGCAGGTCCAGAACGTGGAGTGAGCCGGATGGCTGCCGAGACCCTTCACCCGGCCCGCCGAGGCCTCATGCTGATCCTGTCTTCGCCGTCGGGCGCGGGCAAGACGACGCTCACCCGCAATCTCAAGAGCGAGAACAACCTCGACCTCTCGATCTCGGTGACGACCCGCGCCAAGCGCCCGTCCGAGATCGAGGGCGTGCATTACCGCTTCATCGATCGCGCGGCCTTCGACACCATGCGCCAGCACAATGACCTGCTCGAATGGGCTGAGGTCCACGGCAATGGCTACGGCACGCCGCGCAAGGAGGTCGAGGCTTCGCTGGCGGCCGGGCGCGACGTGCTGTTCGACATCGATTGGCAGGGCACCCAGCAGATCGTCAAGAAGGCGCGGGCCGATGTCGTCACCATCTTCATCCTGCCGCCCTCGATGGCGGAGCTGCGCTCGCGCCTGATCCGCCGCGCCGAGGATGCCGAGGAGGTCATCGTCAAGCGTCTCGCCAACGCCCGTGACGAGATCGCGCGCTGGAACCAGTACGATTACGTCATCGTCAACAACGATCTCCAGGCGGCCTATGAGTCGATCAAGGCGATCCTGACGGCCGAGCGCCTGAAGCGCAGCCGCGCGGTCGGCCTCAACGACTTCGTCGACCAGCTTCTGACCGAAGAGCTGCCCTGATCAGCGCTGCGCGGCCAGCGCGTTCGCCAGCCTGACGAAGCCCGAGACCGGTATCTCCTCGGCGCGCGCCGTCTCGTCGAGGCCGGCGGCCGCGATGATCGGGGCGGGGTCGGGCAGCACCGCCTTCAGGCTCTGCCTGATCATCTTGCGGCGCTGGCCGAAGGCCGCCAGCGTCACCCGCTCCAGCAGGCGCCGGTCGCAGGGCTCTGGCTCCGCACGCGGGATCAATTGCACGATCGACGAGGTGATCTTCGGCGGCGGCACGAAGGCGCTGCGCGGCACGTCGAACAGGATCTTCGTCTCGCAGCGCCAGTTGGAGAGCACGGCAAGCCGGCCGTAATCGGCGCGCTCATCCGGCGTCGCGACGATGCGCTCGGCGACCTCGCGCTGGAACATCAGCGTCAGCGAATCCCACCAGGACGGCCAGGGTTCGAGGCTGAGCCAGCCGACCAGCAATGGCGTCCCGATATTATAGGGCAGGTTGGCGACGATCCGCGCCCGCCCGCCACCGAGATGGGGCGACAGGTCGACCGCGAGCGCGTCGCCGTCGATGACCTCCAGGCGCCCCGGATAATGCGCCGCGATCTCGGCGAGCGCCGGCAGGCAGCGCCGGTCGCGCTCGATCGCGATCACGCGGCCGGCGCCGTTGGCCAATAGCGCCCGCGTCAGCCCGCCGGGGCCGGGGCCGATCTCGACCACCGTCTGGCCGTCCAGCGGCCCGGCTGCGCGCGCGATCCGGCTCGTCAGGTTGAGATCGAACAGGAAGTTCTGGCCGAGCGCCTTCTGCGCCATCAGCCCATGGCGCTCCACCACCTCGCGCAGCGGCGGCAGGTCGTCGATCTGGCTCATGAAGCGGTGTCCGTGACAGTGCGCTCGGCCATCCGGGCGGCGAGCTTCAGGGCGGCGCAGAGGCTGTCCGGCCGCGCGATGCCCTGGCCTGCGATGTCGAAGGCCGTGCCATGGTCCGGCGAGGTCCGGATGAAGGGCAGGCCGAGCGTGACGTTGACGCCGTCGTCGAAGGCGATCGTCTTGATCGGGATCAGGGCCTGGTCGTGATACATCGCCAGCGCCGCGTCGTAGCCGGCCCGCGCGCGGGCATGGAACATCGTGTCGGCCGGATAGGGGCCACTGGCGTCGATGCCCTCGGTCCGCAACTGGGCGATGGCGGGCGCGACGACGCCATCGTCCTCATGGCCCATCGTGCCGTCTTCGCCGGCATGGGGATTGAGCCCGCTGATCGCCAGTCGCGGCCGGGCGATGCCGAACCGGCTGCGCAGCTCGGCGGCGACGATCCGGCCGGTCTCGACGATCAACGCCGTGGTCAGAAGCTCGGGCACGCGGCGCAGCGGCTCGTGGATCGTCACCGGCACGACAGCGAGGTCCTCGCACCAGAGCATCATCACCGGGCGCGGCGCAACACCACCTCGCGCAGCCAGATGCGCCAGATATTCCGTATGGCCGGGATGCTTGAAGCCGGCCTTGTAAAGCACTGATTTCGCGATCGGATTGGTCACGACGCCTGCGGCCTCGCCAGCATAGGCCGCGGCGACCGCCTGGTCGATGGAGCCGATCGTACTTGCGGCTGTCGCCGGATCAGGCTTGCCGGGAACGACGGTGCCAGCCCCGGAAGCGAGCGGAATCACCGGCAACGCATCGGCAAAGGCAGCTCCGGCATTGCGCCAGTCGCAGATATGCAGCGGCACGGTCCATCCAAGCCGCTCGGCGATACGGGCGAGGTGATCGGGGTCGCCGATGCAGGCGAATGCGGGCACCGCGCGCTCGCGGCGCTCCAGCCAGGCGCGAAGCGTCAGTTCCGGCCCGATGCCGGCCGGGTCGCCCTGTGTCAATGCGAGCGGCTTGGCCGGCAAGACGAACTCCGCGCCTTGAAGAAGAATCCGGCCCGTCGCTTCGGGCCGGTACGACTAGTTCGACGAGGTAACGCCGTCGCTCGACGAGGAGGCCCCGCCAAGGTTCTGCGAGTAGCTGATTTCGCCCAGCGTGCGCAGTTCGAGGCGGAACATGACCGTGCGCGTATCCTTCGTCGCCCCCGCCTGGCGGTCGGCATAGCTCTGCGAATAGCTGATGTCGAAGACAGTGCACTCGTCGGTGTAGTTGATGCCGAACGAGGTCGAGGCGGTCTGGAACGGCCCGCTGTTCGGATAGATCGGGACAGCGGATGCCGCGGGAGCCGCCGCGTAGGCCGCATAAGCGTCCCGGTAGCGCTCGCGATCGTATTTGTACTTGTCGAGGTCGAACAGCACGCCGGCCCGCAGGCGCCAGTTCTCGGCGACCTTGAGCGAGCCGTTGAGCGACAGGCCCTCGCGGCGGCGCGAAATGCCGAGATCGGGCTGGGGCTCGTAGCGGCCGTAACCGACCGAAGCGGAGATGATGCTGTTGGAATAGGTCGCGGCGGCGTCGATCCGCTGGGCTTCGAAGGTCGTCGAATTGAGGCGCGTCGCGCCGGTCAGGAAGAAGCCCTTGAACGGCGAGAGCTGGGCGCGGGCGACATAGTCGGAATTGCGGGTCTCCAGACCGGAGTTCAGGCCGGTATTGATCAGGTCGCCACCGGCGAAGGAATTCCGCCCTCCGAGCTGGTAGGACTGGCCGATGAGCAGGTTGGCGAAGGCTTCCTGGCCGAAGCGCCCGGTATAGAGCGCTCCGACATTCGCGCGGGTCCCGCCCTCGACGCGGTCGAAGCCGGAGAACTTGCCGCTCCACTCGAACAGGTTGTTGGCGTCGAAGACCAGGCTTTGCGCATCCTCGTTGGCGACGCGCAGGCTGTTCGTCTCGTTCGGCCGCGCGACGATCTGCGCCACCGGCTCGATGATATGGGTGCCCCAGCCGGTCTTGGCGACGAACGGGTAGCGGTACATCAGGCCGATTGCCGGCATCACCCGGCCGAAGACCTCGTCCGAGGTGTCGGCGATCGTCGAGACGCGCGAATTGATGAGGCCGCTGGTGTCGGGATTGATCGAGAAGACGTCGGCGCGCACCGAGGCATAGGGCGTCCACATCTGCCCCAGCGGGTCGATGAAGTTGCGCCGCCAGGCGACCTGGGCGGTCGCACGCGAGACATTGCCGGCAAGGCCGCGCACGAGGCAGTGGTTCTTGTCGTAGACGGCGCAGCCGTCATAGAGCGAATAGCTCGGCGTCCTGATCAGGTAGCTCTTCTGCTGCGGCAGCTCCGAGAAGGCGGCCGTGTCGCGCGTCAGGCTGGTGATGTTGACGTTGAACGAGAGCTCGCCGCCGAGGAAGGTCGGCTTGTGGACGCGCTTGTCGTAGTCCAGCACCGGCAGCACGACGGGCTGTTGCTTCTGCCAGTCCTGATAGTTCAGGGGCTGGAAATAATAGCCGCGCAGGTCGAACCAGGCGCTCTCGCTCTGGCCGTTCAGATAGGCCGTCGAGATCGATTCCTGCAGATAGGTCGTGGCGCTGAGGCTCTCGTTGCGGATGCGGTAGTTCTTGTAGAACCAGCGATCCGTCGACATCGAGGCGTTCCAGCCGACGCTCCAGCGCGGGTTGATGAAGAACTTGCCGTTCGTCTCCACCGAACCGCGGAATTCCTTGTCGCGCGGTCCGAGCGGGCTCGCCAGATAAGCGTCCTTGTCCTGCTGGAAGATGCCGGAGGCCCGGATCGCGTAGGAACCGTTGACCAGCCGATGCCGCCATTCCACCTGGCCGAGGAAGCCCTGGCGGCTGAAATAGGTCGGCGTAAACGTCAGGTCGTAATTCGGCGCCAGGTTGAGGAAATAGGGCAGGCCGACGCCGTAGCCGAGCGCCGAGGTGTTGATGAAGCGCGGCGACAGGAAGCCGGACTTGCGCTTCACCGTCGAATCCGGGCCGGACATGTATGGGATATAGGCCATCGGGATGCCGGCGAACTCGACCCGGGCATCCTCGTAATAAATCGTCTGCTCGGACTTCTTGTGGATGATCCGCGCGGCGCGGACCTGCCAGAGCGGCGGTCGCTCGGGATTGTCCTTGCAGGGCTCGCAGGCCGTGTAGATGCCCTTGTCGAAGACGAAGGTCTCGCCATCCGTCCGCTCGGCGCGGGGGGCCGAGAAGCGGGTCTTGTCCGGATTCACGACGCGCAGCGAGTCGATGAAGCCGTCGCGGAAATCATCCGTCAGGTTGAACTTGTCGCCGGTGATGACCGTGCCGTTGGCTTCGGTGATCCGGGCCTTGCCGATGGCGGTGACGCGCTTGTTGCCCTGGTCGTAGATGACGCGATCGGCCTCGATCGTCCGGCCCTGATACAGGATCTGGACGTCGCCGACGGCCGCGACCGTCTTCTTGTCGTTGTCGTAGACGAGTTCACGCGCATCGACGACCATCCGGTCCTGCGGCTTCGCCGCAGCCGTGGTCGCAGGCTTGGGCTGCGTGCCGGCCGCCCGATTCTGGGCATAGGCCGGCCCGGCCAGCAGATAGGCCAGGCTGGAGGCGAGAGCCGTCGCCGCAGCAAAGCGCGCTAGCCGGTTCACTCCTGGACCCATCTCGTAAACTCGAAATTAACCATAGGCACAGTACGTTTCACCCATCTTCCTGATGGAGGAGGGCGAGTGCTCCCAGCATTGCCCCCAATGCTGCAGGCAACCACGCCGCGACGATCGGATTGACGATTCCCGACGATCCGAGTTCCTCCGACAGTTGTGTCGCCACATAGAGCACGAACCCCGCAGCGACGCCACCTATCACCAGTCTGGTCACACCACCAAACCTGAAAAATCTTAAGGAAACGGATGCGGCCACGAGCACCATCGCGATCAGCAGCAGCGGACGCGCCATAAGCGACTGATAACGCAGCTCATAGGGGGTCGTGTCGAGACCGGCGCGCTGCGTCCGGTCGATCACGGCCGGCATCGACCAGAAGCCCACCGCGTCGGGTGGGGTGAAGCTCTGGCGCATCTGTTCCGGCTCCAGCGTGGTGGCGAGCACGTAGCTCTTATAGCTCTGTGGCTCTTCCGTGGCGGAGGTCGTGCGTGCATCGGCGAGCTCCCAGTGCCCCGGGCGCAGCAGGGCCTGCCGGGCGTCGATTCGCTCCTTGAAGCTGCCGTTCGGATTGAAGATGAAGAACGCGACCTGCGACAATCCGTCCTCGTCGGGCAGGGCGCCCGCGGCGCGGATGATCGCCTGGCCGTCGACGCTGCGCTGCCGCAGCCAGATTTCCTTGGAGAGGGCGGATTTGCCTCCGGAGCGGACGAACAGGCGCGTCTCGAGCGCCGTGGCCTTGCGCTTCAGCTCGGCCGCGACGGGATTGTAGATCATGATCGAGATCAGCCCGAGGACCCCTGCGACCGCCGCGGCCGGCTGCAGAAACTGCCAGGCCGAGACGCCGACCGAGCGGGCGACGACGAGCTCGAGCTTCCGGCTCAGCGTCAGCAGCGCGAACATGCCGCCGAACAGTGCGGCGAAGGGGAAGATCTGCTCGGCGACGGCCGGAGCCCGGAACAGCGCGAGCTGGACGATGCGCGGCGTCGTCGCGATCGGGGAATCGCCGGCGCGTCGCATCAGCTCGACGAAATCGAGCGTCCCGATCAGGAAGAAGAACGTGCTGAAGACGCCGACGATGGCGCGCGCGAAGCGCCTGGTCAGATAGCGGCCGAAGGTCGTGAACAGCAGCATCAGGCGCGCCGGAAACGGGCCGCGAGATTGACCAGCGGCGTGGTGAGGGGAGCGACGAGACGGGCCAGTATCGGCTGGATCCGTGCGCCGTAGAAGATGAAGCCTGTCGCCAGGATGATGGCGAGGATCGGCAGGATGTAGAGCAGCGCGGCAGCAAAGGGCGAGCGCACGCTCGCGGTCCAGGCCGCATAGGCCGCGATGCGCGTCGCTCCGACGATCATGATCGCCGACTGGATCGCCAGCGCGCGGCCCTGGCGGGTGGTGCGCGCCTCGCCGATGGCGGCAAAGGCGATCAGCATGAAGGCGAGGGGATAGAGCGGCGACGACAGCCGGTTGTGCAGCTCGGCCCGGAAGCGGCCTTCCTGGATCTTGTAGTAGGCTTCGTTGGTGTCCTGCCGGAGCAGCTCCCAGGTCGAGCGCTCGCGCGGCTTGTAGATCACCTTGTCGCCGTCGCCCTCGCCAGGGCCGCCGCTGGCGTCGCCTGTGAGCGCCGACAGGTTCAGGGCATAGCGCTCGAACGAGATGATCGAGGTCGTGCTGGTGTTCTTGGCCTCGCGCTGGATCGTGCCCTTTTCCAGCATCAGGAAGCTCTGGCCCTCGGCCTCGACCGTTCGGCCGCGCTCGGCGAGATAGATCGAGGGCTGCGACGGGTCGCGGCGATCCTGCATGAAGATGCCGACCAGCGAGTCGCCGGCCTTCTCGCGATAATGGAAGGTCACACCGGAATCGAGCGAGACGAACTGGCCTTCCTTGACCACGTTGGCGACGAAATCGGCGCGGATCAGCGTGATCAGGTCGCGCAGCATGCGGAAGCTCGCCGGCATCACCGAGATCGTCATCCAGGCGACGATCAGCGAGGTCGCGATCGTCAGCACGATGAAGGGCCGCGTGATGCGCTGTGGCGCCACGCCGGCGGCGTTCATCACGATCAGCTCGGAATCCCCGTTGAGCCGGTTCAGCGTGTAGAGTGTCGACATGAACAGCGCGACCGGCGCGATGCCGGCGAGCAGGGCCGGCAGCGAAAGCAGCGTCACGGTCAGGAAGATCAGGACCGTCTGGCCCTTGCCGGTGATGAGATCGACCTCGCGCAGGGCCTGCGTGACCCAGATCACGCCGGTCAGGCCGAGCAGGAGCACGATCGCCGCCACCGCCGCGATCTTCAGGATGTAGCGATCGAGGCGGTTGAGAAGCACGCGTCGTTTCCGGAGAAGGAGAGCAAGGCGCTCCCCGAGGTGGTTCGTCGGACACACCCTATGGTATAGGCGCGACCATGGCGCAAACGGGAATCGTTTGCCGTCTGCCGTCAATTGTCCTTCCCCTGTCATTTTCGCAAGATTGTGAGCGGATCATGTCGCAGCGCCTGAAGCTCGAGATCAAAGCCCTGGATGCCGTCGAAGGGCAGGATCTGGTGATCCTCGTCTCGGACCGGCTTGCCGTGCCCGACGCGGCGCAGGAATGGGCGGGCGAGGGCGCGCAGGCGCTGCTGACCCGGGCCGCCGCCGCCGAGCGTTTCAAGGGCAAGGCCCTGGCCGGGCTGACGCTGCCCTCGCCGGAAGGTGCCTCCTATGAGCGCCTGATCGTCGTCGGCGTCGGGCCTGAGGACGAGCGCACCAAGCTGGATTTCGTCAAGCTGGGCGGTGTCATCGCCGGCCGGCTCGGCGCCGGCCGCAGCGCCGAGATCATTCTCGCGTTGCCTGAAGGCGCGCTCGAGGCGAAGCAGGCCGCCGATATCGCGCTCGGCCTTCGGCTGCGGGCCTATGCCTTCGACCGCTACAAGACCAAGAGCAAGGACAAGGATGAGGCCGAGCCGCTGACGGTCACGCTGCGCGCCGCCGATCCCTCGCCGTTGAAAAAGGCTCTGAAGACGACTGACGCCATCGCTGCCGGCGTGATCCAGGCGCGCGACCTCGTCAACGAGCCGCCGAACGTTCTTTATCCGGAAGAGTTCGCCGACCGTGCCGCCAAGCTCGAGAAGCTGGGCGTCGAGATCGAGATCCTCGACGAGAAGGCGCTGAAGAAGATCGGCATGCGCGCGCTGCTCGGCGTCGGCCAGGGCTCGCGCCGCGAAAGCCGCGTCGTCGTCATGCGCTGGAACGGTGCGAAGAAGGATGCGCAGCCGGTCGCCTTCGTCGGCAAGGGGGTGACCTTCGACACCGGCGGCATCTCGCTGAAGCCGGGGGCCGGCATGGAGGACATGAAGGGCGACATGGCGGGCGCGGCCTGCGTCGTCGGCCTGATGCAGGCGCTGGCCGGCCGCAAGGCCAAGGTCAACGCGATCGGCGTGATCGGCCTCGTCGAGAACATGCCTGACGGCAACGCCCAGCGCCCCGGTGATATCGTGACTTCGCTCTCCGGCCAGACCATCGAGATCATCAACACCGATGCGGAAGGCCGCCTCGTTCTGGCGGATGTGCTCTGGTACACGCAGGAGCGCTTCGAGCCGCGCTTCATGATCAATCTGGCGACGTTGACCGGAGCTATTCTCGTCGCACTGGCGCAGGAGAATGCCGGCCTGTTCAGCAACGACGACGAGCTCTCCGCCCGCCTGACGGCGGCCGGCATCGCCACCGGCGAGACGGTCTGGCGCATGCCGCTCGGCAAGGCCTACGACAAGATGATCGATTCGAAATTCGCCGACATGAAGAACTCGGCCGGCCGTTATGGCGGCTCGATCACCGCGGCGCAGTTCCTGCAGCGCCATGTCGACGATACGCCCTGGGCGCATCTCGACATCGCGGGAACCGGAATGGCCGCCGCGAATTCGGAGATCAACCGCTCCTGGGGGCCGGGCTGGGGCGTGCGCCTGCTCGACCGGCTGGTCGCCGACCATTACGAAGGCTGATTCGCTTTCTGCGGACATGCCGGCAACCCTTTAGGATATAAGGCTTCGATGGCCGAGATCCTGTTCTTCCATCTGCAGTCCCGCCCGCTGGAGCAGGTCCTGCCGACGATCCTCGACCGCGCCTTGTCGCGCGGCCAGAAGGTTGTCGTCGAGGTCGGCGGCCAGGAGCGGCTGAGCGTGCTCGACGACCACCTCTGGACCTATGCTGATGAAAGCTTCCTGCCGCATGTCACGGCACTGGAGGCCGATGCGGCGAGCAATCCGGTCGTGCTGACGACGCAGCCGCATAACCCGAACGCCGCACAGGTCCGGGTCTGCGCCGACGGGGTCCGCATTCCCGACGCAATGCAGGACTACGAGCGCGTCGTCCTGATATTCGATGGTGACGATCCCGAGGCGCTTGCTGCCGCCCGCGAGGATTGGAAGAAGGCCAGGGCCTCGGGCCATGCCGCCAGCTACTGGCAGCAGGACGATGCCGGCCGTTGGGAGAAGAAAGCGTGAGACTGCCTGTTCTGTTGCTCTGCACCGCCGCCCTTGCCGGCTGCTCGGTCGATATGGGCGGTTTCGCCTTCCAGTCGGAGACGAAGGGCGGCGTCACCACGACGACGACGACCTCCGGCAGCGCCGGCATCTCGACGCAGGAACCGGTCCTGACGCCGGAAGGCGAGTGCAGCGTCGGCGCCTCGCTCGATCCCTCGACCCGGCCGCTGCCGAAGGAGATCGCGCCCGGCATCACCGAATGCGAACTGGTGAAGCTGAAGGGCGGGCGCCCGACCGACGTGCTCGTCGGCGAGAGCGGCAAGGGCCAGCGCGAGGTCCAGGTGCTCTATTCCGAGCCCGGCGGCCGCGAGATCTACATGTTCACCGACAACCGCCTGAGCCGGATCGTCAAGCCCGGGCAGGGGGATCCGGGGGCGGTCGCGTCTTCGCGCTAGCGGCTTTGGCGCCGGGCTCGGTGGGCCATCAGCGACTTGAAAAGCGGGGCGCAGCAGAGCGCGACGATCGCACCAGTGACCGACCAGCCGATCGCGCCGCCGCCGAGAATCTCCTGGCCGAGATACGCGCCACCGAAACATCCGGCCAGAGCCAATGGGATTTGCCAGAGGATCGTCGTGACGGACATCGGGCTTCTCCGGACAGGCGCCTGTTCTATCGCGAGCCGTTATATTGCGGGATGCGGTTCTTGCTCCCGAAAATCAGCCCTTGCGGGTCCCGATTCACATTGCGCAGCGTACGGTCGAAGCCGGAGAGGGCGCGGCTGCCGTCCGAGGTGAGTGTTTCGACCTTCTGCAGCCCGCTTCCCGTGAACTGGATGATCTTTGCCGCCACCGCCGCCGAGCTCCGATCCAGATTGTCGGCGAGCGTGCGCAGGGATTTCGCCGCCTCGGCCACGTCTTCGAAGACGCTTCCCCCGTTTTCTCTTCCGGCACCGGTCAGGAAGGCTTGCGCGCCTTTCAGCACGCCATCGACCTGATCGGCGGCCCTGTTGAGCTTCTCGCTCATCGAGGCGACGCTCCGCACCGTCTTGCCGATGTCGGGAGCGGCAGCGCTCAGTTTTGCGGCAAGCTGATCGGCATCGTCGATGACTGAAGCGACCCGATCCTTGTCGACGGATCGGAGGGCCTCCATGAAACCCTCGCTGAAGTCTTTCAGCCTGTCCGGAAGCGGCGTGATGAATTCGGCCGCCGAGCTGACGCTCTGCATGAACTTGTCGACCTCGGACGAATTGCTGTTCAGCGTGGCCGACAGGTTCTCCACGTATTTGATCTTCTCGGTCACGGGCCCCGCATTGGCCTGGATTGCGGCATCGATGCCGACGAGAGCCTCATCGATGCCCTTCGCGATGGACCCGACCTTTTCGAAGATGCTTTCGGAGGATTCCGCGATGATCGTCGGAAGAGCCTGCCCTGGCCCGGCGATCAACGGAGCAGCGGCGGGGCTGCCTCCACGAAGCTGCACGGCGACGATGCCGGCCAAGCCCTGGCCTTCGAGGCGGGCGATCGTATCGACGCGCAGCGGAGCGGACTGGCTGATCTTCAGGATGGCGTAGATCTGGCGCGGATCACTCGGCTCGATCTCGAGTTCCTTGACCTCGCCGATCCGCAGGCCGTTGAACAGCACGCTGGAGCCACGGCCGAGGCCGGAGACCTTGCCGTTGAAGACGACCTTGACGTCGATGGTGTCCCCTTGCCCCCGGCTGAACCAATAACCGAGCCCGAACAGCACAGCGAGCACGACCAGCGTAGCCAGACCGATCAGCGCATGAGCTGCTCGCGATTTCATCGGCGGAATTGTCTTTCATTGCCAGGTGGAGCTGCCATCCGAGTCGACAGCATAGTCTACTGTCGCGACGGCCACGAGGCGATCGGCGACCCATCCGCTTGTTTTCGCCCAATCTGCAACGCATCATCGCGGCATGACGAAATATCTCATCTCCTTTCCGAGCGAGGCGATGGTACTCACGGACGAGGAGCTGAACGCCGCCTCCGTCGACTCCCATGCGGTGATCGAGGAGGCCAAGGCGGCCGGCGTTTATGTCTTCGGCGGCGGGATCAACGAGCCGGTCGCCCCCGTGCTCGTCTCCGCCGATGGATCGGTGTCCGGGGAGATTTATCCGGGGAGCCGCCTCAATGGCGGTTTCGCGGTGCTGGAGCTGCCGACGCGCGAAGAGGCGGTGAAATGGGCGGCGAAGCTCGCGCGGGCCTGCCGCTGCGCGCAGGAGCTGCGCGAGTTCATGTATGATCCGGCCAGCTAGGATGGCCATTGCCAGCTTCCGCCGAGCACGCCATTCGCCGGCGATAGCCGCCATCGGAGATCGCCGCCCATGATCAGATTTGCCATCTTTGCGGCGTTGGTCGCGGTCGCCTTTGGCGCTGCCGATGACGCGCTCGCTGCCGGTTCATGCCGGCCGACGCGAGACGGCAAGGACCGCATGGAAAGGTCCGGCGGCTGCCCGAGCGGCTATGTCGTGCGCGGCGCCTGCTGCGAATCCGTCCGGCCGATCTCGCAGCCCACCGGCCCGCATACCTGCCCGCCCGGCACCATGCTGAGGCTCGGCGCTTGCGTCCCGCGCCCGTAGGTCACCGGTCGCGGCTGCGCCGCATTCCGAAGACCTGACGCCTCAGGCGCTCTCCAGCTCCTCGCCGAGCAGCAGCCATTCCTCCTCGGCCGCGGCCAGCGCCTCCGACAGTTCGGCGCGCTGGCGCGAGATCTGGATCGCCTTGTCGGGGTCGCGGGCAAAGGCGCCGTTGGCGAGCGCCGCATCGACCTTCTCGATCAGGCCGGTCAGCTTGGCGATGCGCGCCTCGGCGAGATTGAGCTTCTGCCTGAGCGGCCCCTGCGCGGCCCGCTTCGTCGCCGCTTCCTTGCGCTCGTCGGCCTTGGGCTTGGCAGTCGCATCCGGCGCCGGCTTGCCGCGCTTCTCGGCCTTGGCGGCGCCCAGCACGTAAGTGCGGTAATCGTCCATGTCGCCGTCGAAATTCTTCACCGTCCCGCCACCGACGAGCCAGAGCCGGTCGGCGCAGGCCTCGATCAGGAAGCGGTCGTGGCTGACGAGGATGACGGCACCGGGATAGTCGTTGATCGCGGTGACCAGCGCCGTGCGGCTGTCGATGTCGAGATGGTTGGTCGGCTCGTCGAGGATCAGAAGATGCGGCCCGTGGAAGGTCGCGAGCCCCAGCATCAGGCGCGCCTTCTCGCCGCCGGAGAGCAGCTTCACCGGCGTATCGGCCTTGTTCGCGGGGAAGCCGATCTGCGCCGCCTTGGAGCGCACCTTGGCCTCCGGCGCATCCGGCATGAGGTCGCGCAGATGGCCGACCGGTGTATCCTCGATGCGCAATTCGTCGAGCTGGTGCTGGGCGAAATAGGCGGTCTCCAGCTTGCTCGACTTCTTCATCTCGCCGGACATGGCGTCGAGCCTGCCGCCGATCAGCTTGCAGAAGGTCGATTTGCCGTTGCCGTTCGAGCCGAGCAGCGCGATGCGGTCGTCAGGCGCCAGCGAGAGGTTGAGGCGGGACAAGACCTTGCGCTCGCCATAACCGGCGGCGGCATCCTCCAGCACGATCATCGGCGGCGAGAGCGGCTTTTCCGGACCGGGGAAGGAGAAGGGCTGCACGTCGCGGTCGACGATCGCGGCGATGGTCTGCATCTTCTCCAGCCGCTTGACGCGCGACTGCGCCTGCCGGGCCTTGGTCGCCTTGGCCTTGAAGCGGTCGACGAAGGACTGGAGATGCTTGCGCTCGGCGTCCTGCTTCTCCTTGGCGCGGGCGAGCTGCATCTGCTTCTCGGCGCGCTGCTTCTCGAAGGAGGAATAGCCGCCGCGATAGAGCGTGAGCTTGCCCTGGTCGAGATGCATGATGTGGTCGACCGAGGTGTCGAGCAGTTCGCGATCGTGGCTGATGACGATCACGGTGTGCGGATAGCGCTCAAGGTAGTCGTAGAGCCAGAGCGTGCCTTCGAGGTCGAGATAGTTGGTGGGCTCGTCGAGCAGCAGCAGGTCGGGCTCGGAGAACAGCACGGCGGCGAGCGCGACGCGCATGCGCCAGCCGCCCGAGAAATCGGAGCAGGGGCGCTGCTGCGCCTCCTCGTCGAAGCCGAGCCCGTGCAGCACCATCGCCGCGCGCGCCGGGGCCGAATGCGCGCCGATATCGGCAAGCCGCGTGCCGATCTCGGCGATGCGGTGCGGATCGGTCGCGGTCTCCGCTTCCGTCATCAGGGCCGAGCGCTCGGTATCGGCGGCGAGCACGACCTCGATCAGCGTCTCCGGGCCGCCCGGCGCCTCCTGCGCGACGCCACCGATACGCCGGCCCCGCGGCAGGCTGATCGTGCCGCTCTCGGTGCCGAGATCGCCGGTGATGATCTTGAACAGCGTGGTCTTGCCGGTGCCGTTGCGGCCGACGAAGCCGACGCGTGCGCCATCCGGGATGGCGGCACCGGTATGTTCGAGCAGCAGGCGTTCGCCGAGGCGGTAGGTGATGTCGTTGATCGTGAGCATGGCGCGCCCGTTTAGGCTTGCCGCGCTCGAAAAGGCAATCGAAAGCCGGAACAAGCGGCCGTTGTCACCGTTTCGTCAAAATCTCGCCTTGGGGCCGCCCGCACCGGGCATCACCCAAGGGAAACCGGGTCAACCGCGATTCGCCGAGGCTATCTTCATGGATACCCGCCTGTCCTACGCCAGCTCCCGCCGTGCCTCCGCTACGGCCTCGCTCATGGTCATCGTCTCGATCATCATCGGCAGCGCTGCCGCGCGCGCCGCGTTGGTGCCACTGAGCTGAGGCTCCCCAAGCCCCTGAGAAGACTTGTCGTCCTCCGGTCCAGCCGCTAACGCTGGCCGTATGGCACGCATCGCTTTCTACACCGGCTCCTTCGATCCCGTGACCAACGGCCATGCCGACGTCATCGCGGCCGCCGCCGGCCTCTGCGACAGGCTCGTCCTGGCGATCGGGGTCCACCCCGGCAAGACGCCGCTGCTCTCAGTCGATATCCGCGCCGAATTGTTGCGCGCCGTCGCCGGGCCGTTGCTGGCGGCGAAAGGAGCGACGCTCGACGTCGTGACCTTCGACGATCTCGCCGTCGACGCGGCGCGCCGGGCCGGGGCCTCGATCATCATCCGCGGCCTGCGCGACGGCAGCGACCTCGACTACGAGATGCAGATGGCGGGGATGAACGGCACCATGGCGCCGGACGTGCAGACCGTGTTCCTGCCGGCCTCGCCCGACGTGCGCTACATTACCGCGACGCTGGTGCGCCAGATCGCGGCGATGGGCGGCGATGTCTCGCCCTTCGTGCCGGCGCCCGTGCTGGCCGCGCTGAAGGCGCGCTTCGCCAAGAGCTGACGGCATGATCTTCGGCGAAAGGCACATAACTTCGCCATCTTCCGCCGCTTCCTGCTGATTTTGGTTTGCAATTTGTCGAGAGCGATGGTGTCTCTCAGATGAAGCGACTCGTCGTGCAGTGCCCTGCACGACGCCCTCCGACAGGTTTCCCGATGCGTCTTTCCCGCTATTTCCTGCCCCTCCTGCGCGATACGCCCAAGGAGGCCGAGATCGTCTCGCACCGGCTGATGCTGCGTGCCGGCATGATCCGCCAGCAGTCGGCGGGCATCTATTCCTGGCTGCCGCTGGGCCTGCGCGTGCTGAACAAGATCAGCAACGTCGTCCGTGAGGAGCAGAATCGCTCGGGCGCCATCGAGATCCTGATGCCGACCATCCAGTCGGCCGATCTCTGGCGCGAGAGCGGGCGCTACGAGGCCTATGGCAAGGAGATGCTGCGCATCAAGGACCGGCATGATCGCGACATGCTGTACGGGCCGACCAACGAGGAGATGGTCACCGAGATCGTCCGCTCCTACGTCAAGTCCTACAAGGACCTGCCGCTCAATCTCTACCACATCCAGTGGAAATTCCGCGACGAGGTCCGTCCGCGCTTCGGCGTGATGCGCGGCCGCGAGTTCCTGATGAAGGACGCCTATTCCTTCGATCTCGACAAGGATGCGGCGCGCCACGCCTATAACCGCATGTTCACCGCCTATCTGCGTACCTTCACGCGGCTCGGCCTGAAGGCGATCCCGATGAAGGCCGATACCGGCCCGATTGGCGGTGACCTCAGCCACGAATTCATCGTGCTCGCCTCGACCGGCGAGAGCGAGGTCTTCTGCCACAGCGACTACCTGAACTTCGAGACGCCGGCCGCCGACACCGATTTCGACGATGTCGCCGGCCTGCAGGGCGTCTTCGACAAGTGGACGAGCCTCTACGCCGCGACCGAGGAAATGCACGACAAGGCCGCCTTCGAGGCGGTTCCGGAAGACAAGCGCGTCTCGGCGCGCGGCATCGAAGTCGGCCATATCTTCTATTTCGGCACGAAATATTCCGAGCCGATGGGCGCGACCGTCGCCGGGCCGGACGGCCAACCGGTGCTGCTGCATGGCGGCTCCTACGGCATCGGGCCGAGCCGCCTCGTCGCCGCGCTGATCGAGGCCGGGCATGACGATGCCGGTATCGTCTGGCCGGAGGAGATCGCGCCCTTCGACATCGCGGTGATCAACCTCAAGGTCGGCGACGCCGCGACGGACGGTGCCTGCGAGCAGCTCTACAAGACGCTGCTCGGCAAGGGTTATGACGCGCTCTACGACGATACGGACACGCGCCCGGGCGGAAAATTCGCCACAGCCGACCTGATCGGCGTGCCCTGGCAGATCATCGTCGGCCCGAAGGGGCTGGCCGAGGGCAAGGTCGAGATCAAGCGCCGCGCTGGCGGCGAGCGTGAGCTCGTCTCGCTGGAAGCCGCGCTCGACCGCTTCAAGGGCAGGGCGGCGTGACGGCGGACACCGTCATGAAGACGCACCTGATGGGAGCTGCCGCATGAGCGCCGTCGCCGACAGCGCCGAGGTTCCGACCGGGACGAAGCCTTTCGCCGGATTCGAATGGCTGCTCGCCGGGCGCTATCTGCGCACGCGCCGCCGCGAGGGCTTCGTCTCGGTCATTGCCGGCTTCTCCTTCCTCGGCATCCTGCTCGGCGTCGCGACGCTGATCATCGTGATGTCGGTGATGAACGGCTTCCGGATCGAGCTGCTCAGCAAGATCGTCGGCGTGAACGGCCATATCTTCGCGACGCCGATCGACCGCCCGCTCGACGATTACGACAGCGTCGCGGCCAGGCTCGCCAAGATCCCCGGCATCAAGCTCGCGATTCCGCTGGTCGAGGGCCAGGCGCTCGCCTCCTCGCAGACGGGTAACAACGGCGTGCTGGTGCGCGGCATACGCGAGAGCGACATCAAGGCGATTCCCTTCATCGGCGGCAATATCAAGTCCGGCACGCTCGACGGCTTCGACGGTGGCACGCCCGGCGTCGCCATCGGCCGGCGCCTCGCCAATGCGCTGGGCATCCAGGCCGGCGACATGATGACCCTGGTTTCCCCGCAGGGCGCCTCGACGCCCTTCGGTACGGCCCCGCGCATCAAGGCCTATCCGGTCAAGGCGATCTTCGAGATCGGCATGACCGAGTTCGACGGCACCTTCGTCTACATGCCGCTCAACGAGGCGCAGGCCTATTTCAACCGCGACGGCGACGTGAACGTCATCGAGATCTTCGTCGACAACCCCGACCGGACCCAGGCCGTGCGCGACGCGATCGAGGCCGATGCGCCGCGCCCGCTCGTGCTCTCCGACTGGCGCCAGCGCAATCGCAGCTTCTTCAATGCGCTCGAAGTCGAGCGGAACGTGATGTTCATCATCCTGACGCTGATCGTGCTGGTCGCGGCGCTGAATATCGTCTCCGGCCTGATCATGCTGGTGAAGGACAAGACCGCCGACATCGCGATCATGCGCACCATGGGCTGCACGCGCGGCACGGTGCTGCGCGTCTTCCTGATCACCGGAGCGACGATCGGCGTCGTCGGTACGCTGGCGGGCTTAGGCCTCGGCATCGTCTTCGCAAAGAACATCAAGTCGATCATGGCCGGGCTGAACTGGATCACCGGGGCCAATCTCTGGGACCCGACGGTGCGCTTCCTCAGCGACATCCCCTCGGTCATAGACTGGAGCGAGGTGACGAGCGTCGTGCTGATGGCGCTGACCCTGTCGCTGCTGGCGACGCTCTATCCGGCCTGGAAGGCTGCCCGGCTTGACCCCGTCGAAGCGCTGAGGATGGGCTAAAGCGATGGCACAGGAAATGCCCGCGCTCTTCCTTTCCCAGGTCGAGCGCTATTATCCGCAGAGCGATGCGCCGCTCGAAGTGCTGCGCAAGGCCGATTTCGCGCTCTGGCCGGGCGAGGTCGTCGCGCTGGTCGCGCCGAGCGGCACCGGCAAGTCGACGCTGCTGCATGTCGCCGGCCTCTTGGAGAAGCCCGATGCCGGCGAGGTCTTCGTCGGCGGGCTCGCCACCACCAAGCTCGACGACAAGGGCCGCACGCGGCTGCGCCGCACCGAGATCGGCTTCGTCTACCAGTTCCACCATCTGCTGCCCGAGTTCACGGCGCTGGAGAATGTCGTGCTGCCGCAGCGCATCCGCGGCCTCGCCCGCGGTCTCGCCGAGGAGCGGGCGACCGAATTGCTGACCTTCCTGGGTCTCGGCGAGCGCCTCGACCATCTGCCGGGCGAGTTGTCGGGCGGCGAGCAGCAGCGTGTCGCGATCGGCCGTGCCGTTGCCAACGGGCCGCGCCTGCTGCTGGCTGACGAGCCGACCGGCAATCTCGACCCGCAGACCGCGCAGCATGTCTTCGGCACGCTGATGGCGCTGGCGCGGGCCTCGGGGCTGGCGGCGCTGATCGCGACGCATAACCTCGAGCTTGCCCGCCAGATGGATCGGCAGGTCACGATCCGCGATGGGCTGGTCGTCAAGCTGTAGGCGACTGGAAACGCTCAGCCAGTCGTGGGTCCCAGGTTCACGCCCGCGGCGCTCCCCCGGAATGACAAGGGTTGTTCTGGCAGGAACGATCCAGCCGTCGTCATGCTCGTGCTTGTGGCGAGCAGCCACGTCTTGAACGCGACCTCGACCAGCGAAGACATCGACGGTTGGGACAAGCCCGACCATGACGGGTGTGACATTCGCAGGGCAGTGAAGATGAAGGCCGGCCCCATGTCGGATTCGGTCACCCGGTAGGGTTTCATTAACCTCTACGCCGAGATCAACTCGCCAGTTTCCCTATCGACATTGACGAGAACAAATCATGAACTAAACTGAACCTACCAAGAACGCAGGAGGTTCTCATGACTGCAGCGCGTAAACTCGCCGCCGGCCTTGCCGAGATCGCCTCGCTCGGCGTCTTCCTCGGCATGATCTGGCTCTGGGCTGCGATCCTCTCCGGCCCGCATGTCTGAGCACGGCAGGAGCCATCCACAGACGGGCCCGCAAGGTCTCGACGCAGGCCCCACCCAGAACGCATAAGAGGCGCATAGGGATCAGGGTCGACGAGTCGCCCGGTTGCGGCGGCAGGAGTGGGACATGAGCAGGGAAGCTGGCGAGGCGCGCGTTCTCCAGGAGATCGGCTTCGTCCACCTGCATGTCCACTCGAGCTACTCGCTGCTCGAAGGCGCGATGACGATCGCGACGCTGGCCAAGATGGCGGTGGCCGACGGCCAGCCGGCGCTGGCGCTGACCGATACCGACAATCTCTTCGGCGGCCTCGAATTCTCCGAGAAGCTGGCGGGCTCGGGGCTACAGCCCATCGTCGGCGTCCAGCTTTCGGTCGATTTCGCCGATGAGGGCGAGGGCAGCCGCAAGCCGATGCAGCCGCAGCGCCTGCCGCATATCGTCCTGCTCGCCATGGACGAGGCCGGTTACGGCAACCTGATGAAGCTCGTCAGCGAAGCGGCGCTTGCAACGGGCGGCTCCGGCCAGCCGGTCACCACGGTCGAGCGTCTTGCCGCCTATAATACGGGACTGATCGCGCTGACCGGCGGGCAGGGCGGGCCGATCGACGTTGCCTTGCGTCTCGGCCAGCTCCCGCAGGCGGCTTCGCGCCTCGCGACGCTCGCCGGAATCTATGGCGACCGGCTCTATGTCGAGATCCAGCGCCATGGCGGCGATGGCGAGGCGGCGCGGGAGGCCCATCTCCTGCGCCTCGCCTACGACGCCGATCTGCCGATTGTCGCGACCAACGAGCCCTTCTTCGCCAAGCCTGCCGATTTCGACGCGCATGACGCGCTGCTGGCGGTGGCGGAAGGGCGCCTCGTTTCCGACGGCACGCGCCGCCGCGTCACGCCGGAGCATTATTTCGCCTCGCGTGCCGAGATGAAGAAGCGCTTCGCCGACCTGCCGGAAGCGCTGGCGAGCACGGTCGAGATCGCGATGCGCTGCCATTGGCGCGTCACCACCCGCAAGCCGATCCTGCCGCGCTTCGGCGAGGAGGGCCGCGACGAAGCCGAGGAGCTGCAGGAACAGGCGCGCGCCGGCCTTGCCGCGCGGCTGGCCAAGCACGGCCCGGCCGAGGGCTTCAGCGTCGAGGATTACGAGAAGCGGCTCGATTTCGAGCTCTCGATCATCACGAGGATGAAGTTCCCGGGCTACTTCCTGATCGTCTCGGACTTCATCAAATGGGCAAAGAACCAGGACATTCCGGTCGGGCCGGGGCGCGGCTCGGGTGCGGGTTCGCTCGTCGCCTATGCGCTGACCATCACCGACGTCGACCCGCTGCGCTTCGGCCTGCTCTTCGAGCGCTTCCTCAATCCCGACCGCGTCTCGATGCCCGACTTCGACATCGACTTCTGCCAGAACCGGCGTGAAGAGGTGATCGAGTATGTGAAGCACCATTACGGGCAGGAGCGCGTCGCCCAGATCATCACCTTCGGCACGCTGCTGGCGCGTGGCGTGCTGCGCGACGTCGGCCGCGTGCTCGAAATGCCCTATGGCCAGGTCGACAAGCTGACCAAGCTCGTGCCGCAGAACCCGGCCAAGCCGATCTCGCTGAAGGATGCGATCGAGGGCGAGCCCAAGCTGCAGCAGGCGGCCGAGGAGGAGCCGATCGTCGCGCGCCTGCTCGAAATTGGCCAGAAGCTGGAAGGGCTTCACCGCCATGCTTCGACTCACGCTGCAGGTGTGGTGATCGGCGATCGGCCGCTCGAACAGCTCGTCGCGCTCTCGGTCGATTCGCGCACCGGCATGCGCGTCACCCAGTTCAACATGAAATGGGTCGAACAGGCCGGCTTGGTGAAGTTCGACTTCCTCGGCCTGAAGACCCTGACCACGCTGACCACCGCAGTGAAGCTGATCGCCCAGCGCGACATCCATATCGATCTGGCGCAACTGCCCTTCGACGACCCGACCACCTACGCCATGCTGGCGCGCGGCGAGACCGTCGGCGTGTTCCAGGTGGAATCGGTCGGCATGCGCAAGGCGCTGGTCGAGATGAAGGCCGACCGGATCGAGGACCTGATCGCGCTGGTGGCGCTCTACCGGCCGGGCCCGATGGACAACATCCCGACCTATTGCCGCCGCAAGCTCGGGCTGGAGGATCCGACCTATCTCCACCCCGGCATGGAGCCCTATCTGCGCGAGACCCACGGCATCATCGTCTACCAGGAACAGGTGATGCAGGTGGCGCAGGCGCTCTCGGGCTATTCGCTCGGCGAGGCGGACCTGTTGCGCCGCGCCATGGGCAAGAAGATCAAGGCGGAGATGGACGCCCAGCGCGACCGCTTCGTGAAGGGCGCGATCGACGGCGGCATCAAGAAGGACGTCGCCTCCGAGATCTTCGACCTGCTCGCCAAGTTCGCGGATTATGGCTTCAACAAGAGCCACGCGGCGGCCTATGCCATCGTCGCCTTCCAGACCGCCTATCTGAAGGCGAATTATCCGGTCGAGTTCCTGGCCGCGTCGATGACGCTCGACATGGGCAACACCGACAAGCTCTCGGAATTCCGCCGGGATGCCGAGCGCCTCGGCATCAAGGTCGAGCGGCCGGCTATCAACCAGTCCGGCGTCGAGTTCGACGTCGCCGACGGCAAGATCTTCTACGCGCTCGGCGCCATCAAGGGCGTCGGCACTGCGGCGGTGGAATCGCTGGTGGCGGCGCGGCAGGCCGCCGGCCCGTTCCGCGACCTCGCCGATCTCGCCCGCCGCATCGATACGAGGCTCGTCAACCGCCGGACGCTGGAGGCTCTGATCGCCGCCGGCGCGCTCGACGAGCTGGAGGCGGATCGCGCGCGAGCGGTCGCGGCGCTCGACGGCATGCTGGCGCTCTCCAACCGCACGCGCGACGAGGCGGCGGCCGGCCAGTTCGATCTGCTGAGCGGCGGCGTGGTGCAGGAGGCCTTCCGCATCCCGCAGGTCGAGCCGTGGGCGCCGGCCGAGAAGCTGAAGCGCGAGCACGAGGCGGTCGGCTTCTTCCTCTCCGGCCACCCGCTCGACGATTACGAGCATGTGCTGAAGCGCCTGCGGGTGCAGCGCTATGCCGATTTCGCCCAGACGGTGCGCGCCAACGGCACCGGTGTCGGCAAGGTCGCGGTTTCGGTCATCGACAAGTCGGAGCGGCGCACCAAGTCCGGCTCCAAGATGGGCATCGTCAACCTGTCCGATCCGAGCGGCCAGTTCGAGGCCGTGCTGTTCTCGGAAGGGCTGATGAAGCTGCGCGATCTGCTGGAGCCGGGCAGGGCGCTGGTGCTGCGCCTGTCCGCCGTGCTCGACGGCGAAGAGGTGCGCCCGCGCATCGAGGATGCCGAGGAACTCGATGGCCTCGCCGCGCGCCAGAAGCAGGATCTCGTCGTCTATCTGCGCGACGAGAAGGCAGTGGCCTCGATCGCCGAGCGGATTCGTCCCCGCGAGGCCGTGCGGGCCGAGGGCAAGGTCTCTATCGTGATGATCATCGACGACGGGGCGCAGGAGGTCGAGATCGAATTGCCCGGCAAGTTCCCGGTCAACCAGCAGATCGCCAATGCCGTGCGTGCCGCGCCCGGCGTCGTCGATGTCAGGCTGCAATAGGAGCGCGCTATGGCCGACGACCGGACTGCCCTGCTCGTCGTCGACGTCCAGAACGATTTCTGTCCGGGCGGCAACCTTGCCGTACCGGAAGGCGATGCGGTCGTGCCTCTCGTCAATGGGCTCGGACGCCGCTTCCGCCATGTCGTGCTGACGCAGGACTGGCACCCCGCAGGGCACGCCTCCTTCGCCTCCAGCCATCCCGGCCGCAAGCCGTTCGGGACGATCGAACTGGCCTATGGCCCGCAGGTGCTCTGGCCGGACCATTGCGTGCAGGGTTCGACCGGGGCCGCCTTCCATCCCGGCCTCGACCTGCCCCATGCCGAGGCGGTCATCCGCAAGGGATATCGCCCGGGCATCGACAGCTATTCCGGCTTCGTCGAGGCCGATCGCCGGACGCGGACGGGGCTGGAAGGCTATCTGCGCGAGCGCGGTATTGCGAAGGTCGTCATCGCCGGTCTCGCCACCGATTTCTGCGTGAACTGGACGGCGCAGGATGCTGCCCGCGCCGGCTTCGAGACGGTGGTGGTCGAGGATGCCTGCCGCGCGATCGATCTCGACGGTTCGCTCGACCGGGCCTGGGCCGAGATGATGGCGGCCGGGATCAGGCGGGTCAGCGCTGCAAGCCTCGCGATCTGAGCTTCAGCCCGATTTCAGGCGGCCGGCTTGAGCTGTGCCTGGACGCGGTCGCGCCCGAGCCGCTTGGCGCGGTAGAGCGCCTCGTCGGCCTCGACCAGCAGGTCGTCGAGCTCGCGCCCGCCGAGTTCGATCTCGGCCACGCCGATGCTGAGAGTCGGCTGCAGCCGGATCTCGGCGAGATCGGCGATCTTGTCGCGGAAGTCGTGGCGGATGCGTTCCGCGACCCGGACCGCTTCCCTGACGCCGACATCGGGCAGGATGATCGCGAATTCGTCGCCGCCCTGCCGGGCCAGGATGTCGGTGCTGCGCAGTTGCTCCCGCACGGAATCTGCGAACAGGCGCAGGATCCGGTCCCCGGCCGCATGGCCGAGCGTGTCGTTGAGCCGCTTGAAGTGATCGATGTCGACGAGCAGGAGCGCGGCCCGCCGCTCCCCGCGCGATTGCTGCGCCAGCCATTGCTCCAGGCCGGAACGGTTCATCGCCCCCGTCAATGAATCGCGCCGGGCAAGGGTTGCCAGCATCCGGTTGCTGCGCTCGGCCGCGAGCATCAGCAGGGCCTGGCCTCTGAGGATGATGAAGGCGACGCCGCTGGCGGCGAGCCAGCCGGTCGCTCCCGATTCCGACGGAAACAGCGTCGTGCCGACCCGGTCCAGCGCCGCCAGTGCGATGCGTCCGGCATAGATCACGACTGTCGGAGCGAACAGGATGGCCAGCAGCCAGGCCGAGCGCAGCCCCTCCTGCCGGCCGAGCCGGACGGCCTCGCGCACGATGGCGGCGTCGCAGAGCGCCATCACCGTCGCAACGACCATGACCCGTGTGGAATAACCTTCGATGCCCGGTGACAGCGCGAGCAGCGCCCAGCTGCCGAGAAGCACCACCCCGAATCCGAACCAGTTGAGTTCCCGGCCCGCGAAGCTTCGAATCCCCAGGAGCAGCAGCAGGCAGCCGGCCAACAGCGCCGTGTTCGCGAACTCGATCGAGACGATATCGGGAATCGTGCCGCGGAAGGCTGCGCCCAGCAGGCCGGTGCCGATGCATAGGCTGCTGACACCCCACCAGACCGGGCTGCGGGTGAAGCGGCCGGTCGCGAAGGTCATCAGCTGCATCGCGCCGATGATGAAGCAGGTGAGCGCGCCCGTGACGAAGATCGTTCGCAGGTCGAGGATCACGCCGATGTCGGCCTCCCACGATCGCTTCGTCGGGTCGTTTCGCGTCCTGCGCCGACGGCCGATACAGCCTGCCGCGACGGCAAGTCCGATCCAGGAGGCCGGGGATGCCGCGGCGTTCCGGGTTGTCCGGCCCGGCTGCACGCGCTAGGCAGGCTGCGGCGGGGGGGAGAGCATCGTGGCATGCTTGAGAACATGATAGGCTGAGGATATTCCCCATGAACTTTTATAAGTCGTTGATAGTCGCCTCCACGATCGCGTTTTTAGGCTCGGTCGCGCCGTCTTTCGCGCAGACCCAGGCCGACCAGCTCAAGGTCGCCTACCAGGCGGCCCGCAATCAGCTCGGCATCCTCGGCTATTGTGCCGACAAGGGGTACACCGACGCTGCCGCTGCCGACGTCCAGAAGAAGCTGGTCGCGATGATTCCGGCGCCCGCTGATGTCAGCGGCGGCGATGCCGCCGAAGCCGCTGGTCGCAAGGGTACGATCTCCGCCATGGGTATGGAGCAGGACATCGAGGTCATCGCCAAGGCACAGAACGGCACGCCTGCGACCTTTTGCAAGCAGATCGGCGATCTCGTGAAGCAGATGGGCGCCAAGCTGCCGTAGTGAGGCGAGGGCGGGGGCAGGTCCCGCGCCCGCTTCTGAATGGGCCCATGCGGTACCCGCATGGGCCTTATCAAGGCGCGCTTCCGGTTTTCTGGACCGCGCCGGCTTGCAATGCTGCGCTATCCCCTGTAAGGCGCAGCCCATCCCACATGGAGTGCATCACCTCGATTTCCGAGGCGTTCCGGTGACGTGGCAGCTCATGCCTTGTTCATTCGCGCTCCAGAGGCTCAACCGGAAGGACTAGAACACCATGGCTCTGCCTGATTTCTCCATGCGCCAGCTCCTTGAGGCCGGCGCCCATTTCGGCCACCAGGCCCACCGCTGGAACCCCAAGATGTCCCCGTACATCTTCGGCGTCCGCAACAACATCCACATCCTCGACCTGTCGCAGTCGGTGCCGATGCTGCACCGTGCCCTCCAGGCCGTGTCGGACACCGTTGCCCGCGGCGGCCGCGTCCTCTTCGTCGGCACCAAGCGCCAGGCGCAGGATGCCATCGCCGATGCCGCCAAGCGCTCGGCCCAGTATTATGTCAACTCCCGCTGGCTCGGCGGCATGCTGACCAACTGGAAGACCATTTCGGCTTCGATCCAGCGCCTGCGCAAGGTCGACGAGCTGCTCAACGGCGGCGGCTCGGGCCTGACCAAGAAGGAGCGCCTGATGCTGTCGCGTGAGCGCGACAAGCTCGAGAAGGCTCTCGGCGGCATCAAGGACATGGGCGGCACGCCGGACATGATCTTCGTGATCGACACCAACAAGGAAGCGCTCGCGATCAAGGAGGCCCAGCGCCTCGGCATCCCGGTCGCCGCGATCGTCGACTCGAATTCGGATCCGGACGGCATCACCTTCCCGGTCCCGGCCAATGACGACGCCGGCCGCGCCATCCAGTTCTATTGCGACCTGATCGCCCGCTCGGCGATCGACGGCATCGGCCGCGCCTCGGGCGACCAAGGCATCGATGTCGGCGCCGCCGAGGCGCCGGTCGTCGAGGAAGCTCTCGAGACCGCTTCCGGCGCCTTCGAGACGCTGACCACCCCGCGCGGCGCTCCGGACGACCTGACCAAGCTCTCGGGCATGGGTCCCGATGCGGTCCAGAAGCTGAACGACGGCGGCATCTACCACTTCTGGCAGATCGCGGCGATGACCCCGGCCGACGTGACCAAGATCGACCATGATCTGAAGCTCGGCGGCAAGATCGAGCGCGAGGGCTGGGTCGCCCAGGCTCGCGAACTCGCCGACGCGTAATTCGGTTTGCCCTTGCGGCGCGTCATCGGCGCGTCGCAATCGAGCCTCTCGTTTGACGCCGGCTTTTGGAGCATCGGCCCGAAAAGTGGCCCGCGGTTTTCGGGCAGAGCCGATGCAAGACCAAAGAGCTAGAGGACGCGCCGACGGCCGGAAACGGAGCGTCGGCGTTTCCCCATGAAGGCGTCCGCATCAATCCGATCCGCGGCCGGTCCCAGGGCCAGTGCCGCACCGACAGCAAGGACAAGACAGATGGCAGCGATCACCGCCGCGATGGTGAAGGAACTCCGCGACAAGACCGGCGCGGGCATGATGGACTGCAAGACCGCCCTTTCGGCGAACGACGGCAACATGGAGGCCGCCGTCGACTGGCTGCGCGCCAAGGGCCTGTCGAAGGCCGCCAAGAAGGCCGGTCGCGTCGCCGCCGAGGGCCTCGTCGCCGTCTCGGTGCAGGGCAATGAAGGCGTCGTCGTCGAGGTCAACTCCGAGACCGACTTCGTCGCGCGCAACCCGGAATTCCAGGCGCTCGCCAAGACCATCGCCGATGTCGCGCTGGAGCGTGGCGGCGACGTCGACGCTCTGCTGGGCCATCATTATCCGGGCGGCGGCTCCGTTCAGGACGCGATCGCCAACGCCATCGCCACCATCGGCGAGAACATGACGCTGCGCCGCGTCGCCGCGCTCAAGGTCTCCTCGGGCCTGACCGGTTCCTATGTCCACGGCGCGATCGCCGATGGTCTCGGCAAGATCGGCGTCATCGTCGCGCTCGAGTCGACCGGCAAGTCGGATGAGCTTGCTGCGCTCGGCCGCCAGCTCGCCATGCATGTCGCGGCGACCAACCCGGTTGCGCTCGACCTCGCTTCGGTCGCCCCGGACGTCCTGGAGCGCGAGAAGGCGATCCTGGCCGAGAAGAACGCCGGCAAGCCCGAGCATGTCCTCGCCAAGATCACCGAGAGCGGCCTGAAGAGCTACGCCAAGGAATACTGCCTGCTCGAGCAGGCCTATATCCATGACGGCTCGAAGTCGGTCGCGCAGGTCCTCAAGGAGATCGAGGGCAAGGTCGGCGCTCCCGTGCAGCTCACCGGCTTCGCCCGCTTCGCGCTCGGCGAGGGCATCGAGAAGGAAGAGCAGGACTTCGCGGCCGAGGTCGCTGCCGCCGGCGGCACCACGGGCTGACAAGCCCTGTGATGAATGACAGAAAGGCCGCGCATCGCGCGGCCTTTTTTGTAGGAAGATAGGGCCGCGTCGAATCGCGGCCGGCCACAACGAGACGGAGAGACATCGATGAGACCCCAACGCGTTCTCGTGAAGCTCTCCGGCGAAGCTCTTGCCGGTCCGGTCGGAAACGGCCTGGACGGCGTCACGCTGACGGCGCTCGCCGCCGACATCGCCCATGCTTCCCGTGAAGGCGTCGAGATCGGCATCGTCGTTGGCGGCGGCAACTTCTTCCGTGGCGTCCAGGGCCTCAACAAGGGGCTCGACCGGACCACGGCCGATTCGATCGGCATGCTCGGCACGGTGATGAACGCGCTCGCCCTGGAGCATTCGATCGAGGCCGCCGGCGCCCCGGCGCGCGCCATGTCGGCGGTGCCGATGCCCTCGCTCTGCGAGAGCTATGCCCGCAAGCGCGCGCTCGATCATCTTAGCAACGGCAAGGTCGTCATCCTCGGCGGCGGCACCGGCAACCCGTATTTCACCACCGACACTGGTGCTGCTTTGCGCGCGGCCGAGCTGGGCTGCAGCCATCTGCTCAAGGCGACGCAGGTCGACGGCGTCTACAGCGCCGATCCGAAGAAGGACCCGGCTGCGACCCGCTACGACACGCTGACCCATGAGGACGCGATCAAGCGCGACCTCAAGGTCATGGATACCGCCGCCTTCGCGCTCGCCCGCGACGCGAGCCTGACCATCGTCGTCTTCTCGATTGCCGAGCCAGGAATGCTGGCCGCCGTCCTGCGCGGCGAGGGCAGGGCGACTTACGTCACGCCTTGAGGCAATCGCCTCAGTAGGTCCGCCAGAGACGGGGCGTCGCCAGTTCGAGGAGATGCCCGTCGGGATCGCGGAAATACAGGCTCGTGCTGCCGCGCTCCCATTGCATCCGCCCTTCCACGGCGATGTCGAGCTGGCCGAGCTTCGCCTCCCAGGCCGCAAGCTCTTCCGCGTCGATCGCGAAGGCGATATGCAGCGGCCCGCTGCCGTCATGCGGCGGGATGGTGCCGCCGGCCGCGCTCTGGGTCTGGAGCGAGGCGCCACGCAGGAACAGCAGCAGCACGTTTGCTCCCCCGACGTCGTAGGCGAAGAGTGTCTTCGTCTTGAGCAGGGGGGCGAGGCCCAGCTTGTCCTCGTAGAAGGCGCGGGCGCGGTCGAGGTCGTCGACATAAAGCGCGGTCTCGATGATGCGGTTGAGGCGAGGCACGGTTTTCTCCACGGTTCCTTGCGGCCGGCGCTGGCCGACGGGCCGGCCGGTCTCTAGGATGAGATGGGCATCCATGAGCCGGGAACCAGCGGGTCGTGCCGCTACCCGGTCATGATCCGCCCGGATCGACGCTTTTCCCTTGCCCAATCCGGGGGAAAATGCTGTTCGAGGATGTAAATCTTGACCCTGCGCGGCCCCGCCGCCATGGTCTCGCCGATTTTGAATTACCTGCAAGGTCCCGATTGAAATGGCCCAGACGACGTTCGACCTCGCCGACATCAAGCGCCGCATGGCCGGTGCGGTGCAGTCCTTCAAGGGCGATCTCGCCTCGCTGCGCTCCGGCCGCGCCTCCGCCAACATGCTCGACCCGATCCAGGTCGAGGCTTATGGCGCCCGCACGCCGCTGAGCCAGCTCGCCACGGTCAGCGTGCCGGAGCCGCGCCTGCTCAGCGTCCAGGTCTGGGACCGCTCGATGGTCCAGGCCGTCGACAAGGCGGTGCGCGAGTCCGATCTCGGCCTCAACCCGCAGACGGAAGGCCAGGTCCTGCGCATCCGCATCCCCGAGCTGAACGAGCAGCGCCGCAAGGAGATGGTCAAGGTCGCGCATAAATATGCCGAGGAAGCCAAGGTCTCCGTGCGCCATGTCCGCCGCGACGGCATCGACGTCGTCAAGAAGCTCGAGAAGGACGGCGACATGACCAAGGACGACGCCGCCCGCAATTCCGATCTGGTCCAGAAGGCGACGGACCAGCATATCGCCGAGATCGACCAGGCTCTGGCGACGAAGGAAAAGGAAATCCTGCACGTCTGATCGTCTGGACGTTCGATCTCCCGCGCGGGGGACCTCCCGCGCTCCTTCGGCCGCAGCCGAGCGAGGCTCATCCGCATGTCATCCGGTCAGCGCGACGCAGGCGTGTCCAACCCGGCTCATGTCGCCATCATCATGGACGGCAACGGACGCTGGGCGCAGATGCGCGGGCTGCCGCGGCAGGAGGGCCATCGCCGTGGGCTGGAGGCGCTGCGCCGCACGGTCCGGAATGCCAGCGATCTCGGCATCCAGGTCCTGACCCTCTACTCCTTCTCGACCGAGAACTGGCGCCGGCCCTATGCGGAAGTCTCCTTCCTGATGGGGTTGCTCAAGCATTTCGTCGAGAAGGATCTCGCAGAACTCTCCGCCGCCAATGTCCGGGTCCGCATCATCGGCAGCCGGGACGATCTCGCAGCCGACCTGCGCCGCCTTGTCGAGCACGCCGAGGCCAGCACGCGCGACAATACCGGTCTCGTGCTGGTGATCGCCTTCAATTACGGCTCCCGCGACGAGATCATGCGTGCGACACGCCGGCTGGCGGCTGAGGTCGCCGCAGGGCGGATCGACCCGGCCGCGATCGACGAGGCTGCGATCGCCGGTCAGCTCGACACCCACGACCTTCCGGATCCCGAGCTGGTCATCCGGACCTCGGGCGAGACCCGCATCTCGAACTTCCTGCTCTGGCAGGCAGCCTATGCCGAGTTCATCTTCGCCCCGGTGATGTGGCCTGATTTCGACCGGGCCGCCTTCGAGGAGGCTCTGGCGCAGTATCGTCAGCGCGAGCGGCGTTTCGGCGGTCTTGCCGCCCCCTCCGACCGCAGCGTAGGCGTAGCGTGAATGAGCCGGGCGCCTCTGCGCCGCGATCCGGCTCCGAGCTGAGGCTCAGGGTCGCTTCGGCGCTGGTCCTGGGCGCGCTGATCCTGCTCGTCACGATCTGGGGCGGCTGGCCGTTCCGGCTGGTCTGGATTTTGGTTGCCGGGCTCGTCGCCTATGAATGGCTCGCGATCATCGGCCGCGGCAATGCGATCCCGGCGGGCATCGCGGTGGTCGCCGCCGGCTTGGCGCTGTCCTTTTCCCCTGCAAGTCCGGCGGCGCTTGCGGGTACGGCCTCGGCCATAGCGCTCCTGGGTGCGCTTGCGACGCCCTTCGTGCGCTCGCGTCTGGCGCTGGAGTTCTGTGGCGTCGCCTATGCGCTGGCCTTCGCGCTGGTCACGCCAGCGCTGCGCGATCTCGCCGGAATAGGCCTCGCCCTGATCCTGTGGAGCTTCGCCGTCGTCTGGCTCACCGATATCGCCGCCTATTTCACCGGCCGAAAGCTCGGTGGCCCGAAGCTGATGCCGGCCGTCAGCCCGAAGAAGACCTGGTCGGGCGCGATCGGCGGCGCCGTGGCCGGAATGATCGGCGGCTACCTCGTCTGGCGATGGATGCCGGCGCTGCAAGGCATGACGGCGGCCGGGCCCGTGGTTGCCGCCTCGTTCGCCGGCTCGGTCGTCAGCCAGGCCGGAGACCTGTTCGAATCCGCCCTGAAACGCCGCTTCGACGCCAAGGATTCGAGCAAGCTCATCCCCGGCCATGGCGGCTTCCTCGATCGGCTCGATGGCTATTGGGCGGTGCTGGTGCTCGCCGGCTTCGCGCTCTTCGCCCTGCACATCAACGTCTGAGACCGATGCCCTTGCGCAGCGTCACGCTTCTGGGAGCGACCGGCTCCGTCGGACGTTCGGTCCGCGACGTCGTCGCCGAGAATCCCGAGCGCCTCTCCATTGCGGTCGTGGTCGGCGGCCGTGATGCCGATGCGCTGGCCCGGGCCGCGATCGAGGTGGGCGCATCCTTTGCCGCGCTCGCCGATGCTGCCGGCGGCGAAGCACTGAAGCAGGCGCTCTCCGGCACGGGCATCGCCAGCGGGGCAGGGCGTTCCGCCGTGCTGGAGGCGGTCGACCGCCCGGCCGATATCGTCGTCAGCGCGATCTCCGGCGCTGCCGGACTGGAGGCGACCTTCGCGGCGCTCCTGCCCGGGCGCACGATCGCGCTCGCCAACAAGGAAAGCCTGGTTTGTGCCGGCGAGGCTGTGATGGCGCGGGCGGCCGAGGTCGGCGCCCGCCTGCTGCCGCTCGATTCCGAGCACAACGCCCTGTTCCAGGTTCTGGGCGGCGAACCCCTCGCTTCGGTCCGCAGCATGACGCTGACGGCCTCCGGCGGCCCGTTCCGGACCTGGAGCATGGAGCGCATCGCTGCGGCGACCCCCGACCAGGCGCTGAAGCACCCGAACTATGCGATGGGCGCCAAGATCACGATCGATTCCGCCAGCATGATGAACAAGGGGCTGGAGCTGATCGAGGCCCGGTTCCTGTTCGATCTGAAACCCGATCAGCTCGATGTGCTCGTCCATCCCCAGCAGATCGTCCACGGCCTCGTGACCTTCCGCGACGGCTCGGTCAGCGCCGGCATGGCGGTGCCGGACATGCGGGTCGCAGCGGCGCATTGCCTCGGCATCGACGGCCGCCTCGACGCGCCGCCTCAGCGCTTCCTCGATCTCGCTCTGGCGGCGCCGCTGAGCTTCGAGCGGCCCGATCTCGTCCGTTTCCCGGCGCTCGGCCTCGCGATCGCCGCTTTGCGCGAGGGCGGCGCCATGCCGGCCGTGCTCAATGCCGCCAACGAAGTCGCCGTCGCGGCCTTCCTGGAGAGGCGGCTTGGCTTCCCCGCTATCGCCGCGCTGGTGGAAGCTGTCTGCGCAGCCTCTCCCGCCGGGTCGGAGGTGCCGCGCGATGTCGCTTCCGCGCTCGCCATTGACCAAGATTCAAGACGGCGGGCTGCCTCGCTCTTGTCGCAAGCGCGGTTCACTGTCACCTAGAGGCTGTTATTGCATCGGACCGAAAAGTGGATTCCACTTTTCGGTCCGATGCAGCACCAATGAGCTAGATCATCGTGATCGCGTCCGATCGCACGCGCGATGATCTAGGACCCCCGGGGGAATAGGTTCATGGAATTCGCAGCGTCTCTCTGGAATGCCGGGCATTTCCTGCTTGGCTATCTGCTGCCGTTCCTGTTCGTCCTGACCACTGTCGTTTTCGTCCATGAACTCGGGCATTTCCTCGTCGGCCGCTGGTGCGGGGTCGACGTCAAGACGTTCTCGATCGGCTTCGGCCGCGAGATCTTCGGGTTCAATGACCGGCATGGCACGCGCTGGCGCTTCGCGCTGATTCCGCTCGGCGGCTACGTCAAGTTCTCGGGCGACGCCGATGCCTCCAGCGCGCCCGACGACGAGGCGGTGAGCCGGATGTCGGCGCAGGAGCGTGCGCGCTCGTTCCCCGCGCAGTCGCTCGGTGAGCGGGCGGCGATCGTCGCCGCCGGCCCGATCGCGAATTTCCTGCTGGCGATCGTGATCTTCGCCGGCTCGACCTTCTTCTTCGGCAAGCAGGTGCTGATCCCGCGCGTCGACGCCGTCGTCGCCGGCAGCGCGGCGGAGCGGGCCGGCCTGAAGGCGGGCGACATCGTGATCGCCATCGACGGCCAGTCGGTCGGCAGCTTCTCCGACATGCAGCGCATCGTCTCGATCCGGCCCGACGAGCGTCTTGAGGTTTCCGTGGAGCGCGACGGCGGCACGCTCACCCTGCCGGTGACGCCGGCGCTGACCGAGATAAAGACCAAGCTCGGCACGCAGCGCATTGGCGTGATCGGCGTCAAGGCGTCGCCGCGTCCCGAGGATTGGAAGACGCAGCGATTCGGATTGGTCGACTCCACCAAGGCCGGCTTCACCGAGACCTGGTTCGTCGTGACGCGGACCTATGACTACGTCGCCAAGCTGGTGACCGGCCGCGAATCCACCGACCAGCTCTCCGGTCCGATTCGGATCGCGCAGGTCTCCGGCATCGTCGCTTCGAGCAGCGGGCTGCTCGGGCTGATCAATCTTGCTGCGATCCTCTCGGTCTCGATCGGCCTGATGAATCTGGTGCCGGTTCCCATGCTCGATGGCGGGCACCTGCTGTTCTATCTCTATGAGGCGCTGCGCGGCCGGCCCTTGAGCCCACGCGCACAGGAAATCGGCTTTCGGGTTGGCCTCGCGCTCGTCCTGATGCTGATGCTGTTCGTGACCTGGAACGACATCGTTCATGTCCGCGGCCTGCTCTGAAATCGGCCCACGGAAGGCGCTTTGCGGCGGAAAAACGGCACGCTGCGTGGCCCGGCGGCAACGAGATTTCTAAAAACGCTTTATTAACGATGATCGCGGTTTGCACCCTGCTGGAAACTTTGTAGAAGCGTTTGAACCGCAATGTCCCCGTGCTGCTGTCGCTAGATGGCGGTCCCCGTTTGGGGTGGTGACCAGAGAGATGGAATAGGCGACCCGATGACGTCGACCCAACAGAGCCGGACGACCAAGACGCGGCTCTCTCGATCGATCGGACTTTCGGCTTTGATGCTGGCCGTGAGTGGTGGTGTGGCTTTCGCGCAGGCCGTGGTCGTCCACGGTAACCGCCGCGTCGATGCGGAGACGATCCGCTCCTACGCGGTCGGCCGTGAAAACCCGCAGGAAATCCGCGAGAGCCTGCTGGCGACCGGCCTGTTCAGCAGCGTCCAGGTCAACCGCCGCGGTTCGCAGATCGTCGTTGCGGTTCAGGAGCAGGGCGGTACGGCCAACCGGGTCGCCTTCGAAGGTAACCGCAAGCTGAAGGGCGAGCAGCTCGCGCAGATCGTGCAGTCGCGTGCCGGCGGTCCGGTCAGCCAGGCGCTGATGAATTCCGATATCGAGCGCCTGCGCGAAGCCTACAAGCGGGCGGGCTACGGGCTGTCTTCGGTCAGCGCGCGCGTCGCTCCTCTGCCGAACGGCCGCCAGGATATCGTCTTCACCATCAACGAGAGCGGCAAGACCGGCATCAAGTCGATCAACTTCAGCGGCAACCAGGCCTATTCCGGCGGGCGCCTGCGCGGGTTGATGACGTCGACGGAATCGAATTTCCTGAGCTGGATCAAGACCTCCGACGTCTATGATCCCGATCGGATCAATTCCGACATGGATCTCATTCGCCGCTTCTACCTGAAGAACGGCTACGCCGACTTCCAGATCGTCAACAGCGGCGCCCGCTTCGACGAGGCGGCCGGCGGCTGGGTCATCGACATCCAGGTCGAGGAAGGCCAGCAATATCAGGTCGGCAACGTTACGGTCGATTCCTCGCTGCGCGATGTCGATGCGGCTGCCTTGCAGCGCTATGTCGCGACCTCCACGGGCGATACCTACAACGCCGAGGCGGTCGAGAAGTCGCTGGTTGCGCTGACCACGGAAGTGGCCCGCCGCGGCCATGCCTTCGCCCAGGTTCGTCCGCGCGGCGACCGTGACGCTGCAGGCCGCCAGATCGGCATCACCTATGTCGTCGACGAGGGCCCGCGCGTCTATGTCGAGCGCATCAACGTGCGCGGCAACACCCGGACCCGCGACTATGTGGTTCGCCGCGAGCTCGATCTCGGCGAGGGCGATGCCTACAACAAGGTCATGGTCGACCGCGCCGAGCGTCGCCTGAACAATCTCGGCTTCTTCAACAAGGTCCGCATCACCAACGAGCCGGGCTCGGCGCCGGATCGCGTGGTCGTCAATATCGACGTCGAGGACAAGGCGACCGGTTCGTTCTCCGTCGCCGGTGGTTACTCGACCTCGGACGGCGTCATCGGCGAGGTCTCGCTGTCGGAATCGAACTTCCTCGGCCGCGGCCAGTTCGTCCGCATCGCCGGCACGCTCGGCGAGAGGACGCAGGGTGTCGATTTCTCGTTCACCGAGCCTTATTTCCTCGGCTATCGCGTGGCGGCCGGTATCGATCTGTTCTCGAAGTTCAACGACAACTACAACACCGGCCGTTTCGAAAGCCGCGTGACCGGTGGGCAGGTTCGCTTCACCTTCCCGATCACGGAAGAGTTCTCGATCACGCCGCGGTACTCGATCTACCAGACCGAGATTACCATCCCGAACGAGTTCAGCCGTCCCTATAACGACTGCACCTTCCCGATCCCGGGCGTCACGCCGACCGGTGGCGCCAGCGCGCCCCTGAACTGCGTGACCAACGGCGAAGCGACGGTGGCGGTCAAGGAGGCCCAGGGCTCGACCCTGACCTCTCTCGTCGGCCTGAACTTCAACTACAACTCGCTCGACAGCGTGCAGAACCCGCGCAACGGCTTCTCGGCCGAGCTGAAGCCGGAATTCGCCGGCCTCGGCGGCGACTCGAAGTTCCTGCGTATCTCGGCTGATGCTCGTTACTACCGCGAGATCTTCGACGACGTCGTCGGCTTCCTGCGCGTCCAGGGCGGTCACGTCCAGGCGACCAGCGGCAACCTGCGCATGGTCGATCACTACTTCCTCGGCCCGTCGCTGGTGCGTGGTTTCGCGCCGTCCGGCATCGGCCCGCGCGACGTGCTGAACGACCCGACGGCGAACGCGGTCGGTGGAACCACCTATTTCGGCGGTACGGTCGAGGTGCAGTTCCCGATCTTCGGCCTGCCGCGTGACCTTGGCCTGCGCGGCGCGGTCTTCGCCGATGCCGGCACGCTGTTCAACTATGACGGCGGCTCGAAGTCGGTGGCTTTCGCTTGCCCGGCCGGCTCGGAGGCGCGTCAGTACAATGTCGTGACCGGCGGTGCCCAGTCGAGCATCGGCTGTATCCGCGACAAGAACATGCTGCGTTCGTCGGTCGGCGTGAGCCTGCTCTGGCAGTCGCCGCTCGGACCGATCCGGTTCGATTACGCCTACGCCCTGACCAAGGACGAAGGCCAGATCGGGCTGAACCCGCAGACCGGCCTTGTCGGCAAGTACGGCGGCGACCGCCTCCAGGCCTTCCGCTTCTCGGGCGGCACCCGCTTCTGACGTAGGCGGGCTTGAGCATCGACCGGGAAGTGGCTCCACTTCCCGGGAAGAAATCGGTGCGATAACAACGACATGGATCGCCATTCTCGCGTCCCGTGGGATGCGCGGCGATCCCGCTCCGGACCGGATCATGGCAGAGCCAGTTTTCTTTCCGTTCGCGACCTCGCTGGACTTCGGCGAGGTCGCAAGCATTTCAGGCGGCACCTTGCCGGAGGGCGTGGAGTCGACCCGCAGGATCGACGGCATCGCCGCCCTCGAAACGGCTGGTCCGGCCGATCTCGCCTATATGGACAATCCGAAATACACGGATGCCCTGGCGGCAACCAAGGCGGGCCTGTGCATCGTCTCGCCGCGTTTCGCCGATCGTGTGCCGGCGGGAACGGTGACCCTGGTGTCGCCGGCGCCGTATCACGCCTTCGCGAAGATCATGGCGCGCTGCTTTCCGAGCGCACTGAAGCCTGAATCGATCTTCGCCTCGCAGGGCGTCGCGCCGGGTGCCATCGTCCATGCCACGGCCGTCCTCGAGGCGGGCGTCACCGTCGATCCCGGCGCGGTCATCGGCCCTGGGGCCGAGATCGGGGCAGGGACCGTCGTCGCCTCGCATGCGGTCATCGGCCCGCAGGTCCGGATCGGGCGCAACTGCTCGATCGGGGCGGGCAGTACGATCCAGGCGTCCCTGATCGGCAACCGGGTCATTATCCACCCCGGCGCGCGGATCGGGCAGGACGGTTTCGGCTTCGCGATGAGCCCCAAGGGGCACATGAAGGTGCCGCAGATCGGCCGCGTCATCATTCAGGACGATGTCGAGATCGGTGCCAACAGCACGATCGACCGTGGCGCCAGCCGCGACACGGTGATCGGCGAAGGCACCAAGATCGATAACCTCGTCCAGATCGGCCATAACTGCGTCATCGGCCGTCATTGCGTGATCTGCGCCCAGACCGGCCTTGCAGGTTCTTCCACGCTCGAGGATTTCGTGGTGCTTGGCGGCCAGGTCGGGCTCGCCGGTCATCTCACCATCGGCGTCGGCGCACAGATCGCGGCGCAGAGCGGTGTCGCCGGCGATGTTCCACGCGGCGCGCGCTATGGCGGATATCCCGCCCAGCCCGCGCTCGGTTGGGCGCGCGAGACCGCGTTGCTCAAGACGCTGGTGGCCAATCGCGGCAAGAAGCCGGGCGCATCGCAGGGTTGAGCCAGGCGTTTCGCCGTCCGATGGGGGGCTTTCTGCTCCCGATGCCAAGAATTTTGTTGCCGAACCCGCTCCGTTTCCGGCAAAGCGGCGGAAGGCTTTGAAATCGTGGCGGGTTGCAGGAACGTTGCCTGCTCCCGGCCACTGACGTGAATACAAGGCGCTGCCCGGCGACGGCACGCGGGAGAAGACAGACCATGAGCGAGGCGACGACGGCACTGGGTGTGATCGACATCCAGAAGATCATGGCCAGCATCCCCCACCGTTATCCGTTTCTGCTGGTCGATCGCGTCGTCGAGATCGATGGCGATACGTCCGGCGTCGGGATCAAGAACGTCACGGTCAACGAACCCCAGTTCACCGGCCACTTCCCGGAACGGCCGGTGTTTCCGGGCGTGCTGATGATCGAGGCGATGGCCCAGACGGCCGGCGTCCTGGTCGTGAATGCCCGCGAGGTCGGTGCGCAGGAGGTCAAGTCCGTCCTCTTCACCACGATCGACAAGGCGAAGTTCCGCAAGCCTGTCACGCCTGGCGACCAGATCCGCTTCCACCTCACCAAGCTCGCCCGCAAGCGCAACATCTTCTTCTATCGCGGCGAGGCCCGCGTCGACGGGGTGCTCGTGGCCGAAGCCGAGATTTCGGCGATGGTCGTTTGAGCGGCGCGGCGGTTCAGGATCAGGGCAGCGTCTCGATGAGCGTCTCCATTCATCCCATGTCGCTGGTCGACCCGAAGGCGCAGCTCGGCGCGGGCGTGACGATCGGCCCGTTCTGCCAGGTCGGCCCCGATGTCGTGCTCGGCGAGGGCGTCGAGCTCGTCAGCCATGCGGTCGTGGCCGGCCGGACCACGATCGGCCCGCGCACACGAATCTTCCCCTTCGCGTCGATCGGCCACCCGCCGCAGGACGTGAAGTATCGTGGCGAGCCCTCGACACTGACGATCGGGGCGGATTGCCAGATCCGCGAGGGGGTCACCATGAACCCCGGCACGGAAGGCGGCGGCATGATCACCAGCGTTGGTGATCGCTGCTTTTTCCTGGCCAATTCGCATGTCGGCCATGACAGCCGTCTCGGCAACAACATCATCTTCTCGAACAATGTGATGTGCGCCGGCCATGTCACGATCGGGAATTTCGTCATTGTCGGCGGCGGTGCCGGCCTGCAGCAGTTCATCCGTATCGGCGACCATGCCTTCATCGGCGGCGGAGCCGGCGTGCTGAGCGATGTCATTCCGTTCGGGACCATTCGTGACAACCCCGCGCATCTGGTCGGGCTCAATCTCATCGGCCTCAAGCGGCGCGGCTTCACGCGCGAGCAGATCCACGAGCTGCGCCGTGCCTATCGGCTGCTCTTCGCGGCCGAGGGGACCTTGACCGAGCGTGTCGAGGATGTCGCGGCCGAGTTCAGCGAGGACCCTCTGGTCCATGAGATCCTGAATTTCATCAGGGAAGGCGGCGACAAGGCGCTCTGCACGCCGCGGGACGCCACCGTCGCGGAGCGGTGAACACCGACCGTCCGGCCGATGCAGCCGCCCCGCGCGGCCCGCTCGCGATGATCGTGGGGAGCGGCGACTATCCGCTCCAGCTCGCCCGCATCGTAACGGACAAGGGCGAGCGCCCCTATATCGCGGCGCTGGATGGGGCGGCCGATCCCGCCGCTTTCGGTGACGGCGCGGATATCAGGACATATCGCTTGGGCCAACTCGGCAGCCTGCTCGAAGAGCTGCGCCGGCGCAGCATCGCCGATATCGTGATGCTGGGCGCCCTGCCGCGGCCGAGCTTCGGCTCGTTGCGCCCCGAGGTCTCGACGCTGAAATACATGCCGCATTTCGCCAAGGCCTTTCTGGGCGGTGATGATCATCTGCTGCGCGGCGTCGTCCGCTTCTTCGAGATGCAGGGCTTTTGCGTCCACGGGCCGGCCGAGATAGCCCCCGAGATGACGGCGCCACGCGGGGCACTTGGCCGCCGGCAGGCCTCTGCGGAACAGCGCGCCGAGCTTGAACGCGGCTTCGCATTGCTGGCGGCGCTGTCTCCCTTCGACGTCGGGCAGGCGGCCATCCTGGCCGATCATCGTGTCGTCGCGATCGAGGCTGCCGAAGGCACGGATGCGATGATCCGGCGGGTCGCCGATCTCGTCGCGCGCGGGCGCCTCAAGATCGGCAAGGGCGACGGCTTCCTCGTGAAGGTTCCGAAGACGGGGCAGGACCTGCGCGTCGATATGCCTGCCATCGGGCCGGATACCCTGCGCAACATTGCCGAGGCCGGGCTCTCCGGCATCGGTGTCCGGGCCGGCGAGGTCCTAGTCGGCGACCGTGCTGCGCTCGGCCGGCAGGCAGACGATCTCGGCCTTTTCGTCGAGGGCTTTGCCTGATGCGGCCGTTCCGCTTGGGCGTCATCGCCGGCGAGGCGTCGGGCGATGCCCTGGCCCTGCGCTTCCTCGCCGCGCTGCGCGAGCGATTGGGTGATCGCCCGATCGAGCTTTGCGGCGTCGGCGACCACGGCCTGCCCGAGGCCGGGCTCAGGCCGCTCTTTCCCCAGGCCGATATCGCGGTGATGGGCTTCGGCCCGGTGATCGCGCGCCTGCCCTTGCTGCTGCGGCGGATGGAGGATGCGGCACGCGGCATCGCCGCTTTCGAGCCCGATCTGCTGCTGACGATCGATAGCCCGGATTTCTGCCTGCGCGTCGCGAAGAAGGTGAGGGCGCGGGCGCCTTCCATCCCGATCGTGCACTGGGTCTGCCCCAGCGTCTGGGCCTGGCGTTCCGGCCGCGCAAGGCGGATGGCGCCGCATGTCGATCGCATCCTTGCCCTGCTGCCCTTCGAGCCCGCTGCGCTCGCCCGCTTGCACGGCCCCGAGACGATCTATGTCGGCCACCCGCTGATGGAGCGGCTCGACGAGATGCGCCCGGATGCGGATGAGCAGCGTCGTCGCGACGACGCGGGGCGGCCGCTGGTGCTCGTCCTTCCCGGCAGCCGGCGTTCCGAGATCCACCATCTGATGCCGGTCTTCGGCGAGGCGGTGGCGAAGGTCGCGGCAGTTGTGCCCGGTGCCCGCTTCGCCTTGCCGGCCGTGCCGCGGCTTCAGGCGATGATCGCCGAAGCGGCAGCGCGCTGGCCGGTCGGACCCGAGATCGTGACTGGCGACGCGGCGAAGCTGGCGGCATTCCGCGGGGCCCGCGCGGCGCTGGCGGCATCCGGAACGGTGACGCTGGAGCTTGCCTTGTCGCAGATCCCGACGGTCGCAGCCTATCGCGGGGCGAATTGGGAGGCGTTTCTGGCGCGCCGCCTCGTCAAGCTGCCGAGCGTGATCCTGCCCAACCTGATCCTCGGCCGCAGCATCGTTCCAGAATTCATTCAGGAGGAGGCGACGGCGGAGGCGCTGAGCAGCCATCTCCTCGCCGCCCTGGCCGAGGGCGACAAGCGCCAGGAACAGCTCGACGGCTTCATCGAGGTCGAGACCATCATGCGCTCGGCCGGGCCGAGCCCTGCGGCGAACGCGGTCGCGGCGGCGCTGGCACTCCTGCCGTCCGAACAGGCGGGCTGACAGAAGCGCGCACGGCGCCTTCTGTCACGGTCGGGCTTGTCCCGACCATCCACGCCTTCATCCAGTCTATCCGGCGTTCAAGACGTGGATGCCCGCCACAAGGGCGAGCATGACGGCGTTGGAACGACTGCGCGGCTCCCTGGCAATCAGCGGCCCCGGGGCGATCACGGCCAATTCACCACGAAAAAAGGCGCGAGGCTTTCGCCGCGCGCCTTTCCGGATAGCCGATATCTCTGCGATCAGCGGCGGCCGATCGGCGGGTAATCACGCTGTGCCGAGCCGGTATAGAGCTGGCGCGGGCGGCCGATCTTCTGGGACGGGTCCTCGATCATTTCCTTCCACTGCGCGATCCAGCCGACCGTGCGGGCAACCGCGAAGAGCACCGTGAACATCGAGGTCGGGAAGCCCATCGCCTTGAGGGTGATGCCCGAATAGAAGTCGATATTCGGGTAGAGCTTCTTCTCGATGAAATACTCGTCGGAGAGCGCGATGCGCTCCAGCTCGACCGCGACGTCGAGCAGCGGGTCGTCCTTGATGCCGAGCTCGTTCAGCACCTCATGCGTGGTCTTCTGCATGATCTTGGCGCGCGGATCGTAGTTCTTGTAGACCCGGTGGCCGAAGCCCATCAGGCGGAACGGATCGTTCTTGTCCTTCGCCTTGGCGATGTATTTCGGGATGTTGTCGACCGAGCCGATCTCCTCGAGCATCTTGAGCGCGGCTTCGTTGGCGCCGCCATGGGCGGGCCCCCACAGGCAGGCCGTGCCGGCCGCGATGCAGGCGAAGGGATTGGCGCCCGAGGAACCGGCGAGGCGCACCGTCGAGGTCGAGGCGTTCTGCTCATGGTCGGCGTGCAGGATGAAGATGCGGTCGAGCGCGCGCGACAGCACCGGGTTGACCTTGTATTCCTCGGCCGGCACCGCGAAGCACATCCGCAGGAAGTTCGAGGTGTAGTCCAGCGAGTTCAGCGGATACACGAAGGGCTGGCCGATCGTGTACTTGTAGGCCATCGCGGCGAGCGTCGGCACCTTCGCGATCATGCGCATCGAAGCGATCATGCGCTGATGCGGGTCCGAGATGTCGGTCGAGTCGTGATAGAACGCCGACATCGCGCCGATCGAGGCGACCATCACCGCCATCGGGTGGGCGTCGCGGCGGAAGCCCTGGAAGAAGCGGGCCATCTGCTCGTGCACCATGGTGTGGCGCGTGATGCGATAGTCGAAATCGGCCTTCTGGGCGGCCGTCGGCAGCTCGCCCTCGAGCAGCAGGTAGCAGGTCTCGAGGAAGTCGCCGTGCTCGGCGAGCTGCTCGATCGGGTAGCCGCGATAGAGCAGCACGCCCTTGTCGCCGTCGATATAGGTGATCTGCGACTCGCAGCTCGCCGTCGAGGTGAAGCCGGGATCGTAGGTGAACATGCCCGTCTGGGCGTAAAGCTTGGCGATGTCGATGACGGCGGGGCCGACCGACCCCTCCTTGATCGCCATGTCGACGGTCTTGTCGCCGACCTGGAGCTGGCTCGTATTTCCGCTCATCGATACCGATCCTTTCAAGGCTCGCTGCTGTTCAGCCCCGGTTTCGCCTCTCCGCGCTTGCGCGCCGGGCATCTCTCATCCGAAGGCCGCGATATGACGAACACATGTCGGAAGGAGAAGGGAGAAGTCGGTCCATGTGACTGATTTACAAGCAATATTCGTGCCTCGCCACGTTGCCGCGGTGCAATGCACATGCGCGTCACTAGACCATTTGCGCAGCGCATTCAACCGAGCCAAAAGGCGGTTGGAACCGCGCTGGGCTCATATCTGCGCGAGCATCAGTGCCGTCGCCTTTCGCAAGGCGGCGGTCGGTCCATGGGATCGGGAGTTGGCAGGCTTTTCGGGCAGGCCAAAACCTGGATCGGAGCCGTTCAAGCCGTCTGGTCGGCGAGCCGCGCCAGCGTCTCTTCACGACCCAGAACGGCCATGACGTCGAAGAGGCCCGGCGACATCGCCCGGCCGGTCAGCGCTGCGCGCAGCGGCTGCGCGGCCTGGCCGAGCTTGAGCCCGCTTTCCTCGACATAGGCGCGCACCGCCGCTTCGAGCGGCGCAGGCGTCCAGTCGCCGACGGCCGCGAGCTTCTCCGCGATCTTCGGCAGGCGCTGGCGCGCGGCTTCGTCGAGCAGGCCCTTGGCCTTGTCGTCGAGCTGCAGCGGGCGCTGGGCATAGAGATAGAAGGCGCTGTCGAGCAGTTCGATCAGCGTCTTGGCGCGCTCCTTGAGGCCGGGCATGGCGGCGAGGAATTTGGCCTCCAGCTCGGGCGAGAGCGTCGGCCCAAGTCCACGCGCCGGTCCGATCTCCGGCAGGATGACCTTGAGCGCAGCGAGCAGCTCCACATCATCGGACTGGCGCATGTAGAGCCCGTTGAGGTTCTCCAGCTTGGCGTAGTCGAAGCGTGCCGGCGAGCGGCCGATCGAGGAGAGATTGAAGGCGTCGATCATCTCCTGCGTCGAGAAGACCTCCTGGTCGCCATGGCTCCAGCCCAGCCGCACCAGATAGTTGCGCAGAGCCGCCGGCAGATAGCCCATCGAGCGATAGGCATCGATGCCGAGCGCGCCATGCCGCTTGGAGAGCTTGGCGCCATCCGAGCCGTGGATCAGCGGGATATGCGACATGCTCGGCACGTCCCAGCCCAGCGCCTCGTAGATCTGGGTCTGGCGGGCGGCATTGGTCAGGTGGTCGTCGCCGCGGATGATATGGGTGACGCCCATGTCGTGGTCGTCGACGACGACGGCGAGCATATAGGTCGGCGTGCCGTCCGAGCGCAGCAGCACGAGGTCGTCGAGATTCTCGTTCTGCCAGACGACGCGGCCCTGGACCTCGTCATTGACCACGGTCTCGCCGGTCTGCGGCGCCTTGAGGCGGATCACCGGCTTTGCGCCTTCCGGCGCCGTCGCCGGGTCGCGGTCGCGCCAGCGCCCGTCATAGCGCAGCGGCTTGCCCTCGGCGCGTGCCTTCTCGCGCATCTCCTCGAGCTCGGCCTGGGTCGCATAGCAGTGATAGGCCTTGCCGGCGGCAAGCATCTGCTCGGCGACCTCGCGATGCCGCGCCACGCGCTGGAACTGGTAGACGGTCTGCCCGTCCCAATCGAGGCCGAGCCATTCCAGCCCGTCGAGAATCGCGGCGATCGCCGCGTCAGTCGAGCGTTCCCGGTCGGTATCCTCGATGCGCAGCAGCATCTTGCCGCCTTGCCGGCGCGAATAGAGCCAGTTGAACAGCGCGGTCCGGGCTCCGCCGATATGCAGGAAACCGGTGGGCGAGGGCGCAAAGCGCGTGACGACGGCGTTGCTCATGGGAGGAAACTCCGGCCGGGCGGCGTGGGCCGTCCGGGGCAAGACAGGGGATGGCGCAGGTTGAGACATGACAACCGGCGCGCGCCCTGTAACATGGCTTGGCCGGAAACGTTAAGCGGTCAAATCGCAGCGCCGGCAGGGGAGGCGGGCGATGCAGCCGGCGCCGCCGGGGCAGGGGCAATCGGGAAGCCGGCGCGGCGCGCGCGCCGATGCCTTGCCGGCTCGCCTCCATGTCCCGGCCTCGCTGGCAGCAGGTCTCCGCGCCCTGCTTCGGCAGCTTTGGCTTCAGCTCCGGCAAGGCTTCGCGCTGGAGGCCGAAAGACGGCGCCCCTTCCTCTGGCTGCCGATCGCGATGGGCGTCGGCATCCTGCTCTATTTCGCAGCCGATCGTGAGCCGGCACTCTGGGCGCCGCTGCTCGGCCTGACCCTGAGCGCTGCACTGGCCTTCGCCCTGCGCCTGCGCCGCTTCGCCGCGATGGCCTGCCTCGCCGCGGCCGCAGCTTTCGCCGGATTCGCCGCCGGGGTCTGGCGTACGGCCGATATTGCGGCGCCGATGCTGGAGCGGCCGCGCATCGGCAAGCTCTCCGGCTTCGTCGAGAGCGTCGAGGCCCGCGACAAGGGCGCGCGGCTCGTGCTGCTGGTGACGGAGATCGCCAATGTGCCGGCTGACCAGCGTCCGAAGCGCGTCCGCGTCAATATTCGGCAAGGCTCCGTGGCACCGGGCGACCATATCATTGCCACGGCGCGCCTGCTGCCGCCGCCCGGACCGGCGCGGGCCGGCGGCTATGATTTCGGCCGTGATGCCTTCTTCCGCGGGATCGGCGCCGTCGGCAGCATCTCCGGCAAGATCGCGCTCGCGCCCGCGCCCCATCCGATGCCGACGCGCCTTGCGATCGATGTGATGATCGACCGCGCCCGCAACGCGCTGACGAAGCGCATCGCCGAGGTCGGAGGCGGGCAGGGCGGGGCGGTCGCCGCGGCGCTCGTCACCGGCAAGCGCGGCCTGATCACCGAAGCGACGAACAACGACCTGCGCGCTGCCGGCATCTATCACATCGTCTCCATCTCGGGCCTGCACATGGTGCTCGCCGCCGGCACGATCTTCTGGCTGGTCCGGGCGCTGCTGGTCCTGTCGCAGACGGTGGCGCTGCACTGGCCGGTCAAGAAGATCGCGGCGGCAGCGGCGATGCTCGGCGCGACCGCCTATTGCATCTTTTCCGGGGGCGATGTCGCGACCGAGCGCTCGCTGATCATGACGCTGGTCATGCTCGGCGCGATCCTCGTCGATCGCGCCGCGCTCAGCATGCGCAATCTTGCGCTGGCCGCCATGATCGTGCTGCTGCGCGAGCCGGAGGCCTTGCTCGGGCCGAGCTTCCAGATGTCCTTCGGTGCGGTCGCGGCGCTGATCGCCTTCGCGGAACGCTGGGAAGGGCGAAGCCGCACCGAGCCGCCGCGCGTGTTGCCCTGGCCGCTCGGAGCCGTTTGGACGGCGGCGCTCGGCATCCTCGTCACCACCATGCTGGCCACCGCCGCGACGGCGCCCTTCGGAGCCTATCACTTCCAGACCTTCAATCCCTTCGGCCTGCTCGGCAACGCCATGGCGCTGCCCTTCGTCTCGCTCTTCGTCATGCCGGCGGCGGTGTTCGGCGTGCTCGCCTATCCGTTCGGGCTGGACTGGCCGGCCTGGGCCTTGATGGGGCTCGCCTCCGACGTCGTCCTCAAGGTGGCGCATTGGGTCGCGGCCATCGACCATTCCACCGTGACGGTGGCGGCTTTCGGCTCAGGCGTGCTCGCCTGCTTTGCGATGGCGCTGCTCTGGCTGACACTCTGGACCACGGCCTGGCGCTGGCTTGCGGCCCTGCCGCTGATCCTCGGCGTCGCGATTGCCGGCAAGCCGGAGCGGCCGGAGATCCTGATCGAGCGCGACGGCTCCGGGCTGGCGGTGCGCGGTCCCGATGGCCGCCTCGCCATCGCCGGCAAGCCCAGCCGCTTCGTCCTGCAGCAATGGCTCGCCGCCGATGGCGACAGCCGCTCGCCCGACGATCCCAGCTTGCGCGCCGGCATCGCCTGCGACCGGCTGGCATGCGTTGCGCAGACCGCCGACAAGCGCACGATCTCCTATACGCGCGAGCGACTCGCCATCATCGAGGATTGCCAGCGCGCCGACCTCGTCGTGACCGCCATCCCCTGGGGCGGCACCTGCAAGGCCAGGCTGGTCGAGCGCATGACGCTATCGCGCGACGGCGCGACCTCGCTCTACCGGACGGCGTCGGGATGGAGCAGCCATATCGCGGAGCAGTCCGGCAGCGAGCGGCCTTGGAGCCGCCGGCGCGAGCGGCGCCTGACGGAGCCAGGCACGCGTCCCACCAATCAGTCGGTCACCGCACAGCCCGCACCGGCCGCCGACAACGAAGCCGAGGCCGACACCGAACGCCTTCAGTAGCGCCGCATCAGATTGACCAGCCGGCCCTGGATCTTGACCCGGTCAGGGCCGAGCACACGGGTCTCGTAGGCCGGGTTCGCCGCTTCGAGCGCGATCGAGGAGCCGCGCTTGCGCAGGCGCTTCAGCGTCGCTTCCTCGTCATCGATCAACGCCACGACGATGTCGCCGGTATTGGCCGTGTCCTGCCTGCGGATGACGACGGTGTCGCCGTCGAGAATGCCGGCCTCGACCATCGAATCGCCGCGCACTTCCAGCGCGTAATGCTCGCCGGAGCCGAGCATGTCCGGCGGCAGCGAGACGGTGTGGCTGCGGCTCTGGATCGCCGAGATCGGCGTGCCCGCCGCGATGCGGCCCATCACCGGGATGGCGATGGAATGCCGGCTGTCGTCCTCGGCAGGGCGCGGCTTGGCCATGCTGGGCTGTGAGCCCAGGCCGCCCTGGACGATGGCCGGGCTGAAGCGCGGACGCGCCTGAGGCGCGCCGAGCCCGTCCGGCATCTTGATGACTTCGAGCGCACGCGCCCGGTTCGGCAGGCGGCGGATGAAGCCGCGCTCCTCCAGGGCCATGATCAGGCGGTGAATGCCGGATTTCGAGCGCAGGTCGAGCGCATCCTTCATCTCGTCGAAGGAGGGCGGCACGCCACTCTCGCGCAAGCGTTCCTGGATGAAGCGCAGGAGTTCATGTTGCTTGCGTGTCAGCATGGTCGCCGCCAGCCCCTCAATGCGCAGATTCGAAACAAAGCACGAACACCATACGCGTTCTGCTTGTGTTCCGCAAGCCGCTACCGCAAGGGCAGGATCCGGCAGGCCTCGCCTTTCTTCGCGGGAGCGGCATGGGCCGGGCGGATCGTCAGGGCCTGCGCCCGTGCCAACGTACCGAGCATCGAGGAATCCTGCCGGTCGAACGGCGTTGCCACCCAGCCTTCCGGCGTCAGCGTGAGCTCCGAGCGCAGGTAATCCTCGCGCTCGTCATTGCCGGGCATGTCGCGGCCGAGCAAGGCAGGGATGCTGCGGTCGCGGTCGGCGTCCGCGATGCCGAGCAGCGCCTCGATCAAGGGCAGCACGAAGAGATGGCCGCAGACGATCGAGGAGACCGGATTGCCCGGCAGCCCGACCACGACCATCCGGCCGAGCCGCCCGGTCATCATCGGCTTGCCTGGCCGCATCGCGATCTTCCAGAAGCCGAGCGCCATACCCGCTCGCGTCAGCGCTTCCTGCACGAGATCATGCGCGCCGACCGAGGCCCCGCCGAGCGTGATCAGCACATCGGCATCGGCGTCGCTCGCCCTTGCGATCTTGCTGGCGAGGTCGGCATGGTCGTCGCGGGCGATGCCGAGATCGATGACGGTGCCGCCGGCCTTCTCGACCAGCGCGGCGAGCGAGAACGAGTTCGAGGCGACGATCTGGTCGCGGCCCACAGGTTCGCCCGGCGCCACCAGTTCGTCTCCGGTGGCGAGAATCGCCACCCGAGGCTTCCGCCGGACAGGCAAAGTCGGATGCCCCATCGCAGCGGCAAGGCCGAGCGCGGCACTGTCGAGCACGCGCCCGGCTTGCAGCAGCACGTCGCCTTCGTGGAAATCGAGCCCCGCAGCGCGCAGGAACTTGCCCTTCGCCGGCGGCACGCGGACCTGGATCACCGGGCCGCCGACGCCGTCGGCATCCTCCTGCATCAGGACGGTGTCGGCACCTTCAGGCATCGGCGCGCCGGTAAAGATGCGGACGGCCTGTCCCGGCCCGACCGATCCATCGAAGGCCCGGCCGGCAGCGGATTCGCCGATGACAGTGAGCGAAACGCCTTCCGCCATCTCGTCGCCGCGCACGGCATAGCCGTCCATGGCGGAATTGGCGAAAGGCGGCTGCGTCCTGAGTGCCTTGACCTCGCTGGCCAGCACCCGCCAGGCGCATTGTGCCAGCGGCAGGGTTTCCGCCCCGGTCGGCCCCGGAATGCTGTCGAGCAGCGCCTTGCGCGCGACGGGGACCGGAGTGAGCGCCATCAGCTAGCTTTCGCCTCGTAATCACCGGACTGGCCGCCGGATTTGTGCAGCAGGCGGATGTTCTCGATCCGCATCGCCCGGTCGACGGCCTTGACCATGTCGTAGACCGTCAGACAGGCGACGGAGACGGCGGTCAGCGCCTCCATCTCGACGCCGGTCTGGCCCTTCATCTTCACCTCGGCCCGTACGCGTACGCCCGGCAAGGCCTCGTCGATATCGAGATCGACGGCGATCTTGCTGAGCAGCAACGGGTGACAGAGCGGGATCAGTTCATGCGTGCGCTTCGCCGCCATGATGCCGGCGAGGCGCGCGGTGCCGAGCACATCGCCCTTCTTGGCGTTGCCGTCGCGGACGATCGCGATCGTTTCCGGCGCCATCACGACTTGGCCCTCGGCGATCGCCATGCGGGTCGTCTCGGCCTTGCCGCCGACATCGACCATATGCGCCTGGCCTTGCGCGTCGAGATGGCTGAGCCGGCTCACGCCGCGACGGCCTTGCCGGTCAGCAGCGCCTGCGTCGCGGCGGTGACGTCGGCCTGCCGCATCAGGCTCTCGCCGACGAGGAAGCTGTTGACGCCGATCGGATTGAGCCGGGCGATGTCGTCATGCGTGAAGATACCGCTCTCGCTGATGACGATCCGGTCAACCGGCACGCGCGGTGCCAGCCGCTCGGTGACCGCAAGATCGACATTGAAGCTGCGCAGGTCGCGGTTGTTGATGCCGAGCATCCGGCTTTCGAGCTTCAGCGCCCGGTCGAGCTCGGCATCGTCATGGACCTCGACGAGGACGTCCATGCCGAGCTCGCGCGCGGTCTCGTTCAACGCTTTGGCGGTGGCATCGTCGACGCCGGCCATGATGATCAGGATGCAGTCGGCGCCCCAGCTGCGGGCCTCGTAGACCTGGTAGGGCTCGTAGAGGAAATCCTTGCGCAGTGCCGGCAGGCCGGCAGCCTCCCGCGCTTCGGTGAGGAATTCCGGCCGCCCCTGGAAGGACGGCGCGTCGGTCAGGACGGAGAGGCAGGCCGCGCCGCCGGCCGCATAGGCGCGGGCGAGCGAAGGCGGGTCGAAATCGGCGCGGATCAGGCCCTTGGAGGGGCTCGCCTTCTTGATCTCGGCGATCAGAGCGGGCGTGCCTTGTGCGAGCTTGCCGGCCAGCGCATCGGCAAAGCCGCGCGGCTTGGAGGCTGCATGCGCGCGGCGCTCGATCTCGGCCTGCGGGACCGCGGCCTTGGCTGCCGCGATCTCCTGGCGCTTATAGGCTTCGATCTTCGCGAGGATATCGGTCATGCCGGCCTCACGCGTTCGAGGCTTTGACGAGCGCGGCGAGCGTCGCCTTGGCCTTGCCGGAATCGAGCGCGGCCGTCGCCTGGGCGAAGCCGTCCTTCAAATCCCGGGCCTTGCCGGCGACGAGCAGTGCCGCAGCCGCATTGAAGGCAGCGATGTCGCGGAAGCCGGTCTTTTCGCCGGCGAGCACGGCGTTGAGCGCCGCCGCGTTCTCCTCCGGCGTGCCGCCGCGCAGTACTTCCGGCTTGGCGGGCTCAAGGCCGACATCGGCGGGGCTGATCGAGAAGCTTTCGATCTTGCCGTTCTCCAGCGAGACGACGCGGGTCGGGCCGGTGGTGGTGATCTCGTCGAGCCCATCCGAGCCGTGCACGGCCCAGACGCGGGTCGAGCCGAAGGAGGCGAGCACCTTGACCATCGGCTCCAGCCAGGTCTCGGAGAAGGCACCGATGAGCTGGCGTTTGGCGCCGGCCGGGTTGGAAAGCGGGCCGAGCAGGTTGAAGATCGTGCGCGTGCCGAGCTCGGTGCGTACCGGCGCGACATGGCGCATCGAGGCGTGATGCGTCGGCGCGAACATGAAGCCGACGCCGGCCTCGCGGATGCAACGCTCGGTCGCGGCCGGATCAAGCCCGACCTTGACGCCGAGCGCGGTCAGCACGTCGGCGGCCCCGGAGCGCGAGGAGGCCGCGCGGTTGCCGTGCTTGGCGACCGGCACGCCGCAGGCCGCGGTGATGATCGAGGCCAGCGTCGAGACATTGTAGGAGCCGGAGGAATCGCCGCCGGTGCCGACGATGTCGATCGCCTCAGGCGGGGCCTTGACGGTGAGCATCTTACCGCGCATCGCGCTGGCGGCGCCGGCGATCTCGTCGATCGTCTCGCCGCGAACGCGCAGCGCCATCAGGAAGGCGGCCGATTGCGCGTTGGTGACCCCGCCCGAGAGGATGGTGTCGAAGGCGTCGCGCGCTTCCTCGCGCGAGAGCGTCGCGCCGGTCGCCACCTTGGCGATGAAGGGTTTGAAATCGTCCATGGGAACTCTGCGGAATCAGGCTGAAGGGGTCAGGGCGGAGGCTTCGCGTTCGCTCTGCCACCGCTCCGCGAGGTCGAGGAAATTCCGCAGGATCGTCGCGCCATGCTCGGAAGCGATGCTCTCCGGATGGAACTGGACGCCGTGGACCGGCAGCTCCCGGTGCGAGAGCGCCATGATCAGGCCGTCATCGCTCTCCGCCTCGATCTCGAAGACATCGGGGCAGGAGGCTCGCTCGACCACGAGCGAGTGATAGCGCGTCGCCTGCAGCGGTCCGTTGATGCCGCGGAACAGCCCGCGCGCCCGGTGGCGGATCGGCGAGACCTTGCCGTGCATCGGTAGCGGCGCACGCACCACCTCGCCGCCGAAGGCCTGGCCCATCGCCTGCAGGCCGAGGCAGACGCCGAAGATCGGCTTCTTGCCCGCGCCTTCGCGGATCAGGTTCAGGCAGATTCCGGCTTCATTGGGCGTACAGGGGCCGGGCGAGAGCACGATCGCATCGTGGTCGCCGGCAAGCGCCTCGTCGACGGTGAGCGCATCGTTACGCCAGACATCGACCTCGGCGCCGAGCCCACCGATGAGGTGGACCAGGTTCCAGGTGAAGCTGTCGTAGTTGTCGATCAACAGAACGCGCATGGCCGGACCCGTGAATACGGCTTGAGGTCATGCACGTTCGGGGGCGGGGTGGTCAAGTTTCGCGCGGCCGAATGACCGGGCGATTCCTCCTTACCCCCGCGCGCTGCGCGGCATGCCCGCCGTGCGCGGCTGCGCCAGTCCCGGCGCGGTCTCGACGCCGAGCGTCGGCAGGGCCAGCGTGCGCTGCCCTCTGAAATCGACATGGCAGACGATCAGCCCGCGCTCCTCGATATAGCTGAGCACGCGGCGCGCGCGGCTCGGCGAGGCGCTGCCATAGATCTCCGCGAGCTCGGCATCGCTGGGGCAGGGCCGGCCCTCGATGGCGGTACGGGCGATGAAGAGGAAGAGCCCCTGCAGGTCTTCCGGCAACGTGCCGGACGCTGCCACAGCCGCCTGCCAGCCATCGCTCGTCGCGACGCTGTCGCTGACGCCGGCCCGCGCCACGGCGAGCCTGCGGCGGAACTCCTCGAGGCTGAGTTGCGTGCGGCCGAGCCGGCGCATCCGGCAGCGCACGGTGAAATCCTGGTAGAGCACCGCGACCTGGCGCGAGCGCGCCTCGGGATCGGCCATCAGCTCACGCAGGATCTCGACCATGATCGCCTCGCGCTCGGCCGGCTCCAGCTCGATCTCCGGTTCCGGCTCCGCCTGCGGGGCAGGGCGATAGTTCTCGATCCGGCGCAGCACCTCGGTCGGATCGGGCTTGGGACGCGGCGCCGGGCGCACCGGACGGGCCATCGGCAGCGGCTCGTCCTCGCCGCGCGTGAAAATCAGCTTGCCGGCATCCTCCGGCGCCTGCTCCGGCAGCGGCATCAGGCCCGGCGCGCCACCGCGATCGACCGAGGAGACCGCGCCGATCCGGATCGGCAGCGGGCGCTTCGACAGGGCGGGGCCGAGCGCGACGAACTGGCCGCGTTCGAGATCGCGGAACATCTCGGCCTGACGGCGGTCCATGCCGAGGAGGTCGGCGGCGCGGGCCATGTCGATGTCGAGGAAGGTGCGCCCCATCAGGAAGTTCGAGGCTTCCGCCGCGACGTTCTTGGCAAGCTTGGCGAGGCGCTGCGTCGCGATGACGCCGGCAAGGCCGCGCTTGCGGCCGCGGCACATCAGGTTGGTCATGGCGCCTAATGAGAGCCGGCGCGCCTCGTCGGAGGCCTCGCCCGCCATCACCGGCGCGAAGAGCTGCGCTTCGTCGACCACGATCAGCATCGGGAACCAGAGCGAGCGGTCGACATCGAAGAGCCCGCCGAGGAAGGCGGCGGTGGCGCGCAACTGCTCGTCGGCTTCGAGGTTTTCGAGATTGAGCACCACCGAGACGCGGTGCTGGCGCACGCGCAAGGCAACGCGCTGCAATTCGGCCTCGCCGCATTCGGCATCGACCACGACATGGCCGAACTGGTCGGCGAGCGAGACGAAATCGCCCTCGGGGTCGATGATCGCCTGCTGCACCAAAGGCGCGCTCTGCTCCAGCAGGCGGCGCAGGAGATGCGACTTGCCCGAGCCGGAATTGCCCTGCACCAGCAGGCGCGTCGCCAGCAATTCGGCGAGATCGATCAGACCGGGCTCGCCGGTCCTTGTCGTTCCCATCTCGATTGCGGTGGTCATGCGGGCGGTGAGTCGTCGTGTTGGATCGGGCGCGGAGATGCGGCCGGCGCTTCTAGCACGGCCTTTCCTTCGCTGGACGCAGGGCTGCCCTGCCTTCCACAGGCAATCGGCTTCAGCGCGGGCAGCGCAGGGCGCGTTCCTGCCGGACGATGTCGGCGATCACGCGGTGGTCATTGGCCGAGAGTGGCAGGTCCTCGACATCATCGTATTGGCAGCCGGCATTGCCGAAGGCCGCGATGGCGCGTTTCGTCCGGAAGCAATAGCCCTGCGCCTTGTAGATTTCGTTGCGCGCCGTCCACAGGTCGGCGCAGGCCTGAGGGTTGGCGAGCGCCGGCACCGCCATCCCGCCGGCAAGCAGGGCGGTCGCGAGAAGCGAAAGGCAAAAGCTGCGCATGGGGCGGTCTCTCCGACGATTGAGTCGGGAGCTTTGCGGAGCGGGTTGGCGAAGGCAACCTGGGAATGCCGGAGTGTGGGGCTGACACGTGCCCTGCCGTCACGGCTTCTTCATCTCCAGGCAGGTCAGGACCTCGACATAGCTCGGAGGCCCGCCGAAACTGGCACTTTCGACACAGGCCGTCCGGGCGCCCGGCTGGAACTGGTTCCAACGTGCGGTGAGCGCGGCGCGGGCGCGTTCCTCGTCGCCCTGGCAGGCTCTGGCGGGGCGGCCGATATCGATGCCCGATTTGCCGACATCGCGGCAGGACGCGGCGATGTCGAAGCGCGGCGGCGAATCCGCCACCTGAATGATCGCAGGAGATGTGCTGGAGAGAGACAGAAGGACGAGACCGGCGGCAAGCATGGCTGCCACTCCAAAAAGGACGCCCTGTCGGTCAACGCGAAGCCGCCGCCGAAGTTCCGGATGAAGGCGCTATTCGGCCGGCGAAGGTCCCTGCCGTTTGCTGACTGTGATATCGCGGGCCGAACGCGCCTCGATATCGACGATGGCGACGTCCGGCCGGTCGATGGCCGGGAAGCTGCGTGCCTCCGTCGCCCGATGGACGAAGACCAGGCTGGCCAGCGCCGGATGCCCGGCGAGGCGCGAATGCGCCAGCGCAGGCTCCATGGCGCCCGGCAGGACCAGATGGACGCTGCGCCCGCCCTCGATGCAAGCCTCCAGGTCGCCTAGGCTGAACAGGCCGAGCGGCAGGAGCTCCAGGCCGCTCAGCATCGCCATGCCCGGTCCGCTCGCCAGCGCGGCGAGGTCGCCGCCGACCAGCGTCGTCACGATGCGCGACGAGACGGTGGGCTTCAGCGCCCGCGAGATATCCAGCGCCTTGCCGAGCAGTTCGCGTTCCGGCAGCGCGATCGGCCCTTGCAGCGACAGACCGTCAGCGATCTGCAGCGCCGGCCGCTCCATCATCTGCGGCAGGGGATGCAGCGTCGGGCTGGCCATCAGCATGTCGAGGGGGGCGACGCCATCGGGAACATCCGGCCCGAAACCGCCGACGAAGCGCGTGCCGAAGGCCCGCATCGCGAGGTTGCGCAACGTCAGCAGCGGCCGCAAGGGTCCGACCCGGCTGACGCCGACCGCCATCACCGCGCCGGACGCCTCGATCAGCGCCAGCAATTCGAGCTCGTTGCCGTGCAGCGGCAGCATCAAGGGCGAAAGCCCCGCGCGCAGGCTCGCCAGGATCGAGATGATCGCCTCGGGCCCGAGCGGCGCCAGGATCGCGACGCTCGCGCCCGGCGTGCCCTTGTTGATGGCGAGCAGGCGCGCCAGCCGGTCGATGCGCTCGTCGAGGTCCAGGAAATTGATCGAGCCGGGCTTCACGTCGCTCCAGCCGCGCCGGCCCGGCGGATCGCGCAGGGCCGCATCGTAGCCGCGGGTCCGGGTCAGGGCCGCGAGCAGGGTGTCGAGATCGAGTCCGTCGAGCACGGCGGAGGCTTCGTCCTGGTCTGCCCGCATCGACAAACCCTAGTTCGCCGGAGCCGGTGCGGCCGGGAGGCGCGCCAGCGTTTCGTTGGAGAGGAAATAGGCCGGCTGGCGCCCCGCGAGCACGACGCCGCGCGCCAGCGCGATCCAGCTATCGGGCAGGTAATACAGCGGCACGACGTAGAAGCCCGAGATCAGCAGCCGGTCGAGCGCCCGCACCGCCGCGACGAAATCCTCGCGCTCGCGAGCCCCGAGCAGGGCCCGCAGTACGGCGTCCACGGCCGGGGATTTCACGCCGGCATAGTTCAGGGCGCCGTTGCGGGCGGCATTGGCCGAGCCCCAGCGCCCGATCTGCTCGTTGCCGGGCGAGGCCGAGGCCGGCCAGGTCCACTGGATCATGTCGAAATCGAAGGTCGACAGCCGCCGCCAGTACTGCACGTCGTCGATCAATCGCACGGACACCGCGATGCCGAGCCGGGCGAGCGACTGTGCGTAATTGAGCGCGAGCCGCTCCTGCGGCCGGCTGGTTACGGTGATCTCGAAGGCGAAGGGCTCGTCCTTGCCGTTGCGCAGCACGCCCTCGCGCAGGACGTAGCCGGCGCTCTTGAGCAGACCGAGCGCCTTGCGCGCCTGCTCGCGATCGCGGCCCGAGCCGTCGGTTTCGGCAGGCCTCCAGCTGCCGGCGAGAATGTCCTCGCGCACCGCGCCCGGAAAACCGGCGAGCAGGGCCTTCTCCCGTTCGTCGGCCGGGACGCCGAGTGCCGAGAGATCCGAATCGGAGAAGAAGCTGCCGGCCCGGCGATAGACGCCATGGAACAGGTTGCGGTTGACCCATTCGAAGTCGAACAGCAGGCCCAGCGCCTCGCGCACCCGGACATCGGCGAAGATCGGCCGGCGCGTGTTGAAGACCAGGCCGGTCATGCCCTTGGGCGTGTCGAAATGCAGGGTTTCCTGCCGGATGCGCCCGTCATGCACGGCCGGCACGTCGTAGCCGGTCATCCAGCGCGTCGGATCGCCCTCGAGGCGCACATCATAGAGCCCGGCCTTGAACGCCTCGAACAGCGCATTCGAATCCCGGTAGAAATCATAGCGGATCTCGTCGGCATTATAGAGCCCGCGCGTCACAGGATGGTCCTCGGCCCAGAAATCCTTGCGCCGTCTCAGCGTGAGCGATTCGCCGGGCCGGACCTCCTCGACGCTATAGGCGCCGGAGCCGAGTGCCGGCCTGAAGCTGGTTTCGCCGAAGGTTTCGGCGTTGGTCGCATGCTTCGCGAAGATCGGCATCGCGCCGATGACCAGCGGCAATTCGCGGTTGGAGCCGTCGCCGAGCTCGAATTCGACGCGCCGGGGCGAGGGCGCCGAGACCTTGGTTACGCGGCCCAGGCTGGAGCGATGGAAGGGCTTGCCCTTCGTCTTCAGCATCTCGAAGGTGAAGATCACGTCCTCGGCGGTGACCGGCTTGCCGTCGGAGAACCGGGCCCGCTCGTCGATCTCGAAGGCGAGGCGGGTGCGGTCCGCGTCGAGCGACACCCCCGAGGCAAGCAGGCCGTACGCGGTGAAGGGCTCGTCCGCCGAGCGGTAGAGCAGGCTCTGCTGGACGTATTTCGGCACGGCATCGGGCGCGACGCCGAGGACGACGAGCGGATTGAGGCTGTCGAAAGTCCCCTGGATGCCGAGAACGATGCGCCCGCCCTTTGGAGCCTTGGGGTCGGCATAGGGCAGATGCGCGAAGCCGGGCGGCAGGGCCGGCTGACCATGCATCGCGATGGCGTGCCGCAGCGGGGCCGAATCGGCCAGCGCGCCGCCGCCGCGCGCCAGGGCGGCGAACGGGGCCAAAGCCAGCATAAGGTTGACCCCGCGGCGGTTCATCGCCTGGGGCAATCGAAGAAATTCCATCACGCGACCTGATTCCCTGCGCAAGAATAGCATGGGCACAGCATGGTCACGCAGCTATTCGGGCTGGAATCCTTGGTGCGAACTCGCTAAAGGCGAGGGCAGGGTGTCATTCAAACGCCTCAATCGGCCTTGATGTGCACGGCTTGCGATGGCCGGCGCCCCATGCGATTGGGCCATCAGCGGTGACGCGCGCGGCTTGCGAAGTCGTGATCCCGAATTCGCTTGATAAGGAAAGACAAGGAATGTCCGCTTCGTATCGCCTGTCATCATCTGCTCTGGGCCTCGTGCTCAGCGCGGCCATCGGCTTCGCGCCCGTCGCGGCCTTCGCCCAGGCTCCGGCGCAGCGCCCGGCTCCGTCCCGTCCGGCTGCCCCGGCCCAGCAGCCTGCCGCTCCGGCCCAGCCCGGCGCCGCCGCGGCCACCGGCCCGACCGTCGTCCAGGTCAAGCCCGAGCCCTCGCAGACGAGCTGGACCAAGGTCTGCGGCAAGGACCAGGGCGCCAACAAGGAAATCTGCTACACCACGCGCGACTTCGTCTCGGATCAGGGGCAGCCGGTGCTGGCCGTCGCGATCTATGACGTCAAGGGCGACGCCAACAAGATCGTGCGCTTCCTGATGCCGCTCGGCCTGCTGCTGCAACCCGGCATCCGATTCGGCGTCGACAGCGCCCAGCCGACCGGCGGCCGCTACGCCATCTGCTTCCCGAACGGCTGCTTCGCCGAGGCGCAGGTCAAGGACGACTTCATCAACGCGATGAAGAAGGGCACCAACCTGAACGTCAGCGTCCAGAACCAGGGCGCTCGCGAGCTGACCTTCACCATCCCGCTCGCCGATTTCGCCAAGGGCTTCGATGGCGCGGCGATCGACCCCAAGGTGCTCGAGGAGCAGCAGAAGCAGTTGCAGGACGAACTTGGCAAGCGCCAGGAAGAGCTGCGCCAGCGCCTCGGCGCCGGCGGCGCTGCCGCTCCGGGTGCTGCCCCGGCCCCCGGCGCCGCGCCTGCCGTGCCCGCGACCCCGCCGAAGCCCTGAGCCACGGCGTACCGCCTGAAACAGAAAAGGCCGGTCCCTCGCGGGGTCGGCCTTTTTCTTGGGGCGCTGGAGTCTGCGGATAGTTGCGGGGTGGTTTTGGTCAGCCCTTTGTCGTTCCGGGTTCGCACCTGCGGCGCGCCCCGGAATGACAACCGTAGGTTACGAAAGGCAGCCGGCCTCAGTTCAAATCGGCACGGTCCAGCTTGTAGCGGCCCTTGCGATCACGCCGGAAGAACTCCCGGGCGCGGGGATGGCGCACGGGTTCGCCGGAATCGTCGTCGACGAGATTCTGCTCGGAGACATAGGCGACGTATTCCGCCTCCTGGTTCTCGGCGAAGAGATGGTAGAAGGGCTGGTCCTTCGACGGGCGCATGGCCTCCGGGATCGCCATCCACCACTCCTCGGTATTCGAGAAGACCGGGTCGACGTCGAAGATCACGCCGCGGAACGGGTAGATGCGGTGCTTGACCACCTGCCCGATCCTGAATTTGGCCGAACGCGCTTCCATGACTGATCCATCGTGAGCCGGCCGATGCGCCGCCGGCTGGAGGTTGTTAGGGGTTATGGGGCTGGTTTGACGCGAGCGATTTTGCGCGAATGCCAGGAGTTCGAGGACGCAAGCCTTCCGGCTTGCTACGAAGAACGACACAGCAGTCGCGCAAAAGCGCCGCGCCCTGTGGGTGAGGTGAAAACGCCGGAACTGCAGCGTCGCACCGCTTGCCGATACCAGCGGTATCGGCTGCGCGATGCTCCTCCCATCTCCGGCGTTTTGACCTCATCAAACCTGTCCCATAACCCCTAACAACCTCTAGGTCTTGCCGCCTTGCGCAAGCAATGCGTCGTAAATGCGTCGAAATCAATCGATCGGGACCGTTTGTCCCATCACATTCCGTAGCGCTCAGCCAGATCGGGATCGCGCGCAGCGACCTGCCGGGCAAGGTCGACGATCACCTTCGCCTGTTTCCAGGTGGCGTCGTCCTGCATCTTGCCGTCGATCATCACGGCGCCGGAGCCGTCCGGCATCGCTTCCAGAATGCGCCTGGCGAAGGCGACTTCCGTGGGGTCCGGGCTGAAGACGCGCTTGGCGATGGCGATCTGCGAGGGATGCAGCGTCCAGGCGCCGGCGCAGCCAAGCAGGAAGGCGTTGCGGAACTGCGCCTCGCAGGCGGCTTCGTCACTGAAATCGCCGAACGGGCCGTAGAACGGCTTGATCCCGGCCGCAGCGCAGGCATCGACCATCTTGGCCAGCGTATAGTGCCAGAGGTCCTGCTGTGCGACGGCCCGCGATCCGCCATCGGGGGAGGGGTCGGCGATCACCTTGTATTCGGGGTGCCCGCCGCCGACGCGTGTCGTCTTCATCGCGCGCGAGGCGGCGAGGTCGGCGGGGCCGAGGCTCATGCCGTGCATGCGCGGCGAGGCGGTCGCGATCGCCTCGACATTCTTCACGCCCTCCGCCGTCTCCAGGATGGCGTGGATCAGGATCGGCTTGCGCAATTGGTGCCGCGCCTCGAACTGCGCCAGCAGCTGGTCGACATAGTGGATGTCCCAGGGGCCCTCGACCTTCGGCACCATCACGACGTCGAGCTTGCCGCCGATCTCGGCCATGATCGCGCTGATGTCGTCGAGAAACCACGGCGAATTCAATGCATTGACGCGGGTCCACAAGCCGGTCCTGTCGAAATCGACCGTCTTGCCCATGGCGATGAAGCCGTCGCGCGCCGCCTGCTTGGCCTCGACGGGAATCGCATCCTCGAGATTGCCGAGCACGATATCGACCTGTCCGGCGAGTTCGCCTACCTTGGCGCGGACCTTCTCCAGATGCGGCGGCACGAAATGGATCATCCGCTCGAGCCGCTGCGGCAATTCGCGGAAGGGTTCCGGCGCGCCGATCGCGAGCGGGCGGAAGAACTGACGCGGCGTCCTGGTCGTCATCGGCGGCTCCGTTTTGCGTTGCAGCATTGTGAACCAGATCGCGACGGCCCGTCCATGATGCTTTTGGGAGCAAGCGGATAATGTGCCTAGGCTATTATTCCTTTGCGCTTAGGTAAGTATAATTTCCTAGGCATTTTATCTTACTTTGATGAAGCCGAGCGTGGCCGGCGCTCCGGTGCCATTCCGGACGGGTAACCATCGCCGGGCTTTGTCCCGGTCGAACGGCGGTTATCCGCTATAGTGCCCGGTGTCCGACGCTGGAGGGGTCCGGCGCCGCCCTTGCAGCGAGCGACATGCGAGTTTCATGACCAAGCCGGAAACCGCCGCCCCGAGCCTGCGGCTCGAAACCCTCGACGCGCTGCGCCTGCTGGCGGCCCTGGCCGTGTTGCTGTTCCATTTCGGCTTTCGGGGTCTGTCGCTCGGCGTGACCGATATCGCGCTGCCGGCCTATGAGCCCGTCCTGAAATACGGCTATCTCGGCGTGCAGTTGTTCTTCGTGATCAGCGGCTTCGTGATCGCCTATTCCGCGGAAGTGCGCACGCCGCTTCAGTTCGGCATCGCCCGTTTCGCGCGGATCTATCCGACCTTCGTCCTGTGCATGACCATCACCTTCCTGGTCGTGGTGGCCTTCGGTGCTCCGCGCCTGCACGCGACGACCGGCCAATGGGCCGCGAACCTCCTGATCAAGCCGGAGCTGATCGGGAAGCCGGCGCTCGATGGCTCCTACTGGTCGATCTTCTACGAGGTGATCTTCTACGCCTGGGTCTTCGCCTTCATGGCGGCAGGCCGGTTCAAGCGCGCGAACTACCCTGCGATCGTCGTCGGCTGGCTGCTGATCTCGGTCATCGACCGGGCGACGATCTCCAGTGGCGTGATGCGCTATCTGCTCCTCACCGATCAGAGCGCCTTCTTCTGCGCCGGCCTCATCCTCTATGCCGCCTTCCGCGATGGCTATGATCGCAGGATTCTCGCGCTGCTGGCCCTGTGCACGGCGGTCGCGATCTTCCAGTCGCTACAACTCGCGCAGTGGAACCGGGAGAATTACCACGTCGCCTATAGCGATCTCGTGGTGGCGTCGTCCTGTATCGTGATCATCGCGACCGTTGCCGCTTCCATCCGGTTCCCGCGCCTGCCCCTGCCTTCGCGTCTGATGCTGGCGATCGGCGGCCTGACCTATCCGCTCTACCTGCTCCACCAGCATATCGGCTACGTCGTCTTCAATCTGGCCGGTGCCATGCTCCAGCCCCTGCCTCTGGTGATCCTCGTCACGCTGGGGCTGATCGCCTTCTCCTGGCTGATCTGGCGCTTCTTCGAGCGCGCCGCGCAGAGCTGGACGAAATCTGCGTTGACCGGGCTGGTGAACGGGGCTCTCGCCTTGCTGTCAGGGAATGGCGCGAAGCGGAAGGAAGGGATTGCCAACTGATCACGGTCGGGATTTAGGCTCTGGTCGATCGGTTGGATTGTTTCGTGCAGGAAATCTGGTCGTTCATGGATCACCCGGCCTCATGGGCCACCCTGACGCCAGGATCGCTCGCTTCCCGATGGCCGACCTTCTCAGCATCTTCAATCTGGTCGCACCGTTCTTCGGGCTGATCCTGCTCGGCTTCGCCATCGGCCGCTACAAGCAGTTGCCGGAGGAGGGGCTGGCCTGGCTGCAGTTCTTCCTGATCTATGTCGCGCTGCCGCCGCTGTTCTACCGCCTGATCGCCGACAAGCCGCTGAGCGAGCTCGCCAACTGGAAGTTCATCGCCGGCACGACCTTCGCCACCTTCTGCGCCTTCAGCCTGTCGCTGGCGATCGGGCTGAAGGCCGCCAAGGGCGACCTGCCGCAGGCGGTGATGCAGGGCGTCGCCGGGGCCTATTCCAATATCGGCTATATGGGCCCGCCCCTGATCCTGGCGGCGCTGGGGCCGGAGGCGAGCGCGCCGGTCGTACTGATCTTCGTCTTCGACAGCGTGCTGCTGTTCTCGCTCGTTCCCTTGCTCATGGCGGTCGCGGGCGTCGAGAAGAAAAGCCTGCTCGCGACCGCCGGCGAGGTGGTCTGGCGGGTGCTGACCCACCCGTTCAACGTCGCGACACTGGCCGGCGTGCTGGCGAGCTATCTGAAGTTCGAACTGCCGGTGGCGCTCGACCGGATGGTTTTGTGGCTGTCGCAGGCAGCCGCGCCCTGCGCGCTCTTCCTGCTCGGCGTCACCGTGGCGCTGCGTCCGATGAAGACGATGCCGGCAGGCGTCCCTGCGCTGGTCTTCATCAAGCTCCTGCTGCATCCGCTCCTGGTCTGGGTGCTGCTCTCGGCCATCGGCGGCATCCCGACCAACTGGATCTATGCTGCGATCATCATGGCGGCGCTGCCGCCGGCCCTGAACATCTTCGTCATCTCGACGCAGTACAAGGTCGGGATCGAGCGCGCCTCGGCCTGCATCCTCGTCGGCACCATCGTGTCGATGGTCACGCTGTCGGGCTTCCTGTGGCTGGTGAAGACGGGCAGGATAGCGGCTGACTTGTTTCACTGAAGCATTTTCAAGCGAAGTGGCCGCCGGTTCGCGTGAAGAAAATGCGATGAAGCAAAGAATCAGGGACACCGATGCTGCCGCTGGACGATCTGCTGGTCCTCGATTTCTCGACGCTCCTGCCCGGGCCGCTGGCGAGCCTCTTCCTCTCCGAGGCCGGGGCGCGCGTCATCAAGGTCGAGCGGCCGGGCGGCGAGGACATGCGCGGTTTTCCACCGCGCTTCGGCGAGACGGCGGCGCCTTTCGCGGTGCTCAACCGCGGCAAGGATTCGGTCGAACTCGACCTCAAGGCGCCCGATGCGGTGGCGCGCCTCACCCCCCTGATCGCGAAGGCCGATATCCTGATCGAGCAGTTCCGGCCGGGCGTGATGGACCGGCTCGGCTTCGGCCATGAGGCGCTGAAAGCGATCAACCCGCGTCTGATCTATTGCTCGATCAGCGGCTATGGCCAGCACGGCCCGCGCGCCCAGGAAGCCGGGCACGACATCAACTACCAGGCGCTCGGCGGCCTGCTCGGCCAGTCCTTGAAGCGCGGCGAGCCGCCGCCCCTGCCGCCGCCGCTCGTCGCCGACATCGCCGGCGGCACCATGCCGGCCGTGCTCAACATCCTGCTGGCCTTGCGCCAGCGCGACCGCACCGGGCAGGGCTGCCATCTCGACATCGCCATGGCCGATGCGATGCCGACCTTCGCGTGGTACGGGCTGGCGCAGGGGCAGGTCACAGGCTCCTTCCCCGATGGCGGCGAGGGGCTTCTGACCGGCGCGAGCCCACGCTATGGGCTCTATGCCACCGCCGATGGCTGGTTCCTCGCGGTCGGCGCGATCGAGCCGAAATTCTGGCAGGGCTTCTGCGAGGGTATCGGCCTCGACGAGAGACTACGCGACGACCGCCGCGACCCCGAAGCGACGCGCGCTGGCATCGCCGCCAACATCGCCAGCGAGAGCGCCGCCTATTGGCGCGCGCTGATCGAGCCGCTCGATTGCTGCTGTACGGTGGTCCGGACGCTGGAGGAGGCGGTCTCCGATCCGCAGATGTCGGCGCGCGGCCTGCTCGATGCGCAGGTCGAGGAGCCCGGCGGCCGCCGCCTCGTCTCGACGCCGTTGCCGCTGGCGCCGGTCTTCCGCGAGCAGGCGGCCGGATTGCGAAAGGTCGCGGCGAGCGGGGCCGACACGCGTAGGATTTTGGGGGAAGGCTGATCTGACCCAGCCGTCATTCTCGGACGGAGCGAAGCGCAGACCCGAGAATCTCTTGCAGAATGGAGCGCCTCTTTCAGCCTGAGATGCTCGGTGCAAGCCCGAGCATGACGGAGTTTCCTATCGCGCCGCTCCGCCAGCCAGCCCCTGACGCATCACGAGGCGCCGCAGCGGACCGATCCGTGACAGTGCCAGCAGGCCAGCACCGCGCATCAGGTCGGCCGGCATCAGATCGGTCAGCAGCGTGCGATTGAGCACATCGACCGCGCCGGTTCGCAGCCGAACATCCGTTCGCCGGGCCCCGTCATAATCGGCGATGACGCTTTCCGCTCCGGCATCCGTGACGCCGGCGAGCGCCTCGCTCAACGCTGCAACATCCCGCAGGCCGAGGTTGAGCCCCTGCGCTCCGATCGGCGGGAAGACATGCGCGGCCTCGCCGATCAGCGCCATGCGCCCGGCACCGAAGCGCTCGACCGAGAGCCCGCCCATCGGCACCTTGCCGCGCGGACCCGAGACCGTCATCGCCCCGAGCAGCGACTGCACCTGCCGCTCGACACGCAGGGCGAAGGCCGCATCGTCGAGAGCGGTGAGGGCCGGAGCCTCTTCTGGATCGACCAGCCAGACCAGCGAGGAGCGTCGGCCGGGCAGGGGCACGATCGTGCAAGGCCCTTTCCGCGTATGGAACTCGGTCGAGGTTTCCTGATGGTCGCGGCGGTGCTCGAAGATCGCGGTCAGGGCGATCTGCGGATAGCGCCAGTCGCGGCTTTCGATGCCGGCCGCCGCACGCACCTGCGAATTGCGGCCATCCGCGCCGACGATGAGCCGGGCCTTCAACGGTGCGAAACCCTCGCCGGAGAGGCTCACGCCGTCCGTCTCCGGCTCGATCGCCCGGACGAAGCCGGGGATCATGCGCAGACCGGAGAGACCAGCGGCTTTCTCGGCAAGGAGTGCGGTCAGGTCGGCATTCTCGATATTCCAGCCGAAGGCCTCCAGCCCGATCTCGGACGCCCGGAACTCGACCGGCGGCTGGCGGAACAGGCTGCCGCTGTCGTCGACGAGGCGCATGACCTCGAGCGGCGCCGCCTTCTCCAGCAAGGCCTCCTGCACGCCGAGCTCGGCCAGCATCCGCCAGGAGCCGTCGAGCAGCGCGACCGTGCGCCCGTCGCGCGGTGTCGCGACCGGGCCGAGCAGGGCGACGCTGCGCCCTTCACGACTGAGAGCCAGCGCGGCCGCAAGACCAACGGCGCCGGCGCCCACGATCGCGATATCGACCTGATCGGCAGTCTGTTTGCTCATCGCCCATGGCTAGCCGATGCGCGGCATCTTGGCCACGGGCCGCAAAGTCGCAAGGTGCGTTCTGCGTTGGGCACGGATGCCTTTCCGGCCCGATGAACTATGGTCGGGGCATCCATCCCGTAGGAGATGCCTTTCATGGTCAAAGCCATTCGTGCCCACAAGACCGGCGGTCCCGAGGTCCTGCAGTTCGAGGACGTCACGCTGCCGCAGCCGGGTCCCGGCGAAATCCTGATCCGCAACCGGGCGATCGGCCTGAACTTCATCGACACCTATTTCCGCTCGGGCCTCTATCCGGCGCCGCAACTGCCTTTCACGCTGGGCAACGAGAGCGCCGGCGATGTGCTCGCCGTCGGCGCGAACGTCACCGAGTTCAAGCCCGGAGATCGCGTCGCGGTCGTCTCGGCGCTCGGCGCCTATGCCGAGGAGCGCATCGTTCCGGCGGCCTCCGTCGTGGCACTGCCGGAGGGCATTTCCTACGAGGCCGCCGCCAGCATGCTGCTGAAGGGGCTGACGGCCGAATACCTGCTGCACCGGACCTACAAGGTGAAGCCGGGCGACACGATCCTGGTCCATGCCGCGGCTGGCGCTACCGGCCTCATCCTCTGCCAATGGGGCAAGGCGCTGGGCGCCACCGTGATCGGCACTGTCGGCTCGAAGGAGAAGGCGGAGCTCGCCAAAGCGCATGGCGCCGACCATGTCATCAACTACCGCGAGGAGGATTTCGCGGCGCGGGTGAAGGAGATCACCGGCGGGGCGCTCTGCGACGTGGTCTATGACGGCGTCGGCAAGGACACCTTCATGAAGTCGCTGGACACCCTGAAGCCCTTCGGCCTGCTGGCGAGCTTCGGCAACGCCTCCGGCGCGGTCGAAGCGTTCAATCTCGGCATCCTCGCCGCCAAGGGCTCGCTCTATGTCACGCGTCCGACGCTCAACACCCACACGGCCAAGCGCGAGACCATGATCGCGATGGCGAAGAACCTGTTCGGGGCGGTGACGAGCGGCAAGGTCAAGGTGCCGGTCAACGCGACCTTCCCGCTGAAGGATGCAGCCGATGCGCACCGCCTTCTGGAGTCGCGCGGTACCACGGGCTCGACGGTGCTGATTCCCTGATCCGGGACGTCATGCTCGGGTCAGGCCCGAGCATGACGTCGGAAAGAACATGCGCCCGGTCATCCGGGCGCATTTTTTATGCGCGGTGTGAACCCGGCGATCAGGTGCCGCGACCAAACGACATCAGCAGGATGTGCTGACAATCATTCGAGGTGATGTCATGCCCAACAAGATCAAGATCGTCGGCCTTCTGTTTGCGACCCTGACGCTTTCGACCGCTGCCATGGCCCAGCAGGGCGGCGGCGGCGGTGGCGGTGGTGGTGGCGGCAATGGCGGCGGCGGCCAGGGCGGCCAGGGCGGCGACCACAATTCCGTCATCGCCATCCGCCTGCAGGATCACGAACGCCTCCGGGTGCCGGGCGCAGGACGGGCGCGGACCGCCGGGACCAATTGCACCACCGTCGCCTGCAATGAGCGGCCTGGCCGCGAGCCTCCTCCGGTCCTGGCCTCGGAAGGCTGCGGCGGCGACCTGAGGGTCGCGCAGGATCGCCGGGGCCGCGCCGTTCGTCAGGTTTGCGGGTTCGGAAGCTGACGCGCGAGCCGGTTCAGACCGCGATGCCGTGAAGATCGTAAGCGTCGGCCCGTTCGATCTTCACGGTGACGATATCGCCGGCCCGCAGGGGTCGGCGGCTCGCGACATAGACATTGCCGTCGATCTCGGGCGCGTCCCATTTCGAGCGGCCCTTGGCGACGGTCGGGCCGGCCTCGTCGATGATGACCTGAATGCGCTTGCCGACGCGGCCCTTGACGATGCGGGCGGAAATCTCGGCCTGCGCCTTCATGAAGCGGTGCCAGCGCGCCTCCTTCACCTCCTCGGGGATGAGGTCGAGGCCGAGGTCATTGGCGGGCGCACCCTTCACCGGCTCGTATTTGAAGGCGCCGACGCGCTCCAGCTTCGCTTCCTTCAGCCAGTCGACGAGGATATCCATGTCCTCCTCGGTCTCGCCGGGGAAGCCGACGATGAAGGTCGAGCGGATCGCAAGGTCCGGGCAGATCTCGCGCCACTTGCGGATGCGGTCCAGCGTGCGGTCCTGATGGGCCGGGCGCTTCATTGCCTTGAGGACGTTCGGCGAGGCGTGCTGGAAGGGGATGTCGAGATAGGGAAGGACGATTCCCTCCTGCATCAGCGGGATGACCTCGTCGACATGCGGGTAGGGGTAGACATAGTGCAGGCGCACCCACATCCCCATCTGCCCGAGCTCGCGGGCAAGCTCGAAGAAGCGGGTGCGGATCTCGCGATCCTTGAACATCGAGGGCGCATACTTGATGTCGAGGCCGTAGGCGCTGGTGTCCTGCGAGATCACCAGCAATTCCTTGACGCCGGCCTTGGCGAGCTTCTCGGCCTCGCGCAGCACGTCGCCGATCGGCCGCGAGACGAGATCGCCGCGCAGTTTCGGGATGATGCAGAAAGTGCAGCGATTGTTGCAACCCTCTGAAATCTTGAGATAGGCGTAGTGCCGCGGCGTCAGCTTGATACCCTGATCGGGCACGAGATCGACGAAGGGGTCATGCTTCGGCGGCACCGCCTGGTGCACGGCCGAGACGACGCTCTCATAGGCCTGCGGGCCGGTGATCGCGAGCACGTTCGGGAAGGCGTCGCGGATCTGCTCGGGCTCGGCGCCCATGCAACCGGTGACGATGACCTTGCCGTTCTCGGCCATGGCCGCGCCGATCGCCTCAAGCGATTCCGCCTTGGCGGAATCGAGGAAGCCGCAGGTGTTGACGATGACGAGATCGGCACCGGAATGGCTCTTCGAGAGCTCGTAGCCCTCGGAGCGCAGCGAGGTGATGATCCGCTCGGAATCGACGAGCGCCTTCGGGCAGCCCAGCGAAACGAAGGAGATTTTCGGCGCGACGGCGTTCATCGGCTGATGGCTCGGTTCAGAATGTCAGGAAGCGCCGCGCGTCACGGCACGCGATCGGCGCTTCCTTTGAACGGTTTCAACCTGTTTTGCAATCGGAAGCGCGATCAGGCCGCCTTGCCGGTCGCGACGGGGCGGTCAGGGTCCTGCGTCCAATCGGTCATCGAGCCGTCATAGAGCGCGACCTCGTCGCGGCCGAGCACCTCCGACAGCACGAACCAGTTCGCCGCGGCCGAATGGCCGGTGTTGCAATAGGAGATCACCGGCCCCTGAGGCACCGCGGAGAAGAGCTGCTGCAGCTCGCCCGGCGCCTTGAGCTTGCCGCCCTCGAAGGCGCCGGCATAGTCGCGCTGGATCGCGCCGGGGATATGGCCGGCGCGCGCGGCCTCGGCCGATTTCTCGCGGCCTTCGAAATAGCTCGGCCCGCGCGCATCGACGAGGCTCGCCTGCTTGCTGCGCGATGCGACGAGCGTGGAATCCGCCGTGCTGCGCAGGCCCTGCTGCGCCACGACCGGATAGGCGCCAGCGCTCTTCGGCGCGGAGGCGCCGGTCGCGACCGGGCGTTGCGGATCGTTGGTCCAGCCCTTGAAGCCGCCATCGAGGATCGCCTGCTGGCCGTGGCCGATGAATTTCAGCGTCCAGTAGACCCGCGCCGCCGCGGCGAAATCGGTCGCGGCGGTGCCGGCCGGGACGATCACGACATCATCCTGCGGCTTGATGCCGAGCCGGCCTGCCAGCGCAGCGAGATGGGCGAGCGGCGGCAACATGCCCGGCGCATTGCCGATCTTCGCCCGCCAGCCATCGGCGGCATAGTCGGAATGGACGGCACCGGGAATATGCGCGGCCTCGAAGGCGGCCTTCGCGCCGTCGGCAACGGTGCGGATATCGACGATGACGAGGTTCTCGTCGCCGAGCCGGGCGGCCAGCGCGTCCGGCGAGATCAGTCCTGCGAATTCAGCCCTGCTCATTCAGCGGCCTCCTTGTGCAATTCATCGATCACTTCGAGGCTGTAGCTCATCTCGGCGGTCGCCCCGAGCATGATCGAAGCCGAACAGTATTTTTCCTTCGACAATGTGACGGCGCGTTCCGCCTTGGCCTGGGACAGGCCCCTGCCGGTAATGCGGTAGGCGAGGTGGATCTTGGTGAAGACCTTGGGGTCGGTCGTGGCGCGCTCGGCTTCGACATCGACCTCGCAGCCGGTGATGTCCTCCCGGCCCTTCTTGATCATCCCGACGACATCGAAAGCCGTGCAGCCGGCAAGCCCGATCAGCAGCATCTCCATCGGCCGGATGCCGAGATTGCGCCCGCCATATTCAGGCGCACCGTCCATGATCATGGCGTGCCCGCTGCCGGACTCGCCCATGAAGGCCATGCCATCAACCCATTTCGCGCGTGCTTTCATCGCGATCTCCTGTCCGGATCGAGAGAGCCGAGAATGGCTGCCGGATTCGCCCGGGAGGCTAGGGCATCGCGCTGGAAAGGGGAATCCGCTTTTAGCGACCGCCCGATGCGCGAGATTTCCGATCAGGCGGCAGCGAACAGGTTGCCATGGGCGATGCGGAGCCTGATCCGCTCACCGATCGCCGGGGCGACCTGGCTGGCGAGATCGACCTCCAGCCGCTTCTTCAGCCCCTCGACCGCGACCTCCGCCCGGCGGATCGGGCCGTTGCGGCGCAAGTGCTCGACCGTGCCGGGAAGCGCCAGCGGCGTCTCGTCGACGATGCGCAGATGCTGCGGGCGGACATAGAGCGAGGCCGGGCCGCCCTGGTTCTGCGACAATCCGCCCAGCACCGGCCGGTCGCCGAAGAAGGCCTGGCTGCCGACGACCTTGACCGGCAACTTGTTCACCTCGCCCAAAAACTCGCAGATGAAGGGTGTGGCCGGATGGTCGTAGACGTCGTCGGCCGAGCCGACCTGCTCGATGCGACCCTCGTTGAGGATCGCGACGCGGTCGGCCAGCTCCAGCGCCTCCTCCTGGTCGTGGGTGACGAAGACGGTGGTGTGGCCGGTGCGCCCGTGCAGCTCGCGCAACCAGGCGCGCAGATCCTTGCGGACCTTGGCATCGAGCGCGCCGAAGGGCTCGTCCAGCAGCAGAACACGCGGCTCGATGGCGAGCGCGCGGGCCAGAGCGACGCGCTGGCGCTGGCCGCCGGAGAGCTGGCTGGGATAGCGCTTCTCCAGCCCCGGCAACTGAACGAGGTCGAGCAGATCGCCGACACGCTTGCGGATGTCCTCATTGCTCGGGCGCTCGCGGCGCGGCCGGGACTTCAAGCCGAAGCCGATATTCTCGGCGACGTTCATCGTCTTGAACAAGGCGTATTGCTGGAAGACGAAGCCGATGCGGCGGTCGCGCAGCGAGAGCTCGCGTGTATCGGTCTCGCCGAACAGCACGCGGCCGCGATCGGCTTCCTCCAGCCCGGCGATCAGGCGTAAGAGCGTGGTCTTGCCCGAGCCGGACGGGCCGAGCAGCGCGACGAGCTCCCCCGGCTGGATATCGAGCGAGACGCCGCGCAGCGCCGGGAAGTTCTCGAAGCGCTTTTCGATGGTCTCGATGGTGACGGCGACCGACATGGCGAGAAATCCTTCGTCTGTGGGTCAATGGCGGCGACTGGCGGCGATCACATCGCCGTAGTGCCATTCCAGCAGGGTCTTCAGCACGAGGGTGACCAGCGCCAGCCCCGCCAGCAGCGAGGCCACCGCGAAGGCGGCCGCGCCCATGTATTCGTTGTAGAGAATCTCGATATGCAGCGGCATGGTGTTGGTCAGGCCGCGGATCTTGCCCGAGACCACCGCGACCGCGCCGAATTCGCCCATCGCGCGGGCGTTGCAGAGCAGGACGCCGTAGAACAGGCTCCATTTCACGTTCGGCAGCGTCACCGAGAAGAAGACGCGCCAGGGCGAGGCGCCGAGCGTCAGCGCCGCTTCCTCGTCGGCCGAGCCGAGCGACTGCATATGCGGAATCAATTCGCGCGCCACGAAGGGGAAGGTGACGAAGACCGTCGCCAGGATCAGGCCGGGCAGGGCGAAGACGATCTTGAGGTCATTGGCCTGTAGCCACGGCCCGAAATAGCCCTGCGCCCCGAAGAGCAGCACGAAGACGAGGCCCGAGATCACCGGCGAGACCGAGAAGGGCAGGTCGATCAGGCTGATCAGCAGGTCCTTGCCACGGAATTCGAACTTGGCGATGGCCCAGGCGGCGGCGATGCCGACGATGATGTTGATCGGCACGGCGATCGCGGCGACCAGCAAAGTCAACCGGATCGCCGCCAGCGCATCCGGCTCGGTGATCGCGGCGCGATAGGCCTCCCAGCCTTTGGCGGCAGCCTCGACAAAGACCGTGACCAGAGGCAGCAGCAGGAAGAGTAGCAGGAAGGCGAGCGATATCGCGATCAGCGCGACCTGCACGGCAGCACTTTCACCGCGCGCCCGGCTGGCGCTGCGAGGCGGCGTGGCCGCAGCGGAGGGCAGGGTCGCGTCAGACATCGCCGAACCTCCGGCGGGCGCGGGCCTGGATCAGGTTGCCGGCGAGGATGAGCGCAAACGAGATCAGCAGCATCATCGTCGCCACCACCGCTGCGCCGGCATAATCGAACTGCTCGAGCCGGATCACGATCAGCAGCGGGGCGATCTCCGAGATCATCGGCACATTGCCGGCGATGAAGATCACCGAGCCGTATTCGCCGACCGCCCGCGCGAAGGCGAGCACGAAGCCGGTCATCAGCGCCGGCAGGACCTGTGGCAGGATCACCCGGAAGATCGTCCGGAAGCGGCTGGCGCCGAGCAGCGCGGCGGCCTCCTCGACATCGCTCTGCAGTTCCTCCAGCACCGGCTGCACGGTCCGCACCACGAAGGGCAGGCCGATGAAGATCAGCGCCACCATCACGCCGAGCGGCGTATAGGCGACCTTGCCGTCGAAGCCGAAGGAGAGATCGGTGAAGGGAATGGTCAGCTTGAAGGCGAGCGGCGCCAGCAGCGAGCCGACCCAGCCATTCGGGGCATAGATCGCGGCGAGCGAGATGCCGGCGACGGCCGTCGGCAGGGCGAAGGGCAGGTCGACCGCCGCATCGATCAGGCGCCGGCCGGGAAATTCGTAGCGCACCAGAACCCAGGCCAGGATCAGCCCGAACACGGCGTTGACAAGCGCAGCGAACAAGGCGGCGGTGAAGGAAAGCTTCAGCGCAGCGAGCGTCCGCGGCGAGGTCGCCACCGCCCAGATATCGGCTGGGCCGGCGCTGGCGGCCTTGAGGAACAGCGCCGCCAGCGGGATCAGCACGATCAGCGACAACGCCGTCACGGTGATCCCGAGCGCCAGCCCGAAGCCGGGCAGGATGCTCGGCTCGCGCCAGCGGAAGGTCGTCGTCGCCGCCGTCATGGACAGGTCCTCAGCGGGCCGGCTTGTAGAGCTGGTCGAAGGTGCCGCCATCGCCGAAATGGGTCGGCTGCGCCTTCTTCCACCCGCCGAACACGTCGTCGATCGTCACCAGCTCGACTTTCGGGAAATTGGCGATGTCCTTGGCGTCGGCGGCTTCCGGGTTGCGCGGGCGATAGAAGTTCCGGGCGATGATCGCCTGCGCCTTCGGGGTGTAGAGGAATTCGAGATAGGCCTGCGCCTGTTCGCGGGTCTTCTTGGCATCGACATTGCCATCGACCAGGGCGACCGGCGGCTCGGCCAGGATCGACAGGCTGGGCACGACGATGTCGAACTTGTCGGTGCCGAACTCCTTCAGGGCGAGGAAGGCCTCGTTCTCCCAGGACAGGAAGACGTCGCCGATGCCGCGCTGGGTGAAGGTCGTGGTCGCGCCGCGCGCGCCGGTGTCGAGCACCGGGACATTGGCGAGCAGCTTGCCGATATAGTCGCGGATCTTCGCGTCGTCCTTGTTGAAGGCCTTCTCGGCATAGGCCCAGGCGGCGAGATAGTTCCAGCGCGCCCCGCCTGAGGTCTTCGGATTCGGCGTGATGATCTGCACGCCCGGCTTCACCAGGTCGCCCCAGTCCTTGATCGCCTTCGGATTGCCCTTGCGGACGAGGAAGACGATCGTCGAGGTATAGGGCGAGGAATTGTGCGGCAGGCGCTTCTGCCAGTCGAGCGGCAGCTTCTTCGAGCGCTCGGCCACGGCGTCGATATCGCCGGCCAGCGCCAGCGTCACGACATCGGCATTGAGCCCGTCGATCACGGTGCGGGCCTGCGCGCCGGAGCCGCCATGCGACTGGCGGATCGTCGCGATCTTCTTGTCGGGGTGCTTCGCGTTCCATTCGGCGAGGAAGGCCGCGTTGATGTCGCGATAGAGCTCGCGGGTCGGGTCGTAGGAAACGTTGAGGAGCTCGGTCTGGGCGCGCGCGCCGGCAACGACGCCGAAGCACAGGCTGAAGGCTCCCAGTACCAGTCCGGCCCGAAGGAGGCGGCTATAAGCAGGTCGCGTCATGTCAGGGCTCCGTTGGTTCGCGGCGAGGTTTGAAGAAGCCTCGATCCGTTCTGAATAACAAACGAAACGTACTGAATTATCGGCTTTGCCTCAATGACTTGGCGCAAACAGCGCCTTCCAAATTGCGGCACCGGAGGAGAAAACGCATCTCCGGCGATCGCGTTCCACCCGGCGACGAAGCCGGGCCGCTGTCAGGCCCGGCGGCGATCTTCCGCCGGATTCGCAGCGGAAAGCGCCGGGCCGAAGGCATGGCCGAGCAGGACGAGCACGGGGCCGTTCGCCGGCAACTCGCCAAGCCGCTCCGGCAGGTCCACGATGGTCGCGGCGATGCGTTGCTCGTCCGGTCGCGTGGCGGCCAGCACGGCGACGGCCGGCGTCTGCGGGTCGAGCCCGGCGGCAATGGCACGCTCGCGGAAGCCGGGCAGGGTGGCGCGGGCCATGTAGATCACGGTCGAGGCGGCGGGGTCGGCCATGGCGCGCCAGTCGAGATCATCCGGCAGTTCGCCCTTGCGCGAATGGCCGGTGACGAATTGCAGGCGCCGCGCATGGTCGCGATGGGTCAGCGACAGGCCGAGCGAGGCGGCCGCACCCTGCGCCGCCGAGATGCCCGGCACGATCGCTACGGGCACGCCAGCCGCCTGGCAGGCTTCGATCTCCTCGCCGGCACGGCCGAAAATACCGGGGTCGCCGCCTTTGAGGCGCACGACATGCTTACCCTGCGTAGCCAGCGAGACGATCAGCGCGTTGATGTCGCCCTGCTTCACCGAGGGGCCATAGCCGGTCTTGCCGACCAGCATGCGCTTGGCCTCGCGCCGGGCGAGTTCGAGCACGCCGGGCGAGACGAGGTCGTCATAGAGGATGATATCGGCGCTCTGCAGCGCCCGGATCGCCTTCAGCGTCAGCAATTCCGGGTCGCCCGGACCAGCGCCGACCAGCGTGACGCGGCCTTTGCCGTCGTGGGCAGCCTCGATCCGGGAGAGCTTCGCGAAAAGCTCGGCCTCGTCATCGAGGTTCGGCGTGCGTTCCGGTTCGGCCATGGCCTTGCCGGCGAAAAGCTCCCAGAAGCTGCGGCGCAGGGCGAAGGGCAGTTCGCGCGCCTGCACCGCCGGGCGCCAATCGGCGGCAGCTTGTGCCCAGTTCTTCAGCCCGGGCGGCAGCAAGGCCTCGATCTTGGTCCGGATTGCCTGTCCGAATACCGGCGCCGCGCCATCGGTCGAGACCGCAACGATCAGCGGAGAGCGGTTGACCAGCGCGCCGAAGGCGAAATCGCAATGCTCGGGCTTGTCGACGATGTTGACCGGCACGCCCGCCTGCCGCGCCGCTGCGACGAAGGCGCGGACCGCATCGGCATCGTCGAGATCGGCGACGGCGATCGCGGCATCGGTGAGATCGTCCGCCTGCCAGGCCCGGCTGTGGACATGGATGCGGCTGCCAACCTCGCTCCGCACCAAGCCGGCGAACAGCGCCTCCTCGCCATCGGCGAAGACATGTAGCTCCGCTCCGGTCGCCGCGAGCAACTCCGCCTTCCACAGGGCACCCTCGGTCCCGCCGGCGAGCACAACCTTGCGCCCGTCCAGCTTATGGAAGAGCGGCAGCGTCGCCAGCGGCTCGATGCGGGCCGCTGTGGATTCGGGCTGTCTGTCGGTCATCGGGTCGTCGCCACGGCCTTTGCGTCTGCCGCATTGCGCTCGTTGCCCGCCGGTGGCGTCAGCAGCCACAGCGCGGCCAGTGTCAGGATGATAAGGCGAAAGCAAAGATCGAACCAGCGCCTGCGTGCTCCGCTTGCAGGCTGGAGCAGCAGCTGCGTCTCGAACACGGCATCAGGATCACTCTCGTCGATGCTCGCAGCGGTGCGGGAGCGCTCGATGGAACCCTGTGTCGCGGTCGAGATCGTCATACCTCACTCCGCTGCGATGGGCGCTGCGGCTCTCGCCGCCCGGCGCTGGTCGAGGACGTTGCGGCCGCTTTCGCTATAGCCGCGCTGGTAGGTGGCGCTGAACGTGTCCCGGGCCCGCAGCCATTGCGGCACCGGCTGGCGGGCGGCACTCGCCTCGGGCAATTCGATGGTGTCGAACCCGCAGGACAGCGCATAGGCGAACTGGTCGGCGATCAGCGGGCCGCTAGCGCGAACCTCACCGGCGAAGCCGGCGCGCCGGATCTGGCGGGCGAGGCTGAAGCCGCGCCCGTCGGAATAGGCGGGAAAGGCGATGGCGACGAGCGCCAGCCGCGGCAGGAAGGGTTCGAGCGCGGCGAAGGGCACGGAATTGGGCAGGATCACGCCGATCACCTGCTCGGGCTCCTGCGCGTCGAGCGCCGCGGCGAGAACCTCCCAGGGCACGATCGCCGCCGGGATATTGCCGATCGCTGCGCCTTCGCTGCGGGTCCAGCGGTCCTCGGCACTTCCGGTCCGGTCAAGCAGCGGCACGGGCGGTCTCCTGGAATGCGGCCTTGAAGGGGCTGAGCCCGATGCGGCGGACATTGTCGATAAAGCTCTCGCCCTCGCTGCGCGCGGCGAGGTAGACGGAAACGATCCGCTCGATTGCGTCCGGCACCTCCTCGGCGGCGAGGCCGGGCCCGAGAATTTCGCCGATCGCGGCATTCTCGGTGGCGTCGCCGCCGAGCGTGATCTGGTAGGATTCGATGCCGCGCTTCTCCAGGCCGAGAATGCCGATATGGCCGACATGATGATGGCCGCAGGCATTGATGCAGCCGGAGATCTTGATGCCGAGCGGTCCGATCTCGCGCTGGCGCGCCTCGTCGGCGAAGCGGCTCTGGATCGCCTGTGCGATCGGGATCGAGCGCGCCGTCGCCAGCGCGCAATAATCGAGGCCGGGGCAGGAGATGATGTCGGTGACCAGCCCGACATTGGCAGTGGCGAGCCCGGCCTCGCCGAGCTTCTGCCAGATGGCGAAGAGGTCGCGCTGGCGCACATGCGGCAGCACGAGGTTCTGCGCGTGGGTGACGCGCAATTCGTCGAAGGAATAGCGTTCGGCGAGATCGGCGACGCGGCGCATCTGCTCGCTGGTCGCATCGCCCGGCGCCTGTCCGATCGGTTTCAGCGAGATCGTCAGCGCGGTGTAGCCGGGCACCTTGTGCGGGACCGTGTTGACCTCGACCCAGCGGGCGAAGGCCGGGTTCGCGGCCTTCGCCGCTTCCAGCGTGTTGCTGACGGCCGGCAGCGCCTCGTAGCGCGGCGGCGCGAAATAGGCGGCGATGCGCGCCACTTCTTCCGGATCCGCATTGATCGAAGGGCCGTCGAGCTGAGCGAACTCGGCCTCGACACGGCGTGTGAATTCCTCGGCGCCGATCTCGTGGACGAGGATCTTGACACGCGCCTTGTACTTGTTGTCGCGCCGACCCTCGAGATTATAGACGCGCATGATCGCCTCGAGATAGGCGAGCAGGTCCTTCTTCGGCAGGTAGTCGCGCACCACCTTGCCGATCATCGGCGTGCGGCCGAGCCCGCCGCCGACGCTGATCTCGTAGCAGGTCTCATGCGTGTCGGGATGGCGGCGCAGGCGCAGGCCGATATCGTGCGCCTTGATCACCGCGCGATCGGCTTCGGCGCCGGTCACTGCGATCTTGAACTTGCGCGGCAGGTAGCTGAACTCGGGATGGGCCGAGGACCACTGCCGGATCAATTCGGCGGTCGGGCGCGGGTCCTCGATCTCGTCCTGCGCGACGCCAGCGAAATGATCGGCGGTAACGTTGCGGATGCAGTTGCCGGAGGTCTGGATGCAGTGCATTTCGACATCGGCGAGCAGCCCGAGGATTTCAGGCACGTCGCGCAGCTTCGGCCAGTTGAACTGCAGGTTCTGCCGCGTGGTGAAATGGCCGTAGCCGCGGTCATACTTCTCGCCGATCAGGGCGAGCTGGCGCAGTTGTCGCGAGTTCAGCGTGCCATAGGGCACGGCGATCCGCAGCATATAGGCGTGAAGCTGGAGATAGACGCCGTTCTTCAGCCGGAGCGGCTTGAACTCGTCCTCGGTCAGAGAGCCGTCTAGCCGGCGCGTCACCTGGTCGGTGAACTGCGCCACCCGCTCCCGGACAAAACGCTCGTCGAATTCGTCGTAACGATACATGGTCAGCCCTTCGGCGCGGCGACGATGCCTTCACCGGCCTGCTTGCCGAGATCGGGACGATTGCTGGGGCCGAGCGTCTTGAAGCGCTCGCGGAAATGGCGGGGAACCGGGCTGCCGCTCTCGATGGCGACATCGACGAGATAGGCGTCGACCACCTTGTTGCCGCGCAGCTCGGCGGCGGCGAAGGCCTCGAGCTGGTCGGCCGCCGCATCGTCGGCTGCGACAAGGGCAAGTGCAGGATCGCGCGTCCAGGCCAGCGTGCCGGCGCCATCGGCCGTCGCGAAGACGACATCGCCGTCGAGCAGGTCGTTGGCGAGCAGGATCGCCGGCAGGGGAACGCGTTTCGCAGCGGCGGCCATCACGCGGCCTCCGCGAGCGTCAGCGTCAGCCCGTCGAGATCATCAGCCCAGATGATCTGGCAGGAAAGCCGGGAGGTCGCCTCGATCAATGGCAATTCGTCGAGCGCATCGATTTCCTCGTTGCGCGGCTCGGGCAGCTTCTCGGCCCATTCCTGGGCGACGATGACATGGCAGGTGCCGCAATCGCAGGAGCCTCCGCAGACGCCCTCGATGCCGACCTTGTAGTCGCGCAGGATCTCCATGACCCGCCAGCCTTCCACGGCTTCCAGTTCATGGCTCCGGCCCTGTCGATCGATGACGTTCAGAACTGCCACGATAACGCCCATCCCCGTTCGGTCTTTCGAACAGGAGTTTTACGCTATCGGCGGGGTAGGGCTCAATTCACATCAGGTAGGCGGTTTTTTCGAATTATCCTGACAGCAGAGTAGAATTATCCCAGGGAGCGGCTTTTCGGCGGATCTGCCGCAAATTTGTGCCATTCGGGCAACTTCGCGCGCCACGCAGCGAGGCCGCCCGCATGCAGGCCGTATGTCAGGCGCTTTTCAGGATCGTTTCGACGATGTCCTGCACATCGAACGCTTCGCTGAGGGTCGCGAGATGGTGCGGTTCGCCACGGGTCAGCTTCGCCACGCCCTCGAGCTGCCGGCGCAGGGCCAGCGGGCGCGCCTCGTTCTGGGAGAGCGCTTCCGGATCGGGCTCCCAACTGCCGTCGGCAAGACGACGCTCGGCGCGCGACCAGTCGCAGAGCCGGACAGCGCCCTTATCCCCCTCCAGCGTCCAGACGTTATGGTCGTCCTTGGTGGTCGTACCGACGTTGCCGGTGAGGCTGACGGGCAGGGCGCCCGCGGTCAGCGTCGCCTCGATCCGGCGCTCGCTCTTGCCGGATTCGGGGTAGGTGGCCTTGGCGGAAAGGTTGGCGAAAGGCCCGGCGATGCGGCGGGTCAGGAATAGGAAATGCGAGACGACCTCGCGGGTGAAGCCGCCCTGCGCCGTACGGTCGAGCCAGCCCGCCGCGTCGACCTGCCAGGAGCGCGGCCAGGTCGCGAAGGCGACCTCGATCGAGACGCGTTGGAGCGTGCCGACCGCACCCGAGTCGATCCATTCCCGCAAACGGGCAACGGCCGGCGAGGAGGCAAAGGGAAAGTTCACCGCGCCGCGCGCGCCGGCCTCAGTGACGAAAGCCCGCGCATCGTCGACATCGACCGCGAGCGGCTTCTCGCAGAACACCGCCTTGCCGGCAGCGAGCGCCGCACGGGCATGACCGAGATGGGAGGAGGGCGGCGAAGCGATATAGACGCAGTCGCTTGCAGCGATCAGGGCAGCCGCATCCGGCTGCTGCGCCACCGCAGGCAATGCAGCACCGATCCGCTCCATCGCCTCGGCCGAGGGGTCCCAGATGCCGGAGACGCGGAGCGCACTCGCCGGCTGGTCGAGCGCGGCACGCAGCATGCGCTCGCCCATGATGCCGGCGCCGATCAGGCCAAGGGAAATGGGATTTACGGTCATATGCGTCTCGCTCGCCGGATCTTCGGGCCGGCTGCTGTTTCCCCGGACAAGGCCCGCTTGTCCAGCGGTTTGGCGCCCGCTCAGGATTGCGGTGGCTTTGCCCGCATTCGGGCGGTCAGGCCGATACCCGTTACCGCCAGCGCGAACAGCACCCAGAGCGGATCGGCCCGGTTGAGCAGAAACGATTCCAGCATCCCGATATAGGTCATGAAGATCACGATCATGACGAAGAGATCGGCGAGCCGGCGGTTCGGCGCGACGCGGCAGGCGCGCAGATAATCGACGAGCGGCAGGCCCATCAGCACGAAGACCATCATGATGGCGCCGGGCACGCCGAAGGTCAGCGCGGCGTCGAGATAGCTGTCATGGCCGGAGCCGATGCCGCGCACGTCCCAGCTCGCCTCGTAGTTCTCCTCGAGGCCGGTGACGGCCGGCGTCTGCCAGAAACTGGCATAGCCGTAGCCGGACCACGGCCGCTCCGCGATGCGTTGCAGGGCGAATTTCCAGATCTCGTCGCGCCCGGTGAAGGTCGGGTCCGAGATCAGCGCCTTCAGGATGCCGTTGAGCGCAGGCGACATCACCGAGCCGATCGTCAGCGCCGCGATCAGCCCGACCAGCACGAGATGGGCGAATATCGCCAGCCCCGGCCGCCCGGTCACGCGCCCCATCGCCACCACGCCGATGGCGAGCGGCAGGAAGCCCAGCGTCGTCTTGGAGCCGCTGTTGAGCGCGAACAGGACGCCGAGCGCGACGATGATGGCCCCGCGCCAGCGCAGGCCGCAGCGCCAGCCATAGATTCCGATCATCGCCACGATCGAGAACACCGGCGCGGCGAAGTTCTTGTGCGAGAGATGCCCGCGCCAGTCGCCGGCATGCACGCCCTCCGCGCCTTCCGAACCGTGGATGACAAGCTGCGGCGCCACCACCAGCATCGCGTAGACCAGCAGCAGCAGCACGAGGCAGGCATTCACTGCCGCCACGGCGAAGCTGTGCTCGTCATCGGGCAGGACGAGGATGCCGGCAACGACGATCATCACGATCGCTGTCAGCAGCAAGCCGCGCAGCGAGCCGGTCGGATCGAAGGATTGCAGCGCCGACAGCGCCGCGATGCCGAAGACGACAGCCCAGCGGCTGAAGCCCAGCCGCGCCAGCACGTCGCGCCGCGTCAGGCCGAGCATCGCCGCGAGAAAGACCAGCCCGAGCCCGAAATAGCCGATCTGGTTGACGATATTGCCGGTCGATTCGCCCGGCGCCGTCGGTTCCGGCGGCCCGGCGAAGGGCTGCAGCGACAGCATCAGGATGAACAGCCCGCAGCCGGCGAGGATGCCGCCGAACGCGCCGGTCCCGGCCGCGGAACGGTGGTCGTCGCTGATCGTCGAGCCCTGGACGCTGTCGCTCATGGATGTTTCGCGGCCGTCTTCGGAAAGCCCGCCGACGCGGCAGGCCGAGCGCGAACGCAGCATAGGCGCGGAATCTTAAGGGCGTCTGACCGTCGCAGGACGTCACGGTTGACGCTTCCCGCAGCGCTGCCGCATGACACGGCCCTCGACCGAAGGAGGGCCCGCCCCATGAAAGCCGTCGTCTACGAAGCCTTCGGGCAGGCCCCCGAACTGCGCATCCTGCCGGACCCGACCCCGGAGCCGCACAGCGTCATCATCAAGGTCGAGGCGACGGGTCTGTGCCGCAGCGACTGGCATGGCTGGGTCGGCCACGATCCCGATATCCGCCTGCCGCATGTGCCAGGCCATGAGCTCGCCGGCGTCATCGCCGCGGTCGGCCGCAGCGTCGTGCGCTTCCGCGAGGGCGACCGCGTCACCGTGCCCTTCGTCTCGGGCTGCGGCTCCTGCCCGCAATGCCATTCCGGCAACCAGCAGGTCTGCGACGACCAGTTCCAGCCCGGCTTCACCCATTGGGGCTCATTCGCCGAATATGTCCGCATCGACCGGGCCGATTTCAACCTCGTGCGCCTGCCCGAGGAGATCGATTTCGCCACGGCCGCCAGCCTCGGCTGCCGCTTCGTGACCTCGTTCCGCGCCGTGGTCGACCAGGGCAAGGTCTCGGGCGGGGAATGGGTCGCGGTGCATGGCTGCGGCGGCGTCGGCCTTTCCGCGATCATGATCGCCAATGCGCTTGGCGCGAACGTCGTCGCGGTCGACATCTCCGACGACAAATTGCGCCTCGCCCGCGATGTCGGCGCCGCGGTGACGATCAACGCCAGAACCCAGCCCGATGTCGTCGCCGCCGTGCGCGACGCCACCGGCGGCGGCGCCCATGTCTCGCTCGATGCGCTCGGCCACCCCCAGACCTGCTTTAACTCGGTGGCGAACCTGCGCAAGCGCGGCAAGCATATCCAGGTCGGGCTCCTGCTGGCGGAGCAGGCGACGCCGCCGATCCCGATGGCGCAGGTCATCGCCCACGAGCTCGAAATCCTCGGCAGCCATGGCATGCAGGCGCATCGCTATGGCGCGATGCTCGACATGATCAGCGCCGGCAAGCTCACCCCGCAGCAACTCGTCGGCCGCCGCATCGACCTCGCCGAATCGATCCCCGCCCTGATGGCGATGGACCGCTTCGAGGGCACGGGCGTGACGATCATCGACCGGTTCTGAGGAGCGCCGCCGCTCAGGCGCCCCTCAGCCGGGCTTTATTCGCCGTGCCGGGCGATCTCCTTGGCGACGCGGGCCTCGGCCTGCGCGATCGCTTCGTCGGGGTCGAGCCCGTTGGCGCGGTTCTCCACCGCGTAGGCGAACGACCTGCGGGTATCGTCCGGCATGGCCCGCAAGACGGCGAGGAAGCAGGCGCCGCGCGCGTCCTGGCAGGCGCGCCTCCGCTTGCAGATCCTGTTCGGGCAGACGCGGAAGATTTCGAGCTGGTCGGTCAGCCGGCGAAACAGGGCGGATCGCGCCCGCTGGCAGCTCTCGAAATCGGTGATCGGCGGGGTAGCGGCTGGGGTGTTCCGGCGTTTCGGCATGGCGGGTCTCCCTGGGGTCGGGCACGCAGGATCATCCGCCCGCGCGGATGCGCGGCGGGGTCGCAAGGGTGGCTAGACAGGGCTGGCGGAGCGCCGCGAGGCGCGAGGGAAATCCGCAACCGTTGAGCCAGGCTGCGGCGCGGCGGGATTGAGCCACCCGTCGCACGCCCCGTGGCGCTCCGCCTTCGGCGATTTTGGGCTCCGGGCCGCGCTTATCGGGCCGGGCGGTTCAGGATGGGCGGGTTTCGACGCCAGTGTCCCTTACGGGAGCGTCGCGTCGTCGCCATAGCCATCGTCAACGGCCGGCCGTTCCCAGCGAGCTCCTCGCACAGGGACCGTAGTGTCCCCAGGGCGGTTCCCGAAGCCTCCCGGGAGCAGGGCGTAACCCCCGCCCGCAGGCGCCGACCCTCACCCAACCTCCAGCATACCTCCGGACGGCCGCCCCGTTTGGGTGATGGGCGAGGGCAGGATAGGGCGGGTAATGAGGGGCGGGGATAAGTCAGGCCACGACTTTTGCGTCCTAAGCCTGCAAAAGCGATATTAGAAAAGCCGGGCCGCATCTAATCTTGGAACCGGTCTCAATCGCTTAGCGGCCAGATCAATGGAGAGCAAAGCATCGGGTTAGGCGTACGCTTCTTTCAACGCCGATCGAAATCTTGACCGACCGCATGCCGTAGTAACTCGACCAGTTCGACACGGTTCGATGATGCGGACGCCGACCGCGACAGGTGATCGAAGTTAATCAGGAGTGCTCCGTTGCGTCGCGGATTTAGCAATAGGACGTCCGCCCAGATAGCATTGTCATTCTCAACGGCTCGGGCATAGCGCAAGAGCCAATACATCAAAATCTGGCGGAAATCGCCCGCGCCAAAGTTACGCTCGGTGTGCTTAACTTCGATGAGTGTAGAGCCTATCGCGAAATCGCCGTTGCCAGACGCCACCCAGCCGAGGCCGGGAATGAGCGGCGCATGTTCCAAAACCGCAGTTGGCCGCTGAGCCTGGACGCTGTTTAGCATCGCAATCAAATTGCGAGCCGCGTGGTCTGCAACCAGAATATCGACTTGCTCAAGCTTTTGTGGAATGCGCGCATCGAAATGGCGTCTTTGGCGCTTCGATGCGACAACTAGACATTCATCCCACGAAGCGACCACCCCGCCTCGGAGCTCGCTTTCGGCGCGCGCCATGGACAATTCAAACATCATCGCCTTCTGGAGCCGGCTCTGATTGATTATTTTTATAGGAACAGGACTGATACCAGGGAATGAGAACATCTTTGCGTTAAGGGCATTAACGAGACCGCCAGTCAGTCGCGGGAACAGAATGTCCATAACGCCGGGAATGTCTCGCGCGACAGTCCGTGGGTCGCGGGCGGGCAGCCTGCTAGACAGCATGCTTGACCCAATCTTCATAGCAGGCTGCAAAGCTGCCGGGCGCACCGGTCTCAATTCCCAACTGCCAAGCCTGCGGCAGTGAACCGCGCAGTTGGTCCCTTGTCTTCTCCCCTTCGTCGCCGAAAGCACCTGCCGCCAGCCAAAGCATCCGTTGCTCCCCAGCGCCCAAGTTCTGCCATTGGTTGCGCAAACGCGTGAAATTCGACCGGTCAGCCCAATGCCTCCAGCAGTCGATACAGGCACGTCGAACAGATGCGGATGCTGTCTCATCATACGTCTTACGGACGAACGCGCCGCGGAGATCGGTTCTTACGAACCGGATCGCTCGCAGGAAATGCAGCATATTAGCTTCGGGAACGAGTAGATGGCCGCCCGCGGCAGGAATTCGATCTAGCAAAGCGTCAATCGTTACGAAGATCGATGCGAACTCTTGGTTCGACCTGACGGCATATACGCCGCGCATGATTTTTGACCAAGAGGCCCGAAACGAGTCCAAATTGTCGGGGGCGAGGAGCGTGGCGCAAAGCTGGACAGCGACAGCAGGCTCCTGAAATTTTAGTGCACGACCAATCTGCGCAAGTACAAAGGCGTCAGGCTGGGATTTTTCTCTCTCAAGATCGAGCAAAAAAGAGATGTCAATCTTCTCAAACGAATCTTTGAGTTTTTCATATTCGACACTTGCATTGTCTGAGTAAGGATCGAAATGTAGGTCGAGCTCCCGTAGCGCAAGGCTCGAATCTTCGCTCTCTCCCAGCTGTGCCGAAATGAAGTCCTTATAATGTTTAGCGCTCAGGAATGTCGTTTTGCTACGATTGAGTGATAGGCCGTAGTCAGCCAACGCATGAGACAGCTCTGAAAGCGCCTTGTAGGCGTCCTGCTGCGAGCGACAAATCAAAGTATAGTCATCAACATAACGGTGCCAGACAAGTCCAACATCGGTTAAAGACCGGTCGATCGGCGTCATCATCACTTCGGCTAAAATTCGCGCACATTGACCGCCGACCGGAAGCCCGAAAGAGCGACCCGCCGCTAACTTGCTCAGGATGCGGTCAATTTGCATCGCAAGAGTAGATCCTGGAGCGAGATCCTTGAGCACATTTTCTAGCCGATGGTGGTAGATGTGCTCGTAAAAGCTAGCGACATCTGTCTGGATAACGACCGCGTGCTCCTCGCTCAGAGTGGGCTCGTTCAACGTGGCGAGCTTATAGGCGCGCCACGATCTTGTTCGGTCGAAAAAGCCGGGGCCCTGCTGCGAAAGCCGATAGGAGTGCGCGCGGGCACTCCGCTGCCCTTCGTTTGCCTCCGCAATCGCGAGGCCCAAGCCGTTCAAATAAAGGTTCCAGAATGGATGAATCTTAGTTGTAATTCGAAAGCCTTGCGGCCCTGACGGAACGAGCAGTCGTTCCGCCACAATCGCAAGTCCGTTCATGAATGGTCGCGGTTTGCCTCCTGCGCCAGTCTCAACGCGTTGAAACAAAGCTAGGCAAAGCGAAGCGAGATCACTCGCCCTATCTTTAATAAAGGCGGCATCTAGGTCGTAAGGCAACGTGTCGTTGTCGCCGCTATGACCGATCTCAAGCGCGGCCCGAAGAAAATGGTCTTTCTGAACCCCGATCATTTCGGCTCATTTTTCGCGCTGAGGTAGCGCGGGATGCGGCGCTCAGTCTCGTCTCAAATTGCAGATAATGAATTTTAATGTCTAGCGGGGAAGCGCGGGTTCCGGGATGCCTGTGAGGTGTCCACTGATTGCGACGGAAAACTGGTGAACGTCATTGCAATGACGTCAGTCCGGCTGAAGACAAAGGTCTGCATGTATGTGAGGAACTGAAGTTAAGCGACAGCGCTCAATGCCCTCACTCCGCCGCCTGCCGCTGCACCTTGCCCTTCTTGATCGGCCGGCGGTCGAGCACCTCCTTCAGGAAGCGCGCGGTGTGGCCCTTGCCGATGCGGACGATGTCCTCCGGCGTGCCCTCGGCCACCACCTGGCCGCCGCCGTCGCCGCCTTCGGGGCCCATGTCGATCACCCAGTCGGCGGTCTTCACCACCTCGAGATTGTGCTCGATCACCACCACCGAATTGCCCTGGTCGACCAGCTCGTGCAGCACCTCCATGAGCTTGGCGACGTCATGGAAATGCAGGCCCGTGGTCGGCTCGTCCAAGATGTAGAGCGTGCGGCCGGTGGCGCGCTTCGACAGTTCCTTGGAGAGCTTGACGCGCTGCGCCTCGCCGCCCGAGAGCGTCGTCGCCTGCTGGCCGACCTTGACATAGTCGAGGCCGACGCGCGCCAGCGTCTCCATCTTGTCGCGGATCGAGGGCACCGCCTTGAACAGGCCCTTCGCCTCCTCGACCGACATGTCGAGCACGTCGGCGATCGATTTGTCGCGGTATTTCACTTCCAGCGTCTCGCGGTCGTAGCGCTTGCCCTTGCAGACGTCGCAGGTGACGTAGACATCCGGCAGGAAGTGCATTTCGATCTTGATGAGGCCGTCGCCCTGGCAGGCCTCGCAGCGGCCGCCCTTGACGTTGAACGAGAAGCGCCCGGCCTGATAGCCGCGCGCCTTCGCCTCCGGCAGGCCGGCGAACCATTCGCGGATCGGCGTGAAGGCGCCGGTATAGGTCGCCGGGTTCGAGCGCGGCGTGCGGCCGATCGGCGACTGGTCGATGTCGATGACCTTGTCGAGATGCTCGATGCCCTCGATGCGGTCATGCGGCGCCGGATGGTCGATCGAGCCGTTCAGCTTGCGCGCCACCGCCTTGTAGAGCGTGTCGATCACCAGCGTCGACTTGCCGCCGCCGGAGACGCCGGTGATGCAGGTGAACATCCCCAAGGGGATCTCGACATCGACATTGCGCAGGTTGTTGCCGCGCGCGCCGACGATCTTGAGGCTGCGGCCGCTCGTGGCCTTGCGGCGCTTGGCCGGTACCGCGACCGACATCTCGCCGGTGAGGTATTTGCCGGTGAGCGAATTCGGGTCGTCGAGAATGTCCTGCGGCGTGCCCTTGGCGACGATCTCGCCGCCATGGATGCCGGCGCCGGGGCCGACATCGACGACGTAGTCGGCCGTCAGGATCGCGTCCTCGTCATGCTCGACCACGATCACCGTATTGCCGAGGTCTCTTAGCCGGCGCAGCGTACCGAGCAGGCGCTCGTTGTCGCGCTGGTGCAGGCCGATCGAAGGCTCGTCCAGCACATAGAGCACGCCGGTGAGGCCCGAGCCGATCTGGCTGGCGAGGCGGATGCGCTGGCTCTCGCCGCCGGAGAGCGTGCCGGAGGCGCGGGCGAGGGTGAGGTATTCCAGGCCGACATCGAGCAGGAAGGTCAGGCGATCGCGGATTTCCTTGAGGATGCGCGGGGCGATCTCGTTCTGCTTCTTCGAAAGCCTAGCGGGCAGGGCGGTGACCCAGTCCAGCGCGTCCTTGACCGAGAGCTTCGAGACCTCGCCGATATGGCGCATGTCGATCTTCACCGCCAGCGCCTCGGGCTTCAGGCGATAGCCGTTGCAGGCGGCGCAGGGCGTCTCGGACATGAAACGGCCGATCTCCTCGCGCGCCCAGTCCGACTCCGTCTCCTTCCAGCGCCGCTCCATATTGGTGATGACGCCCTCGAAGGGCTTCTTCACCTCGTAGCTGCGCAGGCCGTCATTATAGGCCATGCGCACGGGCTCGGTGCCCGTGCCGAACAGGATCGCCTTGCGGGCGCTCTCCGGCAGTTCGGACCAGGGTTTTGTCATCGAGAAGCCGAAATGCTTCGCGAGCGATTCCAGCGTCTGGCCGTAATAGGGCGAGGTCGACTTGGCCCAGGGCGCGATCGCGCCCTTCTTCAGCGTCAGCGAATGGTCAGGGACGATCATGTCCGGGTCGATCCGCATCTCGTGGCCGAGGCCGTCGCAGACCGGGCAGGCGCCGAACGGGTTGTTGAACGAGAACAGCCGGGGCTCGATCTCAGGGATAGTGAAGCCGGAGACCGGGCAGGCGAATTTCGAGGAGAAGGTGACGCGCCTGGCCTCGCCGTTCTCCTCCTTCTCGTCGGCATATTCGAAGACGGCGATGCCGTCGGTCAGCTCCAGCGCCTGCTCCAGCGAATCAGCCAGCCGCGCGCCGAGATCGGGTCGGATCACGATGCGGTCCACGACCACGTCGATGTCGTGCTTGAACTTCTTGTCGAGCGGCGGCGCGTCCGGGATCTCGTAGAACTCGCCATTGACCTTGACGCGCTGGAAGCCGCGCTTCAGCCAGTCGGCCATCTCCTTCCTGAACTCGCCCTTGCGGCCGCGCACGACAGGCGCGAGCAGGTAGCCGCGCGTCTTCTCCGGCAGCTCGACCATGCGGTCGACCATCTGCTGCACGGTCTGGCTCTCGATCGGCAGGCCGGTCGCGGGCGAATAGGGGATGCCGACGCGCGCCCAGAGCAGGCGCATATAGTCGTGGATCTCGGTGACCGTGCCGACGGTCGAGCGCGGGTTCTTCGAAGTCGTCTTCTGCTCGATCGAGATCGCCGGCGAGAGCCCGTCGATCTGGTCGACATCGGGCTTCTGCATCATCTCGAGGAACTGGCGGGCATAGGCCGAGAGCGACTCGACATAGCGGCGCTGGCCTTCCGCATAGATCGTGTCGAAAGCGAGCGAGGACTTGCCCGAGCCGGAGAGGCCGGTGAAGACCACGAGCTTGTCGCGCGGAATGGCGAGATCGACATTCTTGAGGTTGTGCTCGCGCGCGCCGCGCACAGTGATGGCGCGGCTGTTCGGGTCGGCCGCACGGTTGCGGTCGAACATGTCTTCCAGCGCAGCAGCCTGGGCAGCGGCGGATTCGGTCTTGCGGGCCATCGGGGCGTCCGTTGCGGTGAAGCGCTAGATGTAGGGCAAATGCCGGGCCTTTCCAGCCTCGCGGCGATCTGCCCGGCATGAATAGCACGCAGCCGTCCCGGCTGCTGCCGTCTTCCTGACAGGAAACGTCAGGATCGGCGAGGCTCTCATGTGGGGATCATCGCACCGATCGCAATCGACTTCGGGGCGCATTCGAATTATCTATAAATCATGACGAAGCCTGCCGAAGACACCATCGCCGTCCGCATCGCCAAAGTTTTGGCCGAGCGGATCATCGCCGGAACGATCGAGCCCGGCTCGCGCCTGCGGCAGGATCATATCGCAGAGGAATTCGAGACCAGCCATGTCCCGGTGCGCGAGGCCTTCCGCCGGCTGGAGGCGCAGGGGCTGGCGATCAGCGAGCCGCGTCGCGGCGTCCGCGTCGCTTCCTTCGACCTGTCGGAGGTGAAGGAGGTCGCCGCGATGCGGGCGGCGCTGGAGGTGCTGGCCTTGCGCCATGCCGCGCCGCATCTCACCGCCGCCATCCTCGACAAGGCCGAACAGGCGCGACGCGATTGCGACGCCGCCACCGATGTCCGGGCCTGGGAGGAGGCGAATCGCCGCTTTCATCGCATCCTGGTCGCGCCCTGCGGCATGAAGCGGCTGCTTGCGACGATCGACGATCTCCATGCCGCGAGCGCGCGTTTCCTGTTCTCGGCCTGGCGCTCGGAATGGGAATCCCGGACCGACCACGACCACCGCGCGATCCTGAGCGCCCTGCGCAACGGCGATCTGGAAACCGCGATCGCGACGCTGGCGCGGCATGCCCAATGGATCGGCGAGCGCCCGGTCCGCACCGCCTCCGGTGCGACGCGAGAGGCCTTCGCCATCGTCGGCTGAGCATTGTCCTTCCCCGGCGTGGGAGGTTTCGCACGAAAGGTGCGCTTGCCTTTTCCGGCGAGATATGGACTTCCTCATAGATCAAAGATCAAAATTATAGATAATCTTGATCGCGACCAAGGAGTGACCATGACCGATCTTGCCCTCAGCCGCCCGTTCAGCCCGCTGCGGCTGGAAAGCCGCTCGCTCGCCTGGCAGGCCGGCGCCGTGATCGTCGGCAGCCTGCTGCTGGCGCTGTCCTCGCAGATCAAGGTGCCGATGTACCCGGTGCCGATGACGATGCAGACCTTCGCGGTGACGCTGATCGGCGCGCTCTATGGCTGGCGCCTCGGCGCGGTCACCGTCATCGCCTGGCTGGCGCAGGGCGCGATGGGCCTGCCGGTCTTCGCCGGTGCGGTCGGCGGCGCGGCCTATTTCGCCGGCCCGACCGGCGGCTACCTGCTGGCCTTCCCCTTCGCTGCGGCGCTGGCCGGCTGGCTGGCGCAGCGCGGTTGGAACGGCAGCCGCGTCGGCCTCGCCTTCGCCGCGATGCTCGCCGGCAACGCGCTCTGCCTGGTGATCGGCGTCGCCTGGCTCGGCACCCTGATCGGCCTGTCCAAGGCGATTGCGCTCGGCGCGACGCCCTTCATCCTCGGCGCCATCCTCAAATCGGCGCTGGCCGCCGCCGCGCTCAAGGCCTTTGCGCCGCGCGGTTGACGCGATCTGACACTCTCGCAGCAGCGACCCGGCAGGCTTCGGCCTGTCGGGTTTTTTGTTGGTCGCCGGGATGCGGCGTTCTCGACGCTGCGGATGGGAGTCAGGAGGCCGAGGCGATTCTCAGCGAACGCCGCTCCCGAACATATCCGTCTGATGGGCAGGCGCGCCGATGCCTGGCTGCGTATAGGCCGGCCCATCGGCTCGCGCTCTGGGAACGGAATCTTGTGTGACGCAGCCGGTTGGCACGAGAAGGATGAAGATCACGGCGACATATCGCTTCAACACGGCTGACTTCCTCGCTGCATTCCGGAATCGGTGCGAGAGGCAGCTTCGGACAGCTCCGCTTTCGCCTTCCGTTATTCGCATGACATTGAAGCTGGAAACCGTCCCCGGGACAATCCGCGGCATCGGGTTGACGTGCGGGGGGCGGTCGCTCGACAAGATGCCAAACGTCATCTCGTCGGGTTTTCACGTCTATCTGGACCGGTCGCCGACACTCGGTGGCGCAGGCAGGCCCACGCAACAGAAAAGAGCGACGGTTGCCCGTCGCTCTCAGAGTTACCACCAAACAGATTACCACCAGTCGGGAGGCGGCGGGGCATAACGTGGCGGCCCCCAGCCCGGCCCGCGACCGTAGCCGTAACCCGGAGGCGGGCCGTAGCCGCGCGGCGGGCCGTAGCCCCGACCATAACCATAGCCGCGACCGTAGCGTTGCTGGCGCATGGTCTCTTCGATGATCATGTGCCGCCGCTCGGCTGCAGCCGACCATGAATACGCGACCGTCGCCTTGTCGAGACGCTGGGCGAGCTCCCTCGGCACGGCCTCGGAGGCCATGGCTGGCACGGCCAGCCCGCTGCCGAGTGCAATCGCAGTGAAGATCAACAGCTTGCGCATGGCAAACTCCTTTCGACGCTGATCAGATCACGCGGCGCCTCAACAGAACATGAACCGATCCGTTGGCTGCCGTTCAGGTGGCCGAAGTCACGCAGGCAGCACCGTCACGGGAGTGCCGGGCGCCACGCGCGCATAGAGATGGGCGATGTCCTGGTTGATCATCCGGATGCAGCCCGACGAAACGTTCGTACCCACCGTGTAGGGCTCGAACGTGCCATGGATTCGATAGCCGAGGTCTCGCCCCTCGCCGAACAGATACAGGGTCCGTGCGCCCAGCGGGCTTTTCGATCCACCGCGCACGCCCAGTCCGCGCGGCGTCATCTCGAGCTGGGATCGGATCGAGGGGTCACGCTCGATCATTTCCGGAGGCGGGACCCAGTCGGCCCAGTCCCGCTTCATGTTGATGCGGGCCGCACCGGACCAGCCGAAGCCCTCGCGCCCGACGCCGACGCCGTAACGCGTCGCGACGCGCGGGGATTCGACGAAGTAGAGGTGATAGCCGGCGGGATCGACCACGATCGAGCCGGGCTTATCGTCGCGCGGAAACGCGACGGTCTGGCGGAGATAGCGGGTATCGATCCGCTGATAGTCGATGGCGGCGATCGGAAATTTCTCGCCGGGATACTCGGCATAGACCGCGGCATAGTTCGGCCGGGAGAGCGTGCGCGTCACCAGGCCTCTCGGGCTTTGGCCGGCGTCGATCTCGGGCAGCGCGACGATGCTTCTCGATCCGCATCCAGCCAGGCCTGCGGCGGCGAAGGAGAGGGCGGGAAACGTAAACGATCGGCGGGTCAGCATCGGGTATCTCTCGGACAAGGCTGAGGAGATACATCGGCTTGGATGGTTACCGTTGGGTGAACCTCCGGTCGGCGCGCCGGATTTTCGCGGTCCAACATCCCAGCGCTTGGGGAGAATTTTCTCCCGAAGCGTCGACCAAGGGGCGGAAGCCGACATCAGTCGGCAATGCCGTCCCGCCCCTCGACGGCCATCAGCGTTGCGGTAAGCAGGGCGATCAATCGCGATCGACCATCCTTCTCCGCGAACACCTCGGTTTGGGCCAGAGTCAGAGTGCGTCCCGCTTTCACGACCTTCCCTCGGGCGATGATCCGGTCGCCAGCGGCTGGAGCCAAGAGGTTGATCTTGAACTCTGTAGTCAGCACCCCGCGGTCCATAGGCATCATAGAGAGGGCGGCATATCCTGCTGCGCTATCGGCAATGGCACTTACCGCGCCGGCATGAACGAAACCGTGCTGTTGAGAGATTGTCGGAGCAGGCGCCAGTTCGATGGCGACAGCGCCGGGCTCCACGGTTGCGATGGTTGCGCCGAGGGTCGTCATCAGGCCCTGTTTCGCAAAGCTGGCTCGGATGCGCTGCTCAACCCGACTGCCGTCTTCGCTCATGGGAACCTCCGGGGTGCAGCCTGACAGCCGGATCAGAGTTCGGCAACGGGTCGGAACCGGAACCCTGGATTAGCGGACCCGGGCTACCCCTCCAGCGCCGCGATCATCTCCACCCGCGTCGCATGCCGGCCGCCTTCGAATTCGGCGGTCAGGAACGCATCGGCGATCGCGAGCGCCAGCCCTTCGCCGACCACGCGCGCGCCGATCGAGAGCATGTTGGCGTCGTTATGCTCACGGATCATGCGGGCCGAGAAGGTGTCGGCGCAGACCCCGCAGCGAATGCCCTTGACCTTGTTCGCCGCCATCATGATGCCCTGGCCGGTGCCGCACAGGATGATGCCGAGCCGGCAATCGCCGGCAGCGACGAGCCGCGCCGCCGCTTCGCCATGCCGGGGATAGGGCGTGCTCTCCGGCGTCGTCGGGCCGATATCGACCACGTCCCAGCCCTGCGCGGCGACATGCCTGGCGATGGCCTGCCGCAGCGGGATGGCGGCGTGATCGCTGGAGAGGACGATGCGATTGCTGTCTGTCACGGGGAAGTCGTCCATTATGCCGGGGCCGTCTGCCGGCCGCCAGCCTAGCTCATGGCCTCTGCCGGGGCGATCGGAATCGTCCGGGCCGGCGCCGCTTCGACATCGGCCCCGATGCATCGCCCTGCATGGCTGCTGACCGGCGATGACAGGATCGGCCTCGCCTCGCCGCCGCGATTGAGCGATGCTGCCGCACAAGGAGCCCGGAAGAACGGATCAATTCGTCCGGCCCTGCGTTACAGCGCGAACCGCCGGCGCGATCGGCCCCGGCGGCTTCTGCCATGATCGGTTTGGGGAGCGACGATGATGAAGGCCCTTCTTGGAGCAGCAACCCTCGCGCTCGGCCTCGGGTTCGGTGCACCGGCCATGGCCTGCGAGCTCGACCGCCCCTTGAAGATGGCCGGGCTCGACTATGATTCCGCCGCCTTCCACACCGCCCTCGCCAGCGCGATCGCCGAGCGCGGCTTCGGCTGCAAGGTCGAGCGCGTGCCGGGCGTGATCGCCCCGCTGGTCAACGGCCTGGCGCGCGGCGATGTCGACATCGTCATGGAGATCTGGATGGCCAACCCGGTCGATGCCTGGGTGAAGGCGACTGATGCCGGCAAGGTCGAGCCGCTGGGCACCACATTCCCCGATGCGAGTGAGGGCTGGTTCGTGCCGCGATATCTCGTTTCCGGGCCGGATGCCAAGGCGCCGGACCTCAAGAAGCCGGAGGATCTCAAGCGCTACAAGGCGCTGTTCGCCGATCCCGAGGAGCCGGCGAAGGGGCGTTTCTACAATTGCGTCGCCGGCTGGGTCTGCGAGGGCATCAACACCAAGAAGCTCGCGATCTACGGGCTCGCTGAGGATTTCACCAATACGCGCGGCGGCTCGGGCGAGGCGCTGGTCGCCGCGATCGAGGCTGCGCTCAAGCGCAAGCGCCCGGTGGTGTTCTACTATTGGGGGCCGAGCTGGCTGCTAGGCGCCTATGACCTCGTCAAGCTGGAGGAAGCGCCCTTCGATGCGGCGGTCTGGGCCGATCTCAAGGCCAGCGACAATCCAAAGCGCGCCACCGCCTATCCGATGAGCAAGGTCGTGATCGGCGCGAATATCGATTTCGCCAAGAAGGCGCCGCAGCTCGCGACCTTCTTCAAGAGCTATGGCACGACCAGCGACGTGACCTCGAAGATGCTGGCCGAGGCGCGCGAGAAGGGCGTCACGCCCGAGCAGCAGGCGCTCGTCTTCCTGAAGACTCAAGGCGATATCTGGAAGAAGTGGCTGCCGGCCGATGTCGCCAGCAAGGTCGCGTCGAGCCTGTGACCACTGCCTTGGTGCCGGATTTCGGCAAGGCGTTGCAGGGCGCCGTCAACCGGGCGGTCGATGCGCTCGTCACCGGCTATGGCGACAGGCTCGACGGCTTTAGTGCCGTGCTGACGGCGCCGGTGCGCCTTGTCGAGACGCTGCTTCAGCATGTCCCGGTGCCCGCCTTTGTCCTCGCAGTCGCTGCAGGGGCGTGGCTCGCGACGCGGCGGATCGGCTTCGCGCTCGCGATGGCAACCCTGCCGCTGGCGCTGGCCGGGCTCGGCATCTGGGGCGAGGCGATGCAGTCGCTCGCCCTCGTCACTGTCGCCGTGCTGTTCGTCGGGTTGCTGGGCTTGCCGCTCGGCGTCGCAGCCGCCCGGATTCCGCGGCTCGGCCGGGCGGTGGCGCCGCTCTACGACCTGATGCAGACCATCCCGAGCTTCGTCTACCTGATCCCGGTGGCGATGCTGCTCGGGCTCGGCCGCGCGCCGGCTCTCGTCGCGACGCTGGTCTACGCGCTGCCGCCCTTCGCACGCTTGACCGAACTCGGCCTGCGTGGCGTCGATGCAGGACTGGTCGAGGCCTCGCGGGCACTGGGCCTCAGGCCTCGGCAAGCCTTCTGGCTGATCGAACTGCCGCTTGCCCGGCCGGTGATCCTGCAGGGGCTGAACCAGGCGATCATGATGGCGCTGGCCATGGTCGTGGTCGCCTCGATGATCGGCGCCAAGGGGCTGGGCGAGGTCGTGCTGCTCGGCCTGCAGCGGGCCGATCCCGGCCTCGGCTTCGTCGGCGGGCTCGGCATCGTGCTGCTCGCGGTGCTGCTCGACCGGATGGCGCAGGCGATCCTCGGGGCAAGGCAGACGCCGCGGTGAGACACCACCGTATCAGCAGGGGACAACCTCGAAACAGGCACTTGAACAAAACAAGAACATTCTTGATAATGCCTTCATCGGCCGATAAGGTTCGGCTCCGGTCGAGCGGCCGGTTTGTGTGAAGTGCGCAGGAAATGGAGCCTGTCATGGCTGGTAGCGTCAACAAGGTCATTCTGGTCGGCAATCTCGGGCGCGATCCCGAAGTGCGCCGCCTCGGCAGCGGCGAGCCTGTCGTCAATCTGCGTATCGCCACCTCCGAGACCTGGCGCGACAAGCAGAGCGGGGAGCGCAAGGAGCGCACCGAGTGGCACTCGGTCGTGATCTTCAACGAGAACCTGGCGAAGGTCGCCGAGCAGTATCTGAAGAAGGGCTCGAAGATCTATATCGAGGGCCAGCTCCAGACCCGGAAATGGCAGGACCAGTCCGGCGTCGAGAAATACACCACCGAGATCGTGCTGCAGCGCTTCCGCGGCGAGCTCACCATCCTCGACAGCCGCCAGGGCGGCTCCGACGAATATGGCGAGGGCGGTGGCAGCAGCGGCGGCTACGCGGATGACCGCTCAGGCGGCGGCGGCTCGTTCGGCCGCTCCAGCGCGATGGGCAGCGGCGGTGGCGGCGGCTCGCGCCAGCCGGCCATGTCGGGCGGTGGTAGCGGCGGCGGGCGTTCGTCCTCCAGCCATCTCGACGACGACATCCCGTTCTAGGGCCTGGTTCCGGCTTCAGGCCGGAATGGTATCGATGTTTTCAGAAGGGCCGGTTCTCGCAAGGGGGCCGGCCCTTCCGTTTTCGGTTCAAGGCCGCGCGATGACCAGGCGCAGCGAGCCGTCGAAATTCGGCTGGTTGCGCAGGAAGCCGTAGCAATCGTCCCAGGCGCCACAGTCCAGGTCCTGGCGCAGCTTCTCGATCGAGGCGGCGTTCTGGGTCTCGCCGACGAAGCTCCAGGCCGAGCATGCCGAGCGCGCGCCCGGATCGAGGAAGAGTTCCGGCCGGCCGTAATAGGCCTCGTTGAAGCCGTCGCGGCAGGCGAGCGGGATCGGCACCGCGACGATCTCGACATCGCCGCCCAGAACCGTGCCGATATGACCGAGCGAGGGATAGCGCCGCGCCTCGGTCGCCAGCACCTCCGGCGCATAGTGGTTGAGCCAGAAGGCCTGCACCAGATCGGGATCACAGGACAGGATCACGACCGGCCCGCGCGTCACCCGGCGCATCTCGCGCAGGCCCGCATCGAGATGCTGCCATTGATGCACGGTGAAGGTCGCCATGCTCGCGTCGAAATACCCGTCGGGAAAGGGCAGGGCTTCCGCGGTGGCGTCGATCGCCGCGACGATATCCGCCGGGCGCTGCGCCCGCATCGAGGCAGAGGGTTCGACCGCAATCATGTCGCGGCCGCGCGGCTCGTAGGAGCCGGCGCCGGCGCCGACATTGAGCACCCGCCGGGCCGGGCCGAGCGCGGCCTCGATCAGCGCGGCGATGGCGGGCTCGGGCTGGCGATAGGAGGCATAGCCCTGTCCGATGCGGCCGTAATCGGCATCGCCGGCGCTGCCATCGGCGCGGCGCGGGCTCGAACTCATGTCGTTCATCGGGATATCTCCGTCAGCATGGAGCGCCAGAGCGGCAGGGCGTGGTCGCGTGTCAGCGGGGCGAGTGGAAGCGTGGAGGCCGTGTTGGGTTCGAGCCAGGCGATCTCCGCGATCTCCGCTGCGGGCGCTGGCTTTCCATCGAGACGCAGGGCGTAAAGCTCGGCATCGACGGTGAAGCCCGGCTCATTGGCGGCCGGTGCCGCGAAGCGTCCGCAATGGCGTGCAGCCTCCAGCGAAGCAGTAAGTCCCAGCTCCTCCCGGAGTTCGCGGGTGAGCGCGTCGAAAGGCCCTTCGCCGGGCTCGATCTTGCCGCCCGGCTGCATGAACCAGGCGGTGCCGCGCTTGCGGACCAGAAGGAGGCGCTGGCGCGCGTCGGTCAGCAGCGCGGCCGCGATGCGGATTTGCCGGGTATCCTCGCTCACGACCGACTCCTCTCAGGCTGGTGCAGGGGAGGATTGGCACGATCCGCAGGGAACGGGGAAGGGGCCTCTTCGATGGCGCGGCCGGGAGGATGGTGGTAGGAACCGGCGCTGGATTTCGAGAGCGAACGCAAGCAAGGCGTCAGGATCATGTTCGAGGCACGCAGCATCGCCGCCGGCAGCAAGCCGGAGTTCTATCGCGAGCTCGCGGCGCAGCTCGAAGCGCTGCTCATGGGCGAACGCGACCCGATCGCGAACGCCGCCAACACCTCCGCGCTGCTGTTCCAGATGATGCCGGACCTGAACTGGGCCGGCTTCTACATCATGCGATCAGGCGAACTCGTCCTCGGCCCCTTCCAGGGCAAGCCGGCCTGCGTCCGCATTCCCGTCGGCAGGGGCGTCTGCGGCGCGGCCGTGGCGCAGCGGAAATCGATGCTGGTCGAGGACGTCCATGCCTTTCCCGGCCATATCGCCTGCGATGCGGCCTCGCGCTCGGAACTCGTCGTGCCGCTTATCGGACGCGATGACGTCATCGGCGTGATCGACCTCGACAGCCCGTCACCGGCGCGCTTCGATGCCGACGACCAGGCCGGCATCGAGCGCATCGCGGCGATCTGGCTCGCGGCCTGCGGCGAGGGCGTCAAGGCTGCCCTGGCCAGAGCGTCCTGAGGCGGCGGTGCCCTCGCTCAGCCTGCGGATACAGCTCGACCCCGAAGGCAGGATCGGCCCCGGCAAGATCGCGCTGCTCGAGAACATCGCGACGCATGGCTCGATCTCGGCGGCCGGCCGGGCGATGGAGATGTCCTACCGGCGCGCCTGGGAACTGGTCGAGGAACTGAACGTGCTTTTCGGCAAGCCGGTGGTCGAGCGCCAGGTCGGCGGGCGCAATGGCGGTGGGGCACGACTGACTCCGCTCGGCGAAGCGCTCATCCTGCGCTTCCGCGCGGTCGAGCAGGCTGCGACCGAGGCTGCCGCGACTCATCTCGCGGCGCTACAGGCCGAGATCGACCGGCCCGAGCGCGGCTGAATCGCTGTCGCGCGCACCGCGTCGGCAGCGCCCTGCATTCATCGAATAGCGGATATGTGAGGGTCGTCCGGAAGCGCGGGCTGGCCTGATTTCGCGTGGCCGAGGCCCATCGGAGGGCAGAGCCGGCGAGCCGCTTTTCCTTGACATGCCCGCCCGATTCGAACAGGCGTATCGCATATGCAGCAACGCCGCTGCAAGTCTTTTTTTGTAATGATTCCAATGAGGAAGCTGCCGGCCCTTGGTGCCCGGCAGCAGGTGCTGGAACCGGCTGGAGCCGGGGCGGCGCTCCTCCGGAGAAGGCTGGATTTGTGATGATGCGTGCGTTTCGTCTGGCTCTTGTTGCGATGAGCCTGTCCGTGGTCGCGGCCCAGGCCCAGGCGCCGGGGCAGTCCGCCCCACAGGCCCCCACCGAAACGGCCCCGCCTGCGGCACAGACCCAGCCGGTTCAGCCGGCGCCCGCGACCCAGCCCGCGACGCCGACCAATCCGCTGCCGTCTGCGCTGCCTCAGCTCGGCATCAATCCGCCGAGCGCCGCTCACCCGCCGCTGACCACCAGCGAGGCCGCGACACCTGTGATGGCTCCGGCCCCGGCCGCGACGGCGACCTTGCCGCATGACCTGTCGCCCTGGGGCATGTTCATGGCGGCGGATATCGTCGTGAAGGGCGTGATGCTCGGGCTTGCCTTCGCCTCGCTGGTGACCTGGACGATCTGGCTCGCCAAGGCGATGGAGCTGGCCGCTGCCAAGCGTTCGGCCGGCCGGGCGCTGCGCCGCATCGAGGCGGCCGAGAACCTGGGCGAGGCAGCCGGAGCTGCGGCGGGCAGGAACGGCAAGCTGCGCGGCGCCGTCGGCTTGTTGCTGTCCGCTGCCCTGTCCGAGACCCGCCGCTCGGCCGACCTCGGCGAGGACGGTATCAAGGAGCGCGTCGCCATCGCGCTCTCGCGGATCGAGGCGCGCGCCGGCCGCTCGATGGCGCGCGGAACCGGCCTGCTCGCCACGATCGGCTCGACCGCCCCCTTCGTCGGCCTGTTCGGCACGGTCTGGGGCATCATGAATTCCTTCATCGGCATCAGCCAGGCCAAGACGACCAATCTCGCCGTCGTCGCGCCCGGCATCGCCGAGGCGCTGCTGGCGACCGCGATCGGCCTCGTCGCCGCCATCCCCGCCGTCATCATCTACAACGTCTTCGCCCGCGCGATCACCGGCTACCGCGCCACGCTTTCCGATGCGTCGGGCGAGATCCTGCGCCATCTCTCGCGCGACCTGGAACGCCGCCAGCGCGCCGTCGCACCGGCCCCGCGTTCGGCCTATTCGTCCTCGGCTTCAGCCGCGGCGGTGGCGGCCGCGCCGCTCGTTCCGGCGGAGTGAATCATGGGCGTTTCCCTCAAGGAGCCGCAGGACGGCGACCTCGGCGAGGTCAGCGACATCAACGTGACGCCGTTCATCGACGTCATCCTCGTCCTGCTGATCATCTTCATGGTGGCGGCGCCGCTCTCGACCGTCGATGTCGCGGTCGACCTGCCGGTCTCGAACGCGCAGCCGCAGCCGCGGCCGGACACGCCGATGTTCCTGACGGTGAAGGGCGATCTCACGCTCGCGCTCGGCAATGATCCCGTGCCGCGCGAGGCCCTGCAGACGGCACTCGACCAGAAGACGAACAGCGATCGCGAGCAGCGGGTCTTCCTGCGGGCCGACGGCAGCGTCGCCTATAGCGAGCTGATGAACGTGATGAACCTGCTGCGCAACGCCGGTTATCTCAAGATCGCGCTGGTCGGCCTTGAGGACACCGGGCAGGGGGCTGCTGCGGGGCCGAAGCCATGAGCCTCGAGCGCCCGTCATTGTCGCGTTTCGCGCCGGCGGCCCTGCGCTGGAGTCTTGCGGCCCTGGTGGTCGCGAGCGCCCATGGCACGGCCGGCTGGGTCATCGCCAACTGGCAGCGCGCCGAGGCGGCGATGGGCGCGCCTCCGGCCGCCGTGATGATCGAACTCGCGCCGCTCGCCGTCGCCCCCGAGGCGCCGCCGCAGGAGGTTGCGCCCGGCCCCGAGATGGCCGAAGCGCAGCCCGAGCCCGAACCGCCGCCACCCGAGCCGGTCGAGCCGCCCAAGGAAGTCGAGCCGCCTCCGCCGGAACCGGAGCCCGTCGCGATCCCCGAGCCCGAGATCAGGATTCCCGAATTGCCGCCGCTGCCCGATGCTGCGGCGATCCTGACGCCGCCGCCGAAGGAGGCTCCGAAGCCGCCGCCGCCCAAGAAGCCGAAGCCGAAACCCAAGGTCGTCGAGAAGAAGAAGCCTATCCGCCCGGACAAGCCGAAGGCCGAGCAGACCTCGGCGCCGGTGGCGCAGGCGCAGGCCGCTCCGCGCGCCGCGGCTCCCAATTCCGGCGCTTCATCGCCGTCTCCGGCCGCGACCGCGAGCTGGCGCGGGTCGCTGATGGCACATCTCAACCGCTACAAGCGCTTCCCCGGAGGCGCCAGCCCCGGCACGGTCCAGGTCGCCTTCAGCATCGACCGCGGCGGCCGTGTGCTCTCGGCCCGTCTCGTCCGGGGCTCGGGCGATGCGGCGCTGGACGGGGAGGCGGTCGCGATGATCCGTCGCGCCAGCCCCGTCCCGGCACCGCCGGATGGGCTCGGCGGCGGAGCGATTTCGCTGAGCGTGCCGATCAAGTTCTCGCGCTAGGCTGGCCCGGGAACCGGAGCTATCGTCTGCGCGTAGGATGGTTATGAGCGAGAGGAGAAGCGCGATGACGATCATCAGGCTTGCCGCCGGCGCGATGCTGGCCCTCGCATTGAGCGGCTGCGTGACCACGGAGGCGCAGTATCGCGCGATCGACGAGGAGCGCTGCCGCTCCTATGGTTTTCGCGCGCCGGGCGAGGCGTTCTCGAACTGCCTGATGCAGCTCGATCTCGATCGCGCGGCCGAGCGGCGCTATCGCTTCGACCGCTTCGACGCCTCCGTCGGCGGGCCCTGGGGCTACGGCCGGCGCTGGTAAGGGCGCATCCCGACAAGAAAAAAGGGCCACGCCAGAAGCGCAGCCCAAGTCTAGGGAGGAAACGCCCAAGGAGGGCGGCGCAACATCTCTGCTGCGCTGCACTTTAAATAGTAAGCTCAGGTGACGCCTGCAAGGCCAAAAGGGCAGCATCGCTGTCTTATTTTTAGGCGCCTCGTTTCTCAAATGAAATCAAAGGATTTCGGGCGATTCCCGCAAGATCGTGCGAGCTGCCGTCAGTCGCCTGCTCATCTGCTGCATTGCAAGAATGGCAGATTGACAGGCGCCCGGATCTATTCATTCATATGCATGCAAATGAATTCCGCTTCGCCCGACCCGGCGCGAGCGGTATCGGCGCGGATTGCAGCCGCAGCAGGGCGAAGGACTTAAACCCGATGCAGATCGATCGTCGCAGCTTCGTCGCGGGCACGCTTGCCCTCGGCGTTCCCTCGCTGGCGCGCGCCCAGGGCGCGGGGCCGATCCGCATCGGCGAGATCAACTCCTATACCGCGCAGCCGGCCTTCCTGAAACCCTATCGGCAGGCCTGGGAACTGGCGCAGGAGCAGATCAACGCGGCGGGCGGCGTGCTCGGCCGCAAGCTCGAAACGGTGTTCCGCGACGATGCCGGCAAGCCGGAGGATGCGGTGCGCCATGCCGCCGATCTCGCCACGGCCGAAAAGGTCGACATCATCGCCGGCGGCTTCCTTTCCAATGTGGGACTGGCGCTCGCCGACTACGCCAACCAGAACAAGCGGCTCTATGTCGCCTCCGAGCCGCTGGCCGATGCGCTCGTCTGGTCGAAGGGCAACCGCTACACCTTCCGCCTGCGGCCCTCGACCTACATGCAGGCCGCGATGCTGGTCGAGGAAGCGGCGAAGCTTCCGGCGAAGAAATGGGCGATCGTCGCGCCGAACTACGAATACGGCCAATCGGCCGTGAAATGGTTCAAGGAATTGCTGTTGAAGGCACGCCCCGACGTGACCTTCGTCGCCGAGCAGTTCCCGGCGCTCGGCCGCATCGACGCCGGCGCCACCGTGCAGGCGCTGGAAGCGGCCAAGCCGGAGGCGATCTTCAACGTCACCTTCGCCGTCGACCTCGCCAATTTCGTCCGCGCCGGCAACACGCGCGGCCTGTTCGAGGGGCGCCAGGTCGTCTCGATGCTGACCGGCGAGCCGGAATATCTCGACACGCTCGGCGCCGAGACGCCGGAGGGCTGGATCATCACCGGCTATCCCCATGCCGACCTGCAGACGCCGGAGCACGTCAAGTTCCGCGACGCCTACAAGGCGAAGTACAACGACTATCCGCGGCTGGGCTCGGTCGTCGGCTACGAGACGGTGCAGGCCATCGCCGCGGCACTCGCGAAGGCCGGATCGACCGATAACGAGAAACTGGTCGATGCCTTCGAGGGGCTGAAGTTCGGCTCGGCCTTCGGTCCGATCGAGTTCCGCAAGATCGACCACCAGTCGACGCTCGGCGCCTATGTCGGCAAGAGCGCGCAGAAGGACGGCAAGGGCATGATGGTCGACTGGAGCTACCGCGACGGCGCCAAATACCTGCCGAGCGACGACGAGGTCCGCAAGCTGCGCCCAGCCGTCTGACCTTGCCTGAGATGGAGCACGGCGCTACGGCCTGAAGGTCGTAGCTTTGCGCCCGAAACGACATGCTTGATCTCGTCCTCACCCAGACCCTGAACGGCCTGGCCTCGGCGTCGTCGCTGTTTCTGGTGGCGTGCGGGTTGTCGATCATCTTCGGCGTCACGCGCATCGTGAACTTCGCCCATGGCTCGCTCTACATGCTGGGCGGCTATCTGGCCTTCACGCTGGTGACCTGGCTCGGCCCGGCCGATCCGCTCGGGTTCTGGGGCGGCGTCATCCTCGCCGTGCTTCTGACCGGCCTCGCCGGCGTGCTGATCGAGGTCCTGATCCTCCGGCGAATCTATCAGGCGCCGGAGCTGTTCCAGTTGCTCGCGACTTTCGGCGTCGTGCTGATGCTGCAGGACATTGCGCTGGCGACCTGGGGGCCGGAGGACAAGCTCGGCCCGCGCGCGCCGGGCTTCCGCAGCTTCGTCATCCTGTTCGACAACCGCTTCCCGAGCTACGAGCTGTTCCTGATTGCCGTCGGGCCGGTCGTGCTCGGCCTGATCTGGCTCTTGTTCCACCGGACGCGCTGGGGCGTGCTGATCCGGGCGGCGACGCAGGACCGCGAGATGGTGAGCGCGCTTGGCGTCAACCAGCGCCTGCTCTTCACCTCGGTCTTCGCCTTCGGCGCAGCGCTGGCGGGGCTCGGCGGCGCGCTCCAGCTCCCGCGCGAGGCGATCAACCTTCACATGGACCTGTCGATGATCGCCGAGGCCTTCGTGGTCGTGGTGGTCGGCGGGCTCGGCAGCGTGACCGGCGCCTATCTCGCGGCCGTGCTGATTGGCGTGCTCCACGCCTTCGGCATCCTGATCCTGCCCAAGATCACGCTGGTGCTTGTCTTCCTGGTGATGGCGGCGGTGCTGATCGTCCGGCCGCACGGCCTACTCGGCAAGGCCTCCGTCGAGCCACGCGGCCATGCCGGCCAGCTCTTCCTGCTGAGTCCCGCAGACGGCGCGGCGAAGCTGTTCGGAGCCGTCGCGCTCAGCCTGCTGATCCTCGCGCCGCTGGTCGTGCCGGATCATGTCGTCCTGACGTTGACCGATCTCGTGATCTTCGCAGTCTTCGCCGCCTCGCTGCATCTCTTGATGGGGCCGGGCGGCATCACCTCCTTCGGCCATGCCGCCTATTTCGGGCTCGGCGCCTATGGCGCGGCGCTGGCGGTGAAATGGCTGGGCAGCCCGATGGAGGAGGCCTTGATGCTGGCGCCGCTCATGGCCGGCATCGCGGGCGCGATCTTCGGCTGGTTCTGCGTCCGGCTCTCCGGCGTCTATCTCGCGATGCTGACGCTCGCCTTCGCCCAGATCGCCTGGGCCACAGCCTTCCAGTGGGTCGATCTCACCGGCGGCGACAATGGTATCCTCGGCGTCTGGCCCTCGGCCTGGGCGGTGCCCAAGACGGTATTCTACTATCTCGCGCTCACCATCGCCGTGCTGGTCATCGTGGCGCTGCGCGTGATCATTTTCGCACCCTTCGGCTACGCCTTGCGCGCCGGCCGCGACAGCCCGTTGCGGGCCGAGGCGATCGGGCTCGATGTCGGGCGCCTGCAATGGGCGGCCTTCACCATCGCCGCGGTCGCAGCCGGCATCGCCGGCGGGCTCTTCGCCTTCTCGAAGGGCTCGGTCTTCCCGACCTATATGGCGATCCCGCGCTCGGTCGATGCCTTGCTGATGGTGCTGCTCGGCGGCGTCCAGACGGTCGCCGGGCCGGTCGTCGGCGCCTTCGCCTATATGGGTTTGAACGAACAGCTCGCGAAGATGACGGCCTATTGGCGCTTCGGGCTGGGGCTGTCGATCGTGCTCCTGGTCGTGCTGTTCCCGCGCGGCCTCGTCGGCACCTGGCTGTACTGGCGCGCCCGGCGCGAGAGCGCCGCGCAGGCGACGGCCGTGGCATGAGTGCGTCCATGCCTCCCGTGCTGGAAGCCCGCGATCTCGCCAAATCCTTCGGCGGCGTGAAGGCGGTCGATGGCGTGTCCTTCTCGGTCGAGGCCGGCAAGCTGGTCGCGCTGATCGGCCCCAATGGGGCAGGCAAGACGACCTGCTTCAACATGCTGAACGGGCAACTCAAGCCCGATCGCGGCGAGGTTCTGCTCGAAGGCAAGCCGATCACCGGGCTCGAACCGCGCAAGATCTGGCGCCTCGGCGTCGGCCGCACCTTCCAGATCACTGCAACCTTTGCCTCGATGACCGTGCGCGAGAACGTCCAGATGGCGCTGATCTCCCATGCCGGGAAGAGCTGGCGCCCGTTCGGACGCGCCGACCAGCGCCGCCTCGAACCGGCCGATGCGCTGCTCGCTCAAGTCGGCATGGCCCAGCAGGCCGAGCGTGCCTGCGGCGTGCTCGCCTATGGTGATCTCAAGCGCGTCGAGCTTGCGGTGGCGCTCGCCAACGCGCCGAAGCTGCTGCTGATGGACGAACCCACCGCCGGCATGGCGCCGCAGGAGCGCATCGCCCTGATGGCGCTGACGGCCCGCATCGCACGGAAGCGCGGTATCGCCGTGCTCTTCACCGAGCACGACATGGATGTCGTCTTCGCCCATGCCGACCGTGTTCTGGTGCTCGACCGGGGTCGCCTGATCGCCGCCGGCACCAGTGCCGAAGTCCGCAACGACCCGCAGGTGCGCGCGGTCTATCTCGGCTCCGGCGCGACCTCGGGAGGGCATTGATGACGGCGCTCCTCCAACTCTCCGGCGTCGAGGCCTGGTATGGCCGCGCCAAGATCCTGCATGGCGTCGGCTTCTCGGTCGGACAGGGCGAGGTCGTCGCGCTGATGGGCCGCAACGGCGCCGGCAAGTCGACGACCATGAAGACGGTGATGGGGCTGGTGCCTGAGCCGCAAGGCTCCATCCGCTTCGAGGGCAAGGAGATCGCCGGCCGCGAGCCTTTCCAGATCGCCCGGCTCGGCATCGGCTATGTCCCCGAAGATCGGCGCGTCTTCTCCGAACTGACCGTGATGGACAACCTCGAAGTCGGCCGCCAGCCGCCCCGTCACGGCGCGCCTCACTGGACGCCGGAGCGGCTCTTCGACCTCTTCCCCAATCTCGGCCGCATGCGCGACCGGCCGGGCGGGGCCATGTCCGGTGGCGAGCAGCAGATGCTGACCATCGCCCGCACGCTGATGGGCAATCCGCGCCTGTTGCTGCTCGACGAACCCTCGGAAGGGCTTGCGCCCGTGATCGTCGAGGCGATGGCGGAGACGATCCGCGTGCTGAAAGGCGAGGGGCTGTCCGTGCTGCTCTCCGAGCAGAACCTGCATTTCGCCGGCAGCATCGCCGACCGCGCCGTCATCATCGAGAAGGGGCTGATCCGCTTCGACGATACGATGGCCGCGCTCAAGGCCGACGAGGCGGCGCGGAGCCAGTATCTGGCGGTCTGAAGCCTGAGAGCAGGCGCCGCATCACGTCGAGCAGCGGCTCGACCTCGCGCTCCGCCATCGGGTCCAGCGCCGCGATGGTAATCGCCTTGGCGCGGACGACATAATCCGGCAACAGCTCGCGGCCGCGCTGGCCGAGCTGTACCAGCACGCGGCGCTTGTCGTCGGGATCGTGCAGGCGCTCGACCAGCCCGCGCTCGGCGAGGCGCGTCACCACGCCCCGGATCGTGGCCGGGTCCATCGCCGTCATGCGGCCGAGCTGGTTCTGGGAAATCCGTCCGTCGACGGCGAGCCGGCAGAGGACCGCGAATTGCGGCGGCGTCGGCCCGTCTGCGCCCATCATCTCCAGGAACATCGCGACATAGCGCTGCTGCATCTGCCGCAGCAGGAAGCCGAACTGCTCGTCCAGCGCATAGCCGGCGAGGTCGATGGGTTCAGGCATCGCGGAATCGGCCGGGCCGCTGGCCGAGCGGTGATGCCGGCCGAGCCCGTCTTCCGATTCCTCTGCGCGATCCATGCTGGCTCCGGGTGGCGATTCTGCCGCTGTCGGCAGAGGCTCATTCTCCCGGATCATATGTGTTCATTCAATCGGCAAGGCAACGCAGCCGCAGCCGTCATGCTCGGGCTTGACCCGAGCATCTCAGGAAGGAAGCGCGCCTCTGTCGGCGCGTCATTCTCGGGTCACCGCGCTGCGGCGCCCGAGAATGACGGCAAGCCGTCGCGATCAGCCCAGCGACATCGTCAGCGGCGGCTTCACTTCGGGCGGCAGCGGCGAGGTGTAGCCTTCCTTGCCGAGGCGGGCCTTATGGTCGGCCTTGGCGGCCGCCATCAGGGCCGGGTCGCTCAGCACCGCGGCGCCGGTCGCGGCCATCGCCTTGGCGACATGGACCATAGCCTTGTGCGCGGCGGGGGACTTGCCTTGCGCCACCACCTGCCAGGTGTGGAACGGCGTGCCCATCGCGACCGTCGGCGCATGGGCCTGCACGGTCGGCACCGCCCAGCTCACATCGCCGATATCGGTCGAGCCGATCGCCGGGTTGCGCCGGGCGTCGCGCGGCACGAGGAAGTCGGCGAGCGGCGCGCCGCTGTCCGGCATGCCGATGGTGCGCCAGATCGAGGCGATCTCCTGCGGGGAGAGCGTGCCGCGGATCTTCTCGGCATAGGCCTTGTCGGTCTCGTCGAAATGCGGCGCGCCGAGTTCGCCCATCACCTTGTGCATGGCCTCTTCGAGCGGCGTGTTGGCGACGAGGTCGGAGACGGCGCTGACGATGCGCATCTCCATCTTGGTTTCCGTCATCAGCGCCGCGCCTTCGGCGATCTTCTTCACGCGTTGGACGAGCTCCAGCATGCCGCGCAGATCACGGGCGCGGATCGAGTAGCGCACTCGGGCATGGGCCTGGACGACGTTCGGCGCGATGCCGCCGGTATCGAGCAGCGCGTAATGGACGCGTGCGTCGGAGGGCATGTGCTCGCGCATGTAGTTGACGCCGACATTCATCAATTCGACGGCGTCGAGCGCCGAGCGGCCGAGATGCGGCGCGGCAGCGGCATGCGAGGCCCGGCCGGTGAAGACGAAATCGGCGCGGGTATTGGCGAGCGCGAGGGCCGGAGCGACCTCCCAGAAGCTCGACGGGTGCCAGCTAATGGCGACATCGGCGTCGTCGAAGGCGCCAGCGCGGACCATGAAGGCCTTGGCGGCGCCGCCTTCCTCGGCCGGGCAGCCATAGTAGCGCACGCGACCGGGAATCTTGTTCTCGGCGAGCCATTCCTTCATCGCCACCGCTGCGAGCATCGCGGCGGAGCCGAGCAGGTTATGGCCGCAGCCATGGCCGTGGCCGCCGGTCTCGATTTCCTTGTGCTCGGAAGCGCCGGCTTCCTGCGACAGGCCGGGCAGGGCGTCGTATTCGCCGAGGAAGGCGATGACCGGGCCGCCTTCGCCGGCCTCGCCGATCACGGCGGTCGGGATATCGGCGACATTCTCGGTGATCTTGAAGCCCTGGTGCTTCAATTCGGCGATATGCTCGGCGACGGAGCGCTTCTCGGTGTAGCACACCTCCGGCATGCCCCAGACCCGGTCGGAGAGCGCGATCAGGCGCTCCTTGTTCGCATCGACATGCCGCCAGAGATCGTTTCGATTGTCCATTGTCGTTCCGCCTGGAGAACGCCTTGGCGCTCCCCGTCTTTCGTTGAGAGGCGGATTCCCCGACGGGGCCGATGCGGCCGGGCCGGACCCGCCTCTGGTGGGCAGCGGCATATGAGCAATCTCATACCGCCCCGTCCAGACATTCAGTGCATGGCGGAGCAGCGTCTCAGGCTTTGGCCTGCGCCGATGGTGTGGCGGCGAAGTCCGCCAGGATCGGGCAATCCGGCCGGTGGTCGCCATGGCAATGCGTCGCCAGATGCCGCAGCGTGTCGGCCATCGCCTTGAGCTCGGCCGCCTTTTCCTCAAGCTCGCGGACATGCGCCATGGCGAGGTTCTTCACATCGGCGCTGGCCCGGCTCTTGTCGCGCCAGAGCGCGAGCAGCTCCCGCGTTTCCTCCAGCGAGAAGCCGAGATCGCGCGAGCGGCGCACGAAGCGCAAGGTATGCACGTCCTCGGCGGCATAGACCCGGTACTGCGCGGCGGTGCGGGCCGGTGCGGTGATCAGGCCGATGCTCTCGTAATAACGGATCATCTTGGCGCTGACGCCGGAGCGGGTTGCGGCTTCGCCGATATTCATCTCAGGCCTCCTGTCCATGCGAGGTCGGAACTTGGAAGCGCTTCAACCTGAGCGCATTGCTGACGACGCTGACGCTCGACAGCGCCATGGCGAGCCCGGCGAAGACCGGCGAGAGCAGGATGCCGAAAGCCGGATAGAGCACGCCGGCCGCCACCGGGATCAGCAGGGCGTTGTAGCCGAAGGCCCAGGCGAGATTCTGGCGGATGTTGGAAATCACCGCCTGCGACAGCGCGATCGCACGGGGCACACCCATGACGTCGCCGGACATCAGCACGACATCGGCGCTTTCGATCGCGATATCCGTGCCGGTGCCGATGGCAATGCCGACATCGGCCTGAGCGAGGGCAGGGGCGTCGTTGATGCCGTCGCCGACGAACGCGACCTTGGCGCCGCGGCCCTGCAGGCGCTTCACCACCTCGGCCTTGTCGGTTGGCAGCACCTCGGCCCAGACCTCGTCGATGCCGAGGCCGCGCGCGACCGCTTCCGCCGTGCGCCGGTCGTCGCCGGTCACCATCGCGACCTTGAGGCCGAGCTTGTGCAATGCTGCGATGGCCGCGGGCGTGGTCTCCTTCACCGCGTCGGCGACCGCGATGACGGCTGCGATCTTGCCGTCGATCGCGGCATAGAGCGGCGTCTTGCCGGCCTCGGCCAGCGCCTTGGCGCGGGCGGCGAAGGGCGCGATGTCGAGCTTGGCCTCTTCCATCAACCGGTGGCCGCCGATCGCGACCTTGCGGCCCTCGACCGTCGCGGTGACGCCACGGCCGGGGTCGCTGGTGAAATCGGCCGGCTCGGCGAGCTCGAGGTTCCGCACCTTGGCGGCTGCGACGAGCGCCAGCGCCAGCGGATGCTCCGAGCGGTTCTCGGCCGAGCCGACGAGGCGCAGCACATCGTCGGCGGCAAAGCCGTTCGCCGGCTCGATATCGGTGAGCTCGGGCTTGCCCTTGGTCAGCGTGCCCGTCTTGTCGAGCGCGACGATCTGGACGTCCTTCAGCGCCTGCAGGGCGTCGCCCTGGCGAAACAGGATGCCGAGCTCGGCGCCCCGGCCGGTGCCGACCATGATCGAGGTCGGGGTCGCCAGGCCCATGGCGCAGGGGCACGCGATGATCAGCAGCGCGACGGCATTGACCAGCGCATGCGACAAAGCCGGGCTCGGGCCGAAGCTCAGCCAGACGGCGAAGGTCAGGATCGCCAGCACGATCACCACCGGCACGAACCAGAGCGTGACGCGGTCGACCAATGCCTGAATCGGCAGCTTGGCGCCCTGCGCCGCCTGAACGGTGCGCACGATCTGGGCGAGCAGCGTGTCGGAGCCGACCTTCTGCGCGGTGAAGCGCAGGGCGCCCGAGCCGTTGACGGTACCGCCCGTGACGGTGCTGCCGGCTTCCTTGCGGACAGGGGCCGGCTCGCCGGTGATCATCGATTCATCGACGAAGGAAGAGCCGTCGGTGACCTCGCCATCGACCGGGACGCGCTCGCCCGGCCTGAGGATCACGATATCGCCGGGACGGACGCTGTCGACCGCGACATCGCTCTCGGCGCCGTCGCGCAGCACGCGGGCGGTCTTGGGCTGGAGCGCGATCAGGCTGCGGATGGCAGCGCCGGTGCGGCCTTTGGCGCGGGTCTCGAACCAGCGCCCGAGCAGGATCAGCGTCACGATCACCGCGCCGGATTCGAAATAGGTGCCTTCCGTGCCCGCTGGCAGCAGGTCCGGCAGGAAGGTCGCGACGCTCGAATAGAGATAGGCCGCGCCGGTGCCGAGCATGACCAGCGAGTTCATGTCGGGCGCCAGCCGCAGCAGCGCCGGGAAACCCTTGCGCAGGAAGACGAGTCCCGGCCCGAACTGGACGATGGTCGCCAGCGCGAAGGAGAAGACGCGCACGTTCCACTCGCCGAAGGTGCCGGCGAGCCAATGGTGCAGGGAGGGAAACATGTGGCTGCCCATCTCGACCACGAGCAACGGCAGCGTCAGCAGGCCGGCGAGGATGACGGAGCGCAGCAGCTTGCCCTGCTCCTCGTCCTTGGCAGCCTGCCGGCGCGTGTCGGCATCGTCATCGGCCGCGGCGATCGGGCTCGCTTCATAGCCGGCGCCGGCGACGGCCTTGACCAGGGCCGGGACGATCTCGTTGCCGGCGAGTGTCTTTACACTGGCGCGCTCGGTCGCGAGGTTCACGGTGGCCTCGACCACGCCCGGCACGGCGCGCAGGGCCTTCTCGACATGGCCGACGCAGGAGGCGCAGGTCATGCCCGAAACCGACAGTTCGATTGTATTCTCGACCGGGGTGTAGCCGCTCTGGCGGACCGCCGCCTCGACCTGCTTCAGGTCGGTGCCGCCCTTGGCGAAGCTGACATGCGCCCGTTCGGTCGCGAGATTGACCGAGACCGCATCGACGCCCGGCACCGCCGCGATGGCGCGCTCGACATGGGCGACGCAGCTCGCGCAGGTCATGCCCTCGACGCCCAGATCGAGGGTTTCGAGGTCGTTCCAGCTTCTGTCGATGACCGTCATCGCCGTCTCCTTCATGGTGATGACAGGCGATATAAGGTTTCCCATTATGGGAAGGTCAAGGTTGGTCCCATGAGTTTTTGAGAGGGTGGCACGGCGCCCGGTTCAGGGCATCTCGACGGAGACGCTCTTGATCACCGCATGGACCGGTTTGCCGGGCGCAAGGCCGAGCAGGGCGAGAGATTTCGCAGTGATGCGCGCCGCCAGCTTCGCCTCGCCGCAAGCGATGAGCAGATGCACGGTGCTGCCGCCGGTGCCGCTGCGCTCGCCGATCTCGGAGACCTTTCCCGACAGCACGTTGAGCGCGCTGATCTCGGCCGGCTGGCCGAGGCTGAGCATGACGTCGCTGGCGAGGATGCTAATCTTGATCCGCTGGCCCTGCCGCAGCGTGCCACGCGCGATCGTCAGCGGTCCGGCTGGTGTCGTCAGCCGCGCCAGCCCGAAAGCCTCCTCGAAACCGGCCACTTCGGCGGATAGCAGCGTGCTCGCTTCCGGTGCGCCCGGCCGTGCGGCCAGATCGGGCCGGGACAGGATGTCGGCCGTCGGGCCGCAAGCCGCAACACGCCCGTTCTCGACTATCGCGACGGTGGTGGCGAGGCGCGCGACCTCGGCCAGCGCATGCGAGACATAGACGATGGGAATGCCGGCCTCGTCGCGCAGGCGCTCGATATGCGGCAGGATCTCGGCCTTGCGGGCTTCGTCGAGCGCCGCCAACGGCTCGTCCATCAGCAAGAGGCGGGGCTGCGCCAGCAAGGCACGGCCGATGGCGACGCGCTGCTTCTCGCCGCCGGAAAGGCCGCCCGGTCTCCGGCGCAGCAGATGGCCGATCCCCAGCAGTTCCAGCACCTTGTCGAGCTCGGCCGGCTTGCGTTGGCTGCGCGGCACGAACCAGTGTCCGAAGAGCAGGTTCTGCCGCACGGTCAGATGCGGAAAGAGCCGCGCCTCCTGGAAGACATAGCCGATGCGCCGACGATGCTTCGGCAGGAAGACGCCGCGCCCGGTATCGACCAGCGTCTCGCCATCGACGCGGACATGACCGGAATCGGGGCGGATCAGCCCGCCGATCACATTGACCAGCGAGGTCTTGCCCGAGCCCGAGCTGCCGAACAGGGCGGTGAGGCGCCCATCGGAGATGAAGCTCGAATCGAGCGTGAAGTCGCCGAGCCTGTGGCGGACGGCAATGTCGAGGACATCCGTCATTCGACGTTGATCCTGCGGCCGACGATGCGGGCCATCAGTTCGGACAGGAAGAGCGCCGCGACCGAGATCACGATCGAGATCAGCGTCAGGCGCATTGCGCCGGCATCGCCTCCCGGAACCTGCGTGAAGGTGTAGATCGCGGAGGGCAGGGTCTGCGTCTCGCCGGGAATGTTGGAGACGAAGGTGATCGTCGCGCCGAACTCTCCCATCGCCTTGGCGAAGCACAGGATCATGCCGGCGATGATGCCGGGCAGGCAGAGCGGCAGGGTGACGACCAGGAAAACCCAGATCGGGCTCGCACCCAATGTGCCGGCGGCGGATTCGAGCTTTCGGTCGACCGCCTCGATCGAGAGGCGGATGGCACGGACCATCAGCGGGAAGCCCATCACGGCGCAGGCCAGCGCCGCGCCGGTCCAGCGGAAGGACAGCACGATCCCGAACCAGTCATAGAGGAACTCGCCGATCGGTCCGCGCCGGCCGAAGCCGACGAGCAGCAGATAACCTGTCACCACCGGCGGCAGGATCAGCGGCATATGGACGATGGCGTCGAGCAGGGACTTGCCCCAGAAGCGCCCGCGCGCCAGCAACAAGCCAACCACGAGCCCCAGCGGGAGGCTCGCGATCATGGCGGTCGTTGCGACGATGAGGCTGAGCCTCACCGCCGTCCATTCTTCAGGCGAAAGGGATAGCCAGTCGGTCACGAAGCGGCGATCACGAAGAGCTGGCGGCCTTGTTGAGCACCGTGAAGCCCTGCTTCTCGAAGACGGGCTTCGCGGCGGGGCTGCGCAGATAGGTCAGGAAGGCCTGCGCGTCGGGATTGGCCGAATCCTTGGTGACGGCGACCGGATAGACGATCGGCGGATGCGAATCCTCGGGGAAGGTCGCGACCACCTTGACCTGCGGGTCGGCGGCGGCGTCGGTCGCGTAGACGATGCCGAGCGGAGCCTCGCCGCGCGAGACCAGCAGCAGCGCGGCGCGGACATTGTCGGCCTGCGCGATCTTGTCCTTCACCTTGTCCCAGCTACCCAGCTTCTCCAGCGCGGCCTTGCCGTATTTGCCGGCCGGGACGGAATCGACATTGCCCATGGCGAGGCGGCCGACGCCAACGGCGCCCGCGACATCGACGCCGGGCTTGAGGTCGAGCTTGGCGGTGGAATCCTTGCCGGCGACCAGCACGATGCGGTTGGCGAGCAGGCTGACGCGGGTATCCGGCTTGATCAGGTTCTTGCCCGCCGCATAATCCATCCAGTCGAGATCGGCCGAGACGAAGAGATCGGCCGGGGCGCCGTTCTCGAGCTGTTTCGCCAGCGTGTTGCTGGCGGCATAGGAGATTTTGGGCGCCGGCTTGCCGCTCTCCTTCACCCAGTTGGCGGCGGCCTCGTCCAGCGCGTTCTTCATGCTGGCGGCGGCGAAGATGACGAGGTCCTTCGTCTGCGCCTGCGCGGCGTCGAAGGCGGGAGCAAAGCTCACGGCAAGGGCCAGGCCCATGCCCAGCAGGGTGCGGCGCTTCAACATGTTGTTCCTCGCTCGAATTTCTCGTTGTATATCGTCGGATATAACGATGGTTGCCGCGCGCCCGGACCCAAGTCAAGGCGCGGCGGCGGTCGCGTTGTCGCAAGGAGAGGACGAGCCATGAAGATCAGCGCCCGCAATCAGCTCAAGGGCAGGATCGTCGAGATCACCAAGGGCGCGACGACGGCCCATGTCCACATCGATATCGGCGGCGCGATCGTGACCTCCTCGATCACCAATGCGGCGGTGGACGATCTCGGGCTGACAGTCGGCAAGGAGGCCTATGCCGTCGTGAAGGCCTCCGACGTGATGATCGCGATCGACTGACGAGCCCCGCTCATATGGTTCGCGAGAACGAGATCCGCGAGAGGGAGGTCGCCGTCGCGCCGCCGCAGGCGACCGATGCCGGCCTTGTCTTCATCGGCACCATCCGCACACCCTGGACCTCGCGGCTTGTCTGCCCACGCCAGGGCAGGGCGGACGGGCCGATCTGCCGCATCGAACTCTTCCCGCCCTGGGACGAGGCGCTGGAGGGCATCGAGCGCTTCGAGCGATTGGAGGTGCTCTACTGGCTGCACCAGTCGCGCCGCGATCTCGTCCGCCAGAGCCCGGCCAATAACGGCGAGACCCACGGCACCTTCGCGCTGCGCACGCCGGTCCGCCCCAATCCGATCGGCACCTCGATCGCGACGCTGGTCGCGCGGGAAGGGCGGGTGCTTCTGGTGCGCGGGCTCGACTGCCTCGACGAGACGCCGCTGCTCGACATCAAGCCGGACCGCACGCTGTTCACGCCGATCGCCCCACCGCAGCCGGGTGACTTCGAGACAGGTTGAACGGCCAGCGTTTGTCTAGAGGTTCTTCTTCAGCAGCCATTCGCCGCTGCTCGTGACTTCGTTCGCCTCGATGAACCCTGCCGACAGGTAGAATCCCAGCGGGCTGTGCTCTCCTCGAACGACGCTCGTGCTGAGTCTGGCGACACCGCGCGCCTTCAGCAGCGCGAAGACCTGCTCCAGCGCGGCGCGTCCATAGCCTTTGCCCTGATGCCGGCGATCGACCATGAAGCGCCAGAGATAGGCTGTGCCGGGCTCGTCGTCGTCGCGCCAGAGGATGAAGCCGACAGGCTCGTCCCCGGCATAGATCGCCCGGAAGGTCGCGCGCGGCTCGAAATGCGCCTGCGCGATCGAGATCGCGACCGGCGCGACATTCCCACGCTGTTCCTCCGCGACCTCCAGTCCGCAGATGGTACGGACCGTCGCCGCGGTGATCTCTCGCAGTTCGACGGTCATGGCGGAGGCGCCGGAAACCGGTTGAGATAGGCCTCGGCTCGCGGCATGGCGTCGTGCAGGAACTGGCCAGGCTCACGAAGCCAGAGGCCGTCATAATCCCGTGATTTCGCTTCCGAGACGAGGATATCGGCCGGGAGTTCGATGAGGGAGGCCTGCCAGCCCGGCCAGCGCCTCCGGGCTCCGCGCCAGGTGTGATCGAGAAACCGATCCTTCTCCGTATAGCCGTGATAGTCGAAGGCCCAGCTGCCGCCGTCGACGAAGATGTGGTTGCCGGTATGCCCGGCCGCCGGCTTGATCCAGAGCGCCCGCATGCCACTCCGCCCCCATCTCGCGAGGAAGGCATGTACCAGGATGTGGCAGGCGCCGCAGGCGAAGAAAACCCGATCTGGCAGAGCCCAGCGCATCTGCGCATCACTCTTGCGATAGCCCGGAGTGCGCGGCTGATACATGGTTGGTCAGGGGTTGTTTCAGCGAACCTGCCGCGCTCCGTTCACCCGTGCGGGTGCTTGTGGATCGGGTCGACCCAGTAGACCTCTTCCGGCTTCTCGACCGGATCGACATCGGTGATGTTGACGACGACCGCCTCGTTGTCCGAGCGCACCAGCACGCATTGCAACGGGTTGTCGGGATCGGCGTTGATCTCCTGGTGCGGCACGAAGGGCGGCACATAGATGAAATCGCCCGGCCCGGCCTCGGCGACGAATTCCAATCGCTCGCCCCAGCGCATCCGCGCCTTGCCGCTCACGACATAGATCACGCTTTCGAGATCGCCGTGATGATGCACGCCGGTCTTGGCATTGGGCTCGATCGCGACCGTGCCGGCCCAGATCTTCTGCGCGCCGACGCGGGCATGGTTGATTGCAGCCTGCCGGAACATGCCGGGTGTCTGCGCCGTGTTCGGGTCGAGCTTGTCGCCGGAGATGACGCGCACGCCGTCATGCTTCCAGCGCTCGCCGTCATGGCTGTGATCATGCGGATGGTCGTGGTCGTGGCTCATCGATGCCTCCCGCTCAAGCCTGCTTCGCCGGCCCGGTCGCGACCGGCCGCTCGCCCATGCCCCATTCGGACCACGAGCCATCATAGATCGCCTTGGCCGGCTTGCCGACGGTCTCGAGCGCCGTCGACAGGATCACGGCCGAGACGCCCGAACCGCAGGTCATGATCGAGGGCTTGTCGAGATCGACGCCGGCATCCTTGAACAGCGCGACGATCTCTTCCGGGGACTTCAGCCGGCCATCGGTGGTGAGCTGCGATGACGGCAGGTTGAGCGAGCCGGGAATATGGCCGGAGGCCAGGCCCGGCCGCGGCTCCGCAGCCTCGCCACGGAAACGGTCGGCGGCGCGGGCATCGACCACCTGGATCGCCTGCGAGGCGGTGGCGCGGGCCACGTCATCGGCATCGGCGACGGCGCCGTTGTCGAGCCTTGCGGTGAAGCTGCGCGGCTTTCGCGGCTGCGGGCTGTCTTCCTCGACGGGCCGGCCTTCGGCCAGCCATTTCGGGAAGCCGCCGTCCAGGATGACCACATCGCGCGCGCCGAACACCTTGAACGTCCAGCGCACGCGCGGCGCCGCAAAGAAGCCGAGCCCGTCATAGACGACGATGCGCATGCCGTCGCCGATGCCGAGCGCCCCGACGGCCGCCGCGAATTCGGGCGCCGAGGGCAGCATATGGGGCAGGGACGAGCGGCTGTCCTTGATCTTGTCGATATCGAAATGGACCGCGCCCGGAATGCGGCGCTGGGCGTATTCGGCCGCGCCGTCGCGCTTCTGCGCCGGCAGATACCAGGAGGCATCGACCACGACGATATCGGGCGCATTCAGGCGCTCGGCCAGCCACTCGGTCGAAACGAAGACGTCTTCACGGGCCATAGGCGTATCCTCTGGGCATCAGCTTTGGTGATCTCAGGCCAGCGCGATCCGGACGCGCCGGTTCTGCTTGCCCTTCTTCTCGATATCGGTGACCGCGACCGCGCCGATCTCGGCGGTGTTGCGGACATGGGTGCCGCCGCAGGGCTGCAGGTCGATATCGCCGATGGCGACGAGCCGGACCCGGCCCGAACCGCGCGGCGGCTTCACCGACATCGTCTTGACGAGACCCGGATTGGCGTCGAGCTCCTCGTCGGTGATCCAGCGCTCGGTCACATCGGCATGGCGTGCGACGAGCGCATTGAGCTTCTCGCTGATTTCGGCCTTGTCGAGCCCGCCTTCCGGAATGTCGAAGTCGAGCCTGCCGTCGCCATCCCCGATCGAGCCGCCGGTGACCGGAAAGGACAGAACGACGCTGAGCAGATGCAACGCAGTATGGATGCGCATCCGCTTGAAGCGGCGCTCCCAGTCGAGCACGACCGTCACCGCCTCGCCGGGCGCAGGCAGGGCCTGCCCTTCGGCCGGGACATGGATGACCCGGCTCTTGTCCTCGGGATCGTAGATCGTGGTGGCGATGGCGATCTGGCTGCCGTCATTGCGGCGCAGATGCCCGGCATCGCCCGGCTGGCCGCCGCCGGTCGCGTAGAAATTGGTCCGGTCGAGGATGATGCCGCCGCGTTCGTTGACGGCCTCGACCGTCGCGGGCGTTTCCTTGAGATAGGCATCCTGTCGAAAGAGAAGTTCGGTCGGCATGATCTCGTCATTTCGCTGGCGGCGCGGAGCGCCCTTCCGGCGCAGACTGCACCGATTGAGCCAGCCATGCCACCGCGTTGGCGGGATAGCGGGGATGATTTCGGCCGCATGGCTTTCGGTCTGATGATTCGATGCCTAGATGACTGTCCCGCCAACCCGGAGCTGTCATGGCCTTGCCCCGCATGAAGCCGCAGGACGGCATCGCCTGGATCACCGGTGCCAGTTCCGGCATCGGCGCCGCGGTCGCGCTCGAGCTGGCGGCACGGGGCTGGACGGTTGCCGTCACCGCCCGGCGTCTGGAGGTGCTTGAGCGCCTCGCCCGTAGCGCCGAGAACCTGCCGGGCCGTATCGTCGCCCATGCCGGCGACGTGACCGACGCGCAGGGCATGCGGAATGTCAGTGACGCGATCGAGAGCATCCATGGGCCGATCGCGCTGGCCTTCCTGAATGCCGGCATCGCGTCGGGCCAGGGCAGGGCGATCGATGCCGAGACGGTCGAGAAGGTGGTAGGCGTCAACCTGCTCGGCGTCGCCAAGAGCTTCTTCGCCGTTCAGCCGCGCATGGTCGCACGGGGCAGGGGGCAGATCGCGGTCAATGCCTCGCTGGTCGGCTATCGCGGCCTGCCGGGTGCGGCCGCCTATGGCGCGGCGAAGGCGGGGGCGATCTATTTCTGCGAATCGATGCGGTTCGACTGCGAGGCGGCCGGCATCCGGCTGCAACTGGTCAATCCCGGCTTCATCGAGACGCCGATGACGGAGGGCCGCCGTTTCCCGATGCCGTTCCTGCTGACGGTGGAGGATGGCGCGAGGCGAATCGTCGATGGTTTCGAGCGCGGCGGCTTCGAGGTCACCGTGCCGCGCCGCCTTGCCTGGATCCTGAAGGTCGCGCGTCTCCTGCCTTACCCCGTCTATTTCGCGCTGATGTCCCGCTTCGCCGAACGCAGCGGCTGAACCGGTCAGCGACCGCGGATCGTGGCGAAGGCATCGAGCGCGCGCTGTCGTCCGAAGGCGAGATCGATGAGCGGGGCAGGGTAGGTCTGGCCGATTCGAACGCCAGCCTCGCGCAAGGTTTTCTCCGAAGCCTTCCAGGGCTGGTGGATATCCCCATCGGAAAGCCCGGCGAGTTCCGGCACCCATCGGCGGACATAAGCACCCTGGGGATCGTGGGTTTCTCCCTGCGTGACCGGGTTGAAGATCCGGAAATAGGGCGAGGCGTCGGCGCCGGAACCTGCGACCCATTGCCAGCTCGCGGCGTTGTTGGCCGCGTCGGCATCGACCAGCGTGTCCCAGAACCAGGCTTCGCCCGTCCGCCAGTCCTGCAGCAGATGCTTGATCAGGAAGGAGGCGACGACCATTCGCACGCGGTTATGCATCCAGCCGGTCGCCCAGAGCTCGCGCATGCCGGCATCGACGAGCGGAATGCCGGTCTGCCCGCGCTGCCAGCGGCTTAGCGCCTTGTCGTCGGGTTGCCAGGGAAAGGCATCGAATCGCGAATCGTAGTTGCGCGTCGCCAGATCGGGGTTGTGGAAGAGCAGGTGGTGGGAAAACTCGCGCCAGCCGATTTCCGAGAGGAATTTTTCCGCGTCCTGCTCCGATCCTGCGACTTCGCCGGTGGCGCGGGCGTGGTGCAGAGCATGCCAGACCTGCCGCGGGCCGATTTCGCCGAAATGCAGATGCGGCGACAGTCGCGACGTCGCGGCCCGGTACGGCCGGTCGCGGTCTTCGGCGTAGCCTGAAAGCCCGCTGCCGAGAAAATCGTCGAGACGCTCTGCGGCGCCCGATTCCCCCGGTGTCCAGGCCGACCGCAGACCGCCGGCCCAGTCCGGCTTCCGGGGTTCGAGCCCGAGATCATCAAGCGAGACCGTCAGCGCCTCGATCGAATCGGGCAGGGAGAATGCAGGGATTCGCGCGGGAGCGGCGATCGGAGCAGCCGGCTCGCCCTTCTGGCGGGCAGCACGCCAATAGGGTGTGAACACCTTCATCGGCTGCCCGGTCGTGGTGGTCACCTGCCAGGGCTCGTTGAGCAGATGGCTGTTGAAGCTGCTGACATCGATGCCGTTTCCGGACAACGCCTCCTTGAGTCGGCTGTCGAGTGCGATCTCCTTCGCCTCGTAGCGGCGGTTCCAGGTGACCCGGTCGATCCCTGCCTCTGCCGCAACGCGTGGCAGCAATTCGGCTGGATCGCCTTTCATCAGCACGAGCCGCCCGTGCCTCCGTGCGAGTGCTTCGCCAAGCGCAGCGAGCGAGCGCGACAGCCACCAGCGCGAGGCGCCGCCGATCGGGCGGCGATCAGGGCCTGTATCGAGAATGTACAGACATAAGGTCGGCCCGCCCGCTACGGCAGCGAGAAGGGCCGGGTTGTCCGCCAGCCTCAGATCGTTTCGGAACCAGTGAAGGGTGCGTCCGGTCACCATTCCTCATCCCCGGCACGGCCACGCAGGCCGCAATCCCCGATCAACGCGGCCGAAGCGGAGCGGGACCGGACAAGAGGAAAGATTTTTGGAAGCGATGGCTCGCGGGGCTTCGAAAACGGGCCGGCTTCTGCCGAATCTGTTATCGTCGCTCAGATTTCCAGCGGCAGATGCAGGATATCGGCGACCAGCCAGGATACGCCTGCGGTTCCGGCCATGAGGACCGCTATCAGAATGGCTTCGAACATGACGCTACTCCGCCCCGGACGGGCAGCTGCCACTAACTCAAATTTTAACGATCTGTAAATGAAGTTCTTAAGGCGAATCACAGCCTGAACGATGGCTCCGGATGGACGGCTGTTGAGACGATGGATGCATTGGAGGAAGCCGGTCTCGATCTCGAGCTCGGAGAAATCGGCCGGAGGCTGGATACCCTGTTCAGCGCGCGCCGCCCGCGGCCGGCGCCGCGGCAGAAGCCTGCGGCCTTCGAGGTCTCGGCCGCCGAGGCAGGGGCCGGTCGCCTGCGGGTGATGCTGGACGCCAACCTGCCGGAGGCGATCGGCCGGACGATTCTCACGCTGGCGATCAAGCATGGATCGGGCCCGAAGCCAGGCGAGGGCCGGCAGAATGCCGCTTCGGCTTCGTCGGCCGATGCCGCCCGAAAGGACTGACGAGCTTCCCAAAAGCCGCGACGGCGCCTTCGCTGCTTGAGATCGGGAACCCGAAGCCTGTTCGGGCGTCCCTTTCATGATGACTGATCCGAAAAAACCGCCTTTGGATTTTTGGCTCTGGCTGGCCGTCATCGGCCTGACGGTGATCGTCGCGGTGTCGTCGCTGACATTTCCGGAGCGGGTCGCACCGGATTTGTTCCAGCCTTCCTCCACGGCGCGCTGAGAGGGGAGGTGCCACCGATCCCGTCGATCGGGCTCAACCGGGCTATCGGACCCTTGCCCTGCCAGCCGCCGCTGCCGGGCACCATGCGAAAATCCGCAGGGACACCATAGGATGCGCAAATGGGCTCCGCAGGCGCAAATCCGCATCGTCGCCGGAAACCGCAACGCCACAGCAGCGATCAAAAGGAGAAAAGCGCAATCATATCAGCGCTTGAGATCTTTGGAGGCCTCGCCCGGAATCGAACCGGGGTGCAAGGATTTGCAGTCCTCTGCGTAACCACTCCGCCACGAGGCCTTCCGGCCAAAACGGCCACGGCCGCTTCAGCGAGAGCGCACTAACCACAAGCCGTGCGCCGCCGCAACCCGGCATCGCAACTTCCACAGCAGCGGCGACAAATCTGCCGGGTCGGCTCGCAAGGGGGTTGCACTATCCGGATCGCGCCGCTAAGACGCCGCCACGTTGTTCCCGGATAGCTCAGCGGTAGAGCAATCGACTGTTAATCGATTGGTCGCAGGTTCGAATCCTGCTCCGGGAGCCAGCCTCCTCCTGACATCGACGGTTCGTCCTTGCTGAACGGCAGAAGCAGCCTGCGGTCAGCCGGCGCTTGCCTTTTGCGCGAGCCTCGAACAGAAAGCTGCCGAAGAACGGCGCGATCGCTGCACCGGTTCGATGCGGCTTCACAGCAGCGGCCGCCCCTTGCAGCACCGGCGTCGTGGACGGAGAGTTCGGGCATGGACGATTTTACCTCGCTGCGCCGCAATATGGTCGATTGCCAGCTGCGCACCTATGACATCACCGACCGGGCCGCGCTGGCGGCTGCGGATTCGGTGCCGCGCGAAGCGTTCGCTCCCGAGAACCTCGCCCATCTCGCCTATCTCGATCAGGCGATTCCGCTGCCGGGCACCGGCCGGGCGCTGATGACCCCGATGGTCGCCGTGCGGATGATCCAGCTGCTCGATCCGCAGCCGGGCGAAGACGCGCTCGAATACGCCGGCGGTTCCGGCTACGGGGCGGCATTGATGGCCCATATGGGCGCCAGGGCCACGCTCTGGGAGCCCGACGCGCCGGCACGCGCCTTGGCGGAAGCGGCGCTTGTTCGCGCGGGCGCCGCCGGCGTGACGGTCACAGCCACGCAGCCCGGCGATGCCAGCTTCGATACCATCCTCGTCAGCGGGGCCTGCGAAATCGTGCCCGAGGCGCTTTTCCCGCTGCTGCGGCCGGAAGGCCGGCTCATCGTGGTCGAGGGCCTGGGCCGCGCCGCGCGGGTCATGCTCTATCTGAAGTCCAGCGACGCCGTCTCCGGCAGGCCGGTTTTTGACGCGGCGGCGCCGGTCCTGTCGGAGTTCCGTCGTCCGGCGGCCTTCGTTTTCTGAAGCGATTGGTGTCGCATTTTTGCGGCACTGCACGAACGAAACCATTCCGGAGCCGCCCAATCCGTTGGCGGAAGGCGCCGAAACGGTTATGAATTGCAACTCTGCCGAGGCTGGGGCGATGCCTGGGCGCGACTTTCAGTGCGCACATGAGGCGTCCACGTGTATAAAAGCGACGAAAAGACTTCCCGGTTCGGACTCTCCGCCGTCTTCGCCTTGGCGTTGGCGGGCGGCTGGGTGGGGCCGGTTTCGGCTCAGACGATGGAAGCCGCGCTCGCGCGGGCCTATTCCGCCAATCCCACGCTCAATGCGCAGCGCGCCTCGGTCCGCGCGACCGACGAGAACGTGCCGCAGGCGAAGGCGGGCTATCGCCCGCGAATCACGGCCTCGGCCGATATCGGTGCCAGCATCACGGAATCGGGGATTCCGGCCTTCGCCAGCACCTCGCCGGTCCATACCAACAACGTATCCCGCCTCGGGCCGCGCGGCGCCGGCGTGCAGATCGACCAGAACATCTTCGATTCCGGCAGGACCCGCAGCGCCGTCGGCCAGTCCGAATCGCAGGTTCTCGGCGCTCGCGCCACGCTGCGCAACACTGAGCAGAACGTGCTGCTCGATGCGGCGACGTCCTATATGAACGTGCTGCGCGACACGGCGATCCTGAATCTCAACCGCAACAACGTCGAGGTTCTCGAAGAGCAGCTGCGCCAGACGCGCGACCGCTTTCAGGTCGGCGAAGTGACGCGCACCGACGTGGCGCAGGCGGAAGCCCGCCTGTCCTCAGCGCGGTCCCAGGCGATTCTCGCCGAATCGAACCTGAAGACCTCGGTGGCCCGCTTTCGGCAGAATGTCGGCACCGAGCCGCGCTCGCTCGCTCCGGGGCGCCCGGTCGAAAGGCTCTTGCCGAAATCCTTGCCGGCTGCGCTGAATCAGGCCCTGTCGAACCATCCGGCCATCATCGCCTCGCTTCACGGCGTCGATGCCGCCGAGCTCCAGGTCAAGGTCACCGAGGCGGATCTCTATCCGGTGGTCGGCGTGCGCGGCGTGGTCCAGCAGCGCTACGATACCCAGTTCTCCGGCGACAACCGCTTCTCGGCCAGCATCGTCGGCACGCTGACGATCCCGATCTACGAGGGTGGCCAGGTCTATGCCCGGACGCGCCAGGCCAAGGAAACGGCCGGTCAGCGCCGGATCGAGGTCGATACCCAGCGCGACACCGTGCGCGCCGCCGTCGTTTCCGCCTGGGGCGGGCATGAAGCAGCCAAGGCCCAGATCGTCGCCGCCCAGGCGCAGGTCGAGGCGGCCTCCACCGCCTTGTCCGGTGTCCGCGAGGAGGCGAAGGTCGGGCAGCGCACCACGCTCGACGTCCTCAACGCCCAGCAGGAGCTGGTGAGCGCGCGTTCGAGCCTCGTCGTCGCGCAGCGCGACCGCGTCGTTGCGTCCTATGCGGTGCTGTCTGCCGTCGGTAAGCTCTCCGCCCAGTCCCTCAAGCTCAAGGCCGAGGTCTACGACGCCCGCCAGCATTACGAGCAGGTCCAGGGCAAGCTCTGGGGCACGCAGACGCCCGACGGCCGCTGAGCCCCGGCCGGCAGCCTCACACCACGGCGTATTCGGGCAACACGGCGGATTTCTCCTGTGGGGGAGCCGGTTGGCGCCTTGTCTGACAGCGACGCCGTGGAATACTGCGCTCGTGGAGCAGCGTTGATTCTGTCGGCGCGCCCGGTGTCCAACGGTTAGACTCATGAGCGCGCAAGCCAAGCCCAGCGAACCGTCGATGGAGGAGATCCTTGCCTCCATCCGCCGGATCATTTCGGACGACGAGGCGAAGCCGGCCGATGAGGCTGCAGCGCCGCAGGTAGACGTGGCGCCGGAGCCCGAGCCGGTTGCGGCGATCGACGACGATGTTCTTGATCTCGGAGCCGAGGCAGCCCTGGTCGCAGCACCGGAGCCCGCGCCGGCCGCACTCCCCGACGATGCCGATATCGCCTTCATCGAGGAGCAGCCCGCCGCGGCCCTGCCTCCGGAACCGCCGGCCCCTGCCGTCGAGCCGCCGCCGGCTCTAGTCCAGCCCGAAGCACGGCCAGAGCCCGCTCCCACGCCAGTCCCCGACATGGCGAGCCTGCTGTCGGATCAGGCCAGCTTCGTCGTGACCAATGCCTTCGGCCAGCTCGCCAACACCGTGCTCAGCAACAATGCGCGGACGTTGGAGGATCTGGTCAAGGACATGCTGAAGCCGATGCTGAAGACCTGGCTCGACGACAACCTGCCGACCATGGTCGAGCGACTGGTGCGCGCCGAGATCGAGCGCGTCGCGCGCGGCGGCCGAAGTTAAGCCAGCCGAACCGAAACGCGGGAGCCGCGCTTCGGTCGAACCTGCTCAGTTCCCGCTGGCCGCCCGTCGACGCCGTGTCGGCGCGCGTCTCCGCTCGAAAGCGCCAGCCTCCTGCAGCCGCAGCAATCCGTAGCCGAGCATGGCGAAGGCTGTCGCCGGCGCGCCCAGCCGCGAGACCAGCATGGTCAGGCCGACGGCGACCGGACGTGGGTAGCGGCCGGAGGCCGCCTCGACGGCAAACCAGGCCCCGAGGGCATGGACCAAGAGTTTCATCATCGCATCCTGCTCGTCGTTGCGGGGGTCAAAGGGGAACCTTGCGGTTTTCGCCGAGGTCAGGCTTGGCGCCGGTCAGGGCGGCCGCAGCCATCTTGACGCTGGTGACGATCTTGCCGGGGCTGTCCCAGAATTCCGCCATGCTCGGCCGGACGCGCAGCACCCGGATGTTCGGGTCGTTCTCGTCGTCCCAGAACGCCCGGTTGCTCGCATCCCAGAGGTCATGCACGCGCTGGCGGTCGTCGAGCACGGTCGCGGTTCCCGTCACCGAGAGATAGCGCTGGCTATCGGTATCGGCGAAGGCGACGCAGACATTGTCGTTGATCTGGATCTCGTCGTCCTTGTGGTGGCGGCGGTCGGTCAGGAAATAGATCGCATCATCCGCGCGTTCGCCATGGGCGTGCATCGGCCTGGCACGCAATTCATCGCCCTGACCGTCATGGGTCACGAGCATCGCGAACTTGATCGAATCGATCAAGTCCCAGACCCGCATCTGGTCGCTGTGGTGAGGCATGTCGCTCTCCCTGCTGGCTGTCGTTGGCTGCTGCTTGGTCCAACGGGGCGCGGCGCGGCTGGTTCCGTCGCAAAGGCCTCGAGCGAAGCGGAACCACTCGGCGTTTCGCGCGTATGAGGAAAGGCGTGCCGGCATCGGCCCCGCGCCGACGTCACGACGTCGCTCCGATAGTCCTTCTCGATATGGGGTTTGCCATGGCCAAGACCGCAGCCAAAGCCGCGCCACGTAGCGCACCGAAGAGCGCGACGACGGGAAGGGTGGTCAAATCCAGCCGGATCGACCTGGCCTCGAACACCAAGACCAAGGTCATCGGCCTGCTCAACGAGCGCCTCGCTGACGGCATCGACCTCTCGCTGCTGACGAAGCAGGCACACTGGAACCTGAAGGGCCCGGGCTTCATCGGCATCCACCTGATGCTCGATGGTTTCCGCGCCGAGCTCGACACCCATGTCGACACGGTCGCCGAACGCATCGCCCAGCTTGGCGGCATCGCTTTCGGCACGACGCAGACCACGGCCCAGTCGACCTCGCTCAAGCCCTATCCGACCGAGATCGTCGCCGTTCCGGACCATCTCGCGGCGCTGATCGAGCGCTATGCCGCTACCGCCAACAAGGTCCGCGAGGCGATCGACGCCTGCGACGAGGCCGGCGATGCCGATACCGCCGATATCCTGACCGCCTATTCCCGCATGCTCGACAAGTCGCTCTGGTTCCTGCAGTCGAACCTCGCCTGAGGTCCGAGCAGAATGGCCGCGTATCATCGAAAACGTTGACGCGCGGCCCGTGCATGGGTTCTTAAGGCGCGAGACCTTTTTGGCCCATGATTTTCCGGCCGGGGCAGGTTCCCCGGCCTTTCTGCGTTCGAGCGATGCGATGATGGACAAGACTTTCGAACCGGCCGCCGTCGAGGCCCGGATCAGCAAGGCCTGGGACGAGGCGCAGGCCTTCAAGGCGGGCAGGGGGGCGGCACCCGGTGCCGAGCCCTATTGCATCGTGATCCCGCCGCCGAACGTCACCGGTTCGCTTCATATGGGCCACGCGCTCAACAACACGCTGCAGGACGTGCTCTGCCGCTTCGAGCGCATGCGCGGCAAGGACGTGCTCTGGCAGCCCGGCACCGACCATGCCGGCATCGCGACGCAGATGGTGGTCGAGCGCAAGCTCGCTGCCGAGAACCGTACCGACCGGCGCAGCATGGGCCGCGAGGCCTTCCTCGCCGAGGTCTGGAAATGGAAGGCGGAGTCGGGCGGCACGATCTTCAATCAGCTCCGCCGGCTCGGCGCTTCCTGCGACTGGTCGCGCGAGCGCTTCACCATGGACGAGGGGCTCTCGGCCGCCGTCCTCAAGGTCTTCGTCGGCCTGCACAAGCAGGGGCTGGTTTACCGCGCCAAGCGGCTGGTGAACTGGGATCCGAAATTCCAGACGGCGATCTCCGACATCGAGGTGCTGCAGCTCGAGAAGAACGGCTCGTTCAAATGGCAGCGCGGCGGCGAGGAGGCTTTCGACGCGGCCAAGCTCGACAAGGTGCTCAGCCGCGACCCGAACGGCCATCTCTATTATTTCAACTACCCGCTCGAAGGCGTGGCCTACGATGCGGACGACGCTTCGACCTTCATCACGGTCGCGACGACGCGCCCCGAGACGATGCTGGGCGATACCGGCGTCGCGGTTCATCCCGAGAACGAGACGATCGGTCACCTGATCGGCCGCAACGCCGTGCTGCCGCTGGTCGGCCGCGTCATCCCGATCTTCGGCGACGACTATGCCGATCCCGAGAAGGGCACCGGCGCGGTCAAGATCACGCCGGCGCATGATTTCAACGATTTCGAGGTCGGCAAGCGCCACCAGCTCGACGTCGTCAACATCCTCGATGGCGAGGCGCGTGTCCTCCTCGCCGGGAACGAGGAGTTCCTGGCCGGCGCGACGCCCGAGGCCGAGACGATGGCCCTCGACGGTGCCGATCGCTTCGCCGCGCGCCGCCGCGTCGTCGAGATGATGGCTGCCCGCGGCCTGCTCGCGAAGGTCGAGCCGCACGCCCACACCGTGCCGCATGGCGACCGTTCCGACGTCGTCATCGAGCCCTGGCTGACCGACCAGTGGTATGTCGACGTCAAACCGCTGGCCGAGCGTTCGATCAAGGCGGTCCGTGACGGCCGCACCAAGATCACGCCGGAGAACTGGACGAAGATCTATTACGACTGGCTGGAGAATATCGAGCCCTGGTGCGTCTCGCGCCAGCTCTGGTGGGGCCACCAGATTCCGGCCTGGTTCGGGCCGGACGGCGAGGTCTTCGTCGCCGAGTCGGAAGCAGAAGCACAGACGCTGGCGATGGCGCATTACGGCGACACCGTCGCGCTGAAGCGTGACGAGGACGTGCTCGACACCTGGTTCTCTTCGGCGCTCTGGCCGTTTTCGACCCTGGGCTGGCCGGAAGAGACCCCCGAGCTGAAGCGCTACTATCCGACGGCGACGCTCGTCACGGGCTTCGACATCATCTTCTTCTGGGTCGCCCGGATGATGATGATGGGCCTCAACTTCATGGACGAGGTGCCGTTCCGCGACGTCTACCTTCACGCGATGGTTCGCGACGAGAAGGGCGCGAAGATGTCGAAGTCGAAGGGCAACGTCATCGACCCGCTGACGCTCGTCGACACCTATGGAGCGGACGCGCTGCGCTTCACCTTCGCGGCGATGGCGGCGCAGGGCCGCGACATCAAGCTCAGCACGCAGCGCGTCGAGGGCTATCGCAACTTCGCGACCAAGATCTGGAACGCCGCGCGCTTCGCCGAGCTGAACGGCTGCGCGCGAGCCGAAGGCTTCGATCCGGCATCCGTCAAGCAGCCGCTCAACCGCTGGATCCTCAGCGAAGCCGCGCAGGCCGCCGAGGAGATCGCCGCCGGCATCCCGAGCTTCAGGTTCAACGAGGCGGCGGGCGCGGCCTATCGCTTCGTCTGGAACCAGTTCTGCGACTGGTATCTTGAGCTTGCCAAGCCCGTGCTGCAGGGCGAGGGCGTCGATGCCGCCGCCCGGGCCGAGACGCAGGCGACGGTGGCTTATGTCATCGACCTGATCTGCCAGCTCCTGCATCCGTTCATGCCGTTCCTCACCGAGGAGCTCTGGGCGCAGAAGGCCGAGGCCGGCGCGCCGCGCAAGCTTGCGGAGGGCGACGCCTCGCTGGTCTGCCTGACCCGCTGGCAGGACCTCTCGGCCCTCAAGGACGCCGCGGCAGAAGCCGAGATCGGTTTCGTCGTCGACCTGATCTCGGACATTCGCTCGGTGCGTTCGGAAGTGAACGTTCCGGCCGGCACGCAGGCACCGCTCGTTCTCGTCAATGCCTCGGCTGCGACGCGCGGGGCGATCGAAAGCTGGCGGCCGATGATCGAGCGGCTGGCGCGCGTCTCCGACATCGCCTTCGAGGCGACGGCGCCGGGCCAGTCGGCCCAGATCATCGTGCGCGGCGAGGTCGCGGCGCTGCCGCTGGCCGGGCTGATCGACCTCGATGCCGAGCGTACGCGCCTGACCAAGGAACTCGCCAAGCTCGACCAGGACATCGCAGTCGTCGAGAAGAAGCTCGGAAACCCCGATTTCATGGCCCGCGCGCCGGACGAGATCGTCGAGGAGAATCGCGAGCGCAAGGCTGCGGCCGAGGCCCGCAAGCTCAAGGTCGCGGAGGCGCTGACGCGGCTGGCGTGACCCGGGTATCGCATTCCGGTCACGCCCGTGTCGTCAAATTGACGCTGATCCAAGAGAGGACTCGCATTCCCACGCGGACCCCGCTTAGATGCGCCCGACGCAAACCCGTCATGCAGAATGCGTGGCGGCACAAGGACCGGCTGTTCAGAACCCATGCTCAAGCGAGCCTATGACTGGTGCGTTTCCTACGCCTCTCATCCCGCGGCCCCCTGGCTGCTCTTCGGCCTCACCTTCATTGAAAGCTCGTTCAGCCCGCTGCCGCCGATTCCGCTGCTGATTCCGATGTGCATCGCCCGGCCGGACCGGGCCTGGTTTTATGCCGGCATCTGCTCGCTGGGCGCCGTGCTCGGCGGCTATCTCGGCTATGCGATCGGGGCGCTGCTTTACGAGTCGGTCGGCGCCTGGCTGATCGGCATCTACGGGCTGCAGGACAAGGCCGCTACCCTGATCGCGACCTCGCAGGACTACTGGTTCTGGGTGCTCGTCACCAAGGGCCTGACGCCGATCCCGTTCAAGATCGTCACGATCATGTCCGGCTTCCTGCATTTCGACCTGTGGAAGTTCACCATCGGCATGGTCGTCTCGCGCGCGACCTTCTTCCTGATGATCGCGGTGGCCTTGCGCTTCTATGGCGACGACATCCGCATCTTCATCGAGAAGCACCTGCCGATGACGGCGCTGGCCCTTGTCGTGGTCATCGTCGGCGGCTTCTTCGTGCTGCCGATGGTGCTGTAAGTAGCCGTTACGTCACCCCGCCGCCCTGAACTTTGTGACATCGGCGCAACACCCGGACGGGAACGGTGCCCGGCACCCCAGCGACCTCCACAATCGCCGCGAAGCCGCCACAAACGAAGCCCAGCAAAACGCTGCGTTAAGTGCCTGAGATATATCGAAATCGGGAGTAACGCGCCGGTCCTTGAACGGTTCCGGACGGTTTTCGGGTTTTCGGGGGCGCGATTGCTCCCGGTAGGCGTGGCGTGGCACATCTTCGCGCCGTGCTGATCGGGGGACAGGGCGAGTGGCGATGGACGGGCGTGTGTACGACAAGTCGAGGCTGCCGAGCCGCCATGTGAGCGTCGGCCCGGCCAAGGCCCCGCACCGCTCCTATTATTACGCGATGGGCATGACCGCGAAGCAGATCGCGCAGCCCTTCGTCGGCGTCGCCTCCTGCTGGAACGAGGCGGCCCCCTGCAACATCTCGCTGATGCGCCAGGCCCAGGCCGTGAAGAAGGGCGTCGCCTCCGCCAGCGGCACGCCGCGTGAATTCTGCACCATCACCGTCACCGATGGCATCGCCATGGGCCACCAGGGCATGAAGTCGTCGCTGGCCTCGCGCGAGGTCATCGCCGACTCCGTCGAACTGACCATGCGCGGCCATTGCTACGATGCGCTCGTCGGCCTCGCCGGCTGCGACAAGTCGCTGCCCGGCATGATGATGGCGATGGTGCGCCTCAACGTGCCCTCGATCTTCATCTATGGCGGCTCGATCCTGCCCGGCACCTTCAAGGGCCGCCCCGTGACCGTGCAGGACGTCTTCGAGGCGGTCGGCAAGCATTCGGTCGGCGCGATGTCCGACGAGGACCTGAAGGAGCTCGAGGAGGCTGCCTGCCCCTCGGCCGGCTCCTGCGGCGCCCAGTTCACCGCCAACACCATGGCGACGGTCGCCGAGGCGATCGGCCTTGCGCTGCCCTATAGCTGCGGCGCGCCGGCGCCCTACGATGTCCGCGACACCTTCTGCTACACCGCCGGCGAGATGGTGATGGAGCTGATCGCGAAGAATATCCGCCCGCGCGATATCGTCACCCGCAAGGCGCTGGAGAACGCCGCGATGGTCGTCGCCGCGACCGGCGGTTCGACCAACGGCGCGCTGCACCTGCCGGCGATCGCGCATGAATGCGGCATCGATTTCGACCTGTTCGAGGTCGCCGAGATCTTCAAGAAGACGCCCTATATCGCCGACCTGAAACCGGGCGGAAAATACGTCGCCAAGGACATGTTCGAGGTCGGCGGCATTCCGTTGGTAATGAAGAGCCTGCTCGATGCCGGCTATCTCCACGGCGACTGCATGACCGTCACCGGCCGCACCATCGCCGAGAATATGGCCTCGGTGAAGTGGAACGACCAGCAGGACGTGGTCTATCGCGCCGACAAGCCGATCACGGTCACCGGCGGCGTCGTCGGCCTGCAGGGCAATCTGGCGCCGGAAGGCGCGATCGTGAAGATCGCCGGCATGCCCGAGGATCAGCTCGTCTTCACCGGCCCGGCCCGCTGCTTCGACCGCGAGGAGGACGCCTTCGAGGCCGTCCGGAACCGGACCTACAAGGAAGGCGACGTCCTCGTCATCCGCTACGAGGGCCCCAAGGGCGGCCCCGGCATGCGCGAGATGCTGTCGACCACCGCGGCACTCTACGGCCAGGGCATGGGCGACAAGGTCGCGCTGATCACCGATGGCCGCTTCTCCGGCGCCACACGCGGCTTCTGCGTCGGCCATGTCGGGCCTGAAGCCGCTGTCGGCGGCCCGATCGGCCTGATCCGCGACGGCGACATCATCGAGCTCGACGCCATCACAGGAAAGCTCGCAGTCCGCCTTTCTGATGCCGAACTTGAGTCGCGTCGTAAAAGCTGGGCGCCGCGAAAGACCGACTACAATTCCGGCGCGCTGTGGAAATACGCGCAGACCGTCGGCTCCGCCAAAGGCGGCGCCGTCACCCACCCAGGAGGGGCGGCCGAAACCCATTGCTATGCGGATATCTAGCTCAACCATAGCATGCCTGTTCCTGTTGCTGGGTGGCCATCAGGCCGCCCTGGCGCAGGATTTCTCAGGCGCCAAGCCGCTGCCGCCGCGCGCCATTCCGGGCGGGGCGCTGCCGGAGCCTGACGATTCCGTGCCCGGCGGCTCGGACGCTGCGGCCATCGCTCCCGGCCCCAATACGCCGACCGCCCATACCGCGCTGCCGCTCGTGCCCTTCACCAGCGCACGCGACGCACTCAAGGCCTGGATGCGCGATTCCACGGCCGGCAACAAGGTCGGTGCCGTCCGCGCGCTCGAATACGCGGCCTCGCAGGGCCATCTCACGGCGCAGTACAAGCTCGGCCGGATGTATGCCGGCGGCGAGGGCGTCCCGGCCAATGATCTCAAGGCTTTCGAGTATTTCTCGAAGATTGCGGACGAGAATGCCGATGCGATGCCCGGTACGGCCGACGCCCGGCTCGTCGGCAGCGCCTTCGTCGCGCTCGGCAATTACTTCTCGGACGGCATTAAGGGCAGCTATGTGAAGCCCAATCCCGACCGTGCCTTCGACATGTTCCATTACGCCGCCTCCTATTTCGGCGACCCGGATGGCCAGTACAATCTCGCCCGCCTCTACATGACCGGGCAGGGCGCCAGCCGCGATCGTCGTCAGGCCGCCCGCTGGATGAAGCTCGCGGCCGAGAAGGGCCACGCGCCCGCCCGTGCCGCCTTCGGCGAAATGCTGCTGCGCGGCGGCGAGGGCGTGCCCCGCCAGCCGGTTCTCGGGCTGATGTGGCTCGCCATGGCCCGCGAGGGCGCCGATCCGACCCGCGAGGCCTGGATCATCGAGCGGCACGACGTGGCTTTCGCGGCCGCCTCGGCGAGTGACCGCTCGGCGGCTCTGGCCCTGATCGAGCGCCAGCATCTGGTCAATTCGCGCAACGGCAACGCCGTCCAGAACTGAGCAGAAATACTGTCATTCTCGGGCGAAGCGAAGCGCAGACCCGAGAAGCTCTTGCACGATGAGGCGCCTCTCCGTCCTGAGATGCTTAGGACTCAAGCCCGGGCATGACGTCCGGTTGCTGCCCTCAGTGCAATTCGATCATCACCGGGACATGGTCCGAGGGCTTGTCCCAGCCCCGGACATGCTTGGCGATCCTGACGCCCGACAGCCTGTCCGCCGCCTGGGCTGAGAGCAGCAGATGGTCGATGCGGATACCATTGTTCCGCTGCCAGGCGCCGGCCTGGTAATCCCAGAACGTATAGAGTCCGGGCGCATCGGTCGTGCTGCGCAGGGCTTCGGTCAAACCGAGATTGATGAGCCCGCGGAAGGCGGCACGCGTCGGTGGCAGGAACAACGCATCGCTCACCCAGGCAGCGGGATCGCGGGCGTCGCGCGGCTCGGGGATGACGTTGTAGTCGCCCGCCAGCACCAGCGGCTCCTCATGCTCCAGCAGCATGCGGGCATGGGCGGTCAGCCTCTGCATCCAGCCGAGCTTGTAGGGATATTTCTCGGTGTTGGGCGGGTTGCCGTTCGGCAGGTAGATCGAGGCGACGCGGACCACGCCATCGCCGAGCGGCAGAACGCCCTCGAGATAGCGCGCCTGCTCGTCGCCATCGTCGCCCGGCAGGCCGCGCCGGACATCCTCCAGCCGCGAGCGGCTGAGGATCGCGACGCCATTGAAGGTCTTCTGCCCGTGGGTCTCGACTTGCCAGCCGGCGGCCTCGATCTCGGCGCGCGGGAAATCGGCGTCCACGCATTTGATCTCCTGCAGGCAGAGCGCATCGGGCTCAGCCTCCTTCAGGAAGTCGAGGAGATGGCCGAGGCGCTGCCTGACCGAATTGACGTTCCAGGTGGCGATCCGCACGAGACGCTCCGATTCAAGACGAGCCGCAGGATAAGCGGCACGGTCGCCGTCATGGCAAGCCGGTTTCGACCGCAAACAAAAAACTCCCCGCATCGCTGCGGGGAGTTCTTGTCTGCGATCACGCTGTCGCCTGCTGTCAGGGGCAGGCGCGAACGACGCCGCGCGCGGCGATATAGGTCCCGGTCTCCGGGTTGTAGCTCTTGAAGCGGCGCGAGCAGTAGGCGACCGCGTCCGTATCCTCGATGCTGTAGCCATAGGCGCGCGGTACGGGTGGGGCATAGACCACCGGCGGCGCGACATAGACCGGCTCCGGCTCGTAATAGACCGGCGGGGGCGGGGCTGCCAGCGCACCGGCAGCGAGCGCGCCCCCGATGATGCCGGCCGCGATACCGGCGCCCACGGCCGGGCCGCGGCGATAGCCACCGTAATAGCGCGGGCCGTAGCCGTAGCGGCGCCATTGCACGGTCTGGACGAGATCGCTGCCGGCCTGCGCCGTGGCGACGGCGGACGTAGCGGGAGCGAGAGGCGCGGCCGATGCAGGAAGGGCGAGTAAGGTGCCACCGGCAAGGGCGGCAGCGACGGCGAGCGTCCTGATCATGACGAAACTCCTCTGCGATACCAGGCGAGCGGAACTCCGCATGTTCCCCCGTTTGGATTCGAATGTAGCGGTCCGGTGACCGCAAGGGAAGCTAGCAGTCAATCCGGGCATAAATGGGCCGTCCCGATCCCGTCGTTTTTGCCCCAAAAAGCAACGCGGGGCTGCTTGCGCGGGCCGAATTTCCTCGCCATCTAGCGTTGCACTGCACACGGACATCTGCCCGAAGGATCGGAACCCACAATGGCGCAACCGCGCGACCCATCCGCCCAGTCTGCCGCGCTTGGCCCCATGAAGCCGCTGCCAGCGCTGATCTTCAGCTCACGCTGGCTGCAATTGCCGCTCTATATCGGCCTCATCGTGGCGCAATGCGTCTACGTCTTCCTGTTCCTCAAGGAGCTCTGGCATCTCGTCACCCATGCCTTCGACTTCAGCGAGCAGCAGATCATGCTGGTCGTGCTCGGGCTGATCGACGTGGTGATGATCTCGAACCTGCTGATCATGGTGATCGTCGGAGGCTACGAGACCTTCGTCTCGCGGCTGCGGCTCGAGGGCCATCCCGACCAGCCGGAATGGCTGAGCCACGTCAATGCGAGCATCCTCAAGATCAAGCTCGCCATGGCGATCATCGGCATCTCGTCGATCCACCTGCTCAGGACCTTCATCGAGGCCGGCAATATCGGCATCGCCGGCAAGACCGCGAACTATACCGAGTCCGGCGTCCTGCTGCAGACGCTGATCCATGTCGTCTTCATCCTGTCGGCCATCGGCATCGCCTGGGTCGACCGGATGACGTCGACGCCTGGCAAGGGTCACTGAACGAGCAGCCCTGAAACGTAAAACGCCCCGCCGGACCGGCGGGGCGTTTTACTTTTGGGATGATGGCGCCGAAGCTTACTGGCCGCGCCCGGTGCGGGCGGCGAAGCGGATCGCCTCCTCGGCGGCGCGGAACAGGGCCTTGGCCTTGTTGATGCATTCTTCCTGCTCGGAGGCCGGGTTCGAATCGTAGACGATGCCGGCGCCGGCCTGGACATGCATGCGCCCGTCCTTGACCACCGCCGTGCGCAGCACGATGCAGGTATCCATCTCGCCATTGGCGCCGAAATAGCCGATGCAGCCGGCATAGGCGCCGCGCGCGTCGCGCTCCAGCTCGTCGATGATCTCCATCGCCCGGACCTTCGGCGCGCCCGACACCGTACCGGCCGGGAAGCCGGCGATCAGGGCGCCCAACGAATCGTGCTTCGGGTCGATCTTGCCCTCGACGTTCGAGACGATGTGCATGACCTGGCTGTAGCGCTCGATGAAGAACGAATCGGTGACCTTCACCGTGCCGATCTGCGCGACGCGGCCGACATCGTTGCGTCCGAGATCGAGCAGCATCAGGTGCTCGGCGCGCTCCTTGGGGTCGGCCAGCAACTCCTCGGCCAGGGCATCGTCTTCGGCCTGAGTTGCACCGCGCCGCCGCGTGCCGGCGATCGGCCGGATCGTGACCGTGTCGTCGCGCAGCCGCACCAGGATCTCCGGGCTCGAGCAGACGATCTGGAAGTCGCAGAAATCGAGATAGCAGAGGAACGGCGCCGGATTGACCCGCCGGAGCGCCCGGTAGAGCGCGAAGGGCGGCAGGGCGAAAGGCGCCTCGAAGCGCTGCGACAGCACGACCTGGAAGATGTCGCCGGCGCGGATGTACTCCTTCGCCTTGTCGACCATCTCCAGATATTCGGCCTCGCTGGTGTTCGAGGTGGTCGCCGGGACCGGCAGGTTGGCGATGTCGATCTCCGCTTCGGCGGGGAGGGCACCTTCCAGCGCCTTCACCACGGCCTCCAGCCGCTCCTGCGCCCGCTCATAGGCGTGGCGGGCACTGAGCCCCGGCATGTGCCGGACCGGGGTCACGACATGGATCTCGTCGCGCACCGCATCGAACACCACCATCAGCGTCGGCCGCGTCAGGATCGCATCGGGCACGCCGGTGCCGGTCTCCTTCGGCTCCGGCAGGCGTTCCATCAATCGGACCATGTCGTAGCCGAGATAGCCGAACACGCCCGACGCCATCGGCGGCAGGCCCTCGGCCTCCGGGATGGCGCTCTCTTCCAGAAGCGCGCGCAGGCTCTCGAAGGCCGGGCGCGGATCGTCCAGGAAGGTCTCGCCCAGAGCAGTGCGGCAGAGCGAGGCCTGCCCGTGATGGCAGCGCCAGATCAGGTCGGGTTCGAGCCCGATCATCGAGTAGCGGCCGCGCACGGCGCCGCCCTCGACCGATTCGAGCAGGAAGGCCGGGCCCGCCGTGGCGTGGCGCAGCTTCAGGAAGGCGGCGACCGGCGTCTCGCAATCGCCGACCAGCACCTGCCGCAGAAGCTGCGGCGCGCCGGTCTCGTAGGTCTGCGCGAAGCGCTCGAACTCCTGGAGAGGCTGCATCGTCAATTCTGCGTCCCACCTGTCGCGTTGCGGAACGCCGCATCATTGATGCTGACGCCGAGCTCGGCCTGCCGCTTCGCGACATATTGCAGCAGGATGTCCTCGCTGACGCTGGACGACAGCAGCCGCTCGAAATTCCCGGCCTCCTGCGTCGTGCGGACGTAAGGCGCGACGGTCGCCGAATCGACCTTGAACAGGATGCGCCCGCCATCGGTGCCGGCGGCGGAGTTGCTCTTGCCGGCGGTCGTGCCGAAGACCTGGGCAACGACCGTGCCCGGCAGTTCCGGGCGCTGGTCCTGCCGGCCGAGATCGGCAGCAGTCTCAATGGTCAGCCCGGCCGAGGCCGCGACCGCGTCGAAGCTCTCGCCCTTGTCGAGGCGCTCGACGAGTTCGCGCGCCTTGGCCGAGAGCTTCGTCGCCGTCTCGTCGGCGCGCCACTGCGTCTCGACCTCGGCCTTGACCTCGTCGAAGCTGCGCTCACGCGCCGGATCGATCTTGGTGACGTCGAACCAGACATAGCCGGTGTCGCGGGGCAGGCGAATCGCCTCGTTGTCGACGCCGACATCCGAGCGGAAGATCGCCTGCAGCGTGGGATCGCCGCCCGGCAGCGCCTCTTCGCGCGAGCCGTCGGGCTTGCCGAGGCCGGCATTCATCGGCCCAGCAGTGCGCAGCTTGAGATTGAGCTCCGTGGCGATCTCGGCAAGCGGCTTGGCGGAGGCGCGCTGGTCCTCGATCTTGTCATGCAGATCGGTCACTTGGGCAGCGGCGCGGGTCGTCGCCAGCTCCTGCTTCACCTCGGCCACGACCTCTTCGAACGGGCGCACATGCGCAGCATCGACCTTGGTGACGCGCAGCAGCACCGTACCGAAAGCGCCCTTGACCGGAGCGCTCACGCCGCCTTGATCGAGCGCGAAGGCGGCCTCGCCTACGGCAGGGTCGATCATCTGCTCGCGGGTGAAGGTGCCCAGCGTCAGGTCGTTGAAGGCGACGTTCCGCTCGGTCGCGATCTCGTCGAAGGTCTCGCCGCCGTCGATCTTGGCCTTGGCTGCCTGCGCCTCCTCGATGTTCGGGAACGGGATCTGCTGGACGGTGCGCGTCTCGACCGAGGTGAAGCGCTGGGCCTTCGTCGCCTCGTAGCGGGCCTTGGCCTCCTCGTCGGTGACCTTGGACGGATCGGCCAGCGTCTCGGCGGTGATCGAGAGAATGGCGGCCGTGCGGTATTCCGGCGCGCGGAATGCGATCTTGCGATCGTTGAAGAAGCTCTTGAGCTGGTCCTCGCTCGGTGCCGCGATCTCGCCGGCCGCGCTCGCCGGCATGCGGGCGAAGGTGATGGCGCGCTTCTCGTTGCGCAGGCGATTGCCGACTTCCTGCAGCGCGAGCGGGGCGGAGAAGCCGCTCACGACCATCTCCGAGATCTGCTGGCGCAGGATCGTCGAACGCTGGAGCGCGACATAGCTCTGCTCGGTATAGCCGTTCGTGCGCAGCAACTCGTTGAAGCGCGCCGCGGAGAACTGGCCGGCGGCGTCGCGGAAGGTCTGGTCGTCGAAGATCAGGTTGCGAATGGTGTCGTCGGACACCGCCAGCCGCATGCCCCGAGCCGTCTGGTCGAGCGTCGCCTCGGTGAGCAGGCGCGACAGCACCTGCCGATCGAGGCCGGCCGCACGCGCCATCTCGGGCGAGATCTGCCGGCGCTGCTGGCGGATCAGGTTCTGGATCTCGTTCTGATAGGCCGTGCGCATCTCCTCGAGGCCGATCTCGGTCTTGCCGACCTTGGCGACCTCGTTGCGGCCATAGCCGCGGAAGATGTCGCCCACGCCCCAGATCGCGAAGGAGATGATGAGGAAGCCGAACATGATGGCGATGACGAGCTTCCCAAATAAGCCCTGACCCGCCTTGCGGATGCCCTGCATCATCATCGAAGCTGTCTTTCCCTGAACCTGTCCGTGGCGCGGGAGCGGGCCCGCGCGCGCAATTCTCGGCGCTGCTTATAGGAACCGATGGCGAAAGCCGCAATCGTCCTGCGGCTTTGCACGCGATTGCGGCGCCGGCCGGGCGTTGCTAGAGCCGAAAGAGCTGATTTCAGGAGGATGGACGTGACGCGCAGCATCAAGCCGTTGGTGGCAGGTAACTGGAAGATGAACGGGCTGAAGGCCGACCTCGCCATCGCGGCCGAGGTGGCCAGGGGCTACAACGCGGCGTTGAAGCCGGCCGTCGACCTCGCGATCTGCCCGCCAGCCAGCCTTCTCTTCGCCGCGACCGCCGCCCTGATCGGTTCGCGCATCGCGACCGGCGGCCAGGATTGCAGCACGCAAGGCTCCGGCGCTTTCACCGGCGAAGTCTCCGCGGCGATGCTGGCCGACGCCGGCGCGAGCTTCTGCATCACCGGCCATTCCGAGCGCCGCACGCTGCATGGCGAGACCAGTGCGACGGTCAAGGCCAAGGCCGAGGCCGCGCAGAAGGCGCTGCTGGTGCCGATCGTCTGCGTCGGCGAGACCAAGGACGAGCGCGAGGCCGGCAAGGCGCTCGCCATCGTGAAGAAGCAATTGCGCGGCTCCGTGCCGGACGGCACCACTGCCGCGACGCTCGTCGTCGCCTATGAGCCGGTCTGGGCGATCGGCACCGGTCTCACGCCGACCGCGGCCGATGTTGCCGAGATGCATGAAGCGATCCGCATCGAGCTCGGCCGGCTGCTCGGCAAGCAGGCGGCTGCGGGCGTCCGCCTGCTCTATGGCGGCTCGGTCAAGCCCTCGAATGCCGCCGAATTGATGGGTGTCCCGCATGTCGATGGCGCCCTCGTCGGCGGCGCCAGTCTCAAGGCCGAGGAGTTCCTGGCGATCGCCCGGGCCTGTGCCGGTTGAGCATTCCTGTAAATCGGCCGGCGCGCAGGGGTGGCGCTGCCGGCTGGCGCATGTTATGTGCCGCGCCGAATTCGCCTCGATTTTCGAGGAGGAGCGGGTGGCCCTTGGCGGCGGCCCGCGCCATGCCCATTTCGTGAGACCATGCAGAACGTTCTCATCGTCATCCACCTGATCATCGTCGTCGCGCTCGTCGGCGTCGTGCTGCTGCAGCGCTCCGAAGGCGGCGGCCTCGGCATGGGCTCGGGCGGGGGAGGCGGCGTCGGCGGCTTCATGACCGGCCGCGGCCAGGCCAATGCCCTGACCCGCGCGACCGCGATCCTCGCCGGCCTGTTCTTCCTGACCTCGGTCGTTCTGGCCGTGATGGCCACGCGCGGCCGTGTCCAGCGCTCGATCATCGACGGCGCGCCTGCGACCTCCGCTCCGGCCACGCCCGGCGCACCGGCCGGCCCGAGCGCCCCGAACGCCGGCGGCGTGCTCGACCAGCTCCGCCAGATGCAGAACCAGAATCAGGGCGGCGCACAGCCGCCGACGCCGCCAGCGGCGCCGCAGCAGTAACCAGGGCAGGGCCGGGAAACCGGCCCTTCTCTTTTGTGTGATGCAGAAGGCTCAAGGCCGGGTGACCGGCCTTCTCTTTTTGTGGACAAGCGCGCAGAGCAAGGCGGGACTGCTCTGCTGGCGCTTAGCGAATCGAACCCGTGGCGATAGAGGTGTCCTCCCATGACGCGGTATGTTTTCATCACCGGCGGCGTGGTGTCCTCGCTTGGCAAAGGCCTGGCGGCGGCGGCTCTCGCAGCCCTTCTCCAGGCACGCGGCCACACGGTTCGCCTGCGCAAGCTCGACCCCTACCTCAATGTCGATCCGGGCACGATGAGCCCGTATCAGCATGGTGAGGTCTTCGTCACAGACGACGGCGCCGAGACCGATCTTGACCTCGGCCATTACGAGCGCTTCACCGGCCGGCCCTGCAACCGGGGTGACAACATCACCACCGGCCGCATCTACATGGACATCCTGACCAAGGAGCGGCGCGGCGACTATCTCGGCGCCACGATCCAGGTCGTGCCGCACGTCACCAACGCCATCAAGGAATTCATCCTGACCGGCAACGAGGGCTACGACTTCACGCTGGTCGAGATCGGCGGCACCGTCGGCGACATCGAGAGCCTGCCGTTCCTGGAAGCCATCCGCCAGACCAACCAGCAGCTCCCGCGCGGCCAGTGCATCTTCGTGCATCTGACGCTGCTGCCCTATATCCCGACCGCCGGCGAATTGAAGACCAAGCCGACCCAGCATTCGGTCGCCGAATTGCGCTCGATCGGCATCCAGCCCGACATCCTGCTCTGCCGCACCGACCGCGAGATCCCGCGCGAGGAGCGCCGCAAGCTCGCGCTGTTCTGCAATGTCCGCGAGACCGCCGTCATCGAGGCCCGCGACGTCGCCTCGATCTATGACGTGCCGCTGTCCTATCATGCCGAGGGGCTCGATAACGAAGTCCTCGCCGCCTTCGGCATGGATGCCAAGCCCGAGCCAGACGTCACCAACTGGAAGCGCATTTCCGAGCGCGTGAAGAACCCCGAGGGCGAGGTCACCATCGCCGTCGTCGGCAAGTACACCGGCATGAAGGACGCCTATAAGTCCCTCATCGAGGCGCTGACCCATGGCGGCATAGCCAACAACGTCAAGGTCAATCTCGACTGGATCGAGTCGGAAGTCTTCGAGAAGGAGGACCCGGCGCCCTTCCTCGAACATGTCCACGGCATCCTCGTGCCCGGCGGCTTCGGCCATCGCGGCGCCGAGGGCAAGATCAAGGCGGCGACCTTCGCGCGCAACCGCAAGGTGCCCTATTTCGGCATCTGCTTCGGCATGCAGATGGCGGTGATCGAGGCGGCGCGTTCGCTCGCCGGCATCACGGATGCCAATTCGACCGAGTTCGGCCCGACCGAACAGCCCGTCGTCGGCCTGATGACCGAGTGGATGCGCGGCAACGAGCTGGAGCAGCGGGCGGCCAATGGCAATCTCGGCGGCACCATGCGGCTCGGCGCCTATGCCTCGACGCTGGCAGCCGGCTCGAAGATCGCCGAGATCTACGGCTCGACCGAAATCTCCGAGCGCCACCGCCACCGCTACGAAGTCAACATGGGCTATCGCGAGCAGCTCGAGGCGAAGGGCATGCGCTTCGCCGGCCTGTCGCCCGACGGTCTGCTACCCGAGACGGTCGAGTATCCCGACCATCCCTGGTTCATCGGCGTGCAGTACCATCCCGAGCTGAAGTCGCGGCCGTTCGAGCCGCATCCGCTCTTCGCCAGCTTCATCGAGGCGGCGAAGGCCCAGAGCCGCCTGGTCTGATTCAGGACTCTGCGAGCTGCACCGTCGCCCAGGGCAGGCGGTGCTGCTCGAACACCGCCTTGCCCGGCCCGGGAAAATCCGGGTCGGCGAAGGCGCCGATCGCGACCGCGACCATCTCCGGCTTGCGCGACGGCTCCCAGAACACCGTGCTGCCGCAGGCCGGGCAGAAATGGTGCAGCACGCGATAGCCGCTATCGGCCGGGCGCTCGTAATCGCTGAACTGCCCGGTCACGGTGATGTCGCCGCGCGCGAAGAAGGCCGCGACGCCATAGGCGCTGCCGGTCCGCCGCTGGCAGTCGCGACAATGGCAGAGCGAGACGCTCACGGGCTCGCCGGTGCAGGCGATGCGCAATTGCCCGCAACTGCAGCGGGCCTCCCGGGTCGTCATGCGGCGCATCCTCCTTTTAGATGACGGCTTGTGCGGTTTTCACGTTAGCCTGACTATGTGGCATCGTTGACTGAGAGTCTTCGCATCGGCACGGGGGCAGGGCGCATGACGATCTCGATGGCGGGCCTGCCCGCATTCCTCCTCTATTTCGTCGTCGGCGTCGCGCTGATCGCCGCTTTCGCCGCGGTCTACCTCCGCTTGACCGCGCATGACGAAATAGCGCTGATCCGGGCCGGCAACCTCTCGGCCGCGATCGCCTTCGGCGGCAACCTCGTCGGCTTCGCCGTGCCGCTGGAGAAGGCGATCTCCCAGGCCAGCAGCATTCCCGACTGCGTGCTCTGGGCGGTGGCGGCGATGATCATCCAGTTCGCCGCCTACGGCGTTGCGCGGGTCGCGATCCCCGAATTGTCGCGCAAGATCGAGGAGGATCGTCTGCCAGCCGCCGCGATGCTGGCGGTAATCGCGGTGATTTCGGGCACGCTGGCCGCGGCCAGCATGACGGCGTGAGGTGGCCATGAAGCGCTCCTCGCAGATCGGTCTCGCTGCCGTCGGCGTCCTCCTCGTCGCCACCGTCTGGTCGATGACATCAGACGATAAGGAGGAGAACCTCGTCTACAACAGCCTGAGCGATTGCCGGGCTGCCGGGCAGCTCACGGCCCAGCAATGCGAGACCGCCTTTGCCGAGGCGACCGCCGCGCGGCTCAAGGATGCACCGAAATTCCAGAGCCAGAGCGCCTGCGAAACACAATACGGCGCCAGCGGCTGCAGCTCCGCCAGCATCGGTGGCGCCCAATACTTCATCCCGGCGCTGGCCGGCTTCATGCTGGCGCGCGGTCTCTCCGGCGCGCAGGCGCAGGCGCAGCCCCTGATGCCGCCAACCGCCGCCACTTGCCCGCCGGGCTCGACGCTGCCGGAATGCCAGCAGGCGCGCTCTTCGTCCTCAGGCTCGTCCGGTGGCAGCGGCTACTATGGCGGCAGCAGCCGCTCGCGCGCCTATTCGACCACATCCGGCCGCAGCATCACGGCGGCCTTCTCATCCGGTTCCCGCGGCGGCAGCGCCTCGACCACCAGCACCTCCTCGCGCGGCGGCTTCGGCTCGATCGCGCGCTCCTTCTCCTCGCATTCCTCGTCCTGAGATGCGTCGCGTCGCGCTCTCCCCGCGCCCGGACTGGACCGAGCAGGTCGAGCGGCTCGGCTTTGCCTTCCACACCATCGACGGCGAGACCTACTGGGACGAGAGCGCCGCCTTCGCCTTCACGCTGGAGGAGATCGAGCGCGATATCGAAGGGCCGACGGAAGCGCTCGAACAGCTCTGCTTCGCCTTCATCGAGAAGGCGCTCGACAGCGAGGAAACGCTGACCAGGCTCGCGATTCCCGCCGAGCACTGGGACTATGTTCGCGAAAGCTGGCAGCGCGGCGACCGCAACCTCTATGGCCGGCTCGATCTCGCCTATGACGGGCGGGGGCCGGCCAAGCTCCTCGAATACAACGCCGATACCCCGACCGCCCTGTTCGAATCGAGCGTCGTCCAGTGGGACTGGCTGGAGCAGGCGATGGCGCGCGGCGCGATCCCGAAGGGCTCCGATCAGTTCAATTCGCTGCACGAGCGCTTGATCGCGGCCTTCCAGGGACTGCGCGAGCCTTCGCCCTACCGCCTGCATCTGACCTGCGTGCAGGATAGCCCCGAGGACAAGGGCACGGTCGACTATCTCGCCGATTGCGCGGTGCAGGCCGGGCTCGACGCGCGCTTCACCTATATCGAGGAACTCGGGCTGCTCACGGACGGGCGCTTCTGCGACGGCGCCAACCAGCCGATCGAGACGATGTTCAAGCTCTATCCGTGGGAATGGATGTTCCGCGAGAGCTACGGCAGCGCGCTCGCCGGTTCACGCTGCCAGTTCATCGAGCCGCCCTGGAAGGCCGTCCTCTCCAACAAGGGCCTGCTCGCCTGCCTCTGGGAGATGGAGCCCGGCCATCCGAACCTCCTGCCGGCCTTCTTCGAGGGCGATCCACGCTGCGCGACGCTTTCCGCCCGGCATGTCCGCAAGCCGCTCTATTCGCGCGAGGGGGCCAATGTCACGCTGCTGGAGCGCGGCCGCGTGCTGGACAGCGACGACGGCCCCTATGGCGCCGAGGGCCATGTCCTGCAGGATGCGGCGACCAACCTGTTCTCTGCCGATGGCAAATACGCCGTGCTCGGCTCCTGGCTCGTCGCCTCGCAGGCCTGCGGCCTGTGCCTGCGCGAGGATGCCTCGCCGATCACCAAGAACACCTCGCGCTTCCTGCCGCACTATATCGAGCCCTGAACGCACGACATGACCGCGCCCTGATCTGTGCTAGCCTTGGGCTCCGATACGCCTGTCGACGGAGCCTGCCCATGCCTGCAACAGCCTCAACGCCCCGCGGTCTCGACCATCTCGTCATCGGCGTCCGCGATCTCGATGCCGCCTGGCATTTCTACGAGAAGCTCGGCTTCCGCGTCGGCGCCCGCAATCGCCATCCCTGGGGCACCGAGAACCGGATCGTGCAGTTTCCCGGCTCCTTCTTGGAGCTGGTGACGATCGCCGACGACGCCGCCATTCCGCCGCATGGCGAACGCCGCTTCTCCTTCGGCGCCTTCGTCCGTGAAGCTCTGACGGGGCAGGGCGAGGGGCTGTCGATGCTGGTGCTGGAGAGCACCGACGCCAAGGCCGATGCGGCCACGTTCAAGGCACAGGGCATCGGCGATTTCGAGCCCTTCTTCTTCGAACGCCGGGCGAGGCGGCCGGATGGCAGCGATGTCCGCGTCGCCTTCGAACTGGCCTTCGCCGCCGATTCGCGCGCGCCGGAATGCGGCTTCTTCGTCTGCCAGCAATTCGAGCCGCAGAATTTCTGGAACCCGGAATTCCAGCATCACCCCAACGGTGCCACCGCGCTCTCGGCCGTCGTGATGCTGGCCGAGGAACCCGCCTTCCACCGCGCCTTCCTCTCGGCCTTCAGCGGCGGCGCCGAAGTGCTGGAGGGCAACGAGGATTACGTGCTCGCCTTGCCGCGTGGACGCATCGACGTGCTCGATCCCGAAGCCGCGCAGGGCGCCTATCTCGTCGAGCCCGATACGACACCGGCGCGCTTCCTCGGCTTCTGCGTCTCGGTGCCCGATCTGGAAGCCGTGGCGGAGCGGCTGACCGAGAACGAGGTCTCGTTCCAGCGCGGCGACGAGCGGCTCTTCGTCTCGGCCGAGGAAGCCTTCGGCTGCATGGTCGCGTTCGAGCAGGGCTGAAGGCCGCCCTCAAGCCGCAAGACGTCATTCCGGGCTTGCCCGGAGTGACGAAGTTCTCAGCCCTTCGCCTCGACCGGCGGCAGCGAGGCCAGGAGCCCGATCAGCGCCCGGTCGTGCAGCACCACCATGCGCTCCTTCGGCTTCAGCCAGATCGCGGCGTCGTCGATCGTCTCGGCATCGACGAGCTTGGCCTGGGCCACCGCGCGGTCGGGCTCGATCTCGCCACGCCGGCGCGACTGGCCATAGGGCAGCATCAGTTCATGGGCGTGGCGCAGTTCCGCATCGGCGTGGAGCGCCTTGATGCCGTCCGCATCGTCGTAGCCGGCCTTCTCGAACTCGGCCTGCAGTTCGTTGGCGCGCGTCGCGATCGCGGGCGGTGCGCCTTCCTCCGGCGTCATCAGGAGCTTATGGCGCTTAAGCCAGAGGCCGATCGCGAGCTGGCCCGAGGCCCATGACAGCGGGATCGCCAGCACAAGGCCGACGATCGTCGGCGACATCCAGGCGAAGAGCGAGGTCGCGATCATGAAGGCCGAGAGGCCGGTGACAACGCCGAGCACGGTATGGGTCCGGTGCCGGCGGATGATGTCCTTCAGCGGGATCGAGCCATCGTCGCGCCGCTGCGGGTTCCAGCCGGTGTCGCGCCCGAGCAGGATCTGGAAGACCGAGCCGGACTGGATCAGCATCATGATCGGCGCGAAGAAGGCCGAGAACAGAACCTCGATCAGCGCCGAGACGATCAGGCGGATCGCGCCGCCGCCGGCCTGCCTGAGCTTGTTGTTGAACAGGGTCAGCAGCAGGCCGAACAGCTTCGGCGCCAGCAGGATTCCCATGGTGATTGCGAACAGGCGCAAGGCGCGCTCTGGATCGAACCGCGGCCAGACGGGGAAGAGCGTGAATTCCTGCGTGAAATACTCAGGCCGCGCGTAGTTGACCTGCAGCACGATCAGGATGCCGACCACGAGCTGCATCAGCCAGAGCGGCGAGGCGAGATAGCCCATGATGCCGGTGGCGAAATGCTGGCGCGTCGGCATGACGAAGCCCTTGCCGCCCATGATCCGCGAATGCTGGAGATTGCCCTGGCACCAGCGCCGGTCGCGCACGGAGATATCGATCAGCGAGGGTGGGCTTTCCTCATAGGAGCCCGTCAGGTCCGGGAGCATGTAGACCGACCAGCCGGCGCGGCGGATCAGCGCCGCCTCGACGAAATCGTGGCTCAGCACATGGCCGCCGAAGGGCGGCTTGCCCTTCAGGTCCGGCAGGCCGCAATGGTCGGCGAAGGCCTTGGTCCGGATGATCGCGTTGTGGCCCCAGTAATTGCCGTCGCGGCCGGACCACATCGCGAGCCCGGTCGCGATGACCGGGCCATAGACCCGCGCCGCGAATTGCTGCAGCCGGGCGAAGAAGGTGTTGCGGTTGATGATCAGCGGCAGCGACTGGATGATGCCGGCATCGGGGTCGTTCTCCATCGCGGCGGCGAGGCGCACGATGCAGGTGCCGGTCATCAGGCTGTCGGCGTCGAGCACGACCATATGCTCGTAGAGCCCGCCCCAGCGCGTGACGAAATCAGCGATGTTGCCGGCCTTGCGGTGGTGGTTCTTCGGCCGGTGGCGGTAATAGACCCGGCTGTTCGGGCCGAGGCGCTCGCGCAGCGCCAGGAAGGCCCGCTCCTCCGCCACCCAGACATCCGGGTTGGTCGTGTCGGAGACGATGAAATAGTCGAAATGATCGCCCAGGCCCGTGGCCTCAACCGATTCGCGGATCGCCGCCACCGCGGCGAAGATCCGGGCCGAAGACTCGTTGTAGATCGGCATCACCACGACGGTGCGGTGCTTCAGCGTTTCGGCCCGGTCCGCCCGGCCGGCGCCGAACATGACGCCGAAGAAGCCGAGCAGCGCGCTGGTGAAGGCGAGCGCGATCCACGAGAAGTTGATCGTGAACAGCACGAGCAGGGCGTACTGCAGCGAGGTCGTGCGGCTGACCGACACGACATTGTACATTTCCCAGGCGCCGAAGCCGGTGAGCACGAGCCCGCCGCCGAAGACGAAGAGGCGCTTCAGCCACGGCGTCTTCCAGTCGCGCGGCGCCGCCGGGGCACGGCGATCCGAATCCGTCCAGCTCCGGAACGACTGCACCGGCATGACCAGCGGCTCTTCCGGAGGCGTGGCCGGCTCGCGAGCCGCGCTGTAGCCGCGCTGTTCCGTTTCCATGGCGTCGCGGCGGGTTGCCGTTACCAGGTCCATCGATTCAACCAGGTCTCAGAGACGGGCTGGCCGCCCGATTGCAGGACGAGCCGGAGCTCGGAGAGATTGTCGTTGCCGGGATCGACCTCGAAGCCGACGCGCATCAGCTTGCGCTCCGGATAGGGCCAGAGGCGAACGTTGTGCACGGCGCCGGGCTGGGCCGTGATCGTCGCCCGCGTCGAGGCGATCAGCGCCGCATCGGCCAGCTTGTCGCCGGTGAACTCGACGATGAAGCGCCGCCGCCGCCCCTGCGAGCCCTTGCCCTGCCGCGAGCGGGTGGCGAGCGCCAATGGCGGACGCTCCGGCGGCTGCCAGCACCAGGCCTGGCGATAGCTCAGCGAGGTCTCGCTGCCGGCGGCAAGCGGCTGCTTCGGCCGCCAGTACATGATGATGTTCTTGTTCGGCTCGGAATCGCTGGGGATCTCGATGAGCTGTACCGAACCTGCCCCCCAGTCGCCGAGCGGCTCCATCCAGACGCTCGGCCGGAGCTCGAAGCGCTGGTCGTCGTCCTGGAAGGCGGCGGGGTCGCGCTCGCGCTGGACCAGGCCGAAGCCCTTGGGATTCTCGTCGACAAAGGAGGAGACCTGAAGGGTCGCGGGGTTGTTGACCGGGCGGTAGATCCATTCGCCGCCGCCCGACTGCATCTGGACGCCCGAGACCTCGCCGATCGAGGGGCGGATATCGTCGAAGACGCGCCGGCTCTGCGGGCCGGACAGGAAGGTCGCGCTGGTGCAGCCGAAGCCGACATGGTCGAGCGCCTGGCGCGCGAACAGCGTCATCTCGACATCGACGAAGGTGACGTCGCCCGGCCGCAACGTCATCCGCACCGCGCCGGCGACGCTCTCCGAATCGAGCAGGCCGTGAATTACCAGCGAGCCCACCGCCGGGCTCGGCCGCTCGATCCAGAACGCCCGGAAGAACGGCAGTTCCTCGCCGCGCGTCTCGCCGGGGCGCAGGATCAGCGCGCGCGCCATCGCGCCGAAATTCTGGCCGCGGGCGAGGGCGCGGAAGAAGGTGCCGCCCTGAAAGACCGCGACCTCGAAGGGGCGTTCCAGCCCGGCGGCGATCCGCATGCCGGAGAACTGGAGGTCGGCATTGCCCGTCGGCGGCGCGACCCGTCCGTAATCGAACTTGCTGCGATCGAAGCCGATGCGGCGCACCGTTCCCTCTTCGATCGTGAACAGGCTCACCGGATTGGAGAAGACATAGCCGCGATGCAGGGGCTCGACGGTGAAGCCGCGATTCTCGCCGGCCCAGACCGTTGCGCCCGGCTGCATCCGGATGCCCGCATACTGATCGGCGGGCAGGGCGGCATAGCCCTCCGGCAGGTCGTTCGCGGCGAGCGGAATGAGTGGGCGCTGGGCCAGGGCCCTGGCGGCGTCGACCACCAGCGCGGGGTCGAAACGCTGCCCGTCCACGAGGGAGGGGATGTTGAAGGAAGCTGCGCCGGTCGGCGCTTGCGCTGCGGCCGGGCCGGCCAGCGAGAGCAGCGCGGCGCCGGCGGCGGCGCCTTCCAGAAACTGCCTACGATTCAACGGTGTCGACATGGGATCCAAACTACGCGGCGACGCCCTCGCCCCTCGCGCTTCTAGAGCATTTCCAGTTCGCCTGAAAAGCCTTTCCGATCGGGAAGATGCACGTCTTTTGGATGGTGCGATCCTGCGAATTCAGGCCGGAGCCGGCCCGCGGCGGCGGCCGTCCTCGGATGGTGCCTTTTCGCCGCGATTGAACTTTGGCAAAAGGCGAGCGGATCGGCTATCCACGGCGCCTGCGACGCTGGCATGCGTGAAGTCGATTGTGATGGGCGGGCCGTGGTTCAGACATGCCTGCAGGGGAAACGAGAAACATGACCGAAATGCAGTCGGCCCGATCCTGCCTCGCGATCGTCCTGGCCGCCGGAGAGGGCACCCGCATGAAATCGCGGGGGCCGAAGGTGCTCCATGCCGTGGCCGGCCGGTCACTGCTCGGCCATGCGCTGGCGGCGGTTTCGAAGGCTGGCGCGGATGCCGTCGCCGTCGTGATTTCCTCGGAACGTCCCGAAGTCGGCGAAGCGGCGCGCAAGCAGCTTCCGCATGCGCAGATCGCCATCCAGCACGAGCGCCGGGGCACCGCCCATGCCGCGCTCGCCGCGAAGGCCGCCATCGCGGCCGGCCATGACGACGTCATCATCGCCTTTGGCGATACGCCGCTCGTGCGTCCCGAGACCTTTGCGGCCCTCCGCCGCGGCTTGAGAGAGGGCGCCGCCGTCGTTGCGCTCGGCTTCGTCGCCAAGGACCCGACGGGCTATGGCCGCTTCGTCGAGAAGGACGGCCATCTCGAGGCGATCGTCGAACACAAGGATGCCACCCCGGAGCAGCGCGCCATCACGCTCTGCAATGCCGGGCTGATGGCGCTCTCCGGCGCGCACGCCCTCTCGATCCTGGAAGCGATCGGCAGCCACAACGCCCAGGGCGAGTTCTATCTCACCGATGCGGTCGAGGTGGCGCGCAAGCGCGGGCTCGACGCCGTCGCGCTGCGGGCGCCCGAAAGCGAGGTCCAGGGCATCAACGACCGCACGCAGCTCGCTGCGGTGGAAGCGGAATTCCAGCGGCGCAAGCGCCTCGCCGTGATGCTCGGCGGCGCGACGCTGATCGCCCCGGAGACGGTCTTCTTCAGCTATGACACGCAGATCGGCCGCGATGTCGTGATCGAGCCGAACGTCGTCTTCGGGCCGGGCGTGCGTGTCGATGACGGCGCGGTGATCCACGCCTTCTCGCATCTGGAGGGCGCCACAGTCGGTGTCGATGCCAGCGTCGGCCCCTATGGCCGCCTGCGGCCGGGCGCGAAGCTCGCGGAGAAGGCCAAGGTCGGCAATTTCGTCGAGGTGAAGGCGGCCGATATCGGCCCCGGCGCCAAGGTCAATCACCTCACCTATATCGGCGATGCCTCGGTGGGCGCGGCAGCGAATATCGGCGCCGGCACGATCACCTGCAACTATGACGGTTTCAACAAGTCGAGGACGACGATCGGCGCCAATGCCTTCGTCGGCTCGAATTCGTCGCTGGTCGCCCCGGTGACGATCGGCGAGGGCGCCTATATCGGCTCCGGCTCGGTCATCACCGAGGACGTCGCGCCCGATGCGCTCGCCATCGGCCGCGGCCGGCAGGTCGCGAAGGAGGGCTGGGCGGTGACCTTCCGTGCTGCCGCTGCGGCCCGGAAAGCCGCCAAGAAGGCAGCCGAATAGCGCGGAATCGCGGCGGATCGGGCCATCCGCCGTTCACAGTTCGTCATGTAGATTGATTGGGCATGCGCGCCGATCGCGGCTATGCGCTTTGCCGACATCAATCGCTGGAGGGGTTCGCCCATGTGCGGCATCGTCGGGATTCTGGGCAAGGAAGCGGTTGCGACGCAGGTCGTCGAGGCGCTGCGGCGGCTTGAATATCGTGGCTACGATTCCGCTGGCGTCGCGACGCTGGAAGGTGGCCGGCTCACCCGCCGCCGCGCCGAGGGCAAGCTCAAGAATCTCGAGACCCGCCTCTCGAACGAGCCGCTCGAAGGCTTGGTCGGCATCGGCCACACCCGCTGGGCGACCCATGGCAAGCCCAACGAGACCAATGCCCATCCGCATGCGACACCGAAGCTCGCGGTGGTCCATAACGGCATCATCGAGAATTTCCGGGACCTGCGCGCCGAGCTCCAGGCCGACGGCTACGTCTTCGAGACCGAGACCGACACCGAGATCGTCGCCCATCTCGTCACCCGTGAGCTCGACCGCGGCAAGAGCCCGGTCGATGCAGTTGCCGCGAGCCTGCCGCGCCTGCACGGCGCCTTCGCGCTCGCCTTCCTGTTCCAGGGCGAGGAAGACCTGCTGATCGGCGCTCGCAAGGGCTCGCCGTTGGCCGTCGGTGTCGGCGAGGGCGAGATGTATCTCGGCTCGGACGCGCTGGCGCTCGCCCCCTTCACCAATCTCATCGCCTATCTCGAAGAGGGCGACTGGGTCGTGCTGCATCGCCGCGGCGCGACCTTCTACGACAAGACCAACAAGCAGGTGGAGCGCCGCGCCCAGCGCGTCGCCGCCGGCGCCTTCCTGGTCGAGAAGGGCAATCACCGCCACTTCATGGCCAAGGAGATCTACGAGCAACCCGAGGTCGTCGGCCATACGCTGACGCAGTATCTCGACATGGCCAACGGCAAGGTGCGCCTGCCCTTCGGCGACCAGATCGACTGGAAGAACCTGTCGCGCCTGACGATCAGCGCCTGCGGCACATCCTATTATGCCGGCCTTATCGCAAAATACTGGTTCGAGAAGCTGGCGCGCCTGCCGGTCGAAATCGATGTCGCGTCGGAATTCCGCTACCGCGAGGCGCCGCTGCCGGACCAGGGCCTGGCGCTCTTCATCTCGCAGTCCGGCGAAACCGCTGACACGCTGGCCGGCTTGCGCTACGCCCGCCAGAACGGGCAGGTCATCCTGTCGGTCGTCAACGTGCCGACCTCGACGATCGCGCGCGAGAGCCACGCGGTGGCCCAGACGCTCGCCGGCCCCGAGATCGGCGTCGCCTCGACCAAGGCCTTCGTCTGCCAGCTCGCGGTTTTCGCTTCGCTCGCGCTCGCCGCGGCCCGCGCCCGCGGCACGCTCTCGGCGCAGGACGAGGCCAGCCATGTGCAGAACCTGATCTCGCTGCCGGGGCTGATGGCCCGGGCGCTGGAGCTGGAGCCCGAGATCGAAAAGCTCGCGCGCGAGCTTTCCAAGGCCAAGGACGTGCTCTATCTCGGGCGCGGCACCAGCTTCCCGCTCGCGCTGGAAGGTGCCCTGAAGCTGAAGGAAATCAGCTACATCCACGCAGAAGGTTATCCGGCGGGCGAGCTGAAGCACGGGCCGATCGCTCTGATCGACGAGGACATGCCGGTCATCGTCGTCGCGCCCCATGACGCGCTGTTCGAGAAGACCGCCTCCAACATGCAGGAGGTCGCTGCGCGCGGCGGCCGGATCATCCTCGTCACCGATGCGAAGGGGGCCGCCGAATGCGGCATCGAGCCGGAAGCGACGATCGTCATGCCCGACATGGACCCGACCTTCGCGCCGATCGTCTATGCCCTGCCGATCCAGATGATCGCCTATCAGACAGCGGTTTTCATGGGCAAGGACGTCGACCAGCCCCGCAACCTGGCGAAATCCGTCACGGTGGAGTGACGGCGGCTCAGGCTTCGGGCCGGGTCGAAACGTAGAGGCCCGCGCCGATCAGACACAGCGCCGCCGTCGCAAGAGCGATCGGCGGCGCACTCGTTTGCGTCAATAAGACGAAGCTCAGCGCCATCGATCCGCAGGCCAGGACTTTCGCTCGCCGGGCGATGGCGCCGGTCTTCCGCCAGCGCAGGACATGCGGCCCGAGCCTCGGATGGCCGATCAACCAGGCCTCGAATCGCGGCGAGGATTGCGAGAAGCACCAGGCCGCCGCAATCAGGAAGATCGTGCCGGGCATCAGCGGCAGGATGAGCCCGACGACGCCGAGCGCCGTGAATACCCAGCCCGCAGCGAAGAGCAGCGGCCGTGACCATCGGCGTCGCGGCTGATCGTCCTCGCTCACGGCCTCACCCTTGCTTGCGCTATCTCTTTGTATTGTCGCATTTTCTTCACGCGAACCGGTAGCCACTTCGCTCGAAAATGCTCTGGGGGCTGGCGGATGGCGCCGCCTCGCTTATCGTGTCATATCGCGGCCCATGCGAGCCGCCGCAAGCAGGCGGGAGGTCGCGCCGGTGTTCTGGGAGAGACGATGACAGCCGGCCCGCCCGATCCCCGCCTCATCCTGCCCGCGGAAATCCTGCGCCCGACCTGGGGCGCTCGCTTGCGCCGCTATTTCCTGACCGGGCTCGTCATCGCCGCGCCGCTCGCCATCACGGCCTCGGTGACCTGGTGGTTCGTCAATTTCGTCGACGGGCTGGTGAAGCCGCTCATTCCGAATTCCTACCTGCCTGATTCCTATTTGCCCTATCCGATCCCGGGTTTCGGCCTGGTCATCGCGCTGATCGGACTGACCCTGCTGGGTTTCCTGACAGCCAATCTCGTCGGGCGCTCGCTGATCCGCGCCGGCGAGGCGATCCTCGACCGCATGCCGGTGGTCCGCAGCCTCTACAAGGGCGTGAAGCAGGTCTTCGAGACGATCTTCTCGCAGTCCGGCACCTCGTTCCGGAAGGTCGGCATGGTGCAGTTCCCGCAGCCGGGCATGTGGTCGATCGTCTTCATCGCACAGGAGGCCGCACCCGAGATCGCCGAACGCCTGCCGAATGGCCAGGAACCGGGCGACGAGCAGATCGGCGTCTTCCTGCCCTGCACGCCGAACCCGACCACGGGCTTCTTCTTCTACCTGCCGCGGCGCGAGGTCGTCGAGCTATCGATCTCGGTCGAGGACGGCGCCAAGCTGATCATGTCGGCCGGGCTGATCCAGCCCGGCGAAAACGGCAAGCCGAAGCTCGAAGGGAAGCCGCCGGTCAGCCTGCCCGCAGCAACCTGATCGCGACATCCCGCTCGAACAGATAGAGCAGCACCCGGATCGCCTGGCCGCGCGGCGTCTCCAGATGCGGGTCGCGCTCGATCAGGAGCCGCGCATCGTCGCGGGCGGCTGCCAGCAGGTCGCCATCGATCTCCGGCCGGGCGATGCGCCAGTCCGGCGAGCCCGACTGCTTGGTGCCGAGCACTTCGCCCTCGCCACGCAGGCGCAGATCCTCCTCGGCGATCCGGAAGCCGTCCTCGGTCTCGCGCATGATCGTGAGGCGCGCCTCGGCGACGGGGCCGAGCGGCCCCTTGTAGAGCAGCAGGCAGGTCGAGGCAGCCGAGCCGCGCCCGATCCGCCCGCGCAGCTGATGCAACTGCGCAAGGCCGAAGCGCTCGGCATGCTCGATCACCATGACGCTGGCATTGGGCACGTCGACGCCGACCTCGATCACGGTGGTTGAGACGAGGATGCGGGTTTCTCCCGCGACGAAGGCGGCCATGGCGGCGTCCTTCTCGCGGCCGGGCATCTGGCCATGGAGCAGCCCAACCTTGCCGCCGAAGATCTCGCGCAGCGCGTCATAGCGCTCCTGCGCTGCGGCGACATCGAGCGTGTCGGATTCCTGCACGAGCGGGCAGACCCAATAGGCCTGCGCGCCGCTCTCGACCGCCCGGCCGATGGCGCCGACGACCTCGTCATAGCGCTCGGAAGAGATCGCACGGGTGACGATCGGCTTCCGGCCCGCCGGCTTCTCCGAGAGGATCGAGATATCCATATCGCCGAACCAGGTCAGCGAGAGCGTGCGCGGGATCGGCGTCGCGGTCATCACCAGCACGTCGACCGCCTCGCCCTTGGAGCCGAGCAGCAGGCGCTGATGCACGCCGAAACGGTGCTGCTCGTCGACGACGGCGAGCGCGAGATCATGGAAGGCGACACCCTCCTGGAACAGCGCATGGGTCCCGACCGCGATATCGATCGAGCCATCGGCTAAGCCCGCCAGCACCTGCTTGCGGCCGGCGCCCTTCTCGCGCCCGGTCAGCAGAGCGAGCTTCAGGCCGGCCTTCTCGGCCAGTGGCGCCAAGCGTTCGGCATGCTGGCGGGCGAGGATTTCTGTCGGCGCCATCAGCACAGATTGCCGGCCGGCCTCGGCGGCGGCGGCCATGGACATCAATGCGACGACCGTCTTGCCCGAGCCGACATCGCCCTGCAGGAGGCGCAGCATCTTCTCGGGCTTGGCCATATCGGAATGGATATCGGCGATCGCCTTGCGCTGGCCCTCGGTCAATTCGAAGGGCAGGGCGGACTGGATCCGGAAGCGCAGGCCGCCATCACCGGTGGTGGCGCGGCCGGCGATCTTCTTCTGCTGGCGGCGGACGAGGGCGAGCGCGATCTGGCTCGCCAGCAATTCGTCATAGCCGATGCGCCGCCGCGCAACGGTGTCACCCTCCGCCGCCTTGCGATCGACCGGGTGATGCAGGGCTTCGACCGCCGCATGGAACGAAGGGAAGTCACCCCTGGCGAGGAAGGCCGGGTCCTGCCATTCCGGCATCTCCGGGCAGCGCTCGGCCGCTGCCTGCACGGTCCGCATCATCATGCGCTGGCCGATGCCCTCGGTCAGCGGATAGACCGGCTCGAAGGCCGGCAGCGTCGCTGCGAGCTTGGGATCGAGGATGCGCTCGGGATGCACCATCTGGCGCATGCCTTCCCAGAGCTCCAGCTTGCCCGAGATCAGCCGGTAGGCGCCGATCGGCAGGGTCTGTGCCAGATGCCGCGAATCGGCATGGAAGAAGACGAGCGTCACGTCGCCGGTCTCGTCCTCGACGATGATGCGATAAGGCGCCTTCTTGCCGGCGGGGGCGGCGCGATGCTCGCTGACGCGGGCGGTGAAGGTCGCGACATCGCCGATCGGCGTATCCGCGATCGAAGGGCTTGGGCGCCGGTCGACCGCACCGGTCGGTAACTGGAACATCAGGTCAATGACGCGCGCTGCCTGCGTCTCGTCGCCAAGAAACTTGTCCAACACCTTGCCGAGCTTGGGCCCGACGCCGGAAAGCGTCGTGACGGGGGCGAAGAGCGGATCGAGGATCGAAGGGCGCAAGACGTCTCGGCAATTGTCAGGAGCGCGAAGATCGCAGCCGCTTCGCCGCTGACTTCGCCGGGTTGCATCGCTATATAGCCTGCTCAGGCAGGCTCCGCGACGGGGCCGGCCCATTCGTTATTGCGCCTTCCCCCAGGTTTTCCTGTTCGAGGTTCCCATGTCCGGCTCGACCCGCTCCAGCGCCGATCTCGACCCGCGCCGCCGCAAGATCCTGTTCCGCGCCTGGCATCGCGGCATGCGCGAGATGGACCTGATCATGGGCCGTTTCGCCGACGACGCGATCGCCGGCTTCAGCGATGCCGAGCTCGACGAGTTCGAGCGCCTGATCGAGGTGCTGGACCGCGACCTGCTGAGCTGGGTGACCGGAGAGGCTCCCGTGCCCACGAATTACGACACGGAGCTGTTCCGCAAGCTTCGGGCTTTCCACCATCACGACAAGCCGATTCATGTGTGAGGGCTTCCACACCCGTCATGGTCGGGCTTGACCTGACCATCTCTGAATTAGTGACCACTCGTCCCGAGATTCTCGGGTCAAGCCCGAGAATGACGCGCTTCCGATGAGCATTCCTCCCCCGTCCCAGATCGCAAAGCCGCAGCTCGACCGCCTGCTCGATGCGCTGAACCGCGGCGACAAGCCGACGCTCGCCGGCGTGCCCGACGGCTTCGACGCCGTCGTGCTCGCGGATCTCACCCGCGCACGCGCCAAGAAGGCGGAAGGCCCGGCGCTGCTCGTCTTCATTGCCCGTGACGGCCAGCGCCTGCAGGTGCTTGAGAACGCGCTGCAATTCGTAGCCCCCGATCTCGAGGTGATGAGCTTCCCGGCCTGGGACTGCCAGCCTTATGACCGTGTCTCTCCCGCGCCGGCCATCGTCGCGCACCGGATGACGACGCTGTCGCGCCTCGCCAAGACCAGATCCGGCGACCGGCCACGCCTGCTGCTGACCACCGTCAACGCCGCGCTCCAGCGCGTGCCCGCCTTCGGCAAGGTGGCGTCGGAGAGCTTCTCGGCGGCGCCCGGCAACATGGTCGATATCGAGCAGCTGGCGCGCTGGCTCGACATCAACGGCTATCTCAGAACCTCGACCGTGCGCGAGACCGGCGAATTCGCCGTGCGCGGCGGCATCGTCGACCTGTTCCCGCCGGGCATGCCGGCGCCGATCCGGCTCGACTTCTTCGGCGACACGCTGGAATCGATCCGCACCTTCGATCCGGAGACGCAGCGCACCACCGGGCAGCTCCGTGGGCTCGACCTCGTGCCGATGTCCGAGGCGCAGATGACGAGCGAGAGCATCCGCCGCTTCCGCCAGTCCTATATCTCGACCTTCGGCACGCCCGGCCGCGACGACACGCTCTATGAAGCGGTCAGCGAAGGCCGCCGTCCGGCCGGTCTTGAGCACTGGCTGCCATTGCTGGCGGAGAAGCTCGACACGCTCTTCACCTATCTGCCGGACGTTCCGCTGGTGCTCGACCATCAGGCCGAGGATGCGATCGGCGAGCGCATCAGCCTGATCAAGGACTATTACGACGCCCGCAAGGCCGCACTGGAGCAGGGCGGGGGCGGCGGCATTCCCTACAAGCCGCTGCCGCCGGATGCGCTCTATCTCTCGCCGACCGACTGGCGCGCGGTGATCGATGCTTCCGGCGTCGCCAGCATGACGCCGTTCCAGCTACCGGACAGCGAGGGCAAGCTCATCCTCGATCTCGGCGGCAAGCAGGGTCGCAGCTTCGCGGCCGAGCGCACGGCCGATGCCGGCGGCGTGTTCGATGCCGCCGTCGCGCATGTGAAGGCGCTGGAAGCCGACGGCAAGCGCGTCATTCTCGCCGCCTGGTCGGAAGGCTCGCGCGAGCGCCTCGCCCATGTGCTGGCCGATCATGGCCTGAAGAGCACGCAACTGACCGGTTCCTTGCGCGCCGCCTTCGATCTCAAGCCCGGCACGATCGCGCTCGCCGTCTGGGGCTTCGAGACCGGCTTCGAGGCCGGGCGCCTCGCGGTCATCGGCGAACAGGACATCCTGGGCGACCGCCTCGTCCGGCCGCGCCGCAAGACCAGGCGCCCGCAGGACTTCATCGCCGAACTGTCCTCGCTCGCGCCGGGCGATCTCGTCGTCCATGTCGATCACGGCATCGGCCGCTTCATCGGCCTGCAGACGATCACGGCGGCCGGCGCGCCGCATGATTGCCTCGAAATCCATTATGCCGGCGATTCCAAGCTGTTCCTGCCGGTCGAGAATATCGAGCTTCTGTCCCGCTACGGCTCCGAGGATACGGAAGTCCAGCTCGACCGGCTCGGCGGCGGCGGCTGGCAGGCGCGCAAGGCCAAGCTCAAGCAGCGCATCCGCGAGATGGCCGGCAAGCTCATCCAGATCGCGGCGGCCCGCGCGCTCAAGGATGCGCCGCGTCTCATCCCGCCCGATGGCGTCTATGATGAGTTCTGCGCCCGCTTCCCCTATGAGGAGACCGAGGACCAGCAGAACACCATCGACGCGGTGCTGGACGATCTCGCCGCCGGGCGCCCGATGGACCGGCTGGTCTGCGGCGATGTCGGCTTCGGCAAGACCGAGGTCGCGCTGCGCGCCGCCTTCGCCGCCGCGCTGAACGGCAAGCAGGTCGCGGTCGTCGTGCCGACGACGCTGCTCGCGCGCCAGCACTATCGCAACTTCGCCGATCGCTTTGCCGGCTTGCCGGTCCATGTCGGCCAGGCCTCGCGCTTCGTCGGCTCGGCCGATCTCAAGGCGGTGAAGCAGGGCGCCAGGGACGGCACGATGGATATCGTCGTCGGCACGCATGCGCTGCTCGGCAAGGGCGTCGACTTCAAGGATCTCGGCCTCGTCATCGTCGACGAGGAGCAGCATTTCGGCGTCGCCCATAAGGAGAAGCTGAAGGAATTGCGCGCCGAGGTGCATATGCTGACCCTGTCGGCGACGCCGATCCCGCGCACGCTTCAGCTCGCCATGACCGGCGTGCGCGAGCTTTCGATCATCGCGACGCCGCCGGTCGATCGTCTCGCAGTGCGCACCTTCGTCACGCCGTTCGACCCGCTGATCGTGCGCGAGGCGCTGCTGCGCGAGCGCTATCGCGGCGGACGCAGCTTCTATGTCGTGCCGCGCATCGAGGACATCGCCGACGTCAAGGACTTCCTCGACAAGCAGGTGCCGGAGTGCAAGGTCGGCATCGCCCATGGCCAGATGGCGGCGGGCACGCTGGAAGACGTGATGACCGCCTTCTATGACGGCCAATACGACATCCTGCTCTCGACCACGATCGTCGAATCGGGCCTCGATATCCCGACCGCAAACACGCTGATCGTCCACCGCGCCGACATGTTCGGCCTTGCCCAGCTCTATCAGCTCCGTGGCCGCGTCGGCCGCTCGAAGACGCGCGCCTATGCGCTCTTCACCGTGCCGGCGAACCGCAAGCTGACCGAGCAGGCCGACAAGCGCCTCAAGGTTCTGCAATCGCTCGATACGCTCGGCGCCGGCTTCCAGCTCGCCAGCCACGATCTCGACATCAGAGGCGCCGGCAACCTGCTCGGCGACGAGCAGTCCGGCCATATCAAGGAGGTCGGCTACGAGCTCTACCAGCAGATGCTGGAGGAGGCCGTGGCGGCGCTCAAGGCCGGCATCGAGTTCGAGACGGAGACGCAATGGTCGCCGGCGATCCAGGTCGGCGCGCCCGTCATGATCCCCGAGCACTATGTTGCCGACCTGACGCTGAGGCTGACGCTCTACAAGCGCCTCTCGACCATGGACGACGATGCCGAATTGCAATCCTTCGGCGCCGAATTGGTCGACCGCTTCGGCCCGCTGCCGGAGGAGGTCAACCAGCTCCTGGAGATCGTCGCGATCAAGGCGCTCTGCAAGCGCGCCAATGTCGAAAAGGTCGAGGCCGGGCCGAAGGGCATCATCGTCGCCTTCCGCAACAACGAATTCGCCAATCCGGAAGGGCTGGTCTCCTATGTCGCGAAGATCGGCACGCTGGCGAAGGTGCGCCCCGACATGCGCGTCGTCTTCATCGACGATTTCGACACTGTCGAGCAGCGGCTCAAGGCGACGCGCCGGCTGCTGACCGATCTCGCGCGGATCGCCGAACGGAAAAAGGCGGCCTGAGCGGCCGCCTTTCACCTACAGATCGAAGAACACCGTCTCGTTTTCGCCGGAGAGGTTGATGTCGAGCCACCAGGTCCCGTCCGGCTTGCGCTGGGCGATCGGGGCGTGGCGCGGGCTGCGCGCCACGGTCGAGCGGTAATCCGGCGAGAGCGAGGCCGGCTGCCCGGCATCGAGCCCCGCATAGGGAAGGATCAGGCTGCTCATGCGGCTTCTCTCTCCTCAGCCATGGCTCGGCGCGGGAACGCTGATCGGACGCGCGAGCCTGGACTGCGCGGTGAGCCGGATGCCGGCATTGGCGGCGCCATAGCCGACATAGCCGTCGCGCTGGACGATCTCGAAGAACAACCCGCCATCCAGGGTCTGGGTATAGGCCTGACGGAACGCGCCGCCGGCATCGCTGTCATGGAGGATGTTCAGCGCCTTCATCGCGTCGATCTCCTCCGCCGAGAGGTCGGAGCGGGCTTCGAGGTCGTCATAGTAGTTCTCGGGGATAGGTAGCATGGCGACGCTATTCGCAACCAGCCGCTTGACCGTCGCGGTGATGTCGTCGGTCGCGAAGGCGATATGCTGCACGCCCGAACCGAAGAAATCGGTGATGAAGCGGGCCGAGAGCGTGCGGTGGCTCTGCGAGCCGTTGAGGATGAGCCTCAAGCCATGGCCGTTCCTGCCGTCGAGCCCGCTCTCGATCACCTGGCTCTGAACCACGCCGCCGGGGTCGAGCACGGCCTGGCTCGGCGTCTTCCGGGTATCGAACAGCGAGGAATAGAACAAGAGCCAGGTCAGCATCTCCTCGTACTGCATGCTCTGCGAGACATGGTCGACGCCGGTGAGCCCGGCATTGTCCGAAGCTTCGCCTGTCGCCTCGAAATCGACCTCGGCCCAGCGGCCCAGCGCCGAAGCCTTGTCGAGGAAATAGAGCAAGCTGCCGCCGAGGCCGCGCACGGCGGGGATGTCGAGCTCGTCCGGCCCGATCGCGCCGGCATGGGGCACGTCGAGCAAGGCCTTGGCGCGGGCGATCGCGGCCTGCGCATCCGGCACGCGCAGGGCCAGCGCGCAGACCGAGGTGCCATGCGTGATCTGGTAGCTATGGGCGAAGCCGTCGGCCTCGCTGTTCAGCACGATGCGGATATCGCCCTGGCGCCAGAGATCGACATCCTTGGAGCGATGCGCGCCTGAACGCGCGAAGCCGAGCGCGCGCAGCAGCTTCTCGAAACCGGGCCGTTCGGCCTCCGACACCGTGAACTCGATGAACTCGACCGCCTCGACCGGGGCCGGCGGCGGCATCGGCACCGCGCCGGGCACCGGCGTGGCCGTCTGCCGCGCGGTCTCGTCGAGCAGCCAGATCAGCGAGCGATGGCCGTCGAGCGCGACGGAACGCGCGGAACCGGCGCGGAAGCGATCGTTGAAGATCTCCAGCGAGAGCACGCCGTCATAGCCGGTCGCGGTCAGCGCGCGCATGAAGCCGGAGAGATCGAGGTCGCCCTGGCCGGGCAGGCAGCGCCAATGCCGGCTCCAGGAGAGCGGGTCCATCTGCAGCAGCGGCGCATCGGCCATCTGGACCATCGAAATCTTGTCGCGCGGGATCGTGCCGATCGCCGCGAGGTCGAGCCCGCGCGCCAGGATATGGAAGGAATCGAGCACGATGCCGACTTCCGGCCGGTTGGCGCGGCGCACGATCTCCCAGGCGTCACGATAGTCGAAGACATGCCGCCCCCAGGCCAGCGCCTCATAGCCGACGCGAAGGCCGCGCCGGCTGGCCCGCTCCCCGAGCTCGGCGAAATCGGCGGCGAGCCGGTCGATGCCCGGCAAGGCTTCCGGCGAGACGCTGGAGCAGACGAAGAGGAGGTCCGTTCCCAGTTCCTGCAAGAGATCGAACTTGCGCTCGGCCCGGTCGAAGACGCGCTGGCGGCGCCCCTCCGGCATGCCCTCGAAATCGCGGAAGGGCTGGCAGGTGACGATGGTCAGGCCGAGATCGCCGCAGATGCGCCGGACTTCCGTGGGCGAACCGGGAAAGGCGATCAGGTCGTTCTCGAAAATCTCCACCGCCGTGAAGCCCGCGGCGGCGATGGCCTCGAGCTTCTCCTGAAGCGTGCCGGAAACGCAGACGGTGGCGATCGATGGAATCACGGTGTGCCTCCTCTCAGGCCAATCGCGCGACGGCGCGCAAATCCTCGGCCGTGGTCGAAGGCAGGCCGAAGAATTCCAGATAGGCGGGTATCTGTTCGAACAGCATGTCGGTGCCGACCTGCACGGCGCAGCCGCGTGCGCGGGCTGCCGCGAGGAAGGGCGTGATCTCCTGCGCCATCACGACTTCGCCGACGAAGGCGGAAGCGGGCAGGCGGGAGATATCGACCGGCAACGGATCGCCGGGCTTCATGCCAAGAGGAGTCGCATTGACGACGAGGTCGAAGCCATCGGGGTCATTCGAGCCGATCGTGACGCGAAGGGCAGGGTAGTGCGCGACCAGCCGCTGTCCGAGTTCCGCGGCTGCGGGCGCATGCTTGTCGAACAGACCCAGCTCCGCGACGCCGGCCTTCGCCAGCGAGGCGGCAATCGCCGAGCCGACGCCGCCGGCACCGATCACCAGCGCGCGGGCGCCAGCGAGCTTGTGCCCCTTGCGCAGGACGCCGCGTACGAAACCTTCGCCATCGAACATGTCGCCGGTGAGCCGGCCGTCCGCTTCCAGCCGCACCGCATTGCAGGCGCCGGCGATGGCGGCGGTCGGCGAGAGCGTGTCGACGAGCCCGGTCGTGGTGACCTTGTGCGGCATTGTCACCAGCGCGCCATGGGCGTTGGACAGGCGGAAGAACAGCCTGAGAAAATCGGGATAGTCTTCGCTGCGGCAACCCATCGGCACGACGACGGCATCAATCCCCTCGCGCTGGAAATAGGGGTTGTAGATCATCGGCGCCTTGAAGCTCTCGGTCGGATAGCCGAGATGGCCGATCAATCGCGTCGTGCCTTTGATCATGCTTTGGCCCTCGCCGGAGCAGGCTCCGGGGCGATCTCGACCGGTGCGCCAGTGCGCGCCGCTTCCTTCACGGCTGCGATGACGGCGAGCGTCGCAAGGCCTTCGCGGCCGGAGACGAGGGGCTCTTCCTCACCACGGATCACCGCGCAGAAATGCCGGATCTGGGCCTGCAACGGGTCCTCGGGCACAAAGGGGATGCGCTCGCGCCGCAGCGGCTCCCACCAGCCGCGCCTGTCTGAGTGGTTCCAGAGTTCGAGCGCGGGAATCGTCAACGCACCATGCGTACCGCCGATCTGGTAACAGGACTGGTCCTGCTGCGGATAGGCGGGGTTCTCGCCGGTCGTCAGCTCCCAGCTCCAGGGCGAAACCACGGTGTCGGAGGCGCTGACCGTGCCGAGCGCGCCATTGGCGAAGCGCAGGATGGCAACCGCAGTCTCCTCGGCCGGATTGCCGCGCACGGCGTTCGAGCTCAGCGCCTGCACGCCGACGATCTCGCCGCAGAGATAGCGGAACAGGTCGATATCGTGGATCAGGTTGATCAGGACCGGCCCGGCGCCTTCCTGCCGGCGCCAGTCGACATCGAAATAATCGTCCGGCTTCACCAGCCAGAACTGGCCGTTGAGGGTCAGGATACGGCCGAGCCGGCCGGCATCGATCGCCTCGCGCGCCTTCCGGATCATCGGATTGTGGCGGCGGTGATGGCCGACGAGCAGAGGCACATTGGCTGCCTCGGCGGCATGGACGAGCCTGCGGGCGCTGTCGACGCTGTCGGCCAGCGGCTTCTCGACCAGCATCGGCACGTTGGCTGCAACCAGCTCCAGCCCGTTGGCGACATGAAGCTGGTTCGGCGTCGCGACGATGACGCCGTCCGGATGCTCGCCGGCGGGGAGGGCGTCGAAACCCGGATACCAGGCGACGCCGATCTCCTCGGCAAAGGCCTTGCCGGCCGGGGCGGGATCGATGATCGCCGAGAGGGCGGCGCCGGGCTCGGCCCGGACATGGGCGGCGTGGCGCTTGCCGATCAGGCCCGCTCCCATCACCGCGATCTTCACCGGAGCCATCGGGGGGTCCTCACGCGGCCGCGTCGGCTATCAGCTTGGCGATGCGCCGCAAGCCAAGCTGATACCCTTGCGTTCCGAAGCCGGCGATGACGCCGTCGGAGCGCATGGAGACATAGGAGTGGTGGCGGAAGGCCTCGCGCTTATGCACCTGCGAGATATGGCACTCGATCACCGGCCCCTCGAAGGTGTTGAGCGCGTCAAGCAGCGCGACCGAGGTATGCGTGAACGCGGCCGGATTGATAACGATGCCGGCGCCGTCCTCGCGCGCCTCGTGGATCCAGTCGATCAATTCGTATTCGCGGTTCGACTGGTGGAAGCGCAGCTCCAGCTTCAGTTCCTCGGCAAGCTTGCGGCAGTCGCGCTCGACATCGGCCAGGGTCTCGTGCCCGTAGATATGCGGCTGGCGCTTGCCGAGCAGGTTCAGGTTCGGGCCGTTCAGGACATAGACGAGGCGGGACATCGATCGCATTCCGTTGAGGCGTCCAGACCTTGGCCGGACGGATGTTTCAGTGCTTGTGCAGGATTTCGCCGAGGAACTTTCGCGTCCGCTCATGGCGCGGATTCTGGAAGAACTCCTCCGGCGGCGCCTCCTCGACGATGGCGCCCTCGGCCATGAAGATGACGCGGTTCGCCACCTGGCGGGCGAAACCCATCTCGTGGGTTACGCAGATCATGGTCATGCCCTCCTCGGCGAGCGCGATCATGGTGTCGAGAACTTCCTTGACCATCTCGGGGTCGAGCGCCGAGGTGGGCTCGTCGAACAGCATGACCTTCGGCTTCATGCAGAGCGCCCGCGCGATCGCGACGCGCTGCTGCTGGCCACCGGAAAGCTGCGCCGGGTATTTCTCGGCCTGCTCCAGAATCTTCACGCGGCCGAGCAATTGGCGGGCGGTGGCCTCGGCCTCCGCCTTGCTGGCACCAAGCGAGCGCATCGGCGCCAGCATGCAGTTCTCCAGCACGGTCATGTGCGGGAACAGGTTGAAATGCTGGAAGACCATGCCGACCTCGCGGCGTACCGCATCGATGGTCTTCGCATCGTCTCCGAGCCTGGTGCCGCCGACCCGGATCTCGCCCTTCTGGTAAGTCTCCAGATGGTTGATGCAGCGGATCAGCGTCGATTTGCCGGAGCCCGACGGTCCGCAAAGCACGATGCGCTCGCCTTTGCGGACCGTGAGACTGATATCGGTCAGGGCCTTGAACTCGCCATACCATTTCTCGACATGCGTCATGGCAATCATGGCATCCGCCCCGGAAGGCTGTGCGGCTGGCGCGTTCATGGCCCTGGCCCCGATTTCTTGGCGATCAGCTCGCGGTGAAGGTGATGCCTTCGAGGCTGTCCGGGAACTTGTGAACCGGCACCTTCATCCACTTGTCGTAGATCTTCTGCAGCTCGCCATTGGCCTTGATCTTGTCGATGAAGCTGTTGATCGCGGCGTTGATCTCCCTCTCGCCGAGGCGGGTGCAGGCGCCGTTATAGAGGTTCTGGAATTCGAGCTTGTTCTCGAACTCGCCGGGGCGGGCCTGCTCGATGCGCTGCATGTAGAAGATGTTGCCGCCGATCGCCTGGACCTGGCCGGAGACCAGCGCCTGGATCGAGGGCGCATCGCCGTCATAACGGCGGATCGTGGTGTTGGCGGGCGCGTTCTTGGTCACCTGCGTGTCCTGCGCCGCGCCCTTGGCGACGCCGATCGTGTAGCGGCCCATATCCTCGTTGGTGGTGATCTTGTCCTTCTTCGGGCCGATGAACACGATGGTATTGGCGACATAGGGCTTCGAGAACTGCACGGCCTTGGCGCGCTCCGGCAGCATCGCCATGGTCGCGAACAGCACGTCGACGCGGCCGGTGGTCAGGGCCGGGATGCGGTTGTTGACCTCGAGCGGCACGAACTCGACCTGTACGCCGAGCTCCTTGGCGAAGAGCGTCGCGATATCGGCATCGAGACCGTCCTGCTTGCCTGCGCTGGTGACGAAGCCCCACGGCGGGTTGTCGCCCTGGATGCCGACGACGATCTTGCCCTTGGCCTTGATCTCGGCCGGGGTGACGGCGAGGGCAGGGGCGCTCAGTACGGCCGGCAAGGCCAAAGCAGCGGCGCCCGCGATCAGGACGCTACGGCGGGTGGTTTTCATCTTTGTCATGTTTCTCTCCCTCTTCGTGTTTGGTGGTTGGTGGTCAGGCGGTGAACGGGTCTGTCAGCGCGCGGCAATGGCCATGCGACGTTCCAGGTGCGAGCCATAGAGCGAGAGCGGCCAGCACAGCAGGAAGTAGAGGATGCCGACGATCCCGAAGACGAGGAGCGGCTGGAAGATCTGGTTGGAGACGATGTTGCCGGCCCGCGTCAGCTCGGTGAAGCCGACGATCGCGGCGAGCGAAGTGCCCTTGATCAACTGGACAAGGAAGCCGATCGTCGCCGGCAGCGAGATGCGGATCGCCTGCGGCAGGATCACGTCGCGCATCCGCGAGACATAGCGGAGGCTCAGCGCCTTGGCGGCCTCGGTCTGGCCCTTCGGCACGGCCTCGATCGAACCGCGCCAGATCTCGCCGAGATAGGCGCTGGCATGGAGCGTGAAGCCGATCGCGACCGCGACCCAAGCATCGAGCTTCAGCCCGACCAGCGCGAGGCCGTAATAGACCACGAAGAGCTGCATCAGCAGCGGCGTGCCCTGGAACAGCGCGATATAGCCGGAGGTGATCCGCTCGATCAGCGGCCGGCCGGACACGCGCAGCAGCGCGATGGCGAGCCCGCACACGCCGCCGCCGATGAAACCGACGATCGAGAGCAGCACGGTCCACTTGAGACCGGTGAGCAGGAAGAGGAATTCGTTCGCTCCCATCGTGCCCTCACTTCACCGGATAGCTGAAGTAGCGGGTCGAGATCGCGTCGAAGAAGCGCATCATCACCCAGGAGATCACGAGATAGAACAGCGTGATCGTGCCGTAGACCTCGAAGGAGCGGAAACTGTCGGACTCGATGCGCTGCGCCACCGAAGTCAGCTCATAGGCCGAGATCGCCGAGGCGATGCTGGTCGTCAGCGTCAGCAGCACGAACTGGCTGGTCAGCGAGGGGAAGATCGCCCTCAGCGCCGGCTTGAGCACGATCAGCCGGAAGACCTGCGCCTTGTGCAGGCCGAGTGCGAGCCCTGCCTCGATCTGGCCCTTGCCGATCGACTGGACGCCGCCGCGGATGATCTCGATCGCATAGGCGCCGCCATTGATGCCGAGCGCGATGATCGCGGTCGGCGTCGGGTCGAGCCTGAGGCCCGCCAGTGGCAGCGCGAAATAGATGAAGAAGATCTGGACCAGGAAGGGTGTGTTGCGGATGATTTCGACGAAGGCCTTCACCAGCCAGCGCACCGGGGCGATCTTCGAGTCGCGCAGGATCACGCCGCCGACGCCGATGACGATGGCCAGCGCCATGCCGCAGATCGCGAGCAGGAAGGTGCCGAGGCAGCCCATCAGCAGGGCTGGCATCCCGTCGATCACCGGCGTGAAATCGAGCTTGTAGTTCATGGCGCTCCCTAGATCATCGCGCGCTCCACGGGCGCGGTGATCTATCTCCTTGGTGTTGCATCGGATTCATCCGAAAAGTGGAATCCACTTTTCGGTCCGACGCAGTCACGGCCGACCTTCTCGAAGGGGTCGATCCGGTTCCCGTCTGCAGTCGCGACACCTCTCCTCGGGTGCCTTGGTCGTCAGGCTCGCCGGCTTGCGCTCTGCCGACGACATGTTAAATGTACCAGATAGTTCATTTGGTCAAGCGCAATGTACCGTCTTGTCCATTTCAATGCGTGCGACCCGGCTATCGTGCCGGTTTCGGATGAGGGAAGCATGAGCAAGGCAGCCTCGACGCAGAAGGTGACGGGCCGCAAGCCGGCGTCCTGGACGCAGGACCCGGAGGGCGTCCGCCGCAACATCCTGACCGTCGCGAAGGAGGAATTCGTCGAGAACGGCCTGAGCGGCGCGCGCGTCGACGAGATCGCGGCGCGGACCGCGACCAGCAAGCGGATGATCTACTATTATTTCGGGGACAAGGAGGGGCTCTACCGCGCCGTCCTCGAGGAGATGTACGAGCGCATCCGCGGCTTCGAGCGCAGCCTCGACCTCGCCAACCTGCCGCCGGTCGAGGCGATGACGTTGCTGGCGGGCTTCACCTTCGATTATCACGCCGAGAACCCGGATTTCGTCCGACTCGTCATGGTCGAGAACATCCACCATGGCCGCCATCTCGCAAGCTCGGACCGGATCGCTTCGCTCAACCTTTCGGCCATCGACATGATCCGCGAGGCCTATGAGCGCGGCGTGGCGGCGGGGCTGTTCCGGCCGGGGATCGAGGCGCTCGATATCCACCTGACGATCAGTGCGCTCGCCTTCTATAACGTCTCCAACCGCGCCAGCATCCGCCAGGTCTTCGGCCACGACATGGGCGCGCCCGAAGCGTTGGCCCGCCGCCGCGCGGCCGCGATCGACACGCTCCTGCGCATGCTGCATCCCTGAAGCCTTGCCGGGCCGGGAGGGCAGGGGCATCGCCATCAGGCCCTGGCCGCGACCAGGCCGGCCATCGCCTGGATGGCAAGTTCGTAGCCGGCGGCGCCCATCCCGATGATGATGCCGGTCGCGGTCCGCGAGATCAGCGAGTTGTGATAGATGCTCTCGCGCGCATGCACATTCGAGATGTGCAGCTCGATCTTCGGGCCGTCGAACATCTTGAGCGCGTCGAGCAGCGCAACCGAGGTGAAGGTGTAGCCGGCCGGGTTGATGATGATCCCGCAGGCCTCGAGCCGCGCCTGATGCACGCTCTCGACCAGTTCGCCCTCGAAATTGGTCTGTCGAAAGTCGACCGAAAAGCCGAGCGAACCTGCCTTCGCTTCGCAGCTCTCTCGGATCTCGGCCAGCGTGGTCGAGCCGTAGATATGCGGCTCGCGCTGCCCGAGCAGGTTCAGGTTTGGGCCGTTCAGGATGTAGAGGCGGCGCGATGCGGCCGCGCTTCCCGCTGCGGCGCGGGCCGGCCCTTCCTTCTCCGACATGACGATCTCCCAGGGCGAGGTTCTCTGGCCTCGCTCGCGTTTCCTGAGCGAAACGTGATACAAGACGAAACAGAGATCAACTGATAATTCATCGATCATCAGTTGATTTATGAAACTGCTGTCCACGCGCTTGCAAGCCGCAGCGGCGGCTGGCAGGAAGGCGGCGAGGCGGTACGGAGCACCATGACGGACGCGGCATTCGATCTCGGCAGCGATGACATCCCGGCGCTGTCGACCGGCGAGCAGGCCTATGAGCGCATCCGGCACGACATCGTGTTCGGCGTACTCCAGCCCGGGCAGCGCCTGCCGCTCGATCGATTGAAATCGGTCTATGGCGTCGGCATCAGTACACTGCGCGAGATCCTGAACCGGTTGGCGCCGCAGGGCCTCGTGGTCGCGGAAGGCCAGCGCGGCTTCCAGGTCTCACCCTGCTCGGTGACGGACCTCAAGGAACTGGCGGATCTGCGCCTGCTGATCGAGAGCAACGCCCTGGCGCAGTCCTTCCAGGCCGGGGATGTCGAGTGGGAAGGGCGCATCGTCGCCGCCCATCACAAGCTTGCCCGGATGGAGCAGCGCCTGCTCGCCGGCGACGAGTCGGGCACGCAAGCCTGGAAACGCTACGATTTCGAATTCCATCAGGCGCTGGTCTCGGCTTGCGGCTCCAAGGCGCTGCTCGATCTCCATGCCGGTATCTATGACCGCTATCTGCGCTATCAGATGGTCTTCTTCGTCTTCTGGGGACCGACCTCGACCGAGGATCACAAGGCCCTGCTCGATTGCGCCCTGCGCCGCGACGCAGCCGAGGCTCAGCGGCTGCTGCACGGCCATATCCATGGCTGCATCGACATGGCGCTGGAGCGCGGCCTGGTCGACTGAAACGGCCGGCTGAGAGTTCTCGCCCGTCCTCTGTCGCCAGAGCGTGGAGAGGTGCCTCACTCGACAGGGAAACGCGCCTCCATCAGCGAGAGCGCTTCCAGCAAAGGCTCGGCATGGGGGCCGAGCGCGGTGAGGATCGAGGCCTCGAAAGCCAGCGCGCGCGGCACGATCTCGCGATAGGCGTGCAGCCCGGGCGCCGTCAGGGACAGGCTTTCCTCGCGCCTGTCCTGCGCGTTCTCGCGCCGGACCAGCCAGCGCCGCTCCTCCAGCGCCCGCACGGCCCGGCTGACCTTGGTCTTGTGCATGGAAGAGTGCTTGCCGATGGCTTTCGCCGTCATCGTGCCGAACTGGGCGAGGGTGGCCAGCACCCGCCATTCCGGCACGGTCAGGTCGTGATGCGGGCCGTAGACCGCCCGGAACTGCTGCGAGACCGCCGAACTCAGGCGGTTCAGGCGATAGGGCAGGAAGTGCTCGAGCGCGAGTTTCGACATGCCTTGTTAGTTACAAAATCGACAGTTACCAAAGCAACCATCTTGAGCGAAGGCCGTCGCGAGGAGAGGGCGCCCCATGACCCTTCAGAACCCGGCCCATGCCGGCGGCTCAAAGGCCCCGAGCGCGATCCAGGCGGGCTACATGTCCGGCTTCGGCAATGGCTTCGAGACCGAGGCGCTGCCGGGCGCCCTGCCGCTCGGGCGCAACTCGCCGCAGAAATGCGCCTATGGGCTCTATGCCGAACAGCTCTCCGGCTCGCCCTTCACCGCACCGCGCACCACCAACGAGCGCTCCTGGCTCTATCGCATCCGCCCGACCGTCGCGCATTGGAACGCATTCCGGAAGGTCGATGCCGGCTTCTGGCGCACGGCGCCGGCCCGCGAGGTCGACATGCCGATCGCGCCCTTGCGCTGGAGCCCGATCCCGATCCCGTCGGAGCCGATCTCCTTCGTCGAGGGCATCCGCAGCATGACGACCGCCGGCGACGCCGGCAGCCAGGGCGGCATGGGCGCGCATGTCTACCTGATCACGCGCTCGATGGTGGACGCGTATTTCTACAATGCCGATGGCGAGATGCTGTTCGTGCCGCAGCAGGGCGCTCTACGACTCTGGACCGAATTCGGCATCATCGACATCGAGCCCGGCGAGATCGCGGTGATCCCGCGCGGCGTGAAGATCCGCGTCGAGCTCAGGGACGGGCCGGCGAGGGGCTATATCTGCGAGAACTATGGCGGCGCCTTCACCTTGCCGGAACGCGGGCCGATCGGCGCCAACTGCCTCGCCAATCCCCGCGACTTCCTGACGCCGGTGGCGGCCTACGAGGACCGCGACGCGCCCTCGAAGATGTATGTGAAATGGGGCGGCAATCTCTGGGCCGCCGATATCGAACATTCACCGCTCGACGTGGTCGCCTGGCATGGCAACTACGCCCCGTACAAGTATGATCTCAGGCGCTTTTCACCGGTCGGGCCGGTCCTTTACGACCATGCCGATCCGTCGATCTTCACGGTGCTGACCTCGCCCTCGGAGACGCCCGGCACGGCCAATATCGACTTCGTCATCTTCTCGGACCGCTGGCTTGTGGCCGAGAACACCTTCCGGCCGCCCTGGTACCATATGAACGTGATGAGCGAGTTCATGGGGCTGGTCTACGGCGTCTACGACGCCAAGACCGGCGGCGGCTTCGTGCCGGGCGGCATCTCGCTGCACAACTCGATGCTGCCGCATGGACCGGACGTCGACGCCTTCGAGAAGGCGAGCAATGTCGAATTGAAGCCGCACAAGCTCGAGGGCACGCTGGCCTTCATGTTCGAGACGCGCTTTCCGCAGCAAGTCACGGCCTTCGCCGCCGGCTCGGATTCGCTCCAGCGTGACTATGGCGGCTACGGCCACAAGCTGACCAAGCATTTCGATCCGAACCGGCCTTGAGAGGGTGTGAGGGTCGGCAGGCCAGATATCGCCAGGTAGAAACAAGACGGCAGCTGCAGCGTCGTGGCCGCCGGTCCTGATGTCAGTCTCAAGAGTGAAGGAAGAGGGCCGAAATCCGTCCAGCACTGATTCGCATAAGGTATATTATGGAACTAATATTGATGCGAGCGCGGCCCTGAACGCTGGCAGCTCACGCTGGGAGCGAAATCGTCATCCCGTCGAACGCCACCTCTGCAATACCGGCCAAGCGCTTGCTCAGGCTGGCATAATCCAGATCGACATGGAGATTGGTCAGGATCGCGCGGCTGGGCTTCAGGCGTGCGATCGCCTCCAGCGACTGCTCCAGATGGAAATGGCTGACATGCGGCGTCTCGCGCAGGCAGTCGAGGATCAGCACGTCGAGATCGGCCATGGCTTCCATGGCGGCCGGCGGGATCAGGCTGACATCCGGCAGGTAGCCGAGATCACCGAAGCGGAAGCCCAGCGCCTCGTAGTTCGGCCCGTGCTCGACCCGAAACGGCAGCGCCGTGATTGGCCCGCCGGCGCCTTCAATGGTCTGCGGCCGGCCGGCGCTGATCTCGTCGAGATCGAGGATCGGCGGGTAATAGCTGCCGGGCGGCGTCTCGAAGAGATAGCCGAAGCGCGAATGCAGCGAGGCTTGCGTCGTCTTGTCGGCATGGACCCGGATGCGCTGACGCATATGCAGGACGAGCGCGCGCAGATCGTCGATGCCGTGGGTATGGTCGGCATGGTCATGCGTCATCAGCACGCCGTCCAGCGCCGGGACCTCGGCCGAGAGCAGCTGCTCGCGCAGATCCGGCGAGGTATCGACCAGGACCCGCGTCGTGCCGTCAGGGCCGATGCGCTCGACCAGGATCGAGCAGCGGCGGCGCCGGTTCTTCGGCTCGGCGGGATCGCAGGCGCCCCAGCCGGAGCCCGGCCGCGGCACGCCGCCTGACGATCCGCAGCCGAGGATGGTGACGGTGAGCGTCATGGCACCGGATCAAGCCACCTGCGCGACCGGCGCGGCGTGGTCCATCTTCCAGTAGCAGCGCCGCGCGTTTTCGGTGGTGATGCGGGCGATCTCGTCGAAGGACACGCCGATCGTTTCGCCGAGAACCTTCGCTGTTTCAACCACATAGGCCGGCTGGTTGCGCTTGCCCCTGAACGGCACCGGCGCCAGATAGGGCGCGTCGGTCTCGACCAGCAGGCGCTCGCGCGGGACCATCCGGGCGATCCGGCGCAGGTTCTCCGAGGTCTTGAAGGTCAGGATTCCGGAGAACGAAACGTACAATCCGAGCTCGACGCCGGCCATCGCCAGCGCTTCGCCAGCGGTGAAGCAATGCAGGATGGCGGGGAAGGCGCCCTTCCCCATTTCCTCCCGCAGGATCGTGATCATATCGTCATCAGCCTCGCGGGAATGGATGACGAGCGGCAGCTGCGTGATCCGCGCCGCGGCGATATGCGTGCGCAATCCTTGAGCCTGTGCGTCGCGCGGACTCGAATCGTAGTGATAGTCGAGCCCCGCCTCGCCGATGGCGACGCAGCGCGGATGGCGCGACAGTTCGACGAGGCGCTCGGCCGTGACGTCGAGCTCCTCATGCGCCTGATGCGGATGCGTGCCGACCGAAAACCACACCGACGGAAAGCGTTCCGCCAGCGCGGCGTACTCGGCGTAGCGCGCGACCCGCGTCGAGATCGTCACCATCCGGCCGACGCCGGCTTCCTCGGCCCGCGCGACATAGGCCGGCAGCTCCTCGGCGAAGTCCGGGAAGTCGAGATGGCAATGCGTATCGATCAGCATCACGCGGCCTGGCCGTCCTCGGGCTCGACATAGCGCGGGAAGATCGCGCTCGGCGCCGGCAGGCTTGAGCCGCTGACGAGCCGATGCTCCGCGCCGAGCGCCGCGAAGCTGCGGGCCTCGGGTGCTATGCCAAGCAGGTCGAGCAGCTTGCCTGCAGCCACCGGCATCACCGGCTGCACCAGGATCGCGACCTCGCGCAGCACCTCGATCGTGACATAAAGGATGGTGTCACGGCGGGCCGGATCGGTCTTGGTCAGGCGCCAGGGCTCGTTATTGGCGAAATAGCGGTTCGCCTCGGCAACGACGGCCCAGAGATCGGCCAGCACGGTGTGAAGGGCGAAATCCTTCATCGCCTCGCGCGCCTTCGCGAGAGCCGCGTCGGCCATGGCGAGCATGGCTTCGTCGGCCTCGTTCAGCGTCCCGCGCGGCGGCACCCTGCCCTCGCAGTTCTTGGCGATCATCGACAGCGAGCGCTGCGCCAGATTGCCGAGATCATTGGCAAGATCGGCATTGATGCGCCCGACGATGGCATCGTGGCTGTAATTGCCGTCCTGGCCGAACGACACTTCGCGCAGGAAGAAATAGCGCAACTGGTCGACACCATAGGCCTCGGCGAGGGCGAAGGGATCGACCACGTTGCCGAGCGACTTCGACATCTTCGTGCCCTTGTTCAGCAGGAAGCCGTGGCCGAAGACGCGCTTCGGCAACGGCAACCCCGCCGACATCAGGAAGGCCGGCCAGTAGACCGCATGGAAGCGCACGATGTCCTTGCCGATGATATGGACATCGGCCGGCCAGTAATGCGCGCGCGGGCTCGCCGGATCGGGGAAGCCCGTCCCGGTGACATAGTTGTTGAGCGCGTCGACCCAGACATACATGACGTGCTTCGGGTCGCCCGGCACGGCTAAGCCCCAGTCGAAGGTCGTGCGGCTGATCGAGAGGTCCTCGAGCCCGCCCTTCACGAAGGAGACGACCTCGTTCCTGCGCGTCTCCGGCGAGATGAAGTCCGGCACGTCCTCGTAGAGCTTCAGGAGCCGATCCTGATAGGACTTGAGGCGGAAGAAATAGCTCTCCTCCTCGACCCATTCGACCGGAGTGCCCTGCCCGCCCAGGCGCGTGCCGTCGGGCTGGAGGGTGGTCTCCTCCTCGCCGTAGAAGGCCTCGTCGCGCACCGAGTACCAGCCGGCATATTTGGCGAGATAGATGTCGCCATTGGCCTCCATCCGCCGCCAGAGTTCCTGGGTCGAGGGCAGATGGTCGGCATCGGTGGTGCGGATGAAGCGATCGAAGGAACAGCCGAGACGCTGCTCCATCTCCTCGAAGCGCGCCGCGATCTTGTCGACGAATTCCTTCGGCGAGAGGCCGTTCTGGGCCGCCGTGCGCTGCACCTTCTGGCCGTGCTCGTCGGTGCCGGTCATGGCGAAGACGTCGTAGCCGTCGAGCCGCTTGAAGCGCGCGATCGCGTCCGACGCCACCATCTCATAGGCGTGGCCGATATGCGGCGGCCCGTTGGTGTAATGGATCGCGGTCGTCAGGTAGAATTTCGGGGCCGTGGCCATCGTCTGTCCGAAAGCTTCGCTTCACGCTGCGCGCGAGCGGGACACCGCAGACGACAGATCATGAAACAGGGTCATCACGAGCGGGCGGCGGTCGAGATTATAGGTCTCGACCTCGCGCGCCTGCTGTCCAAGCTTTTCCCATACCTCCGCCAGCGGTGCAAGGCGCGCCGGTTGCGCCGCAGCATGCGCGTGGAGGTGGTCGGAGATCCAGCCCTGTATGGTCTCGATCATCACCGCGAAGTCGCGCTCGCCCGCCTTGCCGGCGACATCCTCGGCCAGCGCCATCAGGGCGGTGAGGTCGATCTGCGGCAGGGCATCGAGCCGCGCCCTCACCGCCTCGACCAGCGCCAGCGTCTCGGGATCGACATAGGTCAGCGCGCGCCGCACCGAGCCTTCCGACAGGCTCGCCGCCCGGCGCAGAGCCGAGTCGTCGAAGGGCATCTCCATGCGTTCCAGCGCCAGCCGGCCGGCCTCCGCGACATCGGGCTCGGCGAGCGGATCGAAGGTCAGCAGCCGGCAGCGCGAGCGGATCGTCGGCAGCATCCGTCCCGGCGCATGGGCAACGATCAGGAACAGCGCCCGCGGCGGCGGCTCCTCCAGGAGCTTGAGCAAGGCGTTGGCGGCGGAACGCTCCATATCCTCGGCCGAGTCGACGATGCAAACGCGCCAGCCGCCCTCGGCCGCGCTCGATCCGAAGCGATCGATCACGCGCCGGATCGAATCGACCGGGATATTGCTGGTGTAGCTCTTGCCATCCGGCTTCGGAATGCGGCGCAGCACATGCAGGTCGGGATGGGACTGCGCCATCACCCGCCGCGTCGCCGGGTCGTGCTCAGGCATCGAGAGATCGGCGCCGCTGGCAGCCCTCGCCTGCGGATCGCCAGAGGCGAGCAGGAAACGCGCGGCGCGATAGGCGAAGCTCGCCTTGCCGATGCCCTCCGGCCCGCCGAGCAGCCAGGCATGGTGCATGCGGCCCGACGCCAGCGCATCGAGGAAGGTGCGCTCACGCGCTGCATGGCCGATCAGGCCAAGCGTCTCGCGTGGATGCGGGGCGCTCGGCAGCCGGTCGGGTTCGTCGCTGGTCGCTAGCATCAGGTGTCCGGGTCGATGGGCAGGCGCTCGCGCAGGATATGCCACGCCGCCTCGGCAAGCGCCTCGGGCGGCAGCGTCGCATCGAGCACGGCGCAGCGCTGCGGTTCGGCGCTCGCGATATCGAGATAGGCTTGGCGCAGATTGCGATGGAAGGCCAGCGTCTCGCCCTCGAAACGGTCGATCGCCTCGCCCGGCCGGCGGCGCTTGGCGGCACGAGCCAATCCGACCTCGGGATCGAGGTCGAGGATCAGCGTCAGCTCGGGCATCAGACCCGAGATCGTCACGACCTCCAGCTCGGCCAACACGGCCTTGTCGAGCTTGCCGAGCACGCCCTGATAGACCCGCGTCGAATCGATGAAGCGGTCGCAGATCACCCATTCGCCGCGGTCCAACGCCGGGCGGATCAGGCTGTCGATATGGTCGATCCGGGCGGCCGAGAAGAGCAGCGCCTCGGCGAAGGAACCGTAATCCCGCGCCTGGCCCGCCAGGATCATCTCGCGGATCGCCTCGGCCTTCGGGGAGCCACCGGGCTCGCGAGTCGTCCGGGCTGTGACGCCGGCCGCATCGAGCCGTTCGCTCAGCGCGCGCGCCAGCGTCGACTTGCCGGCGCCCTCCCCGCCTTCGAGCGTGATGAAATGTCCCTTGCCCATGACGGCCTGCTCAGCTCCGGCTCAGCGCCTTGCGAACCCAGCCGGTCGTGGCCTCGAACAACGCATCCAGCGCCCGGCTCTGCAAGGTGCCGGCCTGCACGCTCTCGGCCGCGTAGAGCGGAATGTCCAGCGTCTTGATGTCGCCGCGCGTCACCACGAGCCGCGCCACCTCCGCCCCTTCCTGGACGGGCACGGCAAGCGGGCCGCGATAGACGATCCGAGCCGCGAGCCGCTCCGTGCCGCCCCGCGGCAGCAGCAGGCTGACCGCGCCCTTGCTCCGAAGCGCGACCCGGCCTTTTGCACCGCCATAGACGCTGGCTTCGCCCACCGTCTCGCCGGCGGCGAAGATCTCGCGCCGCTCGAAAGCGCGAAAGCCCCATTCGAGCAGCTTGCGGGCCTCCGTCGCCCGGTCGCGCCCGGTCTTCAGGCCGTTGACCACCACGATCAAGCGCTGGCCGTTCTGCACGGCGGAGCCAACGAGGCCAAAGCCGGATTCATCGATATTGCCGGTCTTCAGCCCATCCGCGCCGATATCCATCGCCAGCAGCGGATTGCGGTTCTGCTGGCGGATCTTGTTCCAGGTGAACTCGCGCTGGCCGAAGATCCTGTAGAGCTCGGGGTAGGTCTTGATGATGTGGTCGGCGAGCAAAGCGAGCTCGCGCGCCGTCACCCGCTGCTGCGGATCGGGCATGCCGGTGGCATTGCGGAAGACGGATTTCGTCAGGCCGAGCCCCCTCACCCGCTCGGTCATGATCCGGGCGAAGGTCGCCTCGTCGCCGGCGATGGCCTCGGCCAGCGCGATCGAGGCATCGTTGCCGGACTGGACGATGATGCCCTGCAGGATATCGGAGAGCTTGATCCGGCTGTTGATGATGGCGAACATCGCCGAGCCGCCGGAGGGAGCACCGCCCTTGCGCCAGGCGTTCTCGGAAATGCCGATCTCACTGTCGAGCGAGAGCCGGCCGGCGCTGAGCTCCTGGAAGGCGACGAGCACCGTCGCGAGCTTGGCCATGCTCGCCGGCACCATCAGTTCGTCGGCCGCCTTCTCGTAGAGCACCGCGCCGGTATCCGAATCGAGCAGGACGGCGAAGGGCGCCTGCGACTGGAAGTTCTGGGCCAGGGCGGCAGGGCCTGACGAGAGCAGTCCAAAGGCCAGAACAAGGCCGGCAGCAAACCGGCGGGCCATCCGGAGCGGCGCGGCAATCCTTGGCTGACGGCAAAAGGCGCTCATGCCTCGATGTGAAGCAGAGCGCCCGCCATCAGGTCAAGCTGGGGATCAGTTCCGCGCCAGCGGCTGCAGGGTCTGCGGCGCGAGCCTGTTGAGCGGATGGGTCTTGGCGAGGCGCTCGCCCGCGCCCTTCTCCGGCGCAGCGAACAGGCTCGCCACGCTGGCTCGCGTCGGCGGCAAGGTGGCGCGCAGGGCGGCCGGAACCACGACGGGCTTTGCCGCGTTGGCAATGGTGTCGAGATCGAACGGCCGGCTGGGCGGCAGCGGCGCGGCGCGCAGAGGCGCTTCGTCGACCGGCGTGGAGACGGCCGAGGCCAGGGTCGCGACGACCGGCGTCGAGGGCGTGATCGTCCGCGGCTGCTGCGGAGCATAGGCCTGCACGACGGGCGGCAGGGCGGCAGGAGCCGGCTCCGGCTCGGCGGCCGGCTGCGCGTCGAGATCGACGCTGCGGGTGCGCGTGGTGGGCACAGGATCGGCGCTCGCGACCATCGTCCGCGCACTGGTGCCCGGGATCGGCGCGGGCGAGCCATCGGTGCGCAGCGTCGCCAGGAGAAGCTTGTCGTCGGAGCCGGCGAGCGAGGCCTGGCCCAGATATTCCATCTTGATCCGCGCCGTGCCGAGATGGCGGAAAGCGAGCGCGTCGGCGGTCTTCTGGGAGACGTCCATCATCCGGCCGCCATGAAAGGGGCCGCGATCATTGACGCGCACGATGATCGAGCGATTGTTCATCAGATTGGTGACGCGGGCATAGGCCGGCAGCGGCATGGTCGGATGCGCGGCCGAGACGCTGAAACGGTCATAGACCTCGCCATTGGCGGTGCGACGGCCATGGAATGCCTCGCCATACCAGGAGGCGGTACCGATCTGCGAATAGCCCACCGGTTTCTGGAAGGGCGTGTAGCGCTTGCCGGCGACCGAATAGGCCTTGCCGACGAGCTGGCGTCCGCCGCCCTTCGGCACGTCCTCGCCTTCGGCGACCACGCGCGGACTGGCCGTACCGTATTTCGCATGCGAAAAGGCGCCGATCTCCTTGGAGCGGCGCCCGGCCGTCTGGTTGCCGGCGCAGTTTGCGGCGAACAAGCCGGCAAGGATGACACATCCGAGGCGGGCGGCCGTAGGAGCAGAGGAGAGCGTCGGCATCGACCTGGACATCGTGGAGGCGGTCTCCCGGGTCGAAAAGCGAGCGTCTCGTGTCATACCGCCAGTTCCGCCTTCTGCGCCAAAAACAAGTCTGCCGACTCGCCGCCATAGGCGGAGGAGCCGAGTCTTCGGCCAATTCCATTAAGGGATCGTTAAGTCGCTAAAATCCGCTGGAAAGCGGACCGCTGAACAGGCCATCCCTGCGCCGTCGGATGGCCACAGAAACGTTCGAAAAGTGACGCATGTCAACCCGAGGCGATCGCCGCCGCCATTTTTCTGTGCAGCGTGACCGACAGGACACGCTCTGGAGCCGGTCCGGATCTCGCATGGAACCGAGCGGTCAGAGGGCCTGGCAGCCCGCATCCGCCGGCCTTCCGGGGTATCATCCCTCGAATCCTTCATTCCCATCTTCCACTTGCAAATCCTCTCACCGGGCGGCATTGAACGGCCGCACGGAAGGGTGGCCGAGTGGTTTAAGGCAGCGGTCTTGAAAACCGCCGTGGGTGCAAGCCCACCGTGGGTTCGAATCCCACCCCTTCCGCCAGCACGCCGCCGAACCGATATCGTCGTTCCAGGCGCTCGCGGCGCGAGAACTCTGCAAGCTGCCAAACCATGATCGCCCGCTCCGCCATGGCGGGCGCGGTTTCATGCGGCCGGCCGGGACGGTGCGGCCTCTTCATGCGGATGCCTAGTTCAGGGCGACGATCAGGAACGTCGACAAGATCACCGCCGACAGGGCGAAGACCGAAAACAGGATGGCCTGGAAGATGCCAGAGCCGAATGCGGCGCCGGCAATCGCCGCAGCGACCCCGGCCAGAATCAGAACGGCCAGTATCGCTTTGTTTCGCGTTGCTTCGGACAAAGTCATGATGTGCCCCCTTTGGTCGAGGGAGATGTAGCGGCCCGGCCGGAAGCGTCTTTGCGCTGGAGCAAGGACAGAGATGATCTTCGAACGATCGTCGAGGACGCCCGGTGCAGCGATCGGGGATTGGAACACCTGCCCTGAGGCGGACATGGCGCGACGCGAGCGAATAGGGCTGCGCCCCGCGAGGCGAAATGCGCTAGCGTCTCCTCTTTCTGGATCGACCGGGCAGGACGACATTGAACAGCCGTCAGATCGAAGTCTTCGCCGCGGTCATGAAAGCGGGAACCGTCTCGCGGGCGGCAGAGATTCTCGGCGTCACGCAGCCCGGTGTCAGTCGCCTGGTCGCCGAGCTCGAGCGATCGCTGGGCTTCGCCTTGTTCGACCGGGTGCGCAATCGCGTCGTGCCGACGCCGGAAGGAAGGACCTTCTTTGCGGAGGTCGAGGCCAATTTCCGCGGCATGGACCGGCTGCGTGCGAGCGCCGCCCGGATCCGCGACTATGGGGCGGGGCAATTGCGCGTCGCCACGCTGTCGGCGCTGAGTTCGTCGATCATCCCCGGCGCCGTGCGGCGCTTCCGCGCGCTGCGGCCGGACGCGACCGTCACGCTGATGGTGCTGCCGTCGCGCGACGTCCGGGACGGCGTGGCGGCCGGCATCTTCGATATCGGCCTCGCCGCCGATGAGATCGACGTGACCGGGGTCGTCCATCAGGCCTTCGTCCAGCCGCGCGCGCTCTGTGCCATCCCGCTGGGCCATCCCCTCGCCGAGCGCGAGACGATCGGCCCGCATGATCTCTCCGGCGTCGATTTCGTCGCCTATGTCCCGGAGGATCGCGCCCGGCAGCGCTTCGACATGATCCTGTCCGAGGCCGGCGCCGCGCCGCCCCGCGTCGTGGTCGAGACGATCTACGCCGCGACCGTCTGCGCGCTGGTGGCGGAGGGGGTGGGCGTGGGGCTGGTCAGCCCCTATGCCATCGCAGGCCATGACCAGAGCCAGATCGTGCTGCGGCCGTTCGAACCGCCCGTGCAGAGCCGCAGCTTCCTGATCCTGCCGCCGGACCGGCCGAAATCCGAGCTGGTGCGCGACTTCATCGGCTGCCTCATGGAAGCGCGCTGAGATCATAACATCCCGGCATCGAGCCATGCCTCGGCACAAATTGTAAGGCGGCCCTCCCCGGCTATCCTTCCCCGGAAACGCGCCTGAGACGCGATTGCGAGGGACAACGATGAATTCGACCATGAAGCGGGCTGCCGGGCCTGCAGGCGACGATGCGTGCGCTGAGGCGCGGCCTCCCCGCATGAACGCACCAGGCTCTTCCTCAGCCAGATCCTCCACTGTGCAGCCCCATCGTTCCCGACCGGAGACCGCCATGACCGCCACCTCGCGCCGCCATCTTCCCCTCCTCCTCCTCGCCGGTGCGCTCACGGTGCTTTCCGGCTTCGCAGGACCGGGCGCGTCGCAGGCACAGGCCCAATCCTCCGAATGGGCTGGCAAGAAGCTCGTCGTCGGCATCCATAACCGCACGCCCTGGGCCTATCGCGACAAGGACAGCAAGGTCGTCGGCATCCATCCCGACGTGATCCGCGCGGTCTTCGCGCCGCTCGGCGTCAAGGATTTCGAGTTCGTCGTCTCCGATTTCGGGGCGATGATCCCGGGCCTGCTCGCCGGCCGCTTCGACATCATCGCGTCCGGCGTCGCGATCACCCCGCCGCGCTGCGAGCAGGTGCTATTCAGCGAGCCGGATGTCGCGGTGGGCGACAGCCTGCTGGTCAAGAAGGGCAACCCGCTCAAGCTGCATTCCTACGAGGACATCGCGAAGAACCCGAAAGTGCGTCTCGCCGGCGGCCGCGGCTCTGAGAACACCAAGAATGCGATCGCGGCGGGCGTGCCGGAATCGCAGATCTCGCTGTTCCCGAACAACGAGGCCGCCGTCAGCGCCATCCTCGCCGATCGTGCCGATGTCACGACCCTGTCGGTCCCCAGCGCGATCGGCGTGATCGACGAGCAGAAGGTCGAGGGCATCGAGCGCGCCGTGCCGTTCAAGGGCTTGATCAAGCCGAACGGCCAGCCGGCCAAGCTCTACACCGGCACGGTCTTCCCGAAGGGCAGCGCCAAGCTTCGCGACGCCTACAATGCCCAGCTCGCCAAGCTGCGTGCCAGCGGCGGCCTCAAGCCGATCATGGAGAAATACAACTTCACCGCCGACGAGGATGCCGGCCAGGTCACCACGGCTCAGATCTGCACCGGCAACGGCTGAGCGGCGCAGGCAGCGCCATGAGCTTTCTCGAAGTCCTCTCGGGCATCTTCCAGGGGCTGAACGTCACACTGACGGTGACGGTGCTCGGCATGCTCTATGCCGTGCCCTTCGCCTTCGCCGCCGGCATCGCCCAGCATAGCTGGCGTGGCCTCGCCTATGGCGCGATTACCTCGGTGATCGAGTTCTGGCGTTCGACCTCGGTCGTCATCCTGCTCTACGGCTTCTACTACACGCTGCCCTCCTTCGGCCTGCGGCTCTCGGGGATCACCGTCGGCTCGATGGTGCTCGGCCTGCATATCGGCGCCTATGGCAGCCAGGCCGTGCGCGGCGCCCTGCAGTCGGTCGACAAGGGCCAGAGCGAGGCCGGGCGCTCGCTCGGCCTGCGCGGCTGGCAGATCCTGATGCTGATAGAACTGCCGCAGGCGCTGCTCGCGATGGTCCCGACCTTCATCAACCAGTTCATCCAGCTGGTGAAAGGCACGGCCCTGGTCTCGCTGGTGACGCTGACCGACATGACCTTCCGCGCCAAGGAGATCTCGCAGCTCTTCTACGATCCGCCGAAGGTCTATTTCGCGCTGCTCGTGGCCTATTTCATCCTATGCTACCCCGCGACGATCATCGGCCGCTGGGTCGAGCGCAAGGTCGGCGCCGGACGGAAGCTCGACCATGCTGTTTGACGCGGGCTTTGCCCTCACGCTCGTGCCGAAGATCGCCGGCGCGCTCTGGACCTCGATCCTGGTCGCGCTGCTGAGCTGCATCGGGGCGTCGCTGCTCGGCTTCGGCCTCGAGATCGCGCGGCGCAGCAACCGCGTGATGCGCTATGCGATGCGCTTCCTGATCGACTTCATCCGCTCGACGCCGCTGCTCGTGCAGCTCTACTTCTTCTACTTCGTGCTGCCGTCCTACGGCATCAAGCTGCCGGCGCTCGCCATCGGCGTCATTGCGATCAGCATCTATTACAGCGGCTATCTCGCCGAGGTCTTCAAGGCCGGCATCGACGGCGTGAAGCCGGGCCAGTTCGAGGCGGCGCGCGCGCTCGGCCTGAAGCGGTTGCAGACCGTCATCCTGGTGATCGCGCCGCAGATGCTGCGCAATATCGCGGCCCCGATGGGCAACTACTTCATCGGCATCTTCAAATCGACGCCCTACCTCGCCGCCATCGCCGTCTACGAAGCCTTCGGCGCGGCGCTCGACATCGCCTCCGACACCTTCCGCTACACCGAGCCGATGGTGGTCGTCGGCGCGATCTTCCTCGCCATCGCCCTCGTGCTCGCCTGGCTCGTCAGGCGGCTGGAGGAGCACCTGCTGCTCTCCGCGAAACGCTGATTCCTGCAGACGGACCGATCATGGATACGACACTTCTTCCGCGGCTGACCGAGTGGCGCCGCCATCTCCACGCTCATCCCGAACTCTCGGAGCAAGAGACGAAAACCTCTGCCTTCCTCCAGGACCGCCTGCGCGAATTGGGCATCCCCTTCGAGGCCGGCATCGGCGGCGCCGGTATCGTGGCGACGCTGTCACGGCCGGGCTCCAACCGGTCGGTCGGCCTGCGTGGCGATATCGATGCCTTGCCGATCGCGGAGCGCAATGACGTGCCCTATGCCTCGCTGAATCCAGGCGCGATGCATGCCTGCGGCCATGACGGTCACGCGGTCGCCCTGCTGGGCGCAGCCGCGATGCTCGCAGCCGATCCCGACTGGAAAGGCACGATCCAGTTCATCTTCCAGCCGGCGGAGGAGAACGGCGCCGGCGCCAGGGCGATGATCGCCGACGGGCTGTTCGAGCGCTTCCCGATGGAGCGTGTCTTCGCCTTCCATAACTGGCCGGGGCTCGAGGCCGGCACCGTCGCCGTCCATGACGGGCCGGTAATGGCAGCGGGCGGGCGCTGGCAGGTGACGCTGCACGGGCTCGCCGGCCACGCCGCGATCCCGCACCAGACACGGGACCCGATCCTGGCCTCGGCGCATCTGATCATGGGTCTTCACACCATCATCTCGCGCAATGTCGATCCCTGCGATGCCGTCGTGCTCTCGATCGGCCAGATTCAGGGCGGCGTCGTCAGCAACCAGATCCCGGAGAGCGTCACGCTCGTCGGCACGTTGCGCACCTATCGGCAGGAGGTGCGTGAGGCCGTCATCAAGCGCATGGAAAACCTGATCGCCGGCACCTGCGAAGCCTACGGCATGCGCGCCGATGTCGAGATCCTCTCCACCGGCCGGTCGATCATCAACACCCCGGCCGAGGTGAAGCTCGCGGTCGCGGCCGGCGAGGCGATCGGCGCGAAGGTCCGCACCGACCTTCGCCCCAGCACCACCGGCGACGATTTCTCCTTCCTGATCAAGGACAAGCTCGGCGCCTATGTCTGGATCGGCAACGGCCCGGCGGGACCGGATGGCGAGCTTCACAACGCCCGCTACGACTTCAACGACGCCATCCTGCCCACCGCGATCGACTGGATGCACGAGGTCGCCCGGCGCGCCCTGCAGGACGACGTCCCCACCCCATAACATCCCGGCATCATGCGATGCCCTGGGGCCGATTGCGGCCTGTTTTCGAAGCTTTGAGTATCAGCCCGACAAGGGAACCCGACATGCACGACCAGACCATTTGCGTTCATCATCCGGCCGTCGACGAGGAGGGCTATGCCTCGCTTGCCGTGCCGACGCACCGCGCCTCGACCATCGTCTACCCGGACGGCGCGAGCTTCATGGCCCGCAAATATCGCGGCTTCGACGGCTATACCTATGGCCTGCACGGCACCCCGACGACCCGTACGCTGGAAGCGCAGTTGACGGCCCTGCACGACGGCGTGCGCACCGTGCTCGTGCCATCCGGACAGGCGGCCGTGACCACCGTCATGCTCTCCGTGCTGATGCCCGGCGACAAGGTGCTGATCCCCGATCATGCCTATCCGCCGGTCCGCAGCTTCTGCACCGAGTATCTGGCGCCGCGCGGCATCGCCCATGGCTTCTACGATCCCCTGATCGGAGCGGGCATCGCCGAGCTCATCGACGAAACCGTCAAGCTGGTCTGGGTCGAGTCGCCCGGCTCCAATACGATGGAGGTGCAGGACGTGCCCGCCATCGTGGCGGCCGCCAAGGCGAAGGGCGCCCTTGTCGGCTGCGACAACACCTGGGCGACGCCGCTGATCTTCAAGCCGCTGGTCCACGGCGCCGATTTCGCCTGCGAGGCGCTGACCAAATATGTCGGCGGCCATTCCGACCTCCTGCTCGGCTCCATCACCGTCAAGGACATCGCGCTGCGCCAGAAGATGAAGGAGATCCTGCGCGGCTTCGGCATCGGCGTCTCGCCGGACGAATGCCAGCTCGCGCTGCGCGGCATCGAGACCATGGGCCTGCGCGTCGCCCATATGGGCAGGGTCTCCGAGGATTTCGCCCGCCGGCTCGTCGATCATCCCATGGTCGAGCGCGTGCTGCATCCGGCCCTGCCCTCCTGCCCGGGCCACGCCATTTGGAAGCGCGACATGGGGCGTTCCTCCGGCCTCTTCAGCCTCGTGCTGAAGCCCGTCGACGACGAGGCCATGAGCGCGGCGTTGAGCGCGTTGCGCGTCTTCGCCATCGGCGCCTCCTGGGGCGGCACGCGCAGCCTCGTCGCACCGCAGACGATCGCGCAGGACCGGAGCGCGACCGCCTGGACCGCGAAAGGCCCATTGCTGCGCATCAGCATCGGGCTCGAAGAACCGGACGAGCTCTGGGCCGATCTGAGCCGCCTGCTGTCGGTGCTCGGGCGGGCGCCTGCGAACAAGGCCGCCTGACAGGCGGGAAACGTAAGGCCGCAATGACGACACGGCGCGAGGCTCGCGCCGTGAAGGGAGAATTTTGCCCGCAGACAGCTTCTCAACCACAAAAACGAAGGGGACATACCATGAAGACGGTTCTGACCGGACTGGGCGCCCTCGCGGCAGCCTGTCTCGCCGTGGCACCTGCCGACGCGGACACGCTCAAGGCCATCCGCGACCGCGGCAAGATCATCTGCGGCACCAGTACCGGCGTCGCCGGCTTCTCCACCCAGGATGCCAATGGCCGCTGGCAGGGCTTCGATATCGACATCTGCCGTGCGCTGGCGGTCGCGATCTTCAACGACACGGAGAAGGCTGCCTTCGTGCCGCTGACCTCGAAGGACCGCCTGATCGCCCTGCAAGCCGGCGAGGTCGACGTGCTGCCGCGCACGACGACATGGACATTGGCGCGCAATACCGGCCAGGGCGTCACCTTCACCGGGGTGAACTATTACGACGGCCAGGGCTTCATGGTGCCGAAGAAGCTCGGCGTCACCAGCGCAAGCAAGCTCGACGGCGCCTCAATCTGTGTCGCGCAGGGCACGACGAGCGAACTCAATCTCGCCGACTACTTCCGCCGAACGAAGATGAAATACGAGGTCGCGGCCTTCGGCACGGCGGAGGATGCCCTGAAAGCCTATGAATCCGGGCGCTGCGACGCCTACACGACCGACGTATCGGCGCTTTCGGCCAATCTGCTCAAGTTCCGCGACCCGAGCGAGCATCTCGTGCTGCCCGAAGTCATCTCGAAGGAGCCGCTGGGTCCCTGGGTGCGCAGCGGCGACGATACCTGGTTCAACCTCGTGCGCTGGACCTTGTACGTGCTGATCAATGCCGAGGAGCTCGGCGTGACCAAGGCCAACGTCAAGGAGCTGGCGGAAACCTCGGCCAATCCTGAAATCCGTCGCTTCCTCGGCAAGGACGGAAACTACGGCGAAGGCCTCGGCGTGACCAATGACTGGGCGGTGCGGATCGTGGCCGCGATCGGCAATTACGGCGAAAGCTTCGAGCGCAATCTCGGCATGAGCTCGCCCATGAAGCTCCAGCGCGGCCCCAATGCGCTCTGGACCGAGGGCGGACTGCAATACTCGCCCCCGTTCCGGTGAGGCGTTCGCGACAGTCCTTGCCGGACCCTAGCCTGCCCGCAGCCACGTCCTCGCGGGCAGCGGGCCGAACCGCTGTCACCCGGCTCCAGCGCCTCCTCCGCACCCACCAGCTCGAACGGCGATACGCTTTGCCGGCATTGCCGGCATGCTCGGTCCATTCGACGACTGGACGCCCGGGCCCGGCCATGCATTGCTGGCGCGCCAATGAAAACACGGCATTCAACGCCGGGCGCCATTTTGCTGAAAAGGTGGAGGGAATCCCATGAAGGAAGAGGAAATTCGCGGCCTGGTCGCGGGTGTGAAGGACGGCTCGCTGTCGCGACGATCCTTCATGCAGAGAATGGCGGCGGTAGGCATCATGGCGCCGATCGCCAGCCAGATCCTCGCCTGGAACGACGTCGCGATGGCGGACGCCACGGTCAAGTACAAGCCGACCAAGGCCGGCGGCGGCGGCGCCCTCAAGATCCTGCTCTGGCAGGCCCCGACGCTGCTCAATCCGCATTTCGCCGCGGGCACCAAGGACCAGATCGCCTGCCGCGTGTTCTACGAGCCGCTCGCCGGCTGGGACAAGGAAGGCAACCTCTTCCCGCAGCTCGCGGCCGAGATCCCGAGCAAGGCCAATGGCGGTCTGTCCGCCGACGGCAAGACCGTGACCTGGAAGCTGAAGCAGGGCGTGAAATGGCATGACGGCAAGCCGTTCACGGCCGACGACGTCGTCTTCAACTGGGAATACGCCGCCGACCCGGCGACCGCCGCCTACACCACGGGCTCCTACAAGGATATCAAGGTCGAGAAGGTCGACGCCCACACCATCAAGGTGATCTTCAAGGAGCCGACGCCATTCTGGGCCGACCCGTTCGTCGGCGTGGTCGGGATGATGGTCCCGAAGCATCTCTTTGCCGAATACAAGGGCGCCAAGTCGCGCGAAGCCCCGGCCAACCTGAAACCCGTCGGCACCGGCCCCTACAAGTTTGTCGAGTTCAAGCCGGGCGATATCCTGACCGGCGAACGCAATACCGACTATCACGTCAAGAACCAGCCCCAATTCGACACGATCGAGGCCAAGGGCGGTGGCGATGCGGTCTCGGCGGCCCGCGCCGTCCTCCAGACCGGCGAATACGATTATGCCTGGAACCTGCAGGTCGAGGATGAGGTCCTCAAGCGCATGGAGACCGGCGGACGCGGCAAGGTGGTCGCGGTTCCGGCGGGCGACGTGGAGTTCATCACGCTGAACACGACCGATCCGTGGACCGAGGTCGACGGCGAGCGTTCCAGCGCGAAGACCAAGCACCCGACCCTGAGCGATCCCAAGGTACGCGCGGCGCTGAACCTGCTGATCGACCGCGATTCGATCGAGAAGTTCATCTATGGCCGCGGCGGCACCGCTACGGCGAGCTTCGTCAACGAGCCCAAGCAGTTCAAGTCGACCAAGCTCAAATACGAGTTCAGCATCGACAAGGCCAACAAGATCCTCGACGAGGCCGGCTGGAAGAAGGGCGCCGACGGCATCCGCGAAAAGGATGGCAAGAAGCTCAAATATGTCTTCCAGACCTCGATCAACGCCCCGCGCCAGAAAACCCAGGCCATCATCAAGCAGGCCTGCCAGCGTGCCGGCATCGAGCTCGAGCTGAAGTCGGTCACGGCCTCGGTCTATTTCTCGTCGGATGTGGCCAATCCCGACACCTACACCAAGCTCTATGTCGACATGGAGATGTATACCCAGACGCAGCCGCAGCCCGATCCGGAGCGCTTCCTCAACCAGTGCGTCTCCTGGGAAATCGCCAGCAAGGAGAACAAGTGGCTGGGCCGCAACGTCTCGCGCTATACCGACCCTGAGGCCGACAAGGCCTACAAGGCGGCGCAGACCGAGCTCGATCCGGCCAAGCGCGCCGCCCTTCTGATCAAGGTCAACGAGATCTTCTGCGAGGCCAACGTGCTCCTGCCGATCATCTCGCGCACCGTCGTCGGCGCCGCCGCCAATAACCTGACGGCGGATATTTCGGGCTGGGAGGTGACCACCTGGAACCTCGCCGCCTGGTATCGCAGCTGAGTCCGGCCTGCTCTGCCCGGAGGCCGGAGCTTCTCCGGCCTTCCGTTCCAACCTTGCCTCGGCCCGAACCGGGCCGGGGCTGCTTTCGCTCATTCGGGCTGTATCGGCCGCGTCTGGCATGAAGCCGCATCGCGGTTCGATCGACATCCCTTCCTGTTCTTCCGCACCCTGCCCGCCTCGAAGGCGGGGGCCGACGAACACCGCACCCAGGGAGACGCATCGACAATGACGACGAAACGAGACCTGATCCTTGCAACCGCAGCCTTCGCGCTGCTGGCAGCCGCGCCGGCACTGGCGGAGACCTGGCCAGCCCGTCCGATCACCTTCATCGTGCCCTTCCCGGCCGGCGGCGGCACCGATGCCTTCGCACGGCCGCTCGCCGCCCAGCTCGACCAGCAGCTCAGCCAGCGCATCATCATCGAAAATCGTGGCGGCGCCGGCGGCACGGTCGGCGCATCGGCCGCCGCGAAGGCCAAGCCCGACGGCTACACCTTCTTTGTCGGCGCCGCCCATCACGCCATCGCGCCGGCGCTCTATCCGAAGCTCGACTACAGCATCCAGACCGATTTCATCCCGATCGCGGTCATCGCCCAGCCGCCCCAGGTCATCGTCGTCCATCCCGGCAAGGTCCAGGCCAAGACGCTGGCGGAGCTGATCGACTTCGCCAGGAAGAACCCGGAGAAGCTGAACTTCGCCTCAGCCGGCAACGGCACGACGCATCATCTCGCCGGCGAACTCTTCCAGATCTCGACCAAGACGAAGCTGACCCATGTGCCCTATCGCGGCGCCGGGCCCGCGCTGCAGGACACGATCGCCGGCCAGGTCGACCTGCTGTTCGACGGTCTCGGTTCCTCGGCTGCCCAGATCCAGAGCGGCACACTGCGGGCGCTCGCGGTCGCGGCGCCCACCCGCTCCGAAGCCGTTCCCGACGTGCCGACGGCAAAGGAGGCCGGCCTGGAAGGCTTCGAGGTCTCGACCTGGTATGCTCTCTGGGCGCCCAAGGGCACGCCCGCGGAGATCGTGACCAGGATGCGCGACGAGGTGGGCAAAGCCCTCAAGACTCCCGCCATCGAGGCCACCTGGAAGAAGAGCGGCTCGCCGATGCCGACCCTCTCCGGCGACGATTTCGGCAAGTTCGTCACGGCCGAAGTCGACCGCTGGGGCAAGGTCGTCAAGGAGGCGCAGGTCAAGCTGGAGTGAGCCGGGCGGTTGCCCTCACCCCTCCCTTGTTGAATCGACCCGCACAAGGGGCCTGATGCGAGAGGGACGGAGCATGATGAGGCTGGCCGTCATCGGCTTGGCGATCGCGTTGGCCGCTTTTGCCGCGCTGCTGGCCGTGGGCCTCCTCACAGACTTCGCGACCGTGCCCTGCCAGGACGGGGTGTGGGATGCGACCAGGCAACGTTGCATCCCGACCTGAGACAACGCGCGCATCGTTCTATCAGGTAAGCGCGCCGCCGTTCGTCTCGTCGTCGCCCGTGCCGTCGATCACGGTACGGGCGACCGTGATCGTGAAGCCGGCTCGCGCCATCGCCGCGAGATCCTTCTGGCGGTTCGCTGCCCGGTCACCGCGCGACCACGGGCCGAGTCGCTTGCGCCGCGCGGCTTTCCGGGCCGCAGCCAATTCCTCCTCGTCGCCGACGCTGCTGGCCTGTTCGGCGAGTTCGCGGCCCACGCCCTTCGCGGCGAGCGTGGCGGCGACGGCGCGCGCGGAACGGCCACGGCGCCTGAGCGTCGCAGCCCTCGCCTCGGCGAAACGCCGGTCGTCGACCAACCCGGAGGTGATGCAACGCGAGACGACATCATCGAGCGCGGCCGCATGCGCAGCCGGGTCCTCGCCATGGTGGCGGCAGCTCAGTGCGACCTTGCGCGCCAGCACCCGGCGCAGTTGCGCAGCCGGCGCGGAATAGCGTTCGAGATAGTGCATCGCCGCGCGCTGGAGGTAATCGGGTGTGATGCGCCGCGGTGCTCGGGCGGGGCGGGCACCCTGCCCTCGCCTATCCCCTTGATCCGTCATACTAATCGTTTGCCGGCTTCTGCCGGCCGGCCTTGACGCCGGAGCGCTTTTCCTTCGAGGCGAGCCGGCGTTCCTTCGAGGCCTTGGTCGGCTTCGTCGCGCGCCGGACCTGCGGGCGCACGGCAGCCGCCCGGATCAACTCCAGCAGCCGCTCCAGCGCCTCCTCGCGATTGCGCTTCTGGCTGCGATGCGCCTGGGCGACGATGACGATGACGCCGTCCTGCGTCAGCCGGCTGCCGGCGAGCTTCATCAAGCGGATCGCGACATCGTTGGGCAGGGACGGCGAGCCGCGGGCGTCGAAGCGGATCTGCACCGCGCTCGACACCTTGTTGACGTGCTGGCCGCCCGGGCCCGAGGCGCGCACGAAACTTTCCTCGATCTCGCTCTCGTCGATCGCGATGGACGGGGTGGCTTGAATCATGGGAGGAGCGTAGCCGAATTCACGGAGACATGCAGCGTTGAAGCCCTCTCGCGACATTGCCGGCCTGATCGAGATCATGGCCGCGCTGCGCACGCCGGGAACCGGCTGCCCCTGGGATCTGGAGCAGGATTTCGCCTCGGTCTCCCCCTACACCGTCGAAGAGGCCTATGAGGTCGCCGATGCGATCGCCCGCGGCGACAGGCTCGATCTCAAGGACGAGCTCGGCGACCTGCTGCTCCAGGTCGCGTTCCATGCGCGCATGGCCGAGGAGGAGGGCTCTTTCGCCTTCCCCGACGTGGTCGAGGCGATCACCCGCAAGCTGATCCGCCGGCACCCGCATGTCTTCGGCGATGCGCGCGATCTCTCGCCTGCCGAGGTGAAAGTGCTCTGGCACCGGATCAAGGCCGAAGAGAAAGCCGCCAAAGCTGCGGCGCGCGAGGCCGCCGGCCTGCCGCCGCAGACGGAGGAGCGCGGCGTGCTCGCCGGCGTGCCGCATACGCTGCCCGCCCTCACCCGCGCCTGGAAGCTGCAGGCCCGCGCCTCGACCGTGGGCTTCGACTGGAACGATGCCCGTCTCGTGCTCGACAAGATCCGCGAGGAAACCGCCGAGATCGACGAGGCACTTGCCGGCGGCGACAAGGCCGCGATCCAGGAGGAGATCGGCGACCTGCTCTTCGTCGTCGCCAATCTCGCCCGCCATGTCGATGCCGACCCGGAAGGCTGCCTCGCCGCCGCCAACGCCAAGTTCGAGCGCCGTTTCAAGGGCATCGAGGAGGCGCTGGAAGCCGAGGGCCGGACAGCGAACGAGGCTAGCCTCGACGAGATGGAGGCGCTTTGGCAGGCCGTAAAGAAGCGGGAGAAGAGCGCCCGTTAGCGCCTGCCGCGCTTGTTATCCCTGCCGCTCAGCCTCGGGAAAACGCGCCGCAAACGCCCCTTCCCGCTCCAGCGGCAGACGCACGACGAGCTTCAGCCCGCCATCCTCGCCATCTTCGCGTTGGAGGATTTCGCCATTGGCATGCAGCCAGGCGAGCGACTTGCCGTCTCCGGGCACGAGATCCAGCGTGTAGACCGGGCGGCTCGACGCGATCCGCGCTTCGATCGCGCGTGTCAGGCGTTCGATGCCCTCCCCGGTCAGCGCCGAGACCAGCACCGGGCGCGATCCGTCCGGCCGGAGCGTGGCGATGCCGAGCTGGCGTTCGCGCTCGGCGGGATCGAGCAGGTCGGCCTTGTTCCAGACCTCGATGACCCGCTGGCCATCGTCCGGATTGATGCCGAGATCGCGCAGGATCGCCTGCACATCGGCGGCCTGCGCCTGCGTGTCCTCATGGGCGACGTCGCGGACATGCAGCAGCACATCGGCCTCGATCGCGTCCTCCAGCGTGGCGCGGAAGGCGGCGACGAGCTGCGTCGGCAGGTCGGAGATGAAGCCGACCGTGTCGGAGAGCATGATCCGCGCCCCGTGCGGCAGCTTGATCGCACGCGCCGTCGGGTCGAGCGTGGCGAACAGCATGTCCTGCGCCAGCACCTCGGCCGAGGTCAGCCGGTTGAACAGCGTCGACTTGCCGGCATTGGTGTAGCCGACCAGCGCAACGATCGGATAAGGCACGCGTTTCCGGCTGGCACGATGCAGCGAGCGCGTGCGCTTCACGCTGTCGAGATCGCGCTCGATCTTGGTCATCCGCTCCTGGATGATGCGCCGGTCGGCCTCGATCTGGGTCTCGCCGGGGCCGCCGAGGAAGCCGAAGCCGCCGCGCTGGCGTTCGAGATGGGTCCAGGACCGCACCAGGCGGCTCTTCTGGTAATTGAGATGCGCGAGCTCGACCTGGAGCGCGCCTTCCTTGGTGCGGGCGCGCCGGCCGAAGATTTCGAGGATCAGGCCGGTGCGGTCGATGACCTTGCAGCCAAAAGCCTTTTCGAGATTGCGCTGCTGCACCGGCGACAGGGCGCAATCCATCACGACGAGGCTGATCTCTTCGAGCTTGATGCGCTCGGCCAGTTCCTCGACCTTGCCCTTGCCGAGATAGGTCGCAGGCCGGAGCGCTGTCAGCAGCACCTGCACCGGCTCGACGACCGTCAGGTCGATCGCGGCCGCAAGGCCGACGGCCTCGTCCAGCCGCGCCGCGAAGGAACGCAGATTGGCATCGACCGCGACGCCGCGCTTCTGCGAATAGGGTCCGACGACAAAGGCGCGCGTATTCGCCGCGATGTCGCGTTCGATTTCGTCGAGCGGCTTCGCGCCTGTGACCCGCGTGGCCGCCCGATCCTTGTCGTCCTTGTGGCTTGTCGCCAAATCAGTTCTTGTCCGTTTCCTCGGGCTCGAACAATTGCACCGGATGTCCGGGCATGATGGTCGAGATCGCGTGCTTGTAGACGAGCTGCGAATGACCGTCGCGGCGCAGCAGCACGCAGAAATTGTCGAACCAGGTGACGACGCCCTGCAGCTTGACGCCGTTGACGAGGAAGATCGTCAGCGGGATCTTCTGCTTGCGCACATGGTTGAGGAAAGTGTCCTGGAGGTTCTGTGCCCGCTCGGCGGCCATGGGTAGTCCCTGTTGTTGGGATCGCCGATCGGATTAAATCCAGCGATCCAATTCGTTCCGTTTCAGGCCGGGGGCGCATTCCACCAGCGTCGGAACACCGATGCTCCATTAGATCGTCGTCTTCGCCCACAACGCAAGTGCAGCAATGCCGACTTTAGATGCATGCCGCCTGCGTGGCGTGCAACTGGGCATGCGTGACGCGCCTGACGCGTCTCAACCGACGCCGAGCGACTTCAGTTTCCGGTGCAGCGCCGAGCGCTCCATGCCGATGAACTCGGCCGTGCGCGAGATATTGCCGGAGAAGCGCGCGATCTGCGCGATCAGGTATTCGCGCTCGAAGATCTCGCGCGCATCGCGCAACGGCAGGCTCATCAGGCGCTCGCCGCCCGAGCCCGAGGGCGTCGTCGGCACCATCGCGCCGACTTCGGCCGGCAGCATCTCGATCGTCACCTCGGCCGTCGGATCGCCCTTGGTCAGGATCATCAGGCGTTCGACATTGTTGCGCAGCTCGCGGACGTTGCCCGGCCATTCATGCGATTGCAGCACGGCCATCGCGTCGCTGCCGATCTGGCGCTTCGGCAGGCCGCTCGCGATCGAGATCTGCTCCATGAAGAACTCGATCAGCTCGGGCACGTCCTCACGCCGTTCCGACAATGGCGGCACCTTGATCGGCACGACGCCGAGCCGGTGATAGAGATCTTCCCGGAAATGCCCGTCGGCGATGAGCTGTGCCAGGTCGCGGCTCGACGAGGAGATGACGCGGACATCGACATGGACCCGCGTCGCGCCGCCGACGCGCTGGAAATTCTGGTCGACGAGCACACGCAGGATGCGGTTTTGCGTCTCGCGCGGCATGTCGCCGATCTCGTCGATATAGAGCGAGCCGCCATGGGCCTCCTCGAGCGCGCCGATCCGGCGCGACCGCCCGTCGCCGCCTTCGACGCCGAACAGCTCCTCCTCCATGGTCTCGGGCGTGATCGTCGCCGCGTTGATGACGACGAAGGGCCCGCTCGAGCGGGTCGAGGCCTCGTGCAGCGTGCGCGCCGCCAGTTCCTTGCCGCAGCCGGGCTCGCCGGTGATCAGCACGCGCGCATTGGTCGGCGCGACGCGATCGATCGTCTGGCGGAGCTGATTCACGACCGTGGTGCGGCCGACGATGCGGTCCGCCTGGACCGAGCGGGTCTTGAGCTCGCGGACTTCGCGGCGCAGGCGCGATGCCTCCAGCGCGCGCTCGGCGACCAGCACCAGCCGATCGGCCTTGAACGGCTTCTCGATGAAGTCGTAGGCGCCACTCTTGATCGCGGAAACCGCTGTCTCGATGTTGCCGTGGCCGGAGATCATCACCACCGCGAGGTCGGGGTTGCTCTCCTTGATCAGCTCCAGGACCTGCAGGCCGTCGAGCCGGCTGCCCTGCAGCCAGATATCGAGGAAGACGAGGTTCGGCCGGCGCGACGCGATCGCGGCGAGCGCCTCGTCGGCGGAGCCGGCCTTGCGGGTCCGGTAGCCCTCGTCTTCCAGAAGGCCGGCGACCAGATCGCGGATATCGACTTCGTCGTCCACTACCAGGATGTCAGCGCTCATAGGCGTATCCCATTCCTTGAATCCGTGTTGCGCGAGCCGTTTTCCGGCTGGGCGGCCGCATCGCCGCCCTCCGTGTCCTGCGCCGGGCCTGTTTCGGGGAACCAGAGGCGGATGCGCGCGCCCCGTGCACCGCTGGCGGCATCCGGCCGGTCGAGCAGTTCGATGCCGCCGCCATGGTCCTCCAGGATCTTGCCGACGATGGCGAGGCCCAGGCCGGTCCCGCCTTCCCGCGTCGTCATATAGGGTTCGAGCAGCTTCTGGCGCTGGTCCGCCGGCAGGCCCTTGCCGTTGTCGATCACGTCGATGACGACCCGACCGTCGTCAAGGCGGGCCATCTGGACGTCGATGCGCCCCTGCCCGCGCTCATCGGCCGGCACGGCCTCGATCGCCTCGGTCGCATTCTTGATGACATTGGTCAGCGCCTGCGAGATCAGGCGCCGGTCGAAGCGCGCCGGCACGGGGTCCGGAGGCAGCGTCTCGGCGATCGTCGTCTCGGGATTGCCGACCCGCCAGAGGAAGACGATCTGGCGGACGGTCTCGACGATGTCCTCGCGAGCAAGCGACGGCTTCGGCATGCGGGCGAAGGAGGAGAACTCGTCGACCATGCGCCGGATATCCTCGACCTGCCGCACGATCGTGTCGGTGCACTGGTCGAAGACGTCCTTGCCCTCGACGATGACCCGCCCGAACCGGCGCTTGATGCGCTCGGCCGAGAGCTGGATCGGCGTCAGCGGGTTCTTGATCTCATGCGCGATGCGGCGGGCGACGTCGGCCCAGGCGGCGGTGCGCTGCGCGGAGACGAGGTCGGTGATGTCGTCGAGCGTCACCACGAGCCCGGCTCCCATCCCCTCGCCTTCCCTGACGGCCCGGATATTGACCATCCGGTCCTGCCCGGCGCGCGTGAAGGCGACCTGGCCGGAGCTCTGGCGCTGGCGGTTCTGCAGCGCTTCCGCGACGAAGCCGGCCACCTCCGGCGCGATCTCGGCGATCGGCTTGCCGAGCAGGCGCCCGCCGGTCCCGAGCAGGATCTCGGCCGAGCGGTTGATCGTCGTGACATGGCCGTCGCCATCGAGGCTGAGCACGCCGGAGGAAACGCCGGAGAGGACCGTTTCGGTGAAGCGCCGGCGCCGGTCGATCACCTCGCTCGCCGTGACCAGGCTGTCGCGCTGGCGGCGCAGCTCCGCCGTCATCTTGTTGAAGGTCTCGCCCAGATGGGCAAGGTCGCCCTCGGATCGTCGGATCGGCACCTGGACGTAGAAGTTGCCGCTCGACACCTGGTCGGTCGCATCGATCATCCGCCGGATCGGCGCGACGAGTCCGTTGGCGAAGCTCAGGCCCAGCCAGATCGCCGAGAGCAGCAGAATCAGCGCGATCAACCCGTACATCGAGGCGAAGGCGATCTGGACGCCCTTCCGGCGCGCATCGATCGAGAGATATTCGACGGCGGCGCCGCGTGCGACCGACGGGAACTCGACCGCGAGCGGGTCGACCTCCCGCGCGACATGCAGGAAGCTGTTGTCATAGGCCGGCAGCTTCATCACGGCGCCGAAGACGGTGCCCGTCCGCGGGATCACGCAGATCGGCTCCGGCGCGGATTTCGCATCGTCGAAGGCGGCCTGGTCCGGCATCGGCGGATCACGCAGCACATTGATATTGGCGCGCACGATCACCTTGTCCGGCGGCTGCATGACCGCAGCGACCGGAAGGCCGAGCGCCGTCGCGCGGGAGGTCAGGAAATTCTCGAACCATTTGCGATCGACGTCGAAAGCGGGCTTCGCCCGGCTCAGGTCGTCGGCCAGCACCCGGATCTCGCGCCCGAGCGAACGGCACTGGCTCGCGGCATAAGCGTCGGCGACCTCGACCGATTTGAAGACGGCGTCGCGCATCCGGTCGGAGAACCATGGCTCCAGCCCGCGCTCGATCGTGACGGTGGCGATGATGGCGACGAGCACCGCAGGCAGGGCGGCGATGATGCTGAACAGGCCGACGATGCGGACATGCAGTCCCGCCGCCGCCGCTCCCGCCTTGCGGGCGCGGATCAGCACCGCGGCCTCGAAGGCGACGATGACGACCAGAACCAGAATCAGCAGCGCGTTGAGCACGAAGACGCCGACCACGACCTCGTGCACGGGTGCGATCGGCGTCGCACCGGACAGCACGAGGAAGGTGAGCAGCGCCGAGATCAGCGCGAGCGCGACGACGATTCCGCCGACCCAGCCCGAGACGCGGCGGGATTTCTCCTCGCCACGCGGCATCATTCTGGCTTCGTTGACAGAAGCGGACACGTTTCGCGACAACTCCGATAGGGGCAGGGATCGCAAACCGATCACGCCTGCGGGCGCCACTGATGCGCCGCCGCAACGGTGTTGTCAAAATATGACATTCACAAGGCGGGATGGCCCCGTTTCAGCGTGGCGAGCGCACCACCTGCATGTCGAGTTCGCGAATCTTCTTGCGAAGCGTGTTGCGATTGAGGCCGAGGAGTTCGGCGGCGCGGATCTGGTTGCCGCGGGTCGCGGCCAGCGCCGCGGCGATCAGTGGCGGCTCGATCTCGCGCAGGATGCGATGATACAGCCCCGGCGGCGGAATATTGTCGCCGAACCCACCGAAATACTGGCCAAGATGGCGCTCGACCGAACCGGACAGCGTCTCGGTGCGCTCGGACGTCGCCGGGCTATTGGTAAATCCCGGCCCCACCGCTGCAGGCTGCAACTCCGCCTCGATGATCGGCGCGGTGATCGTCTCCTGCGGATAGAGCGCCGCCAGGCGCCGGACCAGGTTCTCCAGCTCGCGGACATTCCCCGGCCAGCGATACTGCCGCATCACGTCCATCGCTTCCGAATCGACCTGCTTGCGCGGCAGGCCTTCCTTCTCGACCAGCGTGAAGAAATGGCGGACGAGGTCGGGAATATCCTCGATGCGCTCGCGCAGGGGCGGCAACCGGATCGGCACGACGTTCAGCCGGAAGAACAGGTCCTCGCGGAACAGGCCCTGCGCGATCGAGATGCGCAGGTCCTTGTTGGTCGCTGCGACGATGCGGACATTGGTCCTGATCGGGGTGCGCCCGCCGACCGTGGTGTATTCGCCCTGCTGGAGCACCCGCAGCAGACGGGTCTGCGCCTCCATCGGCATGTCGCCGATCTCGTCGAGGAACAGCGTGCCGCCCTCCGCCTGCTCGAAGCGTCCCGACGAGCGCGTCAGCGCCCCGGTGAAGGCGCCCTTCTCATGGCCGAAGAGCTCGGATTCGATCAGGTCCTTCGGGATCGCGGCCATGTTGATCGCCACGAAGGGGCCGTTCTTGCGCTTGCCGTAATCGTGCAGGGCGCGGGCCACCAGCTCCTTGCCGGTGCCGGATTCGCCGTTGATCATCACGGTCAGGTCGATCGGCATCAGGCGTGCCAGGGCGCGGTAGACGTCCTGCATCGCCGGCGAGCGACCGATCAGCGGGATGTCCTCGGGCTCGGCCGCATGCCCACGTGCCGCCTCGCCCCGCGGCCGCGACAGGGCGCGCCCGACGATGGCGACGAGTTCCTTCAGGTCGAAGGGTTTCGGAAGATATTCGTAGGCGCCCCGCTCCGACGCCTTGATCGCCGTCATGAAGGTGTTCTGCGCACTCATCACGATGATCGGCAGTTCGGGCCGCACCCGCTTGATGCGCGGCAGCAGGTCGAAGGCGTTCCCATCCGGCATCACGACATCGGTGATGATGAGGTCGCCCAGTCCCTGCGCGGCCCAGGTCCAGAGGGTCGCGGCCTGGCCGGTGGTCCTGACTTCATAGCCCGCCCGGGCGAGCGCCTGGTTGAGGACGGTGCGGATCGCGGCGTCGTCGTCGGCGACGAGGATATGACCGGTCGGCATGGGTTGCTTGAGGCCTCTACGTTGCCTGCCCTGACCGGAGTTGGTGCAGGGGCAGGAGTATCCTGAAATGCGTCCGGCGCGGAACGGACTCGCATTCGACGATTCCGCCGTGATCGCCGATCACCTTGGCGACAAGTGCAAGTCCAAGGCCACTTCCCTGGGCCTTGGTCGTGACGAAGGGATCGAACAGGTGCTGCACCAGGTCGGCCGGCACGCCCGGCCCGTTGTCGCGCACCCCGATTTCGAGCGGCAGCGCGATCCGTTCCGAAGAGCCGGGAACCTGCAGGCGGATGCCGGGGCGATAGGCCGTCGTCAGCGTGATCTCGCCGTCGATGGCATCTTCGCCGATCGCCTCGGCGGCGTTCTTGACGAGATTGAGCAGGACCTGGACGAGCTGGTCGCGATTGCCGGCGACCGGCGGCAGCGAGGGATCGTAGGTCTCCGTGAAGCGGATATGCCGGGCGAAGCCGGAATGGGCGAGGCGCTTCACATGGTCGAGCACGTCGTGGACGTTGACCGCGTCGCGCTCGCTCGGCCGCTCGTCGCCGAACAATTCGACGCGCTCGACCAGCTTCACGATCCGGTCGGTCTCGTCGCAGATGAGTTGCGTCAGAATCCGGTCGGAATCCGGGATCGAGCCTTCGAGCAGTTGCGCGGCGCCCCGGATGCCCGAGAGCGGATTCTTGATCTCATGGGCCAGCATCGCGCCAAGCGCGGTGATCGAGCGCGCTGCCCCGCGATGCGTCAATTGCCTGTCCATTTTTTCGGCAATTGTCCGTTCCTGCAGCATCAGCACGACCGCATCGCCCTGGCTGGGCAAGGGAGAGGCAAAGACGTCGACGATGTGATCGGTTCCGAGGCGCGGCGTGCCGAGATCGAGGCGGTATTCGCTGACGCTGGCACCGCGACGCTGCACCTCCTCGATCACCCCCAGCACGGGTGAGCCGAAAGCGACGAAATCGTCGATGCGCTGGCGCTTGAGCAGGGCGGCACTCGACTGGAAGAAATCCTCGGCTGCCGTATTCGCATACAGCACGGCATGGCCCTCTCCGATCACCAGAACCGGCATCGGCAGCACGTTGAGTGCCTGGACCTCGATCGGATCGAGCAGATAGGCGCTGCGGCCTCCAGGCCCGTTGTCGGTAAACATCGCCGTCATCGCCTCATCCCCTCGGCTCAAGCGGCTTCACGATTGCGGTCGGTCGAAAACAGCCCCGCCAGAGCCGCGAGGACCTGTTTGGGCTGATCCGAGGTCAGAAGGCTGCGGCGCAGCTCGGCATCGGGCTGGCAGCCATCGGCGACGGCATCATCCGCATAAGCAGCCAGATGCTTGCGGGCATGACGCACGCCATGCGCAACGCCGATCAAGGCAAGCAGTCCCTCGTAATGCTCGCAGGCCAGCGCCAGCTTCTCGGCCAGCGTCGGCCGGCGGAACGCGCGCCCGTCGAGCGCTGCGCCGATCTCGCCGACCAGCCAGGGCCGGCCAAGCGCAGCGCGCCCGACCATGACGAAATCGGCGCCCGACTGCGCGAGGCAGTCCCGCGCATCCGCAACGTCATGGATGTCGCCATTGGCCACCAGGGGGAAATCTCCGGCAGCGCGCACCGCCGCGATGGCCTGCCAATCCGCCTTGCCTTTGTAGAATTGCTGGCGCGTCCGGCCATGGACCGTGATCATCCGCGCACCCGCGGCAACCGCGCGGCGCGCAAGCTCCGGAGCGTTGCGGGAGGCGTCGTCCCAGCCCAGCCGCATCTTGACCGTCACCGGCACGCTGGTGGCGGCAACCGCAGACTCGACCAGCGCGACGGCATGATCGAGATCGCGCATCAGGGCGGAGCCGGCCCAGCCGCCCGTCACCTTCTTGGCCGGGCAGCCCATATTGATGTCGACGATATCGGCGCCGTTGGCCTCGGCCAGCCGCGCCGCTTCCCCCATCCAGTAAGGGTCGCAGCCGGCGAGCTGGACGACATGCGGCGACACGCCCTCGCCCTCCGCGCGGATGCGCGCTTCCTCGCTGCCGCGCACGAATTCGTCGGAGGCCACCATCTCGGATATGACGATTCCGGCATGGCTGCGGGCTGCGAGCCGGCGCATGACGATATCGGTCACGCCGGACATCGGCGCCAGGAAGGCGCGGGACGCGATCGGGATACCTGCGATGTCCAAAGGGTCAGCCTGCTTTTAAGGCATTTCTCTGGATGCATATTTATTGGACAATGCTGCGGGAGCGCAAGCGCCTAGAGAGAAATGCTGCATTGCAACAGCGTCGCACCCCCTGCCCCATCGCAGCAGAATTGGTTATGCCATGCGGCCATGACCCGCTTGCAGCCAGAATCCAGCACCGTGCTCCGTCACTCCGATGCGCCCCAGCCCGTCGCTGCCCTGCTCGTCGCGGCTGGCCGCGGCCTGCGGGCCGGCGATGGCGAGCCGAAGCAATATCGCCTCGTCGAGGGACGTCCGGTTCTCGCCCATGCGCTGACGCCCTTTCTGGCGGAGCCTTCGATCGCGCGCATCGCCGTCGTGATCGGCGAGGGCGACGAGGCGCGCTACACCAATGCCATGGCCGGCATCGACAGCTCCCGGCTTGCGGCCCCGACGCTCGGCGGCGCGACGCGCCAGGCCTCGGTGCGGCGCGGCCTGCTTGCGCTTGCCCGTGAGGGCTTCGACGGCATCGTGCTCGTCCACGACGCGGCCCGCCCCTTCGTCTCTCGCGCACAGATCAGCGCGGCCATCCACCGGCTTGGCGCCGGTGCGATCGCCGCCATCCCCGCCTTGCCCGTAACCGACACCGTGAAGCGCACCAGCGCCGACGGCCATGTCGCCGAAACCCCGCCGCGCGACCAGCTCGTCACCGTCCAGACGCCGCAGGCCTTCCGCTTCAAGCCGCTGCTCGACGCCCATGAAGCAGCCGAGGCTGCGCTGCTGCACGGCTTCACCGACGATGCCGCGCTGATGGAATGGGCCGGCCATCCGGTCGCGACCTTCCAGGGCGACCCGGCCAATGTGAAGCTGACGCATGCCGCGGATTTCCTGCGGGCCGCGGCGCACCCCGGCAGAACCCTCGTGACGCGGGTCGGCACCGGCTATGATGTCCATGCCTTCGGTCCCGGCGACCATGTCTGGCTTGGCGGCGTCCGGATCGGGCATGATCAGGGCGTCATCGCCCATTCCGATGGCGACGTCGCGCTCCACGCCTTGACCGATGCCCTGCTCGGCGCGCTCGCTGACGGCGATATCGGCACACATTTCCCGCCGAGCGATCCGCAATGGCGCGGCGCGGCATCGGCCCAGTTCCTCGCCTTTGCAGCCACGCGGGTCCGCGAGCGCGGCGGGCGGATCGACTTCCTCGACCTGACCGTCGTCTGCGAGGCCCCGAAGATCGGCCCGCATCGCGAAGCCATCCGCGCCGAGATCGCGGCGATCGTCGGCCTCCCCCTCGGCAAGGTCGCGATCAAGGCAACGACTTCGGAACGCATGGGCTTCACCGGGCGACGCGAAGGCCTCGTCGCCCTGGCGACTGCGACGATCCGCCTGCCCGAGGAGGACTAGCCATGTTCGATCTCGATATCCGCTCGCTCGCGGCCGAACTGCTGAACATGAGCATGGAGCGTGGCTTCACCGTCGCCACGGTCGAATCCTGCACCGGCGGTCTCGTCTGCGGCGCGCTGACCGCGATCGCCGGCTCGTCCTCGATGGTCCAGGGCGGCCTGATCACCTATGCCAACGAGGCCAAGGCCGCGCTCGCGGGCGTGCCGATCCTCCTGATCGAGCAGCACGGCGCCGTGAGCGAGCCAGTGGCGCGCGCGATGGCGGAGGGCGGGCGCACACGCCTCGACGCCACGTTCGCGGTCTCGATCACCGGCGTCGCCGGCCCCGGTGGCGGCAGCGCCGAGAAGCCGGTCGGGCTGGTCCATTTCGCCTGCGCCGGCCCCTCCGGGACGCGCCATCGCGAGCGGCGCTTCGGCGAGCAGTCACGTGACGAAATCCGTCGGCTCAGCGTGTTGGAAGCGCTCGACCTGCTGCGCGAGACGGTGCTGACCGGGCCGTGACCGCTCAGGCGCCCAGCACGGGCGCCGTACCGCGGCCATAGACCAGATCGGCGCGCTTCTCGAAGGCTTCGGCAAACTTGCGGAAGGCCTTGTCGAACATCGCGCCCATCAGCAGGCCGAGCATCCGGCTGGCGAACTCGTAGGAGATGAAGAACCCGACCTCGCAACCCGCCTCATGCGGCTTGAAGGTCCAGCGGTTCTCCAGATAGCGGAACGGTCCGTCGACATATTCGACGAGGATCTTGAGATTGGTCGGATCGAGCGTGACGCGGCTGGTGAAGGTCTCGCGGATCGCCTTGTAGCCGACGCTCATATCGGCCAGCAGCACCTCGCCGCCGCCTTCGCGGGGTGTACGCCGGCGCACCGTCAGCCCCTCGCAGAGCGGCAGGAACTGCGGATATTTCTCGACATCGGCGACGAGCGCGAACATCTGCTCGGGCGAGTGCCTCACCCGGCGGGTGCTGTTGAACATCGGCATCGAGGGCGCGCCTTCTCAGCCGCGGCTGTTATGGCCGATACCGATCTGGGCATCGCGCGCTGCACGCAGCTTGGCGAAATCCTCGCCCGCGTGATGCGAGGAACGGGTCAGCGGCGTCGAGGACACCATCAGGAAGCCCTTGGCATAGGCGATGGTCTCGAAGCTCTTGAACTCGTCGGGCGTGACGAAGCGGATCACGGCGTGGTGCTTGCGCGAAGGCGCGAGGTACTGGCCGATCGTCATGAAATCGACCTCGGCCGAACGCAGGTCGTCCATCAACTGCAGCACCTCGTTCCGCTCCTCGCCCAGGCCGACCATGATGCCGGACTTGGTGAAGATGGTCGGGTCGAGCTCCTTCACCCGCTGCAGCAGGCGCAGCGAATGGAAATAGCGGGCGCCCGGCCGCACCTTGAGGTACTTGCCTGGAACGGTTTCGAGATTGTGGTTGAACACGTCGGGCTTGGCCGCCACGACCACTTCGAGCGCGCCGGGCTTGCGCAGGAAGTCCGGTGTCAGGATCTCGATGGTGGTGCCGGGCGAGGCCTTGCGGATCGCCTTGATCACCTGGGCAAAATGCTCGGCGCCGCCATCCTTGAGGTCGTCGCGGTCGACCGAGGTGATGACGACATGCTCGAGGCCGAGCTTGGCGACGGCATCCGCGACCTTGCGCGGTTCTTCGAGATCGAGTGGCAGGGGCACGCCGGTCTTCACGTTGCAGAAGGCGCAGGCCCGCGTGCAGGTGTCGCCCATGATCATGAAGGTGGCGTGCTTCTTTTCCCAGCACTCGCCGATATTCGGGCAGCCGGCCTCCTCGCAGACCGTGACCAGCTTCTCGGCCTTCACGATCGCCTTGGTCTCGGCCCATTTCGGCGAGCCCGGTGCCTTGACGCGAATCCAGTCCGGCTTGCGCAGCACCGGGTTCTCCGGCCGCTTCTGCTTCTCGGGATGACGCACTTCCGCGGCTTGCGCCTTCGGATTGCCGGCATTGGGCCGCGGATCGCGGTTCAGCAGGTCGAGAACAAGCGCCATAACAGGGTCCGGGCTTCAACAGCAGGAGCCGGCCAAAGCCGGCACCCTCTAGCTAATCCCCAAAGCGCTCTGCCGCAACTGCCGGCCCCGGCAACAGAGCTTCACCTGCGACCGCGGGCCGCGTTCCAGATCACGATGACGATGATCGCGCCGGCCACCGCCGCGACCAGTGTCCGCCAGAAGCCGAAGACCGGAATCTCCAGGAGCTCCGCGACCTTGGCGCCGACGAAGGAGCCGGCGACGCCGACAAGCATATTGGTGAAGAGGCCGTGATCGGACGAGGTCAGGCGCTCGGCGATCCAGCCGGCAAGCAGGCCGATCAGCAGCGTCATGAAGAAGCCATAGCCCGGCTGGGCCATGGTGGCGGCAAAGCTTTCCATCGCGGATATTCCCCTAGCCATGCGCGAATGCGCGCGTACCCAACGGCGTCGGCTGCCGCCGGTTCCACGGGTGATGGTATCTCAGGCGATGAAACGCGCCAGCAGGATAATCAGGATGGCGCCGATGACCGCCATGCCGGCATCGTCGAGGAAGCCATAGCCGGTATTCAGGCGCCAGCCGGTCAGGCGTACGATGCCCTGCCCGACCAGCATGCCGAGGACGCCGACGACCGCATGGCGGATCACGCCGCCGCCACCGACGATCAGGCTCGCGGCGAAGCCCGTGACGGTGCCGAAGGCGACGGTCGGCACGATGACGCTCCAGTCGAGCGGCAGCGTCCGGCGCGGCGGCAGGATCTCGACCTCCTCGTCGCGGACGACGCGATCGGGCTTGGGCGATTTGCGGGTACGTGGCGGCATCGGCGCAATATGGAGCGCAGGCGGGCTGCCGCCAAGCGGCAGCCACAGCGCATCGGCGTCATTCTTGAAACAAGGTCGTCATTCTCGGGCGGCGCACAGCGACGACCCGAGAATCTTTGCCGGATGAGGCTCAGGCGCCCGCTCGTCACGAGATGCTCGGGTCAAGCCCGAGCATGACGTGCTCTAAAAAATCAGGCGTTCAGCACCTTGCCGTAAGCGTCGAGCACGCTTTCCTTCATCACCTCCGACAGGGTCGGATGCGGGAAGATCGTGTGCATCAGCTCTTCCTCGGTCGTCTCCAGGTTCATGGCGACGACGAAGCCCTGGATCAGCTCGGTCACTTCCGGGCCGACGAGATGGGCGCCGAGCAGCTTGCCGGTCTTGGCGTCGAAGATTGTCTTGGCCAGGCCGCTGTCCTCGCCGAGCGCCACGGCCTTGCCGTTGGCGACGAAGTTGAAGCGGCCGACCTTGATCTCGTAGCCGGCGGCCTTGGCCTTCGCCTCGGTCAGGCCGACGCTGGCGATCTGCGGGTGGCAATAGGTGCAGCCCGGGATCATCAGCTTGTCCATCGGATGCGGATGCAGGCCCTTGATCGCCTCGACGCAGATCACCGCCTCGTGCTCGGCCTTGTGCGCCAGCATCGGCGGGCCGGCGACGTCGCCGATCGCGTAGACGCCCTTGACGTTGGTGCGGCAGAGATCGTCGATGACGATGCAGCCGCGATCCGTCTTCACGCCGAGCGTCTCGAGACCCAGGTTCTCGATATTGCCGACGACGCCGACAGCCGAGATCATGCGATCCGCCGTGATCGTCTGCTTGCCGCCCTTCTCGTCCTCGATATGGGCCGTGACGGAGTCGGCTGATTTCTCGACCTTGGTGACCTTGGCTCCGGTCAAGATCTTCATGCCCTGCTTCTCGAAGGCCTTGCGCGCAAAGGCGCCGATCTCGGCATCCTCGACCGGCACGACCTGCGGCAGCACCTCGACCACGGTAACCTCGACGCCCATCGTCCGGTAGAACGAGGCGAATTCGATGCCGATGGCGCCGGAGCCCATCACGAGCAGCGATTTCGGCATCTTCGCCGGAACCATCGACTCGAAATAGGTCCAGATCAGCTTGCCGTCCGGCTCGAGACCGGGCAGCGCGCGCGGCCGGGCGCCGGTCGCGACGATGATATGGTCGGCGGTATAGGTGCCCTCGCCCTTGGCGTTCTTCGGCGGCGGCGTCTGCGGCTGCATGGCCGGCTTCTTGGTCGGCGCGACCGCGATCGTGCCGGGCTTGGTCAGCTTGGCCTCGCCCCAGATCACGTCGACCTTGTTCTTCTTCATCAGGAACTGGACGCCGTTGTTCATCCGCGTGGCGATGCCGCGCGAGCGCTTCACGATCGCCTCCAGATCGGCCTTGAACGAGCCTTCCAGCGTCAGGCCGTAGTCCTTGGCGTGCTGGCCGTAATGCAGAATCTCGGCCGAGCGCAGCAGCGCCTTGGTCGGGATGCAGCCCCAGTTCGAGCAGATGCCGGCAAGATGCTCGCGCTCGACGATCGCGGTCTTGAAGCCGAGCTGCGCCGCCCGGATCGCGGCGATATAGCCGCCGGGGCCGGAGCCGATGACGATGATGTCGTAGTCAGCCATGGTATCTCTCCCGCCGCTCAGACCAGCATCGCCATGGGCTTTTCGATATAGCCCTTGAACGCTGCGAGAAGCTCGGCCCCGAGCGCGCCGTCGACGGCGCGGTGATCGGTCGAGAGCGTCACCGACATCACCGTCGCGACGGCCGGCTGGCCGCCCTTGACGATGACGCGCTGCTCGCCGGCGCCGACCGCCAGGATCGTCGCATGCGGCGGATTGACGATCGCGGCGAAGTCCTTGACCCCGAACATGCCGAGATTGGAAACCGCCGTCGTGCCGCCCTGATATTCCTCGGGCTTCAGCTTGCGGGCCTTGGCACGTGCCGCCATGTCCTTCATCTCGTTGGAGATCTGCGACAGGCTCTTGTGGCAGGCATCGCGGATGATCGGCGTGATCAGGCCGCCGGGAATCGAGACGGCGACGCCAACATCGGCATGCTTGTGCTTGAGCATGGTGTTGTCGGTCCAGGATACGTTGGCATCCGGCACGGCCCTGAGCGCCAGCGCCAGCGCCTTGATCACCATGTCGTTGACCGAGAGCTTGTAGGCCGGCTTGCCGTCCTTCTCCGGCGCCGCGGCGTTGAGCTCCCCGCGCAGCTTCAGCAGCGCATCGAGCTCACAATCCACGGTGACGTAGAAATGCGGAACCGTCTGCTTGGCCTCGGTCAGGCGGCGCGCAATCGTCTTGCGCATGCCGTCATGCGGGACTTCCTCGTAGGAATCCGGCGCGAACAGCTTCTTGACCTGCTCGTCGGAGGGACCGCTCGCGAGCGGTGCAGCCGCAGGCTTGCCGGCCGGAGCCCCGGCGGGAGCCGCAGCCGGAGCAGCCTTGGCGCCCCCGCCGGCCTTGGCGGCCTCGACATCCTTCTCGACGATGCGGCCATGCGGGCCGGAGCCCTTGATCGCATTGAGGTCGAGCCCGGCATCCTTGGCAATGCGGCGGGCGAGCGGCGACGCGAAGGCGCGGCTGCCGTCGGACTTCGCCGGAGCGGATGTGGCGGGAGCTTCGGCAGCCTTGGCGGACGCAGCCGCCGCCGGGGCGGCTTCAGCCTTCGCAGGTTCGGCCTTGGGAGCTTCCGCCTTCGGCGCGTCGCCCTTGGCGGGAGCCGACACGCTCTTGGCGTCCTCGCCCTCAGCCGCAATCACGCCGATCACCTCGTTGACCGCGACATCGGCCGTGCCTTCCGGCACCACGATCTTGGCGAGCACGCCCTCGTCGACCGCCTCGACCTCCATCGTGGCCTTGTCGGTCTCGATCTCGGCGATGATGTCGCCGGACTTGATCGTGTCGCCTTCCTTCTTCAGCCATTTGGCGAGATTGCCCTTCTCCATCGTGGGAGAGAGCGCGGGCATCAGGATGTTGGTCGGCATCGGTCAGCCCCTCTCAGCGATAGCAGACGGCCTTGGCCGCCGCGACGACCTCGCCGATGTTCGGAAGCGCGAGCTTCTCGAGATTGGCCGCATACGGCATCGGCACGTCCTTGCCGGTGACGCGGGCGACGGGAGCGTCGAGATAATCGAAGGCCGCCTCCATGATCTTCATGCCGATCTCGGCGGTGACGCCGGACTGAGGGAAGCCCTCCTCGACCGCGACGCAGCGATTGGTCTTCTGCACCGAGGCGATGACGGTTTCGATATCCATCGGGCGGATCGTGCGCAGGTCGATGACCTCGGCCTCGATGCCCTCCTTGGCCAGCGCCTCGGCGGCGCCGAGCGCATAGGTCATGCCGATGCCGAAGGAGACGATCGTCACGTCCGTGCCGGGACGCACCACCTTCGCCTTGCCGATCGGGATCAGGAAATCGTCGCCCTTCGGCACGTCGAAGGACTTGCCGTACATGATCTCGTTTTCGAGGAAGATCACCGGGTTCGGATCGCGGATCGCACTCTTCAGCAGGCCCTTCGCGTCAGAAGCGCTGTAGGGCATCACGACCTTGAGACCCGGCACGTTCGAGTACCACGCCGCATAGTCATGGCTGTGCTGGGCGCCGACGCGGGCAGCCGCGCCGTTCGGGCCGCGAAACACGATCGGGCAGCCCATCTGGCCGCCGGACATGTAGAGCGTCTTGGCGGCGGAGTTGATGAGGTGGTCGATCGCCTGCATGGCGAAGTTGAAGGTCATGAACTCGACGATCGGCTTCAGGCCGGAGAGCGCCGCGCCGACGCCGATGCCGGCGAAGCCGTGCTCGGTGATCGGGGTATCGATGACGCGCTTGGCGCCGAATTCCTGCAGCAACCCTTGCGTGACCTTGTAGGCGCCCTGGTACTCGGCGACCTCCTCGCCCATGACGAAGACGTCCTTGTCGCGGCGCATCTCCTCGGCCATCGCGTCGCGCAGCGCTTCGCGGACCGTGGTGCTGACGATCTCGGCGCCGGCGGGGAATTCCGAGGAGGAATCGTAGGCCTTCGCCTGAGCCGGGACGGTGTCCGGCTTGCTGGCGGCGGGCACGTCCTCGCTCTTGGCCTCCGCCGGCTTGGCTTCGGCTTTCGGCTCGGCCTTGGCTTCAGGCGCAGCAGCCTTGCCACCACCGCTGGCCGCAGCCGCAACATCCTCGCCCTCGGCGGCGATCACGCCGATCGGCGTGTTCACGGCGACGTTCTCGGTGCCATCCGCGACGAGGATCTTGGCGAGCACGCCCTCGTCGACGGCTTCGACCTCCATGGTCGCCTTGTCGGTCTCGATCTCGGCGATGATGTCGCCGGACTTGACCTGATCGCCCTCTTTCTTCAGCCACTTGGCCAGTTTTCCTTCCTCCATGGTGGGGGAAAGGGCAGGCATGAGAATGTCGATCGGCATGAACGCACCCGGATTCTAAGACGCGGGGAAAAGGATGAAGGCCGGTAGTGCGGGGCGATCAGCCCCGCGGGGCTTCCAGCAGGATGTCGGTGTAGAGCTCCGACGGATCCGGCTCGGGATCGTGGGTCGCGAACTCGGCGGCATCGTTGACGATCTCGCGCACCTTGGCGTCGATCGCCTTGAGTTCGTCCTCGGCGATCTTGAAGTCGCGGATCAGGCGCGCGCGGACCTGCTCGATCGGATCGTGCTCCTCGCGCATGCGCTGGACCTCGTCCTTGGAGCGGTACTTCGCCGGGTCGGACATCGAGTGTCCGCGGTAGCGATAGGTCTGCATCTCAAGGATATACGGCCCCTTGCCGGAGCGGGCGTGCTCGATGGCGCGCTGGCCGGCCTCGCGGACGGCACGGACATCCATGCCGTCGACCTGCTCACCGGGAATGTTGAAGGAGAGGCCGCGGCGGGAGAAATCGGTCTGGGCCGAGGCACGATTGACCGAGGTGCCCATGGCATAGCGGTTGTTCTCGATCACGAACACGACCGGCAGCTTCCAGAGCTCGGCCATGTTGAAGCTCTCGTAGACCTGGCCCTGGTTGGCCGCGCCGTCGCCGAAATAGGTCATCGAGACCGTGTTGTCGCCGCGATACCAGTCGGCGAAGGCAAGTCCCGTCCCGAGCGATACCTGCCCGCCGACGATGCCATGGCCGCCATAGAAATTCTTCTCGCGGCTGAACATGTGCATCGAGCCGCCCTTGCCGCGCGAATAGCCGCCGCGCCGGCCGGTCAGCTCCGCCATCACGCCGCGCGATTCCATGCCGCAGGCCAGCATATGGCCGTGGTCGCGATAGCCGGTGATGACCTGGTCGCCATCCTTGGAAGCCATCTGCATGCCGATGACGACGGCTTCCTGGCCGATATAGAGGTGGCAGAAGCCGCCGATCAGGCCCATGCCGTACATCTGGCCGGCCTTCTCCTCGAAGCGCCGGATCAGCAGCATCTCGCGATAGGCGTGGAGGTCTTCTTCCTTGGTGAAGGTCGGTGTGTTGCTGAGGCTTCCCCCGACCTTGCCGGCGCTTTCCTTGCCCGCACGGGCCTTTGCCGGCTTTGCAGCGGCTTTGGGTTGAGCGGGAGCTTTCGACTTACGCGCAGCAACAGCCATAGGCGGTCCTCCAAGGTCATCCGACTATTGTTGTAGAGGATCGGAAAAACCTTGGCGAGGACGCTATCTCGCAATGCAACATGATCTAACCCATTGAAAAGCATGGGTTGATACGTTTTAACTGGAATTGAGTTAATCGATACGTCTGCGACTAAGCGGCGGAGGTATTTTGCCTCAGCGGCCCATGATGACGACGTCGTTCTTATGGGTCCGGCCGAGGATCTCGCGGGCGTTCTCTTCCAGGAGATCGCGATCGACGGCCTCGTTGCGCACCAGAGCGAGTCTCTGCTCCCAGGATTTGCGCTCGGCCGTGAGGGTGGCAAGCTCCCCCTCCATGTCGCGCAGCGACTCCCGGATCGCGCCGCGCGCCTCGAGGCCGCGTGCGCCGTGCTGGGCGTGGAACATGAAATAGGCCACGGCCGCCCCCGAGACCAGGTAGAGGGCCAATGTCACGAAGATAGACCGGAGTCCGCGGCGAATAACCATGACTGGAACGCTAGGCCGGCTTGGTTTCCGCCGGGTTAACGCGGGCATCCGGAAGCGGACGAACCCCACCGCAAAATCGTGCGATCTGCACGGAACGAGTTGACCGGGGCCAATCGGCTCCGTATTCACCGCGCCGGTGAGGGCGGGTAGCTCAGTGGTAGAGCACGTGACTTTTAATCATGTGGTCGTGGGTTCGATCCCCACCCCGCTCACCACAGCCGGATAGCTGCTGCTGCCGTGCAGCGCCGCCCCCGCAGATTCACATCTTTCAGCCAAGCCGCCGGGTTACGCCGCCACCCTTGTATGGGCGCGCCGGCCGGCTCGCCGGCCCCGGCAGCAGATAGGCGCCGCCGCCTGCCCCGAGCGCCGGCCAACCCGGATCGGCATAGGCGTTGAGCTCCCAGCAGCGCAGGCGCTCGCGCTCCGCATCGGTGGTGGCATCCGAGCAGGCCGAGACCTGCGAGCGCTGCCAGAATGCGGATGCCGGCCCGCAGATCGCCGCGAGCATCGCCGCCGACAGGGCGGCCGGAATCAGAAACCTACGCATCGCCTGCCCTTCCGGCGCCTTGCATCGAACTCGGGAACGCTCATGATGCCGGCTACGGCCTTGCCGAAGGCTTAAGCGGAAAAGGCATCCGGACATGACCCGCTGCCGATGAGCGGCGGCCATGCGGCTGCAACGAGCGGAACCGGCTTGACCGGCCTGCGTTCGGATCGGCATCGGCAGACGTTCGATCGTCATGGAAGCGTGGCATCGCCCCCGCTTCGCTGCCCAGGAGAACACGCCCGTGAAGCTGCCCATCGTGATCCACACCGAAGAAGACTACGACCGTGCCCAGCAGCGGGTGGAAGAGCTGAACGCGATGCCTGACGGTGCGGAAAAGGAGCGGGAGCTGCACGCCCTCGCGGAGGCCATGCTGGCCTTCGAACTCCGCCGTGACGACGCCGACGACTGACGGCACACATTCCTCAATATCAGGAATCGTTGCTCGCATTGAGTTCCTCCGGGCGCAGACCCTCGTCCGGCGGCGTCGAGCGCTCCGGACTGGCCGCCCAGACGACAAGGATTTCCGCGATCACATCGGCACGCGAGCGGCCTTGCCGGTGAAGCTCGACATGTCGATCGAGCGCCGCGAGCGTGCGCTCGTCGACGGAAAGCGTGGCTCGTCGACGGAAAGCGTGACAGGGAGTGTCGGCATCGGAACACCTCGCGCGGCCGAGGTTGGAACAGCGTCGCGGCTGCGGCGTTTCCAACAATGCGGCATTGGATCACGGCTTCGTCCGGCAAGCAATCGCCCGGCACAATCAAGCAAATGCCGCAGGATCGGTAGGTCGATACACCTGCGTGAATTTCTGCGCGGGCTCATTCGGCCGAGGTCATAAATTCCTTCGCCGCCGATCCGAACAAAATCGCTGCTCGATTGTTCTCATTATGAGCCGCTCTACTGGCGGAAGCATTTTGGAGGAAGATATGATCAGGCATCATCATTTCATGCTGTCGACCGTTGGTGTCGCGATGCTCGCTACAGCCGCCATGGCCCAAACCAGCGCGCCGACGCCGCCGTCCTCAGCGCCCGCCGCGCCGACGGCCGCGCAGACGAGCGCCAGCACCCCGGCCCCGACCAATCTGGCCGGCCAGGGCAAGTGGCGCACGAGCAAACTGATCGGCGTCGACGTGTACGGCCCTGACGACAAGAAGGTGGGTGACGTCACCGAGGTGATCGTCGACAAGACCGGCAAGATCGAGATGGTCACGATCGGCGTCGGCGGCTTCCTCGGTATCGGTTCGAAGGATGTCGCGGTCCCCTTCGACCAGGTGACCTGGAGCGACCAGCCGATGGCCGCGGCAGCCCCTGCTCCCGCTCCGTCCGGCAGCGCCGGCAGCACGGGCGGCGGCATGGCCTCTCCGCCGGCCGCGGCAGCCCCGAAGGCGCCGGCGATGTATCCGGATCACGGCAAGATCACGATGACCAAGGACCAGCTCAAGGCGGCTCCGAGCGTGACTTATTCCGGCACCTGACGGATCAACGGCCTGAATCTGGCCGGTTAGCTCGAAAGGCCCGCCTCGCGAAAGCGGGGCGGGCCTTGTCCTGCCTGCATCAGGCCGCGGCGATATCCTGCAGCAGCGGCGGTATGGCCTCTGGCAGATCGTCCGCAATCAGCCCCATCCCAAGCTTCTCCCCGGCAAGTCCATGGAGCCAGACGGCTGCGCAACCGGCTTCGAAGGCGGGCATGCCCTGCGCCAGCAGGCCGGCGACCAGCCCGGCCAGCACGTCGCCGGACCCCGCTGTCGCCAGCGCAACCGATCCCGTGACATTGATCGCGCCGCGTCCATCAGGCGCCGCGACGACCGTATCGGCTCCCTTGTAGACGATGACAGCTCCGGACAGCGCCGCGGCCTTCCGCGCCCGTTCGAGCTTCGAAGGCTCGGCGGCAATGGCGGGCTCTTCGCCGAACAGGCGCTGGAACTCGCCCTCATGCGGCGTCAGCACAGTGTCGCCGCCGCGACCGCCCAGAAGGCGCACGCCGCCATCGGGGAGTCCTGCAAGCGCGGTCAGGGCATCGGCATCGAGCACCGCCGGCCTGTCATCCGCGATCACGGCTCGCAGCAGATCGTCCGCGCGCCGGTCGAGCCCCAACGCCGGACCGGCCAGGACAGCGGAAACCCGGCGATCCCGAAGGAAGGCCTCCAGTGCTCCGCGATCGGCGACGGCCCGCTGCATCAAGGCGTCCGGCCCGCGCGCCGCATGAACCGGCAAGGCCTCGGGCTCGCAGAGCAGGGTCGCGAGCCCGGCACCGACCCGCAGCGCCGCACGCGCGCTCAGCCTCGGCGCCCCGACACCGGCAACCCCGCCGGCCAGGACAGCGACCGCACCGCGCCGGAACTTGTGTGTATCGGCCTGGTGTTCCGGCCAGGCATGGCGCCAAAGCAGGGGGTCGTTGCGGAATGCCATAACCCCGACCGCTTCGAGCGCAGGCTGAGCCGGAATGCCGATATCGGCGACCGTCACGGGGCCGCAGAGCGACCGCCCCGGCTGCAGCAGATGGCCTGGCTTCAGCCGGAAGAAGGTGATGGTTTCGCTCGCCTTGACGGCAATGCCTTCCACCTGGCCGGTATCCCCCGATATGCCGCTCGGCATGTCGACGGCAATGACGGGGCGTCCCGCGCCGTTGAGACATGCCACCGCTTCGGCAAATGCCCCAGCCAGCGGGCGCGTCAGCCCGGCCCCGAACAGCGCATCGACGAAGACATCGCCCTGCCTATCGGCAAGCGCGTTCAGCGGCTCGACCGGTCCGGCCCAGCGCTCCAGCGCGATCGCGGCATCGCCGACGAAGCGGTCAGCGGCGCCCGGCAGCACGACGCGAACCCTGAGCCCGCGTTCGCGCAGAAGCCGCGCCGCGACGAGGCCGTCGCCGCCATTGTTACCCGGCCCGCAGAACAGCGTGACGGATCCTCCCGCCCCTGCCCGCCTGAGAGCGGCCTCCGCCACCGCACGACCCGCTCGCTCCATGAGCGCGATGCCGGGCGTGCCTGCCGCGATGGCCACGCGATCGGCGGCTGCCATCTGCTGCGTGGTCAGCAAGGCGAGCTCCGCCCTGTCCTTCATGTCGGCGCGTCTGTTGTCCATGCCGCATCTTCAGGCGCCGTCCGGCAGGCCGCAAGCTGCGGCGGAATGCCGCTTATGATCAACCGATATGCACTTGCCCATTTTTTATGCTGTTTATTGCCTTTTCGCCGGGCGCGTTGGCGGGCGCTGCCGCATGGCGGGGCGTCGGCGCCAATGCTATGAGCAGAGGCAAGGCTGCAGGCGTTCAGGGCTGCGGGGTTCGTTCCCGCGCCGGAAGGCTCCGCCAGCTACAGTCCGGCTCGGCCGGATCTCGAGACGCAAGGGAGGCCGGTCGGCGCATGAAGAAGATCGAAGCGATCATCAAGCCCTTCAAGCTGGACGAAGTGAAGGAGGCGCTCCAGGAGGTCGGGCTGCAGGGCATCACGGTCCTGGAAGCCAAGGGCTTCGGCCGCCAGAAGGGCCATACCGAACTCTATCGTGGCGCCGAGTACGTCGTCGACTTCCTGCCGAAGGTGAAGATCGAGATCGTTCTCGCCGACGAGATGCTGGATCGCGCCATCGAGGCGATCACGAAGGCCGCCCAGACCGGCCGGATCGGAGATGGCAAGATTTTTGTATCGAGCATCGAGGGGGTGATCCGCATCCGCACCGGCGAGACCGGCGCGGACGCGATCTGAGGTCGTCTCCCCATCATCGGATAACGAGCCGCAGGCCGGATGGAGCCGGTTGCGGCAGCGTGAATGTGAACATGGCTGGCAAGAGGAATTGCTGAAATGAAAAGCGCCAAGGATGTCCTCAAGGCGATCAAGGACAACGACGTCAAATACGTCGACTTCCGCTTCACCGACCCACGCGGCAAGTGGCAGCACTGGACCTTCGACGTCAGCATCATCGACGAGGACATCTTCGCCGAGGGCACGATGTTCGACGGCTCCTCGATCGCCGGCTGGAAGGCGATCAACGAGTCCGACATGCTGCTGATGCCGGATCCGACCACGGCCGTGATGGATCCGTTCTTCGCGGCTCCGACCATGGTCATCAACTGCGACGTGCTCGAGCCCGCCACCGGCGAACCCTATAGCCGCGATCCGCGCGGTATCGCCAAGAAGGCCGAGGCTTATCTCAAGTCGACCGGCATCGGCGACACCGTCTATGTCGGCCCCGAGGCCGAGTTCTTCATCTTCGACGACGTCAAGATCGCCGCCGACCCGTACAACACGGGCTTCAAGCTCGACGCCGCCGAGCTGCCGACCAACGGCATGACCGATTACGAAGGTGGCAATCTCGGCCACCGCATCGCCACCAAGGGCGGCTACTTCCCGGTCCCGCCGCAGGACATGGCGCAGGACATGCGCGGCGAGATGCTCGCGGCCATGGCCTCGATGGGCGTCGCCGTCGAGAAGCACCACCACGAGGTCGCCTCGGCCCAGCATGAGCTCGGCATGAAGTTCGACACGCTGGTGAAGACCGCCGACCAGCTGCAGACCTACAAGTACTGCATCCACAACGTCGCCCAGAGCTACGGCAAGACCGCGACCTTCATGCCGAAGCCGGTCTATGGCGACAACGGCTCGGGCATGCACGTCCACCAGTCGATCTGGAAGAACGGCAAGCCGCTCTTCGCCGGCAACAAATATGCCGACCTGTCGCAGGAGTGCCTCTGGTACATCGGCGGCATCATCAAGCATGCCAAGGCGCTGAACGCCTTCACCAACCCCTCGACCAACTCCTACAAGCGCCTCGTCCCGGGCTATGAGGCCCCGGTGCTGCTCGCCTATTCGGCGCGCAACCGCTCGGCCTCCTGCCGTATTCCGTGGACGACCTCGCCGAAGGCCAAGCGCGTCGAGGTCCGCTTCCCCGATCCGATGGCGAACCCCTATCTCGCCTTCTCGGCCCTGATGATGGCCGGCCTCGACGGCATCGTGAACAAGATCGATCCCGGCCCGGCGATGGACAAGGACCTTTACGACCTGCCGCCCCGCGAGCTGAAGAAGATCCCGACCGTCTGCGGCTCGCTGCGCGAAGCGCTGGAATCGCTGAAGAAGGACAACGCCTTCCTCAAGGCCGGCGGCGTCTTCACCGACGACTTTATCGAGAGCTATATCGAGCTCAAGATGCAGGATGTGGCGCGTTTCGAGATGACGCCGCACCCGGTCGAGTTCGCGATGTACTACTCGTACTGAGGGATTTTCGGCCGGCTGCGCAGGCACCGGCCGAGACCGCAGGACATGGAAGGCCGGGGTGGCAACGCCTCGGCCTTTTCGTTGGGCGCGGGAGTCGCGAAGCCGGGTAACCTCACCTTCACGCGTGATCGGGCAGGTTCGGCGGAGAATTGCTGGATGGCGGTGCCCAAAACTTGCAGACGATCTCGATCAACGGGCGCTTTCTCGGCCAGCCGCTGACCGGCGTGCAGCGCTTTGCGTTCGAACTGACCAGGGCGCTCGACCGGCGGATCGGCGCAGGCGCGCTTCCCGAAAAGCTCAAGGATGCGCGCTGGCGCCTCCTCGCGCCGGAAGACGTCCCCCGGACCGATGAATTCCGGCATATCGCGCTCGAACGCTTCGGGCCGTTCTCAGGCCACCTCTGGGAGCAGACCGCGCTCGCGCGCCGGGCGGCGGGCGACCTCCTCGTCGGCTTCGGCGGCAGCGGCCCCCTGCTCCACCGCCGGCAGCTCGTCGTCATCCACGACGTCACCATCTTCCGTCACCCGGAAGCCTTCAGCAGGGCGTACCGCGTCACCCACAAGGCCCTCGGCTTCGGGTTGACGCGAACGGCGCGCATCGCGACGGTCTCCCGCTTCTCGCGCGGCGAGCTCGGCACGATCTTTCGTGTCCGCCCGGACAACATTCCGGTGATCTACAACGCCACCGACCATTTCTCCGGGCTGGTTCCGGACGAAACCGTCCTGCCGCGCCTCGGCCTCGAGGGCACGAACTTCTTCTTCATGCTCGGCACCCTGAAGCCCAACAAGAACATCGATTTCGCCATCCGCGCCTTCGATGCTCTCGGCGATCGCGGCTGGAAGCTCGTCATCGCGGGCGCTCTCGACCGGAGCGGCGTGTTCAAGGCCGATGCGCCGGCGAGCGCCGAGAACCTCATCTTCACCGGGCGGCTGACCGATGCCGAGATCGTCGCGCTCGAACGCCGGGCCCGCGGCTTCGTCTTTCCAAGCCTCTACGAGGGTTTCGGCATCCCGCCGCTCGAAGCGATGACGCAGGGCTGCCCGGTCCTGGCTGCGGATATTCCGGCAGTCCGCGAAGCCTGCGGCGAGGCGGCGCTCTATTTCGACCCGCGCGATCGCGCCAGCCTCGAAGACGCAATGCGCCAGATCATGGGCGCCGGCGGCGATACCTCCGGGCTGGTCGGGAAGGGCCATGCCAACCTCGCGCGCTTCTCCTGGGACAAGAGCGCCGAGGCCCTGTTGTCGACCCTGTCGGACATGGCTGCGCCGCGGCGCTGACCACGCCCGTCACGAGATATCCGGTGAAGCACCCGGGCGCCGGAGCAGCGCGGCGACGGTCGCGGCCGTCGGCGGAATGCACAGCAGCATGACGGCCAGCGACACCGGCAGCGATGTCTGCGGCGTGCCGGCATTGGCGATCCCGGCGATGGCGAACGCGGCGAGCGCGCTGCCCAGCGTGAGCCCGGGCCATCGGAACGGCATCGACAGGAACAGCGATGTCCCCACGATCATGGCCACGGCCGCCCCCGCGGCACCGCTGTAAAGCAACCCGGTCAGCGAGCCGCCGGACAAGGCCCAGCCGGCGAGCGAACTCAGGTTGAGCAGGATGGCGTCGGTCACGGCCAGCCCGATGATCGGCCTCAGGCGCTGCGTCAGGTGCGCAGGCGTCGGCAGCAGGTTCTGCACCCAGGCCCGCAGCAGCGCGAGGATCGTCACGGCCGGCGCGGCGAGGAGGAAGGTCTCGCGCAGTTCGGCCTTGACCAGCCAGGTCGCGGCCGGCGCCAGCAGGCACAGGATCACTGCCGCCGTTACCAGCGAGCAGTTCGCAAGCTGTGCGTAGTAGCCGCCGAGGCGCTCCCGGAAGGCCGGCGAACCCGGCTCGCGGTCATAGCTCGCGACCAGTTCGGGATAGCGGATCGCATGGAGCGCCGAGACGACCAGAATGAAGGGCCGCTGCAGCAGGTCGAGCGCTAGCAGCGCGCCGGCCGCGCCCTGACTGCCGACCACCGCCGTGATCAGCGCCTTGAGCCCGAGCGGCGCCAGAAGGCTGGCCACGGAGGCTCCCGCCGAAACGCCGCCATAGGCGAGGTACTTCTTCAGCAGATGCCGCTGCGGCCGATGGAGCCCTCGCGCCAGCGGCCCCCCGGCAAGCCGCGCCAGCACGACATAGGCGAGGCTTCCGGCCAGCATGCCGGCCACCGCGCCTGAAAGCGTCGGGGCGAGCATGGCTCCGCCGACCGTGCCGATCGCCAGGAGTGACGCCCGGGCAGCCTGCAGGATCGAGAACAGCCGAAAATCCTGCCGGAAGCGCAGCATCGTCAGGTGCAGCTCCGAGCCGCCCTGGAACGCCGCAAAAAAGGCTCCACCGACGGCGATGCCCGGCGCAACCGCGCCCGACGCGAGAACGCCTGCTCCCGCGAGCAGGCAAAGAGCAGCGCAAACGGCGAAAGCGTACGCGATGACCGAGCGCTGCGCCGTCTCGTCGGCGCCGGGATAGAACCGGCTGCAGGAGAACCGGATCCACTCGAAGACGGCAATGCTGGCGAACTGGCTGATCGTGACGAAGAGCGAATAATGCGTGAAATCCCGCGCCGGCAGTATGCGCGAGACCAGCAGCAGCAGCACGAGCGCCAGCACGGCCTGATAGACATAGGCTCCAAGAGCGGCGATCTGGCCCACCGGCGCGACGCTCCGCTCAGGCCGCGCGAACCGGTGCGGCACATGGCAGCGCGCCGCTCTCGGCCAATCCGCTATCCGTGACGATGACGCGAAACATCCCATTGCCCTCCGGCCACAGACCTAGGGCATAAAGGTTGATATTTCCGCGCGGCCCGAGGGGCGGCGTTCAGGAGAAGTGCAGAACCGCAAGCCCGGCCGAAGCGGCGATCGCCGCAAGCCACCAGACCCAGCGCGAAGCATGCGGATCGCTCGCCGCCAGGGGCGTGCCGATGACATCTTCATGACCGAAGGATTCGCCGGCGAGGCGTGCAGCACGCTGCAAACCCGCGATACCCGCAACCGGCACTGACTGACGCGAAGCCACGGCCTTCTCCCCCTGTAGACCGATCATAGCGCATTGCGGAAATCCGCATAGGCCTGAACGTGCTGACCATCCTCGGCACGGATGGTTAACGTGGCCTGAACGGCTCGGTTCCGCCCCGCTCTTGCCCAAGCCGGCGACAGGGATGTGACAGGCATGCGATCGCTGGAGACGAGGCGGTTTCGATCCGGGAATGAGGCGTCTATAAGCTGCCCCTGACAGGGCATGACGGACCGCAATGCGCTAGAGTTCGAAGGCGCGAATCAGGAAGCATTTGGTGGCAATGGCGGATAACGGCGATCTTTTCGGTGCGGAGCCGGAGCGGCCCGACGCGGCGAGCCCGAGGCCGGAAGCCCGCTCGCCCGCCGCTGCTCCCAAGGCGCCGCAGCCGCCCGCATCCCCTGCCCGCAACGGCACCCTTTCGGAGACCGGCTACGACGCCTCCGCCATCGAGGTCCTCGAAGGGCTGGAGCCGGTGCGCCGCCGGCCGGGCATGTATATCGGCGGCACCGACGAACGCGCCCTGCATCATCTCTTCGCCGAGGTGATCGACAACGCCATGGACGAGGCGGTGGCCGGCCACGCCACCTTCATCGATGTCGAATTGTTCGAGGACGGCTCGATCGCCGTCACCGACAATGGCCGCGGCATCCCGGTCGACCCCCATCCGAAATTTCCGGGCAAGTCGGCGCTCGAAGTCATCATGACGACGCTGCATGCCGGCGGAAAGTTCGATTCCAAGGCCTATGAGACCTCGGGCGGCCTGCATGGCGTCGGCGTCTCCGTGGTCAATGCGCTGTCGGACCGGCTGGAGGTCGAGGTCGCGCGCGGCAAGACGCTGTATCGCCAGATCTTCTCGCGCGGCCTGGCGCAGGGGCCGCTGGAAACCGTCGGCGCCGTCGCCAACCGGCGTGGCACCCGCGTGCGCTTCCACCCCGACGCGCAGATCTTCGGCGAGGGCGCGGCCTTCTCGCCGGCCCGCCTGTTCAGGATGGCACGCTCCAAGGCCTATCTCTTCGGCGGCGTCGAGATCCGCTGGACCTGCGCAGCGTCGCTGCTGAAGCCCGAGGGCGACGTCGCCGCCGAAGCGGTGTTCCGCTTCCCCGGGGGCTTGCGCGACTATCTCGGCCGCGAGATCGAGGGCAAGGACCTCGTCGCCGAGCCGATCTTCTCGGGCAAGATCACCCGGGAAGGCAGCCACGGCTCGCTCGAATGGGCTGTGGCCTGGCTGGCGACCGGCGAGGACGGCTTCTCCTCCTCCTATTGCAACACGATCCCGACGCCCGAAGGCGGCACGCATGAGCAGGGCCTGCGCATCGCCCTGCTGCGCGGCCTGCGCGACCATGCCGAGCGCATCGGCCAGTCCAAGCGCATGGCGCAGGTCACCTCCGACGACGTGATGGCGACCTGCGCCGCCATGCTCTCGGTCTTCATCCGCGAGCCGGAATTCCAGGGCCAGACCAAGGACAAGCTCGCGACGCAGGAAGCCCACCGCATCGTCGAGAACGCGATCCGCGACGCCTTCGACCATTGGCTCGCCGCCGCGCCCCAGCAGGCGCTGCGCCTGCTCGACTGGTCGGTCGACCGGGCCGAGGAGCGCCTGCGCCGGCGCCTCGAAAAGGAAGTCTCGCGCAAGACCGCAACGCGAAAGCTGCGCCTGCCCGGCAAGCTCGCCGATTGCTCGAATGCGGGCGCGGCCGGCTCCGAGCTCTTCATCGTCGAGGGCGACTCGGCCGGCGGCTCGGCCAAGCAGGCGCGCAATCGCTCGAACCAGGCGATCCTGCCCCTGCGCGGCAAGATCCTCAACGTCGCCAATGCCACGCGCGAGAAGCTCAATGCCAATCAGCAGCTCGCCGACCTGATCCTGGCGCTCGGCTGCGGCATCGGCACCCAGTTCCGCGAGGATGACCTGCGCTACGAGAAGGTCATCGTCATGACCGACGCCGATGTCGACGGCGCCCATATCGCTTCGCTGCTCGTCACCTTCTTCTGGCGCCAGATGCCGCGCCTGATCGAGAAGGGCCATCTCTATCTCGCCGTGCCGCCGCTCTACCGCCTCCAGCACGGCGGCAAGAGCGTCTATGCCCGCAACGACGCCCATAAGGACGAACTGATCGAGACCGTCTTCAAGGGCAAGAAGCCGGAGATCTCGCGCTTCAAGGGCCTCGGCGAGATGATGCCGGCCCAGCTCAAGGAGACCACGATGGACCCGAGCAAGCGCATCCTGCTCAAGGTCATGGTCGATCACGAGGCCAAGGAGGAGACCTCCGACACAGTCGAGCGCCTGATGGGCAACAAGCCGGAAGCGCGCTTCGTCTTCATCCAGGAACGCGCCGCCTTTGCCGGCGAACTGATCGACCTGTGAGCCCCAGCCCTGCATCCTTGCAGGGCTGGGGCTCACGCCCGGCGGGCTGCCCGAGCAGACATTTCCCGGCAGGGTTCGCGCATGTCGAACCCTCCCCACACTCCGGACCGCCATGATCGCCGACACCATACCTCCTGGGACTGGCCACTGAGCGCATGGGCGAGCCTGCTTCCCCTCCATCTCGACGCGACGGCGATCTGGCATCCCCGGCCGGACAGGTATCCTGGGACGACATCCGGATCTTCAACGCCATCGCCGTCGGCGGGTCGATGGCCGTGGCAGCGGCGCGCCTAGGCCTGAGCGAGGCAACGGTCGCGCGCCGGCTGAAGGCCTTCGAGACCGGGCTCGGATTGCAGCTCTTCACCCGCGAAGCCAACCGGCTCGTACCGACCGCGATCGGCATTGAGCTCGCAACCGAGGCGGCTCTCGTGGAAGCCGCCGCCAGGCGCTTCGCGATCCGCGCGGACACGGCTCGCCCGCAAGCCGACGCGCCTGTCCGCATCACCGCCACCACCTCGATCAGCCTGCTCCTGACCATGAACGCGACGGCGATCTCACAAGCCGCGGGCGGGGTCGAGATCGTCATCATCAGCACGCGCAACCGGCTCGACCTGAGCCGCGGCGAAGCCGATATCGCGCTCCGCATGACCAGGGTTCCGGGTGAGCCCGGCCATTACGCCCAGAAGGTCGGGCGGCTGATGCAGGCGCTCTATGTTCGCCGCGACATCGATCCCGCGACCGCGCCGATCATCTCGGTCAATCGCGAAACCTCCTCGCGGATCGACGACCACATCATGGCCTATGCCGCTGGCCGCCCGATCGCGGCGCGCGTCGGCGATTCGGCTGCGCGCTACGAAAGCGTCCGCTCGTCCGGGGCGCTGTCGATGGCGCCCTGCTTCATGGGCGATGCCGATCCGACCTTGCGCCGCCTCCAGCCGCCGCCCGAGCAGACCGGTGACGACATCTTCCTGGTTTCGCACGAGGTCTCGCGCCGCAGGCCGGGCGTCGCCGCGGTGCTGAGCGCCCTGCGCAAGCTGTTCAAGGAACAGCAGGCCCGCCTGATCGGCAGAACCAGCGAGAATGCAGGCGATCGCTAAATTCGTCCGCAATCCGGCAAGACTTGGCTAACCATCCTTTTACTGCTGAGGGCGCATGCTGCCGCAAAGCTCGTGATGTCACGGGCCGTGGAGAGTGCGCCATGCGCCTGATCGAACTGTTCTGGAAGAACAATCGCGGCACCATCGCCGCCGATATCGCCAAGGCCGGCGCGGCCATCGCCTTCCTGTCGGTCATCGCCGCGAATTTCCTGTCGAGCCAGACCGCTTCGCTCGACAAGGACCGCCTGGCCCAGGTCAGCCTCGCCGCCTCCAAGCGCGACCCGATGACCACGGGCTCGATCGCCCGGGCGGCGGGCGACACGAAGCTCGACCCCTGCGCCCTGCCCCGCTGATCAGGATCATCCTTGTCATTCCGGCTTCGCGCCTGCGGTGCGCCCCGCAATGACAAGTATCAGCCGAGCCAGCGCAACAGTTCCGCCGTCACAACCTCGGGCACTTCCAGCGTCGACAGGTGACCGCAGCCGGGCACGATCGCCAGCCGTCCGCGAGCACCGACGAGGCCGGCCATTTCCTGCGCTTCGGCAACGGGCGTGATCTCATCCTCCTGGCCCACCAGCACCAGCACCGGAATCGATAGACCTGCCAGCATCGGCCGCGAGTCCGGCCGCTTCATGATCGCCTTTTGCTGGCGCACGAAACCTTCGGCTCCGACGTCGTCGGCCATCCCGCGCACCAGCAGGCGCAGCGGCTCATCGGTCAGGCGCGCCGGCGCGACCAGTTTCTGCCAGAGCAGTGTCGTGACGTTGTCGAAAGCCCCCTTCTCCGCCAACCCGATCATCTGCTCACGCGGCAGGTTGGTCTCGGGCGTCGCCGGCTTGGCGCTGGTGTCGAGCAAGGCCAGCCGCGTCACGCGCTCCGGCGCCTGCCTGAGCACTTCGAACGCGACATAGCCGCCCATCGACAGGCCGCAGAGCGCGAAACGCGGCGGAGCGGCCGCGAGCAAGCGCTTGACGATGGCGGAAAGCGTGTCATCGCGGGCGTGATCGGCGACCAGGATGGGGCGTCCATCGGCAAGCGCAGGCCATTGCGGAGCATAGAGCGCGGCGTTGCAACTCAGGCCGGGAACGAGAACAAGCGGCTCCTTCATGAGGTTAAAGCAGTCCTTTCAAGGCTAGATGATTGACTTTGCCGCGTTTTCTTTGCATTCCACACGGGTCCGAAGGCGCGCAGGAACTGTCGTCGCGCCAACGCGGTGGTTGAGCAGGTCATCCCGCCGTGTTTCACCGACCCAGAAGAAGCACCATACGCGATGTCATTTGCCGAACTCGGCTTGAGTGAAAAGGTTCTGACGGCCGTCACCGCCGCAGGCTATAGCACGCCGACCCCCATCCAGGCCCAGGCCATTCCGCATGTTCTCGCCCGCAAGGACGTTCTGGGCATTGCCCAGACCGGCACCGGCAAGACCGCGGCCTTCACCTTGCCGATGCTGACCATCCTGGAAACCGGCCGTGCCCGGGCCCGGATGCCGCGCACCCTGATCCTGGAGCCGACGCGCGAGCTCGCGGCGCAGGTCGAGGAGAACTTCACCCGCTACGGCGTCAACCAGAAGCTCTCGGTCGCGCTCCTGATCGGCGGCGTTTCCTTCGGCGACCAGGATGCCAAGATCACCCGCGGCGTCGATGTGCTGATCGCGACGCCCGGCCGCCTGCTCGACCATGTCGAGCGCGGCAAGCTGCTGCTGACCGGCGTCGAGCTTCTCGTCATCGACGAGGCCGACCGCATGCTCGACATGGGCTTCATCCCGGACATCGAGCGGGTCTGCAAGCTGGTTCCCTTCACGCGGCAGACGCTGTTCTTCACCGCGACCATGCCGCCGGAGATCACCCGCATCTCCGAGCAGTTCCTGCACAACCCGGTCCGCGTCGAGGTCTCCCGCCCCGCCACGGCGGCCGCGACGATCACCCAGCGCCTGATCGCATCCAATGCGCAGGATTTCGAGAAGCGCGAGACGCTGCGCAAGCTGATCAAAGGCGCGACCGACCTGCAGAACGCGATCGTCTTCTGCAACCGCAAGCGCGATGTCGCGACGCTGCACAAGTCGCTGCAGCGCCATGGCTTTCCGGCGGTCGCCCTCCATGGCGACATGGATCAGTACGCCCGCATGGCGGCGCTCGAATCCTTCCGCACCGGCGAGAATCCGATCCTCGTCGCCTCGGACGTCGCGGCGCGCGGCCTCGATATTCCCGCCGTCAGCCATGTCTTCAACTTCGACGTCCCGACCCATGCCGAGGACTATGTCCACCGCATCGGCCGCACCGGTCGTGCCGGCCGCGAAGGCGCTTCCTTCACCATCGTCACCCGCCATGACGACAAGCTCGTCGCGGCGATCGAGAAGCTAACCGGCCAGACCATCGCCTTCGAAGGCCCCGGCCTCGACGCCCTGCCCCCGGGCGAACCGCGCGACGAACGTCGCAGCGGCCGCCGGGACGACAAGCGCTCCTCCTCGCGCGGCGGCCGTGGCCGTCCCGAACGCGGGGCACGCGCCGATTCCAGCGCCGCGCGGCCGGATGCCGATGAGACCGTGGCCGATACGCAGCGCAAGCCGCGCCGCGTGCCGATCCGGCCGGATTCCGAGACGGCAGCGCCCCCGCCTGCCGCCCGCAATCAGGATGCCCCCCGCCGCGGGCGCGGCTCGCATGGCCGCGACGACGATGACGGTCCGCAGGTGAAGGGCCTGGGTGATCATGTCCCGGCCTTCCTGCTGCGCCCGGCGCGTGTCGGATAACGTTACGGCATCAACCGGTTTTTAACGATGTCGACCTAGATTGCCCTTCGCTGCGACGGGCTGACTTTCGCAGCGGACGGGCGCATGCCGCCGTAGATACGGACAGGATGTCCCGCTTCGATTGTCTTGATCGAAGCTGACGTGGCCGAAGGCCGCGACCCGGCTTCATACCGGAATGGCGATGGCATGGACGACCTGGTTTCGGTTCCCGCCCGCACTGATGATCTCGCCGAGCGCGTCGTCGCGGCGATGCGGCAGCACGGCTCGCCGAGCTACCCCCGCGCCTTCGAGGTCTGGTACGCCCATCTGAGCGGCGAAATGCCGGCCGTCAGCATCGCGATGAGCGCCATCGTCACCGGCAGCGACGGCCAGGTCACCGCGGCCGATATCGACAGCCTCTACGAACGCTTCATCTCGACCGAGCGCTTCTCGCGCCAGGCCGAGCGCACCAGCCTTCAGGTTCTCGGCGAGATCGAGGCGATGATGGGGCTGGTCGACAAGGCGCTCGGCTCCAGCGAGCTCTATCACGGCCGCCTCTGCGCCATGTCCGAGGATGTGCCGCCGGCGACGGATCGGCACAAGCTGCGCGAATGGGTCGAGGCGCTGGTGATGTCGACCCGCGAGGAAGTCTCGCGCAAGGCGCAGCTCGAAGCGGAACTGCGCAACAGCTCGAACGAGATCCGCAACCTGCGCGAAGCGCTGGAATCGACCCGCGCCGAGGCCCTGACCGATCCCCTGACCGGTCTCGCCAATCGCCGCCATTTCGAGGAGATGCTGCAGAAGTCGATCGATCAGGCAACGCTGCGCCGCGAGCCCTTCGCGCTGGTCATGGCCGATATCGACTTCTTCAAGCGCTTCAACGACGCCCATGGCCATCTCACGGGCGACCAGGTGCTGCGCCTCGTCGCGCGCACGATGAAGGACAAGTTCAAGGACAAGGCGATCATCACCCGCTTCGGCGGCGAGGAATTCGCCATCATCCTGCCCGAGGCCGACCTGATCGCCGGCAAGTTCGGCGCCGAGACCGTACGTCAGGCGCTGCTGACCCGCGAATTGATCAAGCGCTCGACCAACGAGAATCTCGGCCGCATCACCATCTCGCTCGGCGTCTCCAGCTATCGCCGCGGCGATACCGCCGGCTCGCTGGTCGACCGGGCCGACCAGTCGCTGATGCAGGCCAAGCGCGACGGCCGCAACCGCACCGTCACCGAGGATGCCCTAGAGACCGCCAGCCGCGTGGCCTGAACAAGCCGGATTCCAGCGGGCTTGAACTCAGGACGCCGCCAGCGCGCTCTCGCTGCGCGGCTTGATCTCGACCGATTCGCCACAGCCGCAGGCCGAAACCTGATTGGGGTTGTTGAAGACGAAGGTCGACGAGAACCGGTCGGTCTTGAAATCGAGTTCGGTGCCGAGCAGGAACAGCACGGCCTTGGCATCGACGATGACCGTCGCGTCCTTTTCGGTCACGATCTCGTCGCCCTTACTGGTCACACGGGCGATCTCGAAGGTGTACTCCATGCCGGCGCAGCCGCCCTTCTTGACGCCGACCCTGAGGCCGAGCGCCGGCGCGTCGCCGCCCGCAGACTGCGCCATGATCTCGCGGATACGGGTGGCCGCGGCGTCGGTCAGCGAAATGACCTTCAGGCCCGGTATCGAAAACATCGTGGTCCCTCCTCGACCGGGTTCAAGGCCCGGTGAAGCAAGATTGTTCCCAGTAACATAGGGATCGGCAGGGCTTTCGTCGAGATGCCGCCAGCGCGCCATGCGCTTCGTATCCGCCCCCTGCCCGCCCCACGCATTGCGGAACCGCCCCGCTCATGCACTCTGGCGCTCAAGACCCCCGAGGCCCCAAGACCTCTTCCGACAAGACCTCTTCCAAACGGCAGGAAACCCATGGCGCACCGTCTGCACCGCCCCGAATCGCTGCACGCCCTCGTCCGCGACATGGTCGTGAAGGCCGGCTGGACCGAAGCGGAGGCGCAGGAGACGGCCGATCATCTCGTCCTCGCCAATCTCAGCGGCCATGACAGCCACGGCGTCGGGATGCTACCGCTCTATTTCCAGTCGCTGGCCGACGACAATCTCAGCCCGGCTTCACAGCCGCAGACACGCGTCGACGCCGCGCCCTTCCTGATCATCGACGGCAAGATCGCGCTCGGCCAGCCCAACGCGCGCAACGCCGTCGACCGGGCGATCGGCATGGCGCAGACCGGCGGCGTCGCCATCGTCAACCTGCTCGATTCCCATCATATCGGTCGCATCGGCCATTATGCCGAGGTCGCTGCCGCCGCCGGCTTGATCTCGTTCTTCTGGGTCAATGTCGCCGGCCGCCCGCCGATCGTCGCGCCCTATGCGGCGAAGGAAGCCCGCTTCGGCACCAATCCCCATGCCATCGGCATCCCCGTCCCCGGCGGCGAGCCCCTGATCCTCGACTTCGCCACCAGCCGCATGGCCCATGGCAAGGCGCGCGTCGCCCTCAACAAGGGTGAGCAGGTGCCGCCCGGCTACATCATCGACGGCGAGGGCCGCCCGACCACCGATCCCGCCCATGTCTTCGCCAGTCCCGATCATCCGCTCGGCGCGCTCCTGCCCTTCGGCGACCACAAGGGTGCCGGCCTCTCGCTGATCGCGGAACTGCTCTCGGCGGGCTTGATGGGCGCAGCCCGCATCGACCAGAAGCCGCAGAAGACCTGGGTGATCAACTCGCTCTTCGGCGTCATCATCGATCCGGCGCGGCTGGAGCCGGACGCGGAGCTGCGCCGCAGCCGCACCGAGAGCTATCTCGCCTTCGTGCGCGCGGCGAAGCCGCAGGACCCGGCCAACCCGGTGCTGGCGCCCGGCGACAAGGAGCGCAAGGTCAGGATCGAACGGCAGGCGGCCGGCATCCCGCTCGATGATGAGACCTGGTCGCAGATCGTGGCCGCGGCTGCGAAGCACGGTATCGACGCCGAGAGCTACTGAGCCAGGAGTTACCAACGCAATGTCGCCTGCGGCCTATAACGCCTTCTGCGCGAGCCTCCCCGCCACGAGCCATGTCGTGCAATGGGGCGGCGGCGATGTCTGGAAGGTCGGCGGCAAGGTCTTCGCCCTCGGCCGGCAGCAGGAGGACGGCGAGATGGCCGTCTCCTTCAAATGCTCGCCGATGGCCTTCGACATCCTGGGCGAGCAGCCGGGCCTCAGGCCCGCGCCCTATCTCGCCTCGCGCGGCATGAAATGGATCCAGTGGCTTACCGGCGAGAGCATGCCGGACGATGCCCTGCGGGACTATCTCGCCGAGAGCCACCGCCTCATCGCCGCCGGGCTGACGAAGCGGGCGCGGGCCGAACTGGGGCTATAGCAGCGCCTCCCCGCGGAACATCGGCACGCAGCCACCGCCGACCCGCGAGCGGAAGCCGTCCGCAGCGCGACGCGACGTGACGTTCAGGCGGCTCGGCCGCCCCATCTCGACGCCCTGCGTGATGCTGTAGGCCGCCTCGCCCCCGCCATCGAGCGACAGGAGCAACGCGCCGAGCGTGGCGCTGGCGCTGCCGGTCGCGGGGTCTTCCCAGGTGCCGGCCAGCGGCGCGAACATCCGCGCCCGGACCGCGTTGCCGTCGCGGGCATAGAGGAACAGCGACAGCCGCCCCTGCAATTCGGCATGCTGGCCCTCAAGCGTGCGGAAGGCGGCGAGATCAGGTGCGGCACCGGCCAGCGCGGCGGGCGCGACCTCTGCCAGCACGAATTTCACCCCAAGCGAAGCCTGGACCGGCTTATGACCGCTGGTGACGATGTCGGAGAGCGAGAGACCCGCGCAGGCGGCGATCCGGTCCGCCGGCAGTTCGACACCGAGCGACAGAGCCTGCGGCGCGGCGATGACGGCGCCCGATACGGCCCCGGCCGCATCGCGCTCGACGGCAATCTCGACCAGCCCGGCCATCTGCTCGAAGCGCAGGACGCCGTTGCGGTCGCGGCCATGACGCGCCAGCACGCAGGCGGTGCCGACATTGGGGTGGCCGGCGAAGGGCATCTCGGCGGTGCGATGGAAGATGCGCACCCGCGCGTCATTGGCAGGATCATCCGGCGGCAGGACGAAGGTCGTCTCGCTATAGTTCATCTCCGCCGCGAGCGCCTGCATCTGGGCATCGGAGAGCCCGCGTGCATCGGTGAAGACGGCGAGCGGATTGCCGCCGAAGGCGCGATCGGTGAAGACGTCGACGGTTTCGTAGGGAAAGCTGGGCATGGCGGGCTCCGGTGGCGACAATCCTGCGCTCCGTCTTGATGCCATCCTTCTCCGGCCGGGAATAATGAAGGTCGATCATGCGATCGATCACGCGCGCGCGACCGCCGCCGTCACAGCAGGAAATGCAGGCCGAAGCCGATAATGACGAAGCCGGTCGCAACGATCTGCGCGATGAAGAGCGGCTTCAGCCGGAACGCCTGCGCGGCCTGAAATTCGGCGCGTTCCGAGCGCGACATCCGCTCGCGGGCCTTGAACTGTTCGGCCAATGCCGAGGGATCGCTGCTCGCCCCGTCGCGCTCGAGGTCCATCCGCACGGTGATGAAGCCGATGACGAGACCGAGCACACCCAGGCCGAAGAAGCCGACGAGCCGCAGCGAGGCGTAGAACACGCCGATCAGCAGGGCGGCCAGGAAGGGAAAGACCAGATAATCCCACTTCGTCTCGCGCATAAGGCATCATGCGCGAGAGCAGCGGACGGGTCCAGCCTCACCACATGTCGAGCGCGACCCGGGCCTCGTCGGACATGCGCGACTGGTCCCAGGGCGGATCGAAGGTCATGTTGACCGTCACGCCGGCGACGCCCGGCACCGTGCTGACGGCATTCTCGACCCAGCCCGGCATCTCGCCGGCAACCGGACAGCCCGGCGCGGTCAGCGTCATGTCGATCGTGATCTGCCGGTCGTCGGCGATATCGACGCGGTAGATCAGGCCCAGTTCGTAGATGTCCGAGGGAATCTCGGGATCGTAGACCGTCTTCAGGGCGGCGATAATATCATCCGTCAGCCGGTCGATCTCCTCCGGCGGCAACGCGGTGCCCTTGCCCATGGCGGGGGCGTTCGGCTTGATCTCTTCAGCGACGCTGTCGGTCATCTCTTCAAAATCCCGGTCAGGCGAACAGGCTCTCGGCCTTCCGCAGGGCATCGACCAGCTTGTCCACTTCTTCGAGCGTGTTGTAGAGCCCGAAGGAGGCGCGGCAGGTCGATGTCACTCCATATCGTGCCAAAAGCGGCATGGCGCAATGGGTGCCGGCCCTGACTGCGACACCGGCACGGTCGATCACGGTCGCGACATCATGGGCATGGGCGCCCTTCATCTCGAAGGCGACGATCGCGCCCTTCTCCCGCGCCTTGCCGAAGATGCGGATCGAGTTCATCTCGCCGAGCCGCTCCATCGCGTAGGCGCCGAGCTTGGCCTCATGCGCTGCGATATTCTCGCGGCCGAGCGCCATCATGTAGTCGAGCGCGGCGCCCAACCCCACCGCCTCGACGATCGCCGGGGTGCCGGATTCGAAGCGGTGCGGCGGGTCGTTATAAGTCACGGCGTCTTCACTGACGGTGACGATCATCTCGCCGCCCCCCTCGTAGGGCGGCAGCTTGTCGAGCCATTCCTTCTTGCCCCAGAGAATGCCGGAGCCGGTCGGCCCATAGGTCTTGTGGCCGGTGAAGGCGTAGAAATCGCAGCCCAGCGCCTGCACGTCGACCGGCAGATGCACCGCGCCCTGGCTGCCGTCGACCACCAGCGGAATGCCGTATGAGCGGCAGATCGCAGCAACCTCGGCGATCGGGATGATCGTGCCGATCGCGTTCGACATCTGCGTCAGCGACACGACCTTGGTGCGTGGCGAGATCAGCTTCTCGAACTCTTCGATGAGGAAATTGCCGTCCTCGTCGATCGGCGCCCATTTGATCACGGCGCCATGGCGCTCGCGCCAGTAGTGCCAGGGCACGATGTTGGAATGGTGCTCCAGGATCGAGAGAATGATCTCGTCGCCTTCCTGGATCTTCAGGTATCGGCCAAGCGACGAGGCCACCGTGTTGAGCGCGCCGGTGGAGGAGCGCGTGAACACGATCTCCTCCAGATGCGCCGCGTTCAGGAAGCGGCGCGCACTTTCGCGAGCCGCCTCATAGGCTTCCGTCGACGCGTTGGCGAGATAGTGGAGGCCGCGATGGACATTGGCATAGTCCTCCCGCATCAGCCGCGTCATCGCCTCGATCACCGCTTCCGGCTTCTGGGCCGAGGCGGCGTTGTCGAGATAGACCAGCGGCTTGCCATAGACTTCCCGGCTGAGGATCGCGAAATCCTTGCGGATCGCCTGGACGTCGTAGGGCTTCGCCAGCGCGTTCATGGCTCAGGCCTTTCCGGGCGAGGCCGGGGCCTTGTCGGCGACCAGCACGCCGCCATGGCCCCAATCCTCGCGCTCGATCTCCTGGATCACGATATGGGTGTTCTGCGGGTCCTTGCCGAGCACCCGCACCAGCGTTTCGGTGAAGGTCTTGACGATCTCGGCCTTCTGCGCGCGGGTCGCGCCCTTGGTGATCTGGACGTTGATATAGGGCATCAGACGGTACTCACCTCGGAAGCGGCCTCGCGGGCCTTGAGCCACGTTTCGACCTCGGTCATCACGAGATCGCGCACATCCTCATCAGTGATGAACTCGACCGCCTCGCCGGCGAAGGCCTGCAGCACCAGCGCCTCGGCTTGCGGCCGCGGCAGGCCGCGCGCCATCAGGTAGAAGAGCTGGTCGCCGTCGATCTGCGCGACCGTCGCGCCATGGCCGCAGACCACGTCGTCGGCGAAGATCTCCAGCTCGGGCTTGTTGTACATCGAGGCGCCATCGTTGAGCAGCAATGCGTTGCTCTTCATGCTGCCATCGGTCTTCTGCGCGTGCTGGCGCACGATGACCTTGCCCTGGAAGACGCCGGTGGCCTCACCGCTGGCGATCGTCTTGAACAATTCGCGGCTGGTGCCGTGCGGCACCTCGTGGTCGACGATCAGCGTCACGTCCGAATGCTCGGAGCCACGCAGCAGGTTGACGCCGCGCAGGCCGATCTCGGTGTGCTCGCCGGCATAGCGGACGAAATGCTGCTGGCGCACCGTGCCGGCATTGCAGATCAGCGCGAAGGAATCGAACTTCGCGTGAGCGCCCACCGTCGCGAGCAGGCTCTGCACCTCGACCGTCGCCGCCTGCTGGCGGGTGACGATGCGGACATGCTGGATCTCGCTCTCGTCACCGGTCTCGAAGACGATCGCGCCGTTGATCTGCTGCGCAGAGGAACCCGCCGCTTCGCTGACCTCGACGATCGTGCCCTTGGCACCCTTGCCTGCGAGCACGACCGAACGATGGAACACCGCACGCTCTTCCTCGCCGGAAGCGAGCGCGACGATCACGATCCGCTGCTCCAACTCGGTGCCCTCGGCGATCTCGACGAAGACACCGTCGCGCATCAACGCTGTGTTCAGCGCAAGGCCCGTATCGTCGTTGCCGACCGAGGGGCCGGCGAGGATACGGGTCAGGTCCTCGCGCGGCGACACCAGCGCCTCGGCGAGCGACTGCACCGAGACGCCCTCGGGGATCGCGTCGAGCGTGGAGAGTTCGGGCGCAAAGATGCCGTCGACCAGCACGAGGCGCAGGCCGTCGAGCTTCAGCTCCGCAAGGCGAGCCTTGACCGCCGCCGTGACGGCGGCGCCGCCGGCAAGCGGGCGCGCCTCGCGCAGCAGCGTGCGCAGGTCGGTATAGCGCCAGGATTCGAGCCGGCGATGCGGCAGGCCTTTGGCCTCAAAGCCGGCGAAGGCATCCTCGCGCAGCTTGCGCACGGCCGGGCCGCCCGGCAGCTCGGCCTTGCTGTCCGCGTATTGCTGGACGAGCTGCTGTTCGGCAGCCGTCTTCAGCGGGGTGACGATGGCCATTACGCCGCCTCCCCATAGGCCGCGTAGCCCGACTTCTCGAGCTCGAGCGCCAGCTCCTTGCCGCCGGTCTTCACGATCCTGCCCTTCGACATGACGTGGACGGTGTCCGGCACGATATGGTCCAGCAGGCGCTGATAGTGGGTGATGACGAGGAAGCCGCGGTTCTTGTCGCGGAGCGCATTGACGCCCTCGGCGACGATCCGCAGCGCGTCGATATCGAGGCCGGAATCGGTCTCGTCGAGGATGCACATGGACGGCGAAAGCAGCGCCATCTGAAGGATTTCCATGCGCTTCTTCTCACCGCCGGAGAAGCCGACATTGAGCGGGCGGCGCAGCATGTCCTTGGCGATGCCGAGCTTGTCGGCGGCGGCGTTGACCTGCTTGATGAAGTCCGGGGTCAAAAGCTCGTCCTGCCCGCGCGCCTTGCGCTGAGCGTTCATGGCCGCCTTCAGGAAGGTCATGGTGGCGACGCCAGGGATCTCCAGCGGGTACTGGAAGGCGAGGAAGATGCCGGCGGCGGCGCGGGCATCGGCCTCCATCTCCAGCACGTTCTCGCCGTTCAGCAGGATCTCGCCGTCGAGGACCTCATAGTCCTCCTTGCCGGCGATGACATAGCTCAGCGTCGACTTGCCGGAGCCGTTCGGCCCCATGATGGCGGCGACCTCGCCGTCGTTCACGGTGAGGTTCAGTCCGTTGAGGATCTGCTTGTCCTCGTCGGCGATCTTGACGACCAGATTGCGAATTTCGAGCATCGTTTCGTTCCTGTGTCATCCCGTGCGCGGTGCTGCGCGAGGCTGTGCGCCGCTGATGCGGGATCGTTTTGTCCAGTGATGGTCCTGACGACGGTCCCGCATCTGCGCGGCAGCACTTTCGTGCCGCAGCGCACGGGATGACCGCCCTTATCCAACCGAGCCTTCGAGCGAGATCGTGATCAGCTTCTGCGCCTCGACGGCGAATTCCATTGGGAGCTGCTGCAGCACCTCCTTGACGAAGCCGTTGACGATCAGCGCCACCGCCTCCTCCTCGGAGAGGCCGCGCTGCTGGCAGTAGAACATCTGGTCCTCGCCGATCTTCGACGTGGTCGCCTCGTGCTCGAAGATCGCCGTCGCGGTCTTGGCTTCGATATAGGGAATGGTGTGCGCGCCGCACTGGTCGCCGATCAGCAGCGAGTCGCAGTTGGTGAAGTTGCGCGCGCCGGTCGCCTTGCGATGGGCCGAGACGATGCCGCGATAGGTCGAGTCCGACTTGCCGGCGGCGATGCCCTTGGCGATGATCTTGGAGGTCGTGTTCTTGCCGAGATGCAGCATCTTGGTGCCGCTATCGACCTGCTGCATGCCGTTCGACACCGCGATCGAGTAGAACTCGCCGCGCGAGCCGTCGCCGCGCAGGATGCAGGACGGATATTTCCAGGTGATCGCCGAGCCGGTCTCGACCTGCGTCCACGAGATCTTCGAGTTCTTGCCGCGACAATCGCCGCGCTTGGTCACGAAGTTGTAGATGCCGCCCTTGCCCTCGGCATCGCCGGGGAACCAGTTCTGCACGGTCGAGTACTTGATCTCGGCATCATCGAGCGCGATCAGCTCGACCACCGCGGCGTGGAGCTGGTTCTCGTCGCGCTTGGGCGCCGTGCAGCCTTCGAGATAGCTGACATAGGCGCCCTCGTCGGCGATGATCAGCGTGCGCTCGAACTGGCCGGTATTCTGCTCGTTGATGCGGAAATAGGTCGACAGCTCCATCGGGCAGCGAACGCCCTTGGGAATGTAGACGAAGGAGCCGTCGGTGAAGACCGCGCTGTTCAGCGTCGCAAAATAGTTGTCCGTCACCGGAACGACCGTCGCCAGATACTTCTTCACCAGCTCGGGATGCTCCTGGATCGCCTCGGAGATCGAGCAGAAGATCACGCCGGCCTGCGCCAGCTCCTTCTTGAAGGTCGTGACCACCGAGACGGAGTCGAACACCGCATCGACCGCAACGCGGTTCTCCGGCGCGACGCCGGCCAGGATTTCCTGCTCGCGCAGCGGGATGCCGAGCTTCTTGTAGGTCTCCAGGATCGCCGGATCGACCTCGTCGAGCGATTGCGGCGAGGCGCCCTTCTTCGGCGCGGCGTAGTAGTAGAGGTCCTGGTAGTCGATCGGCGGATAGTTGACGCGCGACCAGGTCGGCTCGGTCATGGTCTTCCAGCGACGGAAGGCGTCGAGCCGCCATTCCAGCATCCATTCCGGCTCGTTCTTGCGCGCCGAGATGTAGCGGACCGTGTCCTCGGTGAGGCCCTTGGCCGGCTTGTCGACCTCCAGCTCCGTGACGAAGCCGTATTTGTACTCGGTCACGTCGATCGACTTGACCTGATCGATGGTCTCCTGGACCGCTGCCATTTCTCAGTCTCCAGTGCGGGTTCAAGGCCCGCCGGTTTGGTCTTCGTGTTGCGGAACGCTTCAGGCGGCAGCCTTGGCGCTCCGATCGGGTTGCGTGGCCACGAGCTTTTCGTAGGCCGCGAGAAAGCGATCGATATCTGCCTCGCAGGTGGTCCATCCGAGCGACGCCCGCAAGGCCCCCGCGCTCATGGCCGGGTCGATTTTCATCGCATCGAGCACATGCGAGCGCTTGACCTTGCCCGAGGAACAGGCCGAGCCCGAGGACAAAGCCGCCCCGGCGAGATCGAGCCTGATCAGCACGGTTTCAGCCTTGAGGCCCGGCGTCGCGAAAGCGCTGGTATTGGGCAGGCGCGGCGCTTGCTGAGCGAAGATCGCCGTCTCCGGGGACAGCGCTGCAAGCCCCGCCTCCAGGCGATCACGCAGGCCGGCAATCCGCACTGCCTCCTCGGCCAGGACCTTGCCAGCGATCTCAGCTGCCGCGCCGAAGCCGATGATTCCCGGCAGGTTTTCGGTTCCGGCACGCCAGCCGCGCTCCTGCCCGCCGCCGCGCATCGGCTTGTCGGCGAGTTCGAGCGCGCCGGTGCGGAAGACGATCGCGCCGATGCCCTTCGGGCCGCCAATCTTGTGCGCCGAGAGCGTCAGCACATCGGCGCCGAGTGACATGATGTCGATGGCGATCTTGCCCGCCGCCTGCACGGCATCGCTATGCAGCAGGCCGCCATGGCGATGCACGATGGCGGCCGCCTCGGCGATCGGCTGGATCACGCCGGTTTCGTTATTGGCGAGATGGATCGAGACGAGCGCGCGGGCGCCGGGATTCTCGGCAACAAAGCGGGTCAATCGCGCGTCGAGCCAGGCGAGATCGACCAGCCCGTTCCCGTCGACCGGGATTTCTTCCGCCATGTCGCGCGGGAACCGATGCCCCTCGCGCACGCAGGCATGTTCGGTGGCGCCGTGAAGCAGAAGCGTCGCGGGCGTCCGCACGCAGTCGCGACCGCCGTCGCAATCCATCAGGCCGGGCGAGAGCACCGCGACATTCGCTTCCGTGCCGCCGCTGGTGAAGACGATGTTCGAGGCCTTGGCGCCGACGAGCTTCGCGACCTGCTCGCGCGCCCGCTCCATGGCGGCCCGCGCGGCACGTCCCTCGCCATGGACGGAGGACGGATTGCCCGGCAGCGTCAGCGCATGCGCGACCGCTTCCACCACCTCGGGTCGCACCGGGGTCGTGGCGTTGTGGTCGAGATAGGCGCGTCCCGCCGTCACGATCCTGCCTGCTCCATCCTCGTCATCGGCGCCCACTGATACGAAATGCTTGAAATCGCACCTGTGCGCCGTGCTATAGCCGCCCATCCGAACCGGCCGGAACGGTCGAAACGCGGCTCGCAGAAGCGGTCCACCGTTTTGTTCTCGACTTGTTCACGGCTGTTAGAACTATTCTAAGCGCCCTTCATCTAGGGCGCGCATGGTGGCGCCGTCAAGGGTGGCCGGGTTTCGAGCAGGCATGCGCCCGCTTTCTGCCCGCCCGCGCCGGCACTGCCGCAAGAAGCGGTGAGACGATGCCAGAGGTTATCTTCAACGGGCCGGCAGGCCGGATCGAGGGCCGCTACCAGCCGGCCAAGAAGCGGGGTGCACCGCTCGCGATCATCCTGCACCCGCACCCGCAATTCGGCGGGACGATGAACAACCAGATCGTCTACAACCTGTTCTACACCTTCGTGAATCGCGGCTTCTCGGCGCTGCGCTTCAATTTCCGCGGCGTCGGCCGCAGCCAGGGTCATTTCGACCATGGCGCGGGTGAGCTCTCGGATGCCGCCGCCGCGCTCGACTGGATGCAGGCGCTCAACCCGGAGGCCAAGAGCTGCTGGATCTCCGGCGTCTCCTTCGGCGCCTGGATCGGCATGCAGCTCCTGATGCGCCGCCCGGAGATCGAGGGGTTCCTCTCGATCGCGGCGATGGCCAACCGCTACGATTTCTCCTTCCTGGCGCCCTGCCCGTCCTCGGGCCTGTTCGTCCATGGCTCGGAGGATCGCGTCGCCCCGGTCAAGGAGGTGATGGCGGTGATCGAGAAGGTGAAGACCCAGAAGGGTATCCAGATCGAGCACACGGTCGTCGAGGGCGCCAACCACTTCTTCGACGGCAAGGTCGACGTGCTGATGGAGCAGGTCGGCGTCTATCTCGACGGCAAGGTCGGCCCCGAAATCCTCAAGAGCGAGCAGGAACAGGCCTGAGCCTGCCTGCTCAAGGAGACGGGTGGGTCAGCCCCCGGCTCGACGCCATGACGGGCAGCGTCATCTGCGCTGCCCGTGCCTCCGTCAGGATCCAGTCGCGGAACAGCCTGATCTTGCGCTCGCGCTGACGCTCCGTCGGATAGACGATCCAATAGGCCCATGCGTCGCGCACGACATGCTCGACGGCATAGACGAGCCGCCCGGCGGCGATGTCATAGGCAAAGAGCTCCGGCACGGCCATCGCGACACCATGCCCACGCATCGCCGCCTGGACGCTCATCGCCTGCATCTCCAGCGACATCGTCCGCCCGCCCGGCCGGGGCATGTCGAGGCCGAGATCGGCGAACCAGTCCTTCCAGGCCCCCTCGTCGGCACTGAGCAGCGGCGCCCGCAGCAGGTCGGCCGGCTCGCGCAATTGCAATTGCTCGCGCAGTTCCGGCGAGCAGAGCGGCGCGTAATGGCAATCGAACAGCTTCTCCGCCGTCACGCCGGGCCATGAGCCCGGCCCATAGCGCACGGCAAGGTCGACGGCCTCGGTGGTGAAGTCGACGAGATGCTGCGAGGTCCTGACGCGCACCGCGAATTGCGGGTTCTCCATCTGGAACTGTGCCAATCGCGGCGACAACCAGGTGATCGCCATCGTCTGCAGCGAGGAGATCGTCAGGACCGTCTGGTTCTCCTCGCAGATATCGCGGAACACCGTCCCGATATCGGAAAGCGCCTTGCCGACCGGGCCGGCCAAGCGCTGGCCTATCGCGGTCAGCACGACCTGGCGCGGCTGACGCAGGAAGAGCGGCGCCCCGACCCGGTCCTCCAGCAGCCTGATCTGATAGCTCACGGCCGCCTGCGTCATGCCGAGTTCCTCGGCAGCGCGGGTGAAGTTCTGGTGGCGTGCCGCAGCCTCGAAGACGCGGACCGCGGCAAGAGGCGGAAGCTTGGGCGGCGGCGGATGCGAGGGCATGCCGAAGCATAAGCTCTCTTTATGACAGGTGGCAATCTTCCGCTTTGTCGCCGCGCCGCATCTGGCCCAGATTCACCTCACATCAGCGGGCGGCAACGCCCGCCTCCGAGAGGATACCATCATGACCTGCGCCTCCCATGCGGCGCCGCTGGAGACATCCGGCGGCTCGTCCCTTCTGCACGGCCTGCTCACGCTCTGGCAGCGCCATCGGAAAACCGAACGCACGCAGCACCGGCTCGCGACGCTCGATACCCGCGCGCTCTACGACCTCGGCCTCCCGCGCGACATCGTGGAGCTGCCACACCCGCACGACACCGCCGATATCTGGCTCGGCCGCATTCCCGGATGAGGTTGAGAGCGCCTTTGCCGCAAAAGCGATTTCCACTTTTCGGCCCGATGCTCTAGACGACGGCGGAACGACATCCAGCAGATCGCAAGCCGCCATGACCACCTACAAGTCCGATTTCCTGCGCGTTCTCGACGAGCGCGGCCTCATCCATCAGGTCTCCGATCCGGCAGGCCTCGATGCTCTGTGCCGCCAGGGAACCCAGACGGCCTATGTCGGCTATGACGCGACCGCGACGAGCATTCATATCGGCAACCTGATCTCGCTGACGATGCTCTACTGGTTCCAAGAGACCGGCCACCGCCCGATCACGCTGATGGGCGGCGGCACCTCCATGGTCGGTGACCCCTCCTTCCGCGACGACCAGCGCAAGCTGCTGACCGTCGAGGAGATCGCCACCAACATCGAGAGCATCAAGCGCGTCTTCGGCCGCATCCTGCGCTATGGCGACGGGCCGACCGACGCGATGATGGCCAACAACGCCGACTGGCTGCTGAAGCTGAACTATGTCGAGTTCCTGCGCGATGTCGGCCGGCATTTCTCGGTCAACCGCATGCTCTCCTTCGACTCGGTGAAGCTCAGGCTCGACCGCGAGCAGTCACTGTCCTTCCTCGAATTCAACTACATGATCATGCAGGGCTACGACTTCACGGAGCTCAACCGGCGCTATGGCTGCCGCCTGCAGATGGGCGGCTCCGACCAGTGGGGCAACATCATCAATGGCGTCGACCTCTCGCACCGGATGGGCGGCCCGCAGCTCTACTGCCTTACGACGCCGCTATTGACGACCTCGTCCGGCGCCAAGATGGGCAAGACCGCCAATGGCGCCGTCTGGCTCAATGCCGACGTCTTCAGCCCCTATGATTTCTGGCAGTATTTCCGCAACACCGAGGACGCCGATGTCGGCCGCTTCCTCAAGGTGTTCACGCGTCTTCCGCTGGACGAGATCGCCCGGCTCGCCGCGCTCGGCGGCGCCGAATTGAACGAGGCGAAGAAGATTCTCGCGACCGAGATCACGGCGATCGTCCATGGCCGCGAGGCGGCCGAGGCCGCTGCCGAGACCGCACGCAAGACCTTCGAGGAAGGCGGGCTTGCCGCTGACCTGCCGAGCGTCGCGATCGCGCGGGCCGAGGTCGAGCCGGGCATCGGCGTGCTCACCGCCTTCGTCAAGGCGGGGCTTGTGCCCTCGACCGGCGAGGCCCGTCGTCAGGTCAAGGCCGGAGGCTTGCGCGTCAACGACGTGGTCGTGACCGATGAGCGCGCGCTGCTCGGCCTCGGCGATCTGACGTCAGAAGGCGTGATCAAGCTCTCCTTCGGCAAGAAGAAGCACATCCTGCTGCGCCCGGAGTAAGGGAGCGCCGGCAGCGCCCCTGTCATCCCGCACGCGCTGCGGCACGATAGTGCTGCTGCGCAGATGCGGGACCGTTCCCAGGATAAGGCGCCCTCTCGTCACGCGGTCCCGTGCGCGGCGCACCACTGCGTGCTGCGCCGCGCACGGGGTGACAGCGCTTCCCGATGACAGGCGCCTCAGCGTGGCTGCGTCTGCCTCGGCTTCTGCGCCGGCGCGCCACCCAGCGGATCGACGAAGCGGCGCAGGATGCCGGGCGCCAGGGCCGAGAGCGGATTGATCGACATGGTCGGCGCACTGGCGGCGCCGGAGATGCGGAAGTTCACCGCGAAGAGCCCGCCATACTGGCTGCCGCCGCCGAGCAGCGCGCCGACGACGGGCACCTGGGCGAAAGCGTTGTTGAAGGCATAGCCGGGCACGAAGGTCCCGCCGATATCGACGCGGTCGCGGCCATAATCGACATGCCCCTGCAAGGTGAAACCGACCTGCTGGCCCCAGATCACCATGTCGGAAACGTCGAGCCTGCTGGCCGAGCGGGTGAATTCGGCCTTGAGCTTGGTGAAGGCGACCTCGCTGACGTCGATGCGCTGCTCGGCCGCGCTATCGCCCGCGAAGGCCCGCGACGACTGCGCGCCGACGACGCGGCGCAGCGCCGGCTCATCCCGGACCATGAAGTTGCGGAACAGCAGGTCGCCGCTCTGGTTCTCGCCCGGCCCCAGCGTGAGCACGAGATCGCCGCCATGGGCCTTGTTGTAGAGGTCGAGGAAGCGCAGCAGCGAGCCGCCGTTCTCCGACTGGACGACCAGTTGCCCGCCCTCGCCCTGGCGGCCCTGCCGGGCGGAAACATCGGCCTTGCCGATCCGGCCCTGGAAATTCGCGGAGCGGATATCGCCCCCGCGCTTCACGAGTTTCAGCGTACCGCTGGTGATCGCCTCGCTGTTGAAGCCGGTCAGGATCGGCACGTCGAGATCAACGTCGTAATCGCCGCCCTTGGCCCCGGACTTCGCCCCCTTGCCTGACGATCCCGGGCGTTGCAGGTCCTTGATGAAGGGGCGCAAGTCGGCAACTGCGCCCCGCACCGTCAGCTTGACGACGCTGCCGTCCCGCCGTGCATCGACCTTCAGGTTGTCACCCGGCGACAGGCGGAACTGGGAGAAGCTCGCACTGTCCAGCCCGTTCTGCTTGTTCAGCTCGATCCGCCCCTTGATCAGGGCCGAGCCCGCCTCGAGCGAGAAATCCTCCAGGTCGGGGCCATCCGCATCCGCGACATAGGCGAAACTGACCTTGCCAGGCCGCCCCGACGGCTTGGTCAGCCCGGGAACGACACCGTCGAGCGCGACCTTGGCGAGGTCGATCTCGACGCGCGGCGGCTGCTCCGCGCCCTTGCCGAGCGACTTGACCACTTTCACCGGTAATGTCCCGGAAATCCCGCTGTCAGTGCCGAATCCGCGTCGCTGCCGGGCCGCGGCATCGAGCGCGAGCTGCAGGACCGCTTCGCCCTGCCCCTTGCCGTTCTGCTTGAGCTCGACCTGCGCCTTGTCGCCGCCGACTCGCGCCTCGCCGCGCAGCGACAGCCCGTTGCGATCGAGATTGACGGCGAAGCTGCCGGCGTCGAGCTTCTCGGTTCCCAGAAGCGTGTCGGAAGCGACGCTCGCGAGCGATCCGGTGCCGGTCACGACGACCTCGTCCGGCTTCAGGTCATCGGCAAGCGGCAGGGTGATGCCGACCTTGAGGTCGCTCGTACCCTTGATCGCCGCCGGATCGATCTTGCCGGGGTTGAACTCCTTCAAGGCCGGAAAGGCGAAGAGCGCCGCCAGCGCATCCATCGAGCCGACCGAGCGGAAGCCGATCCGCGCCTGTGCGCGGTGCACATGGTAGTCGGGCATGGCGAAGCTGCCCTCGCTCAACTCGAGCTTGCGGCCACCACCGAGCTCGGCCGTTGCCTTGCCGATGGCGAGCTGGACGGTGCTGCCACCGACCCGGCCGGACACGGTCGCATCGACCAGAGGCGGCAGACCCGGATCGGGGAGATAGCGGACGCGGTCGGCGTCGATCATCACCGAGAGCGCGGCATCCGGCATGCCCTCGCCCCTGAGCAGGCGGGCGTGATCCTCCGGTGCCAGGTCGAGATCGACCGACAGCGACTTGATGCGGCCCGCTGCGAGCTGCCGCCGCAACGTGCCGTGCACATCGGGCGAAGTGAAGGCAGGCCAGATCGCGAGCAGCGCGCGGGGATCGGAATCGCTCGCCTTGATCGCGAAGCGCTGCAATGGCGAGCCGTTCACCCGCTGAACCATGGCCGACATGTCGACGGTGGCGAGCGGCCCGCGCAACGAAACGGAGTCGATGGTCACGGCATTATTGGCAGGATCGAGCTTGACGGCGGCCTTCAAGCTGTCGATCTGGACCGGCGGATCGGCGTCGACGCCGGCAAGCTGGCCCTTGGCATCCAGCGCAATGCGCCAGCCGCCATTATCCTCGCGCAGCGAGCCCGTCGCCGAAAGCTGCGTCGCCCCGGCCTTGATCTCGCTGCGCACGATGTTGAGCTCGGACAGGTCGGCGCCGCTCGCCATCTCGATATCGGCCGAATCCAGGGCGAAGGACGAGACCGGGCTTTCGGGAAAGCGCAACGTGCCGGACCGAACCGCGATCCGCGCGGTGATCGACTTCTTGCCGTCCGGGGACTGCCGCAAGATGGCGCGCCCCTGCAGCGGCAGGCCCTCGACCAGAACGCCGCCCTTTCCAAAGGCGAGCGCGACCGCTTCCGCCGGCTCGAAGCGCAGGATGTCGATATCGGCGCGCTGCGTGCCGTCGGCCTCGGTCGACAGGTCGATGGCGAGCTCCTTCCAGCGTTGGCCGGTGCGCCCCTTCATCGTCATCCGCGTGCCGCGGTCGGCGATGCGGGTCAGCTTGATCTCGACATCCTCCAGCCCGGCCTTCTGGCGCCCTTCCGGGTCGACCAGCGAGAGCCGCGCCCCGTTCATGCCGGCTTCCTCGAGCGATCCGAGAATGCCGTCGCCGCGCGCCAGCGTCGAAATCGCTCCCATGATGCCGGTGAAGGCGTTCCACTGCGCCGCATCCGGGACGCTCGGCTGCGGCGGCGTCTCGGCCGGCGCCGAATCGGCGTTGACCACGAGGGCGCCGTCCTTGGTGACGCCGAGGCGGACATTGACACCGCGCAGGTCGACCGAGACGAGCTTGATCTCGCCCCTGAGCAGTGCGAGCGGCGCATAGCCGAGAACCGCTTCCGGCGCCCGGATCACGGCGCCGCTGACATGCTGGAACGAAACCTGCCGGACGCGCAGTTGCGAATGCCCGTCGATGCGCCCGAGCTCGGCCGAGGCTGCCGTGACCTTCCAGTCCGGTCCCAGGCGCGCCTCGATGGCAGCCGTGATGCGCCCTTCCAGTCCCGACAGCGGTACGATGCCCGTGACCATGAGCGTCGCCGCCGCCCCCGCCAGCACCAGCACGGCGACCGTGACCGCGACGCAGATGGTGACGAGACCCGCCTTGGCGCGCCGCTTCACGATCGCGACATCGCAGGCTTCGCTCGCGGGCAGCGCTTCGCCTTGCCCCGCAGCCACAGCCCTTGCTTCCTGGTCTGCCAAAATCCGCGGGTCCTCTTCGGCGCCTGCGCCGGCTCGTGTCAGGGTGCGGCCGATCGCCCCTTGCCGCAATCCCTGAAGGCGGCATGCATGTCGATGCGGTCAGACGAAGCGATTCGGCAATCCGGAAACGGAATCACCCGACGATTCGCAGGTTTTTGCCGCGAGCCGTCCCGCCATGCCGGGTCACGCGCTCCATGCAGCGAGAAGGCGACGAAAGGAAGGCGGCGGCCATGGCATTGCAGGAAGGCGACAAAGCGCCGGATTTCACGCTGCCGCGCGACGGCGGTGGCGAGATCGACCTTAGCGCGCTGCGCGGCCGCAAGGTCGTGCTCTACGCCTACCCCAAGGACAACACCCCCGCCTGCACCGAGGAGGCCATCGCCTTCAATCGCCTACGCCGGGAATTCGCGGCCTGCGGCACCGAGATCATCGGCGTTTCGCCCGATTCGGTGAAGAAGCACGGCAATTTCAAACGCAAGTACGAGCTCGACTTCCCGCTCCTCGCCGACGAGACGCAGGCTCTGGCGAACGCCTACGGCATCTGGGTCGAGAAGAGCCTGTATGGCCGGAAATACATGGGGGTCGAACGCTCGACCTTCCTGATCGATGCCGAAGGGCGCCTCGCCCGGATCTGGCGCAAGGTGAAGGTTGCCGGCCACGCCGAAGAGGTGCTCGCGGCGGCCCAGGAACTTTGAAGCATCGCAGGAGCGTTGTGCGTGCCGGGATTTGCGAAAGATTAACCCTAACAATGTCTGATGAGGGTATCGGCAGCGTGATTACCGGTTCCGCGTATGCATCATCAGTCCCAGACAGCTCCCGCCCTCCCGACCGTCGGCCTGGTCTCCCACAAGACCTATACGCTGCGCCGTTCCACCATGCTCGCAGGGCTCGCCTGGCTCGCCCTGAGCACGGCCTGCAGCGGCGGCGCCGGCTGGTACATCCTCAGCAGGGATGATCTTGCCGCGAGGCTGATCGCCCGCGAGACATCGCGCCAATACGCCTATGAGGATCGGATCTCCGCGCTGCGGGCCGATATCGACCGCTACGCCAGCCGCGCCCTCCTCGATCAGGACGGTGTCGAATCGCGCGTCGACGAACTTGCCAGCCGGCAGGCCGAGATCGAATCGCGCCAGTCGCTCGTGGCGGCGCTCACCGACACGTTGCAATCCAATGGCCTGATGCCGGCCGCGAAGCTGCCGCTGCGCTCGCAGGTCATCAAGCCCGGCGAACCGATCCGCGCCTCCGGCGTGACCAGTTTCGCCCCGATCCTGCCGGGCAAGCCGACGCCCGCACCGGAGACACCTTCGCTGCGCGGCGCCGATAGCGGCTGGCAGTCCGGCGAAACCCCGGCCGAGCCCCCAGCGAAGCGTGTCGATGCCGCCTTGACGAAGCTTGACGGCGCCATGGCCAGGACGTCCAACGCGCAGCTCTCGACGCTGAAGGAGATGGACGAGACCCTCGCCGTGACGCAGAAGCGCCTGCGCAGCGCGCTCGCCGAAACCGGGCTTGACGCCGATCGCCTCGCCGCACCGGCGGCCTCGGCCGGCGGCATGGGCGGCCCCTTCGTGCCGGTGAAGCTCGATCCGTCGGAGAGCCCTTTCGCGGCCACGCTCAGCGCCCTCCAGCCGCGCGTGGCGTCGGTCCTGCGCCTGCGCGGCGTGATCGAGCAATTGCCACTTTCCCGGCCGATGGCCGGCGATCACGACTTCACCTCGAATTTCGGCTACCGCACCGATCCCTTCACCCGCGGTCTCGCCATGCATACCGGCGTCGATTTCCGGGCCGAGACCGGCTCCTCCGTCCTGGCGACCGCACCGGGCAAGGTCGTGGTGGCCGAGTACAATGGCGGCTACGGCAACATGGTCGAGGTCGAGCACGCCAATGGCCTGAGCACCCGCTACGCCCACATGTCAGCGATCTCGGTCTCGACCGGGCAGATGGTGAAGGCGGGGACCGTGGTCGGCCGGGTCGGCACCACCGGTCGCTCGACCGGACCGCACCTGCATTACGAAACCCGCATCAACGACGAGCCGGTCGACCCGACCCGCTTCCTGCGTGCCGGCGGCAAGCTGCTCGCGAAAGCGCTCTGACAGGACCAGCCCGAAATGAAAAAGGCCGCGCTTCGGGCGCGGCCTTTTTTGTTCGCCTTGGCAGCCGAGACTAGTCGATATCCTCGACTTCCACCTCGGTGCCGTAGACGCGCTGTGCCAGCGACGCCTCCATGAAGGCATCGAGATCGCCATCGAGCACCTCCGACGGCGCCGTCGAGCTGACGCCCGTGCGCAGGTCCTTCACCAGCTGGTAGGGCTGCAGCACATAGGAGCGGATCTGGTGGCCCCAGCCGATATCGGTCTTGGAGGCCTGCTCGGCATTGGCCTTGTCCTCGCGCTTCTTCAGCTCGACCTCGTAGAGGCGCGCGCGCAGCATGTCCCAGGCCTTGGCCCGGTTCTTGTGCTGCGAACGCTCCTGCTGGCAGGACACCGCGATTCCGGTCGGGATATGCGTGATGCGCACCGCCGAATCCGTCGTGTTGATGTGCTGGCCACCGGCTCCCTGCGCGCGATAGGTGTCGATGCGGCAGTCGGATTCATTGACGTCGATGACGATGCGGTCGTCGACGACCGGATAGACCCAGATCGACGCAAACGAGGTCTGCCGCCTGGCATTCGAGTCAAAGGGCGAGATGCGCACCAGCCGGTGCACGCCCGATTCGGTCTTCAGCCAGCCATAGGCGTTGTGACCCTTGAACTGCAGCGTCGCCGACTTGATGCCGGCCGTATCGCCATCCTGGTACTCGAGCGTCTCGACCTTGAACTTCCGCCGCTCGCCCCAGCGCCGATACATGCGCAGCAGCATCTCGGCCCAGTCCTGGCTCTCGGTGCCACCCGCGCCGGGATGAATCTCGACATAGGTGTCGAGCATGTCGGCCTCGCCCGAAAGCAAGGTCTCGACCTGCAGCCGCGCCGCTTCGTCCTGCACGGCCTTGATCGCCTGCTCGCCCTCGGTGACGGTGGCCTCGTCGCCCTCCATCTCGCCGAGTTCGATCAGCGTCAGCGCGTCGTCGAGCTCGCGCTCGAGCTTGCCGATGCCCTCGATCTGGGTTTCCAGCGAGGTGCGTTCGCGCATCAGCTTCTGCGCGGTTTCAGCATCGTTCCAGAAATCGGGTCCCTCGGAGAGGGCGTTGAGTTCCGCTAGGCGGCGTTGAGCGACATCCCAGTCAAAGATGCCTCCTCAGCAGTCCGATCGACTGCTTGGCGTTATCGAGTTGCGTCTGGATTTCGGGGCGCATGATTCCGTCTGGACGTCCTTGTGGGCTGAACTTGAGCGCTGAGATAGGGGCGAAAGCCGGCGCTGTAAACGCCCGAGCGATCATCAGCTCGCCGGATCGAGGCGACTATGATCGTCGGCCCGAAAGGAAAAACGCCCGGAGTCATCTCCGGGCGTCAAAAACCTGCTGTCAGCTCAGTAGAGCCCACCAGTGCCGGAACCAACGGCGCGACCGCCGCCTCCCGGCCCGACATTGAGCGGCGCGCTGCCGTCGCCGGCGGCACCGATCACCGAATAGCTGTCCGGCGGCGCCGTGCCCGGCTTGAAGGCTTCGAGAATGCCGCCCTCGCCGCCGGCGCGCATGCCGGTGCGGGGGTCGACGCGGATCAGCTTGATGCCGGCCGGCACGCGGAACGGCGTCGCCGGCTTGTCCTTCAGCGCCGCGCTCATGAAGTCGCGGAAGATCGGCGCGGCATACTGGCCGGCCGTCGCCGAGGTGCCGAGCGACTTCGGCTTGTCGAAGCCCATATAGACGCCGACGGCGAGGTCGGGCGAGAAGCCGACGAACCAGACGTCCTTGGCATCGTTGGTCGTGCCGGTCTTGCCGGCGAGCGGCTTGCCGACCGACTTGACCACCGTTGCCGTGCCGGCGTTGACCACGCCCTCGAGGATCGAGACCATCTGGTAGGCGGTCAACGGGTCGAGGACCTGCTCGCGATTATCGACCAGGCGCGGCTCCGGCTGGTTGGCCCATTTCTCGGCGTTGCAGCCCTCGCAGACCCGCTGGTCGTGCCGGAAGATCGTCGAGCCCGAGCGGTCCTGGATGCGGTCGATCAGGGTCGGCCGGATTCGCTTGCCGCCATTGACCAGCATCGAATAGCCCGCGGTCATCCGCATCACGGTCGTCTCGCCGGCGCCCAGCGACATCGACAGAACCGGCTGGAGATCGTCATAGACGCCGAAGCGGCGTGCATATTCGGCGATCAGCGGCATGCCGACATCCTTGGCGAGCCGCACCGTCATCAGATTCTTCGAGAACTGGATGCCGTAGCGCAGCGTGCGCGGCCCGGTCGATTTGCCGTCGTAGTTCTCCGGGCGCCACATGCCGAGCCCCGCCCCCTGATCGATCTCGATCGGCGCGTCCAGGATGATGCTGGACGGGGTGTAGCCGTTGTCGAGAGCGGTCGCGTAGACGAAGGGCTTGAACGAGGAGCCGGGCTGACGCAGCGCCTGCGTCGCGCGGTTGAACTCCGACTGATCGTGGCTGAAGCCGCCGACCATCGCGAGCACGCGGCCCGAGAACGGGTCCATCGCGACGATGGCGCCGTTGACCTCGGGCAATTGCCGCAGCCGCGCATAACCCGGCCGGCTCTCCATCGGCTCGACATAGACGACGTCGCCGACGGAAACGACCTGCGAGATGCGGCCGCGGCGGGTCCATTTGATGCCGTCGGCGGCGAGCGTCAGGATCTGGCGCTCCTTGTTGAGATGACCGGCGGTATCGCGCAGCGGATGCAGGCCGAGCTTGGCGCTGTCGCCGTTGACGTCGAGCACCACCGCGAGCCGCCATGGCGCCACGTCGCCGAGCACCGGCAGTTCGCCGACCACGGCACCCCAGTCTTGGCCGCCAAGGTCGATCTTCTGGATGGCGCCGCGCCAGCCGCGCGCCTCGTCGAAGCGCACCAGCCCATCGACCAGCGCCTTGCGGGCCATCAACTGGGTCTTCGGGTCGACGGTGGCGCGGACCGAGAGGCCGCCTTCGAGCAGCTTCTTCTCGCCATAGCGGTCCTGCAATTCGCGCCGGATCTCCTCGGCGAAGTAGCCGGCGGCGATGTTGTTGGGCGAAACCGTGCGCGGGTTGACGCCGAGCGGCTGCTTCTTCGCCTCTTCACCCGCCTCGCGCTTGGCATAGCCGTTCTCGACCATGCGATCGATGACGTAGTTGCGGCGCTCGATTGCGCGGTCGCGGTTGCGGAAGGGATGGAGGTCGGAGGGCGCCTTCGGCAGCGCTGCAAGGTAAGCCGCTTCCTGCAGGTTCAGCTCATGCACCGACTTGCCGAAATAGTTCAGTGCCGCGGCGGCGATGCCATAGCTGCCCTGCCCCGGCGCCGGGGCGCCGAGATAGATCTCGTTCAGGTAGAGCTCGAGGATCTTGTCCTTCGAATAGGTCGATTCGAGCTTCAGCGCGACGAGCGCCTCACGAATCTTGCGTTCGATCGACTGCTCGGGGCTGAGGAAGAAGTTCTTCGCGACCTGCTGGGTAATCGTCGAGGCACCCTGCGGCCGACGATTCGCGCCTCGGTTGCGGAAGTTCGAGATGGCGGCACGAACCAGACCTTCCGGATCGACGCCGATATGCTTGTAGAAATTCTTGTCCTCGGCCGAGAGATAGGCGTCGATGAGCAGCTTCGGCACGGCCTGGATCGGCAGATAAAGGCGGCGTTCGCGCGCATATTCGGCGATCAGGCTGCCGTCGCCCGCATGGACGCGCGTCATCACCGGCGGCTCGTAGTTCCTGAGCTGGGCATAGTCCGGCAGATCCTGCGAGTAATGCCAGATCAATCCGCCGGCGATGGCGGCGCCGATCACGAAAGCGATCGCACCGGCGGCGAACAACCATCCGAAGATTCGCAGAATGAACCGCATCTCAGGCCCTGGACCCCGTAATTCTCACCGGCGGGCGCCGGATCGGGGCGCTTCGCAAATCAAAGCTATAACATGACGGAGATGGCGGAACCGTGGCTTCGCGACCACATTCCGCACCATCCGGCAGTCCTCGGAACGCTACGCAGGCACGCCGCCGACGATTCGGCCGCTTCCCCATCCCTGCCGCCGATCCCGGCCGGGCGCAACCGGAGCGGCTAGTTCCGGTTCTCGGCCGCCTTGCCGACGGAAGCCCGCTCGCGGGCGAAATAATCCTCGATCGCGGAAGAAACGGCGGTCACCGCCTTGCCTCGCCATTCCGGCGAATTGAGCAGTTCGGCATCCTTCGGGCTCGACATGTAGCCGAGCTCGATCAGCACCGACGGCACATCCGGCGCGCTCAGCACCCAGAACCGTGCCGAGCGCAGCGGGACCTTGTGCATCTTGATCGAACCGCCGAGCTTCTCGACAAGATTGCGCGCGAAGACACCGGTGAAGGTCCGCGTCTCGCGCCGGGCGAGATCCTGCAGGATGCCGGCGACATCCTGCAGTTCCTCGCTGGTTTCCAGTCCTGCGGCGGCATCCGCCTCGTTTTCCTTGGCCGCAAGCCGGGCGGCCTCGGCGTCCGTCGCACGCTCCGAGCGGGTATAGACGGTGGCGCCGCGGACCTCCTGGGCCTGGGTCAGCGAATCGGCATGGATCGAGACGAACAGGTCGGCCTGCTCGCCGCGCCCGATCTGCACGCGATCGCCGAGCGAGACGAAACGGTCGTCGTCGCGGGTCATGACGACGCGATAGCGGCCGCTGGCCTCGAGCTGCTCCTTGAGTGCCTTGCCGAAGGCGAGAACCACCACCTTCTCGGCGATGGCAGCGACCGTCGCACCCGGATCGATACCGCCATGGCCGGGATCGATCACGATGGTGCGGCGCGTCTCGCCGGCAGCCTTTGCGGGCGCCGTAGCAGGAGCAACCGGTCCCGGCCTGCGCACCTTGTCGGCCTCGGCCAGGAACTCCGCCCGCGCGACCTTCTTCAATTCGATCGTCAGTTCGCCGAAGCCGCCCCGCACCGTCTTCACCTCGGCCTTCGCGATGACGGCGGGATGCGACAGGTCGATGATGATTCGGGCCTTGTCGGCGGTGAACAGGCCGTAGCGATAGCCGCTGACGAAGCCGGCGCTGCGCTTTACCGAAGGCCGGATCTGGAAATTGGTCGAGGGCAGTTCGACGATGACGCGGTCCGGAGAGACCTGCACCCAGGCATCGACCGCGACGGCCGAGGACAGCATCATCGAAAGGCTTACGGTCTCGCCGTTCTGCTCGATACGGGCGTCGGTCGCGACCGGATACTCGCTCTGCGGCCGCGGCTCGGCCTTCGTCTCCGCCCAGGCCGACGAAAAGCCGGTCGCCAGCAGGCAAGCGACGGCGAGCGCGCACCGCAGCGCCCGGGATCGCCACGGCGCATCGCAACGGCTCGAATCGGCGCGGCGGATGCACGAGAACAGGTGAAAGATCCCGCTTATTGTTACGAGGGTTTAACCATAACGGGGCTGAAATCCTAACAGCCCGTTACCATCTCTTCCCGAGACCGTGAACCGCCCTGCCGAAGGCGGCGTGAGATGCACGCGTCATGTGACTTGCAAATCACTATCACCTGTCTGTAATGGAACAGGTTGCTTGTCAGCCTGCCCGAGGGACACATCCGGATCGTGCGATCCGTCGGCGTCCGAAGCAGGCTGGGCTACCGCTCCGGACCGGAGTGGCGGCAACAAGACGACCGCAACGGATCGTCCGCAGACGGTTGGCATCGGGATTGCGTGTTTTCTGCGCCCTGCCCTGTCTTGCGAGCGTGCAAACGCGATGCGCCTGGCCGCCCGGCCGGAGCATCGCAGGTCAGGACAGATGACGGGGCATAAGACGCCGCTAGCACCATCGGTGAACCGTCCGAACCTGCGGAACCGCGCCGGGCTTTGCGCCCGGGTGGCTGTTCCGAGCCGCCTTCCTGTCTCGACCGCTTCCTTCTCCCTCCTGCAACATGCCGGCTCATCCCGGTCTTTTCGCGGCGCCCCTGCCCGCGGCGGCGGACTAGCATCCGTAGCCGCGCGGCCCTGGTTGGCGGCCGCGCCAATGGAAACGACTTATGGCCAACAAGATGCTTATCGATGCCACCCACCCGGAGGAGACCCGGGTCGTGGTGGTCCGCGGGTCCCGCGTCGAAGAATTTGATTTCGAATCCGCCAGCCGCAAGCCGCTGCGCGGCAATATCTATCTCGCCAAGGTGACGCGGGTGGAGCCTTCGCTCCAGGCCGCCTTCGTCGAGTATGGCGGCAACCGCCACGGCTTCCTCGCCTTCTCCGAGATCCATCCCGACTACTACCAGATCCCGGTCGCCGACCGGCAGGCGCTGCTCGACGACGAAGCCCGCGCCGAGCGTGACGAGGAGCGCGACGAGGAGAAGCGCGAGAAGCGCGGTCGCCGCGACCGTGGCCGCCGCGGCGATCGCGACAACCGTGCCAAGAAGGCCGCCGCCGACGAGACCGTTTCGGCGGAAGTCGAAGCGACCGGCGAGGACGTCCAGGTCGAGACCGACGGCAAGGAAGCCGCCATGGTCAATGAGGGCGCGCCTGCCTTCGGTGAGTATTTCGCGCCGGATGTCGCCGAATCGACCACCGAGGACGCCGCTGCGAACGCTGCGCCGCTGACCTTCGAGACCGTCTCCGTCGACGCCGTCGAGGTTTCGGTCGAAGAGCCGGAGGGCTCGGACACCGAAGCCCGCAAGCCGTCCGAGGACGACGGCGACGACGAGAACGGCAACGAGGAGACCGAAGAGGCTCCCGAACAGCTCGGCGGCGGCGACGCCCTCGACGACATGCCGGAGCGGCGCCAGCGCAGCCACCGCCGCCAGTACAAGATCCAGGAGGTGATCAAGCGCCGCCAGATCATCCTGGTCCAGGTCGTCAAGGAAGAGCGCGGCAACAAGGGCGCGGCGCTCACCACCTATCTCTCGCTGGCCGGCCGCTATTCGGTGCTGATGCCCAACACCGGCAAGGGCGGCGGCATCTCGCGCAAGATCACCAATGCCGAGGACCGCAAGCGCCTCAAGGAGATCGCGACCGAGCTCGAGGTTCCCGAGGGGATGGGCCTGATCCTGCGCACGGCCGGCGCCTCGCGCACCAAGGTCGAGATCCGGCGCGACTACGAATACCTGATGCGGATGTGGGAGAGCGTGCGCGAGCTGACGCTGGCCTCGGTCGCTCCGGCGCTGGTCTATGAGGAGGGCAACCTCGTCAAGCGCTCGATCCGCGACCTCTACAACAAGGATATCGACGAGGTTCACGTCGCCGGCGAGGAGGCCTATCGCGAGGCCAAGGACTTCATGCGCATGCTCATGCCGAGCCAGGCCAAGAGCGTGAAGGCCTATCGCGAGCAGACCCCGCTCTTCGCCTCCTTCGGCGTCGAAAGCCAGCTCGACGCGATGTTCTCGAACACGGTCACGCTGAAATCCGGCGGCTATATCGTCATCAACCAGACCGAAGCGCTGGTCGCGATCGACATCAACTCCGGCCGCTCGACCCGCGAGCACAATATCGAGGACACCGCCCTCAAGACCAATCTCGAGGCGGCGGAGGAAATCTCCCGCCAGCTGCGCCTGCGCGATCTCGCCGGCCTCATCGTGATCGATTTCATCGACATGGAGGAGAACCGCAACAACCGCGCCGTCGAGAAGAAGCTGAAGGAGTGCCTGAAGGACGACCGCGCCCGCATCCAGGTCGGCCGCATCTCGGCCTTCGGACTGCTCGAGATGTCGCGCCAGCGCATCCGCACCGGCGTGCTCGAATCGTCCTCGGTGCCCTGCCCGCACTGCGCTGGCGCCGGCATGATCCGCTCGACCTCTTCCGTCGCGCTGCAGATCCTGCGCGCGCTGGAGGAGACGCTGATCAAGAGCGCCGCGCACAATCTCACCGTCCGGACCCGTCCGGAGGTGGCGCTCTATGTGCTGAACCAGAAGCGTGCCCATCTCGCCGATCTCGAGACCCGCTTCGCCATCGCGATCACGATCTCGACCGACGCGAACCTTCTCGGCACGCGCTATTTCGAGGTCGAGCGCGGCGAATTCGTCGGCAATGAGGGGCGCGTCGTCCCGACCAGCTTCAAGGCCGAGGCGATCGCGTCGGATGTCGATGACGAGGCGCTGGATGCCGCGGCGGAAGCGGCCGCCCTCGACGCCGAAACCGGCGGCACCGAGACCGCCGCCGCCGAGGCCCAGGACCAGTCCGAGCGTGGCGAGGGCGAGAATGGACGCCGTCGCCGTCGCCGTCGCCGCCGCCGGCGTGGCGGTGAGCGTGACGAGCAGGGCCAGCAGCTCGACGGCGCGCAGGGTGACGACGAAGGCGACGAGAGCGAGGAAGACGGCGACGACGCCGCCATCCCGGCCACGGCAACGGCCGAGCCGGCTGCCGAAGCCGCCGCCGAAGTCGCCCCGGAACCGGTCGTCGAGGAGCCTGCGGCCGAGCCCGCCAAGCCGAAGCGCAGCCGCGCCCGCAAGCCGAAGGCCGAGGCCGCCAAGGAGACCGAAGCCAAGACCGAGACGGTAGCCGCCGAGGTTGCTCCGATCGAGGCCGAGAAGCCCAAGCGCAGCCGCTCGCGCAAGAAGGTCGTGCCGATCACCGAGGGGGGCGAAGCCGCTGCGGAAGCTGCTCCGGCTCCTGTTGAGGCCAAGGCCGAGGCGCCGGTCGCTGCTCCCGAGACCGCGGCGGCCCCGGCCGAGCCCGCTCCGGCGCCGGAACCCGCCCCCGTTCGCGCACCTGCCGAGGAGCCCGTCGCAGTCGTGCTGACCGAGCCGGACCCGGACCGGCCGAAGCGTGGCGGCTGGTGGAACAGGCTCGCCGGCCGCTCCTGATCGCGCCGCCGAATTCCAACGCATGAAAGAAGCCCGCTGCGTTGCGCAGCGGGCTTTTCCGTTTCACGGGTTCGGCAAATCCGCTCAGCCCGCCGCCGGCACCAGCGGGCTCGGCGGCGGCACGGTCGAGATCGCCGCAGCCGCGTGGCTCTGGGCGCCGCCCTCGCCGCCGCGCACGGTCACCGCATTCGAGGCAAAAGGCACGCGAGCATCGTTCAGTGCGCGGTAGACCCGCTTCAGCGCCTCGCGCTGCAGCATCGATGACTGGTTCGGCTTGCCGGTGAATTTCAGGCGGATGACGATGGCGCTATCGGTGATGTCGGCGACGCCCTGCATCTTCAGCGGGGCGATGAAATGCGGCCCGTACTCGGGGTCCTCCATCAGCGCGATGCCGGTCTTCTTGATCGCCTTGCGGGCCTGCTCGATATCGGCGGAATGGTCGAGGCGGACATTGAACTTGATGGTCGCCCAGTCGCGGCTGGCATTGGTCAGTGACTGGACCTGGCCGAAGGGCACGGTGTGGATCTGACCGCTCTGGTGGCGCAACTGCATCGAGCGCAGCGAAATCTTCTCGACGGTGCCCTTGAGCCGGCCGGTATCGACATATTCTCCGACCCGGAACGCATCCTCGAGCATGAAGAACACGCCCGAGACGATATCGCGCACCAGCGCCTGGGAGCCGAAGGAGAGGGCGAGACCGAGGATGCCGAATCCCGCGAGGAGCGGCCCGATATCGACGCCCAGCCGCGACAGCACGATGAGGATGGTGAGGCCGAGCACCGCGCCCAGAACGACGCCGCGCAGAACCGGCAGCACCGTCGCCAGCCGGCTCGGCACGTTCTCCTCATGCGGAACGTCCTCGTCGCCGGGTCCGACGACGTGTCGCCGCGGCGTATAGGCGTCGAAGAATGCATGCAGGAAGACGAGCGCCACCCAGCCGACGAAGGCGAAGATCGCGACACCGGCCGTCTGGCGCATCACGGCGGCGAACTGCGCCGAACTGACGCCGAGCAGCAAGCCGGCCCAGAGGCGCGACAGCACGAAGAAGCCGGCGGCCCATAGCACGCCGACAGCCGCCGCACGCAGGGCCGCGCCACTTGCGCGCGTCATCGAGGTGACACCTTGCTCCGCCTCGCGCCGCATCGCATGGCAGCGCAGCAGGCTGGCAACGCCGACGGCAAGGATCGGGATCAGGACGATCGCCACCTGCGTCATCGCCGAGGCCTCGGCCCAGCGCCCGCCATTCGACATCATCGCGGCGGCGCTGCTGACCATCCACAACAAGGCCGTCGTGGCGATGTAGAACCAGGCCGTACCGCTCGCGATCAGCCGCCGGATCGGGCCCGGTTCGGAGGAACCCGACAAGACCAGCGCGGCTAGATCGTGCCGCCCGTCATGGAACCACCAGATCTTGAACAGCGTGATGAGAAGGCCTGTCAGCGCAATCAGCCCCGTCACGGGCCGCGGTCCCGCGCTGACGTGATGGGAGAGCAGGATGCCGGTCACGATCAGCGGCGTCAGGATCGCGTAGACGACGAGCCGCCGGAAATGCACCTCGGCGCGCGGCAGCGGCATGATCCGCCGTTCCGGCGCGCCGGGTGCGAGCAGGAGGCGGCCGACGGCCATATAGAGCGCGCCGATCGCCGCACCGTTCGCGCCGGTTGTGAGGGCGATATTGGCGAGATCACTCTCCGAGAGCCAGGCATTGCGGGCGACCCGCGCCACAGCCAGAGCGATCAGAATGGTCGCGACATCCTGGAGCAGGCCCCAGGACGAGGCGATGAGGCGGGGCGTGAACTCCGGCCCCGCAGGCTGCATCTTGCGCGCGAACCAGCGGGCGCTCGCGATCCGGAAGGTGAAAGCGACCGCGAGCGCCAGGCAGATGATTCCGAAGACGCGCCAGCCGGCGGTTGCTCCTTCGCGGCCATTGAGATTGCGCAGCCAGACACGTCCCCAGCTGTCCGGCAATTCGCCGATCGCGGGAATGGAGGCGCCGCCATATTCGACGCCGTCGATAAAGCGGTCGACGAGGGCACTGACCTCGGCCTGGAAGCCCTCCTCATCCGCCATCGACAGCGCCGGCGCGGGCTGAGCGGCGAGCTTTGCCTTGCCGGCGGGCTCCGCTGGCGCTGTCGTAACGGGCGTGGCCGTAGCGGCGCCTCCGACCCGGATCTCGACCTGCCGTCCAGGAGCGGACAGGGCATCGACCATTTTGCGGATCGTCTCGGGGGTCTCGTCGCCGCGCAGGTTGAGAACCACGGAGGATTGGCCCTGAGCCGGAGCGGGCGAGACCGTGGCCATCGCCGCGAAAGCGAGCGCCAGCCCGCCGAAAAGGGCAGCCAATCGGGCAACGCTACGCCGCGGCAGGTATCCGTCCGATGCAGCGACGTTCATAGCAAGCCTCCGCGCTATCCCACGATGCAGCATGCTGAGATTTTGCGAAATCTGGCAAGCAGTTCGCGCGACGGAGAGGCCCGCTCGTCAGCGCTTTTTCATCCAGGCGCCGATGCGCGTCACCGCCTCCTCGCATTCGCCGAGCGAACCGGCAAAGGAGAGCCTGATCGTGCGTGCGCCCCGCGCCTCGTCGAAATCGAGCCCGGGCGTGATCGCGACGCCGGCTTCCTCGAGCACGCTGCGGCAGAAGGCCATGGAATCGTTCGAGTGCCGGCCGATGTCGAGATAGATGTAGAAGGCCCCGTCCACCGGCAGGAAATCGCCGAGACCGATCTCCGGCAAGGCCTTCAGCAGGAAGCTGCGGTTCGCGGCATAGCCGGCCTTGATCGCCTCGCATTCCGCGGTCGCGTCGAAAGCCGCCTCGCCCGCCACCTGGCTGAGATACGGCACCGAGATCGAGAAATTCTGCTGCAGCCGTTCGATCGTGCGCACGAGGCGCTGCGGCACCACGAGCCAGCCGACGCGCCAGCCGGTCATGCAGTAGTACTTGGAGAAGGAGTTGACGACGATCGCGTCCGGATCGGCGGCGAGCGCCGTCGTCGCCGGCGTCTCGTAGGTCAACCCGTGATAGATCTCGTCCGAGATGTACCAGAGCCCGAGCTTGCGGCAGCAGGCCGCGACATCGGCAATGGCTTCAGGCGTCATCACCACGCCGGTCGGGTTGGCCGGGCTCATCGTCAGCACGCCAGCCAGCGGCTTTTCGCGATGGGCGCGCTCGATCAGGTCCGGCGTCAGGGCGAAGCGCGTCTCGGGGCCGACCTCGATCGCCACCGGCTCCAGCCCGAGCGCGATCAGGATGTTGCGATAGGCCGGATAGCCCGGCGCCGTGATCGCGATCCGCGCGCCCGGCTGGAAGCAGGCGAGGAAGGCGAGGATGAAACCGCCGGACGAACCCGTCGTCACGACGACGCGCTCGGCCGCCACCGCGACGCCATAAGCATCCTGATAGTGGCGCGCGATGCGATCCCTCAGCGAATCCGTGCCGAGCGCCTGCGTATATCCGATCCGGCCGTGTTCCAGCGCCCGGCTGGCGGCAGCGCGGATCGTGGCCGGCGTCGGCGCCGAGGGCTGTCCGACCTCCATATGCACAACCGAGCCACCGCGGCGCTCGATCGCTGCTGCCTGGTTCATCACATCCATGACGATGAAGGGCGCGACGCGCTCGGCGCGTTCGGCCAGGGCGGGCAAGGCGGCGGGCACGATCAGGGGATTCGACATCGGCTTGTCCGGTTTCGCGAGGAGGCGTGATCGCGTAGCCGAGCCGAAGGCGGCCTGCAACCATCGGCCGCGACCGCTGGCAGAGCTGTGATTTGACCTTCACCCCGCGAGGACCCACAAGCTCGCGCCCAGACGCATTGCTTCCGCCGGCGTAATCCAGGCCTGCGGCTCTGAAAGGATGACGAGATGGCTTTCCCGACCCTGACCAGCCTGGCACGCGCCTGCCTGCGGCCTGCCGCCGTCGCGCTGAGCCTCTGGCTCGCGGCCTCGGCCGCGCCGGCCATGGCGCAGGGCCAGCCACTCTCGCCCGATCAGCGCAAGGCGGTGACCGACCTGATCCGCGAGACGATCCTGAAGAACCCCGAGATCATCCAGGACGCCCTGATCGAGCTGGAGCGGCGCAACACGGTCGCCCAGGCCGATGCCCAGCGCAATGCGGTCGCCGCCGAGAAGGCCCGCATCACCGATCCCGCGACCTCGGTCATCATCGGCAATCCCGAGGGCGACATCACCCTGGTCGAGTTCATGGATTACAATTGCGGCTTCTGCAAAAGGGCGATGGAGGACGTCACCGCGCTCTCCAAGGCCGATCCGAAGCTGCGCGTCGTGCTCAAGGACTTCCCGATCCTCGGCCCTGATTCGGTCGAGGCCAGCCGCGTCGCCGTCGCCGCGAAGAATCAGCTCCAGGGCCCGAAATATTTCGAGTTCCACAACAAGCTGATGGCCGTGAAGGGCAAGGTCAACGCCGCCAAGGCACTCGAGATCGCCAAGGAGGCCGGTGCCGATCTCGCCCAGTTGAAGAAGGATATCGAGGCGCCCGCCACCAAGGCCGCGATCGCCGACACCGTCGCGCTCGGTGACCGTCTCGGCCTCACCGGCACGCCCGCCTTCATCATCGGCGACGAGATCGTCTTCGGCGCTGTCGGCCAGGCCGCCCTCAAGGCGAAGATCGATTCCGTGCGCCGCTGCGGCAAGACCGACTGCGCCGGCTGATCAGCCATTTCAATATGATCCAGTGGGCCGGCAGGGTGCTTCAGGCTTCCCCTGCCGGCTTTCAACGTTTATGAGGGCGGCTCCTGCCGCCCGCGCGCGGTGCCGGAATCAACGCCCCCGATGGTCGCCGTCCACGTCCTGAACGGACCCAACCTCAACCTGCTCGGAACCCGCGAGCCCGGAACCTATGGCGCGGTCACCCTGGCCGGCGTCGAGGAAGGCTTACGCCGCAAGGCCGAGGCGGTCGGCGTCGACCTCACCTTCCGCCAGACCAATTTCGAGGGTGAGCTCGTCACCTTCATCCAACAGGCGGGCCTGGCCGGCGCCGGCGTCATCATCAACGCGGGCGCCTACACCCACACCTCGGTGGCGCTCCGCGACGCGATCAAGGGCGTCGATGCGCTGGCGATCGAGGTCCATATCTCCAACGTGCATGCGCGCGAGGAATTCCGGCACCATTCCTACATGGCGCCGGTCTGCGTCGGCGTGATCTGCGGCTTCGGCGTCGCGAGCTACGATCTGGCTTTCGACGCGATCGTGCCGCTGCTGGAAAAGCGGGCGGCGAAAGCCGCCTGAAGTCCATTGAACGGGAGGCGGCTAAGGCCGCCGCTCCCATCCGAATATCCGAAGAAGACGGTGATACCCGCCATGGCGACCAAGAGCCCGATCGACCCCGAACTTGTCCGCGAGCTCGCCGAGCTTCTGAATCAGACCGATCTCACCGAGATCGAGGTCGAGAAGGGCGATCTGCGCGTCCGCGTTGCCCGCAACATCACCGCGACCGTCCAGGTCCCGGCCGCCGTCGCCGCTCCGGCGATGGCAATGCCGGCTCCGGTCGCGGCGTCCGCCTCGGCCGAGGCCAAGCCGACCGCCGCCCATCCCGGCGCCGTGCCCTCCCCGATGGTCGGCACCGCCTATCGCCGCCCCTCGCCCGATGCCAAGCCCTTCGTCGAGATCGGCAGCGTCGTGAAGCAGGGTGAGCGCATTCTGCTGGTCGAGGCGATGAAGACCTTCAACGACATCGTCGCGCCCCGCGCCGGCAAGGTCACGGCCATCATGGTCGAGGACGGCCAGCCGGTGGAATACGGTGAGCCGCTGCTGGTGATCGAGTGAGCGTGGCGCCGCGCGCCGTCGGGTCCGATTTGGGTTTCAAGATGTTCGACAAGATCCTGATCGCCAACCGTGGAGAGATCGCGCTGCGCGTGCTGCGCGCCGCCAAGGAGCTCGGTATCGCGACCGTCGCGGTGCATTCCACCGCCGACGCCAACGCCATGCATGTGCGCCTCGCCGATGAGAGCGTCTGCATCGGCCCGCCGCCGGCCCGCGAGAGCTATCTCAACATCCCCGCCCTGATCGCGGCCTGCGAGATCACCGGCGCCGATGCGGTCCATCCCGGCTACGGCTTCCTCTCGGAGAACGCCCGCTTCGCCGAGATCCTGGAGCAGCACAACATCGCCTTCATCGGTCCCAAGGCCGAGCATATCCGCAGCATGGGCGACAAGATCGAGGCCAAGCGTACCGCCAAGCGCCTCGGCATTCCCTGCGTGCCGGGCTCCGAAGGCGGCGTCGCGGATGACCAGGAAGCCCTGAAGATCATCCGGGAGATCGGCTTCCCGGTGATCATCAAGGCCGCTTCAGGCGGCGGCGGCAAGGGCATGAAGGTCGTCCGCAGCGAGGATGAACTGTCCGTGCTGCTCTCCACCGCCCGCAGCGAAGCCAAGGCCAATTTCGGCGACGACGCCGTCTATATCGAGAAATATCTCGAGAAGCCGCGCCATATCGAGATCCAGGTGCTCGGCGACGGTCGCGGCCATGCGATCCATCTCGGCGAGCGCGACTGCTCGCTGCAGCGGCGCCACCAGAAGGTCTGGGAGGAAGGCCCCTCGCCTGCCCTCAATGCGGGCGAGCGCGACCGCATCGGCGAGGTCTGTGCCAAGGCGATGCGCGAATTGCAGTATCGCGGCGCCGGCACGATCGAGTTCCTCTACGAAGACGGCGAGTTCTACTTCATCGAGATGAACACACGCATCCAGGTCGAGCATCCGGTCACCGAGATGATCACCGGGATCGACCTCGTCAACGAGCAGATCCGCATCGCCGCCGGCGCGCCGCTCTCGCTCAAGCAGTCGGACATCGTCATCGAGGGCCATGCCATCGAATGCCGGGTCAATGCCGAGCATCACGCGACCTTCCGCCCCTCGCCCGGCAAGATCGCCTCGTTCCACACGCCGGGCGGCCTCGGCGTGCGCGTCGATTCCGCCGCCTATCAGGGCTACACGATCCCGCCGCATTACGATTCGCTGGTCGGCAAGCTGATCGTCCACGGCCGCAACCGCGACGAATGCCTGATGCGCCTGCGCCGTTCGCTCGACGAGTTCGTCGTCGACGGCGTCGACACGACGCTGCCGCTGTTCCGCACGCTGGTGCGCAACCCGGACATCCTCAACGGCGACTACAACATCCACTGGCTCGAGAAATTCCTCGCCGCCGGCGGCATGGGCGAGCCGGAAGCCTGAGGCTTCAGGCAGTTCCGAAACGACAAAGCCCCCCGCATCGCGAGGGGCTTTTTTGCATTGCTGTTCCTTCAAACCTGAAGCGCGGGTCATCCCGGGCGGAGCGAAGCGCAGACCCGGGATCCATGCCGGAGCGCTTCCAGGAAAGGTTCAGGCATGGATCCCGGGTCTCCCTACGGTCGCCCGGGATGACAGCGCGTTCCTGGAAAGCGCCAGGCGCTTCAGATCGTCTCCAGCAAGCCCTTGATCAGCGCCTGGCGCGGCGCGATCGACGAGATCAGCCCGTATTCCTGCAGCGTATGCGCGCCATCGCCATCGATGCCGAGCCCGTCCAGGGTGGGCACGCCGAGCGCCGCGGTGAAGTTGCCGTCCGAGCCGCCGCCGGTCATCGGGCAATCCTGCAGGTCGAAGCCGGCGTCAGCGGCAACCTTGCGGGCCAGCGCGAACAGCTCCGCCACCGCGGCCGACTTCTCATAGGGCGGCCGGTTCATGCCGCCGGTGATGCGCAGCGCGACATCGGGATCATGCGGCTTCAGGCTGAGGATGCGATTCTCCATCATCGTGCCGTCGGCGAGCGTGGTGACGCGGCAATCGACGCTGAACCAGGCATGCTGCGGGATGACGTTGGCCGCCGTGCCGCCACCGACCAGCGCGACGCTGGTGGTGATGCCGCGTGCGTAATCGGTCATGCCCTCGACGGCGAGAATCTGGTGCGCCGCCTCGCGGATGGCGCTGCGCCCATCGGCATGGCGCGAGCCGGCATGGGCCGGCCGGCCTTCCAACCTGACGTCGAACCGGCCGACGCCCTTGCGCGCGGTGACGATCTTGCCGCCCTCACGAGCCGGCTCGGTGACGAGCACCGCCTTCGATCCCCGGCCGATCTCCTCGATCAGCCCCCGGCTGGTCGGCGAACCGATCTCCTCGTCGGGCGTGAACAGGAAGACCATCGGCCGCTTGGCCGAGCCGGCAGCCGCGACCTGCTTGAAGGCCTGCAGGGCGAGCCAGGCGCCGCCCTTCATGTCGTAGACGCCGGGACCGTAGAGCCGGTCGCCATCGACCCTGACGGGCAGTTCCTTGGCGCTGGTCCCCACCGGATGCACCGTGTCGAGATGCGACATCACCGCGACGGCGGGCTGGCCGTTGTCGAGCCCGGCGCGCAGCACGACCATATCGCCGAGGCCGTCGCGGCCGGGAATGCGCTCGACCGCGATCGGCAGCCCCGCAACATCTTTCTGGACAAGGTCCATCATGCCGTTCACGCCGGCTGGATGGCTGGTGGGACTTTCGAGCGCGACCCAGACGGAGAGCGCGGCGGCGGAATCTTGCTGTTTCATGGGGCGATGTTCACCGAAGAAGCCCTTGCCACGCAAGGCGGTTCGCATGCGTCTTGCGCAGGCCGGAAACGCAAGCCGGGGTAGCGAGCGGGCGGACGAGGTCGCAGCGGGAGGCGCAAGCCTCTCCACCTGGCCCCGTCGGCCGATGACCGGAGGTCCCCAATGGAAGCCCTGCGATGGCCTCTCGCTGCCCGCAACCGAAAACCCGCGAATTCTCCCGAGGCGGACACGTGAAGCCCTTTTCCGGTGATCGTTTCGCAGAGACGATGAATTCTGCTCTTGCCAAGCCGGATCGCATTGATTAGACCCCGGCTCACCAACGCGGCGCGGCCCAAAGCGCCCTGTCGTTGGGGGATCGTCTAACGGTAGGACCCCAGACTCTGACTCTGGTTGTCTAGGTTCGAATCCTAGTCCCCCAGCCACTCGCGTGGCTCGGCCAAGCCGAAATCACCATTTGCAAGCGGGTCAACAGGCGCGTTTCGGCGTGCCTCGATCACCGTTCGTAGGGCGCTTCCCTTCCGGTCATGAAACCGTCGCCGCGGCGCCCTCCAGGAACACGTCGAGGCAAAGCCGTGCGTGACGGGCGCGCTCCTCGACCGTCAGCAGCCGGTCGCCGGGAAAGCGCTTGATCAGCACGGAGAAGATCATGTCCATCAGCATCCGGGCCAGCGCATCGGCCGGAAAGGCGCGAAGCCTGCCCTTCGCCTGCTGACCCGCGAGCCAGTCCTCCAGAAGCCGCAGGGCCGGTTCGGAGCCCTCCTGCACGATCATCTCCCCGATCTCGCTGAAACGGTCGGAATCGGCAAGGACGAGCCTGACGAAGGCCAGCCGCTCGCGATTGTCGATCTCGTCGATATCGAGCCGGAAGATCGCAGCCAGCGCATCCGGCAGCGGCAGGTCCTCGTCGGGATCGCGCGGCAGCGCCAGCATCGAGCGCCGGTGATCGGCCACCATCACGCGGAAGAGGTCGGTCTTGGCCGGAAACAGCCGGTAGAGCGTCCGCTTCGAGACGCCGCAGCGTGCCGCAACCGCATCCATCGTCGTGGCGCCATAGCCGGCATCGAGGAACAGGTCGCGGGCGGATTGCACGATTCGCTGCCGCTCGGCCTCGTCGGAACGCGTCTTCGGGCGTCCGCGCGCCCGGGTCGACGCGGATTTTTCGCTCATTTCGCAGCTTGTCTCGATCATGTCCGTCATCAAGCCGCATTCTTGGGTTTGACAGCGGCGGAAATCAAGAGATAAGAAACCCTTCAGTTTCCAAAAAGAGATCCCGCATGCCGGCCGAGCGCGCTTCTTCCTCTTCCCGCCACGCCTTACCGAGCGCGCTGCTCCTCGCAGCGGTGCTGGCCGCCTGCAATTCCGAGAAGGCGGCGGCACCCCCGCCGCAACCGCAGATCCAGGTCAGCGTCGTCACATTGCATCCGCAGCCCGTGGCGATCACGGCCGAGCTGCCCGGTCGCGTCTCCGCCAGCCTGATCGCCGAGATCCGGCCGCAGGTGAACGGCATCATCAAGTCGCGGCTTTTCCGCGAGGGCAGCGAGGTCAAGACCGGCGACGTGCTCTACGAGATCGACCCCTCCCCCTATCAGGCCGCTCTCGACAGCGCCGTCGCCGCCCAGCACAAGGCCGAGGCCGCCGTCGCCAATGCGCAGGTGCGGGCCGATCGCTATCGCGAATTGCTCCAGCGCAACGCCGGCAGCAAGCAGGACGCCGACGACGCCGCGGCGACGCTAGGCCAGGCCCAGGCCGATGTCGCGGCCGCCAAAGCCAATGTCGAGGCCGCCCGGATCAACCTCGCCTATACCAAGGTGACGGCGCCGATCGACGGGCGCATCGACAAGTCGGCACTGACCCAGGGCGCGCTGGTCACCGCCAACCAGGCGGCGGTGTTGACCACGATCCGCAAGCTCGACCCGATCAATGTCGACGTCACCCAGTCGAGCACCAACCTGCTGAAATTCCGCAGCGACATCGCCTCGGGACGCTTGAAATTCACCGGCCCGAATGTCGCGGTGAAACTCAAGCTCGATACCGGCGACGCCTATGCGCAATCCGGCAAGCTCGAATTCGCCGAGGCGAACATCAACGAGACCACCGGCACCTTCAGCGTCCGCGCCGAGTTCCCCAATCCGGAGCGGCTGCTGCTGCCCGGCATGTTCGTGCGGGCGGAAATCCAGGAAGGTATCGCCGAGAACAATTTCCTGCTGCCGCAGCGCGCCGTCGGGCGCAACACCAAGGGCGAGGCGACCGCGAAATTCGTCTCGGCCGAAGGCAAGGTCGAGGAACGCGTGCTGGTGACCCGCCGCAATATCGGCAACAACTGGCTGGTCGACAGCGGCGTCAAGGACGGCGAACGCATCATCGTCGAGGGCGGCCAGCTCGTGCGGCCGGGGCAGACCGTGACGGCGAACGAGGTCAGCGTCGACGAGGCCACCGGCGAGCTCAAATCAGCCAATCGCCGGGCCGAACTGCCGGCCGGCAACACGGCGAAGAACTGACCCCATGTCGCGCTTCTTCATTGAACGGCCGATCTTCGCCTGGGTCGTCGCCATCGTCATCATGCTGGCGGGCCTGCTCGCCCTGCGTACCCTGCCGATCTCGCAATATCCGCAGATCGCGCCGACGACCGTCCAGATCAGCGCCAACTATCCCGGCGCCGACGCGCAGACCGTCGAGAACTCGGTGACCAAGGTCATCGAGCAGGGCATGACCGGCCTCGACAACCTGCAATACATGACGGCGACGTCGACCTCGACCGGCAACGCCCAGATCACCCTGACCTTCAACAGCCAGGCCGATCCCGACGTCGCGCAGATGCAGGTGCAGAACAAGCTGCAGCTCGTCACCCGGCAATTGCCCTCGGTGGTGCAGAGCACCGGCATCTCGGTCGCCAAGGCCTCCACCGGCTTCCTGATGGTCGTCGCCTTCGTCTCGAAGGACGGGCGGATGTCGACGACGGATCTCGCCGACTATGTCGACTCGACCCTCAACGACACGCTGAAGCGCGTCGAGGGCGTCGGCACGACCCAGCTTTTCGGCGCCGGCTACGCCATGCGCATCTGGCTCGACCCGGACAAGCTGCGCAAATACGCGCTGATGCCCGCCGACATCGCCGCGGCAATCGAGGCGCAGAACACGCAAGTGTCGGCCGGCCAGCTCGGCGGCCTGCCCCAGGTCAGCGGCCAGCAGCTCAACGCTACCGTGACCGCACTGTCGCGGCTCCAGACGGTCTCGCAATTCGAGAACATCATCCTCAAGAGCGGCGCTTCCGGCTCGATTGTCCGGCTGAACGACGTCGCCCGCGTCGAGCTCGGCGCCAAGAGCTACGACACCGTCTCGCGCTATAACGGCCAGCCGACGACCGGCCTCGCCATCAGCCTCGCGACCGGCGCCAATGCGATCGACACCGCCAAGGCGGTGACCGCGACGATCGAGCGCCTGAAGCAGACCCTGCCGGAAGGCGTCGAGGTCACCTACCCCTACGACACCACGCCCTTCGTGACGCTCTCGATCGAGAAGGTCGTGCACACGCTGTTCGAGGCGATCATCCTCGTCTTCATCGTGATGTACGTCTTCCTGCAGAACCTGCGCGCGACCTTCATCCCGATGCTGGCGGTGCCGGTCGTGCTGCTCGGCACCTTCGGCGTGCTGGCGCTCGCCGGCTATTCGATCAACACGCTGACGATGTTCGCGATGGTGCTCGCCATCGGCCTGCTCGTCGACGACGCCATCGTCGTGGTCGAGAATGTCGAGCGCGTGATGCAGGAGGAGAAGCTCTCGCCCAAGGAAGCGACGATCAAGTCGATGGGCGAGATCACCGGTGCGCTGGTCGGCATCGCCACCGTGCTCTCGGCCGTGTTCGTGCCGATGGCCTTCTTCGGCGGTTCGGTCGGCGTGATCTACCGGCAGTTCTCGGTGACGATCGTGACCGCGATGGCGCTCTCGGTCGTCGTCGCTCTGGTGCTGACGCCTGCGCTGTGCGCCACCCTGCTCAAGCCGGTCGGCGATCATGGCCCGCGCAAGGGCTTCTTCGGCTGGTTCAATCGCAATTTCGAGCGCACCACCAACGGCTACCGCTCCGGCGTCGCCGGGATGATCGGGCGGCCGCTGCGCTTCCTGCTCCTCTTCCTGGTGATCACCGGCGGCATGGTCTGGCTCTTCGCCCGCATGCCCTCCTCCTTCCTGCCCGACGAGGACCAGGGCATCCTGCTGACCAGCGTGCAGTTGCCCGTCGGCGCCACGCAGGACCGGACGCTGCGCGTGCTCGACGAGGTCCAGAAGCATTATCTCGAAAAGGAGAAGGACCTCGTCGAGGGCGTGCTCACCGTCGCGGGCTTCGGCTTCGGCGGCCAGGGCCAGAATGTCGGCCTCGCCTTCGTGCGCCTGAAACCCTTCGCCGAGCGCGTCGGCAAGCAGGCGACGGCCCAGGCCATAGCCGGCCGCGCCATGGGTGCGTTCCGCTCGATCAAGGACGGCACGGTCTACGCACTGGCTCCGCCGGCGATCCAGGGCTTCGGCAACACCGCAGGCTTCGATTTCTACCTGCAAGATATCGCCGGCGCCGGCCATTCCCGCCTGATGGAGGTCCGCAACCAGTTGCTCGGCCTCGCGGCGCAGAGCAAGCAGCTCACCGGCACTCGCCCGAACGGGCAGGAGGATACGCCGCAATACGCGGTCGAGATCGACCAGGAGAAGGCGAGCGCGCTGACCCTGCCGCTCGCCGCCATCAACAACACCCTGTCGACGGCCTGGGGCTCGGCCTATGTCAACGACTTCATCGACCGTGGCCGGGTGAAGTCGGTCTATGTCCAGGCGGATGCCCCCTTCCGCATGCAGCCCGGCGATATCGGGCGGTGGTATGTGCGCAACCAGGGCGGCGAGATGGTGCCGTTCTCGGCCTTCTCCAGCGGGCGCTGGGACTACGGCTCGCCACGGCTGGAGCGCTATAACGGCTCCGCCGCCGTCCAGATGCAGGGCGCCGCCGCAGCTGGCGTCAGCTCCGGCGCGGCGATGGACGAGATCGACCGCCTGATGACGCAACTGCCGAACGGCTTCAGCCATGAATGGACCGGGCTGTCCTTCCAGGAACGCCTTTCGGGCAGCCAGGCCGTGGCGCTCTACGCCCTCTCGATGCTGGTCGTGTTCCTCTGCCTCGCCGCGCTCTACGAAAGCTGGTCGGTTCCCTTCGCCGTCATGCTGTCGGTCCCGATCGGCATCTTCGGTGCCCTGCTCGCGGCGACGCTCTTCGGCCAGACCAACGACGTCTATTTCAAGGTCGGCCTGCTGACGACGATCGGCCTGGCAGCCAAGAACGCGATCCTCATCGTCGAGTTCGCGATCGAACAGGAAGCCAAGGGCAAGGGCCTCGTCGAGGCGACGCTGGAGGCGGCCCGCCAGCGCCTGCGGCCGATCCTGATGACCTCGCTCGCCTTCGTGCTCGGCGTGACGCCTTTGGCAGTCGCCACGGGCGCTGGCTCGGGCAGCCAGAACGCGATCGGCATCGGCGTGATGGGCGGCATGATCGCCGCGACCGTCCTTGGCGTGTTCTTCGTGCCGCTGCTCTATGTCGGCGTCGTGCGCCTTGTCCGGCGCTGGCGCCGCACGGAGCCCGCGGCAGTGACCACCGCCGAATGAATGACCGGGCGCGGCCGGCAACGGCTGCGCCCTTCCGAGGAAGCTGCTGAAGGCATTCCGCAATTCTCCGAATCGCGGAATACCTCCAGCTCTCTATCCTGCCGCATTTTCTTCACGCGAACCGGTGTCCACTTCGCTCGAAAATGCTCTAGACTGACGCGATGACTGAATTCCCCCACATCATTCGCTCGCCTCTGTCGCAGTCCTTCACCCATGACGGCCTGACCGTGCGGGTGGAAATCTACAAGATCGAGGGCACCGACGGCTGGACCCTCGAACTCATCGACGAAGATGGCGGTTCGACCGTCTGGCAGGACGCTTTCGCCACCGATGCCGACGCCTTCGCCGAGTTCACCGATGGTGTCGAGCAGCTCGGCCTCGACCGGCTGATCAATCCCGACGACGACGACCTCGCCACCGTGCACTGAACGGGGCGCCGCCTCACCATGCGCTATACCGACGAACTCGATGCGCTCCGGACCGCCCGCGACGCGCTGCGCCTCCGGATCGCGGAGCGCCTTGCTCTGGAAGCTGGCGCACCTGTCGAAGGCGCGTCGCTGGAAGCCTGGCTGACGGCCGCCGACGAAGCGATCGAGACCTGGGAGAGCGAGGGCGAGGAGGCGCAGGATTCCCGCGCCTTCCGCCCGATCGGCCCATTGCAGGACCTGCTGGCGGACCATGCCGCGCTCGCCGAGCGGATCGCCGAGACGCTCGACCGGCGCCTGTCCTAGCTCAGCCCTAGCATCCGCCGCGCCAGCCCCGGATCGCCGCCGCCGGCGAAATCGTCGAAGGCGGTCTCCGTCACGCGGATGATATGCTCGGCGATGAAGCGGGCGCCCTCGCGCGCGCCGTCCTCGGGATGCTTCAGCGCGCACTCCCATTCGAGCACGGCCCAGCCCTCGAAGCTGTATTGCGCGAGCTTGGAGAAGATCGCCTTGAAATCGACCTGCCCGTCGCCGAGCGAGCGGAAGCGCCCGGCCCGGCCGATCCAGGGCGAGAAGCCGGAATAGACACCCTGCCGGCCATCCGGCCGGAACTCCGCATCCTTCACATGGAAGGCGCTGATGCGCTCGTGGTAGATGTCGATGAAGGCGAGATAATCGAGCTGCTGCAGCAGGAAATGCGAGGGATCGTAATTGATCCGGCAGCGCTTGTGCCCGCCGAGCCGGTCGAGGAAGAGTTCGAAGGTGGCGCCGTCGAAGACGTCCTCGCCGGGATGGATCTCGAAGCCGACATCCACGCCCTGCTCCTCATAGGCATCGAGGATGGGCCGCCAGCGCCGCGCCAATTCGCCGAAGGCTTCCTCGACGAGCCCCGCCGGGCGCTGCGGCCAGGGATAGAGGAAGGGCCAGGCGAGCGCGCCGGTGAAGCTGACAGAGCCGGACTGCCCGAGCCGGCGCGAGGCTTTCGCCGCGAGCTTCATCTGCTCCACCGCCCAGGCCTGCCTCTCCTTCGGCTTGCCGCGCAGTTCCACGGGCGCGAAGACGTCGAAGGCGGCGTCATAGGCTGGATGAACCGCGACGAGTTGGCCCTGGATATGCGTCGAAAGCTCGGTGATCGCGACGCCGTTCTCGCGCGCCACACCGGCGATCTCGTCGCAATAGTCCTGAGACGCAGCCGCCTTCTCCAGATCGAAGAACCGCTTGTCGCCGCTGGGCAATTGCACGCCGCGATAGCCGAGCCCGGCGGCCCAGGCCGTGATGCCGGTCCAGCTGTCGAACGGCGCCTTGTCGCCGGCGAACTGGGCAAGAAAGATCGCGGGGCCCTGCATCGTCGCCGGCATCGTCTGCTCCTTCATCATTGGGCGCAGCTTCGCCAAGGATCGACCGCACGTCCAGATCACGCTCGCGCGATCTCCGTCTCACCTTCAATTTAACTTCCGCCTGAATTAGGTTGAAGTTCGGTCTTGAGCTGTTTCGAGACCATCCCATAGCCTGCATCGCAACGGCCACCACAAGGCCGAGCGGGAAACGACAGGAGGCTGCGATCGCCCTGCCCTGGCACAGGCTGAGCCCGGATGAGCTCGCGCTGCTCGAGGCCACCTTCTGGTCCGGGGGCGCCGCCCGCCATGCGCTCGCCGACAGCCTGCAGTTCTCGCGCAGCAAGACCAATGCGATCGCCGCCGGGCTGATCGAGGAAGGCCTGCTCGACGAGGCCGGCGTGCAGCATTCCACCGGCGGCCGGCGGCCCGAGACCCTCTGCGTCCATCGCCGCATCGGCGTGCTCGTCGGCATCGACATCGGCGCGACCAGCCTCGATATCGCGCTGCTCCGCCCCGATCTCGGCATCATCGCCCGCCACGCGCAGGAAGCCGATGTCCAGGCCGGCCCCGGCCCGATCATGGCCCGCCTGCGCACCCTCCTGCCGGCGATGCTCGCCCAGAATAGCATCGCGCCGGATCGCGTGCTCGCCGTCGGCATCGGCGTGCCCGGCCCGGTCAATTTCGCCGCCGGCCAGCTCGTCAATCCGCCGCTGATGCCGGGCTGGGACAGCTACGCCATCCGCGAGGACCTGCGCGAGATCACCGACGCGCCGATCTTCGTCGACAACGACGTGAACCTGATGGCGCTCGGCGTGCTCTGGCGCCAGCGCAAGCAGATCGAGAACTTCCTCGTCATCAAGGTCGGCACCGGTATCGGCTGCGGCATCGTCTGCCATGGCGAGCTCTATCGCGGCTCGAACGGCTCGGCCGGCGATATCGGCCATATCTGCGCCGATCCCGAAGGCCCGCTCTGCCGCTGCGGCAATCGCGGCTGCGTCGAGGCCATGGCCGCCGCACCCGCCATCGTCGCGATGGGACTGGAAGCAGCCCAAGCCGGCCGCAGCCCCGCTTTGGCAGACCGCCTCGTCACGAAAGGCCAGCTCGAAGCGGCCGATATCGGCGCCGCCAGCCGGGCCGGCGATGCCGAGGCCGACGCGATCGTGCGCCGCTCCGGCCGTCTGATCGGCCAGGTGCTGGCCGCGCTCGTCAATTTCTACAACCCGTCGCATATCTTCATCGGCGGCGGCGTCTCGGCGATCGGCCCGATGTTCCTCGCCGCGATCCGCCAGAGCGTGAACCAGCGCTCGCTCGCCCTTTCGACGCGCCATCTCGAGATCACCTCCGCCCCGCTCGGCCCTGAGACCGGGCTGATCGGCGCCGGCGTGCTCGCTATGCGCGAGGCGCTCCGTGCGGGAGGCCCGGCATGAGCGCTACCGCAGGCCTCGCTGTCGGTTTCGACGGCATCGTCAAGCGTTTCGGCCCGGTCGAGGTGCTGCATGGCGTCTCCTTCGATCTCGAGCCTGGCAAGGTCTACGGGCTGCTCGGCGAGAACGGCGCCGGCAAGTCGACACTGATGAAGATCCTCGCCGGCTACGAGCAGCCGAGCGAGGGGCTCGTCCTGATCGACGGCGAGCCAGCAGCCTTCGCCGGTTCGCGCGAAGCCGAGGCGAAAGGCATCGTCCTGATCCATCAGGAATTTAACCTGGCCGATGACCTGACGATCGCCGGCAACATCTTCCTTGGGCATGAGCGCCGCAAGGGCTGGCTGCTCGACGAAGAAGCGATGCGCAGCGGGGCACAGGCCGCCCTTGATCAGGTCGGGCTGGCGCGAGCCCCCGATACGCCGGTGCGGCGCCTGATCGTCGCCGAGAAGCAGCTCGTCGAGATCGCCAAGGCTTTGTCGCGCAAAGCCCGCCTGCTGATCATGGACGAACCGACCGCCACGCTGACGCCGTCGGAGGCCGGAAAGCTCTTCGCCTTGATCGAGCGGATGCGGGCCGAGGGCATCACCGTCATCTACATCTCGCACAAGCTCGACGAGGTCGAACGCATCACCGACGAGGTCATCGTCATGCGCGACGGCCGCTTCGTCGGCCGCGCCCCGACCGCCTCGCTCACCCGCCACGCCATGGCGACGATGATGGTCGGGCGCGAGATCGCCGATCTCTTTCCCGAGAAGATCGCGGCCGATTCCGCGCTGCCGCCGGCTCTGGCGGTCGAGAATTTTTCTGTGCCGGGCTGGGCCAGCGACATCTCGTTTACCGTGCGGCCGGGCGAAATCCTCGGCTTTGCCGGTCTGGTCGGCGCCGGGCGCACGGAGCTGTTCGAAGGCATACTCGGTCTGAGGCCGGGCAGCGGCACGATCAGGCGCGACGGCAAGCTGATCCAGCTCCGTTCGCCGCGCGACGCCACCCGTCACGGGCTCGCCTATCTGAGCGAAGACCGCAAGGGCAAGGGCCTGCATATCGACTTCCCGTTGCGGCCCAACCTCACGCTGATGGCGCTGGAACGCTACGCGAAACCACTGCTCGACCACGAGGCCGAACAGCGAGCGCTGGAAGCCGCCATCGGCGAATTCGGCATCCGCGCCGGTTCGCTCGGCATGAAGGCCGCCTCGCTCTCGGGCGGCAACCAGCAGAAGCTGGCGCTCGCCAAGGTGCTGCATCCCGAACCGCGCGTACTGATCCTCGACGAGCCGACGCGCGGCGTCGATGTCGGCGCCAAGCGCGAGATCTATTTCCTGATCCAGAAGCTCGCGGCCCAGGGCCTTGCCCTCATCGTCATCTCCTCGGAGCTGATCGAACTGATCGGCCTCGCCCATCGCGTCGCGGTGATGCGCGAGGGCCGGCTGGTCGCAACGGTCGAGGGCGACGAGATGACCGAAGCGACGATGATCGCCCATGCCACAGGGACCCGCCATGTCGCAGCCTGACACCGCAGAGCGAGCCGAGGCCCGCGCCCGCGAGGCGACCGTCCCGCTCGGCGACCGCATCGCCGCTTTCGGGCCGATCATCGGCCTCGTGCTGCTCTGTGCGGCTGGCGCCACGTTGAACAGCGATTTCGCCACGCTCGACAACGCGCTGAACGTGCTCACCCGCACCGCCTTCATCGGCATCATCGCGGTCGGCATGTGCTTCGTCATCATCCTCGGCGGCATCGACCTCTCGGTCGGCTCGATGGCGGCGCTGATCGCCGGCTGCGTCATCCTCTTCATCAATTGGGCGGCCGGTGCCTTCGGCTCACCGCTGATGGCGGTGATCGGTGGGGCTGCGCTTGCAGTCGTGCTCGGCGGCATCTTCGGGCTGCTGCACGGCATCCTGATCGCAAAGGGGCGGATCGAACCCTTCATCGTCACCTTAGGAACGCTCGGCATCTACCGGGCATACCTCACCTATTTCGCCGATGGCGGCGCGCTGACACTCGACAACGCTTTGGCCGATCTCTACGCGCCGGTCTATTATGGCAGCTTCCTCGGCGTGCCGATCCCGGTCTGGGTCTTCCTGCTGGTCGCGCTGCTCGGTGCGCTCATCCTGAACCGCACGATCTTCGGCCGGCATGTCCAGGCGATCGGCTCGAACGAGACCGTGGCCCGCTACGCAGCCGTCGATGTCGAGCGCGTCAAGATCCTCACCTACATGCTGCTTGGCCTCTGCGTCGGCGTCGCCACGCTGCTCTATGTGCCGCGCCTGGGCTCGGCCTCGCCGACGACCGGCCTGCTCTGGGAGCTTGAGGCCATCGCCGCGGTCATCGTCGGCGGCGCGGCGCTCAAGGGCGGCCATGGCAGCATCACCGGCACGGTCATTGGCGCGATCCTGCTGTCGGTGATCAGCAACATCCTCAACCTGACGAGCCTGATCAGCGTTTATCTCAACGCCGCCGTGCAGGGCTTCGTCATCATCACCGTCGCGTTTTTGCAGAAAGGCCGCCGCTGAAGGCGGTCAACCAGGGAGAGAAGCGATGTCCACGCAGACCAGACGCAGCCTCATGCTCGCCACCGCCGCGGGCCTCGCCTTCGCCGCGACGAGCGCGGCAGCCGAGCCCGTCAATCTCGGCGTTTCCATTCCCGCCGCGACGCACAGCTTCATGGGCGGGATCAACTACTGGGCGAACCAGGCGAAGAAGGATCTCGAGGCCAAGCACAAGGACCTCAAGATCACCATCCGCACCGCCGCCAACGCCGTCGAGCAGGCCAACCAGCTCCAGGACCTGAGCACGGTCACCAAGATCAACGCGCTCGTCGTCTTCCCCTTCGAATCGGCGGCGCTGACCCGGCCGGTCGCCAATGTGAAGGCCAAGGGCGCCTATGTGACGGTGGTCGACCGCGGCCTGACCGACACCTCGGCGCAGGATGCCTATGTCGCCGGCGACAACACCGCCTTCGGCAGGATTCCGGCCGAGTACATCGCCAAGACGCTCGGCGGCAAAGGCAATGTCGTGGCGCTCCGCGGCATCCCGACCACGCTCGACAACGAGCGCATGGACGCCTTCAACGCCGTGCTGAAGGGCCATCCCGACATCAAGCTGCTCGACGCCAAATACGCCAACTGGAACCGCGACGACGCCTACAAGGTCACGCAGGATTTCCTCACCCGCTTCAAGGATATCGACGCCTTCTGGGCGGCCGATGACGACATGGCCTTCGGCGCGATCCGCGCCATCGACCAGGCCGGGCGCAAGGACATCAAGGTGATCTTCGGCGGCGCCGGGGCCAAGGACATGGTCAAGATCATCCTCGACGGCAAGGATCCGCGCATCCAGGCCAATGTCAGCTACTCCCCGAAATTCATCTATGAATCGATCAAGTTGACGGCGGAAGCTCGCCTGAAAGGCGAGAAGCTGCCAGCGACCACGATCATCCCCTCGGTGCTGATCGACAAGAGCAACGCCAAGGAGTTCTACCACCCCGACTCGCCGTTCTGAGCGGCAGCACCCTCCGGCCGCCGCTCTGGCGGCGGCCGCATCTCCAAGAACATCAGGTCACGCGATGAACGACGAACCCGCGCCAAGGCTGCGTTATGCCATGATCGGCGGCGGCCGCGATGCCTTCATCGGCGCCGTGCACCGCCATGCCATCGCGCTCGACGGGCAGGCGGAGCTGGCTGCGGGCGCCCTTTCCTCGACGCCCGAGCGCGCCCGTGAATCCGGCCGCGCGCTGGGCATCGCCGATGCGCATAACCACGCAAGCTGGCAGGCCCTGCTCGAAGCCGAGCTCGCCCGCCCCGCAACCGAGCGCATCGATCTCGTCGTCGTCGTCACGCCGACCGACACGCATTTCCCGATCGCGCAGGCCTTTGCGGAAGCCGGCTTCCACGTCGTCTCCGACAAGCCACTGACCCATACCAGCCAGCAGGCTGGGACGCTGGTCGAGACGGTCGCCAGCCAGGGCACCATCTTCGGGGTCACCTACAACTACACCGGCTATCCGATGATCCGGCAGGCACGCGAGATGGTGCGCTCGGGCGCGCTGGGCCGCATCCGCAAGGTCGTGGTCGAGTACAATCAGGGCTGGCTCGCGACCGCGCTTGAGGCGACCGGCAACAAGCAGGCGAGCTGGCGCACCGACCCGGCCCGCAGCGGCATCGCGGGAGCGCTCGGCGATATCGGCTCCCACGCCGAGAACCTCGTCTCGTCTGTGACCGGGCTGCAGATCGAGGAACTGGTCGCCGATCTCGGCGCGCTCGTGCCCGGCCGTGCGCTCGATGACGATGCCAGCATGCTGCTGCGCTTCAAGGGTGGCGCGCGCGGCGTCCTCGTCGCCTCGCAGATCAATGCCGGGCTGGAGAACGATCTGCGCCTGCGCGTCTCCGGCGAGAACGGCACGCTGGAATGGCGGCAGGAGGAGCCGAACCGGCTCGTCCATCACCGCCGCGAGGGGCCGACCGAGATCTTCACGCGCGCCTCGCCCTGGCTCTGCGAAGCCGCCCGCCGCGCCGGGCGCATTCCGGCTGGCCACCCCGAAGGCTTCATCGAGGCCTTCGCCAACATCTATCGCGGCGTCTTCGCCGATATCCGCGCCCGCAAGGCCGGCATGAAGGCCGACCCGCTCGACGCGGACTATCCGAAGGTCGGCGACGGCGCGCGCGGCGTGCGCTTCATCGAATGCGCCGTGGCGTCCTCGGCTGAGCGGCGCTGGCTGCCCTTCTCAGGTTGAACTCAACGTCCGCCTGACGCTGTCGCGCCAGCCGGCGACCTTGCGCTTGCGCTCGCTGGCGGCCATGGCCGGCGAGAAGCGCCGTTCCAGCCGCCACATATCGGCGAATCGATCGGGCTCCGGCAGCAGGCCGGCATCGAGCCCGGCGAGATAGGCCGCGCCGAGCGCCGTCGTCTCCAGCACATTCGGCCTGTCGACCGGCAGGTCGAGGATGTCGGCGAGCCGCTGCATCGTCCAGTCTGAGGCGACCATGCCGCCGTCGACCCGCAACACCGACTGCTTGCCCGCGCCGGCGTCCGGCCAGTCGGCCCGCATCGCCTCGACAAGGTCGAGCGTCTGATAGCAGACGCTTTCCAGCGCGGCGCGCGCAAACTCGCGCGGCCCGGAATTGCGGGTCAGTCCGAATAGCGCTCCGCGCGCATGCGCGTCCCAATGCGGAGCGCCCAAGCCCACGAAGGCCGGCACCAGATAGACGTCCTGCTCGGGATCGGCGGCCTCTGCCAACGGCCCGGTCTCGCTCGCCCTTTCGATGATGCCGAGCCCGTCGCGCAGCCATTGCACGGCCGCGCCGGCGATGAAGATCGAGCCTTCCAGCGCATAGGTCCGCTGGCCGTCGAGTTGGTAGGCGACGGTGCTGAGCAGGCGATGTTTCGAGCGCACCGGCGTGTCGCCCGTGTTGAGCAGGGCGAAACAGCCAGTGCCGTAGGTCGATTTCACCATACCGGGCGAGAAACAGGCCTGCCCGATCGTCGCCGCCTGCTGGTCGCCAGCAATGCCGCGCACAGCGATCGGCGCCCCGAAAAGCTCCGGCGCGGTATCGCCGAAATGCGCGGCGCAGTCGCGCACTTCAGGCAGCAGCGCTGCCGGGATGCCGAACAGGTCGAGCAAGTCGGAATCCCAGATGCCGCGGCCGATATCGAACAGCATGGTGCGGGCGGCATTGGTGGCGTCCGTCGCATGCACGGCCCCGCCGGTCAGCCGCCAGAGCAGGAAGCAGTCGACCGTGCCGAAGGCGAGCTCGCCCGCTTCCGCACGGCGCCGGGCTCCCGGAACGTTATCGAGCAGCCAGGCGATCTTGGTGGCGGAGAAATAGGGATCGATGCGCAGGCCGGTCCGCTCCGCGACAAGCTCTTCATGACCGGCAGCGACGAGCGCCGCGCAGGCCTGCGCCGTGCGCCGGTCCTGCCAGACGATGGCGCGGTGTATGGCCCGGCCCGTCCGGCGGTCCCAGATCAGCGTCGTCTCGCGCTGGTTGGTGATGCCGATGCCAGCGATATCCGAAGCGCTCGCGCCGCCCTTGGCAAGGGCCTCGCGTGCCGTGGCCAGCACGCTCTCCCAGATATCCTCCGGCTCGTGCTCGACCCAGCCCGAGGCCGGGAAATGCTGCGGGAACTCGCGCTGGGCGCTGGCCACCACGCCGAGCGACGCATCGAACAGGATCGCCCGCGAGGAGGTCGTGCCCTGGTCGATGGCGAGGATATGTCTGGCGGCCATGTCGGTTCCCTGCCCTGTCTTGCATCAAGCCGGCGGAGACTGGCCGATCAGCCGGTTCCCGCGCAAGCGGTCCGGTGTCCGGCAAGTCTCCCAGCGGGCAAGGTTCTGCTTGGCATGTCGTCTGCCCTGTAGTTAGCTTGATCACGAAGCAGGGCCGCGCCGTGTTGCGGCCCCTGTCCGTGCTCCAGGGCATAGGACAGGTTGAGGGATTGGGATCGGTGGCGGTCGAGGACCGGCAACAACGGGACGTCACGTCAGTGGCGCCTCCGCAAAGAAGCAACGCCGATCCGCAGCGGGCCGGTGCGGTTCCGTCTGTCACGCCGTTCAGGAGCTTCGAGCAGCCCTCTGCCCCGCGTCCACCATCCGCGACCTATGCGGCGCTCGATCTCGGCACCAATAATTGCCGCCTGCTGATCGCCCGGCCGGCGCAGCACGGCTTCCGCGTCGTCGATGCCTTCTCCCGCATCGTGCGCCTCGGCGAGGGCCTGGCCGCGAGCAGCCGCCTCGCCGATGCCGCGATGGACCGCGCCGTCGAGGCGCTGAAGATTTGCCGCGGCAAGATGGCGAATCGCGGCGTCACCCGCGCCCGGCTCGTCACCACCGAAGCCTGCCGCGCCGCCACCAACGGGCTCGAGTTCATCCGCCGCGTCGCGGCGGAGGCGGAACTGGCACTGGAGGTCATCGACCAGCGCACGGAAGCCGCGCTCGCCGTCTCCGGCTGCGCTGCTCTGACCGATCCGGCCGCCGAGAGCGTCATCGTCTTCGACATCGGTGGTGGCTCGACCGAGATCGTCTGGCTCGGCGGCCGCAGCGAGGCGCGCGATCCCGCCGCCCGCATCCGCGAATGGGCCTCGCTTCCGATCGGCGTCGTCACGGTCGCCGAGCGCTATGGCGGCATCGAGGTCAGCCGCGAGTTGTTCGAACGGATGGTCGAGGATTGCGCGCAGGCGCTGGCGCCCTTCGCGAAGAAGGCGGCCGGGGCCAAGGACGCCCGCAGCTTCCACCTGCTCGGCACCTCCGGCACGGTCACGACGGTCGCCGGCATCCATCTCGACCTGCCGCGCTATGACCGGCGCGAGGTCGACGGGCTGTGGATGCATCAGCGCGACATCCTCACGGTGATCGACCGCCTGATCGAGATGGACTATGCCGCCCGGGCGGCGAATGCCTGCATCGGCCGCGAGCGCGCCGATCTGGTGCTGGCCGGCTGCGCGATCTTCGAGGCGATCCGCCGCGCGTTCCCGAGCGAGCGCGTCCGCATCGCCGATCGCGGCCTGCGCGAGGGCATCCTGCTGCGCATGATGCATGAGGACCGCGCCTGGTGGCGGCGGAAATAGGTTCGACACGATGAGCACCGGAAAATCGGGCGGCAAGACCGGCGGCAAGCCTGCCGGCGCGCGCGACATGCGCGTCAAGGTCAAGAAGGCCGGCAAGCTCAAGCATTCCTCCCAACTCTGGCTCGAGCGCCAGCTCAACGACCCCTACGTCAAGCGGGCCAGGGAGATGGGCTACCGCTCGCGCGCGGCCTTCAAGCTCGAGGAGATGGACGACCGCTACAAGTTCCTGAAATCCGGGCAACGTCTGGTCGACCTCGGCTGCGCGCCGGGCGGCTGGTGCCAGATCGCCGCCAAGCGCATCGGGCTGGAACAGGGCAAGGGCTATATCGTCGGCATCGACCTGCTCGCCGTCGACCCGATTCCCGGCGTCGACCTGATCCAGATGGATTTCATGGCCGAGGAGGCGCCTGCCCTGCTGACGGAGCGCCTCGGCGGCCGTGCCGACGGCGTGATGTCCGACATGGCCGCCAATACCACCGGCCACAAGAAGACCGACCACCTCAAGATCATCGCGCTCGCCGAGGCCGCGATCGAATTCACGCATGACGTGCTGGCGCCGGGCGGCTTCTTCCTCGCAAAACTGTTCCAAGGCGGTGACAGCGCCGAGCTTCTGACCATGCTGAAGCGTGATTTCACGCTGGTGCGCAACGTCAAGCCGGCGGCGAGCCGCGCCGATTCCTCCGAGCTTTACGTGCTGGCGACCGGGTATCGGCGGAAGAATACGGAAGATAGCGGGCGCGACGAAGCCGAATGACGGTCGGCCTGCCGGATTTTGCCGATATCGATGCGTTCGACGACTGGCGCGGCCAAGCGAATGACTGGCTGCCTGCGGCGCTCGATATCGCCGGCGCGGCGGGGTTGCCCGTGGCCGATGTCACCGTCTTCGGTACCGGGACGAACCTGGTCATCGGCCTCGGCCCGACGCTGATCCTGAAGATCTTCCCGCCCCTGCTGCGGAGGCAGTTCCTGGCGGAGCGTGCCTCGCTGGGGCAATTGGCGAACAGGCTGCCGCTGCCGGTCCCCGAGCTCGTGGCCGAAGGCGAGCGCGACGGCTGGCCCTGGCTTGCGATGACGCGGCTCGACGGCGCGCTCGGCGCGGACGTCTGGCCCGGTCTTACCGAAACCGCGAAGGAGCGGATCCTGGCCGAGATCGGCGCGACGATCGCGGCGGTTCAGGCTGTGCCACCCGGTCCGATCGCCGCGCTCGGCCCTGATTGGCCCGCCTTCATCAGCGGCCAGATCGCGCATTGCCGGGCGCGCCAGATCAGGCTCGGCCTGCCCGCTCGCTATCTCGAAGAGCTCGACGAGCTTCTGGCGGCGGCGGCGACCGCCGTTCCCCGCGACATCGACCCGGTTATCCTGACGGGCGAATACATCCCCGAGAATTTCCTGCTGGCAGAGGGTGGCGACGGCTGGCATCTCGCCGGCCTGTTCGACTTCGGCGACGTCTTCGCCGGCCTGGGGGAGTATGATCTGCTCGGTCCCAGCGCCTTCATGACCGAAGGCCGGCCCGGCCGGGTGCGCGCGCTCTTCGCAGGCTACGGTTACGGTCCGGACCGCATCGACGATGCGCTGATCCGGCGGCTGCTGATTCTCACCTTCCTGCACCGCGCCAGCGATCCGGTGGGCAAGATCGCGATCGCCGACTGGCCGACGAAGGCGAAGACTCTGGAGCAGCTCGGCCGGATGATGTGGCCGCGCTGACGTCGACCTGCTGCCGCCGGACAGGAACCTGCCGTCACTCCGGGAAGACATCCCGTGGCAAGTGGCGCGGATCATATGTGCCCGGCGCGTTCCGCGTCACGGAAGCCCAGATCCAGAAGCCGAAGCCGCCGAGGCCGAAGAGCGGCCCAGCCACCTCGAAGAACCCGGCCCTGCCGCTCAGGCCGGTGTAAAGAACCGTCAATCCGGCGCCGCCGAAAATCACGGCGGCGATCAGCGTAACGACGATCAGGAAATGGTGGCGCCCCTCGGGAATGCCGCGCCGGAACGCGATAGCACCATGCCCGCCCGCGACGAGGCGGCGGTGCAGATCCTCGATGAAGGCGATGAAGGTGGTATCGCGCTGCGGATCGTCCACGCCCCAGGGGCTGCTGGAATGGACGAAGAGCGGCCGGCCGGCGCTGAAGGTCAATTCCGCCAGGGCTTCCCACGGCGAACGCGGCCCGCCATTGACTGCCTGCAGGCGCACGCTCGTGAGATTGGCGAAGGGCCGCAAGCCCGATCGACCGTCGAGCTCATAGGCGATGCCGTCCGCGCTGAGCGTCAGTTCGGTTTCGGCCAACTTGAGCCGGGCCGCGCCGTTGCCGACGCAGAGATTGTAGCGCGTCTCGTCCGGGGGAGCGGGCGCTGCTTGCATGCCCTGACCCTGCGGCAAGACAGGAAATCTCGCAAGCTAGTCGAGCGGCTTCTGCTCCGCGATCGCCTCGGCGGTGACCTTGCGCGCGCTGACCGGGACATGGCCGGAAACCTCGGCGCCGGCATCCGGGGCGAGCTGCATCATCCAGAACACCGACGACGCGGAGATCAGGCCGACGATCAGGAAGGCCGGCCAGAAATCCCCGGCTGCAAGCGTCGTGCCGCCATGCAGGACATGGGCGCTCTCCAGGGCGAAGGCACCGATCGTGACGCCGATGCTCAACGAGAGCTGCTGGGCCACGCCGGACAGGCTGGTCGCGCTCGACATCTCGCGGTTGGAGACGTCGGCATAGCTCAGCGCGTTGATGCCGGTGAATTGCAGCGAGCGGAAGCAGCCGCCCACCAGCAGCACGGACAAGATGATCGCGTGCGGCGTCGTCGGCGTGAACAGGCCGGAGGCCGCGAGGAAGGCGGCGCCGATCACGGCGTTGACGGTCAGCACCCGCCGGAAGCCGAAGCGCGTCAGGATGGACTTCGCCAGCGTTTTCATGATCAGCGCGCCGGCCGCCGAGACGAAGGTGATCAGGCCGGACTGCAGCGCATCAAGCCCGAAGCCGAGTTGCAGCATCAGCGGCAGCAGGAACGGAATGGCCCCGATGCCGGTCCGGAAGACCGAGCCGCCGATCACGCCGGTTCGGAAGGTCGGAATCCGGAACAGCGACAGGTTGAGCACCGGATAGGGCACGCGCTGCGCATGGAACCAGTAGGCCGCCAGCGCCGCCGCGCCGCCCAGCACGCAGGCATAGGATACCGCCTCCGGCACCAGATGGCGGCCGCCCGTATTGAGCCCGAGCATCAGGCTGGCGAAGCCGAAGGAGGAGAGCAGGAAGCCGCGGATATCGAGGGGCGGAACGTCCTCCTCGCGGACATCCTCGAAGAACAAGCTCGCCAGCACCAGGCCGACGAGGCCGATCGGGATGTTGATGAGAAAGATCCAGCGCCAGTCGAAATAGGTGGTGATGAAGCCGCCGAGCGGCGGCCCGACGACAGGCCCGACCAGAGCCGGAATCGTCAGATAGGCGAGTGCCCCCACGATCTCCGACTTGCTGACGCTGCGCAGGATGACGAGGCGCCCGACCGGCACCATCATCGCCCCGCCCATGCCCTGGATGAAGCGCGCGCCGACGAAGGCACCGAGCGAGTTGGAGACCGCGCAGAGCAGCGAGCCCAGCATGAACACACAGAGCGCCGAGCGGAAGATCGTCCGGGCGCCGAAGCGATCCGCCATCCAGCCGGAGATCGGGATGAAGACGGCGAGGCTGACGAGATAGGAGGTGAGCGCCAGCTTCAGCGCGATCGGGTCCTCGCCGAGCGATTTCGCGATCACCGGCAGCGAGGTCGCGATCACCGTCGAATCGGTGTTCTCCATGAACAGCGCACAAGCGACGATCAGGGGCAGGAGTTTGGAGCGCTGCAAGACGTCGGACCTTAGGATTTCGGGCCATCCGCGCCGCCGAATTAGGCGCGTTTGAAATCATAAGCTCGGCTATTAATGCCATGTGCACGGAGTGACGAGAGCGAAATCGCGGTTTATCGGCCGATTTGCCTGCTGCCTGCGCGCTTCCGCCATGCGCCAGAATTATGGCTCGGCGGCAAGCACAACACCGCCATGCATTGACCTCACTCCTTGGGTGCCTTTGGCAGCCCCATCTCCCTGATGTCCGGCTGGAACCGGGCCGTCGCGAGGGGCGCGCGCCGTCAACCTCGGAGAAGCGCCATGATCAGCATCTCACCTGTATTCGCCGCCGCCCATCGCCTGTCCCCCGGCCTGCCCGTTCTCGGCATCGCCCTCCTTGCCGGCTTGAGCTGGGCACCGAATCCGGCCGCAGCCGCCTCCGCTGGCTGGCAAAACGGCTGCCAGTTCAAGACGATTCCCGGAAGCGGCGGCGAAGGCCTGCGCTATGACGAATGCCTGCGGCTGGAAACCTGCCAGCAGATGGCCAATGCCGCAGGGCGGACCATCTTCGCGGCCGGCTGCTTCGGCATCGCGCCTGACGCGCCCGTCCATCCCGTAGCGGCTCGCCTGGCCCGCTGATCCGGGCGACGCTGGCGGAAACGGCGCAGCCTTTCACTCGCGCCGTTTCCGCACTGCAAAAGAATCCGCCCCGATGCACTAGCGGCCCCGCCACGCCCGTGCTAACGGGCCTCGTCAACTCGGCAATGGGCCTTTCGCCCTGCCCCTTTGAAAAGCCGGCCTCGCCCGGCGGTCGGAGTTGACGATGACGCTTTCCCTCGACGGTCTGATTCGCGACGGCCTTACCTTCGACGACGTGCTGCTCGAGCCGGGCCCGTCCGAGGTCATGCCGGCGGATGTCGACATCCGCACCAGGCTCACCCGCACCATCTCGCTGAACCTGCCGATCATCGCCTCGGCCATGGACACGGTCACCGAGGCCCGCATGGCGATCGCCATGGCGCAGGCCGGCGGCCTCGGCGTCATCCACCGCAATCTCGACGCCGACCAGCAGGCCGCCCAGGTCCGCCTCGTCAAGAAATTCGAATCGGGGATGATCGCCAACCCGATCACCATCCATCCCGACGAGACGCTGGCCGACGCGCTGGCGCTGATGAAGAACAACGGCATCTCCGGCATTCCGGTCGTCGAGCGCGGCCCGCAGGGCCACCACGGCAAGCTCGTCGGCATCCTCACCAACCGCGACGTGCGCTTCGCCGCCAACCCGGCCCAGCCGGTTTCGGAGCTGATGACCAAGGAGCGCCTGATCACGGTGCGCGAGGGCGTCAATCCCGAGGAGGCGCGCCGCCTGCTCCACCAGTTCCGCATCGAGAAGCTGCTCGTCGTCGACGACCATTACCGCTGCATCGGCCTGATCACCGTCAAGGACATGGAGAAGCAGGTCGCCCACCCGAACGCCGCCAAGGACGCACATGGCCGCCTCCTCGCCGCCGCCGCGACCACGACCGGCGACCAGGGCTTCGAGCGCTCGGAAATGCTGATCGATGCTGGCGTCGACCTGATCGTCGTCGACACCGCCCATGGCCATTCGGCCAAGGTGCTGGAAGCCGTCAGCCGGGTGAAGAAGCTGTCCAACTCCGTCCAGGTCATCGCCGGCAACGTCGCCACCGCCGGCGGGGCGCAAGCCCTGATCGATGCCGGCGCGGACGCCATCAAGATCGGCATCGGCCCGGGCTCGATCTGCACGACCCGCATCGTCGCCGGCGTCGGCGTGCCGCAGCTCACCGCGATCATGGATGCCGCCTCCGCCGGCGCGAAGGCCGGCGTCCCGGTCATCGCCGATGGCGGCATCAAGTATTCGGGCGACCTCGCCAAGGCGCTTGCGGCCGGTGCCTCCTGCGCCATGGTCGGCTCGCTGCTGGCCGGCACCGACGAAACCCCCGGCGAAACCTTCCTGTACCAGGGCCGCTCCTACAAGGCCTATCGCGGCATGGGCTCGGTCGGAGCGATGGCGCGCGGCTCGGCCGATCGCTACTTCCAGCAGGACATCAAGGATTCGCTGAAGCTCGTGCCGGAGGGCATCGAGGGTCAGGTCGCCTACAAGGGTCCGGTCTCGAACGTGCTGCACCAGCTCGCCGGGGGGCTGCGCGCCGCGATGGGCTATGTCGGCGGCAAGGACCTCGCCGACTACCAGGCCAAGGCGCGCTTCATCCGCATCACCAGCGCCGGCCTGCGCGAGAGCCACGTCCATGACGTGACCATCGTGCGCGAGAGCCCGAACTACCCGACCCGCTCTTGAGTCATCGCGGGCATTGTGCAGCACTGGCCCGACTCATCCGGGCCGGTGCGACACGAGGCGACGCGCAACCATGACTCTCAAGCTGATCTATCCGACGCTGGCGATGATCTTCTGGATCTTCGTCGTCGGCGTCGTCCTCGCCCTGCGTCGCAAGACCGCCTTCACCAGCGGTGCCGTCCGGCCCGACGAGGTCACGGTCTCGACCGAGCGCTACCCCGTCCCGGCCCGGCTCGCGGCGGCGAACTTCACCAACCAGTTCGAAACACCGGTGATCTTCTTCGCGCTCGTGATGATCGCGATGGAGACCGGCGCGACCGGCTATGTCATGGCGCTCCTGGCCTGGCTCTATGTCGCGACCCGCGTCGTCCACACCTTGGTCCATATCGGCCCCAACCCGCTGAAGCTGCGCGGCGCGATCTACGGCATCGGCGTCATCGCGCTGTTCTGCATGTGGCTAGGCGTCCTCATCTCCGTGCTCTGAGAGACCGGGCCTGCCTCGCCTCGCTCCCGTTAAGCATTCCACCCGTTTCCGCCGGCTGCGAGCCGGGAAGCGTTGAAGCTTAACGAAAAGTAAACTACACCCCGAATGGCGGCGGACGGTGGACAAGCGTAGTTTGGAGTGACGCGATGTTGCGTGTCCGTGAAGTCCCGGCGCGGGTTTTCGCCCGCGACGGTGAGGTTCTGGCTGCCGTTTCCGGCAAGACGAAGATCGCAAGGCGCAGCCCCGCGGCACGCCTCCTGGCGCTCGCCGCGCTCGGGGTCGCGCTCGGCTCCGGGGGCATCGTGCTGACAGCCTCGATGGTCCAGGCCGAGGGCGATGCCGGCGCGCGTGAATTCATCATGCAGGAAGCCGCGCGCCGCACCGAGCAGACGCGCATGCGGAATGCCGCCTACACCTCGACACGCTATGCCCCGCAAGCCAATGCCTATGCGCCCGCCGGCCATGGCTGGCGCCTGCCGCTCATGCAGACATTGCCGGACGGTCGCCTCGCCCACCCGCCGGTCGACCTCAACCCCTTCCGCAAATCGGCCCGGAAACCCGCCGAGCGGCGGCGCAAGGTCGCGGGCACTGCAACCGCCTCGCTCGATGCCGTCACCGGCGCGGCAAACCGGGCCCAGACCTTCTGCGTCCGCCTTTGCGACGGTTTCCCCGCTCCCATCGGCTATCTCCGCGCGGCCGGTGACATGAAGGCCCATGAAGCGCTGTGCCAGGCGGCGAATCCCGGCGTTCCGGTCAAGGTCTTCAGGATGGCCGCCGGCGCGACCGGCATGGCGGATGCGGTGGCGGCCGACGGCAAGCGCTATGGCGCCCTGCCGATGGCCTTCAGCCATGAGAAAGCGGCCGACCCGGCCTGCCGGTCCCCCATTGTCCAGGTCGGCGAACGGCGGATCTCCCTGCTGCGCGACATCACCTTGCGGCCGGGCGACAGCGTCGTGCTCGACGGCAAGGTTTCGACCTTCACAGGCGGTTCGAGCTGGCCCTATAGCCGGCGCGACTTCCGCGACTTCCGCACAGCGTCGGAACTCAGCAAATCCCAACGCAAGCAGATCGACGAGCGGGTCGGCATTTCCCGAATGGAAGCGCAGGCGCGCAGCGTCCGCCGCCAGATGAGGGTCCGCGAGGCGCGTCTGCATGACGATACCTTCGCCAGCGACGCGATCCTGCGCGGCACGGTCGATCCGACGGCACGCGAGTCGGTCCGGCTGATCCCGCTGCCGACGCGCTAAGTGTCGAGACTTTCGACGCTCCTTGTCCGGGGCTTCGCGCCTCGGACCACGCCCCGGAATGACAACGGCTTGGGCCTGATGCGAGCCGGTATTGCGCCCCTGTTCGACAGGAAACTGACGGCCCCAGCCGCGGCAGGTCGCCTCATTCAAAAGATGTACGACCGGATCGCGTGCGAAATCTCTTCGTCTTTCCAAGGCAATGCTTGATTTATTAGAATTCGTCAAAATAAGAAGTTAGCTAGAATTCGTCTAAGACATTGATATCATAGGATTACTTCATTGACGCCCCCTGCCGGGCGTTCTATCGCTCGCCCGTCGCGCTGATCGCGCCCATCGACGGAGCAGAAGAATGATCGCAAAGACCTATCTCCACGCCCTGGCGCTGTCGTCCTGCCTGCTGGCCGCCCCGGCCTTCGCGCAGGGTGTGAACCTCTACACCACCCGCGAGCCCGCCTTGCTCAACCCGGTGCTGGAAGCCTTCACCAAGGACACCGGCATCAAGGTCAACGCGGTCTTCCTGAAGGACGGCCTGCAGGAGCGCATCCGCGCCGAAGGCGCCAACAGCCCGGCCGACGTCATGCTGATGGTCGATGTCGGCGAGATCAACGCCGCGGTCGATGCCGGCATCACCCAGCCGATCAAGTCCGCGGTCGTCGACAAGACCGTCCCGGCGCAGCTTCGCCCCGACAACAACTGGGTCACGCTGACCAAGCGCGCTCGCGTCGTCGTGGTCTCGAAGGAGCGCGTCAAGCAGGACGCGATCACCTATGAGGACCTCGCCGACCCCAAGTGGAAGGGCAAGTTCTGCATCCGCGCCGGCCAGCACCCCTATAACAACGCGCTCTTCGCCGCCTATCTCGCCCATCACGGCGCCGAGAAGACCGAGACCTGGCTCAAGGCCGTGCGCGCCAACGCCGCCCGCAAGCCCGGCGGCGGCGACCGCGACGTCGCCCGCGACATCCAGTCGGGCCTGTGCGACATCGCCATCATCAACACCTACTATATCGGCCTGATGAGCCAGGCGAAGAACGAGCAGAAGGGCTGGTTCGACGCGATCACGCCACTCAAGACCACCTTCGCCGGCGGCGGCACCCATGTGAACGTCTCGGCCGCGGCACTCGCCAAGAACGCGCCGAACAAGGACAACGCTGTCAAGCTGGTGGAGTACATGCTCGGCGACAAGGCGCAGGCCCTCTACGCGAACGGCAATTTCGAATTCCCGGTCAACCCGGCCGTGACCGACTCCGCCGCCGTCAAGCTTCTCGGCGCCGTCACCCCGGACAAGCTGCCGCTCTCCGAGGTGGCCAAGCAGCGCAAGGCCGCGGCGAACCTCGTCGACAAGGTCGGCTTCGACAATTGAGCCTGAGCCAGCCGCTCAACGCAACGCGACGGTCGCCATTCTCGTGGCGGCCGTCAACGCGTTTTGCCTATGCGGCGATCGGAGGCGCGGCGCTCGTGCTGCTGCCGCTGCTTGCGCTCGTCGCAACCGCATTGTCCTCGCGGCAGGCGGCCGAGATCTGGCCGCATCTCGCCGCCAACGTCCTGCCGACGGCCCTCGTCCAGACCAGCCTGCTGCTGGCCGGCATCGGCACGGCCTGCGCCGTCATCGGCGTCGGCACCGCCTGGCTGGTGACGCAGTATGATTTCCCGGGGCGGCGCTCGCTCGAATGGCTGCTCGTGCTGCCGCTGGCGCTGCCGACCTATCTGACAGCCTATATCTACGTCGAATTCCTCGGCTTCCAGGGGCCGCTCCAGAGCGCGTTGCGTGCCGCGACCGGCTGGCGCTCGCTGCGCGACTACTGGTTTCCCGATCCGCGCAACCTGCCGGGCGCGATCGCGATCATGGCGATCGTGCTCTACCCATACGTCTATCTCAGCACGCGCGCGCTGTTCAGCGTGCAGGGCGCCAGCATCGTCGAGGCCGCGCGCAATCTCGGCGCGGCGCCCGGCCGCCTGTTCTGGCGCATCGGCCTGCCACTCGCACGACCGGCTTTGGCCGCCGGCCTGACCCTCGTCCTGCTGGAGACGCTGAACGATATCGGCGCCACCGAATATCTCGGCGTGAGATCGCTGACGCTCTCGATCTATACAACCTGGGTCAATCGCGGCTCGCTGCCCGGCGCAGCCCAGATCGCCTGCGTCATGCTGCTGATCGTCTTCGCGCTGATCCTCGCCGAGAGGAAGCTGCGCGGGCAGCGCCGCTTCGCCCTGCCGGTACGCCAGCCCCGTCCGGTGACGCGCCGGCCGCTGCACGGGCGCAGCGCCGCTCTGGCCGCCCTCGCCTGCGCCCTGCCCGTGCTGTTCGGTGCCGCCTTGCCGATCGGCTATCTCCTCACCGAAATCCTGCAGCGTGGCCTGCTGACCCAGCTCGACGCCGCGCTGTTGCGGCTTCTCGGCAATGCATTGCTGCTCTCCGGCCTCGCATCGGTCCTGGTCGTGGCGCTCGGGCTTGGCATCGCCACGGCCAGCCGCAGTGGTCGCGAGACCTGGCTGAAGCCCCTCGCCCGCATTGCCAGCCTCGGTTACGCCGTACCGGGCACCGTGCTCGCGCTCGGCCTGCTGATCCCGCTGGCGGCCTTCGACAACCTGCTGGCCGATGCCGCATCCGCCCTGTTCGGCCTCAAGCCGGGCCTGATCCTGATCGGCTCCGGCGCCGCGCTCGTCATCGCCTATACCGTGCGCTTCCTCGCCATCGGGGTCTCCGGCGTCGAGAGCGGGCTGGCGCGGGTCTCGCCGCGGATCGACGATGCGGCCCGCGCGCTTGGTGCCGCCGGGCCGGAGGTGCTGCGCCGCATTCACTGGCCGCTGGCCCGACCGGCCATCGCCGCTGCCGGGCTTCTTGTCTTCGTCGACTGCCTCAAGGAATTGCCGGCAACGCTGCTGCTGCGCCCGCTCAACATCGACACGCTGGCGACCGTGGTTTACGGCCATGCCTCGCGCGGCGTCTTCGAGGATGGCGCGCTGGCGGCGCTGCTGATCATCCTGGCCGGGCTCTATCCAGCCTTCGTCCTGGCGAAAGCCGGCACGAATCGCGCGGGATAGCCGGCTTTCCCGCCTCGACAAGCCCTCGGCATCGGCCTAAACCCTGTGCCGCCAGGGGGCTGGCTGAATTTCGGCCCGGTGCCGATTCGGAAGTCCATGACCAGACGCGCTGCGATCATCGCCTTCAGCCTCGTCGTCGCCATCGGCCTGCTCGGTTCGCGGTCGTGGGACGTTGCGCTGGGCCGTGTCCAGCGCGCAGCCGTCAGCGCGATCGAAGAGCGGACCGGCTTCGTCGTCAAGGCGATCGAGCGCGCCGAAATCGCCCTGCTCCCGCTACCCCGCATCAGCCTGTCGCAGGTCGCCTTCAGCCAGCGCGACGGTGCGCTCTCCGGCGAGGCCGTACGGGTCAAGGCGCAGTTGCGCCTTCTGCCGCTGCTGGGCGGGCGGATCAGCTTCGACCGGGTCGATCTGATCGCGCCGCGGATCGACGTCGCTGTTCCTGCCGGAAGCGACGGCGTCACCGAATGGCTCAGCACCCCGCTCGCCGAATTCGAGCGGCTGCAAAGCCAGAGCAAGATCGTCATCCGCTCAGGCTCTGTCTTCCTGCGGGCGAATGGTGCGATCCAGAGCGTCGTGCGCGATCTCGATCTCGTCATTGACGAGCGCAGCCTCAACGAGCCTCTCGCCCTGTCCGGCTCGCTCAACTGGCGCGGCGTACCGACCGAGGTGAGCCTGCTCTGGCCGATGGTCGGAGGCAGCGCCAAGACCGCTCTCTCGGCGACCTCCTCCTTGCTGAAGCTACGCTTCGAGGGCACGCGCTCCGGCCCCGGCGCACCGGTGATCAACGGCCTGCTTGCCCTCTCTACACCTTCGCTCCCCGGGCTTTTCAGCTGGTTCGGCGAGGAATCGCGGCTGGCCTCGGCGCTCGGCACCGTTGCGGTCTCGGCCGACATCCAGGTGAAGCCCCGCGAGGTCTCGTTCAACAACGCCATCGTCAGTCTCGACGGCGAGCGCCTCGACGGCGCGATCAAGCTTGCCGAGGCCGGTGGACGCTTCGCGCTGTCGGGCACGCTCGCAGGCGTGACGCTCGATCTCGGCCGGCTTGTCGATCGCCTGCCGGTCCCGGTCGTCGATGCTGCCGATACCGCGCCCTTCGACCTCGATGCCTGGACCGCGCGCGACATCGATCTGCGGATATCGGTCGACTCCGTCCGTCTGAAAGGCGCAAAGCTCACCGACGTCGCGACCTATCTCCTGGTGAAGAAGGGCCGGTTCGAAACGGGCCTGCTGCGGGCCAGCGCCTATGGCGGCAGCGTCAAGAGCCGTTTGCTCGCGGTCGGCGTTCCCGCCGGCGTCGACGTCAAGCTCCAGGCCGGCCTCGACAAGGTGAATATCGGCCAGGCTGCTTCCGACCTGCCGCAACTGGCGCGCCTCAGCGGCACCGGCGGCCTGCAGCTCACGCTCGATGGCGTCGGGCGCTCCTTCGACGAGTTGCTGGGCTCGCTCACCGGACGGGCCAACCTCGCGGCCCGGCAGGGCGAGATCGGCGGCGTCGCCTTCGGCGAATTGCTCCGCCGCGCCGAACGCAGCCCGGCCCAGTCCCTGCGCGACTGGCGGCAGGGCAAGACGCCGTTCGAGACGATCTCGGTCAATGCCGGAATCGCCGGCGGGCTTCTCGCCCTGACCGAGGCGCAGATGACCGGCTCGAACTACCGCTTCAACCTCGCCGGCAGCGCCTCGTTGCGCACCCGCAACCTCGACATGACCGCGCTGCTCACCTCGCCGAACGGCAACCTGAAACTGCCCTTCCGGCTCAAGGGCCCGATCGATGTTCCGGTCTTCGATATCGAGGCCGAGGCCTTCCTCAGCCCCGCCGGCGCCTCCCTCGTACCGACGCTGCTCACCCGGTAGCTCCCAACCCGCTTTCGCGCTCCCCCGAAATCCGCTCTGATGCGACCGGACCTTATTGCGGCGGCGGGAAGGATGCGGCGATGAAGATGTGGCTCATGGGCGCTCTCGCGCTCGCAGGATGGATGACGGCAGGCATGGCCGACGCGCAGGAACCGACGGTCGAGAAGAAGGTCTTCGAGCTCGCGAGCTTCACCACCCAGAGCGGGCGGGCGCTGAAGAATGTCCGCGTCGGCTGGGAGAGCTACGGCACGCTCAACGCCGACAAATCCAATGCCGTGCTGATCTGCCATTTCTTCTCCGGCAACTCCCATGCCGCCGGCAAATACGACGCCAGCGACGCAGCGCCGGGCTACTGGGATGCGATCATCGGCCCCGGCAAGGCGATCGACACCAACAAGTATTTCGTCCTGTCCTCGGACACGCTGGTGAACCTCAACACGGGCGACCCCAAGACCACCACCACCGGCCCGGCCTCGACCAATCCCGATACCGGCAAGCCTTATGGCCTCGATTTCCCGGTCGTCACGGTGCGCGACTTCGTCGAGGTCCAGAAGGCGCTGGTCGAAAGCCTTGGTATCAGGAAGCTCGCTTTGGTCGCCGGCCCCTCGATGGGCTCGCTCCAGACCTTCGAATGGGCGGCAAGCCATCCCGAGATGGTCGCCAAGGCCATGCCGGTGATCGGTGCGGCTGAGGCCGATGCGATGCTGATCGCCTGGCTCGACGTCTGGGCCGCGCCGATCCTCGTCGATCCCAACTGGAACAATGGCGATTACTACGGCAAGGCCCCGCCGCTCGCCGGCCTCGCCAAGGCGCTGACGGCAGTGACGCTACAGGCGAACCACCAGGACTGGGCCAATGCCACTTTCGGCCGCCGCCCGGCCAAGGAGGGCGAGGAGCCCGGCAAGGCGCTCGCCAACAAGTTCCAGGTCCAGAGCGTGCTCGACAATGCCGGCATGGCCCGCGCCAAGGTCTCGGACGCCAACCACTTCCTCTATCTCGTCAAGGCGAACCAGCTCTTCGCCGCCGGCGGCACTTCGCTGGCCGACGGCATGGCCAAGATCAAGGCGCCGATGCTGCTGATCACCCAGCCGAAGGACCTCGTCTTCACGCCCGACATGGTCGCGACGACCGTGAAGGCGGCGAAGGAGGCCGGGCGCGACATCACACACACCACCATCGACGGCAGCCGCGGTCATCTCGACGGCGTGATCTCGATGAAGCAGGCCGAGGGCGCGATCCGGGCGTTCCTGGAGAAATAGGCGATAGCAGCCGGCCGCTCACGCCGCGGCCGGCTCCTCCATCCGGTGGACGATCCGGTCGATCAGGCCCCATTCCAGCGCCTCTTCCGCCGTCATGAAGCGGTCGCGGTCGAGCGTGCGCTCGACCTCCTCGTAAGTTCGCCCGCAATGCTCGGCATAAAGGCGGGTCAGCCGGTGCTTGGTCTGCCGCATCTCCTCGGCATGGATGAAGATATCGGAGGCCTGCCCCTGGAAGCCGCCGAGCGGCTGATGGACATGCAGGCTCGCATTGGGCAGCGCCCCGCGCTCGCCCGGCTCCCCGGCCATCAGCAGGAACGAGCCCATCGAGCGCGCCGTGCCCATGCACAGCGTATGCACGGGCGAGCGGATGTAGCGCATCGTGTCGTACATGGCGAAACCGCTGGTCACCACGCCGCCCGGCGAGTTGATGTAGAGATGGATCGGCTTCTTCGGATTCTCCGCCTCCAGAAACAGGAGCTGCGCGCAGACCAGCGCGCTCATCGCGTCGTTGACCTCGCCGTTGAGGAAGATGATCCGCTCGCGCAGCAGCCGCGAGTAGATGTCGAACGAGCGCTCCCCGCGGCTCGACTGCTCGACGACCATAGGGACGAGTTGCATCGCTTCGCGCATCGGCGAACTCCGAAGTCTTGAGGAATGGATGGTGTGGTTTCGCTTCGCCTTATGCAGCAGCGCGCATGAGCGGTGGCGCATTGCTGTTCGCCGGGATCAGATCCTGTCCGACGCGGCGATCGGTCAATTCATGGATCACATGCAGGCTGCTTCCACCGGCCTCGCTGGCGTTGATCCGGAACGTGACCACGCTCTCCAGAAAGGGCGGCTCGCTGTCGCGCATCCGATAGCGCAGCGCCTCGCCCGGCGTGACGATGCTCGGCTTGGGATCGGCCAGCTCCGCCTCGGGCAGCCAGTGCTCACGCAGGCCGGGCATGCTGAGCGCGCGCCAGAGCTTCTCGGGCGGCTCGTCGAAATGGAATTCGAGGACGAGTGGATCGGTCGCCGCTTCGCTGTCGTCGCCGCTCATTGATCCATCTCCTTGAGCAAGGTCCTGAGATCGTCGATCCGCGCCGGCCAGAAGGCGCGGTATTTCGTCAGCCACTGCGCGACCAGCGCGAGCCCCTCCGGGTCGACCCGGTAATTAACGAAGCGTCCCTGCCGCTCCTCGCGAACGAGGCCCGCCCCCCGCAGGACCGCGAGATGCTGCGACATCGCCGGCTGGCTGATCGCCATGCCCTCGCGCAACGCGCTGGCATTCAGGCTGCCCGCCGTAAGCTTGTCGAGGATGGCGCGCCGCGTCGGATCGGCCAGTGCCTTGAAGATCTCGTTCTCGATCATGCAATCACATAAGCATTCACTTATGTGATGCGCAAGAGCTTTTGTTCGGATCACCCGCCCAGGCCCGCCAGCATCACCGCCTCGTTCTTCCGATGCGAGGCGTGAGCCCTGTGCTAGCCTGTCACGAGCACCGAGCAGGGCACGAAAGGGTACGCGATGAGGATGACGAGACCGGGAATTCTCCTCCTCTGCGCCGTCCTGTCGTCTCCCGCATGGGCCGCCTGTACGGAGCCGCCGGCCGGTTCGGCTCAGGCCCCTGCCCTCTCCCCGCCACTGAGCCAGGTCGTGACCGGCGCCGGCCGCCTGCAGTTCCATTCAGCGCCGGACATCGCATGCCCCATGAAGGCCGTCTTCATCATCCCGAAGGACGCGGTCATCACTTATGCGCAGACACGGGATGGCTGGTCGTCGGTGATGTATCTCAATCCCAGAACCGGCAGCGACGTCAGTGGCTGGGTCAGGTCGGCACGATTGAAGACGGTCGGGACCATGGGGCCGAGGCACTGATTGCTCCGCACGAAGCTACGAAATCTGCAATGGGTCGCGATCAGGCACCAGACCGTTCTCCATTCGCGAGCTGTTCCGGGGTTGGCTCTTCGTCGGACGACGCGTCCGCGCCACGCTGACCCACGACGCCGAACGGCTTGGAACGGGCATATTCGACGTCCCGCGATATCGCGGTATCCGTCTTGATGGGATGGCCTCGGATTCGATCTCGAAGCATCCTTATGGGTGCCTCAACGAAAAGGTCCGACAGCCAAGCTACGGCAAGGGAGAGCGCGATCACCGCTGCCACAGTCCAATAGGAGGCCGGAAGAAGCGCGTACGCGAAAACCAGAACAACGTACTGCTGCAGATAGAGCGGGAAAGACAGGTCGCCGATCCGTCGGTCGATGCGGCTCCAGGATACTGGTAGCTTCACGGGGATGAGGATGAGGAAGATGAGCGTTAGAATGAAGAACAGGATGAAATGAACGGTGTTGTGCGCTTCGGTAAGCTGCCGCGCCGGCAAAAATGAGGGCATGCTCATCTCTGTGCAGGTCCAGAGGCATAGAGCGAACAGGGCAGCAACGATGCCGTAGCTGAGCCATGACGGTGCACGCGTGGCGAGATAGGCCGCTATCCCGAGAGCAAAGTAAGGCACGAATCCAAAGAGACCGGGCCCCTTTTGGTTCAAGGCGGCCGTGAACATGAGAGCCGCCACGATCAAAAGCGTGACATAGGACAGGCGTCGCTGATAGGCCCCGATCCACAAGGAGACACCCAGAAGGCTGTAAAAGAAAACCTCGACTCGCAAAGCCCAGACATATGGGATGAAAGGCGGTCGATCCTGACCGTAACCCGGTAACATCATAAAGAAATTGGCGAATATATTATCTATGGATAGAATTTGATCTTCAGAATACGGCACAAGCTTATTCGGTAGAAAATTTGTAATCAGGGCCGCAGCCATGGCAATTGCGCCAATGGATAGCGCTAAGGACATCACATATTGAGGCATGATACGCAGGGCGCGGTTTGCAGCGAACTGCAAAGGTCGCTTCCAATAGATATTCTCCGCAGCCTCTGTGATGACGAAACCGGAAAGAACGAAAAAGACGAGAACCGCGACTGAACCAGTTGCCCAGCTCCAGTTTGCCTGCATCTCGGCTGGCCCGACATGGCCGACATGTTGGAGGAGAACAAGCAGAGCCAGTAATGTCCTAAGCGTCCCAAACGGCCTGTAAGGCATAGCTGCCTCCCTCTGGTCCGTAATCGAGCCGATCGCACGAAAAGGTTCTTGATGGTTGGCAAGAACGCGGGCGGTTCCAGGCGGCGGGGCGGCCTCAACCCGAATGACCGGAAGGTCGATCAGCGAGCTGCAAGTGGCCTAGCGGATGAAGCCGGAAGAGCTCTTCGTAACGGCGAGGATGAATGACCGCCAGGGTCGGAAGCAGCCCCTCCAACCCGTCCCTACCCCGCCTGCGCGGCAGCCTTGATCCCGTCGATCACGAACTGAACCGCCAGCGCCGCCAGGATCACTCCCAGCAGGCGCGTCAGCACGATATTGCCGGTGACGCCGAGCAGCTTCGCGATCGGCGTCGCCGAGAGGAACACCAGAAGGCAGGACAGCACCACCAGCCCGCAGATCACAGCCAGCGTCGCCAGCAGCAGCGGGTCGCCGCCGGCGCGGCCGGCGAGCAGGATCATCGCCGTCAGCGCGCCCGGCCCCGCCATCAGCGGGATCGCCAGCGGGAAGGCCGCGACATTGCGGATATGGTCCTGGGTGATCGCGGTATCCGCCGTCTGCTGCTTGCGCTCGGTCCGACGCTCGAACACCATTTCGAAGGCGATCCAGAACAGCAGCAGCCCGCCCGCGATGCGGAAGGCCGGCAGCGAGACGCCGAGCGCCTTCAGCACGATGTCGCCCGCCACAGCGAAGAAGGCCATGATGCAGAAGGCGATGATCGAGGCGCGGATGGCGACCTGCCGCCGCTCGCTTTCCGACATCCCGCGCGTCAGCGACAGGAAGATCGGCGCAAGGCCCGGCGGGTCGAGCGTCACCAGCATGGTGACGAGGGCTGCGGTGGCGAATTCGACGAACATGGCGCCACATCAGCATGCCGCAGGCCCGCCGTCACGCACCAAGAAAGGCCGGAATATGGCAGCGCGCCGGAAGGCGTCTGAAAATCATCCGTAAGTCACTGAATTCGCTTGGATAATTTTTGCTTGGACAGCGCCCGCTTTTGCTGGCTTCTCCTGCCGGAATCGGATAGCCAGAAGGCTGAAAAACCAGCAGGAATCGGGACATTTTCCCTTGAGCGACGATACCGACGACAAGCGCGACAACGCCCCGGATTTCGGCGGCGACATCAAGCCGATCGCGATCACCGACGAGATGAAGAAGAGCTATCTCGATTACGCCATGAGCGTGATCGTGAGCCGCGCTCTGCCCGATGTCCGCGACGGCCTGAAGCCGGTCCATCGCCGCATCCTGTTCTCGATGCACGAGAACAAGAACGTGCCCGAGCGGCCCTATACCAAATGCGCCCGCATCGTCGGCGACACGATGGGTAAGTACCATCCGCACGGCAATCTCGCGGTCTATGACGCGCTGGTGCGCATGGCGCAGGATTTCTCGCTGCGCCTGCCGCTGATCGACGGCCAGGGCAATTTCGGCTCGATGGACGGCGACAGCGCCGCCGCCGATCGTTACACCGAGGCCCGCCTCGACAAGGCGGCGATGCCGCTGCTGGAAGACCTCGACCTCGACACGGTCGATTTCCAGCCGAACTACGACGGCAAGGAGCATGAGCCGACAGTCCTGCCGGCGCGCTATCCCAACCTGCTCGTCAACGGCGCCGGCGGCATCGCGGTCGGCATGGCCACCAATATCCCGCCGCATAATCTCGGCGAGGTCATCGACGCCTGCGTCGCCTATATCGACGATCCCGAGATCTCGATCGACGACCTGATCGAGATCGTGCCGGGCCCGGATTTCCCGACCGGCGCCTCGATCATGGGCCGCAGCGGCATCCATTCGGCCTATCACACCGGCCGCGGCTCGATCGTGATGCGCTCGAAGACGCATATCGAGGAGATGCGCAAGGAGCGCGAGGCGATCGTCGTCACCGAGATTCCCTATCAGGTGAACAAGGCGACGATGGTCGAGAAGATCGCCGATCTCGTGCGTGAGAAGCGCATCGAGGGCATCTCCGACCTGCGCGACGAATCCAGCCGCGAGGGCGTGCGCGTCGTCATCGAGATCAAGCGCGACGCCGTCGCCGATGTCGTGCTGAACCAGCTCTACCGCTTCACCCCGCTGCAGACCTCCTTCGGCGCGAACATGGTCGCGCTGAACGGCGGCCGTCCGGAAGTCCTCAATCTCAAGGACTTCATTTCGGCCTTCGTCGAGTTCCGCGAGCTGGTCGTCTCGCGGCGCACGCGCTACCTGCTCAACAAGGCCCGCGAGCGCGCCCATGTGCTCTGCGGCCTCGCCACCGCCGTCGCCAATATCGACGAAGTCATCCGCCTGATCCGCACCGCACCGACGCCCGCCGCCGCGCATGAATCCCTGATGGCACGCGACTGGCCGGCCGAGGACATCGCGCCGCTGATCGCGCTGGTCGACGATCCGCGCCACCCCATCAATCCGGACGGCACCTACCGGCTCTCGGACGCGCAGGCCAAGGCGATCCTCGAGCTGCGCCTGTCGCGCCTCACCGCTCTCGGCCGCGACGAGATCGGCGACGAGCTGGAGAAGCTCGCCAAGGAGATCGCGGATTATCTCGACATCCTGCGCTCGCGCGCCCGCATCCAGTCGATCGTCAAGGAGGAGCTCGCCGAGGTGAAGGCCGCCTTCGCCACGCCGCGCCGCACCGAGATCCAGGACTGGGGCTCCGACCTCGACGACGAGGATCTGATCGCCCGAGAGGACATGGTCGTTACCGTCAGCCATGGCGGCTACATCAAGCGCGTGCCGCTCTCGACGTACCGGGCACAGCGCCGCGGCGGCAAGGGCCGCTCCGGCATGGCGACCAAGGACGAGGATTTCGTCGCCCGTCTCTTCGTCGCCTCGACCCATACGCCGGTGCTGTTCTTCTCCTCAGAAGGTCAGGTCTACAAGGAGAAGGTCTGGCGCCTGCCGCTTTCCGCGCCGAACGCCCGCGGCAAGGCTCTCGTCAACATGCTGCCGATCGAGGCCGGCGAGCGTATCACCACGATCATGCCACTGCCGGAGGACGAGGCGAGCTGGGAGACGCTCGACGTGATGTTCGCGACAGCCTCGGGCGGCGTGCGCCGCAACAAGCTCTCCGACTTCGTCAACGTCAACCGCGCCGGCAAGATCGCGATGAAGCTCGACGAGGGCGACCACATCGTCGACGTGCAGATCTGCACCGAAGGCAATGACGTGCTGCTGACGACCGCCCTCGGCCAGTGCATCCGCTTCGCGGTGCCGGAGGTGCGCGTCTTCAAGGGCCGCGACTCCACCGGCGTGCGCGGCATCAACCTGGCCAAGGGCGACGAGGTGATCTCGCTCGCGATCCTGCACCATCTCGATGCGACTCCGGAGGAGCGGGCGACCTATCTCAAGGACGCCGCCGCCCAGCGCCGCGCCCTGACCGGCGAAGGCGAGGAGACGACGGAGCCCGTCGCCGATGGCGAGGAAGCCGCCGGTGAGGTTGAACTCGGGGCCAAGCGCCTCGAGATGCAGCTCGCCGAGCAGTTCATCTTGACCATCTCGGAGCGCGGCTACGGCAAGCGCACCTCGTCCTTCGAGTACCGGGTCACCGGGCGCGGCGGCAAGGGCATCGTCGCGATGGTCGTGAACGACCGCAACGGCAAGCTCGTCGCCTCCTTCCCGGCCCTCGACTCAGACCAGCTCATGCTCGTCACCGATGGCGGCCAGCTCATCCGCGTGCCGGTCGATGCCGGCCCGGACAACCGCATCCGCATCGCCGGGCGCTCGACGCAGGGCGTGACGGTGTTCAACACCGCCAAGGACGAGAAGGTCGTCTCGGTCGAGTGCATCAACGACGATGGTGAAGGTGACGAAGACGCCGAGGCAGGCGACGCGGCGCCGGGCGGCGAGCCCACGGAAGGCTGATCCGTCAGTCTGTTGCGGCCATGGCTTCAGGCAATATCTGAAGCCATGGCGGGGCGGACTCGCCAGACTGGCCCTGGTAGGCGCGTCATTCTCGGGCGAAGCAAAGCGCAGACCCGAGAATCTCCTGCCGAAGAGGCGCTCCTTCGCGAGATGCTCGGGTCAAGCCCGAGCATGACGAGGCTGGCCATTCCGGCAGCCCTCGTTTGACTCAAGCCCCGCCCCGCGCTCCCATCGCCCCATGAAGGCTCGTTCCGTGCCCGTCCGCACCCCCGCGATCACGCCGGAGATCATGCTGCGCGCCTATGCCGCTGGCATCTTCCCGATGGCGGAGAGCGCCGACGATCCCGGCCTGTTCTGGGTCGAGCCGGAATTGCGCGGCATCATTCCGCTCGACGGCTTCCACCTCTCCGCGCGGCTTGCCCGCACGGTGCGCTCGGACCGCTTCGAGATCAGGGTCGATACCGCCTTCGACGCCGTGATCGCGGCCTGCGCCGAGGCCAAGCCGGACCGCGCGGAAACCTGGATCAACCCGCGCATCCGCGAAATCTTCGGCGCGCTCTTCACGCTCGGCCATGTCCACACGGTCGAATGCTGGCGCGAAGGCCGGTTGGTCGGTGGCCTCTATGGCCTCTCGCTGGGCGGCGCCTTCTTCGGCGAGAGCATGTTCCATCGCGAAACCGACGCCTCGAAGGTCGCGCTGGTCCATCTCGTCGCCCGATTGAGGCATGGCGGCTATCGTTTGCTGGATACCCAGTTCCAGACCGGCCATCTCGCGCAGTTCGGCACGATCGAGATTCCGCGCGACGGCTATCGCCGCCTGCTAGACGACGCACTGCTGCATGCCGGCGACTGGCACGCCTGGCCTGCGATGAACGGCCGGGAGGCCCTCGCCCGGATCTGAGCGCCGGATCGCCTTACTGGCAGGATCAGCCGCCGCCGGCGGTCGGATCGCGGCCCGGCGAGGGATTGGTCGGGAAGAAGCGCTGGCTCGGCCGCTGCGGCTGGACCGGCACGCCACGTGGCGGCTCGACATCGATACGCCCGCCGCGCGGCGGCGAAGCGGGCTGCTGCGCGGCCGGAGGCTGGTTGGGTGTGCGGGGCCGGCGCGGGTCTTCGGCCGGTGGCGCCTCCGGCTCCTTGGGGTCGACGACGAGCTCGGTGCCGCCTTTGCAGTCGGTCAGCCAGGCATCGTAGATCGCGTGCTCGACGCCGTGCAGGCCCGGGCTCGCCGCATACATCCAGCCGGTGAAGATGCGCCGGTACTCGTTCTTGACCGTGACCTCGTCGACCTCGACGAAGGCGTCGGTCTGCGGTGCCTCGGTCGGCGGCCGCGTCCAGCAGACTCGCGGCGTCAATTGAAGTGCGCCGAACTGCACGGTCTCGTCGATCGCCACCTCGAAGGAGATGATGCGGCCGGTGATCTTGTCGAGCCCGGCGAAGACTGCGGTCGGATTGCGGATGCGGTCGGCCTGTGCCGGGCCCGTGGCCGCCAGCGTCGCCAGAGCGCTCGAGGCGAGGCCTGCCAGGATCGGGAAACGAAAGAACGACGGCATGCGGGCGCGAATCTCTTCGACAGCGCGGAAGGACCGCGATGGCGCGCAGTAACACGGCAATCGCAGCGGAAAAAGGGCATGGCCCCGGAAAGCTTGGGGTATGCCGGGCAAACCTCCGGCTGGCAGCAAAAAGGCCACCCCGAAAGGGGCGGCCCGGTATTTCGCAAGCTCGGCTTGCAGGCCTTCTCTCAGAGGCGGCCTTCTCTCAGCGGCCGGGCGTCCAGGCCTGGTAGTCGCCGGTTGCGGCCGGGCGCTCGCCCTCCGCGAGGGTCGAGCCCTGCGGGCGATAGGCCAAAGCCGTGCCGGTCCAGTTCTGCTGGTGCGGCTGCTGCCATTCACGCGGCTGGTAGCTCTCCTCGGAGGGGGCGACATCGACTGTATGATGCAGCCAGCCATTCCAGCCCGGCGGCACCTTGGAGGCTTCCGCATCGCCCTTGTAGATCACCCAGCGCCGCTGAAAGCCGAGCGCCTTGTCCTTCACCCCACCGGCGGAGCGGTAATAGACATTGCCGAACTCGTCTTCTCCCACCCGCTCGCCGAAGCGCCAGGTGTGGAAACGCGTGCCGATCGTCTGGCCGTTCCACCAGGTGAAGATCTGCAGCAGCCAGTCCTTCATCGTCCTCAAGTCCGTGCGCGCGATGCTGAAACAATCGGGCGACTTATGGCTCCCGCACTGCCCGCTGTCCAGTCCGCGATAGGCCGGCCGTGCCGACCACGCGATGTTCGCCCCTGGCGGCATCGCAATCGAATGCGGCCCCTCGCCGTAGGCGCGGCTTCCCCTGCCCGACTTGCCCGCCGCGAGCCGCGGATCGGTAAACCTGTGCACCTGTGAGTCGCTCGCCACGATTCGGCCGCGATTCGGATCGGCCCGCCGCGCTGCATTCGCCGGAAGTGCTCCGAGATCAGCCACTTCCGGGGGGCTTTGAAAGCGGAGCGCACGGCTGGGCCCCGGACCCACCGGATTTAGCGTCCGTCAACCATGATAGCGGGGATTTTAGGGACTGCGCTTCCTCCCGCACTGTGGCAATCTTGCCGAGCAGCATCCGATTCCCCGGCGATTTCCGAGGCTTAGCAGGCGCCTTGCAACTTATCCCCGTAACCCACATATCTCTACCAGATGTCGTGTCCACAGGGATCGATAGACACTATTCCTTGACGCCAAGCCGGCATCTGCACTAGATTTTGACCATCGCATGACGGCCGGCGGCACCCCCTCTGGATGACTGCGAAACCCTAGTTTTCCAGTGTGTTCCGGGCCTGCCGCCGCATCCGCCATCAACAGCGGAAGCGAACGGATTTGCGCGGACATTTTGGGCGCGTCCGGGACCATCGGCGGGGCCACACCGCCGGGACCCACAGGGCATCGAACCGAGTTTGGGCTGACATCAGGAGCCGGTGATCAACCGGCCGCGCGTGGCTTCAAGGCAAGTCCGCGGCAGATCAAGGGATGAAGATCATGCGCATCGAGCGCCGCTACACCTCCGCCGGACAGTCGCCCTATGCCGCGATCCCGTTCCGATCGGCCGTCAGCGAGATCAAGAACCCGGACGGCTCCGTCGTCTTCCGGCTGGAAGGCATCGAGGTTCCCGAGGCCTGGTCGCAGGTCGCCAGCGACGTGCTCGCGCAGAAGTATTTCCGCAAGGCCGGCGTGCCGGCGCGCCTGAAGAAGTTCGAGGAGAACGACGTTCCCTCCTTCCTCTGGCGCTCCGTCGCCGACGAGGCCGCTCTCGCCGAATTGCCTGAGGGCGAGCGCTACGCCTCCGAAATTTCCTCCAAGCAGGTCTTCGACCGCCTCGCCGGCTGCTGGACCTATTGGGGCTGGAAGGGCGGCTATTTCTCCTCCGAGGAGGATGCCGCGGCCTTCCATGACGAATTGCGCTTCATGCTCGCCACCCAGCGCGTCGCGCCGAACTCGCCGCAATGGTTCAACACCGGCCTGCACTGGGCCTATGGCATCGACGGCCCGAGCCAGGGCCATTTCTACGTCGACTTCAAGACCGGCAAGCTGGTCAAGTCGAAGTCGAGCTACGAGCATCCGCAGCCGCATGCCTGCTTCATCCAGGGCGTGCAGGACGACCTCGTCAACGAGGGCGGCATCATGGATCTCTGGGTCCGTGAAGCCCGCCTGTTCAAATACGGCTCCGGCACCGGCTCGAACTTCTCGATGCTGCGCGGCGAAGGCGAGAAGCTCGCCGGCGGCGGCAAGTCCTCGGGCCTGATGTCCTTCCTCAAGATCGGCGACCGCGCCGCCGGCGCGATCAAGTCCGGCGGCACCACCCGCCGCGCCGCCAAGATGGTCGTGGTTGATGCCGACCATCCGGATATCGAGGCCTATATCGACTGGAAGGTGAAGGAGGAGCAGAAGGTCGCCGCCCTCGTCACCGGCTCCAAGACCGTCAAGAAGCACATGAAGGCCGTGCTCAAGGCCTGCGTGAACTGCGAAGGCGATGGCGACAGCTGCTTCGACCCCGAGCAGAACCCGGCCCTGAAGCGCGAGATCAAGCTCGCCCGCAAGGCGCTGGTGCCCGACAACTACATCAAGCGCGTCATCCAGTTCGCCAAGCAGGGCTACAAGGACATCTCCTTCGACACCTATGACACCGACTGGGATTCCGACGCCTATCTCACCGTCTCCGGCCAGAACTCGAACAACTCGGTCTCGCTGACCGACGACTTCCTGCGCGCCGTCGAGGACGACAACGACTGGAACCTGACCGGCCGCACCACCGGCAAGGTCATGAAGACCCTGAAGGCCCGCGACCTCTGGGAGAAGATCGGCTACGCCGCCTGGGCCTCGGCCGATCCCGGCCTGCACTTCAACTCGACGATGAACGACTGGCACACCTGCCCGGCTTCCGGCCGGATTCGGGCGTCCAATCCGTGCTCCGAGTACATGTTCCTAGACGACACCGCCTGCAACCTGGCCTCGGCCAACCTGCTGCAGTTCTACGATACCGAGACCAAGGCCTTCGACGTCGCGGCCTATGAGCATCTCTGCCGGCTCTGGACCGTGGTGCTCGAGATCTCGGTGACGATGGCGCAGTTCCCGAGCCGCGAGATCGCCGAGCTCTCCTACGAGTACCGCACGCTCGGCCTCGGCTACGCCAATATCGGCGGCCTGCTGATGACTATGGGCCTCGGCTACGACTCGGATGAAGGCCGCGCGCTGGCTGGTGCGCTGACCGCGATCATGACCGGCGTCGCCTATGCGACCTCGGCCGAGATGGCCGGCGAGCTCGGCCCCTTCCCCGGCTACAAGAAGAACGCCAGCCACATGCTGCGCGTCATCCGCAACCACCGCACCGCGGCCCACGGCCTCGCCGACGGCTATGAGGGCCTGAGCGTCACCCCCGTCCCGCTCGACCATGCGACGCTGGCTCGTCTCGGCGGCTCGGCCGTGACCATGGCGGAACGCTCGCGCATCGTCTGGGACGAGGCGCTGGAGCAGGGCAAGCGCTATGGCTACCGCAACGCCCAGGCGACCGTGATCGCGCCGACCGGCACGATCGGCCTCGTCATGGATTGCGACACCACCGGCATCGAGCCCGACTTCGCGCTGGTGAAGTTCAAGAAGCTCGCCGGCGGCGGCTACTTCAAGATCATCAACCGCGCCGTGCCGGATGCGCTCCGCGCCCTCGGTTACCGCGAGGCCGATATCGCCGAGATCGAGGCCTATGCCGTCGGCCACGGCTCGATGAAGCAGGCGCCCGGCGTCAATCCCTCGACGCTGCGCAGCAAGGGCTTCACCGACGAGAAGATCGAGGCGGTCGAGAAGGGCTTGAAGAGCGCCTTCGACATCAAGTTCGTCTTCAACAAGTGGACGCTGGGCGAGGATTTCCTCACCGGCACGCTGAATGTCCCGGCCGAGAAGCTCAACGACATGTCGTTCGAGCTCCTGCCCTTCCTCGGCTTCAGCAAGGCCGAGATCGAGGCCGCCAACGTCCATGTCTGCGGCGCGATGACCCTGGAAGGCGCCCCGCACCTCAAGACCGAGCATTATAACGTCTTCGATTGCGCCAACCCCTGCGGCCGCATCGGCAAGCGCTACCTCTCGGTCGAGAGCCATATCCGCATGATGGCGGCGGCCCAGCCCTTCATCTCGGGCGCGATCTCCAAGACCATCAACATGCCCAACGACGCCACGGTCGAGGACTGCAAGAGCGCCTATATGCTCTCCTGGAAGCTGGCGCTGAAGGCGAACGCCCTCTATCGCGACGGCTCCAAGCTCTCGCAGCCGCTGAACTCGGCGCTGATCTCGGATGAGGACGACGAGGCCGACGACGCCGTCGAGACGCTGGTCGCAGCGCCGATGGCGGCGCGCGCCACGCAGATCTCGGAGAAGATCGTCGAGCGCATCGTCGAGCGCATCGAGCGCAAGCGCGAGCGCGAGAAGATGCCGGATCGCCGCACGGGCTACATCCAGAAGGCCACGGTCGGCGGCCACAAGGTTTATGTCCATACCGGCGAATATTCGGACGGGCGCCTCGGCGAGATCTTCATCGACATGCACAAGGAGGGCGCGGCCTTCCGGGCGATGATGAACAACTTCGCCATCGCGGTCTCGCTCGGCCTGCAATATGGCGTGCCGCTGGAGGAATACGTGGAGGCCTTCACCTTCACCCGCTTCGAGCCCTCGGGCTTCGTCGCCGGCAACCAGTCGATCAAGAACGCGACCTCGATCCTCGACTACGTCTTCCGCGAGCTCGCGATCTCCTATCTCGGCCGCAACGACCTCGCCCATGTCGACCCGAGCGAGATCGGCCATGACGTGATGGGCAGCGGCGTCGGCCAGGACAAGGCGCCGGATGCGACCGCTCCGATCACATCGACGCCGCTGGCCTCGACGGGTTTCCGCCGCGGCAAGCCGATCTCCTTCCACGCGATCCAGGGCGGCGTGGCGGCTCCGGCCATCGAGACCGTCGCCCGCGGCGGCGCGGCCCTGACCGCACTCGCCACCATCGGCGCGACCGCGCTGAAGGAGGAGCCGGAGACCTATGGCGAAGCGGAGATGGCCAAGCTCGGCTTCTCGGCTCCGGCCGCCCAGCCGACGACCTCGGAGCGGCGGGCGGAGGCGATCATGAAGGGCTATGTCGGCGACTCGTGCGGCGAATGCGGCAACTTCACCTTGGTCCGCAACGGCACCTGCCTGAAGTGCAACACCTGCGGAAGCACCACCGGATGCTCGTGAAATGAGAGGCGAAGTTCTGAGAAGCGAGGTATAGTGTTACCGCGAATGTAGGTGGAGTTCCGCACTTTCCCGCGCAGCCGTGTTGGACAAGCAACGATACACTTGGCTCCGAGCTGCGTGCTGCCAGTGAGTTAGGCTCTCAAAATCGGCGCGTAGCGCGCTTCGTCTCTGCGCCATGTTTGGACGGCTCTCCGTTGGCAAGGGTCTAGTTGGACTGCGGCAGCGCTGGTCGGTGCGGCCATGTGTTCGACCTGTTGGTGCGGCACATAAAGCCGCTGGCCATAATACCTTCCGCGAGGACGGGTCCCGACCAATTCCGCGCGCTTGGAGGCGCAGTGGCGCAAGAGGGTTTTCCTGTCCTTCGGTATCGACCGGCTGGATGCGTTAGTCCGTCGGAGCCCTTCCCAAGTTCGTCGACGCCCCAGCGCCTGAGCTACGCGGCAGCCGGCTCCGGCTCGCGGTAGCTCTCGCCCCTCGTCATGATGGCCCAGGCGATCCGGGCGATCTTGTTGGCCAAAGCCACCGTCGCCACCTTCGTCGGTCGCTTCGCCAGCAAGTGAACGAGCCACGGCCGGCGGGTCCCGTGTCGCTCGGCGTAGCGAACCACGGCCAAGGCGCCGACGACCAGGAGCTGCCGCAGATAGCGGTCGCCTTGCTTGGTGATCCCGCCCAATCGGTCCTTGCCGCCGCTTGAGTTCTGCTTCGGCACGAGCCCGATCCAGGCTGCCAGGTTACGGCCGGATTTGAAGGCTGTCGGATTAGCCACCGTCGCGACCAGGGCGCTGGCCAGCAGCGGCCCGACGCCTGGGATGCTCATCAGCCTGCGGCCGACCTCGGTGGACCGTGCGCTGGTCCTGATCCGTCGATCGGTCTCCACGATCTGTAGGTTCACCAGCTGCAGTTGGGCGACCAGAAACTCAAGGCAGACCCTTGCCTCATCCGACACGCGTGGATCGCTCTCTTCCACCAGCCTAATCAGCTGTTGCAGCCCCTCGCGCCCGATCGGCGCCACCAAGCCGAACTCAGCCATGTGCCCCCGGATCGTGTTGGACAGCTGGATGCGCTAGCGCATCAAAGTCAGCCGAACTTTGTGCAGCACCGTCACGCTTTGCTGCTCAGGGCTCTTCACCTCCACGAAGCGCATCGTCGGCCGGGTCACGGCCTCGCAGATCGCCTCGGCGTCGGCAGCATCGTTCTTTTGCCGCTTCACGTATGGCTTCACATAGCTCGGTGGTATGAGCTTCACCTGGTGGCCCAGCGCGCCGAGCTCGCGGGCCCAATAGTGCGCCGTAGCGCAGGCTTCAGTGCCGATCAGGCACGCCGGCAGCTTGGCGAAAAATGGCAAGACCTGCGCCCGCCGGAGCTGGCGACGGATCGCAACTCCTCCGACGACATCCACACCGTGAACCTGAAAAACGGACTTGGCGATATCCAGACCGACTGTGACGACCTTGAACATGACGCTCTCCTCCTGCCTTGCAGGAGCTTAGGCTCCCGCAGGGGTGGAGAGCCGTCCACAGCATCACTTCCGGGTATTGAGCTCCCGCCTGCAACCGGACACTCACTGGAAATCCGCAACCGTTCCGCTGCGCTTGCAGCCCAGTTGCCGACCAAAGAAGCAGTGCTTCTCGGTTGTGATCCGGGCCTCCGGTGACATAGCATCCCTGTGGGGGAGCGATGACCGAAAACGAATATCTTCAGAACATTTTAGCGCGCGAGCGCGTCGACGTCAGCTCCACATCTCCGCTGCGCGGCTATGCTGGAGTCATCTTGCCGCACCTGCGAGCATGGGCTGGAGATCATATCCGCGAAGTCAGCCCGAGCGGCTCATTTGCCAAGGGCACGGCCGTGAAGAGCGGTACGGATATCGATCTGTTTATTTCGCTGTCGCACACGCTGACCGCGACACTTGAGAATATCTATACGACGCTATTCAACCGGATGAACCAAGCCGGCTTTAAGGCGCGCAGACAAAATGTTTCGATCGGCGTCAGAGTAGACGGCCACGACGTCGATCTGGTGCCGGCTCGCCGGCAGGATGGCCAGAGCCAGGACCATAGCCTGTACCGGAACCGGAGAGGCGGTTGGACCAAGACTAACATTGCTACCCACATCAACCTGGTGGGCAATTCCGGTAGTACGGAAGAAATCCGTATTCTGAAGCTCTGGCGAAATCAAAAAGGCCTGGATATCCCGTCGTTCTATCTTGAGCTGCTGGCGATCGATGCGCTGTACGATAAGAGGGCCGGCGATGTCGGCCGCAACGTGATGGCGGCGTTGGCCCATATCCGAGACAACATCGGTGCGGCGCGAATTGTCGATCCGGCGAACACGAACAACATCATCTCCGAAGATCTGAGTGCGGCTGAAAAAACAACGATCGCCAAGGCGGCTGGAGCTGCGGCGCAGGCTGCGACTTGGGGAGAAATCGTCCGGTGAGCTGGTCCCTTTCAGAGCTCCTGGCGGGTCTTCACGACGAAATTCAAGGCAAGCTGGCTGCGGCACGTCAACTGCTGGGCCATTCTGTAGATAAGGGCGATGCCAGCGAAGGAGCCTGGCTAGAGCTGCTGAGCACCTATCTGCCAGCGCGCTACAAGGCCGATAAGGCGCATGTGGTCGATAGCGAGGGAAATTTTAGCCATCAGATGGATGTGGTGGTCTATGACCGTCAGTACTCGCCGTTCATCTTCGTCATGAAGGGCACTAAGGTGATTCCGGCCGAGAGCGTCTACGCGGCCTTTGAGGCCAAGCAATCGCTAAATGCTGATCAGGTCGCCTACGCTCATAAAAAGATCGCCAGCGTGCGGGCGCTGCACCGCACGAGCCTGCCGGTTCCCCATGTCGGCGGGATAGCGGCGCCAAAGCCGCTCCATCATATTCTAGGCGGGCTCCTGACGCTTGAGAGCGACTGGAAGCCGGCAATGGGCGAAGCACTGCGGGACGCCCTGGCAAGGTCCTCCACAACCGAGCAGATCGACCTTGGTTGCGTCGCGGCGCATGGTCACTACAGCCGAGACTCGGATGGCGTCTATAAGCTCACTTCGGAGGGCAAGCCGGCAACAGCCTTCCTGTTCGAGCTGATCGCACGGCTGCAGGCGCTGGCCACGGTGCCCATGGTTGATATCCGAGCTTACAGCCGCTGGCTGAACTCTGATCAACAGAAAAGCTAGGGCCATCCGTAGAGACAGCCTCATCGGCGCGATCGAGGATAGTCCGGAAGAAAAGGAGCTAGTCGAGCTCATCAACGCCGTGGAAGAGCGCGAGCGGGAACACACCTTCCGAGCGCTGACGCGCCTCAGAAGTGCGAAGATCTTGCCAATTGAGCCGGGGCGCGTCCCTGCATCGCGGGCCGACGAAAACGATCAATCCAGACCGATAGCTAGGCCAGAGTCACTTAGGGGCCTCGCTTTGGCGCCGCGGTCCAGCCGCCGCGTCCGGCATTGTGCCGCCGAGGGCGACTAGGCGCTTGCCAGCCTCGACGCGCACCAGCGTTTCCAACGCTTGTCGGACGAGGGCATCTATCTCCTCGGCGCCGGTCAGCGACCGGGCTTTTTCCAGCAATCTGTCTTCGATGTCGATCGTGACGAACATCTGCTGTTTGATCCCTGGCGCTGCGGCGAAAAATACCGAAAGGCCGAGATCTCCGCAAACACTTCAAGATAGCTCGCGTCATGCGCCACAATCGGACATTGGGAAGCGACCCAGAACCGGACGTTCGAAGCTGAGCGAAATGGGAAGCGCGCAAGCGACGCCAGCCCGCACGGTCACGCTTTCCCTCGCTCCCTGCTCAGCCATCGCTGAAGCTTAGCATCACCAGCCGGTTCAGCCGTTCGGTGAATGCACTTGCGTCTATCGGGCGATCGCCGTCCAGGACGCGCGCGGTATCCAGGAGCAGATGGGCGACGTCGCTACGCAACGCATCATCTTCGACAGACGAGAGGGCCGAAACCATCGCATGCCGAGGGTTGACCTCGAGGATGGGCTTGGCAGCACTCTCCACTCGACCAGCGGCGCTGAGCAGGCGTTCGAACTGGCGATCCGGCCCCTTATCCGACGCGACAAGGCAGACCGCGCTCTCGGTCAGCCGATCGGAGGATCGGACATCCGCAACCTCTTCGGCCAGAATCTCCTTCATCGATGCAAGTAGAGCGGCGATCTTCTCGCTCGCTTCCGCCGACGGAGGCGCCGCGCCATCAAGCAGCGGGATGAGACCGAGATCGGCCGCCCCTTGCGTCACCGACTTGAACGGCTTGCCTTCAAAATCCGGCGCGGCCGAGGCCCAGAAGCTGTCGATCGGATCCGACAGTAGCAGCACCTCGATGCCCCGCGCCCGAAAACCTTCGAGCTGTGGGGAGTTGGCGATTCGGGAGGCATCGTCGCCGGCGATGTAGTAGATCGCGGTCTGGTTGTCCTTGAGCGCGCCGACATAGTCCTTGAGGCTGCGCCACCCTTCGCCGGAGGCCGTGGTCCGGAAGCGAGCGAGGCCGAGCAGTTGCTCCCGGCGCGCGAAATCCTCGTAAAGCCCTTCCTTGATGACGACGCCGAAATTGTCCCAGATCAGGCGGAATGTGTCCGGTTCCTGTTCGGCCAGTTTCGCGAGATCGGCGAGGACACGATTGGTGACGCCCTTCTTGATCGCACCGAGCAGTGGGCTGTCCTGAATCATCTCGCGGGAGACGTTGAGCGGCAGGTCGGCTGTGTCGACGATACCGCGCACAAAGCGCAGGTAGCGCGGCAGGAGTTCGGCTTCGTCCGTGATGAAGACGCGCTTCACATAAAGCTTGATCCGCCCTTTGCGGTCGGCGTCGAAGAGATCGAACGGACGCGCGCCCGGGACGAAGGCCAGCGCGGTATATTCGTGCAGGCCTTCGGCGCGAAAATGGATCGTGGCGGCGGGCTCGTCATATTGTCCCGCAACGCTGCGGTAGAAATCAGCGTATTCGTCCTTGGTGATCTCGCTCTTCGGCCTGGTCCAAAGCGCGGCCCCGTCGGAGAGGGCGACCGCATCGGCGCCCGGCTCCGTGATCAGCGAGATCGGGACCGGTACATGGCCGGACTGTTCCTTGACGATGCGTTCCAGCGTCCAGCGCTCGGCATAGGACTTGGCCTCCTCCATCAGGTGAAGCGTCACGCGCGTCCCGCGGGACGGAGCCTCATCCAGCGCCGCAGGCGCCACCGTGAATTCGCCCTTGCCGTCGGAAGACCAGGTCCACGCTTCGGCGCTGCCGGCACGGCGGCTGACAACCTCGACCTTCTCGGCCACCATGAAGGCGGAATAAAAGCCGACGCCGAACTGGCCGATGAGCTGCGCGCCGTCCTTGCCATCAGCGGTTGCTACCCGCTCCATGAAGCTGCGTGTTCCCGAGCGCGCGATCGTGCCGAGAGCTTCGATCATCTCGTCATGGCTCATACCGATGCCGTTGTCGGCAATGGTCAGCCTGCCAGCCTCCGGATCGGCCGAGATGGTGATCGCGAGCTTCGGGTCATCCCCCAGAAGTTCGGGGTTGCCGATCGCTTCGTAGCGCAGCTTCTCGCAGGCATCAGCTGCGTTCGAGATCAGTTCGCGCAGGAAAACGTCCCGGTCGGAATAGACCGAATGCACCATCATGTGGAGCAGGCGGGAGACGTCGGCTTCGAAGCTGCGATGCTCTGGCGTGGCGGTCGTGGTCATTCGGGTTTCTCGAATAGATGGCACAGCAAGAAGTTCTCGGCGGAGAGCGATATCCTGCGCAAACGCGGCGAGCTAGCCGGTCGCACGGACTGTCGGGGGCGACAATAGGGAGCGATACTCATGTGCTGCCCGAGCCTCTCGATTGGACAGCGTCCTGACCAGAGCAAGTATGGCATTCAACCGCGCGGTCGCGAACTCGCCGGCGCCGGGCAACTGAGCCTCGATGTGAGCGGCGACAGTCTGCCACGTTGCCGATCCATCCCGCGTCATGACGGCCAGGAGATTATCCTTGAGGCCATACGTTGCGCTCTCGGCGTTGGTGATGAGGGCCTTGAAGCGGTCGGACGGTGAGATGTCCTTAGGTTCCTGTGTGCCGTCGGTCATGTCGGTCTGATGCGATTGAGAGAATGCAGGGGCTTTCACGGAGCCTTTCGCCTAGGCCTTCTCGCGAAACCGGTCGATCGCACGCAGTGCGAGATCGTCCTCGTCGAGCGCCAGCGGAACCAGCGAAGCCACGATATAGGCGAGGTTGTTTCGCTCCAGCTCGTCAGAGCCCGCCGAAAGCGACGGCTTGAGTTCCGCCCATGCCTTTTCAAGAGCAGCTTCGGCACGGGCCAGATCGATGGGATCGGTCAGTGATGAAAAGGGCATAGCGTTCCCCTAGGCATTGCATGTGCGGTTGGGATCCTGAGAGGGGGCGCCGCGGAAACCGCGGCGCCCCCGATGCTCAATAGTCCATGCCGCCGGCGGGCATGGCCGGTGCCGGGTCCTTCTTCGGCGCCTCGGCGATCATCGCCTCGGTGGTGATCAGCAGGCCAGCGATCGAAGCCGCGTCCTGGATTGCCGTGCGCACGACCTTGGTCGGGTCGATGATGCCGGCCTTGACCAGATCGCCGTACTCGCCGGTCTGGGCATCATAGCCCCAGGCGTAATCGGCAGACTCCAGCAGCTTGCCGACCACGACCGCGCCATCGCCGCCGGCATTCTCGACGATCTGGCGGGCAGGCGCGGTGATCGCCTTGCGGACGATCTCGACGCCGGTCTTCTGGTCGTCATTGCCGGGCACCAGCCCTTCGAGCGCCTTGACCGCGCGCAGCAGGGCGACGCCGCCGCCCGGCAGGATGCCCTCCTCGACCGCTGCGCGGGTGGCGTTCAGGGCATCGTCGACGCGATCCTTCTTCTCCTTGACCTCGACTTCGGTCGCGCCGCCGACGCGGATGACCGCGACGCCGCCGGCGAGCTTGGCCAGGCGTTCCTGGAGCTTCTCACGGTCGTAGTCCGAGGAGGTTTCCTCGATCTGCGCCTTGATCTGGGCGACACGGGCGTCAATCTCGGCCTTCTTGCCGGCACCGTCGACAATGGTCGTGTTTTCCTTCTCGATCCGGACCTTCTTGGCCCTGCCGAGCATGTCGAGAGTGACGGTCTCCAGCTTGATGCCGAGATCCTCGCTGATCGCGGTGCCGCCGGTCAGGATGGCAATATCCTCGAGCATGGCCTTGCGACGATCGCCGAAGCCCGGAGCCTTGACGGCCGCGATCTTCAGGCCGCCCCGGAGCTTGTTGACGACGAGCGTGGCGAGAGCCTCGCCCTCGACATCCTCCGCCACGATCAGCAGCGGTTTTCCAGTCTGGACGACCGCTTCCAGCAGCGGCAGCATCGCCTGGAGGCCCGAGAGCTTCTTCTCGTGGATCAGGATGTAGGGGTCGTCGAGCTCCGCAACCATCTTCTCGGTGTTGGTCACGAAATAGGGCGAGAGATAGCCGCGATCGAACTGCATGCCCTCGACGACGTCGAGCTCGGTCTCGGCGGTCTTGGCCTCCTCGACGGTGATGACGCCCTCGTTGCCGACCTTCTTCATGGCCTCGGCGATCATCTCGCCGATCGTGCGGTCGCCATTGGCGGAGATGGTGCCGACCTGCGCAACCTCCTCTGAACCGGTGATGGTCTTCGAATGCTCGCCGAGCGACTTCGTCACGGCCTCGACGGCGAGATCGATGCCGCGCTTGAGGTCCATCGGATTGATGCCGGCGGCGACGGCCTTGGCGCCCTCGCGGACGATGGCCTGGGCGAGCACCGTCGCGGTCGTGGTGCCGTCACCGGCCGCATCGTTCTGCTTCGAGGCCACCACGCGGACCATCTGGGCGCCCATATTCTCGAACTTGTCGGAAAGTTCGATCTCCTTGGCGACGGTGACGCCGTCCTTGGTGATGCGGGGCGCACCGAACGACTTCTCGATCACGACGTTGCGGCCCTTCGGACCCAGCGTGACCTTCACGGCATTGGCAAGCGTGTCGACGCCGCGCAGCATCCGCTCGCGCGCGTCCTGCGAAAACTTCACGTCCTTCGCAGCCATGATTCCTCACTCCTTCAGACTTGAGGTTTCAGGTTGATGATGTGGGATGAAGGCCCCGTCAGGCGGCCTTCTTGAGGGCGGCCGTCGTCTCGACGACGCCCATGATGTCGGACTCCTTCATGATCAGGAGATCCTGGTCATCGATCTTGACCTCGGTGCCGCTCCATTTGCCGAAGAGCACGCGGTCGCCGACCTTGACGTCGGGCGGCGCAAGCTTGCCGGTCTCGTCGCGCGCGCCAGCGCCAACGGCGACGACCTCGCCCTCCTGCGGCTTTTCCTTGGCGGTGTCGGGAATGATGATCCCGCCCTTGGTCTTCTCCTCGGCGTCGATGCGCTTCACGACGACGCGGTCATGCAGTGGCCGAAACTTCATGAGTTCCTCCAGTTTCCATGTCGGTCACATGTCAAAGCGGGCCGGCCCTGTTCAGGTCTCGCGGCGAGGTTCCGCGCGCCCTGAGGCGCCGTGCCCGCGCGAAGATTTGGGTTGCCCCATTTTTGCCTTCAAGAGGTCGGCAGCACTTTTTTTGATCGAGTGCTAACAGGCTGAAAAGGCAGCACAAACGCAACCTTTCATCTTGCCAGAGCGTTGAGAATCCGCTGCCATCGGCGCAGTGAAAACCAGGGAGCTGAAAGGAATGGCTTCGACAGACTTTGCCCGCCAGATCGCCGGCTACGGATTGACCACCGCCGGCATCCTCTACCGATTGCCCGACCACCCTTCGATCCTGCAGGAATATATCTGGCAGGATTACGACCTCGCTCCGCGCTTTCCCGAACTCAACAAGTTCCTCGCCTTCTGGCAGGCCAAGCTTGACGGCGAGCTGTTCCGCATCACCGTCGCTCACAAGGACCTGATCGGGCCGGCCGACCTCAGCGCGGTCAGCGGCGAGTTCCGGCTCCAGTGACGTTGATGCTTCGCAGGGCTTGATCCGAAGAGAACACATCCCAAAATCATAGCAGCCGCCGACAGCGACAGCGCGCTCGACGCGGTGATCAACCAAACCGGATCCATGTTGCTTCCTGGAGGATATGGCTATGGCAACGTTGGCAATCGCTCCCCGCCAAGGGAGGACTGCATGATGACATCAGACGACTTCGAGAGGCCGCTCGTGATCCTGACCGGGCTCGGGCATCCGGCGGCGATCGCGTCCGCAATGGAGGCCTACATGTTCTTGGCCGACTGGCCGGAGACCAGGCGCGATCCGGTCCACGGCTTTGCGCTGAAAGCCTGCCTGGCGGCGATCCGCGGAGAGATCGAACCAGACACGGCGCGCGGCTTGTTCGCGTCCTGGGCGGAAAAGCATGATCTTCTTGCGCCCGACGTGGCCGCGTTCGCCAGCAGCCGCAAGGAAGGCTCGCGCGGCCACGCTTGACCAGTGGCCCGGCTCCGCACCGGTGGGGGCCGGGCATTTCCGAAGCCGCGGGACGCTGTTTTATTGCCGAAATCCTGCCCCGGATTTGGGGCGGGCGGTTACGGCTTTGAGAGCCCAGCCCGACGGGGAGCTCCCACCCAGCGCGGTACCGTTTCCGAGCCATCGAACGATTCCCCCAAAAAATCTCACTGATCCCCTTGAACGTCCGCCGACCGGATCCAAATCGCTAATTGCCGAGCGCCTTTTGAGGGATCGGCCGGTCAAGCCGACATCGGTGAGACCTCGGAATGACCGACTTGTGCCCATGTTGCTCAATGGAGGATGTGGTTATGAGAACCGTCTTCGATTTTTCTCCTTTGTATCGGTCGAGCATCGGCTTCGACCGCATATTCGGTGCGATCGAAGCCGCAAGCCGGCTGGACCCGCCCGGCAACTGGCCGCCCTACGACATCGTCAAGACCGATGACGACGACTATCGCATTACGATGGCCGTGGCCGGCTTCTCGCGGGACGAGCTCACCATCACGCATGAGCCGAACCTACTGGTGGTGTCCGGGCAGAAAGCCGGCCAGGACAATGGCCGATATCTGCACCACGGCATTGCCGAGCGCACCTTCCAGCGCCGCTTCGAGCTTGCTGACCACGTCAAGATCGTGGCCGCCAACCTCGAGAACGGTTTGCTGACGGTCGATCTGAAACGCGAGCTGCCAGAGGCGATGAAGCCGCGCCGGATCGAGATCGCCACCGGCACCGCACTGCCGAAAGCCGATCGGCGGCAGATCGACTCGGAGAAGCGCGCAGCCTGAGCAGAGGCTGATTGAATCAGCGTTGAGCGCCGGGCGGCGAGCCCGGCGCCGCGAATCCGCTTCGATGTTTGAACGCAAGGAGGATGTCATGAGCGTTCGAGATTTGATCCCCTGGGGCCGCGATAACGGCAATCGGCCTCCCGCGCTGTATCGCGATGATCAGCACAACCCCGTCTTCTCGCTCCATCGCGAGGTCAATCGTCTGTTCGACGACATGTACCGCTCGTTCGACAGCCTTGGTTCGCTGCCGCCCTTCAACGGCGGTTGGCCGAAGGTCGAGGTCTCCGAGACAGCCAGGGATATCAAGGTGACCGCCGAAATTCCGGGAATGGAGGAGAAGGACCTGGAGATCCTGCTCGATGGTGACACTCTCACCCTCAGGGGCGAGAAGCGTGCCGAGAGCGAGAACAAGGAGAGGCAGTTTTCGGAGCGGTATTACGGCCGCTTCGAGCGTCACATCCCCCTCGGCTATGAGGTCGAGCAGGACAAGATCGATGCCCGCTTCAGGAACGGCGTGCTGACGGTCGTCCTGCCCAAGAGCGAGAGGGCGCAGTCTCAGGTCAAGCGCATCGCGATCAAGCATTAGCAGATCGCCGAGACCCTGGCGGCGCGCCTCGGGCGCCGCCAGCTGCTGGAGCGTCACGAGACGAATGCTGGCGCGGGCCGGAGCCGCGCGAGGCCCCGGTCCATTCTAGCTCCGTCGTCTTGCCGAGAGTGGCCACCCCCTGGCGCCGGTCTCACCAGCGCAGCTTCATTGTCAGTGCTTTTCTCGATTGGTCAGGTCTTGGGTCACCCGTCTGGAACCAGCCGGGGATGCGAACTGTTGAAGCGCCACAAGTGCGTTGCGAGAACTAACTCGACGAGCCGCCCCATGTCCGAGAAGAAGACAGTTGAGATCCCGGTCATTAAACCGACGATGATCCAAATGAGCAGCGACCCGCGAGGCGATGCAGCCATAACATTCGAGACGATCGGGGACGCAGACGTCCTCCTCGTGTTGCCGATGACGGCCCTGGTCGCTTTGGAAGCGATGCTGGCGAAAGCGAGCCAGGAGCAGGCGAAGCACCAGCCTGTTCAATAGCGCCTATGCCAGCCATCCGGGCTCGGTAGTCCGACACATCGTCGCTGGCAGTGGCAGACGATGAGCCCGGAGGGCTGTGCCTCGCGCCAGAGGCGGAACCTAGCGCTTCGCTCGGAAGCGTACATCTCAGAGCTATCCGGTTGAAGGCCGGTCGCGCCCCTAAATAGTCATTACCTCGAAGAGCGCCTTGTGCGCAGCTCGCCAATGATCAGGCGTGCGCGCTGCCAATAATCCATAACCGTCTTGTCCAGCCCCGTAGGGAGAACCATTCCAGCGTGCGACGTGGCCGCCGGCCTCGCTTAAGAACAACGCACCGGGCAGATGATCCCACGGTAAGGTCCGCCAGAAAACGGCGAAATCGCGATCGCCAGCGACAATGGCAGGATACTCGGCTCCTGCGCAAAGCAGTGGCGGCACGATCAAGGGCACCTGATCCAACCGTGGTTTGACGGCCTCAAGCACCTCGGGAGGAAAGAAACGCATAGAAATTGAACCCTTCCGCAGCGGCTCTGCTTTTCCATCAGCAACCACGCGGACTCCATTAATCTGGGCTCCACTTCCCAATTCGGCGACATGAAGCTGACCTGACAGCGGGTCGAGCATCCAAGTGGCGACGGTCTCCCCTCCGTGCAGAAGCGCGACCATGACCGAAAATGGTCCTCGGCCGGAGACGAAATTTCCAGTGCCGTCCAGCGGATCGATCAACCAGACGGTGCCCTGGTCTAGAGCGCTAGCCAAGGCGGGGTTACGTGCACAGGCTTCCTCACCTACGATCCTCGCGGATGGATCGAGCTGCAGCAATTGTTCGCCAATTAACCGTTCGGCGTGATGATCGGCAGCGGTGACGAGTTCTCCCGGCGACTTTTCCTCAACGTCGCTCGCGGTAAGTTTGCGAAAGCGAGGTAAGATTGCCTCGGCAGCTGCCTGTCGCAGAACCGTCGATACTTCCTCAATCAGACTCATCATGCCCCCGGCCCATCGTCCTGGACTTGCCTATCGGGTCTCGTCGATCTGACAAAGTCCCTACTACCAGCCCAGGTCGTTCTCGAAGTGGCAGAGGCCAGAAGCTACGACGCGCCACAAGCAGCCATTGAGCGCCTGCCCGGAAGCGGACTCGTCGGTCGCGAGGGAGCACTTTGGTTGGGCTGCGAGGCATATCGCAAGGCGGGGTGCAAATGCCGGACCGCTGACAAGACAACCGCCCTATAGTGCAACATGCGAAACACGCCGCCTGCATACGCCAATGGAGAACTTGAGCCCTGACACGATGACGGACGATCGAGGCATTCATGCTGCCCCAGAACCTGGTCTCTCGGGCAGGTCTGTGGCCGTTTACGAATCCCCGGACAGCCACAAGCAATGTGGCGTCGGCAGCAACAGCGTGATCGGCTTCACAACTGTGGATGCAGTGGAGAGCAGTCGTGCTGAACTAAAATTGTACCGGCCCGGACTTGGATGCAGGGTGCGGTAATGCCACGATACACACGATGCTCAGAGGTCAAAAATCCTCTGACGGCCTGGGGAGGGACGTTTGGCTCGAAAAGTATTTTTCAGCTTTCACTACGACCGGGATGTTCATCGTGTCGTACAGGTGCGCAATTCCTGGGTGGTACGCCCCGAGGGCGAGGCGACGCCCTTCTATGACAAAGCCGAGTTTGAGCAGGTTAAGCAACGCGCTGGCGGCATAGAGAAGTGGATCGAGGACCAACTCAAAGGCACCTCGGTCACCGTCGTCCTTTATGGCGCCGAGACCTACGACAGAGAATGGGTGCGGCATGAGATCAAGCGCAGCCACGAGCTAAAAAAGGGCATCGTGGCCATCGCCATTCATAACGTCCGGCATCCGCAAAAGGGGACGGATGTCGCCGGGAAGAACCCGCTCTCGTACTGGCAGGTGAACGTAAATGGGCAGAACGTTCCGATGAGCACCCTCTATCGACAGTATGATTGGGTAAACGACTACGGCTACCAGAACATGCCGACTTGGATCGAAGCGGCAGCTCGGGCCGCCGGTCGGTGACGAATGTCGAAACCGGGGCGAAAGCGTTTCCTCAAGGAGTTTCCCGACGCGCTGCATGAAGGCGTCGGGGCTGTATTCGTGGGCGCCGGCGCTTCGATCGCGGCCGGCTATCCCTCGTGGGCTGAACTATTGGCCGACATCGGCGATGAGCTGGGTGTCAAATCGCGCGACACGCATGATCTCGCTGCGCTGGCGCAATGGCATATTGGCGCGACAGGCAATGCGACGCGCGTCCGCAATATTATCAGGCAAGAGATCGGCAAGGACCATCCAGTCCCGCAAGCGATCGAGATTTTGGCGCGCCTTCCAGTGCGCCATATCTGGACGACTAACTATGACCGATTGATCGAACGCGCATTCGCGGCGATCGGACGCCCGATTGACACTGTATCGGGAGCAAAGAATCTCAGTCTCAAGTCGACCCCTGGCGCGGCACGCCTATACAAGATGCATGGCTCCGTCGACCGCCCCGACGAGATCGTGATCTCGACCGACGACTATGAGCTCTACCGTCAAAAGCACGGCGCATTCCTTCCGCTCTTACAGGCGCATCTGAGCAGCATGTCGATGCTGTTCGTTGGCCTGAGCCTGACGGATCCAAATATCCGCCACGTCCTTGCGATGATCCGAGAGAGCTTCACGGATCAGCCCCCTGAACATTTTGCGATCATAAAACCGCCTGAGCGCAAAGATTTTAAAGCCGATGCGGAGTTCGAAGCACGGTTAGCCCAGCATCGTCACTGGGCGAAAGATCTCAGCCGCTATGGACTCGTTGGCGTCGAGATCGACGATTATGCGGAAGTGCCGGAGCTTCTTCGCGAGATCGAATCCCGTGTTGCCGATCGTCGCGTGTGGGTGAGTGGAAGCTGGCCTCTCGACGGTATGGATGCACGCGGCTCCGTCATCTATCAGCTGGCGGAGGCCATCGGACGGCTTATCGGGACAAGCCACCGCGATTTGGTCAGCGGGTCGGGCCTTGTCGTCGGCTCGGCCGCCATAGCGGGCTTCGTCGATGCCCTGCGTGACGGAGGCGGCTGGGATATCGATAGACGCCTGATCGTGCGTGCGTTCCCGCAGCCACTCGGCGGCGCAAAGCCAGACAAGGCGCAATGGACGCGATTGCGTTCAGAGCTTGCCCGGCAGGCAGGGGTTGTCATTTTCCTGGGCGGAGCACGCACCGATGGCGGCAAGATCCTCATTGCCGACGGCGTCCTCGAGGAGTTTCGGCTAGCCACGGATGCCGGCAGCTTCCTTTTACCGATCGCAGGATTTGGCGGCGCGGCAGAGCAAATCTCCGCGGAGCTCCGGGGTTCGGCGCTTCCCTCGGCAGGACCTAAAATGCAGCGCCCGACTGATGAGGAATTGGACGGTCTAGCGTCTGCAGGCATCGCTATCGACCGACTGCTACCCCTGATGACAAAGATCCTCAGACGCCGTTCGAAAGAGCGATAATTCCGGAGCGGAGATGGCCGAGTTTATCACGCGCGAGTTCTTGCGGAATCTTGCCAATGAGCGCTCATACACTGAGCAGGCATCGATCCGAAAGAGCGCGTCAGAACGACCTTTGGAAGGATCCACGTTTCTTTCTCATTCGAGTAAAGACGATGAGCTTGTGGTAGGCGCCACGATAATTTTGGAGAACCACGGAGCTAAAGTCTATACCGACAAAGTCGATCCAGAGATGCCGCCCTATACCAGCGCCAAGACGGCCGCCATTCTGAAGGGCCGCATTCGTCAGACTAAAAGGTTCGTCTTGCTTAACAGCCCCAATAGCAAAGAAAGCAAATGGGTGCCGTGGGAGTTAGGCATAGCTGACGGCTACAAAGGAGACGCAAGGATCGCGCTTTTTCCTTCGGCTGATCGACCTTATGACATGACGTGGGCTGAGTGGGAGTATCTCGGATTGTACAGCCGCATCGTCTGGGGAAATTTCAAAGGGAAAGAAAAGTCGGAGTGGATGGTTTGGAATCATCGCGAAAACACGGCTGACGCATTGGCTAGCTGGCTAGCGGGCAATTGAACTCACCAGACCGGTAGGGCACATCACCTAGCCACGCACAATCGGCGGCAGGCCAGTCGGGCCAACACCTGATGAGGTCTTCTGCTGTTATAGAAGTCGAGACGCTGCCGGTGCTGCGGTCTTCGCCTTGCTGTCGAAGACGCCCGCAGCCCCAGCGAGAGATTGCGCCAATAGCGGACGTCCGACACATCGCGAGAAGCGGACGTCCGCCACGAAAGCAGCGGCGGTTCGCGTAGAGACACGGCTGATCCAGGCTTAGAACGCGTTCGACCCGGCACGCCTCATCATCAGGCGAAGCGCGTCGCCGGGTCACTCCGCCGGCTGAGAGAACGCCAGTGGCGACGACGGTCCGGTCCCCTCGGCCTCCCCGCTCCTCGCCTGCACAGGCCGCCTGATCCTGAACCAGGCGGCGTAGAGTGAAGGCAGGAAGAGCAGGATCAGCACGGTCCCCACGGCTGTTCCGCCGATGAGCGTGTAGGCCATCGAGCCCCAGAACACCGAATGGGTCAGCGGGATGAAGGCCAGCACGGCCGCGAGCGCGGTCAGGATGACGGGCCTCGTCCGCTGCACCGTCGCCTCGATGACGGCGTGATAATCGTCGAGCCCCGCAAGCTGGTTCTCATGGATCTGGTCGGTGAGGATCAGCGTGTTCCGCATCAGGATGCCGGCCAGACCGATCAGCCCCAGGATCGCGTTGAAGCCGAAGGGCTGGTTGAAGGCGAGAAGCGTCGGGACGACGCCAATCAGGCCGAGCGGGGCAGTGAACAGCACCATCGTCATCATCGAGAACGACCGCACCTGCACCATGACCACGATCAGCGTCACGGCGATCATGAGCGGGAAGATCTTCCCGAGCGCATCGTTCGCCTTGGACGCCTCTTCGATCGATCCGCCCATGTCGATGCGGTAGCCTGCCGGAAGCGAGGCGATCAGCGGCTCGAGCGCCGCTCTCACCTGCTTCGAGACTTCGGGCGGCTGCGTCGCATCGTTGATCTCCGAACGGACAGTGATCGTCGGCATCCGGTCGCGCCGCTTCAGGATCGGCTCTTCATGGCGGATGACGGAGCGGCCGATCTGGTCGAGCGGGATCTGCCGGCCGTCGCGGCTCGTTAGCGAGAAGTCTGCGAGCCGGGTCGGATCGAGGCGCTCGGCCCCGGCGCTGCGCGCGATGACGGGTACGTTGCGGATGTCCTCCCGAACCTGCGTGACGGCGATGCCCGTCAGCAGGAACTGCAGCTGCTGGCCGACCTGCGCCGGCGAGAGGCCGATCAGGTTGAGCCTGTCCTGATCGGGCACGAAGCGCAGCACGGGCGTGCGGTTGCCCCAGTCGCGATTGGCCTCCCGCACGTCGGGGACCGTCCGCATGATCCGCAGGGCCTGCTCCGAGATCCTGTAGAGCTCCGCCGGGTCCGGACCGACGATCCGGAACTCGACCGGGAAGACGGACGGAGGGCCGAAGACGAACTGCGTCGCGCGGACATAGGCCTCGGGCGCCAATCCCTCGCTAACGGCCTGGCGCAGCCGCTGTCTCAGCGTCTCGCGCGTCTTGGCGTCGGGCGTCAGGACCACGATCTTGGCGAAGGCCGGATCGGGCAGTTCGGGCGACAGCGCGAGGAAGAAGCGCGGTGCGCCCTGACCGACATAGCTCGTAACGATCTTGGCTTCGGGCTGCTGCTGCAGCCAGCGCTCGACCTTTTCGACGGCGCCCGTGGTCGCCGCGATGCCGCTGCCCTCCGGCAGGCGGATCTCGACGAGCACTTCCGGGCGGTCCGAGGTCGGGAAGAACTGCTGCTTCAGCCCGCCCATGCCGACGCCCGACAGCGCGAACGCGACGCCGACGACCGCGCAGGTCAGGAATTTGTGGTCGACCGCGAAGGTGATGAGCCCGCGCAGGCGCCGATAGTTCGGCGTGTCGTAGATCGCAGCATGGCCGCCCGCCACCGGCTTGATCTCGGGCAGCATCTTGACCCCGAGATAGGGCGTGAAGATCACCGCCACGATCCACGAGACGATCAGCGCGAAGCCGACGACCCAGAAGATGTTGCCGGCGTATTCGCCGGCGGTCGATGCCGCGAAGCCGACCGGCAAGAAGCCGGCGATGGTGACCAGCGTGCCCGAGAGCATGGGCGCCGCCGTATGGCTCCAGGCATAGGCCGCCGCCTTGATGCGGTCCATGCCCTCTTCCATCTTCACGACCATCACCTCGATCGCGATGATCGCGTCGTCGACGAGAAGGCCGAGCGCGAGGATCAGCGCGCCGAGCGTGATGCGGTCAAAGAAGCGGCCGGTCTCCAGCATGATGAAGAAGACCGCGGCCAGCGTCAGCGGGATCGCTGCCGCAACGACGATGCCGACGCGCCAGCCGAGGCTGAGCAGGCTGACGAGCAGCACGACGCCGAGCGCCATCGCGAACTTCAGCATGAATTCGTCAACGGAGGCCGCGATGTTGACCGCCTGGTCGGTGACCTTTTCGAGCGACATGCCGAGCGGCAGCGAGCGGCCGATGGCACCGGTCTTGTCCTCGAGCGCGCGGCCGAGCGCGAGCCCGTCCCAGCCCTCCTGCATCACCGTGGCGAGCATCAGGCTGGGTTCGCCTTGGTGACGGATGACGAAGGCTGGCGGGTCTTCGTAGCCGCGGCGGACATCGGCGATGTCGGACAGTTTCAGCGTCCGACCGCCCGCGACGATGGGCGTGTCTGCGATGGCCTGCACGCCGTCGAAAGCTCCGTCGACCCGGATGAAGACGCGGGGCCCCTTGGTGTCGACCGATCCGGCGGGCGTGACGGTGTTCTGGCGCTGGAGGGCGGAGATGATGTCCTGCGCCGAGACGCCAAGGGTCGCGAGTCGGACATAGGAGAACTCGACGAAGATCTGCTCAGGCCGCTCGCCGAGGATGTTGACCTTCTTGACGCCGGGAACATGCAGAAGGTCCTGGCGGATGACTTCAGCCTGGCGCGCCAGCTCGCGCATCGGCATGCCCTTCGCCTTTAAGGCATAGAGCGCGAAGCTGACGTCCGAGTACTCGTCGTTGATGAACGGGCCGAGTACGCCCTGGGGCAGGTTGCGGGCCTCGTCGGCGAGCTTCTTCCGGGCCTGGTAGAATTCGGGCTGCACCTGGGAAGGCGGCGTCGAGTCGCGCAGGTTGACAGTCATGTAGGCGTAGCCGGGCCGCGTCGTCGTCTCGACCCGGTCGTACCAGGCGAGCTCCTGCAGCCGCTTCTCCAACGGCTCGGCGACGAGATCCTGCATCTCGCGCGCCGTCGCGCCCGGCCAGACGGCCGTGACCGTCAGCGTTTTGATCGTGAAGCTCGGATCTTCCGCGCGTCCGAGCTTGAAGAACGCGAAGGCACCGGCCGCGATGATCAGGATGATCATGAACAGCGTCACCGCCCGTTCGCGGACGGCGATGGCGGACAGATTGAGGCTCATCGCGAAGCCGCCTTGGTCATGGGGGCCGCAACTTTGACCGCCTGCCCGTCGCGCAGCAGATGCGCCCCGAGCGAGACGATCGTCCGGCCGGGCTCGAGGCCGGCCACGATGGCCGTCTCGGCCGTCACGCGGACGAGGCGTACAGGCTGGAAACTAACGGCCGTTCCCGCCTCGTCGAGACGCCAGACGCCGGTCTTCTCGCCATCGTCGAGGACGGCTCCGAGCGGCACTTCCGTCTCCGGCTCGACCGCGCTGTCGGCCAGGCGGATCGTCACCGTCGCGCCGAGCGGAGCTGCGGCCGCTTCGCTTTCGAGGACGTAGCGGGCCTCGTAGGTCCGGGTCTGCAGATCGGCGGAATTGGAGAGCTGCCGCAGGCTGGCCCGGAAGCTCCGACCGGCGGTGCCGTAGAGTGTCGCCAGCGCCGCCGATCCGATCGGCGGCCTCACCGTTTCGGGCAGGGAGACGAGGGCCTCGCGCGGCCCCATCTGGGCCAGGCGGATGACAGGCTGCCCGGCGGGGACGACCTGCCCCGGCTCGGCCAGCGTCTCGACGATGATCCCGTCCGCATCGGCCACCAGCACGGCATAGCCCAGCTCGTTCTCCGCGACCTTGGCCTCGGCCTCCGCGGCGGCCGCCTGCGCGGTCGCGGTGTCGAGCGCGGCCTTGGCCTGTTCATAGCGCTGAGGGCTCGCGGCGAAGCCGTTCTTGACGAGCACCGCATAACGCGCCTCGTCCGACGTCGCCTGGGTCAGCACGGCCCGTGCCGCGGCGGCGGCGTTGCGCTTGGCGGTCAGCGCCAGCCGCAGATCGGTCTCGTCGACGCGCAGCAGCGGTTGCCCCGCCTTCACGGATTGGCCGACATTGACGAGCCGTTCGACGATCTTGCCGGGCACCCGAAACCCCAGATTGCTCTGGATCCGCGCCGCGATCACGCCGGTGAAGCGCCGCTCCGCGCCGACGACCGGGCTGGCGACCGCGACCCGCACGAGCGGAGGATTCTGCCGCGGATCGCTCGGCACTGAGGCCGATGTCTTCTGGCCCGACATCAGCACGGCGCCGCTGATGGCGGCCGTGGCCAGCACCGTTCCCGCGGCCAGCAGGGCGAGCTTGGTTTTACGCGTCATGTGAGTGGACCATATAGATTGCGTTCGACATCTATGACTGATATAGAGCTCGAACGCAATCTAAATTTGGAGGCCGCGATGAGGGTCAGCCGGCAGCAAGCCGCGGAAAACAGGGAGCGGGTGATCGAGACCGCCGGGCGCCTGTTCCGGGAGAAGGGTTTCGACGGGATCGGCCTCAAAGATCTGATGGCCGGGGCCGGGCTCACCCAGGGCGGCTTCTACAAGCAGTTTGCATCCAAGGACGAATTGGCCGCGCTCGCCGCGCGTCGTGCGCTCGAAGATGCGACCCAGAGGTGGAAAGACGCGCTGGACGACCGGCCGGCCGACGGGCTTGCCGCCGTGACGGATTTCTACTTGAGCGAGGGCCATAAGGAGGAGCGCGCCCAAGGCTGCCCCATCGTGGCGCTGGGGTCGGATGCGGCCAGGCAGGGCCCGGAGGTTAGGTCCGCCTTCGAAGACGGCATCCGCAGCCACCTTGCGATGATTGCCGCCGCCTTGGGCCAGGATCGCGCCGACGAGGCGGCGGTGGCGCTGTCGACTATGGTCGGGGCCGTCCTCCTGTCGCGTATCGTTGAAGACCGGACCCTCTCGCAGCAAATTCTTTCTGCGGCAGCGGACGCGCTGCGTGCGGGTGAAGCGGCCGGGGAAAGCGTTCGATGAGCGCCGTCACTTCCCTGGCATCCGACGCGCCGGCATCCACCCAGCACATTCGGGGCGACATCGTTCTCCTCCTTGCCGGGCTCGCGGCCTCTGGCACGCTGGCGACGAACATCATCCTGCCGGCCTTTCCGCGCATGGGCGCCGAACTCGGCCTGAGCGGGACCGAGTTCGGCCTTCTTCTCAGCAGCTTCTTCCTGACCTTCGCTCTGGGCCAGCTCGTCGTCGGCCCGCTCTCCGACCGGTTCGGCCGGCGCGCGCTCGTGCTCGGCGGCCTCGCAACCTTCGTGGCGGGAAGTCTCGTTGCGGCTCTCGCCGACGGTTTGGGCTGGCTCATCGTCGGGCGCGTCGTTCAGGCCGCGGGCGCCTGCGCGGCCTCGGTGCTGGCCAGGGCGATCGCGCGTGACCTCTTCGAAGGCGAGACGCTCGGGAAGGTCCTTTCGCTCACTATGATCGCCGGGGCCGTGGCTCCCGGCTTCTCGCCGCTTCTCGGCAGCGTGCTCGTCGAGCTCTCCGGCTGGCGCATGAGCTTTCTCTTCGTCGCGTTTTGCGCGACGGCACTGGCGCTGCTCTATCTCAGGCGCGTCGGTGAAACTCATCCGCCGGATGCTCGCGGCGAGCTCGCATTCTCCAGCGTCGCGCGAACCTATCGGTCGCTTCTGTCGGATGCGCGCTTCGTGCTGCCGGCTTCGGCGGTCAGCATGGTCCTCGGCGGTCTCTTCAGCTTCTTTGCAGCGGCTCCAGGCGTGCTGATGGGCCAGCTCGGGCTGACCCCGCTCCAGCTCGGCCTCTCCTTCGCCGCGACCGTGCTCATCGTCTTCGCCGCGGGGCTTATGGCTCCGCGCCTGGCGCGGCGCCATGGCGACCGGACGGTCGGTTTCGCGGGACTGCTCGCCTTCGCCGCCGGTTCGCTCGCCATGGTCGTCGTAGCGGCGGAACCGACCTATGTCAGCTTCACGGCTGCGCTGTCGGTCGTGCTCTTCGGCATGGGCCTGATCAATCCGCTCGGCACTGCGATCGCGCTCCAGCCCTTCGGTCGGCAGGCCGGGTCGGCCTCGGCCATGCTCGGCTTCCTGCAGATGGGTACGGCTGCCATCGGCTCGACGCTGGCGAGCGCGATGCCATTCGCTCCGTCGGTATCGCTGGCCATCGTCATGACGGTCGCGTCCGCCATCGCACTCGCAGCCTTCCTGCCCGTCTATCGCGCCCGGCACGGACGCAAGGAGCCGAAGCTCGTACCCCAGGGAGCGCCCCGCGATGCGTAGGGTCGTCGTCACAGGGATGGGGGCCGTCTCGCCGCTCGGTTCGGGCGTCGAGCGCTCCTGGGAGAGGCTGCTCGCCGCTCGCTCGGGCGTGCGCCGTCTTGCCGATGAGGTGGTCGGCGATCTGCCGGCGAAGATCGGCGGCGTCGTCCCGTCGATCGCGGATGATACCGAAGGCGGTTTCGACCCCGACCGTGTCCTTGCGCCGAAGGACCAGCGCAAGGCCGACCGCTTCATCCTCTTCGCGCTCGCCGCCGCGGACGAGGCGATCGCGCAGTCCGGCTGGTCGCCCAGCGAAGACCGCCAGCGCGAACGCACCGCGACGGTGATCGCCTCCGGCATCGGCGGCTTCCCCGCCATCACTGAGGCTGTCCGCACGGTCGACACGCGCGGGCCGCGCCGCCTGTCGCCCTTCACCGTGCCGTCCTTCCTCGTCAATCTCGCCGCGGGCCAGGTCTCGATCCGTCACGGCTTCCGCGGCGCGCTCGGCGCGCCTGTGACCGCCTGCGCCGCCGGCATCCAGGCGATCGGCGACGCCGCCCGGCTGATCCGCGCGGGCGAGGCGGACATCGCGCTCTGCGGCGGAACGGAAGCCTGCATCAACAGCGTGAGCCTCGGCAGCTTCGCGGCGGCACGCTCGCTCTCGACCGGCTTCAACGATCGACCGGCCGAGGCCTCGCGCCCGTTCGATAGGCAGCGCGACGGCTTCGTCATGGGCGAAGGGGCCGGCATGCTCGTCGTCGAAGCGCTCGATCACGCGCTCGCGCGCGGCGCCACGCCGCTCGCCGAACTCGTCGGCTACGGCACCACCGCCGACGCTCACCACATCACCTCGGGACCCGAGGACGGGAGCGGCGCCCGCCGCGCCATGGAGATCGCGCTCGCCCAGGCCGGCGTTTCGCCTGCGCACGTCGACCATCTCAATGCGCACGCCACGTCGACGCCGGTCGGCGATCTCGGCGAGATCGCCGCGATTAGGACCCTATTTGGCCCGACGCCGCGGCTCTCGGTCAGCGCGACCAAGTCCGCCACCGGCCATCTGCTCGGCGCGGCCGGAGGGCTCGGCGCGATCTTCGCCCTGCTGTCCCTGCGCGATCAGATCGCACCGCCGACTCTGAACCTTTTGGCGACCGATCCGGAAGCGGCTGGCATCGACATCGTCGCCGGGCGGGCCCGCCCCCAGCCGATGGAGCTCGCCCTGGCGAACGGCTTCGGTTTCGGCGGCGTCAACGCGAGCCTGCTGTTTCGCCTATGGCGCGACGCGACGCGATGATGCTCCTCATTGTCAACTCAGTCGAAGGTATTCCCTCATGAACGACACCCCAATGGTCGCCCTCGTCACCGGCGCATCCTCAGGCATCGGCCGCGCCACTGCTGAGGTTCTGTCGCGTGCCGGCTACCGCGTCTACGGCACGACCCGCAGCGCCGCTCCCGCCGACGCGGGCGCCGTCAGGATGTTGACCTGCGACGTGACCGATCAGGCGTCCGTCGAGACATGTGTCGCTGAGGTCCTGAAGGATGGCGGGAGGATCGACCTCCTCGTCAACAATGCCGGCGTCGGGTTGGTCGGGGCGGCGGAGGAGGCGTCGATGGCGCAGGCCCAGCAGCTATTCGAAACCAATTTCTTCGGTCTGCTCCGCGTCACGAACGCGGTCCTGCCCACAATGCGCGTGCAGCGCTCGGGCCGGATCGTCAACGTCAGCTCGTTGCTCGGACTGATCCCAGCGCCCTTTTCTGCGCTCTACGCCGCGTCAAAACATGCCATCGAAGGGTATTCGGAATCCCTCGATCATGAAGTGCGGTCGCTTGGCATCCGCGTCGTCCTAATCGAGCCCGCTTATACGCGGACATCCTTCGAGGCCAGTATCGTTCCGGCGGCCGGGACGATCGCCGCCTATGGCCACATGCGCGCCCGGGTCGGCGCCGCAATGCGCAAGTCGAACGAGGCGGGGGACGACGTATCGGTCGTGGCCGATCGCATCGTAGAGGCCGCCGGAGCGCAACGGCCGCGCCGGCGTTACACTGCCGGGCGCCTGGCGGGACGCGTCGCTCTCCTACGCCGTTTCGTTCCGGCGGAGGCTTTCGATAAGAGCCTGCGCAAGCAGAGCGGGTTCTGAGGCATGATCAGCTCATTCGGCGGAGATCACAGATGACACGTTCGTTCTGGTCGCGCTTCGCCGCGGAATTGAAGGCTTGGTGTGAGGCGCTGGCAGCACTGGATGACGGCCCCGCTGGGATCGACGACGCCAGGCTACGCCTCGTCGAAGATGAATTGGCTGCGTTGAAGGAAAGTGTCGCTAGAATGCAGCTCGTACCGCTCCCACCGGATGGCGATCACGCCTGACGCGGCGCGGCACTGATCAAATACGGCGCACAAGAATTTTTCTGTCCAGTCGGCTGCCGTAAATTGGCTTTATCGATGCGAGGCCGCTTAACGGCGCCGGTTGCCGTCCACGCTGCATGCTCTGCAATGAGCCGATTTATCCATAAGTTCCAGTTGGGCGCAGCTAAGAGCGAACGGAGAACCCCCCCAGCATCTCCCTAGCGCCAATTGCTGCCATTGCGACTCTGCCAGGAAGCGGACATCCTAACCAAGATGCCAGGGCAACTATTGGCCTGCTGCCGGTTTCGTGGACGCTCAGTTAAGCTAACCCGACCTTCTTTTCGAACTCGACCGGGCTGATGTAGCCGATGGTCGAGTGCCTGCGAACGGCATTGTAGAAGCGCTCGATGTAATCGAACACATCGGCACGAGCCTCGTTAAGTGTCCGGTACACCCTGCCTCTGATCCGCTCGGTCTTCAGCGACGAGAAGAAGCTCTCCATCGCGGCGTTGTCCCAGACATTGCCAGAGCGGCTCATCGAGCAGGTGACGCCGTTGTCAGCCATGAGCTTCTGGAACTGCTCGCTGGCATACTGGCTGCCCTGGTCCGAATGGTGCAGTAGGGCATCTGGCTTTCCTCTGCGCCAGATCGCCATCATCAGCGCATCGGTCACGAGCTCGGCGGTCATATCGGGCTTCATCGACCAGCCCACCACACGGCGGGAGAAGAGGTCGATGACGGCGGCAACGTAAAGCCAACCCTCCGCGGTCCAGATATAGGTGAAGTCGGCGATCCAGCGCTGGTTCGGACGCTCGGCATGGAACTCCCGGCCGAGCCAATTCGGCGCGATGGCCGATCGCTGGCCACCGTCCTTGGGCAGGCTGCGCCGACGCGGCCTGGCACGCAAAGCTTGGGCACGCATCAGCCTCTCGATGCGATGCAGGCCGCAATCGATACCTACCGCCAGCACGTCCCGCCAGACACGCCTGGCACCATAGGTTCGATCCGAACCAAGGAAGCTTGCCCGGACCCTGTTGCCGATCTCCTCGTCGTCGCGTGCTCGACGGCTCGGTGATCGGTTGAGCCAGGCCTGGAAGCCTGAGCGCGACACATCCAGCGCTTCGCAAAGCCATGCCACCGGCCAGATCCCCCGGTGCTTCGCAATGAACGTGAACCTCATGTCACGTCCTTCGCGAAGTAGGCTGCGGCCTTTTTTAGGATATCGCGCTCCGCCTTGAGCTTGGCCACCTCGCGCCGCAGCTTCTCGATCTCAAGCTGCTCCGGCTTCATCTGGCCGTGGCCGGGAAAGGCTTGCGCTGGATCGGCAGAAAAGAGCTTCACCCATTTGCGCAACTGGTTCTCATGGACATCCAGGTCCCGAGACGCCTGCGCCACACTCACTCCGCGATCCTTGATCAGGCGGACCGCCTCGATCTTGAACTCACGCCCAAACTGTCGTCGCCGCATACGCCACCTCCGGTTTCATGAAACACCCAATCTCGGTGTCCACGAAACCGGCAGCAGGCCAAGCAGCCCGCTCTTCGTCATGACAGGAGACTAAAATGGCCAAAGGCGAACAGCGCGGCAATCGCGAAGCGAAGAAGCCCAAAAAGGAAAAGCCGAAGGTGATCGCCGCCGCGCCGTCGACCCTAGCGGCGGCGGCTATCAAGGCAACAGCGCCGAAGAAGAAATAATTCCCCTCAAGGATTATCGAGCGCGAGCCGTTATCACCCAGCCGCGGCGACCTCGTCTGTCCAGACCCTGAAGCCCTTCAACGTGTTGGGGCCGAAGGTCGTGGCGATGGCGACGTCGGCTGCGTCGCGGCCACGCGCGATCAACACGCGGCCGATGCGCGGCACGTTGTTGCGAGGGTCGAACATCTGCCAGCCGCCCTCGAGGTAAGCCTCGAAGGATGCGGCGAAATCGCCCGGTGGCCAAGGTGGTGGCGTGCCGACATCGCCCAGATAGCAGGTGCAATAGCGCGCCGGGATGTTCAGTGCCCGGCAGAAGGCGATCGCCAGGTGGGCATAGTCGCGGCACACGCCGCGACCTTCGCGATACGCCTCTGTGGCTGTGCGCGTCACGCTGGCATCATTATAGTCGAAGGCGATGCGCTGGTGCACGAAATCGCAGATCGCCTGCACGCGTGGTGCGCCGGGTGGCGTATGCCCAAAAAGCTGCCAGGCCAGATCGAGCAGGCGGTCGCTATCGCAGAAGCGGCTTGCCAAGAGGAAGACGATGGTCTCCTCCGGCAGGAGGTCGACTGAAACCTGCCCGGCGCTCAAGTTCGTGGTCTCGGGCAGACCGCTGTCGGAAATCAGGGCGTCGGCGGTGATGCGCATTGCGCCTGCCGGTGCGAGCAACCGGCTACACCAGTTGCCGAAACCGTCGCGGTAAGCGCTGATCGGTACCGATGGCTCAATTCGCATGTAGTCGGGCGTCTCTAGATCCGAGAACCGGCTGAAATGCACGTTCAGCATCAAGATCAACGGGGTAGGTTGTGGAAAGTCGTAGTCGAGCTCGTAGCCGATCCGGAGTTTCACGCGATGCCTTCTGCGCGGCGAGCCGCGTCGGTGATGATGAGTTCCCCCTCATGCCAGTGAGCACTATGCGCGCAATCGCAGACATGCGCCATCGACCCGATTAGACACGTCAAATCTGTAGCCGCGCAGCGCTGGCGCGCATTAGGGCGGCCATTGACCCGTGCATCTCGGTTCTGCGCTGTGACGGAAGATTGGACCGCGCCGGAACCGGACATTTCCCGATAGTATGGGGAACGAACGCTTCCGACCCAAGTTTTCTGTGGGCCGAACGGCGGGACTGGCACGGCGGGAGCCCGCCGTGCCACAGCTCATAGGTCTGTTTGCTCCGAAAGGAGAAGCGCATCGTCAACCTCGATGCCGAGGTAGCGCACGGTGCTTTCCAGCTTCGTGTGACCGAGAAGAAGCTGGCAGGCGCGCAGATTGCCGGTGCGCTTATAGATCAGCGCGACCTTCGTGCGCCGGAGACTGTGCGTTCCGTAGAGCGCTGGGTTCAATCCGATCAGGGCGACCCAGTAGTCCAGAAGGCGGCCGTATTGGCGCGTTGTGATGTGATCGCCAGGCCGGCTGCGGCTCGGGAAGAGCCAGTCGTCCTCACGCGAACCTCGCTTTCTAAGCCAGGCGGCAAGCGCTTCCCGGGCTGAGTCCGTCAGTTCGAATGGTACCGGCCGCCCGGTCTTCTGTTGAACGATCGCGGTTCGGAGGCGAACAGTGCCTCCGAGGACGACATCTCCGACCCGAAGGCGAACGAGATCGCAACCCCGCAGCTTGCTGTCGATTGCTAGATTGAACATGGCGAGATCGCGAGTTCGCCCTTCATGCTGAAGCCGCGTCCGCAACGCCCAGATGTGCTTTGGCTTCAGAGGTGGTTTCGGCCCGATGATGCGCCCGAGGTTCCAGGCCTGATGGGGTAGTTGGTTCTGCGCTTGGATATCCATGGCAGATCCCCTTCTTGGGATGCCGCATCCACCAAAATTCTATCAAAGACGGATGGCCCTCTCACGCCTCTTGGCCAAAACCGCGGCGAGGAGCGCGCCCTGCGCCAGTTGCGGACGTTGGGCGGCCTTCGAGAAACAGACATTGGCGCGCCCGGAAGGTCACCTGTCCTCTCTCGATATGAGCCAACTTCAGTTTTGCAATGACCACAGCCGGCAATGGACGTTTTCGATGACACGCCCCGCTGTCGATCAGCCTGTGTAGTCGCCATTGCTCAAGAAGCGACGTATTGCGATCTGCATGTCGACTGAGCGGGTGAATTCGCTCGCTGCCCCATGCGGAGTGCGTCACGCGGCTGTAAGAGCTATTGTCTCTATCCCTCTCCGGCGAGACATGCGCGCGCTTGCAGCGCCATCACACGCTCTTCGTTCGCCTTGATCACGATGACTTCGAATGCGCCGAGAAAGCGGAGGCGTTCGACGATCGCATCGCGCACCGGAGCTGCGTGCTCGCCGATGCCGCCAGTGAAGACGAGCGCGTCGATCCCACCGATGGCGGCGGCCATGAATGCAGCGAACTGCGCGACCTTGAGCGCGAAATAGTCGAGAGCGAAGCGGGCGCGCGGGTCGTCGCTTTTCAGCAGCGTCTCGACGTCGTTGGAAAGGCCCGACAACCCGAGCAGACCCGAGCGTTCATAGAGCGCGTCCGAGACCTCCTGCGCGTTCATCCCCAGGCTCTGGAACATGTAGAGCACCGCCCCGGCATCAAGCGCGCCGCAGCGCGTCCCCATTGGCAGGCCATCGAGGGTCGTCATTCCCATGGTCGTGTCGATGCTGCGCCCGCCCTGGATGGCGCACAGGCTCGCGCCATTACCGAGATGGGCCGCCACGACACGGCCCGCATGGAGATGCGGATGCTGCTCCGCCAGCACCATCTCCAGCCATTGATAGGACAGGCCGTGGAAGCCATAGCGGCGGATGCCCCTGTCGCGCAGATCCTGCCCGAGTGCGAAGTTATGGGTCAGCGCATCGTGCCGGGCGTGAAAGGCTGTGTCGAAACAGGCGATGTTCGGGACGTCGCCCATCAGGCGCCGGGCAGCGGTCACCGCGGCCAGGTTATGGGGCTGGTGCAGCGGCGCGAGCGGCGAAAGCGCCTCTAGCGCCGCAAAAACCTCGGGTGTGACCACGACAGCGTCGACAAAGCGTTCGCCGCCATGGACGATGCGATGAACCACCGCCTTCATCCGCCAAGCATCGTCGTGGCGGTCGACGAAGGCGAGGACGGCCGCGAGAGCGGTATCGTGATCGCAGGCCGGCGGCAGCGCGATGCGCTCCCGGGTGCCGTCCGCGAGGCTCGCGTCCATGGCAGGCTCGGGCTCGCCAAGGCGCACGGCCTTGCCGCGCGCCAGAACGTCGAGATCACCGACGCGAAAGACCTGGAACTTGAGGCTGGACGAGCCGGCATTGAGGACGAGGACGGTGTCGATCACTTGATCCGCCCCGTGCGGCGCGCTTCCGCCAGGAGAACGGCCAGCGCACAAGAGAGCAGGCGCGCGCGCAGATTATCGGCGCGGCTCGTCAGGATGATCGGCACGCGCGCACCGAGCACGATGCCCGCAGCGTCGGCACCGCTCAGGAAGGTGAGTTGCTTCGCCAGCATGTTGCCGGCCTCGATCTCGGGCACAAGGAGGATATCGGCATGGCCGGCTACGGCTGAGGCGATGCCCTTCTCCTTCGCTGCTGCGGCGCTGATCGCATTGTCGAAGGCAAGCGGCCCATCGACGATGGCTCCGGTGATCTGGCCGCGATCGGCCATCTTCGAGAGAGCAGCGGCGTCGAGCGTTGCCGCCATATGAGGATTAACGGTCTCGACGGCGGCGAGCACCGCGACCTTCGGCAACTCGTCGATGCCGTTCAGCGCGACATGCCAGAGATTGACGGCATTCTGGACGATATCGGCCTTCGTCATCAGGTTAGGCGCGATGTTGACCGCGGCGTCGGTGATGATGAAGGGCTTGGGATAGCTCTCGATATGCATCACGAAGGCGTGCGAGATGCGCCGCTCGGTCCGCAATCCGGAATCGGCCCGGACGACCGCGCCCAGAAGCTCGTCGGAATGGAGCGAGCCCTTCATCAACGCATCAAGCTCGCCGCCGGCGGCCAGCGAGACCGCCTTCGCCGCGGCTTCGTGGCTGTGCTCGGCATCGACGATCTCCCAGGGCGAGATGTCGATGCCGGCCTCCCGTGCGGCAGCGTGAATGCGGCCGGCCGGGCCGATCAGGACAGGCGCAATCAGCTGCTCGCTGACGGCATCGGCCACCGCCTCGATCACATTGGCCTTGACGGGATGTACCACCCCGGTCCGCACGGCCGGAAGAGCCTCGCAACGGCCGAGCGCGAGCCGGAAGTACTCGGAGGAGGTCAGCGTCGTCATGGCGCCTCTCTAGCTTTGCGCAACAAGCCAGCGGGCGATGCCGGGCCATGTCTCGCCCAGCGTCTTGCGACCCATGAACAGGCCGATATGGCCGCCGGGCACCAGCTTCTTCTCGATCTTTCTCTTCGGCGTGCCGACGAGGTCCTCCGCTGCGAAGACCTGCTCGCTGGTGGTGATGTCGTCCTCAGCGCCGGCCAGCAGATAGACCGGGCAGGTCACGTCCTTCAGGCTGAGGCGCCGACCGAGGCCGACGAACGCGCCCTTGGCGAAGCGGTTCTCCTTGAAGATCTGCTCGATGGCCTGAAGATAGTAGACGCCGGGCAGGTCGAGCGGGTTCTCGTACCAGGCGGCGAAGGTCTCGGTCCGGTCGAGATAGTTCCTGTCGGCGAGGTTCTGGTAGAGCCGGACGAACTTATCGACGTAGTGCTCCTCGGGATGCATGTTCTTCCAGCCGGCGAGCATGAAGCGCCCCGGCATCAGGCCGCGTCCAAGCTTGACCATGTCGCGATAGCTCTTCAGCGGCATGGTCTGCGCCATCTGCTTGATCGGGCCGTTGCCCGCGTCGGCATCGATCGGCGAGCCCGCCAGCACCAGCGACTTCACCTTGTGCGGGAAGCGCGCGGCCAGCATCGCACTCAGCCAGCCGCCCTGACAGAGCCCGACCAGGTGCACCTCGCCGCCGAGATCGTCGATCGCAGCGTTCAGTTCAGCCAGATAGGTGTCGATGCTGAAATACCGCATCTCCTGCGTCGCCGGCTTCCAGTCCGTAACGAGGACACGGTCGACGCCGTTCGCCAGCAGCACCTCGACGAGGCTCTGTCCCTTGTCGTAATCGGCAATGGTGGCCCCGTGGCCGGCATAGGGTGCGTCGACCAGGACGGGAATGCTGCCGGCCACTACCTTGCCGAATTCGCGCAGGCGCATGGTCGGCAGGTCGAGCCGCACCGTGTTGGGCGTGGCCCAGTCCGGCGGCGGCGGGCGGGTGATCTTCACGGCCTCGGATAGGAAATCGAGATTGCGCTCGGTCAGGCGCAGCGCGGCATCGACCGGCCAGAACCAGGGTAGGCTGAGCGCGGCGGAGCGGCTCTTCGGCTGGCTCGCTGCCTTCGTCGCGTTGCGGCTGGTCGCCATGGTCGAAACACTCGCTCATCGATTGGCCCCGAAGGGTAGACAGGCAACCTGATAGAGGCAAACGCGACAGCCTTGCGACAGGTCAAACCTCGCCAGCGATGCGCGGCGTCCGGGCGGCCACACCGGGGCGGCCCGGCTGCAACGGCCCGACCAATGTACGCAAGGCGTTGATGATGACGGCGATGTCGATGCCCTGTTGCAGGAAGGCGCCGGCGACAGGCGGGATGTAGCCGAAGGCGGCGAAGACCATCGCGATCCCGGACAGGCCGAGGCCGACGACGATGCTCTGCAGCGCGATCGCCCGCGTCCGCTGCGCGATCGAGACCGCTTCCGCAACGCGGTCGATCCGGTCGACGAGGATCACCACATCGGCGGCTTCGGAGGAGGCGGTCGCTCCTCTCGCGCCCATCGCCACGCCGACATTGGCAGCCGCCAGCGCCGGAGCGTCGTTGAGGCCGTCCCCGATCATAACGGTCGGCTGCCGCGCCTGTTCGGCCGCGACGGCGGCGACCTTGTCCGCCGGGCTGCAATCAGCCCGGACTTCGTTTATGGCGAGCTGGGCGGCGACCGCCTTCGCCGTGCCGGCATCGTCCCCTGTCACCATCAGGATGCGGCTCACCCCTGCCGCGTTTAGGCGCTGCAAGGTTGCGGCGGCGTCAGGGCGCACTGCGTCCGCCATGGCCAGGAAGGCGACCGGTTGGCCCTCGACCGCGATGAAGACAGCGAGCGCCGCCGCCATGTCTCCGCTCGTCCCGGCCGATGTCGCCCAGGGAGGAAGCGGCCCATAGCCCAGCACAAGGCGGCGCGATCCCGCGCGGACATGCCGCCCCTCCACGACGCCTTCCAGGCCGGAGCCGCGGTACTCCCGAACGGCAGTGGGTGCCGACAGGGGCAAGGCCTTCTGGCGCGCCAGCGCGACCAGGGTCTCGGCGAGAACATGGTGCGAGGCTTGCTCGAGCGAGGCGACGAGGCGCAGGATATCGCCCGCCTCGACGCCCGGTGCCGTGTCGAGCGCGATCAGCCGGGCGCCGCCCTCGGTCAGGGTGCCGGTCTTGTCGAAGATCGCCGTGCGGACCTGGCCCAGCGCCTCGATGGCCGAGCTGCCCTTCATCAGGATGCCGGAGCGCGCAGCACGCGAGACACCGCCGATGAAGGCAACTGGCGCGGCGAGGATCAATGGGCATGGCGTGGCGACGACGAGCACCGCGAGCGCGCGGATCGGATCGCCCGACAGCCACCATGCGAGGCCGGCGACGATCAGCGTCGCCGGTAGCAGTAGCAGCGCGAAGCGGTCAGCCATGCGGATGAAGGGAGCCTTGGCGGTCTGCGCCGCTTCCACCATCCGGATGATGCCGGCATAGGTGCTCTCATGCGCCGCGGCCGATGCACGGTAACGGAACGCTTCACCGGCATTGACCGTACCGCTGCGCAGCGCGGCGCCCCGCGTCTTCGTCTCCGGCAGAGGCTCGCCGGTGACGGCGGATTCGTCGAGCTGGGCCCGGACATCGAGCAGTTCGCCATCGACCGGCAGCAATTCGCCGGCGCGGACCAGCAGTTCGTCGCCGGCCGCCACGTCCCCGGCGGCGATGTCGACGAGGCCGCCGGCCTCCTGACGGTGAGCGATGCGCGGCGTCCGGTCCCGCAGCGAGCGGAGCTCGCGTTCAGCCTTGCCGCGCGCATAGTCCTCCAGCAGGTTGCCGCCGGAATACATCATCGCGACGACCACGCCGGCGAGCGGTTCTCCCATGGCGATCGACGCGAGCATCGCTACGAGCGCGATCGCATCGACGCCAAATCGGCCCGCCAGCATGTCCCGCAGCATCGAGACGGCGAGCGCCACCGCAACCGGGATGGTGGCTGCCGTCCAGATCTGATCCGGCGTCCAGAGTCCTCCGAAGCGGCTAGCGAAAAATCCGGCGATGGCGCCGGCTAGCGCGATGGCGAACAGGTTCAGATGGATGACCATCTCACGCATCGGTACCGCTCCGGCCTTGCCTCTCTCCAATCCCCTTCAAGCGAAGATCACTTTCCGGAAGCGGGCGAGCGCGAAGGCGAAATAGGCTGCGCCGATCGCGATGATCTTGGCGATCTCGGGCCAGACGACGTCAAGGCCTGCGCCGCGATAGAGCACGCCTTGCGAGAAGGCGACGAAATGCGGCGTCGGCGAGAAGATCCGCATGATCCATTGCAGCCAGATCGGCATACTTTCCATCGGGGTCGTTGCACCGGACAGGAGCTGCGTCACCACGAAGACCGGGATCGCGAGCAGGCCGAATTGCCCCATCGTGGTCGCCAGCGTGCCGAGCAGGATGCCGAGCGCGGCGACGGCAAAAGCATAGATCGCCGTCCCGAGCACGAAGAGCAGGAGCGAGCCGGTGATCGGCACACCGAGAGCCCACTCGACAACGAGCACGAGCGAGGCCACCGCAGCGACCAGGATGACCAGCGCGTTCGCCACCATCTTGGCGAGCATGATCTCGACCGGCGTGACCGGCATCACGAGCAGGTGCTCGACCGTACCCTGCTCGCGCTCCCGGATCAGGGCCGCACCGGTCAGGATGATTGTCAGCAGGGTGACATTGTTGAGCACCTGCATGACCGAGCTGAACCAGCCGGAATCGAGATTGGGGTTGAAGCGCGCCCGCACCACAAGATTGATCGGCAGCGCCGTCGCTGTCTCGCGCCCGGCCTGCCTGTTCGCGATCTCCTGCGCGATGATCTGCTGGATATAGACCGCGCCATTGCCGGCCTGGGTCATCGCGGTGGCGTCGATATTGAGCTGCAGCGCCGTCTGCCGCCTGGCCAACAGGTCCGCCTGGAACTTGGGCGGGATCTCGAGCACAAAGACGAGCCGGCCGGAGTTCATCTCGGCGTCGATCTCCGAGGCGGCGATGCGCTTTGAGACCTTGAACAGCGGCGGGTTGAAAGCACCGAGCAGCGAGCGCGAGAACTCCGACTGGTCCTCGTCGACGATCCCGATGGTGAGGTCGCGCGCCTCCAGCTTCACGCCGGTCGCAACCGTGTAGACGGCGATGCTGAAGGTATAGGCCACCAGCACCAGCATGATCGGATCGGCACGCAGGCTGCGCAGCTCCTTCACGACGAGGCGCAGGATATTCTGGAGATGGATGACGAGCGCGGCCATCTCACACCTCCTGCTTGCGTAGCGCCAGCTGCGCGACGACGAGGAAGAGCAGGAAGAAGAAGCCCAGCATCACCAGATTGGGCCAGAGCTCGGCCGCCCCCAGCCCCTTGGTGAAGACGCCAACACTGACCGGCTGGTACCAGGCCGGCGGCAAGCTCATGCCGATGATCCGGCCGCCGCCAGAGAGCGAGGCAACCGGCACCATCAGGCCGGAGAAATTGACTGCGGGAATGATCGACAGGATCGCGGTCGCGAAGACGGCCGAGACCTGCGTGCGGGTGAAGCTAGAGATAAGCTGGCCGAAGCCGGTCGTGGCGGAGACATAGAGCAGGGTCGCCAGCACCAGCACCCAGGTCGGCCCCTTGATCGGCACCGCAAAGACGGTGAGCGAGATCAGTGCCAGCATGAAGAAGCTCGCCATCGCCACAGCGATATAGGGCAATTGCTTGCCGAACAGGAACTCAAAGCGGCTGATCGGCGTCGAGCGGAAATTGGCGATCGAGCCGGTCTCCTTCTCACGGACGACGCCGATCGCCGACATGATGGCCGGGATGAGGATCAGCATCAGCATGATCACGCTCGGCACCATCGCATTGGCGCTCTTGAAGTCTTGATTGTAGCGGAAGCGGGTCTCGATCGTGACGGGCGACGGCGCATGGCTCGACGCGGCCTGCGCTGCCGCGAAACCTTGCGCATATTGCGTCGCCAGGCCCGTGACATAGCCGCGGGTGGTCTCGGCCCGGAACGGCATGGCGCCATCGAGCCAGACCGAGAGCTCTGGCGCTCGCGCCGCCATAAGGTCGCGGCCGAAGGAGGGCGGGATCTCGATCGCAAGCTGAATCTCGCCGCTTCGCAGGTGCTGGTCGAGTTCGGCAGCGGAGCGGATCGGCGCCTGCTCGTCGAAATAGCGCGAGCTGGAGAAGGCCTCGACCAATTGCCGGCTCTCCATCGAGTTATCCTGGTCGAAGGCCGCGAATTTCAGGTTCTCGACATCGAAGGAAATGCCGAAGCCGAAGGCCAGCATCAGCAGGAGCGGCCCGAGGAAGGAGAAGCTCAAGCGGATCGGGTCACGCAGCAGCTCCATGGTTTCGCGGCGGGTGCAGGCCCAGAGCCGGCGCGGATCGAAGCGGCGGGCCGGGGGCGCCGGCCGGGTTTCGCCGGCAGGCGCCGCAGCCGCCTCCGCTGGCGTATCCTCAATGCCGGCGGCTTCCTTGAGATAGGCGATGAAGGCCTCTTCGAGCGTATCGACCCCGCGTTTCTGCACCAGCTCCGGCGGGGTGCCGACCGCTAGCACCTTGCCTGCATGCATGAAGGAGATGCGATCGCAGCGCTCCGCCTCGTTCATGAAATGCGTCGACAGGAAGATCGTCACGCCGTCGTCGCGCGAGAGGTCGATCAGCGTGCGCCAGAAGGCGTCGCGCGCGATCGGGTCGACGCCCGATGTCGGCTCGTCGAGGATCAGCATGGCCGGCTTGTGCAGGACGGCGACGGCGAGCTGCAGGCGCTGGCGGATGCCGAGTGGCAGACTCTCTGGCCGCTCGTCGGCGACATCAGCCAGATCGAAACGGGTCAGCAGCTCCGAGATCCGGCCGGGAACCTCGGCCGGTGGCAAATGATAGAGCTCGGCATGGAGCACGAGATTCTGGCGGACCGTCAGCTCGCTGTAGAGCGAAAACGCCTGCGACATGTAGCCGACATTGCGGCGCGTTTCCATGTCGTCGGCCGCGAGCGGCTGGCCGAAAAGCCTGGCCGTGCCTTCGGTCGCGGGCAGCAGGCCGGTCAGCATCTTCATCGTCGTCGACTTGCCGCAGCCATTCGAGCCGAGGAAGCCGAAGATCTCGCCGCGGCCGATGCGGAAGCTGACATGGTCGACCGCAACGAAATCGCCGAAGCGGCGGGTCAGGCCCTCCGCCTCGATCGCAGGTGTCGCATCGTTGCTCACGACCCGCGGCCGCAGCGCGACCTCCCGATGCTGCGCGCGCTTGACTTCCGGCAATAGCGCGACGAAGGCGCCTTCCAGCGTCGTTTGCCCGGCCTTTTCGCGGAGTTCGGCAGGCGTGCCGGTGGCGATCGCCTTGCCGTCATCCATCGCCACGAGCCAGTCGAAGCGCTCGGCCTCCTCCATATAGGCGGTGGCGACGATGACGCTCATGCCCGGGCGGCGGGTGCGGATCGTGTCGATCAGGTCCCAGAACTGGCCGCGCGACAGCGGATCGACGCCCGTCGTCGGCTCGTCGAGGACTAGCAGATCGGGATCATGGATCAGGGCGCAGCAGAGCGAGAGCTTCTGCTTCATGCCGCCGGACAGCTTCGCGGCGGGCCTAGCCTCGAAGGGATCAAGCCCCGTCGCCTTGAGCAATTCGTCGATGCGGCTGCGGCGCTCGGCCGCGTCCTGCCCGAAGAGCCGGGCATGGAAGTCGATATTCTCGAAGACCGAGAGCGTCGGATAGAGATTGCGGCCGAGTCCCTGCGGCATATAGGCGATGCGCCCGCGCCGGGCCTCGCGCTCAGCCTTGATACCGAGATCACCGCCAAGCGCACGGACGTTGCCCTGCTGGATGGCCCGCACCCCGGCGACCAGTGCAAGCAAGGTCGATTTGCCGACGCCGTCCGGCCCGATCACGCCGATCATCCGGCCGGCGGGAATATCGAGGGTCAACGCGTCGAGGGCGATCACCTTGCCGTAGCGATGCGTGACCCCCGCGAGGCTGGCGGCGGGGCCGGCCTCCGTCATGGCAGCTTCACGGCGAGAGAGTCAGGCCATTTCGCGCTGGGGGACGTGCGGACGAAACCGAGGCCGCGCACGCCCGTCTTCACCTGCCGATGGTATTTCGCGAGCAGGTTGCGATCGACCTGTAGCTTGGCGCGGAAGACCAGCTTCTCGCGCTCCTCGGCGGTCTCGACGGCCTTGGGCGTGAACTGTGCATCGGCTGCGACGAAGCTCACCGTCGCCGGGATGACATATTGCGGCACGGGGTCGAGGATGATGCGCGCTTCGTCGCCCAGCGCGAGCTGCCCCGCCTGCGCGGCCGGCAGATAGATCGTCATGTAGACATCCGAGAGGTCTAGGATGGTGACGACGCGGGTGCCCGCCGCGACGACCTCTCCGCTCCGGGCAAGCTGGTACTGGACGCGCCCGCTGCGCGGCGCGAGCAGCACGAGATCGACCAAGATCGCCTTGATCTGCTCGGCATCGGCCTCGGAGGCGTGGATCGCGAACTGGGCCTGATCGCGCTGCGCCTGGGCGGCTCGCAGCGCCGCGTCGGCCGCGTCGGCCTTGGCCGAGCGCTGGTCGTCGACCTGCTTGCTGAGATATCCCTTTGCGACAAGTTCCTTGCCCCGCTCGGCATCGGTGCGGGCGAGGATCTGGTCGCTCTTGCGCTGGGCGATGAGCGCCTCGGCCTCCGCGAGGGCCTGCCGAGCGCGCAGCACCTGCGCCTGTGCGGACCGCAATTGCGCTTCGTATTCGGGCGACGCGATGCGGGCGATGACCTGCCCGGCAGTGACCTCGTCACCTTCCTTCACAGTGACTTCCGCCAGACGACCGGCATATTTCGAGGAAACGTCGACCTGCGTCGCCTCGATCCGACCGTTGGTCTTGACGATCCCGTCCGGCATCGTGTCGCCTCGCAATCTCTCGATCAATGCCTTGATGCGGGACTGCGCCTGCACACCAGGCGCCGGCAAAACGAGCGCAGCGAGAAGGATTGCTGCAACGGCTCGAAAGCGACGCATCTTGCATCTCCGAAGAAAGTAGGCGGGGCAGGTATAGGCCATCGCCTTAACATGCGGGAAGCAGCGGACCTCGCCAAGCAGCCACTTGGCGTCAGTAAATTTACCCGGCGATGTCGAGTGCTAGACGACGGATCACATCACCTGAAACCGGACGATGCCAAAGTCCGCTAAGGGCCAGAAGCGGCGCAGGGTTTCTACCTCGACCAATGTCGCCTAAATGCTTCCGATGCAGGCGATGCTGATAGCCGGCTCAGAAGAGAGTGCCTTGCACCGGCAGCGAAGCAGACGGGGCGGCTGCCTCCAGTTCGATCGGAGCGGCCGTCGCCGGATCGTCGTCTCCAGCCCCCGATTTGTTCATACGGCGATCGACGACCCATTCCTGAAGCTCCGGCGACGAGCGCACCAGCACGTCCTTACCGGCCGAGCCATCTAACCAGGCTTCGAAGTCGTCGGGATGCAACATTGCCGGCATGCGGGTATGGATCTTCAGCATCCAATCGTTCGCGTCCCGGGTGATGATGCTCGCGCTGATGATCTCCTCGCCGTTCTCGTCGCGCCACCGCTCCCAGATGCCAGCGAACGCGAGAATGGCGCCGTCCCTGGGACTGATGAAATGGGGCGTCTTGTTTTTCTCCTCGCCCGTCCACTCGTAGAAGCCGCTCGCCGGGATAATGCAGCGGTTCTTCACATAGGCGCGCTTGAAAAGGCTGTTGGTGTCGATGCCCTCAACGCGGGAATTGATATGCGGCTTGATCTGCTTTGCCGTTCCCTTGTGCCAAGGGGGGATCAGACCCCAGCGTGCCTTCCATAGTTCCCGACCGACATTGGTCTTGACCAGGATATCAATCGTCGTCGTAGCGGCGATATTATACCTGGCCTGCAGATTGCGGGCTGGCGATTCCGGCTCGGTGAGAGGCTGGCTGAAGGCGTAGATCTCGCCCCACGTGTAGGCTTGGCTAAACCGTCCGCACATGCGCTCCGCTCCTATTGGATCGGTGAGACCTGAGCTTGCGCCTCGTTGGCCTTGGCCATCATGGCCTCGAGCTTCGCGAATATCTCCGGTGAGAACATCAGGTTCATCACCTGACCGCTGGCCATCTCGAAGCTGATCATCGTCTCGCCTTGCGGATCGGTCGTCAGCGCGATCCGCTTCACATCCGCAACATCGAGATCGATTTCGGGCAACTCGGGCGGCTCAGCCATCACTCCTGATCCCTAACCGGGAGCCAAAGCTCACCGGGTTTGGCTCTCGCTATGGCGGTGTCATCGCTGATGTGTTGGTTCTGCATCCTGGCCTCTATCAAGGCCGTATCAAGGAAGTAGGCCAGCGTGCCAAACCCTCTGGCGGCCGCTTCGTTCTTCAACACCTCGATCCGATCCACCAAATCATCAGCCCGCCGCAATGGGACGCGCGGCACCCCTGATCCGAGCCTGACCACATCCGTCATGACGCTGGCCCTCCCTAGTCAGGGTAGTCGCCCGCAAGCCGATCATACAAGTCGACTTCCGCGGCATCAGCGGCCAGAGCCGTTTCAAGTTCATCAGCAGGCGCGATGACGCCGCCGAAATGAGCGTGGAAGGCACGCGCAAACCGCGCTTCTTCGAAAGCCACCCGGATCAGGTCCTCCGTCACTGTGCCGAGTACGCGGAAGCCGATTTGCCAATCGGTGCACCATGCTTCGATCCGGCGAAGACGTTCGGCCGCGGACGCCCTATCCAGCTTGATCTCGACCTGGTGCAGCCAATGCGCGGTCATCGCCACATGCCCCGCATCTTTGCCCTGACATCCACCTTGGGGCCACCAGATGGTGCTCGCGAGGCTTCCGCGGCGGCGATGGGCCAGGCCGTCCGTTCGAACTGGCCGAGCAGCGCATTCGGGATGAAACGGGTGCGGTTGGCATAGACGTGACGATCGCCCGTCGCCGATTGGCCGTGCGTGAAGAAGCGCTGTGGCACGACGAGGTGCAGATCGTCCTTCGCCCGCGTCATCGCGACATAGAGCAGACGCCGCTCTTCCTCGATCTCATCACGCGCACCGGCGCCAAGGTCGATAGGGATGCAGCCGTCGACTGTGTTCATGACGAAGACCGATTTCCATTCCTGCCCTTTGGCCGAATGGATCGTCGACAGGATGAGATAGTCCTCGTCGAGATGCGGAACGCCGGCCTGATCGCTTGTCGCGTCCGGCGGGTCGAGCGTCAGTTCAGTCAGGAAGCGCTCGCGCGACGGGTAACCGCCCGCAATCTGTTCGAGCTGCACGAGATCGGCTTGCCTGGTGCTGGCGTCCTCATGGATCCGCTCCAAGTGGGGCTCGTACCAGCGGCGAGCAAGTTCAATCTCTGCCGGCCAACCCGCCGTGCCGGCGCGCAGCTCACCGACCGCAGCGACGAACGACGACCAGTCGTCGCCAGCCCGCGGCGGAGCCGGAGCGTTCTCCAGTGCCTCGAGGGGCGCCGAGGCCTGGGCAACATGTTCCAGGACGCGCTGCGCCGAGGTCGGGCCGACGCCGGGCAAGAGCTGCAGCACCCGGAAGCCGGATACCTTGTCGCGCGGGTTCTCCACGAAGCGCAGCAGCGCCAGCAGGTCCTTGATATGGGCGCTGTCGAGGAACTTGAGGCCGCCGAATTTCAAGAACGGGATATTCCGTCGCGTGAGCTCGATTTCCAGCGGGCCGCTGTGGTGGGAGGCGCGGAACAGGACCGCCTGCTGCTTCAAGGTTGAGCCACCCTCGCGGCTCTCCAGCACCTTCTCCGCGATGAAACGCGCCTGGTCCGCTTCGTCTCGAACATGGACGAGTTGCGGTGGCGATCCGGTCGCGCGGTCGGTCCAGAGGTTCTTGGTGAAGCGCTCGGCCGCAAGGTCGATGACGGCATTCGCAGCCGACAGGATGGCGCTGGTCGAGCGGTAGTTCTGATCGAGCGTGATGACCTCGGCTGGCGGCACGAAGGCTGCTGGGAAATCGAGGATGTTGCGGACTGTCGCGGCGCGGAACGAATAGATCGATTGGGCATCGTCGCCGACCACCGTAAGCCCGCGGCCGTCGGGCTTGAGCGCCAGCAGGATCGAGGACTGGAGCCGGTTGGTATCCTGATACTCGTCGACCATGACATGGTCGAAGCGACCGCCGATGTCCGCCGCGATGTCGGGATCGGTCACGGCCTGGGCCCAGTAGAGTAGCAGGTCGTCGTAATCCAGGACGTTCTGGCTCTGCTTGGCTTCGACATAGGCCGCGAACAGCTCTTTCAGCTCAGCCGCCCAGGTGGCGCACCAAGGGTAGGACAGGCGCAGAACGTCTTCGATCGGCAGCTCGGCATTCACGCAGCGCGAATAGATCGCCAGGCAGGTGCCCTTCGTCGGAAACCGCGACTCCGTCTTGGAGAAGCCGAGCTCGTGTCGAACCAGGTTCATCTGGTCAGCCGAATCCTCCCGATCATGGATCGTGAAAGCCGGGTCGAGTCCGAGCTGCTCGGCATAGTCGCGCAGCAAGCGCGCGCCGATGCCATGGAAGGTGCCTGCCCAGGTCAGCGCGTCGGCGAGTACGCCGGCACCATCGCCGAGCACCTTCCGGGCGATCCGCTCGACGCGCTTTGCCATTTCGGAAGCCGCGCGCCGCGAGAAGGTCATCAGCAGGATCCGCCGCGGGTCGGCGCCGCTCACCATGAGATGGGCGACGCGATGTGCAAGCGTATTGGTCTTGCCCGAGCCGGCCCCCGCGATGACGAGCAGCGGCGAGGAAGCCACCGCGCCGACACCATGGATCACCGCGCGTCGCTGCGCCGGGTTGAGCGCGTCGAGATAGCTGATCGGCGCGACGGCGTTCATGACTTCAATTCCCGAACCGGCCGCGCTCCTTCCGAGAACCGACCGCGAAGGAAGCCCAGTGAGGCTGCCCGATCGGCATCTCGCAAGAGCTCATCACGGTTGTGAAGTAAGGCCCTGATGGCAGCCCGGGCATCGCCCTCGAACTCCGCCAGAACAGAGTCGATTTGTTGCTCCATAGGCTTTGGAGCAGGCGCCTGTTTCAGCACGACCGGGGGCATGGATGCGTCCTCAAGAATGAGAACATTATGAGAACAATCACCTGCGAGGAGTCAAGATACCAGGCAAAATTCACACCCGGGCACCCTGCACGAATGGGCGCCGGCTAGGTGCGATATCGATCGAATGCCGTAAGCCGCTGGATCAGTGGCTCCGCGTCCTCCCAGCCGTAAATCTCGGTGCGGAGATAGCGGAGCTCTTCCTCTTCGAGCTCGCCATCGATCTCGATCCACCAGGCTCTCGGCCTGCCATCGCTTCCATCCGACCAGCGATAGCCCCTGCCCTTGAGGTGATCCTTCATGTCGAACGCCGCGTTCTCCGCATAGATGCGGACGCGGC
>NZ_VFMG01000002.1:0-184817 GCF_006714945.1 Allobosea sp. AK1
CGGCCCATCGATCCGACGAGGCCTTGCTCGGCGAGGGCCTGCCGGTAGAGCCCAGCCCCGTATTGCGACCCGCGGTCCGTGTGATGCACGCAGCCGGGTGGCGGCCGTCGCCTTTCGATGGCCGAGCGCAGGGCTGCGAGGGTCAGCCTGACGTCGATCGAGCGGCCGATGGCGTAACCGACGACCTTGCGCGACCAGGCATCAAGGATCACCGCGACGTAGACGAAGCCCGCTTGGATCGCGACGTAGGTGATGTCAGCGACCCAGAGCTGGTTCGGCCCGTCCGGGACCATATCCTTCGCCAGGTTCGGGAAGATCGGCAGATCATGATCGCCATCGGTGGTGGCGACATAGCGCCGGCGCTGTCGAGGCTGGAGGTCGTGCTCGCGCATCAGCCGCCTGATCTTCTTGTGATTCACGACGACACCGCGGTGACGCAGCGCCGCCTGCATCCGTCGATAGCCATAGGCCTCGAAGCTGTCGGAGATCGCGGCCATCGTCTCGACGAGCGCGGTGTCGTCGATGCTAACCGCGGGCCGATCGTAGTAAGTGGAGCGCGCGATCCCCATCAGCCGGCATCCTTCTGCGATGGAGATGCCGCGGGGCCGGTGACGACGGACGTAGTTGCGCTTCTCGTTCGGGGTGCGTGCTCAGAGCCCCCTTTAGGAACTCGATCTCCAAGGTCTGCCTGCCGACAAGCCGCTCCAGCGCGGCGATGCGCGCCTCGTAGGCTTCGATCGTATCGGCGGCGATAGCCTCGTCGTCGAAGGCGCCGGCCTCGAACTTCTGGATCCAGATGCGGACCAGGTTGCGCGACAGGTCATGCCGGCGGGCTAGGCTATGGAGCGTCTCGCCCGCCAGGTAATCCTGCGCTATCTGGCGCTTGAACTCGATGCTGTGGGTGCGGTGTCGGGCCATGGGCTTCCATCCTTCGAAAGCCCGGCTCCCCGGTCAATTGCTCGCCGTCACGCTGTCCGCCTCAGGGGGCGCACTCCAGATCGGCGTCCAATCTTGACCCCTTGGTGAGCTGTGGCGGTCAGGAGGCGGCGCGGCGGAGCTGGCCTGGGTTGCGCAGTCGCGCCGGCTCCGGGTCGGTGGAGCGCTTGTCTCAGAGCCTGTTCTTGAAGCGCCAGCTCTCGTTACCGGTCGCGACGATGTCGCAGTGGTGGGTCAGCCGGTCGAGGAGCGCGGTCGTCATTTTGGCGTCGCCAAAGACGGAAGGCCATTCGCCGAAGGCGAGGTTGGTGGTGACGATGACGGAGCTCTGTTCGTAGAGGCGGCTGATCAGGTGGAACAGCAACTGACCGCCGGACTGGGCGAAGGGGAGATAGCCGAGTTCGTCGAGAACGATGAAGTTCATGCGGGAGAGATAGTCTGCCATGCGGCCCTGCCGGCCGGCGCGGGCCTCGGCCTCGAGCTTGTTGACGAGATCGACGACGTTGAAGAAGCGTCCCCGGGCGCCGGCACGGATGCAGGCTCGGGCGATCGCAATGGCGAGATGGGTCTTGCCGGTGCCGGTGCCGCCGACGAGGACGACATTGCGCTGATGGGCGATGAAGTTGCCGCCCGCCAGGTCATGGACGAGCGTCTCGTTGAGCGGCGTGCCGTCGAAGACGAAGTCGCCGACATCCTTGGCGAGCGGCAGCTTTGCGATGGTGATCTGGTACTTGATGGAGCGCGCCTGCTTCTCCGCGATCTCCGCCATAGCAGATCGCCGACGATGCGCTGGGGTTCGTGCTGGCGCTTCACCGCCGTGGTGATGATCTCGTCGAAGGCGGCCATCATGCCGTAGAGCTTGAGTTCGCCCATGGTGGCGAGAATCTCCGAGCGTTCCATCACACGGCTCTCCTGAGGCTGTCGTAGCGGGCACAATCGGCGGCAGGCTCATGACGTAGGCGCAGCGCATCGGGCGTCATGATGGTGATCGCAGCAGCCGGCTCCCGGCGTCGGGCCAGGATGTTGAGAATGACGTCGGCGGAATGGACGCCTTGCTTCAATGCCTCGGCACAGGCGGCTTCGATCGCAGGCAAGCCGTCGCTCAGCACCGTGGTCAGGATATCGACCATCTGCCGGTCCCCATCCTGCGCGGTCGCCAGCTTCCGACGCACCCGGTCCAGCGCGGCTGAAGGATCCAGTCCTTGAAGGGCGCGCCATTGCGCAGGGCGCCCGGTTTGCGGGCCAGCACCGGCACATAGTGCCAGGGATCGAAGGTCGTCTGATCGCGGCCGTAGGAACGGGCGTGCTCGCCGACGATGCGACCGTAGGCCAACTCGACCCGGCGGGGCGCATTGTAGTGGAGTTTCGGCACGCCAGTTGGTGGAATGAGACGGTTTACGCGGCTTTTCGAGAGACCGGCACGATCTTCTGCTCCTGCAGCGGACCTCGTCTTCCGGATGTTCTCGTGTGCACAGCAGACGACGTCTATCTTCGGCTCCACGGCCCGGAGCGCTGGTATCGGCATGACTACTCGGAAAGCGAGCTAACCGAATGGGCGGATAAAATCCGTGACAGCGGCGCAAGGCGGGCCTGGGTCTATTTCAACAACGACTATGAAGGCTTTGCGCCGATTGGCAATGCGGCGCTTGCTCGCAAACCGATCAGCCAACGATGACACGTCGTTCGCTGCGTTGGAAACAGAGGTTGCAGATGGGTAGCCGGTTGGACTGTCGAGATGCAGCCATTCCGCGGGCCGCGCCTCCAGCTCGTGGTCGGCATATGTCCCTTGCTTACCATCGCGCGCTGAATTGACGAGGGGCCTGTCGAACCCGATCGGCCACGAAAATCGGTCGGGGCGGAGGACACCCTCGCTGCCGATATCTTCGAGCGCGACGCCGCGCGGGCCGAGCTCGTGCCGCTGATCTCAAAGGCCACTGCGAGACGAACGGGCTTCGCTGCCGGACGGTCCCGCTGAAGGTGAACACCGATTTCCATCAGATCACACGCAGCCAGACGGTCATCTCGCCTCCGGCGAGCCAAGGCGAGATCGAAGCCATTCGCTTCGCACTCATCGATCGGGTGTTCCCGATTGCCAAAGGCATTGGCTTGCTTGGCGTGACGTTGTCGTCTCTTGTCGAGAATTCGGACTTTGGGGCCGGGCAGCTTCGACTGGCACTCTGGCGCCCACACCCGCATAATCTGGACAATCCGGACAATCCGGACTATATGATCCTCCGAAGTTATGGAGGCCAACATGGTCGCAACGGTTCGCAAGTCTGGTGGGGGAGCGCAGTTCAACGTGAATAGCGCAGCCGTCGCCGACATTCTCGACGTGCTCGCCCGGCACAATCCTGGAATTTCCAGATCCGTGCTGAAGGACAAGAGCAAGGTCGTCGCCGCACTCACGGCGGCCGCTGTGCGGATGTCTGACGAACAGCAGCGTCAGATTCTGGCTCACGAAAACGACCTTGCCGCGGCAATGCAGACCGTGGTCGCCGGTCTCGCCGGCCGCCCCACTGAAAAGCTGATCCAGCTCACGGTCGACAAGCCCGTCGAGGTCAGCCTGGGAGCCGGCTTGGCCGACGTGGTCGATTTCGACGAAGGCCGCCGGCGTCTTGCGACCTACGCGACGCCTGTTCGCCTTGAGGACTGGGCGGGGCCGGTTGCTGGACCGGGTGACATCGAAAAGGCATTCGGCACCAAGCGATCGACCCTGCATGACTGGCAAAGGCGAGGCGCCGTCATTGGGCTGCTCAAGGGCGAGCGCAAGCATGTCTTCCCCCTGGGGCAGTTCGTCGACGGCCGGCCGGTCGAAGGCATGTCGGACGTCACCAGGATCATCGACAACCCAAGAGCCGCCTGGCAGTGGCTCATTCAGCCCAAGCCGAGCATCGGCGGAACTCCGCTCGATCGGCTCAAGGCTGGACATCTGGACGAGGTCATCGACGCTGCCGAACGTGACTTCGGCTGATCGTGAGGCTTGATCCCAGGACCGTCGCGGATCTTGCCCTGGCATTCCGGCCGCAAGCCTACCTGCGCGTCATGCCGGCCGCCCATGCCGCGACCCCGCTCGGCATGCGCTTCGGTCATACCCGCTTTTCAAGTCCCGATCAGTCGTTTCGGCTGGTCTACATCGCGCGTGATCTCGCAACGGCAATCGCGGAGACCATTGTCCGGGACCGCTTCGAAGGTGCGACGGCACGCGTGCTCGACTACAGCGAGATCGAGGAATGGGCCATTGCAGAGGTGACTGCGCCGTCTCCTCTCCAGGTACTCGACCTACGAACGACGGGACTGCTGAGGCTCGGCGTCAGTACTGACGCGGCCCGCGCCAAAGCACATCGAGAAGGACAGCAGCTCAGCAAGGCGGTCTACGGCGCCTTCGCGGTTGACGCCCTGCTCTATTCGTCCCGGCTGACCTCGGCCGAGTGCCTCGCGGTCTATGACCGCGCGGTGGACGTCAAACTGGTCTCATCACCGGCGGTGAATCTCGTGCGCCACTCGGACCTGGTTCTCGCGCTGAAATCCATCGGTGTCGCGCTACGCACAGCACCCTGAGCGAGCTTGTGGAAAACGCATCAAACCATAATTGGGGAAGCCGAGCGTGAGTCGATTTTTCTCAGACAGACACGGCTACGACGCGGCTGTTCCCGAAATCACCACGCGGGAAGACGCGCCTGAATCGCTCCGCTTCGGAGTCGTCAACATCGCCCGCAATGTCGGGATGAAGCCCTCGAGCATCCGCAATGTTGTATGCTCCGTTTTGTTCGAAGCGCCGAATCCGACCAACTGGTCCGAATACCCAAATATCTGGGAAGAGGCGCTTGGCTTGGTTGAACAGTGCGAATGGTTCAAAGTCTACGACATCGCCGAGGCACTTTGGCGCGCCCTTTATCCGAATGACGAGTGGCAAGACCTCTTTGAAGCGGAGCTGAACCGGCTCTTCCGGGAGAAGGGGATCGGCTGGGAGCTGAAAAGCTCTCATGGGATCGTATTTCGCGGCGATGCTCTTTTCACGGCGGCGACAACCGAAGCCGCAGCGATATTCGAGGCCACCGGTCGCAAAAGCGCGGCCGGCGAAATTCGTGAGGCTCTCAAAGACATTTCGAGGCGCCCTCATCCCGATCGCACCGGCGCCGTGCAGCACTCTATGGCGGCTCTCGAATGCGCGGCGCGCGATGTTACGGGCGACCCCAGCGCAACCTTAGGCAAGCTCATTCCGCGACTGGCGGTTCCACGTCCACTTGACGACGCTCTCACCAAGCTATGGGGCTACGCCTCGGAGAACGGTCGGCATATCCGCGAAGGAACGAATCCGAGCCCAGCTGAGGCCGAGCTGGTGGTCAGCGTCGCGTGCGCCGTCAGCGTCTTTCTGATCCAGAGAGACGGTGAAGTTAGGGCTGCCGGGGAAAACCATCCCGAACGTCAGCTATAAGTCGCTGCCGGGCCAGCGCGAGCAGCATAAGGGCATCAGGCAATCCAATGACCTTAGATGACGAATTTGGTCTCCAAGAGGTGGACTATAAAGTCCACTACGATCAGTTTGCCGCACCTTATGCGGACAATCCCAACCCAGCGAATGTCCTGTTCTTTGAGAACCAAGCGAAAGAAATGCACGTCTTGGGCGTCTCTCACGCCCTCGACAGGCTCACGACCGATGCCTTGTTGATTGCGACGGGTGTCAAACTCACGACTCAAGCCGATCATTTCCTCCGCTACGGGGTGATGCGGCGTCTACGACTGATGCAGTCTGCATTCCGCGCGTTCCGGAGAACGATCCCGCCAGATCGGACAGCGCCTCTTTCGCTGCAGCAATCGGACGACACTGCCCGAGATCTCAACGCCATCTACATCAACATAATTGGCATTCTCGACAACTATGCTTGGCTGTTGGTGCATCAAGTGGCGACCCAGACTACCCGTTCGGCGAAGAAAACGGCGATCGGCCTGTTCAAGCCGGCACTCCGCAAGGATGAGATCCTCTCTGCCCGCCTCGCGCCTCTCGAAGCGTTTGAGCCGTGGGAAGCGGACGTCAAGAAGCGGCGCAATCCAGCAGCACACCGAATGCCGCTTTACGTACCACCAACCGCTTTAACGCCCGAACAACTGCGCGAATTTGAGCATTTTGAGGCCTTGATCTCGACAGCGTTGCGAGAACAGAAATTTGATAAGATGGCCGAGTTGCGAGATGCGCAGAGGCGCTTGGGCACATTGATCCCCTATTTCCTGCATGATCCAGAGGAGGACAAAATGCCGATATTTCCAACCCTCCCACAGGATATTGGCCAGATGATCTTGATTGGAAGACTGGTTCAAACCCTAATCAGAGACGCTGCCGTAAGCTAGAAACTGTCAACCGGGCCAAAAATCGTGCACGTTCTCGATGGATTAGCTGAGCTCAGCGCCACGATGGAGCGCCCCCAAAGGCGAAACCCTGTCTGGAACCGCGACGAGGCGATACTGCTACTCGATCTCTATCTTAGGGTCGGGCGGGCGCCCAGTGAGGATCTCCAAGTTCGCCGTTTATCTGAAGACCTCCGTATCATCGCGCAACGGCGTGGCGAGATGGTGACCAGCACCTATCGGAACGCCAAGGGCGTCGCGATGAAACTCAAGGCGATGGCGCAGCAAGATCCTGCCTTCCGCGCGTTGGGCCGCAAAGGGCTTAGAGCGGTAAGCATTGATGCTCAGGTCTGGCGCGATCTGGCAGAGGCACCGGTCCAGCTTGCGCGAGAGATTGATCGCATTCTGACAGCCGAGGGAATTGCATGGTCCATCCCGGTTTCGACCGAGTTGGCACTTACCCGAACCCAAGGACCGGTACCCTCTTTTGGATCCGTTACAGCGGAGCGCCTCGATAGCGAGTGCGTCGTGTACGTGCTTCGATTTCATGGTCCGCTCGAATCCCTGTTCGCGTCTGGGCAAATCCCAGAAGGCTCGATTGTCGCAAAGCTCGGACGATCCAATGATCCCATGCGTCGGGTAAGCGAACTCAGCGCTGGCTTCCCGCCCGGGGCGCGCCTAGGCTGGACAATCATAGCAACAGTCGAGTTCCCGACGGGAAATGCGGCGCACACTGCGGAACAGGCACTTCTGGTGTCCTCTGAACTGAAAGGATGGACCCTTGGCGGCGAGTTTGTCGTCGCTCCAGAACAGACCCTCCTAGCGGACCTTCAGGCTTTGGCCGACTCACGCGATGCGACGCCAAAATGACATCGACCCCGGTCAATCAACCAATATTTCTTGATCATCATTCGACCACACCGGTCGATTCCCGGGTCGCCCAGGTCATGCTTCGCGCTATGACCGAAGCGTTCGGCAATCCCAACAACACGCAGCATCGGTTTGGCCAAGACGCTGCTAAACTCGTACTGGACGCCGCGTACCACGTGGCGTCTCTCCTAGGGGCAGAGCCCGAAGATGTGCGTTTCACGTCTGGTTCATCAGAGGCTCTGCGCCTTGCGCTAGGCTACGCGGAGGATCGGCGCACAGGATCGATCCTGAAAATCGCGGCACCCCGGATCGAGCATCCAGCACTTCTCGACGAGCTGTCAGCAGGTGTGCATTCGGGACGGTTCGTAGTCGATTGGATCGAGGTCGATTCCAGCGGGCGCGTCGATGTAGAAGCTATTGCTACGGCAACGGCATCAGGTGTCGATCTGGTATGCATGATGGCGGCCAACAACGAAGTTGGTGTGCTACAACCGATCCACGAGGCCGCTTCAATCGCCCATGCGACGGGATCTGCGATTCTTGTCGATGCCACCCAAGCTGCAGGTCGTATTCCGTTCGATATGCGGGCTGATGGGTTCGATTTTGTCACGATCAGTGCGCACAAGATGTACGGCCCGAAAGGCGTCGGCGCCCTGATAGGGAGCGGGTTAGGCGAGGCACCTCCGCCCAGCCGGTTCGCCTATCACAATGCAACGCCCAATGTGCCTGGCATCGCGGGCCTCGGCGAGGCTTCCCGTCTTCGACGGCTGGAAATGGCCCACGATGAAGCGCGCATTGCTCGGCTTCGCGACCAATTTCAGGCGCTTTTGATCGCTGGCTTGCCTGGCCTTGTTATCAATGGTGATACCGAGCACCGCTTGGCTGGAAATCTCCACATTTCTATCCCCGGGGCGCCGAACGATATCGTCGTGGCCAATCTTAGGGACCAGGTTGCGCTTTCCACTGGCGCGGCCTGCGTCTCTGGTGTTGACGCACCCTCCCACGTACTTCAGGCAATGAAACTCGAATCCTGGCGTCAAGAGAATGCTTTGCGCATGGGCCTAGGCCGCGAGACGACCTTGGCTGATATTGAACGGGCGGCCGAGGCCATCATCGACGTCGCACAGCAGATTCAGTCACTTTTTAAGCCTGCAGCATGATCACCAACCTCGACACGGACGACACGGTCCTTTTTGCGCCCCGCTTTTCTGGCCATGAGAGCTTCGCATTCCGCTATGCATGGCTTCCGAAAGCGTATCGCGCGCTGAGCACGGACCCTGGACTGTTCGTGGACGAGGAAAAGGCGATGCTGGTCCTCGGCATCGGCAAGAACATGGTGCGCTCACTGCGTTTTTGGGTCGAGGCAGTCGGGATCGCGACTCCTCTCCATCGCGGACGCGAATTCGTCTTGACGCCATTTGGTCATTCAATTTTCGGCAGGGAGGGCCTGGATCCCTATCTCGAGGACCACAGGACGCTCTGGCTGTTGCACTGGAAGCTGTCATCGCGTCGCGATCGTCCGCTCTTTGCCTGGGATTACCTCATAGGGCGCTGGCCGCTGCCGGAATTTTCCCGGAGCGAAGCGTTGTCGGCGTTTCAACGCGAGTCGCGGAAGCTCGGCGGCGGGCATACCGACGCAACGCTGGGACAGCATCTAGACGTTTTTCTACACACCTATCTCCCCAGCCGAAACGGCGGGCCGGTGGAAGATACGCTTGATGGGCCGCTTGTGGGCCTGGCCCTCCTTATCCCTTCCGGCGAACGCCACAACGAGACCGGGCACCGGGAGCCGGTCTACACTTTCCGGCGAGAGCCTAAGCCAGACATCGACGCCGCGCTGTTCGACTATTGCGTGATGGACTACTGGAAGACGTTTAGTCCCGGGGAGGAAACCCTTTCCCTGCGCCAGGTCGCGGTTTCTCCGGGATCGCCAGGGCAAGTTTTCAAGCTTCCAGAGGACGACATTCGCAGCCGATTGGAAGACCCAGCCGGGCGGACCTATGCAGCACCCTATAGCTATCAGGCGTCAGCTGTCCAAGGGCTCCTGACCGAACGCCGGAACACGACACCCGTGACTCTGGACACTGTTTACGGCCGGAAGCCTGCCCATGCCTAAGACATCTCCACAGACCATCGAGAGTCTGTTCGACGTTCCCACCCGCTTCATGCGGTCGGTCCAGCTCGAGCGCGATTTCGACGACCCACAGGCGCTCGAGAACTATATCGTCACCCCAGCTATGGCAGCGGCCTTCCAGCGCGTTGCCAGCGGCGCCGCGACGTCCTCTCGTCTCCGAGCTTGGCGGCTGACCGGCGACTACGGCGTTGGGAAGTCGTCGTTTGCCGTCGTTTTGGCACATCTTTTGGCAACCCCGACATCCTCAGTTGCCTCCGCGATCGCTGAGCGCATGGGCTGGTCGCCAAACGAAGATCATCGTCGCCTTTGGCCCTTGCTCGTCACGGGTGCGAGAGAAAATCTCACCGCGGCCATGGCTCGGGGGATCGAGGAGGGGCTGGAGCGGCGGCGACCGCGTCGGCCTGGGAAGATTTGGGCACAGCTTGCCCAGGAGGCCCAGGCGCTACGGCGGCGCCCCGACCCTGATGCCCTCGTCGATCTCCTCGAACGGGTTCGAACCCTGGCGGAAGCCGACGGCGAAGGCGTGCTCCTGATCGTCGATGAGTTGGGCAAACTGTTGGAGTACGCAGCAGCCGAGCCTGGCCGTGACGACGTCTATCTGCTGCAGAGCCTGGCCCAGGCGGCCGCGCGTAGCGGAGAGCGTCCTTTTTTCTTGATCGGCCTGCTGCACCAAGGCTTCCAGGCTTACGCTGAGCGCTTGCCGTCAGTCGTCCGGCATGAATGGGACAAGGTCGCGGGGCGATTCGAGGAAATCGTCTTCGATCAACCGATGGCTCACACTGCTGCGCTTGTTGCCGGCGCGCTCGGTGTGCACACCGAGCGACTGCCCGATGCCGTGCAAGTTGCTGCCCGCCAGACCGCTAGCGCCACTGCGGCGATGGGGTGGATGAGCGGCGCCACGAGCGCAGCCATGACAATGGAGACAGCGCAGCTTTATCCACTACACCCCACGCTGCTGCCCCCGCTCGTGCGCTTTTTCTCGCGATACGGGCAGCATGAGAGATCGCTGTTCGGCTTCCTTCTATCGTCGGAACCATACGGCCTGCAGGCCTTCGCCGATCGTCCTGTCGGCCGCGATGTTTGGTACGGCCTGCCAGAATTCTACGACTATGTCCGCGCCATTTTCGGTCATCGCCTGAGCGGCAACAGCTATCAATCGAGCTGGATGCGAATCGCAGCAACAGTCGATACAGCGCAGGACTTGAACGCGACTGAGACGCGTGTTCTGAAGACAGCCGCCCTCCTCAGCTTGCTTGACTATCCCGAACTGCTGGCGACTGATGCCGCGCTGCGTGCCTGCCTCACCCCGACAAACCGCGGTGAGGTGGACGCAGCGATCGTCACTCTGGTGGATCGCGGGCTCCTGTTCCGCCGTGGCAAGACTACTGGCTATCGCCTCTGGCCGAACTCAAGCGTGAATCTCTACGCTGCAATCGAGACCGCCCGTCGGAATTTGGGCGAGCTGGAGACGGTCAGTCCCCATTTGGCGAATTTTGTTGCCCATGAACCGATTCTAGCACGTCGTCATTATATCGAGCGCGGCACAATGCGGCACTTCGAGGTCCGCTATGCGCCAGTGCATCATCTTGAGCAGATGATCAGCCGGCCCAGTCAAGCCGACGGCCTCGTCATTATTGCCCTTGCTGACACCGCAGCTGATCGCACTGCAGCCTTCGACATTGCAAAGGGCCCTGTCGCGGTGCAGCGGGATGACGTCATCATTGGTGTGACGCAACCGCTCGGCGCGCTCGCAGGCGAAATCAGCGACTTGAAATGTTGGCAATGGGTCGCCGACCACACGCCTGAACTGGCGAATGACGCCTATGCCTCCGCCGAGGTGGCTCGGCAGCTCGCAGCCCGACGCCGCGCTTTGGAGATTTCGCTTGGCGTCACGGCGGCGCTCCGCGAGCGCGGGGCTTCGACAGTATCCTGGCGGTGGCTGGGCAAACCGGTAGAGACCCCCGACGGTCTTTCAAGCTTGGTCTCGAGCCTGTGCGACAGCCTTTACGCGGACGCCCCACGTATCGCCAACGAGCTGCTCAACCGCAAGGTCCTGAGCAGTCCAGCCGCCGCTGCTCGGATGCGCCTTATCGAAGGCTTATTCACCGCTCCCGAGAAGCCATATTTCGGGATCGATCCAACCAAAGCTCCGCCGGAGAAATCGATGTTCCTATCGGTTATCGAGGTTGGTAAGCTCCAGAAACAGACGCTCGGCGGTCATTTTTCTCTAACCCTCCCAGAAGCTGGCAGCGATGCACTCAACCTTCGGCCGGCGCTGAACGTCGTTGAGGCGATGCTGGAGGCCGCGCAAGGCGAAAAGGTTGGCGTCGGCGAGATTCTGAATCGCCTGTCGGCGCGGCCCTTCGGCGTCCGTGCCGGCGTCGCCCCGCTCCTGCTGGCAGTCGTGCTCAAAATGCGCGCGCATGAGGTGGCGGTCTACGAAAACGGGACCTTCCGATCGACCTTCACCGGACAGGACTTCATTCGCCTCATCAAAGGCCCCGACACCTTCGCGCTGCAGTCGTGTCGCATTGAAGGCGTGCGCGCCGACGTGTTCGCCAAGCTTGCGAGGGCCTTTGCCCAGCCGGCCATGGCGCGGGAATCCCAAATTCTCGACGTCGTACAGCCACTGGCGCGTTTTGCCGCTCGACTGCCGGAGTACACCCGCAAAGCGGGGGAGTTAAGCCCGAGAACCGCCAGGGTTCGGGAGGTGTTGCTGTCGGCAACCGAGCCCGTGGGCCTGCTATTCCGAGATTTGCCCGTGGCCTGCGGACTCGAGCCGTTCGCCGCCAACCACCCGCCCGACGAGTTGCGGGCGACGACATTCGTGCAACGGCTCGAAGCTGCCATCTCGGAGATGCGCGCAGATTATCCCAAGCTGCTCCAACGCATCACTGAGACGATCGCGGCGAGCATCGGTGGCACGGAGGGGCTTCTGGATCGCGCTGCCCTGGCGCAGCGGGCCGCGCGGGTCGCCACTGCCGCAACTCTGCCGAAGCTGAAGACTTTTGCTCTGCGCTTGCGTGATCCCAATACGACCAACGAAGCTTGGGCGGAAGCCATTGGCAGTTACCTCGTCGCCAAGCCTCCGGCCCGATGGAACGGCGCCGACGAGCGACGAGCCCTCGAAGAGATGACGTCACTCAGCCAGCTGTTTCATCGTGTAGAAACCGCAGCTTTCGAAAATGGCGCGCTCAAGGGCGAGAACGCCGTTTTGATCAAGCTTACTCAGGCCACGGGCGACGGTCGCGGTCTTGTCGTTCAGAACGTGAAGCTCAGCCGAGCATCTGAACAATTGGCGCGCGAGATCGGCGAACAGCTTCAGGGGCAGCCTCGTGCGGAGCGGCTTCACATCCTGTCCCGCCTCCTTTGGGACGATCTGCCGGCGGAAGACGTCGGGGAATCGACACCAGACGATGGATCCGCAGCCGCCACGGGAGGACGACGCGCATGAGCGGGTACTATGATCACCTGATGCCTCAAGGCGACTCACCCCGCCATATCCTGAGCCTATCCGGTGGCAAAGACAGCGCGGCGTTGGCCATCTATCTGAGGGACCGCGTTCCTGAGATCGAGTATATTTTCCACGATACCGACAAGGAGCTCCCGGAGACATACGACTATATTCGGCGCCTCGAGGCGATCTTGGGCAAGCCCATTGTACGCACCACGCCAACCGACTCTTTTGATCACTGGCTAGCGGTTTATCGGGGCATGCTGCCTTCGAATCATCGCCGATGGTGCACAAAGATGCTCAAACTCAAGCCCTTTGAGGCCTATGTCGGCGATGGCCCCGTCATCAATTATGTTGGCCTTCGCGCCGATGAGGACCGGACGGGCTACATCAGCACCAAGCCCAACATCCTCGCGATCTATCCGTTTCAGGACGACGGCCTGGTGCGCGCTGACATCATCCGCATTCTGGAGGATTCCGGACTCGGCCTTCCTCCCTATATGGATTGGGGTCGTTCGCGGTCCGGCTGCTTTTTTTGCTTCTACCAACAGAAAATCGAGTGGGTCCGGCTGTATGAACGCCATCCGGACTATTTTCAGTTGGCGATGGATTACGAGGAAAAGGCAGTCCAGTTCGGCGGCCAGTTCTACTGGTGCAAGAGCGAATCTCTGCGTGAACTGAGCCGTCCCGAGCGTGTTCAGGCGATCAAGGATAATTGGGAAAAGTCCGAGGCGCGCCGCAAGGCGACCCGCAAGAATATTTCCCTCGTCGAGACCCTTGGCGGCCTCGAATCTGAGGACGATCCGCATTTGCGCGACGGATGTCTGGTGTGTTCAATTTAGCCCGAATGGTGAGGGTGGCATTGCCCGCGGGGACATGCGCCACTTCGCAGACAGGCGGCGGACGGTAGGGATTGAGCATCCGCCGATGCGTTATCCCGACATTCATCCGCACCAATATTATCCATGTCGTTGTAGTACGTTTTCACGAAGCAGGAAGAGCCGCCTATAGGCTCACTCCTCTTTGATAGCTACGTGCCCTATTAGTTGAACGACGACATGTGCCTGCGGCTCGCTGATAATGTCCCGCTCGTCCACAGCGGCAATCCGCAATACTGTCAGCGGACCGCGGGACCACTTGCCGTTCTTAATCTCAAACGGAGTTATGAGCTCTCTCCACGCTTCTGGATCTGACAGGATTGAGAAGGCCGGATGGTCGGCGCTGATACCGGCGGCCTTAGCGGCATTCATAATAGTCCATATGAACGCACTATCTATCCCGCAATGCCGACTGGGCCGACTTCGCGCGCGATAGAACTCCCACGCCACTGGCTGTTCTGCAGGCGCCGAAAGCAGTTCACGTGCTTTTCCGTTTCCGTTTGGCCGGTACAATAGGCGTGCGCCCAAGGCCTGTGAAAAAGGCGGTGCGACAGGAACGCCTACCCGACCGAGGCTGCCGCTTAGCGTTCCAGCGAGCTCCGCAGCATAAACTTCGCGCAGTCGAGACACTTTGACATAATCGGTTCCCAGGATCGCCGATCCATCGAAATCCGAATGCTCAAATGCCTGTGGCCATGCAGGATCCCAATCAACCTGATACGGCTTCGCCACCATGCCCATCGCCCGCCCTGGTCGATCCAAGACCAGAAGGTGATTCGACGGCATCGGTGCGGCACCAAATTCCTTGAGAGTGCCTCCCGTTAGAACGACGGACTTGGCTGTCAGCCGGCCGGGGATAAGGTCACAAACCGGCGTAACAACGGCAAGCACATCGGGTTTCCGCGGCTTCTTTGCGTCGGTGCTCCGCTGCCCTCCCGAGCCTGGCTGCGGAGCGTCAGCTGCCACAGCTCTATCGCCGGCCGCTGGGACAATGCCGTTGTGTGCATCTGCTGCGCTAACCGCGGCCGTCACCTGGGATTTTGCGATAGCATCGGCAGTCGCTTCCCCGCCGGCTAAGGGTAGAAGCTCTCGTCGAACAAAAAGATCGCCTGTCCAAACCTTGATGGGCGAACCTTCGTGGTCGCATGTCGGAACTTGCGAGGTCGTAATCTCCGAGTAAATCCTAGGCAGCTCAGACATCGGCGGAAGCGCCGGCGGTAGATTGGCCGCTTTGTAGAGTTCGTCCAATTTGATAGTCGTGTCGCTCATCATCCTGCGCTCAACAAGAGCCCCAAGATACGAATTGAACATCCAAGTCAGGTATTCGAGCAATAATATCTTTTCTTCGCTGAGACGGTAGTTCTGCATATAAGCATAATCAGCAACATCTAGACGCCTGATCGACTTGACCATTTCGCCTGTCGACTCTTCGACAATAGACTGCCATCGTTCAATAAGTAGTTCGATCGCGTCGGCCGGAGCACGATTGGATACAAGGGTTTTCAGCTCGAATTCGACCTTGCGAGGATGGTCCCGAAACTCTGGCTTGGCGAGAAAGCGAAATTTGGAAGCGAGTAACTCTGCCTCATCACGGAAAATTGGTATGTCTTCTTGAGTTGCCCGACTGCTGATCAAGATGAATAGCGGACAGCGCCGATCACTAGACGCCTTCATCGTTGCCCTTATAACCTTCTTAGCATTTTCTCGCGCTCGCGTCTGCTGATCAGGCGAGATTTCTCCGTCTACGATCTCGTCCCCTAGGTAGAAATCGAGCAATACAAGATCATATTTTGCAATAGTATGTGGATCCGTTTGGCTGTTGAGTCTGTCAGCCTGATAACCCGTAGCTGCGAGAACGAAATCCTCCACGTGCCTCAATTCGGATAACTTCGCATCACGGCCTGCCAAGTACCGAGAGAATAACGGCTTTAACGATTTCAGAAAGACATCGGCCTCAATTTCTTCCGGCTTTGCGTCGGTAAAAATCTCCCAAAGCTCGTTGATATGTTTGGGAGTGAGATCGCCGAAGGCCGGCGCGATATTCGCTCCCTTGCCGCGGCGGTCGTTAAAGAGTTCATTCGCCCGCGCCGGCGTACCTTCGAGGACCTCAAGCACCGCCCCCCAATTACCTTCTTCAAGATCGGCAGCTTTGTTCGGTGGATCATAGCCATCGTCAACAATCGCAATCTTGGCGACACTTGCCTGTTCAAAGGCCTCTCTCAGAGACGGAGCAACTTGAGCCTCCATTAATGTCACCGTCCATCCGCTGATAGGTTAAGAATAAATGTGTTGAAGCGTCCGCGTCTAACTGTGTTCTCTTTTTTGAGGCTCAGCGTCCAATCGTGATAGCCCGCAATCTCACGAGAGATATATAATCCTAAACCTCGACCAGAATTAGCTGGGCGGTGACTGACGAATGCTTCAAATATTTCATCTGCTGCAGCCGGATCCACGCCCGTCCCGCCATCCGTCACTGAGATGGCTTCATTATCCGAATCGATATTAATCTCGATGAACATATCAGTTTCGGGGTCTATCTCGCTTTGCACGCCCAGCCAGAAAAACGCGTTCGAGAGCAGGTTCTCAATTATCTGAACGAACATGCCCCTGACGCCGCGAATCGTAAGTATCTCTAGATCGCCGAAGTTTCCTCTGAACGATATGCCATGCCGGCGCGCCTGGTCCTGTCGACCCTCTACAACCTGCTGAACAACCTCAAAGACATTGAAGTCCTCTTTTCTTTGCCTGCGCGAGGTGCTGAGAGGGTCGAGTGTCTCAATCCGCTTAACGAGAGTGGCAAGCTGATCGTCGAGAGTGCGGAAGGTTCCCTGTAGCTCGGCCGGATTACTGAAATTAGCTGCTTCGATCGAGCGCAGGGTCCTAAGTGTATGAGATGTTGCCCGCCCAAGTTCATGCAGGATAAACTCGACCATCAATCCGATCCCAGCGAGGTACACGAATTTTCCTCGGTCATTCTCGTATTCTTCTGCAAGAGTCCGGGCTTTCTGAACGTACCCATCTAAACGGCGAAACAGTCCGTGCAACTCGACGATCGCGGCGCGCTCCGCTGGCACTCGAAGTGATAGCTCGCGCAGCTTCCGACCAATCTCTGACTGGGCTCGTTCGACGTGTGCCTGCAAGTCATCCGTGGTTGTCAGATCCTGAACCCGCACTTCACGGTCCCATGTGTCGAGATGGACCTTGAACTGATTGAAAAGGATCTGCTGCAAAAGGGCCACCAGAACAGCCTTCTCAGGAGTCTCGGTGAGCCCTTCCCGGTTGGTCTGATCGATAAGAGCTGGATTTTTCCAGCTGATTGCCACTCGACCGATCACCTGTTGGCGATTTAGCTTAAAGCCCCTCGAGGAGAAGGCCTTCTTGTCCAACCCCAGCCAATCATCATCTGGCCCGCCATATGGGTTGATTCTGAAGCCGTCACGAAACAACATCAGTCCGCCGGTCCAGCGTGCTACCCGACGTTGCACCTCGCGCTTGTTCCCAAGTCCGGGCAAATCCGTGAGCGCCGAGCGGTTGTACCACCAGAACTCGACATCAAAAGGCCCTAAATTGAGGAGCGCCGGCCAAAGCGCGGCACCAATTTGCCCGCGCAATTCTGCTTCTCTCATCACAAAGCTACGCTCCCGGCCGCGTAACCGATAGTTGACGTGCCCGCGCAAAACGGGCCCTTGATCTTCGTAACGGAATGTTGCGTTGACTTCAGCGTGCGCTATCTCGAAGAGCTTTTGCTCGATCTCAAGGGGATGATGCCGTGTTCCGTTGAAGTATAATCTTAGTATTCTTGCGGCACCTCTGCCTTCAAAAGGATCGATCAATCTTGAAAATTCGGAAATAACGATCTCTCTGAATTTATCTTCCGTCCAATCGCTGCTCAAATCTAAGATGGTTACGGTCGTACCTTGCTCCGCACGATCTGATTTGAGGGCACCGCGACGCGGCCGGATCATTATGTCGCTTAAGGGACGGTCGGAGTCGTGGCTGAACCTGCTCCAATTAACGTCCAAGTTGTTGACACGTGCTTCTCCGTTGGTCGTCGTCCTGATGCGCAGACGCGAACCGAGCCTCATGGTCGAAAGCCGGCCAACACCTTTCTCTCCGAGATAGACTCGACCCGCGTCCGAGGCTCCTCGAGCACTCTTTTCTTTCTGACGTGAACGTGTCCCGATTGTAAGATACACATTCTGGAGATCGGCGAGACTCATCCCCTCACCCCAATCGGTGACGCTTATCCAGTTAATCCTGGTGTATATCCATTTTAAACTGTCTTTTAATTTTGCGAATGACCGGCTATCATTTAGGCGTGGAATAATTAGTTGCTGCAAATCGTCCATATATTTCTGATCTATAGAAGATAGCACGAACTCTTTTATTTCACGAAGCTTGTTAAATCTATATGTACTAGCGTTTTCCCTATCTCCATCCTCTAGTATATTTCTATACTCACCAATTCCATTTTCGATCTCTGCCAAAGCGCCTTGATAATAACTATGACGGAGCGCGACCTGAACTTCGATTCGAACCTGTCTTGACCCCGCATCGATCGAATTCTTCAGCAGCTCGTAAAGCGCTATCCCATCCGAACTGATAAGTTCGGCCCCGAGCTCCAGGATCGTTCGTGCTAGGATATTAAAAGCCATTCCGCTCACTCTCGCTAAGAGACATAGCTTAGGTGGGATCCCTTAACGACGCGATTCCGTCGCCGGGCTTCTGCAACGCACACCAATTCATCGGGCTCGCCAGCAAAAGCCAAGTACCAGCCGCCCGGTGGCGCCTAGGATACCCTCGCCAGGAAGGCGAGGTAGAGCGCGAGCCGCCGCAGCAGCGTCATAGGTGGGATCACCGATCCGCAGCAGGTGAACCGCAGCGCGAGCGTCGCAGCCGTTGTCAGGCGGTTGAGCCGCTCGCGGAAAGCGTCGACGAACGGTGGGGGTGGATCTGCATGGCACGGTCGCTTAGCCTCTCATGCAGGGCGTCGGCGGGGCTAGACGATTCCCCAAGCCCGATAGCGCTTCCGGCCGGTGAGTTCACGCGGCAGGCTGCCACCGAGCTGCTTCAGCATGGCCTCAACTGCCTGTGGCGTCACCTGCAGCCGCACCGCCGCCAGCTGCACCGTGACCAGCGGCGACGACACGAACAGATCGACCAGCTCCGCCAGTTTCGAATGCCTCCTCCTCCCTTCACACCTCCGCAGCATCACGGTCCGCGCCAACCCCAACCGATCGAGATCCCCCTGACCAAACGCGGCCGCCTCGCCAAAAGCGCCAAGCAGCCCCGCGACCCGAACGTCGAGCGCCTGGTGCGGGCTCCACCGAAACCGTCCCCGTCTCAGCCCGACGCCAATCGCCGGCAGATACACGCCCGCCAACCCGCGCTGGCGCAACACAGTCGCGGCAAGCGCAAACCCGAGCTCGCCCGCGCGTTCCGATGGTTCGAGCCAAAGCCAGGCATCGAGCGCAAGCGCGGCCGCGAGAGTCGCCGGCAGCCCCCTGCCCTCCTCCAGGATGGCAAGCCAGCGCTCAAACCGCCCGATGGCGTCATAGCCGGGATCGCGCAAAGTCAGGTTTCTGCGGCCTTCGTCCGAGGACAGGTCGTTCCAGGCATCGAGCTTTTTCCGGGTGCGCGCCAAGAGCGCGTCGATCTCGGCGAAGGCCGGATCGGCCCGGTGATCGGGCTCGTCCTCCAGGTCCAGATCCTCCTCGCCGGCGTGGTCTTCCTCTTCGTCTTCCCGATCGATCCGGTCCCATGGCGCCGCGACCTGTTTCGCGGTCCCAGACGGGGTCTTCGCCCTGTCCGTTCGAACTGGGTCTTGCGGTTCCTCAATACCGAGCCGCAGCCGCAGGGCAGTCTGGCTCAAGACCTCGCTCGGCTCGCGCCGGGCCAGGCGCCGGCGCTCGTCCAGCATGGCGGCGGCCCGCGCGATCTCGCGGGTCGGGCTGCGCACATCCATGCCGGCGTCGTGCAGACACAGATCCTCGATCGGACACAGGCCGCCAGTCAGCCCGATCAGCGCCTGGGCTTCAAAGGCGTGGCCGCGCTGCCGCATCCCCTCGGCCACGACGGGCTCGGCGCGGAGCAAACGCTCGTCGCAGCGCGCGAGCGCGACTGTCATGGTCTCGGCAGCCGCGGCACAGTCGCAAACCAGCGCTTGGCGCTGCGCGCGTGAGAAGGAATATGCATTTGAATTCACGTCATTTGATATACCATACCCAAGCTAAAGCGCTATTGATTTGTTTCACATCGACACCTCTCCGTGCATGCATATCACTATCGATAATTACCTCTTATCGATAGTCATGGACACCCGCTTCGAAATCGGCGATTCTGGCGCTCCAAAATGCCGCCGACGCCCTCGATCAGGCATCCGGACGACGAGAACGGCCCATGCGAACCGCACCCGAAGCGCCCGTGACCTCGACCACCTTGCTCTCGGCCGACTCGGAAACCCGGCGCGCGCTGCAGCTCGACGCGCTCGCCGCGATCCTGCCGCTGGAGCGGCGCGATCAGCTCGCCAAGATCCTGACCGACGACGATGTCGCGACGCTGCGCCACCTGGCCCAGGAGGGCCTGGGCGAGAATTCGCTGCGCGCGCTGGCCTCGGATCTGGCCTATCTCGAGGCCTGGGCGCTCGCTGCAACCGGCTTGCCCCTGCCCTGGCCGGCGCCGGAAGCGCTGGCGCTGAAATTCGTGGCGCAGCATCTCTGGGATCCGGCCCAACGCGAAAACGATCCCGGGCACGGCATGCCCGACGCCATCGCAACCGCTCTGCGCCAGGACGGGCATTTGCGCGTCGCGGGTCCGCACGCACCGGCGACAGTCAAGCGCCGGCTTGCCCATTGGGCGACGTTGCATCGCTGGAAAGGGCTGTTGGGCCCCTTCGCCGCGCCGTCGTTACGGACGGCCGTGCGCCTGGCGGTGCGGGCCAGCGCCCGGCCGCGCCGGCGCAAGAGCCAGCGCGCCGTCACCCGCAGCATTCTCGACCGCTTGCTCGCGACCTGCGGCGGTGAGCGCTTGAGCGATACGCGCGACCGTGCCTTGCTGCTGGTCGCCTTCGGCTCAGGCGGCCGCCGCCGCAGCGAAATCGCCCGCTTGCGCGTCGAGCAGATCAGCGAGGAGGCGCCGGTGCCGCTGGATCCCGACGATCCGGACTCGGCCCGCCTGCCCTGCCTTGCGATCGCGCTCGGCAGGACCAAGACCGCGGCGGCCGACGAGGGCGCGCGGGTCCTGATCGTCGGCCGGCCGGTCGAGGCGTTGCGCGACTGGCTCGAGCGAGCCCATATCAGCAAGGGCGCGGTGTTCCGGGCGATCGACCGCTGGGAGGGGCTCAGCGACCGCGCTCTGACCCCACAGGCCGTCAACCTGATCCTCAAGCGCCGCTGTGCCCAGGCCGGGCTCGATCCGGAGGCGTTTTCCGCCCACGGACTGCGCTCCGGCTATCTGACCGAGGCGGCCCGCAATGGCGTCCCCCTGCCCGCGGCGATGGCGCAATCGCAGCACCGCTCGGTGCAGCAGGCGGCGAGCTACTACAACGACGCCGACCGGCAGCTCAGCAAGGCGGCCCGCCTGGCGCTCTAATGGCTATCGCTTTGTTGGTCCAAGCTCCCTCCCGACCCACCGCTATGGAATTCAGCTTCACTAGCTCATCTCAATGTCCGTCATGAAAAGCTTCTCCTCGTTTGACGTGTTTGACGGCGAACTCCCATCCCATACAGTGCAGATTGAACTGAGGTAACAGAGATCCACAGATCACGCTTTCGCTAACCTGGAAAGTCATACCTGAAAATGCTATCGACGACGGCAAAAGGAAACGAATTCCGAGACATCATTCTTGTCCTGCTAGAAGCAGCCGGATTTCAGTGCAAATCAGAAATTAGAGCTGATTTTAAGAAAGCTGATATTGTTGCAACACGCGTTGATCCGTTTGACGGGATTCAAACGACAGCGATTGAGCTAAAAAACCTTGCGAGAAACGTAAATAAAGCTGATTGCCAGGAATTCATTATCGAATATGGTCGCCTTGTCTCTCAGCGAATTTTCTCCAGAGCGTGGTTGATCGCCGCGAAAGACATCAGCCCTGATGCACGAGCTCTCATAGAGGCGGTCCCAAATCTTCGGTGCTTCTCGATGCGCGAATTCAAGCGCGCGCTTCTTTCTTTTGAACCATACCTTTCCAATCTTGCCGATACGTACGATCGGAGCTCGATAGAGAAATATTATATCTCACCGCAGAATGTCACAGGCGATGACATGGAGACGGTGATCGGCGATTGGGCAAATTCCTCAAGCACTACGCCTGTCGTTATTATAGGTCGGTATAGGCAAGGGAAATCCACGTTCGCCAAACACATAAGCGCCAAGCTCGCAAAACAGATATTGAGCGGCGGAAATGGCAGAGTACCCCTATTGGTTCCATTGGGAGAGATTTACGACGAGCAATCGGTAGACGGCTTGCTAGGGAAATTACTTGCAAGTCAGGCAAGAGTTGACGGGTATCACTTTAAATTATTTTGAGAACTAAACCGTCTAGGTCATTTTATCATTGTTTTCGACGGCTTCGATGAAATGAAGCACGGGATGACTCCAGCCATCTTCACAGCAAATTTCGAACGCCTTCTGGGTCTCAATGAAGGAGCCGCCAAGTTATTGTTCTTAGGCCGAGACACAGTGTTCCATGACGCCATCGAGTTTCGGTCGGTTATCGAGGGGAAAGACCTAACTCGTGCTGGGCAATTCATCCCGGTTCCCGGCAAGACGCAATGCCAAACCGAGACATTGAAGGGCTTTGATATTGGCGAATCCCGCGACTTTGTTGAGCGATATTTTCCAATCGCGGTTCAGGAGGCCAGCGGCAAACCAGATGGCTCCGAATCCAGCGCACAGTGGATCTCCGACCGGCTTGGATTCCTGCTGTCGGGCAAATTTGACGAGCTTCTTTCACGGCCGGTCCATGCTCAGATGCTCTGTCAGATTGCAACTGAGCCCAATCTAAATCTAGAAAAAGTATCGAAATTCCTATTGTACGATAGATTTATCCACTTTTTATTGCATCGGGAAGTAGCCAAATCTAGCAGATTCAGTGGCTTCAGCCTCGACATACGTCGACGGTTCAACAACATGTTGGCTTGGTGGCTGTGGGAACAAGGTGGTGCTTCCACCAGCTCAATCTCTGTTATTCCAGATGCGCTATTTCAACAAGCGATCGGGGGAGCCTTTCATTCATTCACTTTGCCTGCTCTGCGGCGTGAGCTCATTGCAGGCTGCTTAGTGATAAATGATAATTCTTCTGTTTATTTTGCACACCGCTCTATACAGGAATTCCTGGTAGCAGAGCACCTATTCGAGAATAATTTGCTTAAGGATAAAGCGCCGCAGTCCCTAAGAAGGACGCTTCGAAATTTGAACCCCGAAATTATTTCGTTTTTGATCGGATGGGTCCAAAATTCGGGAAACGCTGAAGCAACTACGGCAGACTGGTTCGATCTTTTAAAGCGAACCGATGCACGGTCGATACCACTGAGTGGATTTGATCTTTTCGTTCAAATTGGAAAGCTTGCCGCAAGCACCTTCAAAGTACCGAGCCCTTGGGATATTTTTATAGACTATTTTCTGCGAGCAGGAGCGACTCGTTTTATCATACCGAAAGAAGCCCTACCCTGGGCGAAAGCGGAACTGGCCTCGAAGGTTTTGAGATCCGAGACCGGCGTCACATCACAGCGTGCCGAATCCCGACAGTCGGTAGCCGCCTCACTCCTGTTCTGGTCTCTGAGCGCGCAAGCGGCGAAATCAGCCGCCGACTGCAATTTGCTGATGGAGTATGTGATAGCGTTCCTTTTTGCACGAGAAACGGTTCGGCCTATCTGGGCAACGGTCCGAGAGTCCGCCACCAAACAGATTCGGTTATCAGCAGCGGAGTATCTTCCAGAAAGAATATTGTTCGATTGTATAGGCCGCGGAGCGCCAAAAAATGGAAAACTCACAGTCGATATCGAGCGGGTCGCGCTGGCTTGTACATCAGCTATCAATGTGAGTTTCGATCTCAGTGACGAATTCCTCAAACTCACGCATGCGCACGCGAGTATTGACGTGGCCAAGGTCGTAAAGAACGTAAATCAACTCGCCGGTCTGGAAGCAGCAGACGTAGCGATGCAGTTTTTAAATGAGCCTGAGTTGCGGCGGCGAGTAATATCCGTCAGCGTACGATTATAGCCACCACCCTCCTTGAAGCGTCGACAAGCTCGCTCTGGAGAGGATCGCGACCGGCACGCAATTCCTCAAATGCTCCCGGTCGTCGCTCCGCCTAGGGTCGGATGTGCTTTGTCCAGGCAATGCTGCAACATTCCGGGGTCAACATAGCAACAGCCTCCAAACTCGATTTCGTGCCATTCGCCTGCACGGTCATGGCGAAGCTCGAGCGGCCGCTACTCCGCGGTCACAAACGTTCGGTTATCCTTATCCTCTGCATTTGGAAAAGCGCCACTCGGCGTTCTCTCAGGCGCTCCAAATGGCCCGCGACACCCAGAATCGAGCTTCCCGTCGACCACAGGGCCGCCTGATCGGCTATGCACGCGTCTCGTCCGACGAGCAGACGACGGAAGCGCAGGAGATCGAGCTGCGCTCGGCCGGCTGCGATCTTCTCGTCCAGGAGCACGGTTCCGGCGCTTCGCGTGCCCGCCCGGCTCTGGCGAAGCTGCTGCGGGAGATCGGCGCCGGCGACACGCTCATCGTCGTCCGGCTCGACCGTCTGGCGCGCTCCGTCAGTCATCTGCTCGACGTGATCGAGGATCTGACGGAGAAGGGCGCGCATTTTCGCTCGCTGCGCGATCCGATCGACACGACGACACCGCAGGGCATGTTTTCTCTGCAGGTCCTCGGCGCCGTGGCGCAGCTCGAACGCGCCCTCATCTCCGAGCGGACCAAGGCCGGCATCAAAGCTGCGAAGGCCAAGGGCCGGCTTCCCGGAAATCCCGGCATTCGCGAGCGCCGACCAGAGATGCTGGCGAAGATGACCGCGGCTCAGAAAGCGGCCTATGGCGATCGGGTTCAGGCGACGGCGAGCCAATGGCTGCCGACAGTCAGGCGGATGCGGCCCGATCACAGCTGGGACGATATCACCCGCGTGCTCAAGCAGCGCGGCCTCGACTGGACACCCGAGCGATTGCGGCGCGCTGTCAACTGGCTGGTCAGCGAGCACATGGCCGATCGGGCTCTCCTGCAGAAATCGCCTCCGCGCCTCCCGGAGGATCGCCTGGTGACGCTGGTCGCCGGCATCCACGTATCGAACCCGACCCTGACGCTGCGCGAGATCGCAAGCCAGCTCGAGCGGTTGCATGAGCGGACGCCGCGCGGCGGTTCGAAATGGTCGCCGTCCTCGGTGAAGAACCTGATCGATCGCGCCCGCCGATCCGGTTTGATCGCCAGCGACGATGACACCGCCGCACAAGGATAGCCCGGTCATCAGCGCGGCCGCGGCTTGTTCAAGCTCTTCAGGAGCGCCTCCGAGGCCTGGATGCGGGGTGCGTCGACGGCAGCGCCGCCCTCAGCAGGACTTCCGCCATTGCCCGTGGCCTTCTGCGCATCGAGCCTGGCTCGCAGCAGCGCCATGACCATAGGCCAGGTCGAGAATTTGTCCTCCTTCGCCCGGTCGGTCAGGCTGCGCAGATAACCGCCCGCATTGTTGATCTGATCGGCGCGCTGATAGATCGCCGCCAGGGTGATCGCGGCATGCTGCTCGCCGAGGATGTCACGCGCGTCCCGCCAGGCGCTGGGACTGATCCCGAGTGACGGCCGCGCGAGTTCCGCAGCAGCCAGGAAATCGCGCCAATGTCGGATTTCGCCGCCTTGCGCCAGATCCCGCAGGTTCGGGCAGGCATCGAGCACGATCCCCAAAGGCAGTTCCCGCTTCGGCAGGCTCCGCACGTTGTCGGTTTCCGCGACGATGCCAGCCGCTTCTTCCCCTTCTGGAAAGCCGCCTTCAGATTCAGTTAGAGGGTCTGGTTTTGAATTCTGTATGTGGCGACCAGAATGGGACTCATTGGCATCCGGATTCTGAGCTTTTGCAAATGATTCCAGCACGCCACGGATCTGGGTACAGAGCTCCTGCAGCTCAGCGCAGATGGCTTCCACGAGCTGCCTGGGAGCCGTACGCGGCAACCGACCGATGATCGCCTGATAGGTCTGCTGCACCCTGCCCCAGTTTCCCGGAACCCGCTCCTGGATGCCGGCGTCGATCATCTTGACAATATCCCGGCGCAGCAACGTGAGCCGCTCCTTCGCCACGCGAAAGGCCTTCTTCTCGGTCTGAACCGTCTCAGCCAGGTCCTTGAACTCTTCAGCACGCGCGACGATCGGCGAGAGGTCGAAGCCATAGGCCTGCTCGATCTCCCCTCCCCTGCCCTTGCGCGCGAAGCGCTTGCCGTTCGGGCTGTCGCGGCGAACGATCAGGCCGCGCTCGACGAGCACCGCGATGTGCCGCCGCAGCGTTGTCGCCGACATACCATTGGCCCGGGCAATCAATTGCTCGTTCGACGGCCAGACGACGAGCTCGGCATCGCCGGTGAGCGCCGTTTCCGGGTGGAAGGTCAGCAGCGCGTTGAAGATCGCAAGAGAGCGATCCGTCGCGCCGAGGAGTTCCCGCGCCACGCGGATGTCCTGGAAGACCTTCCATTTATGGACGACGGCATCCTTGGGCATCGTTCGCGCTGTGACCTGATTTGCGATCAAGCCAAGCGTCATTGGTCGCCGCCCAAAGGGCGTCGTCGAGATGTGCGCTTCCATGTTCCTTCACCTGTGTTCAGGCAAAAGAAATCCGCTCGCCGAAACGGCGCAGTCCCTCACGGGACTCTTGACTGCGATTCGCGGAAGTGCGATTCTCTGCTTGCTTAAGGACTGAGAAGGGCTTCCGGACGCTGTTTCGGGGGCCTTTTTCTTTTGCGGCCTATGATGATCGTGCGGCTATCCGTTCGGCGTCTCCTTTCTCTCTTCGAACTGGCGGAAGAGTTCCGGGAGCCGCGATGCGACGAATTCCCCGAACTCCAATGATCCCTGCGCATCGACGACGACAGCGAGTTTTGTGCTGGTTCGTTCGACGGTGGCGATCTTCTGGCCGGCGTCGGCCTTGACAATTACCTTGTTCGTTTTGGCAGCGGGCTTGCGCGGCGCCAGCGCGTTGAACAGGCGCACGAAGCGCTGATCGGTGTCAGCTTCCACAAACTTTGGATCGGCTATGGCATCGTCCAGTCGCGCATTATTCTTGAGCGCGGCGATGCGCTCGGCGAGCTCGGTCCAACGCGGCCGTCCGGCCTTGGGCGCAGGGCCGATCGCGACGATGACACTCTTGGGAATGGACTTCGTCAGGGAGAGCAGTCGCGAGAGTTGCGTCTTTTCCATGCTGAGCGCCGACATGATCACGGCGCGATCGAACCCCTGCTCCTCGAGCGTCACGGCGAACAGGCCGCGCTCGACATAGCTCAGATCCTTGCGGGCCGAATTCTCCTGCCCCTGGATCACGACGAGTTCTTCGTCGGTCAGGTTCTGTACGACCGCCCGAACGGGCCGGCCGAGTTTAGCAAGAATCTTCGCGCGACGATGCCCATAAGCGATCTGGTAGTGGTCGGCTTTATCCGGATGGGGCCGAACCAGAATCGGGCTCTTCTGGCCGGAGTCCTTGATCGCTTGATAGAGCGTGGTAAATTCGGCCCCCTCGTCCTCCAGGCGATCCTGCGCGAACGATCCGAGCACCTTGTCGGCGGGAATTTCCACCACGGCAGCGCCCGATGCCACCAGAGCCTTTGCTCGCTCGGCAGCGCTCGCGATCTGGCCTAGGGACCGCCCCATTGCGCCGACCGCGCCCGAGCGGACGTGCGAGATCGGCTGCGGAGCCGGTTCCGACTCCGAGTTGCCATCTGGCAACTCTTCGGTCCGGCGCGTCAGCATTGCCTTCAGCGTGTCCTTGCGGCTCATGATGAACGCTCCCACGCCTGCTCGATCAGGCGCTCGATTTCTCCGTTGACGGCGTCGAGCGATTCGACAGCGCGATCGTAAGTTTGCTTTGAAAAGTTCTCCCGGCCGACCTCATACAGGGTCTGTTTCGACAGGCCAGCATCGGAGATCGCAGTCGATTTCACCATCGCGCTGTTCAAAACCCGATCCCTGAAGAGTGAGCGCATGAAAGCGACCATCTGGGTCTGAGGCGCATCAGCCGGCTCGAACCGAGTGACGACATAACGGATGAAGTCATAGTCCAGATCTCCACCGGAGTTCTGGACAACTCGCAGGATATCGGACGCCATCTGCAGGAACTGACACATCGACATGACGTCGAGCATTTGCGGGTGGACGGTGATGAGAAGTCCGGTTGCGGCGCACAGCGCTCCCAGCGTCAGGAAGCCAAGCTGGGGGGGGCAATCGAGAATCATCACATCGTAGTCATCGGCAACGGTGCCCAAGGCCGTGGCGACGCGACCGAAGAACGGCTCGGCGTCCCGTTCGGCGAGCGCCCGCGGAGTGTCGTGCTCATATTCCATCAGTTCGAGGTTTCCCGGAATCAGGTCCAAGCCGGGAAAATAGGTCTTGCGGATCACATCCCTGAGTGGGAGGCGGTCGTCGTCGTAGCGCACGGCGGCATACATAGTCTGGTTCGGCTGAATGTCGTATTCGGGCTGATAGCCGTGGAGCGCGGTGAGGGAGGCTTGCGGATCGAGATCGACCGCGAGCACCCGATAGCCGTGGAGTGCAAGATACTGGGCAAGGTGCGCCGCCGTCGTCGTCTTGCCGGATCCGCCCTTGAAATTGACCACAGCCATGACCTGGCAATGTTCGTTGCCTCGGCGGCGGGGAACGTAGCGCTTTCCCTTCGAACCTACCTCGAGGGCGACGCGCAGCTCGTTGATCTGATCGAGCGTGTAGGAGCGTCGGCCGCCGGCGCCTGTCGTCGGCTGCGGCCCCTTGCCGCCGAGCGAAAGCTGGCGCAGATATGCGTCTGCAATCCCGATCAGCTTCGCGGTCTCAAGCGAGGAGAACGAGCGCAGCGATTTCTTGGAGACGGGCGGGAAGAGAGCCTCGCGCATCGCCAGCAACTCGTTCGACAGCGATGCGCCGTCCCCAGCGATGACATCAGTCATCAACGGCTTGGAGTTCGTCGCAATCGTCTTTGCGCTACGTGCTTTCTCCATAACTACGCGATCTTCTCCAACTACGGCAGTTTATCGTAGGCAGAATTGCGCCGAGTCGCCCGAATTGGCAAGCAGTTTAAGGTTAACGAGGATTTGCCTTTGTGGCACCGACTCGAGTTGCCAGCTGGCAACTCGAGTCGGACCATTCTGTCGACCCGCATAACAGTGCGATTCTCCCGGCTACGCCAAGCCGAGAGCGAAGCCGGACTCTCGCGCCAGCGATCGCAACGCCGGAGCCGGAACGCACAGGCTAGACTAGGACGTCTGTGAATCTTTCCGGCCCGCCCAGGGCGAACGGCAGCAAGCCGAGAGCGCGCCCCGCCGGAAGGCGCCTCCTTTCCATCGTTCCGCAAAGTCCCAGAGGAACTGCGCGCCCCCCGTAGTCCGCCCCTCGACGATCGCCTGGAGGACCTTCTGTCCTGCCCCGTGGAGGAGCCGGCCCCTCTGCGCACTGCCGCTGCGGCTGAAGAACACGGTGGTTCCCATCCACGTGCCCGCACGGCTCTTGGGCGACTGGCGTGCGGCTGGGACAAAGCGCGCTATTCTGGGGCGTCGAAAATCCTACGAGGGTTTGGTGCCGGCAATTATGGCCGCACTCCTTGACCTGATGGCCTGTGGCGTATGCAACAGGTTCCTCCGGACCGAGCCTTTCATGTGATATCGTGCGACCTCTGCCGGCGGCTCCGCACGTTCGACCGAATACCTGATCCAGTTCACCAACCATACCGAAGCAGAGAGGAACGCCGCCGCATCGTCTTTCGTGATCTGACAGACGAACTCGGATTCGTTCCGACAGAGGAGGGGATTGTGCTCCTCGCAAAGGAACCCGGCCGTGCCAATAAGCGCTTAACGTCGCCGTTGTTCGCCCATCATGAATGTGAATCGATGGTTCCCTATCGATTCAAGCAATCAATTGGACCCACCCGAAAGCGCATGGGAAGTTTCGGTCAGCGCAACATCGCGGGACCGTCATGTCTCTTCTCCACATCCTCCTCGAACGGATCGACCCATCGCAGAACATGGCGCGCTACTATGTGCTGTCGATCGAACCGACGCTGTTCGGCGATAGCGCCCTGGTTCGCGAGTGGGGACGTATAGGCTCATCCCGCCAGCGACGTAGCGAATTCTTCCCGCAGCCGAGCGACGCCCATCTCGCGCTCGACACTTGGCTGAGGCGCAAGCGCCGTCGCGGCTATCAGCCGCGAGCGTAGATTCGCCTGAATCCACAGCAGGGCAGGGGGCATTCGGCTCGCAATGGTCATTTATGACCATACCAGCAAACGTTCCGGTGTGGTGCACTGTGCGATCTGTCCGCAGCTCAGGAGCATCGCGACGCTTATGATCTTTCCGGGACCGGACGTTAGCATCCGATGACGCCGCCGCCGCTCTCCGCGAGCCATGGCGGTTCAGCTAAACGGGAAGAACCTCGCCGGCGCCCAAACGCTCTGCTGGACCCAGGACATCCCCGCCATACTGCAAGATCGAATGGTTGTGGTCCGCCTTATCCACCGACTTGCCGTCACCCCCTCCCATGGTCATCTCGTAGTAGAGCGCGGCCGAAGAGCAGCGTGTCGGGTGGAGAGCGTCGGTGCTGTTGAGCCATCGTTTCACGGGTGTGTGGATTCGCACGGGCATTGTCGCCCTGTTGTTCGGAGCCATGGTGTTACCGTTGGTGTTTGCGCGCTGACGTTTTCTGGGCAGCCCCGCCCAAGCGAGCATCGGCGCGCGTAAAAGCGCTGCCCAACAATCGGCTTGGTGCCCCCGTGACGGTGTTTCCCAATTGAAATCGACGGGGAGTGCTTTCCCTGTCGCACTGCATTCGCTATGCCGCAGGCCGCAATCAGCGGCGAGGACATTGTGTATCAGGTAAAAGCCTTCACGCGGGCATCCAAGGACAGCAAGCGCGCCGCGACGGCAAGCGAAGCTCTTCGGCTCTTTCGCGAGATGCAGGCCGGCTCCGGCGTGACTTCCTGCGCCGTCTTCCAGAAAGGCGTGCTCGTCAGCCAGTCGGAACTTGAGCGGGCAGCCAATCGCGAGCAGAACCTGCGCGCCTGAGACGCTGAGTCATCATGACTTGGTCATGCGCAATGCGCATAACGAACCTCTGTAATGCTGCATTGCAGAATGAACAGCAGAGGTCGATATCAGCGCCACGGTTGTTCTGAACGGGCTCCGCCACCTCCTCCCGGCGTCGGTCCCGTTTCAGCCGTTCCCCTCTGAGATATTCGGCGTGTCGCCGAGTGTTTCAAACTTTCAAGGCCGGCTCCCGAGAGGGACGCCGGCCATTTTTTCGGATCTACCTCGCCGTCATCGCTTCGCTGCGGTTGCGTGCACTCTAAGCGTCCCGAGACGATCAACCGCCAGCACCCGGACAGAGCACAGCACCATCGCCCTAAAAGCCCAAGAAAAAGGGCCGCGTGGGCCCTTGGAAGTTACCTGAAAACCAGGTTCGGGGAGGTGTGGAAAGGGTCTCGCTTTCCGCCAGGTCAGACTAGCGGAACGCGATGGCGGCGCAAGTGCCCCGCCGTCCGTCTCAGTTCAAACGACTCGGCGGAGTACGTCAACGAATAAGCCCAATGAGTAACAGGTCCCGCGTGTCCGAACTCGCATTGGCATGATATTTTCGTTACCGAGGACCGTGCTGTCCGCCTGTTCAATTCTGAGACAACCTGATGATCCCGTGGTCGAGAATGGACCTTCGTGCGTGTCTTTCAGAAGCGGGAATTGGCACCTTTTGGAACGCGATATCATGATGGTCGGCGTGCGGCGTGGAGCGCCAAGGACCAGGCCGGCGGGATGGTCCCTGCTGTTTTTGTTAAAATGCTGGACATCACACAGCTTTCGAGTCATTCGCGCTGTGCTGCTGTCCCTGAGCAAGGTGCCTCGAGCATGTGGCTGAGGAAAACGCCCGAGTATCGAATCCTGGCCGAAACCCACGCCCTTAGCCGCGATTGGAAACGGTTATGAGGAAAGGGTCGCCTTCGGGTGCAAAGATTTACAAGAAGCGCGAGCGCGACGACGATCCGTGGCTGTCCTCGGTCCTCGCCTTGCGCCTGCGGCAGATCGAGCGCACATATCCTAGCCACGACGAGTTCGTGAAAGCATCGCGGCTTTCACGCAGCACCCTGCTCTTATTCCGCTATGGCCGCGGCAACCCCTCCCTTAAAACCTTGACCACGCTGGCGAATAGCTTCGGCGTTTCGGTTTGGAGCCTGCTCGGAATCCGCGAGGAGAGTGTGAAGGGCGACGTCGAGTCCTTCGGGCTCCCATATGACGGCATTTTCGAGCAGCTGAACAAAGAAATAGGTGCAGAAGCACCGGCCCCTCAGCCCACCCGGAAGCAAGAAACGGACAGCAAGAGGCGCCGCTGACGCACACTAATTGCGCGAACTCCACCGTTTCGTCTCGACTCGGCTCGTTCCACGGGTTAATTTATTGAGCCTGATCGCAAGTCGAGGCTCTATGACGATGCCTGGGAGAAAGCCTGCCGATACGACCGATAGGTGGCTAAATAGTGTGCTTGCATTGCGGCTTCGGCAGATTGAGCGCTCTTTTCCCAGCTATTCGGCCTTTGCCGAGAAGTCCGGGATTTCACGTCGGACGTTAGCGCTGCTGCGCAATGGAAAAGGGAATCCAAGCTTCGCGACATTGCTCACACTGGCGGCTTCGTATGAGGTTTCTGTTTGGAGCCTCCTCGGCATTCGCGCCGAAACGGTCAGCAGTGGGGTGGAGTCGTATGGGTTCTCGACCGACGAGGTCGAGAACCTCTTGATGCACGAGCACTCGAACAAGCTCTTCAGGGACGATCAGGAAGGTCAGCTGCCCGAGCGCTACGTCTCGAAAATCGAACCGCCTGACAACTAGATTAGCCGGGCGTGACCAGACTACTCAGCGGGTACGTGGCCATCTGCGATCCGACGACGATGTCGGTCGCTGCGGGTGGCGGCGCGATCGCCGCGAGCTGCGCGCCGCCGGCGGATGATCCCGGCCCTCCCGCAACCTGGCTCGGGCTCGAGCCGGGCGTTGGGAAATCACCCGGGCCGAGGCAGGCCGCCGGGTTGCCATTGCACCCTTGGGGAATCGAGGCTGTCTGGAGTCCTGCCACTCGACGGGTCACGTCGTTGGTCCAGTTGCGCCTCTGGTGCTCGGTGCTGCCATTGTACCGATCCGCCAGGCACCGGATGTTGTCATCGCCTCCGCAGGACCGGATGGCGTCCCTCAAGGTCGCCATGCCACCGCGGATGTTGTCGGAGAGGCCATCGCGATTCATGCCGTATCCTCGCGCCGTGCCTTGCGTGAGCTGCATCGGGCCGCGGACGCCGCTGAACGATCCGGCGCAGGCTGACATCGCGCCCTCATGAGCCGACACGGCCAGCGCCAGGCGCGGATTGACGCCATATTCATTGGCTGCTTGAACGATCATCCCGGCATTGTTGGGGTTACGATTGATGATGTCCTGCGTGCTGCCGTATTCCGGCAAGCCGAAGCCGCTCGGGCAGAGATCGGCGAGCTTCGTCTTCTGGCCGAGATCGCATGAGTTCGCATCTGACGTATAGGCGTTCTGCGCCGTAGAGGATGTAGAGACCACAAGGGCCAGACAGAGCACGACAAGGGCGTGCATCGTCAGAGATCCTTGCAGTAATTGTAGACGATGCCGTTGACGCGCAGCGACTGCTTCGTCAGCGGCTCGATCTTCAGCTTGACGCGCTCCTGCTCGGAGGGAGTGTCGTTCTCATGGCAGGTCGACTCATAGGTCGCGCTGCGCTCGTCGGCCGAAACGATCTTGCAGGTGCTTTTCGGCGGCGAGATGCCATTGGCATCGAGACGCAGCAGGCCGGCTTCGATGTATTCCGTACAGGTGTACTGCGCCGCGACATAGGTTCCGCGCGGCAGCGAGGGAAAGACCGGCTGCTGGGCCTGACCGGGATCGGGCAGCGTGACGGTGCCGATCGAGAGAGCGAATGCAGCGAGCGTCGTCATGGCGAACCTCCGAGAACCTGAGGCCACGGCCCGGCCGCGGAGCGGCGCTGCGGTCAAGGCCGCGCGCAGCGCGCCCGCAGGGTTGCCTTGACCGCAAGGCGACGAGCCGCGGCACAGTGGACACTCAGGTTCGGTTCGGCTCGACGACGATCGCATGATGAACCTCCTCAGGATCGGGGAATGGGCACGCGGAACTGGCACTCGTCCGCGGCCTGGCCCTGGAAGACGATGCCGGCGCGGATCGTGCGGCTCTCGATGTCGTAGGCGGCGAGCGCCGCGTTGCGCACCATGTCAGGCGCAGTGCCGCCCTGGCTCGCCGTATATTCGATGAAGCAGCCTCTGCCGGCATCGGCAACGCGCGACTGCCCGTTCTCGTAGATCACGAGCCGCATTGGGCAGCTCTTCAGGGTCGCATGGGCTGCATCCCTGCGCAGGACCGTGCAGGCTGTGACCGTATGCAGCACCGAAAGAACGACCACCCGTTCCGGGCTCCGGATCACGACATGGCTCTCGGAGGCCGGGGCGTTCGCCACCAGGAAGCGCCTGTCGCCTCTGGTCTTGTAGGCGTCATTGTTGCGCCTGAGCTCGTCGGCCCAGAGCGAAGCATAGGGGAGGGCGGTTTCGCCCGGGAGCTGCAGATCGGCATAGACGACCGGCCGCCATTTGCCCGGCTCCGTCGACGGCAACTGCGCCAGGCCCGGAGGCGACGAGAACAGCGCGGCGCCCAGCGCCATAGTCGATCGCGCGATCATGGCCTCCCTCACAACTCGTTATTGCTTAATATATTGAGCCATCGATTGTCGAGCCGGAATGAAGGCTTGGTTGGGTGAGGGGAGGGCGCTGGCCTCTCCGAGAGCCGTTCGAACCCGATGCGGTACTGTCCTGGGCGGGCGCCTCGATGGTGAAAGCGACTGGGGATCAGTAGCGATCCTGCCAGGGTAACCAACCGGAACTCTTGGGCGGAGAGGGCTCGTTCTCGACCCATGGCACCGGCTTGTAGCCGGGCCGGGGATCCTGAAGCCGCCAGGCATCCTGCCAGTAGTAGAAATTGAGCGGGACGCGCGCCAGAACAGCGCCATCTGCGGCAAGGAGATCAGAGGCGCAGACGACGACGGGGCCGCGATGGGTCCGAACGCGGCCGGTCACGCCGTCCAGGGCGCCCGGCCGACAGGCGAACAAACGAACACGATGGGCAAGGGCGTCGGGGAGGGCGACGGGCAGGGCGATGGCCTCGACGCCTTCCTTGGTGACGAGGGTTCGGATCGGAACCGTTCCCCAGAGCGAGCGTCGGAGCGCGGCGTTGGCCTGATTCTCCGTGGGGTAGCCGATACGCTCGGTCATGATGGGCGGAAAACGTTCGTAGCCGGAGCCGTATTCCTGTCCGCCTCGGTGGACCTGCTCCGGGGCGAGATAGGCACTGGTGGCAGGCAACAAGACCGGAGCATCGTTGACGGGCTGGGACGCGCAGCCGGCCAGCGCGACGGCCGCAGCCGCAATCCCAATCAGCAAGACAGAGCGGTGCATGGCGATCGGATCCGTCACGGCTTTTTCGGAGGGCCGGCTTGCTGCCGGAACGTCCACGGCATCTGAAATGAACTCGCCCAGATGCCGCGATAGGCAGCGCGCGCATCCTTCTCGATCTGGGCGTAGGTCGGAATCAGCCGGTCCTCGGGGGAGGGGAGGGTGATCGCGTGGCCGAGCTTGAGCATCTCGGCCGCGAGATCCGGAATCTCGCCGGTCGCGCACCGTCCGAGCTTCGGGGTCTCGCTCTGCCGGATCGGAGTGCAGGCCACCCACCGGTTGAGGGTGACGTTGACGAGCCAGGCGGTCGCGACGACCCCGCAGGGCCATGTCTGCTTGCCGAGGACCGCGGTTTGGTTGGGATCGCAGGCGTCGACGCCGTAGAGGCGATAGAGCTGCCTGGTTTCAACATCGCGAAAGGTCGTGCTCGTCACGACTTCGACGCGCATCGGAACCGTCGCGGTTGTCGACTGCGGCGCGTAGAGATCTGGCGACTGCGGAGCCGCAGGCGCGCTCGTCGGCGCCCCTGGTGTTTGCGCGAATGAAGATCCCGTCGCGAGGAGTAGGGGGGCAAGGCAACTGGTCAGAACGCGAAGCCATCGCCTCATCCAAACTGATCTCCGTTCCGCGCGTGGGCAACTCTTGCCAGTCGCGGGTTGCGCTGATGCCGAACGGGCCAACGCCGCCGGGAGGGCAGGGGCGCAGCGCCGCTGATGACAAGGGGCAGAATGCCAATTCCCACGCCCCTGATGGGCCGAGAATATTGCTTAAAGCATCCGGCCGCGTTAGATCAATATATTAAGCGAGACGGGAAACAGGCCTGCCGCGCAGGAGTGAGACGGAACAGAGGGGACGAGACGAAAGCGTCCCACAATTCCGTCAAACTGCGAGTGGTATCAGATGGATAAGCGTTGGCACCCGCACACCTACAATGAGATGAACCAGCAGGGATTCCGGTCCGGGGGCGCTCCGAACTTCGACGGAATCCTCGGATCTCTGCTGCTGCTCTTTCTGTTCGCCAGCGGCATCGGCATCGCCGCCGACACCATCGAGCGCTGGATGCCGGGCCTTGGATATGTCTTCGCTTTCTCCGTGTTGGGACTCATCACCTTGGCGCTCCTGCGCCGGGGCGTTCGCCTCATGAAAGCGTTGATCATGGGTTTCAGGGATCGAAATTAGGCGGCGAAGGCAGCGAGCCAACCCGCGACCGCTTCGCGCGTTACCAGCGCGCCGCGCGACAACCCGCCTTCTCGGCGTCCGCCGGCGTGCAGAACCATCGCTTTCGATCCGACCCGTTCATGTGCACCGCGTCGTAAAAGCGCTGACCTGGTTGGTGGTAGATGCAGGAGCCATCCACCTTGAAGTTTCCCTTGATCGCACACGCGCCAGCGGGGGCTCCAGCCTCCGAGAGCGAGTTGAGGAGGAGCTTCTGCGCACCGGCCGGAACACTGACGGCGCCATGGATCACGGTGCTGGTACTGCGGGAGCGCCAGTCCCACGGGGCGATGAAGGCGCCGCTCCAGAGCCCGCGTCGGGCGGCGCGAGCCGCTTTCTCGTCTTCGACATAATTGGAGGAATAGCGGATGAAGGCGAGCGCCCACCCTTGTGCGACCATCCAGCGTCCGACGTCCTGTCCTTCGATCTGGCAGCGCGCGACGTGTCGGCCGTACTGGTCGACATCGACGCTCTTGCAAGACCATGACCGCCGGGCACCGAACGACAACAGCGCGTTTCGGGCGTCGGCGCCACAGCTGGAGCGCTGGGCCGCTGCGTCGAGGCAAAGCTGCTCCATCTCCGGCGCGTCGATCCCAAAAATCCGAACGCGCTGGTCGCCGATCTCGACGGTGTCACCGTCGAGGATCTTTGGAACGCCCCGGGTGTCGGCGGCAACTGCGATCGAGGTCAGGAGGAGACTGACAATCACCGTGGTTGCGGACTTGGTGAAGGTCATCGGTTGGCCTCTGACATCGGCTTATGAAGCGCCTCAAGCGAGAGCGCGAAGCATAGGGGAAGGAGGAACGCTTTGCTGACGCGATTCGCGATCGATCCACGATTGGGCATCATCGTGGCGACGATCCTGATCCTCACCTTCGGTGGTTTCCGGCTAATCGTGAACTGGGACGAGGCGACGCTGTGGCGCGACCCCGGTCTGTTCGCCATGCTGTTCATCGGCGGGCTCTCCGGTCTGGCGCTTGCGCTCGGCTTCCTGATGCACCGACGTGCCGAGACGCTCACAGGGGACCGCGGGAACCGGCCACCCGTCATCGAGCTGGAGGCTGAGCGGGGAGGGGAGCGCCCGCAGTTGCGGCGGCACCGGTGCGAATCTGCCTGAGGATGATGGCGTTCGGGTCCGGCATGTCGGGAAACTGCCAGAGGCCGAGACGCTCCTTCCGGGCGACGGCCTGGGCGATCAAATAGGGCTCGTGGACCGCTGCGCCCACCGGGCTGACGGCGGCAAAAGCCCATCCGCTGGAGATCAGCGCCGTGCCAAGATCGATCCGCGAGCCGGCGCCCGCGCCCTGGCTGGGCTGCGCGACGCAGATCACGAATCGCGTCTTCGAGGCAGCCTGCCACCCCGCCGAATAGCAGAGCGGATTAAGGTCGCGGACGAGCGCGACGAGCATGGTCAGGCTCGCCTCGCCGCAATCGATCCGGGCGCCACTGCCATTGGTGAAGCTGGTGCCCCGCAGGCAGGCCTGGACGCCGTAGAGCCGATGAGTTTCGCCGGCATAGGTCCAGGTGTCGCCGGTCGTGAAAACGGCGCCCTTCGGGACGGCAAACCACGGATCGGGCTTGCCAGGCTCTTGTGCTCCCGCGGCTCCGGCGAGAAAAGCGGCGAGGATCAGGCCAGCACTGCGGATCACGGTGCGGCGGACTTGCCGAGCGGGACGCGGGTCCTGCCGCTCTGGCCCGAAATGTCGATGGATTCGCTCGCCGTGTCGGGCTGCGCCGATATGTTGGCTTCCGGACATTGCGGCCAGGGACGGCCCTTCGCGACGATTGCGAAGGCCGCCTGGACGGGTGGGACGCAATGGGGAACGGACGCCCATCCTTGCGGGTTCAACATGCAGAGAAGGACGGTGCAGCCGAAGGTATCCGCTCGAGCGGCCGCCGGCGAAAGAGCCGCGAGCGTCAGCAGAACAGCGGCCAACGCGAGACAGTTTCGGGACCTCATCCAACCGCTCCGTGATTTTTGGTTGCCTGCGTCTCGCTCAATATATTAAGCGTATAGCATGATGCGGAGCAAATCGACATGAGCGCCCGACGCCGAACGGCGCTGGCAGGGATCACGCTTCTGGCTGCAGCAGGCGCCTCGCAGGCCCAGCAATCCTACGTGAACCAACCCGCTCCGGCCAAGCGCCAGGAGCGTCTACCGGCGCCGGCCGAACGCCCTGCGGTCAGGTCTGCCTCAGTCGACCCAAACGGGCGGATCGTACCGGGAAACGCCGGTCAGGCCGGGCCCGTGCAGCGAGTCGGGGAGGGCGCTCGCGCCGCGCCGGATCTCGCGAAGCGCATGGCCTCGTCCTGCGCAGAGACCGCGCCTCTCAGCCTGGAGGAGGCGAGGCGTGTCGTGGAGACAACGGCGCGCGAAGAGCAATTCATGCCGGAATTCGTGCTGTCGGTCGCGCAGGCCGAAAGCCGTTTCAACTCGACGAGCTTCTCGGCGAAGGGCGCCTATGGGCTGATGCAGCTCATGCCGGCGACCGCCCAAGCCTTCGGCGTCGACATCTGCGATCCAAAGGACAACGTGCGCGGCGGCATCGCATACCTCCGCGAGCTGACGGCGAAATACCGTAATCCGGTCTATGTGCTCGCCGCCTACAACGCCGGCGAGCCGGCCGTCCTCGAAGCGGGCGGTGTGCCGCCGATCGCTGAGACCGTCGGCTTCGTCGCCGCGGTGCTGAATGACTTCTATCAGTGGCCGGCCCTTAGCAGCCGCGTCGACGCCTTCGCGCCCGCGCCCAGGCGCGGACGCAACGACTCTGCCGGCGAACCCACGGGAAGCGTGCCGAGAACGGCTCTGCCGGCGCGTCCTGGTGCGCGCCGGCAGGCCGAGGGTTGGCAGGGCGGCTTCGTCCAGAATTTCGATTGAAGGAGAGAAAGACCATGAGGCTTGAGGGCTGGATCGAACGGATCGCATTGGCAAGCGCTGTCACGGTGACACTGGCGGCCCCGGCTCTGGCACAGAGCGGCGGCCAGCTTCAACCTGTCCAGAGTACGCTGCAGACGCTCGTCAACACGCTGACCGGACCAATCGCGACGTCGCTTGCGGTCCTCGCGGTCATCGCCTGCGGCCTCATGGCCTTCGTTGCCCGCCTGACCTGGGGTTTCGCCGGATCCGTGATCTTCGGCATCGTCCTGGTGTTCGGATCGGCCCAGATCGTCCAGTTCTTCCAGTCGGCCGTCGGCAGGTGACGCGATGACCGACGATCTCGACCAGCCGCTGATCACGCCGTTGGTGAAAGGCCTGACCCGGCCGCCGAGCCTTCTCGGCGTGCCCTATCAGTTCTTCATGCTGATCGGCGTCGTCTCATCCGTCATCTTTCTCGTCACCAAGAACCTCCTGATGCTGCTGACCATCCTGCCGCTCTATGCGATCGGTCGGATCATGATCGTGCGCGATCCGGCGATCTTCGAGATCATGCTGATCCGCGGCCGGAAGATCCCGCCCCGAAGCAAGGGGTTCTGGGGCGCCACGAGCTACCGGGTCTAGCCATGGCGATCGCGCGAGCGCTGCGGGACGAGCTGAGCTTTGGTGCGGTTTCCCGGCGGGAGAACCCAGTCGCCGCGCATATCCCCTATTCGCGACACGTCTCGGATGAAGCGATCTGCACGGATGACGGCATGATCATGTCGTTCCTGCACCTCTCCGGCTTCTGCTTCGAGACGGCCGATATCAGCGAGGTCAATTCGCGGCTGCTCGGCCGCAACGATCTCCTGCGGGCGTTGGGCTCGTCGCGCTACGCGCTCTACACCCATATCGTCCGGCGCGAGGTGAAGCCTTCGATCGCCTCGACCTTCGACAACGATTTCTGTCGCCAGCTCGACGAACGCTACACCGCCGGCCTACGCCAGCGGCGGATGTTCGTGAACGACATCTATCTCACCGTCGTCCGGCGAGAACTCCAGGGCAGTGTCGGCACGGTCGATGTCGTGTTGCGCAAGCTGTTCGGGCGCCACGACGCGGACGGCCGCTCGCTCAGTGAGGAGCAAGCCGTCAACGAATTGTCCGACGTGATGACGGCCATGCGCGAGACGCTGCAGGCCTATGGCGCTCGGGTCCTGCGGGTCGTCGAGCGCGGCGGCGTCTGGCATTCGGAGTCGCTGGAATTCCTTGTCCAGCTCGTGAACGGTGGAATGCCACGCCCGATGGCGCTGCCGCGCATGAAGCTCGCTGAAGCACTGTCGATGAAACGCTTGTTCTTCGGCCGCAACGCCGTCGAGATACGCGGCGCCTCGCCGGAGGATACCCGCTTCGGGGCGATGATTTCGGTCAGCGAATATCCTGCGCTGACCGGCCCGGGGATGCTCAACCCGATGCTGCGGGTGCCGCACGAGTTCATCGTCACGCAGTCCTTCGCCATCATCGACAAGCCGATCGCGATGACGCAGATCGAGCGGGTCGGTCGGCAGATCGAGATGTCGGACGAGGCCGGCTCGGTCGTCGCCGAGCACCTTTCGGATGCGCGCGACGAGCTCCTGTCGTCGGAATCGATCTACGGCCGCCACCATCTCAGCGTGCTCTGCCTCGGCCGCGACATGGACGAGGTCACGAAATGCGTCACCGATTGCGGCACGGCGCTGACGGATGTCTCGGCGATCTGGGTGCGCGAGGACCTGAACTGCGAACCGGCCTTCTGGGCACAGCTCCCCGGCAATGCTTCCTATGTCGCTCGCTCCTCCATGATCTCCTCGAAGAACATGGCCGGGTTCTCCTCGCTCCATAACTATCCGAGTGGCCAGGCGAGCGGGACGCATTGGGGCACACCGATCTCGGTTCTCGAGACGACATCCCAGACCGCGTATTTCTTCAATTTCCACGTCCGCGATCTCGGTAATTTCACGGTCACAGGGCCATCGGGCTCTGGCAAGACCGTGTTTCTCGGCTTCATCTCGGCCCAGGCCCAACGCGTGCAGCCACGGCCGAAACTGGTGCTGGTCGACAAGGACCGGGGCCTGGAGATCTTCGTGCGCGCGCTCGGCGGGCAATACGAGGTCCTGCGTGCCGGCGAGCCGACCGGGTTCAATCCGTTGCGCCTCTCCGACAACGGCGCCAACCGCGAATTCCTCTTCCAGCTCTTCAGCTTCATGCTCCGCCGCGCCGACAGTGTCAGTCATTCGACCCGCGAGGAGCAGGTGATCCGCAACGCAATCACGCAGGTGCTGACGGCGCCGCCAGAGGGACGGACTCTCGACGAGTTCGCCGAGCTGATGCGTGGCGCCATGCGGGCTGGCGACGACGATCTCTACGCCCGTTTGCAGCCCTGGATCCGTGAGGACCAGCGCGGCTGGCTGTTCAACAATGCCGAGGACAGCTTCTCGATGTCCTCGATCTTCGGCTTCGACATGACCAGCGTCCTCGACGATCCCGTCAACCGGACGGCGGCGCTGATGTACATCTTTCATCGGCTCGACGAACTGTTGGACGGTCAGCCGGTGATGATCTTCCTCGACGAGGGCTGGCGGCTCCTCGATGACGAGGTCTTCAGCTACTTCATCAAGGACAAGCTGAAGACCATCCGCAAACAGAACGGCGTCATCGGCTTCGGCACGCAATCGGCAGCCGATATCGTGAACTCCAAGCTCGCGCATACTCTGATCGAGCAATCGGCGACGAACATCTTCTTCCCGAACCCTAAAGCCGACGAGGCATCCTATGGCGGCGCCTTCCGCCTCTCGGCCCGCGAGGTGCACTGGATCCGCACGACGCCAGCAGAATCGCGCTCCTTCCTGATCAAGCACGACCAGGACAGCGTGATCGCGCGCCTCAATCTCCGCGGCATGCCGGAGCTCATCAAGGTGCTGTCGGGCCGCACGGAAACGGTCGCCGAGCTCGACGCGCTGCGCGCCCGGGTCGGTGACGATCCGCATGTCTGGCTGCCGATCTTCATGGGGAGGGACTGATCATGCGGGCACAAACACTCGCGCTTGTGTTGCTGGCGACCGGGCTTGCCGGTGTCACCCAAGCTGCCGTGCCGGTGAATGACGGGGCGATCCTCGACCGGCGCACGGACGAGTCCGCCAAGAAGGTCGCGATCAAGCTCATCACCGGCAAGACCCAGACATACGCGCAGGGCATCAACTGTTCCGTCACCAAACCGAAGAAGGATAATGCGGTCACGAGCCCGACGCAGAAGCCCGATGCCGGCCGCGGCGCGGCGACCCGCGATCGGGCCGATCCGACCATCAGGACGTCTCCGGCCTTCGCCAAACCGACGACGACGGGATCCACCGGCACCGGGTCACAACCAGCGGCCGACTGGACGGCCGGGCCTCGCGCCGATCGCGAAGGCACGGGCCAGGTCATCGGCGGCATGGAGACGGTGCAGGCCTCGCTCCAACCGAACCGTCAGGTCTTCGAGCGCATGGGCCGTGAGGTCGGCTCGGACAGTACGCTGATGGAGGCTTTGGACCGCAACAGCGCGATCCGCACGCAGACGGGGCTCACCTTTAACGAGACCATCCACGGCGTGTCTTTCCTCACGCAAGCCTTCAATCTGCCCAATCTCGCCACCGCCTCGATGACGAGCCAGGGAACGCGCGGCTTCACCCTGCCGACATCGGTCGACCGGCAATCGCGGCCACCGCAGACGATCAGCCTGTGTCCGACCGGAATGACAGGCGAGGGGACGGCCGCGAGCCCGTGTGTGGCGTCGGGTTGCTCGACGACGCCCTACGGGACGACGCCGGCGTCGGGCTGCGTTGCCCGCCGCTACAACGACACGGCGGGCAACGTCTCCTTTGCGATCGAACGCGAAGCCGCGCAGGCGAATGCTGCGCGACAGCCACTGTCGAGCGATGAGCTCATGGCCGCGGTCCGACAGTACCAATCTCGCTGAACACGAAGGGAGCGATCGTGATGCGCAATTCCGTCCAGACCCTGTGTGTGAGCGTCGCGGCCATGCTTTTCGCAGCCGCCGCCGCGGCCCAGACGCCGGTGATCGACAACGCGAACCTGCGCAAGGCGCAGGAGATCGCGACGACGACCAACAACATCCTCGCCGCCGACCGGCAGATCATGCAGTTTACCCAGAAGACGCTTGCCGCGGTGACCGGCGATCGCACCAGCCAGGCCGGGCAGCTCTCCCAGATCGCACTCGGTGGCGGCAGCTTCTCGATGGGCGGCGCGCCCTCCCTTGGCAGCGTGATCTCCGGGGGATCGCTGTCCTTTGCCGGAATGGGCGGCGGCTCACAGAACATCGTCTCGGGCCTCATCAACGGCCTGCAGCTCGTGAAGACGATCTCCGGCCTGATCAGCGGCCAGACCAGCCCGATGGATAAAAGCTATTCCCAGCTCGTCAATACGGCCGGCACCATCACTGGCCTCGTCGACTCCACGCAATCGGGCGTTCAGACCCGTAGCGGATCTTTCAAGCAAGGCGCCGGCATGATCGGCCAGGCCCCGGACCTGAAGGGGAGCGTCGACCAGAACAGTCAGATCATGGTCCAGACCGGGCTCACCGTGAACGAGCTCATCGGCGCGGTGAACACGGCGACCGCCGCCGCCAACCAGCCCAATATCGACCGCATGACCATGATCTCGCAGGCGACACGCGCGCTCGAGTACAAGGCACAGCGATGAGGGGAGGGCGCCTCTTTGCGGCCTGCGCCTTGGCGTCGACGCTCTTGGGAGGGTGCGGGGTCAAGCCGCTCAAGGCGCCGTGTTCGCGCGACGAAGGCCCGCCGATCGTACCCATGGCCTATTCGTCGCTCGGGCTCGGCAAGCCGATCGCCGCCGACGAATGCGGCCCCATGCGGCCCGTCAACGCGGCGCCAGTGCGGTAGCACGGAGCCCGGCCCTTGAATTTCAACATCACGACGCTGCTCTCGACCGTCGACCGCTTCGGCAATAATTTCGTCAGCCAAGCCTATCAGAACCTCGCGTCGGCCCTGACGGGCGGGGGTCAGGTCGGCGTCGCGGGGTTGCTGCTGACGCTCTATGTGATCATCTGGGCCTACGGCATCTGGTCGGGAACCGCGCAGGGCAATCCCGCCGAGATCATGTTCCGGCTCCTGCGCGCCTTCGCGATCTATGCGCTGGCGACGAGCTGGAACGATTTTCAAACCTTCGCCTATCAGATGCTGAACGAGGGTCCCTCCGCCATCGGCAACGCGATGCTGACGAGCGTGAGCGCCAACGTCACCGGCACCTCGGCCGGGCTCAATTCGGTCAACGGCGTACAGACCGGGCTCCAGAACATGTGGGACTCGCTCGCGGGCTCGACGACGAGCTTCATCAAGAATCTCGGCGTGCTCAATTTCGGCGGCTATGTCCTTGGGGCGGTCATCCTGATTTTCGGGGCGCTGCTTGTCGGCTACGCGCTGTTCCTGATCATTCTCGCCAAGATTTTCCTCTGGCTGCTGCTGGCACTTGCGCCGATCTTCATCGTCCTCCTGCTGTTCGGCTACACGAGCCGGTTCTTCTCAGGCTGGGCATCCTCGATCGTGCAATATGTTTGCGTGCAGATTCTGGTCTACGGCTTCTGCGCCTTCTTCATCTCGATCAGCCAGAGCTATTTCGACGCGGTCAACCAGGCGAACGCGAAGGTGGCGACGAGCTTCACCGAAGCTGCGCCGCTCGTGGTCATCTGCGTGATCGGCATCCTGCTGCTCTCGCAGATCACGATGGTTGCCGCCTCGATCGCCGGGGGCATCGCGGTCCAATCGCCGCGATTTGGCGGCATGTACTCCCGGATCGGCGCATTTGGCGCCGCCATGGGCGGCAGCGCGCTTGGGCGAAAGCTGCTCGACAGAACAGGCTGGACCACGCCCGCGGAACGCAGCGCGGGACGGGCGCGGGCACGGCTCCATTACACGCAACGGGAGTTCGAGCAGAGCGCTGACTACAAGCGCCTGGCGAAGAAACTCACAGAAACCGCATAGCGGTCAGGAACAGGCATGACGGAGATGGTGAGCGAGGCCGCCGGCGCGGCCCAGGGGCGGACGCCGCCCTTGCCGTATTACAGCGACGCGGCGATCTGGGAGAACGACATCGCCCGCCGCAACCGCTGGTCCCGTTCGATCGCCTGGACGATCGCGCTGGTCATGTCTGTGATCGCGGTCGCTGCGCTCGGCGCCCTGGTGCTGGCTCTGCCGCTCAAGACCTATGAACCCTATATGGTGGTGGTCGACCGCTCGACGGGCTTCGTCGAGGTGAAGCGGCCGATTGCAGAAGGGCCGCTGCAGCAGGACGAGGCGATCGCGACCTTCGATCTCGTGCGCTATGTGAAGGCGCGTGAGACCTACGATCCCAAGGCGCTGAAGGACAATTTCGACCTGGCGCAGCTTCTCTCCTCGGGCGACGCCTCGCGCGAGCTCGTCGAGCTCTATAGCCCCGCCAACCCGCAGAACCCGATCAAGATTCTCGGCTCGAACACGATCGTCGCGGCAAACGTCAAATCGGTGACCTTCCCGAACCAGCGCACATCGCTGGTCAGGTTCTCGACCGAAGAGAAATCCCAGACCAACATCGTCACTCGGCATTGGGTCTCGTTGATCCGCTTCCGCTACACCTCGGCGCCTGCCCGCAACGAATACCGTTTCCAGAACCCGCTCGGATTCCAGGTCCTCGAATATCGGCGCGACCAGGAGACAGTTTCACCCGAAGGGGCCAGGCCATGAGGGCTGTCGCGCGCATCAGTGCGCTTGGTCTCCTGGTCATGCAGGTCGTCCTCTTCGTCCTCCCGGCAGCCGCGGAGCTCAGCCCCCGGTCGGGGCCGCGCGACAGCCGTATCCGCTACGTCTGGTACAACAAGGATGAGGTCGTCTCGGTGCAGGCGTCCTATGGCGCCTCGACCATGATCACCTTCGCCGAGGACGAGCGGATCGAGACGCTGGGCGCCGGCGATGCGTTGGCGTGGCGCATCGAACCCAACAAGAAGGGCAACGTCCTCTTCGTGAAGCCTGTCGAGAAGGAGGCCCACGCCAATCTCAACGTGCTCACCAACAAGCGCTCCTACGTCTTCATCCTGAAGGGCGAATTCCGCCCCGTCGCGCAGCAGGTCTATTCGATCGTCTTCCGCTATCCCGATGAGGAGGGCGACAATGCCGCGATGCTGGCGCAGGCGCGCGAGCGCGCCGCGCAGCCCAATCTCCGCAATCTGCGGGCGGAGAATGTGAACTCGGCCTATGGCTATAAGGGCTCCTCGGCCAACAAGCCGCTCGTCATCTTCGATGACGGCACCAAGACCTTCTTCCGCTTCGATCCGGCCCGCGAGACGCCGGCCATCTATGTCGTCGATGCCGAGCGCAACGAGAGCCTGATCAATTTCCGGCGGGAGGGAGAATATCTCGTCGTCGATCGGGTCAATTACCAGTGGACGCTGCGCAACGGCGATGACGCGACCTGCATCTTCAATATGCGCCTCAACAATGTGAACGAGCCGACGAGTCTGGAGCCTCATGCGCCGCAGCGCATCGGTGGCCCAAAGCCGCGTCCGGTGAGGACCCGCAATGCCATCTCCTAACGAATACCGGGCTCTGGCCGAGGAGGCTGCCGGGAGTGTGGTCGCAGCGCGCACCTCACGGGCCGGGACCTTCCTGAAGGTTGTGGTTCCGGCCGGCGCGATCCTGGTCGCCGGCTGGATGATCTACAAGGCGATCCGGGCCCCCGAACGCCCGTCGATCACGACCCCAGACACCGAGGATTTCCGAACGACACAATTTCCGGCTCCCTCGATCGACAGGCCGCGGCCGCAGCTCGACAACGGCACCATCACTGTGCCGCCAGCGCCCGAGCCTCCGCCTCCCCCTCCTGTTCAACCGCCGACGACAATCGAAGCGCCTCCACCGCCGCCGCCCCTTCAGCCGCCGATCCAGGAGGCGACCGTGCCCGACGACAGCGAAGCGCGCCGGCTGGCCGAGGAAGAGCGCTTGCGCCTGGCAGAGGAGGAACGCAAGAGATGGGAGCGCCTGCGCGCGGGCCAGCTCGTGGCTGACAGCGGCGGGGCCCCCGGTGAGACCAGGGCCGCCAATCGCAATGGTGGTGGACCCATCGCGGCCGACAATACCGAAGATGATCCGAACCGGCGCTTCCTGGCGCGCACCGGGCAGGCCGGCGTCGAGATCTCCGAGGCGACCAAAAACCCGCGCATCGACGCCCTGGTCGCGCAGGGGACGATGATCAAGGGCGTGCTCGAGACGGCGATCCAGAGCGATCTCGCCGGCATGGTGCGCGCCGTCGTCTCCGAGAATGTCTGGTCGTTCGATGGCCGCCGGATTCTCATCCCGGCCGGCTCGCGCCTGATCGGCGAATATCGCAGTGGCCTGAGCACCGGTCAGACCCGCGTCTTCATCGTCTGGACGCGGATGCTGAGAAGCGATGGGGTCTCCGTACAGCTCGGCTCGACGGGAACCGACGCGCTCGGCCGGGCGGGCATGACCGGCATCGTCGACAAACACTGGGTCGAAAAATTCGGCTCGGCGATCCTGCTCAGCCTCGTGGGCGGCGCGGCGCAGTTCATCGCCAATCTCGGCCAGGACAACCAGTCCGGTCAGAACCAGTACAGCACGATCGATCCGGCCACCAGACAGCCGGTGCTCGTACAGGGCCAGCCGAACCAAACCTCACTCTACGCCCGCCAGATTGGCGCGCAGCAGGTCTCGATGACGCTGAACCGGATTGCGGAAGAGGCGCTGCGCGACTCCATCAACATTCCGCCGACGATCCATGTCGACCAGGGCTCACGCATCATGGTCTTCGTCCGGCGCGATCTCGATTTCTCGGCCTTTTACCCGGATCCGGTGAAGGAGGCTTTGCGGGAAATCCGGCAAGAGCGCGCCCGAGCACGCCCTGTGAAATAAATCTGATACTAGGAATATATTCCATAATTTCCATTATGCGAATCGCGGCCCACACCAATGAGCGATACGACTCGAACCGTCTTTCTGAGCCGCGCACTGGAGCCGATCAGGCGCTGGCTCGCCGACGATTCGATCGTCGAGATCTGCGCCAATCGGCCGGGAGAGGTCTGGATCGAGGTCGCCGGGGGCATCGAGATGGAGCGCCATGACGTGCCGGAGCTGAACCGTGTAGCGCTGCGCCATCTGATGGAACGGGTCGCCGCCTTCAGCGGGCAGTCCGTCAACGAAGAGTATCCCTTGCTCTCGGCTGCCCTTCCGGATGGCGAGCGCTTCCAGGGGGTGCTGCCGCCGGCGACGACGAACGGCGGCGCCTTCGCCATCCGCAAGCAGGTCGTCAAGGACATGCGCCTTCAGGAATACCGCAAGCGCGGCTCGTTCGAGGCGATCGATATCGGCGATCCGAACGCGCTGAGCGCGACCGATATCCGCCTGTGCGAATATCTCGACGCCGGTGAGATCGAAAACTTCATCCGCCTCGCTGTGGCTGAGCGCTATTCGATCCTTCTCTCGGGCGGAACCTCATCGGGCAAGACGACCTTCCTCAACGCCATTCTGCACGAGGTGCCTGCGGCCGAGCGGATCATCACCATCGAAGATACGCGCGAGGTGAAGCCGGTCCAGCCGAACTACCTCCCGCTCGTCGCCTCGAAGGGCGATCAGGGTCAGGCGCGCGTCACGATCGAGAGCCTTCTGCAGGCAGCCATGCGCCTGCGTCCGGATCGGATCTTCCTCGGCGAAATCCGCGGAGCCGAGGCCTATTCCTTCCTGCGCGCCGTCAATACAGGTCACCCCGGCTCGATCACCACCATCCATGCCGACAGCCCGCATGGCGCCTTCGAGCAGCTCGCGCTCATGGTCATGCAGGCCGGCCTCGGCCTGCGGAAATCGGAGATCGTCGACTACATCCGCTCGGTCCTGCCGATCGTCATCCAGCAGACCCGTCGCGGTGGCTGGCGCGGAACGTCCGCCATCTTCTTCAACCGCATGGCCGATTGGCAGGCGGCCAGAAAGGGGCCTGGCCATGGCGCGAGTCTACGCGTCTAGGCTGCTGATCGCGCTGCTTGCACTGATCGCCGCCTTCCTCCTGACCAGCCTCGCCTACGAGCTCGTCGTCACCGCGCGCTGGAATCCCACTCTGCCTGGCGAGGGAAAATCGCGCTGGGCGCTCCTTCAGTACCAGAACAGCCGTCGCGATCCAGGTGCCCTGCTCGTCGCCTTCGAGCATTTTTCGCAGCGCCTCGCCTATCCGGCCACACGCTCGGAGACGATCCTCCGCGGGCTGTTCGCCGGCGGCGCGACAATCGCGCTTGCTGCGGGAATCGCCCTCTTCACCGTGGTAATGCGCAAGCCCACCCACCACGGCAATGCGCGCTTCGGCAATCTCATGGATGCCGGCCGGAAGGGGCTTCTGGCCAGGCATGGCTTGATCCTCGGCCGGCTGAGCGGTGCGACGATCATCTCGGACGACCCGTCCCATGTCCTCGTCGTCGGCCCGACCCGCTCGGGCAAGGGCGTCAGCTTCGTCATCCCGAATGGCTACAACTGGCGCGGATCCTCGGTCTGGTTCGATCCGAAACGCGAGCTCTTCGAAGCGATCGGCGCTCATCGCCAGGCGCTCGGCGACAAGGTATTCATGTTCTCCCCCGGCGAGCGGGAAACGCACCGTTTCAATCCGCTCGACTTCATCCGTCGCGATGCGCATATGGCGACGGATGCAGCCGTGGTCGCCTCCTTCATTGTTCCGGAGGGCACCGGATCCTCGGAAATCTGGGCGCGGACCGGCCGCCAGCTCCTGACTGCCCTGATCGGCTATGTCATCGCGAGCCCGCGCTACGAGGGCCAGCGCCATCTTCGCGCCGTCTCCAACCTGACCGCGACAGGCGTCGAGTTTCTTCGGGTGCTGACCAATATCCGCGACGATGAGCAGGCGCTTCTGCCGAGCTGGGTCGTCCAGGGTCTGAACCAGTTCATCGCGCTCGAGAAGGAAACCCGCAACTCGGCCTTCTTCAACCTGACCGCCGCGCTGAACCCCTGGACCAACGATCTCGTCGCGGCCGCGACCGCGAGCACCGACTTCGACATCGCGCAGCTCCGCAAAGATCCAATGGCCATCTTCATCGGCTGCTCGGTCGCGCAGCTCGACATCTTCCGGCCGATCATCAAGATCCTGATCCAGCAGATCCACGATGTGCTGATGACCGCGATGCCCGGGCCGGATGAACCCCATCAGGTGCTGATCGTGATCGACGAGTTCCGCCAGCTCGGCAAGATGGAGTCACTGGTCTCCAAGCTCACGATCAATGCCGGCTATGGCTTCCGCATGGTCCTGATCCTTCAGGACCTCGCCCAGCTTGACGAGCTCTATGGCAAGGCGACGCGGCAAACCACCGTCTCGGCCTGCCAGGTCAAGCTCTTCATCCGCATGAACGATCTGGAGACATCGGAATACGTCTCGAAGATGCTCGGCTCCACCACGATCGAGGTGCGCACCCCGATCATCCGCGCCGGCAAAGGCATCTTCGCGACCCGCGACAAGAGCGTCAGCTATCAGGAGCGCGCCTTGCGCACCGCCGAGGAATTGCGCCAGATGCCGTCGGACCGTGCGATCGTGCTGGTGCCGAACGCTCCGGGCTTCGTGATCGGCAAGCTGAGGTATTTCCGCGATGCGCCCTTCAAAACGATCTATCGCCGCTTCCGCGACCGGCGCCTTAAAGTCCCGCCCCTCCCCGCCTGGGAAGCGCAGCCGCTCGCATCGTTAGCGGAGGTGAAGGCTAAGGTTGCTCGGGAAACCATCCCGGCAGCCTCCCACCCGCCCATCGATCTCGTCGAGCCTGAGGTGCTGCCTCCCATACGACATGTCGTCGGTCGCGAGACGGCGGCCGAACCTGCCGCTCCCTCTCCGCCAGCACTCGATGGACTAGGCGTGATCATTGAGGAGACGCCGCCACCGCCGGAACAGGAGGCGCAGCCGTTTCCAAAGCATCCCGAAGAGAACGGCGCAGACGATATCGTCGAGCTCAGACCCGGGCGCCCGACAGAAGCGGCAAAGCTCCCGAAAGTCGCAAAGGCCGAGGAACGAACGACGGAACCCTCACCCTCCCCTCAGCGATTGCTGGCACTTCCAATACGTCCGGGCGCCAGGAACGTCAGTATTTCCGCCCTGATCCAGGCGAATTCAGGCGGGGCCCTGGCCGAGCAACTGGAATTGCTTCCGGATGCGATGCTCGCTGATCTGACGCCGGAAGCACGAGAGGCCCTCGATCGCGCGAAGCAACAAATGGAGGCTCACGGTGAGGCATGGGTGAATACCGCGCCGACGCCGGCGCCGCAGGCATGACGATGGCCGCTGACTTGGAGCACAGACAGCAAGGACGGTCTTGGACACCCGCTTCAGCTAGGATCACTTCATGCTGCTTTGTCCTGACGAGTCCGGACGTCGGCGATCCATTTCTCAAGGACATCGATCTCGCCCTCGATCAGAGCCGGGGCTGGCAAGCGCGGATTGATTTCACCGGGCTGACTATGGAGAAGCGCCGAACACCGCCCAAAGGCGTCCCGCATCACCGTACAATCAGCGTCGGTAAGCACCGTCAGCTTGATGAGCCCCGTCGTGTCGACCTTGCGCGACAAGCGGCGGATCACCGGCCCCACCACTTCCTCGACAGCGCGTTCCCACGTGGTGCGAAGTTGATCCTGGAAGGACGTTACCTCGCGAAGCCACTTCGCCTGATCGCCGCGCTCGTGATGGATTTTCACGTTCGCAAGATGCGTCTTCATCCCTTCGATCACTTTGTCGAGCGGCATGACGCTGGCCGGCGGCTCCTGGTGACAGTAGCCGGAGTTTTCGGCGCCGCGGCTGATCAGCCGATAGGCCACCGGCGTCGCTTCCCGGTCTTTGGTCGCTCGGCAGGCTTCATCAAGAAGGAGCAAGAAGGCCATATCGTGGGTGAAGACGTTCACCTGCCGAGCCTGCGCAGCCTCGGCCAGTCGGGCGGCAACCTTATCACGGTGCAAATGGTCGAGTGAGGAGACGGGGTCGTCGAACACGATCGCCGACTGGGCGTCGATGGTCGAAAGCTCCGCCATGAAAGCAGCGAGCGCCACGCAACGATGCTCGCCTTCGCTCAGGACTTTACCGACCGGCTCGTTCGGCTTGTTGATGAGCCTGACCTGGAAGAAGGGAACGCCCGCGCTGGTTTTCGCCTGCTGAAGCTCGATGGCCAGACCGGCGACGCCGAGCTTATTTACCTCAATGGCGAACTGGCCACGGAGACGGTTTGTGACAAGCGCCTGTGCGATACGGGCGCTCTGGGTCGTGATCTTGTTCGTCGCCGTGTCCTTGTTGGCCTTCTCGATCGCCTCGATGGCCTTGAGGCGTTCGATCTGGGCCAGCACATCGGCTTTCACCACACCGAGCCATTTGCGGTCGGTGAGGCCATCACGCTCCGCGATGAGCGCTGCCCTCTGTGGAGAATTGGCCTCGGCCTGGAGGCCGGTAATGCGCACGGCGATATCATCGAGCACCGTGCGCAAAGGAGCAACGGAAGGGACTGCTGCGGACGGAAGGGCCGGCATCGCCGCCAAATGGTGAGTTCTCAGAAGCGCGCGCAGCCGCCAGGCCAGTCGCAGGATTTCGTGGCGAAGAGTGACCGCCAGTTCTTCCTGGCCGATGTCATCCCGGATCAAGGCGACGATCGCCAGCAGATCGGTCATCGAGACGGCTTTCGACGAGACCTCTTGGCATTTCTCGTCATAGGCGTCAGCGGCTTCCTGCTCGCGGCGCTTGCTCTCGTCCTGGACAAAGGTCTCAAAACTGCGGAGCCGTCGCGCGGCCTCCTCGCTGAGCGGCTGCTGGCAGAGGACGCAATGGGCGCCGCTTTCCGTTACCGGAAACGGCCGATCCGGGTAGGCTGATGCGCGCGAATAATCGCGGGCGGCCTCCCACAAGACCTTCCAGACGTCAGAACCGATGTCCGGCAGCGGCTCATCGGCGAAGAGATTTGCGGATGCGGCCGCCGCGGCGGAGCGCGCGTTCGACAAATGCGTGTGGGACGCGCTGAGCGCGGTCCATGCTTTATCCGTGGCGGTCGCAGCCAGCCGCTCGAGCTGGCTGACCATGGTATTGATGCGGTTTTCCTGGCCCTGAAGCTGGCGAACGGTCCGGGCCGGATCACTTGAAAGATCGGTTGTGAGCGTCTGGAGGCGCGCTTCTTCGTCGGGCGATAGGCCGGCGAGCTTCTCGACAGCTTCTGGTTTGGTCTTGCCCGACAGGCTGGTGATCAGCTTGCCGACTGCGGTGTCTTGCTTGCATTCGGGTTTGGAAAGGACAGCCGGCGTCTGCTCGTGGAGCGTCTTTGTCTCGGCGACCAGCTTGGCCTTTACGTCCTGACAGGCCTGCGCGAGACCGGCGAGAATGCGGAGCGGATACGGTGTGTAGGCGAGATCGTTGGTGTTCTCGACATGGACGTTGGCAGTCCGAGAATCGAACACGTTCACGGCGGAAAGCATGGCGTCCGGTGCGCTACCTTGGGTCCACGACGCGCTTCGCTTCTGTCCGCCGATAAAGAAGTCGATGCTGGCGGCGGGAGTGCCGGGGCTGGCTGCATAGATGTTGGACAGGATCGCGTCGCCTTTCGGCGAACGCGCGCGGCAGAGCTGCTTGAGAACGCGGGCATAGCCCGACTTACCTGCGCCATTGTCACCGTAGATGACCGTGAGGCCGGCTTTGCCAAAGGATAGCCGCTCGCCGGGTGCCAGGGCGTTGACGTGCGACAGGCCGTGAAGGGCGCCAAGGCTGACAGCGGCATGGCTGGCCGCCGGATCCCGGACGTGGCTTGCGTCGAGGGGCGTTCCCTGTTCGGTGGCTTTACAGATGCTAACAAGCGTCGTGATATCGGCGCCTTCTAGCTTGGGCTGACTACATAGTCGCCGCAGTGCATCGCGCTGCCAAGCCGGCAAATCCGCCGACCATTTCAGAATGTCGGCAAGAGCTGCTGCTTCGTTCGAAAGATCGCCGTCTTGTCCGTCCATGATTCCCCCTGACCTTTACCTGCCGCCACAGGCCTCGTTTTTAAGTTTCGCTCTCGCAATCATCATCTCAGGTTCCCCCGATGATCCGGCGTTCCTGTCCGAGCGGCACGATCCAGCCTCCCGCACGATCAGACCGTGCAAAGTCGTCCGGCTGCGCGGTCTCGGTTAGCCGGACGCGCACTGCCTCGGGCTCGGCATCGATGGCGGCGCGGATGAGATCCCGGTCTATCCCGACGAAGATCGGCCGGAGATTGAGGCGGGCAAGCGCTTCCTGATCGGCGCCGGAGATATCGGCATTGTTTACAGGTCCGGCGCGGGTGACGATTCCACCGACAAGCCCACCTATCGCGCTTGCCTTTTCAACATCCTGCACCGGGGCGGCATCGAGCAGTGATCGTGCCGTCTGGAGATCAGCCCGGAGCCGGTTGGCGAAGGGCTGATGGGTCATGCGCTTCAGGACATCCGACAGTTCAGCATGACCGAGTGGCCGGATCAGATTGGCGATGTGGAGGCGGAGCAGCCCAATGAAGAGTGCGTCCTTCTCCTCCGGCTTGACGGGCTCGCCCTCGTCCACGGGGTTCTTGACCGAGAGGTGGGCATCGGCCGGGCCGGAGACGGCCATGCCCCAACGTGTCGCGACGGCGATGCGCTTCACGGTGACTTTGCGGCCTCGGGCCGTCACATCAATCCGCGCGGCCTGCTTCCAGGCGCGGGCCAACGCCGCTGCCGGGCCTCCCGCATCATGGCAGCCCTTGGCCTCCGCGACGGTCAGGGAGGATAGGTCGGAGGCGCAAGCGATCCAGTCAGGCAGATCACCTCGGGACAGGCGCTTGATCCTCACCTTTCGGCGCCCGTCGAGATCGATGACGCGGCTGCCGAGATGCGCGAAGATCGACAGGTTGAAGTACCGTTCAAGGTAGGCGCGGGCGATGAAGCGCCCGAACAGACCAGATAAGGCCACCTTCACCTCGCGGGCCTGACCAAGCGGCTCCTTGAAGATGAAGGGCGTCCCAGAGCCGGTTGGGGTGAGCAACGCATCCAGAATGGACCATGCGCCATAGGCCGCGCCGGGCGTTTGCAGCACTTCCCGGATACCGGCGTCCTCGATGGCTGCGACATCAAGGTTGACGGTGGGGCCGGTGACGGGATTGGCGGTCGGCGGGTCGAAACTGTGCAGGAAGGTTCTCGTCATAAGGCCAGCGCTCGGTTCAGGTCGTCGTGCTCGAATGCGCTGGCCATGCGGTTGATTTCAGCGCCGCGCGCGCCGACCGCCTTCGCGGTGTCGCGCCAGGTCGCGGTGACGATGGCGACTTCCTTGATGATCGCGCGGGCCTGCACCAGTGTCAGAGCGAAGAACTCGGAAGCAGCCTCCAGCAGATCGAGCGAACAGGTGCCTTCGTCGAGATCGATGTTGGTCGTCAGGACCCGCGCCTTGAGATCGGTCGGGACAGGATTGAGGTCGTAGGCGGGGGAGAGCGACCATCCCGCCTTTCCGAGCCACAGGAAGCCGTGGTTGCGCAGATGATCGTCGACATTGGAGATCAGCACATTGAAGACGACGCGCCGATAAAGGGCATGGGCGTCGGTTTTGCCCTGCGCGCCATGTTCGGCGAGGGCATCGACGATTTCGGGATAGCTGCCGCGTTCGCCGTCCCGGGCGCCCACCATCGCCATGGCCGACAAAAATGGAATACGGATTGCCCCACGCCGGTCGAAGCGTCGCGACAGCATCACCTTCTTGCCGGCAACGTCGATCAACTCATGCGTGGGGGTGACGATGCCGGCCTGGCCCGCAAGGCGCAGCGCGATCTCCTCCCACGTCTCCATGCTGTAATCGTCAGTCTCTTTCGGGAACTTGGCGATGGAGAGATGGCCGTGTTGATCGATGACCGACGCCTTGGGCCGCGCACCACCAAGGGAGGAGCCGGGCGCGAAGATGAGCTGAAGGTCTTCGTCCGTCTCCTCGTCCCGGAGAATCCGCTCGGTGATCTGAAGCAAGCGACCAAGTTCAATCAGGGCGGGCACGCCCGCGCGGATCGGCGCCTGGAAGGTGTCGTCGCCAGCCCAGCGGAAGCGCAGCGCGCCCAATCGGGTCTCGTCGGCGACGCCGAGGAGATAATCGCTCTCCGCGAGCGTGCGGACCGCACGGCCTTCGCGTTCGGCAAGGCGGCGCGCGGCACGTTGCATGAGGCGACGGCCCCAGGTGTCGGGAGCCGAATCGCCGATGGAACCGAAAGTCGCAAGGCCGGCGGGCGGCGCGAAGGCGCCGCGGCCCAGAGCGAGGGCGGGTTCAAGCGAGAAGGCGTCGGGGTCTTCCAGCCACGTGCCGTCATACTCGAAGAGGATGGTCTCGGCGCCGCGAACGCGATTGCTCCGCGCCAGCCCGGTCCGGCGTGTGCGACCTTCGAGATCGATATGGACCTCGAAATCAGCCATCACGGGACGGTCCGGTCGGCCGCTTGAGATGGACACGCTTTGGCAGCTCGGCGCTCGCGAGGGCCTGCCCGACGCTATCGTGGCTGATGTCGGCAACCTGGCCCAGGCCGTTGAGGAGACCGAGCGCCTGGAGGACACCGGCATAGATGCCGATGCTGACATTGGTGTCGCCGGCTTCGACTCTCTGAAGGGTGGAGCGGGACGTGAAGGCGCGCTCCGCCACGACCGCCATGGGCAGCCGGCGGCGGCGGCGGGCGTCATGGATGTCCGCCCCAAGCTTGCGCAGGGCGCGCCGCACAGCGGCAGGAGGATTGTGAGGAGTCGGCATTTGCCACCTTCGCACTACAGATCTGGAAGATATGTAGCACGAAGTTTACAAAGATTATATAGTGACCGATGGCGCCCAAACGGGGAGAGCCGGCGTGACCATCGTAGTGCCCGGTCAATAAAATGTGCGCTTTCGCCTTTCAAACGGCCAACACGGCACGTCGGTCCAGGCTACGGCGGATATGCGACAGGGCCCATCGCTACGATAGCGCCAAGATCGTGATCACATCCGCTGGCTCGCTGGCTTCTCTTTGTCCGGTTCCTCGCCCTCGATCGGCCGGGTGTTGATGCTGGTGTCCTGCTGATGCTTCAGCTCCTGCAGGCGTTCGCCCTGTGCAAGATTGGGATCGAGCCGTTCATTTGGGTTTTCCGCCAGCGCGCGTGCAGCCTCGGCCGCGGCCTGAGCCTCGCGGCGCTCGCGCACCGCAATCGCCTCGGCATGGTGAGTGGCGGCGCGGTCCTCGGCCACCTCCCGCAGCGAGGCAGGATCGATTGCGCCGGAACTCTCTTCCCGGTTCTGCTCGGCGATCGACCGATCGCGTATGGCCTCAGCCCGTTCGGCCTCGCGCCGTTCAGCCGCCTCGATCTCGCGGGCGCGTGCGATCAGTGCGTCGGCCTGCGGTCCGAAGAGCTGGCGCACCTCATCTTCGGACATGTAGGTCTGCCCGCTCTCCTGACTGGCCTTGAGGTCCGTCTGGATTGCCAGCTTCTCCATGGTTGCGGCGGTTCGGCGCAGGAACTCCAGCTTCGTTGCCCCGTCCATGACGCCGGCGGCAATCGCCACGGCCTCGTTGATGCCTTTCAGGTTTTCCCGCATCTCGGCGGCGGTCGCGTCAGCCATGTTGGGTGCCTTTCGGTACGCGTTGAGCCAGACCAGAATCTTACCCGAAGCAAGGCTTTGCGTCAGCCGCGCAATATATTGAGCCGTCGTCGGATGCTCCGGCTGCGCTTGTGCGACCGCTTGCCAGTCTCGCAGCCCCTCTTCCGTGGCGGCGAGCTGCCGCCTCGTCTCCGGTAGCCGAACGGGGTTGATCCTGGCGCGCTCAATCCGTTGCCGCGCTTTGTCGACGACGTGCCGATTGGCTTTCGCATAGGCCAGGTCCCGGGCCTCCCGCCCCGCCCGAGGCCGTTCGGCGACGGCGACGATCGCCTTGTCACGCGGACCATAGCTTTGCGACGAGGCGCGGTAAGCGGCCGAGGTGGCGACGATCTTGAGGCCCTGCTGCTGAGCATGGGCCGCATAGAGCTCACGCCAGCTTCGCAGATCGGCCGGGCCGGGCCGCAGTCTCTGTCCGTCCTCGCCCTTTACGGCCACGATGACGTGGACATGCATATGCCCGTCGACTTCCTTGTCGTCATGAAGCGCGAAGGCGAACTTATGCTCGGAGAACTGCTCGTGAAGAAACCCGCGCGCTGCCCGAACCAGCGCCTCCTTATCCTCGCCGGCCTTCGCCGAGAGGATCATGTGCATCGTGTCGCGTGGTGAGAAGGAATGGAGCGCCTTGCTCCACGCCTGGGCTGCAGTGCGCACCTGCGGCTCGGACGCGATCGCCTCGCCAGCTTCGTTGCGGGCCGCGCCGCCGTGGGTCAGCCTTGAGAGCTGATAGACGACCCCAGCCTTGCCGTGGCTGGCCTTGCCAACCGGGACCAGGTCGACGGTTGCAGCGGAAACGCCGAGCGCCGCTTCGACACGGTCGGCGATCATTCGTCGGGTGGGTGCACTGAACTGGCGATCCCCTTGCACCCGGGCATCGGAGAGATGAAAGCGGTGATGCAGCTTCTCATCACCGTTCTGGCCGCGCACAACGCTGTGCCCGGCCATCGTCGCGACGATGCGAGCGGAAGCTGTGCCATCGTCACGCCGATCGATCCTGTAGGCATAACGATGACCTGCGAATGCGGCCTCGACCGCTGCGGCGAGGCGCTCAGGGTCCTTCTGCCCCGCCACGGTCAGCCGGAATGTCACGACATCGTCGCTCTCGCGCCTTTTGTCGAAGTCCCGCGCCCACGCCTTCATCTCCGCGGCGACTGCCTCCCGGGTCTCGAGAAGTCGACCGTCATGGGTTTCAAGCGCCACCTCGTCCCGCTGGATGTACTGGCCGATCGCTGTGGCCCGCGTGACGCCATGACCGTAGGAGATCACCTTCAGCACGGCCGGCTGATAACCGGCCGCGAGCAGACCGGCCGGGGTCACGGCTCCGGCGCTCGGCACAGGCCGCGAAGCTTGCCTACCGCCTGAAACCCGTCGGGCCGCTTTTCCGAGCGGAGGATCCTCGACATCGAAACGCGACGCGATGGGACGTGCCGGCCTGCCATCGCCCAACGGTAAGCCCCGTGCATACCGGGCCGCGGAGAACGGGAGCCCGGTAGAGGCCCCCTCTCCCACTCGGCGCCGGCGCGCGCGATTTTCCGCCTCCGCCGCGAGGCGTGCCCGCATCCGCGCCGCCATGTCGTGCAAGACAGCCAGGTCCGGGCTCACGTCTCGACCTCCAGGAGATGCGCGGCCCGGCGGAGCCTCAGACCGTGGGCCACGGTCATCGCCGTCAGCTCATGATCGATCGCACTGACGCGCTCATCCAACATTTCCCAGATCGGCAGCGCCGCCTCCATCGAAACGGCGCGCCCGGCATGGATCGCATGGACCATTTGCGATAGGTTCCGGCCCACCATCCGGACCTGCGATGCCAGCGCTGCGACCGTCCGGCTGTTCTCTGCGGAGAGTGCCGGACCGACATCGAGGCTTGCCTGAACCAGACGTCGAAGGGTCTCTGAACGGCTCAAACCAAAGGCCCGCGACGCTGCATCGAGCCAGGCACTGACCTCGGGCGTGAGGTCGACACGGGCTCTTTTGCGGTCGTCGCCGCGGGTCCTGATCCCAGACATGAAAGCTCCCTAGGCCCGGGAAACTTGTCGGCGCAGCCGGCCCAGGTCGCCGCAGCGCGACCTGCTGATCAATTTGGACCCAAATTGAGTATCTTGTCAATAAAACCGCGACAGAGACCTACACTGCACTCATAAATACATCAAACAATTTGCCGATGGCGTCATTTCATCATTCGGCCTACTGACCATCCCGTCAACTTCTCATTCTCCTATTCTGTCATTCGCATTGCCGATCATCGTGTCATTCGCTCATCGCGTCACGGTCCCATCCCCTCAGCCGGAGCTGAAAAGACGTCGGTTTTTGGATCGTTGCTTGATATATTGAGCGAATGGCGTCATTGCAGAATGGTGGAATGACTCAAGCTCTTTGAAGGAAAAGCGCCAGGTGAGCGAACCTGACAGCGAAGCCCTACAGATCACGATCGCCTCGCCCAAAGGCGGTTCGGGCAAGACCATGACCACGATCCTGCTCGCCGGCGAATTCGCTGCCGCTGGTCACAAGGTCCTTGTCGTCGATACCGATCCGCAGGAATCCGCCTCGCGCTGGTACCGGAACAGCAAGAAGGTCGGATTCGCGCTACGCCATATCGACCTGGTCTCGGTGACCGATGTCACCGCTCTCGGCGAGACACTAAAGAACGCGCGGCACTACTCCCTGATTCTCGTCGATATCCAGGGGACCGCGAGCGCGGCCATGGGCGCCGCCGTTGCCTATGCCGACTTCGTCGTTATCCCGACCCGCCCGCATGTCTTCGATGTCGACAGCTCACTGGCTCTGATCCGGCAAATCGAATTGCTCGGAGGAAGACACAGGACGATTCCGTACGGTGTGCTGATGAACGGCGTGTCGGGCATCGACAAGAACACCATGGCCTTCAGGACGGCACTCGCGCAATTGACCAAAGCCGAGGTGCATCTGTTCGATAGCTATCTGTCGCAGCGTCCTACCTTTGGCGCGATCGCGACGGCGGGCACCCTTTACGAGGTCGACGGCGAGACCAGACCCATTAAAGACGCGCGGGATCAGACGAACGCCGTTGCGGCGGAAATCATCAATCGCTTGAGGAGTGCGCGCTGATGGCCGAGGAACCCGACAAAGCGCTGTCCGCGGCCGGCAGCCGGCTACCGTCGTTGCCAAAGAAGCGAGGCTCCGGCCCGTTCCAAAGACTCGAAGAGCTGACGGAGATCGGCGATCCACCACAGGATCTGCGACTTCAGGCGCAACGCGATCCGCGCAGCCTCGATGCCAGCGGCATGACGAACGATCCCGCCAGGAATGCAAGCTCCGACACCACACCGCCAACCGACACAGCTCATTGCCCCGAGCGACAAACGGCCCCCGCATCATCAGACCCGGTCCACAAGCCCGAGCACATGGTGCTGCAAACGACGGTCCCCATCGACAAGGCTCAGGCCTTCAAGATGCACTGCATCAGAAACCGGACCACGGTTCGCGAAGAGCTGCGCCGGCTCGTTGACCAGGTGGTTTCCACCCATCGAACCTAAGGCTGAGCCGTCGCGTCACCATGGGACGCCGGCATCGTGTTCGAAGAGCCCGACACCAGCATTCGCGTCGCGCAGTCGATGACGATCTCGGCCGAGAAGGCGAAGCTGGCGAGCGAAAGACAGCGAAATCTCGTGGATTCCGCACCGTGGCGTATTCCTCGCCCTACCATCGCCACAAGCCGCCTGCGATACCGGACAAGATTGTCAACCTGACTGGAGATTTCTTCCATGACGACCACAGCCGATATCGCCGACAAGATCGCCGCCGAGCAGAGCCTGACCAAGGCACAGGCGAAGACCATCGTCGACAGCGTGTTCAAGCAGATCGCCGAAGCAGCCAAGGCTGGGACTGAGACGAATATCGCGAGCTTCGGGAAATTCAAGATCAAGGACATGCCGGAGCGCGAAGCCCGCAATCCCTCGACCGGTGCGACGATCAAGGTCGCCGCTTCGAAGAAGCTCACCTTCACGCCGGCAAAGGCGATGAAGGACGCGCTCAACGGCTAGGAGCCGAAATCCGCTAAAGAGCCGGCGCCGTCTCAACGACGACGCCGGCTCGTTCTGAACTTAGCCTCCCTCAGAAGGGAGGCTCGCTGCTGTAGCGCGCCTCGGCCGCGGCCAGCATCGCCTGGCACTCCGCCAGCGCTGTCTCCAGCTCGCCCTCGATCTGAGCGCGCTCCGCGACGTCGCAGCAGTTCCTGAGTTCGGCACGCAGTTCCTCGATGTGCTGTTCGATCGACATCGTCGTCTCCCTGATGTTGGTGAAGGACGAGGCCGGCAGTCATGGTGGGCCGGAGGGGTCAGGGATCGCGCAGCGACCGCCGGAGGCGGCGGGTGGGGGAGCCGAAATGCGATAGCATTTTGGGGGTACCGCTCGTCCTTGAGGCCTTCGGACCGCCATGGCACCCTTGGACGATTTGAGCAGACTTTTGGGGCTCCGGTCAGCGCCAAAAGCCGGAAGCCGGCTCGAAGCCGGATTCCGGCTTACGCGCCCCAAACGAAATCCGCCGGCAAATACCCGGAGCATCCTCAGCATCGTTTCGTATCGCGGGTTGCGGCTCAGATCGCACCGGGCGAAACTTCGCCGGTCAGCGAGGAGAATGGGGATGCGCCGGTTCGAGATCGGAGGCAGCACGCTGGGCGAGGACGATCCGGCATTACCCGCGGCGATCGCTAGGGCCTATCGCGATCGGATCCGCCCGACTTGTCTGTGCCGGGATCCCGGCATCGCGATGTATGTCGCGGCGATGGGCGACCAGTACGTCGTCAAGCGCATGCCGCTCTCGGGCGGCCAGCACGATCCAGCTTGCGACTCCTATGAGCCGCCGGTCGATCTATCGGGTCTTGGTCCGCTGATGGGCAGTGCGATCCGGCTCGATCCCGCCAGCGGCATGGCGGCGCTACGGCTCGAGTTCAGCCTGACGCGGACCGGCAGCCGCGCAGCGCCTATGCCTGGGGTGGCGGAGGCAACCTCAGTCAAGAGCGAGGCACGGCGACTTTCGCTGCGCGGCCTCTTGCACCTGCTCTGGAACGAGTCGGGCCTGACCAAATGGACCTCGGCCTGGGCCGGGAAGCGCGATTGGTGGACCATCCGCTACCATCTGATCGAAGCGGCAAAGACGATGCTGGCGAAAGGTGCGCCGCTCGGCGAGGTGCTACTGATCCCCGAGCCTTTCCGCGCAGAAAACAAGGACGCGATTGAGCAGCGGCGCGCCGCCGCGTTGAGCGTAATCCAGGCGCAGAAAACCGGCCCCCGAAAGCTGATGGTGCTGGTCGGGGAGATCAAGGAATTCCAGGAGGCGCGCGGCGGCCACCGATTGGTGGTCAAGCACATGCCGGGCTTTCCGTTTCTGCTCGATGACCGAACCTGGCAACGGGTGCAGGCGCGGTTCGAGGCCGAGGTCGCGCTGTGGTCGGCAAATGACGCCTCGCATCTCATCGCGATCGCGACCTTCGGACTGAATGCCGCCGGCATTGCGATCGTCGAGGAGATCGCGCTGATGGTGGTGGCGGAAAACTGGATTCCCTACGAATCCGCGCAGGAGCTGCGCCTTGTCGAGGCGCTGGCCAAGGTCCGCGAACAGAGCGTCAAGGGCCTGCGCTACGCCTCGCCGTCGGACCAGCCGATCGCGGCAGCTTTGTTGATGCAACACAGGCCACGACCGCTGGCTCTTTTCGTCGTGCCGGCGAGCGCGGATGAGGCTTATGAAAGCGCGCTCGCGGAGATGATAGGCTCCCGCCCGGAAATGGATAGCTGGATCTGGCACACAGGTCAGGGAGAGATGCCACCGTTACCTGCGCGATGACATCGTTTCGTAAGACAACTCGACCTGAATGGGCGCCAGGCAAGCCGGGCCAGGGCTCGATGCCCGGCCCCGGCTTTCGTATTCGCGGGAGAAGCCCCGCCTTGCGGCGGGGCTTCTTTTCGGGGATCAGGCCTCGCGCTTCGGCCGGTTCCAGATGAGGGCGTATTCGCCTTCCGTCTCGCCGGGCCACAGCGCCGCCGTGATCGGGGCATTGAAGCTCGGGTCGTCGAGCTTGACCGAGACGTAGGGCTCGCCGTCGTTGGAAGTCTGCTTCCAACCCGCGCCGATCTCGGCCCCGAAGCGGCCGGCGGTGACGCGGAAGTCCGGGGCATCGCGCGAGACGCGCTCGATGGGGTTGAACTGCGCCCGGAAGCTGGCTTCGAGGGTGCGGACGCTGCCGCTGATGGTGCCGTTTCCGTTGGTCGCGAATTCTCCGATGACTGCCATGATCAGGTTCCTTTCCGTTGCGCTCGGGCCGCGCCCATCGTGGCCTCGATGACGGTGAAAGGACCGGGGGCGATCGACCCCGCACCCACCGGGGTCCCCGTTGCGCCTGCGCAATGGGGTGGTCCTTAGGGCCGGAACGCAGTGGAGGGCGGCCGGACGGGGCAATTTTGTCTCGCGATGCAAAGGCGGGCTTGCCCGCCGGCGGAAAATAGTCGCGGCCGACCGTTGCGGAGGACGATCGAGACGCAGTCGTCCCTCGGTCACACCGGAACTCATCGAGGTCTGCGTGGGCGCTCCCGGATGGTAGAGCGGAGAGGCGCCTGGCCATGGCGCTGGCTCATCGGGGGCGTTCGGTGACATGAACAACGGCGACGGATGATCCGCGGCGTCGCCCCTCCCGGTGCCACGTCCGGTCCCGAGCCCGTTCTGCGCCGTCGATGCCTCACAGGATTGACCCTCGGATTCGCCACCTCCATCGCTCGGGGGCCTGAGGTTGGTGGGAACCGGAGCACCGTCTCCCCGCCGACCGGGCCAACATCTCCGTCTAGCCGTAACCAGCGCGCATTCATGCGCCATCGGGCGGTGCGGCCGCGCCCAGACGGAGGCCCGCATCGCCGGCGTCCAGAGCCGCCTGCCACGCAAGGTGTGCTCCCTCGCTGAAGCCCGACGCAAGGCGGGGCTTCTCCGCGGCAATCCCGGGCGTAGGCCGCAAGCCGGGCAAGCGACCGTAACCGGAATCGGCTGGGCGATCGCCGCTTATGTCCGCTTCCCTCTACTGGCCTGGATCGCCAGCAATTCAGCATAACGGCCATGGATCGCCTCCCGATCGAGATACTGGGCGTTCAGGTGCAACAGGCGGCTGACCTCGCCGCGGACCTCCACGAACAGATCGGCCTCGTCGTCGGAGAGCATCCGGCTCGGCCTGCCCTTCTGGTACAACATCGGCCGGGTGATGCGGCGCTCCATCGCGACGCGCAGCCTGGCCGCCTCTTTCGCCTGTATCAGGGCGTCGCGGATGTCGGCATCAAGGAGGCGCGGAGTGATGTCTCCGAGCCAGCGTGCGCTCTGGAAAGCGAAGGTGCTGCGGCATTCGAGGTCGACCATCCGGCGAAAGAGGTCGTGGGTCTCCGGCTGGCAGCTCGCGGCCTTAAGATCGGCGAGGCTCGACATGATGCAGAACCGGCACGATTCCCGCGACAGCCCGAACTGCCGATACGCCGGGTGAAGCGCGACACCACGCGTATCGGCGCGTCGAAGACTTCGCCTTCGGACCAGTCGAGGATCGGCCGCCCGGTCCAGATGCCATTGGACGCCTTTCGCTCCGCGATCTCGGCACGGGCGCGGCGATGGCTCTCCTGTCGCCGCACGCCGGTCACGCTGATGATCGGAAGGCCTTGGAAACCCCGCTTCAGCGCGGCATGGATTCTCGAGGTCTTCAGCTCGGACGTGCAGAAGCGCATCGCCGGTGTGCTCCAGCACGGCACGAGGGTCACGGTGCTCAAGTCCTCGTAGCGCGCGACATTCCCGCGCCATCGGCTCTCCCACCGCTCCATCAATCCGCCCTGCTCGCGGCGGACGACGACGAGCTCAACGCCGAGACGCTCTGCGAGGCGTTCGCAGACGGGGAGGGAATCCGACCACTCGACAATGCCGAGATCGGCATGGATCAGCCGGCGAGGGCCGACATGCCCGATGCGGTCGAGATAGTCGAAGGTGGCGATAGCGGCCGCCTGGCTATCCTTCCCGCCTGAGACGCCGATGGCGACGGCGGCGTGCTGGCGAAACAGGTCGTCGAGGACCGGCGTGACGGCGATCGGCGGCAGCGCCGGCGTCAAGCGCAGACGCGGTGATAGCGGAGAGGGCATGAAGCCGTCTCGATCGGCGCGTTGAGACGGGAGCATCAGCTTGCCCCCCGCCATCAGAGACGAGCCAAATGCGGAGATCTCGCCGCACGAGCCCGATGGGGCCGTTCGTCTCGGTGAGGGACCCATCATGCGGCCTCCCGTTCGCCTGAGATCGCCGGCTGGAGATCATGCAGATAGGAGACGGCGCGCTGCGCATGCGCGGCGGCCTGGAAGATCGCACGCTTGTCATCTGCGAGAACGCGAAGCCAGGAATCGAGGTAGGAGGCGTGGTCCGGCCGCGGCTCGAGCTCCGGCGCGATGCCGAGGTCGGCGCAGAGGAAGCAGCTCCCCAATTCCGCGATCAGCTCCTCGTGCGCGCGTTCGCTCTTGTCCTTCCCATAACGGGAGAGGTCGCGTTTCACGCGATGCGGCGCCGCTGTCCAATGGCATGCCTCGTGGCTCAGGGTCGCGACGTAGGAAGCTGCGTCGCGGAACGTCGCGAATGGCGGCATCTGGATGAAGTCGCCGGCCGGCGAATAGAAGGCCTTGTCGCCACCATGGCGGATCACCGCGCCGGTATCCGCGAAGAACCGATCGGCATATTCGATCCGCTCGACAGGATCCTGAACCGGCGCGGCAACGTCGTAATATCGGTCGGGCAGCCCATCGATCTGAGCGACGTTGAAAGCCGAATAGGCTTTCAGAAAGGGTATCTCCCGGTCGACTTCCTCGCCGGCCGCGCCGATCTCGGTTGTCGTGAACCGGCTGGCGAAGACGACCAGGGTTCCGCTTTCGCCCTTCCGGACCGCTCCGCCGAGTTCGATGGCCTGCTTGAAGGTCATCCAGGTCGGCGAGGTGTACCCTCTGGCCATGGCCTCCGACCAGAGCAGCAGCACATTCATGCCGCTGTACGGGAGACCGTTATGCCGCAGTGGGCGCGTGACCCGACCGACGGCATTGCCGGCGCGCCACGGCTGCATCCAGGGCCGCACGCCCTTTTCCAGATCGGCGACGATCTTGTCCGTGATACGGGAATAGATGTCGGTCCGTTCCCCTTCGTTCTTCCTTTTCATGATCAACCTCCGTCGCGGAGGTCGCGCCGATCGCGACCCCGTCACGGCGGTCCGGCGAGCCGGGCCGTTCAGGGAGGTCGCGCACCCGAGCCGGGGACCCATTGCCCGGCAATGGGGTGGCGCAGGGCCGGAACGTATGTGGAGGACGGCGCAGCCGTTGCGCGAGCCTCTCGGGCCCGGCACGAGCACGGCCGGGGCGGGTCGCGCGGGCGCCTCCCCCTTCCTTCTGTCCATCGCCGAAAGGTTGAATTTGTCCGGGGGCGGGAACCTGATGGCTATTTCGAGAACGGCGGCCGCCGAGCGCGCGTGAGACGCACCCGGTTCGGGCTCAACCGACAGCACGGCGATGATGGCGCAGTCATCGACGAGCATCAGCTCCGGCCCCGCATCGCGTCGAGGCCCGCGCCAGCGCGCTCGCCTTCGGATGGCGGCGAAAAAGAAGGGGGCGGGACCGCGGTCCCGCCCTGAGTGCCTCAACCGAAGGCCGCCATCTGCGCCTCGGCCGCCTTGCGGCCGACAGATGCGCCGATGTTCTCGATCGCCCGCTCGAAGGGCTTCCAGGCCTCGCCAACGACGTGTTCGTAGGCACGTACGGCGCCTTCGGCCGCCATGCGGAGCGCATGGGCCTGAACGCCCATGTCTGCGGCGAACTCCCGCCGGCGCTGGGCTTGGCCGTCGAAGCCGACCGGACCGTCGATGTCCTCGTCACGGGCATCGCAGGCCGATTTGGCTGTGGCGTCCCGCGCCTCGGTCACGGCCCGGGAGTAGAACTGGCCAGCGCCGTGGGCCGAGCCGACATAAGCGCCGACGATGCGTTGAAGGTGGATCTGCATCGCCCGTTCGCCCAGCCCTTCCTGGAGGCTATCGGCGGCCTCGGTGATGAGCCGCTCGTGCAGATCGCGGATGCCGTCGCCGTCAAGGATGGGGAGACCAAAGCTCTCCGAGATGCGAAAGGCCTGGGTGGCGTCAGGGCATGCCAGGCGGACCATTTCGAGGGTCGTGCCCTTGCGCAGCTGCACGACGCGGGCGGTCTGACGGGGGGATTGAGCGGCTTTGGCCATGGTGAAGTCCTTTCTTCGGGTCGCCTTGGGGAGCCTCGCCGGCGCTTGCCGGTGTCCCCTCGGGTGCGGTCGAAAGGAACCGGCTTCGGCCGGGGGGTTCAGGGCCCGGACGCCGCCAGGCGAGCGGGCCGGGGTTGCGGGCGAGCAGGGCTTTCAGCCCTCGCGCAGAACGCCAGCCCCGGTCTGCAAGATCGGCGGGGCCCGGCCGCTACGCGGCGCGGAACGCGGCCTTGAAGCTCACGGCAGACGGTTCAGACCGCATCACCAAGCCGAGGGGACGACGGTGAGCGCCGCGCGCCACCCAAATGCGGCCGGAGAACGGAAACATGCCTTCCGGCTCCCTCGGGAAGAAAAGCCGTGCCCCTGCACGAGCCAGCCGACGACCTGTTGGTCCGCTGGTCCCGGCACCTCCCAGTTCGCGTCGGAACGTGAGCGCGTCCCCGCCAGCGACGGCGTCCGCGAAACGACGGGCGTGCCGGGAGCTCCCGCCGGTGGGACGAAGGTGGCGGAGAAGACCCCTATCAGCCACCGCGTCGGAGATACTGCACTGTCAACCGAACGGCAGCCCAGATCTACGCCGTCGCCTGCGCGCGAGCCCAGATGCCCGGCCGCCATTGCGCGATGATGCCCTCGATTTCGCGGCGGTATTCGTTCGGATACTCGGCGTTGGAGAGGCGCGCGAGATGGTTGAAGACGAGCGCCATGTCGGCGGCGATCGCCGAGTCGACCGCGAAGAGGTCGGCGAGATCGAAGCCGCCGAGGCTCTCGGCATTCCACCAAGCGAGGACGAAGTTGGCCACGCGGTTGGCCTGGTGCATATCGGTGCATGCGATGCGAAGGAGCCGCTCGAACGCGGCGCGAGTTTCATTGTCCATATGCGGGCGCTCCGTTGGCTTTGGCGATTCATCGCAGAAATCAGGACGAAATTCACGCGATGATATGGGTGCTAACAGACGTCACCACTCGACGATCGGCCCGCATCACGGACGGCGTCACGCCGCCCGTGCTGGAAAATGCCGAGATAGCACCGCGATACCCCGGTCCTGTCGGGCGAGCTTTCGCGATAACGCGTCTATCTCCGGCTGCCGCTCAGCCGTGATCGCCGCGAGACTAGCACGATGGCGTTCGAGAAGGGCGCTCGGGTCGGGCGGTTTACCGCCACGATACGCCGTGTGCTTCGGCTTCATGGCCGGGATCAGCGCCGTGATGCGGCGTATGATCTGCCGGTCTATGATATCGAGCTGATGCTGGGTCTGCCGGCGGGCCTCTTCCATGCGCAGGAGTCGCGCGCGGCGATCGCTCGGCGGGATCATGTCGCCCTCCCCGGCGGCCAGCCGATGAAATCCTACGGCCCGAGACAGGCACGATGCCAGGTGGGGTCAATCACGGATCCGGGCGTGGTGTCGGCAGGCTCCGGGAGACCGACGCGGTTCATACGGCAGCCCTCCCCTCGACGACATCGGCTCCGACCTCGTCGGCGTCGACCTCCTTCGGAGCTCGTCAGCAGGAGACCGACAACCGGATCATAATTGGGAAAGAAGAGCCTGTTGAAGACCAGGCCTGCTACGGTTCCATGAAAAAATAATCAAACCATTCGATCGCGCTACCGACGAGACTAGCGATCAGAACTTTGGTCTTGAGAGCACTGCTGGGAGCAGCTGGTGCTCGGCCGGCCTCGGCCGCTGCAACGGACATTTCCCGCCTCCGAGTTTCTTGGAAACAAAACGCCCCGGCGGTTAGGCCGGGGCGGGAAATCGAACCAACAAGGCCTCAGGCGGCCTTTTTGGTCCGGTTCTTGAGGGCGCTGACGGCGGCGGACACGGTGGAGACGACATGCTCGCGCTCGGCGCCGACCAGCGGCAGGCGCGGCGCGCGGGTCCATTCCGGCGAGCCGTAGACGAAGTTCTCGGCCAGCTTGATGTACTGAACGAGCTTGACGTGGGTGTCCAAATGGAAGGACGGCGTCAGGATGTGATAGAGCTCGCGAGCCTGGGCGAACTTCTCCTGGGCGCAGAGATTAAAGATCTCGACGCACTCTTCCGGCCAGACATTTGTCATGCCGGACACCCAGCCTGTGACACCCAGCGCCGAACTCTCGACGATCAGGTCATCGACGCCACAAAAGACGCTGAAGCGGTTGCCGAGCTCGATATACATGTCGGTGACGCGACGGATATCGCCGGTTTCTTCCTTCACGCAGACGATCTGGGGCGTGTCGACCAGCTCCTTGAGCACTGCCGGCGTCACGTCGACACCGTAGGCGATCGGGTTGTTGTAGATCATGATCGGCAGCGATGAGGCGCTGGCGATGCCCTTGTACCATTCCGCAGTCTCGCGATCGTCGGTCTTGTAGCCCAGGCTCGGGAACACCATCAGGCCCTGCGCGCCGAAGCCCTCGTAGGCCTTGGCATTGGCGCGAGCCGAATTGAGGTTGGTCTCGGCGAGGCCCGATAGCAGAGGCACCCTGCCCTTCGTCACCTCGGCGCCGGCCCGGATCACGCGCTCGCGCTCGGCGAGCGTGAGCGAGGCGTTCTCACCCAGCATCGGCAGCACGATCACGCCGGACACGCCCGCTTTGATGAGGCGCTCGATGCTCGACTGGGTCGCCGGAAGATCGACGTTCCCGTCCTGCGTCATCTTCGTCGTCACAGCGGGGAAAACACCCGTCCACTTCGTCATCATCATTCCCTTTCAGTGAGCCACATCAGCTAACTGGATCCAATCTACAAGCGACTTGACATCCTGTCTACTTTTTTTCGTGATGATGACGGTGTATGCGTATGAGCTATGCTTTTGCCGCAATCCTGCGCGTGCGAATCAAATTACGAGGATCGGGCTAGCCGAAATGAAGGGATCGCGATCGAGGTTCGCCATCGAGCGACAAAGTTTACCGCGTGTTCTCGCAGAAGCTTTGCGTGAGCGAATCCTGAATGGGGAATTCAAGGATGGCGATCCTATCGTTCAGGAAACGATCGCGGAAGAATACGAAGTGAGCAGAATGCCTGTCCGAGAAGCTCTACGAGAGCTTGAAGGACAAGGCTTGGTTGTTCTAAAGACGCACAAGGGTGCGATTGTCACTTCGATGCCTCGCGAAAAGGTCATCGAGCTCTACGATCTTCGCGCCCTTCTTGAGTGCAATATCCTTGAGCGCGCGCTGCCAAATTTCCACGATGCTGATGTTATAGATGCGCAGAAGATATTGGCTGAGCTAGAAAATGCCTATTACAACAACGACATTCCAAAGTGGGGCGGACTGAACTGGCAGTTTCATAAGAGCTTGTATCTTCCAGCGAACCGCCCGGAGACACTCTCTATTATTGAGGGGATTAATATACAAACTGATCGCTTCATTAGAGTTCAGCTTTTGGTTTCTGGAGCAATAGAAACCGCCGAGAGGGAGCATCGTGAACTTCTGCGGCTTTGCGCATCCCGTGATCCGAAAGCGATTGAATATCTCCGCGAGCACATTTTTAACGCCCGAAACGGGCCCACATCATCACAGTCGGTCGCCGCTGCGTGAGTCTGCTCAGCAGCCAAACATCTTTGTTTAAGCCAATCGACGCGCGGATCGCCATATCTCATGGCGATCCGCCGCTTCCGTTGGTAGGAAGCGCAGCAAGGCGACCTGCATTGCTGATATGAAGGTACTGGCTCGGCAGAAGCGCTGTGGACTAGCATGAAAAGTTCATGCGCCCCTTCCCGCTAGCTTAGCGTATCCTCTAATCTTGCAGGGAGGGAGCACAATATTTAACAATAAGTATCCGCTTCGGTAATCAAGCAGCAGCGCGCGCTATTTTTGCTCAGATCGTTACGATGCCACCCTTGCGATAGCCCCGTACCAGCAGCACTGCACAGGCAGCTGAGAGAGCTTGTGCAGCCCCTTCACCTAGCGCGTCGATTTCAGGAAATCGATCGTTTCTGGCTTCTGCGGGCTACCGATCAACTGATCGGGCGTACCGATCTCGTGCATAAGGCCCTTGTGAAAAAACGCGACCCGATCCGATACATCTTTGGCAAACCGGATTTCGTGCATGACGATAATCATCGTCATTCCCTCCTCCGAAAGCATGCGAAGCGTATCCAAAACTTCCCCGACGAGCTGCGGATCGAGCGCAGATGTGACCTCATCAAACAGCATCTATTCGGGTGACATCGCGCGAGCGATCGCCATCCGCTGCTGTTGGCCGCCCGAGAGTTTGAAGGATAAACCTTCAATTTTTCGCCGAGGACAACGTGCGTGAGTTGCTTTATGGCAATCTCTTCCGCATCCTTTTTACTTTTCCCAAGCACCTGGCGAGGCGCCAGCATTACGTTCTCAAGAACCGTAAGATGCGGAAAGGCATTCCACTGCTGAAACACGATGCCGATGTTCTGACGTAGCTTGTTCAGATTGGTGCTTCGGGCGTGTACATTGATGCCATCGACAATGATTTCTCCGCCCTGAATGGGCTCAAGGCCGTTGATGCACATCAGCATGGTGGATTTTCCAGATCCGGAACCACCGATGACAGAAAGTACCTCTCCTTTTTGGACCGTCAGGCTAACGCCTTCTAAAGCTTCCAATTTACCAAAGGATTTGCGGACATTCTTGAGTTCAATCATTTTCTCGCCATCCCCTTTCGAGACGAGCGCCAAGGCGCGCAATCGGGAAGCTCATCAAGAAGTAGATCAATCCCGCTACGCTCAAGACGAACAATAGCTCTTGGATTCGGGTCACGATGATCTGCGAGGAGCGCAGCAGCTCGATAATCCCGATCCACAGCACCAACGCGGTATCTTTCATCACGCCTAAGGTCAGGCCTATCCAACTTGGGAGCGAAACACGCATCGCGATCGGGAAGACGATTTGTCTCAGATCCTGGCTATAGGTTAGTCCGAGCGAGCGGGCGGCTCTGCGCGTTGTCGGGGGCACCGCCAAGATACCTCCGCGGACAATCTCCGCGCAGTAGGCGGAGGTATACAGCGCCAACACAATACATCCGACACTGAAAGCAGATATGTCCAAGTTCAAGATCGATTTCGAGGAATTGGCGATCACGAACTGGATCAGCAGCGGGATTGAGCGGAAGATATCCATGAACCGCCCCGGCTTCGCCGGAGGCCCCAACTCCTGAGAGGATGGGGCTATGACGAGCAAGACGACGAACAAGTTCTCGCCTGAGGTGCGCGCCCGCGCGGTGCGGATGGTGCTGGATCACGAGGTCGAGCATCCGTCGCGCTGGGCTGCGATCATGTCGATTGCGGGCAAAATCGGCTGCACGGCGCAGACGCTGAACGAGTGGGGGAAGAAGGCCGAGGTCGACAGCGGCCGCAAGGCCGGGCTGACGACGGACATGGCGGCCAAGCTCAAGGCTCTGGAACGCGAGAACCGGGAGCTTCGGCAGGCGAACGAGATCCTGCGCAAGGCGTCGGCGTATTTTGCCCAGGCGGAGCTCGACCGCCGACACCGGTCATGATCGGCTTCATCGACGATCACCGCGGGGCCTATGGGGTCGAGCCGATCTGCAAGGTGTTGCCGATCGCCCCGTCAACCTACCGTGAGCATGTCGCCAAGCGGACCGATCCGGGGAAGCTATCGGCTCGGGCGAGGCGGGACCTGGAGCTGAAGCCTCAGATCGAGCGCGTGTTCGGGGAGAACTTTGGCGCGCGGAAGGTCTGGCGGCAGATGTTGCGCGAGGGGTTCGACGTTGCGCGATGCACGGTCGAGCGTTTGATGACCGACCTTGGCCTGCAAGGTGTAATTTCGAAGCGGTGGAGTTCGCGACACTGACCTGGGTCGACTGGTTCAACAATCGCCGGTTGCTGGAGCCTATAGGCAACATCCCACCGGCCGAAGCCGAAGAACGCTACTACGCGATGCTGGATGAGCCTGCCATCGCGGCATGACTCAAATGAAACGGCCTCCGGCGAAGCCGGGGCGGTTCAGATTGCGTCGAGCTTGTCTGCATAGGCGGGTGAAGCCGCTAGAATCAAGAGAGCGGCCGCTCCTTTAACAGATGCCTTCATTTTCTTCCCCTCTTCGCCTGATTGGCAACGGCCAAAAGCGGCGCCCATATTGCATCTAGTTGATCCAATACAACTGGATATCATCAGGCTCAGTGTCGCGAGTGCCCCTCCCCGCAGAAGCGTTGACTCACCGCTCCTCTGGATCCAATCTACACTTAATTGATACGAGGTTTGAGAGGCTGTAGGTGACTGAGCAAACCGCCATCGTGATCGGGGGAGGCATCATTGGCCTATCGATCGCTTTTCATCTCGCGAACGATTTTCAGGTCACGGTTCTCGATCGAGATCATGCGGGCGACAAAGCGTCTTACGGAAACGCGGCAGGGATGGCAGTGACGGAAGTGATGCCTGTCTCCGTCCCCGGTTTAGCCTGGAAGGTGCCGGGCTGGCTTCTCGACCCCCTCGGTCCGCTAGCTGTAAGGCCGCGCCATGCGGTCAAGCTCCTTCCTTGGCTCTGGAGGTTTTCGAAGGCGGGCAAGCCTTCAGAGGTTGAACGCATCGCGGTTGCGCTGGCCGCGCTCAACAGCCGCGTCTATGCGGATCTCATTCCAATGTTGGATGCGAGCGGGCTCGCGTCGCAACTACAGCAGAAGGGCGCCCTAACAGTCTACGAGTCCGAGCATGGCCCGACGCGAGATGCTGTCGAGTGGGACCTCAAGCGGCGTCACGGCTTCGAAGCGGTGCTTATGTCAGGGCAAGCCGCGCGGGATATGGAGCCGTCGCTCGGTCCCCTTGTGAAGAGCGCAGTCTTCACCCCAGCTTGGTCGCACGTCAGAGATCCGAAAGCGCTCACCGAGACATTAAAGGAATGGCTTGTTCGGGAGCGTGGCGTGATTATGTTGCCCGGAAATGCAACTGCGCTTCAGTCAGGCTCGCGCCCAGCCATTATATGCGAGGACGGACGGCGCATCGAAGCTGATCGAATAGTCGTGGCGGCAGGCGCCTGGTCAGGCCGGCTAACTAAGACAATTGGGGATCTGGTCTCCATCGAAAGTGAGCGTGGATATAACACCACGCTCCACTCGCCCGGAATCCAACTGACTCGGGAGTTGATTTTTGCAGACCGCAAATTCGTCGCCACACCACTCTCAATTGGCCTGAGGATCGGCGGAGCGGCGGAATTCGGTGGCTTAGAATCGGAGGCGAACTTCAAGCGGTCTGATGCTCTGTTGACGCTCGCCAAGCGCTATTTTCCAGCTTTGCAGACGGCGGGAGGCACCCGCTGGGCGGGACACCGCCCGACCACGCCTGATAGCTTGCCCATAATTGGCCGCGCTAGCAGAGACAAAAACATCATTTATGCCTTCGGCCATGGGCATCTGGGGCTGACGCAAGCGGCAACAACGGGCCGCCTGGTGGCAGACGTGGCTGCCGGTCGGCCAGATTCGATCGATCTGTCGCCCTACTCTGCTGCTCGGTTTGCGTGATTGGGATAGAACATGACACGCCATACATATTTCTGTGTTGACGCTCACACCTGCGGTAATCCGGTTCGGGTTGTCGCGGGCGGCGGCCCTCTCTTGCCAGCCGTATCGATGGCAGAGAAGCGGGACATATTTGTTCGACATTTCGATTGGGTTCGTCGTGCTTTGATGTTCGAACCTCGCGGTCACGACGTGATGTCGGGCACAATTCTTTATCCGTCATCCAGAGAAGATTGCGATGTCGGTGTTCTCTTCATTGAGGTGAGCGGCTGCCTCCCCATGTGCGGACACGGAACCATCGGAACGGTGACAGCAGCGATCGAAGAGGGTCTAGTGATCCCCAGACAGGAGGGGCGCATCGCGATCGAAGCGCCCGCCGGCCGAGTAGAGATCGAGTACACCAAGAACGGTCAATATGTTGATGAGGTTCGTCTATTCAATGTGCCCAGTTACCTTCATGCTCGCGACATCATACTGAACATCGAAGGACTCGGTGAAATTTCTGTAGATCTCGCCTATGGCGGAAATTACTACGTCATAATTGAACCGCAGGCGAACTGGGCTGGCTTGGATGGCATGTCAGCTGAAGAGATTAAACGGTTAAGCCCGGCCGTTCGGAGAGCTGCGCAGGACGCACTAGCACCCGTACATCCTGAAGATCCCCGCATTCTCGGTGTCAGTCATGTGATGTGGTGCGACAAGCCTAAAGCTGCTGGAGCCAACGCTCGCAACGCGGTTTTCTACGGAGACAAGGCTATCGATCGATCACCGTGTGGAACTGGATCGTCGGCCAGGATGGCACAGTTGGTAGCCCGCGGGCGCCTGGCCGTCGGGGACACGTTTGTCCATGAAAGCATTATCGGCACCATGTTTAACTGCAAGGTGGAGGGAACCAGGCGGGTCGGCAACGTCGATGCTATCCTGCCGAGCGTAGCTGGCTGGGCGCGCGTGATCGGACACAACACAATATATGCGGACGATCGCGACCCGCTCGTACACGGCTTTCAGTTGAGCTGAGGTGCGCTGAAATGGATAACGCGCATCATCCCGTGCGGCTTTCTCTCGATGAGCTCCGCACGCTAGCGATTAAAATTCTCCAAGCTCACGGACTTGCCAGTGATCACGCGGAAGCGGTGGCCGCCACTGTCGTCGCCGGTGAGCGCGATGGCTGTACGTCTCACGGTGCTTATCGGCTTATTGTCTGCGCCCGTACGCTACAGCAAGGAAATGTAATCAAAGATGCAGTGCCTGAAGTGACGCATCCCTCGCCTGCTCTTACAAAGGTCAACGCTCACGGGGGGTTCGCTCAGCTTGCCTTTTCAGCCGGCGTTTCTCATTTGGCCGACAAAGTCAAGAAGTTCGGGATTTCTGCGCTGGCTCTTAACAACTGCGTTCACTTCGCGGCTCTTTGGCCTGAAGTCGAGGCGATGGCGGAGCGAGGCCTCGTCGCGATAGCATGTACTCCAAGTCATGCTTGGGTTGCTCCAGCAGGCGGTACCAAGCCGGTATTTGGTACCAATCCGATTGCGTTTGGCTGGCCTCGACCAGGGCGATATCCATTTGTTTTTGATTTCGCCACAAGCGCGACGGCTAGAGGCGAAATTGAGCTTCATAATCGGGAGAATAAGCCAATCCCACTGGGATGGGGACTGGATAAGGAAGGAAATCCGACCACTAGCGCAGAAGCCGCCCTTGCCGGTGCGATGCAGACTTTCGGAGGACACAAGGGCTCGGCACTCGCAATGATGATCGAGCTGCTGGGCGGCCCTTTGATCGGCGATATGACGAGTTTGGAGTCGATCCAGGTCGACGCTGGCCGAAAGTCCTCTCCCATAGGAGGCGAGCTGATCATAGCGATCGACCCCGAGGGCTTCTTGGGGCTGTCGGCAGCTGCTCACATCGCTCGTGCTGAGAAAGTCTTCGATGCAATTACCCGGCAGGGAGCCAGGCTACCTTCGGAGCGAAGGTATAAGGCGAGAGCGAGGAGCCTAAGCGAAGGGGTGGAGCTCCCGTGCCGATTGTACGCTGAACTTATCGCCCTGTCTCATAAAGAGGAATGAGCAAACAACGGAGCCTGCCGCTCCCGCCAATTTTCTGAAAGTGCCGTTCGCAGCCCACCTCCCGGCTGCAAGCCCCTGCTGGCGCGAAACATTCTGCATCAGAAAACAACCGCGTCCCCTTGCCGGCATATGCACTCGATTGCTCCCACCAACAAGGGGGTGGGAGCAATGAATCTGCTCTGAACGCCTGCGGCGTTCCGGCATCACCGCATTAAAGCCGGTTTTTGAAAACCTTGCCGCCCTTCATGATAAAGGCGATTGCCGAACCCTTGCTGTCAAACGTGTTGGCGTCGACGAGGGGGTTTTTATCCACCAGTAGGATATCTGCAAAAGCGCCCTCGGCAATGACGCCAATTTCACCCTTTTGCATCAGCGCCTCAGCGTTGACGCTCGTTGCAGACCTAAGTGTGTCGACCGGCTTCTCAACCTTAGCTCGAAGTTGGAATTCCTCACATTGCAGCGGATGCAGCTCAGTGCCCAAAATATCCGTCCCGAACCCCATTTTGAGGTTGTTTCGAGCCGCGATCTGGATGGCCTCGAGGCCCTTATCGCGAATGGACCTGATTTTGCGCATGCTTTCTTCGGGGGAGCCGAGCTCGTCACCAAACCGAACCAGGCTATCGCTGGTGATAAGCGTCGGGATTAGATAGGCGCCTCGTTCGCGCATCAAAACCGCAGTTTCATCGTCGATCAAGTTGCCATGCTCGATCGTTCTGACGCCTGCCTTAATTGCCCTACTGATCGCCTTCGGCGTGTAGGCATGCGCCATGACATAAGTCTGCCAAGCTTCGGCCTCTTCGACGATAGCCTCAAGCTCTTCGACGGAGAATTGCGTGTTCGCGATGGGATCCGTTGGGGATGCCGCCCCACCCGAAGCCATGATCTTGATGTGGTGCGCGCCCATGCGTAGTTCATCACGCGCCGCCTCCCGAACCGCGGGAACGCCATCCACGATGCGACCTAGAATGCTCGACGTTGTCATCCAAGATTTCTGGAAGGGCATCGGAATGCGAGAGCGTAAATCGCAGTGCCCACCAGTTTGGCTCAGAGCGTTTCCAGATATCAGCATTCGAGGCCCATCGAGGAACCCCTCCTCAACGGCGCGTGCGAAACCCGCATCTGCCCCGCCCGCGTCTCGGACGGTTGTAAATCCCCGCTGCAGCATATCCTCGATAATGAAGCGCGCCTGCGCAAACAGATAAGATTTCGGCAGGCGATCAAGAGGCGCTAGGTTCACGTTCGTCGCCAGTACATGGACGTGAGCGTCAATCAATCCCGGCATCAAGGTTCGTCGACCGCAGTCGATCTCGACAGCATCTTCGAACCGGCCTTTACGATTGCTGACCTCGCGAATGCGTTGCCCTTCCACGACGACATGCAAGCCGTTCTGGAGCTCTGAGCTTTCGCCGTCGAAGACAGCAGCGTTGCTGAAAATCGTTATGGTCATCTCGGTTTCCTTACCGCTCATACGTGGTGACAAGACACTGCGGCGCTGCTCGAAGGGCTTTTGCGCAGTGAGGGTTTCTCTCTTCGGCAGAGGTCTGTTGCCCGATCACAGCGACTAGCGAATGCACAGCCGGGAACTGGGGTCATATTGTCAGGCGGCGCGCCCCTGATTTGTTCATAATGCTTTCCGATCACGTCCATCCTAGGAGCGGATCGAAGCAACATCTGCGTATATGGATGACTTGGTACAAGCATGACATCATCGCGAGCACCGATTTCTACAATTGAACCAAAATACATCACAGCGATGCGATCGGCAAAATGATACATGACCGCAAGATTGTGAGAGATCATGAGATAAGATAGATCTCTCTTCTCTCTCAAACTCTGAAGTAGGTTTATGACTTGAGCCTGCACGGATACGTCCAGCGCCGAAGTTGGCTCGTCTAAAACAATGCAACCAGGATCACCGGCAATAGCTCGCGCAACAGCGATGCGCTGTCGTTGCCCCCCGGAAAAGGCCCCCGGTAGTTTCATGGCGTCGCCTGCGGATAATCCAACCGCAATCAGCAATTCTTTCGCTATATTCTGGCGCTCCGACCGAGAGCTGCGAAGATCCGGATCGCAGGAAATTGGTTCGACGATGCTGCGCCATATCGGCCATCGGGGATCGAGACTGGCATACGGATTCTGGAAAACCATCTGGATTTGGCGGCCGTGTCCAGCGCTAGGCGTAGAATGGGCGCTCGAAACCGTTTTTCCAGATAAGATAATCTCGCCACTTGTCGGCCGCAGGATGCCAACGATCATGCGCGCCAGCGTGGTTTTCCCGCAACCGGACTCCCCTACGATACCGAAGGATTCGCCTCGCCCAATTGCAAAGGAAACGTCGGTTACGGCGTTGACCCGCTTCGACGCTTTGAAAAGACCTCCACCGACCGCGAACTGTTTGCTCAGCCCAGTCACTTTTAGCCTTGGCTCTAGCACTTGCACCGGATCCAGGAGGTTCATGCGTGCGCTCCTTCGGCGAGCGGATTCCAACATAGGACGCGACGGCCGCAGCCTTCCACCCGAGCCGGCGGCGGGCTGGTCAGGCAGCAGTCCAGCGCTCGATCGCACCGAGGGGTGAACGAGCACATGCTAGAACGGGCATCCAGCGGCGGAACTCGGCCAGGAACATGGTGAAGTGATCCGAGGGGTCCGCCAATAGTGGGGATGCTGGCCAGCAGCCCGGCGGTGTAGGGGTGCTTCGGCCGCAGCAAGACCTCGCTAATGGCGCCGACTTCTACCAACCGGCCGGCATAAAGAACCCCAATCCGGTTCGCTATCGACCCGACGAGAGCGATGTCATGGGTAATAAAAAGAACGGACATCTCGCGATCGGCGGCGAGCTTTCGAATGAGTTCCATGACTTGTGCCTGAACGGATACGTCTAAGGCGGTCGTGGGCTCATCGGCGATCAGGAGGGTTGGGTCACCTGCAAGTGCCAACGCAATAACGACGCGCTGCCGCATCCCGCCAGATAGCTCCTGCGGGAGGGCCTTCATTCTTTCCCGAGGTCGAGCGATGCCTACTTCTTCAAGTAGCGTAACTGCTCGTTCAGCCGCCTCCTGGACAGTGCATGCGCACAAATGCCGCACGGTCTCTGTAAGCTGATCCCCGACTGTAAATACAGGGTTTAGACTGGTCATAGGGTCTTGGAAAATCATGCCGACTTTTCGGCCTCGTATCTCCCGCAAACCCGTAAGATCGCCGGGAACCACGGGGCGACCATCGACCTCAATTGCTCCTGACGCGATATTTAGAGGTTTTGCGATCAGCCCAGAGAAAGCAGATGAGAGCACCGACTTGCCACCACCCGACTCGCCGACTAGTCCGAATATTTCTCCGCGTTGAAGTGTTAGGTTTATCTCCTCAACGATTGGGAGGTCCCCACCGAAAGTAGAGAGCGAGATAGTCAAATCTCGGAGACATGCAGCCGCGGTCATGCTCATTTCCTCGCGATCCGGTCTTGCAGCCAATCTCCAACCAGATTGCAGCAAAGGACGATCAGTACGAGCACCAGCCCCGGCAGAACGGACACCCACCACTGCCCAGACAGGAGGAAATTATTGCCAACTCTGATTAAGGTACCTAACGAGGGCTTTGTCACAGGCAATCCCACCCCCAGGAACGAAAGCGTCGCCTCAATGATAATAGCAGACGCGATTTGAATACTTCCAAGAACAAGTATTGAACTGAATACATTCGGCAATACGTGAAGAAATAGACATCTTGCTACAGAGCATCCCGATATTAGTGATGCCACAACGTATTCACCTTGCAGCTCTACCAGCGCAGATGCCCGCACGGAGCGAGCATACTGTACCCACCCACTGAGCGCGATCGCAGCTACAACAACAGTCCCTGAAAGCAGAGCGCTATCGCGATCTTTGATGATGCCATGCAAAACGCCATCGATAACTAGAGCAATTAGCAGAGGCGGAAATGATAGCTGAACGTCGGCCAAACGCAGTATTACGATCTCAAGCCAGCCACGATAATAACTAGCTGCCAACCCCGCTGTTACACCGAGCACCATTGATAGCGAAACCGCAAGAGTTGCTATGATCAGGGATGTCCTGGTCCCGTGCACAATCATTGCGAGCAGGTCACGCCCCTGATCGTCTGCGCCGAACGGGAGGCTCCAATTTCCCCCTCCGAGCCAAACCGGCGGAGTAAAGGCATCCATCAGGTTGATTTTGCTCAGATCTGACGGATCATAAGCCAGGAAAAGTGGAATGAGGAAAGCAGAAGCAACCACCGCCATCAGGGTCACGAGAGCAGCACCTTCCAATGATAGAAGTTGCAGTTCGAATACTTTTCGCCTCGCCGCGAAAAAAACCCCTCCTGAGCTAATTCCGGCATTACCTTGTGAGTTGGCGACGCTCATTTTGAAGCTCCCGCTCGACGACTGCGGGGATCCACGAATAGAACCACAGCATCAGTGATGAGGTTAATCAGCACGAACAGAATACTTACGACGAATAGGTAACCTGCCATGAGAGGAAAATCGGCGAAGGTAACCGCTTGAATGAACAGAAGTCCGACGCCTGGCCATTGGAAAACGGTTTCCGTCACAACCGAGAAGGCAATGATTGACCCCAACTGAAGACCTGCCACCGTTAAAACAGGAGGCAGGGCATTTCGCAGCGCGTGTTTCAAGTAAATTAGATGGTCAGGCAAACCCCTTGCCTTCGAGAATCGGATATAATCCTTCGCCAAAATGCCAACCATTTGCGCTCTCGTGAGCCGCATGACCAATGCTACTTGAAATATGATCAAGCTTAGCATTGGTAAAATGATCGATGATCGCCCGCTACTTGTCAGAAGGCCCGTTTCCCACCCCGCCACGCGCACTGTCTCTCCGCGGCCGAATGCGGGAAGAACTTTCAACTCTGCTGCAAAAACCAGGATCAGCAGAAGAGAAACTACGAAGGGCGGCAATGAAATTCCGCCAACCGCGGCCAGCTCAACCGCCCTCGCCCGCATCTTGCCCTGGTAGATGCTTGCGAAAACTCCAGCCGCCAGGCCAATCGCCAGAGATGCGAACCCAGCCAGCAGACTGAGTTCGAGCGTCGCCGGCAGACGCTCGAAGATTAACGACATTACGGGCTTCTTGTACTGATATGAGAAGCCTAATTCGCCCTGTAATGCTCGCCAGACGTAACGGCCAAACTGCTCCCACAGCGGGTCATTTAAACCCAAGGCGTTCCGCAAAGCCGCGCGGGCAGCCAAATCGGTGTCTTGACCGACAAGACCGGCGACCGGGTCGCCTGCATATTGAAAGAGGACAAAAGCCACTGCCAGGACAACGAAGACCACTGCGAGGCCTTCGCCGAGCTTCAGCATTAACTTGGCGAACATTGCAAAGCTCCGGTATCCGGCCCCGCATGGCGGGGCCGGTCTTATGCATTCAGTTGATTTTTACCCACTGGAAGCGGACGACACCGTCAGGCATCAGCACCGCATCGACATTTTTGTGGAGTCCCCAGGCCAGCCACTGCTGGTGAAGCGGGATAACCGGAACGTCCTCTTTCAGGATCGTCCACACCTTGTCGACCAGAGCAGTACGGGCCGAATGGTCGATCTCGACCTGGATCTTTGATAAAAGCTGGTCAAGTTCGGGGTTCGAGTAGCCTCCGCCATTAAATGTCCCACGCTGGTCCGTACGAGTAGCCAGCAAGCCGATCATCGGATTCAGCGCATCGTAGGTGACGCTCGTCCAACCGTTGAGATAGAAGCTCGATTTGCCATTTAGCCACAGCTCGAACCACTTTGACTTTGTCTGGGCATTCAGCTTTGCCCGGACACCAATCCTGGCAAGCATTGGAACGATAGCCTGGCAAATGCGCTCGTCGTTCACGTAACGATCATTCGGGCAATCAAATCCGAGCTCGAAGCCCTGGGCGTATCCTGCTTCCGCGAGCAACTTTCTAGCACCTTCGAGATCGACCTTTGCCCTGACATTTTGAGCTTCGGAATAGCCTTGAAGGCCAGGACCGACGAGAAGTGCGGTCGGCGTGGCCGCACCTTGCATGACCACTTTGACGATTGCTGGCTCGTCGATCGCCTTCGCAATCGCCTGACGGACGCGCTTGTCCTTCAGTGGATTCTTTCCTTTCACAGATGAATCGGGCAGCTCGTCCCGCTTGACGTCGAATGCAACCAGGATCGTACGTAGCTCGGCCCCCTCTAAAAGCTTGACGTCCGCGGTGTGCTTCAAGCGCTGCAGGTCCTGGACCGGCACAGGCTCGATCAGATCCACCTGTCCACCTACCAGCGCTGCGACGCGTGTCGCCGGGCTTGTAATAGGCGTAAACACGATCCGCGACACATTACCCGTGTGCTTGTCCCACCAATCTGCATTGGCTGCGAAAACCGTTTTCTGGCCAGGTTGGCGTTCGACCAGCTTGAACGGACCAGTCCCATTCGCATTGAGGCCCGCAAAATTCTCCTTATTCTGACGAGCGTCCGCCGGTTCCTCCGCCCCGTTAGCGAGCGCCCATTTGGCCGAGAGAATGTAGAGAGACGCAAGCTGCCTCGGCAGAATTGGGTTTGGCTCATCCGTCGAAATCGCGACGGTGCCCTCATCAACCTTCGACACATTTTTTATCGTCGCAAGCGACGGCTTCATATCGGAGCCGGGAGCCGCGGCCCGCTTCAGAGAGAAGACAACGTCGTCGGCTGTAAACGGCGAGCCATCATGGAATTTTACACCCTTGCGGATGTGAAAAACCCAAGTTTGCGGATCCTTTTGTTCCCAGCGCTCAGCCAAGGCGGGCTCAAACGCGAGGTCCTTATTGATCCTCACGAGGCCTTCGTAAACCGAACCGAGCATTCCAAGGGTGAAGGTTTCATAGAACCCATGAGGATCCATGGACCTAAAGTCCCCTTGTGATGCGTAACGAATTTCTTTCGCCGCCGCGCTCGTAGCGAGCCCTAAAACCCCAGTGAGTGCTAAAGCAAGCACCTTCGCCTTGATACTCATATCCCCTCTCCTCTTCTTGGATGTAGATTTATTGGATCCAATTAGGCGCGGTAGAACTCACTGCCGCGACGACTTGTCAGGCCTTCGTTTGCGCCCGCTGCAAAGTTAGGAAAGCGGGTATTAGGAGCGGGGCTACGTCCTGAGCGATCTGCAGATGCCCCTGTTCGTAGTGATGCTCGGCGTTATTGAGATTCAGAGTTCCCAAACACGCGCCGTTATATAGGACCGGCACATTGATTGCTGAGCCAACTCCGAGGCTCTCCATAAAAGCATGATCGAAGAATGCCCATCGAACGCCTGATCGATCGCGAGCTAGAAAGCATTGATGATCCCTGAGAACCAGGTCACCCCAAGGCGTTTTCCTCATCGGCTTTCGGCCGCCTGAAGGATAGTTACTCTCATCGCTTGAATAGACACGAGCGACGTCATCACCATCGACGATCAAAAGCGTCATGTAGATGTGCCCCACCGACGCCTGGAGATAATGATCCAGGGCGTGGAAGAATCGCGTGGGCTGTCCCTCAGGGGCCAAAGCGTGCGCTAGGGAAATGACATCGCTCATCGCGTTGCCTGCTGTGAAGTTGCTGTAAAGCCTGCCTTAGGGATTTGCTCCGGAAACAACCCGGCGGGCTTCCAGCGCAACACCGCGATGAGGGCGGCACCAACTAGCATTTCACGCATGGCGGCAGCCTGTACCGCAGAGATGTGAGGAATCGCACCCGCCATGAAGCGCGTCGCCTCGAGGTAGAAAATTACCGCGAACGCACCAATGACAACGCCCGTCGGTCGGCCGACGCCACCCGCGCTCACAGCGAGAAAAATGTATATTGTGAGCAGAGGCTGGAAGTGATCGGGCGAGATATAAGATTGGAAGTGAGCGTACAATGCCCCCGCAAGAGCGGAAATAGCGGCGGCAACTGAGAATGCGACAAATTTGAAATGCTTTACCCGCTTACCGGCGAATGCCGCGAGCTCTTGATCCTCCCGGATTGACTTGAGCGCCCGTCCATAGGGAGAAACATCAAGCCGGCGGAGAAGCAGAAGCGCGATGACCAGTATGAGCAACACAAAGCCGAGGTAAAATGCGTTGAAACCGAATGGCCCCAGTTCTTGCTTGAATGGTGTTGGGATGCCTGAATATCCCTCTGCTCCTCTCGTAAGCCACCTCTCGTTGAGCGCAACGAGCCGTAGCACTTCAGCGAATCCGAGTGTCACGATTGCTAGATAGTCGTCGCGCAATCGAAGCGTGGCGGCGGTCACTAGCAATCCAGCAGCAATGCCAATGCCAACGGCAAATAGCATGCCGAGGAAAACAGGCGCCCCTGCCCCGGTCAAAACGGCGGTCGCATAACCTCCCAGCGCAAAGAAGCCTGCCAATCCGAGATTGGCCATGCCAGCGGTGCCCCAGACGAGGTTTAGCCCTAGCGCGAGCAACCCATAAATCCCGCCGACAGTGGCGATAAAAATGAAATAGGACAGCATATCAGTGTGCCCTTTCGCCAAGCAGACCACGGGGTCGGAACGTCAGCATCAGAAGAATCGCCGCAAAACCGACAGCCGACCGATACAGCGAAGGCACGACGAGGAGCGCGAGTTCTTCAGCAATTCCCAAGGCAAGAGCCCCCGCAACTGCGCCCGGTATCGAACCCAGTCCACCAAGGACAGCAGCAGCAAACACGGCAAGCAGTATGCGATTGCCGATGAAGGGGTCGATGGACGTCTCTAGTCCCAGCAGTACACCGCTCATTCCAATCAATGCAGCGCTTAAGGCGACAGTGAAGTTAGCGATTTTGTTCGGATCGATGCCCTTTAGACGCGCCAGGTCGGCGTTGTCAGCGACTGCGCGCATAGCCCGTCCGAACCGCGTGAATTTCAAGAGAGCAAAGACCGCGATCATTAGTGCGCAAGCGCATAACATCGCACGGATTTGAAGCGGCCCTACGCGCAAGTCTCCAAAGACGATGTCCTGTTCAATTGGGATATTGAAGCTTCGCAGCTCGTTGCCGTAGACAAAACGCACGATATTTTCGAGCACCAGGTTCAATGCGACAGAGCCAATGGCGATCATGAGTGAGCCGGCGGGCAGAAGCGGCGCAAGAATGCGCCGCTCGCCCACTACTCCCGCCATCCCCGCAACAATGGCAGCGACGATCAAAGCGGGCAGAACCCCGGCTAATACGTGTGCGTCAACTGCCCAGCCCGCAAAGGCCCCAATGGTCGCATAAGCGGCAATCGAAAAGCTTGGATATCGCAGGACCGCGAAAATAGTGGTGAAGCCGATGGCAGGAATTGCCAATAGGCTCCCCGCCATCAAGCCGTTTAAAAACGCTTGGAAAACCTCGGTCATTACCAATCCGCCTCAGGAAATGGAGACCAAGGTCAACTTTCCGCCCTTGACTTCCTCGTAGCGGAAGCGTGCGTCGGTAATGTCGCCCGTTGAGCTGAAATTACAGGGCCCGCTCGCCCCATCATAGTCGAGGGGCTTTCCGCTCGCGAGGATTTTCACCCCGTCGGCAAAGTTGTCCGCCTTTTCCCCGTTGCGCGCTTGGATAACATTTCGGACGGTATCATGGATCAGCAAGCCGCTCGGCTCTTGCTTCGATGCAGCCAAAGTCAGCGCCAGAATGTTGATGTGGTCGTAAATCTGAGCCGCGTAAGGCGTGGGCACCGCCATTCCGGTCAGTTTCGCGACCTTTTCAAATGCCTTGGAGCCAACGACCGCCGAAGGCGAGATGGCGACAACGCCCTCAGAAACTTCAGGCGGCACGCCGTCGACTACCGTTTGATTGAAGGCAAATCCGTATGCGACCTTCATTCCCAAGAAACGCGCACGATAGATGTCTTTCAGCAGCGCGACCGTGTCAGGCAGATATCCTGCAAAGGAAATTGCATCAGGCTTGAAGCGTATGATCTCGTCGACCTCGGACCGGAAGGTCGGCTTCTTGTCGTCGTAAATCAGGGACATGGTCTCAACACCCTTAGGTTTCAGGATGCTGACCATTGCGTCATAGATCGTTTTCGCAAACGGCGTGGGCGCCGACGCAAAGGCTACCCTTTTTGCCCCTTTCTCCAAAAGATAGGTGCTGACGCGCTGCGCTTGAAAAGTGGTATTCGGCTGCGTCCGCAGGATGTATCCTTGATGGGGCAACTGCGTGATCGCGTCGGCTCCCGACACTGTCGTGAGCATCACTTTGGATTCCCAGCAAACAGGCGCAATCGCCATCGTAACTGCCGACGAACCCGAGCAGCACACTGCCACTACCTTATGAACGTCAATCAACGTCCTCACGGCCCGCACACCAGCTTCAGGGTTCGACTGATCATCTTCGACGATGATCTCAAGTTTCCGGCCATTTATTCCACCGGCGGCGTTGATCTCATCAACCAGGCCACGCATCACTTTCGCGGTAGGGGGACCATCCACGCTATTCCCGCCCGTCAAGGGAGCAATGCCGCCTAGGCGAATAGGACCAGAGTTCTGAGCATTTGCCACGACTGGAGCAAGGCTTGCCGCCAGCGCGGCGCCCGCTCCAGTGATAAACTGACGGCGGTCGAAGTTGATAATGTTTCGCATGGTCTTCCCCTTCGTTTTTGATTGCGTTGTAGATGCCGGCCTCATCCTCCAAGGAAGAGGCGTCTAATTTCAGGATCCCTCGCGAGATCTTGGCCTGCTCCTTCAGCAGCAACTTTTCCGGAAACCAACACGTAGCCGCGGTGAGAGATGTCCAAGGCTTCGATGGCGTGCTGCTCGACCATCAGTATTGGAAGTCCTCCCCGATTGAGCGAGACGATAGCGTCGAAAAGCTCCTCTGCGGCTTTGGGGGAGAGCCCTGCAGTGGGTTCGTCAAGCAAGATAAGGCTTGGTCCGGCCATAAGGCCCATCGCCATAGCTAGGATCTGCCGCTGCCCTCCAGAAAGAGTTCTCGCCAGCGCCTTCCGCTTCGAGTTCAGCATTGGATATCGCTCGTAAATTTCAGTGACCCTGGCGCCTTCCTCCGCCGGTGCGAGAAATGAGCTAATCGATAGATTTTCTCCGACGCTCAGGGCGCCGAAGACGTTTCGCTCCTGGGGCACGAACGCGATTCCTGCGCGTGCGCGGCTCATGGGATCGAGGTTAGTGAGGACGGTATCCCCTAGTGTGATACGCCCTGATTTGAGGGGAACGAGGCCGGCGACCGCTTTGAGAAGCGTAGACTTTCCCGCACCGTTCGGACCAATAATTGTGACAATCTCGCCTGGCGCCACGCGGAGCGAGGCACCCTTCAGGATGTTTTCAGCTGCGCCGTAGCCGGCAACAGTATCGTCTACCGCCAGCAGGCTCATTGACGCCTCCCCAGATACGCTTCCTGTACTCTGGGGTCTTCAGAGACGGCATCGAAGCTTCCCTGCATCAGAGTTTGGCCTTCGGCCATGACGATCACGTTCTTGCAGAGCTTCCGGATTAGAGCCATGTCGTGTTCGATTAGGCAGATTGAAATACCCTCAGCATTTAGAACGCGGAGATGATCGCTTATTTCTTCTGCAAGAGACGGATTAACGCCGGCCATGGGCTCGTCGAGCAATATCAGCTTTGGCTCCGCCATCAGAGAACGCCCTATTTCGACGAGCTTCTTCTGGCCACCGGAAAGAGCTGTAACGGGGTTGTCGATCACATGCCGGAGCTTTAGGCGTCCCGCTATCGACCAGGCCCGCTCCGCGAGCTCCGCCTCTCTCTCACGGTTTTCCTTTGTGCCCAGCAAGGCCGCAACCAAGCCTTCACCCGGTTGAGCGGGCCCGTAAAGCATCAAATGTTGGAATACACTCAGCTTTGGAAAGCCGCGGGCCAGCTGGAATGTGCGAACTAGGCCACGACGAACGAGCCGGTCGGGTCGCACACCAGCGCACTCGTCTCCAATGAAGGCGATGCTTCCGGAAGTCGGCGGGAAAAGCCCAGAAACGACGTTGAAGAGAGTAGTTTTGCCAGCGCCGTTAGGCCCAATGAGCCCAGTGATGGCGCCAGCCTCGACGCAAAATGTCACTCCGCGCAGGACGCGAGCTCCGTAAAACTCTCGGACCACATCGCGGATAGTGAGGACGTGAGTCATGGCCACCTCACTGCACGGCTTCATGAATTCCAAAGCGGCGAAGGACTGGCAACTGTAGATTGGATCCATACTGCAACATGTCTTCCCCTCAAGGTGCTCCTCTCTGCCATCGGCGAGGGCCCTCGTTATCGGTATTGCGCTGTCACGGCGTTCTATGCGACGCTTGCAACAACATTTGCAATCGGCTTTCGATAATGTCAACCGCAAAAAATGGTGCAGCTGAAATGACGGTCCAAACCGTGGAAGGGTGGATCCACGATAGGGTGAGGCATTTGCACCTGTCGCCAGGAACAACGGCGGTGCTGAACGCAGCTGTTATGAACCCCGCAAGCGCGGCATATACATCGGCAGCTGACTTGGCCCGTGTTGCGGAAGTGAATACGGCGACCGTGACTCGCGCGGCACAAGCGCTTGGGTTCTCGGGTTGGCCAGAGTTTCGTCAGGAGATCCGGGCGCGTTACATCCGCTCATTCACGGCCCCTGAACTTGCGACACTGCACGATGAGCAAGCGACCAGTTCGGCCTTCGGCGACACCATCAAGCAACAAATCGCGGATTTGAATTTCGTCCGAAAGAATGTCCCGCGGCAGAAAATCAAGGCATTTGCTAAAGGGCTCGCACGCGGTGATCGTAGAATTATCCTAGCGTGGGGGAGCTCTGGCGGCGTCGGTCGAATATTAGCCCATCACTGCGGGATAGCAGGTTATAGATCCGAGTTCTATGATGACAGCATAGCAGCGGCAAATGGACTTGCGGATTGCGGCCCGAGAGATGTTGTCGTCATTATTATGTTTTGGCGTCTTTATAATCCGTCTCTAGTCGCGGCTGAAACTGCGCGCAGGAACGGCGCAAAAATTCTCCTGATATCGGATTCAACCAAGTCTCAACTTGCTCAATACGCAGACTTAGTTATAGCGATCCCTGCTGAAGGGGCTTCCTATTTTCCGGCTCTAGTCCCCTGCTTGTCGGTCATTGAAAGTGTGTGCTCAGAGCTTGAGGGAATCGACGTCGACCGAACTCGCAGGTCCATCAGTCTCGCGGAAGCTCAGTGGCAAAGCTTCAACATTCTTCGCTCCCGAGATTTGCCGGAATGACGCAGACCCACCCTTAAAGAATGGACACAGCCAACTTGACGGCCTCATAACCTCAAATTACCCTTCACTGGATCCATTCTACAAGTCGCAAGGCAGCTTATGAATTGGACGCCTGCTCGCCCACCCACATCGTGCGCAGAGTCTCCTAAAGCCCCCCTGGGCCCCGTTCGATCCGATAACGTGAGAGTGAAATGCACCTAGACCGGGCAATAACAGTCGTGGGAGCCCATGCCGAAGGGGAGGTGGGACGCGTCATTACGGGCGGTATCCTTCCCCCAAAAGGTTCAAATATGTTCGAAAGAATGCAAAATCTTGAGAGAGAGAGCTCCTGGCTGCGAAACATGCTGCTCTTCGATCCACGCGGCAGTGTTAACGCCGCGGTAAATCTCATCACTCCGGCATGCGATCCCACCGCGGACTTCGGCCTTATTGTGATGGAGTCGGACTATTTCGTTCCGATGTCAGGTTCAAATTTGATCTGCACGGTCACAGCAGCGCTCGAAACGGGCGTGATTCCGATGCGTGGCCCTAACACCCTTGTTCGTGTCGATACCCCAGCCGGCCTTGTTGAGGTGGAGGCCGAGTGTAGAGACGGAAAATGCAAAAAAATCAGCTTCCGGAACATTCCCTCGTTCGTTATGCATCGAGACAGCATAATCGAGGTGCCGGGTATCGGTTCGCTGCGGGTAGACGTAGCTTACGGCGGAATGATCTATTGCATTGTCGACGCGCTCGATCTGGGGCTGACGTTGGACCGGAGCGAAGCTCGGAAGCTAGTCGAGATCGGCGAGCAGATTAAGGCTGCCGCGGCTGACCAGCTTCCTTCAATCCACCCCGGTAATCCGGAAATCCACACCATTAATCAGGTGGAATTCGCCGGCCCGCTTGGCATCATTGATGGCGTCAAGACGTCGAAAAACGCTGTTGTCGTTTCGCCGGGCCGTCTGGATCGGTGCCCTTGTGGAACCGGAACCTCCGCTAGGATGGCTCTTTTGCACGCCAGGGGTAATCTTGTAATCGACGAACCTTTCCGACACCTGTCAATCCTAGACACACAGTTCGATTGCCGAATTCTTGAGACCGCTACCGTGGGCGAAACACCTGCCGTTGTTCCGCTCGTCTCGGGAAGGGCGTGGCTCACCGGCGTGAGCTACTATGGCGTTGACCCGGAAGATCCCTTTCCAGAAGGCTATCGACTGTCCGATACGTGGTTCAACTAGGCGACTCCAAAGGGCGAGGGCGCATCTGCATCGCCCCAGCCTCGCGGTTGGCATTTGGACCCTGCGTTAACGCTTCCGGCCCCGAGTGAGCCCTTCGACGAAGATTCGCGAATTTATGCCCGTAGCGCCAGCGACGACAAAGGACCGATCGTAGCGATGCTATCGGCGCTCGATGCCGTCAAAGCCTGAGAGCTGCCGTTGAGAGACAATATACGCTTTGTTCTCGAGGGGGAAGAAGAGTCCAGATCAAAGCATATCGCGGGTTTCGTAAGATCCTATCCCGCGCTGCTTGAATCAGATGCGTTCTTTTCTTGTGATGGTCCTACCTACTACACGGGCCAGACGACCGCCTGGTTTGGGCAAAGAGGCACGTCAACAGCCGAAATCACTGTCTACGGCACATTGTTCTTTGTACAGGACATTTCACCAATTTCGCGCCCAGCGCTGCTGAGTGGTAGCGACATTGCTCTCGCCAATGAAATCGCCTGATGGGCGCGTCACTATCGACGGCTTTTACGATGATGCAGAGCAGCTTTCGTCAACTGAGCTTGAAGCCTTAAACGCCCTCCCCTCTGCCGACGATCACCTGAAAAATCTGTATGGCTTTTCCGGCCCGGCCGGCAATGGCCAGGGTATGCTCGTAGTCTGCACGAAACCGGGTTAAACGTTCGCGGCATACATAGCGGCTGGGTCGGCGAAAATGCGCGACATATTGTTCCCGCTGTCGCCTCCGCTTCAGTCATGATGCTGCTTGTTAAGGGCATGAACCACTCAAAGACATTAGAGCTTCTGAAAGATCATGTAAAAAGCTAAAGCTACCACGTGGCTACAACGGATCCCGATCGAGAAATCAGGACTACCCACCCGCTCATTGCGAAAATCACAGCGGGATGGGACTTCAAATTGCCTCCGTTCCGGACGTCGTTGGACTTGGCCATCTCGCGAAGGATTGTGACCTGAGACCCATTTCTCCTCCGGTCTGAGGGAGTGGCGTGGGGTTTTTGATCCGAGACCGTTTGCTGGACCGCCGGAGGCTGGAGTTTCCGGCCTTGATCACGGCGGTAGGCTGGGTGCTCCGCCGGGATTTTGCAGCAGGATCGGAGGCTTGTTGCCGATGGCCCCGTGCAGCCGATCCTCGTTGTAGTATCTGAGCCAAGTCTCCATCTTTTCCTCCGCATCCGCAAGCGTCAGGAACCAGTGGGTATTCAGGCACTCACTGCGGAAGCGGCCGTTGAACGCATCGATGAAGGCATTGTCCGTCGGCTTGCCTGGCCGCGAGAAGTCGAGCGTGACGCCCTTGGCATAGGCCCACAGATCGAGATCGCGGCTGACGAATTCGGAGCCCTGATCGACCCGGATCGTCTTCGGTTAGCCCAGTTTCGCGCAGACCCTTTCGAGCGTGGCGACGACGTCCTCGGCCCGGTAGCTGAAGCGGGGATCGATCGCCGGCGAGAAGCGCGAGAAGGTGTCGACCACCGTCAGGATTCGGATTGCGACCCGTAGCAAGTTGGTCATGGACGAAATCCATCGCCCAGACATCGTTGGGCCGTGTCGCCGGCGCGCGATCCTCGCGCAGCTTCGCCTTGACCCGGCGCTTGGGCGTCTTGTTCCGGAGTTGCAAGCCTAACACATGGTAGATCCTTCGAATCCGCTTCTGATTAACATGCCAGCCCTCGCGTCGCAGCAGCACGGCGATAGCCGTAGCGAACACGGGTCTCGCAGATAGCCTTGATCCGGGCTGCCAAGGGGGCCTGGTCGGGCCGGCACGATTTGTAGTGGTAGCTTGAGGTGTGACCTGAGACCCTTTTCTCCTCCGGTCTGAGGGAGAGTCCTGGGTTTCATTTCTGGCCTCAGGCGGCCTGTTTTTCCAGCGTGGATTTGAGGGCAAACTCGGCGGGCGTGATGTTGCCGAGGGCCGAGTGGGGTCGGTTCCGGTTGTAGTCCTCCTTCCATGAGCTGATGGCGCTGCGGGCCTCGACGAGCGTCGAGAACAGCGTGTCGTTGAGGCACTCGTCCCGAAAGCGCCCGTTGAAGCTTTCGACGAAGGCGTTCTGTGTCGGCTTGCCGGGGGCGATGTAGTGCCACTCGACGCCGGTCTCCTGGCACCAGCGCAGGATCGCCATCGAGGTGAACTCGGTGCCGTTGTCGGACACGATCGTCCCCGGCCGGCCGCGCAGGCGAATGACACCATCCAGTTCCCGAGCCACGCGCAGGCCCGAGAGCGAAGTGTCGGCGACGAGCGCCAGGCACTCGCGCGTGTAGTCGTCGACGATGGCGAGCACTCTGAAGCGGCGACCGTCCGAGATCGTGTCGGACAGAAAATCGAGGCTCCAGCGCGCATTGGCCCGATCCGGCACGAGCATGGGCCTGCGCGTGCCCAATGCCCGTTTGCGGCCACCACGCCGGCGCACCTGCAACTTCTCCTCGCGATAGAGCCGCCGCAGCTTCTTCTGGTTCATCACGATGCCCTGACGGTCCAGCATGATGTGGATCCGGCGATAGCCGAACCGCCGGCGCTCCGCCGCCACGGCCTTCATCGCCTCGCGCAACAGGTCATCGTCCGGCCGGGTGCTCGTGTAGCGCACCGTCGAGCGGTCGATCGTCAAGGCCAGGCACGCCCGACGCTGGCTCACCGCATGCACCGTGCAGGCATGAGCCACCGCCTTCCGCTTCGCGTCGGGCGTCACCATTTTTTTGCGGCGACGTCCTTCAGGATCGCGTTATCGAGCATCTGCTCGGCCAGCAGCTTCTTGAGGCGGGCATTCTCATCCTCGAGGGTCTTCAGCCGACGCGCATCCGACACGTCCATCCCGCCATACTTCGCCTTGAACTTGTAGAAGGTCGCCGAGGAGATGCCGTGCTTGCGGCAGACGTCAGCCGTCGCAGCTCCAGCCTCCTGCTCCTTCAGCATCCCGATGATCTGCTCTTCCGTGAACCGTGAGGGGCGCATCGTCCGTCTCCGTGAGTGACGGACTCTACTCAAATCTGGAGGAAGATCAGGGTCTCAGGTCAGGTGTCGAACTCAAGGACCGCACAGGCCCGCCGGATCGACACCTGCCATTCGCCACACATCGCGCCGACAAGCTCGCGCTTGCGACCAGGCCTTGTATCTCACGGTTGCCGACCGGCTCTGAGCCGGGGAAGCTGTCGACGGAAGGGAGCCCGTACAGGCCTTGGGTGATTGAGCCCGCCTCTGAGCATGGGGCCCCGCCCGTCGGTTCCAGAGGAGCCCGAACAGTCGCTTGGGCCGCAGTGCGAGCCCGGATTTGCAAGGACGGGTCATGGAACAACCTCCAGCGCCGCCGAGCTTCGTCGCCATCGATGTCTCGAAGGATCGTCTCGATGTCCATGTTTTGCCGTCTGGCGACGCGTTCGCGGTCGCCCGTAACGGCAAAGGCTTGGACAAACTGCTGACAGCCCTTCGCTGCCGATCCGTAGGCCTCATCGTGATCGAAGCGACCGGAGGATATGAACTCACGGTATCAGCCGCAATTGCCGCTGCCGATCTACCGCTCGCCGTTGTTAATCCGCGTCAGATTCGGGATTTTGCTCGTGCTACCGGGCGGTTGGCGAAGACCGATGCGCTCGATGCCGAGGTTATCGCGTTGTTTGCTGAGCGCATCCGCCCGGAAGCGCGCCACTTGCCTGGGCCAGATGCACAAGCACTTGCGGATCTGGTCGCGAGGCGGCGTCAACTGGTCGAGATGATCGGCATGGAAGGCAACCGCCTACGCCAGGCGCACACTCCGCTTATCCAGAAGAGTCTGAGGGCAACGCTCAAAATGCTTGAGGCGCAACTTGCCGCTCTCGATCACGACATCGACAATACGGTTCGCGCCTCGCCTATCTGGCGTGCCGCGGATGACCTTCTTCTGTCCGTTCCAAGCGTCGGCAGCGTCACAGCTCGTACGCTGATTGCTGATCTTCCAGAACTCGGGCGCCTCGATCGGCGAAGCATCGCCTCCCTTGTCGGCGTAGCGCCCGTCAACCGCGACAGTGGCACCTGGCGCGGCCATCGTGCGATAGCCGGCGGGCGCCCCACCGTACGGCGAACGCTGTTCATGGCTGCTCTCGTCGGCGTGCGCTGGAACCCCGTTCTCAAAGATCAATATCAGCGGCTGGCACGAGGGCGTCCGAAGAAAGTCGCCCTCGTCGCTTGTATGCGGCGCCTCCTCACCATCCTCAACGCGATCATCCGGAGCGCGACGCCATGGCAAAACGCTTGACGCGAAAGACAGTCGCTCAGAGCTTTCGGCGGATCACGTCACTGGAGCATCTCAGGGTCCAGTGCGAGATCGGCGACGAGCTTGCGCAGCTTCGCGTTCTCGTCCTCAAGCTGCTTCAACCGGCGCATCTCGGCCGGCAGCAGCCCGTCGTACTTCTTCTTCCAGTTGAAGTAGGTCGCCTGGCTGATCCCGGCCCGCCGGCAGATCTCCGCCACCGGAATCCCATCCGCGCCCTGCTTCAGGATGAATGCCTTCTGCGCGTCCGAGAACTTCGAATCCTTCATCGTCTTCCGCTCCTCCCAGCCCAAGGGAAACGACGCAGAAAACTCTAGCTCAAAGCGATCCAGTTTTCAGGGCTCAGATCACGAGCGGTTCGAGACCACTGTCCCGCATGGTCATTGGCAGACCCAGACCTTCATCGCGGCCTTGCGCTATGACAGGTGGAGGACCCCTGGGTCCTGGATGGTCCGATCAATGGCGCCAGTTTCCAGGCCTATGTCGAGGCCGAATTGGTGCCGACACTGAAGCCAGGCGACATTGTCGTCATGGACAATCTCGGCTCCCATAAAGGCAAGGCGTGCGTCGGGCCATCCGCAAAGCAGGAGCAAAGCTGCTCTTCCTGCCCAAATCTTCCCCCGACCTGAACCCGATCGAAAATTCTTCTCCAAGATCAAACACTGGCTACGCGAGTCAAAGCCACGCTCGCTCGCTGACATCATCGGTGCCCTCAAGGACATCCTGCAAAACGTCACCGCGCAGGAATGCGCCAATTTCTTCGCAAGCTCAGGGTATGACCCGACTTAATTACATAACGCCCTAGACCAGAGGGCTTACGTTGTTGCTGATGGCCCCAGCGAGAGTTGGCGTCCTGAAAGCTGAGCAATTGCCTCAAGCGCGGCGCACGTTCCAGAATAACGATGAAGAGGCCGTTAGAATGCCCTGGATGTTGCTGCGATGAGCAGTCTTGGGAATGACCTGGCCGAGCGGGACGACAGGAACGGTCTTGAAGGCGCTCTGCTGGATGTCGTCCAGCAGCTTTTGCGACTGCGAAGCATCCGTGCTTTCAAGCCACTGCGCGGTGAGGCTCTCCATTTCCGGGCTGTCATGCCAGCCGAACCAACCCGATGGGCCAGCTCCTCGAATGTAGAGGTTCTCCGCCGGATTCGTGACGGACGAGCCAGGCCAGGTCGTGTGGAAAATGCTCCAGCCGCCGCGGTCCAACGGTTCCTTCGACGTGCGGCGTTGGACGACGGTGCCCCAGTCCATCGTTTGCACGTCGACGTTCAGGCCGAGCTTCTTCAGCAGGTCCGCGGTGACATCGCCGAGAGGCGCGATCATCGGGTGGTCGGCGGCGTGGAGCAGGACGATCTTCTCGCCCTTGTAGCCCGAGGCCTCGATCGCGGCACGGGCGGCTGTCAGGTCCGGCGGCTGCTTCATCAGGTCGGTGCCCAGTTCGTTCACGCCCGGCAGGCCGCAGGGGAACATCGCGCGGCACGCACGGTAGCCGCCCGCGTCTCCGGCCGTGACCGTCTGCAGATAGTCGTCCTGGTTGACGGCCGCGAGGATCGCCCGCCGCAGCGCGGCATTGTTGAAGGGCGCGTTCATGTGGTTGAAGCGCATCCCGAGGATCAGTCCGTAGGGGTCGAGCGCCCTGACGGTGATGTCCTTCGAGGCGAGCGTCGGAAGGAGGTCCGGGAGGGGGCGCTCCCACCAGTCGACCTCGCCGCGCTGCAGCGCGCCAGCCGCCGTCGCAGCGTCCGGGATGACGTGCCACTCGACCCGGTCGAAATTGACCCGCTTGCCACCGGCCGTCCAGTTGGCGGGCTCGTCGCGCGGCACATAGCCCTCGAACTTCTCATAGACCATCCGCGACCCGGCGACGAACTCGCGCGCCGAGAAGCGGAACGGTCCCGAGCCCACGATCTCGGTCACCGGCGTCATCGGGTCCGAGTTCGCGATCCGCTCCGGCATGATGAACGCGGCAGAGGAGTGCGGCTTTCCGATTGCGCGGAGGAACTGGGGGAACGCCCGCTTCAGGCGAATGCGGATCGTCTTGTCGTCGACCGCCTGCCATTCGTCCACGACCGCGCCCAATGCCTGGCCGAAGCTGTCCCGCCGGCTCCAGCGCTTGAGGCTCGCCACGCAGTCGCGCGCCCGGACAGGCTCGCCGTCGTGAAACTTGAGCCCGTCGCGCAGCGTGATCTCGTACGTCTTGCCCTCGTCGAAGACCTTGGCCCCGGACGCCATCTGGGGCTGGGGCCGCAACTGCTCGTCGACGCCGAACAGCGTGTCGAACACGCAGTAGCCGTGCGTCGTCGAGACCGCGGCCGTCGTCACGATCGGATCGAGGATGGCGAGATTGGACTCGGGAATGAACTTCAGCGTCCTCGCGGCCGCGTTCTGGGCGATCGCAGGGCGGGCGATCGCGGCGGCGCCGGCCGCGCCGAGGAAGGTGCGTCTGTTGAGCATTGGAGGTCCTACTCTGCGGCGAGGATGGCGGAAGCGGCGGCGTAGTCGACGGGCTCGCCGTGCCAGCCATCGGCTCGGCGCTGCCAGTAGGCGGCGTGGATCTGGGCGGTGAAGGGGCCGGGGCCGTTGCGGATCGCCCTCCCTCCGACCGAGGTCACGGGGAGGACCCCGCCCGCCGTGGTGGTCAGAAAGGCCTCGTCGGCGGCGAGCAGCGCCTCGACCGGGACATCGGTCTCCTCGACCTGAATCCCGGCATCCGCGCAGATTTCCATCACCGTCCGGCGCGTCATGCCGTCTAGCATGCCTGTCCGCGGCGTGAGCAGCCTGTCGCCCTGGCGGACGAAGATGTTGAAGCCGGGGCCTTCAAGGACGTTGCCGTGCCCGTCGGTCAGCACGACGGTCTCGGCCCCGTTGTCGAACGCCTCGAGGAGTCCGAGTTCGAAATCGAGCCAATGGTAGTGCTTGACCATCGGATCGACGGACGCCGCCGGCACGCGGTGGCGGCTGCCGACATGGACGTGCAGGCCGCGCTGCTGCACTTCGGGCGTCGCGATCCACACATACGGGATGCAGAAGGCCTGGAAACGGTTGGCGCAGAGGCGGATGTCCCGGCTGCCGATGGGCGGCCGGCCTCGTGTCATGATGATCTGGACATAGGCGTTGTCGTAGCCGGCGGCGGCGATCAGCGAGTGGACCACGCCGCGAACCTCCTCCCGGCTCAGCGGCGACGCCATTCGCAGCCGTTCGAGCGAGCGCCAGAACCGGTCCAGATGGTCGTCGAGCCTGAAGAGCAGGCCGTCCCAGGCGGAGATGGTCTCCTGGCACGCGTCGGACCGCAGGAAGCCCCAGTCGAGCAGCGGGAGCGTCGCCTCGGCAACCGGCACGAGTTTGCCGTCGATCCAGGCCGTTCCGTCGGCGAAGCGCGGGTCGGCCGGCTCCCGGCCACGGGAGCGGGAAGGCGCTGGCCACGAGAGCAGCTGTTCAGTTGTCACGGCGGGGCTCCATGAAGACGGGGTTGTCCTGGTCGTCGCAGGGCCAGAACGGGCGCTTCTTGACGCGCCACTCGATGCTTGCGAGGTCGGGCGTCGTGGGGCCTGCCCCGCCGACCATGATCCAAGAGGTCCGCTCGTCGAGCAGCGTGCGGAAGTTCATCGGGTTCTTCAGCACGGCGATCCTGCAATCGCCGATATCGACGCCCGCGGCGCGGTACTGCTCGTCGCCGTACTCGTAGGTCGCGTAAGTCGGCACGACGACCCGGAGCTTCCCCGCGCGGATGACCGCGGTCGGGCCCATATTGCCGGGCGTGCCTGCGCTTATGCCGCCGGAATAGGTGAAGCGGCCATCGTGCAGGCTCTCGACGACGCCGTCCACCTCGGCCGGCGGGTGGAACCGAGGGTCGAGCGCGGAGCCCACATTGACGCGGATCAACTGGCCAATTCCGAGCGCGAACGCCCTGGCCGCGACATCCGGGTCGACGACGAGCACCGCCGCCTCCACCTCGAGGCCGGCGTGCAGCAGGGCTGCCAGCACGGCGGGGGCGTCGCCCGGGGCTCCGCCACCGACGCAGTCGGGCGCATCCGAGATCAGGACCCGGCCGGGCCGTCGCACGGCCTCCCGGATCGCGTCGTCGGGCGACCGGCAGGGAATCTCGAAGTCCCGGCGCCTGTCCCACATCGCGAGGACCATCTCCTTGGCGACGGCGTCCGCCGCGTCCTCGTCGCCGTCCGAGACGGCGACGCCCGCGATGCCGAGGTCGTCGATGTCGAGCCATGGCTGGACAGGGAAGTAGCTGGCGGAGAGAGCCCGCCCGCCGCTCTCGGCCAGCCGGGCGAGGCGCCTGACCTCAGCCATTGGTGCGGTGCCGTTGGTCGAGCCCCCAGCCACCGGCAGCAGCGCGTCGATCCGCTTGAGGCGCGTCACCGGCCGGATGCGGCCGTGCATGGTCGCCGCGAGCAGCTCCGCCGCGCGCCGTCCCGTGCCGTACGCGTCGATATGTGGGTAGGTCTCGTAGCCGACGAGGATATCGGCATTGTCGGCCATTCGCGGCGTGACATGCGCGTGCAGGTCGAGGCTCGCCGCGATCGGCACTCCCGGCCCGAGCACCTCACGGAGCGCCGCAATCAGCGCGCCCTCGGGGTCGTTCTCGCCCTCGCAGATCATGGCGCCGTGCAGGGCCAGGAAGACGCCATCGACCGGCTGGCTGAGGACGCCTGCTACAATCTTGTCAAAAGTCTCGCGATAGAACGCACCCTCGACGATGCCGCCCGACCCGCCATGGGCAACGAGCACCGGGACGACGTCGAGGCCCTCTTTCCGCAGAGCCTCCCATGCTCCGGCGACAGCCAGGTCGCGGCCCTCGATCGCCGGGAGGATGTCGTCCCCTTCCGCAAGGACTTTGCGCGCAAACTCGGCCCGTCGGTGGACCTGGGACGAGAGTGTGTTGCCCTCGAATTCGAAACTAGCCAGCGCGACGCGCATCGGTGCCCTCCCGTACAGGGAGAGTATCCTGATATTTTCGATGTCGGCAATATATTTTCGATAACGAAATTTATGCGATGCACTGCATGCGGAATTATCCGGTCACGCTCCCGGCCGCTGCTGCCGAGCGGCGCGGTCAACGACTTCAGCTTCGCCGAAGAGCTCGCGCAGCGAGCCGGAGAGACAGATCGACAGCATGCGCGCGTCGCCCTTCCCGACATTGACGAAGGCGTGGGGCATGAGGCTGTCGATATAGGCGCTGTCGCCCTTCTCGAGGCGGACCGGGCCGTAGACTTCCGTGTAGAGCTCGATCGCGCCTGCGATGACGTGAATGTACTCCTCCCCGGGGTGGCTCGCCCACTGGTCGGCCGGCAGCACCTCGCGCGTCTTTATGGTCATTAGCAGCGGGATCATCGCCTTGCTGATCAAGTCATTGCACGGAATCTCGTAGTTGTAGCTGCGGAACCCGAAGCGGATGCCCTCTCCCGCCTTCGTGACCGACCGGCGGCCGCTGGCGAACTTCTTTCCAGTCGGGGCCAGCACGTCGTCGAATTGCAGCCGGAGCGCGGAGGCGACACGCGAGACCGTGTCGAACGAGGCTCCGCTTTTGCCGTTCTCGACTTTGGATAGCGTCCCGATCGCCACTCCGCTCGCCTGGGACAGCTGCGTCAGCGTCCAGCCACGCATCCGCCTGGCCTTCGCTATACGATTGCCGATCGAGGAGCCGGACGTTTCGGTTTCGCCTTCCTCCGGCGCCCGGTGAACGGGAACCTGCAGCGCGGCGGCTCGCTTTCTGGGTGACTTCATGTGCGACGGTCGTTTTTCAAATCGGAAAGGACTGGCTTTCACAGGGAAGCGGATGCTAGGCTAAAATCCGTCCCCGCTGAACTTCAATGTGACCGCTCCATTGCGGCGGACGTGATCGAGCTTCCGAGGTCGTCGCACCCGATCGTCGGAGATTATTTACCCGAGCAGAAAGTCGATCACCGTTCGGCGCCGATGCCAAAAGCCTCTTGCAACCAACGTCGGAGTGGGTTCGTGGTCGCTTCCTCGACGGAACTGCTCCGAGGTGGGCTGCAAGGATGGGCCGGATCGGTTCAGGCGAGTTCCCGCTGAAGGCTGGCCCTGAGAAACGCCGCGGTCTCCGCCTTCTCGGGTTCGGCGAATATCTGCTTTGGTGGGCCGATCTCGGGGATCTTGCCGTGGTGGAATAAGGCGACGCGGTCCGAACCTCCCTTGCGAAGGTCATCTCGTGCGTGACGACGACCATGGTCATGCCCTCGGACGACAGGAGCCTCATCGTGTCCAGCACCTCTCCGACGAGTGGGGGGTCGAGCGCGGACGTCACCTCGTCGAACAGCATGTAGCCCGGCGACATCGCGAGTGCCCTCGCAATCGCCATGCGCTGCTGCTGGCCTCCGGAGAGCCGGGACGGGTAGGACTCGAGCTTGTCGGAGAGCCCGACCCTGCCGAGCTTCTTGACCGCAATCGCTTCCGCTTCGGCCCTCGTTTTCCCCAGGACTTTCCGGGGGGCGATCATGACGTTCTCAAGCACAGTGAAATGGGGGAACGCGTTCCACTGCTGGAAGACGATCCCGATCCTGCGCCGCAGCCGGTTGAGGTTGGTGCCCTTGTCGTGCACCACCGTGCCGTCGACGAGGATACGGCCTGAATCGATCGGCTCCAGCCCGTTGATGGACATCAGCAACGTGGACTTCCCGGAGCCAGACCCTCCGATGATCGAGACCACTTCGCCCTTGGCGATGGTCATCGTCACGCCTTTGATCACGTCGAGCGGGCCGAAAGACTTATGGACGTCTTCGATCTCAATCATTCTCGCGCCATTTCTTTTCCAGTCGGCTCGCCAGCCGCGCGATCGGGAAGCTCCTCAGGAAGTAGATCAGCCCGTCACCGAGAGGACGAAGAGGGGCTCCTGGATGCGGGTGATGACGCTCTGCGACGCGCGCAGCAGCTCGATGATGCCGATCCACAGGACGAGCGCGGAATCCTTCATGACGCCTAGCGTCAGCCCGATCCAGCTCGGCAGCACGACCCGCAGCGCCGCCGGCGCCACGATGTACAAGAGGTCCTGGTGCCAGCTCATCCCAAGGGAGCGCGCGGCCCGGCGCGTGGTGACCGGCACCGCGAGCACGCCCGCGCGCACGATCTCGGTGCAGTAAGCGCTCTTGTACACTGCCAGTACGATGCACCCCACCGCGAACACCGACAGGTCGAGGCCGATAATCGATTTGAACGAGTTCGCGAGGACGAACTGGATGAGGAGCGGCACGGACCGGAAGACGTCGAGGACGGCGCCGACGGGGCCGTTGACCCACCACTGGGGCGACAGCCCTGACCAGTCCGAGCGCGACCCCGGGACCGTGCCGCCGAGTACCGCCAAGAATGTTATCGACAGCGTGACCAGAGCGCCCTGCAGCATGTACAGCAGGTCGCCGGCGGTCAGGGCCGTGTGGAATGAGCCGAAGGACATCGACCTGCGTGACCCCTAGTACCGGAAGAGGCGCCAGGCCATGAGGCGGGCGGCGGAGGTCACGATCTTCGTCAGGCCGTAGTAGATGACCGCCGCGATCGCGAAGTACTCGAACGTGCGGAAGGTCTTGGTGTTTAGGTCCTGCGTCACGCCCGTTAGATCGCTGTTCAAGCCGACGACGACGCCGAGCGAGGTCATCACGATCGCCCAGACCATCTGGTTCATCATCGGGCAACGGCGGGACTGCCGAGGCATTCGAGTGGGACCTCGCCGACATCGCGGGGGCCGAAGACCGATGCTCGGCCATCGAGTCGCGCCTTGGAGCTGTCGAGGTCCTGGTCAACAACACGGGCGGCCCGCCTCCCACTCCAGTCGCGGGCCAGGCATCGGCTCTCTGGCAAAAGCATTTCGAGGCGATGGTGCTCTCCTTGATCACCACGACAGACCGGTTGCTTCCCGGAATGCGCGAGGCAAAGTGGGGCCGGATCATCACCAGCACCTCGTCCGGCGTCGTGGCCCCCATACCCAATCTCGGCATCTCGAACGCGTTGCGCCTTCGCTCGTCGGCTGGTCTAAGACACTGGCCCGCGAGGTCGCCCGGGATGGCATCACGTCCAACATCATCCTACCGGGCCGGATTGCCACCCGTAGGATCCAGGCCCTGGACGAGGCGAAAGCGAAACGCGAGAACAGAGGCGTCGAGGACATCGTGAGCGAGAGCGTGGGTTCCATTCCGGCCGGACGCTACGGCCGGCCTGAGGAGTACGCCGACGCGGTCGCGTTCCTCGCGAGCAGCCGAGCGTCCTACATCACCGGCTCGACGCTCCGCGTGGACGGGCGACTCATTTCGAGTATCTAGCTGAGCCAATACCGACCACGCGGTGGAGGACTGCTGCTGTCGCGCTCGCCGCTTCCCAAAGCGATGCCGTTCGGCTAGTTTGCCGCTCGGCCTGACATGTCAAGACTCTGGTTGTCAGGCGCTCAACTGCGGGGCCGGCATTGCAAGAGGCGACAGAAGGGCAGCTCAAGGACTACCTGTACGAGACCCTGAAGCTGGCGATCATCTCCTGCGAGCTCCCGCCAGGAACAGAGCTTTCGGAGGGCTACCTCGCGGCGCGCTACGCCGTCGGGAAGGCGCCGGTGCGGCACGCTCTGTCGCGGCTTGGCCAGGACGGGTGGGTGAAGAGCGTCCCCCGCAGCGGCCACATTGTGACGCCGATGACGATCGAGGACGTGATCGACATCTTCACGATGCGCGAGATAGTCGAGCCCGAATCTGCCGCGAGGGCGGCCGGAAACGTTTCGGAGACTAAGCTCAGGCGCCTCAACAAGGCCTGCGCGGCGCCGTATCGCGTCACGGACGTGGCGGCCAAGCGCCGTTTCCTGCTCGCCAACCGAGACTTCCACGTCACGATCGCCGCAGCCTGCGGAAGCCCGAGGCTGGCGCGCTCGGTGGAGAGGCTCCACGACGAGTCGCTGCGCGTGCTCTACTTGAGCGCGAGCGAGCGGGAGCTGTCGGACGACTGGTCGCACGGGCACGGGCCCATGATCGACGCGTTGGTGGCGGGAGACCGCGCCGCCGCCCACCAAACGACGCTCGACGGCATCAAGCGCAGCCAAGACCGCGTCATGGGCGTGTTCGCGGCTGCGCCCGAACTGATCACGGGGCATCGGACCCTGCGCGGCGCGGCGCACGTCTCCGCCGCGAGGGCCTGAGCCCCCGCGGCTTCGCGGTCCTAGTCGACCGCGGCGACGACCTTGATCTCGACGAGGTGGCGCGGCGTCGCGAGAGGCGCCCCCACGGTTGCCCGCGCCGGGGCCTCACCCTCCGGCATCCAGGCCTCCCAAATCTCATTCATCTTGGGAGCATCCTCCATCGAGGCGAGCCACACCTGCGCAGAGAGTATCCGCGTCTTGTCGGTTCCGGCCTCGGTGAGGAGGGCGTCGATCTTTGCCAAGGTCTCCCGGGTCTGGACCGAGACGTCTGCCCCGAGATCGTCTGCCACCTGTCCGGCAAGGTAGGCGAGTCCGCGATGGACGACGAGCTTGCTCAGGCGCTTGTTGGTGCCGCTTCTCTTGATCGACATATGTCCGCTCCATTGATGGAAGTCGGTCGATTGACATGTCAAATCTGACATGTCAACAACTGGAGCCAGAGGCGTTTACGCCCGATGGAGGGGATACATGAGCAAGATCGATTTAGGCCAAGGCCCGTCGCGCCGCCGCTTCCTCGGAACCGCCGTCGTGGGCGCCGGAGCAGTGTTCGCGCCGGCCGTTTGGGGGCTCAGGGCGCAGGAAGGCCGGCGGATCGTGGTCCGTGATCCCGGCGGGCCGTACACGCCCGGCTTCACACTCGCGTTCTACGACCCGTTCAAGAAGGCGACCGGCATCGAGGTCGTCGGCGTGGTCGGGCAGCACGACCCGATCGCCTACATCCGAAGCATGGTCGAGACGAAGAACTACGTCTGGGACGGCGCCCTGCTGAACCAGATGTCGCACGACGTGCTGATGGGCTCGAAGTCCGGACCGCTGCTGGAGAACCACGGGGCGTCGGCGGGGGGCATACCGGAGAAGTTCGTCACCCCGAGCTTCATGCCCGTCCTCGCCCTCCAGACGATCTTCGGGTACCGGACCGACGCCTTCTCCGGAAAGACTGCTCCCGGCTCCTGGGCCGACTTCTGGAACGTCAAGGACTTCCCCGGCCGCAGGTCGCTTCGCAAAGCGCCTCAGGACACCCTCGAACAGGCACTGCTCGCCGACGGCGTCCCCGCCGACAAGCTCTACCCGCTCGACCTGGACCGCGCCTTCAAGAGCCTCGACCGGCTGAAGAGGGACGTGCAGATCTGGTGGACAGGCGGCGCGCAGACCTCCCAGCTGCTCAAGACGCGCGAGGTGGACCTCTGCCCGACGTGGAACGCCCGCGCGCAGACGGTCATCGACGAGGGCGCGCCGGCTAAGATCGTCTTCAACCAGGGACTGCTGGGAACCGAGGGCTTCTGCGTCATCAAGGGCGGCCCGAAGGCCGACCTGGTGCGCGAGTTCATCGCCTTCACCCGCGATCCCCAGCGGCAGGCCGCCTACACCCAGCACCTGTCCTACGGTCCCGTCCACCCGGACGCCTACAAGTTCATCGACGCGGAGCGGGCCAAGACCCTGCCCACCTCGCCCGAGAACATCCGCAGCGCCGTCCAGATCGACACGAAGTACTGGGCCGGCGCGCAGGACGCCGTCCAGGAGCGCTTCAACGCCTGGCTCCTCGGATGAGCGCGGCGAGCTCAGGCAGGCCGATCAAGCTAGCCGTCCGCGAGGCCGGCAAGCGCTACGCCCAGGTGGTCGCGCTGGAAGGCGCGACCTTCGACCTGGCGGAAGGCGAGTTCGTCACGCTGCTCGGGCCCTCCGGCTCGGGCAAGACGACGCTGCTGATGATCGTCGCGGGCCTCATCCTGCCGACCTCTGGGCAGGTCATGATCGACGGGAGGCCGGCGACGAACCTGCCGAGCTACGACCGCGACATCGGCATGGTGTTCCAGAGCTACGCGCTCTTCCCGCACCTCACGGTCGCCGAGAACATCGCGTTCCCCCTTGAGATGCGGAAGTGCCCGAAGCCGGAAATCGAGGAGCGGGTGCGCAGGACGCTCGACCTCGTGAAACTCGGGCAACTGGGCGACCGGCTGCCGTCACGCCTCTCGGGCGGGCAGCAGCAGCGCGTCGCGCTGGCGCGGGCCATGGTCTACCGCCCTTCGATCATCCTGATGGACGAGCCGCTGGGCGCGCTCGACAAGAAATTGCGGGAGCACATGCAGGACGAGATCCGCCGGCTGCACCGCGAGCTCGGGATCACGGTCCTCTATGTCACGCACGACCAGGACGAGGCGATGGGTCTGTCCGATCGCATCTGCCTCATGAACAACGCCCGCATCGAGCAGATCGGCACGCCGAGCGACCTCTACTTCAGGCCGCGCACGTCCTTTGCCGCCAACTTCATCGGCGAGTCCAACCTGCTGCCTGTCACCGTGGGCCGGGATTCCGGGCAGCTCCGCTCGGTGTCGACCGCCGCTGGCGCGGACCTTGTCGGCCAGGCCCTCGAGGTCAGCCCCTCGTCGGGCCCCGCACTCCTGGCGGTCCGGCCCGAGCGCCTGCGCCTCATCGGCGATGGGCAGAGGGCCGACAACGAGCTCGCAGGCACCGTGCGAGAGACGGTCATGCTCGGCGCTCTCACCCGGGTCTCGATCGAGCCTGCGGGCGGTGGCCACCTCGTCGCCCTCCTCCTCACGGCCGGCGACTGCCAGGTGGGCGAGGGGCAGGCCGTGCGCGTCGGATGGGACGCCGACGCCGGCATCGTCCTGCCCGCGCACGCAGCTTGAGGCGGGACGCCATGACGGTTGCGACAAACCTCACCTCGCCGAACCGGCCCGGCGCGGGCGGAACAAGGCTACCCGATCTGCGCGGCTGGGCGCTATTGGTGCCGACCGCGCTCCTGCTCGGCGGCTTCTTCGTCTATCCCGTGGTCAAGCTCCTCGCGTTGAGCCTCGCCGATTCCGCCGGCCAGGTCAGCCTCGCGCAGTACGCCCGCCTGTTCGCCTCGCCGGTCTACGCGTCCGTGCTGTGGACCACCCTCCAGATCGCCTTCTGGACGACGGTGGTCTCGCTAGTCGCCGGCTATCCCGTCGCCTACGCGATCGCTCGCGCGGAGCCCCGGAGCCGGGCGCGTCTGATGCTCTGGGTGCTGCTGCCGTTCTGGACGAGCTTCCTCGTCCGGACCTTCGCCTGGATCGTGCTGCTCGGCCGCAACGGCGTCGTCAACGACGTCCTCCAGCGGCTGGGCGTCACCGGCGCGCCGCTCGACCTCATCTACAACCTCGCAGGTGTGCTGGTCGGGATGGTCCACGCGCTGATGCCGCTGGCGATCCTCACGCTGGTGCCGGTCCTTGAGAAGATCAACCGCGACCTGGAGCGGGCGGCCTCGACGCTGGGGGCGCGGGGAGGCTCGACTTTTTGGCGCGTCTACTTCCCGCTCTCCTTCGCCGGGGTGGCGGCGGCCGGCCTGCTCGTGTTCATCTCCGCGCTGGGGTTCTTCATCACCCCGGCCCTACTCGGTTCCCCCAAGCAGACCATGGTCGGCCAACTCATCATCCAGCAGATCCAGGACATGATGAACTGGGGCTTCGGGGGAGCGATCTCTGCGCTCCTCATCGCGGCCACGATCATCATCTTCTTCGCCTACGATCGGCTCGTCGGCATGTCGACGCTGGCTGGCGGGGAGTCCGCGCGCTCGGGTCCGGGAAGCCGCTCGACGCGCTTCTCGAAGGCGGTGCTCTCCGCCGCCGGCCGCGCCTCGGACGCCGCAGGCTCGGCGCTGCGGTCGGCAGGCCTCAACCGTGGGCCGGCCTCGATCGGGTGGGCGACGAGGGTCCTGGTGCTGGCATTCCTCGCCGGCCCGGCCCTGTTCCTGGTGCCGGTGTCGTTCTCGACGGGCTCCTTCATTGAGTGGCCGCCGGCACTGTTCTCGACCAAGTGGTACGCCGCCATCGCGGACTCCCCGCAGTGGCTCGGCGCCGCGGCGCGCTCCTTCGTCATCGCCGGCCTCTCGGCAGCGCTCGCGGTCGTCATTGGCACGCCGGCGGCCTTCGCGATGACGCGCTTCGAGCTGCCCGGCAAGTCCGCCGTCCTCGCCCTCATCCTGGCGCCGCTGATCGTACCCCGGATCGTCACCGCCGTCGGGCTGTTCTACCTCTTCGCCCAACTCGGGCTCGTCGGGACCACGCTCGGCCTCGTCATCGGACACGCGGTGCTCTCCGTGCCCTACGTCACCATCACCGTGATGGCCGTCCTGAAGCACCACGACTGGCGCCTTGAGCAGGCGGCCGCGACGCTGGGCGCGCGCCGGGCCGCGACCCTGAGGCGGGTCACGCTGCCGCTCATAGGGAACGGGCTGATCGCCGCCTACCTGTTCGCCTTCGTGACCTCCTTCGACGAGCTCACGATCGCGCTGTTCGTCACGGGAGGCCTGTTCGGCACGCTTCCGAAGCAGATGTGGGACGACGCGCTGCTCAAGGTCAGCCCGACGCTGGCAGCGGTCTCGGTCGTGCTCCTCCTCCTGATCACCGCCTTCGTGATCGCAGCCGAGCGGCTCTCGCGCCGGCGTGGCGAGTGAGGCGACCGGCGATGACGAGCGTAATGGAAGCGCGGCGGGTGCTCGTCGTGGGCGCCGGCGCGGTGGGTCTGAGCGCGGCGATCCAGCTGCAGCGGCGGGGCTTCGCCGTCACGGTGATCGAGGAGAGCGCGCCCGGCGCTGGCGCATCCTACGGCAACTCGGGAATGCTGGTGGCGGACACCGCTATCCCGACGTTCCAGCCGGGCATGATATGGAAGGTGCCGGGCTGGCTGGCCGACCCCCTCGGCCCGCTGACGGTCAAGGCCCGCTACCTGCCGCAGGCGCTGCCGTGGCTGTGGCGCTACCTCAAGTCCGGAACGCGGCGGCAGGTCTTCCACGCGGCGGAGGCCTTGAGGGCACTGCACCGGTCGACCTTCGAGGGCTGGCTCGACAACGTCGGGCACGACGCCATGTCCCGCCTCACGAGGCGCGACGGCCAGGTCTACCTCTGGGAGGGCATGAAGGCTCCTCCCGCCCGAGGCCTCGAGGACGAGGTCCGGACGCACCTCGGGATCGAGTCGGAGATGCTGGGGGCCGACCGGGTCCGGCAGTACTTCCCCGGAATCTCCCGCGACGTCTCGCACGGCCTCCTCGTACCCGGAAACGGCCACACCGTGGATCCGCACGGACTGGTCAACTCGCTCGCGGAGGCGTTCCTGCGGGAGGGCGAGGGCACGCTCCTCAGGGAGCGGGTCATGAGGGCATGGCGGGCCGAAGACGGACGCTGGTCGGTGATGACGAACTTAGGAAGCCACTGCGGGGACGCGCTTGTCGTAGCCGCGGGTGCTTGGTCGGGACGCCTCCTCGCCCCCCTCGGGGTGGCGATCCCCCTCGAAACGGAGCGGGGCTACCACGTCATGCTGCGCAACCCGTCGGTGCGGTTGGGCATGCCGATCCTGAACAAGACGCGTTACTTCGGCGTCAGCTCGATGTCGGACGGCTTGCGGGTCTCGGGGACGGTCGAGATCGCCGGCCTCGACGCGCCGCCCACGCTCGCCCGCGCGAAGATCCTCGTGACCCAGGCGAAGCGCCTGTTCCCCGACCTTGCCTTCGAGGAACAGGCGTACTGGATGGGCCACAGACCGTCGATCCCGGACGGCCTGCCCGCCATCGGGGAGGTCCACGGGAAGCCGGGGCTCTTCGCGTGCTTCGGCCACGGCCACTCCGGCCTGACCGCCGCCCCGGCGAGCGGGCAGCTCCTGGCCCAGCTCGTTGCCGGGGAGCGCCCGGCAATCGACCCCGCGCCGTACTCTCCGGCGAGGTTCTCCTAGCAGGTGCGGGGTCGGCGCGACCGGCGTCGGTCTGCGCGGCGATGGAGGCTACGAAGTGATCTCGACGAGCGTCCCGTCGGGCATGCGCAGCACCGCTTCGTAGAATCCGTCTCCCGTCATGCGCGGCTTCGACGCGAGGGCGTCCTCGGCCTCGCAGCGAGCGGCGAGCGAGTCGACCGCCTCCCGGCTGCCGAGCGAGACGGCGACGTGATCCCAACCGATAGCCTCGCCGCCGACGCGGGCTTCGAGCCAGGGCGCCGTCATCAGTTCTACCTCGACTTCGCTGCCGGGCAGCTTGGCAAAGCGTGAGACGAAGCCCGGCCGGCGAGTGCTTCTGTAGTCGCTCCCGACTTCGGCCTCGAAGTAGCGGCGCCAGAATTCGGCGGCCCCGTCCAGGTCCCGCGTCCAGAGTGCCACGTGCGCGAACTTCATCGTCTATCTCCTGGGCTCAATTCCTGTCAGCGGGCGATCAGCATGTCGGCGCCGTCGCCGAGGTAGTGCAGGACCTCCCTCGGGATCGAGGGGTCGGCGGGGGCGAGGGTGGTCAAGCGCTTCAAGTCCTCCCGCCCGATCAATCCCGGGTGCCGGTAGTGCAGGGCGACTTTCGTGGCGAACGGTTCGCGGGACATGGTGGCGGCGACGCCCGTCGCGATTCCGAACAGGAATCTCGTCTTGCTTCGCTGCACGGGAGTGAAAACGGCCGTCGTGATCTCGTTCTGCTGGACGCTCTCGAAGTCGAAGCAGAAGACTTTCCCCGCGACGGGGAACGAGAAGCCGTGATACTTGAAGACGTATTCCGCCTTGCCCGCGTCCTCCAGGCTGGGGAACCTCTCGACGTAGGCGTGCTGGTAGAACTCGTGGTTCCGGTAGACGCAGAAGGAGGAGCGCAGGACCGCTCCCCTGTAGATGGACGAGTACTGGTAGCGGTCGTAGACGCCCGCGATCCCCGCCGGCGCATCCTTGCCGTGGAGGACCGCGGAGGCGACGAACGCGCTGAACTGGGGCGAGCCTCGCAGACGCTCTAAGACGGCGAAGTAGTTGCCGTCGACGAGCGTCCTGACTTCGTCGGGGTCCGCGAGCATGATCGCAGGGCTCAGCCCAAAGAAGTGCGCGATCGCGCGCGCGTTGCGGGGAGAGGGGGCGTGCACTCCCGACAGGTATTTGTTGAACTGCTGCCGGTTGAGCCCGATCTTCCGGCAGATCGACGTGATCGGGCCGTGCCGCTCGCAAAGCATCCGCAGGTTCGCTGCGAACCTCTCGGCGGCCCCCGGTTCCGCATTCGTTTCCATGCCGTCTGCCCCGACGCAATCAGTCGCGATCACTGCGTCACCTCGCGTCAACAATCAAGTGGGTGCGAAATTGCTCCCCTCCGCCGGGCCGATAATCTCCAGGGCGAGTCAGGCGTCGGTAGAGCGCCTGCGGACGCGGGCCACGAAAGGAGCAAGCGACATGATCAGGCGCATCAAAGCAGCCGGCCGGGTCGAAGACGGGACCCAAGACGCCGCCCTCACGGAGACGGTCAAGGGCCTTCTCGGAAAAGTCGAGTCGGGAGGCGACGCGGCTGTGCGCGAGCTGGCGAACAGGTTCGACGGCCTCGACCGCGCATCCTACCGATTGACGCCGGCGGAGATCGCCGGATGCGTCGACAGGCTGACGACGAGGCAGCGCGACGACATCGAGTTCGCCCAGGCGCAGGTCAGGAACTTCGCGCAGGCGCAGCGGGCAGCCCTAAAGGACATCGAGGTCGAGACCCTTCCTGGCGTGGTGCTCGGCCACAAGAACATTCCCGTCGCGAACGTGGGTTGCTACGTGCCGGGCGGCAAGTACCCCCTCCTGGCCTCCGCGCACATGTCGGTGCTGACCGCCAAGGTCGCCGGCTGCGACCGCGTGATCACCTGCGCACCGCCCTTCAACGGCGAGATCGCGCCGCTGATCGTCGCGGCGCAGCACCTCGCGGGCGCCGACGAGATCTACTGCCTCGGCGGCGTCCAGGCGATCGCCGCGATGGCGTTCGGCACGGAGACCATCGCGTCGGTCGACATGCTGGCGGGCCCGGGCAACGCCTACGTGGCGGAGGCGAAGCGCCTGCTGTTCGGCCGGGTCGGCATCGACCTGTTCGCGGGGCCGACCGAGGTGCTCGTCATCGCGGACGAGACGGTCGACGGCGAGATTTGCGCCACCGACCTGCTGGGGCAGGCCGAGCACGGCGCCAATTCTCCCGCTATCCTGCTCACGACCTCGGAGAGCCTCGGCCGAAACACCATACGCGAGGTGGAGCGGCTCTTGGAGATTCTCCCGACCGGCGAGATCGCTCGCAAGGCGTGGGAGGACTACGGCGAGGTGATCGTCTGCGACACGGTCGACGAACTCGTCCTGGAGGCGGATCGGATCGCCTCTGAGCACGTCCAGGTGATGACTGCCGACCCGCAGTACTTCCTCGACCGGATGACGAACTACGGCTCGCTCTTCCTCGGTGTCAGGACCACCGTCGCGTACGGGGACAAGGTGATCGGCACCAACCACACGCTGCCGACGAAAAAGGCCGCGCGCTACACGGGCGGGCTCTGGGTCGGCAAGTTCCTGAAGACCTGCACCTACCAGCGCGTCCGCACGGACGAGGCCTCGGTCGCGATCGGGGAGTACTGTTCCCGCCTGTGCATCATGGAGGGGTTCGTCGGGCACGCCGAGCAGGCGAACGTGCGCATCCGCCGCTTCGGGCGTCAAAACGTCCCCTATGGCGCCGCAGCGGACTAGGGATTGTCAAACGGCCCGCAAAACTTGCACGCCGAAACACACATGCCTGAAGCTGCGGAGCGACATTGCGCGAGGCTGCCGCCTTCAGGCCCAACGCGGTGAACAGAGAAACTCCTCGCGTCCTGCGCATGCCGGTAAAAGGCTTGTCGCGCCGCGATCGAATGCCGAGAGCGCGCGTCAAGCTCCTGTGCGAGAGGATGCAGGTGGGCTTTTGCTTCACGATATCGGGTTCGCTTCCAAGCCGTCGATCTCCTAAGATGGCCGCGAACCGGGTTCATGAGGTCGCCGTGGACGAGCAGCTAATCCGCCGTATCCGTGATGCCCACTCGAGGAGTAATCCGAGGGGCCGGTTGCTCGAGGCGCTCGCGGAGATCCCTGAAGAGCCCTCCCGGATTCGCGACGTTCTCAACGCACGGAATTGCCAACTTCACCAAGCTTGCTCAGGCCAAACCAACCAGGAAATGCTTCCAATCGGTGATCTCGAGCCGGGGACAAAGAACAGGCCGGGGAGACGGACGGCTGACAGTCACGAACATCAATCGGCCCTTAGCCATTCTGGTCGTTCGCCGCGACGGAAGCCGGTCTCCGCCGCCTCGACGCAATCTGAAAGACTTCCAAAATGAAAGCGCCTACCGGTCAAGCCCGGGCCGTAGTGAGCGTATTTGCCAGAGTTTGTCATGATGGACGTTGCCGTCGCGGGAATTAGCGGCTCAGTGATCATGCACCAGCATGTATCTGTGATGAACTGAATGCCAAACGCTTCGAGGTCCACTTTGAAGCCTGCAACATTTGGCTGTTCGAGAACAGCGCGCCCAGACGTTACGATAATCGAGACATCTCGATGCTTTGTTTTTCCACGGCATAGCTCGGCGAGTTTGCCAAATTCCGTCGCAGAAAAGTGTGGGTTGCCAAGCGAGACGAGGTCGACTTTTTCTTCGTGCGCGCTGTTGAGCGCATTCCAGCTCTCGATGAGATCGGACAACTTCAGGTCTATCGACGTCACGTCCGTTCCCTGCCCGATTGCGCTTTCCAGCGTGTTTGCCTCCGGAGTAACACCCACGATATGGAACATCGGAGCACTTGAGACGGTAGCGAAGGCAGCCCCGAAAGCTTTCAAGTCGTCGTGCGTGGGCGCGGCGTCTTCAAGCCCGACGATAACGGGAATGAGGTTCGCCGCGAGCATGCCGACATGGTAACCCAGCAGCGGATAGAAAGCGTCGTCCACGCGACCGACTTCGTGAATATTCACTCGTAGTTTCGCTAGCCTGTTCATATCGACATGGCAACCCGCCAGGGGGGCACGCCCCGTCAGCGCGATGCAGATGTCGAGGAAATCTGGATACTTCATCGTTCGCGCACCGAGTACGCTGTTAGCGTAGACAACTGCGTTCGATTCCGCCCAAGCAATCTGCTCCCCCCTGCTCGGAGCCGTATCTAAAAGATACGGCGCACAGGTGAACGTCGGTCGAGCACCCATATCGGTATAAGCATCGCCCAGTTGGCTTGCAGGTACTCCGAAAGCCGGATCAAGCCCGTGAGCGCGCCATCGTCGGTAATCCACGGAGATTGAATTTAGTGTCGCCGGTACCGCGACTTTTGCTCCCCAATCGCGCAGTTGCCGTGCGAACGCCAGAGAGCCGGGTCCAGTATAGATGCAGCCGTCGATATGGACTTGCGACACATCCATGAGTTGCCGGGCTCCCTGCAACTGGGCCATTCTCAGTATGATTTTTATCGCCGCCTGGGCGGCCTTACCGTACGACCCATCCAGGAACTGCCTGTCGACTTCCGAGAGCTCGACAGGAAATCCGCCGTGATTGATGCCCGCGTCGTCCCGTCGGTCTTTGCCGGGCGCGCGCGCGTCACACCGAACCTGATTGCCTTTGATTTCCACGTATCCGGACGAAAGTACGTTCCGGAAATCACTTGGATCGAGCGTTACGACAGGAATGGATACGCCGAACACCTCTTCGGCTATCACGACACCGAGCGTCATTATGTCGTCCTTACGCTCGACGATCATTCCTTTGGGGCCCTTGCCATTTAGAAGCAGTTCAAGGATGACGCCGCTGCCTGAACACGATCCGCGCCCGCCCGGAATCGCCAGGATCTTGCCTCCTAGAATCCGACCGCTCAGCGGGTGATGTCGATCGATAACCTCCCCGCTACCAGGGTCGACTCCACCCCAGAAGCTCAACTCCAGACCGCTGGCTATGACTTCTCCTGACGCCTCGCCCTGCACATAGGCAATGCCCGAGTATGAAGTCTCTGCGACAGCATTTTTCATTGTAAGTAACTCAGCTGAAGGAGCGCATGCAGATCGTCGTGGAGCGATCGAGGGATGCAGGCGCCCACTTCTTCGTTGCGCTTGCGAGCCTCGTATCTCCGTTGTGATGGCAGCCGTGCTCCTTGACCCACGATTGCGTTGAAAATCAATTCTGCTCCGGCAAGATAATGCGCAGCCTCATCGCGCAAGAACACCGTCGGGTCGAACGCAAAAATTAGCTTGCCATGACATGGAGCAGCGCCTTTGCACTGGTCAAACTCCAGCAACGAAGCGCTCGTCTTGTCGCCGATCAGCGGCCCGGCCATCAACTCGACCATTGTCGACAGGCTGATCCCTTGTATCCGCCAAACGTCAGCATTGCGCCTGCCAAAGCCGCGGCGGCGTTGGTTGTCGGGTTACCTTGGCTGTCGACAGCCCACTCGGCAGGGATAGGCTTGTCGCCACGCTGATGGAGCTCGATCTCACCACGGGCAGCGACGCTCGTGGCAAAGTCGAAAACGTAGGGTGGGCCGTCGGGGCGAGGCCACGCGAAAGCGATAGGGTTCGTTCCGAAGAGAGGCTTGTTGCCACCCGCAGGAGCGACTGCGCTTTGGCTTACCGTCATCGAAATGCCAGCGAGCCCAGTTTCGCTCAGCGCCTCGACCTCGGTCCAAAGAGCGGAAAGGTTGAAGCAGTTGTTGATCATCAGAGCAGCAAGACCAGCAGTGCGGGCCTTCTCCGTCAATAGCGGCATCCCGCGGGCGACGGAGAACCCGAAGCTGGCATCGACACGAACGATACCCGCAGCATGGTCGATCGCCCTCGGGTCAGCGACCGGGTTCGCGCATCCCATCGCAACGGACTGGACGTAACCAAACAGCCGGTACAGGCCGTGGGAGTGGCATTCATCACGTTGGGCGGCATATACTACGGCAGCTATGGCCGCCGCCTGTTCCGACGAGAATTGATTGTTCACCAGCAGGTTAACGGTGAACCGTCGAAGCTCCACGAGCGACAGACGTATCTCTTCAGTCATTTGCGCCCCGTTTCGATGCGATGGGTTGGTCGCTGAGTCCGCCAATCTCGATTGAAATGGCGCATGCTTGGCCCCGCCGGGCCGCTTCATCTGCACGTGTCAGCCACACGCGGTGAGGAAGGCGGGGAGGAGCACGGGCGCGAGTTGTTCGACCTGTGCGACGTGCTCTTCGCGATAATGATGCTCTGGAGCAAGCAGATTAATGGTGCCTAACACAGTTCCGTTATAGACCGCCGGCACGTTGATGACGGAGCCGAGGCCCATTCTCTCGATCAATTTGTGGTCGGAGAACGCCCAACGGATGTCCGCCAGGTCCTTGCCGAGAAAGGATTTTCGACCCTCCAGCACATGCTTGCCCCAGGGCGTCGGGCCCATCGTCTTGCGGCCGGAGACCGGGTACTCGGCAGGCCGGCTGGAGTAGATGCGTGCTACATCCGGCCCGTCGACGTACAACAGCGTGAAATGCTGATGGCCAACGAGGCGCTGCGTAACCGCTTCGAAAGCCCGGAAGAGCGTGAGCGGCTGTCCGGGCTCCTTGATGACGGCGGAAAGTATAGCGAAATCGTCAGTCATTGCGGATCCTTGTTTCACATGGCCAGAGGCACCGGGGGCGCCTTCGGGATGCGTTCGAGTAAGATGCCTTGTGGTCTCAAATGCAGAACGAGAAGGAGGACAAGGCCGACCATCATCTCTCGCACCGTTGCGATTTGGACCGGCTGCAAGCCAGGCACCCATTCGGCCATGAAGCGCGTACTCTCCAGGAAGATCACCACGGCATAAGCACCGAGCGCCACGCCGCTGGGACGCCCGTCCACGGCAACCGTGATCGAAGCTCCTCAGGATTTGTTCCGACGCGCCATAGCCTGCAACGAGGCCGCCAGCGACGAGGAGAGCGGGCGCGCTCAATGCCGCCTCCCGAGATAGGCTTCCAGGACGCGTTCGTCCGAAGCAACGTCGTCGAAGCGGCCCTGCGTCAGCACTTTGCCTTCCGCCATGACGATAACCGGATCGCAAAGCTTCCGGATCAACGCCATGTCATGTTCTATGAGGCAGATGGTCAGGCCCTCGCGGTTGAGGTCGACCAGTTGGCTGGCGATCTTCTCAGCCAGCGTCGGGTTCACGCCCACCATCGGTTCGTCGAGAAGGAGGATCTGCGGATCCGCCATCAGCGCTCGGCCGATCTCGACGAGTTTCTTTTGCCCACCGGAAGATGCCGTGATCGGATTGTCGATGATGTGGTCGAGGCGCAGGCGTCGGGCAATCGCATGAGCCCGTTCGGCCAGTTCCGCTTCGCGTTGGCGGGCTGCCGCGCTGCCGAGCAGGGCTGCGATAAGCCCCTCGCCGGGCTGCGCCGCTCCGTACAAAATGAGATGCTGGAACACGCTGAGCTTGGGAAAGCCGCGTGCCAGTTGGAAAGATCGCACGAGCCCAGCCGCAACCAGTTTCTCGGGCGCCAGACCGGTGATGTCCCGAGAGCCCAGGCGCACGGAACCGCCCTTCGGGCGATAGATTCCCGATACCGCGTTAAACAGGGTCGATTTGCCGGCTCCGTTGGGACCGATCAGACCCGTGAAGGAGCCTGCTGGAATGGTGAAATCCACGCCACGGAGCACCTGCAATCCGTAAAAGTCGAGCGCGAGAGCACGAATGCTAAGGGTTTCACTCATCGATCCAGCCCGTCTAAAAGCTGCGCCCCCTCGACCGTCGCATCCCACCATGCTGCGGTCCCGCTCGCTTGATCCCGAGTAAGCGACGTCATTCTCAATTCCCCTTTGCGATGCACGGCAGGCTTGTGCGTGACGTGGATGGTCGGCTTGGCCTTGGCTTCGGGAGGTCGGGAAACGTCCGTTAAGTGCCTCGCCGCCCTCTTGCTGCCAGATGGATGAGCGCGTTCAGAGCCAGCGTCGTAGTCACGAGGATGAAGGCGAGCGCCGCTCCGGAGGGCCAGTTGTTCTTGGCTATGATCTCCTCGGCGATCGCCGGGGCCATCATGCGGAAGCTTGGCCCTCCCAACAGCACCGGTGTCGCGAACGAGTTCATCGCCAGGATGAACGACAGCGCAGCGGCTGCCTGCACGCCGGGCAGGGACAGCGGCAACGTTACCTTGAAGAATGTGGCGGCCGGAATGGCTCCCAGACTTGCGGAAGCCTCCTCGATCGACGCGCTAATCCCTTCGAGCACGCTCTGGATCGTCAAAACCACGAAAGGTGTGTTGACGGCTGCGGCACCAATCAGGACTGCCACCCATGTGTACATGATCTGAACCGGCGCTTCGATGATGCCGAGACGTTGCAGGAGCGTATTGATTAAGCCCACTTCGCCAAAAGCGATCATCCAGCCAGCTGCGCGAACGGCATTGCCGATAAACAGAGGCAATATCACGCACAAGAGCAGGATTTTCTTGAACCGACGCGACCGGGCCGTGAATAGTGCCATGGGATAGCCGACGACCAACGATATCAGGGTGATTGCGACGGACATGAGGATCGTGTTCGCCAGGATATTCCGATAGTATTCATCTCCCAAAGCATTGAAGTAGTTGCCCAGCGTCAACCCTGGGACCATGAATTCTGCCGGACGAAATTCGTTAAGACTGTAGCGCGCCAACAGACCAAGTGGAGCCAAGAGAGTGATGCCTGTGACCAGGAGCACGGGCATTACCAGCCATTTCGGGGCTCTCGTTTGCATGAGAACAGCCACCTCAACCCTTGAACACGCGATCCCACCAGTCCTTGAGCTGGCTATCGTTTTCGCGCAGATATGCGAGATCCGGCAGCAGAAGCTTGTTGGCGAACGCGTCCGGGATCTGGATACGTGCCTTTAGGTCAGCTGGAAGCTCGACATCCGTTCGTGACGGGATGTATCCGTGCTCGCGCGCATGACCGATCTGGGCGCCTTCGTCGAGCAGGCCGTTCAGAAAGAGGTAAGCTGCCTCCTTGTTGCGCGCGTTCTTGGGCATCGCGTACTCGTAAACCGACAGCGCAACGCCTTCCTCGGGATAGACGATGGATATCGGCAGTCCGGCGTCCTGCCATTTGACGCCGCGGGCCTGCCACATGATGCAGACCCAGACTTCTCCGCTCGCCAGCCCCTGCCCGAGAGCCTCGTTCGAAGGATAGACCTTAACCCCCTGCCTTTTCAGTTCGAGCAGCCGGGCCTTGCCTGGCTCGTAATTGCCGACCGCGCCGCCGGCCGTTAGGGCGGCCGACTCGATCGTGGACTGGTACTGAATGTCGACGATGCCGACCCGGCCTGCGTATTCGGGCTTCCACAGATCGGCATACGACTTGGGTGGATTGGTCACTTTCTGGGAATTGTAGAGTATCACGCGTGCCGTATAGAACTGCGGAATGGCATATTTCGACTGGATGTTCGGCAAAATGCTATTAAATTTGCTGACACGAGAGCTGTCGAGTTCTTCAAGCGCGCCAACGTTCTGAAGTTCGAAGGTGCTGGGCGGCTGGAACCCCCCGACATCGAGCGTCCCCCTTGGCAGAGGCCGTTCCGCAAGCAGTTTCGTCTTGCGCGGGGCTTCCGACGCTGCGTCGTATGCAATCGAGACGCCTGCGCTCTGGACCTTCGGCTTCACGACGAATTTGTCGAGCATCGTCTGTGTATCGCCGCCCCAGGTGCCGATGACGAGCCGGCCGCCGGTCTGAGCCGCAGCCTCAGATGCGAATCCCGGACATGCCGACCCGGCGGCGGCCCCGAGAAGTAGATGATTGAAGGACCGTCGAGAAAGGCTGCTCATCATTTTCCCCTTCATTGTTCGTTTCAAACGATGCCGACGACCGCGCTGGCAGGAATTTTGATCCGGAGTCGGCCGCTATTCGCGATGGTTGCAAGCCAGTCGGTCGCCGGCAGCGCTGCCGTACGAACGTCGAGATCGATCCCGCCGACGGAGACATGCAGGAGCGCCCCGGACCCCAGGTAGGTCGTTGCGCGCAGTTCGACGTCGAGCACTGTCCCGTCCGGACTGGAATCGTCCGGCCACAGCGAGATGGCTTCGGAGCGGATCATGATACTGTCGCAACCGGAAAACAGTTCGGTCGATGCGACTGGAATGCGACCGTCTATGAGAAATCGGTCGGCCCCGTCGCACCGCCCGCCAAGGCAGTTCGCACTACCGATGAAATTGGCAACGAACCGGCTGACGGGTTTTGAATAGACCTCTTGCGGCGTGCCGATCTGAAGGATGTTGCCGCCGTCCATGACAACGATCCGATCCGCGACGCTCATCGCTTCCTCTTGATCATGCGTCACAAAGATGGCCGTGATACCCAACGACTTCTGAAGGTCGCGAACCTGACGCCGAACATCGAGGCGCAGTTTAGCGTCGAGGTTTGACAGCGGCTCGTCCAGCAACAGAACCGCCGGATCGATGGCGATGGCCCGCGCGATCGCCACCCTCTGCTGTTGCCCGCCCGAAAGCGCCGAGGGTTTGCGCTCGGCGAGATGCTCCATCTGGACGATCCCGAGCGCGTCAGCGACGCGCTTGCGCAACTCGCCGTCCCGCACCTTTCGCCGCCGCAGCCCGAACGCAACGTTCTCGAAGACCGACAAATGCGGGAAAAGCGCGTAATTCTGAAACACCACCCCGATGTTCCTGTCATAGACCGGAACGCGCGTGATTTCCTTGTCCCCGAGTATGATCGATCCGGTGGTGGGTTCGATGAATCCGGCCACCATGCGCAACGTTGTGGTTTTCCCGCAGCCGGAAGGCCCCAGGAAGACGATCAGTTCGCCCTGCTCAATATCGAGCGAAAAATCGTGAACGGCAGTGAAGTCCGCGTATTGTTTGCAGACATTCCGTAACGATAGGGATGACATCAGACGACCTTGGTCAAGGGGACGAAGCGGTCCGTCATGAGCACGCCGATGGTGATGACGGCGATCTGAAGGACAGAGGCGGCAGCGACGCTGGGGTCCAGCTTCCATTGGAGGTATTGAAGGATGGCGATCGGCAGCGTCGTCTGCCCAGGAGCCACCAAGAAGAGCGATATCTCGAGATTGCTGAAGCTCACGACGAAGCTGAAAAGCGCGCCTGCGACCAGCCCAGGCCAGACGAGCGGCAGCGTTACCTTGGTCAAAACGGTGAAAGGACGGGCGCCTAGGCTCTCAGCAGCATCTTCTATAGATTGGTTCACGCCGTTGAGGTTCGCCAAGAGCAGGCGCAGACTCCACGGTATGGTAATGAGGATGTGCCCAAGGACCAGCCCCGGCACCGAGCCCACGAAAGGCAGATCGAAAGCGATTTCAAGTTGAATGAACGTTACGTAGAGCCCTGCTCCCAGCACGATGGCCGGAACGATCATCGGCCCCATCAAGAATTGAACCATCCAGTCGGAGTAGGGTATGGCGCGTTTGGCAAGCGCAATCGCCGCCGGGATCGTGAGGACGAGCCCGATGGCCGTGGCGATCACGGCGACTTGGATACTGATCGAAAAGCCGGTCAAGAACTGCTGATTGGCGAGCGATGCGGCATACCATTTCAGCGTGTATCCCGACGGCGGCACAGTCGGAACCTCGTTGGCGAAGAGGCTTAGCCACGTCACGAGCACGACGGGAACGAGAGTGAGCAGCAACCCACTTGCCACAAGCGAAAGGTAAAGGACCCGCCCAAGAAGAACGCCGGCATCGCGAACGGCCAGGCTCTGTGGCGCTGGCCCTCTGATTGACGGGATGCTCATTGCAGCCCCCCGAATCTGATCTGCCCGCCCTGCATGACCATGAGAAGGTTCTCAGCGGGGCGCGCGAGAACGCGGATGTCTTCGAGCGGGTTGCCCTGGACGAGCAGCAGGTCCGCCTCCGCTCCCGGGCGCACGGCACCAAGCCGCCCCTCCATGCCGATCAGCCTCGCCGCGATCGTCGTAGCACTGGCCAAAATATCGCGGGCACCGAGAACCTCACTGCGGATCGCGAACTCGTCGTTTTGAGCCGCGTGCGTCTCGCCGAGCAGATCGGTGCCGTAGGCCATCGGTACCCCTGCGGCCCTCAGCATTTCCAGACACTCGAAACCGGCGGAGCGCACGATCTGGAGTTTGCAGAGATTTTCGGCTGGCAAGCCCAGCGAGACCCCACTGCGAAACTGCTCTTCGAAAACGACAAGCGTGGGAACTGCAATCGCGCCGGCAGCCGCGGCCATTTCCGCGCGCTTCTTGTCGATGAGATTACAATGCTCGAGCGAGTGGACACCGCAAACGAGCGCACGTTCGATGGCGTCGGCCGTATAGAGGTGCGCCGAGACGTAAGTCTGGGCGTCTGCAGCCTCCCTCACAGCTGCCTTTAATTCGTCTTCGCTATAGCCAAACCAGGCGATCGGGTCGTTTGGGCTGGAAACTCCGCCGTTGGCCATCACCTTGATGAAATTCGCTCCTTGTCGCAGTTCGTCGCGCGCAGCACGGCGAACCTCGACGCAGCCGTCAGCAATGCGTCCGATCGAGCCATATCGCCTGTCGTTAGCGTACCGATCGCTAGCGTCGCTCGACGCACGAAAATCTGTATGACCCCCGGTACGCGAAAGCGCCTTGCCGCAAACAAACAGCCTGGGCCCCTCAATCAATCCGTCGCGCTGGGCTTTCGCAAGGACGGCCGAAGCTCCTCCGACGTCCCGCACGCTTGTGAAACCACGCGACAGCATGCCCCGCATGATTTCCACTGTTTTCAAGACACCGACGACATCAGGCAACTGAGCGTTCAGGCCCAGGTTCATCATGCTGGCAACGACATGCACATGGCAGTCGATGAGGCCCGGCATCAGACTTGCCCCGCGCGCATCGATAACCCTGACCCCGTCGCGGGCCTTTGCCGTCGCTCGAATATCTTTGATGACCGAACCTTCGATGAGGACGTTCGCTTCGAACGGCTCCTTATACGAAGCATCGACGATCTGAGCGTTGATGATCAAAGTCGACGACATGTAACCGCTCATCCTACTGCTATTTTGTTACTCAGGTTGTCGGAGTATTTTTGGTCGCGAGGATATCGGACGCTGAGATGCGCCCCGCCGTAAGATTCTGCGCTCACCCATTGCGGTTGCATCCGGCCGGTGCGACGTGAGACGCTTAAACAAAGAATGCAACAACTCGATCATAATGATGGAAATTTTTCTAAAATGCAACAGCCATTGCAAAACCGGATTGACGCATTCCGATCGGCGGAGGAATGGCTTCATGCGCTGAAAAATAACCCCCAGATATCAAAGTCTTGCGAGCGGGTAATTCAGTGTATCATCGAAGGTGTGGAACAGGCATCCTATGCCACGGCAGCCGAAGTTGCGGCTTGCGCCGGGGTCAATACCGCCACAGTCTCAAGGGCTGCGCAGTTTCTGGGCTTTGATGGATGGACCGAATTGCGCAGCGAGATCCGCAACAGGTACCTGAGTACCCTCTCTCCAGTTCAGCTTCGCGACGCCCACCGGTCGAAGGCCAGCGGAGAACCGCTTGAAGACGCCATTTCCCTATACATGGAACATCTGGCCAGCCTGAGGCGCACGTTCGATAGGAGCCTGGTCAAGAAGACTGCACAGGCGCTTGCCGGAGCAAAGCGTCGCGTGATTATTGCTTCGGGAAGCTCGGCAGTTGCAGGGCGTCTTCTCGGACATCACGCCGGGCTTGCAGGATATCGATGTGAGATTTTGGAAGATCCTGTTTCAATCAGCAACAATATCTCCGATCTGTGCTCTGACGATGTCGTCGTCATATTCACCGTGTGGCGCCTGTATCGATGGGCACTCTTCGCCACGGAATTTTGCCGCGAGCGAGGGGTTCCTGTTTATCTGATAACCGACTCGGTCAATACGCCCGTTGCGGACAAGGCCGACCATGCTCTGGTCGTTCCGTCGGAAGGCTTTTCTTTCTTCCCGACCGTCCTTCCGTCGATTTGTCTAGTCGAAGCAATAAGCGCCGCATTGTTTGATGTTGATGCGGATAATAGTCGAAACTATCTCGAATCCGCAGAGAAAAAATGGGATGAACTCGGAATATTATACTATTCTTCGACACCGAGTAAGACATAGATCTTCAGGCGATTGATGGCAGCGCTTGGCGAGTAAGTGAAGTGGAATTCGTCGAATTCGAGACGCTATTGTGTGTTTACGCAATGATGGCAAGCCCCGGAAACACGGCCAGCCACCAGGCCTGCCGCAGATAGCCGCGCCCATCGGCGAGCATGTTGCCCCATGTCGGGGCTGGCGGCGGGACGCCGATCCCTAAGAAGCGCCGGCCATCTCAACCGTGGCCGCCAAGCTTACCATGCATTAGATTAGAACCGGGCCGCCTTATGGGGGCGGGCCAAGTCCGCGAGCCAGAGAGGCCGCGTTTGCGAACATAACAATGAATGAGATCGAAGATGTCGGCGATGAGATGCTCCTCATCGTCGCGTCCGCGCGGGATCCGGCGCCGGGTCAAGCGATGCTGGCCAAGCACGGCAAACCCGCTGTTCCAAGACTTTCAGGACAAGCCGGACGTGGTCAACGCAGGCACGCAGGCGCGCGAGCGCGTTTGACAGCGCTGGCTGGGTCATACCGATCCGATCAGCAGCGCGCGTGACGCTGCGCTCCTCCATCAGGGCAACAAAGATTGGTAGAAGGTTCAAATCGTAGCGCACAGCTATATCTCATACAGCATATCTAAAATCAGAACAATCAACTTCTGGAATATGTGCAGGGAGCTCATAGTGCTTTCACCCACAGCGGTGCAGCAAACGGAGGCTCCAATGACCAAGGCAACAGTACTCGTTATCGGCTCAAATGCGACGCAGATCGAACTGAAGGGCGGTGGCTCGGCCGCGATCGGCCAGTACCTCAACGAGACCGTCGTGCCATCGATGGCGCTGCTCGACGCCGGCTACGACATCGTGCTCGCCACGCCGGCCGGTACCAAGATGCATATCGACGAAGCATCGGACTCGGCGCAGCATTTCGGCGGTGACGAGGCGGCTCATGCGCGGGCCAACGCTTTCTACGCCGACGACCCTACGATGAACCAGGTGCGCACGCTGCGCTCTGTCATAGACGGTGGACTCGACCGCTTTGCCGGCGTCTTCGTGCCCGGCGGCCATGCTCCGGTCGTTGATCTGATGCAGGACGAGGACATGGGCACGATCCTGCGCCACTTCCATGACGCCGCAAAGCCAACCGCCCTGCTTTGCCACGGGCCGGTGGCAATCACCGCGGCCATGCCGCGGGCCCGGGAGTTCCGGGCAGCGCTGGTTACCGGTAACGGAGAGGCGGCCGCCGCGATCGCCAAGGGCTGGATCTACACAGGCTACCAGGCGACTGTTTTTTCGGTAAGTGAAGAGCAGTGGGCGGAAGACAATCTCTTCCATGCCAAGCTGCCCTTCTACATGCCAGACGCGCTGCAGCTGAGCGGCGCAAAGGTGACGACCAATCCGGTCGATTGGGCACCCAATGTCGTGATCGATCGCGAACTGATCACCGGTCAGAACATGGCGTCGGATCACCTGCTCGCCGCGAAGCTGATCGAGGCCCTCGACAGCTGGCTCGCCAAGGAGTGAGCACGCGAATGACCGGCGGCGCGCTCCGGTTGCGCCCCGCCGGATACGCCCCCCAACAAGGAAAAATAATATGACCCAATATGTGAAAACCGTGGCGATCTTCGTCGCTCGGCCGGGAAAGACCGAGGAACTGCGCGATCTGCTCCACGGCATGCTCACGCCGAGCCGCGCCGAGCCGGGCAATCTGCGTTACGACCTTTGGCGGGACCAAGCCGATCCGTCCCGGTTCGTGCTCGACGAACTCTACACAAACAACACCGCCGTTGCGGCGCACCGCAATTCCGCGCACTTCCAACACTACGTATCAGTTATCGCGGACATCGCAGAGCGCACTGCCGTCACGCTCGACGGCATGGCCGTCGCCTAATCCGGCCAAACAGTCGCCCCCGATGAAGGTACCGCTTCATCGGGGCCCAACCAGCGGCCACCAAGGTACCCAATGCTCATGCCAAATCCGATCAATCGCATCGGCGCGAGCATCAGGGCCCCGAGAAATGGAGACACCCCGATGCCTCGAACATATTCCACCCTGAGCTCCCTGGACTCGCAGCAGATGATCCGCGCCGCAATTAGAGCCGCAGACGCTCTCGACGTGCCTTACTGTATTGCCGTGGTCGATGCCGGCGGGCATTTGCTGTCCTTTACGCGGCAGGATGGGGCACTCATCGGATGCGTCGATCTCGCCATCGGCAAAGCCCGCACCGCTAGAATTTTCGACAAGTCGACCCAACAGCTGAACCATCTGGCTCAGCCGGGTGCTGACCTGTACGGAATTCAGCACAGCAATGGTGGCGCTGTCGTCTTGATCGGTGGAGGCGTGCCGATCGTATATGATAACGTCATTATAGGTGCGGTCGGCGCCAGCGGGGGCACCGTCGAACAGGATATCGCGGTGTGTAACGCTGCTGTTGCAGCGATCGCCCATTAGATTGTTTTGGTCGGCATCCATGGGATCCGAGATGTCAAACGACCCATCTAGTTGCGGCAGGCATCGTTCTCGCCCGGTAGCACGAGCAAAATCCCGAATCTGACGCGGATTAACAACGGCGAGCGGTAGATCGGCAGCGGCAATTGCGGCTGATACCGTGAGTTCATATCCTCCGGTCGCTTCGATCACGATGAGGCCTACGGATCGGCAGCGAAGGGCTGTCAGCAGTTTGTCCAAGCCTTTGCCGTTACGGGCGACCGCGAACGCGTCGCCAGACGGCAAAACATGGACATCGAGACGATCCTTCGAGACATCGATGGCGACGAAGCTCGGCGGCGCTGGAGGTTGTTCCATGACCCGTCCTTGCAAATCCGGGCTCGCACTGCGGCCCAAGCGACTGTTCGGGCTCCTCTGGAACCGACGGGCGGGGCCCCATGCTCAGAGGCGGGCTCAATCACCCAAGGCCTGTACGGGCTCCCTTCCGTCGACAGCTTCCCCGGCTCAGAGCCGGTCGGCAACCGTGAGATACAAGGCCTGGTCGCAAGCGCGAGCTTGTCGGCGCGATGTGTGGCGAATGGCAGGTGTCGATCCGGCGGGCCTGTGCGGTCCTTGAGTTCGACACCTCAAGCTACCACTACAAATCGTGCCGGCCCGACCAGGCCCCCTTGGCAGCCCGGATCAAGGCTATCTGCGAGACCCGTGTTCGCTACGGCTATCGCCGTGCTGCTGCGACGCGAGGGCTGGCATGTTAATCAGAAGCGGATTCGAAGGATCTACCATGTGTTAGGCTTGCAACTCCGGAACAAGACGCCCAAGCGCCGGGTCAAGGCGAAGCTGCGCGAGGATCGCGCGCCGGCGACACGGCCCAACGATGTCTGGGCGATGGATTTCGTCCATGACCAACTTGCTACGGGTCGCAATCCGAATCCTGACGGTGGTCGACACCTTCTCGCGCTTCTCGCCGGCGATCGATCCCCGCTTCAGCTACCGGGCCGAGGACGTCGTCGCCACGCTCGAAAGGGTCTGCGCGAAACTGGGCTAACCGAAGACGATCCGGGTCGATCAGGGCTCCGAGTTCGTCAGATGCGCGATCATTCCTCGCTAGCATCACCATTTCAAGAATTTTCGTGCAAGCGCGATAATCACTACGGGTACGGCCAAGCAAAGGCGGTCCAACTGTAGCGCGCTCCTCGCAGCGCAGGTCAAAGATGGCGGCGCTACCGGGACCTTACGGGCGGGGTCATTTTGGCGCAAGAACGAACACGAGAGAGAACGGGAACAGTCGAACAAACGCAGAACACGACTTCCCGTAAGATACCGATTTTACTAATTTATCTTCCCCCGCCATCCTGGTGTTCGCGATAATCACCTTTTGCATCCTCATCGGGCTAAGCCGTCCAGTGACCTTACGCCCTGCGCCGCGTTCTCGACACCTCCGCCAAAGTCCGCGCGACCGCCCAACTAGAGGGTGATCGCTCGCGACCCGACACGCGCGCCGCGGAGGTTTGTTCGGCCTTGGAAAGCCGAGCTTGACATACGCCGACCTACGAGCGCGCGGCGCACGTTTCTGTACTGATAGACACTCTGTGACCGCGTAAGGTGGAGAACCGTCGCGAGAAGCACGCGGCCGAGACCGGCCGACAACTATTGAAGGCCGGGCGAGTATCGAGTGGCGCCCCATCGCGGTGGCCGCCTTCCAGAAAGGTTTTCGACCGATCAAGACGCCGGCTGATCCGCACAACCCGCTATGTAGGGTATTTTGCCAGCCCACATCGGGGACTCGGTGCACGTTGACACCATGACCGAAAGGGCGGCTGCGCAAGCCCGTCCAGCTACTCCGCCCGTGCTGGCGCCAAGGCCAACCCCCACTATAATCAGCTTGGGCCTCTCAGCGAGGTCGGATCAGGCCAGAGTGCCCTGACCCTCCGCAAAGGATTACAGTTCACCATTCCGGAGAGCCGCTGTGATATCTATAATCAGCGATCTCAGCCAGCGATGCGCTGGATCATGACGGTAGCGCACATGCCACGCAACTTCGACGGGAAAGGTTCCGAGGTCGACAGGAGCGGCAAGTATCTTCAGCCGCGTGTTATGCGCCAGTTGGCGGCAGATCAACTTGGGCAGTGTCGCGCAATAGTCGGTCATGGCGACGATTTCGGCTACGGCGAAGAAGTTAGTGACCGAGACGGCCACCTCTCGTTTGACCTGTTGCTGCGCGAGTGCCTGAAACAATCCAGCCCGCATTCGGCCAAGCGGCACAATGTTGACGTGCCGCAGCTGCTCGAACTGCTCTCGCGTGATGCTGTCTCCGACGAGGGGGTGATCGGCCCGCACCACACAGGCCAGCCCTTCGTCCATCAGATGTTGCACCACGAGGCTGTCGGGCGGATCTACGATCCGTCCGAGCACTAGTGCGGTACTGCCGGAAACGACACCGGTCTCCCCAAGGTCGTTCCCATACGAGATCATCCGAAGACTTATCCCAGGGGCGACCGCCTGAAGCTTCGCAACAAGCGCAGGCACCAGAACGAACTCGACATAACCATTTGGCGCAATGGTAAACAGCCGCTCGGCGTTCGCGGGATCGAACCCCTGTTGGCCAAGTACGGCGTCATCAAGTTTCGCCAGCGCCTCGGCAATGACAGGTGAAAGCTCCAATGCGATCGGCGTCGGCTGAATGCCGTATCGTTCACGGACGAAAAGCTGATCCTGGAACATCGCACGCAGGCGCGCGAGCGCGTTTGACAGCGCTGGCTGGGTCATACCGATCCGATCAGCAGCGCGCGTGACGCTGCGCTCCTCCATCAGGGCAACAAAGATTGGTAGAAGGTTCAAATCGTAGCGCACAGCTATATCTCATACAGCATATCTAAAATCAGAACAATCAACTTCTGGAATATGTGCAGGGAGCTCATAGTGCTTTCACCCACAGCGGTGCAGCAAACGGAGGCTCCAATGACCAAGGCAACAGTACTCGTTATCGGCTCAAATGCGACGCAGATCGAACTGAAGGGCGGTGGCTCGGCCGCGATCGGCCAGTACCTCAACGAGACCGTCGTGCCATCGATGGCGCTGCTCGACGCCGGCTACGACATCGTGCTCGCCACGCCGGCCGGTACCAAGATGCATATCGACGAAGCATCGGACTCGGCGCAGCATTTCGGCGGTGACGAGGCGGCTCATGCGCGGGCCAACGCTTTCTACGCCGACGACCCTACGATGAACCAGGTGCGCACGCTGCGCTCTGTCATAGACGGTGGACTCGACCGCTTTGCCGGCGTCTTCGTGCCCGGCGGCCATGCTCCGGTCGTTGATCTGATGCAGGACGAGGACATGGGCACGATCCTGCGCCACTTCCATGACGCCGCAAAGCCAACCGCCCTGCTTTGCCACGGGCCGGTGGCAATCGCCGCGGCTATGCCGCGGGCCCGGGAGTTCCGGGCAGCGCTGGTTACCGGTAACGGAGAGGCGGCCGCCGCGATCGCCAAGGGCTGGATCTACACAGGCTACCAGGCGACTGTTTTTTCGGTAAGTGAAGAGCAGTGGGCGGAAGACAATCTCTTCCATGCCAAGCTGCCCTTCTACATGCCAGACGCGCTGCAGCTGAGCGGCGCAAAGGTGACGACCAATCCGGTCGATTGGGCACCCAATGTCGTGATCGATCGCGAACTGATCACCGGTCAGAACATGGCGTCGGATCACCTGCTCGCCGCGAAGCTGATCGAGGCCCTCGACAGCTGGCTCGCCAAGCGGTGAGCACGCGAATGACCGGCGGCGCGCTCCAATTGCGCCCCGCCGGATACGCCCCCCCAAAGGCGGAGATCTGAGTGAAATGTGTTAGGGATCATAACATACCACCGGGCACGTTAAGCCATGGCGTAAATATCGTTAGGCGCGTCGAGCTGTTCTTTGTAAAATTTTGAGCTTTGATGAGCTAGACTTTTTTGTTACAATCTGATATTAATATTAATACAGTGGAAAATCCGATAGTTTTGATTGCCTATCGAGCACTGGTGGCGTGCCAAATATAATAATATTATCTTAGGTAAAAGGATTGCAGTCCCAGAACGAATTCGTTATGTTGGCATAATTACGTATTCACTAATGACGATTAGAATAATCGCTAGATTATTATACTTCAGCGCAGCTCACGACCTCATCAACGAGACCGTTATCGCTCGGGAATCGGCGTTTCGAAGGTGTGTTCCCCACCGCGAACACCAGCGCCCCCCAAAACACCAACGATTTATTATCAACTTGCCGCGCAACCTCCGGCCGTCAAACTAAGACTTGTATCTGCGCACGTTTTGGGGATTTTCTGTTTTTCCCCGGGCAATGTTGGGGCAAAGCACTCAGGCAGCTTCCGGCCCATGCGAGGTCGCCAGTCGTAGCGGCACACGCGAGGCGTCATTATTCAGCTCGACGATCTGCGACAGCATGCGCAAAAAAGTCTCGCGATCCTCTGGAGCAAGGGGACTCAGGATACGCTCCTGGGCGCGCCGTGCGAGCGGCTCGACCTCTTTGAGCGCGAGTTCGCCCTTGGGTGAGAGATGGAGCACCTTCACCCGCTTGTCCTCCTTGCTAAAGGTGCGGAGGATCAGTCCTTTGGTCTCCACTCGCTCCAGCACGTTGCCGAGCGTGGAGCGGTCGAACGCGACGACAGCCGAGAGCCGGGTCGCATCAATACCGGGTTTCTCGCGGACGACTACCAGGGCCGCATACTGGACCGGGGTAAGGTCGACGGGCGCGCACTCCTCCAGGAAAATCGAAACGGCGATCTGTTGAGCACGACGTATGAGATGACCCGGCTTTTGATAGACATCTTCCATCGACATCGCTCTTTGCTTGTGACACGGGCTGCCAAACGCTGTTGAAGAAGCGACGAACAGCCCTATTCGCCGAGGAGCTTAGGGCTCGAAGTCTGGTTGCTTCGCTGGCGCCGCATCCGAAAATGCTGGCAGCTCAGCGCATGCAGCCGCAATGGCGCGCAACCGCGGCATCGCCGATGTGTCGACGCCAAGGCGCTCTGCCGACCCCACCTGCGGCACCAGGCAAATATCCGCCAGGCCCGGCGTGTCGTCAAAACAGAACCGGCCACCGCCACCACTGCGCTCGACCAGCGCCTCACAAGCGGCCAGTCCTTCACCTAACCAGCGCCGGAGCCAAGCGGCAACAGCTTCCTCGGGTTGCCCCAGCTCATTGCGCAGATAGCCTTGGATGCGTGGATTCTGCAGCGGGTGGATTTCACACGCGATGGCCTGGGCGAAGCCTCGCACCAACGCCCTCCGCGCCGGATCGGAGGGCAACAGCGGCGGCGTTGGATGGGTTTCCTCAAGCCATTCGATGATGGCAAGCGACTGCGTCAGGATAGTTCCGTCATCCAATTGCAATGCCGGCACCAGGCCTTGCGGATTCAAGGCGCGGTAGGCGGCTTTCTTGTGCTCGCCGCCATCACGCCTCAAATGAACAAAGACGGTCTCGGGCCGCAGTTCCTTCAGATTGAAGGCTATGCGGCAGCGCCACGCGGCCGAGGAGCGGAAATAGCCATGGAAGATCATTCTGCCGGCCCCACGGTCAGCTCGACGTCCGGCAGACCATCTATGCCGCCGCGAAGCTGGTCGCCAGACACGACCGCGCCGACACCCGCCGGCGTACCTGTGTAGATCAGGTCGCCCGGCGCCAGATGGTAATACCTCGACAGATGTTGGACCAATTCCACCGGTGACCAAACCAAGTCGCTGAGATGAGCATCCTGCTTCACCTTGCCATTGACGGTCAGCCAAATGCGCTGGGGGCCGATCAGCCCGACCTCGGCCGCTGGCGCGAGGCGAGCTATGACGGCTGACTCCTCGAAGTTCTTGCCGAGATCCCAAGGGCGCTGCTTGGCTCGCGCCGCCAGCTGCAAATCGCGCCGGGTCATGTCGAGCCCGCAACTATAGCCCCAGATCGCGGCTTGCGCCTGTTCCGCCGTCGCTCGAAAAACGGGCGAGCCGATCGCTATGACCAACTCCATCTCGTAGTGATAGTTCTCCGTACCCGGCGGATAGGGCGTCGTTGCGCCCGAGGGTACAAGGCACTGCGCATCCTTGATGAAATAGAATGGCGCCTCACGATCAACTTCAACACCCATTTCGGCAGCATGATCGGCGTAGTTGCGGCCCACGCAGAAAATGCGGTGCACCGGATAGTCCAATTGGTCGCCCGCCGACGCGACAGGGTATTCGGGCGATACAAACAGGCGCTTTGCCATCTAATTTTTCCTAAAACTCATTGCGCGTGGGGTTCGGCGCGGCCATCGGCGGAAGTGGTTGATCGTGAAGCAGGCGACGCGCACCACGCCCCGTCACCCAGCGGGCAAGATCTGCGGCACGGCCGGAGATCGTAATTTTGCCATCGCCCAATTTCAGCGGAGCCGTCCGATCCGTCGGCCATAGGACGAAGGGAGCACCGTTCCGCCCCGCCGGGGTTTCCTCCAGCAAGCGATCGACGAAAGCGGCCGGCATATCTAAAAACGAGCCGCCAGCATCCAGATCGACTGCGCGCAGCCAAATCTCGCGGGCCCTGATCCAACCGGTATCGCGCGCAGTGATGAGCCGGCCGTCCGGCAAAGCCAACTCCGCATCCCAGGCCGGCCCGGAAAGATCGCGCCATTCGACATCGAGATGCACCGCGGCGTGGCGAAACAGCCCACGCAGGGCCCTGGTCGGAAGCGTCGAACCGTTCTCGACTTCATCGAGCCGCGCCCGCTCCGACGGGTACATCGCCTGCGGCGTGCCGCTCGCCGCCCATTCCGTGAGCCGGGTCAGCGCGCGCGCCTGGTAGCCGACTTGTGCGACGATATGACTTCGGCGCCAGCCCGGAACGAGGCTGGGCTTACGAAGATCCGTATCCGCAAGGTTGTTCAGCAGGCGGGCAAAATAGGCTGTTCCCAGCCGAGCCCAGCCCAGTGTCTCGGCGGGAGCTTCGGGAGCCTCATACCGAGCACCGTCCCCTTGTCTCTCGCGCAGCGCCGCGCGTGCCTGTTCGAGCGAAACCACGATGGCGCTCCTTCAGCGCTCGCCGCCGTCGACATGGGTGCGGGCGAAATGCAGCCGCTCCATGATTGGCGCATCGGAGAAGCGGAACAGGTCAAACTGCGATTCTGCCGAGAGCGACCAATGGCACCATGACGGCACCACAAAGATGTCGCCCTTTTCAAGCCGGCGCTCGGCGCCGCCAAGAGTCACCAGACCCCTGCCCTCGAACACCTGGAAGATCGAAGAGCCGACCTCACGCCGGCCTCTAGTCACCGTTCCCTCGCGAAGCCGGTGGAATTCGGCCCGGATGGTCGGCATCACATCGCCGCCGGTGGTTGGATTGATATAGCGGATAGCCGCATGCCCCTGCTCGACGGTGGCGGGCTGGCCCTCTTCCTCGAGGAGAAGCTGCTCGGTGAGAGCTTGGTCCGTGAACTCCCAGCGATAGGCGCCGATCGGCGAGGAGACCGTGTCCTGCAGACCGGAGAGGGGCCGCAGGCCCGAATGGCACCAGAGCCTTTCGCCCCGCGAATAGTTCGGCGTGGCATAGTCGGTCACACGTTCCGAACCGAATTCAAAGAAACCCACATCCATCTGCTGCGCGAAGGGGATATCCAGGCCGTCGATCCAGGCCATAGGCTGATCCGTGGCATTTTGGTGGCCATGGAAATGCCAGCCCGGTGTGAGCAGGAAATCACCGCGGCTCATCCTGACGGGATCGCCATTGACGACGGTCCAGACTCCCTCGCCCTCCACCACGAAGCGGAAGGCGTTCTGGGAATGGCGATGTTCGGGCGCTGTCTCGTTCGGACCGAGATACTGAATCGCAGCCCAGAGGGTAGGGCTGATATATGCGTGCCCGCCCAGTCCGGGATTTGCCAGGCCGATGGCGCGCCGCTCGCCGCCGCGACCGACTGGCACGAGGTCACCTGAACGCTTCGCCAGGGGATAGAGATCCGACCATTTCCAGACGTGCGGTACCGCCTTCGGCGCCGGCGTGAACGGCATGAGATCGTTGGTCTGCGTCCAGAGCGGCATCAGGTGATGACGCTCGAAATCGGCATAGAGCTGCGCGAGCTGTGCTGCCTCATCCGCGCTCGGCGGGGCAGCCGTTGTCATGACAGCCGACATCTTATCCTCCCATATCGTTTTGCGGTTCCGATACCTCGGTCACCACCGGTCCAACGACCGGCTCCACCGGTTCATCCAAGAAGCCAGTTGTAAGCATACAGATCCTCAGTACGCTGTCAATATAATGCTCACTTCCGCCGCAGTGAAGCTGAGGCCAAGCGCGCCGCGCCAAGGCCCCTTCGACGTCATGCGGCGCCCCGTACTCCCGCATTCATCGCAGCTGTAAGATCGTGTTCGTTGAACTCCGACGCAGCCAGTTCCTTGCTGAGCCGGCCGGCCACAAAAACAAAGATGCGATCGCAGGCAGTGATCAGCTCTCTGGGGTCCGTTGAGTACATCAGGACCACTCGCCCCTGCCCCGCGAGCTGCCCGATGATATCGTGCATGTCCCTTTTGGCTCCGATGTCCACGCCGCGCGTGGGATCGTCGAGCAGCACCAGGGAGGGGTCGGCCTCCATCCACTTTGCGAAGACGATCTTCTGCTGATTCCCACCCGACAACTGCCCGATAGGTTGGGCGATGGATGACATCTTGACCCCGAGTGTCCGGCACCGTTCGAGCACAGCAGCATCGATTCTCCGGTTGCGGAGAACAAAGCCGTCGCGGCCCTGTGCGAGCGCACGCACCCCGCTGACATTGTCGGCCACGCAGCGCGAGATCATCAATCCGTAGCGCGCGCGATCGGATGGAATAAAGGCGACGCCTTGCCGGACAGCATCCGGAATGGAATTCGGTGCGCCGCCGCCGGAGGGTAGCCCGATCCGGCCCGCCTTCGGTTGCAATCGGCCGAACAGCAGGCCGAAGAGCTCTTCCACACCGGCCCCGGCGAGGCCAGCCACGCCAATGACCTGACCGGCCGGAACGGACCACGCATCGATAGCGAGTTGCCCGGGGCCCCGCAGCCCGCTCAACGTAAGCGTCTTCGGAGCAGCCGACGCAAGCGAGGTGGCCTGCGCGCGCCCCGTCTCGACGCCGGCTTTCGCGCCGAGCATTGCCGCAACGACATCCGGAACACCGCAGCTTTTCGGGTTGAGATGTTCCGCGACACGGGCGCCGTCTCGCAATATGACCGCGTCGTCGCAGATCGAGAGCAGGTCCTCGAGGAAATGAGACACATAGACGATGGCGACACCGCGATCGCGCAGCTGGCCGATCAGCCGGTGAAGCCTGTCCTTCTCGGACTGCCGCAGAGCAGAGGTGGGTTCGTCCAGAATAAGGATGCGCGGTTTCTGCAGCAGCGCCCGTCCGATCTCGACCAATTGGCGATCCGACAGGCTCAGATTGTGTACGCGGGCGGACAGCGGGATATGCAACCCGAGTTCATCGAGCGCAGCCTGCGCAGCTTCCGCAGCGCCGCGCCCGCCCATCAATGCTCGCCCACCTGCCGACGCGGTCAGGGTCAGGTTTTCGAACACGGTCAGCGCAGGAAAGAGGTTCAGCTCCTGCGAGACGAGCGCGATGCCATGGCGGCAAGCGTCCTCCATCGAACCGAACCTGACCTCACGGCCGTCGAGGACGAGCCGTCCCTCATCGGGCGCCAGCGCACCTGCGAGAATCCTCAGCAAGGTCGACTTCCCAGCCCCGTTGGCGCCAACGAGGCCGGTTACCCGTCCGGCCTCGATGTCGAAGTCGACGCCTTTCAGGGCGATGTTCGCCCCGAACCGCTTTACGAGCTTGTGCCCGGAGAGAATGGCGACCACGGACGCCCCCGTCAGCGATGCGAGGCAGCAAGCGGGGGCAACTGCGCCGGAATCCCTGCTATGAGCTTGTCAATTTCCGGCTTGAAATACGTCAGCATGCCCGCAGCCGAGGTTTCGGCCTGCGAGAAGGCGTCGATATTGCTCGAATTGATCACCTGCGTCGGCGTGCGCACCCAACCATTGGGAATGGGCCGGTCATTGAGCAGCGCGTTCGCAACCAAGTAGACGGATGTGTAGCCGCTGATGAAGTGCGACGGAGGAACGGCGCTCGATACAACGCCCTGTTTCACCCCTGCTAGTACCTCGTCGGGCGTGTCCCAGACGACAAGCGCAAAGCCACGCTTGTCGTCTTCCTTAAGCTTGGTGAGGTTGATCATACCTGGCTCACAGGCATCGTAGAATGCAAGCCCATCCGGGTTGGCCTGGATGGCCTGATCCCAGGCAGCGTAGTTCCGTCCGCGCTCGTTGCCTGTATCGATGGTATTGGCGATTCTTACGCCCGGCAGCCGCTGGTTCAGCGCCTCTTTCGCACCAGCTAAACGATCCTCGAGATTCGTCAGGCCGGGGATGCAGATGCCCGGCACCACAGTGCCGGAAGGATTGGGGCCCTTTGCCGCGATAATTTTGTCGGCAAGCAGAGCGCCGGCGGTTTTGCCCATCTCGTACTCGTTATTGCCAACGAACAGGCCGTCCTTGATGTCGCGCGTCGGAGGCACGACGATCCATGTAACCTTGATGCCGTCCTTTTGGGCTTGGAGCGCCGGCTCTACGAAAAGCGAAGCCGGAATGGGCCCCACGATGATGGCGTCCGGTTTGGATAGAGCCTCGTTTTGGAAGATCGAGACCTCCTGGCTGGGATCGATCTGTGCCGGGCCGGTGACTTTCAGCTTCACGGCGCCGCCAAACGTCGCAGCAGCCGCCTCCGCGCCAAAACGCAGACGATCACCGAACTGCGTGCCAGTGGCGGGCAGCACAATGGAAATGCGAATGGTTTTCTTCGCTTGGGCGAGAGCGGGCGTAGCGTCAGCCAGCATGCTCAGCGACAGAACAGCGAAGGCTACCTGTTTCATGAATACAGCGCGTTGCATTTGGAATTCCTCCCTCTTTATATTTTCTGTGGTGATCGAAAGGCCAAATTACTTGCCGGCCGCCGTCCTGGCTCGGCGACGTTTGATGAAGCGATCTAGGGCGATGGCCGCGAGGATGAAGACGCCGGTGACGAATTGGGCCCAGTTGGCACTGATGCCGTAGAAAACGAGGCCGCTCCCGATGATCGAAATGAGCAGCACGCCGATAAAGGCCCCAATGAGACTGCCAGAGCCGCCGGCAAGCGATGTTCCACCGATGACCACCGCGGCGACCACCTGGAGCTCCATACCGACACCGAGCGTGGGATCTGCGGCCTTGAAGAAGGCCAGCGTAAGCACTCCGGATACTCCGCACAGCAGCCCAACCAAGGCGGCGGTCGCGACGCGGTAAAAGGAGACGCGGAGGCCGATAAACTCCGCTGCCGCCGGATTGGAGCCGATCGCCCGAACGATGGCGCCGAAACGCGTACGGAAGAACACGAAGTGCAGAATGATGCCGACGCCGATGAGCACCCAAACGGAGGTTGGCACGCCGAGAAGATCACCGCCGAAGATTTCGAAGAATGGATGCGAGCGCGGCATGCCGGTGATCGGGCGTGCGTTCGACAATATCAATCCCAGCCCACGAAAGACGGATAAGGTGCCGAGGGAAATGATTATCAGAGGCACCGCGAGCAGATTGGCCAAGAGGCCATCGAGGGCGCCGAGCGCGACTGCCGCGAGGATCGCCACCAGGACGCTCACCCAGGGATCAACCCCGGCTTGGATCAGCAGCGCGCCAGTAATGGCGCTGAGGCCGTAAATGCCTCCCACCGCAAGGTCGATCTCGACCATGGCGATCAGATATACCGTCCCGAAGGCGATAATCCCTATGAAGGCCGACTGCCGAAGGATGGTTACGAGTGACCGAGTGCTGAAGAATTCAGGATTTGGGATCCCGATTACGAGCGCCAGCGCGACCAGCACGACAACCAGACCCAGTTCCTCGAAGCCGGTGATCTTCGCGAACCATCGCCCGGCCAAGGACGCCCCCCTTTCCCGGTTCTGCCCGATCAGATTGACGGCAGGTTCAAGGCTCATCACGTTCTCCGCTGCACGCGAATGAGCCGGCCCGAGCGCGGCTCACAATCCGCTGTCGAAAGTTCAGACGCGGACCAGCCCGCCGTCCACGTAGATCGTCTGGCCCGTGATGAAGGCGGCATCGTCGCTTGCCAGGAACGACAGGGTCCCCACCAGATCGGCCGGCACTTCGCTCCGCTTGATCGCCTGCATGGTGGCGACGAAAGCAAATTCGTCGGCGCCGCCCAGGCCGCCAGGCGCGTCGCTGCCGCGGTTCATGGTGCCGGGCGTGCGAGTGAGGCTTGGCGCGATCGCGTTGACCGTAATCCCATCGGGCGCCAGCTCGCTGGCGAGAGCGCGGGTCAATCCGACCACGCCGCCCTTGCTGGCCATGTAATGGGCGAAACCGGAGATGACGAGTCCGAGAGTATTCGACGCGATATTAATGATGCGGCCATGTTTGCGGGAACGCATGCCGGGCGCGAAAGCCTGCGTCGTCAGAAAGACTGCGTCGAGGTTCACGGAAAGGACTTTCCGCCAATCAGCGAAGCTGATCGCCTCAAAGTTTTGGACTGGATAGATTCCAGCGTTGTTGACGAGGACATCGCAACGCCCGAATTCGGCATCAACGGCGGCACCGAGATCAGCGACGCTTTCGGGCGAGGATACGTCCACTGCTACCGCGATCGCCCGCCGTCCAAGCGCGACGACACGCGTGACCGTCTCGCTCCCTGCCTTCAGATCGGCCACGACGATATCCGCGCCGTCTTCCGCCAAACGGATCGCGTAGGCTTGACCGATGCCCGACGCCGCCCCCGTCACGACGGCCACCTTGCCTTGGTGACTGCCCATGGCTCCCTCCCAGAAAACGCTGGTCGTTGATCGCCAGCATAATTGACAGCATTGATATTATCAGCATACATCTTATGTCAAGCGCCATCGGAGAATGGCGCAAAACTCGGGCGCCCAGCCGCCCGGAACGAGCCCTGGGAGGTCTCAATGCAAGCCGGACTCAAGGACAAAGTCGTGGTCATCACCGGCGCCAATTCCGGCATCGGCCTGGCCTGTGCGAAGGCCTTCGCGGCGGAAGGCGCCCATGTCGTCGGAGGGGATCGCTCGGTCTCAGCTCTCTCAGACGCGAGTGGCATTTTGCCTGTGGAACTCGACCTGCTTGCATCGACAGGACCGCAGGAACTCATTGATCGCGCGACAAAGGAATTCGGAACGGTCGACGTCCTGGTCAACAATCTCGGGGGCGCCCAGCATCGGGAGTCGTTTCTCGACGTCGACGACGCTGCCTGGCAGGCGATGCTGGATCTCAACTTCATCAGCGGCGTCCGCGCCAGCCGCGCCGCGCTGCCTATAATGGTCAAGCAGGGCCGCGGCGCCATCATCAGCATCGCCTCGGATGCCGGCCGTCAGCCCGATCCGTTCTATGTCGATTACTGCGTCGCCAAAGCTGCCGTCATCAGCCTGGTGAAGAGCCTTTCGATTGAGTTCGGGCCAAAGGGAATCCGCGCCAACGCGGTTGCGCCTGGACCGACGCTAACGCCTGGCCTGATCGAGTTCTTCGACACCTCCGTGGCTCCGCAGTGGGGCATGACGACCGACGGGGCGATTGATCACTTCGCCAAAAACGTCCGCAAACTGCCGCTCGGAAAACTCGGCGAGCCGGAAGATGTCGCTGCTTTGGTCGTGTTCCTCGGCTCCGATCTGGCGAAACAGATTACGGGCTCGACCTTCGGGGTGGATGGCGGCGTCATGCATGTGATGTGAGCATCGGCGTCCGAGCGAGCCCATCGCACTCTCTTCCCCATCAACATTCGAGCTTCGAGAAAGGGTCTGCAATGCCGGCTTCTTTGGCGGAACGCCGCTACGTCGTCCTTGTCCTGTTCACTGTCGATCCGGATCAGGCCGAAGAGTTCAACGAGCTTATGACGAGGTCGGTCGACCTGGTGCGCTCGGGGCCGGGCAATCACTGCTACGACTTCAATCGCGATCCGGCGGACCCCAACCGGTTCATGCTCTACGAGATCTTCGACGACGAAGCGGCCTGGGAGGTTCACCATGCCCGACCTGAAATCGCGGAACTGCTCAGGCTGATCAAACCGATGCAGATCGGGAAGCCGCAAAGGAGCGTTTGGAGCGCCCCGGCAGCGCTTTGACACGCCAAAAATCATCCGCATACTGATTAAATCGGCGAGACGCCTTTCCGTAGGCGCTTGCGGGCAGAACTGCATCGGTCCTGGCAGTACCGCAACGCCATCTCGTCCATTCATCGTCGCAAGTTTTGCAGGAGTGCATCATGCCAATAGACGAGAGCGCGAGCGCGCTGGAGCGGCCGGTGGGCATATCGCAAACGCCGCCGGCGTTTGGCAGCGACGTCATAGCCTCTGTATTGCGAGACCTCGACATCCCGTTCGTGGCGCTCAATCCGGGAGCGAGCTTTCGCGGCCTGCACGACAGCCTCGTCAACTTCCTCGGAAACGAACGACCGCAGATGCTACTTTGTCTGCACGAGGAACATGCGGTGGCTATCGCACACGGCTGGGCGAAGATCACCGGCCGCCCGATGGCCGCGATCGTGCACAGCAATGTCGGGCTCATGCATGGTAGCATGGCGATCTTCAACGCGTGGTGTGACCGCGCGCCCATGCTCGTGCTGGGAGCAACCGGCCCCGTCGACGCCGCCAAACGCCGCCCCTGGATCGATTGGATCCACACGGCCCGCGACCAGGGCGCTCTTGTCCGCCACTTCGTGAAGTGGGACGACCAGCCGGGCTCTGTCGAAGCGGCAGTGGAATCGCTGCTGCGCGCGCACCTGCTCGCTACCACAGCTCCCTTCGGGCCGACCTATCTCTGCTTCGACGCGGAAATCCAGGAAGCGCCGCTTGAGAAGGTGGTGCCGCCGCCGTCGATCCACCGTTTTGTCGCACCGCGCCCGGGAGAGCCGAACCGAGAGGATCTGGCCGCTGCTGCCAAGGCGCTCGGTGCGGCGCGGCGCCCCCTGATCCTTGCGGGACGGGTGTCGCGTTCCGAAAGTGGCTGGCAGACGCGGATCGAGCTAGCGGAACACCTCGGGGCGCTGGTGCTCACGGACCTGAAGATCCCGGCGAGCTTCCCGACAACCCATCCGCTGCACGGCGCGCCAGCTGGCATGTTCCCGACGCCGGCGGGTCAGGCACTCATCCGCGAAGCGGACGTCATTCTAAGCCTCGACTGGGTGGATCTGGCCGGCACACTGAGGGCTGCCTTCGACTGCAACGCCGCCCAACCCCTCGTCATTCAGGCGTCTGTCGATCAACTGGTCCACAACGGCTGGAGCATGGACCACCAGGGTCTGCCGCCGGCGGACATCACGCTGCTGACCGAACCCGACGTCGCAGCGACTGCCCTTTTGCAGGCCCTCTCCTCGTCACCCAGCGGCGCTGCGACCTGGCCCGACCGGAGCCCCGTCTCGCTGCCGGACCTGCCTTCGCCGGCGACAGCCTCGTCGATCAATGTCCCGCTCCTGGCGACGACGCTCCGCTCGGCGCTCGACGGAGCGGAGACAAGCCTTATCCGCACGCCCCTGTCCTGGGCCGGGCATCTGTGGCCGCTCAATCACCCGCTCGACCTCCTCGGCTATGACGGCGGCGGTGGCATCGGCTCCGGCCTAGGCATGGCGATCGGCGGCGCGCTTGCCTTGCGCGGTACCGATCGGCTTCCCGTCGCGGTGATCGGCGACGGCGATTTCATGATGGGTGCGAGCGCGCTCTGGACCGCGGTCCACTATCGGATCCCGCTGCTCGTCGTGGTGGCCAACAATCAGTCCTTCTTCAACGACGAGGTTCACCAGGAGCGCGTCGCTCGCATGCGGCACCGCCCCGTCGAGAACCGCTGGATTGGGCAGCGCATGATCGACCCTGCAATCGACCTCGCTGGTGTTGCACGCGCCCAGGGCGCCACAGCGTTCGGACCGGTAGAGAAGCCAATGGATCTTGAGCCCACATTCCGTGAGGCGATCGCGGCCGTCCGGCGAGGCGAGGTAGCTGTCGTCGATGTGCGCGTGGACACCGGCTACGACCCGTCGATGACCAGCGCACTGACACGCGCCACCAAATAGGCGGGAGGAAAACTTGGCTAGTATCACTGCCGGAATCGGCTTGCCGCATGTCCCCTTCCTGCCAGCGCTCGTCCTGCGGGAGGGACCGACCTCGGAGACTGGACAACTATTCGCGCAGGTCCGAGAGGCCATGGCTGCGGTCCCCATTGATGTGATCGTCGAATTCTCGACCGATCACCTCAACACCTTCTTCTTCGACAACCTGCCGATTTTCGGTATTGGCGTCGCGGACCGATTTGCCGGTCCCAACGACGAGGTCGAAGCGGTGCCGGTGAGCGAGGTCCGGTCGGATCGCGCTCTGGCCGAGCATCTTCGAAAGGCAGCGATCTCCGACGGCTTCGACACGGCTCTCGTGCAGGAGTTTTCGGTCGATCACTCCTTTTCGGTGCCGCTCCATTTCACTACGCCTGATTTGACGATTCCGGTCATTCCCGTCTTCGTCAACGGCCACATCGCACCGCTGCCCTCGGCTCGCCGCTGCTACGCGCTTGGCCAGACGCTCGGGCGTGCGGTGAGGAGCTATGGCCGCGAGCTCAATGTCGCCTTCATGGGAAGTGGTAGCTTTTCGCTGGAGGTGCTGGGTCCACTCATGTTCGAGAACCGGCCATACGGCATACCGGACCCGGCTTGGGCAGAGCGGATCAGGGCGCTCCTGGCCACAGGCGACATCGAGCAAATGCTGCAGGAATGCACGCCCGAACAGATTCACAAAGCTGGCAATGTTGGCGGCGAGCTGTTCAACTGGCTCGCCATGCTCGGCGCGATCGGCGAGCTTCGCCCGCATTTCGTCCATTTGGAAACGCGCTTCGGCCACGCCTATGGAGTTTGGCGATGAGCATCTATGCCGTGAACCATGCCTGCCGCGAGCTGCTGCGCGATCCTGCCTTTCGCGAAGCCATGCGTGACGACCCGTGGGCGGCGCTCAACCCACTAGACCTGAGCGACGACGAGCGTCGCGCAATGGCCGAGGGCGACGTTGCCTGGCTCTATCGGGCCGGTGCACATGATTTCCTGCTCGGCTACCTCATGAGGTTCGGCATCGGCGGCCTTACGCTGCCAATCTACAACCAGCGCATGAGGTCGCTGGCCCCGCACCAGAACATCCCCTAGGGCAAGTCCAGAGCGTTTGGACTCGACGACGAAAGGCGCTGGCACGACTGCGTGCCAGCGCCTATTGGCCTTGGCGGATACCGGAACTACCGACGATCGACCCGCTTCAGGAAGGCATGGATGCGCATCTCGCCCCAGACACCTTCCGTCCAGAGCGGATCGGCCTTGTGAAACGCTTCGAGCTCGCTCTGGCTTTCGGCTTCAACGATAAAAAGGCTGCCGATCGGCGTCTCTCCATCGTCCGCCACGAGTGGGCCGGCGACGACGATATTGACCGGCGCGCTGCCCAAATGTTCGCGATGGGCCGCATGATTGGCTTGCCGGATTGACGAGGTATCCGACTTGTCGAGACAATGCGTGACGTAGAGCATGGTGATCTCCGGAGCTTCGCCTCAGGCGGCAAGGTTTTCTGAGTAGCCGCCGTAGAGCCACTGCAGATCGTCGTAGAAGTCCGCGGGGCTTTTGGCCCGCAGGATTGAATTGCGCAGCTCGGCATGGGCGCCGGCGGGGTGGTAGATGTGCTGCCCGATCTCGCGTGACTGCAATTGCACCCGAGTGGTGCGGAGCACCCGCTTTTCGTTATAGGCAAGGAGAGCTCGCGGCAGATCACCCTGATAGGCTTCGGCGCAGTCCGCCAGACAGACGGCATCCTCCATCGCCATGCAGGCGCCCTGCGCGAAATACTGCAGCATGGGGTGGGCGGCATCGCCCAGCAACGCCACGCGGTCGTCCACCCAGCGCTGGATCGGGTCTCGATCGCAGAGCACCCACAATTTCCAGTTCGTGCCGTGTTCGATAATCGAGCGCGCTACCGGGCAGACATGCTGGAAACCCTTGAGGACTTCATCACGATCCACAGGCAGGCCGGCCACCGGCTCTGGCGCATCGTTGTGATAGGTGACGACAAGGTTGAAGGTCTTCCAGCCGGACAGGGGATAGTGGACGATGTGGCACTTGGGGCCGGCCCACAGTGTCGCAGCGTTCCAACGCAGCTGTTCCGGCATCTGATCGACCGGAATCACGGATCGATAGGTTGTGTGCCCCGACACCCTGGGCGCACCGTCGCCGACGAGCTGGCTGCGGATGTTCGACCAGAGACCGTCAGCGCCGATCAAGGCCTGGCCGCGCACATGCTCGCCCGTCTGCAGGCGGACCTGCACCGAGCTGCCATCCTGGTGATATTCAATGACTTCGGCGGACGTCCGCAAATCCACATTCGATCGCGCCAGGCAGGCATCGAGCAGCACGCGATGTAGCTCGCCCCGGTGAACCACGGCGTATGGGTTACCGAAGCGAGTCCGGAACGGCTGGTCGAGCGGAATATTCGCGATCTCTTCCCCGCTCAACGCATCCATGAGCCGAAGCTGATCGATGAAGACCGCCATGCCACGCGCGGCGTCGCCGATCCCCAGCCGGTCGAAGGCATGGAAGGCATTGGGGCCGAGCTGTATGCCAGCGCCGATCTCGCCGAGGGCCGGCGCGCGTTCCAGCACGACGACCCGAAATCCCTTGTCAGACAAGGCGAGCGCCGCTGCGAGACCGCCAATGCCGGCTCCGGCGATCACGACCGGTTGCGATGTCGTCATGGGAGTCCTCCTGAGAGCTTCCGGAAGCTCCGTCTTGTTTTGCTTCTGATCTCGCCCCGGCGAACGCGACCTTCCTGACCCGGTCACACGCGCCGCACGGCCGCTGGCCTTACGTGATGCGACCCACTCAACCGCGACGTCCAACGACCATTTGGTCGAGCGCCATTCGGAGACAGACATCCCGCTGCGCCGCCTAAACCCCGCACCAAGCGTGTCCGGCCGTCAGCCCAGCGACGACATAGGTCACTTTAAATCAGCATACTGATAATATGCGTTATGTCAAGGCGACCAAGTGCAATGATATCGCCGCCGCACGGGGCTTCTCAGTCCCGCCGAGACACATATTCAGATTATGCCGACCGTTTTGACGGTGCTTACGACAGCACGAGCCTAGCGCTTCTTCACAGGCCGCATCGGGACGCGTGTACGCTCGTTCTTCGCCCGGACCAACTTGCTTAGGAGCAGCATGAAAATCGAACGTTCTTCAGCACCTAGCGGCTGAAGGATCTCATCCTGAATCTTTGCCACAGTGGAGCTGATCGCCTTCAGCAGCTCCTCCCCCTCTGGCATCAGATAGAGGGTTCTGACCCGTCGATCCTCCGGCGATGCCGCCCTCCGGAGCAGACCCTTGGCCTCGAGGCGGTCGATCACGCCGCCGATTGTCGTCCGGTCGTAGGCGATGAGTCCTGCGAGCGTGATCTGGTCGAGCCCAGGGTGTTCGCCGACACCGAACAGCGCTGCATACTGGACAGGCGTGAGATCGAAGCCGGCCTCCAGCGTCTCCTCGATGAACAGCGACACAGATGCCTGCTGCAGGCGTCGAATGAGATGGCCGGGCAGGCCGTACAACGCGAAAGTCTCGTCGGCCTCAGGGTTCAAGTCGTTCTTCTCGCCCATGATGGACGCCGTTTCCTTCGTGCGATTTGGCGAATTTAGGGACAAATCATGTCGCATTGCACATGAATTATCGCGAACGAACCGTCATTGACAGCTGAAAGATAATCTGCATGCTGACGATCGATGCACCCATCAAGGGCGTCAGATCATGCCCGACGATGGCGCTGTCGGCCGAAAGTGCCCGGAGGAGCCAGCAACCTATGAGCCATCTCCGGACGCGCGAAAGGCCCCTGCCCGGCGGCCAGCGGAACTTGTCCCGGCAGACTGCCAATCATTGGAGCATCGCACGCAATCTAACGGCAGCCCGTCCCAAGGCAGGGCAGCTCCGAACGAGAGGACCGCTGGGCCAGGTCGGGTAGCGTAGGACGCCTAATAGCGGCTGCGCCCAGCTTGGGGACCGCCCCCTGTTCGACTGAATTTCACGCGCCACGGGCCGCTTCCAATCGAGTGCCCGGACGCGGCGATGAACTTTACCAGCGAAACCGGAACGACCGTTTCGGAACGAAAATCAAGGAGGAAAGAAGATGTGCAATACGCTTTCGTCAGAACAGGTCTCGCAGAACGCGACTGACCGGGGCGAGCCGGCTTCCCCCGCCGACCCGAGCCTCGTGGCCGATCTGGTCACCGCAAATCATATCCTTTTCGACCAAGGCGTCGTGGACGCATTCGGACACGCGAGCGTGCGGCACGACAAGGATCCGGAGCGGTTCCTGCTGGCGCGCAATATGGCGCCTGGGCAGGTCACGGCCGAAGACATCGTGGAGTTTCATCTCGATGGCACACCGGTCAATGCGGCCGGCCGTCGGATCTACTTGGAACGTTTCATTCATGGTGAGATCTACCGGGCACGTCCCGATATCATGGCCGTTGTACACAGCCACTCGCACAGCATCGTTCCCCTGAGCGTCGTCAAGGGACGGCCCTTGCGGGCGATATTCCACATGGCCGGTTTCATCGGAGAGGGGGCTCCCGTCTTCGAAATTCGCGATGTCGCCGGAACGGGAACCGACTTGCTGATCCGCAACAACGAACTCGGCGCTGCGCTCGCGAAGCATTTCGACAGTCATTCCATCGTGCTGATGCGTGGTCACGGCTCAACACTGGTCGCCCAGTCGTTGAAGCAGGCGGTCTACCGCTCCGTCTACGCTGAGCTGAACGCGCGCTACCAGATGGACGCCATGCGCCTCGGCGAGGTCACCTACCTGACAGCCGAGGAAGCCGACGCCAGCGTCCGTAATGTCGAGCCACAGATGCAGCGCCCGTGGGCGCTTTGGAAAGAAGCCGCCGAGGCGCGTCGCGCCAGCCGTTCCTGAAATCAGGACAATTCCCCATGAACCAGATTACCAAGCTTGACCGGATGTTGATCGGGGGCGAGCTCGTTGCCAGCGAGTCAGGCGCCTGGGACGAGAGCATCAATCCGGCGACTGAAGGGGTCATTGGTCGGGTGCCTGCTGGCACTGCCGCCGATGTCGATCGCGCCGTCGCCGCAGCGCAAGCGGCCTGGCCGCTCTGGAACGCCCGACCTCCACAGGAACGCGCAGAGGTGCTGCGCGGCTTTGGCGAGAAAATCATGGCGCGAGCCGAGGAGATTCTCGGCGTCGAGGTCGCAGACACAGGCAACACGATCACGCCCATGCGCGGTGATGTCCGCATGGCGGTCGAGAGCCTGAACTATTACGCCGGCATTGCCCACGAGCTGAAGGGCGAGACCTTGCCGGCCACCGACCGCAACCTGCATCTGACGCTTCGCGAGCCCTATGGTGTGGTTGCGCGGATCGTGCCGTTCAACCATCCGGTCATGTTTGCCGTGGCCCGTACGGCCGCGGCGCTCGCTTCGGGCAACGCCGTCATCGTCAAGCCGCCCGAAACGAGCCCCCTGTCCGCCATGGTCCTGAGCGAGATCGCCCGTGATGCGCTGCCGCCGGGCCTCTTCAACATCGTGACAGGCCCTGGGCGTAGCGTCGGCGATGCCATCGTCCGTCATCCCGAGATCAAGCGCATTGCCTTCATCGGATCCCCTGCCAGCGGCCGCGCGATTCAGCGCTCGGCCGCCGAGGTCGCGGTGAAACATGTCTCGCTGGAGCTCGGCGGCAAGAATCCGATGATCGTGTTTCCGGACAATGATCCGGAAGAGATTGCTCGCGCGGCCGTCGGCGGCATGAACTTCTCCTGGTCGGGCCAGTCCTGCGGATCGACCAGTCGATTGCTGCTCCACGAGGACATTTACGACGCGGTGCTTGAGAAGGTCGCGGAACGCGTTGCGGCGATCAGGCTGGGCGATCCCGCGCTGGCTGAGACCGGCATGGGTCCCGTCAACTCCAAAGTTCAGCTCGACAAGGTTATGGGCTTCATCGCGTCAGGCAAAGCTGAGGGAGCCCGACTGATGACCGGCGGTAACCGGCCGCGCGGCGAGCAGTTCGCCCGCGGCTTCTGGGTCGAGCCGACCGTGTTTGCCGATGTCGTGCCAGGCATGCGGCTCTGGCAGGAAGAGGTATTTGGCCCGATCCTCTCCGTCGGGCGCTGGCGCACGACCGACGAGGCAATCCGCCTGGCCAACAGCACCGAGTATGGGCTAACGGCGGCAATCTGGACGCGCGACATCAAGGCGGCGCTCAACATGGCCCGTGCCGTCCGGTCTGGCCATCTCTGGATCAACGGCTTCAGCAATCACTTCCTCGGCGTGCCGTTCGGCGGCATGAAGAATTCCGGCGTCGGTCGGGAAGAAGGCATCGAGGAGATGTTCTCCTACACCGAGACCAAAACCATCAACATCATGCTGGGCTGAGGGTAGCAGCGACTCTCTGCAGAAGGCGCCGCGGAAGAAGGCTTCAGGAGGCTCGCGAGGCCTCCTGAAGTCTCCGGCAACAAGAGTAGCTGCCCGCAGTGCCGCGCACGAGCTTCAGCTCGGTAACCGCTGACCGCATATGTGCACGGGCGCTCGCATCTCGCGCCCAATTACGGTGAGCGCGACATGCGTAGTGTCGCTCCAGTCACGTTGTGCCGAGAACGACGAGCGTCTTGATCCGATCCGGCGACAGCGGCGCCGGCAGATATTTGTGCGTGACCGCATCTTCCATGAGCTCGGGCAAGCCGATGATCCGGCCCGGCTCGAGGTTCTTTTTGGGGAAGAACTCGTCGCGCACCCGCTTGGCGAGAGCGGGAGTGACCCCAGCCCAAGCGGCGTAGGCGTCGAGCGCCTGCGGATCGGCATAGAGCCAATCAAGCGTTTCGCGATAGGCCTGCATGAAGCGACCATAGGCTTCGCTTCGACGCTGATAGCTCGCCGCATTGGCGATCATGACGCGCACCGTCTGGCCGGCGAACGCAGGAACATCGCTACCCCGCGCCACGATCCGGATTTGGCCGCGATCAACCGCTTCGACCGCAAAAGGCGGAGAACTCCAGCCGACGCTGATCTGACCGGACATCACCTGGGTGAAGGTCGAAGGCGGGCTGCCTGTGGCGACCGCCTGGAACTGGACGCCAAGCGTCTTGGCGAGACCGAGGACGACGAGGTGGGTGGATGAGCCGGTGGTCGAATAGGCGACCGTCTTGCCGGCGGCATCCTTGATGGTCTGGATCTGGCTGTCGGCCTTGGCATACCAGTACAGATCATGCGCACCGGCCATAGAGGCACCGATGATCCTGATCGGGGCGTTCTTGGCAAAGGCGCCCAGGACGCCGTAGGTACCCACGCCGATGCCGATATCGGCACTGCCGGAGATCACGGCCTGCTGCGTCTGACCTCCTCCCTCAGTGTAGAGGATTTCGAGGGTCACACCGTGCTTCTTGAAGAAGCCCGCGTTCTGGCCAAGTTCGCAAACCGAATTCTCCCAGTTGCCGCGCTGCCCGATCGCGAGCTTGAAATTGTCCTCGGCGAATGCGCGCTGAGAGCCAATTACAACGGCGGGGATTGTTGCGCCGATCAGGCGCAGTGCATCTCTACGTCTCATGGGCTTTTCCTCTCTATTTGAATGATCTGCGCAAGTTGCTCTTGCGTCAGCGGGGCCTGCAGAAACTTGAACTGCACGGCGTCTGCCATCATCTCGGGAAGCCCGACCAGCGTCCCTGGATCCAGCGCGGCCTTGGAGAAGAACTCGTCGCGAGTACGCTTGGCAGCCTCCTCGCTGACGCCCGCAAATGCCGCGTAAATCGGGATCGCCTCATCGCTCGCATGCATCCAGTCAATCGTCTCGCGATAGGCAGCCAGGTAGGCCGTGACGGCCGCCTTCTTCTGCGCGAGCACGCCTGCATGGGTGATGAGTACGCGCGAGGTCTGGTTGCGCATCCCGACAACGTCGATACCGCGAAAGACGATGCGGGTGGTCTTGCCAAGCTGATCGAGGCCGAACGGTGCAGCCGCCCATCCGACATCGATCTGGCCGGACATGACCTGCGTGTAGGTGCCTGGCAGCCCGCCGGTCGCGACGAGCTTGTCGAGATTGAGCTTCTGCTCGCGCCCAAGCAGCAGCAACGGACTATGGCTCGAAGAACCGTTGGTCGAATAGGCGATGGTGCGCCCCTGCAAATCCGCGATCGTTTTGATCGGCGAGGCGACCGGCACATACCAGTAGAGTTCACCGACGCCGGTCGCTTCGCCGCCGATTATCCTCAGCGGTGCCCCCTTCGATGCAACGCCGAGCACGCCCAGTGTTCCAACGGCCACGCCGATATCGACGCTACGCGAGAGCACGGCCTGCTGGGTCTCGCCACCGCCTTGCGTGTAGAGCAGTTCGAGATCCAGCCCATGGTTCTTGAAGATGCCGGCGCGAAGGCCGAGCTCGGTGATCGAGGTATCCCAGTTGCCTCGCTGGCCGATGGCGACCTTCAGCTCTGCCGCCGCTGCTGGCAGGAAGGAGTTCATCAGAGCGAGAGCTGCGAGAAATACTTGCGCCGGCTTGCCGATCACGACTTCTCTCCCGACCAGTTTCAGAATGTCTTTGCGCCGAAATGCCGCGCCGCCCTCACCGCCAAGGCGTTGATCGTGGCCGCGGAAGCGATCGTAACGATCAGCAGCGCGTACATCTGCGGCATGTCGAACCGCGAAAAGGCGTTGATGATCATGAACCCAATGCCCTGGTTGGACAGCTTGGTCTCGGCGAGCAGAACGCCGATGATGGCCACTCCGAAACCCAGCCGAAATCCGTTGACGAGCGGCGCCGCCATGGCTGGAAGCTCGATTTTCGTGAACATCTGCCAGGCATTAGCCTGCAGCGAGCGGCCAACCCGTCGGAAGGTCGGGGACACGCCCCGGACCCCCGCCGCAACGCTGATCGCGATCGGGAAGAAGCAAGAGACCGCGCCCATCGCGACCTTCGATCCAGATCCCACCCCGAAGAGCATGATCATCACGGGAAACAGGATGATCTTCGGCGTCGGCCCGAGATAGCTCAGCCACCTTTCATAGGCAGACGACAGGGAAGCATTGCTACCCAGCGCAAAACCGACGAACAGGCCTGTTATGCCGCCGATTAGGAGCGCAAGCGCAAGTTCGCCGCCGGTGACGGCGAGATTGGAGTAGAAGGCCGGCGTGCCGAAGAGCGCGACCAGGCCGTAGACGATCTTCTGCAGCGTCGGGACGACATCGCGAAAGAACAGACCCGAGAGCGCAAGGCCCTGCCAAAGCGCCAGCAGCAGCGCGGCGGCGCAAAGCCTGATCGCGCCGATGCTCATCTCACTGCGGCCTCGGCCGACCGTTATCCCCGATGTCGCAGCCATGTTTCACACCGATCGAGAATTACAAAGAAGATGACGCTCACGAAAACGACGAAACAGATCGCAGCATAGGTTCCAGAAAGATCGTATCGTTCCGAGAGCTCGTTGATCAGGTGCCCGAGCCCACCTAGATTGATCAGGAACTCGACACCTACGATATTGATCAGGCAGAATATCAACCCAAGACGCAGCCCTACAAAGATTTGCGCCAAGGCCGAGGGCAGGAGGATTTGACGGAATTCTTGCGCCGGGGTCAGCCGGAAACTGCGCCCGACATTGACCAGAACGCTCCGCGTAGAAGCGAATCCTTCGATCGTCTTCAGCGCCACGGGCGCCACGCCGGATGCGAAACCGATGACGATGATCGTCAGAGAACTGCGCCCGAAGAGGACCAGGAACAACGGATAGGCGAGTACAAGCGGCGCCGCGGCCCAGCCCGCCAACCAGGGCTCGAAGGCCATGCGCAGTCTTGTGAAGCGGTAGAGCAGCAGTCCGATCGGGATGCCGACCACGAGAATGAGCAGGCCGGCGGCAAGCGTCTCTCCGGCCGTCACTAAAAACCGGCCGATGATGCCTTCCTCCGCCACCATCCGCCACAGGCTAATGATGATGTCCGTCGGCAAGGGCACAATATAGGGGCTAATGACCTCCGCCAGGATAAGCCCCTGCGCAACGACGAGCGCGAGAACGATCGTGGTAAGGCCGTACAGAGGCGCGAAAATCTGGGGATGGGTCCTCATGGCCTCAGGCCCCGCGCCGCTCGGCTTCCGCCAGGCCCTTGCTGGCTTCCTCGCGAAGGTCGGCCCAGATGTCGGCGACATAGGCTCCGAATTCCGGGCTGACGACCACGTCGGAGGTGCGAGGCCGCGGCAGGTCGACCTTGACGATCCGCTTCACGCGCCCTGGCCGATAGCTCATGACAATAATCCGATCGGAGAGTTGCACCGCCTCGGTGATCGAATGGGTGATGAGAAGCGTCGTTTGCGCCAAATCCTGCTGGATCTGCAGCACCCGGTCGCCGAGCAGAAGACGCGTCTGCTCGTCGAGCGCGGCAAAAGGTTCGTCCATCAGAAGGATTCGGGGCCGCGCTGCCAGCGTCCGAGCGATCGAGACGCGTTGGCGCATGCCACCGGACAACTCCGACGGAAGGCGCTTTTCGAAACCCTGAAGGCCGACCATCTCGATAAAGTGGCGTGCGGTCTCATGGCGCTCACCACGCCCGATGCCCTGCAGTTCTAATGGAAAGGCGACATTGTCGATCACGTTCCGCCAGGGGAAGGTGGACTCCTCCTGGAAGACGATACCCACGGCGGAATGAGGGCCGTCGATCGTATCGTTCTCAACGCGCACCTGCCCGCTCGTGGCGTTGGTGAGACCGCCGATTACGTGAAATAGCGTCGACTTTCCACAGCCGGAGGGCCCTATGACCGAGACGAACTCCCCTGCCTCGACGGTGAAGGAAATCTGATCAATCGCGGTCAACGCATCCGGCCCCTCGCCGAAGCGCTTCGTAACATTCTCGACCGCGAGAGGTGGCGGTCCGGCGGCGATCTGCTCGGATATTCGCGACGGTTGAATCATCTTGGCCACGCCCGCCGTCATGGGTTCGCGACCATCGAGCCGTGGCAGAAATCAGCGCTAAGCGACGGAATCTGCTCGGCCGCGTCGGTATCTACACGAAAATGAAGGGTCATGACGTCGCTCCGAAACAAGGGCTTTCTCGAAAGGGAAGGCTGATTTGGGCGTCGGGCTGCCCTCATGTGCCTCCATCGCGGCTCACGACACGTGGCTGGCGATACGGCTGCGGAAGGTCGCCCAGCAGGTTGCGCTCTGAGATGCCGCCACCCGGGAATGCGACGACCTAATGCGGCGCTGACCGGCAGATGATCTGCATTACGCCCCCCAAGACATCGTGCTCGGGCTAACGCGTCGCCCGCAATGTCAGGTCGTTGAGGAGAGTGCGCCCGCGGGTCGCAAGCTTCGCCGGCCCCTCTGCTGTCGACTGCCGTCGGACGGGCAAACGGGCCCATTCGGGCTTGCCAGTTCCAGGACTTTGACGGCAAGCAGCCTGCACGGACGTCGTGGCGTGGGAACAACACGGCATGACCATTCCTCCCAATGTTTATCTCTGGTCTACGCCAGATTGTATGTATGCTGATCAACAGAATACATACAATCTACCTGCTGTCAACGCCTTGCTGGATTGAGGTCACGGGCCCGAGCGCCGAACGCGATGGTGCCCGCGGTTGTCCCCTGCGGAGCACGGCAGAAATGGTCGCTCATGGACATTGATTAGCGGATCGACGTTGGCTACCAACGCAAAGGCGGGGTAAGACCTGCGCCGGCTCCACTCTGAATAACTGGGCGGAGCCGTAAGGAAGCGGGAGAGCCGCTCGCCTCTATCCAGCTTTGCGGAGTTCGGGGAACCGTTCGCGCACAGCCGCGAGGAAGCTCTCGTCGACGTATTTTCGCCAGGTTGAATCGGGCGCAATCGAAAAGGCCGCATTGCGATCGCGGCGGATCATGTCCAGCTCCGTTTCGATCGCGCGCGGCTCAAGCCGCAAATCGAGCGGCAGCGCATCGCCGTCGACGTGGTCATGCCACGCCTTGCGCGCGTATCGCTCCTCGACCTCCATCCTCTCGGTCGCGAGAGAAACCGCGGCGTCCTCATTTTCGGCCATCCAGGCCGATGCGCGGATGCTAGCGGCCAGAAAGCGCTCGACCTTATCGCGGAAGCGATCGCCCCAGTCTTGCCGGACATTGATCGACGTGAACTGAAAGTAGGGGATCCACTGCTTCACCGGCCCCAGATTGGAAAATCCGGCATCCTCGGCCATGTAGTTGTGCGGGTCGGTCTGCATGCAGGCGTCGATCGTCCCAGCCAGCAGCTTCTCGTGCCGCGGAGGCACGACGCCGGCAGGCTCCATGCGATAATCCGTGCCGTATCGCAGCCCCGCCTCCTTCTCCAGGATCTCGATGAAAAGCGAACTCGTGCCGCCCGATAGCGACGAAACGCCGATGAGCTTGCCCTTGAGATCCTCCAGCGTCTTGATCGCCGGCTGGGCGATGAGGTCGTGAGTGGGGCGATTGACGTTTCCGCCGATCATACGCAACGAGCCACCCACCTCCACGTCGTGGATGACATGTTCGGGGGAACCGACAGCGATGTCGACACGCCCTTCCTTCAGCGCCTCCGTTAGAGGATCGATGCCGCCGAAGACCTCGATCTCAACGTCCAGACCCTCGGCAGCGTAGAAGCCTTCGCTCACCCCAGCCCAGAACGGGAGATAGAAGAAGGCCGGCACGACTATTCCCAAATGGATACGATCAGTCACTGGCATCTCTCCAAAGAACTCATGAATAAGCGGCCGCCGTCTTTCGGGACGGCAGTACTGGAGCAAAGGCGCAGCAGCGCCCATAGAACCGCCTGGTTGCTCGTGATGACGGGCTTGCCGAGTCTCGCCTCCAGCGGTGCTACCGCCTCGAGGGCGCGCAGGTTGGCGCAACTCAGGAACACCGCATCGGCGCGGTCGTTATCGATCGCAGCCGCGCGCTCGACGATGACCTCCGGATCGACGTCGGGGCAAAGAGCCGGATTTGCCATTCCAAACCCTGCCATGGCCACGACGTCCACGCCTCCGGCATTCAAGACAGCGGCTTCCGCTGCGTTGAAGGCCTCTCCGAAGGGGCTGACCAGCGCAATGCGCCGTGCTCCCACCTCGCTGAACGCGGCAAACAGCGCCCCCATGGTGTCGATGGCTGGCAAGCTGGTCTCCTGTGTAAGGCGCTCCGCCGCGGTGAGCCCCCCCTCGCCCGCGATCATGCTCGCCCCGGTGCAGGCGAGCGCGACCGCCGACACCCCCGCGTCGGCCAGCAGGCGCGCGGCGGCCGGCGCCGCCGACAGCGCGGCCTGTAGCGCCGAGGTTGATGTCGAGGTCAAGGGAATGCGTGTCACATGGGCACGGACCTCCTCAGGCAGAAACAACCTGAGGTCATGCTCGATGACGACGTTGACCGAAGGAATGATGAGGCCGACGCGCATCCCGATCTCCTACTGGGGAGCCAGGGCGGCACGTGCCGCAACCTGATCGAAGCGATCGCCCGCCCCCGCCTCCGGCCGGCCGAGCAGCGCGCCCAGCCATGCCGCTAGGCATCCTGCCGGAATCGAAACCAGGCCCACATTCGCCAAAGGAAAGAGCGCATCGGGTCCCATCACCGTCGGACCGACCAGGGTCAGCCCCAATGCAACCGTCACGCCCCCAATCAGGCCGGAAAGTGCGCCGGTCTTGTTGAAGCCGCGCCAGAGCAAGGTGAGCAGGACGACCGGGACATTGCCGCTGGCGGCAACCGTCATGGCGATAACCCCGATATAGGCAATGTTGAGCTTGGACGCGCCGAGGGAAACCACGATGGCCAGGCAACAGATCGCCATCGCCGCCACGCGTGCCGCCAGCAAACGCTCGCCTTCCTTCGCCTTGGGGCGGATCAGACTGGCGTAGAGGTCATGTGTGAAGGTGCCCGAGGCCGAAATGGCGACACCGGCGATGACCGCGACGCTGGTGGCGAAAATCACCGCCGCAACGAAGGCCAGCAGCGCGGAGCCGCCCAGTTCTTGCGCGAGCATGGGCGTGGTGAGGGTTCCGGCCGGGTTGGCGGCGCGGATAGCGTCGGTGCCGAGCAGCACGCCTGCGCCAAGCCCGGTCAAGGAAATCGCGAGCAGAAATGCTGCGATGATCCAGCACGCGATCGCTACCGAGCTTCGTGCAGCCCGCGAATCCTTCACCGTCAGGAAGCGGATCAGGACATGCGGGAGGCCAAGTGGGCCGAGCGCTACACCCAGATTCAGCGAAACATAGTCGAGGGAGCTGGCAATCGTTCCGGGATGCGGCGGGAGCATGACGTGCGGTCCGATACGCGTCATGGCTTCCGCGAAGATCCGGCTCGGGCTCCAATCAAAGCGCGCCAGGGTCAGCACACCCAGCGTCAAACCAGCAAGCAGCAGCAGCACGGTCTTGAAAATCTGAATCCAAGTCACCGCGCTCATGCCGCCGAGCAAGACGTAGACGGTCATGAGCCCGCCCACCAACAATAGCGAGACCGGGTAGCTGGTGCCGATAAGGAGGCTGACGACCAGCCCGGCGCCGACAAACTGGGCGACCAGGAACAGGCTGCTGATCACCAGCGCATTGAAGGCGGCGACGGCGCGCAGATTGGCGCCGTCAAACCGCGCGGCGAGCACGTCCGAAAGCGTATAGCGCCCAAGGTTGCGCAGCGGCTCGGCAATGATCAGCGCCATCAGCACGAAGGTGGTTGGAACGCTGATCGCGAGATAGAAGCCGGATAGGCCGTTGAGCGCGGTCGCACCGACAATGCCCAGGAACGCCGCGGACGACAGGAAATCGCCCGCGATCGCCATGCCGTTCTGCCCGGGAGATACACCGGAATCGGCAGTGAAGAATCCTCCGGTGGTGCGCGAGCGGCGCAATCCCCACAGCGAAATGAGGAAGCCGATCACTGCGATGGCGCCAAGAAACGCCACAGTCTGGAAGTTAGCCATTGTTGATTTCCCTGATGGCTTGAGCCGCCTTTTCGTATTCGCGCGCTTTTCTCAGGTAGAGATGCAGAACCGCGAGCGGCACCGGGAATTGCGCAAAGGCATAGATCCATCCCCAGGTCAGATTTCCGAAGGCCACTCCATCAAGCCAGCGGGTCGATACCGACAGCACTGGCTGTGCCAGATTGAAGATGAGGAGGAACAGCGAAGCAGTGACTATGTAGCGTCGGCGCTGTCGTCGAAGTTCCTGCATCGCCGGAAGTTTTGTGAGTAAAATCGGCAAATTTTCTGACCTCGATTGATCAAAATTTTGCGTAGCTAAGCTCAATTCCATGGCGCAACCTCCTTATTTTGTTGTTTCTCAGTCCTTCCCATAGCGGCGCCAGGCTTCCACGACGTCCGCGTAGGTCGCATCCGTTGCCGGCGCAAAGCCGGTGTAGTTCGTCATCATCGACTGCTTGGCCTGTTCGGGTGTGATGGCGACGAAGGCAGCTGCGAATTTCGCAGCTAGCGCGGGATCGAGATCGACGCGGACCTGGATCGGATCGAATGGCACCGGAGCCGAGGTCCAGACCACACGGCCGTCATCCGCCTTGATCGCGCCCTGCCGGATCATCAGCTCGCGATTATTGTCGCTGTCCGAAACTAGGTCCGCCTCGCCCTTCGCGACGATGATCTCGTTGTCACGATGCTGGGTTCCTTCGCGATAGGCGAAGTTGCGCTGGGGCTTCAGGCCCTGATCGGCAAGCCACGCATACGGGGCGAGCCATCCGGTGGTCGAATTCCGATGAGTCAGCTGCAGGCTCAGGCCTTTGGCGTCTTTGGGAAAATCCTTGAAGGTGATGCCGTTCCTCGCGATCAGCAGCGCGCGATAGGTCGGTTTCCCCTGGAAAAGCGCAGTCGCGATGGCTGGCCCGGCTCCCGCGAGCTTAGCTTCGGCGTAGCGCGAACCGCCCCCCATCCATGCGACATCAACCTGCCCGGCGACCAACGCGCGTCCCACATCCTTCCAGTCAGCGAAGACGACAGTCCGATGCGCGACACCCGCCTTCGCCGCGACATTGGCGAATAGCTTGTCGAAGAGATCCTTCGTCTCGGCAGGCGTCTTGAGAAACGGACCGGTCGCAAAGGCAATGGCCCGCGCATCCTTGTGAAAGCTGTCATCGACATAACGGCTGAGCTCGACGGGCGCGTCTCCCTTCAGCAGCTGTGCCTTGCGCATCACCTGGACGACGCTGGCGAGCCCCTTTTCGTTGATCGCCATATCGCGGGTGATCGCTCCGGTGCTGGTGAAGTACACCCAGGCGCGGTCCGCATAGCTCTCCTTGACTTGCAATTCGCGTGCAGCGATGCCGACCGATTCCTCGCGATTGGCATACATCCAGTCCACGGCACGCTGAGTGGCGCGTAGGAAGCGCACCACCACGTCACGGTTGGCGGAAGCCCAACGGCCGTCGGCATTGAAAGTCGTGAACTGCCAATCCGGGATGTACTTGGCGACATCTGCGAGATTGGCGAACCCCGCATCTTCCGCGACGTAGGACCACGGGATGGACTGCAAGCCGACATCAATCGTATCGGAAAGCAGCAGCTTGTGTCGCGCGGGAGCCCCACCGGTCTGGACGAGCGTGTAATCGCCCGGATAGTGCAGACCATGCTTTTCCGCGATCTCCTGGAAATGGAAGCGGCTGCCCTCCATCATGCTCAGAATGCCGATGCGGGCGCCCTTGAGATCCTCAATTCGCTTGAACTTGCTTTGGGCGATGACGAAGTGGCTGAGCTTTCCGGAATTACCGGCAAGCATCCGGAGCGGACCGCCGCTCTCTGCGTTGCTGATGATCGCTTCGGTCGGGGCGACCGTGATGTCGGACTTTCCTTCCAGCAGAGCCGACACCTGTGTTGTGGCGTCCTGCATCACCTCTAGCGTGACATCGAGGCCTTCCGATTTGTAGAAGCCTCGTTCGACCGCCGCCCAGAGCGGCACGTAGTAGAATGTTCGCGAAACCACGCCGACGCGGAGCGGTGTGTCGGCCGAGACGTTGGAGGAGGCGCTGATGAGAGCCAATAGCGCGAGACTCAATAGCGCGAGCAATGAGCGCATGTCGTTTTCCTTCCCATGGCTGTCGCACCCTTTCTGTACGGCTCTCGGCCGTAGGCGCTGACGTGGTAATTTCTTATTGAGATATCTATGTCTTATTAGGAAATAAAAGGAACGAGCCTTGTCAACTGATTTCTTTCGCCCGTCCACGGACGGTGGCCGCTCCGGCATTCAGTCGGTCGAGGTGGGATTGCGGCTACTGACTGCCCTGACTGCCAGCAACGGTGCTATGTCCTTGTCCGCTCTCGCCGCAGCCGCGGATATGAGCTTGAGCCAGGCGCATAAGTACCTGACGAGCTTCACGCGGGTTGGTCTGGTTCGCCAGCACAATTCGAGCGGTCTCTATGACCTGGGCCGCTTCGCGCTCGAACTCGGTTTGGGCGCGATGCGCCGTTTGGACGTCATCGAGTCATCCTATTCCGTTATGCATCAACTATCTGATATAATTGACGAGACACTATCTTTGACCGTCTGGAACCGTTACGGCGCAACGATCGTGCGCCTCGTCGAGAACAGTCGTCCGGTGGTGGTGACGGTGCGACTCGGCGCGGTGCTGGATGTCCTAACATCGTCTAACGGACGCATTTTTCTGGCCTGGCTTGACCGAGCCACGACAGCGGCTGCAGTAACCCGTGAACTGGCGGACAAGGACGGCCCCGCGGCGCGGGCTGGCATCCACTCGATCGTTGACGTCAACCGGATCGCCGACGAAGTCACCGCGAGAGGGCTTGCCGAAGTGCAAGGTCTTCTGGTTCCGGGTATCACCGGATTGAGCGCGCCAATTTTCGGCCCAGCCGGACTGGTCGCCGGTTTGACGGTGGTTGGCACGGTCGGCGGCCTCGACACCTCCGACAACGGGCGCGTTGCACGCGCATTGCGCGAAGCGGCCACGGAACTCAGTCGGGAACTGGGAGGATCACGCTCCCTTCCGCACGTTGGCCTGCCCACTAAGTGAGGTCATCTGTGAAGTAGGCTTTTTAGCTTTGGTGAACCACTGAGGGTTGGTCGGAGGCTCCAACTCCTGAGCATCCGTGTTGGTCAAGCGCGGCTTGTGGTCCACCGATGGCCGTCGCGGATGAGGGCCTTGGCCATCACGATGATTTTCGCATGATTGCAGTCAGAGCTCCCAGGCGCCGCCGGGCGGGACCACCCCACCCTTCGACAGCTCTGCTTTCGCACGAAAACCAGCCAACGATTAAGACGAGAAGGTGGAGCGATGACGAGCAAGACGACAAGCAAAATTTTCGCCTGAGATGCGGCTCCGTGCGGCGCCGATGGTGCTGGATTATGAGGCCGACCATCCGTCCCGCTGGACGGCGATCATGTCGATCTCCGGCACGGTCAGATGCTGACGAGTCGGTCAAGAAGTCCGAGGCCGACAGCGGCCGAAACCCGGTCTCACAACAGATATGGCGGCCAAGCTCACGACGCTGGAACGCGAGTATCGATAATCTTCGGCGGGCAAATGAGATCCTCCGCAAGACATCGGCGTATTTTGCCCAAGCGGAGCTTGACCGCTCGTTCAAGCGATGATCGCTTTTATTGACGCCCCCCCGACGGACCTATGGGGTCGAGCCGATGTGCAGGGTGCTGCTGGTCGCCCCGTCAACCTACCACGCTCGTGCCTCTCGGCGTGACGATCCGGCCAAACTCTCGATCCGGAAGAGGCGCGATGCCGCCCTGTTGCCTGAGGTCGCACGGGTTTTTGAGAAAACTTTCAGGTCTGTGGTGCGCGCCAGGTCTGGCGGCAGATGAAGCGCGAAGGGCAACGACTCGCTCGATGCAACGTGGCGCGCCTGATGCGAAGCGCGGATCTATAAGGTGTGATGCGCGGCAAGTCCAGCGCACCCTGGGCCGGCAAGGCGGCACTATGCCCGCTTGATCATGTGAACCGCATCTTCCCTGCGCCGGCGCCGAAGATGTTTTGGCTCTCGGACTTCTCCTCTGTCAGCAACTGGTCAGGTGTCAGCAACTGGTCAGGCTTCGTCTACGTCGTCTTCGTCATCGACGCCTATGCCCGTCGCATCGTCCGCTGGCGCTCGCGGACCGCACACGCCCGCTTCGTGCTCGACGCGCGTGACCAGGCCCTGCAGGAGCAACGGCCCGGCACGGACCTTGCCGGAGCTTCGAAGCCGTCGTATTCGCCACGCTGACCTGATCGATTGGTTCAACAACCCGCGGCTGCTGGAGCCCATCGGCAACATTCCGCCGGCCCGAGGCCGAAGAGCGCTACTACCCTATGCTCGACAAGCCAGCCATGGCGGCGTGGCTTAAATGAAATGGCCTCCGACAAACCCGGGGCGATTCACGCCCTATTTTTTTGCAAGTATCCGAAAACAGCCCTTTGCACCCGCGAGGCAAGAGCTGTCTCGTCACGTTCACCTCTCGCCCCCGCGCCGTCGACCATCCCCCTAACGATTGCGATCAAGTCTTGAACCGCGAACGGGTCGGAGCCCGCTTGCTCGAACGAAGCGCTGCTTAAACTCACTCCGATTGTGTTGACGAGCTGAGCTCCAAGCTGCGCCATACCCTCGCTGACCGGCAGGCGCTGCTCTTCAAAGTCAAGGATGTTTGCCAGTGAAGGCCGGCGGAGTTGGTTGCGAACTGCGACTTCAACGATTTTGGCCAGGACCTCCCAACCCTCTGCGGACGACGCAGCCCGCTCGACCTCCGCGACCAGAACATGTGCCTCGCGCGCGATAAGCGCCTGAGTGATTGAGTCCTTGTTTGGGAAGTATTGGTAAAGCGAACCAATGCTTACGCCAGACACTTTAGCAACCGCGTTTGTGGTGTAGGCCTGCAGCCCCCTGCTTTCCAAAATGCGAGCTGCCGCCTCGACGACCGCAGCGACAGTCGCTTTCGAACGCTTTTGGTGCGGTGATTTGCGGGGTCCGAGGCCTGAGCCTCTTATCAGAAGGGTCATTCAAAATGCGAGTTGTTATGCGAGCATTTCCTCATATGTCTATTGATCTTGAACCTGCAATAGAGCGACCTTTGATGCCCGACATTTCCGAAGATGGCGCCTTGATCTCCGAGGTTGCAGATGTTCTAAAACACGCAGGTCGGCGCATGCTAGCCGCCTTTTCTAAGCAAAAACCAGTCGGTTCGCGGGCCGTCATTAACACGATCGCAGCCAACGACGAAATCTCGTTGGAGGCGTTGCGGGCCGGTCTAAGCAAGGCGCGACCAACCGCCAGCTGGGTCAAGGACGAACTCATTGGCGGGGATCTGCCGCCCGGAGAGTGGTGGGTAGTCGACCCGGTTGAGGAGGCGATCAACCTTGTTCATGAATTGACCGACTGGTGCGTCACCGCAACCTTAATGCGTGAGAATATACCGGTGCTGACCGTCGTACATCTTCCGCCGACCAACAAGATCTACACCGCTGTCCGCGGGGGCGGCTCGTTCCTCAACGGCGAGAAGCTTGATGTTTCCATAAAATTCGATCTGTCTGCAGCCATGGTCGGCACCGGACAAGCAAGACCGCGCGAAGGCGCCATCACTCATAAGCAGATCGGCCGCTCGGTGACTGAAATGCTCGAGAGAGCTTTGGTGGTGGCCGTTTCAGCGCCGGCGAGGTGGCAGTTATTTCAGTTGGCGGCGGGGCGCACCGAAGTGTTCGGGCAGTTCCGCCATGTTCGCTCCGGCCTCGTTGCCGGCGCGCTCCTTGTCCAAAAGGCAGGCGGCATAATCTCCGACATCCATGGCGAGCCATGGGGTCTAGAAAGCTCAAACTTTCTGGCTGCGGCACCGGGCGTGCACGCCCACGCCGTCGAGGTTCCGTCTGCCGTAGCCTGAGTTCGTCACGCAGCAAAACAGGGTGCTTCCACATGACCAAAATAGCAATCATCGGCGCGGGCCGGGTCGGCTCGGCGTTAGCATCGAAACTCGCCTCGGCGGGGCATAGCCTAACCTTCGGCGCCCGAGATCCGGCCAAGGTAAAGATTGCGTGGCAGGGACCGTCGGTCGGTTTCGCGAAGCCTGCCGAGGCCGCACGGCATGCTGCGGTGGTCTTCAATGCGACGCCCGGCGACACTAGCGTAGCTCTGTTCTCGGAAATGCGAGCCGAGCTCAAGGGCAAAATCCTTATCGACATCTCAAACGCAACGAAGCGAGGCGAGGACGGCATGCCTGCGCAGCTGAGCTATCCGAACAATAGTTTGGCGGAGCATCTTCAGGCGGCCCTGCCTGAGACATGCGTGGTCAAGACTCTCAACACCATGTTATTCACTGTGATGGCGAACCCAGGCGCACTGTCACAGCCGCCGTCTGTGTTCTTATCTGGTGAAGATGTTGTAGCGAAAGCTGTCGTTACAGGACTGCTGCAGGATCTCGGCTGGCCCGCCGCATCGATCGAAGATCTGGGCGGGATCTCAACGGCCCGGGGGCCGGAAGCCTTCATTCTTCTCGTGCCCCACGTGCTCCGCAGCCACGGTTTCGTGCCATTCGCATTATCTCTAAGCCGATAAGTCCCGATACCGGTGTATGCGCCGGCCCTCTCTATTAATCGCGCCAACAACTAGCTCGGGGTCAGCGTTGAAGGACTCAATTAACTTGATCGAACTCCCGCCTTCAGCCGATGATCGGCGCATCGTCCATCTCTTCGATCTGCTCCCCGCAAACTTGACCGTTTAAAGCTGGAGTTATAGGCGCCAAAACCCTCGACTGGGGGAGCGGGAGACGAAGAAGGCGTCGAAGTTTCGGACGCGCAGAAAGCGTTCAAGCAGGGCAATGAGGGTAAACTGGTCACGGACACCACAATAGCCGGAGTGACTTGCATTGGTGCTTCCACTTCGGCGCTTCCGTCCGGCGTGCCTTGTTTCCCTTCAAGGAACTGATAGTCTAGCATTAAATGGCTTAATCGCGGTCGCGCAATTCGAAGGCGGAATTCATCGTTTCACCCGAAAATAAGCGCGAGTTTTCTCGTCTGCGATCCTAATCGATGATTTCGGCCATGCCCGATAACGGGGCACAGACACCTATGAAAACTTTCCAGAAATTGGGGATTGGGACAATCGTTTCGTAGTTTGCTCCGCCGTTAACGTCGTCAAAATACCATATTTGTGATGTGGCAGAAGAAGGGCATGCGCGTGGAAATTCGTCGGCTTCGATACTTCGTGCGCGTCGTCGACTTGAAGAGTCTGAGCCGTGCGGCCGATGAAATGAACCTTGCACAGCCCGCACTGGGCATGCAGATTCGCAAGCTCGAGGACGAACTTCAGACGCATTTGCTCGTCCGTCACAGCCGCGGCGTCGAGCCTACGGAAGCCGGGCAATTGCTGCGGCAATATGCCAACGACATCTTACAGCGAATCGAAGATGCGAAACAGGCCGTCCGGGAACTTTCCGGGCCCTTGCGCGGCTCGGTGCGGCTCGCCACGACGCCAAGCACGCCGCCATACGTGACCATCGGTTTGATCCAGCTCAGCGCGGTGCAACTGCCGAATATTAAAATCAAGTTCCAGGAAGCAATGAACGCGACGATGCTGGACTGGGTGCGGGCTGAGGAGGTAGACTTCGGGCTCGCTCATCTGTCTGACGTGCGGCTCGACGGCCTCATCGTCGAACCACTCGTGCAGGAGAGCGCGGTCTTCGTGCAGGCGGCCGACCGGCCATTGCCACCGACGATTTCGCTTTCGGAGGTCTGCTGCCATCCGCTCGTTATGCCGGCGCGCCCACATCACCTGCGGGAGCTGCTGCACAGCACCGCGGAGCAAGCGGGCCACGAGCCCGATGTCGCGTTCGAGATCGGCTCCATTGGAACGATCATGGAGCTAGTGGAGCGCAACATCGCATGCACGGTGCTGCCTCGCGGGGCTGTCCAACGCTACCTGAACGACGGCCGCGTCGTCGCGCGGACCGTCACCGACCCCGGACTGCGGCTGACCGTCTCGCTCGTGCGCTCGCGCCGACGGGCCTTGACGCGCGCGCAGGTGACGCTGCGCGGATTGATTTCCGACCTCGTGGCGAGCGAACCGGCGCGGGGCGACGCTTAAGGTCGGCTTTGAGCCCGCCAAAACAAAGCGCGTACGCCGCGCGCCTGCTGCCGGCAGGCGATAGCAGGAACAGCTAGCTGCTATCACTGATAGGTTCTTGCGAGCAGGGCAGGGGTCGTCGAAATGTCTCGTCGCCGATGGGGCGAAGAGACGGTCTGACGTGACGCGTCTAGAGCATTTTCGAGCGAAGTGGATACCGAATTCGCGTGAAAAAATGCTTCAAAAACAAGATATCAGAGCAATTCCGCGCTTCTGGAGAATGGTGGAATACTCTAACAACATGATGCGCGAGGTAGCGAGATGTCCAAAGTGCCGGATAATGGCGTCGTCAGCCTCGCGACCTTCCTGGTCAGGCCCGGCGAGGTCGAGGCGATCGCCGCCCGTATGACGGCTTTCGCCGAAGAACTCCGTCTCGGCGGCACAGCCCGTCAGTACGAGTTTCACGTCGCCTGGAACAAGTGCGATACGTTCCTGCTCTACGCGGAATTTGACGACGACGCCGCCCTGGCTCGTCATGGCGAGCGGACCGACGTCCAAGCCCTAAAGGGCGAACTTGTAAGCGCTCTTGCCGGCCCGGTCGAGTACTCCCTCTGGACGCAGTTCGACGCGACCGTGCGGTCGGACGCCGCACCGCAGCATACGACGCTCGTCAGGTTCAAGATGCGACCCGACGACGTCTCGCCGATGCTGGAGGAAATCAACCGCAACAGCGCCACCGCTGCTGGTCTATTGCGGTTCGATCTCAACCGCAGCCAGCTAGATGCCGATCACTTTCTGATCTGCGCGCGGTGGCAGGATCGGGCCGCCTGGGAACAGCAGCAGTCGGACTCTGACTATCTCGCGTTTCGGGCCCGGACCGCGCCGTTCTACAACGGCGCGCCGGATCGGACATTGTGGCGTCCCATGCGATGAGCGCGGCGGGCAAGTCCCCCGCTCGTCGCTTGTCTGCATGAAGGGTGCGAGTGTCATGGCGCAAGATGCGATTCTCAGCATTGCGGATCTGGAGCGCCTCGCCCGTCGGCGGCTTCCGCGATTGCTGTTCGACGTGATCGAGAGCGGCGTGGAGGACGAGATCGGCCTGAAGACGAACGCCGAAGCCTTCCAACGCCAACGCTTCCTTCCCCGCGTCTGTGCCGAGGTGAGCCGCCGTAGCCAGCGCTCGACCTTGATGGGCAAGACGTTCGCCGGCCCGTTCGGCGTCGCGCCGACCGGCATCGCCGGGGTGTTCCGTCGCGGCGCCGAAACGATGCTTGCGACGGCGGCCAAGGAGGCGGGACTGCCGCTGATCCTGTCAGGCGCCAGCATGGTTAGCCTCGAAAGGATAGCTGCGATCTCGCCCGAGACGACTTGGTTTCAGCTTTATCCGGCCCGCGATCCGGCCATAACGCGCGATTTGCTGCGCCGGGCGGAAGCCGCGGGCATGGCAGGCCTCGTGCTCACTCTCGACAATCCGGTGTCGCCGAAACGGGAACGTGATGCGCGCAACGGATTCCGTCTGCCGATGCGACTCCGGCCCGGCCTCGTCCTCGACGCGGTGCTCCATCCGGCGTGGCTGTTGCGTTATTTCATGCAAGGCGGCCTTCCGGTGATGGAGAACTGGGCGCCCTACGCTCCGGCGGGGGCCTCGGCGGGCGACGTCGCGCAATTTTTCCGCAGCCAGAGCCCGATCGTGCAGACCTGGGACGACATCGAGGCCTTCCGGCAGATTTGGCCGCGCAAGCTGATCGTCAAGGGGATCATGCATCCCGACGATGCCGTTCGCGCGGCGTCGCTGGGGATCGACGGCATCATTGTTTCCAATCATGGCGGCAAGGCCCTGGACCGCGTTCCGTCCGCCCTCGACCTCCTGCCGGCCGTGCGCCAAGCCGTACCGAAGGGGTTTCCGGTCATGATCGACGGCAGTATTCGCCGTGGTGCCGATGTAGTCGCCGCCCTGTGCCTTGGTGCAAGCTTCGTGTTCACCGGCCGTGCTACGCTCTACGCGGTCGCCGCTGCCGGCTACGACGGTGTCCGGCGTGCCATGCAGATCCTGCAGGAGGAGATCGACACGACGCTCGCGCTCATCGGGTGTTCGGACGTCGCGGATCTCGGACCGCAATACCTGTTTCCATTACAGCCGGGTTCCCGCGACACGTTGAACGCCGCCAGAGAGGCCGCCACCTGCTTCACGGAATAGATCGGAAGCACAGGTCATAGAGCTACGCGCCGAGCTCGGCCTTGATGTACTCGGCGATCCGCTCGGCGACCATTACCGCCGGGATATGGGTGTTGCCGGCGGGGACGACCGGCATCAACGATGTGTCGGCGATGCTAAGATCGGCGATACCGCGCACGCGTCCACGCGTATTTGTGACGGCCATCGGATCGCCCGCGGCGCCCATCCGGCACGTACCGGCGACGTGATAGGTGCCGAAGATGCGAGAGCGCAGATAGTCCGCAAGCGCCGCGTCATCATGGACGAAGTCCTCAAGCGGGCGCATATCGGCGATCGTGCCGAGCAGCTTTCGCCCCGGACCGGGCGCGGCATCGAGAAGTGAGGCTGCCGCCGCTGTCAGGAGCCGATTTGCCGGCGTGATCCGGTTGTAGCGGGAGAGTTGCACGGCATTCTCCAGCACGAAGGCCGGCCCGCACATCGCCCGCAACTCCGGTGCGGCGTAGATGGCGGCTGCGCGCCGGAAACCTTGCATCATGCGCAGCAGGTCCCGCTCGTCCGACAGCAGATCGAAGGCGATGATGGGAGCCGCATCCGGATCTCGCCCCCTCAAGGTCACGCTGCCACGGGAAAGCGGACGGCCGAGGACGGGGGCCAGCATCGCGAGACGCCTGCCAAGTGCATGCCAGGTGACGAAGGCGCGGACATAGATGGACATGTCGCCGGGCGGACAACCCTCGAGGCCCGAAGACCAACGCAGGAAGGTCGAGGACGGCGGGCGGTCCGCCTGCCCTGTCGTGCGTCCCGCACGATTGAGCCAGGCGAGCGGCAGCACGATGGGGTGGGTCTGGAGGTTCTGGCCGACTCCCGGCAGGTCGACGATGATCTGGACGCCTGCTGCGCCGAGCATCGCTCCCGGGCCGAGGCCGGAGCGCATCAGCAACACCGGCGTCGCCAGGGCACCTGCCGCCAGCACCGTATGGGAGGAGCGAAGGTTGCCTTCGGTACCGTCGGGGCCGGCGAGCACGACGCCGGCGATCCGGCCTCCCTCGACGAGCAGGCGGCGCACGACCGTTTCCGTGCGGATCGTCAGGTTCGCCCGCGCACGGGTTTCACGGTCGAGATAGCAGATGCCCGCGGAAGCGCGCGAACGTTCGTAGCGGCTCAGCGCAAGCGTGCAGTGACCGTCGCCAAAGTCACCGTTCATGTCCTCGACGAATGCCGTTCCCCGTCTGGCCGAGACGGCGGCGACGGCTTTCGCGAAAGGCGGCCAGTCTGCGTAGGGCATCCGGCGGATGGGAACGGGTCCGGACTGGCCGTGCAGAGGCATTCCGCCGAAATCGACATCTGTCTCCAGCCTGCGGAAATACGGCAATACGTGCTGCCAGGACCATCCGGTCGCGCCGGCCGCTTCCCATTCGTCATAGTCGCTGGGCATCCCGCGCATCGCCCACATGCCCATGATGGTCGAGCCTCCGCCGAGCACCTTCGCCTGCGCCATATGAACGGCGGGCGAATTGTCAGCACGAAGCCAATGCACATGGAGCTTCGGCCACATGTAGGCTTCGTTGAAGGTCGACAGCGGAAACAGACTCGTCACATCGGCAGGTTCGCCGCCCGGCACGATATCGGCCCCGGCCTCCAGGAGAACGATACGGGTATGCGGATTCTCCGAGAGGCGCGCCGCGAGCACTGAGCCCGCGGCACCTCCTCCAACTATGACGATATCGCACTCGTTCATGCGGTGCTTTCGCGGCCTACTCGGTCGGCGCCAGCAACGACGGCGATCTGGCCATAGGCTTGCCCGGCCGGATGGCGATGGCGATGAGGCCGGAAATGACCATCGCACCCGCGAGCACATGCAACGCGATCTGGAAGCTTCCCGTGCTCTCGCGCAGCCAGCCGACGACGAATGGGCCGAGGAAGCCGCCGAGATTGCCCATGCTGTTCATGAGCGCGATGCCGGCGGCGGCGGCCATTCCGGTGAGAAAGGTTCCGGGGATGACCCAGAACACCACGTAACCCGACAGGATCCCAGCAACCGCAGCAGTGAGGCCCGCCATCGCGAGAGCGGGTGAGCCGACATATGCGCTCACACTGAAGCCGGCGGCGCCGAACAGAAGCGCGAGGCCTAGATGCCAATATCTTTCCTGGACCCTGTCAGACCGGCGACCCCAGAAGATCGATGTCGCGGAGGCCACGGCCCAGATCACCGAAATGACCAGCGTCGTCTCCAGGTTGCCGAGCGATCCCAGCGATTTGACGATGGTCGGCATCCATACGTTGGCCGCGTACATGCCCATGTTCATGCCGATATAGAGCAGGCCGAGCACCAGGACGCGTCCGTTCATCAGCGTGTTGCGCAATGTCGGATGGACTCCGCCGTGTACGTCGGCGTTCTCTCTCTCAAGCATGCGCTCGAGGGCGTCGCGCTCGGCCGGTTCGAGCCACTCGGCGATAGCCGGGCGCGGTGTCAGATAGCGCCATGTCACGACGCTAAGCAGCACCGCGGGCATGCCTTCCATGATGAAGATCCATTGCCAGCCGGCAAGGCCGAGAACCCCGTCCAATTGCAGCAGCAGCCCCGCCAGCGGCCCGCCGATGATCGGGCTGAGCGGCACGGCAATGAACCAGATGCCGGTGAAACGGGCGCGCTCTGCCAGAGGAATCCAGCTCAGCACGTAGAATGTCATGCCGGGCTGAAAGCCGGCCTCAGCCACGCCGAGCAAGAACCGGGCGACGTAGAGACTGTTGGGGCCGACGACGAAAGCCATGCCGATGGTCACGAGACCCCAGGTCAGCATGATCCGCGCAATCCAGCGATTCACGCCAACCTTTGTGAGTATCAGGTTGCTCGGCACCTCGAAGAGGATGTAGCCGAGCGAGAACATGCCGGCGGCAAGGCCGTACATGTATGGCGTCAGGCCGAGATCCTTGTTCATAGTCAGCGCGGCGAAGCCGATATTGGACCGGTCGATCTGGTTGACGATCATCAGGAGCATCATCAGCGGAAGAAGCCTGCGCATGACCTTGCGCATAGTTTCCTGATCGACGCCTGCCGCGTGACTTTCGTTGTTCTTCCCCACAGCTTTTTCCCTCCGCTTTTGATTATTTGTCCAAATCTTATACCTGCCGTCGATGCCGATGACGGCCCGGTGATGAAGCGGCATTCGTCGCCTGCGAGCGTCACGGCCATGGCGGCGCTCTCCTCCGGTCCCCGAGGCGGCCGACGAGGCGCAGAGAACCCCGCGGCGTAATTGCTGCCATGGCCATAGTGTCTTGCGCGGTCAGCGCACGCTTGCGGCGGTCAGCAAAGCCCTTGCCGGTCGAGCGGGCGGTCATGGCGCTCGGCGACAACCTAGGCGGGGCTTGTAATGCGGAGAGCTTCCTGACCTGATCTGCCGGTGCATGTGCTCTCCTCCCAGACAGGCGTCCTGCCCGGATGCCGGGCGGCGCTGATTTTGCCTGATGCAACCATCAGCGATGCCGCTCTGCCAGCAGAGTTTGGTTATGTCTGCTGTAACGCTCTCTTTTGGCGCGGGCTGCTGCCGGGGCCTTGGACCGGCCCGCGCGCAACGCCTTGCGTTTGTCAGCTAGACGAGAAATCTCTTGGCGGCCCGACGATCGAGTCGTCAGGATCGGAGGCGATTTAACAACAAACGTCCGTTGGTTTCGTCGGACGGTATCTTTCAGGGCGGGAATTGATGAGCAAGCAGTGTCGGGATCGTGTGGTCCTCATCACGGGTGCGGGAAGCGGTATCGGCGTGAGGGTCGCTCTCCGCTTCGCCAGTGATGGCAGCGCCATATCCACGGCCGACGAGGCGAGGGGCCGATCCTGGAAGGCAGGCCTATGGTTGAGAGTGTCCCGGCCGTCGTTCGGTGACTCCCATCAGCTCGGCAAGCTTTGCGGAATCGCTTTCGAGTACAAGGCTCGCCCCCATGTGCGGCCACGATCCAGTATCATGGCGTCGGATGCGAAGGACAGAGCCAGCTGGGCATGCTGCTCGACCAAAATGATCCCGAGCTGATCCTCCTGCTGTAGGCGCCGGAAAGCCTCCATAAGCGCGTCCACGATAACGGGAGCCAAGCCCTCTAGCGGCTCGTCGAGCAGCAGGAATCTTGGATCGCACATCAGCACCCGCGCGACCGCGAGCATCTGCTGTTCGCCGCCCGACAGCTGGTTGCCCATATTGGCCCGTAGTCGGGCGAGGTTCGGGAAGAGGTCGAAGACTCGCTCTAGCGTCCAGTGTGAGCCTCGCGCGGCGACGGTCAGATTCTCCAGCACGGTCAGAGACGGAAAGATCTCGCGCTCCTGCGGCACGAAGCCCAGCCCGGCTCGCGCCCGCCTGAAGATCGGCCAGAGCGTCGTGGATGCGCCGTCGAAAGACACCTCGCCCGAATGCAGGGTGGTGTGGCCCAGGCAGGTCCGGAGGAGCGTAGTCTTGCCGACGCCGTTGCGGCCAAGTAGGGCCAGTATCTGGCCGGCGCGCAGCTGGAATGAGATGTTTTCGAGGATGATCGTTTCGCCGTAGCCGGCAACGACATCGCGCAGAATAATTGGGCGGCATAGCCACGGCGCGTGGGCCAGAGGCTGTCATGCTGCTCGTGCCGGATGTGATGAAGGCGCGCGGCTTCAAGCCATTCGCCGTCGCGGTTGCCGCTTGAACCCCTGCCCGGGGCTCAGGCGCCCCCCGGCATCCTCTTACGGGACACGTTCATGAACACGCTCAGCATCGAGCCTGTCGCTTCGTTACTCGCGCGCCTCTTCACTGAAGCCGAGGGCTCCACCGTCGGCGACGGCAGAAGGCGTGCGGTAGGGGTTGCCATCGGAGAGCATTCAAGTTCTCCGCCTCATTCCAATCGAGTTCATCATGCAGCTGCGCCATGATCGCCTCGGCGGCATGGTTATTTGTCCTCTGAGTCATTAAAGTGTGTGTTAATCGACGAACGTCGTCCAGACCGCCTGCGGGTTCGTGAATTCACGCAGGCCGAAGTGGGAAAGCTCGCGCCCGTAGCCGCTCTTCTTCACACCGCCGACCGGGATCCGCGGGTTCGATGCGCTGAAGCCGTTGATGAACACACCGCCGGTTTCCAGGCGTCGTGCGATCCGCTGCGCGCGTGCCGTGTCGGCCGTCCACAGGTTGCCGCCAAGCCCATAGTCGCTGGTGTTGGCCAGCTCGATCGCATGCTCGACATCGTCGGCAACCGTGATCGCGGCGACCGGTCCGAACGTCTCCTCCTCGAAGGCCGTCATACCCGGGGCTACGTCGGCAAGCACAGTGGGTTCGTAGAAATTGCCCACGCCGTAGACCTTATGGCCGCCCAGCAGCAGCGTCGCGCCCTGTGCGATCGTCTGCTCCACCTGGTTATGCAGCTCGTCGCGAAGGTCGTTGCGTGCCATTGGTCCCATGGCGATCGAGGGATCCTGCGGATCGCCGACCGTCAGCTTCCTGGCTGCTTCCACGAACTTGCGCGTGAATTCGTCGGCGATCGGCCGTTCGAGGATGAAGCGTTTGGCGGCAAGACAGACCTGGCCGCTGTTGCCGAACCGGGCCTTGATGCCGGCCTCGACCGCGAGATCGATACTGGCATCGGCCAGCACGATGAACGCGTCACTGCCGCCTAACTCGAGCAGGCTCTTCTTGAGCGCCTTGGCGGCGGTCGATGCGACCGCAGCGCCGGCGCGCATGCTGCCGGTCAGGGTGATCGCGGCAACACGAGGGTCTGCGATGACGTCGGCGACAATGTCGTTGCCGGCGTTGAGATTGGCGAACAGCCCCTTGGGGAACCCGGCCGCCTCATAGACCTGCTCCAGGGCATAAGCAGATCCCATGACGTTGGGCGCGTGCTTGAGCAGGAAACCGTTCCCGGAGAGCATGATCGGACCCGATGCCCGGATAACCTGCCAGATCGGCAGGTTCCAGGGCATGACTGCGAGGATCGTGCCGATCGGCAGATAGGACACGTGCACCTGATCGTCGCCATCGACCGAAACCGGTTCGTCGGCGAGGATTGCGGGGCCGTGCTCGGCGAGCCAGTCGATGGTCGAGGCGCTTTTCTCGACCTCGGCGCGCGCCGCACCAATGGTCTTGCCCATCTCGGCGGTGATGATCGCGGCCAGCGTTTCGGAACGATCGCGCAAAGTCGCGGCGAGCCGGTGGTAGGCGGCAACGCGCTCCGCCATCGGAGTGTCGCGCCAAACCCGAAACGCAGTCGCGTTTGCGCGGAGCGTGGCCTCGACCTCCTCCGGCGTCTGATAAGGGTAGGTGGCGATAAGCTCATCGGTCGCGGGATTACGCGAGACCGCGCCAGCAGCATAAATCACGGCCGGATTGTTGGTTGGTTGCGACGACATGGTGGTTCCTTCGGAGCTGCGTTGCTCGAACGCGTGGGGAGATGCAGTGGCCGCGATCAGAATTGCTGCGCCGTGGGTCGGATCACGATCGCGTTGACGTCAACTTCCGCCGGCTGTTCGATCGCGAAGGCGATGGCGCGTGCGACCGCGCTCGCCGGGATCGCCTGCTTGTAGAAGTCCAGCACCGTCTCCGCCGCGGTGCCGGACGTGGTGAACTTGAGGTCGCTCTCGACCGCGCCCGGCTCGATGGAGGTGACGCGGATCTTGCCGCCGACTTCCTGCCGCAGCCCCTCGGTGATGGCGCTCACCGCAAATTTGGTGCCCGAGTAGACCGTACCACCGGGTGCAAAGACCTTGATGCCCGCGACCGAACTCAGGTTGATGATGTGGCCACTATCCTGACCGAGGAAGCGGGGCAGCGCAGCCGCAATGCCATACAGCGTACCCTTGAGGTTGATGTCGATCATCGCATCCCACTCGTCGGTATTGACCTCCGCCATCGGCCGGATCGGCATTAACCCGGCATTGTTGATCAACACGTCGATGCGTCCGAACTCTTTGACGACATCAGCGACCACCGCCTCCACCTGTGCCTTGTCGGTCACGTTGAGCACATAGGCTGCCGCAGCACCACCGTGTGCTTTGATGTCGTTCACGACCTCGTCGAGCTTGTCCTTGCGACGCGCTGCGATCGCGACCGTAGCGCCGCGTGCGGCGAGCAGCCGGGCGGTTTCCGCGCCGATCCCGGTGCTGCCGCCAGTGATCAAGATCACCTTGCCTTCGATTCCCTGCGTCATGTCATATTCCGATCGTTATATGTTTCGGGTCGGGCCGGGCACCAGCGCCCGGGCCCGTGATAGATCAGCGGCTTTCGCGCGCCGCCTGCTCGATGACGTTCGCAACCGCGCGCGGCTGCGAGATGAAGACGGCATGGCTGCCCTTGATCTCGGTCACCTTCGCTTTGGCGCGCTGGTACATCGTGCGCTCGAGGTTCGGGTTGATCATGCGGTCCTGCGTCGCCACGATCCCGTAGACGGGCTTGGCCTTCCACGCCGGCGTGGTGATCGGCGTCGAGACGATCTTCGAATTCCACGGCACCTGCGAGAGGGCCATGAACCGGGCGTCAGCAAGCGGCAGGTCCGCTGCGAAATCCGCCGGGAATTTAGCCGGATCGACAAGCAGATAGCCGTCCGCGGTCGGCGCGATGCTATCGGCCGCAGGCGGATCGGACTTGATCAGCGAGATGACCGTCTCACCCTCGTCGGGCACGAAAGCCGCGACATAGACCAGGCTGACGACATGCTGGTTGGTGCCCGCCTCGGTGGTGACCGCGCCGCCATAGCTATGGCCGACGAGGACGGCCGGCCCGTTCTGGCGGTCGAGGATGCGGTTGGTGGCAGTCACGTCGTCGGCGAGCGAGGTCAGCGGCTCCTGCACGACGCTGACGATGTAGCCGTCCTTCGCGAGAATGTCGGCGACCGGCTTCCAGCCCGATCCGTCGGCGAAGGCGCCGTGGACGAGGACGATGTTGCGCACCGGTCCGGAGGCGGGTGCGGCGACCGCGAGGCCTGGCAAAGCGGCGATCGAGACGGTGGCGAGCAGGGTGCGAAGGACGTTCATGTGGGTCTCCAGTTTTTGCAAGGCTGCAGGCAGGCGATATTAAACCGGTCGTCTTGAGAAAGGCGTCAGAGTGTTTCGCGTTAGTCAGGCCTTAAGCAGCCCGATAAAGATTAGGTAGTCTTTAATAGACCGGTCGTCTAGTTGTGATTTTTAGATGACATTTTTTTAAGAACTTTGATTTAGGCGTTCTTGAGTAAGGGTTCCGAGCCGCTCCCCCCATATCGTCAAAGCGCGTTTGCAGCCTTCCGGATGACCGTTGCGCAAAGCGCGGCATTGCTGCGCATCGCGTAATCAGGGCAAGCCAGCTTGCTCTTCAGCAAGCGTTTCGGTCGCGACATAGAGCACACTCAGGGCAACCCTGATCTCGGCAATAAAGCTGATCAGCGCCCCCATTAGCAAAAGCATTGAGACAATGAACGTCAGCGCGACCGCGATACCGATATGCAGGTCGATCAGGCTTGAGACGAAGAGGAGTACGATCACCAGGCACACCGCCAGCGCGGACAGAGCGGCAAAAAGGATCGAGCCGTTGATCAGCCTGATCCGTTTGGGAATTAGGCCCAGCTCGACTCGCTCGATCGCAAGGTGATCTTGCCTCGCCTTACCTCCCAATACGCGTGCCCGGTCGATAACGCGGGCGAGCCGCCCCGTCGTCACGCTGAGGAGCGCGCCGAGCCCGGTCAGAAGAAAGACGGGAGCAACCGCGATGCGGATCGTCTCCACCACGTTCACCAGTGATGCCGAGCCTGCCATTACAAATTCCTTGATTTTTTGAGTGCGAGCTCAGGAAGCAATCTGGTGGGGATAAGCGGGGTAGTCGGTGAACCCCTCCTCCGCTCCGCCATAGAGCGTCTCGGCTCGCAATGGGTTGAGCGGCCAGCCATTGGCGATCCGCGCTGGCAGGTCGGGGTTGGCGACGAAAGGTCGGCCAAAGGCGACCATGTCCGCCAAGCCAGTGGACAATAGGCTGTCGGCGCGCTGGGCGGTGTAGCGTCCCGCGTAGATGATGCGCCCCGAAAAGGTCTGCCGAACCGCTTCGCGGAAGCTTGTCGGCAAGTCGGGCGCATTGTCCCAATCCGCTTCGCGATCGACACATAGGCGACGCCGGCGTTCTCTAGCACCTTTATCGCCTCGATATAGGTGGCGTGAGGATCCTGCTCGACCAGACCGATGTAGACCCGGTCCTGATCAGTGCTCTCGAACAGGGAGGTGAACCGCACGCTGAGACGATCCGGACCTACGACGCGTGCTACCGTTGCGACGATCTCGCGCAGGAAGCGCAGACGGTTGTGCAGCGTGCCGCCATAGTCGTCGGTGCGCTGGTTGGCGTGCTCAGAGATAAACTGATTTACGAGGTAACCATTGGCCGAATGGATCTCAACGCCGTCAAAGCCAGCGGCGAGCGCGTTGCGTGCCGCCTGGGCATAGAGCTCCACGATCTCCCCGATTTCTGCCACGGTCAGCTCACGCGGCAACGACGGCGCCGTAAGCGTGCCCGAGCCCGGCTCGATCTCGATGAACGCCTTCACCTTCTCAGCGATGATGGCGGACGGCGCGACCGGTGCATCGCCGTTCGGCTGGAGCTCGGTATGCGAAACGCGCCCGACGTGCCAGAGCTGCGCGAAGATCACGCCACCTTCGGCATGGACGGCGTCGGTGACCTTGCGCCAACCGGCGATCTGGGGATCGGTGTAGATACCCGGCGTCCAGGCATAGCCCTGGCCGCGGGGCTCGATCTGCGTGCCTTCGCTGATCATGAAACCGGCGCTGGCGCGCTGGCGGTAATATTCAGCCATGAGATCCGTGGCGACGTCTCCCGGCTGCGCCGCACGTTGCCGCGTCAGCGGCGGCAAAACGATGCGGTTGCGCAAGGTCTGGGTGCCCAATTGGACAGGCTTGAAGAGGGCCTTGTGGCGGGTCATGATGGTGCGTCCTCTGAATGGGTCATTGTCTTGCTCAGGCGAGGTCGCCCGACGTGTGGGATTCCGCTCCGATCAGCGGCTGGCTGGCTGCCTCGATTGCGGAGGGGCATGCCGCCTCTGCCCTATTCGTTGACCCGGAACGGCTCGAAGTGCGGGGCCCAGGTCTGGAACATCAGCTGCACCAGCTTGATCTCTTCGGAGTAGAAGGGCTGGGCTGCCAAAGCGGCGCCAATCCAGTGCCGGAGGCTGCGCATCTTCGGACCTATTCTGTCAGTTTATCGACCGGGTCATCGGTGCCCGCGACGAGGATGACACGGGAGATGCTGCCGTGTTGACGGTGGGGAAGCGCTGCCTGGTACTCGGGGCTCGAGTACCAGGCGCGGGCTGCCGCCATCGTGGGAAAGCTCAGGATCGCCACACCCTCTGCAGGGTCACCTTCAAGCACCTCGTGAGGGCCATAGAAGGCGATCGGGGCTACCGGATGCTTCTCCCGCGCAAGCGGAGCTGTCTCGCGATACCGCGCAAGGGCGTCGGGATCGGTCGTCCGCTCGCAGATGATGACGGCATAAGCGGTCACGCTTCGGTCTTCACTGCATCGAGGGCCGACATCGCGTCCATCAGCGCGCGTGCGGTCGCAGGCGACGATCCCGGATTTTGGCCGGTGATGAGCAGGCCGTCCTGAAGGACGTACGAGTCCCAGTCCGGACCGCGCGAGTAGATCCCGCCCAGCGCCTTGAGCTCGTCCTCGACGAGGAACGGCACGATATCGGTCAGGCCAACAGCTTCTTCTTCGGAGTTGGCGAAGCCGGTGACCTTCTTGCCCTCGACAAGCGGACGGCCAGCAGGAGTCTTGACGTGGCGCAGGACGCCGGGTGCGTGGCAGACCAAGGCGACCGGCTTGCCAGCGGCGAGGAAGGTTTCGATCAGTCTGATCGACGTTGCGTCCTCGGCGAGATCCCATAGCGGGCCATGGCCACCAGGATAGAAGACGGTGTCGAAATCTTCCTGCGACACGTCCGACAGCTTCACCGTTGTGGCGAGCGCTGCGGTTGCTTCGCGGTCCGCCTCGAAGCGGCGCGTATCATCGGTTTGGTTGGCAGGCTCGTTGCTCTTCGGATCGAGCGGCGGCTGACCGCCCGTGGGCGAGGCGAGCGTGATCTCGGCGCCGGCGTTCTTGAAGGCGTAATAGGGCGCCGCGAGCTCCTCGAGCCAGAAGCCGGTCTTGCGGCCGGTGTTGCCGAGTTCGTCGTGCGAGGTGAGTACCATGAGGATCTTCATTGGACGTCCTTCGATGTTGTCGTGCGACCGGCATGGCCCACGTTCTAAGTAGAGACACCGGAGTGGACCGGTCGTCTTGTTATTGGCGTCGGTAGCTTGTTCGCGATCCGTTTCCGGATGCCGCTGCAGCGCAGATGAAAGGGAGATAGGCCAAAATAGACCGGTCGTCTATAACTATTTTCGCCGCATATGCTTTTTTTCAGAAATGCCCTCCGCGTGCTTCCGCGTCAGGGGCACTGGCAGAAGTCGTATGAGGTGCTATATATAGACGACTGGTCTAATAAATCGCACGAGGATGGCATGTCTGTAGGAGCTCAAGAACACGACTCGCGGTCCACGATCCTGGCCACCGGCCAGAAGATTATGAGCCGCAAGGGATTCTCCGGGGTCGGACTGACTGAGATCCTGAAGGACGCCGGCGTGCCCAAGGGATCGTTCTATCATTATTTCGCGTCCAAGGACGCGTTTGGCGAAGCTATGCTCGCTGCCTATTTCGATGGCTATCATGCCGAGATGGATGAACTGTTTTCGAAACCGGGCCTTACCGGCGCCGAGCGTCTGATGCTGTACTTCGCTGCCTGGCGCGAGAACCAGGGCGCCTTCGACTGTCAGGGGCGCTGCCTTGCCGTGAAGCTTGGTGCCGAAGTGGCGGATCTCTCCGAGCCGATGCGCCTTGCTTTGAAAAAGGGCACCAATGGGATCATCTCGCGCATGACACGCGCAATCGAGGACGGCGTCGCGGATGGCTCTCTTGCGATCCAGGAACGCCCAGCAGACCTGGCCGCGTCACTCTATTATCTGTGGCTTGGCGCCAGCGTGATGGTAAAGATCCTCCGTACGCACGAGCCGTTCGAAACGGCTCTTCAGTCCACCCGACCTATGTTGGGAACCGCAACGCGGTAGAGCAATTTTTGGGAGCGTGATCAGCCGCTTTTTGTGAATGACGGCGCCCGACAGCAATGTAAAGCCCGCTTCCGATCGCTAATCGAAAGCGGGCTTTACTGAGTCACCGCTACAGCGGCGTTTAGACCTGTGCCATGCCGCCATCGGCGCATAGCTCTACAATGGCGATGAAGCTCCCCTTGTCGCTCAATAGGAACAGCGGCGCTCGGCCACTTCTGCCGGCTTAGCCATGCGGCCTAGCGGGATCGGTGCGACAAGGGACGCGCGCATTTCGTCGGGCACCTGCGCCATGATCTCGGTCTTCGTCGGCTCCGGAGCCACCACATTCACCCGAATGCCGCGCGAGGCCAGCTCGCCGTCCATGTCCGGGCATAGCCGCCCAAGGTCGCCTTCGTGGCACCGTAAGTACCGTACGATGCGGCGCCCATCGATCCTGCGATCGACCCAACAAGCACAACCGAACCACCATCGCTCAAAGCGCCCAGGGCAGCCTTCAGACCTAAAACAGGTCCGCGGACGTTGACCGCCAAAGCCGATCGAAATGGTCTGAAGTCTCATCTACAAGCGCCGCAGGGTCAAAGTCCATCACGGCGCGGACGGAAGGCGTCTTACGTAAATCGCGATGCACGAGGAGCCAGATCTCCCTGGAAAAGGGCGGGACCTTCTCTCCTATCGCATCAGTTTCGGGTTGGCGTCTCCCAAAAAGCAGGGCAGCCCGGCGACGCCGGCTCCCGCCCCCGCCGCAATGAAATGCCCACTGATGTCGTTCAACTCGCACGCGACCGGCCGTGCGTCTCGCCGTCAACTATGCCTCACAGTCGATCGGTCGCGTCGAGGATTGGGAGTGGGTTGAGGGCGGGAGCTGCGGATGTTGCCGATGCGCGCCCGCGTCACCGTCAACAGTGCCGAAGCATACATCGCCTGCTGCATCGCCGGCCTCGGCCGCATCCAGATCGCCGCATATGATGTGAAGCGCCGCCTCGACGCCGGCGCACTCATCGAGGTGATGCCCGATCATCGCGCCGCGCCGATGCCGATGGCGCTGCTCTACCCGCATCGTCAGCATCCCTCCCGCAGGCTTCAGGTCTTTGCGGACTGGCTTGAGCAGCTCTTGAAACGGGCGATTCTGTAGGAAAGTGACAGGCTGACGCGCGGCCTTGCCACCGTGTGGGTCAGCAGCAGAGAATTGAAATCATAACCCTCGCTGCAAGACTGTGCGGTCATTGGCGGCGTTCGCGTAGGCATAGCGAAGAATATCGCGCCATGGCGTAGAATCGGCGGGCCTGGCGGGCCACGCCCGACGATGATGAGCACTACGTCTACGCTATAGCCCTCTAATGCCGCACGGTGCCACCTCCAGTGCCAATTGGCGCAGTTCATCAGGTTTTTTGGCCATTTTCTGAATGGCCGGGTCGGGGTAGGAAGCCGCCAGTCCATTCTGGCGTTGCTCGCCAGAATGGAAACCTGCGCTATTATGCAGTCAGGTTCTGTCCACGAACACCTTATTGGCGGGCGTTTTCGCCCGCCTTTGCCTCTGCGATCGCTAGCATGCCGGAGCGGCAGCGATCGCTAAGATCTCGACGGTCATGCAAACTTGCTTGTCTTCGTACTTACTGAGCCGAAGCCACCAAAACACTGCTACTCCGGTTGGTGGGCAGCACTTTTCCCCAAGGCTTCAACGAGCGCCGTGCGTCCGCTCCCGGCAAGCCAAGATCGGAAAGAGAGGAGTTCTGGATTGATCTCCCGCATAGCGTCTAGATCGACACGTTCTGCCAGCGGGCCATGTTCCAAGCTCTTAGCCATGTGCGCGAGGTCCGCATTGGCTGCGAGAACGTCATGCGGAAGACGTGCGTAAGTTATCGGGCGACCGGCGACTTCGGTGAAGGCGGCTTCGAGCTCCAGACCTGTAACCCTGTCGCTTGCGATCCTCAAAGTCACCCCGCCGAACCGAGCCATATCGGCGAACATGGCCGCAACGAACTTTCCGATGTCGTCCACGGCAGTGAGCTGGATCGAATGATCTGGTCTGATAAGAGAGAGCAATCGCCCTTCGTCCAAACCGAACCCGGGTCGCACAAGCATTTCCATGAAGATCATGGGCCTGACGATGGTTGCCGTAATGGGCAATTTGCGGATGTGCGCCTCGATGTGAGGCTTGGCATCGAACCGCGCCACACCTGTCAGCTTATCCCCGACGCTCGCGCCCGAGGAATAAACGAGATGAGCGACGCCACTTTCGGCGCCCAAGTCCGCGATCGAGGCGCCGTAGCGTACTTCATCCTCTGCCGCCAAGTTCGCCGGCAGCACGCTGAAAACACCATGAGTGTCTTTCATCGCCGCCCGAATTACATCCCTGTCCTCGAAAGATCCGGGCACCAGTTCGACGCCTGCGTCTCGTAGGGCAATCGAGGCCGATCCCATGGGATCCAGTACAAGCGCGCGAACAGGCCACCCTGCCTTCAGCAAGGCTTTGGCGACCGATCCGCCCTGTCGTCCGCTGGCGCCGAAAACCAAAATTGGACGTTTGTCATTGGTCATGGATGACCCTCGCGTTGAACAAGGGTCATCCATATATACGAATAGAGGGCTATCGGAAGACGGCACATTTTTCAGCATTAGGTACGGGGATGATACTCTTGGACAAGTCTATTCCTGCCCGCTCACATCAGGCGCCAGAGGGCAAGGTGGAGTTCAAACCAACCCCATCAAACGGGATCTGCACGCGGCTCGGCGACAAATGGACTGTCCAAGTCCTGTGGCGTCTCTCCCTTGCAGATGAGCGACGGCTTCGCTTTTCAGCGCTCAAAAAAAAGATCGACGGGATCACCCAGCGAATGCTGACGCTGACACTGCGTAATCTAGAGCGCGACGGGCTTGTCGTGCGCCATTATTTTCCCGAAGTGCCACCGCGGGTCGAATACGAGTTGACCGACATGGGAACCGGCGTTTTGCTCGCCCTTGAAGGACTCAATTTTTGGATTCGAGATAACCTACCTACCATTGAAGAACATCGTCGCGCCTACGACAAAGCCGAGCAGTAACTTCTGGGACCCGCCGTAGCCTCGACCCGCTTCTAAACCGAGGTTTTTGCTCGGATGTGGGCGCATCACGTGTTGCACCCATAAGATGGCAGCTTTCGGCGAACACCAATCCAACCCTGCATGGCCACTTTGGGGTCGGAAGCTGCCGATACGGGCTTCCCGCGGCACGCCATGTTCGATATCCGCGTACGTGGTCCACGTGGCAATCGGCGGTGTTTGCGTATCCATAGCGCGGAATATCGCGCCACGGCGTGCAATCGGCGGGGTTGGCGGCCCGCGCTCGACGAAGATGAGCACTACGAAAGCATCATAAGCATCTAATACCATTGAATATATTCGACCTTGTGCGGTGATCGGCGGTTTTCGGTGGCGATTGCGTAGCTCGCGGGGGCAATAGCGGATGTTTGGCGAGAGTTTTGCGATTTCCCTCGTCGCGTCAGCCTGTGTTTCGGCGTGCAAGTTTGACCCCGTGAGGCGGGGGATCTGGAGTGCGCCCCTGACGGTAGACAGGATCAGGCTGCGGTTTTGACCATGAGCCGGGTGTGTTGATCCTCGAACTGCTGCGGACTGAGATAGCCGAGCGCGGAGTGCAGTCGGCTTGCGTTGTAGATGTGATCGATGAAGCGCGGAAGGTCGGCGGCGACGTCCTCAAAGGTTTCGTAGGCCATCGGGTAGACGGCCTCGACCTTGAGCGTCTTCATGAAGCTCTCGGCCTTCGCGTTGTCGTAGGGATTGCCTCGG